>NZ_CATNLW010000001.1:0-2202518 GCF_950101875.1 Aestuariimicrobium sp. T2.26MG-19.2B | reverse complement strand
CGTTCGCCGCTCGTGTACCCCGAAAGGCCTTACCGCTCGACTTGCATGTGTTAAGCACGCCGCCAGCGTTCGTCCTGAGCCAGGATCAAACTCTCCGTTGAAAACAACAACCACCCCACCACAAAAGCAAGGCAGCCAAGAGTTCCGAATCCCGACAAAAGAAACCATTGCTGGATCCTACTGTCATTCATCAAAGGAATCTCCACCCAAACCAACCCCACAGGGCCAGCCCAGGCACGAGACAAAAAAATATCGTCATTACATAGCATTGACTATAAAGCACGCTGTTGAGTTCTCAAGATTCGGGTGCGACCCACACATCCAACCCGTAGGCCATCCGCAAGGGGCAACTCGTGAAACTTTAGTGGGCCGAGATTGTGGAGTCAAATCCGCTTTCCTGGCCCCCCTCCAGGCATCATTCTCGAGGCCGACGAAGGCCTTCGTGGTGATGCTTGGTGGGTTGTGCCGCTCCGTGGAGCAACCTGAGTAACTCTAGACCTGCTGCACAGGCGAGTCAAATCGGCGTGGTGCCTGTCTGCTCATCGGCCGGCGACGTGGTCCTGACTAGCAGTGACGCCTCCCGGGGAGGGCACTCCCCCGGCGGTCACCCATGTCTCCGCTCTCCGACACGGTCACGTCGTCGTCCTCGGTTCGTCGCCCCCGCCCCCTGGAGACTGTCCTCAGCCGGTGTCCGCGACACCAGCTCGAACGCAGGCACGGACTGGGCGGCAACCCCACCCCCTGCTGCACGTGCACTCTCCTGCGGTCTCACGTCCGAGGCGAGCCGTCACGGTCGACCGGCGCCCTCCAGACCCGGCATCCTCCGGGCCCCGGGCCGGCGCGACGACGCCGTCGATGGACGGCGACCGGAAGGGACCGTGAACACAACAAGACCGGGGTCGCCCACGAAGGACGACCCCGGTCTGGAGTTCAGAGCAGGTGGAGGCTCAGGCCTCGACGGGCTGCACGTTGATCACGCGACGGCCGCGACGGGTGCCGAACTCGACGGCCCCCTCACGCAGTGCGAACAAGGTGTCGTCGCCACCGCGTCCCACACCCTCACCGGGGTGGAAGTGGGTGCCACGCTGACGAACGATGATCTCGCCGGCGTTGACGACCTGGCCGCCGAAGCGCTTCACGCCGAGGCGCTGCGCGTTCGAGTCACGACCGTTCTTGGACGAGGATGCGCCCTTCTTGTGTGCCATGTCAGTTCTCCCTCAGGCCTTGATGTCCGTGACCTTGACCTGGGTGTACCGCTGGCGGTGCCCCTGGCGCTTCTTGTAGCCGGTCTTGTTCTTGTACTTCACGATGCGGATCTTGGGACCCTTGGTCTCGGCCACCACCTCAGCGGTGATCGAAGCCTTGTCGAGAACGCTCTTGTCAGAGGTGACCTTGTCGCCATCCACCACCAGCAGAGCCTGCAGCTGGACGCTGCTTCCGACCTGGCCTGAAACCTTGTCGATCTCGACGACATCGCCCACGGCAACCTTGTGCTGGCGGCCGCCACTGCGCACGATCGCGTACACGTTGACCTCTTCCATTAGTTCAGTCTTGTCTCGGGTGGCGCTGCGCGCCCACACGTCCCACACGCTTCAGATGAACTGCTTCAACGCACGCGGGAACACCGAGGGACAAGTCTACGGGTGACCCCCCCTGACTGCAAACCCAGCGGCCGGCCACGACCTGTCACACCCACATCCTAGAGTGGAACCATGAGCGAAGACACACTGTTGTTGGGCCCTGCCCCTCGTCCCCAGACCAGCGAAGCACTCACCGCCGCCCTGCGCAGCGCCGTCGCCGCGCTCGTGCCCCGAGGTGTGCAGGGAGTTGACCGGGCGACGATCCAGGCGACGCTCGAGGGGTCGACGATCTCGAACCTCACGGTCGACCTGACGGGGGTCGAGGTGCCCAGCGTGAGCGACGACCTGCTGGACGTGCGCCTCCCTCAGGTGGAGACGAGGTCGTCCGAGCCTGCCACGATCAGCCATGCGACCCTGTCGGCCAACCCCATCACGGTCGCCGGTGCCCGGGTCAGCCTGTCGGGCCAGGTGAACGACCTGCCGGCGTTGTGGGTCGAGACCACGCAGGGGCAGGCCGGTCTGCAGGTGCTCGAACCGAAGGACCCGGCACGACCCGTCTCGGGAGAGGGCCAGGCGTCAGTGGCGAAGGCCGAACTGCAGGCCGCGGCCCTCAGGGTCGGACAGCAGTTCGCCAAGCAGATGGGCGTGACCCTGGACGACCTCACCCTCGACCTGGTGCAGGTCTCGCCGCAGCAGATCAAGTTCGGGGCCGATGCCCGCGTCAAGAAGGGATTCGTGGGCGCAAGCGCGCAGGTGTCCGGTTCCGCCACCCTCGACCAGGCGATGAACGTGACCCTGTCGAACATCGAGGTGGGCTCGAAGAACCCCATCATCAACGCGTTGCTGGGTGCGATGAAGGGTCGCGTCGAGCGCTACAACGGCAAGACCATCAGGATCAACGAGCGGCTGCCCCGGGGGGTACGCCTCACCCATGCCGAGTTCCAGGTCACCGACCAGGTGGTGGTGAAGGGCCGCATCGGCTGACCCTGCCAGAGGGCAAGGACGAGCCACGCAAGGGCGCCCCACCGACATGCATCGGTGGGGCGCCCATGGTGTCTCACAGCCGCAGGTGGGCGGCCTCAGTCTGCGTCGGATGAACCGCGGCGACGACGACCGCCCCGCCGTCCGTTGGAGCCGGAGTTGCCCGAGGAACCGTTGTTCCCCGATGAACCACGTCGGTCTCCACCGTCGGCCGGCGCCTGGGAGGCCACCGGCTCGTCCGAGCGGTGGTAGCCGCGACCGCCACAGTGCTCGCACTCCTCGGTGAAGGCCTCTGCCAGCCCGGTACCGATCTTCTTGCGGGTCATCTGCACCAGCCCGAGGCTCGTCACCTCCGAGACCTGGTGGCGTGTGCGATCCCGTCCCAGACACTCGACCAGGCGGCGCAGCAGCAGCTCGCGGTTGTTGGGCAACACCATGTCGATGAAGTCGATGACGATGATGCCGCCGATGTCACGCAGGCGCAGCTGACGGACGATCTCCTCGGCCGCCTCCAGGTTGTTGCTGGTGACGGTGGCCTCGAGGTTGCCCTGGGTGCCGGTGAATCGTCCGGTGTTGACGTCGATCACCGTCATGGCCTCGGTACGGTCGATGATCAGCGAGCCACCCGAGGGCAGGAACACCTTGCGCTCGAGCGCCTTGGTGATCTGCTCGTCGATGTGGTGGCTGGCGAAGATGTCGCCGCGCTCGGCGACATCCCAACGGGTGAGTCGTTCTGCCAGGTGTGGCGCCACGTGCGAGACGTAGGCCTCGATGGCGTCATAGGTGTCCTCGCCAGAGCCATTGCCCTGCACCGCCAGCTCCGCGAAGTCCTCGGTGAACAGGTCACGGACGATGCGAACCGTGAGGTCGGGCTCACCGTAGAGGGCTTGGGGCGCGGAGCCCTGCTTGACCTTCTTCTCGATGACGTCCCACTGCGCCTTCAGTCGGTTGACGTCGCGGACCAGTTCGTCCTCAGTCACTCCTTCGGCAGCGGTCCGCACGATGACGGAGGCCTTCTCGTCGATCAGGTGACCCAGGATGTCCTTGAGTCGCTGACGCTCGGTGTCTGCCAGCTTGCGACTGATCCCGGACAGGTGGCCACCCGGCGAGTAGACGATGTAGCGGCCGGGGATCGAGATGTGACTCGTGAGTCGGGCCCCCTTGGCGCCCACGGGGTCCTTGGTGACCTGGACGAGCACCGTCTGGCCCGACTTGAAGACCGTCTCGACCTTGCGCTGGTCACCCTGCGCCCCAAAGGCGTCCCAGTCGACCTCACCGGCGTACAGCACGGCGTTGCGGCCGCGGCCGATGTCGATGAAGGCGGCTTCCATGCCGGGAAGCACGTTCTGGATGCGGCCGAGGTAGATGTTGCCGATCATCGAGGCCGAGGTGTCGCGGTCGACGTAGTGCTCGACCAGCACGCCGTCCTCGAGCACCGCGATCTGGGTGTAGTCGTCCGCCTGACGGATCACCATGCGGCGCTCGACGGCCTCGCGACGGGCCAGGAACTCTGCCTCGCTCAGGATGGGCGCACGCCGACGCCCGGCGGCTCGTCCTTCCTGACGACGCAGGCGCTTGGCAGCCATTCGGGTCGATCCCTCGATCCCGGTGACCTCGTCGGACGACGACGAGCCACGTCCACGGCGCGGTTCACGAACCCGGACGACGACCTCACTGGGGTCGTCCTCGGCGCCGGAGGTGTCCTCGCCGCGACGACGGCGACGGCGACGGCGACGGCGACCGTCGCCCAACTCGTCCGCGCCCTCGTCGGTCGCCTCCGAGTCGTCCGCAGCCTCGCTGTCGGTGGAGTCATCGGCATGGTCGTTGCTGTCGTCGGTGGAGTCGGGGTTCTCGTCCTCGGCGACGTCCTGGTCGTCGTCGGAGTCATCGTCGGCCCCGCGGCGACGCCTGCGGCCCCCGCGGCGACGGCGACGGCGACGGCTGGATCGTTCGCCCTGCTCATCGAGGGCCGCGTCATCCTCGTTCGACTCGTCGTCCTCCGCGACGTCCGCTGGCTCGTCGGCCTGGTCGGTGTCGGCGTCCTGCCCCGTGCCGGCGTCCTCGGCCTCGAGGTCCTGGCCCTCAGGGTTCTGGGCGTCGGGGTTCTGGCCGTCGACGTCTTGGCCCGCACCCTCGATGTCCTCGGCATCCCCGGTCGGGACATCCAGCGTCTCGTCGGTGGACGCCGGTGACGGCAGTCCGGCGATGGAGGCCGCGAGCGATTGGAGCGCCAACTCGGGTGACCTGAAGGGATCGGCGATTTCGGGGGCAACCGTGCGCTGGCGACGGCTCGAGGCCTGGGCGCGAGCCGCCTCCAGCCGCGAGTCGAGGTCATCGGCGATCGAGGGGGCTGCGACGGCCTCTTCGCGGGCGGGCGCTTCGGTGGTGGCCTCGGACCTGGCTGGCGTGCGTCGGGTCCGCCGGCCACGCGTGGCCCGGGCTGCAGGCGCCGCGGGGGCCGATTCGACCGGAGCGGCATCGGATTCGGGCGACGCCTCCACCTCGGGGGTGGGCTCGGACACACCGAGTTCCGCCCCAGGGACCTCGACCGCGGAGGAGTCCACGGGGGTCGACTCGGCAGCGGGGCTGGTGGCCGTCCCTTGCGCCCTGGTGGCTCGGCGACGGGCCGGACGCTTCGCGGTGGAGGCCTCGGTCACCTCGACCTCCGGGGCAGGGCTCGCCTCGGCGGCGGCCTTCGTCAGGGGTTCCGCGGCGGGGGCGGCAGACTCGACCTGGGGAGCCTTCACGGGGGGGCCGGCGGGGCGGGATGCCGCTCGTCGGCGGCGGGGGGCCTGCGTGGCTCCGGACCGGGCCTGAGCAGCCCCGGTCTGATCGGGGTGGGTCTGATCGGGGTGGGTCTGATCGGAGGTGGCCGCCTCCGGCTGCACGGCACCGGGCTGTGCGTCGTTCGGCTGGTTCAGATCATTCTCGTCGAGCATGTGCGCTCCTCTGCATCCACGTCAGGATGCGGCCAAAGGCGCAGCCACGGCCGCGCCAGAAGTCGGTGGGCGGGCGAACACTCCCTGCGCCCCCGCGGTCGATCCCTCGTCGCGGTGTGGCTGGTGAACATCCGGCTCCGTCGAGCACCGGGTCGGTGCTCATCCCTACCCGGAAGTATGGCACAGACACCCCGATGGGGCGGTCAGCCGCGCCTCACCACGGTCGCCGGGCGGCACCTGTCAAGGGGTCCAGCAGCGTGGCGCCCACGCCCTCGCCGGTCAGGGTTCCCTGCATCAGACGGTTCAGCAGGGGCGGACGATCACTGGCCAGCGAGGGGCGCAACTGGCGCAGCGCCTTCACCACGTCGTCCGGTCGCACCAGCGGGGTCTGGTGCAGGCTGATCAGTCTCAGCTGTGCCGTCCCGACCGGGGAATCGTCGATGATGCCGAGTTCGACGACTGCCGATCGGATGTCGAACTCGCGCAGCCCGTTCTTGGTCATTCGCGTGACCAGCAGTGAGTCGGTGGCCAGCAGCTCAGCCACCGCTCCCTCGAGCTCGTGGCGGTCGACCGGACCCAGGTCGATGATCCACGCCGAGCCTGTCAGCCGATCCGGCAACGAGGTGCCCTCGGCCTCCCAGACCTCGAGGATGCGCAACCCCGGCGGCAGCACCTCGTTGAGAGCCGTCAACACTCGCTGCGGGTCACAGGCCTCGCTCAACCCGATCTCGAGGTACTCCGCCTCGGTGGCAGCCGAGGTCGGTGAGGCGTTCGCGTACGAGATGCGTGGGTGAGGGGAGAACCCGGACGAGTAGGCCATCGGCACCCCCGCACGACGCAGGGCTCGCTCGAACGCCCGCGAGAAGTCACGGTGGCTGGTGAAGCGAGCCGGCCCTCGTTTGGCGTACCGCACCCGCAACCGCTGCACGGGCGGCGCCTGTTGCTCGGGCTGGGAGCGTCGCTTCGAGTACGACTGACTGGCTTCTGACATCAGGCGACATTGAACCACAGGCACCACGGCGCACCCGCCACGAGCCGGGGCTGCGGAGGGGGGCGCGCAGGTAGACTCCGGCAACTGTGAGCACTCCCACCCCATCCCCCGTTCGAGCTCGGTGGGTCGCCTCCGCGGGCATGGTGGTCGCCATCGCCGTGCTCGCTTTCAACCTCCGCCCGCTGGCCTCGGCCGTCGGGCCGGTACTGCCCCAGTTGCAGGCCGACGTGCACCTGACCGGGGCCACTGCCGGAATCCTGACCAGTCTTCCCACGGCCTGCTTCGCCGTGATCGGGGCCGTGGCGCCCGCCTTGGCCCGCCGGTTCGGCGTGCACCGCGTCATCGGGGTTGGACTGGTGGCCATCCTGGTCGGATCGCTCGCCCGCACGCGGGTGTCGGACCCGGTCAGCTTCCTCGCCGTCTCAGCGGTGGGGCTGGCCGGGATGGCGCTGGCCAACGTGCTCGCCCCCAGCGTCGTCCGCCGCCACTTCTCGCGCCACGTGGGCCTGATGACGGCCGTCTACTCGTTGACCTTGTCGATCGGTGTCGCGGTGTCGAGCGCGTTCACCGTGCCGCTGAGCGAGGCGCTCGACGGCTGGCGCCCTGCCTTCCTGGTCTGGTGCGTGCCGGTCGTGGTGGCGCTGGTGGCCTGGCTCCCCGCTCTCCCCCACGACCGGGACCATGCCGAGCAACGGGCGAATGCCGGCCGCGGGATCTCACTCGCTGCCGTGGCCCGCACCCGCCTGGGTTGGCTGTTGGGCATTTTCTTCGGATTCCAGTCGGCTCAGGCGTACTCGATCTTCGGCTGGCTGCCCTCGATCTACATCGCTGCGGGGCTGTCCCAGGCCGGCGCCGGTGCCATGCTCGGCATCGCCACCGGTCTGGGGATCCCCCTGGCCTTCCTGTGGCCCGCCTACATGGGGCGCAACCCTCGTCCGAAGGGACTTCTGGTGCTGGTGGTGTGCTCGGGCGCCATCGGATACCTGGGCCTGCTGTTCGCCCCGGCGACGCTGCCCTGGTTGTGGGCCGCACTGATCGCTCTGGGGACCAGCAGTTTCCCGATGATCCTGGCCCTGTTCGGCATGCGCGCCCGCACCGCCGAGGGCACCGCCGCCCTGTCGGGTTTCGCTCAGGCGGTGGGTTACTGCATCGCGATCCTAGGCCCCTTGTCGCTGGGAATCGTCCACGACCTCACCCACGGCTGGTTCTGGCCGGTGGCCCTGCTGGGAGCCCTGCTGCTGCCCATGTCGGTGGCCGGTTTCCTGGTCGTCGGTTCCGGCGACATCGAGGACGAGCTACCGTCCCACCCGCACGCCGGGGAATAGCCGAAGGGTCGCACCCGTTGCAGGCAGCACACGCGTCACACATCGAAAGGGGGACGCGCCGTGTTCACCCTGCTCACCCTCGAAATGGCCATCCACGCCTTCGACAGCCGCGACTACAAGAACGCCGCCGAGCGATTCGAGAAGGTGCTCGAAGCCGACCCGACCAACCGCAACGCCCGTGAGTACCTGGCCCGTTCCTACTACCACCGGGCCTCTCTGCCAAAGGCCGAGGCGGTGCTGCGTCAGATCATGGACGAGGACCCGACCAACGACTACGCGCTGCTGCTGATGGCTCGTACCCTCGAGCGCCAGTCGCGCCACGACGAGGCGGCTGCGATCAGGCGCCGTCTCGCCGCGCTCACCGGCGATGAGTCACACTTGGCCGGGTACCGCTCGTTCAGCTGACCCGACCCGCAGCATCCTGCTCAGCAGGTGTGCCTGGCCCCGTCGGGGCCAGGCACACGGCGACCTCTCAGAGAGCGGGGCGCAGCGCGTCTGCGTAAGCGCGCTCCCCCGCGGCATTCGGATGGAAACTGGCCGGCGAGATGACCGGAGCCGAGGTGACTGGGTCGACCCCCAGGATGATCAGCGGGTTGATCCACGCGTCGGCTCCTCGACACAGGCCGTGCCCCTCGAACTCGTCGGTCACGTCGACGTACTCCACGTTCGGGTCACCCGCTGCGGTGACACCGGCTGAGATGGCCCGATTGAGGCCCAGCGCCAGCTGGTCCAGGGGTGCGAGGGCCGCGCTCTGGATGGCGAGTCCGGGAGCGACGGTGCAGGTCGCGGCTGCGGGGTCGAACAACTTCGGGTACCCGGTGACAAGGATCCTGGCGTGCGGTGCGGCCAGCCGGAGTTGCTGGACAGCGGCCGCGGTGCGTGCGGGCTGACTGCTGATGGCCAGCGCGGAGGCCTGCGTCGCCGCACCGCAGGACGGACTGGGGGCCAGACAGGAGCGCAGGACACTCAACCAACCGACGTCGTTGCCGCCCAGCGTGAGAGTGACCTGGCTGGCCCGGAACAGGGTTCGCCCGCCCTGGTCGCTGGCGGCGGGTGAGAGATCGTTCGCCGCTGCGATCTGTGCGGTCAGGGAAGCGGAGGTGGCCCCCGAACAGGCGACCGAGACGGCACGGGTGCTGAGCAGTTCGGGGTAGGCGCTGGAAGAAGCCAGGCAGGGACCGCTGGCGTCCCCCACCCCGGTACCGGCTGCGAAGGAGTCACCGAGAGCGACGTATCCGGAGTTCCAGCTGGCGGCACTTGCTGTCACGGGCGCGAGGCCGCTGGTGATGACGAGGACGGCGCCGATGATGGCCAGCCCGAGACGATGAAGCATGGTTCCCCCGATTGACGAGCTGGCCCGGACGACGCCTGGGCTGGGCGGGGATCAGGGCTGACCCCGTGCTCATCATCTGCGACAACTCGGGAGGCCACAAGCCCCCGCTGGGAGGTGACGTTGGCAGCGGGAGCGGTCAGCTGAGGTCGCGGCCCGCCACGCTCAGCGGCAGCAGTTGACGACCGGTGGGGCCGATCTGGATCTCCGTCGACATCTGGGGGCACACCCCGCAGTCGTAGCACGGGGTCCAGCGGCAGTCATCGACCTCGACCTCGTCGATGGCGTCCTGCCAGTCCTCCCACAACCAGTCGCGGTCGAGACCCGAGTCCAGGTGGTCCCATGGGAGCACCTCGTCGTACTCGCGCTCCCTCGTCGTGTACCAGGCGAGGTCGACCCCGGTGCCCTCGAGGGCGGTCGTGCAGGCCTCAGCCCACCGCTCGTGGCTGAAGTGCTCGCTCCACCCGTCGAACTGGCCGCCTTGGCGCCAGACCTCCTCGATCACCTTGCCGACCCGTCGGTCGCCCCGGCTCAGCAATCCCTCGATCTGGCCGGGCTTGCCATCGTGATACCTCAGGCCGATGGCCTTGCCGTACTGCTTGTTGGCCCGGATCTTGTCTCGCAACAGCATCAGCCGCCGGTCGATCGTCTCGGGGGAAGCCTGCGCCGCCCACTGGAACGGCGTGTGCGGCTTGGGCACGAAACCGCCGATCGAGACGGTGCAGCGGATGTCGCGGGACCCAGCCGCCTTGCGTCCGGTCTCGATCACCCGCGCCGCCATGTCGGCGATCGCCACCACGTCCTCGTCGGTCTCGGTGGGCAGGCCGCACATGAAGTACAGCTTGACCTGCCGCCAGCCGTTGCCGAAGGCGGTCGCCACGGTGTCGATCAGGTCGTCCTCGGAGACCATCTTGTTGATCACCTTGCGCATCCGCTCCGAACCACCCTCGGGTGCGAACGTGAGCCCGGAGCGGCGTCCGTTGCGCGAGAGTTCGTTGGCGAGGTCGATGTTGAACGCATCCACGCGGGTCGAGGGCAGTGACAATGACACGTTGGTGCCCTCGTACCGGTCGGCCAACTGCTTGGTGACCTCCCCGATCTCGGAGTGGTCGGCGCTCGAGAGCGACAACAGACCGACCTCTTCGAGGCCGGTGTTGCGCAAGCCCTCGGCGACCATGGTGCCGATCGTCTCGATCGAGCGTTCCCTGACCGGACGTGTGATCATGCCCGCCTGGCAGAACCGGCACCCGCGGGTGCAGCCACGGAAGATCTCGACCGAGTACCGCTCGTGCACCGTCTCGGCCAGCGGCACCAAGGGCTTCTTGGGGTAGGGCCACTCGTCCAGGTTCATCAGCGTGTGCTTGCGCACCTGGAAGGGCACCCCCTCGCGGTTCGGTGCGATCCGCTGGATGCGCCCGTCGGGAAGGTAACTCACGTCGTAGAACGCGGGGACGTAGAACGCGCCGGTCGCTGCCAGGCGCAACAACAGGCCCTCACGGCCACCGGGACGCTCCTCTGCCTTCCACTCCCGGATGATGTCCGAGATCTGCAGCGATGCCTCCTCACCGTCGCCGACCACGGCCACGTCGATGAAGTCGGCGATCGGCTCGGGGTTGAAGGCCGCGTGGCCGCCGGCCACGACGATCGGGTCGTCGTCGGTGCGCTCGTCCGAGTGGATGGGGATGCCCGCGAGATCGAGGGCATTGACCATGTTGGTGTAGCCCAGTTCGGTGGCGAACGAGACACCGAACACGTCGAAGGCACGCACCGGCCGGTGCTGGTCAAGGGTGAACTGCGGCAGACCGTGGGCACGCATGAGGGCCTGCAGGTCGGGCCACAGGGCGTAGGTGCGCTCGGCCAGGATCCACTCCCGCTCGTTGAGGATCTCGTAGAGGATGGCGACGCCCTGATTGGGCTGACCGACCTCGTAGGCGTCGGGGTACATCAGCGCCCACCGGACCGTGGGCTGGCCGACGGTCGTGCCGCAGTCCCAGTCCTTGTGGACGCTGTTGTGTTCCCCTCCGACGTACTGGATCGGCTTGCTGACCTGCGCGAGCAGGGGCTCCAGACGAGGGAAGAGCGATTCGGGTGCATTCATCCCGGCCGATTCTACGTCGGGGATGCCCGAAAGTTCACAGCGCCGGACGAGGTCCCGCCTGCTCGAGCACGGGACGGGTCGCCTGCTCGGGGCCGACCACGGCCGGGCGCAGGCGCCGCACGAACACCTCGGCGATGCCCACGGCGAGCACCAGGCACACCATGCCGGGCCACAGGTCGGCGAGGCTGGCCGCCCCCTCCTGACGATCGAACATGTGGCTGATGTCGGTGAACGGCATGCTCAGCTCGCTGGTGACGTTGTTGACCACGTGCACTGCTATGGCCGCCTCGAGTCCTCCGGTGCGCCAGACCAGCCAGGCGGCGACGAGCCCGAAGAAGAAGTAGTAGGCGTTGAGCGAGGCATCCCCGGCGCCGTGGGCAGCCATGAACAGCAAGGCCTGCACCAGCGCCCCGATCGGGATGCCGATCGCGGGCCGGCGGACGAAGCTGGCGAACGTCCGCATCACCCCTCCCCTGAACAGGAACTCCTCACCCGCTGCCTGGAACGGAGTGGTGAGCAGGATGCCGACCAGCAGGAGCCAGGTGTCGGTGGTGACGGAGAGCTCGGCCCGGCCCCACCACAGGTCGAGTCCGGTCATCACCAGCCATGGGAGGCTGATCGCGGCCGCATAGCCCAGCATGAAACGCCACCGGATCCTGCCGACGACGGAGGCGAGATGGCGTCCGGGTTGGCGGAAGAGCCAGCGGCTGATGAGCATCACCACGGGGATCGACAGGCCCAGGGCGACGTTGTTGGCGAGGAAGAAGACCGGGGTGACCGAGAACCGACCCTTGGACAGTTCGTCGAGGTAGGTCTTGAGGACGATCCGTCCGGTGGCGACGTCGATGGCCAGTGCCACCACCATCGCCAGAACCTGCAGCAGCAGGAAGCAGCCGAACCCGACGATGAACGCGAGGATCGGGCGCCAGACCGACCATGCCGGAGTACGCCAGAACATGGGGTATCGGGTCGGCACCACCGGCATGGGCGAGGGTGGGGGCGGCGGTGCCCATCCCCCCTCGGGGAGGTAGGCGGGATTCAGCAGGACGGGCGGAGGCTGGGTCGACCAGTGCTGCTCACCCATCACGCCTCTTCGGGGAACCAGATGCCGATCTCACGGGCTGCGCTCTCGGCCGAGTCCGAGGCGTGCACGAGGTTCCTGTTGTGGAAGACCGACAGGTCACCGCGGATGGTGCCCGGGGCGGCCTTGGCAGAATCGGTCGAACCGTTCAGCAGTCGGACGATCTCGATGGCCCGCTCCGACTCGAGGACCAACGCAACCAGGGGCGCCGAGGTGATGAAGTCGATGAGGGTGGGGTAGTAGTCGCGTCCCTCATGTTCGGCGTAGTGGGCTGCGGCCGTCTCACGGCTGGTGAGCAGGCGCTTGAGGGCGACGATGACGAGCCCCTTGGCCTCGTATCGGGCAAGGATCTGACCAGTCAGCCCACGGGCGACTGCATCGGGCTTGAGCAGCACCAGGGTGCGCTCGACCGGCTGGGCGTTCGACATGCTCACACCCTAGCGAGCGTCGGGACGGGCCTGCTTCTCGATCCTCTTGCCAAGGACGAAACAGCCGGCCCAGACCAGCGCGAAGATGCCACTGGCGGCGAACATCATCGGGGTGAGGAAGCCCAGCGACAGGCCGGCCAGTTGCGCCAGCCAGCCCAACGGGTAGCCGACCGGACGCCGTAGCGTGGCGGCGGCGGCGAGGGCCAGCACCATGGCCACCGTCGTGGTGGCGACCGCGAGCCCCACCGGCACCCGGTCGAGCAGCAGCATCCCTGGAATCCCGAGACCGAACACGATCACCTCGAAGACCAGCGCCGACAGCAGCGCCCGGTTCATCGGGTTGGTCGGCGCGAGCCGCAGCGCCCTCACGAGATGACCTCTCCGGGCTCGCCCTCGGGTGAGTCGAAGTCCGAGAAGTCCCACTCCCGGGTGGTGGCACCGGCCAAGGGGTTCGTCAGGCCGGTGGCCGGGCCTCGTCCGATCAGGTGGTCGCGTGCCTCGCCGGCCGCGATGAACGAGCCGACCACCAGGATCCCCGCGCCCTCCCCCGCCTCGTCGGCCAGTTGGATGGCCCGGTCGAGGGCGTCGACCATGGTGTCTCGCTGCTCGACCCGGCCGGGGCCGAAGGCGTCCTCGGCGAGATCGGCCAGTTCGTCGGGGCGGAGGGCTCGGGTGGTCGACTGCACCGTCGTCACGACGACCCGGTCCATGACCTCGGCGAACAGGTCGAGCACCCCGGCGGAGTCCTTGTCGCGCATCATCGCCACGACCCCGATCAGGGGATCGAAGCCGAAGGCCTCCTGGGTGGCCGCCAGGGTCGCGCGTACCCCATGGGGGTTGTGGGCGGTGTCGAGCACGACCGTGGGTTCCCGGTGCACGACCTCCATCCGTGCGGGGATGGCCGTGGCCGCCAGACCATCGGCGATCACGTCAGGGCTCAAACCCTTGGCGCCGAACAGGGCCTCCGCGGCGGCCACGGCCAGGGCGGCGTTGCTGGCCATGTGCAGGCCGTGGAGCGGCAGGTGCAGGTCTCCGAGCGGTCCGTCGGCCGTCTCGATCCTGATGACCTGTCCACCCAGGGCGACCTCGCGTTGCAGCAGTCCGAAGCCTGGCCCCTCGAGCACGGGCTCCGCACCCACCTGGGAGCACCGGTCGAGCAACACCTGGGCGACCTCGGGGCTCTGTCCGGCCATCACCGCGATGGCACCGGCCTTGATGATGCCAGCCTTCTCGCGAGCGATCTCGACGGTGGTGGAACCGAGGATGTGGGTGTGGTCGAGGTCGATGGGGGTGATGACGGCAACCTTGGCGTCGGCGACGTTGGTGGCGTCCCAGGAACCACCCATGCCCACCTCGAGGATCATCACGTCGACGGGGGCATCGGCGAAGGCCGCGAACCCGAGGGCGGTGTAGATCTCGAAGGCGGTCATCCTGACACCGTCGATGAGTTGGGAGTCGACGATCTCGATCAGGGGCGCGAGTTCGGTGTACAGCTCGTCGAAGTCGTCGACGGCCATGGGCTCGCCGTCGATCAGCACCCGCTCGGTCACGTCCTGCAGGTGCGGGGAGGCCATCCGGCCCGTGCGCAGACCGGCGGACCGCAGCAGGGCGTCGATCATGGCCGCCGTGGAGCCCTTGCCGTTCGTCCCGGTGATCTGGATGACGGGAGCGCACCGTTCGGGGTTGCCCATCAGGTCGCAGATGGCGCGCATGCGTCCCAGCGAAGGGGCGATCCGGTGCTCGGGCCAGCGGGCGTAGAGCGCCTCGACGATGGCCTGGTGCTGCTGTTCGTTCATCTCGTCCAGCCTACTGGCACGCACCCGAACGCGTGCCCGCCGAGGATCCGCTTCGCGACGCCCCGTAGACTCGTGGCCAGCACCGGTCGTTCAAGGCTCAACCAAGTTGGCGTGACGACCACCGCACCCACGACCCGCCGATTCCGGAGAGAGCAGATCGTTGAGCAAGAACACCTCCAGCGCTCGCGCAGACCAGACCCGTCGCGAACAACTGCGCGCCCAGCAATTGGCTGACGCCAAGCGGGCTCGCACCCGGATGCGGATCCTCTACGCCGTCGCTGGCTTCGTGCTGATCGCCATCGTGGCCACCGTCGGTGTCGTCATCTACAACGACCGACAGAACAAGCGTGACATCGCCGCCAGGGAGGCCGCGTCCCAGGTGAAGCCGCCGCACCTCAACGCTGACGGCTCGGGCATCGTGGTGAACCCGCAGGTCACCGGTGACGTGCCCACCCTGTCGGTGTACCTCGACTTCCAGTGCCCGGCCTGCAAGAGCGCCAACGACTACTTCGGCGCGACGGTCAACAAGTTGGCCGCCGACGGCAAGGTCAAGCTCGAGTACCGGGTGCTGACCTTCCTCGACACGAACCTGCGCAATGACTCCTCCGAGCGTGCCGCGCGGGCCTCGTTCTGCGCCGACATCGCGGGCTCCTTCGGCGCCTTCCACGACGCGGTCTACGCCAACCAGCCCGCCGAGGGCACCGGCTTCACCGACGAGCAGTTGCGGGTGACCTACCCCACCGCGGCCGGGATCACGGGTGCGAAGCTGACCGCTTACCAGAAGTGCTACGACGACAAGGCCACGGCGCAGGCCGTCCGCGACGAGGAGTCGAAGGCCCGCACCACGTGGGAGGGCTCCACCCCGCAGTACTCGGTCAACGGCAAGAGCCCCAAGGTGAAGAACGAGAAGGGCGAGGACACCGATTGGTGGCGCGTGCTCGAACCCACCGAGCAGTCCTGGGTCGAGGCCATCGACAAGATCAAGTGAGCCCCAACGGCTGGTCCGAGTCGCTGGTTCGGGCCGATCGTTAGGGTGTGGTCATGTCTGGACGCAAGGTCTCGCCGCCCTCCCAGCCCACCAGGCGGGAGCAGCTGAGGGCCGAACGGGAAGCCCAGTTGAGGAGATCCGACCGCCGGATGCGCATCATCTGGCTGGTGGCGGCGGTCGTGGTGGTGGCCATCATCGCGACCGTGGCGACGGTGGTCGTGCGCAACCGGTCAGCCGGGCACCGGCTCACCGACCAGCAACTGGCGGCGCAGGTCTCGCCGCCCAACCTGAATGCCGCCGGGAGCGCGATCGTCGAGAACCCCCGCACCACTGCCGACGTGCCCACCATCACGGTCTACCTCGACTTCCAGTGCCCCGCCTGCAAGAGCTTCAACGAGACCTACGGACCGGTGTTGAACCAACTGGCCGGCGCCAGCGAGATCAAGCTGGAGTTCTCCATCCTGACCGTGATCGGCAAGAGGCTGGGCAACGAGGACGCATCGGAGCGAGCCGGCAGGGCGGCCATGTGCGCCGACGTGGTCGGGGTGTACCCGACCTACCACGACGCGCTCTTCGCCGGACAACCCGAGCAGGAGGGAGCGGGTTTCACCGACGAACAGTTGCGGGTCACCTTCGCCAACCAGGCGGGGCTGCAGAATCCTGAGCTGGCGAAGTTCCAGCAGTGCTACGACCAGCGGGCCACCGCCAACGCTCTGGCCTCCCAGCAGGAGAAGGCGCTCCCCTCCTTCGACGGGTCGACCCCGCAGGTCAGCATCAACGGCAAGAACCCGATGGTGAACGCCGACGGCAAGCAGGTCGCCTGGTGGCAGGTGCTCGACCCGAGTTCCGCGGCCTGGGAACAGGCCATCGCCCAGTACAAGTGATCCCGCGGCAGTGGTGCCCGCGCCCAATCGTGCGGATCGTGTCGTCCCAGCACCACAGTGGCGCTCGGGGCGCAACAACTGCCACCGGCGCACACGATCTGCACGAATGGTCCTCGGGCCGGCGAACTGGTCGACTGTGAGCCTCCCGCCGTGGATCACTAAGCTGTGGCCCCATGAGCACAGCAGACCACCTCTCGTCCGAGCCCACCGCGACCGCCACCGCGTCGCAGGTACCGGACAAGCCTGTGCTCGAGGGTCTGGAGGCCAAGTGGGCGCAGACCTGGAAGGAACGTGAGACCTACGCCTTCGTGCAACCCGATTCGCGCGACGAGGTGTACTCGATCGACACCCCACCGCCCACGGTGTCGGGTTCCCTGCACGTGGGGCACGTCTTCAGCTACACCCACACCGACCTGATCGCCCGCTACCAGCGCATGCGTGGCAAGCAGGTCTTCTACCCGATGGGCTGGGACGACAACGGGCTGCCCACCGAACGGCGCGTGCAGAACTACTTCGGGGTTCGTTGCGACCCGTCGCTGCCCTACGTGGAGGACTACACGCCTCCGGCGAAGCCCGACCCCAAGAAGCAGCAGCCCATCAGTCGCCGCAACTTCGTCGAGCTGTGCGAGCAGTTGGTCGAGGCCGACGAGCAGGTCTTCGAGTCGCTGTGGCGCACCCTGGGCCTGTCGGTCGACTGGTCGCAGAACTACACGACCATCGGCGCCAAGGCCCAGAAGGTCTCGCAGACCGCGTTCCTGCGCAACCTCGGACGCGGTGAGGCCTACCTGCAGGAGGCACCCACCCTGTGGGACGTGACCTTCCAGACCGCGGTCGCCCAAGCCGAACTGGAGGCCCGCGAGTACCCGGGCGCCTACCATCGGGTCGCCTTCCACGGCGCCGACGGGCCCATCCACATCGAGACCACCCGACCGGAACTCATTCCCGCGGTGGTGGCCCTGGTCGCCCACCCCGACGACGAGCGCTACCAGCCGTTGTTCGGCACGACGGTGACCTCGCCCATCTTCGGCGTCGAGGTGCCGGTGCTCCCCCACCCTGCCGCCGAACCCGACAAGGGAGCCGGCATCGCCATGTGCTGCACCTTCGGTGACCTCACCGACGTGCAGTGGTGGCGCGAACTCAACCTGCCCGTGCGAACGGTGATCGGTCGCGACGGGCGCCTGTTGCGCGAGGTCCCGGAGTGGTTGGGTGGGGCCGAGTTCTGGACCGAGCTGGCAGGCAAGACGACGTTCTCGGCCCGCGAGGCCGTCGTGGCCAAGCTGCGCGAGACCGGCGACCTGGACGGCGAACCGAAGCCGACCCAGCGCATGACCAACTTCTACGAGAAGGGCGACAAGCCCCTCGAGATCGTCTCCACCCGACAGTGGTACATCAGGAACGGGGGGCGCGATGCCGGCGTGCGCGAGCAGATGCTCGACCGTGGCGCCGAGCTGAGCTGGGTGCCCACCCACATGAAGCACCGCTACGACAACTGGGTCAACGGACTCAACGGGGACTGGCTGATCAGCCGCCAGCGCTTCTTCGGCGTCCCCTTCCCGGTCTGGTACGCACTCGACGGCGATGGTGAGCCCGACTACGGCCACCCGCTGCTGCCCAGCGAGAAGCAGTTGCCGGTCGACCCCTCGTCCCAGGCCCCGCAGGGCTACGACGAGAGCCAGCGCGGGGTGCCCGGCGGATTCATCGGTGATCCCGACGTGATGGACACCTGGGCCACGAGCTCGCTCACCCCCCAACTCGCCGGTGGTTGGCTCACCGATGCCCAGCTGTTCGCGTCGGTCTTCCCCTATGACCTGTGCACCCACGCCCACGACATCATCCGCACCTGGCTGTTCAGCCGGGTCGTCCGTGCGCACTTCGAGGAGGGCTCCGCACCCTGGCGGGTGGCCATGATCTCGGGCTTCATCGTCGACCCCGATCGCAAGAAGATGTCGAAGTCGAAGGGCAACGTCGTGGTGCCCACCGAGATCCTCGACAAGTACGGCGCCGACGCGGTGCGGTGGCGTGCCGCCATCGCACGACCCGGGCTCGACTCCCCATTCGACGAGACCCAGATGAAGGTCGGACGACGCCTGGCCATGAAGGTGCTCAACGCCTCGAAGTTCGTGCTGGCGATGTCGAGCGCCGATGCCACCCGTGACCAGGTCACCAACGCCCTGGACCGGGCGATGCTGGTGGGACTGGCGATGACCGTCGAGCAGGCGACCTCGTCGTTCGAGGACTATGACTACACCGGCGCCCTCGAGGCGACCGAGCAGTTCTTCTGGTCGTTCTGCGATGACTACCTTGAGGTCGTCAAGGAGCGCGCCTACGGGGCCCAGGGTGACCAGGCCGCCGCTTCGGCCCGGGCGGCCCTGAGGATCGCCCTGACGGCGATGCTGAAGCTGTTCGCGCCGTTCCTGCCCTTCGTCACAGAAGAGGTGTGGTCGTGGATCTCGGACCAGTCCGTGCACCACCAGCGGTGGCCGAGAGTGGACGAGATCGCCGTGGAGGGCGATGCCCAGTTGCTCGCCGACGTGGCGGCGGCCCTGATCGCCATCCGTGGGGCCAAGTCCACCGCCAAGGTCTCGATGAAGACCGAGGTCACCCGGGCCGTCTTCACCGGTGCCGGGGTCGAGCGCCTCGCCGCCATCGAGAACGACCTGAGAGCCGTCGGACGCATCACCGGTGAGGTCAGCTGGGTCTCGTCCGAGGAACCGCTGACGGTGGCCGTCGAGCTGGTGCAGCCCGAGGGCTGATCTGCAGCAGAATGGCGCCATGTTCGACCTGACCCCGGCCACCGAGACCGATCTGGCCACCGCCTACGCGCACCCGCAGGGCCCGTGGCTGCGCGCCAACATGGTGATCTCGCTGGACGGTTCCGCCACGGTCGAGGGACGGGTGGGTGGTCTGACCAGCCCGGAGGACCAGGTGCTGCTGCACCTGTTGCGCAGCCTGGCCGACGTGACGCTGGTCGGCGCCGGCACCATCCGCGCCGAGGGCTACGGACCGCTGGGGGTCAGCGCTGAGGTGGCCGCGGCTCGGGCCTCCCGGGGTCAGACGCCCGAACCCGGACTCGCCATCGTCACCCACTCCTGCGACCTCGACCCGACCACTTCGTTGTTCACCGAGGCGACCACCCGTCCGATCGTGATCACCCACGAGGGGGCCGACCCGGGCCGTCGAGCAGCCCTGGCCCGGGTCGCCGACGTGGTGCTGGCGGGCGAGCGGCGGGTGGACCTGGCCGAAGCGGTGCGCGCCCTGCACGCCCGCGGCCTCACCCGGGTGCTCACCGAGGGAGGCCCGAGCCTGCTGGCTGACCTGTTCGACGCCGACCTGGTCGATGAACTGCTGTTCGTGCTGAGTCCACAGTTGGTCGGTGCCGGTGTACCCCTGACGACCGGAGCCCAGACCCCGCGGCGGCTCAGCCTGACGGCCGTCCATCGGGGGGACGACTTCCTGTTCCTGCAGTACCGCCGCGCCTGACGGCACTACCGTGGCACGGACACGAGGAGGCCCCATGCCACGCACCGTCCCGGACTGGGCCCGGGTCAGCTTCGCGTTGGGGGCGATCGGCTGGGGAGCCAACCAGTTCGCCCCGATGGTCCAGGTCTACAGGCAACAGGTCTCGCTCTCGGCGTCCACGGCTACGGCACTGTTCGGGCTGTACGCGGCGGGTCTGGTGCCGACCCTGTTGGTCGCCGGGTGGTGGAGCGCCCACCGGGGCAAGCGCCCCTTCGTCCGGTTCGGGGCGGTCACCTCGCTGGTCAGTTCGCTCGTGCTCGCCGTCAACACCCATCACACGGGCGGACTGTTGCTCGGCCGCATCCTGGCCGGTGTTGCCATCGGCGCCGCGATGGCTCCGGGCACCGCCTGGGTGAAGCAACTGTCGTCAGGTTCGCCGGGGATCGGGGCACGCCGGGCCACGGTGGCACTCTCGACCGGATTCGGGGGTGGTGCGCTGGTCGCGGCGCTGCTCACCGAGCTGCCCCACCCGACGGTGCTGCCCTACCTCGTGCACGTGTTGGTGGCCATGGCCGCAGCGGTGCTGGTCTGGCGTGCGCCGGAGCTTGACCAGGCGGCACTGGACCTGACAGAACGACCAGCGCCGCGGGCCGGCACCGTGGTCATGGCCCTGCGCTCCCGCTGGTTCCTGGCCTGGGTGCCCCTCACCGCCCCGTGGGTCTTCGGCTCGGCCACCCTGTCGTTCCTCGCCCTGCCGACGGCCGTCGGCGCCACTGCGGGCCCGCTCGCCGCCCACGTGGTGCTGCTGATCGGTGTCGGTGCCGCTCTCACCCTGGGTACAGGGGTGGCCCTGCAGCCCACCATCAGGCAGGTGGAGGACGCCCACCCGGGCGTCACGCTGCCGACTGGCCTTGCCGTGCTGATTGCCGCGCTGGCGCTGGCTGCTGTCTCGCGTACGCAGCATCCGTTGATCCCGGTGGCCTGGGTGGTGTTCGGCGCGGCCTACGGCCTGCTGCTGGTCGGTGGGCTGCGCACCATCGAGACCCACACCCCCGTCGAGGTGCTGGCGCCGGTGAGCGCCGTCTTCTACGCCCTGACCTATGTCGGATTCGCGGCGCCGTGGACGATGACCGTCGCCACTGGAGGACAGGGAGTCGGCCGGTTCAGCTTCGGGAGCGTGCTGGCGGCCGGCGCCGCGGTCGCCCTCCTGGGACTGGTGGTGGGCTGGTCAGTGGCGCGCCTCGATCGGCCAGGAGTCGAGCCGGCCGTCGGGGAAGACAGCCGTCAGACCTGACCACATGTTGACCGTACCGCAGGCATGGTTGGGCACGATCCGCACCAGGTCACCGACCTCGAGCCCCGACACCTCACCGGTGAGGAAGCCGTGCTCCTCGTTCGCCTGCTCGAAGTGGATCCCCTCCAGCGGTACCAGATCGGGATCGCAGACGATGCCGCCACCGGTCTGGGCCGTGAAGGCATCGGCAGACATGGCCTTCGTCCCAGCATCGATGATGACCCGGTCGGCGTGCTTCGAGACGACCGTCGCCAGCACCGACAGGGCGCACTCGTCGAGCGTGCAGGTACCCCCGCGCACCTGGTTGGCGTCGTAGTAGACGTAGGTGCCGGGGCGGCCCTCGCTCACCCCGGTGGCAAACGGAGCGGTCTGCCAGCCGGGGGTGCTTCCCACCGAAACGATGCCCAGATCGATCCCCGCGGCTCGCAGTGACTCAGCCACCTCCGCCATGTCGGAGCCCACCCGCGAGCCCAGGTCCGCCCGGGCCGGAGCCCCGGAGGCGGCACCCACATGCCCCTCGTGGGTGAGGATGCCCACGACCCGGATCCCGGGCAGCGCGGCAATGGCGCTGGCCACCCCGACGGCCTCGCCAGCCGTCACGCCCGTCCGGTGTTGCCCCGAGTCGACCTCCACCATGACAGCGAGGGTGACACCTGCCTCGATCGCCTTCTGGGAGAGGGGTTGCGCCACGGCCACCGAGTCGGCGATCAGGGTGACCCCCCATTCGCGGCCAGCCCTCACGGCGAAGTCGACCTTCGCCGGGCCGACCGGCTGGTGGGCCCACAGCAGGCCGGTGAAACCGGCACGGGCCAGCCACTCCACCTCGGCAGGGGTGGAGCACGTGTGGCCGATCGCACCGGCGGCGCGCTGCCGGGAGGCAACCTCCAGACACTTCGAGGTCTTCACATGGGGACGAAGGTCGACCCCGGCCTCGGTGAAGCGATGCTGCACCTGGGCGATGTTGCGGTCGAGCCGACCGACGTCGACGAGCAGGATGGGGGTGGGATGCTGGCCGACGAGTCCGGAGAGGTCCATGGCCACCATTCAACCGGGTCCCTCACTAGAGTGGGCCGCATGCCCGCGATCCACCTGCCCGACCAGCCCGCCCCCTCTGCACCCCTGAGCCCCGGCTACTCCGCCGGTGGCGTGCTCTACGTCTCGGGACAGGTGGCCAACGCCCCGGACGGAGGGATCCTCGTGGGTGACTTCGAAGCCGAGGTGGAAGGGACGCTGGACAACGTCGAGAAGGTGCTCGCTGCCGGCGGAGCCACCTGGGACGACGTGGTCAAGGTGGGTGTCTACCTGTCCAACTCGCTGCTGTTCGCGCCGTTCAACGAGATCTACGCCCGCCGACTGGGTGACCACCGTCCGGCCCGGACCGCCCTGATCGTCGACTTCGGGCACCCCAATGTCAGGGTCGAGGTCGACGCCGTGGCACACGTGGGCTCCGCCGCCTGAGTTCTGGCTGCGTCAGCCGCCCAGCGTTCCGAACAGCAGGCCGACACCGTAGGTGACGGCCATGGCGGTCGCCCCACCGAGAACATTGCGCAGCGTCGCGGGAACGGCAGGAGCCTCGCCGAGCTTGGCGCTGCTGGCTCCCGTGATGGCCAGCGCCACGGTGACGGCCAGCACGGTGACCGGAATCTTCCACGAGACGGGCGTGAGCAGCACCGCCGCGAGCGGGAGCAGGGCTCCCAGCGTGAACGACAACATCGACGCCCAGGCAGCATGCCAGGGGTTGGTCAGCTCCTCGGGATCGACCCCGAGGTCTGCTTCGGCGTGGGCGGCGAGGGCGTTGCGACTGGTGAGTTGCTCGGCGACCTGCTCGGCGAGATGGGCGTCCAACCCCTTGGCGCGATAGAGCGCAGCGAGCCGCTCCAGCTGCCCGTCAGGATCGGCCCGCAACTCCGATCGCTTGCGGTCGACGAGGCTGCGCTCCCCGTCGCGTTGGGTCGAGACCGACACGTACTCACCGGCTGCCATGCTGAGCGCACCCGCGATGACACCAGCCACACCGGCCACCAGGAGAGCGTGGCTGCTGGTGGTGGCAGCGGCAACGCCGACCACCAGACCAGCAATGCTGACGATCCCGTCGTTGGCGCCGAGCACCGCAGCGCGCAGCCAGTTCAGTCGGGTGTGGAACCCCTGGGTGCCCGAGTCACCCTCAGACGCGAGGGTCCCGAGCGAACTCGTCTGTGTCATGAGCCCACCCTGCACCCGAGTGAGATCTTTCACAAGCTAGCTTAGGCTGCCCTCACTAGGGGTGATGGTGCCGATCCGGGTCTGGTTCAGGAGTAGATCTCCTCGATGACGGGGCTCATCGCGTCGAGGAATTTCTGCCGCTTGAGCTTCATGGTCGGGGTCACATAACCCGCGTCCTCGCTGACGTCGGCGGCGACTGCCACCCAGTGGCGTACCCGCTCGGCATTGCTGACCTGGGCGTTGGCCCGGTCGACCAGGTGCTCGAGCGCCGTCAGGAGTTGGGGGTCGGTGATCTTCTCCCCGGGCAGTTGCCCCGGCTTGGCCCAACGCGTGGCCAGATCGGGGCGGTTGTTGGCCGATGCCCAGTCCGCCACCCCGGCAGGGTCAACCACCAGCAGGGCGGCGAGGTGGGGCCGCCGGTCACCGATGACGACGGCGTTGGCCACCAGGGCGTCCCGCTCGAGCACGCCTTGCCACTTCTGCGGGGAGACGTTCTTGCCCGAGTCGGTGATGATCATGTCCTTCGCACGGCCCGTGATGAACAGGCGACCGTGGTGGTCGACGCGCCCGAGGTCGCCGGTGCGGAAGAACCCGTCAGCGTCGAACTCGTCGCCGTCGCCATGGTGGTAGCCCGCGAAGACGCCGATGCCCTTCACCAGGATCTCGTCGTCCTCGGCGATCTTCAGCGTCGATCCCGGGACCAGGGTTCCGACACCGCCGATCACGCTTGCCCCCGGACGGTTGACCGTGACGGGAGCCGTCGTCTCGGTGAGCCCGTATCCCTCGAGCACCTCGATGCCGACACCGCGGAAGAAGTAGGCCAGTTGCTGGTCGAGGGGCGCGGCGCCCGAGACGAGGGTGCCGAGGTTGCCACCGAGGGTCGACCGAATCCTGGCGTAGAACAGCTTGTCGAACAGGGTGTGGCGCAGACGCAGGCTCAGGGGGGTGCGTCCCTTCCGGCCTTCCTGAACGGCCTCGAGATGACGACCCCACTCGATCGCGTCGTGCTCGGCGCGGTCGAAGACCTTGCCCAGCTTCTTCTCGGTTGCGCTCTTGCGCACTCCGGCCAGCACCTTGGCCATCACCCGCGGGACGACCACCATCATCGTCGGCCGGGCAGCCGCCAGGATCGGGATCACGCGCGAGGCGTCACGCACGTGCGTGATCCGGGTGCCGCTCACGTAGGCCCCCAGCTGCACGAACCTGGCCAGGATGTGCGCCAACGGCAGCAGCAGAACGGTGGACGCACCCTCGAACAGGATGTCCTGCAGGGTCTCGATGACATTGACGGCGAGATGGGCGAGGTTGCGGTGGGTGATGGCTGCCCCACGGGGCTCCGCTGTGGTCCCCGAGGTGTAGACCAGACTGGCGATGGTGTCGGGCGTCGCCAGGTCGGAGCGGGCGAGCAGGTCCTCGTCCGAGACCCCGGCACCCAGCGCGCGCAGGTCGTCGAGGTCGGACGAGCCGTGCATCCTCCAGATGGCGCTGAGCTCCACCCCGGCCTGTGCCGCCGCCTCGGTCACCACCTTCACGTGCCGGCCTCCCTCGGCGAAGGCGGCGACGGCTCCCGAGTCCTGCAGCACGAAGGCGGTCTGGCCCACCGTGTTCGTCTCGTAGACGGGCACCACCACACCGCCGGCGAACAGGATGGCGAAGTCACACACGGTCCACTCGTACCGAG
This sequence comes from Aestuariimicrobium sp. T2.26MG-19.2B, assembly GCF_950101875.1. NCBI lineage: Bacteria > Bacillati > Actinomycetota > Actinomycetes > Propionibacteriales > Propionibacteriaceae > Aestuariimicrobium > Aestuariimicrobium sp. T2.26MG-19.2B. The sequence continues at coordinate 2,177,461 of NZ_CATNLW010000001.1, read as the reverse complement.
TGGCCGACATCACGGCGACATGGTCACCGGGCTGGAGACCGTGGGCGATCAGACCCTTGGCCAGGGACTCGACATCGGCCAGGAACTCGGCCCCGGTCACGTCGACCGTTGCCTCGCCGCGGTGGACCGAGAACGCGACGGCGTCGGGATGCTCGGTGGCTCGACGCCTGACGAGTTGAGGGACGTTGCGCAGGTCGTCGGTGGGAACCGTCTGGGCAACATCAATGACAGGGGTACTCACGGTGGTCGTCCTCGTGGTGGTCTCGGGCGGCGGTGCGCGGATGTCTGCTCCACCCTACCGGCCGACCCACCCGCCCACCGGTAGGCTCGTCCGAGTGCGCGCGCTCTGGGAATTGGTCATCGGCGGCTTCCGCCGATGGGCCAGGTATCGCGTGGCCACGCTCACGGCGCTGCTGGCCAACTCCGTCTTCGGACTGATCCGGGCCAGCCTGCTGCTGGCAGCCGTCCAAGCCGCCGGGGGCACCGTCAACGGGTACACCGCAGCCTCGGCGGCCACCTATGTCTGGGTGACCCAGGCGATGCTGGGTCCCGTCGAGCTGTGGGGCAGCTACCCCCGCGAGGTCGGATTGCGCATCAAATCCGGAGACTTCGCGGTCGACCTGTTGAGGCCGGCGCATCCCTTGGCCCAGTGGTGGGCGACCGACCTCGGTCGAGGCGCATCGCAACTTCTCCCCCGGTTCATCCCGATGATGCTGGTCGGTGCCGTGACCACGGGTCTGGTGTTGCCCACGCAGCCGTGGCTGTGGCTGGCCTTCCTGTGCTCGATGGTGCTGGCCAACACGCTCTGCCTGTTCTGCTGGCTGGTGGTCAACCTGCTGGGGCTGTGGCTGGTCGACATCCGTGGCTTCCTCGTGTTCTTCATGGTCGTCTTCAACACGTTGTCAGGCTTCCTCGTCCCCGTGCAGTGGTTCCCCCACTGGTTGCGCACCCTGGTCGAACACACCTTCCTGCCCAGCATGTGGCAGACGCCCGCCGACCTGGCGACCGGCCTCGCCCGCGGCCGTGTCCTGGAGGTGCTGACCACCCAACTCGGATGGGTGCTGGTGCTGGGGCTCGTCGTGGTCCTGGTGCTGCGCTGGGGCACCCGCAGCCTGGAGGTGCAGGGTGGCTGAGCCAGTGGTCGGTTCCCGACCACGCACGGTGCTGGGCTTGGGCGACGATCGTCCGGTCACGTGGTTGGCCATGATCAGGGTGCTGGTCGGGTCACGGCTGCGCTCGCAACTGGCCTACCGCACCTCGCTCGCCCTCGACCTGTTCAGCCAGGCCTTCCTGGTGGCCAGCGAGTTCATCGAGATCTGGGTGCTGCTGGTGCACGCCCCGGTGCTGGGCGGTATGACCCTGTCGCAGGCGGCACTGGTCTACGTCTGCAGCCAGTTCGGTTTCGGACTGGCAGACCTGCTGTTCGGGGAACTGGAGAACGCTGGCGACTTCGTCAAGCAGGGCCGGCTCGAGACGCTGCTGGTACGCCCCACCTCGCTGCTGACCCAGTTGGTCACCACCGATTTCCAGTTGCGCCGACTCGGACGAGTGCTGGTCGGCGTGATCGCCTATCCGTGGTTGCTGGTGGCCACGGTGGATGACTGGACCGCCGCCAAGGTCGGTCTCGCGGTGATCGCACCCTTGGGAGGTGCGGGCATCTTCACCGGGCTGCAGGTCTGGGCCGGCGCCTTCACGATGGTGGTGGTCGACGGCAAACAGGCTTCGAACGCCGTCATGTACGGCGGCAAGTTCGCGTCGGGGGTGCCCGGAAGGGCCCTGTTCACCCCCGTTCGCGTGTTCTTCACCTTCGTGGCACCGACCCTGCTGTCGGCCTGGTTGCCGATGGCGGTCGTCTCGGGCGCAGGTCTGCCCCATGGCTGGCCCGCGTGGCTGGGGTGGTTGTCGCCTGTGGCCGCGTTGGTCGTCTGGGCGACGGGACTGGTCGCCTGGGGGCGGGCCATCAGGCACTACACCGGAGCAGGAGGGTGACATGATCATCGAGGCGAAAGAACTGGGCCGTGACTACGTGCTCCACGAGGGTTCACTGTGGCGACGCCGACGCGTGGTCAAGCCTGCACTCGACGGCTTGGACCTCACGGTGGAGGCGGGGGCCGCCGTGGGTTACCTGGGCGCCAACGGGGCTGGGAAGTCGACCACCATCAAGATGCTGACGGGCATCCTCACCCCCACCCGGGGACAGGTGCGCACCTGCGGGCTCGACCCCGTCCCGCGGCGGCGTGAGCTGGCCAGACAGATCGGGGTGGTCTTCGGACAGCGCTCCCAGTTGTGGTGGGACCTGCCGCTCGGGGAGTCATACCCGATCCTGTCGGCCATGCACCGGCTCCCGGGCCGCATCTGGAAGCCGCGATTCGACACCCTCGTGGACGAACTGGACCTGTCAGGCTTCCTCGGCACGCCCGTGCGCCAGCTCTCGCTCGGGCAACGGATGCGCGGTGAGGTGGCCGCCGCCCTGGTGCACTCCCCCGACCTGCTGATCCTCGATGAACCGACCATCGGTCTCGACATGCTGTCGAAGGAGCGGCTGCGCCATTTCCTGGTGAGGGAACGCACGGAACGGGGCACCACGCTGTTCCTGACGACCCACGACCTGTCCGACGTGCAGCGTCTGTGCGAACGCATGGTGATCATCGACCGCGGCCGGGTGGCATTCGACGGCACCGAGGCCGAACTGGCCGCCGTGACCGGGGCTCGCCGCAGGCTTGTCGTCGATGTCGTCGCGGACGACGAGCCGGTGCTGCTCGACCTGCCGGCCGGTGCCGAACAACTGCCCACGGACGACGCCAGCCGCCTGCAGGTGGAGTTCGCCTCACCCCTGACCGCGGCAGGAGTGCTGGCAGCGGTGCAGGCCCAGTGCTCGGTGGTCGACATCGCCCTGACCGAGCCCACCATCGAGGAACTGGTGGGCACGATCTACCGGCGCGCCTCGATTTCGAGCCGCACGTAGTCGACGACGGGCTCGTGCATGGCGCCTCGAACCCGTGAGAGGAAGGGCCGGTGCTCGTCGGCTGGCAGCTCGGCCAGGTACTGCCCGAGGCAGACGGCTCCCAGATAGGTCTCGAGCAGGTCAGGGTCCTCGATCCGCAACGGGTCGGGCCGAAGCTCAACGCGTTCCACCCGCCAGCCGGCTCGGGTCAGCGCCCGCTCGGTCTCGGCGACCCCGGCGAACCGGATCCCCTGCTTGGGTCGTCCGGTGACCTCGACCAAGGCCTCGTCCAGGAACGCCAGCTGGCCCTGCCCGCCGCAGTCACTGACCAGTCGCCCGCCGGGGACGACCGAGCGGGCCAGGTTGGTGAACAGGGCCTCGTGGTCGGCGATCCAGTGGAAGGCCGCCACGCTCATCACCGCGTCGACCGGCTCGATCGGAAGGGGTTCGGTGAGGTCGGCGACGAGCAGTTGGACGTGGCCCCCCAGCCGCTCTCGGGCGGCGCTGATCATGGCGGCCGAGCCGTCCACCCCGACCACCCGGGCGGTGGGCCAGCGTTCCAGCAGGGCGGCGGCGTCGCGTCCGGTACCGCAACCGGCATCGAGTACGCGCTCGTGGCCGGTCAGCGCCAAGTGGTCGAGCACTCGTTGTCCCCACGCCACGTGCGGCAGGGGAAGGGCGTCATAGGTCTGGGCATCCCATTCGCGGGTGGCCATCCGGCAGCCTCGGGCAGCGACTCAGGCGGACAACTCGCCGCGAGGGGCGAGTTTGGCCCGCGGCAGCAGTTCGGGTGCGTCCTCACCACGGACGACGGCTCCCGTGATCCGCACCCCTGCGACGTCTTCGCGGCCGGGCACCTCGTACATGACCTCGAGCAGCGTCTCCTCGAGGATGGCGCGCAAGCCGCGCGCGCCCGTGCCACGCTCCAGCGCCTTGTCGGCGATGGCGTCCACGGCGTCGGGGGTGATCTCCAGTTGCACGCCGTCGAGTTCGAACAGCTTGCGGAACTGCTTGACCAGTGCGTTGCGCGGCTCCACCAGGATGCGCACGAGGGCGCCCCGGTCGAGCGGGGAGACGGTCGAGATCATCGGCAGGCGTCCGATGAACTCGGGGATCAGGCCGAACTTGTGCAGGTCCTCGGGAGAGACGTGGCTGAACAGGTCGGTCTCGACCGCGCGGGAGGCGATCTCCTTGTTGAAACCGAGGGGGCGCTTGCCGATCCGCTGGCCGATGATGTCCTCCAGGCCTGAGAACGCACCACCCACGATGAACAACACGTTGGTGGTGTCGATCTGCAGGAACTCCTGATGGGGGTGCTTGCGGCCGCCCTGCGGCGGCACGGACGCCTGGGTTCCCTCGAGGATCTTCAGCAACGCCTGCTGCACCCCTTCACCCGAGACGTCGCGCGTGATCGAGGGGTTCTCGGACTTGCGGGCGACCTTGTCGATCTCGTCGATGTAGATGATGCCGGTCTCGGCCTTCTTCAGGTCGAAGTCGGCGGCCTGGATCAGCTTGAGCAGGATGTTCTCGACGTCCTCACCCACGTACCCGGCCTCGGTGAGGGCCGTCGCATCGGCCATGGCGAAGGGCACGTTGAGCATCTTCGCCAAGGTCTGCGCGAGATAGGTCTTGCCACATCCGGTGGGCCCGATCAGCAGGATGTTCGACTTGCCGAGTTCGACCCCGTCGTCCTCGGCCCGACGGGCAGGCGTGCTGCTGGCGGCCTGCGCCTGTACCCGCTTGTAGTGGTTGTAGACGGCCACCGCGAGGGTCTTCTTCGCGGAGTCCTGACCGATCACGTACTCATCGAGGAACGAGCGGATCTCGACGGGCTTGGGGAGGTCGTCCAGCAGACCCACGCTGGGGGTCTCGGCGAACTCCTCCTCGATGATCTCGTTGCACAGGTCGATGCACTCGTCACAGATGTAGACGTGCGGTCCGGCGATGAGCTTCTTGACCTGCTTCTGACTCTTGCCGCAGAAGGAACACTTGAACAGGTCGCTCGACTCCCCGATGCGTGCCATGTCTCCTCCTCTCGGCGCCGGTCAGCGCTTGTTTCCTTGTGTGCTGTTCTCCTTGACCGGGTGTCAAGGGCGGTTCGATCGGGTCCCGACTCTACCGTGGTGAACTTTTCGCCACCCTAACCCCGGGCCGACAGCGATGTCGGATGCACGGCCGGGACCTGGGATGGCCCGGGGTTTTGTGTCCATTCCGTGACCTGTCGGCGGGAGGCGGCAGACCCCACGGGCCGGGCCGCCGCCCGTCGACACGAGTCTCAGGAGTCCTTGAGCGAGGGCAGGATCTCGTCGATGATGCCGTACTCGACGGCCTCTGCGGCCGTCAGGTACTTGTCACGCTCGATGTCGTGGCTGACCTTGTCGAGATCCTGCCCGGTGGCGTCGGCGAGCATCCGTTCCATCAACGAGCGGATGCGCAGGATCTCGTTCGCCTGGATCTCGAGGTCGGAACTCTGCCCGTAGCCGCCTTCGGTGGCCGGCTGGTGGATCAGGATGCGGGAGTTCGGCAGGGCCAGGCGCTTGCCCTTGGTGCCGGCCGCCAGCAGCACGGCGGCGGCCGAGGCAGCCTGGCCGAGGCAGATGGTCTGCACATCGGGCTTGATGTAGCGCATCGTGTCGTAGATGGCCGTCAGCGCGGTGAACGAACCACCGGGTGAGTTGATGTACATGCTGATAGGGCGATCGGCGTCCATCGACTGCAGGCACAGCAACTGGGCCATGACGGCGTTGGCGATGTCGTCGGAGATGGGGGTGCCGAGGAAGATGATGCGATCCTCGAACAGCTTGGTGTAGGGGTCGACGCGACGCACGCCGTAGCTGGTGCGCTCTTCCCACTGCGGGATGTAGTAGTCCATCGAGGGGCCGGCCGGAGCCATCCCCCCGGGGAGTTGCGGGGTGTGCATGGTGTTGATCACTTCAGGCCTCTGGATCACTGGATGGGTGGGATCACTGGTTGGGGGCGTCGGTCTTGATCTGACTGGCCCGCTCGTAGACATGGTCGATGAACCCGTAGTCGAGTGCCTGCGCCGCGGTGAACCAACGGTCACGATCGGAGTCGGCGTTGATCTGCTCGACGGTCTGACCCGTCTGCTGCGCGATCAACTCGGCCATCTCGCGCTTGATGTGCAGCGACTGTTCGGCCTGGATCCGGATGTCGGACGCGGTACCACCGATGCCACCGGAGGGCTGGTGCATCATGATGCGGCTGTGCGGCAGGGCGAACCGCTTGCCCTTGGTGCCGGCGGACAGCAGGAACTGGCCCATGGAGGCAGCCAGGCCCATGGCCACGGTGGCCACGTCGTTCGAGATCCACTGCATGGTGTCGTAGATCGCCATGCCGGCGGTCACCGATCCACCCGGGGAGTTGATGTAGAGGTAGATGTCCTTCTCGGGGTCCTCCGCGTTGAGCAGCAACAACTGCGCGCAGATGGCGTTGGCATTCTCGTCCTTCACCTCGGAGCCGAGGAAGACGATGCGGTTGACGAGCAGCGACTGGTACACGTTGTCGCTGAGCCCGAACGGCGAGGGACCACCCGCTGCGGCACGGGGGCCCTGCCCGACGGGCGCCGGGATCAGGGGCAGATGCGATGTGTTGTTCACACCGCGAACCTACCGTGCCGACCCGACAAAACCGGAGTGGGTTCCGGTCCTTTCGCTGTTGGCGTTCGCTCAGGCTCGCGCAGTGACCGGCTCGGGATCGACGGCGGTGGCCGGTGACTCCGCGTCCTCGATCCGCGACGAGATCAGGGCATTGGCCCAGCGGGCCGAAGGATCGGCGTCGATCAGCAGCGCCTTCACCAGCAATGAGCTGGGCAGCGCCAACAGGGCGCCGAGCGGCCCCAGCACCCAGGTCCACAGGAGCAGCGAGATGAACGACAGCGTCGGGCCGAGTCCGACGGCGTTCCCGGCGATCTTGGGTTGGATGATCGACTGCACCACGAAGTTCAGCACCGAGTAGGCAACCACCACTGCGATGGCCGACTTGGGGCCGGACTGGAACAGCGCCAGCAGCGCCGGCGGAACCAACCCGATCACGAAGCCGATGTTGGGGATGTAGTTGGTGAGGAAGCTGAACAGGGCCCACACCAGCGCCAACGGAACCCCGAGTCCGAGCAGCACCGCCAGGTCGAGCACCGCGACGATCAGCCCGAAGACGGTGGTGACCACCCAGTACTTGCGGATGCCCTCGCAGAAGTGCTCGAGGGCCCCGATGAAGCGGCCGTGGCTCTGGCGGGCCACCGCCATCCTGCGCCCCATGTCGGGGGTGTCCATGACCATGAAGATCATCGCGGTCATGATCACCACCAGCATCGACAGCACCCCGCTGGTGGAGTTCACCACCGACCCGAGCACGTTGAAGACGCTCTGGGGGTTGATGCCCTTGGCCTGCTGCACCAGCCAGTCCTCGGAGTAACCGAACCGGGCCAACAGGTTGATCCCGTCCTGGTAGAGCTGCACGAACTGGTCCTGGTAGTCGGGCAACTTGGTGACCATCGCAGCGACGGACCAGCTGAAACCGGCCACGAAGAGCAGCAGCACCAGGAAGACGACCAGGCCGGCAACCGTCGCGCTGAGCCAGCTGGGCACCCTCCACTGCACCAGCTTGCGGTGCAGGGGGTAGGCCGTGATCATCAGGTTGAGCCCGAAGAACATGGGAGTGATCAGGGTCTGCAGGTCGCGCATGAACGTGAGCGCCAGCCCGGTCGCCGCGACGCCGATGACGACCATCAGGAAGCGCGGCAGGCCCGGACGACTCCCGACGGTTGACGCCTCACCGGCGTTCGACGCTGCCCGGGCCACCGGTGTCTCGACCGAGGACGAGCGTGTCGCCGCAGGTTCGACGGGTGACTGCGCACTGGCCGGCTGCACCGGCTCCAAGCCCTCGGGGTCGGGCATCGCGGTCAATTCCAGCGGCTGCTTCTTCGCTGTCCCGCCACGAGCAGAGCGCACCAGTCGGGTGAGGAAGTTCACGGTCGTCCTTCGGGGAGGGTCGGGATGGCCACCAGCACAGAGGCGCCGCCCCAGCGGGACGGCGCCTCTCAGTATGCCCGGTTCGGGGCCTTCGGCAGATCAGGCCTGCGCGTCGGTGTCGACCTCGGCGTCGGAGGCATCCGCCTCGGCGTCGGCCTTGTCGGACTTCTTGGCGGCAGGCTTCTTGGCAGCAGCCTTCTTGGCGGCAGGCTTCTTGGCCGACTTCTTCTCGGCAACGGCTTCCTCGGCCGCCTCCTGCACGTCCTCGTTGAGCGACCCATCGGGGTTGAGGGCCGACAGCACGATGACGGCACCCGAGGTGTCGGTCACGGTGGCGGCATCGACCAGCCGGGCGAGGGCCTTGCTGCGACGGATCTCGGCCATCCACTCGGGCAGGTGGTTGTGCTCCATCATGTGCTGCATCTCCTGCTCGGGGCTGGTGCCCGACTGCTGAGCCTTGCGCATGATCAGTTCGGTGAGCTCCTGCTGCTCGACCCCCACCTCGTCGTTCTCGGCGACCTGGTCGAGCACGAGCTGTGCCTTGAGGGCGTCGAGCGAGCGCTGCTCGATGTCGGCCCAGAAGGCCTCCTCATCGGTCGCGGTCTCGTCCTCTGCCTCTTCGAGGTATTGCTCGAGGGTGAGGCCGGCCTGGGTCAGCTGCTGCGTGATCTGGTTGCGACGCGCCTCGAGCTCGGAGTCGGCCAGCCCCTGCGGAAGGGGGATCTCGACCTTGGCCAGCACGGCCTCGAGCACCTTGTCACGGGCAGCGGCGGCCTGCTCCAGGCGGGCCATGCGCACCAGGGAGTCGCGCAGGTCGGCCATCATCTCGTCGATGGTGTCGAACTGGCTGACCATCTGGGCGAACTCGTCGTCGAGGGTGGGGAGCTCCTGCTCCTGCACCTTCTGCACGGTCACCTTGATGTCGGCGTCCTGACCCTTGAGGGGGCCTCCGACCAGGGTCGAGGTGAACTGCTTCGACTCGCCCGCCTTGAGCCCGGTGACGGCTTCGTCCAGGCCGTCGAGCATGCCGCCCGCACCGACCTTGTAGCTGATGCCATCTGCGGTGGCGTCCTCCAGGGGCTCGCCGTCGCGGGTGCCCTCGAGGTCGACGACCACGACATCGCCCTCGGCAGCGGCGCGGTCGACCTCCTTGGTGGTGGCGAAACGCTGGCGCAGCATGTCGACGCGCTCCTCGACGGCGGCGTCATCGACCTCGACCGGCTCGACCTCGACCGCGATGTCGTCGGTGGCGGGCACCTCGAACTCGGGGCGGACGTCAACCTCGGCGGTGAACTCGACCAGGTCGTTGTCCTCCAGCTTGGTGACCTCGATGTCGGGCTGACCCAAGGGAACGATCTTGGCCTCGTTCACGGCGTTCCCGTATGCCTCAGGAAGGGCATCGTTGATGGCCTCCTGCAGCACCATGCCTCGCCCGAATCGCTGGTTGATGACCGTGGGGGGAACCTTCCCCTTGCGGAAACCGGGGATGTTCACCTGCTCGGCGATGCTGCTGTAGGCCTTGTCGAGGCTGGGCTGCAGCTCGGCGAACGGGATCTCGACGGTCAGCTTCACCCTGGTCGGGGACAGCTTCTCAACGGTGCTCGGCACTGATTTCTCCTGATGGTGTACTGGGGCAGCGCACACCACCGGGGCGAACGCATTCCTGACAATCCTAGCGATGGCCCCGGTCGCTCACCAACCGGGGCCATCCGCTCACCGGAGCCGGCCACCTCGCCGGTTGTGGTGGGGGGTGCACTGCGAACTCGGCAACGGTGCTTGCGCGGCGACGTAGCCTCGATCCAGTCCCGGCCGTCCCGCCGGACCTGCAGTCGGAGGTGGCGGCGTGACCCGAGTTGAACCCAGTGCTGACATTCCTGAGTCCCTCGAGCAGGCCGGCAACCTGGCGGGTGAGGCCTCCCCCGCCACCGCCGCGCCGGACCGGGCGCTGCCGCCATCCTCGTCCAAGCCTTCCGGCGAGCCGCCCTCTTCGCCCCGGCCGAAGACCGGACCCCGCGCCTTCCTGGGTGTACTCGGGCCGGGGCTGGTCACGGGCGTGGCCGATGACGACCCATCCGGGGTGGCCACGTATTCGCAGGCCGGGGCGGCACTCGGTGTCGGCATGTTGTGGACGGCCCCGGCCAGCCTTCCGCTGATGTACGCCGTGCAGGAAATCTGCGACCGGACGGCCCTCGCCACTGGCGACAGCCTCGGCACCTTGGTGCGTCGGCGATTCCCCACGGCGGCACGCTGGGTGGTCGGCGTCCTGGTCGTGGCGCTGATCGTTGCCAACTGCCTCAATGTCGCGGCCGACCTGGCCGCGATCGGGTCGGGCATGGAACTGCTCCACGCCGGTCGTGACCACGTGTGGGCCGCCGTCGCCGGCGCCGGGCTCACCGCCGCGCTCGCCTGGGGGTCCTTCGAACGACTGGCGAAGGTGTTCAAGTGGTTGTGCCTGGTGCTGTTCGCCTACGTGGGGGTGCTGTTCGTCGCGAACGTTCGCTGGGGCGCCGTGGCCGCCGGCACGCTCGGCCTCCGAATGACGTGGAACTGGACCTCCATCGGGCTGGTGGTGGCGGTCCTGGGAACCACCATCTCGCCGTACATGTTCTTCTGGCAGAGCGGCCACAGGGTCGAGGAGATGCGCGCCGAGTCCGACACGACCCACGCGTCCCAGCCGCTCCCGCAACGGCCGAGGAAGGCCGCCCTGCGCAACCTGTTCCTCGCCCGGATCGACGTCTTCGTCGGAATGCTGGTGAGCACGGCCGCAATGTTCGCCATCATGGTGTCGACGGCCTCCACCATCGGACGCAATGGTCCGGCCACGATCAAGACGGCCGCAGACGCCGCCGCAGCGCTCGCCCCCATCGCGGGACAGTCCGCCTCGATCATCTTCGCCATCGGCTTCGTCTCGACCGGCGTGCTGGCCGTGCCCGTTCTGGCCAGTTCTGGGTCCATCGCGTTGGCGGGGTTACTGGGGAAGCCCTGGGGATTCGACCTGTCGGTGCGCCGGGCGCCGGTGTTCTACAGCCTGATCGGGGCCGGAACCGTGGGAGGGATCGCCATCTCCTACTTCTCCGACAACCCGGTCTCGCTGCTGGTGCTGAGCGCGACGATCAACGGCATCGCGGCGGCCCCCTTCCTGGTCGTGGTGATGCTCATCTCGAACAGTCGGACTTTGATGGGCCAGTACCGCAACGGTCGACTCTCCACCTTCTTCGGCTGGTTCACGGTGGCGGTGATGACCGCCGCCGGCCTGGCCGGCCTCTACGTCACGATCTGGAATCCCCACTAGGCGCCGGTCACCGCACTGCCGGTCAGCGGCTGAGCAGATCGCGTCGCCGGAAGCCGACCAGTCCCCCCGCCAGCAGGACCACGGCGATCACTGTCTCGATGATGACCGGCACCAGGTCGAGCGGTTCGGAGGGCAGCCGTGGCAGATGGCCCCACGGTTGCAGATCGATCAGCCACTCGGGCAGGCCGAACAGGGGCGCCAGCCAACTGCAGAACATCGACCACCCGACCGCCACCCACGCCAGCGAGAACCAGCGCGGCGCCCACCCCAGCAGCGCCATGGCGATGCCGAGCACCAACAACAGACCCGGCAGCAGCACGGCGGCCGCCCCGAGGTAGTCACCGATCATTGACCAGCGGCCGAGCTTCGCCGCCTCAGCCAGCGGCACCAGTACGCCACTGGCGAGCGCCAGCACGACCGGCACGACCAGGGCGATGCCCAGATGACTGCGGGCGAGGGCCCATCGGGAGGTCGCCGTCGAGGCCAGCACCTCGGCGTGTCCGGTGAGCTCCTCGGCATGAAGACGCGAGAGGAACTGCACTGCAGCCAGCGAGACGACGGTCACCATGATCCCGAGCATGGCGATGTAGAACGCGTTCTTCAGTTCGCCCGTTCCGCCGAGCTTCGCCATCATCTCGGCGACCTGCGGGTTGTTCGCCAGCATCGCGTCGATCTGGCTCCCGATCGAACCCATCCCGTAGGAGAAGACCAGCACCCCCAGGCTCCAGCCGATCACCCCCGTGCGGTGCAGGCGTCTGGCCAGACCGGCAGCATCGCCCAGTCCGGGCGCGGCGTCGGCTCGTCCGAGTCGGGTGGAGCGCAACCCGGAACCGAAGTCGCGTCGCGACTCCAACGAGAACGCCACGCCGATCAGCAGGAAGCTCAGCACCATTGGGAGCAGGAGCACCCACCACCGCTCGTCCGCGTAGGGACGCACCAACTGCGGCCACTCGAGGGGGATCAACCACCGCCAGGCCTGCACCCTGACGGACGAAGATCCGTCGAGCACGGCCCGGACGAGGAAGAGTCCGCCCAGAACGATGCCCGCCGCCCAGGACCGGGCCGACCTGGCCGATTCGAAGACCTGGGCGCACACTGCCGCCACCCCTGCGAAGACCCAGGAAATGGCGGTCACACCGAGCCCAGCTGCGAGGGAGCCCTTGGCCGGAGTACCAGCACCGACCATGCTGAGGGCGATCAGAACACCGAGGACGAGCGTTGCCACCATCGTCACGAGCAGTGAGCCCCCGAGAATCGCGTGTCGTCCGACGGCACCGGAGCGGACCAGTTCGGTGCGCCCCTCCTCCTCGTCGGCCCGGGTGCCGCGGATCACCCCGAAGGCGGCCACGAAGGCCGCCGTCCATCCGGTGAAGGCGCCCACCCGCCACATGGTGAAGCCACCGGCCGTCGACAGGTCGTGGGGAACACCGAGGATGGCCCGCATGGTGGGGTTCGAGCCCAGCGTGGCCATCAGTTGTTCCGGGCTGGAGCCCGGTGGAACGAGGTCGTGGTACTTCGTGACCGTCAGGGGCATCAGGGTGAGCAGGGCGAGCACCCACAACACCCAGTACAACCGGCTGCGTCGCCACGCGATGGCGGTGGTCGCACCGATGCCCGACTGTGACCTGAGCGACCACCACGGCTGACTCGGCAGCGAGAGGGTGGTCATGCCGACACCCTCCTGCCCGCGGAACGAGGAGTCCGCGCCTGGTCGGACGTGCGGGGGCGCACTTCCTGGCCGGGGACCGGTGAGGTGTCGTAATGCGCCAGGAACAGTTCCTCGAGCGAGGGCGGGTTCGACGTCAGGGCGGTGACGCCCGCCTCCCCCAGCGTGGCGAGGAGGGCCGAGAGGGCGTCGTCGTCGACCTGCGCCCGGAATCTCGATCCGTCGATCTCGACGTTGTGCAGACCGGGGCGGGCCGAGAGGTCTGCGGGGACGTCGCCGTCAAGCTCGGCCACCACCTCGGTGCGGTGCAGGTGGCGAAGTTCCGACAGGGTTCCGGACTCGACGATCCGGCCCGCCTTGATGATCGAGACCCGATCGCAGAGCGCCTCCACCTCACTGAGGATGTGGGACGAGAGCAGCACCGTTCGTCCCTCGGACGCCTCGGAGCGGAGAAGGTCGGTGAACACCCGCTCCATCAGCGGGTCGAGGCCAGAGGTCGGTTCGTCGAGCAGCAGGAGTTCGACGGGGCTGGCCAGGGCGGCGATCAGGGCGACCTTCTGCCGATTGCCCTTGGAGTAGCTGCGGCCCCGCTTGCGGGGATCGAGGTCGAACAGCTCGATCAGGTCGCGCTTGCGGTTGCGGTCGAGACCGCCCCGGGCGCGTCCGATCAGGTCGATCGCCTCTCCCCCGGTCAGATTGGGCCACAGGTTCACGTCACCGGGCACGTAGGCGAGCCTGCGGTGCAGAACGGGGGCGTCGCGCCAGGGATCGCCCCCCAACAGTCGGGCCGTACCCGACTCGGCCCGGAGCAGGCCGAGCAGCACCCGAATGGTGGTGGACTTGCCCGATCCGTTCGGCCCCAGGAACCCGTGGATGTCGCCGGTGGCGACGACCATGGTGAGCTGGTCGAGGGCGGTGACGGGCCCGAAGGTCTTGGTCAGGTCGGTGATCTCGATGGCTGTTGTCATGCTTGCCTCTCAGATGGGACGGGACGGGCCTGGTCGAGCAGATGACTGTCGGTCAGCAGGCCGTGGGTGAACAGCTCGAGGGCGGCCACCGCGTAGCGCTGGTAGACGCCCGGGTCAAGCAGGGTGGTGCCGCCCAGGCGGGCAGCAATCAGCGGTCCCAGCACCGAGGCACCGGTCGAGAAGGCGACCATGGTGGCGATGGCGGCCTCCCGGTCAGTGGGCTCGCGCATGGTTCCGGCGGCGATCCCTTCGTCCAGCAGTTGCGAGGTGACTGCGCAGAGCCGGTCGAACACGGAGCTCGCCATCTCTCCCCCCTGCTTCAGGGACGCGACGAGGTAGTTCATGATCGGGGCGAGCTCGGGATGGTCGGAGAGGTACACCTGCAGTTGCGGCAGCGAGCCGCCCGAACTGACGATCGCCTTCTCGTCGAGGATGACGGCGGTCACCCAGTCGTCACACGATTGGCGCAGCCCTTCCTTGCTGCCGAAGTGGTGGATCACCAATCCGGCCGACACCCCCGCCCGCTGCGCGACCTGCCGCACGGTGGTGCGGTCGTAGCCGAGGTCACCGAAGAGTTCGAGGGCCGCGTTGCGGATGCGTGCCTGCGGGGTGAGGTCGTCCGGTCGCGTCATTGAACTCATGTTCACCATATTGAACGCTTGTTCAGCCCTGGTCAAGATTTCTCGCCGCAAAATGCAGGATCCCGGAGGCCGACGGCCTCCGGGATCCTTGCTCAACCCGATCGGAACTTCTTCTGGTCAGGTCTTTCGCACCTGAGCGGATGACGGGAATCGAACCCGCGTAGCTAGTTTGGAAGACTAGGGCTCTACCATTGAGCTACATCCGCATGCCCCGAAGGGCGCCGCCCAGCATAGCGGTTGGCGCATCGGGCGGGCCAATCCGAAGCTGTGACCGCCGCGTGTCACCCGGCGGTCACCCCAGGGGAACGGTGACGCTCGGGGCCTTGGCCGGAACACCGTCACCAGCGTTGGCCTGGACCCTCAGCACACCCTTCTGACTGAAGACGTCGAACGTGCCGATGTCGGTCGGGTCGATGCCCATCACCGAGGCTGCCTTGGTCAGGCCCCGCTCGATGGCGGCTCCCGACACCTCACTGCGCGCGAAGGTGCCGTCCCCGAAGGGCTCGGCCTGGTCGCAGCCTCCCCAGTCCAGGGTGCCCAGCGCCTCGTCGGGGGTGCCGAAGCGGGTGACCGTGACCATGCACGGCTTGCCGTCGACACCGGTCACGGGAGCACCGATGTCCCTCACCAGCAGCTTGCCCCCCACCGTGCCCGACTTGGGCGTGGAGAAGGAGAGGTGACGAGCCTGGGGTCCCTGCACGGCCGCCACGTCCTTCAAGGCAGTGTCGATGCCACCGGTGTCCCACTGCTTGATCGGGGCGAGTTCGGCACCACCCACGGCAGTGCTCACGACCTTCTGGTTGCAGGTCACGAGCGACAACAGGGCACCGGTCGTGGTGGCCCCGACCTGGCCCTCGAGGCCCTGCTGGCACTGCTGCTCGTGCCGGGTCATGGCCTGCTCGAGGTCGGAGACCTTGAGGTCGGCGGTGTCCACCTGCTTCCAGCCGAAGTCGGACGACTCCGTCCCCTGCACCTTCGACGTCTTGCCGGTGAGCGTCGCTGTCTGCCACGCGCCATCCTTGACCGAGCGCACCCACACCTGGTCGGAGGTGACCTGCGCCCAGCCGACCTTCTGGATGCCCAGATCGGACGTCAGTTGCAGCACCCGGTCGGCGCCGGGTTTGCTGCCACCGGTGGCGCACGAAGCCAGGAGGACCACGGCCGCCAGCGCGGCCCCGACGCGGTGAATGCTCGTCACGCGGTCACGCTAACAGTCGGCAGGGCCCACGGGCTCAGCCGAAGATGCCACCC
Organism: Aestuariimicrobium sp. T2.26MG-19.2B; assembly: GCF_950101875.1. Lineage (NCBI taxonomy): Bacteria > Bacillati > Actinomycetota > Actinomycetes > Propionibacteriales > Propionibacteriaceae > Aestuariimicrobium > Aestuariimicrobium sp. T2.26MG-19.2B. The sequence goes on along the minus strand of NZ_CATNLW010000001.1, from coordinate 2,161,711 downwards.
TGGTTGTCGAGGTCGATGCCACCGCCGCCGCCCGAGGTCGAGGTGGACGAGTGGGTGGTGCCGCTGGTGCCAGTCTGGTCGTCGACATTGGCATCGCCGGTCACCTGCGCCTTGGGGTCGGGCCACGCGCCGCCCTCCTTCAGGTTCACCACCGAGGAGGTGACCGTGGGAATGTCGGAGGCGACCTGTTGGGCCGACCCGCTCCACTCGCCCCGAGTCGTGATGAACGAGTCGAGCCAGGTGCGCAGTGCCGAAAAGTTGGCCTTGGCCGTCGTCGTCCGCTGGTAGTAGTTGAACGAGACGCAACCGTTCGAGCTGTCGGACGATCCGGAATCGGACCAGAACTCGAGGTTCTTCACGGGCTTGCCCGCCGCCTGCTTCACAGCCGTCTCGACCAACACCAGGGACTGGTAAACGGCCTCGAAGATGCCTGCATTGACCGCTGCCGAACTGGTGATGACGGTGTCTGCGCGGTAGCAGAGCTCTTCGAGTTCGTACATCGCCTTCTGCTGGGTTGGCAGGGCTGCCTTGAACGTACGGGCGCCCTTGGAGTTCCAGTCGTCGGCCTTCAGGTGTTTGTCGATCGTGGTCTGGTAGCCGTCGAGCGTGGTGCCCACCTGGCTCCACTTCTTGGCCTTCGACATCAGCGCATCGATGGTCTGCGACTTGGTCTCGATGGAGCTGGTGAAGGTCGTCCAGACCGCAGTCAGCAGGCCGTCGGTCTCGGTGACGAGCGCATTGACCTTCTGTTCGAAGTCACCGCGGTCGGCACAGGCGGCAGCATCCGCTCCCTGCTGGGCCTCGGTGTGGTCCTTGCTCTTGCACTCCCCGTAGAGACCGTCGATCCGCTGCAGCACACTGCGGATGGCCGGCACGCCGTGGTACGTCTTGGTCGTCGAGTAACCCTCGGCGAGAGTCACCTCGATGGTCTGGGTCGGGTCAGCCATGCGAACTCCTCAACTGCTGTGCGCCGGCTCAGTGCCAACGCGTGGATGGCGTCGCCGAGACGTGTCGTCGCACGTCCCGGTTTCACTGGTTGATCGTTGACGAAGCCTGTTGGGCCTCGGTGGTGTTGTCGCGGTACCCCTGGGCGTCCTTGGCGAGTTGCTCCGCGATGGTCGCGAAGCTCTTCGAACCGTTGGTCGACCAGCTGGTCATGTCGGACTGCAGCTTGGAGTACTCCGGGCTGACAATGGTTCCCGCGAATCCGAACTCGTCCGAGGTGGCCTGAAGTCCCTGGAGCTGTTGCGACGTCGTGCCCATGTCGGTCGAGAGCTGGTTCCAGCCGCTGGCGGTCTTCGAGATCGAGTCGGGGTCAGCGGTGATGTTCCCACTGCCCGCACCACCGGCGGAGGGGATTCCCCCTCCGCCGGCTCCGCCCAGTCCCCCGCCCGAGCCCAGTCCCCCGCCCGAGCCCAGTCCCCCGCCCGAGCTGAGCCCCGAGCCTGTTCCGGCGCCCGAGATCCCCGACCCGGCCAAGCCCGACCCGGACAGGCCGGATGCGGGGCCGGTCACGTCGGACCCGCTCAGCCCGGCACCCGTCGAGCCGGGATCCCAGCCGATGTCCGCGCCGGACCCGGCACCGGGATCGAGGGGAGCGGTGTCCGTGGTCCACCCCGCGCCGGGCACCCCGCTGCCTCCTGCGTCGCCGCCGGACAGCCCGGACGAGGTCCACGTGTCATCCACCCCGGTGTTCGCGTACTGGTCGGGAATGCCGTCGCCATCGGTGTCGATGCCACCGTCGGCAAAGGAGTCGGGAATGCCGTCCCCGTCGGTGTCGACACCGCCGCCTGTGCCGGCCCCGGCCGCTGAGGTGCCCCAGCCACCGGCCAGGCCTGCACCGCCAGCACCCAGACCGCCAGCACCCAGACCGCCAGCACCCAGACCCGCGCCACCACCACCAGCACCCAGGCCTGCGCCACCACCGAGACCCGAGGCGCCCAACCCACCACCGACACCTGCGGATCCCAGGCCGGCACCAGCACCGCCGGCACCGAGGCCCGACCCTGCTGCGCCCGCACCGGCGCCGTAGCCTGCGACGCCGGGAACCACCCCTGGGGCACCGGTTCCCGTGCCACCCAGCCCGGCAGCACTCGCGCCACCGGAGCCTGCACCAGCGCGGCCCCCACCGACAGCGCCCGGGGGCATCATCATCGGCGAGCCACCCGACTGCCCCGGGCCCTTGCCACCGGCGGCTCCGTTCGGGTCGATCAGCGCCTCGTAGACGTCGAGTTCGCCGAGTTCGTCGTCGGAATCTGCGCGGTAGCCCTCATGTCCGCTCTGCTGCGCACGCCTGATGTGCTGATCGGCGCCACGCTCGTCCGGATGGTTCGTCACCTGAATCCTCGTCTCATCATCGCCAATGCCTCATTGCGAAGCCCCTGCAGTTCACCGGTGAGTCGATCGGCCTCCCCGGGCTCGTACTGGGCGGGCTGGAAGTTCGCCAGCGCCGCCGCGTGTGCCTTGACCACCGCATCGGTGACCTCGCGCACCCGGGACTGCGCGAGCTTGCGCTCGTTGAACTGGATGCTGCCGAGATCACCGTTGAGTTCGAGGCGGATGGCGCACAACTTGTCGGGCGACTCCCCCACGGCCTCGGTGCCCCGCCACTGCCCCTCCGACTCAGGGCCGAGAGCCCCCAGACGTTCGGTCAATTGTTCGGTGCGACGCGCCAACTCGTCGATCTGTTCCCACGAGAAAGGGCGGCTGGCCTCACCCTCGTCCACCTGGAGGAGATCACTGGGGCTGTCGTCGCGGCCGTAGCTGTTGATGTAGGTGAAGGACGACGCGAAGGCCATCACCAACGGGGTGCGACCCGACTTCTCGCGCCAACTGGGCGAGAGCCGCACCTTGGTGATCCGCTTGTCGTCGTCCACCCAGACGCGGACGACTCCGTAGCCGTCCGGGAAGCCATGGGAGGGTTCCCAGGGGCCACGCCCCTCGGCAAGGACGTCGACCTCGTCGTCCCCCTGCCAGTCGTCCTGGTCCACCAGGTCCTGGTCGGGTGGGGTGAATCCACTCACCGGCGCCGCCATCGGATCCAGCTCGTCGAACTCCTCGTCGAGACCCAAGTCGTCCACCTCCTGCCACCTCGTCATCGCGCCTCCTGATCGCCCCCATCGTTCCATCCGAGGGGTCCACGTCGGGTCCTCGGGAACCCGGGACGCGCGTCCGGCGACGCGCACCGGCCTCTTGCGGCCAAGCGCTCGCGAAGACTGCGATTCGGCGAGATGCTGAAGCATGAGTCGCCGAAGCCAGCCCTTGTCAGCCATGACCCTGCAGTTCCTGGGGGCCGCCGGAACCGTCACCGGTTCGAAGTTCCTGCTCAGCCTCGGTCAGCGCCATCTGCTGGTCGACGCGGGCCTGTTCCAGGGCGAGAAGGATTGGCGTCAGCGCAACTGGGAGGATTTCCCCCTCGATCCGTCCCGGATCGGTGACGTGCTCCTGACACACGCCCACGCGGACCACTCGACGTACCTGCCACGGCTCGTCCGAGAGGGGTTCACGGGTTCGGTGTGGCTGACGGAGGGCACCGCCAAACTGGCCGCGATCGTGCTGCGCGACGGGGCCAAGTTGCAGGAGCAGCAGGCCGACGACGCCAACCGGGGGGGCTGGACCAAGCACCGGCCCGCCGAGCCCCTGTACACCCGCCAGGACGCCGAGCGGGCGATCGCCCTGTTCCGCACCGTGGAGTACGGCAGCCTCGTCGACCTCGGGGACGGCATCGCCGCCACCTGGACCAGGGCCGGGCACATCCTTGGCTCGGCCAGCATCAACGTGTGGGCCGGTGAGTCCGAGGTGCTGGTCTCGGGCGACCTGGGGCGGCACGACCATCCACTGCTGAAGCCCAGAGTGGTACCGGAGGGGGCCCGCTTCGTGCTCTGTGAGTCGACGTACGGGGATCGCGAACACCCCGAGCCCGAGGGTGAGGAGCACGAGGGGTTCGCGGCGGCCATCCGACGGACGATCGATCGCGGTGGGCAGGTGGTCGTGCCGGCCTTCGCCATCGACCGCACCGAGATCGTGCTGCGCGCACTCACCCAGATGTTCGCGAGTGGGCGGATCCCGGACGTGCCTGTCTTCGTCGACTCCCCCATGGGTCTGGCTGCGCTCGAGGTGTACTCGACGACCCATCTCGACGAGTTGCGCGAGGGCGTCACGGTCGCCGACTTCAGGGGGCTGCCCAAGTTGAAGGCGTTGCGGTCGTCCACCGAGTCAGCCCAGCTCGACCACTTCCGCAAACCCTGCATCATCGTCTCGTCCTCCGGCATGGCCGAGGGCGGGCGGGTGCTGCACCACCTGGCCAGGTTGCTGCCCTCGGAGCGCAACACGGTCGTGCTCACCGGCTACCAGGCCGTCGGCACCCGGGGCCGCCAGTTGGAGGACGGCCGACCGCAGGTGAAGATCCACGGCCACTACGTGCCGGTGAGGGCCGAGGTGGTGCGTGACCGGGAGTTCTCGGTGCACGCCGACGCGTCCGACCTGATCGACTGGCTGGCCGCGCTCAATCCGCGGCCCACGCAGATCTTCGTGGTGCACGGCGAGCCCGAGGTGGCATCCGTCTTCGCTCGCCGCATCCGTCGGGAGCTCAAGATCGACGCCGTCGTGGCGCGCCACGGAGAGGTGGTCTCCCTGGCGCCGCGGCCCGCGTCCGTGGACCCCCATGACGAGGAACTGGACTTCGAGTCCATCGTCGCCACCGGGCACACGGACTGACCCTGGTGGCGCTGTGGTGCGCCGCCCACCCCGGGAGTAGCGTGCGACCTGCTCGACCAGCGTTGGCGAGCGAGGCCGTTCGGCGAGGAAGGCTCGACCATGCGCGTGTCAGTGCCCACTGAGGTCAAGAACAACGAGTTCCGCGTGGCCATCACGCCGGTGGGTGTGCACGAGTTGGTGCGCCGCGGCCACGAGGTCATCATCCAGTCCGGAGCCGGCCTGGGGTCATCCATCGCCGACGAGGAGTACATCGCCCAGGGGGCCCGACTGGTCGACGACCCGGACGAGGTGTGGGCCCACGCCGACCTGGTCGTGAAGGTCAAGGAGCCCGTCGCCGAGGAGTACCACCGACTACGCGACGACCTCATGCTGTTCACCTACCTGCACCTGGCAGCGGATCGGGCCGGCACCGACGCCCTGCTGGCGGCCGGCACCACCGCCATCGCCTACGAGACCGTGCAACTACCGTCGGGTCTGCTTCCCCTGCTCTACCCGATGAGCGAGGTGGCCGGCTGCCTCGCCCCCCAGGTCGGCGCCATGGCGATGACCCGTACCCACGGCGGTCGCGGGCTGCTGATGGGAGGGGTGGGTGGCGTCGCCAACGCCAAGGTGGTCATCCTCGGTGGTGGCACGGCCGGGCAGAACGCCGCCAACATCGCGATGGGCATGGGAGCCGACGTCACCATCCTCGACACCGACCTGGACAAGCTGCGGTCGACCTTCTGGCGGTTCCAGAACCGGGTGACCCAGCTGGCCAGCTCGGAGTTGGCGGTGCGCCATCAGGTGCTGGAGGCCGACCTGGTGATTGGCACGGTGCTCGTGCCGGGCGCTCGGGCGCCGAAGCTGGTCACCCACGAGATGGTGGCGCAGATGAAGCCGGGGTCGGTGCTCGTCGACGTGGCCATCGACCAAGGGGGCTGCTTCGAGGACTCACACCCCACGACCCATGGCGACCCCACCTTCACGGTCGAGCAGTCCATCTTCTACTGCGTGGCCAACATGCCGGGCGCGGTGCCGCACACATCGACCTGGGCACTCACCAACGCCACCCTGCCCTACACCGTGAAGCTGGCCGAGCACGGTTGGCAGGAGGCGATGCGTGGTGACCCTGCCCTGGCCGGCGGGCTCAACACCCACGCCGGACGAGTCGTGCACCCGGCGGTTGCCGAGGCCTTCGGCTTGGAGCATCGTCCGGTGGCTGAGGTGGTCGGCTGAGCTCCCCACGCATCGCGACCGATGGTCGGGGCGACAGGACTCGAAGTAAGGGCGCATGGAACCGCGGAAGTCCCAGCCATCGTACATAATCGCGAGTTGACAAGGGGTTTTGATCTCGATCAAGTGAAATCGAGACACCATGGATGCCAGAGAGATTTGGCACCGACTTGGCACGATTGGCAGACCGGCCTGCCGCCCCAAGGACGCGAAGTGCTCCGTGTGCGGCGTAGGCCCACCCAAGGGAGTCTGGCACCTGCCGTCGAAGAAGTTCCAGGACCGGTTCACCGCTCCCGATCGCACCAGTCGCTCTGCCTTGTTCGAGACGTCTGCGGACGCTGAAGCGTGCTGGGTGGACCCGCTTGGGAGAGTACTTCGTAGGGGAAGATCCCTCCCGGCACATCAGCGGGGCGAAGAAGGCCGAAGAGCGGGTGCGTTCAGCACTGGACATTCGCCCTGTGCCTCTTGATGAGCGGTTCGAGATGTTCGCTAATCAGCCGCTGGACCCCTTCGGCGCCTACCCCAACACCGGGGCTGGCGCTAATACCGGACCCTTCCCGCTCCCCAGCAACTACCACGAGCTGCTGTGTCGCGAGGTGTTGAAGCAGCGCCTGCGGCAAGACGCTCAGGGAGTGTTGGTTGACGAGCGCACGCAGATCGTTGCGCTGCCCGAGCTCGAGTCCCTGGCGCAGCTGCTGGCTGAACCCGACGTGGATGCTGAATACCAGGTCGAAGGCCTCTGGCCCACCGGTGGCCGCGTGGTACTGGTCGCCCCGCACAAGGCTGGCAAGTCCACACTCGTGGCGAACCTCCTGCGAAGCTTGGTGGACGGCGAGAAGTTCTTGGATGAATTGAGAGGGCCCCTGCGCGCCGAGTCGTCCTTCTTGACGACGAACTTAACGAGCGATTGTTGCGGCGCTGGCTCCGCGACCAGGGCATCCCACGCCAAACGGCCGTTCGGTGGTCAGCCTGCGGGGAAACTTGGGCACCTTTGACATCCGCGAGCGTTTGCCGCAGACGATGTGGGCCGGCGTTCTGTCCGGGGACGACATCGTAATCCTCGACTGTCTCCGCCCGGCTCTCGACGCGCTCGGGCTGTCAGAGAACACGGAAGCCGGCCAGTTCCTCACCGCTTTCGGCGAGCTCTTGGGGGAAGCATGTGTCCCGGAAGCGATCGCGATCCACCACACGGGCCACGCCGGTGAAAGGTCGCGGTGGGACTCGCGCATTTTGGACCCAGATGCCATCTGGTCGCTGCGCCGCGATGGCGAAGATGCTGGAGCCAACGTGGCCTCTGCGCCTAGGTACTTCTCTGCCTACGGGCGTGACGTCGAGCAGCCAGAACGTCGTTTGGACTTCGCCGCACGCGGACAGCGGTTGACGTTGAGTGGAGCAACGCGTAAGCAGGATCGTGCGGCCCCAGCCCTGAACTGGCTGTTGGAAGACGCGCTGGACAGCACCGCGGAGTTGAGCCGACGCGCTGTCCTCGAAAAGGCAAAGGGTGTACACACACGCACGGACGTCCTCGCCGCTCTCGACCTGGGGGTTGCTCGCGGCCTCGTTATCCTGCACCTGGCCCCAAGAACGGTTTTGTGTACCGTCGTTGTGACAGTGCGCCGGAGCGCCCCGGCAGTGCGCCAGAGCAGTGAGTGTCAGTGCGCCATAAGAGTGGCGCACGGCGCACACAGGTCTGCGAGGAGTCAGTGCGCGGAGCAGTCACACCACGGAGGGAGGCTGTAGGCGCTAGGACAAGTCTCTAGTCCCAATGGCCGAGTCTTGCTCGACCTCATTCGAGGACCCGCCCTGACGCAGGAGGTTTGCGTACGCGCGCCCCGCGGCCACCAGTTCGTCGTGTGTGCCCCGTTCCACCACCCGGCCCCGGTCGATGACGAGGATCTGGTCCGCGTTGCGGATGGTGCTGAGCCGGTGGGCGATGACCAGGCGGATGACGTCGGGAGACATCTGCTCGATGGCAGAGGTGATGGTGTGTTCGGTGGCTGGGTCGAGATGTGCGGTGGCCTCGTCCATTATCAGGATCTGGGGCTTCCCGAGCAGGATGCGGGCGAGGGCGAGGCGCTGGCGTTCGCCGCCGGAGAGCCGGTAGCCGCGGTCGCCGAGTGTGCTGCTGAGGCTGTCGGGCATCTTGCGGATGGTGTCCCCCAGACAGACCTGGTCGAGGACGCGCAGCATGTCGTCGTCGGTGGCGTCCGGGCGGTAGAGCGCCAGGTTCTCCCGGACCGATGCGTGGAGAACCAGTGCGTCTTGGGTAAGGACTCCGATGAGTTCGTTCCGAGGTTCTCGCGTGAGCTCGTGCACCTGCGTGCCGTTGACCGTGACCCGACCGGTGGTGGGCAGGTAGACCCCGCTGGCGAGCATCGCCAAGGTGCTCTTGCCCGAGCCCGTGACTCCCACCAGTGCAGTGACACCGGGGGTCAGGGTCATCGAAACATCGGAGATGGTCCACTCGCCGGTATCAGTCGCGCGGGAGCGCAGCGACGGGGCGGTGGCTTCGGGGCCAGTGTGACGGAACCAGACGTGGTCAAAATCCAGTGACGTGACCCGACAGTCCAGTTCCCGGTAGCCCTCTCTTCGTCCGGAGGGGTAGTCGATGATCTCGAAGACCCGGTCGACCGCGACCATGGCTGGCACGAGTCCGATGCCTTGCATCGCGATCTGGGTCAGTGGCCGGTACAGGAGCGCGACGAGCCCAGCTTGGGCTATCACGTCGCCGATGGACACAGGGCCGGACCCCACGCGGACGCTGGCCACCAGGTAGACGCTCGTGACGCCGAGCCCGCTCAGAGCATTCAGCAAGAATGAGGACCGGAAGAAGTTGATGTTGCGAAGCCGCGCCGCCGCTTGGATGTCGCGGGCAATGCGCTGGAACTCTGACTCCACGCGGGTGTGGGTGCCGAGGATTTCGCGGCCCACGGCGGCAGGCACGTTGAGCTGCTCGGTCATGTGGTGGTTCAACTGCGATCTGGCCGCGGCCTGACGGTTTCCGGCCTCGTGAAGGCGCCGCTCGATGGGCCGTAGCGGAGCAAGGAGCAGGGGGGCGGCCAACAGCGCCACGAGCGCGGCCATGGGGTCCAGATAAACCAGACCAGCCAAAGCGAGCCCGAAGGTCAGCGTCTGGCCAACGATCGTCCCCAAGACGACCTGGATCAACGACTGGGCATCCGAGGCGTCCCCCGAGATGCGGGACACCAACTCGCCGGCCTTCGACTGCGAGTAGAAGTCCACAGGGCGCCGGACCATGCTCCGAAAGACGTCGCACCGCAGCTGGTAGGTGATCTGTACCGACACCAGAGAGCCGAACCAGCTCCCCAGCGCAGAGCTCCCGGCAGCCAGCAACGTTGAAGCCAGTCCCGCCCAGGTCCACGCCAGGGCCACGTCGCGCTGCAACCGCACCAGACCGTCATCGACAGCCCTGCGGAACAGCAAGGGGGCAGCAGTGTCAGCCAACGCATCGGCCACGAGACACACCGCAAACCCCACCAGTCGAGCCCGGCCAGCCGCATCCCGAAGGCCGAGGTCCACCAAACGCGGGAGCAACACCCGCAGGCTCCTCGTACCTGCTGCACTTGCGCGCCCTGTCAAGCGGGCAACCGGCACAGTGCGCCCCACCTCGCGGCCCACAGGCCAACTGAACCGACCACAGTCACGCGCCCATGCTCGCAGCCGAGCACACAGTTCGCACGGCATTTTGTTGCCCGCGCGCCCGCTCGCGCCACGTCGCGTCATCCCTCACACGCCCAAACTCGGTTGCAGTGATCCCTTTCGTCAGCGAGGGTCTGAATCGTGATCGAACACGCTCTGACCCCCATTGCCGATGACGTCAACTCGCTCGGGCTGCCTTGGGCAGTCGTCGGCGGGCTCGCGTTGTGCGCCCGTGCCACCCCGCGCGCCACCGCAGACGTCGACATCGCCCTCGCCGTCCCCAGCGACGCGGTGGCAGGGAGCGTGGTGGAGCGCATGACCGACGCAGGCTACGTCGTGAACGAGTCGATCATCCACGACGAAACCAAGCGCCTCGCGACCGTTCGGCTCACCACACCCGCCCACCTAGGAGCACTGCCCCTCGACCTCTTCTTCGCCAGCTCAGGCGTCGAGACAGAGGTGGCGTCCGCCGCAACACCAGCCGAGCCCATCGCCGGGCTGGCACTGCCTGTCGCCACCCTCAGCCACCTCATCGCGGTCAAGTTCCTGTGGCGAGCCAACGAGAAGCGAGACCGCGACCTGAGAAACCTGCTGAGCTGTGCCACCGAAACCGACATCACAGATGCCCGGTACCTGCTCCAGACCATCACCGAACGCGGCTACAACCGAGGACGCGACCTCACCCAAGGGCTTAGCGATTGGCTCTCCGCCAGCAGCGTTCCTGCCGTCCGTGACGGTCAAGTCTGATCGGAGTCACAGGCTGCAACGCAGCAACCGTCGCCCTGAACATGAGGCGGGCCAGTTTGGCCCCCATTTACATGCGCCAGACCTGCCAGCCCAGAACGGCCTTCTGACTACGTGGAACACAAGTCGGGGCGACAGGACTCGAACCTGCGGTCTCCTGCTCCCAAAGCAGGCGCGCTAGCCACTACGCTACGCCCCGTTCCGAGCGACCCGGTCGCACGGCGTCGTCCAGTCTATCCAGATCCGCGGACCTCGCTGCGCCACCCCGGACAGCCCGGCAGACTTGAGCCCGGTGACGTCGGCCAGACCGCCGCCCGCCCCAAGCACCGATCAGAGCCGATTGCAGGAGAACCTCGTGAGCGCACCCACCGTGATGGTCGTCGGAGTCGGCGGCATGGCCCGCCACCACCTCGACACCATGATCGAACTGTCCCAGCTCGACGCCGATCGAGCGCTGGGAAAGGTGGTGTTCGTCGACCCGCTGCCCAGTTCGATCGAGGCTGGCCTGGCCAAGTTCGAGGCTGCCGGACTTCCTGCACCATCGGTGTACACCAGTCTGGACGAGGCCTTGGCAGACCCCGAGCTCGGAGTCGACCTGGCCCTGATCGCGACCCCCCACAACCTGCACCACCGGTTGGCCGTCGCCTGTCTCGAGGCCGGAATCGACGTCTGGCTCGAGAAGCCGATGGTCTGCACCGAGGCGGAAGCCCTCGACCTGATCCGGGTGCGTGACGAGACCGGACGACTGTTGGTGATCAGCTTCAATGGCTCCCTCTCACCGCAGGTGCGCAAGGCCCGAGAGCTGATCGACGCCGGCGCCATCGGCACCGTGACAGGCATCCACGCGTCCGTGTGGCAGGGCTGGAAGGCCGAGCAGACCGGCACGTGGCGCACCGACCCCGTGCAGTCGGGCGGCGGGTTCATGTTCGACACCGGGGCGCACATGCTGAACACCGTCAGTGACCTGGCCGGGGCCGACTTCACCAAGGTCAGCGCCTGGCTGGACGAGTCAGACCTTCCCGTCGACGTGCTCGGCTCGATCAGCGCCCGCACCGCGACCGGTGCCATGGTCACCCTGGCCGGATGCGGCGACACCATCACCGTCTGTGAGTCGGACGTCAAGGTGTTCGGGACGAAGGGGATCCTGACCACCGGCGTCTGGGGCGAACGACTGCTGCTCCAGACCGATCCGCGGGTTCCGGCCGAGGAGGTCGAGGTTCCCCGTGCGGTGGGGCCCTGGCAGACCGTGCTCGAGGTGCGAGAGGGCGTGATCGACAATCCCTCGCCGGCCGAACTGGGACTGCGCATGTCCCGGCTGTGGGACATGGTGAAGGCATCGGCCGCCCGCGGCGGGGCCCCGGTCGAGCCCACCCGCTGAACCCGGGGTCGTCCAGTTCGGGTCACGTCCGCACGACGGCGAGGGATGGCTCAGCGCACGGGAAGGGCGTGCAGGGTCCGGGTGAAACCACGCTCCAGCAGCACCAGCCAGACGATGGTGGGCACCAGCGACAGCAACGACACCACCAGACCGACGGGTCCCACGTTGGGCGGGACCACCATGGTGGCGCCCGTGATCAGTCCCACCAGGCCGACGGCCGGGCCGAGCAGGCGGTGACGCCAGATCGGCCACGAGAACAGCAGCGTGCTGGTGGCCCCGAGCAGATAGCTCACGCCGAAGGTCCCGCCGTTGTACAGGGTCAGCAGCAGTTGGCCCGATGCCACCAGCGCAGGGCGCTCCGCCTCGGTCGCGGTCTGGTACTGCGACGACAGCGCCCACATCGAGAAGGTGGCGTCGCGGGAGACGACGAACAGGGTCACGCTGACCAGACCCGCGATCAGCGCGAGCGTGGCCACGGTCGGCGCGTGGGGCCGCACGACCAGGAACATGGCGAGGTACAGCGGCACCATCACCAGGTAGTCGAGTGTCAGCAGCAGGTCGAGGTCGAGCAACCCCAGCAGGGGGTTGCGCTGGAACAGCGAGAAGTACTCCAGCACCGTCTGGGGAGGTGGGCTGAGCAGGTAGATGGCGGCCTGGATCGGGATCAGGCACACCACGATCAGCACCGAGACCCTCGCCAGCGCCACCATCGGACGCCACCGCCCCAGGTCGTGCACCTGGTCGGATTGGTCGACAGCCATGATCCCCAGCCCCCCGGGGGATCCCGGGCCTCCCCCACCCTTGGCACGCTAACACCGCACCCGTACCCGGGAGTCGCGCGGTGGAGGTTGTCGACGTGGACTCGCGCACACGTCGTCCTGCCTCGTCAGACGGGGATTAAGGGTGCTCCATCCGGGGTGGGCCGCCCGCCTCTTCTGGCCAACTCGCGCTGAGCCAACGCCAACCCACCGCGCTCGAGCCCGGCCATGGCTGAGTAGGCGCTCCACACCACTCGTCCCCACTCCCGGACGACCACCCTCAGGTCACCGGTCAGGTGTTCGAGGGCGCCAGCGGTGTTGCGATGCTCGCTCGGCAGCGGCACTGGGAGCACGTGCGCTTGACCCACCGGGGCGTGGGCTTCGACGTCGATGCGCCAGCGGGAGGATCGTCCGCTCAACTGCCAGCGATCGTCGCCGACGGTCGCCCGCACGGGCGTCACCACCGGGTCGCCCAGGCGCACGAGCCTCCCGTCGGGCAATCGGACGACCAGTCCCGTGACCTCGGTGCGCAGGGGGCCGGCGCCGACCTGGCCACCCGCGAAGGCCACGCAGGCACCCTCATCGGCGAATCCGTGGGCCTGCCCCCACCACCATGCCTCGGGGAAGCCGCCGCGGCCCCAGTTCTTCTCCCCGTAGACCTGGGCGTCGGTGAATGAGAACTCGTCCTCGGCCACCGTGACACGACCGGTGGCACGCCCACCCAACAGCCAGGGGTGCCAGTACTGGTTGAGGGCCGGCACGATCTGGAACACGCTGGACCCTCCCCAGACCGGACGCGGCCACCGCAGGTCGGGCTCGATCGTCGCCTCGAGGTGAGCACCAGGCAGGTCGACCCGCAGCAGGCGATCCGTGCCGTGGAAGACCTCACCGCTGTGCGCCCCGAGCCCGCCGGGGTCGGCCCGACCACCCTTGTGGGCTGTGGTCACGAGCCGGCCGGGCACGAAACCCTTCCCCGACCCAGACGAGGACGTCGCCACACCCACCGTTGACCACGGGCCGCGGGTCCCCCGGTTCACCCCGATCAGTGCCACCACCCCCGTGACGGCGTGGTGATCCGCCAGAAATACCCCTCCATCGCCACCCCATGGGCGCGCTCCGGTTTGCCCCAGGGGAGGTCGGCGCCGGTTCCGCGATAGCGCCTCAACCAAGCTGAGGCCGGTCCCCTGGTCGCCATCATCCGGCCATGTCGGCAGCGACCCTGAAGCCGGTGTGCCCGAGCGATGAGTCCGGGCTGGTGTGGGTTCGAGCCGAGGTGCGGTAGCGGTGACAGTACGAGGCGTGGCACAGGTACGAGCCACCCTTGGTCACCCGGTCGGCGCCCGTGTCGGGTCCGCGGGGGTTGAGTCTCGTCTGAGGACGGTCGGGTCGATGCCAGGACGGGGAGAACCAGTCAGCTGTCCATTCCCAGACATTGCCCGAGGTGCAGTACAGGCCGTACCCGTTGGGCCGGTAGCTGTTCACGGGGGCGGTGGCGAACCAGCCATCGGCCCTGGTGTTGTGGTCGGGGAACTCCCCCTGCCAGACGTTCATGCGATGCTCGCCGCCCGGCTCGAGTTCGGCTCCCCACGGGAACCTCTGGTGCTCAAGCCCACCCCGGGCCGCCTTCTCCCACTCCGCCTCGGTGGGAAGTCGTCCGCCCACCCAGGCGCAGTAGGCCAGGGCATCGTTGAACGAGACGTGCACGACCGGATGGTCCCCGAGGCCCTCCAGGTCCGAACCGGGTCCGAAGGGGACGCTCCAGAGCGCTCCTCGCACGCCTCGCCACCAACCGGCGCTCGGTACCCGTCCCTCGAGCACATGGGCCCGCGCCGTGGGGTGCACCAGGTCGGCGAAGACGAACGACCAGCCGTACCGCTCCGCCTCGGTGACGAAGCCCGTTGCCTCGACGAACTGCGCGAACTGGTCGTTGGTGACGGTGTGGGCGTCGATCCGGAACTCATCGACGTGCACCCGGCGCGCGGGACCCTCACCGTCGGCGACGAAGACCTCCCCCGAGTCCGATCCCATCACGAAGTCGCCCGCCGGAACCGTCACCAGACTCGCGGGAAGGGATCCCTGGTGCGTCCCCACCCCGGGCGAGGACCAGTCGGACGCCATGGGCACGGGCCCTGACCCGCCCCGATCGGCGGCTGGTGCGCAACAGTGGTTCACCCGGACGACCCTACGCAGAGCTCGCGGACCGCGTCGACGATCACCTGTGGACGGTCGAGCATCATCAGGTGCCTGGAGGTCACGACCTGGTGGCGGGCTCCCAGTAGGCGGGCCCACCGTGCCTGGGTCCGAACCCACCGCCTCGTCCAGCGGCGCAGGTGTGAGTCTTCATGGGCGGCCGTGAGCACGATCGTCGGAAGACCGTCGGGCCAGGCTGCCCGACGCCTCAGCTCGATCAGGTCCCACGCCTGCCAGTCATAGGCGAACGACTCGGCGGTGGCCGCGGCCAGGGTGTCGGGGTCGGCGTAGGTCTGGGAGAGTCGCCCGCCGTGCAGGTTGCGGAACTCACGCGTGCTCTGCACCCAGGTACCCAGGTGCCAGGCCAGACTGCCGACGGCCCCCAACGGGGCGGACCCGGTCGCCGAACCCACCAGCCCCGCGAGCCGGGCCGTACCCTCCCTCGGCGGACGCACGGGCCATTCGACGGAGCCGTCGACCATCACCACCCCGGCCACCAGCTCGGGACGGGTACGGGCCACTGCCTCGACGATGAACGAGGCCATCGAGTGGCCCACCAGCACCGCAGGTGAACCCAACCGTTCCAGGAGGGCGACCAGGGTTGCCTGCTCCTCGGTCAGGGTGGGGAGGGTGCCCGGCCAGGGGGTGCCGCCGATCCCCGGCCGGTCATAGGAGACCAACCATTCGCGACCGTCGAAGGAGTCGGCGACATCCCGCCAGAACTGCATGGCCAGTCCGCACCCGGCGATCAGCACGATCGGCCGTCCTTCACCGGCCCGCGTCCTCACCTGAACCGTCCGTCCACCCAGGTCGACCACTTCGCCGTGGGGTTCAAGGCCGGCCATGTCAGCCCCCCACCCTCGACCGTGGCCGCACCAGGGGGAACGCGATGGTCTCGCGGATGCTGGTGTCGGTGAGCATCATCACCAGACGGTCCATGCCCATGCCGAGGCCGCCCGAGGGCGGCATCGCGTACTCCAGGGCGGTCAGGAAGTCCTCGTCCAGCTCCATGGCCTCGGGATTGCCCCCGGCGGCCAGCAATGACTGGGCCGTCAACCGCTGGCGCTGCACGACCGGGTCGACGAGTTCGGAGTAGGCCGTGCCGATCTCGGCCCCGAACGCCACCAGGTCCCATCTCTCGGCCAACCGGTCGTCCTCGCGATGACCCCTGGTCAGGGGGGAGACGTCGGCAGGGAAGTCGCAGTAGAAGGTGGGCGCCACCGTCTTGTGCTCCACGAGGTGCTCGTACAACTCGAGGACGACCTCACCCCTCGTCCAGCTGGGCGCGGTCGGGATGTCGAGCCGGTCGGCCAGCGAGACGAGTTCTTGCTGGGTGGTGTCAGCCGTCACGGTCTCACCGGTGGCCATCGACAGCGCGTCGTTGACGGTCATCACCCGCCAGGGCTGCGACAGGTCGACCTCACGGCGCACGCCGTGGTGATCGGTACCGCGCACGATGGTGTGTCCGTTGGCCGCGAGTGCGGCCTGGACGATGATCTCCTCGGCGAGACCACGCATCACGGTGTAGTCGCCGTAGGCCTGGTAGGCCTCGAGCATCGTGAACTCCGGGTTGTGGGTGGCATCGGCTCCTTCGTTGCGGAAGTTGCGCCCGATCTCGAAGACCCGGTCGACGCCGCCCACCATCAACCGCTTGAGGAACAGCTCGGGGGCGATCCGCAGGTACAGCTCGAGGTCATAGGCGTTGATGTGGGTACGGAAGGGCCGGGCGTTGGCGCCACCGTGGATGGTCTGCAGAATGGGCGTCTCGACCTCGAGGTACTCGCGGTTCTGCAGGGTCTCGCGTACGGCACGCAGGGCGTGGGAGCGGGCGCGCAGCTGGTCGCGGGCAGCTTGGTTGGTGATCAGGTCGAGGTAGCGCTGGCGCACCCTGGTCTCGGCATCGCTGATGCCCGAGTACTTGTCGGGCAGCGGGCGAAGGGCCTTGGCGGTGAGCGTCCAGCTGTCGGCATGGAGCGAGGGCGTCCCCCGTTTCGACGGAGCCACCTCGCCACTGAACCCGACGTGGTCGCCCAGGCTGACGACGCCCACCAGCTCACAAAGCCGCTCGGGCCCCAGCCGGCCTCGGTCGAGCAGCACCTGCGCCTCGCCGTACCAGTCCTGCAGCCGGATGAAGACGACCCCGCCGTGGTCGCGGATGGCGAGCACCCGGCCGGCGACCGTGACGTGGGCACCACGGTTGGCCAGCACCACCGCGCTGGTCGCGGCGTCGGGAACGAACGAGGCCGGGTAGGGCTCGACTCCTCGGTCGAGGAGCCCCGCCCGGGTCCTCATCCGGTGGGCGACCTGCTCGGGCACCCTCACCTGGGGCAGTTCGGGAGCCGGCGGCTCGAGCGCAGCAGCGAGCCCGGGATGTTCCGAGAAGCGGATGCGGGGTTGAGCCGGGAGTGGCAGGGGACGAAGGATCCGGGGCGCATCGACATAGCCCTCCGCGATCCCCAGGGCCAGGCCGACCGTACCCAGGTCGACGGTGTCCTCGACTGCCAGGTAGCGGGGTGACCACGTGGGGCTGTACTTCACGTTCGAGCGGTAGAGCTGTTCCAGTTGGAACCACCGGGAGGCCACCAGCAGCATCCGCCGCTTGAACCTCTGCACCGGTGTCGCACCCAGTTGCACTCCCTCCTCGAAAGCGGTGCGGAAGACGGCGAAGTTGAGCGACACCCGAGCGATGTCCTGATCGCGGGCCTGGTGCATCAGGCCCACCACCATGAGCTCGTTGACGCCGTTCTCTGCCTGCGGCGATCGCCTCATCAGGTCGAGTGAGACCCCGTCTCGCCCCCACGGCACGAACGACAGCAGTCCCATGGTGCGTGCAGACCCACCGGAGGCGGCAGGAGCGAGAGCCTCGACCATGAGGCAGTCACCGTCGAGGTCATCCCCCAGCCGACCCAGGGCCATCGAGAATCCGCGTTCCTCACCACCGACCCGCCACTGGTCGGCCAGGTCGGAGAGCTGGCCCAGTTCGCTGCTGGGGATCTGACTGTGTCGACGTACGCGCACCGTCCACCCCTCACGCTGCAGGTGGTGGGCCGCCTGACGAACCCCACGCAGCTCCCGGCTCTCGAGGTCGAAGGTGGAGGGGGTCAGCACCGCTTCGTCCCCCACCCGGATGATGCGCATGCCCGCCTCCTCCCACCGTTGCGCGGCGGTGGACGAGGCACCCACGACCGCCGGCGTCCACCCGAAGGTGCGGGCCTCCTCGACGAAGGCCTTCATGACGGCGGGCCAGTGTTCGACGGCACCGATCGGGTCGCCGGAGGCCAGGCACACCCCCACCTCGACCCGGTAGGCGATGGCTGCACTGCGATCAGGGGAGAAGACCGCCTGCTTGTCGCGGCGGGTGGCGAAGTACGACAGGGAGTCGCCGCCGTGCCGGGCCAACAGTTGTCGGATGGCGATCTCGTCGTCCAGGGCCAGGGTGGCGCGGGACCGTTGGCTGCGCAGCAGGGTCTGCAGCGCCAGGAAGAAGCTGGCGGCGATCAACGCACCGACGATGGTGGCGACCCACGGTGGCGGGATCGCGCCCTGCGGGGTCGACCCGGTTGCCATCCGGCTGAGCAGGGCGAGCAGGCGGCTTCGGGGCCGCCCCTGGCCACCGCTCAGCCAGGTGAGCACCCAGCCGATCAGCACCGAGGTGACCAGTCCCACCGCCAGCACCAGCCCCGCCTTGCGCAGGTTGCCCCGGGCCGAACGTGCCGAGAAGTCCCGCCGGCGCACGATCAGCACCACCAGGAGGCCACCCAGGGCGACCGCGCTGAGCACCAGTTCGGGGAGGGTCTCGATGTCGTGGCGCTCAGGACGGTCGAAGGATGGGAGGTGGAGGGCGGCGACACCGATCAGCGCGACCGCCGTTGCCAGCCACAGCAGGCCCAGGTAGCCGACCGCGATCCACCACGCCAGTCGTTTCCTCCTCATCAGTCCGACCCCGAGGACCAGCAGGAAGGCGGCCGCACCAAGTCCGGAGCCGTCGACCGGCACCAGCAGGGTGGAGTAGAGCGAGAGCAGCAACCGCACCCAGGGTGTGTGGCGGAAGAAGGTGTCCAGCACCAGCAGCGTCACACCGACGAAGAAGACGCGGCTGATGAACACAGGGGCGAAGCGATCGCGCGGAGTCACGCCGTCCAGAATGTCACGGGGTCGATGACTGCGGAGGTGCCCCGCGCGTGCTCACCACGGCTGCCCGAGCACGAGCCACGCGATCACCTCTGGCGAGGGCTGGCCCGCCAGCAGCGCGGCTGTGGCTTGGCGGGCACACTCGGCCACCGGCGCGACCCACCTGTTGAGACTGGTGATCTGCGCGGGCGCCAGCGGGGCCAGCGCCACTGCGACCGCCACTGACAACGGGTCGGCGTCCACCTCGCCGGGCAGCCCCGAGCCCAGCAGCGCCAGCAACCGCAGCGCGCCGGGGGTGGCCCTACCGGTGATCAGGTCGAGTTCAGGTCCCGGCTCCCCCGCGCTTGGGCTCGGCCCCGGGGCGGGATGGCCTACCACCGAGAGCGCCATCAGTGCGTGCAGCCGGGCGACCTGGGACCCCGGCGCCGGAGCCAGGCGCGGCAGGGCGTCGATGATTGCCTCCGACACGTCGGCCGATCCGGTGTGGACGAGTTCCCGGGCGGCAGCGGCGAGCGCCAAGGGCCTCACCGATCCGCGTGCGAGGCCCTCCTCGACGGCACCGAGCAGGTCGTCGTCCGTCCATGGTCTCGCCAGACCCGACTGGCGTGCTGACTGGGCCAGCACCAGGGTCGGGATGGTCAACCGTTCCGTCTCGGTCAGGGCGCGGGTGAGCACGTCGTCCAGATCAGGCAGTGTGAGCACGGTCAGGACCGTCTCGCCGCGTTCCTCCGGCACGGTGACGTGTTGGGTCTCTCCGAGCGAGGGCGGGAGTTCGGAGCCATCGCCCAGCAGCACCGGCTCCCCGGCGCTCCTGACCAACCGGTCGGGCCACCAGACGGGCAGGTGCCTGAGGAGACTGGCCGGGGCATCAACCCGCTCGACCACCCACTCGCAGGTGCTCGCGGTGCCGCCCCGGAACAGCGGCAGGCCGGGCTCCGCGTCGGTCAGGGTGAATCCGGCGACCTGCCGGACGACCAGACAGTCGGTGCCGCGGTCGACCAGCAGGAAGGCTCGCGCTCCCCCACCCCACCGCTGCACCACCGAGTCGTGGTCGAGACCGAGCCGCAGTCCGGGAAGCGCGATGGGATCGCCCGTCGCACCACCCAGCGGCGCTCCGGTGGCGTCGACCACCCGGACCCGCAGGCGCAATTGGCCACCGACCACCCAGCGGACGGTGGCCACCTCACCTGAACCGGACAGCCAGACGGTCTCCAGTTCGTCGTCGACGGCGAGTTCGGCGACCAGGCTCCAGTCGTCGTCGAAACGGACGCCCAGACGACGGGCGATGGCCCGCTCGCGATCGGCACCGGCCTCGACCAGGTCGACCAGACCCCTTCCGACCGGATGCACCCTGCTGCCACCCCAGGCGAGCGACCCGGTCAGCGGTGCTGACACGTGGGGCACCAGTAGAGGTTCCGTCCGGCGAGTGGTTCGGTGCGCACCTCGCTGCCGCACACGTGGCAGGGCAGTCCGGCCCTTCGATAGACGTACACCTCGCCGCCGTGCCGGTCGATTCGGGGAGGCCGGTCCATCGCCTCGGGGGTGTGGTCGGCCGTCACCGTGTCGATCCGCCCCATCGCCACACCGTCGGCCATCAGCACCACGAGGTCGTCCCAGATGGCGCGCCAGATCTCGTGCGGCACCTGGTTGCCGGGCAGGTAGGGGTCGATCCGGTGCCGGTACAGCACCTCGGCGCGGTAGATGTTGCCCACCCCGGCGGCGACCTGCTGGTCCATCAGCAGGGCGGCGATCGGCCGGCCCGACGCATGCAGCCTCGACCATCCGCGTTCGGGGTCGGCGTCGGGACGGATCGGGTCGGGGCCCAGCTTGGCGATCTCCAGTGTCTGCTGCTCGACGGTGATCAGTCGGCATGTCTGGGGGCCACGCAGGTCGGCCGCAGTCGTCCCGTCACTGATCCGCAGTCGGACCTGACCCCAGGGGGCCCGGTCGGGAGCGATCATCAGCTTCCCGATCAGTCCCAGGTGGATCTGCACGACCGAGGGCAGGGGCACGTCGAAGCTCACGAACAGGTGCTTGCCCCACGCCTCGGCGGTGACCAGGTCGTGCCCGTCGAGATGGGAGGCCTCGTCGGCGAAACGCCCCTGCGGGCTGCTCACCCGCACCGGGCGTCCCGCGAAGTCTGCCGTCAGGGCGTCGGCGAGACGGTGGATGACGTGTCCCTCGGGCACCTCAGGCCTCGATCGAGCCGGTCACCTCGTACGTGGTCAGCATGTCGATGCGGCGCTGGTGGCGCTCCTCGAAGCTGAACGGGGTGGTCAGGAATGCGATCGCGATCTCGAGGGCAAGTTCCTCCGTGGTGAAACGTCCGCCGATGGCCAGGCAGTTCGCGTCGTTGTGCTGGCGGGTGAGGCTGGCCAGTTCCACCGTGTTGGCGAAGGCGCAGCGCACACCCTTCACCTTGTTGGCGGCCATCAGTTCACCGTTGCCGGAGCCACCGAGGACGATTCCTCGGTCACCGGGCTGGGCGGCCACTGCCTCGGCCGCCGCGATGATGAAGGGCGGGTAGTCGTCCTGGGGGTCGAGCACCTCGGCGCCATGGTCGACGACCTCGAAACCGGCGTCGCCCAGTTTCTCGGCGAGGTACTGCTTGAGCTCGAAAGCGGCATGGTCGGTGGCCAGATGAACGCGCATGCGTCCAGTTTGGCAGCCTCATCTGCCTTTGTCGTGGCCGCTGCCCGTTCGGTAGCGTCCTCGACATGAGCGACCTTGAACTGCGCACGCTGACCACCACCGACGATCCGACGTCCGAGAACATCGCGTGGCTGCAGGCTGTCGCGCTCGGTTTCCACGGCCAATCGCTCACCGACGAGCAGCTGAAGCGATGGAACTCCGAGGCGCACCGGCAGGGCATGAGGGCCCGGGGCGTCTACCGCACCGACCTTCCCGAAGGCGCCTACCCGGGCCCCGTGGGTACGTTCATGAGCTACGACGCCCTCGTGAACACCGGCGGGGGCCACCTGGAGACCGCCAACCTGATCTCCGACGTGACGGTGCGCGCGAGCCACCGACGCCGCGGCATCCTGCGCACGATGATGACCGCCGACCTGACCGAGGCGCATGAGCGAGGTCTCGCCTTCGCCTCGCTGACCGTCACCGAGGCGGTCATCTACGGCCGTTTCGGATTCGGGGTCTCGTCGCTGCACCAACACGTGGAACTGGACGTGACGCACGACTTCGCCCTGCGACACCAGCCGACCGGGCATTGCGAGATCGTCGATGCCCGCTCGGAGTGGGTGATGGACCAGCGGGATGCCCTGTTCCGCAAGACGCTCGAGAGCACCCGTGGGGCCCATGACCGGCAGCTCTTCTACCGCGACCGGCTCTCGGGCGCCTGGGACTACGACCAGGGTGGCGAGAACCGCAAGTTGCGCACCGTGGCCCATTGGTCGCGGGCTGGCGAACTGGACGGCATGGCCACCTTCGAGTACGGGGACTGGACCGATCACGAACTGGTGATCAATGACCTGGTCGCCCTCACCCCGCAGGCAGAACTCGCCCTGTGGGACCACTTGGGACACCATGACCTCGTCCGCAAGGTGACCTGGCGGGTCGCCAACCCGCACTCCCCCTTGCGGTGGGCCCTGGTCGACTCGCGACGACTCGAGGTCAAGGGCCACCGGGACTGCACGTGGCTCCGGGTGCTCGACCCGGTCAAGGCCCTGTCGGTGAGGGGTTGGCGCGACGACGGGACCGCCGTCATCGACGTGGCAGACGACCTCGGCTTCGCCGCTGGCCGGTTCCGGATCACGGTCGAGGGGGGCACCGCCTCGGTCGAGCGGACCCATGACGAACCCGATGCACACGTGGGCGTGCAGGAACTGGGCAGCCTCTACTTCGGAGTGGTCGAGCCGAGCACCCTGGCGGCAGCCGGGCGAGTCCACGGGACGCCCGAGGCGATCGCCCGACTCGACGACCTCTTCGAGGTGGACGACCAGGCGTTCAACAACTCGCACTTCTGAGGACCCTGCCACACCGCTCCAGGCGTGGCCTTCACAGGGCCGAGGGGCCCCCTTCGAGGAGTTGGACGAAGCCGGCCTCGTCGAGGATGGGACGCCCCAGTTCCTCCGCCTTGGCTGCCTTCGAGCCCGCGTTCTCGCCGATCACCACGAAGTCGGTGTTCTTGCTCACCGACCCCGAGGCCTTGCCGCCCCTGCTGATGATGGCCTCTTTGGCCTCGTCGCGATTGAAGTGCTGCAGGGAGCCGGTGACCACCACGGTCAGGCCTTCGAGTGTGCGCGCGACCGACTCGTCCCGTTCATCGGCCATGCGCACCCCGGCGGCCGCCCAGCGCTCGACCAAAGCGCGGTGCCACTCGACGGAGAACCACTCGGTGATGGCCTCCGCGATCACCTGACCGACCCCGTCGGCCGCAGCCAATTGGTCTGCAGTCGCCTCCCGGATCGCTTCGATGGATCCGAACTGGGTGGCCAGGGAGCGGGCGGCCGTCGGGCCGACGTGCCGGATCGACAGGGCCACCAGCACCCGCCACAGCGGTTGGAGCTTGGCCTTGGCCAGGTTGTCGAGCAGTTTCGCCCCGTTGGCCGACAGCACTCTCGGGGTGCCGTCAGCAGTCTCCCCGCGGCGCGCGGCGCGAGTGAAGAAGTCCACCCTCAGCAGGTCGTCGGCCGTCAGGTCGAAAAGACCGGCCTCACTGGTGAGCACGCCCGCCGACAACAGGGCGTTGGCTGCTTCCCAGCCCAGGGCCTCGATGTCGAGGGCACCGCGGGTAGCCAGGGCGAACAACCGTTCGCGGAGCTGGGAGGGGCAGCTCTCGGAATTGGGGCAGCGGATGTCCTTGTCGCCCTCCTTCTCCGGACGCAACGGACTGCCACAGGCGGGGCAGTGGGTCGGCATCACGAACTCGCGTTCGGTGCCGTCGCGCAGCTCCGCCACGGGTCCGACGATCTCGGGGATGACGTCACCCGCCTTGCGCAGCACGACGGTGTCCCCGATCAGGACACCCTTGCGCTTGACCTCCCACCCGTTGTGCAGGGTGGCCATCGACACCGTCGACCCCGCCACGACCACCGGCTCCATCATGCCGAAGGGGGTCACGCGGCCGGTTCGCCCGACATTGACCTGGATGTCGAGCAGCTTGGTGTTGACCTCCTCGGGGGGGTACTTGTAGGCGATGGCCCACCGTGGTGCTCGCGAGGTCGACCCGAGGGCCCGCTGGGAGGCGATCTGGTCGACCTTGACCACCACTCCGTCGATCTCGTGCTCGCCGTCGTGGCGGTGTTCGCCATGGTGTCGGACGAAGGCCTGCACCTCGGCGGCCGTGCTCACCACGGCGGCCGATGCCGGGGTGGGCAGACCCCAGGCCCGGAGTCGCTCGTAGGCCTCGGACTGGCTGGGCACGTCGAAGCCCTGTCGCGCCCCGATGCCGTGCACCAGCATGCGCAGGGGACGGGTCGCGGTCACCGCGGGATCCTTCTGTCGCAGTGACCCGGCAGCAGCGTTGCGAGGGTTCGCAAAGGGGTTGCGCCCCTGCTCGACCAGCGAGGCGTTGAGGTCGGCGAAGGCCTCGATCGGGAAGAAGATCTCGCCACGCACCTCGATCAGGTCGGGGATGTCGTCGCCGGTGAGCCGCTGCGGGACGCCGGCGATGGTACGCACGTTGAGGGTGACGTCCTCACCGACCCGGCCGTCGCCCCGGGTGGCCGCGCTGACGAGTCGCCCCTGTTCGTAGGTGAGGTTGATCGCCAGACCGTCGATCTTGAGTTCGCACAGGAACGAGATCTGGTCGGCACCCAACTGTCGCTGGGCCCGCGCCATCCACTCGTCGAGTTCCTCGGCCGAGAAGACGTTGTCGAGCGATTCCATGCGCTGGCGGTGCTCGATGGGGGTGAACTCCGTGATCCGGGCCGCACCCACGTGCTGGGTCGGGGAGTCGGGGGTGCGCAGGTCGGGATGACGTTCCTCGAGATCCTGCAGGTCGCGCATCCAGGAGTCGTACTCGGCGTCCGAGACGGTGGGCGAGTCGGTGCCGTAGTAGGCCTCCTGTGCGTCACCGACGCGCTGCGCAAGATCGGTCCACCGGTGGCGGTCTTCGGTGCTGGCGGGGTCGAGGTCTGGTGTCTCGGTGCTCACAGGGTGATCCTGCCAGCCACCCCCGACAGATTTGGCCCGGACAGCGCACTGCCACCCGGATCGACGCCGACGCGACGGGGCGACGTGTCAGGGGTGTGCAGTGGCGAGCAGTTCGGCGGCAGGGCCCTGCAGCCGTCGGGCTCCGGCCCACACGGCGTGGAGCGGACGCCTGATGCGCGTCGCCAACGGCACCGCGACCAGGGTGCCCGCCGAGACGGCGTCGGACACGGCGAGCCGACTCAGCACCGCCGGGGCCGCGCCGGAGGCCACGGAGACCCTCACCGCGGCATTGCTGGCCACCTCGAGGAAGGGAGTCACGGGGGCGCCGACGGCCTCGTCCAGCGCGATGCGGGTACCCGACCCCGATTCACGGGTGATCAGCGGGGTCGCGGACAACTCCTCCAGCGACACCGGACGACGCCGTCGAGCCCAGACGTGGTGCGGGGCGACGACCAGAACCATCTCGTCGTGGGCGACGACCAGACTGTTGACACCCTTGGGGACCGTGGGGTCCTCGATGAAACCGAGGGTCACGCGGCCTGCGCGCAGGTCTGCCACCACGTCGTGGCTGTTGTGGACGTGCACGTCGACAGAGATCTCGGGGTGGTGTTGACGCAGGGCGGCGAGCCAGGTGGGGAGCAGGTGCTCGGCGATCGTCTGGCTCGCCCCCACCCGGATGGTGGCGGACGTCGGCGACCCGTTCGCGGCGGTCACGTCCACGATTGTGCGCACCGCGGAGAGCGCCGCCCGGGCATGGTCAAGCACCATGAGACCACCGGGGGTGAGGCTCGATCCACGCGGACCGCGTTCGAGCAGGGTGCATCCCAGGCGACGCTCGAGCCTCGCCAGGGAGCGGGTGGCGTTGGGTTGATCAGTTCCGCGTGAGCGAGCCGCAGCGCCGACGCTTCCGTGTTCGGCGACCGCCACCAGCAGGTCAAGGGCCATCAGGTCGGGCCACGTCTGTGCCATGTGCACAGGATATGCCTCCATGGTGAGTTCGCCCCTACCGCCCGGCCAGGCCAGCGGTCAGTCTTGGAGCGTGACCACCTCCACACTTCCCCGTGTCCAGAACCCACGCGCCCTGACCACTGCATCCGGCCCGACCCTGGCCGGGGCCGGACCGGCCTGGTTCGGAGCCGTGATGGGCACCGGCATCCTCGCCACCTTGCTGCACACCTTGTTCGGTCAGCACGGCTTGGCCCGGTACACCTCCCACGCCCTGGTGGTGACGGCCTGGCTGCTGCTGGTCGGACTGTCCGCGGGCTTCGTGGCCCGGGCTGCCAGGGGCTCCTCGGTGCTGAGGACGAGCGTGGGCGACCCCACCCAGTTCATGGCGTGGGGCATGGTTTCGATGGGTGTGCTGTCAGTCGGATCGGCCACGGTGACGGTCGCTCCGCGCCTGCGGGTCGACGCGCTGCTGTGGACGGTGGGCACCGTGCTGGGTCTGGCGGCGGCGTTGGGCTTCGTCGTCCACGCCGTGCAGGGGTCGCTGCACGGCCGCTCCGCCACCTTCAGTTGGGGCCTGCCCGTGGTGGCGCCCATGGTGTCGGCCACCACGGGGGCGGCACTGGCCGTCCGCCTTCCGGATGCTCGCAGCCTGATCATGGCCCTGTCGATCGGCTGCTTCGCGCTCGCCCTGGGTCTGGGGTCGGTCGTCTTCGCCCTCGCCTACCGCGAGCACTGGGCACGCACTCCGCTGACGGCGTCGGCGGCCCCGACCAGTTGGATCCCGCTGGGCATCGTCGGTCAGTCGACGGCAGCCGCACAGGCGATCGCGAGGGTGGCGGGTGGCAGCGAGTCGTCGGTGGCCCGACTCGCCCACGCCTATGGGTGGGTGATGCTGGTGCTCGGTGCGCCGCTCGTCGTCTGGGCCATCTGGACGACGGTGCGCGCCTTCGCCCGGGGCCTGGACTTCACGCCCGCATGGTGGTCCCTGACCTTCCCGCTGGGCACCCTCTCGCTGGGGACGCACCTGATGGGTTGGGAGACCATCTCACGCGCCTGCTGCCTCGTGCTGGTGGCGACCTGGTCGTTGGCCGCCACCGGCAACTGGCGGGCGGTGGCTCGTCAGCGGGCTCAGTCGAAGATCGGGCCCACGGTCCGCGAACGCTTGAGTTCGTAGAACCCGTCGTAGGCAGTGACCTTCTCGACCCCGTCGAACAGGTTTCCTGCCTCCTCGCCCTTGGGCGCCGGGGAGATGACGGGTCCGAACAGCGCCTTGCCGTTGATGTGGACGACGGGAGTGCCGACATCGTTGCCCACCGGCTCCATCCCGGCCGCATGGCTCTCACGGAGCAGGGCGTCCCACTCGTCGGTGGTGGCCCGGTCCGCGATCGACTCGTCCGCCCCCACCTCGGCCAGCGCCGCTCGCACCGTGTCGACGGTCTGGGGTTCCTTGCCGAGGTGGTAGCGAGTACCCAGGGCGGTGTAGAACTCCCGCAACTTCTGCTGGCCGTGGAGCTCCCGCACCCCGATCGCGGCGCGCACGCCCACGAAACCCTGCTGCATGGCCGCCTGGTAGTCGGGGTCGAGGTCGCGACCCTCGTTGAGCACCGAAAGACTCATCACGCCGAACGTCAGGTTCACCTCGCGCACCTGCTCCACCTCGAGCAGCCAGCGAGAGGTCATCCAGGCCCAGGGGCACATCGGGTCGAAGTACATCTCCACATTGGTCGTCATGGCGCAAGCCAAGCCCGAGGTCCGCTGTCGGCACAAGCAATTCCGCTGACGGCGAGTGATTTGCGGCGGGTCGCCGACGGCGCCCCCGCGTCGAAAGCACGTAGTCGCTACGCTCGATGGGTACGTTTCACCAATCTGGAGGATCCAGTGTCGAACCCTGCGAACATGACCCGCGAGACCGCACAGAAGCGGTCGTCCGTGGTCTCCACCCACGCCTACCGCGTGCTGGTGGACCTGACCGGACGCGATGTCAGTGACCCCGAGACATTCATCTCGTCGTCCACGGTCACCTTCCACACCACCGGTCAGCAGACCCACATCGACCTGATCGCAGACCGCGTGCTCTCGGTGGAGCTGGACGGGCAGCACCTCGACCCGGCCGCCTTCGCCGACCACCGCTACCCGATCGAGGCCCCCGAGGGCGAGCACGAACTGACGATCGTGGCGGTGTGCCGCTACAGCCACACGGGCGAGGGACTGCACCGGTTCGTCGACCCCGCCGACGACCGCGTCTACCTCTACACCCAGCTCGAGATCGCCGACGCACGTCGGGTCTACGCCTGCTTCGAGCAGCCCGACCTGAAGGCCACCTTCCAGTTCACGATCGCCGCTCCCGCTCACTGGGTCGTGGTCTCCAATGCGGCCGCCGTCACTCCCGAAGCCTTGGACGACGACACCGAGGGCCACCAGTTCGCCCAGTGGATCTTCGACCCCACCCCCCCGATGAGCACCTACATCACCGCCATCGTCGCCGGTGACTTCCATGTCGTCCACGACACCATCGCATCGACCTCGGGTGAGGTCCCCGCGTCCATCCTGTGTCGGCAGTCGGTGAAGGACTCCCTCGACGCGGAGCGCATCTTCACCACGACCAAGCGCGGGTTCGAGGTCTTCGAGGCGGAGTTCGACCACCCGTACGCCTTCGGGACCTATGACCAGGCGTTCGTGCCCGAGTTCAACGCCGGAGCCATGGAGAACGCGGGCTGCGTGACCATCCGCGACGAGTACCTGTTCCGCTCCCGGGTCACCTCCGCCTCGTACGAGGCTCGCGACAACACGATCCTGCACGAACTGGCGCACATGTGGTTCGGCGACCTGGTCACCATGAAGTGGTGGGACGACCTGTGGCTGAACGAGTCGTTCGCCGAATGGGCGTCCCACTACTGCCAGTCGAAGATCGTCGCGAAGTACGGCGGCGTCGACCCCTGGGTCAGCTTCGCCAATGCCCGCAAGGGCTGGGCATACACCCAGGACCAGTTGCCCACCACCCACCCGATCGCCGCCGACATGGTCGACCTCGAGACCGTCGAGCAGAACTTCGACGGCATCACCTACGCCAAGGGCGCCTCGACGCTGAAGCAACTGGTGAGCCTCGTCGGCGAGCAGGACTTCATGGCCGGGGTGCGGGCCTACTTCAAGGAGCACGCGTTCGGCAACACCGAACTCAATGACCTGCTCGGCGCCCTCGAGCAGGCTTCTGGACGCGACCTGAGCTGGTTCGCCGGCGAGTGGCTCGAGAGGGCCGGGGTGAACACCCTCCACGCAGACTTCGACGTCGACGACAGCGGCGCCTTCACCCGCTTCGAGATCGTGCAGACCGCTCCTGCCGAGTGGCCGACCCTGCGCACGCACCGGCTGGCCGTCGGACTCTTCGACTCCCGCGAGGGCCGCCTCACCCGACGCGACGGGGTCGAACTCGACATCTCGGGCGAACGCACCTCGGTGGATGCGCTGGTCGGGGCCGTGCAGCCCGACCTGGTGCTGCTCAACGACCGCGACCTGACCTACGCCAAGGTGCGTCTGGACGAGCGCTCGCTGGCCACTGCCGTCGAGCAGATCGACGTGCTCGATGACGACCTGGCCCGCGCACTGATCTGGGGTGCTGCCTGGGACATGTGCCGCGACGCCGAGATGAAGTCCTCCGACTACGTCGGGCTGGTCGCGAGGGGGGTGGGTCGCGAGAGTGACCTCACTGCCGTCGGATCACTGTTGCGGCAGGCACAGTTGGCAGCCACGGGATACACGGCCACCGCTCGTCGGCCCGACGCCCGTTCCACGCTGGTGGCCTCGATCGCGGGCCTGCTCAAGCAGGCAGAGCCGGGCTCAGACCACCAGCTGGCCTTCGCGAACGCCCTGATCGCCTCGGTGCACACCGAGAAGGGCGCCGAACTGCTGCAGGGCTGGTTGCGCGGCGAGGAGGTGCCGGCTGGTCTGACGGTCGACACCGACATGCGCTGGAAGATCATCACCGCCCTGGCCCGGATGGGCGCCGTCGGCGAGGACGAGATCGCCGCCGAGCAGGAACGGGACCACACCATCCAGGGGGCCGAACTGGCGGCCGGGGCCCGCGCAGCGCGTCCCACAGCCGAGGCCAAGGCTGCCGCGTGGGAGCGGGCCGTCAACGAACCGTCCATTCCCAACGGCACCCACCGCACGCTGGCGGCCAACTTCGCCCAGTACGACCAGGACGAGGTCCTGGCCCCCTACTACGAGAAGTACCTGGAGGTCTGCGAGCAGATCAGCCGGGGCGACAACGGATGGCATGACCGCGGGCACGCCTCCACCCAGACGGCCCTCACCTGGTTGTTCCCGATCGACGGGGACGAGGCGTGGGTGGCTCGGGTGGACGAATGGCTGGCCTCGAGCCAGCCTTCGGACCAGGTGCGCCGCACCGTGGTGGAACGCCGTGACGCGACCGCCAGGGCGCTGCGGGTGCAGGCCCAGGGATGACCGGGCCGGCGCTGATCGAGAAGTGGGGGTTGGTCAGCTGGTGATCTCAGCGTGGCGTGCGCCCACGGGGGCCTCGATGGCCTCGTGGGCGGGATCGCCCAGGCCAACGGCTTCTGCCTCTGCCCGGTTGCGCTTCATCATGCGAGGCGCCCAGGCGATGGCTGCGATCACCAGCCCGAACGTCAACGGACCCAGCACGGTGATCAGCAGCAGGTGGAGATCGGAGACGGGTTGGGGCTCCGGCCAGCCGGGCAGCACGCGCAGGAAGATCATGGCTGCACTGTAATGCACGTGGTAGCTTCACTGGCGCGACGAGACGGAGGGCTGCCATGACGGCACCAGACCTTGACCAGTCCCGGCCGAACGGGTCACTCCACCCCTACGGTGAGGGCGAGCTGTTCGGCAAGGGGAAGCATCTGCTGAGCGTCTCTCAGTTCGATCGGCCCACCCTGGTGGACCTGTTCACCCTGGCCGACACGGTCGCCCCCATCGCCCAGCGACAACTGGGGCGCGGCGACCGGCAGTTGGCGACCGGGCAGACCGTCTGCAGCGTGCTCGACGGTGCCGTCCTCGGCAGCCTGTTCTTCGAACCGTCGACCCGCACGCGACTCTCCTTCGAGTCCGCCTTCCTCAGGCTCGGCGGCGAGGTCACCACCACCACGGGCTTCACGTTCTCGTCGATGGCCAAGGGCGAATCCATCGAGGACACCTCCCGCGTCGTCTCGGGGTACTCCGACGTGCTCGTGGTGCGCCACCCAGACGAGGGTTCCGTGGCCCAGTTCGCGGCAGCCAGCGTCGTCCCGGTCATCAACGCCGGCGATGGAGCCGGTGAACATCCCAGTCAGGCCCTGCTGGACCTCTACACCCTCGAGAAGGAACTGGGCCAGCGGGGCGGCACCGTCGACGGGAGCACGATCGCCGTGGTCGGTGACCTGCGTCACGGCCGCACCGTGCACTCCCTGCTCAAGCTGCTGACCGTCTACCGTGACGTGTCCGTGCGGCTGTTCGCACCCGAGAGCCTGGAACTGCCTGACGAGACGGCCCGCCACCTCACCTCGGCCGGCCACCGCCTGACGGTCTGCGACACCGTGGTCGAGGCACTGCGGGGAGCCGACGCCGTCTACACCACCAGGGTGCAGCGCGAACGGATCACCGGTGAGGTGCCCGCCAGCATCCAGGGCAACCTCATCGACCGGTCGGTGCTGGCCGAGGCCAACGCCCTCGACATCGTGATCATGCATCCGTTGCCGCGTGACTCACGCCACGATGCCTACGACCTCTCCTCCGACGTCGACGACCTGCCCGGGCTGGCGATCTTCCACCAGACCGACAACGGGGTCAACGTGCGGATGGCCATCTTCCTCACGGCCCTCGGCTGCTCGCCCGAGATGGTGAGGGTGACCACCAAGCAGCGCCCCTGGGACGCGACCCTGCACTGGAACCGATGATGGACGAACCCAGCAGCTGGACGTTCACCGGCATCGCCCTGCCCGACGGGCGCCGTCGCGACCTGCACGTGGTCGACGGGCTGATCGCCCCCGAGGCGGGACCGGGTGCGCGGGTGGTCGACGCGGACGGCCTGCTGGCGTTGCCGGGGCTCGTCGACCTGCACACCCACCTGCGCGAACCCGGCCAGACAGAGGCCGAGACCATCGCCACCGGCACCGCCGCTGCGGCCCGGGGTGGGTACACCGCCACCCTCGCCATGGCGAACACGTCCCCGGTCACCGACTCGGGGGCCCGGGTGCGCGCCCTGCGTGAACTCGCGGCCGCCTCCGGGAAGCATGGTCCGAGCACGGAGGTCGTGGCGATCGGGTCCGTCACCCGGGCGCTGGCGGGTGAGGAACTGGCCGACCTCGACTCGATGCTCGCCGTGGGGGTCCGGGTCTTCTCCGATGACGGGTTCTCCGTTCCCACCGCCGGCCTGGTGCGTGCCGCGATGGAGGCGCTGCTGCCCTTCGACGCGGTCCTGGCCGAACACTGCCAGGACCCGACCCTGGCCGGGTCGTCCGCCTGTTGCCACGAGGGTGAGGTCTCCCGGGACCTGGGCCTCCATGGCTGGCCCAGCATCGCCGAGTCGGTCGTCATCGCCCGCGACGTGCAGGTGGCCGGTTACCTCGGAGCGCGGCTCCACCTGTGCCACGTGTCGACCGCTGAGGGCGTCGAGGTGCTGCGCTGGGCCAAGGCCCGGGGCATCCGGGTGACAGCCGAGGTCATGCCGCACCACCTGTTGCTGTCGGTCGATGATCTTCGTCAATCCTTCGAGGGTGGCGCCGGCGACACGACCTACAAGGTCAATCCCCCACTGCGGCCGGCCGACGACGTCGAGGCGGTCCGGCAGGCGCTGGCCGACGGGACGATCGATGCGGTGGCCACCGACCATGCACCACACCGCCCATCCGACAAGGACAAGCCCTTCCCCGAGGCGAAGCCGGGCATGGTCGCGGTGGAGCAGGCGCTGTCGGTGGTGGTCGAGACCATGGTCGACCAGGGACGACTCAGTTGGGCCCAGGTCGCAGATCGGATGAGCCACACCCCGGCTCGGATCGGCGCCCTGCGACAGCAGGGGCGTCCGCTCGTGGTCGGCGAACCGGCCAATCTCGTGGTGGTCGATCCCAGCGCGCGCACGGTGGTCGATCGCGACCGGTCACTCTCGCTGGCGCGCAACAATCCCTACCACGGACGATCGCTCCCCGATCCGGTGGTGGCGACCTTCTGGCGCGGGCGCCAGACGTTCACCCGCGGCTGAACCTGCCAGCGAAGTGGGACCCTTTCTTTGGACTGAGTCCAAAGACGCTACCGTGGACCCATGACCACCGATCTTGCCGCCTCTCTGCTCCTGCAGCGCGGCGGACTCCGGGTCACCCGCCAACGGATAGCAGTCATTGAGTCACTGGCCGACCATCGCCACGTCACCGCCGACGAACTCGTCAAGCTGAGTGCGGGGGTGGGCATCAGCCGGCAGGCGGCCTTCGTGATCGTGGCCGACCTGACGAGGGCGCATCTGTTGCGCCGCCTCGACCTGCCGGGCCAGCCAGCCCGATACGAACTCGACCTCGGTGACAACCACCACCACGCGGTCTGCACCTCGTGCGGACGGGTCACCGACGTTGCCTGCGTGGGCACCGACGTGCCCTGCATCCTCCCACCCCATGACCTCGGCATGTCCATCGAGGTGGCCGAGGTCCTGTACCGAGGCCTGTGCAGCGAGTGCCGCACGAGTCCCCCTGCGAGCCGGCGGGCAACCGCGCCCAGCCGGTCGAGAACTGATCCCGTACCACCAGAAGGAGCATGATGTCCGACGAGACCACCCCGATGAAGTCCGGGTCGACGACCCAGGCCGGTATCCCGGCCGTGAGTGATCGAAACTCGCTGAGCGTCGGAGCCAATGGTCCGATCGTGCTGCACGACCACCACCTGGTCGAGACCCTGCAGCATTTCAACCGCATGAATGTGCCGGAGCGTCGTCCGCACGCCAAGGGCGCCGGCGCCTTCGGCGAGTTCGTCACCACCGAGGACGTCACCGCCCACACCAAGGCGGCCCTGTTCCAGCCGGGGGTGAAGACCCGTGTGCTGCAGCGCTTCTCGACCGTCGCCGGCGAGCTCGGATCGCCCGACACGTGGCGCGATGTGCGGGGCTTCGCGCTGAAGTTCTACACCACCGAGGGCAACTTCGACCTGGTGGGCAACAACACCCCTGTCTTCTTCCTGCGCGACCCCATGAAGTTCCCCCACTTCATCCGCTCGCAGAAGCGCCTGCCCGACTCCGGACTGCGCGATGCCACCATGCAGTGGGACTTCTGGACCCTCAACCCCGAGTCGGCCCACCAGGTCACCTATGTGATGGGTGACCGTGGCCTGCCGAAGTCGTGGCGCACCATGAACGGCTACGGCTCCCACACCTACATGTGGGTCAACGCCGCCGGCGAGAAGTTCTGGGTCAAGTACCACTTCATGAGCCAGCAGGGGGTGCACAACTTCTCCGCGGCCGATGCCGAGGCCCTGGCCGGGGCGGACGCAGAGCACCATCGCCGCGACCTGTTCGACGCCATCCGCAACGGTGACTTCCCCAGCTGGGACCTGTACGTGCAGGTGATGCCCTACGACGAGGCGAAGAGCTACCGGTTCAACCCGTTCGACCTGACCAAGACCTGGTCGAAGAAGGACTACCCGCGCATCAAGGTGGGCACACTCACCCTGAACGAGAACCCGACCAACTTCTTCGCCCAGATCGAGCAGGCGGCGTTCGCGCCCTCGAACATGGTGCCGGGCATGGGCATGAGCCCCGACAAGATGCTGCTGGGGCGAAACTTCGCCTACGCAGACGCCCAGCGGTACCGCATCGGCACCAACTTCCAGCAGGTGCCGGTCAACAAGCCGATCACCGAGGTTCACTCCTACAACTTCGAGGGCAACATGACCGTCGACCACCGTGGTGCGGCCTCGGTCTACGCCCCGAACTCGTTCGGCGACTCGTGGTCAGACCAGACCGGCCCGGTGGACAACTCCTTCGCGGCCGACGGCGAACTCGTCCGCTCGGCCTATGAACTGCACCCCGAGGACGACGACTTCGGTCAGGCGGGCACGCTCTACCGCGAGGTCTTCGATGAGGAGCAGCGCGTCCGCTTCCTCAGCACCCTGATCGGGCAGGGCAAGGCAATCGCCAACGAGACGGTCCTGGAGAACTTCTTCGGCTACTGGGGATCGGTGGATGCCGGTCTGGGTACCGCGCTGCGGGCAGCCGTCGCCGCCTGACCCGGAAACGAAAGCGGACGCAGCCGAGGACTTCCGCCCTGAGGGGCAGGGATCCTCGGCTGCGTCGGTTTCTGTCTCGCTGGGTCTGTAGCGCAGGTGGGTCACCTCTTGACGCGGGCGTTGCCCTTCCAGATCGACCACACCTGGTCCTCGTCGGCCGGGGCGCCGTAGTCGGTGATGGAGGTCGCAGCCAGGGCTCCGGTGGCCCAACCGAACTGCATGGCCTTCTCGGCCGGCCAGCCCTTGAGGATGCCGTAGAGCAGGCCGCCGACGAAACCGTCGCCCCCGCCGACACGGTCGTAGACCCCGATCTCGCGCAGGTCGGCGACCGCGAACCGGCCCCCGTCGCCCTCAGTCCGGGCCCACACGACGGCCCCCCAGAGGTGACGGTTCACCGTCTCCACCTCTCGCAGGGTGGTCGCGACATACGAGGCATGCGGGAAGGCCTGGGTGATCCGGCCGATCATCTCCTTGAAGCCGTCGATCTTGTCGGTGAGCGCCGCACCACCCTCCTCGGGCCCGGCCACGCCCAGCGCGAGCTGGAAGTCCTCCTCGTTGCCGATCAGGATGTCGGCCTCGGAGGCGATCTCGGTGAACGCGGCCCGCAACTCGTCCTCTCGTCCCTTCCAGAAGGAAGCCCGGAAGTTGAGGTCGAACGCGATCGCGGTGCCATGCTGCTTGGCCGCGCGTGCCAGGTCGAGACAGAACTGCGAGGTCTCGGGAGACAAGGCGGCGATCAGGCCCGACAGGTGCAACACCTTGACGCCCTCGTCACCGAAGATGCGATCGAGGTCGAAGTCGGCGGCAGTCAGTGACAGACCCACCTCACCGGCGCGGTCGTTCCAGACGCGGGGGCCACGCAGACCGTAGCCGGAGTCTGCGATGTTGAACTGGTGCCGGTAGCCCCAGGCGTCGCCCTGCGGACGATCCGGGCCCTCGTACGACATGCCACGCGCGCGCAGGTTCGACTTGATGAAGGCCGAGATCGGCGATCCCTCGACGAAGGCGGTGAGCACCTTGGTGGGCTCGCCGAGGTAGGACGAGACCGAGGCCACGTTCGACTCGGCCGAGGTGGCCTGCATGAAGAAGTGGTCGGAGGTCTGCACCTGCTGGGCATGGTCGGGGGTGATGCGGATACCCATCGACGTGGCGACCACCAGGGACCACTGCGCATTGTCTCGAAGCTGCATGATGACTCTTTCCGTATGAGGTGCCTGGTTCTCGTGGGGGTGCAGGGGGTCATCCCCCGCCCCGTTCTCGTGGGGGTGCAGGGGGTCATCCCCCGCCCCGTTCTCGTGGGGGTGCAGGGGGTCATCCCCCGCCCCGTTCTCGTGGGGGTGCAGGGGGTCATCCCCCGCCCCGTGATGCTGGTGCTGATTCAGAGCTTGAAGACTCGGGTGGGTTGGTCGACGACCAACTGGTGGGCGACCTCGTGGGCGTCGTCCTCGGTGAGGCGGTGTTCGACCACGAGTTCGGCCAGGTGGCCACAGTCGAGGCGACGCGACATGTCGTGGCGGGCGGGGATCGAGCAGAAGGCCCTCGTGTCGTCGATGAACCCCGAGGTGCGCGAGAAGCCAGCCGTCTCGGTGGTGGCCTTGCGGAACCTACGGATGGCGTCGGGGGCATCGATGAACCACCACGGCACGCCCACGTACACCGAGGGGTAGAAACCAGCGAGAGGGGCGAACTCCCGACTGAACATGGTCTCGTCCAGGGTGAACAGCACCAGGTTGAGGTTCTTGGACGTCCCGTAGGCGTTGAGCAGCGGCTGCAGCGACCGCGTCGCCTCGACCGCGATCGGGATGTCGCAGCCCACATCGGCGCCATAGGTCTCGAAGGTGGGCCGGTGGTGGTTGCGCGCCACCCCGGGGTGCAGGGTCATGGTGAGCCCGTCCTCGGTGGCCATCCGGGCCTGCTCGGTGAGCATGTTCCGGCGCAGCACGGTGGCCTCGTCCTCGGAGATGCGGCCAGCGCGGGCCAGTCGGAACAACCGCTCCGCCTCGGAGGGTTCCAGCACGATGGTGCCCAGGTCGGGGTGGCTGTGGTCGGTCGAGACCGCACCGTTGGCCTTGAAATATGCGCGCCGGTTCTCCATTGCCGCAACCCAGCCCGAATAGCTGGAGATGTCGACGCCCGAGACCTCGGCGAGACGGTCGGTCAACTCGTTCCAGTCGTCCCGGAACGGCTCCAGGTACTTGTCCGGACGGAAGGTGGGCACCACGCGACGGGTGAACGACGCGTCGTCCGCGAGCTTTCGGTGGTGGACGAGGTCGTCGCACGGGTCATCGGTGGTCGCCATGAACGTGATGTCGAAGGCGCCCATCAGGGCGCGCGGCCTCGAGGAGTCCTGGGCGATCCAGGCGGCGACGGTGTCGTAGATCTGGTCGGCTGTCTGGGCCGAGGGCACCACGTCGACACCGAAGATGCCGACCAGGGCATCTTCCAGCCAGTACTTCACGGGCGTGCCCCGGAAGTCGTTCCAGTGCTCGCACAGCGCACGGAACGCGGTGCGGGCGGCGGTTTCGTCCAGCTCTCCCTGGTTGACGCCCAGGGTCGAGAGCTCGACACCGTTGGCGTGCAGCATCCGGTTGACGTAGTGGTCGGGGGTGATCAGCAGCGAGGCGGGGTCGCGGAAGGGGATGTCGTCCGCGATCCAGGCCGGCGGCACGTGGCCGTGGGGGCTGATGATGGGCAGATCCTTGACCTGCGCGTAGAGCCGACGCGCCACGTCGCGCGTCGACGGCTCCGCGGGGAAGAGCCGATCCGGGTGAAGGGTGAGGGAGACCATGGTCCCAACTCTCGCGAGCGGGAGGGGTGACTGCCAAGGGTTGCCAAGCTTTGCCGGTCCCCGGCCCCCTGCTTGCCCGCCCGCTCGCAACGGCGTTCACTGGACGCATGAGCGACATCCTGGCTACCAGTGAGACCCCGATCGGGCCCGTCACCTGCGAACTGATCGGCGGTCCCCACCAGCACGTCGCAGACGAGGAGCTGGAGGAGTTCGTCGCTCGCAAGTTGGGCGAGGTCGACCTCGACGGCAAGAAGGTGGTGCTGGTGGTGCCCGACGGCACGCGCTCGATGCCACTGCCCGAGGTGGCGACGATCCTGCACCGCCACCTGATCGACCGGGTGGCCTCGCTGACCGCGGTGATCGCGCTCGGCACGCACAGCTACATGGAACCCGATGAGATCGAGCGCATGTTCGG
The DNA here is from genome assembly GCF_950101875.1 of Aestuariimicrobium sp. T2.26MG-19.2B. Lineage (NCBI taxonomy): Bacteria > Bacillati > Actinomycetota > Actinomycetes > Propionibacteriales > Propionibacteriaceae > Aestuariimicrobium > Aestuariimicrobium sp. T2.26MG-19.2B. Next base: position 2,123,444 of record NZ_CATNLW010000001.1, on the reverse strand, counting down.
GGTTGAACCCGGTGGGCTGGCGCAGCGCTACCCGGGGCTGACCATCGTGAACCACGAATGGGCCGACCCCACCATGCTGGTCAAGGTCGGACGGATCGAGGGTGATCGCATCGGCGAACTGTCCGAGGGCAGGCTCGACGTGGGTGCCGACATCGTGCTCAACCGCCACGTGGTCGAGGCCGACGTGAACATCGTGGTGGGACCCGTCTTTCCCCACGAGGTGGTGGGCATCTCGGGTGGCAACAAGTACTTCATCCCGGGCGTGGCCAGCCAGGAATTCATCGACATGACCCACTGGGTGGGGGCCCTGATCAGTTCCGCGGCGATCATCGGAACCCGCGGCATCACCCCGGTGAGGGCGATGATCAACGAGGGGGCGCGACTGATCCCGGGAGCGCGGCTGGCGCTGAAGCTGGTGGTCGAGTCCGGCACCGGTCTGATCGAGGCCGCCGCCTTCGGCACCACCGAGGATGCCTGGGGGGCCGCCGCCGACGTGGCCGCACAGACCCACGTCACCTACGTCGAGACCCCCTTCCAGCGGGTGGTCTCGTGCATGATGCCTCGCTACGAAGACATCTGGACGGCCGCCAAGGGCTTCTACAAGCTGGAACCGGCCGTCGCGGACGGGGGCGAGGTGATCATCTACGCCCCCCACGTCACAGAGGTCTCGGAGACCCACCCCGAGATCTACGAGATCGGCTACCACTGCCGCGACTTCTTCGTGAAGCAGTGGGACACCTACAAGGACGTCCACTGGGGAGTGCTCGCCCACTCCACCCACCTGCGCGGCGCCGGCAGCTACGACGCCGAGACCGGGGTCGAGAGCTGTCGGGTGAAGGTGACCTTGGCCACGCGGATCCCCCGCGAGGTGTGCGAGTCCATCAACCTGGGCTATCTCGACCCCGACGAGATGGACCTCGAGGCGATGGCGGCCGAGCCCGGCACCGTGGTGATCGAGAACGCCGGAGAGGTGCTCTACCGGCACCGGCCGAGTTGATCCGCGCCGATCCGGGCAGCTGAGCGGCTTCCTCGTCACGCCACGTGACGGCCAGGCCCCTCACGTGCCCCAATTGGCGTGGATTTCGCCCAGCGGCGGCCGCGCGAACCACGGGATGGATCGGACCGGTATGGCCGACTGACGCTCCGGGTCAGCCCGGCTCCCCGCTCGACTCGCGGACGATCAACTGGATCGGCAGGATCTGGGGCTCGACCGGCGGGGTCGAGGGACGCTGGATCATGGTGATCACCAGGGCCGTGGCACGGCGTGACAGTTCCGACAGCGGTGCCGCGACCGTGGTCAGACTGGGGCTCACCAGGTCGGAGGCGAAGGTGTTGTCGAAGCCCACCACGGACAGGTCACCGGGCACGCTCCAGCCCAGTTCCTTGGCCCGGCGGATCACCCCGATCGCGGTCAGGTCGTTGAAGCAGACCGCCGCGGTGGCGCCGTTGTCGCGCAAGGTGTCGGTGACACTTGCCCCACCCTTGACCGTGGGGGCAACCGGTCCGACCCGCTGGTCGATCAGGTCGAGTTCGTAGCACCCCTCCCGGAAGGCCCGGTAGCGGGAACCATTGGCCCACGAGGCCTCCGGACCGCTGACATAGGCCACCCGACGGTGGCCGAGCGAGGCGAGGTGCTCCAGGGCCCGGCGCATGGCTCGTCCGTTGTCGGCGATGACACTGGGAAGACCAGTGACGACGCGATTCATCACCACCGTGGGCACCTTCCGGGCTGCGGCCCGCAGGCCGGTGTCGGAGATGCGTGACGAGGCGACGAGCAGGCCGTCGACCTTGTCGAGCGAGCGGTCGAACAGGGCCTGCTCCCGGGTCTGGGACTCCTGGGTGTCGGCCAGCAGCAGTTGGTAGCCACGGGCCGTGGCCTCGTTCTCCGCCCCGCGGATGATGGAGAAGAAGAACGGGTTGGTGACATCGGAGACCGCCAGCGCCAACAGCTGGGTGTGCCGCGTGGACGGGGCCCGGAACACGGCCTCGGCTCGGTATCCCATCGCCTGGGCGACGGCGTGGATGTGGGCTGCGGTCTTGTCCGAGACACGACCGGGCCGCGAGAAGGCTCGGGAGACGGTCGACGGGTTCACCCCAGCCGCGGCGGCCACGTCATAGATGGTCGGGCGCTTCTGCATCCCAGCGGCGAACTGGCGTGCCGTGTCCGAAGCCTCGCTGCTCGTGTCACTCACGTGGTCACCCAATCAGACCGCGCCCGCCACGGCAAGAGTTGGCAACCAGTGGTTGGTCACCGCTGTTCCAGCGCTCGGGCCATGCGGTCGATCATCTCCAGGACGATCGGACGGGCCGTCCCGAAGTTGAGCCGCACGTCACCCACTCCGGCGGCACCGCAGGCCGCTCCATCAGTGAGGGCGACCTTGGCGTCCTCGAGGAAGAATCGCTGTGGGTTCTCGAGGCCCAGGTCGGCCGTCTCGAGCCAGGCCAGGTAGGTGCCCTGGGGGGAGACGTGCCCGACCCCGGGAAGCTTCGACGCGATCGCATCGGCCAGGGCGACGCGGGTGCCGTCGAGGTAGGTCAGCACCTCGTCCAGCCACGGCTGCCCCTGGGTGTAGGCGGCCACGGTGGCCACCACGCCCGGGGTGGCGGTGCCGTGGCTGCGCCCGAAGGCGATCGGCTCCCACAGTTCCCGCAGCGACGGGGAGGTCACGATGAACTGAGCGGCCTTCAGCCCGGGCAGGTTCCAGGCCTTGCTGGCAGCCATCGAGGTGACGGTGTGGCCCGCGGTGACCTCGGAAAGGGCGTGATAGGGCACGTGCACCGCCTCGCCGAACACCAGCGGGGCATGGATCTCGTCGTTGTAGACGAGCCCGTGATGGGCATCGACGATCTCGCTCAGGCGGGTGAGCTCCTCGCGGGTGGCGACCTTGCCGATGGGGTTGTGCGGGTTGCACAGGATGAGCAGGTCCCCCTGCTCGTAGACCTTGTCGAGTGAGTCGAAGTCGTACTCCCAGCCCGTCTCGGTGCGCAGCATGGGCACCTCGACCAGCTCTCGCCTGGCCCTGCCGGGCATGGTCAGGAAGGGCATGTAGGCAGGCGTCGGCAGGATCACCTTGGCACCCTCGGCCAGCATCAGGTCCATGGCGATCTCGAGCCCCGACAACACGTCGGGCAGGGGTGTCACGTGCCGCGGTTCCAGCTGCCATCCGTAGCGCCGGACGTAGTGGGCGGTGGCCTCGCACATCTCGTGGGCCAGGGAGTCGGGCAGGTATCCGAAGTTGAACCCGTCCACCATCCGGTGCAGGGCCTCGGCGATGGGGTCGGCCAGTCCGAAGTCGTGCTCGGCCACGAAGGCGCCCAGGGTGCCGGGGAACCTCGTCCACTTGCCCGAGCCGCGGGCCACGAGGTCGTCGGGGGTGAGGGCATCGATCCGGTCAGCGAAACTCATGGGAGCAGCTTCTCACGGGTCAGTCGCGCACCAGTTCGCGGCCCAGCCTGCTGCGCGTGGTGGTCGGCAGTTGCTTGGGTCGTCCCTCGTCATCGGCACAGACGAGCACCGTCCGGGCCCGGACGAGCACCTGGTCCTCCGCCAGGGGGTCGACCACTTCGGCGGCGAAGGTGACCGAGCTGTTGCCCAGCCTCGCCACTCCCGTGTCGACCCGGTAGGGCTCGACCCGATAGGGGATCTGGGCCAGGTACTCCACGTCCTGCCGGGCGACCAACCACAGCGAGTGCTCCTCGGCCGCGTGGGCCGGGTCGAGACTGCTGCCGTGGCGCAGCATCGAGGCGTCCACCCAACTGGACGCCGCGATCCGGGCCTCCTGCACGTAGTCGAACAGGCGCACGTTGTTGACGTGGCCGAAACGGTCGACGTCAGACCATCGGGGACGAAGCGGGTGCGGCACCCCCCTCCCGAGCAGGGCCGGAGCCTGAAGATCACGGAAGGGCTCGACCTCGATGCGGTGCCGCTCGAACCAGCCCCGCTCCCCCGCGGAGAGCCGCCTCACCTGTTGGGAGGCGAGGTCGAAGGGGCACAGCACCGAGCGGGCCCGGGCGCACTCGACCCCGTCGTGGCTCAGCAGGTAGGCAACCTCGAACCGAGCGCCTCCGATGTGGGTGATGCCCAGGTCGACCACCACCGGCCGGGGCGAGTAGGTGATCGGTGCGAGGTACTCGATCTGGTGTGAGATCACCACCACCCCGGTCTCGAGCATCTCGGTCACGCCCGCGGCGTGCAGGAAGTCGACGCGCGCCTCCTGCAGGTACTCCGCCACCATGCCGTTGTTGACGTGCGCCTGCGCGTCCATGTCGCCCCACCGCAGGGGCACCTCGACCCGCATCGTGGTGGTCACAGGTCGGCCGGGTCCTCGTCGTAGAGGCCCGCGATCACATCGGCGTACTGGGACTCGACCACGTTGCGGCGCACCTTCATGTTGGGGGTGACCCCGCCGTCGTCCACCGAGAACTCGCGCTGCAGCACCTCGAACCGTTTGACCGTCTCCCACCGCTCCAGCGTGGAGTTCGCGTGCGCGATCTGGTCGTCGAGCGTGGCCCGCAGATCGGGGGAGGCCAGCAGGTCGGCGTGGGTGGAACCAGCGTGACCGTGCCGCTCGGCCCAGGTCTTCACGGCCGCCTCGTCGAGGGTCAGCAGGGCAACCACGTACTTGCGGTTCTCGCCGAGGGCGACCACCTGCGAGACCAGTGGGCTCGCGGCCGTGACCGCGCCCTCGACCTTCTGTGGCGCCACGTACTTGCCCCCGGAGGTCTTGATCAGGTCCTTCTTGCGGTCGGTGATGGACAGGTAGCCGTCGTCGTCGAGCACGCCCATGTCGCCCGTGTGGTACCAGCCCTCGTCATCGAACGAGGCTGCGGTGGCGTCGGATCGTCCGTGGTAGCCGCGGGCGATGACGGGGCCGCGCAGCAACAACTCACCGTCGTCCGCGATCTGCACCTCCATGCCGGGCGTGACCTTCCCGACGGTGCCGAAGTGGGGCGTGGCGGGGTCGTTGACGAAGGCGATGGCGCTGGTCTCGGTGGCGCCGTAGCCCTCCACCACCGTGATGCCGGCCGAGTAGAACCACGCCTGCACCTTCTCGGAGAGCTTGGCGGAGCCCGACATGAAGAACCGGATCCGGCCACCCATCGTCTTCTTCAGCTTCGAGAACACAAGCCGATCGGCGAGCGCGTACTTCAGCTTCAGTCCGACCGGCAGCCGTCGGCCCGCGAGCCGGTACTGGCGGGAGTCGCGGCCGACGGCGAAGGCCCAGCGCGAGATCTTGTCGACGGTCGAACCGGGGGCGGCCTTGGTCATCACGGCCGAGCGCACCTTCTCGAAGATCCGGGGGGCACCGCACATGAAGGTGGGGCGCACCTCGCCCAAACCGGTCACGATCCGGTCGAGACGACCATCGACGGCCGAGGCGAACCCGCTGGTCAGCTGGACCGCCAGCAGGCACTTCCCGAAGACGTGGCTGAGCGGCAGCCAGAGGTACTGAAGGTCGTCCTCCCGGACGATGCCTGTGGCCTGCATGGCGACGCCCTCGTAGGTCCAGGATCGGTGGGTGAGCTCGACCCCCTTGGGACGACCGGTGGTGCCCGAGGTGTAGATCAGCGTCGACAGTTGGTCGGGGGCGATGGCCGCGACCGTGCGGGTGACCAGGTCGTGGTCGCCGTGCAGGGCCCTGCGCCCAGCCTCCTCGAGGTCGGCGAAGGTGATCACCCTCTCGTCGGAGTCCTCGAGGGAACGGTCGTCGTCCAGGATCACGATGTGGCGCACGACGTGGTCGAGTTCGGTGGCCTTGCGCAGTTTGTCGAGCTGGGCCGAGTTCTCGACCACCACGATGTGCGAGTCGGAGTCGGCCACGATGTGGGTGACGTCGTCGACGTTGGTGTTGGGGTAGATCGTGGTCGTCGCTCCCCCGGCGCACGCAATCCCCAGGTCGGTGAGCACCCACTCGATGCGGGTGGTCATGGCGATCGCCACCCGGTCCTCCGGTTGGAGCCCGAGCCCGATCAGCCCGGCGGCGATCACATGGGCCCGCTGCTGGGTCTGCGTCCACGTCAGCTCGTGCCACTGGTTGGCGCCGACGGGGGCCCGGTCGGGCACCAGGAAGGCCACCTTGTGGGGGGTGGCCCGGGTGCGATCGGCCAGCATGGTGCCCAGGTTCTGCGAGCAGGCGGCCAACAACCGGTCCCGCTCGGCCAGGTCTCCGAAGGCGGAGTTGGCTCGTGCTGAGGAGGGTGTCGGCTCGGCGGGCTCGGGGGTCATGTTCTCTCCTCGCGGCGGGGCGGAGTTCGTCAGTCGGCATCCTAGCGTCAGCCGCGCGCCACAACGGGTTTCAGGCGGGGTGCCTCATCGTGACCGGGTCGCCAGCAGATAGCATGCTCGCCATGAGCGAGGCACTGGATCCCAGCGATCCACGCGCGGGGGGCGACGCGGACGTGGTCTGGCTGACCGATGAACAGCAACAGATCTGGCGGGCGTGGTTGCACGGTGTGGCACGGGTCAACGACGAACTGGACGCCCAACTGCGCACGGTCGGTCTCGACCTCGGCGACTACGAGATCCTGGTGTCGCTGGTCGAGGGCGAGAACCGGGAGCGCCGGATGTCAGACCTGGCGGCCATGGTTCACCAGTCGCGCAGCCGACTCACCCACGCCATCAACCGGATGGAGACCAACGGGTGGGTGATCCGTCGTCAGGCCAGCGATGACCGGCGGGGAGTGATCGCTTCGCTGACCGACGAGGGCTACGCACTGTTGGAACGGGCAGCACCCGGTCACGTGCGTGAGGTACGTCGGGTGCTGGTCGATGCCGTCGATCCCGATGACTTCGTGGCACTGGGACGTTGCATGCAGGCCATCCTCGCGGTGCCAGACTGAGGCAATGACCGTCACCACCCGCGCCACCGTCCCGCAGACCCTGGCCCGGTTCGACTGCGTCGACGACTCGACCCTCACCCGGGCCCTCTACACCACCGACGCCTCCCTCTACCGGGTCGAGCCCCTCGCGGTGGCCTTCCCACGCACGCGCGACGAACTCGTCGAGGTGGTCAGGGCCGCCCTCGAGGCCGAGGTGTCGGTGACGGTGCGCGGCGCGGGCACCTCCTGCGCCGGCAATGCCGTCGGGCCCGGGCTGGTCGTCGACGTCGCCCGCCACCTCAACCGGGTGGTGTCGATCGACCCGGACGCGGCCACCGCCACCGTGGAACCCGGCGTGGTGCACGCCACCTTGCAGGCTCAGGCGCGGCCACTGGGGCTGCGGTTCGGGCCCGATCCGTCGACCCACACCCGCTGCACCATCGGCGGCATGATCGGCAACAACGCATGCGGTCCACGCGCCCTGGGCTACGGACGAACAGCCGACAACGTGGTCTCGCTTGAGGTGTTGACCGGCTCCGGGGAGATCGTCACGGTCACCTCGGGTGAACCGTCGACGGGTGGTCTGGCCACCGACCTGCGGGCACTCGTGGGCGCCAACCTCGGCCTGGTGCGAACCGAGTTCGGACGATTCGGCCGCCAGGTCTCGGGCTACTCGATGGAGCACCTGCTGCCCGAGCGCAAGTTCGACCTGGCCCGCTTCCTGGCCGGCACCGAGGGCACGCTGGCCGTCATCCTCTCGGCGACCGTGCGGCTGGTCCGCGACCTGCCGCACGCGGCGGTGGTGGCCCTGGGCTACCCGTCGATGGCCGACGCCGCCGATGCGGTGCCGGCGCTGCTACCCCATCGTCCGGTGGCCGCCGAGGGCATGGACCGGCGGATCGTCGACGTGGTGGCGCGCACCAAGGGGCCGGCCGCCGTCCCCGCACTCCCCGCCGGCGACGGCTGGATGTTCGTCGAACTCGTGGGCGAGGACGAGGCCGAGGTGCGCTCCCGCGCCGAGGCTCTGCTGGCCACCTCGGGCTGTCTCGACGGCTGGGTCGTGGACGACCCGGCCGCAGCCGATCGGCTGTGGAAGATCCGCGAGGACGGGGCGGGACTGGCCGGGGTCAGCCTCGCCGATCCGGCCTACCCGGGCTGGGAGGACGCTGCGGTGCTGCCCGAGCGGCTCGGGGCCTACCTGCGCGAGTTCGACCTGCTGCTGCAGGAGTTCGGCCTGCACGGGTTGCCCTACGGTCATTTCGGCGACGGCTGCGTGCACGTCCGCATCGACTTCCCTCTCGAACGAGAGGGTGGGGCGGCCGTCTACCGGCAGTTCGTCGAGCGAGCCGCGGCCCTGGTGGCCAGCCACGGGGGTTCGATGTCGGGTGAGCACGGTGACGGGCGGGCCCGCTCGGCCCTGCTGCCCGCGATGTACTCCCCCGAGGCGATCGCGCTGTTCGGGCAGGTCAAGGCACTGTTCGACCCGCGCGGGCTGCTCAACCCGGGGGTGCTCGTCGACCCCGTCGCCGTCGACGCCGACGTTCGGGTTGCGGCCACCGTCAGCTCACCGCTGCGGCTCAGTGACCCCCACTTCGTGCGCGAGGTGCACCAGTGTTCCGGGGTGGGCAAGTGTGTGACCGCGACCCTGGGACCCGGAGCGGTGATGTGCCCGAGCTACCAGGCCACCCGCAACGAGAAGGACTCCACGCGCGGCCGGGCCCGGGTACTGCAGGAGATGGTCAACGGGTCCCTGGTCGCAGGGGGCTGGCGCTCCCCCGAGGTGCACGAGGCACTCGACCTGTGCCTGTCGTGCAAGGGCTGCGGACGCGACTGCCCCACCGGGATAGACATGGCCGCCTACAAGTCGAGGGTGCTGCACGAGTCCTACAAGGGTCGACTCCGCCCCCTGTCGCACTACACCCTCGGCCAGTTGCCCCGTTGGCTCTCGCTGGTGCACGTCGTGCCGGGCCTGTCGGGGCTGGCCAACGTGGCACTGTCCCTGCCCGGTGTGGGATCGCTCGCCAAACGGCTGGCCGGGGTGGACGGTCGTCGTCCGTTGCCGCGGTTCAATCCCGGGGGATCGCAACGGAGACGTGCCGCGCACCGGGCCCGCTCGACCGAGGCCGGGACGGCTGCCGCCGGCGGCGGTGTGTCAGGGCGCCACGGGCGTGTCGCCGTGTGGGTCGATTCCTTCACCGATGCCTTCGAGGGCACCCAGGTGGCGTCGCTGATGGCGGTGCTGGAACGGGCCGGGTACCAGCCCGAGGTGATCAGCGATCGTGCCTGCTGCGGCCTGACCTGGATCACCACGGGGCAGTTGGACGGAGCCCGCGCCCAACTGCGTGGCGCACTCGAAGTGCTCGCACCGATCGCGGAGGCGGGCGTGACGATCGTGGGGGCCGAGCCCTCCTGTCTGGCTGTCTGGCGCTCCGACGCCCCCGAACTGCTGCCCGACGACCCCAGAGTCGGCATCGTCGCCAGCGCCGTCCGCACCCTCGCCGAGGTGCTGTCGTCGACGCCCGACTGGCAGGCTCCCGACCTAAGTGGGCACGAGGTCGTGGCCCAGCCCCACTGCCACCACGCGTCCGTGCTGGGCTGGTCGGCCGACGCCGACGTGCTCGGGCGGACCGGTGCCACCGTCACCACCCTGGGGGGATGCTGCGGCCTCGCCGGCAACTTCGGGGTGGAACGAGGACACTACGAGACCTCCGTCGCGGTCGCGGAGACGGCCCTGCTGCCGGCGCTGCGTGCCAACCCGCGGGCGATCGTGCTGGCCGATGGGTTCAGCTGCCGCAAGCAGGTCGACGACCTGACCCAACGACGCGCGATGACCTTGGCCGAGCTACTGCTCACGCACTCCTGAGGGACGCTGGACGGGCCGGTCGGTCGCTCGAATCGGAGAACCCCAAGTCTGAGAGTATCCTGAGAGGTGTGACTGCTCTGCTCTACCTGCTGGGATACGGGATCACGTTGGCGTTGGGGTGGCTGGTGTTGTTCGGCCACCGGAGCGCCGCGAGGCCGTCCGAGACCTGGCAGATCGCCCTGACCCTGCTCTTCCTGCCGAGCCTGCTCAAGTACGCCCTGCAGCTGCTAATCGCACCTTGGTTCGACGTGCAGGGCTGGTGGCGCCGTCGTCGCGCCCCCCGCCGCGCTGCCAAGCCCGCCCAGCGCGTCTCGGTGCTCGTCCCCGCCTGGAACGAGGAGGTCGGCATCGCGCTGACCGTACGCTCGCTGCTGGCCAGCGACCACCCCGATGTCGAGGTCGTCGTGATCAACGACGGCTCGACCGACGACACAGAAGCCGTGATGCAGGCGCTGGTGGCCGAGCACGAGGCGTCCGGACGACCGGGCCGACTCGTGTACGTCAGCCAACCCAACGGCGGCAAGGCCTCGGCGCTGAACCGTGGGCTCGGCGTGGCCTCGGGCGAGATCATCGTCACCACCGACGCCGACAGCGCGGTGGCAGCCGACACCCTCACGAACTTCGCCCGCCGGTTCGACGACCCCCGGGTGATGGCCGTGGCTGGCAACGTGAAGATCGGCAACCGGCCCGGCGTGCTGGGGCTGGTGCAGCGCCTGGAGTACCTCTACGGGTTCTACTTCAAGAAGGCCGACTCGGTGCTCGACTCGATCTACATCGTCGGGGGCGCTGCCGCTGCCTACCGGGCCGACGTGCTGCACGAGCTGATCGACCGGGGACGATCGGGGGCCCTGGCCGGTTTCGACGAGGACAACATCACCGAGGACATCGAGATGTCGACCCGACTGCAGGCGGCCGGGCACCGCATCGTCTACGCTCCCGATGCCGTCGTGACGACCGAGGCTCCGGCCGACTGGGACGGCTTGGTGCGACAGCGGCTGCGCTGGAAGTTCGGACGGTTCCTCACCTTCCGGCAGTACCGGCACCTGTTCTTCAACCCCACCCTCCCGCGCAAGCGCGTGTTGACGATGCTGATCCTGCCGGTCGCCCTGCTCTCGGAGGTGTTGTTGTTGGCCGAACCCCTGCTGGTGACCGTGATGTGGGCGTGGACGATCGCGGTCGGGGACTACGGTCCGGCGCTGGTCTACATCGGCGCGCTCACGCTGGTGGTGGGGTGGCAGGTGCTCACTGACACCCGACGCAGGGAGTCCTTGGCGCTGCTGCCGCTGGCACCGATGGCCTGGCTGGTGTTCTACCTGGTCGACCTGACCGAGTTCCGTGCGTTGGTGCGCACGCTGGTTCGCATGGCCACCGGTCGGGGCGTGACCTGGCAACGCTGGAGCCGCCAGGGAGTCTTCGCCTCACAACAGGGCTGAATTCGCACTCGGGAGCAGGGATCCACCGGCCGAGCGTCGCTCAGACGTCGAGGAAGAGTGAGACCTCGATCCTGTCACCGACCCCGATGCCCAGGTCTTCGCGCACGTTCTTGCGGATCGGCACCCGATAGGTGCCCAGCTTGGGGAACATGGCCGTCCTGTAGGTGTGGTGACCGATGGTCGCCATCGTCGGCACGCACCCCCAGTAGATGATCGACTGGGCCACCTCGGCGATCAGGTCGGCCTCGTCGTTCGGCACCACCGCGTAGTAGAAGGGGGCAGGGCCGCGCCACTCGATCACCTCTGCGGTGAACTGCAGGTCCATCGTCCCAGTCTGGCACCGGGTGGGGAGGACGACCCGTGACGCGGGACTTTGCCCGTTCACCGCCGCAGCGCGCCGGCCGCGTTGCTCCCCGGCCAATCGTGCCGATCGTGTGCGCTGACGCCGACTGTTCCGTCCCAGGAGCAACATCTGGCGTCAGAACACACGATCCGCACGATTGAACCCCCTGATTGAACCGTCTGACCGCAGCGAGCGCGGGCACAGCACGCACTAGGCTCCCTGCATGAGCGAGCGCACCACCTACCTGCTGGTCGACGGCGAGAACATCGACGCGACCCTGGGGAACTCGGTTCTGGGACGCCGCCCGGACCCCCACGAGCGACCGCGGTGGAACACCCTGCTCGACTACACCGAGCGGGCTTGGGGCCAGCCGGTGAAGGGGCTGTTCTTCCTCGCGGTTCCGGCGGAACTGCCGGCTTCGTTCGTGCAGGCCCTGCTGGCCATCGGTTACCGTCCGGTGCCGCTGCGGGGTGAGGGCAAGGTCGTCGACATCGCCATCCAGCGCACGGCCGAGGCCTTGGCCGGTCGACCCGCCGACGTGATGTTGGTGAGCCACGACGCCGACTTCGCCCCGCAGATGGAGGCCTTGGCCGAGGATCCGGATCGACGGGTGGGCATCGTCGGGTTCGGCGAGTTCCTGGCCACGTCGCTGCGTCGCATCGATGGGGTGGAGTTCTTCGATCTGGAGTATGACGTGGCCGCGTTCCGTGAGCGCCTGCCCCGGGTGCGGATCATCGAGATCGACGAGTTCGACCCGCTCGAGTTCATCTGAGCGAGCCCACCTGCTCATCCCAGGTTCTCTGGTCGGGCAGCCAGCCTGCCAGCAGGTCGTCGGTGCCCGCCCCCGCGAGCAGGTCCCGGGCGAATTGCCTGCGTCCGGTCATCAGGTCGAGCCATCGCCACTGGTCCCCGCGGTGGGTGAACTCCGGGTAGAGGTCACGCGCACTGGTCAGCAGGTCGACCCCGAACCGGACCGCGTCGAACTCGTCGGGATCGCTGACATGCACCTCAACCCCCCGGCAGAGGCGGCCGGCATGGGTCTCGAAGTGGGGCACGGCCAACGGCTCGAACGCGGCCTCGCGCACCAACGCGCCCGGGTGCCGGCCCTCGTCCAGGCGGGCCAACCAGCGGTCATCCACCCAGGGCGCCCCGAGCAGGGTGAACGGACGGGTCGTCCCCCTCCCCTCCGACAGCGTGACAGCCTCCAGCAGCCCGGTTCCGGGATAGGCCAGACACGACTCCACGGTCGGCAGATTGGGGCTCGGTGCCACCCACAGTGGCCATCCCGGAGCCCCGGACGAACGTGCCGAGCCGTCCCAGCCCTCGACGGGCACGACGGACAGGTCAATGCTCGTCCCACCCGGCTCCTCGGGCAGGTGATGGGCATTCAGCACGCGTGCCAGCTCACCCAGGGTGAGGCCGTGCTGGTGCAGGATCGACCTCCGGCCGATGCTCGATTCCAGACCGGGAGCCAGCAGCCCTCCCCTGCGGGCCCGGCCCAAGGGGTTGGGGCGATCGAGCACGAGCATCGCCACTGCGGGAACGCGGGCGACCGCCATCATCAACCGGTACATCGTCCAGACGTAGGTGTAGAACCTGACGCCCGCGTCCTGAAGGTCGACCACCACCACGTGGGCTCCGAGCCGCACCAATGCCTCGGCCAGGTGCTCGGGACCCGCGTGGTAGGCGTCCAGCAGCGGGACGGAGGTCACCGGGTCGAACGCATCGGCCTCCGACTCACCGGCGGTGGCCGTTCCCCGGAAGCCGTGCTCGGGCCCGAACACGCCGACCACCTCGACACCCGCGGCCACCATGGCGTCGACCCCGTGCAGCACACGCCCCTCCCGCACCATCACACCGGTCGGGTTCGACAGCACGACGACGCGACGCCCCCGCAGTTCCGCGAAATCGCGGTCGGCGAGGGCGTCGAGTCCGGTGCGCACGGGCGGCGTCAGCTCTCAGTCGCGGCGCAGGCGGCGGTGCTTGGAGGCGTGCGGACGAGCCGCCTCGGCCCCCAGCCGCTCGATCTTGTTGGCCTCGTAGTCGGCGAAGTTGCCCTCGAACCAGAACCAGTCGGCCTCGTCGGCCTCGTGGCCCTCCCACGCGAGGATGTGGGTGGCGACCCGGTCGAGGAACCACCGGTCGTGGCTGATCACGACGGCGCAGCCCGGGAACTCGAGCAGGGCGTCCTCGAGAGCCGAGAGGGTCTCGACGTCGAGGTCGTTGGTGGGCTCGTCGAGCAGCAAGAGGTTGCCGCCCATCTTCAGGGTGAGCGCCAGGTTGAGCCGGTTCCGTTCACCACCGGACAGCACCCCGGACAACTTCTGCTGGTCGGGACCCTTGAAACCGAAGCTGGCCACGTACGCACGCGAAGCCATCTCGAAGTTGCCCACCTTGATGAAGTCGAGCCCGTCGGAGACGACCTGCCAGACATTCTTCTGCGGGTCCAGTCCCGAGCGGCCCTGGTCGACGTAGCTGATCTTGACCGTCTGGCCGAGCTTCAGCTGGCCCGAGTCCGGCTGCTCCTCGCCGACGATCATCCGGAACAGCGTCGACTTGCCCACCCCGTTGGGACCGATGATGCCGACGATCCCCGCGCGCGGGAGGGTGAAGTCGAGGTCGTTGATCAGCAGTCGGTCGCCGAAACCCTTGGTGAGGTCGATCGCCTGCAGCACGTCGCTGCCCAATCGCGGACCGGCGGGGATGTTGATGTCGGCGGTGTCGATCTTGCGGCTGCGCTCGGCCTCGGTGGCCAGCTCCTCGTAGCGGGCCAGACGTGCCTTGTTCTTCGCCTGACGTGCCTTGGGGGACGACCGCACCCATTCGAGCTCACGCTCGAGCACCTTGGCGCGCTTGGCGTCCTTCTGGCCCTCGATCTGCAAGCGCTTGCGCTTGGTCTCGAGGTAGGTGGAGTAGTTGCCCTCGTAGGGGTGGAGACGTCCGCGGTCGATCTCGCAGATCCAGCTGGCGACGTTGTCGAGGAAGTAACGGTCGTGGGTCACGGCCAGGACAGCGCCGGGGTAGCTCTTCAGGTGGCTCTCGAGCCAGTTGACGCTCTCGGCGTCGAGGTGGTTGGTGGGCTCGTCGAGCAGCAGCAGGTCGGGGGCCTGCAGGAGCAGCTTGCACAGGGCCACCCGGCGGCGCTCGCCACCGGAGAGCACTTCGACGGGAGAGTCCCCGGGAGGGCAACCCAGTGCCTCCATGGCCTGCTGCAGCTGGGCGTCGATGTCCCAGGCCTGACGGTGGTCGAGCTCGGTCTGCAGTCGTCCCATCTCGTCCATCAGGGCGTCGAAGTCGGCGTCGGGATCGGAGAACGAGTCGGAGATCTCGTTGAAGCGGGCCAGCATCGCCTTGGTGTCGGCGACGGCCTCCTCGACGTTCTCCCAGACCGTCTTGTCCTCGGTGAGCGGGGGTTCCTGCAGCAGGATCCCGACGGTCGCCCCCTTCGCCAGCTGTGCCTCCCCGTTGTTGGGACGGTCCATTCCGGCCATCAGCTTGAGCATGGTCGACTTGCCGGCCCCGTTGGGGCCGACGACACCGATCTTGGCGCCCGGGTAGAAGCTGAGGGTGACGTCGTCGAGAATCACCTTCTCGCCGACGGCCTTGCGGACGTTGTGCATGGTGTAGATGAACTCAGCCATGAGTGGCGCGTTTCCTTCGCATCGACGTCGTCCGGTGCGCTCGCACGCCCCGGGGAACGGCCGCACCGCAACAGGCGCGGACCGTCGTCCAGTATGCCAGTGAACACGCTCCGGATGGTTCCTGTGCCCTGAGCTCAGTCGCGGCCCCCGAGCCCGAGCACCTGTTCGTCCGGGGCGGGCTCATCGACGGGTTCAGGGTCCACGTCGTCACGGTCGACCGGTTCCCCCGGGGAGGCCGGTGAGGCCACCCGCTCGTTGCGGGCGAAACTGGTGGTGCCCCGGTTGAGATCGTGACCCACCGAGGAGGCCTCGACGATGAGACGGTCCTGCTTGACACCCTCGGCGTCCTGCCAGACGTGGGTGCGCAGCCGTCCGGTGACGACCACGGGGTCACCCTTGTGCAGGCTGGCGGCGACGTTGCGGGCCAACCGGTTGGAGGCCCTCACCGAGATCCAGGTGGTCTCACCATCGGTCCACTCCCCTCCGCGGCGCACCCTCGGAGTGCAGGCGAGGCGGAACCGGGCCAGTACCCAGTCGTCGCCGGTGAAGGTCTCGACGTCGGTGCCGATGTTTCCCGACAGGCTGATGGTTGCGTCCATGAATGGTCCTCTCCAGGGATGGTCTGCCGAAGGGCAGTCACCTGAGTTGTGACTGGAACTCCCGGGATGGTCCCGCCCGCGATGCCGGGCTGTGGACAACCCTTCGACCTCCCCCTCGCTTGTGGACAACAGTCCGCTCCGAGGCTGGAAGAATCGGGACCATGAGCGAACGCGACGGCATCCTCGCCTGCCCGGTGTGCGGGAACAGGCTGCGCCTGCGCGACCGGGTGGCCCGCTGCGAGGCCGGCCACAGTTTCGACCAGGCCCGCGACGGGCACCTGCACCTGCTGACTCCCGGCAAGTCGAGGTCGCGGGCGCAGGGTGACGACCAGTCAATGGTCGCTGCACGACGGGCATTCCTCGATCGTGGCCACTACCGCGCCCTCAGTGAGGGCCTGCACGAGTGGGTGGGCGAGTTGATGCCCGAGACGATGCTCGACGTCGGCTGCGGCGAGGGCACGTTCACCGAGGCGATGTTGTCGGCCATACCCGACGACTCCTCGAGTCGCCCCGGGGGCAAGCACCTGCACGACGACCACTGGGTGGCGTTCGACATCTCCCGTCCGGCCATGAAGCTCACCGCCCGCCGGGTGCCCCGAGCCGTCGCCGTCGTCGCCTCGGTCAACCAGTTGCCGGCGGTCGACGGATCGGTCGACCTGCTCACCAGCGTGATGTCTCCGGTGCTCGACAGCGAGTTCGCTCGCGTGCTGGCCCCGGGCGGACGAGCCCTGCTGGTCACCCCCGGCGGCTCCCACCTCGCCGAACTGAGGGCTCAGCTGTACCGCGACTACCGCCCCCACGACGAGGAAGTACTGCTGGCCCGGTCCTGGCCGGTGCTGGAGCAGCGACGGTTCGAGGCCCGCGTGACGCTGGGGAGCAACGAGGAGATCATGCAGGTGTGGGGGATGACGCCCTACCGCTGGAATGCTCCCGAGGAGGGGGTCGAGCGGATCAGCGCCCTCGACCGGCTGGAGATCACGGTGCACTTCGTCGGCACGCTGGTGCAGCCGCCCGATGACCCAGCGCGCGATGAGCCAGCGCCCGATGACTGGGCGCGCGACCACCTGGTGCCCGCGGAACAGTCCCCTGTTGTTCCCGGGATCGGGTCGTCAGCGCATCACGCCGGTGATGCCGCCCCACACGTGGTCGACGAAGACCCGATCTGAGTAGGCCTCGGCACGATGACCGAGGGCGGTGTACCAGGTTCGGCCCAGACCCAGTCGCCCACGCCAGCTCAGGGGGCGGTCGGGTTCGTCGGCGAGTACCACCAGTGGTTCGACTCCGACTGGCTCCGACTCGAACTCGTACCACTCGTCCGACCACGACCAGGGGTCGGGCAGGTGCTGGGTGGACGGGTCGGGAGCGACCGCCCGCAAGCCCCGCCGCTGGTCGTTGAGGGGTGGATGGCCCCGGAACCGTGCCCCGACCAGTTCGAGGTAGCCCGGCCAGCCGCGCTCGGCACCGGTGGAGTTGTGCACGGCGGCGAACCCGCACCCCGCTCGCACTGCCGACTGCAGGCAGGCCCGCTGGTCGTCAGTGAGGATCTCACCGTTGCACTGGTGGAAGACCACGGCGCGGGCCCGAGCGAGGTCATCGGGGTTGAGCACCGAGGTGTCCTCGGTGTGGAGCAGGTCGAGCCCCGCCTCGGCGGCCAGACGGGCGAACAGCGCCACCCCCGCCTCGATCGCGGCTGAGTGCCTGAACGCCTCGTGGGTGGCGGTGACCAGCAACAGGTCAGCCACGGACTCGCCCCAGCGCCTCGCGTGCCGTGCGAAGTCGGACGAGTTCTGCGGTGACCGGCGCCACCGCGTGCCGTTCGGCCACGGCCGCGACCTGTCGGTTCAGCACGGCGTGGGCCCGGCGGGCCTTGGCTCGCGCGCTCACCTCGACGAACACGCGACTGATCAGGGCCAGGAGCAGACCAGCGGCCACTCCCCCGACCACGAGCCAGGTCTGCACCGGCAACCGGTGCCAGCTGCGGGTCGGCAGGGGCGGGAAGTGGAAGTAGGCCAACACCAGATCGGCAGCCAGCCACAGCAGTCCAGCGGCCACCACAGCCACCAGGATCCACTGCACGACCTGGATCACGCGCCAGTGGCCGAAGCCGCGGTCCATCGCCAGGTCGGTGGTGGCCACCGCCCGGTCCAGCTCGTCGGCCAGCACGCCCTGGTTGGCGAGGGAGGCACGGCGGACCGCGTCCTGCCACGAGCGTGGGAGGTCGGCGGCAGCCTCGTCCGACAGGGCCCTGACCGCCGAGGTGACCCTCGCCTTCGAGGCCCCCTGCCCGGAGTCGAGCCCCGTGCGGGGAACGCGGACCGGCTCCAGCGACTTCTTGGTGCGCCCGATCGGGAGCCGGTCGAGGTGCAGACGCCTCAACGGGTCCGGTCGCAGCGACGCGATCCATGACAGCGCAGGCCATCCCGTGACGAGTTCACCGCGTCGGCGCACCGAGGCCAGCACGGCCTCGGTGACGACATCGGCCCCCGCCGCCTCGGCCAACGCCCGGTTCAACTGGCGCACGGTGCCGGAACCGATGGCAGGGTCACCGGCGGAGCCGGAGTCGTCCAACCCCAGTTCCGGGGCCAACCGAGCTGCCTCACGGGTGAGGTCGGCGCCGAGACGCTCGGCCACCACCCGCTTCCTGGCGACCAGGTCGACGACCTGACGGCGCAGGGCGTCGACTCCTTGACCGGTCGTCGCCGACACCGCCGCGATCCGGGCCTTGCCCAAGCCCTCGTTGTCGAGCAGGCGACGCAGGTCACGCTCGCACTGCACGAGTTGCCCGGGGGTGAGCAGGTCGACCTGGTTGAGCACGACCAGCATCACCTCGGCGTGGCCGGCCAGTGGCTTCAGGTAGCGCTCGTGCAGGGCCGCATCGGCGTACTTCTGGGGATCCACCACCCACACCAGTAGGTCGACCAGGTCGACCAGTCGATCGACCTCGGCGCGGTGGGCTGCCTCGATCGAGTCGTGGTCGGGAAGGTCAAGCAGCACCAGTCCCTCGAGCCCCGGCGCCTGCGACCCGGGACGAGGGACCCGCGACAACTCGACCTGGTGGCGACGTGACACGTCGAGCCAGTCGAGCAGTTCCGCGGGGGGCACATCCCCCCAGGAGACCGACATGGCCTTCGCCGTGGTGGGACGACGCACTCCCGGCTCGGCCAGCTGGGTTCCGGACAGCGCGTTGAACAGGCTCGACTTGCCTGATCCGGTGGCACCGGCCAGGGCAACCACGGTGTGGTCCCCGGCGATCGCCAGCCTCGAGCCCGCGCGACGGACCAGTTCTTCCGCGTGCCTGACCGCCTCGTCGGGCACCCGTCCCTCGACCTGCTCGACCACGTGGCCCAGAGCCTGGAGTCGTTCCGCGACGGGCCTTTGTCGTGCCATCAGCGGTCGTCCCCGTCCCGATGCTCGACCAGTTCACCGTCGACCACCTCGGCAGGACTGGCCGCGACCTGGCTGACGGTCACCACGGGCTCAGAGGTGGACGAGCCGAGCGCCGCCGGGGTGCGGGCCGGGTTCATACCGCGCGCCGTGGTGGTGTCGGCGGTGATGGCTCGTTCGTGGTCGAAGCCTTCCACGTGGGCCCGCTCCACCGCCGCTGCCGATTCCCGCAGGGCGGCGGCCTGCTCGTCGGCGACGCCGGCCTCGGCCAGCACGGCCTCGAACCGGGCGAGTTCGGTCGACATGAGCGTCTCGATCCGGGCATCCAGGTCGGCCTTCGCCCTCTCCGCCAATGCGCGGACGGCGTCGTCACCGATGATGCCCTCGAGCAGTCTTTGGGCCAGTACCGACGTGCCACCGGCCACGCCGATCTCGGCACCCGTGAGGCCACCGGTGTAGGCAAAGATCGTCACCATGAGGGCCACCCCGGCACCGTTGACACCGAACGCCAGCAGTCGAGCCCTCGACCGCTTGTCCATGCCTTCCTCGGCCACCAGTTCGACGACGTCGCCCTGCCAGTCCCGGATCGCGCGGGCGACCTTGCCCGGGAACTCCCGCGAGGCGCGAGTGAGTTCGTCCCGCCCGTGGGCGGCAGCGTGTCTGGCCAGGAGGGAGCGGCCGGCTGGCGTGGCCCGCCAGGCGGCTTCTGCGCGCTCGGCGGCTGCCTGCCCCTCTTCGCGCACCAGCGCCTCGAGCCCGTTCTCGACCGCCACCTTCATCTTGTCGACCTCGGGTGGCTTGCCGACGAGGGTGCCCCACACCCGGTCGCGCAGCCAGCTGATGCGCTGGTCGAGGGCACGCATGAACTCACCGGTGCCGACCAACTCGTGCCAGCGACCGAGCACCTCACCCCGCAGCAGGGTTCCGTCGGCGGACTGCACCGCCACCTGTCGGGCGGCCTCGGCGTAGGCGCTGCGAGCGTCCTGGCGCAGGCTCTCGAGGGCCTCGACCTGGTCATCGGTCGCCGCGGCCAGGCTGGACACTCGTGGCCCGATGGAGTCGATGGCGCCGGTCAGGGTCTGCATGACCACGGTCTGACGGCTGCGCTCGTCGGCCGCGAGCGTGGCGAGCCAGGTGCGTATCGGTGAGACTGCCGCATCAGGCAGCAACCCCTCGGCATCGGTGGCCGTCTCGGGCACGGCGAACAGCGCGGAGTCGCCCAGGCCACGCTCGGTCATCATCTGCCCCAGGTGGGTGGGGACGTCGGTCATGGCCGCCGGGGGCACACGGTCGAGCACGACGGCGACGGCCGCCCTGCGCTGCACCGCTTGCTGCAGGAACTCCCACGGCACGGCGTCGGCGTACCGGGCAGCTGAGGTGACGAACAACCACAGGTCAGCCGCCTGCAACAACTCCGTCGCCAGTTCGCGGTTGCGCTCGTCCACGGAGTCGAAGTCGGGTGCGTCGAGCACGGCGAGCCCCGGTGGCAGGCTCGGCTCCGCCACCAACTGAAGGGAACTCTGGTCGTGTGAGGCCACCCTGGAGCGGATCAGCGTGGGCAGGATGCGCTCGTCGGAGAACCAGTGCTCGTCGTCGGGATGGTGGATCAAGACCGG
The DNA here is from genome assembly GCF_950101875.1 of Aestuariimicrobium sp. T2.26MG-19.2B. Classification (NCBI taxonomy): domain Bacteria; kingdom Bacillati; phylum Actinomycetota; class Actinomycetes; order Propionibacteriales; family Propionibacteriaceae; genus Aestuariimicrobium; species Aestuariimicrobium sp. T2.26MG-19.2B. Next base: position 2,102,746 of record NZ_CATNLW010000001.1, on the reverse strand, counting down.
CGACTTGGTGGTGGGGCGAATGACTCCGGGAGTGGTGACGGTGCGGCCCACCAAGGTGTTGACCAGCGTCGACTTGCCAGCGCCGGTGGATCCGCCCACGACGGTGAGCAGCGGGGCCTCGAGGGTGGCCAGCCGGGGCAACACGTAGTCGTCCAGCTGACGGACGAGCTCGTGTGCGCTCCTTCGTTGGTCGCCCGTACCGGGCAGGTCGATCGGCAGGCTGAGCCCGGCCAACCTCGATCTCAAGGTCGCAAGCGCCGCGGCCAGCTGGGCTGCGCTCACGCGGGCGGGCCCGCCCCCGGACGAAGGGTCCGAGGACGGCACGTCCGGAGCGCCCGTCATGCGCGTCCACCAGGCGGGGGCCCCCACTGGTTCGAGTCCCACGAGGGCGGCGCCCACTGCGGCGCCGGGCCGGCTGCCGTGGCCAGCTGACGTCGGGAGCGAAGCCAGGCCACCGGGTGCGGCAACCGAACCTTCTCCCCCGCCAGTGTGGTCACGGCGACCGGACGATCCCGGCGGATGACCTCGAGCAGTTCCCGCGCGTGCTCGTATCCGACCCGGTCGATCAGGCCGAGCACCATCGAGTCACGCAGGTAGGCCAGTTCCGTGAGGTGGCGCATGACCCGCATCGTGGCGGGAAGTCGGGACGGTTGCGAGACCGCGATGACCAGCAGGCGCAGGCGCCGCCACAGACTGGAGTAGATCACGGGGTCGCAGGGCAACAACCACCCGAACCGCACCAGATCGTTCAGGCGGGCCCGGATTCGTCCACCCTCCCGGATCATCCACGCAACCAGCACGCCGGCGAGCACGACGACGACCGCAACGGCCATCAGCCAGTACTTCATCCCCCCGCCTTCGGGCACGCTGGAGGCGACCCCGTTGAACACCATGTGACCCAGCGCCGCCGCCAGGAAGCCGGTGACCGGGGCAAGGATGCGCACCAGCTTGCTGCGGTGCCTCACCCCGACCAGGATCCCGATCGCCGTCATCGTCGTGAAGAACGGGTGGCCGAACGAGGTGTAGACACCGCGGAGCCTCACCAGTGACAGCAACGCCTGCTCCGCGTCGCCGGCCTCGATGGTCCGGGAGGCATATTCGTAGCCGCGGGCGTAGTAGATGATGTTCTCGGTGAAGGCGAAGCCCACGGCAGACAACCCGGCGAGCGAGACGCTCTGCATGATCGACACGATGCGGTAGCGGGCCAGCACCGCGAGCGCGAACACGATGGTTGCCTTCGAGAACTCCTCGACGAAGGGGGCCACGAACACCGCCGGACGAGCGCCCGTCGACGGGTCGCCGTTGCCCTGCACGCTGAGCAGTTCGCCGGCCCAGGAGTTGACGTAGATCGACATCCAGGTGGAGAAGCAGGCCCCCCAGAGGAAGGCGATCAGCCACGTCACGACGCGGTGCTTGCGGAAACGGTCGAACCACAGGAACAGCAACGACCACACCACGGCCGTGGGCCACGCGTACTTGGCACCGATCCGCATGGCCTGGTTGGTGATGCCGGGAACGGTGCCACCCTCGACCTTGCGGTCGGCGTGCAACATCCAGTACATGTCGAACAGCCCCACGAATCCCACCAGCAGGATGCCGACCAGCGCCCACGTCCACGGGCTGCGCAGGACGCGGAGGTACCACGGTCGAGGCGGCTGGTTGCGCGGCACCCCCGAGAGGACACGAGCTCGGCGCTCGAGACGTGCTGACGACATGGGCCCAGCCTAGCGAGTGCCCAGTGCAGCGCAGCCGGCCTGCTGGGAGGCTTTACACTGACGGCTGGACCAGCCCCAGTAGCTCAGCGGATAGAGCAGCAGCCTTCTAATCTGTCGCGCGCAGGTTCGATTCCTGCCTGGGGCGCCAACCGGACGGCCGCTCGGGTCGCCCGACCGACCGAAAGGGGCGCACCCGGTGGCGCAGACCAACGAGATGCTCGTCTGGATCGATTGTGAGATGACGGGACTCGACCTGACCACCGATGCCCTGGTGGAGGTGGCCGCGCTGGTCACCGACGGTGACCTGAACGTGCTGGGTGAAGGCGTCGACGTGCTCATCAAGCCGCCGGCCGAGGCGCTGGCACAGATGAACGACTTCGTTCGCAGCATGCACACCACCTCCGGCCTGCTGGTCGAACTCGAGGACGGGCTGACCATGGCCGAGGCCGAGCAGTTGGTCCTGGAGTACGTGCGCACCCACGTGCCCGCCGCGGGCAGGGCTCCCCTGGCGGGGAACACCATCGGCACCGACCGCATGTTCCTGGCGCGCGACATGCCAGAGCTCGAGTCCCACGTGCACTACCGCAACGTCGACGTCAGCTCGATCAAGGAACTGGCGCGACGGTGGTACCCCAAGGCGTACTACAACTCCCCCGCCAAGTCGGGCAACCATCGCGCGCTCGCCGACATCCAGGAGTCGATCGAGGAACTGCGCTACTACCGCGAGGCCGTGTTCGTCCCCGTCGGACCGACCAGCGCCATGGCCAAGCAGGTGGCCGCCAAGCACCAAGGTGCGCTCACTGGCGCGGTGGCGACGACGGCGGACGGTTCGGCGGTGGAGCTCGATTAGCGATCCGGCCCGCGGATCGGTATATTCATCCGAGCCGGTTTCCGGCGCGCAGTGTGGTCGTGGTGGGTATAGCTCAGCTGGTAGAGCACCTGGTTGTGGTCCAGGATGTCGCGGGTTCAAGTCCCGTTACTCACCCCACACTTCACCTCCTGCCGAGAGTGCTCCGGCCTCCCCCTCCCATGCTCCACGTCGGGCCCGAGGCCCTTGTCCGCCGCATTCGGGGGACATGTCAGAATGACCCACATGGCCGCTCCTCGACTGCCCTTCCGCCCGCCGAAGCCGGGAGCCCTGAGTCGGCTGCGACTGAACGCCGCCACCTCGGCAGGCAAGGCGGCGGCTGCCGCCTCGCGCCTGGCGCGACGCGGCACGGGCGCCTCGATCCAGGGAACCGTCATGCTGCGTCTCGACCCGGGGGCGCTGGGGAAATTGCTGGCCGACCGCCGCATCGCCAGCGTCTCGGGCACCAACGGCAAGACCACGACCACCCACCTGTTGACCGCAGCCGTGCGCGCCTCGGTCGCCGACCCCGATGACGTGGTCACCAACGCCGACGGGGCGAACCTGCACCACGGCATCGCCTCTGCGCTGGCCAACCAACCACGGTCGTCGATCGCGGTGCTGGAGACGGACGAGCGGGTGGTGGCCACCGTCATCGAACTGGGCCGTCCCGAGGTGCTGGTGCTGCTCAACTTCTCGCGCGACCAACTCGACCGCCACCACGAGATCAAGTCCTTGGGACGGTCGTGGCGGATCGCCCTGCAAGCGGCGGGCAGCAGCGGACCCGTGGTCGTCGCGAATGCCTGCGACCCGCTCGTGGTGTGGTCGGCGCAGCCGGCGCGACGGGTGATCTGGGTCGACACGGGCGACGTGTGGAACGAGGACGCGGCGCTCTGCCCGGAGTGCGGCTCGTTGCTGGTGCGTGACCAGTCCCGGTGGGACTGCCCCGGTTGTTCCCTCACGCAGCCCGTCGCCGACTACACGGTGCGCGGTGACGAGGTCAGCGACCCCAACGGTCGCGTCTTCACCCTCGACCTGCAGGTGCCCGGACGGTTCAACCGGGCCAACGCCGCCTGCGCCCTCGCTGCCGCCCGCGCCATGGGCGTGCCCGCCCAGACCGCCCTCGACGGCATGGCCACGGTGACCTCACCCGCCGGCCGTTACGCCACCGCCACCATCGGCACCGCCCGCGCCACCCTGCTGCTGGCCAAGAACCCCTCGGGTTGGGCGGAGTCCCTGCCCCTGGCCACCAGTCAGACGGTGGTGCTGGCCATCGACTCGGCGGCCGCCGACGGACGTGACGTCTCGTGGTTGTGGGACGTGCGCTACGAACAACTGGCCGGACGAACCGTGGTCGCCACCGGCCCTCGGGCCCAGGACCTGGCCGTGCGGTTGCGCCATGCCGGGGTCGACCACGTCGTCGAGCCAGACCTGACGGCCGCTTTCAGACGACCCGAGGTCACCCGCGTCGACGGACCGGTCGACGTGATCGCCACCTACACCCCCTTCCAGCGACTGCGGAAACTCGGAGGTCTGGCATGAGCCGTCCCGTCAACGGACCCGTGAAACTGGTGCTGGTCTACCAATCGCTGCTGGGCATCTACGGTGACCGCGGCAACGCCACCGTGCTGGCCAAGCGTCTGGAGTGGCGTGGCATCGACCATCAATTGCTGGTCGTCGAACCGGGCGAGGAGGTCCCTGCTGACGGGCACGTCTACCTGCTCGGCGGTGGCGAGGACCTCGCCCAGATCTCGGCCGTCAAGGCCCTGCGCGCCGACGGCAACCTGTTCCGGGCGGTCGAGGCGGGGGCAGCCCTGTTCGCGGTCTGCGCGGGCTACCAGATCTGTGGCACCAGTTTCACGGTGGGCGACCACGACCAGGTGATCGAGGGCCTGGGACTGCTCGATGTCAGCACCCGCCGCGGCCCGATACGGGCCGTGGGAGAGATCCTCACGCGTTGGCAGCGCCAGGACGGCACCTCCTACGAGCTGACGGGTTTCGAGAACCACGGCGGCCACACCACCCTGGGAGCTGATGCCGTTCCGCTCGCCCGGGTCGAGGTGGGAGTCGGCAACAACGGGGACGGCACCGAGGGAACCCAGCAGGGAACCGTCATCGGTACCTACCCGCACGGGCCCGTGCTGGCCCGCAACCCCGAATTGGCTGACCACGTGCTTCGGCTGGGTACCGGGCTCGACCTCGACCCGCTGGCGGTGCCCGAGGTGGACGAACTGCGTCGCCAGAGGATCGCTGCGGTGAGGGCCGGCCGACGGAGCTGATACCCGCCCGGGGCGGCTCGATTTCCCAAACCGGCGCGCGATGTTCTACAGTTTCTTGGCGCGCACCGCTAGCTCAACTGGCAGAGCAGCTGACTCTTAATCAGCGGGTTCAGGGTTCAAGTCCCTGGCGGTGTACCACGGGAAAGGCCTGTCGAGATCACTCTCGACAGGCCTTTTCGCATTCCCCCTGGCACGTGGGTCAGCTTCGGCTGTGGGACAGGTCAGGAGCGTCGTCCGCCACCGACGATGGCTCGGATGCCGACCAACACGGCCACAGTGCCGACCACGGCGGCGCTGAGCATCAGCAGCCGGTCGATGCGCCAGCCGCGCTCGTCCTTCACCTGCGACTTGGCCGCATCGAACTCGGTGTGCGCGAATGTCTTCGCGTCATCGATGGTGCGGTCCTTGATGGCGGTCGGATGCACCTCGGTGACGAGGTTGGCCAGGTTCGCCGAGACCCGGGCGCGGGCTGCGGCCAGGTCGGCCCGGATCTGGGCGGCGGTACGGGTGTCGGTGGTGTCGGCCACGGTCGGTCCCTTCATTGGAGCGTGCCAGACCACCCTAGCCGCACCGGTATCGTGTGGGGCATGAACAACCGCCTTGACATCGGCTCGCCCGCCCCGGAGTTCAGCCTGCCCGACGCCACCGGGGCGGAGGTGTCGCTGGCGGACTTCGCGGGACGAAGGGTGGTCGTCTACTTCTACCCGGCGGCCATGACCCCGGGGTGCACGATCCAGGCCGTCGACTTCACCGCGGCCCAGCAGGAGTTCCGCGATGCCGGCTACGAGATCGTGGGCATCAGCCCGGACAGTGTCGACAAGCTCGCCACGTTCCGCGACAAGGAAGCCCTGGGTGTCACCCTGCTGGCCGACCCCGACAGGCAGGCCCTGAACGCCTACGGCGCCTGGGGCACCAAGATGCTCTACGGCAAGGAGATCACCGGCGTGCTGCGTTCGACCTTCGTGGTCGACGTGGACGAAGCCGGGTCGGGAACCATTGCGCTCGCGCAGTACAACGTCAAGGCCACGGGTCACGTCGACAAGCTGAAGCGCGACCTGGGGATCTGATCCCCCCACCGCCGGAGTGGTGGAATTGGCAGACACGCAGGATTTAGGTTCCTGTGCCGCAAGGCGTGAGGGTTCAAGTCCCTTCTCCGGCACCCTTCCATCCGCGGACCGCGGCGGACCTCCCCGACACGGCAGGCGTTGGACCGACCTCGGCCTATGCTCAGCCGCAACACCATCGCGCCCTTCCCTGAGGCGTGGTGCCTGCGGGGGGAGCGCGTCTCATGCGAACACTGAGGACGGCATCGGGGGCGATCTTCGCGGTGATCCTGGCCGCATTCGCAGCCACCTCCGTGACGGTCGCCCGGGCTGAGCCGGCGCCGCTGCCCTGCTCCGACCCCATGGTGATGACCTTCGACACCCGGGTGGACCCGGGCACGAAGGGTCACGTCGGGTTCGTGCTCACCGGCGGTTCGGGCACCGTCACCATCGACTGGGGCGGAGCCGGGTCGGCCACCCCGTCCGGTGAGGGACCGGCGACCGACCAACGGCAGACCTATCCGGCTGACCCGGGGTTGGTGGGGTTCGACTTCGCGTCGCCCGGTGCCTACACCGTGTCGGTGTGCGGCACCCCGCAGGGGTTCGCCTCCCCACAGAGCAGGAATGGGGTGGGAGCCTCGACGCTGACGTCAGTGTCCTCGTTCGGATCGCTGGGGATCACCGACTACAGCAGCGCTTTCCTGGGGGCGACCCATCTGACCAAGGTCCCCACCTCCCTGCCCTCCGGCGTGACCAGGGTGCAGTCGATGTTCGAAGGGGCGGTGGCCTTCGACGGCGACGTCAGCGCTTGGGACACCAGCGGGGTCACGACCATGCGCTCGATGTTCGACGGGGCCACCTCCTTCGACCAGGACCTCGGCCGGTGGGACGTGACCCACGTCGCCGACATGACGAGGATGTTCTCGGGCGTCCGGTTGTCATCGTCCAACTACGACGCGCTCCTGACCGGATGGGCCACCCAGAAGGTACCCACCGGGGTGGCCTTCGACGCGGGATCCTCGACCTACTCGGCTGCCGCAGCGCAACCCCGAGCGACGCTCACCGGGGCCGCCGGCTGGTCCATCACCGACAGCGGCCAGTCCGGAGCGGCCACCCCCAGCGACGGGGGCACCTTCGTGTCGCTGGCGCCCACCCGCGTCCTGGACACCCGGACGAACAGCGGCGCCTCCGGGCCGGTGCCCGCACGCGGCACCATCCACGTGCAACTCGCCGGACGCGGCGGGATCCCGGCCGACGGCGTGGGAGCCGTCGTGGTGAACCTGACCGTCACCAATTCCAGCCGCCCCGGCCACATCACGGCCTACCAGGACGGCACCCCGCAGCCGTCCAGCTCGAACCTGAACTTTCCGGCAGGTGACACGCGCGCGAACCTGGCCGTGGTCACCCTCGGCGCGAACGGCAAGATCGCACTGACCAACAACAGCGCGGGCACCGTCCACCTGATCGCCGACGTGTCCGGCTACTACCTGGCCGGTATCCCTACGGCGGCCGGGGCGTACGCGCCGCTGACCCCGGATCGCATCCTCGACACCCGCACCGACACCGGGGCGACGGGACCCGTTCCCGCGAACGCCACCATCCGGGTGCAGGTCGCGGGCCGCGGCGGCGTCCCCGCCAGCGGCGTCTCGGCGGTGGTGCTCAACCTCACCGAGACCGGCTCAACCGCACCCGGACATCTGATCGTCCACGCCGACGGCACGGCTGAGCCCGGCACCTCGAACCTGAACTTCCCCCGGGCCGACACCCGGGCCAGCCTGGTCGTCGTCAAGGTGGGGGCCAACGGGAGCATCGCCATCGCCAACCGCAGCCCGGGCACCGTGCACGTGGTGGGCGACATCGTTGGTTACCATCTCGCTGGTTCCGGTGATGCCGCGGGCAGGTTCGAGCCGCTCACCCCTTCCCGAGTGCTCGACACCCGCATCGGAGCCGGCGGGACCGGTCCGGTGGCGCCGGACGGCAGCCTGCGCGTCCAGATCGCCGGCCGCGGCGGTGTACCCACCAGCGGAGTCTCGGCGGTGGTGCTCAACCTGACCGGCACCAACGCAACCCGGCCGGGACACGTCAGCGCGTACCCCAGCGGCAGCTGTGAGCCCAACGCCTCGTCGCTCAACCTGCCCGGCGGGGACACCCGCAACAACCTGGCGGTCGTCCCCCTGGGCGCCGACGGCACACTGTCCCTCACGAGCCACAACCGGGGCACCGTGCAGCTGATCGCCGACGTCGTCGGCTACTTCACGCCCAACGCAGTGCCAGCGGTCGCGCCGTCGTTCCAGTCGCTGGCGCAGAACGCCATCGGCGCGAGGCACTCCACGCTGGGCACCCAACTCGGCGCAGCCACGACCGGTGTCGTCCTGGACGGCTGCATCGCCCACCAGACCTACGCCAAGGGTGTCATCGTCTACACCAATTTCACCGGCGCCCATGCGGTGCACGGCCCCATCTACTCCCGCTACACCGCGCTGGGCGGCTACCCGCGTACCGGGGTCCCGACCACCGAGGTGGTCGCTCTGGCCAACTACTCCGGTGGTTCGGTCAGCCGGTTCACCCGTGGTGCGCTCGTCTCGTCCGACCATGGGGTCCGCTGGTTGACGACGGAGGCCGCCGACCACTACCTCGCCCACGGCGCGGGCAAGTACGGGGCACCGATCTCGGACACCACCTCGGCGACTGCCCCGTACACGGCCGACTCGTGGACGAAACTTGCCGGTGCGGGCCAGACCTCGGCGACCTCGATGCTGTACCGCAACACTGCGAGCGGCATCCACTGGGTCCGTGGACCCATCTACCAGACCTGGGTCTCGCTCAAGCTGGCCGCCGGCCCCCTCGGACGGCCCACGTCCAACGAGTACACCAAGGGCGTCACCATGCAGAGGTTCACCTCCGGGGCGATCATGCGCGGTACCAACGGCTGGCCCGCGGTCCACGGTGACGTCTGGCGTGTCTACTCCAGCACCACCCACAACGCCGCCACCGGCGACCTGGGACTGCCCACCGGACCCGGCAGTCAGGACGTCCAGGACTTCCAGAACGCGCGCATCGACCACGGACGCATCAGGGTGCGGGTCAACGCCACCACCCACACCACGACCTCCGCCGAGGTGCAGTACACCTTCCGCTCCGGCTGCCCGGTGGGCCCCTCGAGCCTGCGCACCATCTCGATGAATCACCTCGGTTTCGACAACCGGGTGCATCGGGGCGTGATGATCGTCCGCTCGGACGTCGTCACCCAGATCATCGACTCGTTCTCGGCCGCGGCATGGAACAGCTTCCAGATCCGCCAGATGGTCAACCCGAACCACTGGCTCGGCAATGACTACAAGATGATGGCCGCCGACAACACCTCAGCGTTCAACTGCCGCAAGGTCAGCGGCAACCCCTACGCCATGTCACCGCACTCGTACGGGAGGGCGATCGACATCAACGACTTCGAGAACCCGTACAAGGAATTCGGTGTCTGGTACCCCTACGAGAACTGGTACGCCACCCATCGTGACCCCAGCAAGCCGGGTGTCCTGGTCGGCACCAGCACCCTGACCACCAAACTGGTCGGCCACGGCTTCTACTGGGGTGCATGGTGGAGCGAACCCGACTACCAGCACTTCCAGAAATGACACCTCAGACCGCCAGGGGCGACCGGCCAGCCCCCCGGGCAGGGGATGGGGTCGCGGTCGGTGCCTGCGCCCTGGCACTCGCCGTCGTGCTGATGGGCTGCTCGTCGCACTCCCCGACCCCGAGGACGACGCCGACCACCCCCGCACCCACCATGGCCTCACCCAACAGTGGCGCGCCCACCACACGAGTCACCAGCCCGAGCGCCACCCCCGCCAAGGACAGCACAACCGCCAGCTCCTCCGCCCCAGGGTCAGCTCCCCCCAGTGCAGGGGTCACGGCCAGGACACCGTCTCCCGACCCGTCGACAGCCGGCCCGCTCAGCGGGGCCACGGTGCCCAGGAGCATTCTCACCTTCACGGCTGACGACCAGGCCAAGGCCGATGAGGGCGAGTTCAACCCGAACGGCACCTTCGTCCACCAGGTCGACGCGGCCGATGCGTCACTGGCCGCCCTTCCCGGCTGCGGGCCGGAACCCTCGACCATCCCACGGGCCCGTTATGCGCTCACCGCTGCCTATCGCGACCCCGCGACGAACGGAATCGGGAACCTGATCCAACTGAGCTTCCCCGACCCGCAGCGGGCCGCAGCGTGGCTGTCGGTCTTCCAGGCCGATCTGAAGCACTGCCCCCGTGCGGGCATGACCCCGGCACTTGCCGAGCGCAGCGTCCAGGACCGCCGGGAGAGCGGTGGCATCACCTGGTCGGAGGCGGGAGTCCTGACCAACGACAGGGTCACCCTGGCGGCCCTGCAGGGAACCCATGACACCGGCCGCATCCTGGCGACCCTCCAGCGGTTGCCCCCGTCCTGACCGGTCACGTCCCGATCAGCCACGCCCCCACCCACACCCAGTTCCTCGGCGGTAGGGGGCCGTCCGACTCAGACAGCGCGCACCCAGTTCGCTCCCCGACCGGTGGGCCAGCGACCGACCTCGTCGAGTGCCCCACCCTCGTCCACGCTGACGAGCGACACCTCGGTGTCGCGCTCCCCCGCCACCACGGCGAACCGGCCACCGTCGAGCACCCAGAACCCACGGGGCTGGGTCGGCGTGGCGATCCTCGACACGCGTTCACCCAGGCTGCCGTCTGCGAGCACTGGCAGGCAGGCCAGGGTCGAGGTGGTGCGCTCGGTGGCCAGCACCCACTGCCCGTCGGCACCCGCCTGGTGCACATCGGCGCCCCAGATCAGGTGTTCGGCGAGCGGGTCGGCGCCGAGGCGACTGTGGGTCAGACCGGCGTCGGTGGGGAAGAAGGCGCGCCTCGCCGACGGCGTCAGCGCCCCGGTGCGGTCACGCGCGAAGGAGAGCACCTCCCCCGAGAACTCAGTCACCACCCAGCCGACCTTCCCATCGCGCGACAGGGTGAGGTGGCGAGGACCCGACCCCTCCGGGGCAACAGCGGTGGCCGGGTCGAGGGCCACCAACGACCCGTCCGACGACAGCGCGTACTGGGCCACCAAGTCAGCCCCGAGCGAGACGACGTACAGCACGGCCTCCCCACCGGTGCCGGCCACCAGAGCGCAGTGGGACTGCGGCCACTCGACGCGGGCAACGGGTTCGTCCGACGGTCGCCCCTCCTCGTCGACCAGTCGGGTCTCGGCGAATCCTCCGCCGTAGGAGGCGCCCACGAGCACCCGTCCGTCATGGGCCAGGTCGAGGTAGGTCATGGACGAGGCGACCGGCACACTTGCCAGCGCACTGAGCCGGCCGGTGGCCCGGTCGAGCCGGAAGGTGTCGACGCTCGGTTGCTTGCTCGCTGCCAGCACGAGGTCACGTGCCTCGTCCACCACGAAGGTCGAACAGCCGCCCCCCACGGTGCTCACCGCCAGCGGCTCCAAGGCGTCCCCCGTGATCCGGAAACTCGAGACGGTGCCATCACCGGCATTGGCAACGAGGACGAGATCGCGCATGCCGCCAGCCTAGTCACTGCCTACAGTGGGTCGGGTGATCGAACCCGAGGGCCACGGCTACCTGCTCGTCCATTTCGTCGAGGACCCCCACGGGCATGCGGAGAAGATCTTCCTGTCCCTCAGCGAGGGGGATGACCCCCTGCGCTGGCGTCGCCTCAACTCCGGTGCTCCGATCCTGGAGTCGACACTGGGAACCACCGGGGTGCGCGACCCGCACCTGCTGCGCCGTCAGGACGGCAACGGGTTCCACATCATCGCGACCGACGCGCGCATCTGGACCGGCGAGCCGACCATCGACTGGGACCGGTTGTCTCGCCACGGCAGCCGGAACCTGGTCGTGTGGGACTCCCCCGACCTGGTGCACTGGTCGGAGCCGAGGCTGGTCGAGGTGGCACCCGTCGAGGCCGGCATGGCGTGGGCACCGGAGGCCCACCATGACGCCGAATCCGGTGACTACCTCGTCTACTGGTCGTCGAAGCTGTTCGCGGACGAGTCCCACACCGGCGACAGCCACAGCCGAATCCTGGTCAGCCGCACGCGTGACTTCGTCACCTTCACCCCGGCCCGGGTCTTCCTCGACCAGGGCGTCGAGGTGATCGACCTGACGATCCACGTGGAAGCCGACGATGACCCGCACCCGGGGCGGGTGCACCGCTTCGCCAAGGACAACTCACCAGACGGCCGGCGCATCTTCGAAGAGGTGGCGGACAGCTTCTTCGGCGAGTGGCGACCGGTGGCGACACGGATCGGGGCGCAGATCGCCGACGGCATCGAGGCTCCCCTCGTCTTCCGTCATCACCACGAGCGCCGCTGGTACCTGTGGGTCGATTCCTACGAACTCGACCCCCAAGGCTACCGAGCCCTGACCACGACCGATCTCGGCTCCGGTCACTGGACCCAGATCGACCTCGACCTTCCCGCCCGGACGAAGCACGGCACCGTCCTGCCGCTGACCCGAACCGAGTACGAGGCGGTCGCCGCCGCCTTCTGAACCCGGGCTCAGCCGAACCACGAAGGGGGCCGCTCCCTGTTCCTGCGGGTTCAATCTAGATCGAGGGGCCCGGGAGTTGAGCCGGGCGACGGGTGCCAATCGTGCGAATCGTGTCGTCTGACGGGGAATGTTGCGCCCTGGCCGCAACTCCTGGCGCCACAGCACACGATCCGCACGATTGGTCCGAACGCCCAGTGCTGTCCGGCCACGCGGGCCGACCACCGATCACCCTGCGCTCACCCGCCCGGGCCACCCATCTGGGCCTGGGCGTCCCCGCCCACGTCATCGAGGGCCTGGTGGTCGACATCCCCGTCCTGGCTGTCCTCGTCGTCCTCGGGCACCTGCCAGGCCATCGGCAGCAGCGCGGTGGCCCTCGACAACGCGGGGTCGTCCACCAGGAATGACCTGACCCGACCGTGGGGTGCCGCCCGGGTCTCGAAACGCACCGTGACCCGACCCAGGCCGGTTCCCCAGACCCAGCCGCGACCGTGTTCCTCGTGCTCGACCTCCATGCCGGGCGTCCAGCCGCTGCTGCGGCGCCGCCCGAAGGGGCCGCCCACGTGCTCGTCCGTGTCGCCCGACGAGACGGAGGCGCTCACGGTGTCGCCATCGTCGTCGAGGTCGAAGAGTTCCTCCTGGGCAGCGCCGACGAAGCTGGACACCCCGATGCCGAGCAGACGGACCCCGACCCGCACGTCGAGCCCGGAGAGGAGTTCCCGTCCGGCACGGGCCACCCGCTCGGGCGAGTCGGTGCCCCCACTGAACGACCGCGACCGGGTGTGGGTGGTGAAGTCACCGAATCGCACCTTGATGGTGACGGTGCGGGCGAAGAACCCGTGACGACGAAGCCTGCCGACGACCACCTCGGAGTCGCGATCCAGGATGGCCTCCAGAGCGGCCCGGTCGGTGAGGTCGGTCTCGAAGGTGTCCTCGACCGAGATGGACTTGACCTCTCGTTGGCTCTCGACGGGGCGATCGTCGCGCGCGAACGCGAACGCGTGCAGGCCCGACGCCCAACTCGACCCCAGCTCGCGGGTCAGTTCGGTCAGGGAGGCGCGCTGCACGTCGGCGACGGTGTGGATGCCGAGCCGGTTCAGCTTCTCCGCGCTCACCGGCCCCACCCCCGGTATGGCCTTGGCGGGCAACGGGGCGATGGTGGTCACCTCGTCGCCCGGGGCAACCACGTGCAGGCCGTCGGGTTTGCCGAGTTCGCTGGCGACCTTGGCCATGAACTTGCTGGTGCCGATACCGATGGAGGCGGTCAGCCCCTCGGTTCGTTCGAACACCTGGGCGCGGATCCGTTCGCCCAACTCCACCAGGGCGGGTACCGACGAGCAGTCGACGCCGCCCGCGGCCAGGTCGACGAACGCCTCGTCGAGGCTCAGCGGTTCGATCCTGGGCGAGTACTCGGCCAGCAGGGCCATCACGATGCGGGACGACTGCCGGTACGCCTCGAAGCGCGGTGACAGGAAGGCCGCGTACGGGGCCCGCCGGCGCGCCTCGGCGCCCGACATGGCCGACCGCACTCCGAACAACCGAGCCTCGTAGGAGGCGGTGGCCACCACCCCACGCACGCCCACCCCACCGACGACGACGGGCTTGCCCCGCAGGGAGGGCTTGTCGCGCTGCTCGACGGAGGCGAAGAACGCGTCCAGGTCGAGGTGCAGCACCGAGGCGGTGGAGCGCACCTCAGATCAGGTCTTTGACGACGCTCTGGTAGATGATCTGCTCCTGGCCGGCCTCGTTGACCAGTCGGCCGTGCTCGGCCAACCCGAGGTTGTCGACCACCGCGATGGCGTCGGCGTTGTCGGCGCGCATCACGGCCCGCACCCGGGCGTAGCGGTCGATGCGGGCCAGTTGCTCGACGGCGGCCCGCACCAGTTCGGCGGTGAACCCCTGACCTGTCTTGGCGGGCACCAGCCGGTAGTAGAGCTTCCACACCGAGTCGCCGTTGGGCAGGCGGATGGCACGCATCCCGCCCGCGCCCACCAGGTCACCCGTGTCGCGCTCACGGGCCAACCAGTAGCCCAGCCCCCGGTTCAGCCAACTGGCCAGGTACTCACCGAGTTCGTTCTCGGCCTCCTCGGTCGTGGTGATGGGGCCGTCCGGGGCGAACGGGAAGGCGGCCGGGTCGGAGTGCAGGGCGAACCAGTCGTCCACGTCGACGGGTGTGGCCGGGCGGAGTTCGAGCCGGTCCGTCACGGTGACGGGGGCGTAGCGGACGAAGTCGAAGCCCCGCTGGGGTTCCCGGCTCAGCTCGGCCCACTGCTCGGGCCGGATCTCGGGGAACCGGGCGTCGCCGTCGGGCGACTGGTGCACCTCGGTGATGTCGAGCCCGGTGACCAGCTCCATCGACTGCTCGTAGATCTGTGCACCACCGGCCACGAACACGGTGTCGTCGCGGGCCTGCATCCGGTCGGTACGGGCGAGCTCGATGGCTCCCTCGATCGAGTTGGCGACCAGCACGCGGGTGGCCCCGGTGCCCGCGGGGGCCTGCCAGTCGGGATTGCGGGTGACCACGATGGTGGTGCGGTTCGGCAGAGGGCGTCCGATCTGCTCGAAGGTCTCGCGACCCATGACCAGGAAGTTGCCGGTGGTGCGTTCCTTGAAACGGGCCCAGTCCTCGGGCAGGTGCCATGGGATCCGCGACCCGTCGCCGATCACCTGGTTCTCGGCAACGGCGGCAATGCTGATGATCTGCATCGGTCTCCTCAGACGGCGATCGGGGCGGCTATGGCTGGGTGGGGGTGGTAACCGACCAGTTCGATGTCGGCCAGGGTGAAGGCGTCGATCTCGGTGACGTCGGGGTTGAGCCGCAGCTGGGGCAGCGGCCGGAAGTCGCGGGTGAGCTGCTCCCGCGCCTGGTCGAGGTGGTTGGAGTACAGGTGCGCGTCGCCCAGGGTGTGGACGAAGTCACCCACCCGCAGTCCGGTCACCTGCGCCAGCAGGTGGGTCAGCAGGGCGTATGAGGCGATGTTGAACGGCACGCCGAGGAAGACGTCGGCGGAGCGCTGGTACAACTGGCAGCTGAGTTCGCCGTCGTTGACGTAGAACTGCATGAAGGCGTGACAGGGCGGCAGGGCCATCTCGTCCAACTGGCCGACGTTCCACGCGCTGACGATGTGACGTCGGGAGTCGGGATTCGTCCGCAACCCCTCGATCAGGGTGGCGATCTGGTCGATGTGTTCGCCGTTCGGCGTGGGCCAGGAGCGCCACTGGTAGCCGTAGATGGGGCCGAGGTTGCCGTCGGCGTCGGCCCACTCGTCCCAGATGGTGATGGCGTTGTCGTGCAGCCATGCCACGTTCGTGTCGCCGCGCAGGAACCACAACAACTCACCGAAGACCGAGCGGGTGTGCACCTTCTTCGTGGTCAGCAGGGGGAAGCCCTGGCGCAGGTCGAAGCGCATCTGGTGGCCGAAGACACTCAGGGTTCCGGTGCCGGTGCGGTCGGACTTCACCGCGCCCTCGTCGAGGATCAGACGAACCAGGTCGTGGTACTGCTGCACCGCTCAACCCCTCGCGGACTGGTCGGCAGCCAGGGTCTGCGCCACCAGCGGCATGATCAGGCGCAGGGCCTGCCCGCGGTGGGATCGCTTGTCCTTCTCGTCGGGGTCGAGCTGGGCCGCGGTTCCCTTGGCGTTGTCGGGGGCGAAGATGGGGTCGTAGCCGAATCCCTCCGAGCCCGAGGGCTCGACCGTGATGTGGCCGGGCCACTCCCCCCGCACCACGTGCTCGCGCCTCTCACCGTGGGCGCCGGGCACGACCAGGGCCATCGCCGACACGAACCGAGCACGCCGATCTGCCTCGGGAACGTCGTCGATCTGGCGCAGCAGCAGCTCGAGGTTCTCCTCGTCCGTGGCATCCGAGCCCGCCCAGCGGGCCGACCGGATGCCGGGCATGCCATTGAGAGCGTCGACCTCGAGCCCCGAGTCGTCGGCCAGGGCGGGGAGCCCGTGTGCCGCCGCGGCGGCGCGGGCCTTGATCAGCGCGTTCTCCTCGAAGGTGGTGCCGGTCTCAGGAGGGGCCACACTGTTGGGCAGGTCAGCGAGCCCGAGCACGGCCACGTCGAGCTTCATCTCCTCGACGAGACGCTGCATCTCGACGAGTTTCTTCGGGTTGTGGGTGGCCAGCACCAGGGTGGGGCCGGCGGGGCGAACCAGATCGGCCAGCCAGGCCTGGGTCTCGTCGTTCACGGGAGTGCCTCCGCCGCCGGGGTCTCCAGCGCATGACGCTGGGCACGGTCCAGGTCGGAGCAGCCCTTCAGCGCCAGGTCGAGCAACTGGTTGAGCAGGTCACGGTCGAAGGGGGCACCCTCGGCGGTGCCCTGGACCTCGATGAAGTCGCCGCTGCCCGAGACGACCACGTTCATGTCGGTGTCGGCGGACGAGTCCTCGGTGTAGGCGAGATCGAGCAGGGGCACCCCGTCAACGATCCCCACGCTGATCGCCTGCACGGAGTCCTTGATGGGTTCGCCCTTGAGGGCGCCGCGGGCCCGTAGCCATTCGACGGCGTCCACCAGCGCGACGTAGGCGCCGGTGATGGACGCGGTGCGAGTGCCGCCGTCGGCCTGCAGCACGTCGCAGTCGATCTGGATCGTGTTCTCGCCCAGGGCCTTCGTGTCGATGACGGCACGCAGGGATCGTCCGATCAGACGGCTGATCTCGTGGGTCCGGCCACCGATGCGGCCACGTACCGACTCCCGGTCGGACCGGTCGTGGGTGGCGCGCGGGAGCATGGCGTACTCGGCCGTCACCCAGCCCAGGCCCGTGCCCTTGCGCCAGCGAGGAACGCCCTCGGTGACGCTGGCGGCGACGAGCACCCGGGTCTTGCCGAACTCGACCAGCACCGACCCCTCCGCATGGTCCAGCCAGTTGCGGGTGATGGTGACCGGTCGCAGTTGGTCGGCAGCGCGTCCGTCGGAACGGACGCCCGCCGCCGGGCCGGCAGGATCAACAGGATCAGGGGTGGGGACCATGGGGGCCACCCTACTGAACCTCAGTCGATCTGTGGCCCGGCGACGGGGGGTGGAAGTCGCTGCTCCGGTCAGCGGGGGCAGTGGCAGCGGTCGGCCATGTCGACCCCGGCCAGAGCCTGTTCGACGTGCTCACCGCAGCCCTGCCAGGTGGGCTTGCCGCACTTGTCGCAGGTGACTCGAGTGCACATGGGTTCCTCCTCGGGTTGGGTGCGGCCAGCCTAGACGCTCCCCTGCAGAGGGTCGTCAACACTGAAGAGGGTCGTCAACCGATGTGCACCCGCGAGACGTCCTGCACGAAGCCGCCGGTGAGCCGTCCCGCGATGCCCGAGAAGCGCTCCTCGTCGCCGGTGGTGAGGAAGAGTCGACGCGCCGGACGCTCGCGATCGGTGAGCAGGTGTCCCGCGGCGAGTGCGGCCCACGTCTGCTCCGCGGTCTCGGTGGCGCTCGAGACCAGGGTGACTCCCCCACCGAGCACATAGTTGAGCACTCCCGACAGGAGGGGGTAGTGGGTGCACCCCAGGATCAGGGTGTCGACCCCGGCCTCCTGGATCGGGGCGAGGTACTCGCGCGCGAGGCCGAGCAGTTCGTCCCCGCCCGTGATGCCGTTCTCGACGAACTCGACGAACCGTGGGCAGACCTGGGTGGTGAGGCTGATCTCGGGTGCGATCGCCAGGGCGTCGTCGTAGGCGCGGCTGGTGGCCGTGGCCCGGGTGCAGATGACCCCCACCTGTCGGTTGCGGGTGGTGGCGGCCGCGCGGCGGGCGGCGGGCAGCACCACTTCGACGATGGGCACGTCATAGCGCTCGCGGGCATCGTGCAGAACCGCCGCGGAGGCGGTGTTGCACGCGATCACCAGCAGTTTCACGCCGTGGGCGACGAGTCGGTCGAGGCACTGCAGCGCGAATTCCCGCACCTCGGCGATCGGACGGGGCCCGTACGGTGCCCGGGCCGTGTCGCCGAGGTAGACCATGTCTTCGCCGGGCAGCAGGTCGACGATGGCCCTCGCCACCGTGAGTCCCCCGAAGCCTGAGTCGAACACGCCGATCGGGGCATGGACGTCGGGGGTTCCCGGGGGGTTGACGCTCACCTCTGGCACGAGGGCAGACTACCGCCGGCGCGGGAGTGACAGCTGCACCAGCACCGGGCCGCTGCGGTGGGCCGACGGTGCCGCCGCCCCGCAGCCGGCGGTCGCGTCGGGTCGTCCCGAGGCGCAGCTGCCGCAGCCGCCGCTGGGGCAGCCGACGGCGAGTTCGGTGGCCCGCAGACGGCCCATGCGCCGCAGGTGGTCGACAGCGGCGTCGACGACGTCGCGGTCCAGGCCAGTGCGATCGGCCACCTCGTCCAGGCTGAGGGCGCCGGCACCGAAGGCGGCCAGCACCGAGCTCAGGGGTGCGCTCACCACCACCACCGTCCGACCTGGAAGACGACCACAGCGGCGATCCAGGCCACCACCAACTGGAGCCCGACGCCGAAGGCCGTCCAGCGCACCCCTATCTCGCGGCGTTGGGCGGCCAGGGTCGCCACGCACGGGGTGTAGGCGAGCAGGAACACCAGGAAGGCCAGCACCGCGGGCAGGGGGTGGCCGCCCGAACTGGCGTTGAAGGCATGCACGATCTGGTCGCCCAGCGCTCCGGCCGCTCCGGAGGCAGGGTCGGCCACCGCGTAGGTCTGGGCCCAGGAACTGATCACCGCCTCCTTCGCCACGAACCCGACCACCAGGGCCGAGACCGTCTGCCAGGTCGCGAACCCGGCTGGGCCGAAGATCGGCGCGACGGCTTGGGCGAGCCTCCCGTAGACGGAGTCGGCCACCGGCGCCTCGCCGAAGCCCACGCCGCCCACCGCCGGGATCGACTGCAGCAACCACACCACGGTGACGGCGGCGACGATGATGCCCGACGCGGTGCGCAGGAAGCCGGACAGCCGCTGCCAGGCCACCGCAGCGATCAGCCTCAGCGTGGGCCGATGGAAGGCGGGGAGGTCCATCAGCAGCGGATCGGCGCCGAAGGTGCGCCACAGGGTGGTCCGCAGCAGGGCGCCCACCCCGATCACGAACCCGATGCTGACCAGGTACATCACGAAGACGACCGTGCCCGCCCAGGGACCGAAGAACACCGAGGTCACCAAGGTGTAGACCGTCAGCCTCGCCGAACATGAGGTGAACGGGATCAGCAGCGAGGTCAGCAGTCGTTCGCGGGCCGTGGGCAGGATGCGGGTGGCGGAGATCGCTGGCACATTGCAGCCGAAGCCGACCACCAGCGGGAGGAAGGCGCGTCCCGGCAGACCGATGGAACGCATCAGTCGGTCGGTGACCACCGCGGCCCGGGCCAGGTAGCCGGAATCCTCGAGCAGGGCCAGCAGCACGAACATGAGCGCCATCAGCGGCGCGAAGGTCAGCACCATGCCGACCCCTGCGACCAGCCCGTCGACGACCAACCCCTCTGCCCAGGATCCTCCCAGGCCGACCGAACCGAACGCCGAACGCAGCGTCGAGGTCAGCGGGCCACTGACCACTGAGCCCAACGCCGCTTGCAGGGGAGCTGCCACGGTCGTGGTGACCTGGAAGACGAGCCACATCACACCCATGAAGATCAGCGGCCCAGCCACCGGGGCGGTCACCCATCGGTCGACGCGGTCGCTGAGGGTGCGAGCGGCCGAGGGGTCGCGGGTGATGGAGGCCGTCACTGCGCGGTCGATGGTGGCGAAGCGCTCGTCCTCGCGTGCGAGAGCGTCGTCTTCCACGCCCTGCGAGGCCGTGGGCCCCTCCCTGAACTGATGCGGGCTCAACGGATGGGGGGCCGACGGATGGGGGGCCAGCAGGCGGGGGCTCGGCACGTCCCGGGCAGCGGAGTCGACCACGACCCGGGCCAGTTCGTCCAGGCCACGCTGCCGTCGCGGATCGACGGCCACCACCGGCGCTCCCAGCTCCTGGGCCAGCAGAGCCGGATCGACGGTGATGCCCCGGCTGGTGGCCACGTCGCCCATCGTCAGGGCCACCACCACGCGCAGGTCGTGCTCGCGCAGTTGGGTCACCAGGTACAGCCCTCGGGCCAGCTGCGAGGCGTCGACGACCGCGACGGTCACCTCGGGGCGTTCACAGTGCGGTGCGTCGACCACCAGGTCGCGGCTGAGTGCCTCGTCCGGGCTGAGCGGATCGAGGCTGTAGGCCCCGGGGAAGTCGATCAGGGTCAGCTCCCGACCGGCCCGCCAGGTTCCCCGTGAGACCGCAACGGTGGTGCCGGGCCAGTTGCCCACGGTGACTCGGGCGCCCGTCAGCGCGTTGAACAGCGTGGACTTGCCCACGTTCGGGGCTCCCACCAATGCGACCACCGGCGCATCGCTGCCCGCTCCCGCATCGGACGAGGACCCGTGACAGGTGGCCCTGACGGTGGCCGCCCTCATCGTGCCCGCCTCATCTGGGCTGGACCATCAGGGCCGCGGCCAGGTCTCGTCCCAGTGCCAGCCTGGAGTCGCCCAGCGAGACCACTCGTCCACCACCGGCGGTGGCGAGCACCACTTCGAGTCGGTGGCCACGACGGATCCCCAGCGCTGCGAGCCGGCGCAGCAGCCCCGGACTGCCCTGGGCCTCGACGAGGGTGAGGGCGATGTTCAGGGGAGCCTCGAGCACGGAGCAGGCAGCGGACGTGGTCACGGCAACGAGCTTAGGTATGCCTCACCTGGGGTCCCTGGGCGGGTCGCCAATTTCGTCAGGCAACCCTGCCTCAACTGGTGCCCGGGTCGGGTGGCCCCCCGGTCAGCGAGCCTCAGGCGGGCTCGGCCAACGTCTCGAGCAACGACTCGAGCATCCACCCCAACCAGCCGTAGTACTGGTGCACCACGGCCCGCGGGTCGTCGTCCGGCAGTTGCGCGGCCTCGTCTGCTGACACCTCGTCGGTGATCCCCAGCAGCACCGACAGCACCAGCCTGAGGTTGTTCAACGTGCGCAGCCAGGCCTGCAGGTGATCGGCAGGGATCTGCACCCGTCCACGGGACGACAGGTGGTCGAGATCGTCGAGCACCAACCGGCACTCGGCCACCTTCTGGCGGCGCTCGTCGGCCTGGGTGAACCGGCGGAAGTCGTAGGCCGCCTCCGGGTCATCGGAGTAGGCGCTCGGGAACAGTCGCGCCGTGATCGGGTCGGGGTCGTCGAAGTCCTCGTCCTCGATGGTCTCCGACTCCGAGAAGCTGGCCTCCCACACGTGGAAGGGGTCGTCGTCCGGCCCCGCCGACCTGGCGTCGGGCACCGACGCGTCGGGCGAGTCCATCCGTCGGGTCGCTGCGGCGGTCTGTTGGTCGTGCTCGAGAACGTCGAGCAGTTGCTGCACCAGGTTGGGCAACAACTCCTGCTCAAGACCGTCGAGCGTCAACACGGTCTGCACACCGCGGCGGCTGAAACGTCCCATGGTCACGACCGGTCCACGGTCGCCCACAGCCCGAAGCCGTGCATCGCCGCGACATCGCGTTCCATCTCCTCGCGGGTGCCGTGGCTGACCACCGCCTTGCCCTCGTTGTGCACCATCAGCATCAGTTCCTCGGCCTTGTCGAGGCTGTAGTTGAAGTAGGTGGTGAAGACGTAGGTGACGTAACTCATCAGATTCACCGGGTCGTCCCACACGAGGGTGACCCAGCCGGGGGCGACCTCGGCCGAGGTGCTGGTCTGCTCGACGGTCGCAGTGCCGCCCGCTGGCGTGACAGGAACAGACATGGCTCCAGTATGTCCGACGACGACCACCTGACCCCGCAAACCGGGCGGTGGGCAGGGTGGCACCCATAAGCTGACGGGCATGACGACGGCGCTCCTGACCGACCATTACGAGCTCACCATGGTGCGGGCTGCGATGGGGGACGGCTCGGCCTCCCGCCACAGCGTCTTCGAACTGTTCGGGCGGCGCCTGCCCGAGGGACGCCGCTACGGGGTGGTCGCCGGTGTGGGCCGCGCGCTGAGGGCCCTGGAGGAATTCCGCTTCGATGAGGAGACCGTCGACTTCCTCGTGCGCACCGGGGTCGTCAACCACGACCTCGCCCAGTGGCTCTCGACGTTCCGGTTCAGCGGGAACATCTGGGGCTACGGCGAGGGCGAGGTGTACTTCCCCGGCTCCCCGCTGCTCGTGGTCGAGGGCACCTTCGCTGAGGCGTGCATCCTCGAGACACTGTTCCTGTCGATCTACAACCACGACTCCGCGATCGCCTCGGCCGCCAGCAGGATGACCGCCATGGCCGAGGGCCGTCCGGTGATCGAGATGGGATCGCGCCGCACCCAGGAGTGGAGCGCCGTCGCGGCCGCCCGGGCCGCCTGGATCGCCGGGTTCGCGTCGACCTCCAACCTCGAGGCGGGACGCAGTTGGGGGGTGCCCACGGCCGGAACCGCCGCGCACTCGTTCACCCTGCTGCACGACTCCGAGGACGACGCGTTCCGCTCCCAACTCGCCGCCCTGGGTGAGCAGACGACGCTGCTGGTCGACACCTACGACGTGGAGCGGGCCGTCCGCTCGGGGGTCGAGCTGACGCACGGACGACTGGGTGCCGTGCGCCTCGACTCCGGAGACCTGGCCATCGCTGCCCGTGAGGTGCGCGACCTGCTCGACGACCTGGGCGCCGAGGACACCCGGATCATCGTGACCTCCGACCTGGACGAGTGGCAGATCGCGGCTCTGCGTGGGTCGCCCGTGGACGGGTTCGGGGTCGGCACCTCGGTGGTGACCGGTTCGGGCCACCCCACCTGCGGGTTCGTGTACAAACTGGTGGCCCGGGCCGACTCGAACGACCCGGGTGCCCCGCTGCAACCCGTGGCCAAGAAGTCGACGAACAAGGTTTCGGTCGGGGGACGCAAGTACGCCCTGCGCCGACGCGACGAACACGGTCACGCCGAGGCCGAGGTGGTCGGCATCGGCGCCGCGCCCGGCGACGACGGCAATGATCGTCCGCTGCTGGTGGAGCTGGTGCGTGACGGCGAGATCGTGGGTCACGAACCGATCAGCGCGGCCCGTGAGCGACACCAGGCGGCACGGGACGAGCTGCCGCGCTCGGCCCTGCGCATCTCGAAGGGCGAGCCGGCCATCCCCACGCTGATGCTCGACGAAGACGGAGACCTCACCCACAACCCCTACCAGAAGGCCTGACATGAACGCGCGTGCCCTGATCGTCGTCGACGTACAACCGGACTTCTGCGAGGGGGGCGCGCTGCCCGTCGTCGGCGGCAACGCGGTTGCCGACAAGATCGCCGACCTGCTCGACTCCGAGCACGGCTACGACCTGGTGGTGGCGACCCGCGACCACCACATCGACCCCGGCGCTCACTTCTCCGACCATCCCGACTACGTCGACTCGTGGCCCCCGCACTGCGTGGTGGGCACCCCGGGGCAGCGACTGCACCCCGACCTCGACTCCCGCGAGTTCGCGGCCGTGTTCGACAAGGGCTCCCATGCAGCTGCCTACTCGGGTTTCGAGGGCACGATCGGTGGGGAGCCCGAGGGCGAGGCCCTCGAGCCCTTCCTGCGCCGCCACGACGTCAGTGAGGTCGACGTCTGCGGGCTGGCCTTCGACTACTGCGTCAAGGCGACCGCCGTCGATGCCGCCGCGGTCGGGTTCCGCACTCGGGTGCTGGTCGACCTGACCGCCTCGGTGCACCCCGAACGCGACGATGAGCTGGCCGACCAACTCTCGGCTGCTGGCGTCGACACCCACACGGCGCACTGATCCCGTGCTGGGTGTCGCGGCGGCCCAGTTCGCCCCCACCGATGACCGGGCGCGGAACCTCGCCGAGATCGAAGGACTGGCCCGGTTGGCGGCCGAGCGTGGCGCAGGACTGGTGGTCTTGCCCGAGTACTCGAGTTGGTTCGTACCAGAGCTCGGCCCCGCCTGGCTGGACCATGCCGAACCGCAGTCGGGTCCCTTCGTCGCCGGGCTCGGTCGGATCGCGGACGATCTGGGTGTGCACCTCGTGGCGGGGATGGCCGGGGTCTCGTCCGAACCCGGCAAGGTGAGCAACGAAGTGGTGGCGGTCGCGCCCGGCGCCGGGGTGGTGGCCACCTACCGCAAGCTGCACCTGTACGACGCGTTCGGGGGACGCGAGTCGGACTGGGTCGAGGCGGGTGACCTGCGCGACCCTCAACTGTTCGAGGTGTCGGGCTTCCGGGTGGGGCTGCAGACCTGCTACGACCTGCGCTTCCCGGAGGTCACGCGATGGCTGGTCGACGCGGGCGCGGAGGTGGTGCTGATGCCGGCCGAGTGGGTGCGCGGCCCGTTGAAGGAGTCCCACTGGGACACACTGATCAAGGCACGCGCCATCGAGAACACCGTCTGGTTGGCCGCCGCCGACCATCCACCGAAGGTGGGGGTGGGGCACTCGATGGTGGTCGATCCGATGGGTGTCCAGCTCGCCTCGGTGGGAGAGGAGCCGCGGGGGGTGGCCCTGGCCTGGTTGGATCGTGAACGCCTGCGCGAGGTCCGGACGACGAACCCGTCACTGCGGTTGCGTCGGTTCCGGGTGGAACCCGGTCCACCGGCGACCGACTGATCGCCACGGTGGTGAGCCGTCGAGCGGGTCAGCGATCCCTGGCGGTGGACGGCGATCCGTCCAATCGGACGAGTGACCTCAGGCGCGTCACGAAGGGATCGGCCAGCCACCACAGCAGACAGCCACCGGCCACGGCAGCGAGCGAGCGAGCGATCCCCGGCACGACCCCCGGCTCCCACCGCGGGACGAGTTGGAAGATCTGGAACTGGAAGACGTAGATGTAGAGCGAGGCCGACGCGATCACCACGACCGTCGAGACCAGGCGACGGGGAACAGGCACGTCGCGCACGAAGGCCAGCAGGCACACCCCGGCCAGGATGGTCAGGTTGCGCTGCGGGTCGGGGAAGTACGTGACGATCCCCACCGCCAGCACCGTCAGGCTCACCAGCCGTCGCTGTACCGTCGCGGCGTGGGAGATCGCCGCCCCGACCGCGAAGATGAAGAACACCGTGTGCGGCACCCCTCCCACCGGAGCATCAGAGATGGCATGGGCGACGAACCGGGGCACCAGCGCCAAGGCGGCGATCACCACATGCACCCGCCATGGGTCGGCGCGACGAGCGCGCGCGATGGGCGGCACGGCGCAGAGCACCGTCATCACGACCAGACAGGCCACCAGCGAATCGACGAACCACAGTTCCACCCGGGTGTCGTCGAGGCCTCCGAACAGCCAGTTCAGCAGGAAGACATTGGCCCAGCCATAGCGGTCGGAGGCCACCATCCCGACGATAGCGGCGGCGGCCGTGGGCAGCCACACCCCCACCACGGAGCGCAGGGTTGCCTGGAGACGCTGGCGCGCGCCCTCCAAGGACAATCCGAACCGTGCCGCGTTCCAGCCAGCGATGGCGAGCAGGACGTGGGCACCCCCGGCTGCGTCGATCACCCGCGTGTGGGAGAAGCAGATCATCAGGACGGTCAGGGCGCGCAACACCACATTGGTCTCGACCCGGTGCGAGGTCCGGTGCTCGGGGGCGGCGAGTTCACGGAGGGGACGATGGTGCCAGTCCGACGGCAGATCGCCGACCAGGGCACCGAGACGGGTCGTCGCAGCCACGTGGGTCAGGGAGTCGCCGCCCTGCTCGACGAACGACCGGTCGGGATCCAGGGAGTCCACCGCCAACACGGAGGCCAGCACGCCGGCGACGTCGGTGACGGTGACGGCCTCACCGCCGGAGTCCACGGACCGACGCGTCTCACGACAGCTGTCGAGGGTGGCGGCGCGAACCAAGGCGTCGGCGGCGATCCGGTCGACCTTGCCGTTGTCGAGCAGGGGCATCGGCATCACGGCCACGTCGATGACGGCCGGCCCGACCCCGCTGGCCGCGGCGGCGTCGCGACGGACCCGGCTGGCACGTCCGGGGTCGTCGTGCACCGCGGGGTTCACGGCGATCCGCAGACCGGTGTCATCACCGGTGACCACGACCTCGTGGCCCTGCTCGCCCAACAGCTGTTCGAGACGATCGAGGTCGACGCGCAGCCCCATCAGCTTGGCGAAGTTGCGGCGTCGTCCCACGATGCGCACGAAACCGTGGTCATCGATGGTGGCCAGGTCGCCGGTGCGGAGTTCGTGCTGCATCCTGCCCAATGCCAGGTCGTCGGCATGTTCGGCGTAGCCCAACATCACGCTCGGCCCCGTCACCACCAGTTCGCCCACTCCTGGGCCGTCGGCCTCCGGCACCGAGAGGTCCAGCCGCAGTCCGGTGCCGGGGACGGCTCGTCCGACACTGTCGGGATGACGCTCGGCGCACCCCGGTGGTCCGATGGTGATGCGGGCGGTCGACTCGGTCTGGCCGTACATCACCCGCACCTCGCAACCCGTCGACGAAGCTGCCGCCGCCAACTGGCTGACGCTGCGGGCCGGGAGTCGACCCCCGGCCTGGGTGAGCATCCGAAGATCGGGGAAGCCGGAGTCCAACAGCGCTGAGTCCGCCAGCCACTGGGCTGAGTGCGGCACCAGCGCCACGTTCGTGACACCACGTTCACGCACCGTCGACCAGAACTCGGGCTCGACCGGCGACCCGTCGTCGATCACCAACGAGGCCCCGGCCACGAGGTGGGCGTGCAGCACCGACAGCCCATAGCAGTAGTGCAGGGGAAGCGAGGTGATCCCCCGGTCGTCCGCTGTCAGCCCCAGGGCCGCGACGATGCCCCGGGCATTGGCGCGCAGGTTCTCGCGGGAGAGCCTGACCAGTTTGGGGGACCCGGTACTGCCCGAGGTGCTCAGCAGCACCGTGAGGTCGGGGTGCAGCAGGTGCCGGGGTCCTCGAGGATCCCCCACCCAGTCGAAGCCCCCCGGGACCAGGTCGAGGTCGGCCGGGTAGGTGGCCACCACCTGCTCGGTCCTGGCCGCCTGTCCGGGCTGCCCGGGGCCCAGCACCAACGCCACGTGGCCCGCCTCAAGCACGGCGAGGTAACCGATGATGGCATCGAGGGTTCGCTCCATCCGCACATGCACCAGACAGCGGCCATCGAGCGAGTCGGGCAGCAGTCGCGCCCGCTCCGAGACAAGACGGCCGAGTTCGGCGCCGGTGACCACCCGGTCACCGGCCACCCATGAGCCGGGCAGGATGGCAGCCGGGTCGTCCAGCAGGAGCTTCACGGCAATTAGGGTAGCCTGTGCTTACCTAATCCCCGTCATCGCCCACATGGACACTCCCCTGCCCCCAACATCGCCACCCCGAGACACCACCACCCACGTCTGGTGGACTCCGCTGACGCTGGCCTCGATCGAACAACTCGACGTGCTGGACGAACCGGAGCGGGCCAGGCTCGAACGCATCGCACCGCCCGCCGACCGGGCACGGGTGATGCTCGGAGCGGCCCTGCTGCGCCACGCGATCGCCGGGCTGAGCGGGCTCGCACCCGACCTCGTCGAGGTCGACCGCACCTGCGAGGAGTGCGGACGGCAGCACGGTCGTCCGGTGCTGGTCGGGCAGCCGTGGCAGGCATCGGTCTCACACTCAGGGCTCCTGACTGTCGTCGCCCTGTGCCTCGAACCGATCGGCATTGACGTGCAACGGAGAACCGGCGGCCAGCGAGGAGCCGGCGGGGACGGCCGGGTCGACGTCGATGGGGAGGTCGACGTGGAGGACTGGGTGAGGCGCGAGGCGCGGTTCAAGTCAGGGCTGGTCGCGCCCTCGTTCGTCGACCTGCACCCACCCGCGCCCGGGCATGTGGCAATCCTGGCCCGGTCAGGCAATGGCCCGGTCGTCGAACACGACGGGGCTGAGCTGCTCAGGCGGCGGCCGTGACCTCGTCGGCCTCCTCATGGGTGGTGACCCAGAACCGGGCCGCCACCACCAGCCCCGCCAGCAGCAGCACCGAGGTGAGCATGAAGGGCCAGCTGCGGTCGTGGCTCGACAGCCACCCGCTGAGCCACCCGAACGGCGCGGTCACCAGCATCACCGCCGTGCGCTGGATCGCCATCACCCGGGAGCGCTCGGTGCGGTCGACGTGCAGGGCCACCAGGGACTCGGCCAGCATGAACAACATCCCGGCTCCGAACGCGTCCAGCAGCAGGCACACCCCCAGCAACGCGAAGGTCGACAGCGACGCGCCGCCCGGGGCCGCCGGGATGGTGACCAACAGCGCCTGGCCAGCGAGATAGACCCCGAACCCCAGCATCGTGGGCACCCTCAGGTGCTTGCCGTGGGTGAGCCGCGGGATCAGGGTGAAGAAGAAGAGCACCGACAACAGCGAGCGCACCATGGGGAAGAACGGCAGCAGCGCGTCGCTGACCCCCAGTCGCTGGTTGATCGCGACCTGCCAGAACGTGCCGTTGACGAGGCTGACGGCGGCCACGAGCACCGCGATCACGAGCGAGAAGATCGTCCCCCTCGAACGGACGATCAACCGCGCCACCCCGCGGTACTCCCACAGCGAGGTCCAGATGCTGGTGCCGCGCGTCTGGGCCATGCGCAGCCGGCCCGTGTCGGTCTCGGTGGTGAACCGCCACAACAGCCAGATCTTGACCGACATGATGACGAAGGCGTTGAGGTAGAGGATGCGCACCGCCAGTTCCAGCCCCAGGTTCGACACCAACAGGGCGGCGATCGGGGCGAACAGCGAGGAGAACTCGGCAGCCACCTTCACCAGCGAGTACACCCGCGGGATCTGCCTGCGGTCGAGGTCCTCCACCAGCAGGCAGTCCCAGGAGTTCTGCGTCACCTGCCAGACGCCGTTGACGACGGAGGCGACCAGGAACCACCAGAAGTTCTGCGCGAACGCCCAGATCAGGCACGGGATCGCCCACGAGACGATGTCGAAGACCGCCGTGGTCAGGCGTCGGCCGAGCTTGTCGGTGATCACGCCGCTGAGCAACCCGAACACCATCTGCGAGAGCATCGAGATGGTGGCCAGCAGGCCGATCTGGGTGTCGTGGACGCCCAGGGCAAGCATGAACACCGAGGCGTAGGGCAGCACCAACATCATCGACAGACCCCACATGGGCTCTGAGTAGACAGCCGCTCGGCTGTTCCCACGCAGGTGCAGCAGGGTCGAGATCATGGGGTTGCGAACGCCGGACACCCCACCAGTCAATCCACGCCACCGCCGGTTGTCGAACCGTCCCGCATCCCTAGACGGAACCCTTTGAGCGCACCGCTGCCGCAACCAAGAGCAGCCAGCCGGCGGCCGGCCTCGTCGAGCACCTCGTCCGACTTGCAGAAGGTGCACCTCACCAGGCTGGCCACCTCGCTGCGGTGTTCGGGCTGGACGAACGCCGACACCGGCACCGCCACCACCCCGGCCAGTTCGGGAAGTCGGTGACAGAACTCCTCCGCGTCGCGCCACCCCAGGCGGGCGACGTCGACCACGGTGAAGTAGCCCGCCTCGGGCACCGACACGTCGAACCCGGCCGACAGCAGGGCCGCACACAGCCGGTCACGCTTGCCGGTGAGGGTTCGCGCCAAGCCGGCGAAGACCTCGTCCGGCAGGGCGAGGCCCACGGCCACGGCGGGCTGGAAGGGCGCCCCGCCTGAATAGCTGAGGTACTGCTTCACGGAGAGGACGGCCGTCACCAGGTGTGCCGGCCCGCTGGCCCAGCCCACCTTCCACCCCGTGACGGAGAAGGTCTTGCCAGCCGAGGAGATCGACAGCGTCCTCTCGGACCCGCCCGGGAGCGTGGCCACGGGCACATGTCGTCCTTCGTGCACGAGGTGCTCATAGACCTCGTCGGTGACGATGGTCGCGTCGTGACGATGGGAGAGTTCGACCACCAGCTCGAGCACCGCGCTACCCAGGACGGCGCCGGTGGGGTTGTGGGGGGAATTCACGAGGATCACCCGGGTGCGGTCGTTGACGGCTCGGCGCAGGTCGTCCGGGTCGGGTTGCCAGTGGGGGAAGCGCATCCGTACCGGCACGAGTACGCCACCTGCAAGTGCGACCACGGCCGAGTAGGCGTCGTAGGTGGGTGAGAGGCAGACCACCTCATCCCCCGGTTCGACCAGCGCGAGCAGCGCAGCCGCGAGGGCCTCGGTGGCGCCGGCGGTGACCACCACCTGGGTCTCGGGATCGAGGTCGAGGCCGTACCAGTGGCGCTGGTGGTCGGCGATCGCTGCCCTCAGCCCCGCCTGCCCGGGTCCTGGCGGGTACTGGTTCACGCCGTCGGCCATGGCCCGATGGGCCGCCTCGAGCACCTGGGCGGGCCCGGGCTCGTCCGGGAACCCCTGACCGAGGTTCAGCGCGCCGGTGCGTGCCGCCAGCGCCGACATCTCAGCGAAGACGGTCTGCCGGACGCCGCCGCCCGTGTCGAGCAGGCCGGCGCCGGCGATCGTCCGCTGCCAGGGGCTGTACTCCCCCGGTCCACGGCCGGTCAGCGGGGTCCCCAGGGTGCGGGCACGGTCTGGAAGCCGTTCATCACGGCCGACAGCCGCATGGCGCGCTCGGAGCAGTAGACGTCCTCGAGCAGCATCGGTTCGCCGTCGGGCCCCGACAGTGGCACCCGCCAGTTCGGGTACTCGTCGATGGTTCCCGGCTGGTTCTGGGTGAGCCGATCACCGACCGCGTCGGTGAGAGCCACGTTGAGCACCCGGGCAGGGGTGCGGAGCAGGAACCGGTGCATGCCCAGCACGGTCGACTCCACCTCGTCGACGCCCTCCTCGGGCACGATCAGACCCAGGTCATGCAGATGGGTGAGCAGTCGACGCTGCTCCTCCTCGTTGTGGGCCAGTTCCTCCTCCAAGGTCTCGGTCAGCAGGCCCAGGTCGTGGCGCAGGCGCACGTGGTCGCCCGCGAGGTAACCGGTGGTCGGCGGCAGGTCGTGGGTGGTCACCGAGGCCATGCAGTACTCCCGCCAGTTCTCGGCCGGCAGTGGGGAGCCGTCGGGGAGGTTCTCGAACCAGAGCACCGAGGTGCCGAGCAGTCCCCGCCTCGACAAGTAGTCACGCACCCACGGTTCGACGGTCCCGAGGTCCTCCCCGATCACCAGCGCCCCGGCGCGGTAGGCCTCCAGCGCCAGGATCCCTATCAGGGCCTCGTGGTCGTAACGCACGTAGGCACCGTCCTGGGGTGATCCACCCGCCGGCACCCACCACAGTCGGAACAGCCCGATGATGTGGTCGATCCGCACCCCACCGGCATGCCGCAGCACTCCCGCCACCAGTTCGCGGAAGGGGGCGTAGGCGAGGTCGGCCAACCGGTCGGGCCGCCACGGCGGCTGCCCCCAGTCCTGCCCCGACTGGTTGAACTGGTCGGGCGGGGCGCCCACGGTCACCCCTTGGGCGAAGACGTCAGCGAGCCGCCAGGTGTCGGCACCGGCGCCGCTCACTCCGACGGCGAGGTCCTGGATCAGTCCCAGCGCCATCCCGGCGTCCTTGGCGGCCTGCTGGGCCAAGGAGACCTGGTGGTCGCAGTTCCACTGCAGCCATTCGAAGAAGCGCACCCGATCGGCATGCTCACGGGCGAACTCGGCGACCTCGGGAGAGGTGGGACGCCGCAACGCCTCCGGCCACTGCCGCCAGTCGGGCCCGTGCACCTCGTAGAGGGCCGACCAGACGGCGAAGTCACGCAGGGATCGTCCCTCCCGCCGCAAAAACCCCTCGAAGGCCATCTGCCGGGCGGGCGGCAACCCCACCTGGTAGAGGATCTCGAGCGCCTCGAGCTTGGCCGCCATCGCCTCGTTCCGCTTGATCTGCACGGCACCGGCGAGGTCGTCCCACAACTTCGACCGCAATCGCTCGATCCGGTCGCGGGTGGAGTCGTCGACACCGGCGAACTCGGGAATCGCCTCCGGCCGCAGGTACAGGGGATTGACGTAGGTGCGGCTGGACGGCAGGTACGGCGAGGGCTCCATCGGGGCCACCGGCTGGGCTGCGTGCAGCGGGTTCACCAGGATGTAGTCGGCGTAGGTCTGGGTGCGCGCCCAGGTGCTCAGGTCGGTCAGGTCGATCAGGTCGCCCACTCCCCAGGACCGCGACGACCGGACGCTGTACAGCTGCGTGGCGTAGCCCCAGACTCGGCGGTCCCCCAGGCTGCGGGGGAACCCGACGAAGATGGGGGTCACGATCAGCGACGACTCCTGTTCGCGCCCCTCGTTGAACAGCACCAGCCGGTGGTAGCCGAGCGGGAGGTCTGCGGGCAGCACGAAACTGGCCTCCCCCGTCCAGACACCCTCGATGTCGCGATCCGCCTCGTCGTTGACGGTCTGCCCCAGAGGGATCAGCCGTCCGTCCTCGGTGCGCACGCTCACCCCGGCAGGCGACCCACCCGGCACGTGCACGTCGATGGTGCGCACCTGGCCCTGTTCCATCACGACGCAGGCTGGCAGGGCTCGTCGCCACCGTCGGATCCTGATCTCGTCGACGGCCGCAGCCGCGGTTTCAGGGGTGGACGCATCGATGCCGAGGGCGCCGAGGATCGTCACGACCGCCGATTCCGAGATCTGGGTGTGGCGACCCTTCCAGTCCCAGAACTCCGTCGCGATGCCGAAGTGCTCGGCCAGGTGATTGAGGGCGTCATTGTCCAGTGGCACGGCGAACAGCCTAGCCGCGGCGGACGGGGGGCGGGCTCAGCTGGTGCTGATGACCTGGGTGCGGGCCAGTCGGTCCTGCAGGGCCTGGCAGCGGGGCTTCTGCAGGGCGGCGAGACAGGTGACCAACGTGACGATGCCGACCGAGATGTCGACGAGGGCCGCCCCACCGACGACGACGGCCCGGATGATCGCCTCACGCCAACCGATGGTGCCGCGGCCGCGGTCGACGGGGACGATGCGCAGCCCGAGCGCCATCTTGCCCAACGTGCGCGAGGTGAGGCCGACCATCAACAGTTGGTAGGCGAACATGACGGCCACCCAGACCAGCGCGATCGCCGAGACCGGTCCCTGGATCTTCTCGGCGAGTTGGATGGAGTTGCTGAAGGAGCCGGTGCTGACGGCAGAGGAGTAGACCGCCAGGTACTCGCGCACCCAACGGTAGGCCAGCGGCAGCGCGATCGCCGAGACGACGAACCAGTCGATCAGGCGTGCCAGCAGCCGTTGGCCGAAGCTGGCGAGCGGTACCCCGTCGGCCGTGGCCGGGCGCAGCATGCCCAGGGCGTAGCCAGCCGGAACCTGGGTGGGGTGCTGGACGCCCGGGGTCGCGCCCGGTGCCAGCTGATGCGGTACGGGCGACTCGTGGGTGGGCTGACCCGAGGACGAGCCCCAGGGCTGACCGGACGACTGCCCCGAGGGTTGGGGGGTCGGGCGCGAGGAGCCGGACTGGCCGGTGGCCGCCCCCAGACCCGACGACCAGCGCCCATCGGGCTGGGGATCACGCACGTTGTGGGTCCAGCGAGTGCCCTCCCAGTACCGCTCCTGCTTGGGATCGTTCGGGTCGGGGTACCAGCCCATGGGCGGCAACTGCGGATGATCGGTCACCGCTCCAGTCTTCCATGCCGCACCGAACCGACCTCCGAAGGCACCCCAGAGGCCGGTGAGGCCGGACCGCGGTGCTGCGACAAGCGATCCTGCCCGGTGCAGGGAACTCTCACCCAACTCTCAGACCGGGGAGGCAGACTACCCAGACAGCACCACCCAGAAGGGTGGCCGTGGAAGTATGGGAAGGCAATGGACAAGATCGGTCGCTACCGCCTGACCCAGCGCATCGGCGCGGGGTCGTTCGCGACCGTCTACAAGGGCCACGACGACGACCTCGACGTCCCCGTCGCGATCAAGGTGTTGTCGTCGACCTGGGCCCAGAATGCCGACGTGCGGCGACGCTTCGTGGCCGAGGCCCGACTGCTGCGCCGCATCCGTGACGAGCGCATCGTCCGCGTCTACGACATCGGTGACACCCCCGACGGGCTGCCCTACTTCGTCATGGACTACGCCGACGGCGGCACCATGGAGAACCTGCGCAAACACCTCACCGCCCCCGGACGAGCCCTGCGCCTGTGCGCCGAGGCCTCGCGGGCCCTCGAGGTGCTGCACCGCCACAACCAGATCCACCGCGACGTCACACCGGGCAACGTGCTGCTCACCCATTCCGCCGCCGGGGTCCGTGTCATGTTGGCCGACCTGGGGGTCTCGGAGTCGCTGGTCGACAAGTTCGGCAGTTCCGCCACGGCTGGCACGCCGGCGTTCATGGCGATCGAGCAGGCCAGCGGCGCCCCACTCGACCATCGCAGCGACATCTACTCGATGGCCGCTGTCACCTACTCCCTGCTGACCGGGCACGCTCCCTTCCCGGTGAAGACCTTGGAGGACCTGCTGGGACGCAACCCGAACGTGGGGCCGCCCCCCGTCTCCGACCGGATCGGCGCGCCGCCGGAACTCGACGCGTTGTTGTTCGACGCCCTCTCACCCGACCCCAGTCGTCGCCCCCAGTCGGCCGAGCAGTTCGCCACCGCACTCGATGCCATCGCCGAACTCATGCCCGGGGGTGAGACCTACATCCCGCTGCCACTGGAGGGAGGGGGACGCGGGGCGACCCTGCCCCCCACCACCAACGGTCATGCCATCCCGTCCGCTCCCCTGCCGACCAGTGGCGGCGAGTGGGCCAGCAGTTCCCACCGCAGCTTCCGCTCGGTGGACGACCTGAACACCGTGGCGCCGCGCAACGAGACACCGGCGTCGATGCTCGAGCAGTACCTGGGCAAGGGGCGCTACCAGCCGGCGCCCGTCAAGGAGCGGCACTCCTGGGGCTACTACCTGCTCGTCACCAGCGTGCTGGTCGTGGTCTTCGTGCTGGTCACCTTCCTCACGATCAACTACCTGACCTGACCTGAGCCCCATGGCCAGGGTCGGGGACGTCCTGACCCCGCTGGGCTACCGCGGACCCACCCCGGCAGTCGCGTTGCGCACGGGCCCGATCCGCAGCGAGGCGCCGAGTGCGAGTACTGCCACCAGGGCCATCACCGCGAACACCGAGGCGAAGACCGTCGCCGGGAGGTGGTTCGTGCGCAACCCCGCGAACAGCGTGCCGGCGATCCCCACCAGCAGCGCGTTGCCCATCGACTCGCTGACCTGCAGCGACGAGGTGTTGCGTCCCAGCTTGGCCGGTGCGCTGAGCTGCATCACCGCCAACGTGCCCGAGGCGGTCGAGAATCCCATGCCGAGACCGCTGACCGTCCAGCCGATGGCGATCAG
Source organism: Aestuariimicrobium sp. T2.26MG-19.2B (assembly GCF_950101875.1). Classification (NCBI taxonomy): domain Bacteria; kingdom Bacillati; phylum Actinomycetota; class Actinomycetes; order Propionibacteriales; family Propionibacteriaceae; genus Aestuariimicrobium; species Aestuariimicrobium sp. T2.26MG-19.2B. The sequence continues at coordinate 2,067,284 of NZ_CATNLW010000001.1, read as the reverse complement.
GGCCAGCGGCCACCCGAACCACACCGACGCAGCCACCAGACCGACCCCCACCACGTGGCAGGCGGTGCCCAGTTGGATGAACTGGTCACGCCGCACCCGGAACCAGGACCTCGACTGGAACCACGAGCCGAGAGTCCAACCGATCGAGCCGATGGTCAGCGCCAGACCTGCCTCGAACAGGGTGAGCCCGCGCAACTGCACCAGGGTCAGCGGCAGGAACGACTCGGCGGCGAAGAAGGTTCCCGCCTGCAGCAGGCGCGCCCACGACACGGCAGCGATACCGGGGGCCAGCCGCAGGAATCCGGGAGCCATCAGGGGACGGATCGACACGGCGATGGCCACCGCCGCAACCACGGCCAGCACGAGACCGGTCCAGTCCAGACGTTGACCGCCGGCCTGCAAACCGGCCAGACCGAGCGAGACGAGCACGGCTGCCCAGATGGGCACGGCCGCCGACTGTTCCGGGTGGGGGCGCAGGTGCTCACGCATCCGGGCCAGGGGACGCACGCACAGCAGGCTGGCCACCACGAGCACGGGGATCACGCTCCAGAAGACGTGGTGCCAACTCCACCGATGGGTGAGCCAGGCGGCCACGGGCGGGCCGACGAAGGCGGGCAGCACCCAGCAGAAACTGAAGGCCGTCATCAGCACGGCGCGACGGTGCTCGTCCCACAAGCGGGCGACGATCACCATCAGACTGACGTTCAGCAGTCCGCCTCCCAGACCCTGGACGAATCTGGCCGAGACCAGCACCACCATGGTGGGGGCCAGGGCTGCGAGCGTGAGTCCGAGACCGAACAGTGCCACCCCGACCACCGCCGGACGGACGGGACCGAACGCGTCGCACGCGCGGCCGCCGAGCACGGTCGACAGGCTCATGCCGATCACGAACAGCGAGAAGGCCCACGCGAACAGGCTCAACTGCCCCAGTTCGGCCGCGGCCGCCGGCATGGCCGTCGCGACGGCGATCGCCTGGAAGGCGACGGAGAAGACGATGGTCAACACGCCGACCGTGAGTGCCCGAAGGCTCGGGGGCTCGACGTCGCCGACCACGCCGACCCGGGTCTGGTCACTCACCTGCTCTGCCACCCGCCCCATCCTGCCAGTGGTGCGGGTTTCTGCTGTCAGCCGACCGTGTCGCGGGGGTGGACGGGCTCGGTAGAATGCAGCGCATGAACCAGCAGTTGGCCCCCGGATCCCAGACGGTCGTCGACGAACGCACCCAGGAGTCGTTCGATCCCGGTGACCATGAGCGGTTCTCGCACTACGTGCCCAAGGCCAAACTCACCGAGGCCATGGTGATGGGCACGCCCGTGGTGGCCCTGTGCGGCAAGGTGTGGGTGCCCCACCGCAACCCCGACAAGTACCCGGTCTGCCCCGAGTGCAAGGAGATCTGGGAGTCCTTCCAGGACGGCAAGGGCGGCAAGGATCCCGACCGCTGAGAGGCGGCACCGACCGGACGCCGCCGGCTCCCTGACCCCGCCCGTCGTGGCTCAGGTATGTCGTGGCTCAGGTATGTCGTGGCTCAGGTATGTCGTGGCTCAGGTCAGTCCTGGCGCAGCGACGCCAGGTGAGCCAGGGCGAGGTCGTATCCGCCCAGGCCGCAGCCCACGATGATTCCGGTCGCACCGGCCGAGAGCACCGAAACGTGGCGCCACTGTTCGCGGGCGTGCACATTCGAGATGTGCACCTCGACGTAGGCGGGGACCATCGCGGCTGCGTCCCCGATCGCCCGGGAGTAGTGGGTCCAGGCGCCGGCATTGATGACCACGGGGATCGAGGCATCCGCGGCCTCGTGCAGCCAGCCGATCATCTCGTGCTCGGCGTCGGTCTGGCGCACCTCCACCACCAGGCCCAACCCTCGTCCGGTCTCGACCAGATGGTCGGCCAGTTCGGCGTGGGTGGTCGCGCCGTAGATCTCCGGTTGGCGACGACCCAGTCGTCCGAGGTTCGGTCCGTTGAGCACCAGCACGTCAGCCATGGCGGCAGCCTATCCGCAGGCGCCCGGTCCGAGCAGGGCGACCGTGGCAGGGAGACTCAGAACGCGCCGAGGCCGATCCCCAGCCAAGCGGCCCCGAACAGGCCCTTCTGCAACAGGGTGACGTAGGTCTCCATCGACGACGTCTGCGTCATCTCGCTGCCTGCTTCGACCACGCAGACCCGCACGTCATGGGCCTGAGCGGCCGCCAGCAACTGGGACCGCTCCTGACGCACCTGGGCATCGCCGGCCGGATCGTCCAGCACCACCAGGACCGGCCTGGTCTCCTCCCCGTCCTCGAGCGGATCGGCGAACACGTCACGTTCGCGCACCCCCTCGATGACGGGCAGGAGTTCGCTGGCGTCGGCGGCCAGGGCGGCTCGCCCCGACGATCGGCGGATGGCTTCCGCGACCCGGCGCGAGGCGCGGGCGGCCAGGACGGTGCCTCCCCAGACCAGGGGCTGGGCGTCGGCCAGGGCCACCGCCAGTTCCTTGGCGGGATTGGTGGTGAGGTCGCGGTGCGGAGACGACTCCTCGGCGACCAGGTCAGCGGCATCGGCGACCTGTTCGGGGACGACCAACGGCCCCAACCCCAACTGGTGCAGCACGCTCAGCACCTGCACGACGCACGCCAACGCATCGCCGGTGGTGACGGGCAGCAACAAGGTGGTGCGCGAACCCGCGCGCTCCGCGATCGCCGATCCCGGCTGGGCGGCCACCACGACGGCGGCGCCTCGACGCACGGCCTCGGCGACCGAGGCCACCAGCGCCGGATCGGAGCCGGACGGTGCCAGCACCACCACGAGGTCGAGGGCACCCACCCAGGCCGGCAGCCCCGGGTGGGGCCATGCCATGAAGGGCACCGGGCAGACGGGTTCGAGCAGGGCCCGGATCAGCCGCGCCTCGGGACCGACCGCGATCACCCCACGGGGACGCAGCCCGGCCTCGAAGCCTGCCGCCAAGGGCTCGTCCGCCGATCCCTGGGCCTCACGGCGCACCCGCGAACCTGCCGAGGCAAGCGATCGGAGCAGGTCGTCGGCACGCTCGGAGAGCCTGGTCTGTTCCAACAGGGAGTCGTCGAAGTCACCGGCCGACATGGTGGCTCAGTTCTCGAGGGTTGAACGGGCTTCGTCGATCAGCAGCACGGGGATGCCGTCGCGAACCGGGTAGGCAAGTCCGCAGACGGCCGAGGTGCACACCAGTTCGTGGGCGTCGTAGTCGACCGCGAACTTCGAGTGGCAGGCGGGGCAGGCGGCGATCTCGAGGAACTCGGGGGCGAGTTCCAGTTCGCTGGTGGGGTGGGACATCTCAGGCTCCTTCGGGGGTGGGCGCGGGAGTGCGCACCAGGTCAAGGACATCATCGCGGATGGCGGCCATCATCTCGTCGGTGGCGGCCTCGACATTGAGCCGCAACAGGGGTTCGGTGTTGCTGGCGCGAAGGTTGAACCACCAAGGGCGCTGCTCGGCGTCAAGCCCTCGCACGGTGAGGCCGTCGACCCGTTCGATGCTGCCCTTGCCGGCAAAGGCTGCCGCCACTCGCTCGATGGTCGCTGCCTGGTCGGCAACGGTGGAATTGAGTTCACCGGAGTTCGACACCCGCTGGTAGTCGGTGACCAGCGCAGACATGGGCTGGTCGCTGCGTCCCAGCAGGGCGAGCACGTGCAGTGCTGCCAGCATGCCGGTGTCAGCACCCCAGAAATCGCGGAAGTAGTAGTGGGCGGAGTGTTCGCCGCCGAAGATCGCGTGCTCGGCGGCCATCAGTGCCTTCACGTGCGTGTGGCCCACCAGCGAGGTGACCACTCGTCCGCCGAGTTCGGTGACCACCTGCTCGACGGTGCCCGAGGTGACGGAGTTGACCACGATGGTGGCACCCGGCTCCCGTCCGAGCTCCGAGGCCGCGATCAGCGCGGTCACCACCGACGGGGTGATCACCTCACCACGCTCGTCGATGATGAAACAGCGGTCGGCGTCGCCGTCGAAGACCAATCCCAGATCGGCACCGTGCTCCCGGACGGCGCGCTGGGCGTCGACGAGGTTCTCGGGCTCCAGGGGGTTGGGCTGGTGGTTCGGGAAGCTGCCGTCGAGATCGAGGTAGAGGCCGACCAGGTCGACGTCGACCCCGTCGAAGACGGCCCTGACGGTGTGACCTGCCATGCCGTTGCCGGCGTCGACCACCACGGTGAGGTGGCGCAAGCCTGCGGTGTCGACCAGGGAGTGCAGGTGGGCGACGTATCCCGGCAGGGTGTCGACCTGTGCCAGGTCACCCGTGGGCTCGCCCAGCGGGGACTGGTCGGCCTCGAGTTGCAGGGCCCGCTCCGCCACCGCCCGCAGGAAGGCAGGCTCGACCGGGGCGGCGCCGGGGCGGCAGAACTTGATGCCGTTGTAGTCGGCCGGATTGTGGCTGGCAGTGAACTGCACCCCGGCCAGGTCGAGGGAACCGGACGCGAACCACAGCTGGTCGGTGCTGCTCAGCCCCGAGTCGAGGACGTCGACTCCGCGGGAACGCAGCCCGGCGATGAAGGCGCGGCTGATCGCCTCACCCGAGACCCGCATGTCACGGCCGACCACCACCGTGGCCCGCCAGGCCGGGTCGGCCAGGTCGGCCCAGGCCTGCCCGATCCGGGCGGCGCCGGCTTCGTCCCACTCACCGGGGCGTTCCCCACCGGCGACAACTCCACGGATGTCATTGGACTTGAACACGCTCGCCTCGATCACGGGTCGAGACTAGCGCCGGGGCCCACTCCAGCGCGCCTGCCACACCTCCGCCGTCAGCAGTCGTAACCTCCTCTGGGTGACCGGGCACCCGGACCACAGGCTCGGCTGCGGCACGACGAAGGGGGCACAGTGATGGGATCGAGGGTCTGTTCGCGCACGAGTTGTCGGGCCAGGGCCACCACGACCCTCACCTACGTCTACGCCGACCAGACGGCCGTGATCGGTCCCCTGTCACCCGAGGTGGACCCCGCCAGCTACGACCTGTGCGACCAGCACTCGGCCTCGACCTCGGCGCCACGGGGCTGGGAGACCATCCGGATGCCCCACTCCGACGAACCACGTCAGGCCCCACTGGACGACCTTCTCGCCCTCGCCGATGCGATCCGCGAGGTCGGCATGCGGGTGGACGAGCCAACCCCTTCCCCCGAGTTCGGCCGCGACGTGGTGGTGCTGGCCGAGAAGCGGCACCTGAAGGTCATCGCCGAACGCTGAGGCGAGGGCTAGGCTCACCCCCATGCCACGCCACCGCGACCGCCACGACCGCGGCATGCGTGGACCCCTCGTGCCGCTCGCGGCCGAGCCCACCACGCGCCGAGCCGCACACGAGGTGCGCGCCGCCTTCCTCGCCCACCGGAACCCGACAGCCGCGGCGTGGTTCACCGAGTGTCTGACGGCATCGCTGGCGCGGATCGGCAGCCTGCAGCCGGGGCTGCTCGACCACATCGAGGTGGGGGTCGAAGAGGTGCCCACCGTTCGGGAGCATGACACCCGGGTGCCTCTGGCCGCCGCGATGGAGGCCTCAGCCACCCAGCCCGCACGGGTGGTGGTCTATCGCAGGCCCCTCGAACAGCGATCGACCGGACGCCGTCATCTGCGCAGGTTGGTGCATCGCACGGTGGTGGAGCAACTGGCCGCCCTGACCGCCCGCAATCCCCGAGACATCGACCCCTTGGTCGGCGACGAGGACGACTGAGCCTCAGCCCAGCCGCGGGTCCTGGTCGATCTGCACCTCGTTGGACTGCTGGACGGCACCCCGCAACGGCTGCACGGCCACCCCGGAGTTCGCGATGATCGAGGCTGCGGCGATTGGCAGGCCGCTGCTGAGGGTGACCACCTGCCCGGCCTGCACCACCGTGCCGGCGGCCCCCGAGGCGGGCACCCTGACGCGGGTGGTGCGACTGCCCGAGGTGACCTGGACGGTGACCGGCTGAGGATTCGGGTTGGCCACCTGGACCACCCCCGAGGCGGGGATGTCGGTGATGACCGGGGCCAGCGGGGCGCTGCCCACCATGGCCGTGTCGTTCCCGACCCTCACCTCCGCGGTGGCCACGATCGGCTGGTCGGCGGTGAGGTGCAGTGAGGTCGCCTCCCCCTCGAGGGCACCGGTCAGGTCGAGTTGCACGCTCGACTGGGCATCGACCGTGACGTTCTCGGTGCCCACCGGCACGTACTCGCCGCGCCCGTTCATCGCCTTCACGGTCACCTGGGTACGGGTCTCGCCGGGGTTGCCCAGCACCAGCCGGGTGCTGGTCGATCCGGCGACGATCCCCGGGAGGACGACCTCGGCGGCAGGCTGGGTGGCCGCCAACTGGTCGACCGCCCCGTCGATGGTGCGGCTGACCATCACCACTCGTCCCTGGGTGGCGGTCTGCACCACGGTGACCGGGTCCGAACCCGGGGCGAGGACCGAGATGGGCACCACCCTCACCTGTCCCGGCGGGATGGTCAGCCCACGCGAACCAGCGGTGGTGAGTGACCCGTTCACCGAGCTGAGGGCCAGGTTGACGACGGCCTGGGTCTTGTCCGGGTTGACCAGCAACAGGTCCGCGACGCTCGGGTCGGGTACCTGCACGGCCGAGGTGGAGGCTGGTTCGGAGCAGGCGGCGAAGCTCCTGCCGGTCGGCGAACTCAGGTTCACCCCCGGCGGCAGCACGCCACCGGCCTGGTTCTGGGTCACGATCACCGGTGCCGTGATGGGCGCGGTGGCCGAGACCGCGGTCGACTCCGCCAACATGCGTACCCGGGCCCCCGGTGTCGTGCCGCCGACCAGGTCACCGGAGGCTCCCTGCACCGGGCACACCCCCATCTGCAGGGTGGCGACATCGGGAAGTCGGGTGGGTTCCCGCGACTCGGTCGGGCTCACCAGACCGCCCACCACGAGCCCGAGCCCGGCCACCGCCCCGGCGGCCGCGAGCAGGATGCGTCTGCCTCGTCTCATCGGTCCACCTCACCCCGGGCCCGTCGAGGGCTCGCACCGGAGGGTGTCCCGAGCACGGGCGCGGCCAGTCCGATCAGCAGCAGGGCGACCAGCGACTCGACCACCACCGAGGCCACACCCCAGCGACGGGCGGGCGGCTGGTAGGTGGCCCCCTCCGAGACCGTCCACACCCGAGTGGAGTCGTCGACGTATCCGGGTACGAGCCCCGGCGCGTTGTTCAGCCCGCTGGCCTGCGCGGTCGACGGGGACCGCAGCCACAGGTGACCGATGCCTCGTGCGCGCAGGGACTGCGCCAGTTCGTCCGAGGTGGCCCCTTCGGCGATCTGCTTCACCAGCCCACCCAGGGCCAGTGCGGCTGCCTCGTCGCCGGCAGGGTTCTGCTCGCCGGAGCCCCACCGGGGTTGGGTGCGACTGACCACGTTCCACGAGACGACACCCTGGCTCGACAGGTCGATCATCAGGGTTCGCGACCGCCGGGGTGAGTCCTGGACGGCCAGCACGTACGAGGGCAGGGAGGACCGCTGCACGGACAGGGCGGCGATCCGGTCACCCGGGATCCAGGCCACGCCGGCTGCGACCACCAGGGCGAGCGTGACCCCCATCAGTGAGCGCGTCAGCACTCGTCCACCCTCGCGTCGCGCCGCATCGTCGTACGACAGGGCCAACGAGACCACCAGCGCCCCGAAGCCCATCAGCAACCACACGTCGATGGCCGGACGGGCCACGGCTCCGTCGAGCAGGAAGGCACGTTTGCCGAGCACGAGGGCCAGCCCGAAGCTGCTGACCGCGATCCCGATCCAGCCCAGTGGACCGGAGCGCCCGGCGAACGCCGAGACGATGGCGGCCGCCACGGCCGCCAAGGCGGTCGCGGCGATCACGGCAGCGCTGAGCCAGGCCGTCCAGCCGCCCACGGAACCCCCCACGAGCAACCACATTCCTGCGGGCAGGTCGGGATGGGCGGTGGCGAGCGGGTCGGCCGAGGTGAGCATTCGTCCGGGATGGTGCAACAGGCGTGGGATCCAGGTGGCGATCATCGCCGTCGGGCCGACCGCGACCAGCAGGGTCCTGCCGCTCCAGCGGCTGCGCGCCAGCCCGTGCAGGGCGGCGAAGGGGAGGGCAACCAGGGCGAACACGGGAGTCGCCGTGGCCATCACCCCGAGCCAGAGAGCCAGGGAGGCGGGCGCGCGCCACAGTTCTGCGGTGCCGGGCCTGGAGCGCACCTCGTCTGCGACGGCGTCACCAGGACCGGGCTCGCGTCCCTGCCGGTCGAGCGCGAACCAACGCACTGCGGCCAGGGCGGCCAGCGGCATCACCACGGCGGTGAGCGAGGTGGCGAGCAGCCCCCGGCCGGTCGACCCCAGCAGCGCGACGCCCATGCCCCACAGCGCCGACAGTCCAGCCTGCAGCCACCGGCCCTTGTCGCGCAGCACCCACCTCATCAACAACAGGCAGGTGGCGGTGCCGAGCACCGGAGCCCCCAGCACGAGCAGTCGGGCGAACAGTTCCGGGGAACCGAAGGCGAGGGTCGAGCCGAGCGCACTCCATCCGATCCAGGGCGCATTGCTGCCCGGCAGCGCCACGGGTTCGGCGGCCCAGAGCCGATAGGCCTGGCCGAGGTCCTGTGGCGCGGGCAGCAGCCGCGGCCCGACGAGGTGTCCACCTCCGAGGTGGTGACGGGCCACCACCAACGCCGTGACGGCCATGGCCACCAGCACCACGCTGGTGGGTGAGGCCAGCCGCGAACTGGAGCGTCCACCCGAGAAGTCGTCACCGGTGAGCGCGTCGATGGAGGTGTCGGAGTGGTCCTCGCGCAAGTCGCGATAGCGGTCGGCGAAGGAGGCGAACAGGCGTTCAGCCGCGGCCCGCAAGGTCTGTGCAGGGGTCGGACGCAGCGCCCGGTCGATCGGGAGGCCGGCGTTCGGATTGCGCCCATGCATCCGGCGGACCACGGCCCGGTCGCCGGCGATGCCGCGGGCAGCCCGGAACCAGGCGAGCGCGGCCCGGGGTGACTTCCCGAGCAACAGGCCCACGCCCTTCAGCATGGCGGTGAACGTCAACCAGACGAGGGACCGTGACGGATGGGTCGCGTGTGCGGCCACCACTCGCATGCCCCACTGGCGGTCGAGCGCCGGATCGACGCTGCCCGGACGGTCCTGCAGCCGACCGGCCTGCCGGTGGTGGATGCCCGCCGCCGGGGCCGTGCGCACGGTGAGACCGGCCTCCTGGGCGCGCCACCCGAGGTCGAGTCCGTCGCGGTGAAGCGGGACGTCGGGATCGAACCCACCCAGGGCGTCATAGGCGGATCGGGTGAGCAGCATCCCGCAACTCGACCCGCCCAGGGTGTCTCCCGGGTCGAGTTGACGCTGGTCGATCTCGCCGGGATCGATGGACAGATGTCGGTCGCCGGAGAGGGTGACCGACTGCCCCACCTCGCTCACCCGGGTCGCGTGGTTGCGGCGCTGGGGCTGGAGCAGGGCGGGGAAGACAACGTCAGGGGTCGGGTCGGCAGCCGACACCGCAAGCAGCAGTTCCCGCAGTGCGGTGCGCCGGGGTTCCGCGTCGTCGTGCAGCAGCCACAGCCACACGTGGTCACGGGGCAGCAGGGGCACGACGGCCTGCAGGGCCTGTCCGAAACCCCCGGACGGGGCGTCGACGACCTCGTCGAGCAGTCCCTCGTCCACGGCTTTGTCGAGCAGGTCGCGGGATCCGTCACGCGAGTCGGCGTCGACGGCGATCACCAGCCCGGGTCGATCGTCCAGGCGACCGAGCGCGACGAGAGAGCGGGCCAGCCACTCGGCTCCGTCGTGCACCACCAGGATGGCGGCCACCTCAGCAGCCGAGATCCTCGACTGCGGCTCAGGGGTCTCCTCGTGGGCCCAGGCCCATTCAGTCCCGGGCTCGACACTCGGGGCCGGGGAGGCCCGGGAGCCGGCGTCGTCAGGGGTGGCGTCCACCGGTGTGGCGTGGGTCATCAGGCCTCCTCCCCGCCGTGGCGCGGTGCACGTTCGTCGGCCGTGGTGTGGCCCGATCAGGTGCCGAGTCTAGGCGGATGCGTTCATCGGGCAACCCGAAGGTGGCCCGGACGAGAGCGGAACGGGCGAGGACCAGCTCAGGCGCGTCGCTTCAGGCGTCGCCTTTCGCGTTCCGACAGGCCCCCCCAGATGCCGAACCGCTCGTCCATGGCCAGCGCGTACTCCAGGCACTCCCGCTTCACCTCGCAGGTCTCGCAGACCTTCTTGGCCTCCCGCGTCGATCCACCCTTCTCGGGGAAGAACGCCTCCGGATCCGTCTGCGCGCACAGGGCTCGCTCCTGCCACTCGAGCGGTCCCTCGGTCGTCGACAGCACTGTCAGCAAATCGCCCATCGGATTCCTCTCGACCCTCGAAGCTGCCAACCGGCGGCTCCGTTGAATCAAATTACAAGCGTGTGGTTCGACCCACGTCAAGCTGAGGGCGAGAAAAAGTTGCAGATCTTCGGCGTGGCGCGTCGCCGTTTCCGGACGAAGATGTCACGACCGGTCCTGGTCCCGGGGAGCGGGCTCCCAGCTGGCTGGTCCCCGCCGTCCCTCGGGGGTCTCCGTCGGCTCTCCCCAGGTCGACGCGGAGGCACCCGTGGCGGCGTCACCGGCCCGAAGCCATGCCCCACCCGAGGCCTGGTCGGGCTGCCAACTGGGGAGTTGCTGGGCCGATGGCTGCGTGGGTGCACCCCCGCGGACGGACTGCTGGCCCGGCAGCTGAGGGGTCTGGGCGTGGGGTGCCGGGAACTGCGGCGGCGAGGTCGCCCGATCACCCGCCGGATGGGCGGCGACCAGCAGGCAGATGACAGCCAACCCCAGCTTGGCGACCAGTTCGACCGCGTCCCCCGCAGAGGTGGCGAACCGCCACCGGTCGGTCATCAGGGCGACGACCCCGAAGACCAGTCCCACTGCCGCGTCCACGACCAGCAGGCCGCCCAGCACACCCGCCGGGGCGCGCACGTCGAGGCGTGGCGCCGCGGTCGCAGCCCAGACCAGGGCGACGATCGAGGCGAGGGCATGGACGAGGGGCACCAGCCCACCGCCCATGAACGTGGCCAAGGTCGAGGCCTGCGGCAGGCCTCCTGACAGCAGCGAGATCCAGCCGATCGCGAAGGCCGCGACGGTCAGTCCGACCGCGAACCACGCGATTGCGAGTCGATGGCGTTCGACACCTGACATGAGCCCTCCCAAGGATTGATCCGGGTTCACTCTAGATCGGGCAGGCTCACGCGAACCGTGGCCCGACTTCGTCGGCGACCCTGGCGACGAGTTCCTTGACCTGTTCGGCATCGGCCAAGGGGGCGACCATGGTGGCCCGATCGGTCACCACCACGGCCATCGAGCGCAGCCCGGAGACGGCCACCACGTGCTCATCGGAGCGACGGTTGATGACCAGGTTGTCGAACCCGTCGAGCACGACGGTGCACCCCTGGCGGGCATTCCTCCCGGCATCGGTCGGGAGCTGGCCGGCCAACGCCAGGAAGGAGCCGACGTCGTACCAGCTGATCGGGAGTTCAACCGCCACCACCCGCCCGGGCGCCTCCCCCCGCGAGACGGGCTCCATCACCCCGTAGTCCACCGAGACCTTGTGCAGCTGGGGATAGATCTCCGCGAGCCTGCCCGGCTCGGCAGCCAACTCCAGCACCTGGGCATGCGTGGCCGGCTGCACCACGGCCAGCGCCGCCAGCAACGCCGAGGCCCGCCACACGAACATCCCTGAGTTCCACCAGTACTCCCCCGACTCGAGGTACTGCTCGGCCACCCGGCGCTGCGGCTTCTCGGTGAACCCGCTGACGGCGCAGGCATGCATCACCCCGTCGAGGCCCAACGGCCCGCCGCGGTGCAGGTAACCGAATCCCGTCTGCGGCGACGTGGGCACCACCCCGAACGTCACCAACGCATCGGGCACCCGCTCGGCCAGGGTGAAGGCCTCGTCCAACCGTTCCCGGAAGACCGACTCCGGACGCATCACGTGGTCGGCCGTCAGCACCGCCATCACCGCCTCGGGATCGGCGGCCGCCAACACCGCGGCCGGCCAGGCCACCGCGTTCAGGGAATCACGACCCACCGGCTCACCCAGGATGTTGCCCGCCGGCACCTCAGGCACCTGCGCCGCCACCGAGGCGGCATAGTCGGCACCCGTGCAGATCAGGATGCGCTCGTCGGGCACCACACCCCGCACCCGCTCATAGCTGATCCGCAACAACGACTTGTCACCGATCAACTCCAGCAACTGCTTGGGCTCGCCCTGCCGCGACAACGGCCACAACCGCTTCCCCGACCCCCCGGCCACGACCACCACGTAACGCATGACGCGACCCTATCGGCCGCCTGCACCCGACCCACCTAGACTGGCGCGATGCAGGCCACCGTTCTCCACGCCCTCGAGACCAGGGTGCAGCGCGACGGCGCTCGTCCACTGCTCACCTGGTACCACCCCGAGTCGGGTGCGCGAGTGGAACTGTCGGCGGTGACCTTCGCGAACTGGGTCGACAAGGCCTGCAACCTGTGTGGCACCCTCGGGGTGGACGACGAACCCGTACTCGGACTGCCCCTGGTGTTCGACCACCCCGGTCACTGGCTGTCGTGGGTGTGGGTCTTCGCCGGCTGGCAGGCCGGCGGTCGGGTGGTGGTGGCCCCCCGCGACGAGTTGGGCATGGTCGACCTCGCCGTGCTGGGCCCCGAGCATCCCGTCCCGGTGCCCGGCGTCGAGACCGTTGCGTGCTCCCTGCACCCGCTCGGCCTCGGCTTCGGACGACCGCTGCCCGGGGTCACCGACGCGCACGAGATCCTCTCCGAACCCGACGTGCACCTCAACGGCGCCGCCCCTGCCGAGCAGGTGTGGTGGACCGGGTCCCGCGAGGAGCTCACGGGTGCGGCCCTGGCAGGCCTGGCCCCGGTCAGGGGGCGCAGTCTGGTGGTGGCCTCGTCCCCCGAGGTGATGTTGGACGCACTGGTCGGGGCGTTGGTGGGCGGGGGCTCACTGGTGGTCGTCGACGGTTCTGCCCCCGACGATCGGGTGGAGGCCATCGCCACTGCAGAGCGGGCTGCTCGCTGACCCGGACGCGGATCCGGCAACCGCCGAGCCCGCCGGCGCCGAACCTCAGCAGGTGGGGCGGGGCGCTGGATGCGGGTTCGTCCGTTCGTCGGCGCTGAGGCCGCGGACGAAGCCCGCCCCCCACCCCAGGTGCATGACCGCCAGCACCAGCGGCAGGCGCATCCGCGCACCTCGCGGGAGGTCACCCTTGATGGTGGCAGCGCCCATGGCGACCCCGGTCACGTAACCGATGGGGGCGACGAGCGCTGCGGCCAGCAGCCGGTGCTGCCCGACCAACCCCACGATTCCCACGGCCAACCCTGCAGCCGACCCGAGCACCACCACCGGCGGGGCCAGGTAACGGGCGCTGGCCGTCTGGGGATGACGCCTGATCACCTCGCGGCGCCACTTGCCGGTGGTGTAGAACTGCCGCGCCAGGGCTCGCACCGTCGACCGCGGACGATAGGTGACCCGCAGCCCCGGGTTGAACCAGACGAGTTCACCGGCCTCGCGCAGACGCAGGTTCAACTCCCAGTCCTGGGCACGCCGCAGGTCGGGGTCGTATCCCCCGGCGCGCCGGAGGGCATCGCGTCGGAAGCAGCCCAGGAACACCGAGTCGGCCGGCCCCTCGCTCGAGTCGGCCAGGTGGAATGCTCCCCCGCCCAGGCCGATCCGGGAGTTGTAGGCAGCCGCCACGGCGCGCTCGAAGTCGGTGGTGCCCCGCGCGTCCATCAGTCCGCCCACGTTGGCCGCGCCGGTGCGCTGGAGTGTCTCGACGGCAAGGTTCAGGTAGTCGGGGCCCAGTTCACCGTGGGCGTCGACCCGCACCACCAGGTCGTGGGAGCTCGCGTTGATGGCGAGGTTGAGCCCGTCGGGTGTCGTGCCCGTCGGATTGTCGACCACGACGATCCGCGGGTCGTCCGCGGCGAGTTGCTCGGCGATCTCGTGGGTGCGGTCGGTGCTGGGCCCAATGGCCAGCACGATCTCGAGCGGACCCGGGTAGTGCTGGTCGAGCACGCCCTGCAGTGAGGCACGCAGGTGCTTCTCCTCGTTGAGCACCGGCATCACCACGCTCAAGGAGGGCCACTGATCTCTCACGCCCCCATCCTTGCAGCCATCAAGAAACCGCGCAGACCTGTGACAGGTCGTCGTTCTGGGGCTGGGGGGTGCCGTTGTCGTCACTGGCGGGTGCCGTCGGCTTCGCCGACGACCCGGATCCGGCCGCTGTCGTGGGGCTCGACGACGAGCCCGGTTCCCCGGCGGAACCGCTCGGGCCGGCGGCCCCCGTTGACTTCGAGGTGTCAGTCGACCCGTCCGACCCCGACGTGTTCGTCGACCCGGAGGTGCCGCTCGAGCCAGGGGTGGAACTGCGCCTGCTCGGATCGTCCAGGGCCTCGGAGGCCGAGATCCGCTGCTTCACCGTCTGCCGGATCACGGCGAGCTTGGGATTGCCGGGATAGATGAGCGGGGGCGTGAAAGAGACCGAACTGATCGGCTTCGCCTTGGCCTTGGTCGCCAGTGTCATCAACCGGTTCACCTCGCTGGCGGGCACGTCGGTGGCTGCGATCTGCTGCCCCGCGTGTGCGATGTCGTTGAACTTCACCACCACCGTGGCCGGGTTGAGTTGGTTGAGCATGGCGTTCATCACGCACTTCTGTCGGATCATGCGCTCGTAGTCGGTCGACCCGTGCCTCGACCGGGCGAACCAGAGGGCGTGGTAACCGTCGAGGTGCTTGTTTTTTCCCACCTCGATGTAGCCGAACACCTTCGAGGTGCCGCCCCCGATGGGTACCCGCTTGTTGACGTCAAGGGTGATGCCGCCGACAGCGTCGATCAGGGAGATGAAGCCCTGCAGGTCGATCATCGCGTAGTAGTTCATCGACAGCCCCAGGGTCTGCTCGACGGCCTCCTTGGTTGCCTGCACCCCCGGGTCGGCCACCCCCGGGTAGAGGTCCTTGTGGTCCTGGCCCAGCATGTAGACGGCGTTGAGCAGGCAGGAGTGGTCGGGGCACGAGTAACCGTGCGGGTACAGCTTGTGCAGGGGGGACGACGGCGGGAAGTCCACGTCCTCGAGGTTGCGCGGAAGACTGAACAGCACGGTGCGCCCCGTCTGCTCGCTGATCGAGGCGACCGTGATCGAGTCGGGACGAAGACCGGTCCGGTCCGCCCCGGCGTCGCCACCGAGCAGCAGCACGTTGATGCGTCCGGCCGTGGCCTTGCGGCTGCCACCACCGGCGAACACCTTCGAGAGCAGGTCGCCCTGGGCTCGCGCCATCGACCCCAGTCCCAGCGAGCCGAAGAAGACCGCCATCGCCAGCAGCAGCGCACCGATGCCGAAACCCAACCTCGACCGGGGGGCCATGCCCATCGGACGGGCGACCCGCCAGGCGTCGAGCACCAGTGCGGCCCAGCAGACCCCCAACACGATCAGGACCCACTGCATCCGTTTCCAGAACCAGCCACTGGCCAGCAGTGTGACCGCCGGTGTCCGCCAGACGAGCGACACGAGGCCGAGGACGATGACCAGACCGAGCAGGGCACCGATGACGCGCAGCGCCACCACCCCCACCCGCCGGTTGCCACCGACCAACTGGGCCGAGCCCGGCACGAGGATGCTGCCCACCAGGTAGCCGATGCCGCGACGCAGCACCACCCGTTCGCTGCGTTGGGCGACGGTGGGACTGTCTGCGGTGTCGGTCACGGGCGCACCTTTCGCTGCGGGGGAAGGCCGAGGCGCTGTCCAGTATGCGCGGACGACCCGCGGGCTGGTCCGTGCCACGCCGCTGCCACCGTGGTCCGAGGATTGGTCGTCGACCCGGGTCCGTGGTGCCGGTGGCACCGATGGGTGGGCACCGACTGGTTACCGTTGAGCGCGTGAACGATGCACCTCGACGCGACGATCTCGACTGGCTCTACCGCCGTGACGGGCAGGACGGCCAGAACCCCCCGTCTGCCCAGAACCCCCCGTATGCCCGGGACGGTCGCAACGCCCCAGAGGCTCCCCGAGCACGACCGCAGGGCCCGGTGCCGTCCGGCTACGGTCCGGGGGCGGGACGGGCCGGCTCGGGCCAGCCGCCGGTCGGCGACCATCCGCCGGTGCTTCCGCCACCGCCCACGGGTCGTCCGGTCCCTCACCGGCGACGTCGCGGCGGGTCGGGCTTCGGCAGGGTGCTGGTCACACTCGTCGCGCTCTACCTCGCCTTCCTGGTGGCCACGCCGGTGTACCTGCTGGGGCGTGGCGGCACCCTCGACGCGCTGCCGGCGCAGAGGGCGGCCGACACCCCCGGCCGGGTGGTACTGCTGGCCGGTACGGATTCACGTGACAGCTCCACCAACTCGGGCTCCCGCACCGACACGATCATGCTGCTGGTGATGCCCACCAGCGGGAAGCCGGCCCTCATCTCGATCCCCCGCGACTCCTACGTCACCATCCCGGGGCACGGCAAGAACAAGATCAATGCCGCCTACGCCTTCGGAGGGCCGCAACTGCTGGTGCGCACCGTCGAGGCGAACACCGGGCTGCGCGTGGACGACTACCTCGAGATCGGCATGACGGCCTTCCCGCGGCTGGTGAACTCCGTCGGCGGGGTGAGTGTCTGCCTGGACAAGCCGATGGTCGACAAGGACTCACACGCCAACCTCCCCGCCGGGTGCCAGACCCTCGACGGCGACCAGGCGCTGGCCTACTCCCGCATGCGCAAGTCCGACCCCCAGGGCGACATCGGACGCGCCAAGCGGCAACGCGAGATCGTGGGCAAGGTGGCCGACAGGATCACCTCACCGGCGATGCTGCTGCCGTGGCGCTACTGGCAGTTCTGGTCGGCGGCCACCGACCTGGTGCACCGTGACCACAACACGTCGATGCTCGAGCTGGCGCGAATCGGCCTCGGCCTCAGGCAGACCTCGGGGTCGTCCGGACTGACCCTGGTGGTGCCCCTGTCGAACACCAACGCCCAGACACCGGCCGGCTCCTCGGTGCTGTGGGACGAGGCCAAGGCCCGGGCCATGTTCGCCCAGCTCGCGAAGGGGTCGACCAGCGGCCTGCAGCAGTACAGGTGACCGAGCCCACTCACCCCTGCGATGAGCGACCATACCCGCGCCGGTGAGCTCTGGCTAGGGTGGTTGGCATGACTTCCCGTATCGCCGACTTCACGCCGTGGCAGGGTGCAATGCCGCCCCGAGCCCACCTGCAGACCGATGCCCCGCAGACCTCGCTGAACGGTGACTGGGCCTTCCGGCTGGTGGGCTCACTCGACGAGGTGCCCAAGGGCTTCGGAACTGCGGGCTTCGACGCCTCGGAGTTCGACACCCTCGCCGTCCCCAGTTGTTGGCAGATGGTCGACCCCGCCGGCGATGCCCCCTACGGGCGTCCGGCCTACACCAACGTCAACTACCCCATCCCCACCTACGGTGCCGGGGGTGACCCCGTCGTCCCGGACGAGAATCCAGTCGGGCTCTACCAGCGCACCTTCACCGTCGGCTGGGACCGCGACCAGGCCCGCACGGTGCTGCGCTTCGAGGGAGTGGACTCGGCCTTCGTGGTCTGGCTGAACGGACACGAACTGGGCTTCTCGAAGGGTTCGCGGCTGACCACCGAGTTCGACGTGACCGACCACCTGGTCGACGGCGAGAACGTGCTGGCCGTGCAGGTGCAGCAGTGGTCGGACGCCACCTTCCTCGAGGACCAGGACATGTGGTGGCTGTCGGGCATCTTCCGTCCCGTCACGCTGCTGGCGCGTCCGCAGTTCGGGATCGACGACGTCTTCGTCCATGCCGACTACGACCACCACACGGGTGCCGGCGTGCTGCGGGTCGAGGTCACTCGGGCCGGGGAGCCGGTGCTCGCCACCGTCAGCATCCCCGAACTGGCCCTGCACGAGGTCGCCGCAAACGTGGAACACCACCTCGGTCAGGTGCAGCCGTGGACGGCGGAGACACCCCACCTGTACGAGGCGGTGGTGGCCACCGAGACCGAGCAGGTCAGGGTGCGTGTCGGTTTCCGCACCGTGCGGATCGAGGGTGACCGCATCCTTGTCAACGGGCGCCAGATCACCCTGCGTGGGGTCAACCGCCACGAGTGGCACCCCGTCCGCGGGCGGAGCCTCGACGACGAGACCATGCTGCGCGACGTGCTGCTGATGAAGCAGCACAACGTCAACGCCGTCCGCACCTCCCACTACCCGCCCGATGCGCGGTTCCTCGACCTCTGCGACGAGTACGGGTTGTGGGTGATGCTCGAGGCCGACCACGAGACGCACGGCTTCCAGGCCGAGGGCTGGGTGGCCAACCCGCCCGCGGACCACCGCTTCCTCGACGCCTTGATGAACCGCGTGCAGCGCAGTGTCGAGCGCGACAAGAACCACGCCAGCATCATCAGCTGGTCGCTGGGCAATGAGGCGGGCTTCGGTGAGAACCACCGCCGGATGGCCGCCTGGACCAAGCAGCGTGACCCCGGCAGGTTCCTGCACTACGAGGGTGACTACGACGTCGAGGTCTCGGACGTGTGGAGTCAGATGTACACCTCGATCCCTGAGCTCGACGCGATCGGCGCCAAGCGCGACCTGCCCGAGGGCAGCAAGTTGGGCGCCCGCCCGCAGAGCGAGAACGAGTTGGCCAAGCCACACCTGCTCTGCGAGTACGGCCACGCCATGGGCAACGGCCCCGGTGAACTGCGTGACTACTCCGACCTGTTCGACGCCCACAGCAAGCTGCACGGCGGGTTCATCTGGGAGTGGATCGACCACGGTGTGCAGGCCACCTCCCACCCGTCGGCTCGTCGATCGGCGACCGAGGACGCGGGAGTGCACCACCTCTACGGCGGCGACTTCGGCGAGGAACTGCACGACGGGAACTTCATCATCGACGGCCTGGTGTTCCCCGACCGCACCCCGAGCCCCGGCCTGGTCGAGTTCGCCACCGTGATCGCACCGATCAGGATCGTGGTGGGCGAGGAGATCACCCTCACCAGCGTGCTCAGCTTCGCCGACGACTCGGCCTACACCTACGCGTGGTCGGTGTCGGACGAGGGACAGCCGCTGGCCTCGGGTGACCTGGACGTGCCGACCATCGACGCGGGTCACAGCGTGACCGTGTCACTCCCCGAGGAGATCTGCGGGCTGCCCGCAGCGGCCGGGGAGCGCTGGCTCACGGTCACGGCCCGGCTGGCCTCCGACACGGCGTGGGCCAAGGCGGGCCACGAGGTGGCCTCCGGCCAGGGACTGCTGTCTTCCGGAGAGCAGCGCATCGTCACCGGCGACGCCATCGGGGTGGTGTCCGAGCCCGATGGCTGGACCGTGGGCCCGGCCCGATTCGACGGGCAAGGACGCCTGGTACGCCTGGGCGGGATCGACCTCGACGGAGTGGAGTTCGACCTGTTCCGCGCCTGGATCGACAACGAACGCATGGGCGGGGGGCAGGTGATCAAGCGCGCGGGCGAACAGATCGGCCTGCACCGCCTGCACAGCAAGGTGCTGTCGGTCGAGGAGGCCGAGGGGACGCTGGTGGTGACCACCCGCACGGCCGCGGCCGCCTCCAGTCGCGACTACGTGGCCAGGTTCGAGTGGCGGGCCGTGGGCGAGTCGCTGGTGCTCGACCTGACCGCTGAACCGCACGGCCCCTGGGGTGAGCAGATGCTGCCTCGTCTGGGACTGACCATGAGCGTGCCCACGGGCCTCGACCAGCTGACCTGGTTCGGCCGTGGACCCGGTGAGAGCTATGTCGACACCCAGGAGTCCCAGAAGATCGGACGCTGGAGCGCCCACGTGTCCGAGCTGCAGACCCCGTATGTGGCTCCCCAGGGAAACGGACACCGCAGCGAGGTGCGCTGGGCCCAGGTGTTCGGCGAAGGGGAGTCCGGCGACGGGGTTGTCGGGGAGGCGGGGTTCCGGGTGACCGTGCTGGGTGATGCCGAGCCGATCTCCGTCTCGCTGGCACCGTGGAGCCAGCATGCGATCCGCGAGGCCCGCCACACCCCCGATCTGGTGGCCGACCAGGTGAACTGGTTGACACTCGATGCCAGGGTGGCTCCGGCCGGATCGGGTGCCTGTGGGCCGCTGCCGCAGCAGAAGTACCGGGTGACCGCACAGCCGGTGGCGATGCGGCTGGCGTTCACCCCCCTCGGCTGAGGATCCGGGATGGCTCGTCTGATCCACACGGCCCAGGCCCTCGTCGACCTGGTCTGTGACGTGCCCGGGCTGCCTCCCCGGGGTGGCAACGTGATGGCTGCCGGGGTGACCCGGCAGCCGGGCGGCGCGGCGATCATCCTGATTGCCGCCGCCCGTTCGGGCGCAACGGCCGTCCATGCCGGATCGGTCGGGTCAGGGATCAACGCCGACCTCATCCGCCATGCCCTGCACAGCGAGGGGGTCGAGGTGACCTCACCGCCGGTGGAGCAGCTCGACACCGGGGTGTGCGTGGTGCTGCTGGAGCCCACCGCAGAGCGCACCTTCGTCACCACCTGGGGAGCCGAACGCCAGGTGAGCGTGGGCTCCTTCGACACCAGCGCACCCCAGCCGGGCGACCTCGTCTGCGTCTCCGGCTACTCCTTGGTGGAACCCACCCTCACCCCGTTGCTGGCCTGGCTCGAGGGGTTGCCCATCGGCGACGGGGGCCAGCGGGTCGACGTGGTGCTGGATCCGGGGGCCATCTTCGCCGAACTGCCGCCCGAGGTGGTCTCGCGGGTGTTGGCGGTGACCACCGTCTGGACCTCGAACATGGACGAGGCCTCTGCCCTCGTCGGGACCGACGAGATGGACCGGGCCGCCGGACTGGTCGCGGGGCGGTTGTCACGGGCTCGGGCGGTGGTGGTCCGCGACGGCGACCAGGGCTGCGCCGTCTGGCACGGCTCACGCACTGAGGTGATACCAGGGTTCCCCCAGCGGGCCGTCGACACCAATGGCGCCGGTGACACGCACACGGGGGCGATGGTGGCAGCCGTCACCCGTGGGCTGTCGTGGGCCGATGCCGCCCGCTACGCCAATGCCGCGGCGGGTCTCAAGGTCACCGGCAAGGGTCTGGGCTCGATCCCCCACCGGGAGGCGGTGGAGGAGTTCCTGCGCCTGGCCGATTGAGTGACCGCAGCTTCTCGCCCTTGGATCTCGCCAGGTCACGCAAACCCTCCTGGAACGCCAGCATCGCCTCGGTCAACACCGGGTCGCCGGCCGCCAGGATGCGCACCGCCAGCAGCCCGGCATTGCGCGAGTTGGCCACGCCCACGGTGGCCACGGGCACACCGGCGGGCATCTGCACGATCGAGAGCAGTGAGTCCATCCCGTCCAGGTACTTCAGCGGCACGGGCACCCCGATGACGGGCAGCGGGGTGAGGGCGGCCAGCATCCCTGGCAGGTGCGCGGCTCCCCCGGCCCCGGCGATGATCACCTCGAGCCCGCGGGTGTGGGCCCCTCGTCCGTAGGCGAGCATGTCCTCGGGCATGCGATGCGCCGAGACGACGTCGACCTCGACCGCCACCCCGAACTCCTCGCAGGCCGCCGCTGCGGCTTCCATGGTGGGCCAGTCGGAGTCGGAACCCATCACGATTCCCACGCGGGCCTCAGGCATTGGCGTCTCCCATCAGGTAGCCGGCGGCATGCCGGGCGCGGCGCAGTGTGTCGTCCAGATCGTTCCCCAGACAGGTCACGTGACCGACCTTCCGTCCGGGTTTCACGTCCTTGCCGTAGAGGTGCACCCGCAGCTTGCGGTCACGCGCGAAACAGTGCTGCAAGGCCCCGGTGAGGTCAGGCTCCGAACCACCGAGCACATTGGCCATCACGACGTTCCGGGACCGCAGACCGGGGTCCCCGAGCGGCAGGTCGAGCACGGCGCGCAGGTGGTTCTCGAACTGGCTGGTGTGGGCACCGTCGATCGTCCAGTGACCGGTGTTGTGCGGACGCATCGCCAACTCGTTGACCACCACCGAGCCGTCCTCCCGCTGCATCAACTCCACCGCCAGCATGCCGACCACCCCCAGTTCGTGGGCGATGCCGAGCGCCAACTGCTGGCAGGCGATCGACTGGTCGTCGGTCAGCCCGGGGGCGGGGGTGGTGGTCTCGACACAGATGCCGTCTCGTTGCACCGACTCCGAGATCGGGTAGGCGACGGCCTGCCCGGCAGGACTGCGCACCACCAGGGCCGACAGTTCGCGGACGAAGGGGACGAACTCCTCGGCGACGATCACCACCCGCTCCCCCGCCGAGGTCCGCTTGAGGCCCTCGAAGGGCTCGTGGGCCTGGTCGGCCGAGTCGAGCTTCCAGACCCCCTTGCCGTCGTACCCACCCCGGCTGGTCTTGGCGATGATCGGCCACCCCTGCCTCTCGCCGAAGGCGCTCAGCTCGTCAGGGCTCTCGCAGATCGCGTACGCGGGCACCGGGGCACCGAAGGAGCCCAGTCGTTGCCTCATGACCGCCTTGTCCTGGGCGTGCACCAGCGCGGATGGTCCGGGGCGCACGGCACAGACACCCTCGTCCTCGAGTCGGTGCAGGAACGCGGTGGGCACGTGCTCGTGGTCGAAGGTGATCACGTCGCAGCCCTCGGCGAAGGCCCGCAGCGTCGCCTCGTCGTCGTGGTCCCCGACCACCACGTCGCCGATGACCTGGGCGGCGGACGAGCCGGCGGCCTCCGACAACAGCCTGATGTGCACGCCCAGACCGATCGAGGCCTGGTGCATCATGCGAGCCAACTGGCCTCCGCCGATGATGCCGATCGTGTAGGGGCCAGCCACAGCAGGACGGCCATCCGCCGCCGAAGAGGGAGTGCTCACGGGGCATGAGCCTACCGGCGTGATCCGGTCTGCCAGACTTGACGACATGGCACGTGAATCCAGGGCTCGCCTGTTCAAGGGGCGCGGCGACTCCGACGAGCGCACCCTCGTGCGGGTGCGCACCCACGGCAAGGCGGTCTTCGTCCCGATCCTGCTTGCCCTGCTGGTCGCCTCCTTGGCGGCTGCCCTGATCGCCGTGCTGCCGCCGGAGTGGAAGCCGATCGCCACCTGGCTGACCATCGGCGCGGCAGCACTGCTGGTGCTGTGGTTCTCGGTTCGTCCGTTCATCGAGTGGTTCACCACCAGCTACACCATCACCACCCGCCGGGTCATCACCAAGCACGGCGTGCTCAACCGCTACGGTCACGAACTGCCGCTGTCACGGATCGACTCGGTCGGTTCGGAGCGGGGCATCATCGACCGCATGTTCGGGTGCGGGACGCTGGTCTTCTCCACCGCCTCGGAGCGGCCGGTCGTGCTGCACGACGTGCCCCAGGTCAAGGACATCGAGGGGTTGCTGGCCGACCTCATCTACCGCGCCCACCGGGACGACCAGGACTGAACTCAGCCCCGGCGCAGATGCACGACGTCTCCTGCCGAGAAGGCCCGCAGGCCGTCAGCGGTGCGCACCACCAGTCGTCCCGCGGGATCGATGGAGTCGCCCACCCCGCTCACCTGCTCGGTGTCGCTCACCTGCACCCGAAGGTTCTGCCCGATCGAGCCGCACGCGGCGGTGTAGGCCTCGCGCAGGTGGCCACGCTCCTGCCAGACGGCCAGCAGGTCGTCCAGTTCCCTCAGCACCGACGCCACCACGGTCAAGGGTTCGACGTCGAAACCCGCCAGCGCCAGTGAGGTGGCCGTCGGCACGGGCAGTTGCTCATGGGTCAGCGAGGTGTTGATCCCGAAGCCGATCACGGCGGCGGCACCCGGGTCGGTCGAGAGGCCCTCGTGTCGTTCGCAGAGGATCCCGCACACCTTTCCGGGCGCATTCCCGTCGGCAACCAGGACATCGTTCGGCCACTTCAGCTCGAGCTCGCAGCCGGGCGCGACGGCGCGGATCCCGCGCAGCACGGCCACCCCCGTCACCAACGGCAACCAGGTCCAGTCCACCATCGGACGATCGGTGCGCACCACCGCGCTGGTGGCGACGGTTGCCCCCGGCGGGGCCTCCCAACGGCGGTCGAACCGGCCGCGTCCGGCGGTCTGGTGCAGGGCCACCACCACGGCCCCGTCGGGCTCCCCGGCAGCCGCCAGGACGGCTGCGTCGGCGTTCGTCGACCCGGTGGAATCGAGCACCTCGACCCTCCGCCAACGAGTACCTCGCAGCGCTTCCGCAAGCTCGATCATGGGCCGATAGTGTCATGTCATGGATCCCGACATCCACACCACCGCCGGCAAGCTGGCCGACCTGGGACGCCGCATCGACGAGGCAGTCCACGCCGCCACTCCAGAAGCTGTCGAGCGTCAGCACGCCAAGGGGAAACTGACCGCCCGCGAACGCGTCAATGCGCTGCTCGACGAGGGCTCCTTCTCGGAACTGGACGAGTTCTCGCGGCATCGCAGCCACGCCTTCGGCATGGAGAACAAGCGCCCCTACGGTGACGGGGTGATCATCGGGCTCGGTTCGATCCACGGTCGACCGGTGTGCGTCTTCTCCCAGGACGTCGCCATCTTCGGGGGCGCCCTGGGGCAGGTCTACGGGGAGAAGATCGTCAAGATCATCGACTTCGCACTCAAGACCGGTTGCCCGCTGATCGGCATCAACGAGGGCGGTGGTGCCCGCATCCAGGAGGGCGTCGTCTCGCTCGGTCTCTACGGGGAGATCTTCCGACGCAACACCCACGCCTCGGGGGTGATCCCGCAGATCTCGCTGATCATGGGCGCCGCGGCCGGTGGCCACGTCTACTCCCCCGCCCTGACGGACTTCATCGTGATGGTCGACCAGACCTCGCAGATGTTCATCACGGGGCCCGACGTCATCAAGACGGTGACCGGCGAGGACGTCACTCTCGAGGAATTGGGCGGCGGTCGCACCCACTCGGTCAAGTCCGGGACGGCCCACTACCTGGCCGCCGACGAGCATGATGCGCTCGAGTACGTGCGTGACCTGATCACCTACCTGCCCCAGAACAACCTCGAGGACCCACCGATCGTGGGCGACGCGGGGGTCGACCCGACCTTCACCGACCTGGGTATCACCGACCACGACCGACTGCTCGACACCGTCATCCCCGACTCGCCCAACCAGCCCTACGACATGCGCGAGGTCATCGCCACGGTGCTGGACGACGACGAGTTCCTGGAAGTGCAGTCGATGTACGCGGGCAACATCATCTGCGGGTTCGGACGCATCGAGGGTCGCTCCATCGGTGTGGTCGCCAACCAGCCCTCGGTGTTCGCGGGGTGCCTCGACATCAAGGCGTCGGAGAAGGCGGCACGGTTCATCCGAACCTGCGACGCGTTCAACATCCCGATCCTCACCTTCGTGGACGTGCCCGGCTTCCTGCCCGGGACCGAACAGGAGTACGACGGCATCATCCGCCGAGGCGCCAAGCTCATCTACGCCTACGCCGAGGCCACCGTGCCGTTGGTGACGGTGATCACCCGCAAGGCCTACGGCGGGGCTTACGACGTGATGGGATCCAAACACCTGGGTGCCGACATCAACCTGGCGTGGCCCACGGCGCAGATCGCGGTGATGGGCGCCGAGGGCGCGGTCAACATCCTGCACCGACGGGAACTGGCGAGCCATCCCGACCCGGCGGGCCGCCGCAAGGAACTCATCGACGAGTACAACGACGAACTCGCCAACCCCTACGTCGCCTCGGAGCGTGGCTACATCGACCAGGTGATCTACCCCCATGAGACCCGGGCCGAGGTGATCCGCGTGCTCCGGCTGCTGCGCACCAAGCGCGAGACACTGCCCCCGAAGAAGCATGGGAACATTCCCCTGTGACGGATGGACCTGTGACGAATGGACCTGGGAGCGATGGACCTGTGAGCGATGGACCTGTGACGGATGCAACGGGCCAGTCGGCCCTGCGGATCCTGCGCGGGAACCCGGACGACGCCGAGCTGGCGGCCGTGGTCGCCGTGCTGGCGGCGGTGGGCTCGACACCGCCCAGGGAGACGGACGACCGTCCGCTTGCTGCCGGATGGAAGTCCTACCACCGTGTCCTGCGCCGTCCCCTCGTACCGGGGCGCGGCGCCTGGCGCAACCACTACCGGAACCGCTGACGTGCGGGTCATCCTTGCCTCGAAGTCGCCCGCCCGGCTCGCGGCGCTGCGCTCTGCCGGTCTCGACCCGGAGGTGTGGGTCTCCCACGCCGACGAGGACTCCCTGCAGCGTTCCACCACCCAGGCGCTGACCATCGCCCTGGCCGAACTCAAGGGGTCCGTGGTCGCAGCCGAGCTGCCCGACGACGAGGACTGGGCGTTGATCGCATGCGACTCGCTGCTGGAGCTCGGCGGTCAACGCCACGGCAAACCCGGCAACGAGGCAGAGGCGATCGCCCGTTGGTACACGATGCGAGGCACCACCGGGGTGCTGTGGACGGGACACCATGTGATCGTGCACCGGGCGGGACCCGACGGCGGGGTCAGCCTCAGGGCCAGCCGGGGCGGTCAGTCCCGGGTGACCTTCGCCGACCTGTCCGATGCGGAGATCGCCGCCTACGCCGCCACCGGGGAACCGGAACGCGTTGCGGGCGGGTTCACCATCGACGGCCTGGGAGCCGCCTTCGTGACCCGCATCGAGGGCGACCCGCACAACGTGGTCGGTATCTCGTTGTCGCTGGTCAGGCAGATGTTGCTCGACCTCGGCGTGGAGTGGCATACGCTGTGGCGGCTCGACCGCTGAGCTGGGCCACCGCCGACCTGATGCCCGCCGGGTCGTGAGCACGTCTCGGGTCGGGCGGGAACTCGTCCGCGACTCGTCTGGCCTCGTCCACCGACGCCCCTGACAGCCCGGACACCAGTGCCACCCGCAGGTCGCCACCCGAACGGGACAACAGGTCGGAGGACGCCTCGGCGTCCAGGCCGGTGGCCTGCTCCACGATGTGCACGAGGCGACGTTCGAGCTTGAGGTTGGTCGCCTGCACGTTGATCATCAGGTTCGACCAGGTCTTGCCGAGGCGCACCATGGTGGCCGTCGAGAAGGTGTTGAGCACCAACTTCTGCGCCGTGGCCGCCTTCATGCGGGTCGACCCGGTGACCACCTCGGGGCCCGTGTCGGGCAGGATCGCGACATCGGCGAGGTCGGCAAGCGGAGCGGCCACGTTCGACGAGACCAGTACCGTCGCCAGCCCCCGTTCCCTGGCGGCGGCGAGAGCCCCACGCACGAAGGGGGTCCGGCCGGACGCGGCGATCCCGACGACCAGGTCGTGCTCCCCGGCCGAGGCCACGATGGCGGCACCAGCCGCCGGGTCATCCTCGGCACCCTCGACCGCGCGGGTCATCGCGGCCTCTCCGCCGGCCAGATGCGCAGCGACGACGTCATCACCGACGTGATAGGTGGGGAACAGTTCGACCGCGTCCAGCACCCCCAGGCGCCCGGAGGTGCCGGCGCCCACGTAGTGCACTCGTCCGCCGTTGGCGATCGCCGTGACCGCCAGCTCGACGGCAGCCGCGATTCGGTCGGCCACGGCACGCACGGCCGGCACCACCACCTCGTCGGCTGCGACGATCGCCCCCACCAGGTCGGGTGTCGCCAGCGTGTCGAGGTCGAGGGTGTCAGGGTTGCGCTGCTCGGTCGACCAGCTCAGCTCGATGTCGCTCATGCACCCATCCAAGCACCCGCCCGGCGCTGGTTGATCGGGTGTGGATCTGTCGGTCGGTTCGCGTAGAGTTGGCAGCCGGCAACGGCGCCGCGACCCGCCCACCCCAGCACGACGACACCCCAGCACAGACCACACCCCGGGCGTTGTAGAGACGTTGACATCCCAGTCGTTGACATCACAGACGCCGACATCCCAGACGTTGACATCCCAGACAGGGGACTCCCATGGCCGCCGAACCGATCCTGACCGACCATCCGGCCCCGTCCGCGACCCCCGGCGAGGCCCCCATCGACTGGGGGGTCATCTGGGTGCTGCTGGCTGCTGCCTTCGTGGTGATCCTCAACGAGACCGTGCTGGGCGTGGCCATTGCCCACCTGATGACTGACTTCAGCATCGACGCCCGGACCGCCCAGTGGCTCACGACCGGGTTCATGTTGACGCTGTCGGTGGTGATCCCCGTCACCGGGTTCGTGATGGACCGCCTCACGACCCGCCAGGTCTTCCTGACGGCGATGACGCTGTTCATGACCGGCACCGTGCTGGCCGCCCTGGCGCCCAACTTCAGCGTGCTGCTGGGGGCACGTGTCGTCCAGGCCAGCGGCACCGCCGTGATGATGCCCCTGCTGATGACCACCATCCTCAACCTGGTACCGATGCACAGGCGGGGCCAGACCATGGGTCTGGTCTCGATCGTGATGTCGATGGCACCGGCGATGGGTCCGACGATCTCGGGATTCGTCCTGCAGGTCGCCAGTTGGCGCTGGCTGTTCTGGCTGGTGCTGCCGATCGCGATGGCGGCCACCGCCTACGGTGCGGTGAAACTGCGCAACGTCTCGGAACTGCGCCGCACCCCGTTGGACGCCTTGTCGGTGGTGCTGTCGGCGCTCGGGTTCGGCGGTCTGGTCTACACCCTCTCGCTGGTGGGTGCACCTGCCAAGTCAATGAACCTGATGGTCGCCGGCGTGGTGGCGTTGCTGGCGTTGTTGGCGTTCGTGTGGCGACAACTGGTGCTGCAGAAGTCCGACATCGCCCTGCTCGACCTGCGCACCTTCGCCCATCGCAACTACTCCGCCGCACTCGGCGTGATGATGCTCGCCTTCCTGGCGCTGATGGGGGTGGCGCTCATCTGGCCGATCTACCTGCAGGACGTCCGCCAGCTCTCGCCCTCGGTCACCGGTCTGGCGATGCTGCCGGGTGGATTGGCCATGGGACTGCTGGGCCCCTTGGTCGGGCGCCTGTTCGACCGCTACGGCCCTCGTCCTCTGGTGGTGCCGGCCGCCCTCGTGCTGGGGATGATGGTGCTGGCCATGAGCCGGGTCACCCCGAACACCACCCTGTGGATGCTGATCGGCATGCACGCGGTGATGAGCCTCGCCCTGTCGTTCATGTTCACCCCGAGCTTCACCACGGCGCTCAACGCGCTGCCGCCCCGGTTGTACTCACACGGGTCGGCAGGTCTGGGCACCCTGCAGCAGGTGGCGGGTGCCGCAGGTGCTGCGTTGCTGGTCACGCTGTTCGAGTCGACCGCCAACCGGCACATCGCTGCCGGGGTTCCGGAGTTGACGGCGCAACTGGACGGCCTCCGGATCGCCTTCACCCTCGCGGCAGCGCTCACCGTGCCGGTGTTGGTGTTGGCCTTCCTGATGCGTCGTCAACAGTCGGAGGGTCAACAGTCGGAGGGTCACCAGCCGGACGAGGGCGCGACCCTGCTCCACTGAGCCCGAACCACCCTGCGGACCCGTGCAGGGTGAGGGTACCGAGCACCCGTGGGGTGTGGGCTCCCGTGAGGGCGTGCCCGTGGCCGTCGACTGCGATCCCAGCGCGACCCGACACCGACAACCAGCCCAGCAGGGCGACGAGCACGGCCTCCTTCGCATCACCCGGGATGCCGGCCACCTCGGGTGGGACGACCTCCCATTCAGGGTGGTCCCGCCGCAGCCGCGCCATCAACCCCGGGTGGTGCGCTCCCCCACCCGACAGGACGACCCTCTCGATCGTGGTTGCGGCGGGCAACCCCGGTCTCGGGGTCGTCGGCTCCAGGTGGGCCAGCAACGTGACGGCGGTGAACTCCACCAGGGTGGCCAGCAGGTCCGCCAGTGGCGGACTGCTGGCATCCCCCGGCAGCGAGGCCACCACGCTGTCGAGCCAGTCGAGGGAGAACACCTCTCGTCCGGTCGACTTGGGCAGCGGGAGCGCCAGGTAGGGGTGTCGCAGCAGGGCCGCCAACAGGTCGGGGATGATCGCGCCCCCCGCCGAGTACCGGCCGTCGCGGTCGAAACCCTCGCGTCCGTCCGTGGCGCGGGAGACGACCGCATCGAGCAGGCAGTTCGCCGGACCCGTGTCACCGGCCGCGAGGGCCACGCCGTCGTCCACCAGCGTGACATTGGCGATCCCGCCGAGGTTGACCACCGCCGTCGGACGATCCGCGAACAGCCAGGCATCGAGCACCGGCACCAGGGGTGCCCCCTGCCCACCGGCCGCGATGTCGGCCGCGCGCAGGTGGGACACGACGGGAAGCCCGGTGGCTTCGGCGATCCAGGCCGGCTCGCCCCACTGGAGGGTGCCCAGGGCCCGACCCCGGTCGACCCAGTGGAAGACGGTCTGGCCGTGACAGCTCACCAACTCCACACCGTCGACCTGGGCCATCACCTCGCTGGCGGCGGCCGCGAACGCCTGTCCGATCAGCTGCTCGAGGGCACAGACCTCGGCGACCTCCACCGTGGCCGGGGGCAGCACCGCGAGGATGCGACGGCGCAGCTCCTCGTCCCAGGCCAGCTCCCGGTGGTCGACGACCCGCAGTGACCCGTCCTCGCCCAGATCGACGACCGCCGCATCGATGGCGTCCACGGAGGTTCCCGACATCAGTCCCAGGACCCGCATCCGGTTCAGTGCACGCATCGGGTTCACCACACGATCCGTCGGCCGAGCAGGGCCTCCACCGCAGCTCGGGTGTTGGACCGCCCGGCTCCGTGGGCCAGCACCAGGTGTGGGACATCCGGCGCCGATTGCTGCATGCCGACGTGCACCACCACGGCGTGGGGACAGCGACCGAGCAGCTCGGCGACGAGGGTCGCGGCGACGGACGACCCGTCCCGGCTGACGGCGACGACCACGTCATCCGGTTCCACCAGGTCGAGGTCCCGCCTGTCCACCGGCTCCCCCAGGGCCCGGTCGAGCGCATCGCCCACCCCGGACGAGAACCGCCCCGCGGCAGCGTTGAACCCCTGCCCCAGCTCGACCAGGACGGGCCGGGCGCCCTCGGGCAGGAGCACGCTCCCCCGGGTCAGCAGCGCTCGCCTCGCGACTTCGAGGCCGAGTTCGGGAAGTCCGTCCTCGGCGGTGGCGGGATCGACAGCGGGCGTCTCCAGCAGCCGTTGATGGGCCAGGCCGAGCATCGAGCGCACCCGCGAGGCCGAGACCTGGAGCCGGTGCAGGCGCAGCCGGCCCTCCTCCACCGCCCGCTCGATGGCGGCCACACTCGCGGCCAGCGCGGCCTGCTGGTCACCGTTCATGGGTGCCCCGAGACAGCACAGGTCTGCACCGGCCCGCAGGGCGCGCACGACGGCCGCTCCGATCCGCTCGTCCTCGCCGGATGAGGGGTCGGCGGTGGGGTCTGCGGTGATGGCTCCCATGTCGAGCGCATCGGTGATGGTGGGACCGACGAACCCCATCGCGCGGATGCGGTCATAGGCCCACGCCGAGGTGGAGGCGGGGTCGGCCCCCAGCCGGGGGACGATGATGTGCCCGGGCATGACGGCGTCCACCAGGGGCGCCAACGCAACGAACGGGGCCAGCTCACGGGAGGCGAGCGTCGCCTC
The DNA here is from genome assembly GCF_950101875.1 of Aestuariimicrobium sp. T2.26MG-19.2B. NCBI lineage: Bacteria > Bacillati > Actinomycetota > Actinomycetes > Propionibacteriales > Propionibacteriaceae > Aestuariimicrobium > Aestuariimicrobium sp. T2.26MG-19.2B. The sequence continues at coordinate 2,035,970 of NZ_CATNLW010000001.1, read as the reverse complement.
GTCCAGGTCGATCACCGGCATCCCGACGTGGGAGTCGACGGAGGTGTCCCCGTGGCCGGGGAAGTGCTTGGCGCAGCCGGCCACCCCTGCGGCGTGCAACCCCTGCACCCAGGCGACCGCGTGCCGGGCGACGAGCGAGGCGTCGGGTCCGAACGACCGGGTGCCGATCACCGGGTTGGCCGGGTTCGAGGCGACATCGACGCAGGGAGCGAGGGTGACGTCGATGCCGGCGGCGCGGACGAGCCGCCCGGTCGCCTCCCCCACCTGGCGGGTCAGCTCGAGATCGTCGACCGCCCCCAGGGCAGCACTGCCCGGAAGGTCCGATCCATGGCGGCGCTGCAGTCGGGTGACGTCGCCCCCCTCCTCGTCGACCGTGATGCAGACCTGGGGCCCGAGCTCGCGCAGTCGCCCGGTGAGTCGGCGGGTGGTGGCGAGGTCGGGGGTGTTGACAGCGAACAGACAGACCCCACCAAGTCCGTCACGCAAGGGCTGCTCGAGCCAGGCGGGTACATCGGTGCCGTCGAAACCGGGCATCAGCACCCCCAGCGCGGCCCGTCTCACCGCCGTCTCGGTCGGCGCCGGGGCGAGGGTCTGGGGGCAGGTCACGGTCGCATTCCTTCGGGCTCGAACGGGGGTGGTGCAAGAATGGCACCCCCCGACCCCGGACGAGGAGAACCATGCCGAGCTTGGCCCAGTCCCTGAGCAGTGTGCTGGCGGCGGCCGTCGAGGCCGAGACCTGTTCGGGCGCGACCTGCGTCGTCGTCCATGACGGCACCGTGGTGGCCAGTTCGGCCCAGGGCACGCTCGCGAGTGTCAACTGTGACGGGTCACGGGTGCGCTCCGACCAGCTCGAACCGGTGACCGATTCCAGCTGGTTCGACCTCGCCTCCATCACCAAGGTGGTGTCGGCCATCACGCTGCACACCGTGGTCGAGCGTGGGCACCTCGGCTACGACGAACCGCTCGCCACGCATCTGGAGGGGTATCGGGGTGATCCCGATCGGGAGCGGGTCACGTTGCGCCACCTGCTCACCCACACTTCGGGGCTGCCCGACATCTTTCCCGACTGGGAGCGTCGCATCCTGGGCTGGGTCGCGGGGAACCCGGGCCGTTGGCTGCGTGACTGGCCCTTGGACGACCGCCGCGAACTGCGGGCCCAGGTGGAGCGGCTCCCCCTGCTGTCCCCTCCTCAGAAGGTGTGGCGTTACTCCTGTGTCGGCTACAACACCGCCATGCTGCTCGCCGAGCGCGCGACCGGCCAACGGTGGGCCGATCTGGTGCAGCATCTCGTGCTGGACCCGCTCGGGCTCGGTGAGATCGCGTTCGCCCCACCCTCGGGTGCCGACGACGGCCGCCAGGTCGCTGCAACCGAGGTCGACACCACTCACGCCCGCGGCCTGGTCCGCGGGGTGGTGCACGACGAGTTCAGCTGGGCCCTGGGCGGAAGGTGCGCCAACGCCGGTCTGTTCGGGACGGCGCGGGCGGTGGCTGCCCTCGCCGAGGCCATCCGGCTCGACCAACTGCCGTGCAGTCGGGACGGGCTCTGGCTCAACGAGATGCCTGCGCTGTTGGGACGCGCGGTCTGCGATCCCGATGAGGCACCCTGGGGTCACTCCATGGGGTTGCGGATCGGGCAGCTCTCGTGGATGTGGCACCCGGAGCTGGGCGAGGTGGGACGACGAGCACGTGGGCACACGGGGTTCACCGGAACCAGTGTCTTCACCGACGACCAGAGCCGCCTGACCGTCTCGCTGATGACCAACCGGGTACACCCCACCCGCGAAGGGGCGGACGCCATCACGCCGTTGCGTTCCGAGGTGGCGCGACTGGCCCACCAGCACGTCATGGGGTGACGGCGGTTTCCGTCTCCTCAGCGCGCACCTCGTGCTCGTCCCCATGATTCCTGCCGAATGGCAGGACGTGCACGACGGCGACCACCACGGCGCCGACGAGCACCCCGGCGATGAAGCTGAAGGCGGTGTTGGTCAGCCAGCCCAGCACTCCGCCCAACGGGCCCGTCGCCGCGTGCACCGCCTGCTCCGCGTGGTGGACGAGCGCGTAGGGCGCGTGCCAGCCGATCTCGTCGGCCCCCACCAGCAGGATGTGGCCACCGACCCACAGCATCGCGATGATGCCGACCGTCGACAGCACCGCCAGCACCACGGGCATTCCCTCGACCAGGGCCCGGCCGAACTTCTGGGCCGCCGCACCGGCGCGCTGGGTGAAGCGGACGCCGATGTCGTCCATCTTCACGATCACCGCCACCACCCCGTAGACACCCACGGTGATGGCGATGCCGACCACGACCAGGATGATGGAGCGCTGCAGCAGCGGCTCGTGGGCCACCTCGTTGAGCGAGATCACCATGATCTCGGCCGAGAGGATGAGGTCGGTCCGGATGGCCCCGTTGACCAGCGTCTTCTCCTGCTCGGGGCTCTGGGTCGCAGCCGGGCTGCGCGTCTCCTGGTGCCCCGACACCTTCTCCCACAGCTTCTCGACACCCTCGTAACTGAGGTAGGTGCCGCCCAGCATCAGGATGGGGGTGAGCAGCCACGGTGCCCACTGCGACAGCACCAGCGCGATGGGCAGGATGATCAGGAGCTTGTTGACCAGTGACCCGCGGGCGATCTTCATGATCATGGGCAACTCGCGGTTGGACAGCACGCCCGTCACGTATCGAGGAGTGACGGCGGTGTCGTCGATCACCACTCCCGCAGCCTTCGTACCGGCGCGCCCGGCGGCGGCGGAGACGTCGTCGAGCGACGCCGCCGCCATCTTGGCCATCGCGGCGATGTCATCAAGCAGGGCAGCCAGTCCGCCACTCATGGCACGTCCTCATCGGTCGGTGGTGGTCACAGTCGTGTGTTGGGGTGACCCCGGGTTCCCGGGGCGTCCCCCAAGGATAGGGGCGGCCCAGTCCGGCAGGCGGACGGGTGCGGGGTCAGCCGGGTTCGGCAGTCAGGTGCGACGTCGGAAGGTAAGACCCGCGAGTTCGGCGGACGAGGTCCAGGCGCCGTCCCAGGTGGCGTCGTGGAAGACAAGGGAGTCGGCACTACGGGCGTCCACCGTGAAGCCCGACACGGGAAGGGTCTGCTCCAGGTGGGTCTGCACCCGGGTGGAGTCTGCGGCTCGCAGGATCAGCGTGACCACATTCGGCTGGTCGATCGTCCGCACCGGCACCAAGCCCGGTGGCAGCGTGATGGTTCGGGGTCCGTGCACGAGCCCCATCGAGGCCAACGTGACCCCGATGGTCGGGGTGGCCGACGGCGTTCCCGGCACCGGGCTGACGGCACTCGAGATGGCGCCGCAGGCCGCGAGACCAGGCAGGAGTGCGGCCACGCCCACCCCGAGGACCACCTGACGCCTGTGCACCCCTGGAATGGTAGCCGTCGGTTCGACCGGATCGCTGCGGCGCGGTAGCTTCGTCGCTCAGACGTCCGACAGGAGCAGCCATGTCGTCCACCCTTCCCGTAGCGCTGGTCACCGGCGGCAGCCGGGGGATCGGCCGGGCCGTCGTCGATGACCTGGCCCGCGATCACCACGTCCTGGTGGGCGGTCGCGACGAGGCCGCCGTGGCGGCTGTGGTCGACGGGCTGCCGAGCGCCGCCGGGTTCGTCTGCGACCTCACCGATGCCGCTGCCGTCGAGGCTGCCGTGGGCCACGTCGACCGGCTCGACCTGCTCGTCCACTCCGCCGGGATCGCCCAGAGTGGCAGGGTCGACGAGACGACCCGTGACCTGTGGCTTCGCATCCTCGAGGTCAACGTGGTCGCGGTCGCCGACCTGACCCGACTGCTGCTGCCCCGACTGAGAGAAGCCCGCAGCTTCGCCGGCAGGCAGGGGCAGGTGGTGATGATCAACTCCGGTTCGGGATTCGTCTCCGGACCCGGCGGTGGGGCATACGCCGCGTCCAAGTTCGCCCTCCGCGCCCTCACCGACGCCCTGCGGGAGGAGGAACGGGGTCAGGTTCGGGTGACCTCCGTGCACCCCGGCCGCACCGATTCCGACATGCAGCGTGCGCTGCAGGCAGCCCTGGGACGCGAGTATCGTGCCGACGAGCACCTCGACCCCCGGTCGGTGGCCTCCACGGTTCGGACCGCCATCGACCTGCCCGAGGGTGCCATGCTCGAATCGGTGTCGATCAGGCCGGTCTTCCGGGCCTGACGGGCCGCAGCGAAGCGGCGCTCACCCAAACCTCGCATTTCGCTCCCCATAACGGCACGTTTTGCATATTGGGGCGAACAGGGCCATGCTCATGGGTGCACAACAGGCCATCGTCGGCGCGCAGCAACTGGCTGCGTGCCCTCTGGTGCGCCCCGACCACAAGGAGCCCCGTGTCACTGGAGCGCTCGGACGAGTTGGTGGACCCGCCCACCCTGCGCGCCGATGGCGTCTGGCGTCGGCTGCGCCGTGACCGCTTCGCCGTCACCGGGGGCGTCGTGGTGGTTCTCTACATCCTGGTGGCACTCACGGCTCCGCTGATCACTCGGGCCGCGGGAGTTGATCCGTACACCTACGACCTGGCCAGCCTGGACGGCCGGGGTGCCCCCGCCGACGGCTGGGGCGGCATCTCGTCCGACCACTGGTTCGGGGTGCAACCGTTGACGGGACGAGACCTGTTCGCGATCGTGCTGGTCGGCTCACGGGCGTCGTTGGTGGTGGGACTGGGGGCGACCGCCCTGTCGGTGGCGCTGGGCACCGTGCTGGGCCTGCTCGCCGGCTGGTTCGGCGGTGCCGTGGACTGGGTGATCGCTCGTGGCATCGACGTGCTGATCGGTCTGCCCGCCCTGATCTTCATGATCGCCGTCGGTGCGGTGGCACCTGCGTGGCTGCCGCGGCTGTTGTTGCTGGTGCTGATCATCGGTTTCTTCGGGTGGACGACCATCGCCCGAGTCGTGCGCGGGCAGGTGATGTCGCTGCGCTCCTCCGGTTTCGTCCGGGCTTCGCAGGCGCTGGGCGCCGGCCATGCGCAGATCATCTTCCGCCACCTGCTGCCGAACCTGGCGGCCACCATCGTGGTCTTCGCCACCATCGCCATCCCCGGTGCCATCGGCGCCGAGGCTGCCCTGAGCTTCCTCGGGGTCGGCGTGCCGGCCCCCACCCCCAGCTGGGGACGAAGCATCGGCGACGCCGTCACCTGGTTCTCCGTCGACCCGATGTACCTCGTCTTCCCGGGCGCCGCCCTGTTCGTGCTGACGCTCGCCTTCAACGCCTTCGGTGACGGCCTGCGCGATGCCCTCGACCCCCGCACCAGCCGTCATTCCCGCCGTGACCGAGCCCGACGCAGCCCTCGCGGTTCCGGCCGCACCCGGACCCGCGACCAGAGCCCTCAGGGGGCTGTCGCGTGAAACTCGCCCGCTTCCTGCTCGGCCGCATCGCCTCCTTGGTGTTCGTCCTGCTCGTCGTCTCGCTGCTGACCTACGCCGTCTTCGTGCTGCTCCCCGCCGATCCGGCCCAACTGGCCTGTGGCAAGCCCTGCACCCCTGAGCGACTGCAGACCGCCCGGGAGTTCATGCAACTCGACCATCCCTGGTTCCAGCAGTGGTTCGACTTCGTGCGCGGCATCTTCACCGGTCGCACCTTCGGCACGGGCGGCGCCCAGTTCACCTGCCCCGCGCCCTGCCTGGGCTACTCCTTCCGGCTCAACGCCCCCGTGACCGAACTCATCCTCGGACGATTCCCCGTGACGGCATCGATCGCGCTCGGCGCCGCAGTGCTGTGGCTGCTCGCGGGCGTCGCCAGCGGGGTGGTGGCGGCCCTGCGCCACGGCACCGTCATCGACCGCGGCCTGATGGTCGCGGCCATCACTGGGGTGTCAGCACCGAGCTACCTGGTCGGCCTGCTGGGCATCCTGCTGTTCGGTTTCACCCTCGACATGGTGCCGGTCAGCGGCTACGTGCCCTTCCGGGAGTCGCCCGTCGACTGGGTCTGGCACCTGGTGCTGCCATGGGTCGTGCTGGCCCTGTTGAACGCGGCCATCTACACCCGCATCACGCGTGGTCAGATGCTGGAGGCGTTGTCGTCCGACTATGTGCGCACGGCACGGGCCAAGGGCATCGGCGAGTCCCGGGTGGTCACCCGCCACGCCCTGCGCAACGTGGCCATTCCCATCACCACCTTGTTCGCGCTCGACCTCGGCGGCCTGCTCGGTGGTGCAGTCATCACCGAGCGAGTGTTCTCCATCGCGGGGCTGGGAGCCCTGCTGATGGACGCGGTCGGTTCGACCGACGTGCCCCTGCTGGTCGGCGTCACCGTGTTCACCGCCGCCATCATCGTGGCCGCCAATCTCGCCGTCGACGTGGTCTACAGCCTGCTCGACCCGCGCGTCCGGGTGGGCCGCCCATGAGCGGCACCCGTCCACCGGAACCGATGCACCTGCGATGTCGGTGACCCACTGACCCTCCCCAACCCTCCGAACCCACCCGTGAACCCATCAGGAAAGAAGAACATGGCCCTCCATCACACCTCCCTCACCCGCCGCGCGCTGGTGTTGTCGATCCCGCTCGCCGGTCTCGCCACCGCACTGGTGGGGTGCAATGCCAACAACCCCAAGCCCGGTGCGACCTCCTCCTCGGCGGCCGGCTCGGCGACCTCGGCCGCCCCTGCCAGCAAGGGTGGAACCCTGCGCATCCTGACCAGTTCGAGCGCGGTCAACTGGGATCCGGCGATCAGCCAGTCCCTGGCCATCACCTCGCTCGGTCTCGTGCAGCGCCGCCTGACCGCCTGGAAGGTGGGCTCTGACGGTGTCACCAAGGTCGTCCCCGACCTCGCCACCGACACCGGCCAGGTCAGCGCCGACGGCAAGACCTGGACGTTCACCCTGAAGGACGGTCTCGCCTTCGAGGACGGCAACCCGATCACCGCTGCCGACGTGAAGTACTCGGTTGAGCGTTCGTTCGCCCCGCAGCTCTCGGGCGGCCTGGGCTACCACAAGGCACTGCTCGTGGGAGCCAGCGACTACTCCGGTCCCTACGACGGCAAGCAGCTGGCCTCGGTCGAGGCGAAGGACGACAAGACCCTCGTCTTCCACCTGAACAGTGCCTACGGCGACTGGCCGTGGATCGTCTCGATGCCTGCCTTCAGCGCTGTCCCGAAGGCCAAGGACAATGTCAAGACCTACACCACCACCCCGGTGGCGACAGGCCCCTATCGCGTCAGCAAGACCGTCGAGGGCACCTCGATCACCCTGGAGCGCAACGAGCACTGGGATCCCAAGACCGATGAGGCCCGCGGCGGCGGCCCCGACTCGATCATCTTCCAGCTCGGTCAGGACGCCACGGTGGCGGCCCAGCGGCTGATCGCGGACTCCGGGGACGACCAGTTCGCCTTCGGCGCCAGCTTCGTCCCGGCCGCCCAGCTCGCCCAGGTGCAGACCTCGGCGGCCAAGGACCGGCTCGTGACCTCGGGCCCGGGAGCGCTGGCCTACCTGGCCATCAACACCCAGGCCAAGGGCCTCGACGACGTCAAGGTCCGCAAGGCCATCAGCCTGGCCGTCGACCGCAACGCCTACCGGGTGGCCGTCGGTGGTGAGATCGCCGGTGAGTTCGCCGACACGCTGATCACCCCGGGCATTCCCGGGCGCAAGCAGTACGCCTCCCTGCTCAAGGACGTCGCCCCCGCCGGTGATCCCGAGCAGGCCAAGAAGCTGTTGGCCGAGGCCAAGTGGAGCGGTCGGACCCTGAAGTTCGCCATCGCGGACGACGCGGTGAGCTCGGCCAAGGCCGAGGCGATCCAGCAGGGGCTCAAGCGGGCCGGGCTGACCGTCACGATCGTGCCGCTGGCCGACGACGTGCTGACCGAGGCGACCACGCAGGGCGACGGCAGCAAGTACGACCTGACGCTCAGCTCCTGGCAGCCCGACTTCCCCAGCGCCAACGGCAACATCCAGCCGCTGTTCGCATCCGACCAGATCGGCAAGGGTGGCTACAACATCTCGCGCTACTCCAACCCGAAGGCCGACGAACTGATCAAGAAGGCCACCGAGACCACCGACCCGAAGGAGTCCGGTGCCATCTGGGCCCAGGCGGACGAACTGATCAACGCCGACGCACCGGTCGTGCCGCTGATCTACACGAAGAACTCGTTCCTGCACGGGTCGAAGGTCGTCGGTTTCGCCATCCCGGCGTTCCCGGCGTACCCGAACTACCTGACGGTCTCCGTCGCGAAGTGACCCCGATGGACGACCAGAGCGGTGCTCCCCTGCTGCGGGTGCGCGACCTTGACATCAGCTTCGGCAGCCCGGCCGTCCGGGGGGCCAGTTGGCAGCTTCAACGAGGTCGCGTCACCGCTCTGGTCGGCGAGTCGGGATCCGGCAAGTCCGTCTCCGCGATGGCGGTGCTGGGTCTGTTGCCCGGCACCGCCACCGTGACCGGCTCCATCGTGTTCTCACCCGACGATCGGCCCGGAGCTGACAGTGACCGGACCGAACTGGTGGGTGCCTCGGCCGACACCTTCCGCGCCGTCCGTGGAGCCATCTTCTCGTTGGTGTCCCAGGAGCCGATGGGCGCGTGGAACCCGGTGCTCACGCTCGGCGACCAGGTGGCCGAGGCGGTGCAGGCCCACCGTGGACGCGGCCACCGGTCACCCCCGCTCGACCGCTCCGACCTGCGGTCCAGGGTGCATCACCTGTTCACCGAGGCCGGGCTGCGTGACCCGGCCAGGATCGCCGGTTCCTTCCCCCACCAGCTCTCCGGTGGCCAACTCCAGCGTGCCCTGATCGCCATGGCCCTCGCCCAGGACCCGGTCGCGATCATCGCCGACGAACCCACCACCGCCCTCGACGTCACGGTGCAGGCCGAGATCCTCGACGTGCTGCGCCGGTTGCAGGCCGAGCGGGGCACCGCCGTGCTGCTGATCACCCACGACATGGGGGTGGTCGCCGACCTCGCCGATGACGTCGTCGTGATGCAGCAGGGTCGCGTGGTCGAGCATGCCCCGGTCGGCGAGCTGTTCTCCCGACCCCGGCATCCCTACACCGTCCAACTGCTGGCTTCCGTGCCGCGGCTCGAGGCTCATCACGCCACGGCCGCAGGGGTGTCCGGGACAGCACACCTCTCGGGGCAGACGGCGTCCCCGGCAGACCATCCGCCCACCACCGACCGTGAGATCACCGAGCCCGACCTGCCGACGGTCAGGCTGGAGCAGGTCGGCGTCGTCCACCCCGGTCGCAAGGGTGCCGCTCCCGTCGTGGCCGCCGACGGGGTCGACCTCACGATCTCGCCCGGCGAGGTGCTCGGGCTGGTCGGTGAATCCGGTTCGGGCAAGTCGACCCTGGCCCAGGTGATCGGCGGTCTGCTCGCCCCCACCAGCGGGCGGGTGCTGGTCGACGGCGTCGACCTGCAGCACGCGACCCGCGCCCAGCGCAACGGACGCCGGCGCACCACCGGCATCGTCTTCCAGGACCCAGCCTCCACGCTCAACCCGAGGTGGTCGGTCGGACGATCGGTGGCCGAGCCGCTGCGGCTCCACACCGACATCGACGACCGGGCCCGCCGGGAACGCGTGGCCGGTCTGCTCGAGCGGGTACGGCTCGATCCAGCCCTGGCCCAGCGGTTTCCCCACGAACTGTCGGGTGGCCAACGCCAGCGCGTCGCCATTGCCCGCGCTGTCGCCCTGAGGCCGCGGCTGCTGATCGCCGACGAACCCACCTCTGCCCTCGACGTCTCGGTGCAGGCGAGCGTGCTGGCCCTGCTCGAGGAACTGCAGGCCGATCTCGGCTTCGCCTGCCTGTTCGTGTCGCACAACCTGGCGGTCGTCGAGCAGGTCGCCGACACCGTTGCGGTGATGAAGTCCGGCAGCATCGTCGAGCACGGACCGGCCGCCCGGGTGCTGCAGGATCCTCGACACGAGTACACCCGGGCCCTGGTGGCCGCGGCCCCGGTGCCCGATCCCCACCTGCAGCGTGAGCGCCGCGAGGCCAGGTGGGCCGTCAAAGCCTGACCCACGACCAGTGGCCCGTCGTCCGGTCCCGCTAGAGTCCAACCAGGACCAACGGGGGTCCGGGTCGTCGAGGGGATTGTGCTGTGTCGAGCATCTCGAAAGTCCTGGTTGCCAATCGCGGCGAGATCGCCGTGCGGGTCATCCGCGCGGCCGCCGATGCCGGGATCAGGTCGGTTGCCGTCTACGCCGACGCCGATGCCGACTCGTTGTTCGTCCGGTTGGCCGACGAGGCCTTCGCGCTGAACGGTGCCACCCCGGCCGAGAGCTACCTGAACATCCCCAAACTGCTCGACGTCGCCTCCCGGGCCGGAGCCGACGCGGTCCATCCGGGCTACGGCTTCCTCGCCGAGAACGCTGGCTTCGCCCAGGCCGTGATCGATGCCGGCCTGATCTGGATCGGTCCCCCACCCGCGGCCATCGACGCCCTGGGCGACAAGGTGAAGGCCCGACACATCGCGCAGGCGGTGGGTGCACCCCTGGTGCCCGGGACCGCCGATCCCGTGGCCGGTGCCGACGAGGTGGTCGCCTTCGCCCAGCAGTACGGGTTGCCGATCGCCATCAAGGCAGCCTTCGGCGGGGGTGGGCGAGGACTGAAGGTCGCCCGCACCCTCGAGGAGGTGCCCGAACTGTTCGAGTCGGCAACCCGTGAAGCCGTCACAGCCTTCGGACGTGGCGAGTGTTTCGTCGAGCGCTACCTCGACAAGCCGCGCCACGTCGAGACCCAGTGCCTGGCCGACTCCCACGGCGGTGTGGTCGTGATCTCGACCCGCGACTGTTCGCTGCAGCGCCGCCACCAGAAGCTCGTCGAGGAGGCGCCGGCACCCTTCCTCTCGGAGCGGCAACTCGAGATCCTCTACACCTCCTCCAAGGCCATCCTGCGCGAGGCCGGGTACGTGGGAGCGGGCACCTGCGAGTTCCTGGTCGGCCTCGACGGCACCATCAGTTTCCTCGAGGTCAACACCCGCCTGCAGGTCGAGCACCCCGTCTCGGAGGAGGTCACCGGCATCGATCTCGTCCGCGAGATGTTCCGGATCGCCGAGGGTGAGGCCTTGGGCTACGACGACCCCGCGGTTCGCGGTCACTCCATCGAGTTCCGGATCAACGCCGAGGACGCCGGACGAGGATTCATGCCGGCACCGGGAACCCTCACCGCCTGGAAGGCGCCGGCGGGACCGGGGGTGCGCGTCGACGAGGGCTACCACACGGGCATGACGGTCCCCGGAACGTTCGACTCACTCGTCGCCAAGGTGATCGTCACGGGTGCGGGCCGCGACCAAGCCCTCTCCCGGGCCCGCCGGGCACTGTCCGAACTGGTCATCGACGGCATGCCCACCGTCGTCCCCTTCCACCGAGCGGTGCTGGACGACCCGGCGTTCACCGCGCCCGAGGGGTCGTTCGGGGTGCACACCCGCTGGATCGAGACCGAGTTCTCGGGGCAGATCCCTCCCTACTCGGGCACCCTCGGGGAGAGCGACGACGTCGAGCCCCGGCAGAGTGTCGTGGTCGAGGTCAACGGCCGCCGGCTCGAGGTGACACTGCCCGGAAGCCTGGGACTGGCTGCCCGGGCCAGCGCCACCGCCAAGAAACCCGCCAAACGAGACCGCGGAGGCGGCAAGGTGGCTGCTCCCACCGGCAATGCCTTGGCCGCCCCGATGCAGGGCACGATCGTCAAGACCGCCGTCGCCGAAGGTGACCGGGTCGAGGAGGGTGACCTCGTGGTCGTGCTCGAGGCGATGAAGATGGAGAACCCGGTCACAGCCCACCGGGCCGGCATCATCTCGGCGCTGAAGGCGTCCCCGGGACAGGCCGTCACCTCGGGGGAAGTGCTCTGCGAGATCATCGACCCCCCGGCATGACCCCTCGACTGCTCCAGCCCCAGGGGTGTGGAGCGCAATCCTTCAATTCTCAAGTTTCCTCGTCAGATCATGAGAATTGCCGCAAATGGTTCTCAGGAACCCGCGATCGGATTGAGCTCAGCCCTCGTCCTTGTTCAGACTGAAAGACGTGCTCTACTGGCTGATGGGTCTCGGGGTGGTCGCCTTGGGCGGCCTCCTGCTGGCGACCCATCTGCATGACCGCCGCGAACGTCGCGAGATCGAGTCATCCCACCACGAGGTGGACGAGCTGAGGAGGGCCTGCGAGGACGACGTGGCCCTGCTCGGCGCCGACGTCCGCAGACATGCTCCGCTGGACGACCTCGGGGAACTGCTGGACGAGGCATGGCGCGGGGCCAGGGACCTGGAGGCCGAGGCGCGCGACCTGGTGCGCAGTGCCAGCAGCCCCCACCACTTCGAGCTCGTCACCTCCCATCTGGCGGATGCGCGTCAGTGCCTGTCCGAGGTGCAGGCGCTGGTCCTGGACGACACCGCGCCCGGCCCTCGGCCCGCCTGTTTCTTCAACCCCAACCACGGCCCCGCCGACGCCCATGTCGAGTGGCCGGTCGCCTCGGGCACCGTCAAGCTGCCCTGCTGCGTGGCCGACGCCCACCGCATCAACAGCGGCGCCGAACCCTACGCGCGCACGTGGCGCCAGGGGGACGATCGGGTGCCGTGGTGGTTGGCCGGGCACGCCGTCAAGCCGTGGGCGCTGGGCTGGTTCGGCCGGTGGCGGGGCACTCCCCACTGGACGGCCATGGAACAGGTCGCCGAGGTGTTGGTGACCCACGAGCACTCCGACCACGCGGCCGCCTGAGTCCTGATCACCTGACTCCCGCGCCACGGGGCCTGCCGCTCAGTGCTTGCGCTGTCCGCTCTCGGTGCCGCGCACGTGCAACTGCCGCGCCGCCTCGGCGATCGAACCTGACAGTGACGGGTAGACCGTGAAGTCGTTGGCGAACTCGTCCACCGTGATCTTCTCGGCCACCGCGAGCGCGATCGAGTGGATCAGTTCGGAGGCCTTCGGTGCGACCACCACGCCCCCGACGATGATCCCCGTGACGGGCAGGCAGAACAGCTTCACGAATCCGTCGTGCAGTCCCTGCATCTTGGCCCGCGCATTCGAGGCCAGCGGCAGCAGCAGCGCCTGGGCGGTGTTCTCCCCGGAGTCGACCAGCTTCTGGGTGACCCCGACCGTCGCGATCTCGGGTGCCGTGAACACATTGGACGACACCTGGCTCAGCGAGAGCGGTCCGACTGCGTCGCCCAGCGCGTGCCACATGGCGATCCGTCCCTGCATGGCCGCCACCGACGCCAGGGCGAACACCCCGGTGCAGTCACCGGCCGCGTAGACGCCTCGGGCCGTCGTCCGAGAGACCTTGTCGACCACCACGTGCCCCGATGGCGACAGCTCGACCCCTGCCTCGGTCAGACCGATGCCTGTGGTGTTGGGCACGGCCCCGACCGCCATCAGGCAGTGGGAACCGCGCACCTCGCGTCCGTCCTCGAGGGTGACCACAACCTTGTCGGGTTCCTCGGCGGAGTCGTCGACGCGAGCAGCCACGGCGCGTGAGCGCGACAGGATCTGCATGCCGCGTCGCTCGAACACGTTCTGCAGCACCTCGGCCGCGTCGGGGTCCTCACCCGGCAGAACCCGGTCGCGGGAGCTGACCAGGACCACGTCGACGCCGAGGGCGTCGTAGGCGTTGGCGAACTCGGCCCCGGTCACCCCCGAGCCGACCACCACCAGCCGGGTGGGGAGGGAGGTCAGGTTGTAGACCTGCTTCCAGTTCAGGATGCGCTCCCCGTCACAGGGCGCGGTGTCGAGTTCCCGCGGGGTCGTGCCGGTGGCCACCAGGGTGATGTCTGCGGGCAGCCGCTCCTCGGTGCCGTCGGTGTGGGTGGCGATGACGGCCGAGTCACCCTCGAGTCGTGCAGTACCGATGATCACCCGCACCCCTGCGGCCTGCAGCTTCACGCCGATGTCGTGGGACTGGGCATGCGCGAGGTCGAGCACCCGACGGTTGACCTTGGCGAGGTCGACGTGCACGGAACTCGCCACGCTGGAGTCCTCGCCCGTCTCCCAGATCTTCAGCCCCAGTTCGGCCGAGTTCTCGATGGTCGACATCACCTCGGCGGTGGCGATCAGGGTCTTCGAGGGCACGCAGTCGGTCAACACCGCTGCCCCTCCCGGTCCCTCCCGCTCGACCAGGGTGACCCGGCCACCCAATTGCGCGCCGACCAGGGCCGCCTCGTACCCGCCGGGACCGCCTCCGAGAACCACCACATCAGTCACGGGTTCATCTTGGCAGACTCCCGTCGTCCGGTGGTTTTCCCTAGAGTGACGGGGTGACCGACCTCGACCTCACCGATCTGTTCCGCACCGACCCGGCACAGGCCGCGCAACGCGCGGCCGACCATGTCCGAAGCGCCACCGGCATCGAGGGCATCGACCTCGCGCTCGTGCTCGGGTCGGGCTGGAACCAGGGCGCCGACCAGTTGGGCGAGACGATCACCGAACTCCCCCTCGACGAGGTGCCCGGCTTCTCCAAGCCGGTCGTCTCCGGCCATGGCGGCAGCCTGATCCTGGTGCGGGTCGCCACCGGCAAGGTGGCCATGGTGCTGACCGGCCGCACCCACCTCTACGAAGGACGAGGGGTCGAGCCCGTCGTGCACGGGGTCAGGACGGCAGCCGCCCTGGGGGCCGAGACCATCGTGTTGACGAATGGGTGCGGCGGGCTGAACCCCGACTGGGCACCCGGTACCCCGGTGCTGATCGCCGACCACATCAACCTGACCGGCGAGACCCCCTTGCGAGGGGCCACCTTCATCGACATGTCCACCACCTACACCCCGGCCCTGCTCGACCGGGTCGAATCGGTGGCACCCCATCTCGACCGAGGGGTCTACGTGCAGTTCCGCGGACCCCAGTACGAGACCCCTGCGGAGGTGCGGATGGCCGGTGCCATCGGCGGCAGCCTGGTGGGCATGTCGACGGCCCTGGAGGCCATCGCTGCCCGCGAGGCCGGCCTTCAGGTGCTCGGCATCTCGCTGGTCACCAACGCCGCCGCCGGGGTGAGCGCCACTCCCCTCGACCATGCCGAGGTGATCGCCGCGGGACGCGCCGCCGGACCCGCCCTCGCCCGCCTGCTCGCCGACGTCGTCGGCGTCCTGTGACACACCGGAGCACCGACATGTACGACGAGTCCCCCCTCGACCCGAACCTGCGCGCGGCCGCCGAGGCCTGGCGGGAGCAGGACCCCGACGCGGCCACCGCCCAGGCACTGGCCGACCTGGTCGATCGGGCCGAGACCGGCGACCAGGAGGCCCTGGCCGAACTGACCGATGCCTTCGCCGGCCCGCTCACCTTCGGCACCGCGGGGCTGCGTGCAGCCCTCGGCCCCGGCCCCGGGCGGATGAACCGGGTCGTGGTCAGTCAGGCAGCCGCAGGCTTCGCCGCCTGGTTGCGCGCCAACGGTCACCAGGGCGGTCGCGTGCTGATCGGCTACGACGCCCGCTACAACTCCGACGTCTTCGCGCGCGACACCGCAGAGATCATGGCCGGGGCGGGGTTCGAGGCCTGGGTCACCGACCGGTCGACCCCCACCCCTGTGGTCGCCTTCGGGATCGGCGAGTTCGACTGCGTCGCTGCGGTCGTCGTCACCGCCAGCCACAACCCGCCGGCCGACAACGGCTACAAGGTCTACCTCGGCGACGGATCACAGATCGTCCCGCCCACTGACGCCGAGATCGCCGACCAGATCGCGGCGGTCGCGGCTCGTCCCCTGCACGAGATCCCCCGGTCCGAGCAGTACACCCTGGTGGGCGACGAACTGGTGTCGGCCTACGTCGCCCGGGCCGGCTCACTGGTGGCCGAGGGCTCCCCCCGGGAGGTGCGCTGGGTCTACACGCCCATGCACGGCGTGGGCGCCAGGGTCGTCGACCGCGTGGTCGCAGCCGCTGGCCTGCCGCCCGGTCTGGCCGTGGCCCAACAGGTCGACCCCGACCCCGCCTTCCCCACCGTCGCCTTCCCCAATCCCGAGGAACCGGGAGCGATCGACCTGGCGATCGCGCTCGCCAAGGAACAGGGCGCCGACCTGGTGGTCGCCAACGACCCGGACGCCGACCGGTGTGCGGTCGCCACCGTGGTCGACGGTCAGTGGCGCATGCTGACCGGGGACGAACTGGGTGCCCTGCTGGGTGACGATGCCCTGCGCAGGGGACGCGAGGGCGTCTACTCCTGCTCCGTGGTCTCGTCCACCCTGCTGCAGCGGATGGCCGAGGCGCACGGTCGTGAGTTCCGGTCGACGCTGACCGGGTTCAAGTGGATCGGACGGGTACCGGGCCTCGCCTTCGGCTACGAGGAGGCGATCGGCTACTGCACCGACCCCGCCAAGGTGCCCGACAAGGACGGGATCACCGCCCTGGTGAACGTGCTCCGGCTGGCCGCTGGTCTGAAGGCCGAGGGCCGAACCCTCGCAGACCGGTTGGACGAGATCGCCTGCGAGTACGGCTTGCACACGACCGGTCAGCTGTCGGTGCGGGTGGCCGACCTGGGCATCATCGCCGACTCCATGGCCCGGCTGCGCGCCAACCCGCCCTCGCACCTCCTGGGTGAGCCCGTGGTCGTCCGCGACCTGTCCGAACCCGGCGGTGAGCTGCCCGCCACCGACGCCATCGAACTGACCGGTGAGCGTCTGCACGTCGTGGCGCGTCCCTCGGGCACCGAGCCCAAACTCAAGTGCTACCTCGAGGTCAGGGCCACCCCCGAAGAGACGGCCGCCGACCTGGCGGGAACCAGGGAGCGGTTGGTGACGGAGTTGGCCGGGTTGCGGGACGAGATGGCAGCGGCACTGGGCCTCTAGCGGCTGGGGCGTCCAGCCACTGCCGGGTGCCAGCCTGCGTATTGCGACTGGCCCGGTGCGGGCCTGCGCGTTGCGACTGGCCCGGTGTGCGACTGGCCCGGTGTGCGACTGGCCCGGTGTGCGACTGGCCCGGTGCGACCGGGGCTGTGAGGTGTGTCACCAACCACCCCCTGCGCCGGGCGGCTGACTCCCACCTCGTTAGGCTGGATCCATGAAGCGGCTGATCGCCCTGCTGGGCGCCCTGACCATGTCTGTGGCGATGGTGGTGCTGGCCGCGCCCAGGGCGGCGGCAGACAGCAACGACACCCCCAGTTCCTGGAACTTCAGCAGCTATCACGTCACGGCCCAACCCAAGCCCGATGGCACCACCCGCATCAGCGTCGACTTCGTCTTCGACTTCTCCCGCGACGCCGGGCACGGGCCCTTCCTCACCTTCGTCAGTCGCATGCGGGTCGCCGACGACCCCGACCACTGGCGGGTGATCGACTACTCCATTGACTCGGTCACCTCGTCCACCGGCGCCGACACCACCACCAAGCTCACTCGACAGTCCGACAGTCTGGTGCTGCGCATCGGACGCGAGAACCGCACCTTCACGGGACAGCAGCAGTACACCGTGGTCTACACGGCCAAGGGAATCGTGAACCCGCGTGCACCCGGGTCGGGCCTCGACGAGTTCAACTGGAACGCGATCGTGGCGGGCGACGTGCCCTTCAACGATCTCCAGGTGAGCGTGCAGGGGCCGGTTGCGACCACCCGCACCGCCTGCTTCCAGGGCCGCAGCTTCACGGTGGCCTGCTCCGCCTCCCCGGCAGGGTCGTCCACCGCGGTGTTCAAGGTCGACCGGCTCACCAACGGACAGGGCATGCAGGTGGTCGCGGGCTACCCGGCCGGAACCTTCCCTGGCGCGAGGATCCAGTACACCAAGCGGGTGCACCCCGGGAACATGTTCCCGGTCTCGCCGGCCCCGTTGGCCGGGGGTGCGCTGGTCGCGCTGTTGGGCACCGTCGCCGTCGGCACCCTGGTGCGACGCCGCGGGCGTGATGAGCAGTACATCGGTGTGGCCCCCGGACTGACCCCGGCCCCCGGTGCCGGCCAGCAGGTGGGGAAGGCGACCAAGCAGGAGATCCCGGTCGCGTTCTCTCCCCCGCGTGGTGCCACTCCCGGAGAGGTCGGCGTGCTGGTCGACGAGTCAGCCGACAACCGCGACGTGACGGCCACCATCCTCGACCTGGCCGTGCGCGGTCACCTGCAGATCCGGCCCGACCCCGAACGTCCCAAGAACTTCACCCTCGCCCTGGCGCACCGGCCGCCGGCCGACACCGTGGTGCTGCACGAGCAACACCTGCTCGACCGCCTGTTCGGGGGCCGCCTCGAGGTCACCAACCACGACCTCGCCGACAAGGCCAACGCCAAGGTGCTGACCCTCGGCAAGTCCGAACTGGAGGCCAGGACCGTCGAGCTGGGCTGGTTCGCGCGGCGTCCGAGCTTCACCCGTGCGGGGGCCTTCGTGGTCGGCGCCGTCATCACCCTGCTCGGACTCGGTGCGGCGTTCCTGCTGGGTCTGGTCGGGTGGGGCTGGGTCGGGCTCGGCATCGCCCTGGCCGGACTGGTGTTGCTGGCCCTGCACCGGCAGCTGCCGGCGCGCACCGCCGCCGGCTCGGCAGTGCTCGCCCAGGCCCTGGGGTTCCGCACCTACCTGGCCACCGCGGAGGCCGACCAGATCAGGTTCGAGGAGGGCATCGACGTGTTCTCCCGTTACCTGCCCTGGGCGACGGTGTTCGGGGTCGCTGACCGGTGGGTGAGGACGTTCCAGCAACTCGAGGCGGAGGGCCGCTACCATCCCGACACCAGCTGGTACGGGGGCGGCTACTTCTGGGGAGCCAACCTGGCCTTCGCGCAGTCGATGGACGCGGTCACCCACGCGATGTCGAGTTCGCTGCAGTCCGCCGTGACCGCGGCCAACGCCTCGTCCGGATCGGGAGGCGGCTCGGGCTTCGGCGGCGGCGGTGGCGTCGGTGGTGGCTCCGGTGGCGGGTGGTGAGCGGCCAGAGGTGCGTCTTCCTGGTCGCTGGACCGTCCGGGTCGGGCAAGTCGCGGCTGGCTGCCCAGCTGGGGCTGCCCCAGCTCAGGCTCGATGACTTCTACCACGACGACACCCACCCGGGCATGCCGCGCATGTTCGACGAGCACGGCGGGGCGGGCATCATCGACTGGGACCACCCCGACTCCTGGGACTGCGATGCCGCGGTGCGGGCCCTGCACCAGGTGCTGACCACCGGACGAGCCACCCTGCCCCGCTATGAGATCAGCCAGAACCGTGCAGTCGGCACCCAGGAGTTCGACCTCGGGGACTCCTCCGGAGTGATCTGCGAGGGCGTCTTCGCTCCCCAACTGCTGGCCCCGCTGCGGTCCGCCGGGGTGCGGTTCGACGCCATCTGGCTGGACCGTCCCCGCCTGTTCAACTTCTCGCGGCGCCTGCGCCGAGACCTCGCCGAACACCGCAAGCCCCCGCGGGTGCTGGTGCGGCGAGGACTGGCGTTGATGCGGCATGAACGAGGGCTGCGCAGGCGTGCTCTCGCGCAGGGGTTCAGGCCTCTCGGGATGCGTGCGGCCCTGGCCCACATCGCGGATACGTTGACGGCGTGACCGACCACCTGCAGAGTGCGGCCGCCACGGGCCCCGCCCTGGACCACTCCTTCGAATCCGATCGACTCCACTCCCCCGGGCGACCGCTCACCCCCGACCAGCCCGCCGGCGGCAGACCCGGACGAACGGCCCTGTCCTGGCTGGCCTTCGTCGCCGTGCTCGCTGTCGGGTTGGTGGTGGGCGCCGTGCTGGCACGGCTGGTTCCACCGGGGGACGCGGCCACGACGGTGGCGGCCCTGGGGCAGTTGGCCGGTGCAGTGGGCGGCTACGCGGCCGTGCTGGCCATCGAGGGACGACTGCGCCACCCCTACGAGGTTCACGGGCGCAGGGCGTTCCGCGGCGCCTGGCTGGGGCTGCTGATCGGGGCCGGCCTGCTGCTCCTGTGCGCAGCGGTGCTCACCGTCGCCGGGCTGCGGGTCTTCGACGGGCTCAACCACCAGGTCTCAGGGCTGGGATGGCAGCTGCTGCAGGTCGGCCTGGTGGCCGGCGTCAGTGAGGAGATCATGTTCCGCGGCATGCTCTACCGGGTGGCCGAGCGAGGTCTGGGCACCTGGTTGTCGACGGCGCTCAGCGGTCTGGTCTTCGGGCTGGCCCACATCTTCAATCCCGAGGCGAGTTGGTGGGGAGCCGTGGCCATCGCGCTCGAGGCGGGGCTGATGTTCGCGCTGCTCTACGCCCTCACCCGCAACCTGGTGTTGATGATGGGCATCCACGCGGCGTGGAACATCATGCAGGGCCCCGTACTCGGCTCAGTGGTCTCGGGCACGGCGACCCAGGGCAACGGGGTGCTGGTCAGCCACCCCGCGGGCCCAGACCTGTTGTCGGGTGGCGGCTTCGGCATCGAGGCGAGCCTGATCACGGTCGTGCTGCTCAGCGTCGTCACCGTGCTGGCCGCCGTACGGCTGCACCAGCGAGGCATGATCGTGCCCCCGCGCTGGCGGCGTCACTGATCCGCGCCGGAAGGGGCACGTGAGAGGCCTTCCCGTCACGTGGCGTGACGAACCACCCGCTGGGCTGCCCCATTCTGCATGGAAATTCCGCCGGGGCTGCCGATCAGTGCCGCTCAGGCGATCGGAGACCACTCCGGGCCGGTCTGGCCCAACTTCTCGTCGAGCTTGGCGAACAGGGGCGAGGGCTTCGAGAGCGCTCGACCCACCTCGACCGGGCGTGAGGCCCAGACCGCCTGCTGGGCGGTGTAGTCGCCGGTCAGCACCGGGTAGCTGCGCACCTCGCCGGAGTCGAGGGTTTCGGTGACCTCGACCAGGTCGGGCTGGGCCGCCCAGACCCCCTCGCCGCCCAGGGCCTCGTGCACCTTCTGGGCCGAGTGGGGCAGGAAGGGGGTGAGCAGGGTGTTGGCGTCCTGCACGACCTGCAGCGCCACGTGCAGCACCGAGTCGCGGCGGGTCGGGTCGTCCTTGAGCTTCCAGGGCTCCTGGTCGGAGAGGTACCGGTTGGCCAACGTCACGATCCGCATGGCCTCGGTGATGGCCGCCTTGAACTTGGCCGTGGCCAGCAGTTCGCCGACGGTGTCGAAGGCCGCACGCGCCGACTCGAGCAGCGCGAGGTCCTCGGGGGTGGGGTCGGTCAGCGCGGGGATCGCGCCCACGTTCTTGTGCGCCATCGAGATCGACCGGTTGACCAGATTGCCCCACTCGTTGGCGAGCTCGAAGTTGGTGCGCCGGACGAACTCGTCCCACGTGAAGTCGGTGTCCTGGTTCTCGGGGCCGGCGACCGCGATGAAGTAGCGCAGGGCGTCGGGGCCGAAGTCGCGCAGGAATTCCCGCACGTAGATCGCCCCGCCGCGGGACGAGGCCACCTTCGAACCCTTCATGGTGAGGAACTCACTCGAGACGATCTCGGTGGGCAGGTCGAGGGTGCCCAGGAGCTCCGACGGCTCGCCGCCCTTGGCTCCCTCGCCGTTGACACC
The DNA here is from genome assembly GCF_950101875.1 of Aestuariimicrobium sp. T2.26MG-19.2B. NCBI lineage: Bacteria > Bacillati > Actinomycetota > Actinomycetes > Propionibacteriales > Propionibacteriaceae > Aestuariimicrobium > Aestuariimicrobium sp. T2.26MG-19.2B. The sequence goes on along the minus strand of NZ_CATNLW010000001.1, from coordinate 2,014,717 downwards.
CAGCAGGATGCCCGGCCAGATCACCGAGTGGAAGACGATGTTGTCCTTGCCCATGAAGTAGTAGCTCTTGGCCTGCTCGCCCTGCCAGAAGGTCTTCCACGCATCCGGGTCACCGGCGCGCGTCGCCCACTCGATCGAGGCGGACAGGTAACCGATGACAGCATCGAACCACACGTAGATGCGCTTCATCTGGTTGGCCTCCCAGCCCTCGACGGGGATCGGGACGCCCCAGTCGAGGTCGCGGGTGATGGCTCGGGGACGCAGGTCCTTGAGCAGGTTGTGGCTGAACCGCAACACGTTCGGACGCCAGTCGGTGCGGGTCTCGAGCCAGCGACCGAGCTCCTCGGCGAGCGCGGGGAGGTCGAGGAAGAAGTGCTCGGTCTCGACGAACTCGGGGGCCTCGCCGTTGATCCGGCTGACCGGGTTGATCAGGTCGATCGGGTCGAGCTGGTTGCCGCAGTTGTCGCACTGGTCACCGCGCGCCCCGTCGAACCCGCAGATCGGGCAGGTTCCTTCGATGAAGCGGTCGGGAAGGGTTCGTCCGGTCGACGGTGACAACGCCCCCATCTGTGTCTGCTTGACGATGTAGCCGTTGGCGTACAGCGTGCGGAAGACCTCCTGCACCACCTCGTAGTGGTTCTGGGTGGTCGTGCGGGTGTAGAGGTCGTAGGTGAGTCCCAGGCCCTGCAGGTCCTCGGCGATGATGCGGTGGTACTTGTCTGCGGTCTCGCGGGCCGTGAGCCCCTCCTGGTCGGCCTTCACCTGGATTGCCGTGCCGTGCTCGTCGGTGCCCGAGACCATCAGCACGTTGTGCCCCGCCATGCGCATGTACCGCGAGAACACGTCGGAGGGCACGCCGAAACCGGAGACGTGACCGATGTGACGAGGGCCATTGGCATAGGGCCAGGCCACGGCAGCAAGGATGTTGGCACACATGGGGTTCAGACTATCGCCAGCCGGGGGTGCTCCCTGACGGGGTCGGCGCGACCACCCGGCGCCCCGAGGACTACTCCGAGGGACCGACCGGTGTGCCCTGGTGGAAGCGCACCTGCCACCCGCTGCTCGTCCGCTGCCACAGGGAGAAGCGGAGACTCGTCCGGTGACCCAGCCCCAAGGTCCACCGCAGTCCGACCAGTCCGGGAGCGTACTCGGTGACCCCCAGCAGGTCGATGCGAGGGGTCAGGCCGACGGAGGCGAGGCCCGCGAGCGCCCGGTTGCGGGTGACCACGCGTCCGCTGGCACCGTGCTCGACGAACTCCGGGTGCAACAGGTGGGCCAGCGCGTCCGGATCGGTGCGGACCGATGGATCGAGCAGGCGCCGCTCCAGGGCGATCAGTTCCACTCCCAGAGCCGAGGTGGTCCCGCTGGCCGCCGGGTCGGCGCTCTCGGGCTCGTCGATGGGTTCCCTTGTGGGGTCGGGGATGCTGAACAGGTCGGGCTCCGGCTCGATGACCGTGGGCCTGAACGACTTCGAGCGGGCACCGGGCACGGGCTCGGCAGCGAACCCGGGACCGTGATCGACGGGGGTGCCGTCGCGGTGGGCCGTCGCCGCGGCTCGTGCCCTGAGGTCGGCGGCCTCGTTGAGTTCGTGCCCGGCGTGACCCTTCACCCACTCGAAACCGACGGAGCGCCCGGCGAGGGCCTGGTCGAGTTCCTTGAGCAGCTCGACGTTGAGCACGGGCTTGCCGTCGGCCTTGCGCCAGCCGCGGCGCTTCCACCCGCTGATCCACGTGGTGGCGCAGTTGATCACGTACTGCGAGTCGCACAGCACCAGCAGCGACTCGTCGGTGCCCGCGGTCTGCTGCAGCAGGTCGACCACGGCCATCAACTCGCCCATGTTGTTGGTCCCGTGGTCCCACCCCCCGGCCGCCCAGCGCTCGTCGTCGATGTACCAGGCCCAGCCGGCGGGCCCCGGGTTCGACAGGGACGAGCCGTCTGCGGCAGCGGTGATCATGCTGGGAACCTACCCGATGCCGTCCGACGGGGACCCTGCCCTGATGCCGAACTGTTCCTCACCTCGAACTGCTCCCCACCGCGAACGGGACTCCCTCGAACTGGCCTCACCGCGAACTGGCCTCACCGCGAACTGGGACGAAGCGTCGCATCCAGTCTCTCGAAGTCGGGGCGGAGCACCAGCCGATTGCCCTCGGCTCGCGCCACCTGGGCCCAGTCGACGAGGAAGCTACCCCGATGGCGCCACCTCATCCACGCGTTCACCATCCACGGGGCATTGGCGTTGCTGCGCTGGAAGCCACCGAACGTCGACCTGGAGTGCGGGCTGACCACCAACCCCACGAGTTCGGCCTCCTCGGGGCCGCCCACACTCGGCGGCAGGAATCGGAACCGGGCATCCACCACGGTGCCCAACCGCTCCCCTGCCTCGTTGAACACGTGGCGTCCGAGCAGGTCATTCAGATTCATGGCGCCCTCCCGGGATCCGGGTGATGATCCGCTCGCGCAGCCACGACTCCGTCCACCCGACGTTGAGGGCCTCGGCTGCCAGCCGCAGTTTGACCATCACCCCGACGCGTTCGACGTCACCCCAGTCGATGCGCTCCCACAGGTGGCGCGGTGGTCGTCCGCCGAACACACGGGTGACCAGGACGGGACCGGCCAGGATGGCGGTGATCCGGGGCCGCGGGCCGCCGACGGGGAACTCGACACCGTCGTGCAGGTCACCGGAGAGTTCCAGGTCGTCGACGGTGCACACGGGTTCGTCATTCCGGTCGAGCACCTGCCGGTCGAGCAGGGTCAGCGTGGCATCGAAGATGAGAGGACGGTGCTCATGGATGCTGGACTCGTTGCGGGCACTCATTTCCCTGCTCCCGTGATGATCATGAGGGGGATGGCGGCGAGCGAGGCGGCGACCACGATGACCAGGAAGATCTGACCGGCGATGTTCACCAGCCGCGAGTTCACGTACTGCCCCATGTAGTCGGGATCGTTGGCCACCACCAGGATCGGGAAGTACGTCAGGGGCAGCGCGGCGGCGGAGAAGACCACCGACATCTCGGTCACCATGACGGGATCGATACCGGTCATCAGCACGGCGATGCCGACCAGCAGGCAGATCATCATGCTGACGTGGAACCGGGCTGCCCGGGCCGGGCTGCGGAACTTGCCCCACGACCAGCCGAAGAACTGGGCCAGGGTGTAGCCGGACGACAAGCTGGTCTCCAGCCCCGCCCCGAACGTGGCCGCGAACAGTCCCACGAGGACGAACGCCACCGCGAGCTTTCCCCCGGCGGCGGCCACCGGCAGCACCAGTTGCGACAGGGACGAGACCTCGATGCCCTTCGGCATCAGTAAGACGGCGGCGCAGCCGGCGATCGCCAGTGACAACAGTCCCCCCAGGGGGAATCCGACCAGGACGTTCGTGCGCGACTGGGAGAGGTCCTTGAGTGACCACTTCTCCTCGACCGCCCCGGAGGAGAAGAAGAAGACCTCGTAGGGGGTCATGGCCGCCCCGAACAGCGCGACGGCGTAGTACCAGTAGGTGGCCGGCGACTCGGTCTGGCTCAGGTGGGGGCTGACCGCCTGCTTGACCACCTCACCCCAGTCGGGGCCCAGCAGGAACAGGGCAACCGCGAAGACGATCAGGCACAGCCCCAGCAGCCCCGTCACGTTCTCGAGCACCGTGAACTTCACCCGCCAGATCACCAACCACAGGGCGACCGCGGCCACCGGCACCCACAGCAGGTAGTTGACGCTGCTGGCGAGCATCAGGGCCAGCGCCACACCACCGATCTCAGCGGTCAGGGTCATCAGGTTGATGAGGAAGGAGGCCACCAGGTTGAGCAGCCCCACGCGGGCACCGAGCCGTTCGCGGATGAGTTCGAAGGTGGCTCGTCCGCTGACGGCCGCCACCCGCCCGGACATGTTCGCGAACAGGCAGATGCCGACGACCCCCAGCAGTGTCGACCAGGCGAGGCCGAAGCCGAACCGGGACCCGACGACGCCGTTGGTGACGAGGTCTCCGATGTCGACGAAGCCACCGATGGCTGTGAGGATGCCCAGTGCCAGTCCCAGGACCTTCTTCATCGGCTGGCCCACTCGTCCTGCAGGTCGGTCAGCTGCTTGGCCTGCTCGCGCAGGGTGGGTGCCAACCGGGCCAAGGTCTGGTCGTCGTGGTTGGCGGCAGCATCGTCCGCCAGTTGCAGGCTCCGCTGGGCGCGGTGCACGGCGTCGATGGTGGTTCGGCGTGACGCCTGCCGATCCGTCGTGCTGGCCTGCAGTTGGTCGAGGGTGCCGGCCGCGGTGCTCGACTGCTGGTCGGCGTCAGCGATGGCGGAATCCCGGACGGCGGAGGTCAGCCGTCCATGGGCGGTCAGGTCGATGGCCTCGGCCGCGCTGCCACTGGCGGAGGCAACCTCGCCGGCCGCCGTGGACAGTTGGTCGTAGAACCCGGCCGTCGACGCGCACGCTGCCACTGGCGTCAGGAGCACCCCGGTGGCCGCGGCGACCAGCCACCTCGTCCACGACCCTGCCATGTCCGTCCTCCGTCCTCCCCACTGAGCTCACCCCTGATGACCTCAGCACGAAACCCCCCTCCGGGTGGCTGCTCGGACGATTCTCCGGTCGCCCGTGGGGCAACCAGGACGGGAGGAGCCCAACCGGGGGCAAACCCGAGGACGGGACGAGAACCCCTGTCGGACTGTCAGGAACCCGTGATCAGCCCTCGAACCCGGGCTTGATCACCTCGTCGATCAATCCCAGGCGCTGGTCGAACGGCAGGAAGGCCGACTTCATGGCGTTGAGCGTGCACCAGCGCACATCTGCCTTCGTCCACCCGAAGGTCTCGACCAGCAGCGCGAACTCGCGGCTGAGGGTGGTGGCTGACTGCAGCCTGTTGTCGCAGTTGACGGTGACCCGGAAGCGGAGCCTCTTGAACAGGTCGACGGGGTGGTCGGCCAGGGTGGTCGCGACGCCGGTCTGCAGGTTGGACGAGGGACACACCTCGAGCGGGATCCGCTGGTCGCGCACGTAGCTGGCCAACCTGCCCAGTCGCCACCCGCCGCCGTGCTCGACCTGGACGATGTCGTCGACCAGCCGAACTCCGTGGCCCAACCGGTGGGCCCCGCACAACTGCACGGCCTCCCAGATGGAGGGCACCCCGAAGGCCTCCCCGGCGTGGATGGTGAACCGCGCATTGGCGCGCTTCAGTTCGTCGAAGGCACCCGACCAGAGGGTGGGTGGGAAGCCGTCCTCGGCGCCGGCGATGTCGTAGCCGCACACCTGCTGGTCGCGGTAGGCGATCACCAGGTCGGCCACGTCGAGGCTGGGCGAGGCGTGGCGCATCGAGCACAGGATCTGCTGGGCGACGATCACCCCTCCCGCGGCGCGCACCTCGGCCTCGCCCTCGCGAAGTCCGTCACGGACAGCCTCGACGGCGGCGGCCATGGTCAGGCCGCGCCGCAGGTGTTGCTCGGGGGCCCAGCGCGCCTCGGCGTAGACCACCCCATCGGCGTGCTGGTCGAGCACGAACTCCCGGGCCACCCGCACCAGCTGTTCCCGGGTCTGCATGGCCGCGATGGTGTGCTCGAAGGTGGCGATGTAGCTCACCAGGGAACCCGCACTGGCGTGCTCGTGGAACCATCGCCCCAACTGCTCAGCGTCCAGGTCTGCACGCCCGGCGCCGCCCGGCCCCGGCAGGGGGTGACCGTTCTCCCGGCAGTGGTCGATCACCGTCTGTGGACGAAGTCCACCGTCGAGGTGGTCGTGCAGCGTGACCTTGGGCAGTCGGCGCAGTTCGTCGATGGTGAGCGGTGGCGCGCTCTCGCCCGCGTGCACGGCAGGTGCCCGGTCAGCCGACATGTGGCACCCGGTGCCAGGGCTCAGCCGACGACATCGCGGTGGGCGGCCACGTGGTCGAGGTCATCGGGTCCGAAGGCCTGCGGCAGCACTTGGTCCAAGGTCCAGACACCGCGTGGGGTGTCCATCAGCAACTCGCGGCCACCGTGCTCGAACAGCAGCTGGCGACAACGTCCACACGGCATCAGTGGTTCCCCGAACGCGTTCACGCAGGCGAACGCGACGAGCCGACCGCCTCCCCCTGCGACCAGGTCACTGACGAGTCCGCACTCGGCGCACAGGGTCATCCCATAGCCGGCGTTCTCGACATTGCATCCCTCGACGACGCGGCCGTCGTCCACGAGCGCCGCGGCGCCCACCGGGAAGTTCGAGTAGGGGGCATAGGCCCGCGCAGCCATGTCCTTGGCCCTCGCGCGGAGCCCGTCCCAGTCGATCCTGTCAGCCCAGTCGATCTCGTCAGCCCGGTCGATGTCGGCAGCCCGGTCGATCCTGTCAGCCATCTCGGTGTCGTCAGCCATGTCAGGCCTTCACGTAGGGGACGCCGTCCGAGGCGGGTGCACGCACCCTGCCCACCAACCCGGCGACCGCGATGATCGTGGCGAAGTACGGCAGCAGGATCAGCCACTGGGAGTTGATGGGCGTGCCCAGGGTCTGCACCTGCGACCCCAACTGCTGCAGGAAGCCGAAGAACAGGGCCATGCAGGCGGCCAGGATCGGCTTCCACCGGCCCATGATCACAGCCGCCAACGCGATGAAGCCGTTGCCGACGGTGATGTCGTCGTTGAACAGCCCCGTCGAGGCCGGGAAGAACGCCCCGCCCAGACCGGCGAAGACTCCGCCGACGAGCACGGCTGACCAGCGGGTCGCCGTGACCGAGATGCCGACGGTGTCGGCTGCCTGCGGGTGTTCCCCGACGGCCCGGACCCGCAGCCCCCACTTGGTGCGGTACAGCAGGAACGAGACCACCGCGACGCTCACGAACGCCAGGTAGACCAGCCAGGTCTGACGGAACAGCACCTCGCCGAGGAAGGGGATGTCGCTGAGCACCGGGATCGGGATGCGCTCCATCAGGGGTGCCTCATTGAGCTGGGGCTTGGGCGCCATGATCGCCTTGAACAGGAAGGCCGTCAGCCCGCTGGCGAACAGGTTGATCACCACCCCGATCACCACCTGGTCAACGATGTACTTGATGGTGAACAGCGCCAGAACCGCGGCCATCAGCACACCGGCGAGAACGGCGCCGACCAGCATCGCGGTGACTGACTTCGTGACGGCACCGACCAGGGTGGCGGTGAAGGCGGCGGTCAGCATCTGGCCCTCGATGGCCACGTTGACCACCCCCGAGCGCTCGCACAGCACACCCGCGAGGGCACCGAAGACCAGCGGTGTCGCGAACACCAGGGTGCCGGCCAACTGGTTCGAGACCTGGAAGGGCAGCGGACGACCCGCAGCCGCCCAGGTGATGAAACCGATCACGAGCGCCGTGGCTGCTCCTGCGCCAGCCACGCCGCGGACCCACCCCGGGAGGCGACGTCCGAACAGGAAGGCGAGCGCCGCCGCCAGCATGACCACCGTCGCCACCACCACCAGGGGGACCCCTGGCAGCACGATGTCGGGCAGGCGCTCGGCCTGGGGCACCAGGGCGTCCGAGAGGGCGAAGGTGGCCTTGCCGTGGGTGGCGAAGATGAGGCGCAGGAGCACCAGACCCATCAGCGCAAGCAGCACCCCGGTCGACAGCCGCGCGGTGCGGTTCTCGCGCGACTCGGTGGTGGCCAGGTGCACCTCCTGGGCCGCAGCGATCTGGTCGGTGGGGGCATCCGCCGTCGGTTCGTTGAGCACCGAGGTCACGGTCATCTCCTGGGGGGCCTGCTGCGGGGTGACGATCTGCGGTGGGGTGCTGTCCCGGTCAGGGGCCGGCACGTCGCCGGGCACCTCGTCCGGGCGGGGAAGGCGGGGGTTGCTCATCACGCCAACCCTCCCGAGGAGGCGACGGCTGGCACGGCCCGACGGGCGCGCCGGGCCCTGAGGAAGGGCAGCAGGGTGCGGACCAGCATGGGAGTCGCCACGAACATCACGACGAGCGCCTGCAGCACGGTGGTGAGCTCCTTGGGGGTGCCTGTGCCCTGCATCACCAGGCCACCGGCGTGCAGGGCGCCGAACAGGAGTCCCGCGAAGACGGTGCCCAGCGGACGGGAGCGTCCCAACAGGGCCACGGTGATGGCGTCGAAGCCGATGGTGCCGACCAGCCCTGCCGTCAGCGGGGTCGGGGTGGCGCCCGACATGGGACCGAGCGCCACCTGCACCCCGGCGAGCCCGGCGAGGGCCCCCGAGAGTGCCATCGTGACCATGGTGGTGTTCGCGACGCTCATGCCGGCGGTGGCCGAGGCGCTGGGGTTGGACCCGACAGCCCGGATGCGGAACCCGAGGCTGGTGCGCTCGATCACGAGCCAGACCACGAAGGCCGCCACCAGCGCCAGCAGGAAGCCCAGGTGCAGTTGCGTGCCTGCGATCCTGGGGAAGGTGGCGTTCCAGGCCACCACGGGGGCGATCGGGTCGGCGCGGTCGGGGCGTCGGAAGAGGGCCTGGGTGAGCGCGAACGACAACAGTCCACCGGCGATGTAGTTCATCATGATGGTGACGATCACCTCGTGGGCCCCGGTGCGTGCCTTGAGGAAGCCGACGAAGCCGCCCCAGATGCCCCCGGCCACCACACCGGCGAGGATCGCCAGCGGAAGGTGCACCACGAGCGGCAGCCCCGTCAGCTTGAAACCGACCAGGGCGCCGAACATCGCGCCCATGATGGCCTGCCCCTGGCCGCCGATGTTGAACAGTCCGGCGCGGAAGGCCAGCCCCACGCCGAGACCGGCGCAGATGAGCGGCGCCGACTGGGCCATGGTGTTCGTGATCGGACCGATCCCGCCGAAGGCGCCGCGGAACAGTGCCCCGTACGAGGTCGAGATCTTGTCGAAGCTGGCTGTGAGGGCGTCGCCGGGGCGTGCGAAGAAGTAGGTGAACTTCTGCTGCACCTCGGTGTCGGCAATGACCATCAGCACGGCGCCGATCACGAAGGCCAGCAGCAGGGCGAACACCGTGACGGTGATCTCCGACCAGTCGACGCGCGCCAGCCGCACAGGACGACGGGCGGTCCGATCGGGGGTTGGGGACTCGGTCATGCGTCCTCCTGGTTGGGGTCGGCGGGTGTGGCGCGGGTTGCCGCCACGGCCTCGTCGTGGGGGATGCCGGCCATCATCAGGCCGAGCACGTCGCGGGGTGTACCGGCCGGGACGATGCCGACGATGCGTCCCTTGTTCATGACTGCGATGCGGTCGGCCAGCGACTCGACCTCCTCGAGTTCGGTCGAGACGATCACCACTGCCGTGCCACCGTCCCGTTCCTCGACGATGCGCTTGTGCAGGAACTCGATGGCGCCGACGTCAACACCGCGGGTGGGCTGGCTGGCGACCAGCAGGCTCAGCGGCCGCGACAGTTCCCTGGCCAGCACCACCTTCTGCTGGTTGCCTCCCGACAAGGAGTTCACCGGCAGGCTGATCGACTGGGTGCGGATGTCGAACTCCTGCACCTTCTGCTCGGCGTTGGCCGAGATTCGTCCGAGGTCGAGCATGCCGCCCCGGGAGAACTCCTCGATCTGGTTGAGCACCAGGTTCTCGGCGACCGAGAAGGTGCCGACGAAACCGTCGTGCTGCCGGTCCTCGGGGACGAAGCCGACCCCCGCACGCAGCACCTCCTTGGGCTTGAGCCGGGTCAGGGAGCGTCCGTCGAGGGTGACCTCACCGTGCAGCACCGGCAACAACCCCAGCAGCACCTCGGCCAGTTCGGTCTGGCCGTTGCCCTGCACCCCGGCGATGCAGACGATCTCGCCGCCCTTGACCTCGAAGCTGGCGTCGTCGACGACCACGGTGCCGGCGTCGTCGGCCACCGAGATGTGGTCGACCACCAGCCGGGTGTCACCGAGCCTGGGTGCCTGTTTGGCCACCTTGAGGCTGACCGATCGTCCGACCATCAGTTCGGCCAGTTCCTGCTCGCTGGCATCGCGGGGCGGCTGCCCCACCACGGCACCACGGCGGATGACGGTGATGTCATCGGCGATGGCACGCACCTCGCGCAACTTGTGGGTGATGAAGACGATGGCCCGACCCTCGTCGCGCAACGAGGTCATCACGGCCATCAACTCGTCGATCTCCTGGGGTGTCAGCACGGCGGTGGGCTCGTCGAAGATCAGGTACTTGGCATCGTTGGCCAAGGCCTTGAGGATCTCGACGCGCTGCTGCACCCCGACGGGCAGGTTCTCGATCACCGAGTCGGGTGAGACCGCCATGTTGTAGCGCTCGGAGAGTTCGATGACGGTGCGTCGGGCGCTGCGCATGTCGAGGGTGCCGAAGGGTCCCTGTTCCCGACCCAGCACCAGGTTCTCGGCCACGGTGAACACGTCAACCAGCATGAAGTGCTGGTGCACCATACCGATGCCGGCGGCCATCGACTGCTTGGGGTTGGCGAACTTCTGGGGCGTGCCGTCGATGAAGATCTCGCCCTCGTCGGGGTCGAGCAGCCCGTAGAGCTGGTTCATCAGCGTCGACTTGCCGGCGCCGTTCTCACCCAGCAGGCAGTGGATCCGCCCAGGCACGATGTCGAGGTCGATGCCGTCGTTGGCCGTCAACGACCCGAACCGCTTCGTGATGCCACGCAGGCTCAGCCCCTGGGGGGCCGGAGCCTGGTGGGACGGAGCTTGGTGGGACGGGGCCGGCTGGGCCTGCTGGGACGACACTGGCTCGTTCACGGTCGCATCCTTCCACACGTTGACTCTGGGTCTGGGGTGCCGGGGGTGACAAACGGGAGGGGCCCACGAGGGACCCCTCCCGTCTGAACGTGCCGGTCACTGCCCCGTCACGTGAACTGTTCGCTCACCGGGGCGAGTGGGTCACTTGGGCTGGGCGGCCGAGGTGATCTTGATGGTGCCCGCCTCGATGTCGCTCTTGATCTTCTCGAGCTCCGACTTGGTCTCGGCCGAGACCTGTCCGTCGAAGTCGTGGAAGGGGGCCAGACCGGTGCCGGCGTTGGCCAGGGTGCCGACGTAGGGATCGGAGGAGAACGAACCCTCCTGGGCAGCCTTGATGGTGTCGAAGACCGCCACGTCCATGCCCTTGTAGACCGAGCTCACGATGCTCTTGCAGAAGTTCGCGGCGGAGACGCAACCGTCGGTGTCGACCCAGATCGCGTTGACCTGACCATTGCTCGACTGGGCCACCTGCAGGGCTCCCTGACCGGCCGGTCCGGCGACGGGGAACAGGATGTCGGCGCCCTGCGAAACCAGGTTGGTCGCAGTGGTCTTGCCGCCGGCGATGTTGTCGAACGGGTTGGGCTCGGGCACGAACTGGCCGTCCTGCTTGGCGGCGTCCCAGCCGAGTACCTGCACGCTCTTGTTCTTCTGCTTGTTGTAGTACTCCACACCCTGGGCGAAGCCGTCCATGAAGATCGTCACGGTTGGGATCTTCATGCCACCGAAGGTGCCGACCTTGCCCGACTTGGTCTGCGCGGCGGCCAGGTAGCCCGCCATGAACGACGACTCGGCGGTGTTGAAGACCAGAGCCTTGAAGTTCTTCAGGCCGGCAGCACCGGCCGGATTGTCGTCGACGATCGCGAACTTGATGTCGGGGTTCGCCTTGGCGGCGGCAACGGTCGCGTCCGAGAGCAGGAATCCGACGGTGACGATGACATTGCACTTCTGGTCGATCATCGTCTGGATGTTGGTCGCGAAGTCCTTGGCGTCGGTCGACTCGACCTGCCCGGTCTGGATGCCCAGATCTGCCTTGGCCTTGGTCAGCCCGGCGTAGGAGGTCTGGTTGAACGACTTGTCGTCGAAGCCACCCGAGTCCGAGACCATGCAGGCCTTGAAGTCGGCATTGGCGGCCGAGGTGCTGGTCGAGGCCGACGCCGAGGACGAGGCGCTCGACGAGGTCGAGCCGCTGGCCGAGGGCGTGGACGACGGGGCCTGCGCACAGGCCGTCAGGGTGAGGGCGGAAGCAGCCAGGATGGCTGAGACCGAGAGCAACGACTTCTTCACAGGGGGTTCCTCCGGGACAGGATGAGCAGGTCTGACTCGACGATGAGCGTGGCCAGCGTAACCCGCTGTTCTTCCCATGGCGAACCGCGGTCCCTCATATGCGTGACACCGTTACTGACGCGTGATCGAGGTCCGGTTCGAGGGAATGGCGAGCAGCACCAGAATGGCAACGGCGGCACCCAACAACGTCTCCCAGCCACGGTCGACGATCAATGCGTTGACCGGCACTTCATGGGCCAACTGCCCCATGGAAAGAGCCAGGGGTGTGATGAAGACGCAGGCGAGTGCATAGTTGCGTCCGACCAACACCTCGGTGACCCATTGAAGCGCGGCGATCACCACCACCAGCCAGACCCCCCGCGGGTGCACTCCCAGCACGGCGGCGGCGAGCACCAGTCCGACCAGGGTGCCGATCACCCGGTGCACACCACGCACCAGCCGCGCGGCCAGGTCGGGACCGCCAAGGGCCGCACACGCGGCCACCATCGCCCAGTAGGGATGGGTGCCACCCACCAGCGTCGCGATCGTGCCCGCAAGGCTGGTGGCCAGCACGAACCTGAGCAGGTGCCGGAGGGCGTCCTCGGGAGTCAGGGCCCTCGTGAAGTGTGGACGCGGGATCCGCGGTCGACCGAGCCTGCCGCCGACGGCGGCGCCCACCTGCCCGACGACGAGCGAGAAGGCGACGGTGCTGGCACACACCACCAGCGCCACCGGGGCACGGGACGCGCCGACCCCGGTCGAGGCGCAGACGGCCAGTCCGAAGAGCATGAACAGGGGCCCCGGTGGGTGCCACCTGACCGCGTCACCGAGCAGGGATCCCGCGAACGAGACGACGGACCCGAGCACCACCACCCACCACTCCACGTGGGGAAGCCCCGAGATGAGCACCCCCGACACGACGGCCGCGCACAAGGATGCGCCGGCCCACAGTTGCTGGCCGAAGCGGTCGCGGTCGAGCACCGTGCGCCCGTAGAGCGAGGTGAGCGCGCCGAAGGACACCCAGGGAGCCCAGTCCAGGCGCCCCAGCCAGACGACGACGAGCAGGGGCACGACGACAGAGACGGCCGCACGCGTGGCGACCAGGTGGTCAGCCCGCGCGGGGTTGACCCGCAGCGCCTGCCTGCCCAGTTCGCTCGCCCTCACCACGAGCAGTCACCCTACCCGCGGGCCTGTTCCCCGGCCCGGGGTGCACACCTCAGCTGACCTGGCGGACGAGGGCCTCGGCTGCATCGAGGATCCAGGTGGTCTCCCGCCACCAGTCCGGCTCCTGCCCCCGGTACGGTCCGGTCGCCAGCGAGATGATGACGGCTGCCGAACGCAGCCTCAGCTCGACCGGGTCGACCCGCTCGTCGAAGACCGGCACCCACCGTCGGATCAGCGCATGGACGGTCGCCTTCTGCTCGGGGTTCATGCGTTGCACGGTCGACAGATGCGCCACCAGGCAGGCGAGGTCATCGGCCCGGCGCCCGGGGCCGATCGTGTCGATGTCGAGCATGCCCGAGGGAACCCCGTCGCGGACGAACACCTGACCCTCGTGGAAGTCGCCATGGGTCGCCTCGTTCCCCACCTCGATCGGGTCGAGTCCCTCATGGATGCGGGCGCACATCCATGCGAGCCGGGGGCCCTGGTCGGCCATGGCCGCCGTGATCACCCCGGCGTAGTGGTCCACCGCATCCGACCACGGCGGGCGCCGCTCGAGCGCGGCCACCGACGAGGGCATCGAGTCGAGCAGGTCGATCAGCGCCTCCGCCGTGCACGGCGGGGCCGGGTCGAAGATCGCCTTGGCCAAGGGACGGCCCGGGAGTTCGTCCAGCACCAGGATGTGGTCGTCGGTGGCCACCCGGACGACGGGTGAGGGCACACCGGCGTCGAGCAGCAGCCGGTGCCGGTGGAGGGTCTCGGCGAACGCGCGTGCCTTCTGCACCTTCACGTAGAACGTCGTCCTGGGGTCCGCGATCGCGCACCGGAGCACCGCCCGACGGCGGGGGCGGTAGCCGATCATCGCGAGACTGATCTGACCCGAGCTGATGGGGCGGTCGAGCAGCCCCTCATCGTTGATCAGTTCGGCCATCCGCTCGGGATAGGCGGCCCGTTGCAGTCCCGGCAACTCGGGGTCGGCGGGATACACCCACGCGGCCACCTCACGTCCGTCGATGGTGAACAGCAGGGCACGTTCGTCCCCGCTCCCCCGGCCCCCGGTGCGAGCGGACACCCCGATCAGCTCTTCACGCTCGCCGTAGGGCCAGTGCACCTGGGCGACATAGGTGGCCGTGGTCGACAGTCCGGGGTTGGAGTCGACATGGTCCATCGACCATTCCCCCAGGTGGCCGCCCGCCCGCTCGACGACCGCCTGCAGCAGGGCCCCGATCCGGTCCGAGGTCAGCAGCAGCGAGCCGTCGGCGTCGTCAGTCGCCCTCATCCGCCGTCTCCACCGGCGGGGGCGGGGTGCCGTGCACGCGCAACCAGCTGGCTCGGCGTCCGTCGAGGTCGGCGACCTCGAAGTCGAAGCTCATCACCTCGGGCCGGTCACCGGGGGCACCGTCGGAGCGCTCGAGTTCCACCGAGAAGGTGTCCCCCACCTCGGGCACCTTGCCCAGTTGTGACATGACGTAGCCCGCGACCGTGTCATAGGGCCCCTCAGGCAGCACGTAGCCGGCCCTCTCCTCGAACTCACCCAAGGTGGTCAGCCCGTCGAGGTCGCGCAGTTGTGCGTGGGCCAGGTCCTCGTCGGCGACCACGTCGTACTCGTCGGTGATGTCGCCGATCAGTTCCTCGACGAGGTCCTCGAGGGTGACGATGCCCGCGGTGCCGCCGTACTCGTCGAGCACGATGGCCAGATGGGCGCCCTCGCGGCGCATGTCGGTGAGCGCGCGCAACACCTTGACAGTGTCGGGCAGGCTCACGACGGGACGCACCAGTTGCCGCACGGGGGCCGAACGGGTGGCCGGGTCGAGGTCCATGAGGTCGCGCACGTGCAGGAAGCCGGCGATGCGGTCGGTCGAGCCGTCCGACACCGGGTACCGGGAGTGCGGGGCGCCCTGCACCTCGCGGATGGCGCGGTAGGCGGGCATGTCACCGGGGAGGAAGTCCACCTCGGTGCGGGGCACCATCACCTCACGAAGGGAGCGTTCCCCGGCGTCGAAGACCTCGTCCACGATGTGTCGTTCCTCGTCGCCCAGGGTGGCCGAACTCGACACCATCTGACGCAACTCCTCGTCGGTCACCTCTTCCTTGCCGGCGTTGGGGTCACCACCGAGCACCCGGACGACGACATCGGTCGACTTGCCGAGGAACCAGATCAACGGCCTCGAGATACGCGCGATGCCGTCGACCATGGGCGCCAGGGAGAGGGCGAAACCCTCGGCCCGCTGCATCGCCAGCCGCTTCGCGGTCAGCTCCGAGAGCACGATCGAGAAGTAGCTGATCGCCACGGTGATCAGCACCAGGGCAACCGTGCCGGCGATGGAATCGGGCACCCCGATCCGCACCAGTTGGGGAGCGAGCGAGCTGGCCAGGGTGGCACCGCCGAACGAGGCGGAGAGGAACCCGGCCAGGGTGACACCGATCTGCACCGACGACAGGAAACGGTTGGGGTTCTGGGTGAGGCGCTGGATGGCCGCCCCGCGCTTGCCGCGCGACGACATCTGCTTCACCTGGCTCTCGCGCAGGCTGACCAGGGCCATCTCGGCGGCGGCGAAGATGCCGCCGATCAGGATGAAGACGAAGATCAGGGCGATGTTGCTGAGGGTCTGGGTCACGAACTCTCCCGGGCGATGGTTCGCCCAGCCTAACGGACCCCGCGGGGAGCCCATCCGGATGGACGGACCCACCCCTGCCACCCGGGTCCCCTCGCCCGGGGTTCACGGGCAAGGGGTGCCGGGTGAGGCAGACGGGGTCGGTCTCAGCCGATGACTACAGCCCGATGATGGAGTTGAGGGTGGACGACGGCCGCATCGCCGCCTGCACCTTCTGCTCGTCGGGGTGGTAGTAGCCGCCGATGTCGACGGGGTGCCCCTGCACGCCGATCAGTTCGGCGTTGATGGTCTCCTCGTTGTCGGCCAGGGCCTGGGCGATCGGCGCGAAGCGCTGCCTGAGTTCGGGGTCGGCGTCCTGCTCGGCCACCGCCCTGGCCCAGTAGCTGGCCAGGTAGTAGTGGGACCCACGGTTGTCGATCTGTCCCACCCGCCGAGCCGGCGAACGGTTCTCGTCCAGGAAGGTGCCGATCGCACGGTCGAGGGCATCGGCGAGCACCTGGGCCTTCGGATTGCCCGCCGCGGCGAGGTGTTCCAGTGCTGCCCCGAGCGCCGAGAACTCGCCCAGCGAGTCCCAGCGCAGGTAGTTCTCGGCGACGAACTGCTGCACGTGCTTGGGGGCCGAACCCCCCGCCCCGGTCTCGAACAGGCCACCACCGGCCAGCAGCGGCACGATCGACAGCATCTTGGCCGAGGTGCCCAGTTCGAGGATCGGGAACAGGTCGGTCAGGTAGTCACGCAGCACGTTCCCCGTGACCGAGATCGCGTCCTTCCCCTCGCGGATGCGGGCCAGGCAGAAGGTGATGGCCTCGACCGGAGCCATGATCTGCAGGTCGAGCCCCTCGGTGTCGTGGTCGGCCAGGTAGGTCTTCACCTTGGCGATCAGGTTCGCGTCGTGGGCGCGGGCGGCGTCGAGGTAGAACACGGCCGGCGCCCCCGTGGCCCGTGCCCGGCTCACCGCCAGCTTGACCCAGTCCTGCACCGGGATGTCGCGCACCCGGCTCATCCGCCAGATGTCACCTGCCTCGACCTCGTGCTCCATCACCACGGTGTCCCCGTCGAGCACCTGCACACGGCCGGCCTCCGGGATGACGAACGTGGTCGGGTGGGAGCCGTACTCCTCAGCCTTCTGCGCCATCAGTCCGACGTTGGGCACCGACCCGATGGTCGCCGGGTCGAGGGCGCCGTTGCGCTTGTGTTCGGCGATGACGGCCTCGTACATGGGGCCGTAGCTGCGGTCGGGCACCATGGCGAGGGTCTGCTGCTGCCCGCCCTTGGCGTCCCACATCTGGCCCGAGTCGCGGATGACCACGGGCAACGACGCGTCGATGATCACGTCCGAGGGCACGTGCAGGTTGGTGATCCCCTTGTCGGAGTCGACCATGGCCAGAGCGGGTCGCTCGGCGTAGAGGGCATCGATGTCGGCGCGGATCTGGTCGGCGGTCGCCTGGTCGAGTTGCGGGAGCTTGGCGTAGAGGTCGCCGATTCCCTGGTTGGGGTTGAACCCGATCTGGGCGATGGCGGCGGCGTGCCGGGTCAGTACCGGTTCGTAGAACACGCTGACGGCGTGGCCGAACATCACCGGGTCGGACACCTTCATCATGGTGGCCTTCAGGTGCAGCGACAGCAGCAGGCCCTCGGACTTCGCCTTCTCGATCTGGGCAGCGTAGAAGGCGCGCAGCCGCGCGGCCGACATGAAGGTGGCGTCGACGATCTCGCCGTCGAGGGTGGGTACGGCGTCCTTCAGCACGACGGTTCCGTCTGCGGTCTGCAGCACGATGCTCAGCGTGGTGGCGCGCTCGGTGACCACCGACTGCTCATGGCCGTAGAAGTCGCCGTCGGCCATCGACACCACCGAGGCGCGGTTGGCGGGGGTCCACGGTCCGAGGCGGTGGGGGTGCTTGCGGGCGAAGTTCTTGACCGAGGCGGGTGCCCGACGATCGGAGTTGCCCTCGCGCAGCACCGGGTTGACGGCCGAGCCCAGCACCTTGGCGTAGCGGGCGGCGGTGTCGGCCTCGTCCGCGGTGGTGGGGTTCTCGGGGAAGTCGGGCACGTCGAAGCCCTGTGACTGCAGTTCGGCGATGGCCGCCTTCAGCTGGGGCACGGAGGCCGAGATGTTCGGCAGCTTGATGATGGTGGCCTCGGGCTTCAGCGTGAGAGCGCCCAGTTCGGCCAGGTTGTCGGCCACCTGCTGCCCGGCGGCGAGTCGCTCGGGGAACTGCGCGAGGATGCGACCCGCCAGTGAGATGTCGGAGGTCACCACCTCGATGCCGCTCCCGGCGAGGAAGCTCTGCACGATGGGCAGGAACGAGTGGGTGGCGAGGGCGGGCGCCTCGTCGATCTTGGTCCAGTGGATGGTCTGCGTCATCGCTGCTCCTCACGAGGTGGACGGACGCGCTCGACGGCACGCCGCTGTTCGAGTTCCACGCTATCGGATGGCTCCGACGCGACCGGGCGGGGCCTCACGGTCGGACGGATGAGCGAAGGAGGACGCTCAGGCCTCCACCTCGTAGGGTGCCTGCATGACCCTCACCGTGCTGCAAGACGTGCGTCCCTGGGGTGGCCCGGCCACCGATCTGTACTTCGAGGACGGACGAGTCGTGCCTCCCCCGAACGACCAGGCGGTGGGCGAGATCGGGGAACGAATCGACGGCCGCGGCCGGATCGCGCTCCCCTCGTTCGCCGATGTGCATGTGCACCTGTGCTCCACCCGGTGGGGCCTGCCCTTCCGCCCCCACACCGCGCCGCCCAGTCTGATGGGTCACATCGAGGCCGACCGGCAGGGCTGGCGGCAGGACGCCCCGATCGCTGTCAAGGCCACCGCCATGCTGGGACGGATGATCTCGCGTGGCACCACGAAGGTGCGTTCCTATGCGCAGATCGACACCCATGCGGGGCTCGAGAGGCTCGAGGGCGTGCTGGCGGCCAAGGAGCACCACTCCGCCCTGGCCGATGTGACCGTGATGGCCTTCCCACAGTCGGGGATCATGATCGACCCGGGCACCGAGTCACTGCTCGACGACGCACTGCGGCAGGGACTGGTCGACGTCGTCGGCGGCATCGATCCCTGCGCGGTCGACCGCGACCCCAAGGGTCACCTCGACGTCGTCTTCGGGCTTGCCGAGAGATACGGCAAGCCCGTGGACCTGCACGTCCACGAGACCGGCACCATGGGCGCGTTCTCGTGGGACCTCATCTTCGAACGCACCCGAGCACTCGGCATGCAGGGTCAGGTGACGATCTCGCACGCCATGGCCCTGGGCACGAACAGCCCCGAGGTCGAGGACCGGCTGTTCGCCCAGCTGGTCGAGCTCGACGTGGCCATCGCCACCGTGGCGCCGCGCGGGTCCCGCCCGCTTCCCTACCGCAGGTTGCTCGCGGAGGGCGTGCGCGTCGGTCTGGGCGAGGACGGCATGCGCGACTACTGGTCGCCCTACGGCGACGGTGACCACTGGAACCGGCTGTTCCAACTGTGCTGGCAGCACAACCTGAAGACCGACGAGGAACTGCGTGCCGCGGCCTTCACCGCCACGGTCGGCGGACGACAGGTGATCGACCCGAGCTTGGCACGGGTCGACCCGCTGGTCGGCACCCCGGGACTCGAGATCGGGGACGAGGCCGACCTGGTGCTCGTCGAGGGCGAGACCCTCAGCTCCGCCGTCGTCGACCATCGTCCCTCCCGGGTGCTCATCCGCGCCGGGCGCGTCGTCGTGGACGTCGACCAGGACGACCCCACGTTCAGTGTGTGAGGCCGCCGGCCCGACGCCCGGCGCCCACGGTTCGGGGACAGGAGTCGGCAGGGTCGCCTCGCCCTAGAGTGGGCGCCATGCCACAGACCGATGCCCTGCACCACTGGGTGCTCACCTTCTCGTGCGTCGACCGCCCCGGGATCGTGCACGCCGTCTCGGGTGCGTGCGTGGCGGCGTCCGGCAACATCACCGAGCTCCAGCAGTTCTCGAGCACCGACACCGGCCACTTCTTCCTGCGCCTTGAGGTCGAGACGGCGCTCGACGGCGCGGAGTTCGAGGACCGGATGCGCCCCGTGGCCGAGCAGTTCGCGGCCGAGTTCGAGGTCGTGGAGCGCGGGCGGAAACTGCGTACCCTCGTGCTGGCCACCAGGGCCGCCCACTGCGTCAACGACCTGCTCGCACGGGAGCGTTCGGGGCAGTTGCCGATCGAGGTGCCGCGGGTGCTGGCCAACCACGGGGATCTTGCCGACCTGGCCGGGTTCTACGGTGTCCCGTTCGAGGCGCACACCGTCACCGCCGAGACCAAGGCCGCGTTCGAGGGCAGGGTCCGAGAACTCGTCGAGGCCGATGACATCGAGTTGGTGGTGCTGGCTCGTTACATGCAGATCCTCTCTCCCGAACTGTGCGCCTTCCTGGGTGGTCGGGCCATCAACATCCACCATTCCTTCCTCCCCGGCTTCAAGGGCGCCAATCCCTATCGGCAGGCGCACGCGCGGGGGGTGAAGCTGATCGGGGCCACCGCACACTTCGTCACCTCAGACCTGGACGAGGGTCCGATCATCGAGCAGAACGTCGTCCGCGTGGACCACACCCGAACCGTGGCCCAGCTGGTGGCCATCGGTCAGGACGAGGAGTCACGCACCCTGACCAGCGCGGTCCAGCTGTTCGCGGAGCGAAGGGTCTTCCTCGACGGGGTCCGCACCGTCATCTTCCGGTGAGGCATCTTCCGGTGAGGCATCTTCCGGTGAGCACCTCCCGGTAGGCATTTCCGCTGACACAGGTGGGGACGCATCTTCAGCTGAAGGTGGCGGCGTGTGGTACCCGGGGTATGCAACCGCTGGCCTAGGGTGGGCGCGACGAACGCTGAGGTTCGTCCCGTCCTGGGCAACGAGGCCCACGGCGGCCACGTGGTCCTGTGACCCAAGGCCTGAGGAGCTCCATGTCGACTCCAACCAACCCCTCACCACCCATCGAACCCGACCAGACCCGCGGGGCGGCGGCCTTCCACGAGGTGCAGCAGTCGGCAGAATTCGGTGAATTGCGCTCCCGTTTCCGTCGGTTCGCGTTCCCCTTGTCGATCGCATTCCTGGTCTGGTACTTCCTCTACGTCTTGCTGAGCACCTATGCCGTCGACTTCATGAACACCAAGGTGTTCGGACTGGTCAACCTCGGCATCATTCTTGGACTGCTCCAGTTCGTGAGCACGTTCACGATCACCTGGCTCTACATCCGCCACGCCAACCGCAACCTCGACCCGATCGCGGCCAAGCTGCGTGCCGACCTGGAAGGGCGCATCTGATGCCTGTTCCCACTCCCCTGTTGCTGACCCCCCTCGAGGGCGTCAAGCTCGGCAATTCCGCACTCAACATCGCCATCTTCGCCGTGTTCGTGGTGGTCACCCTCACCATCGTCATCCGGGTCTCCCGAGGAGGTCGCAAGAAGGCCTCGGACTTCTACACCGGCGGCGCCCAGTTCTCGGGACGCCAGAACGGTCTGGCCATCGCGGGTGACTACCTGTCGGCGGCATCCTTCCTGGGCATCGTCGGTGCGGTCGCCCTGTCGGGCTATGACGGTCTGCTCTACTCGATCGGCTTCCTGGTGGCGTGGCTCGTGGCGCTGCTGCTGGTTGCCGAACCACTGCGCAACACCGGCCGCTACACGATGGCCGACGTGCTCAGTTTCCGGGTGCGCCAGCGACCGGTGCGCATGGCGGCCGCCATCTCGACCCTGGCCGTCTCGTTCTTCTACCTGCTTGCCCAGATGGCCGGCGCCGGCGGCCTGGTGTCGCTGCTGCTCGGAGTCACCTCTCCCCTCATGCAGGACCTGGTGATCGTCGTCGTGGGCGTGCTGATGATCGCCTACGTGCTGATCGGTGGCATGAAGGGCACCACCTGGGTGCAGATGATCAAGGCGATCCTGCTGATCTCGGGCGCAGCCATCATGACCGTGTGGGTGTTGGGCAAGTCCGGGTTCAACCTCTCGCACCTGATCGGGCTTGCCAACGACAAGTCCGCCGCCGACTCCGGGACGGCAGTCGACCTGTCGGTGCCCATGCACAAGTACGGCAAGTCGTCCACCTCGAAGTTGGCGTTCGTGTCGCTGTCGATCGCCCTCGTCTTCGGCACCGCGGGTCTGCCGCACGTGCTGATGCGCTTCTACACCGTGCCCACGGCCAAGGAGGCCCGCCGTTCCGTCTCGTGGGCGATCGGTCTGATCGGGGCCTTCTACCTGTTCACGTTCGTGCTGGGCTACGGCGCCTCATGGCTCGTGGGGGCGAAGACGATCGGCGAACTGCCCGGCAAGGCCAACGCGGCAGCGCCCGCACTGGCGTTCTGGTTGCCGGGGCAGGGCGTGGGTGGCACCGTCTTCCTGGCACTGATCTCCGGAGTGGCCTTCGCCACCATCCTTGCCGTCGTGGCCGGGTTGGCGATCACCGCCTCGGCATCGTTCGCCCATGACATCTACAACTCGGTGATCAAGCGTGGCCTCGCCGACGGCGCGACCGAGGTGCGCGTGGCCCGCTACACGGTGATCGTGATCGGAGTGCTGGCCATCATCGGCGGTATCGCCGCGAAGAGCCAGAACATCGCCTTCCTGGTCTCGCTGGCCTTCGCCGTGGCGGCGTCCGCCAACCTTCCCTCGATCCTGTTCTCGCTGTACTGGCGCAGATTCAACACCCAGGGATCGCTGTGGTCGATCTACGGCGGGCTGGTGAGCGCACTGGTGCTCATCGTCTTCTCACCGGCCGTGTCGGGTGCCCCCACGTCGATGTTCCCCGATGCCGACTTCGCCTGGTTCCCGCTCGACAACCCGGCCATCGTGTCGGTGCCGCTCGGATTCCTCCTCGGCATCCTGGGAACGCTGCTGTCGAAGGAGCAACCCAACCTCGACAAGCAGGCCGAGATGGAGGTCCGCTCCATGACCGGAGCCGGCGCCGAGGGGGCCATCGCCCACTGATGAAGACAACCCCCGACCCACCGGGACGACCCCGACCCCCCTCCTGGGTCGACCCGGTGTGAATGGCGAGGCCCCGTCCGCAAGCCGGACGGGGCCTCGTCTCGTCAGTCACGGCCGAGTTCGGTGCAGATGCACACCTCGTTGCCGTCGGCATCGGCAAGGATCGTGAATGTCGGTGCCCGCCCGCCGACCACTCGACCGCCCGCGGCCACGACCGCCTCGACCCGGGCGGGGGCCTCGTCGGCGGCCACCGTGAGGTCGACGTGAATGCGGTTGCGCACGGGGCGCGGTTCGTCCAGCTGCTGGAACCAGATCGATGGCCCGAGCCGTAATGGGTCGACCAGGCTTCCGTCGATCTCGTCGTGCCCCGTCGCGGCCTGCCAGAACGGACGGATCGCGTCGGCGTCCATGGTGTCGATGGCGATCTCCCACTCCTCCAGCTTCTCGGGGACGGTGGTGCCGCCCAGTTCGGTGGCGATGGCCAGCAGGCGGTTCGCCATGGCCGTGTCACGGTGGGTGACCCCACCGCAGTCGTGGCTGCCGACGCCGACGTGCACCCTGTCGAAACGAAGGCTCAGTTCGGGGTGGTGGTCGACGACCCCGGCGAACTCGGCGGCTCGACCCACGAAGGTGGCCGCTGTCGGGAAGTCGGGGAACCGGAACACCTGCTGCAGGCGGCCCAACACGTACGACCACTCGGGTGCCAGTTCACGGGTCTGGCTGCGGGTCAACAGCGTGCGGCCGGGCTGGAACCCCTCCTGGAAGAAGGAGGCGCCATCGTCCCACTCGACGATGGTCCACCCCTGGTCACCGTCCCCGTCCAGGGTGATGATCGAGGTGTTGCCGAGCCTGCGCTCCGACCCGTCACCTGCCACCGGTCCGCCCGCCCTTGCCGCCAACCAGGTGCCCAGTGCCGCGGCATGACTGACGGCCACGGCCTCGTGGTGGCCGGAGGCGACGATGGTGGCGATGGCCTCGTCGAAGCGGGAGATGAAGGTGGTTCCGTCCTCGCCGCCGGGCCGGGTGGCGCTGAGGTCGCCCGTGGCCCAGGCCGCGATCACCTGCATGTACTGCCCGAAGCCCGGCCACATCTCCAGGTCGCCGGCTTTGATCTCAGCCAGACCATCGAGCACCACGGGAGTCAGGCCGAGCGCGTCGGCCAGCGGGGCCGCCGTCTGCTGAGTGCGCGCGATCGGCGAGACGTAGATCGCCTCGATCGGACGATGGCCCAGCTTCTCGACCAGCACCGCCGCCTGGGCACGACCCTCGTCGTCGAGGTCGTGCCCGGGCGTGGCGGTGTCGAGCAGGTGGTGCACGTTGGCCGCTGTGCGACCGTGCCGGATCAGGTGGAGGCGCATGCCCCCAACCTATCCGGCCGGCCCGACAGTCCCCAGCGACCGAGAGTCCCCAAAAAGCCCGACAGTCCAGGCCGGACCCCACCGGGTCCTGACGGCCTGACCCGAACGGGCAGGGCTCGGATCAGGCCCGCACCATCGTTGGACTCAGATCAGCCCCAGACCCTTCACGGCGTCGCGCTCCTCGACGAGTTCGGCCACCGAGGCGTCGATCCGCGAGCGGCTGAACTCGTTGA
Source organism: Aestuariimicrobium sp. T2.26MG-19.2B (assembly GCF_950101875.1). Classification (NCBI taxonomy): domain Bacteria; kingdom Bacillati; phylum Actinomycetota; class Actinomycetes; order Propionibacteriales; family Propionibacteriaceae; genus Aestuariimicrobium; species Aestuariimicrobium sp. T2.26MG-19.2B. Next base: position 1,990,558 of record NZ_CATNLW010000001.1, on the reverse strand, counting down.
CGTCGAGCCCCTGGACGATCTGGTACTCCCCGCCGGTGACGATGCACGGGAACGAGCTGATCAAGCCCTCGGGAACGCCGTAGGAGCCGTCGGAGGGAACCGACATCGACACCCAGTCGCCCTCAGGGGTGCCCAGTACCCAGTCGCGCATGTGCTCGACGGTGGCGTTGGCCGCCGACGCGGCCGACGACAGTCCACGAGCCTCGATGATGGCTGCTCCCCGCTTCGAGACGGTGGGGATGAACTCCTTCTCGATCCACGACTGGTCGTTGACCTGGTCGGCGGCGCTGGTGCCGTTGACCAGGGTGTTGAACAGGTCGGGGTACTGGGTCGAGGAGTGGTTGCCCCAGATGGTCATGTGCAAGATGTCGTCAGTGCCGACCGACAGCTTGCGCGCCAGCTGTGCCTTCGCCCGGTTGTGGTCGAGGCGGGTGAGCGCGTTGAACCGGCGCTGCGGGATGTCGGGGGCGTTCGTCATGGCGATCAGGGCGTTGGTGTTGGCCGGGTTGCCGGTCACCAGCACCTTGACGTCATCGGCGGCCACCTCGTTGAGGGCCTTGCCCTGGGCGGTGAAGATGGCCCCGTTGGCGCTCAGCAGGTCGGAACGCTCCATACCCGCCTTGCGAGGCATGGCGCCGACCAACATGGCCAGGTTGACGCCCTCGAAGACCTTCTTGGGGTCGTCGCCGATCTCGATGCCGGCGACGTTGCCGAAGGCACAGTCGTCGAGTTCCATGACGACGCCCTCGAGCGCCTTCAGGGCTGGGGTGATCTCGAGCAGGCGAAGCTCCACGGGTACGTCGGGGCCGAGCAGCGCTCCGCTGGCGATGCGGAACAGCAGGCTGTAGCAGATCTGGCCGGCGGCGCCGGTGACTGCAACCTTGACGGGAGTGGTGGTCACGATGTCGTCCTCTTTCCACGGAACGGATGTGTGCGGCGGCTCGTCTGTCAGGTCCGTTCCTGGATCGGACGAGGCCGACGGTCAGGAACGACCCTATCGGGTCGACGGACGGGTCGCGTGGCGGGGTGACGGCTCAGGCCGGCTCGCTCAGCGCGGGGGCGAGGGCGGGACCAGCATGGTGAGCACCAACATCGCTCCTCCACTGAGTACCAGCAGAAGGGTGTCGAACCAACGCGCCCTCACGGCCAGCAGCCCCACCGTCTTGGCGGGCAGGACCGCGCGCAGCAAGCCGGCGAACAGCACCGCGCAACCGACGGCGAACGCACCCTTGCGCCAGTGACCGGTCGCCACGACGCCGAAGGCGACCGCGAGGCAGCCCAGCACGGCCAGCAGCGGCCATTGGTTGACCCCGCGCGCCGACGCGGCGGCCGCCAGCCGGAAACGACGGCGCTCCTCCGCTCCCTGCTCCCGGCCTCTCCGTCCACTGGATGCCCTCTGTCCGGTCGAGCTCTCACCCGGTCCGGGATCCGGAGCGCTGGGGCCGCGATCGCTCGGCGCATCCATCTCGGGATCGTCCATCGCCCGCCCTCAGTGGAAGAAGTGGCGGGTACCGGTGAAGTACATGCTGACCCCGGCTGCCTTGGCGGCCGCGATGGTCTGCTCGTCGCGCATCGACCCACCGGGCTGCACGATCGCCTTCACCCCGGCGTCGAGCAGGATCTGGGGCCCGTCCGGGAAGGGGAAGAACGCATCGGAGGCAGCGACCGAGCCCGGGGCGCGGTCCCCGGCGCGCTCAACGGCCAGCTTGCAGGAGTCGACCCGGTTCACCTGACCCATGCCCACACCGACCGAGGCGCCGCCGCTGGCCAACAGGATGGCATTCGACTTCACGGCCCGGCAGGCCCGCCAGGCGAACTCGAGGTCGGAAAGTGTGGCCTCGTCGGCCGCCTCGCCGGCGACCAACTGCCAGTTCTCGACCGCATCACCGGGGGCGTCGATCCGGTCGGGCTGCTGCAGCAGCGCACCCCCCGAGATGGGGTGGAGTTGACGCTGACGATGGGTGTACGGGGGTGCCACCAGGATGCGCACGTTCTTCTTGCCCTGCAGCACCTCGACGGCACCCTCCTCGTAGGCGGGGGCGATGATCACCTCGGTGAACACCTCTGCGACCTGCTTGGCCATCTCGACCGAGACCGGCCGGTTGGTGGCGATCACCCCACCGAAGGCCGAGACGGGATCGCACGCGTGAGCCTTGCGGTGCGCTTCGGCGACGTCGGCACCGACGGCAATGCCGCAGGGGTTGGCGTGCTTGATGATCGCCACCGCCGGCGCCTCGAAGTCGTACGCGGCACGGTAGGCGGCGTCACCGTCGGTGTAGTTGTTGTAGCTCATCTCCTTGCCGTGCAACTGCTGGGCCTGGGTGATGCCCGCGGGGCCGGCCGGGTAGGAGTAGAGCGCGGCGCCCTGGTGGGCGTTCTCGCCGTAGCGCAGGGTGCCGAGCTTGTGCCACGCCCCACCGATGAAGGCCGGGAAGCCGTCACCCTCGGACGAGTCGGTCAGCACCGATCCCATCCAGGAGGCCACCGCGATGTCGTACTCGGCAGTGTGCTGGAAGGCCTGGGCGGCCAGCACCTTGCGCTCCTGGTAGGTGAACCCGCCCTCCGAGAGGGCCTCTGCCACCTGCGAATAGCGTGCGGGTGAGGTGACGATCGCAACGCTCGGATGGTTCTTGGCGGCGGCACGCACCATCGAGGGCCCGCCGATGTCGATCTGCTCCACGCATTCGTCAGGGGTGGCCCCGGAGGCGACCGTCTGTGTGAACGGGTAAAGGTTGACCACGACCAGGTCGAAGGGGGCGACGCCGAGGTCGTCCAGTTGCTGTCGATGACTCTCCAGACGACGGTCCGCGAGGATGCCGGCGTGCACCATGGGGTGCAGGGTCTTGACCCGGCCGTCGAGGCATTCGGGGAAGCCCGTCACCGCCTCCACGGGGGTGACCGCCACACCGGCTGCCTCCAGGGTCTTGGCCGTCGAACCCGTCGACACGATCTCGACGCCGGCTGCCGCCAGGGCGGCCCCCAGATCGGTCAGCCCGGTCTTGTCGTAGACCGAGACGAGGGCTCGCTTGATGGGAAGGCGATCGTTCATCAGTTCTCCTGTTGGCTGCTGCCTTGGCTGGTGGGGGTGGGCGGCGTACTGGGGGTGGGCTGGATGGCCCCTGACCGGGTGGCGTGGGCGGCGGCGAACTCGTCGACCACCTGCACCAACAGGTCGCGCTCCACGACCTTGATGCGTTCGTGCAGGCTCTCGACCGTGTCGTCGGGCAGCACCGGCACGGCTCCCTGGGCGAGGATGGTCCCGGTGTCGACGCCCGGATCGACCATGAAGACGGTGGCCCCGGCCAGCTTCACACCGTGGGCCAGGGCGTCGCGGACGCCGTGCATGCCCGGGAAGCTGGGCAACAGCGCCGGGTGGGTGTTGATCGTCCGCCCACCGAAGCGGGCCAGGAAGGCGACGCCGACCAGTTTCATGAACCCCGCGCTGACCACCAGGTCGGGGTGGTGGGCGTCGACGAGCCGGGTGAGTTCCTCGTCCCACGCGGCCCTGTCCCTGCCCTTGGCATAGGGGTGGACGAAGGTGGGCACGCCGGCACGTTCGGCTCGCGCCAGACCCTCGATGTGGTCACGATCGGAACCGACGGCGACCACCGCCACGTCCTCACGGGCCGCGGTGTGGTCGAGCAGGCTCTGCAGCAGCGTTCCGCTGCCCGAAACGAGCACCACCACACGACAGGTCACCGCGCCACCCTATCGGGCCGGGTCGACCTGGTCGTGCTCGACCGGAATGCGTTCGGCCTCGGCCCGGGGCCGTCGCAGCAGGCCCACGGCGAACCCGGTCAGCACTCCCGCGAGGCCCATGAGCGTGGGTGACATCACGAACAGAGGGGTCAGCCTCGGGCCCAGACCCGTCAGCCGATCGCTGCCCAGGTCGCCCATCGACAACCAGCCCAGCGCGACCAGGCCCACGCCCGCGAGCACGCCGGCGAGCCCGCCCACCAGGGCCGTCTCGTCGAATCTGGCGCGAGGTCGGGCGCGAAGGATCACCAGCGCGGCCAGCGCCCCCGCGAGCACTCCTGATGCCAACCACCACCACGTCACCCCCGGGCCCGGGCCCGACGCGGGCACCGCAGCCAGAACCGGGACACCGGGCAGCAGTCCGGTCTGGTTGGCGGCGGGACTGACGGTCGATCCGTCGCCGAGGCTGAACCCGGCCCCCAGCGCCCAGGCCGACATCCAGACGACAAGATTGGGCAGCCACATCAGTTGCAGCAGCAGCACGAGCACCCCTCCGACCGCACCTGCCCCGAGCGCGAGGTGCAGGGCTTCGACCTCGTGACGTCTGCGCACGAGCTGGACGAACAGCGCCGCAGCCCCGCAACCCACCATGGTGAGCATGGCAACCCCCACCGCGCGCGGAACGGCTCGGGCCCACATCGGCAGGTCGAGCAGGGGATGCCACTCGCAGGCGCGCCCCGCTCCCAGGACGGCCGACCCGCCGGCGAGCAGGACCGATCCGATCAGCGCACGGGCGGTGTGCTCACCACTGGCCACGGCGAAGCTGGCGACCATCACCATCACCACGTGCGAGAGGGTGAACAGACCCGCTGTGCGGGCGACGATGCGACCGCGCTCGCGCTGGGAGAGTTCCTCGTCCGCGGCCCGACGGGCCACCCCGGCAGCCCACCCACCGAGCCACGCGGTGACCACCGCCATGACGAGGGACAACCCCAGTGGGGTCAGGGTGACCGTGACATCGGCCAGGGTCGCCGGGGCGAAGTAGCCGAGCAGCCAGAACCGGGTCGAGGTGCGCAACGCGCTCGACAGTGCGATGTCGGGGGTCGCGGTCCAACCGGCGACCACGATGCCGGTCACCACCAGCCACAGGGCGAGGGCCGAGACCATCCCCGCGCCCACGCTGGCCAGCGGCCACCACAGCGTCACTGCAGGCCGCTCGTCGGTGGCGCGCCCTCCGTCCACCTCGACGTCGAAGCCACGCTGCTTGCGGGTGCGGCGCCTGTTGTCGGACGATGCCACCGACGACCACCTTTCCTGCGAAATCGGATCCTGAGTATTGCTCAGGTAAACTCGTCAGGTGATGCGCGGGGCCACCCCGCGCCCCCAGACATGAGCCGAGGTGACCGAGTGACCGACCACCCACCATTCGTACCCCGGCGGGGTGCCGAAGCCGTGGACGCCGATGGCGACCACGGCGCGCCCGACGATACCTCAGCGGCTCCGGCCCGCGGCGGACGCCGCACCCGCGAGGAATCCCCGGACGACCTGGCGGGTGACGTCGCCGTGAGTGCGGCCCCCGCCGTGCCCCATCACCATGCCGCTTTCATGCGGCCCGGAACGGTGCCTCCCCCCATGCCACCGACCGACAGCGCCGACCCGCAGGTCGCAGATGCCGCCAGCCCCTCCCAGGCGAGTCTGGCCGAACCTGGTCCGGCCCAGCCGGACGGTGGCGTCCCGGCCACCGCAGTCGGCAGCATCTCCCACCGGCCCCATCTGGCGGACGAGGCCGTGAGCTCACGTCCGGGCATCACGGGGTCCGAATCGGCCCGCTCCCGCGGGCACGAGTCGCCCGGGTCGACCCCCGCCCACGCGGAACCCGCCCCCGGCCACCATGACGAACTGGTGGCGGGTCGCCGCCACTCGCGGCGCCGGGGCATGAAGGTGGTCGCCGCGGTCGCCGCCGTGGCGGTGGCCGGAGGAGTGTTCTGGGGGGTGCGGGAACTGACCCAGAGCCCCACCACGTCGAGCACCGTCACCGCGAGCGCGTCCGGTTCACCGGCGCTCTCCTCGGCGAAGACCTCGGGTGCGCTCACCAGCGAGATGATGATCACCGCCGACGAAGCCACCCGGTCGCTCGGAGCGCAGGGTTGGCGGGCAGCGGAGACCCTCGAGACGATCCCGGCCACCGCCCCCGGCATCACCTGCATGTCGAACAGGCAGGGCCTGCCCAACCCGGTGATCACCCGTCAGCGGGGTCTGGTCAGCACCTCGGCCAGCCAGACCGCACTGCTGCAGCGCATCGACGCGTACGCCGACGAGGCGTCGGCCAAGAAGGCCTACGCGATCGACTTCGCAGCCCTGGCCGCCTGCAACGACGTGCCGGCGTTCCTGTCGTCGGCCGATGCGATCACCCAGGCGGCCGACGAGTCGTTCTCGGTCACCGTGGCCTTCCAGGACAATCCCCTGCAGTACCACACGGTCATCATCGCGCGCACCGGGGTGAGCGTGACCATGGTCGACGGCGCCAACAACGCGTCCAAGCTCGACACCCAGAAACTGCTGGATGCCACGGCGCCCACCCTCGGACGACTGGCCACCGCCAGCCGGGGCACGGCCCCAGCCACTCCGAAGGCCCAGGTGACGGCCATCCCGGCAACACCCGTCCTCGGCTGGTTGGCGGAGTCCGACCTCCCCCGGCTCACGGCGGGGCAGGGTCGCTGGAACGCCACCGAGGTCGCCAAGGTCACCTCGGTCGGGTCCGGCTGCGAGAACCTGACCCTGGCCACGGCCGCCGGGCCGTCCAAGCGCGAACAGCGTTCGTACCTGCTCAGTCAGGACGACGCCGCGCCCGACCAGTTCGGTATCGACGAGGTGCAGTACACCTTCGCCGACCCCGCTGGGGCCACGGCCTTCGCGACCAAGCTGACGGGCAACATCGACGGCTGTGCCAAGCGTGGAGGCACCGCCACCATCAAGTCGTCGCGCACCTTCACCATCACCGGCCAGGACCGCGCCAAGGTGTCGGGCAAGGTCTGGCTCGTGGAACAGAAGACCGGGGGGAACGCCACCGTGCTGTTCCGCGTGGGCGTCTCGTCGGCCAACGACCGGGTCACCTACACCCTCTCGAAGGTGGCCCCGTCGTACGACTACCCGGCCGACTCCTGGCTGCAGCTCAACGCACGGGCAGGTCAGCGCTCCACGTTGACGAAGTGACTGCGTCAGCGTCGACGCTGACCCAGGATCTCCCGCATCAGCGCGGCGGTCTCCGAGGGGGTTCGACCCACCTGGACGCCGGCCGCCTCCAAGGCCTCCTTCTTGGCCTGGGCCGTGCCCGCGGAGCCCGACACGATCGCGCCCGCGTGCCCCATCGTCCGGCCCTCGGGCGCGGTGAAGCCCGCGACGTAGCCGACCACCGGCTTGGTGACGTACTGGCGGATGAACTCCGCCGCACGCTCCTCGGCGTCACCACCGATCTCACCGATCATCACGATCGCCTCGGTCTCGGGGTCGTCCTGGAAGGCGCGCAGGCAGTCGATGTGGGTGGTGCCGACGATGGGGTCACCACCGATGCCGACAGCTGTGGAAAAACCGTGATCGCGCAGTTCGTACATCATCTGGTAGGTCAGGGTGCCCGACTTCGAGACCAGTCCGACCGGCCCCGGGCCCGAGATGTTGGCCGGGATGATGCCGGCGTTCGACTTGCCGGGTGAGATCACGCCGGGGCAGTTGGGGCCGATCAGCCGGGTGGTGCCTGATTCCTGGGCGGCCGCGAAGAACTCGGCGGTGTCGCCGACCGGCACTCCTTCGGTGATGCAGACGACCAGTTCCATCTTGGCGTCGATGGCCTCGAGCACGGCCTTCTTGGTGTGGGCGGCCGGCACGAAGATCACGCTCACGTTGGCGTCGGTGGCTTCCTTCGCCTCGTGCACCGAGTCATAGACATTGACCCCGTCCTCCTCGAAACGGATGGACTGGCCTCCCTTGCCGGGGGTCACCCCGCCGACGATGCGCGACCCCGACATGATCATGCGCTGGGTGTGCTTGCGACCCTCGGAGCCGGTCATGCCCTGGACGATGATCTTGGACTTGCTGGTGAGCAGGATCGACATGCTCAGGCCTCCTGGCTGGTCGCGGCGTCCGCGCGCGGGATGGTTGCTGTGGGGGTGTCCGACTGGCCCGGGTCGGTCGTTGCCGTGTCCGCGGCCAGTTCCGCGGCCTTGCGGGCCGCGGCGTCCATCGTGTCGACGACCGTCACCAGCGGGTGCGCGAACTCCCGCAGGATCTCGCGCCCGACCTCGACGGCGTTGCCGTCCAGACGGACGACGAGCGGCTTCGAGGCCACCTCGCCCAGCATCTTCATGGCGTGGACGATGCCGTTCGCGACCTCATTGCAGGCGGTGATGCCGCCGAAGACGTTGACGAAGACACTCTTGACCTGGGGGTCGGCGAGGATGATGCCCAGCCCGTTGGCCATCACCTGCGCGGAGGCTCCGCCACCGATGTCGAGGAAGTTCGCGGGACGGGGGGCACCGGGGAGGTCGGCACCGGCATTCGCCACCACGTCAAGGGTGCTCATCACCAGGCCGGCACCGTTGCCGATGACGCCCACGGAGCCGTCAAGCTTGACGTAGTTGAGCCCCTTCTCCTTGGCCCTCATCTCGAGCGGGTCGGTGCCCGCGTCATCGGCCAGTGCCTCGTGCTGGGGGTGCCTGAAGTTGGCGTTCTCGTCGAGGCTGACCTTGCCGTCGAGGGCGATGATGCGCCCGGCGCCGGTCTTCACCAGCGGGTTGACCTCCACCAGGGTGGCGTCCTCGGCCTGGTAGACCTCCCAGAGCTTCTTCAGCACCGGTGCGATCACCACGGCGTCCCTGACGGCGAAGCCGGCCTGCTCGAGGATCTCGCCGGCCTTGTCGTCGTCGATGCCGACCCGGGGGTCGACCGGCACCTTCGCCAGCGCCTCCGGGTGCTCCTTGGCGAGGGTCTCGATGTCGACACCACCCTGGGCGGAGCACATGGCCAGATAGCGACGGTTGGCGCGGTCGAGCAGGAGCGAGAAGTAGTACTCGACGGCGATGTCGGCGCCCTCGGTGACCATCACCTGGTGCACCGTGTGACCGTTGATGTCACTGCCCAGGATCGCCCGGGCGTGTTCGGCCGCCTCCTGGGGCGAGCGCGCCAGCTTCACACCACCGGCCTTGCCCCGTCCGCCGGTCTTGACCTGGGCCTTGACCACGACCACCGGGGTGCCGAGTTGTTCGGCGGCCAGTTGGGCCTGCTCCGGCGACTCGGCCACGATGCCGCGCAACACCGGAACGCCGTGCGCCTCGAACATGTCTCTGGCCTGGTATTCGAAGAGGTCCACTCCCGCGCTTCTTCCCTGAAGTTGTGCCTGACGTCCTGATCCGGGGCCGCCCGTCAGGGGTGCGACTCCGCAGCGAGCCTACCAACAGCGGCGAGGCCCCATGCCCAGCCCGAGGGCCGTGGTTGCCAACAGTTGTCCACAGTTCCTGAGAGAATTTGGCAGAATCCTGAGAAGTCCTTAAGCTGTCCGAGGATGTCGACCCAGTGGAGGAACCCCAGGTGACCAACAGCGAGGCAGTGCGCAACCTGCGCAACACACGCACCCTGCGCGCACGCGTCGCCCCGGTCGTTGAGTTCGAGGCCGATCGCGGGCCCCGCTCGGTCGTTCGCCCGCTCGTGACCGGCCTGGTCGCCGCCAGCCTCAGTCTGGGCGTCGCCGTCGGCGTCGTCACGGCCGCCTCCGCGTCAGCGTCGAAGCAGGACCAGACCTCGTCCATGGTCGACCGCAATGCGCCCGACACCTCCTCGGCCAAGCCGATCGACAAGACCTTGTCGGCCGAGCAGCAGGCGATCGAGGCCCGACTGAACAAGCCGGCAGCCCAGGACCAGGGCGCCCTGAAGGCCTTCGAACAGCGCGGCACCACGGTGAACCGCAACAGCGTGCGGGCCCAGCTCAGTGCCGAGCTGAACAACACCACCAACTCCAGCCGTTCCGTCGAACTGGGCGAGACCAACGCCGACGTGACGTCGGCCCAGGCCGCAGCCCAGCAGAAGCAGTTGCAGCAGTTGATGGACGCCGATGTGGCCAAGGTCAAGAAGGAGGCCGGTCGCATCAAGCAGGAGAAGGTCAAGGCGGCTGCGCTGTTGAAGTCCTCGGGCGGGTCCACCACCGGACCGGTCGACCTCTCGATCCTCACCAGTTCGGGTGGCGGATCGTTGCCGCTCAAGGCCGGCACCTTCCACATGGGTGCAGGGTTCGGCGCGACCGGGTCGTGGGCCAGGTACCACACGGGCCAGGACTTCGTCGCCGCCTGCGGGACCCCCGTCTACGCGGCAAGCACCGGTGTCGTCGGCACCTCGGTGGGCGGCTGGGCCGGCTACTCGCTCGTGCTCAACCACGCCAACGGCACCTCGACCCTCTACGCCCACCTGTCCCGCCATGCGGTCGCACAGGGACAGGTCGTCAAGGCGGGCCAGCTGATCGGCTACGTGGGCAACACCGGACGCTCCTTCGGCTGCCACCTGCACTTCGAGTACTACCCCGCCGGCACGACCCCCGGAGACGTGTACAGCACCGGCAACCCGCTGGCCTTCCTGCGGGCCATCGGCGTGGGCATCTGAGCTTGCTGGAGCTCCCGTCAGAGCTTCTCCATCGGGGCGTGCTTCAGCATGAAGCGCTTCACGCCACCCGAACCGAAGTTCACGTCGGCTCGCGCCTGGTCCCCCGACCCACTGGTCGCCACCACCGTGCCCATCCCGAAGACCGTGTGCAGCACCCGGTCGCCGGGCTTCACCACGAGCTCGGCCTTCGGCTTGGCCGAGGCGGGGAGCACCCCGCGTCCGTTCCCGAACGACACACCGCCGGACGAACCGGACGTTCCCGACCATGACGTTGCCTGACGGGCCTGCCTGGTGCGCGTCGCGGACTGGGCGGCCCACGAGGTCAGCGCCGCCCCGGTGCGTCGCCAGTCGAGCAGGTGCGCGGGGATCTCGTCGAGGAAGCGCGACGGAGGGTTGTAGGCAGGTGCGCCCCACGCCGTCCGGACGGCAGCTCGGGAGAGGTACAGGCGCTTGCGGGCCCGGGTGATGCCCACGTAGGCGAGCCGTCGCTCCTCGGCCAGCTCGGACGGGTCGACCAACGCGCGCATGTGCGGGAAGATGCCGTCCTCCAGGCCGGTCAGGAAGACCGTGTCGAACTCGAGCCCCTTGGCCGTGTGCAGGGTCATCAGGGTCACCACTCCCGCCCCGCTCCCGTCGTCAGGGATGGAGTCCGAGTCCGCGACCAGGGCCGTACGCTCCAGGAAGGCGGCGAGAGAATCGTCGGCCTCGGGCATGCCGGCGGCCAGCCCGGTGATCTGCTCCCCCTCATCCAGCGCGTCCAGGTCGTCCTCGTCCAGATCGGTGATGTCGAGGGCGTTCACCTTGACCACGAACTCCTGGGCGACCGCGACCAGCTCGACCAGGTTCTCCAGCCGGGTCTGGTCCTGCGGGTCGGACGAGTGCTCCAGCTCCTGCAGGTACCCCGACTCCTTCAGGATCGAGGTGAGGATCTCGTTCGCGGGAACCCGCTGGTCGACCATGGCCCGGTGGCGCGCCATCATCGCCGCGAACTCCCGCAGCTGGGTGCGTGACCTGGTGGCGAGCTCGGTGATCTCATCGACCCTGTCCAGCGCCTGCCCGAAGGGGATCCGCTCGCTGACGGCGAGCGCCTCGACAGCCTGTTCGGCCTTGTCACCGATGCCTCGCTTGGGCACGTTGAGGATGCGCCGAACCGAGACGTCGTCGGCCGGGTTGGCGATGGCGCGCAGGTACGCGATGGCGTCACGGATCTCGCGGCGCTCGTAGAACCTCACCCCTCCCACGATGCGGTAGGGAATGCCGGTGCGGATGAACACCTCCTCGAACGCCCGGGACTGGGCATTGGTGCGATAGAAGATCGCGGTGTCGCCGTAGCGCGTGGTGCCCGCGTCCGACAGGGCATCGATCTCGTTGGCGATGAAGTTCGCCTCGTCGTGCTCGGTGTCGGCGACGTAGCCGACCACCAAGTCACCCTCACCGGCCTGCGACCACAGTTGCTTGTCGGGACGACCGGAGTTGTTGCGGATGACCGCGTTGGCCGCTGTCAGCACGTTCTGGGTCGAGCGGTAGTTCTGCTCCAACAAGATGGTCCGGGCGCCGGGGAAATCGGAGTCGAAGTCGAGGATGTTGCGGATCGTCGCACCCCGGAAGGCGTAGATCGACTGGTCGGAGTCGCCCACCACCATCAGTTCCGCGGGCTCGGTCGCGACCGCATCGAACCCAGCCATCTCATCGTCCGACAGCACCCCACACAGTTGGCGGATCAGCTGGTACTGGGCCTGGTTGGTGTCCTGGTACTCATCCACGAGCACATGCCGGAACCGCCTGCGGTACTGCTCCCTGACCTCGGGGAACGCCTGGAACAGGTGCACCGTCGTCATGATCAGGTCGTCGAAGTCCAACGCCTCTGCCGCCTTCAGCCTTCGCTGGTACTCCCCGTAGATCTCGGCGAAGACCTGCTCGTTCGAGCCTCCGAAGTCGCGGATGGCCCGCTCGAAGTCGACCAGGTCGTTCTTGCGGTTCGAGACCCAGTTCATCACCGAGCGCACCGGGTACTTCTTGGGGTCGAGGTCCAGGTCGCGCAACACCAGCGACATCAGTCGCTTCGAGTCGGTGTCGTCGTAGATCGAGAAGGTGCGCTTGTACCCGAACTTGTCGATCTCGGCCCGAAGGATCCGTACGCACGCCGAGTGGAAGGTCGAGACCCACATCAGCTTGGCCCGACCACCCACCAGGTCGACCACCCTGGCGCGCATCTCGGCGGCCGCCTTGTTGGTGAAGGTGATGGCCAGGATCGAGCCGGGGTGCACGTCACGCTGGCTCACCAGCCAGGCGATGCGGCGCGTCAGTACCCGCGTCTTGCCCGAGCCCGCGCCTGCCACCACCAGCACCGGCGAGCCCTCGTGCAGCACCGCCTCGCGTTGGGGGGTGTTCAGCCCGTCGAGCAGTTCCTCGGGTTTGGGACCGCGACTGCCGCGCGGCTTGGACGGTGGCTCGACACTGTCGTCGACGAAGGTGGGCAGCGGCGCGCGTTCGGCGGGGCCGGGTTCGGTGTCGAGGAACGAGAACAGGTCGGGCAACTGGTCAGACATGGCTGTCCAAGCCTAGTTGTCCTCCCAACCGGTGGCGGTCGTCGTCCCCTACGCTGAGGGGCATGTCGTGGTGGATGCGAACCAGATCAGTCGTCAACTGGGTGACCGGCATCACCGTGGGCGCCCAGGTGGCAACCATGGTCGGGCTGAGCGTTGCGGAGAGCATCAGACGTCGTCATCGCAAGCCGCACCGGTTCCCGACCACCCCGCCCCACGCCGTCGAGGCCGAGGACGACGAGATCACCGTGTACACCTACGGCGAGGACGTCTACGCCGACATGCTGGCGGCCATCGACCAGGCCGAGCACACCATCTACTTCGAGACCTTCATCTGGAAGGGCGACGAGGTGGGTCAGAAGTTCAAGGACGGCCTGATCCGAGCCTCCCGCCGCGGGGTCGACGTGTACGTCGTCTACGACCGGTTCGCGAACCTGGTCGTGAAGCCCTCGTTCTACCGACTGCCGCCCGAGATCCACCTGGGTCGTCACCCGCTCATCGGTGGGTTGGTCCCCCGCCCCCGCAACGGCGGTCGCGACCACCGCAAACTCCTGGTGGTCGACTCGGCGATCGCGTTCATCGGCGGCTACAACATCGGCTCGCTCTACGCCGACCGGTGGCGTGACACCCACGCCCGCGTGGTCGGCCCGAGCGTGGCGGAGATCGAGAACGCCTTCGTCGACTACTGGAACTCCGGCCCGGCAGGGATGTTCGGGATCCACCGCCGTACCCCCGAACTCGAGTCACCTCGCGAGCGCGTGTGGGAGGGGCCGGTGCAGATCCACCGGAACAGCCCCAGCATGGCGGTCTACCCCATCCGCAACATGTACCTGGAAGCGATCGACCGGGCCAACGAGCGCGTCTGGTTGACCCACGCCTACCTCATCCCCGACGACGACCTGGTCGCCGCCCTGCACGCCGCGTGCCAGCGGGGCGCCGACGTGCGCATCATCGTGCCCGCCCAGTCGAACCATGTGGTCGCCGACTGGCTCTCGCGCGGGTTCTACGACGACCTGTTGACGAAGGGCATCCGCCTGTTCCTCTACCAAGGGGCCATGGTGCATGCGAAGACCGCTGTCATCGACTCCGTGTGGTCGACCATCGGCACGGCCAACCTCGACCGGATGAGCATGCTTGGCAACTACGAGGTGAACGCCGAGATCGTCAGCCCCGAGGTGGCGGCACAACTCGAGGAGGTCTACCGCGTCGACCTGACCAACTGCGTCGAACTCACCAAGGACGAATGGCGTCGTCGCAGCGTGACGGCGAAGTTCACCGAGTACCTCCTGTCGCCCTGGCGGCCCCTCTTCTGACGCACCCGTCGCGGAACACTGAGCTCAACCTCCGGCGAAGCACCAACGTTCTGAAACGTCGTTTCTTGGGCCTCGCGGCATGGTCACCAACAGGGTCGGCGGCGGCCACCCCTAGGGGTGAAAATGTGAAGATCACCTGAACAATCCCCGAATTCGGCAGCAGTCCGATCGTTTGATGCTTGAATGAACGCATGGGAATCATCGGTTGGATCATTCTGGGCCTCATTGCAGGCGCCATCGCCAAGGCCATCATGCCGGGCCGTCAGGGCGGCGGATGGCTCATCACTCTGCTGCTCGGTGTCGTCGGGGCCATCCTCGGCGGGTTCATCGGGTCGGCACTGTTCAACAAGCCGATCAGCTCCTTCTGGAGCATCTACACCTGGCTCATGGCCATCGTGGGTGCGCTGATCGTCCTGGTCATCTGGGGCTTCATCTCGCGTCGCACCGGACGCGCTGTCTGATCGGCATTTCGCTCCTCTACACGAACAGCCCCCGCCGTTGGCGGGGGCTGTTCCTTGTCTCGGGACTGGTTCTGTCTCGGGACTGGTTCTGTCTCGGGGCTGGTTCTGTCCGGGGGCTGCTTCTTGTCCGGGGGCGTACCTGCCGGCCTTGGTCAGACCAGCTTGCGGTCGGTGGCCCACTTGGTCAACTGGTGTCGGTTCGACAACTGCAGTTTGCGCAGCACGCTCGACACGTGGGTCTCGACGGTCTTGATCGAGATGAACAACTCCCGGGCGACCTCCTTGTAGGCGTAGCCACGGGCGATCAGCTTCATGACCTCACGCTCGCGCTGCGAGAGCCGGTCGAGATCCTCGTCGATGCTGGCGATGTCGATCGCACCCGAGAAGGCATCCAGCACGAAGCCCGCCAGACGGGGCGAGAACACCGCGTCGCCGGTGGCCACCCGGCCGATCGCCTCGACCAGGTCGTCCGACTCGATCGACTTGGTGACGTAGCCGCGGGCACCGGCACGGATCACGCCGATCACGTCCTCGGCCGCGTCCGAGACGGACAGCGCCAGGAACTTGGGGCGCGTCAGCGGATCCTCGCCGGCCTGGATCGACAACTGCTCACACTGGCGGATCACCTCGGCGCCGCCGCCGCCGGGCAGGTGCACGTCGAGCAGCACGACAGTGGGACGGGTGGCCCGGATCGCCTTCACGGAGGTCTCGACGTCCTCCCCCTCACCGACGACCCGCACCTGGGCCGGGTATCGGGTCAACTCGTGCCGCACCCCGGCCCGGAACATGGCGTGGTCGTCGACCAGCACCACCGGTACGGGTCCGGTCACAGCCTCCGGTCGCGGACCAGGGTTCGGGTGGGCGGGTAGGTCGGGCGTCTGCGTCATGGCTTCATCTCCAGTCTGATGTCGGTTCCCTCGCGGGGCGCTGAGCGAATCGTCGCCCTGCCCCCGTGTCGTTCCATGCGGGCGATGATCGAGTTGCGCACGCCCTGCCGGTCGTCGGCCACCTCGTCGATGGCGAATCCCTTGCCCCGATCCCGCACGAAGACCTCGACCTGCTCGGGTTCGACCTCGGCGTACACGTCGATCTTGGCAGCACCCGAGTGCTTGGCCGCATTCATGATCGCCTCACGTGCAGCCTGCACCATCGCCGAGAGGTCGCTGGTCAGGTCGATGTCGCCGACGCAGACCACCTCCACGGGCACCCCGCGCTCGTCCTCGACCTCCTGGGCAGCGCGGACGAGTGCCGCCTTCAGATGGGTCTCGTCAGCGCCGTCGGCGCTTCCGTACAACCAACCGCGCAGCTCGCGCTCCTGGCGGCGGGCGAGGCTGGCCACCGCCTGTGCATCGGTGGACTGACGCTGGATGAGAGCGAGGGTCTGCAGGACCGAGTCATGCAGATGGGCGGCCATGTCGGCCCTGGCATCGGCGAGGAGCCGCTGCTCGGTGGCCTCGTTCATCCGTCGCCGCGCGCGGTAGATCCAAGGCGCGGAGACCAGCCCGACCCCGGCGACGACCAGCAGGTTCAGCAACAGGATGGTGGGCAGGTTGGCGAAACCGATCTGGTTGCCCACGACGATCGTGAAGGCGGTGCCGAGCATGCCCACCCCGAGCGCGATCCTCGTCCAGACAGCCCACCCACCGCCGGAGACGAGCGGACGAAGCCACTTGCTGGTGCGATGGTCGTCGGCGACGGTGGTGTCATCCGCCTGCCGCCAGATGAGGGCCAGTCCTGCCGCAGCGATGGCGGTGGGCCAGAAGATCTGCTGGGGCAGTCCCAGCCCGAAGAGCTGGGTGAGCCAGGCCACGCCCACTCCGCCCACCACCAGCGCGCTGACCACCCCGAAGTCGCGGGAGGTGACCTGCCGGCGGGGGCGCTTGCCGGTGCGGGAAGCGGCCTGGAGTCCCGGAGCCTCAGCCGCATCGCGCGGGCCCGGCAGCACGACCCACAGCACCCCGTAGACCAGTACACCCAGGAAGTTGAACATGGCCATCGCGACGAATCCGGCCCGCACGAGCAGCGGCGGCCACCCCAGATGCGTGGCGATTCCCTGCGCCACCCCGGCCACCCACGCCCCTTCGCCGGCGCGCCTCAGCGCGGGACGTTCGTCCGGGGCCGGCGTGACGGAGGTGCCCGGCTCGACCGGATCGGCGGGTCGGGGCGCTGCGCTCGGCTCGAGCGACGGGGGTCGCGCGTCCTGGGATGGCTGCAGCGTGGTCATGATGCTTCAAGACTCACACGGGTGCGGCCCGGGCGCCAGCGACCGGGGGTCTGGATCATGGCCCGGTCAGGGTCGCACCCGATGAATCGCGCAGGCAAGTGCGACAGGATGGGCGGGTGACCGAGCAGCCGACAGCAGAACTGGTGCGCCAGCCCCGCGCCAGCGAGGGTCAGTTGGCTGGCGTGTGCGCTGCCCTGGCCGCGCGTTGGCGGGTCGACCCCCTGCTGATCCGCACCGCGATGGTGGTGGCGGCGCTGTCCGGTGGCGTCGGTCTCGTGGTCTACGGCGCCCTGTGGTTGTGGATGCCCCCGGCCGACGGCGGCCCCGCCAAGATCACCAGATGGTTGCCCGCCTGGCGGGACTGGTCGACCGGCAAGGTGGTGCTGCTGATCGTCGCGCTCTCGGTGCTGGCGACCATCGTGACCTCCACCATCACCCCGTTCGGGATCGGCCCGTTGGTCGTGCTCGCGGTGATGACCGCCGTGGGACGACGTCACGTGGCCAAGCTGGAGGCCGAGCGTCACCTGCGGGCCTCCGTCCTGCCGCCACGGGTGTCCGCGGTTTCAGCCGCCCCCATCCTCGCCTCCTCGGGCCACATGGGTCCCGCTGCCCTCCCGACTGTCGTGCTGCCTCGGGGTTCCGCGGTCGCGACCCCTGCTCCAGGAACGGCAACTGCCACCACCGCGGACTGGCCGACTGCGCCGTTGGTCCCCTGGGGCTCCGGGTCCTCCGCCCCGGTCACCGGCCACGAACCGACCCTCGTGCTGCCCCGTGCGGACGCCTCCGCCCACGTCCGACAGGTTCCCGGTCGCCCCGACACCGAGTTCGGGGGGGCCGTGGCGGCGTGGCAGTCCCGCATCCAGCAGGTGCGGGAGGGCCGCGTACCGCCCCCGCTCACCCACTCGGAGGCTCCCCGGCCGTCGGTGCCCCTGCTCACGGCCCAGCCACGTCCAGTGCACGGAGCTGGGAAGCGGGTCCATACCCGGTCGGTGACCGGTCCTCGTCCCTCGTGGTGGGGCAGCCTGATCACCGTGGCCCTGGCGGTGGGCGCCTACGCCGCCGTCACCCGGGTCGATCCAGGAAACCACCTCGTCGCCCTCACCGCAGCTCTGTGTGTGATCGGGCTCGGGTTGATGGTGGGTGCCTTCGTGGGACGTCCCCGACTGATGGTCGCCCTGGGTCTGGTCGTGGCTCTCTCGCTGGTGCCAGCAGGCGTGATCCCCGGCGATCGGCAGGGGCCCACGATGCAGCAACTGGTCTGGACGACCCCCGCCGAGACCCACGACCTCAATCTGGTCGGGCAGGCGAGGAATCTCGACCTGAGCCATCTGGTGCTGACCGACGACACGAGCATCACGATCGACGCCGTGGGTTCGGCGGTCGCCGTGAGCGTGCCCGCGACCCTGCCGGTGACGGTCGTCTACAAATCGAAGGCATCGGCCATGGCGATCGACACCCGGGGTGACAGCCCCGGCTCCAAACAGGTGATCGCCGACCGCTCCATCGCGCCCGTCCAGCGCGCCACGGCGGGCGACCACCGCGAGACCGTCGACCTCGGAGGCTCCAGCGGGCCACGCCTGACGCTCGTGCTCAACCTCACCTGGTCCGCGGGGGCGGTGCACACGTCATGACGATGCCCCACCTCGTCCGGCCCGACGACATCCGTCCCGTCAGGCGCTCCCGCCGCCGCATCGACGTCTCGTCCCTCATCTGGGGCCTGCTGTTCCTGACCATCGCAGCCGCGGCCCTGTGGATCGCCACCGGCCACGAGTTGCGGTGGGCCTTCGTCAGGGTGGCTGCCCCGGTGTACCTCGTCTGTCTCGGAATCCTCGGGGTGGTGCTCAGTCGACGTCACCACCGTTGAACCGGACCCACCCCTCCCACGTCCCACATCCACCACGAACGCTCGTCACCAACAGAAGGAAGAGAACATGTCCGACATCACCTGGACCCGCAACCGCGACAAGATGGTCGCCGGCATCTGCCAGTCCATCGCCCGTCAGACCAAGATCGACGTCAACATCGTGCGCCTGATCGTGGTCGTGCTGACCATTGCCACCAGCGGAACAGTTGCCCTCATCTACGGCATCGCCTGGCTGGTACTGCCGCTCGAGGGCGAGTCAAGCACGCACCTCGATGCCGTGCTCGGCAAGAGCAAGCGGGCCTACGACGACTACAAGACCAAGAAGGCATCCCAGCCCGGCAGCCAGCCGGGCGCCGACCCGAAGGACACCTTCAACCCCTACGACGACCAGCACTGAGCCGGTCAGTCCCGATCGCCCACCTCGGGTTCGCGCATGTGCCGGGCCTCGACGTGGGCGATCACCTTCTTGACCGCCCACACCAGCACCCCGAAGACCAGCACGGCGCCGACGAAGAAGTAACCGGCGTACTCCAGTTGCCCGGCCACCTCGCGGTAGCTCTCAGCCGCCCGCCAACCCACGGTGACGTACAGGACGGCCCACAGTGAGCACGCGGCGCTCGTCCATGCGATGAAGGTGCGGTAGCCCATCCGGCTCATGCCGACGGTCAGCGGAACGAGTGAGTGCAGGACCGGCAGGAATCGGGACAGGAACACCGCGATCCCCCCACGCCTGGTGAGGTAGACCTCAGCTCGGCGCCAGTGCTCCTCGCCGATCCGACGCCCGAGCCAGGAGTGGCGGATGCGGGGACCGAACCATCGTCCGAGGTAGAAACCCAGTGACTCCCCGACCAGGGCACCGGCGACGACGGCGACGATCGTGAGTGCCCACTCCAGAGGATTGCGGACGCCCGTCGCGGCCACCAGCACCACCGAGTCGCCCGGGATCACCAGGCCGATCAGGATCGACGTCTCGAGCATGACGCCCACCCCGGCGAACAGGATGCGCACCACGGGATCGAACCCTGCGACATGGTCGAGCAGGGTCGACAGCCATTCGTTCATGACTGCTGCCTCTGCGACGAACGGGTCATTGCCCCATCGTCGCACCCCTGATCAACCGCCCGGTGCCCACCCGCGGGTGTTCAGGCCCGGACCGTCACTCCCACTCGATGGTGCCCGGCGGCTTGGACGTGACGTCGAGGGTGACCCGGTTGATCTCGCGCACCTCATTGGTGATCCGGGTCGAGATGGTGGCCAGCACGTCGTAGGGCACCCTGCTCCAGTCGGCTGTCATGGCGTCCTCGGACGAGACCGGACGCAGCACCACCGGGTGCCCGTAGGTTCGTCCGTCACCTTGGACGCCGACCGAGCGCACGTCGGCCAGCAGCACGACGGGGCACTGCCAGATCTCACGGTCGAGTCCTGCGCGGGTGAGCTCCTCGCGGGCGATGGCGTCCGCCTCGCGCAGGATGTCGAGGCGTTCGGCCGTCACCTCGCCGATGATGCGGATGCCGAGCCCAGGGCCCGGGAACGGCTGGCGCCAGACCATGTGGTCGGGCAGACCCAGTTCGGCACCGACCGCCCTGACCTCGTCCTTGAACAGGGTGCGCAGCGGTTCGATCAGGCTGAACTGCAGGTCGTCGGGCAGCCCGCCGACGTTGTGGTGGCTCTTGATGTTGGCCGCACCCTCGCCGCCGCCTGACTCGACCACGTCGGGGTAGAGCGTTCCCTGCACCAGGAACTCGATGTCGCGATCGTCGTTGAGTTGGCGGGCGGTCGCCTCGAAGGTGCGGATGAACTCGCGTCCGATGATCTTGCGCTTGGTCTCGGGATCGGTGACACCGGCAAGGGCTCCCAGGAATCGTTCACGCTCGTCTGCCACCACGAGGTCGACACCCGTGAGCTCGACGAAGTCGGTCTTGACCTGCTCGGCCTCGCCCTTGCGCAGCAGTCCGTGGTCGACGAACACACAGGTGAGCTGGTCACCGATGGCGCGCTGCACCAGGGCCGCGGCCACCGCGGAGTCGACGCCTCCCGACAGCGCGCACAACACCCGCTTGTCGCCCACCTGCTCGCGGATCAGGGCGACCTGGTCGTCGACGATGGTCTTGGAGGTCCAGTCGGCACGCAGGCCGGCGATGTCGACCAGGAAGCGCTTGAGCACCGACTGGCCGTGCTCGGAGTGGAGCACCTCGGGGTGCCATTGCACGCCAGCCAGGCCCTTGTCGAGGCACTCGAAGGCGGCGACCGGGGCGCCGGCGGTACGCGCAAGCACGGTGAAACCCTCGGGCGCCCGGCTGACCGAGTCACCGTGGCTCATCCACGTGTTCAGGGCATGCGGCACCTCGGCCAGCAGTCGTCCGGGCTGGTCGACCCAGGTCTGGGTGCGACCGAACTCGCTGAGTCCCGTCTTGGCCACGGCACCGCCCAGCGCTGCCGTCATCGCTTGGAAGCCGTAGCAGATGCCGAACGTGGGAACACCGAGGTCGAACAGGGCGGGGTCGATCTGGGGGGCACCCTCGGCGTAGACCGACTGCGGCCCGCCGGAGAGGATGATCGCCTTGGGCTGCCTCTCCGCCACCTGCGCGGCGGTGAAGGTGTGCGGCACGATCTCGGAGTACACCCCGGCCTCGCGCACCCGGCGGGCGATCAGCTGGGCGTACTGGGCTCCGAAGTCGACGACCAGCACCAGGTCGTGCTCGGTTGGGGTCTCGCTCATGGGGCGAGTCTAGGGGTTGTGCTCGCCCTCCCCCGCACCCTCGCTACCCGGTGAACCGCCTGTGTGATGTACGGGTTGGCCGTCGTGCCGGCCGAATCGTCAGCGCTCGGTGGGCTGTTCGTCCGCATGGTCCGGAGCCGACGAGGTCCGGGAGTGGCCGCGGTCGGCGTCCGGGTCGATCGAGCCGACGCGCTCGTTGACCTCGCGCAGGGTCTGGCGGCGTGCGCGACTCGCCAATTGCGAGGGAAGGCCGATACCCAGACCCAGCAGCAGTCCTCCGAGCAGGGCGAACAGAACCGCCGCGTTGTACTCGGGTCGGGGGCTGTCCATGCGCGGTGCCGTCGTGTGCACGGCAGTGATCATGCGGTCGAGCTGCACCCAGCCGTTGACGAACCAGTACACGCCCACCCCAAGGATCAGCGCCCCGAGGCCTGTCACCACGATCTTGAGCATCTTCACGGTCGCCACTGTACGCTTCGCGGCGTCCGGCTGGGGGTGCCGCGAGGCGTGGGCGTCGCAGGTCTCCCGTCCCAATCGTGCCAATCGTGTGCTCTGGCCCCGACAGTTGCGGCTGGGAGGGCGGAACCGGTACGAGGACACACGATTCGCACGATTGGGCTGGTCGACTCGACCATCTGGGCTGCGCCGGGACGGTGACACATGCTGAGATGTGGTGACCGACACTGGAACAAATGGGTGAGATAAGAGATTGTTATGGCCATGGGCATCTATGCGAATGTGACTGACCTCGTCGGACGGACCCCGCTCGTCCGCATCAACCGCCTCGTGGGCGACAACGCCACCGTGGCCGCCAAGCTTGAGTTCTACAATCCCGCCAACTCGGTCAAGGACCGGATTGGCGTGGCCATGGTCGACGCAGCCGAGAAGTCGGGTGAGCTGCGTGAGGGTGGCACCATCGTCGAGGCCACGTCGGGCAACACCGGAATCGCGCTGGCCATGGTCGGCGCCGCGCGCGGCTACAAGGTCGTGCTGACCATGCCTGACACGATGTCGATGGAGCGTCGCGCACTGCTGCGCGCCTACGGCGCCGAACTGGTGCTGACCCCCGGCGCCGAGGGCATGAAGGGTGCCGTCGCCAAGGCCGAGGAGTTGGGGGCGCAGGAGGGGGCGGTGCTGGTGCGCCAGTTCGACAACCCCGCGAACCCGGCCATCCACTACTCCACCACCGGCCCCGAGATCTGGAACGACACCGAGGGCAAGATCGACATCCTGATCGCGGGCATCGGCACCGGCGGGACCATCTCGGGAGCCGGCAAGTTCCTCAAGGAGAAGAACCCCGAGATCAAGCTGATCGCGGTCGAGCCCTCCGAGTCCCCGCTGCTCAACGGTGGCAAGCCCGGTCCGCACAAGATCCAGGGTCTGGGCGCCAACTTCATCCCCACCAACGTCGACCGCGAGATCCTCGACGAGGTGATCGACATCACCAGCGAGAAGGCCGTCGAGGTGGCCCGTCAGGCTGCCACCGATGAAGGACTGCTGGTGGGCATCTCGTCGGGGGCCGCACTGGCCGCCGCCCAGCAGGTCGCCGAGCGCGCCGAGAACGCAGGCAAGCTGATCGTGGTCGTGCTGCCCAGCTTCGGCGAGCGCTACCTCACCTCGGTGTTGTACAGCCACCTGATGCAGGCATGAGCCGACTGCTCCACCTTGCTTCCCGGGTGCGGGAGCGGGTCGCGGAGGACATCGACGCAGCCATGCGCGAGGATCCCGCGGCCAGCTCCCGCACCTTGGTCGCTGTCGCGTACTCCGGGCTGCACGCCATCTGGCTGCACCGGATCGCGAACTCGATGTGGCAGTCGTCCGAACGGCTGCGCCCGGCGGCGAGGGTGGTCTCCCAGACCAGTCGCTTCCTGACCGGCATCGAGATCCACCCCGGCGCCACCATCGGGCGCCGGTTCTTCATCGACCACGGCATGGGCGTCGTGATCGGTGAGACCGCCGTGATCGGCGATGACTGCATGATGTACCACCAGGTCACCCTGGGTGGACGAAGCCTGCAGCCGGTGAAGAGGCACCCCACCCTGGGCAACCGGGTGGTGATCGGCGCCGGGGCCGCCATCATCGGCAACATCACCATCGGCGATGACGCCAAGATCGGCTCGGCGGCGCTGGTGATCAAGGACGTGCCCGCTGGCGAGACGGTGCTTGCCGCGCCTTCGCACATCCGCGAACAGAAGGTCGGGGTCGGCGTCTTCTCCGAGGACACCGGGTTGGCTCCGGAGTTCGAGATCTGACCGATCGCCCTCCGACCACCCCGTGACAGGGCGAGGTCACGACGGCCGGGATCAGTCCCGGGCGTCCCGGATGGCCTCGTGGTGGCGCACCACCTCGGCAACGACGAAGTTGAGGAACTTCTCGGCGAACTCCGGGTCGAGATGGGCGTCCTCGGCGAGGGCGCGCAGGCGCGCGATCTGGGCCTGCTCACGTACCGGGTCGGCCGGCGGCAGGCCGAGACCAGCCTTCAACTCCCCCACCCGCTGGGTCACCTTGAACCGCTCAGCGAGCAGGTGCACCAGGGCGGCGTCCATGTTGTCGATCGACGAGCGCAACCGGGCCAGCTCGGCGGGCACGGCGCCGCCCTGGGCCGCTGCGTCCTGCGGGCCCATCAGTGCACCACGAGTTCGATGCGCTGGAACTCCTTGGGATCGGTGTAGCCGGTGGTGGCCATGGCGCGCCGCAGTGCGCCGACCAGGTTCATGGTGCCGTCGGTCACCCTGGAGGGGCCGAACAACACCTCCTCGAGACTGCCCACGGGTTCGACCCGGGTGCGGCGTCCGCGGGGAAGGGTCTCGTGCCATGCCTCTGCACCCCAGTGCCAGCCCCGCCCCGGGGCCTCCTGGGCGCGGGCCAGCGGGGTGCCCACCATGACGGCGTCGGCCCCACAGGCCAGCGCCCGGACGATGGACCCGGAACGTCCCATGCCACCGTCAGCGATCACGTGCACGTAGCGTCCACCGGACTCGGCCATGTAGTCACGGCGTGCCTCGGCGACGTCGGCGATGGCCGAGGCCATCGGCACCTCGATGCCGAGCACGTCGCGGTTGGAACCGGTGGCACCACCGCCGAAGCCGACCAGCACTCCGGCCGCGCCCGATCGCATCAGGTGCAGGGCGGTCTGGTAGTTGGCGCAACCACCCACGATCACAGGCACGTCGAGGGCGTAGATGAACTCCTTGAGGTTGAGCGGTTCCACCTCGTCGGAGACGTGTTCGGCCGACACCGCCGTGCCGCGGATGACGAAGAAGTCGGGGTTCGAGGCGACCACGTCGTCGGCAAAGGCCTGGGTGTTCTGGGGCGACAGCGCCCCGGCGGCCGGCACGCCGGCCTCACGGATCTCGTTCATGCGGGCGCGGATCAACTCGCCCTTGATCGGCTCGGAGTAGATGCGCTGCATCGCGATCGTCGCCTCGACGGGGTCGACGATGGTGGCCAGCTCGGCCAGCACCTCGGTGGGGTCGTCGTAGCGGGTCCACAGCCCCTCGAGGTTCAGCACCCCGAGACCACCCAGTCGTCCCATCTCGATCGCAGTGGTGGGGCTCATCACCGAGTCCATGGGGGCCGCCACGATGGGGAACTCGAAGCCGACGGCGTCGATCTTCCAGCCGAGCTTCACCTGGTCGACGCCGCGGGTGCGACGGGAGGGGACGATGGAGACCTCGTCCAGGCTGTAGGCGCGCTGGGCGCGCTTGCTGCGTCCGATGTCGAACACGGGGAACCTCAGTTCTTGGAGGAGGAGTAGTTGGGTGCCTCGACGGTCATCTGGATGTCGTGGGGGTGCGACTCGCGAAGCCCCGCGGAGGTGATGCGGACGAACGCGCCCTTCTCGTGCAATTCGTCGAGGGAGCGGGCGCCCGAGTAGAACATCGACTGCCGCAGTCCCCCGACCAACTGGTAGGCGACGGCCTCCAGCGGTCCGCGGAAGGCAACCTGACCCTCGATGCCCTCGGGCACGATCTTGTCGTCGCAGGTCACGTCGCCCTGGAAGTAACGGTCCTTGGAGTAGGAGGGCTTGCGTCCGCGGGCAGCCATCGCACCCAGCGATCCCATGCCCCGGTAGGACTTGTACTGCTTGCCGTTGATGAACACCAGTTCCCCGGGGGACTCGGAGCATCCGGCGAGCAGGGAGCCGAGCATGACCGTGTCGGCGCCGGCGACCAGGGCCTTGGCGATGTCACCGGAGTACTGCAGGCCACCGTCACCGATGACCGGTACACCGGCCGGACGAGCCGCCCGCGCGGCCTGGTGGATCGCGGTCACCTGGGGAACCCCGACGCCGGCGACGACGCGGGTGGTGCAGATCGATCCCGGACCGACGCCGACCTTGATGCCGTCGGCCCCCGCGTCGACCAGCGCCTTGGCACCGGCGTAGGTGGCGACGTTGCCGCCCACCAGGTCGACGTCGCGGGCAGCGGGTTCGGCACGCAGTCGCTTGATCATGTCGACCACGCCCTGGGAGTGCCCGTGGGCGGTGTCGACCACGAGCAGGTCGACGCCCTCCTCGACCAGGGCCATGGCGCGCTCCCACGAGTCGCCCCAGAAGCCGATGGCCGCGCCCACGCGGAGGCGTCCGTGCGGGTCCTTGCTGGCCAACGGGTAGCGGTCGGACTTCACGTAGTCCTTGAGCGTGATCAGTCCCCGCAGACGGTTCTGGTCGTCGACGATGGGCAACTTCTCGATCTTGTGCTGGGCGAGCAGTTTGAGGGCCTCGTCCGAGGTCACTCCCACCTTGGCGGTGACCAGCGGCATGCGGGTCATGACGTCGCGGACGAGGCGTGAGCCGTCCTCCTCGAAGCGCATGTCGCGGTTGGTGACGATGCCCAGCAGTTCGAGGCTGGAGTTCACCACGGGCACACCCGAGATGCGGTAGCGGCCGCACAGTTCGTCGGCCTCGCGCAGGGTGGCGTCGGGGGTGATGGTGATCGGCTCGTCGACCATGCCTGCCTCGGACCGCTTGACCTGGTCGACCATGGCGGCCTGGTCCTCGATGGAGAGGTTGCGGTGCAGGATGCCGATGCCGCCCTGCCGGGCCATGGCGACGGCCATCCGGGTCTCGGTGACGGTGTCCATCGCGGAGCTGACCAGGGGGATCTTGAGCTCGATCCGGCGCGAGATGTGCGCCGAGGTGTCGACCTGCGAGGGAATCACGTCGGAGGCGACGGGCTGCAGCAGCACGTCATCGAAGGTCAGTCCGAGGGCCTCGAAGGCCAGGGGAACACCGGCCGGGGACAGGTCTGCGGGAACGGTCACTGCGCGCCTTTCAGGAGGGAGGACCGGGTCAGTCTATCCGCGCACGGCCGCCGCGACCGACCGTGCCCGGGATGGTGCACCGCCGACGAGTGGATCACATCCGAACGCACAGCGACCCCCGCCCGGGAAGGGCAGGGGTCGCTGTGGCACGGGTTCGGTTTCCGCTCCAGCTCAGTGCTGGTGGGCGTCTTCCTCGTCCTCGGGCTTCTCGACGACCAGCGTCTCGGTGGTGAGCAACAGCCCCGCGATGGAGGCGGCGTTGGCCAGGGCCGAACGGGTCACCTTCACCGGGTCGATGACCCCGGCCTCGACGAGGTTCTGGTACTCGCCGGTCCTGCCGTTGAAGCCGTAGTTGGCCTCGAGCTCGGCGACCTTCGAGACGATGACGTAGCCCTGCTCGCCACCGTTCTCGGCGATCCAGCGCAGCGGCTCGACCACCGCCTTGGCAACGATGTGCACGCCGGTCTTCTCGTCACCCTCCAGACCCAGACCACCGACCAGCACCTTCGAGGCGTGGACGAGGGCCGCGCCGCCACCGGCGACGATGCCCTCCTCGATGGCCGCACGAGTGGCCGAGACGGCGTCCTCGATACGGTGCTTCTTCTCCTTCAGCTCCACCTCGGTGGCGGCGCCGACCTTGATCACGCAGACACCGCCGGCCAGCTTGGCCACGCGCTCCTGCAGCTTCTCGCGGTCCCAGTCGGAGTCGGTGCGCTCGATCTCGGCGCGCAGCTGGGCGACCCGGCCCGCGACCTCCTCGGACGAACCGGAGCCATCGACGATGGTGGTGTTGTCCTTGGTGACCACCACGCGACGAGCGCGGCCGAGCACCTCCAGACCCACCTGGTCGAGCTTGAGGCCGACCTCGGGGGCGATCACCTGACCACCGGTCAGGATCGAGATGTCCTCGAGCATGGCCTTGCGGCGATCACCGAACGCGGGGGCCTTGACGGCCACCGAGGTGAACGTCCCACGGATCTTGTTCACGACCAGGGTCGACAGCGCCTCGCCGTCGACGTCCTCGGCCACGATGAACAGGGTGCCGTGGGCCGCGATGACCTTCTCGAGCAACGGCAGCAGGTCGTTCATCGAGCTGATCTTGCCGGAGTGGATGAGGATGTAGGGATCCTCGAGCACCGCCTCCATGCGATCGGCATCGGTCACGAAGTAGGGCGACAGATAGCCCTTGTCGAACTGCATGCCTTCGGTGAACTCGAGTTCCGTACCGAAGGTGTTGGACTCGTCGACCGTGATGACGCCGTCCTTGCCGACCTTGTCGAAGGCCTCGGCGATCAGCTCACCGATCTGCTCGTCGCGCGAGCTGATGGTGGCCACCGACGCCATGTCGGTGGCGGTCTCGACCGCACTGGAGACGCTGCGCAGCTCGGTGATCAGGGCCTCCACGGCCTTGTCGATACCACGCTTGAGGCCGATCGGGTTGGCGCCGGAGGCGACCGCTCGCAGGCCCTCGTGCACGAGCGCCTGGGCCAGCACGGTGGCCGTGGTGGTGCCGTCACCTGCGACGTCGTTCGTCTTGGTGGCGACCTCCTTGGCCAGCTGGGCACCCAAATTCTCGTAGGGGTCCTCGAGATCGACCTCGCGGGCCACGGTGACACCATCGTTGGTGATGGTGGGCGCGCCCCACTTCTTGTCGAGCACGACGTATCGGCCCTTGGGGCCCAGGGTCACCTTGACGGTGTTGGCGAGGATGTCGACCCCGCGCTCAAGCGCGCGGCGTGCTTCCTCATCGAACTTCAGAATCTTGGGCATGAACGCTCAGCTCACTTGCTGACGACAGCGAGAATGTCGCGGGCGTTCAGGAGCAGGTACTCCTGGCCGTCGTACTTGACCTCGGTGCCGCCGTACTTGGAGAAGATGACGACGTCGCCCTCGGCGAGGTCGAGGGGCACGCGGTTGCCCGAGTCGTCGATGCGGCCGGGGCCGGTGGCCACGACCTTGCCCTCCTGGGGCTTCTCCTTGGCGGTGTCGGGGATGTACAGGCCGGAGGCGGTCTGCTGCTCGGCGTCGAGAGGCTGAACGAGGACGCGGTCCTCGAGCGGCTTGATCGTGGTTGCCACGTCAAACCCCTTTCTGGTGGTGGTAGCGGGTGCTACGGCTTCAGTCAAAAGGTCTCGGCCGGGGCGTCGTCGCGGTGTCGTCCCGTCCAAATCTGGCACTCACCCGGGGCGAGTGCCAGAGACCAACTTAGTACCGGGCTGGCACTCCTTCAACCCGAGTGCCAAATCCGGGCCGACGAATCCGAACCCCGTGTCGTGCAAATCCGAGCCACGGACGATGACCGGTGGCAGACTCGGGCGCATGCACCGGGAGCCGACGATCTTCGAGGCCGCGGGTGGCGCCGCAGC
This sequence comes from Aestuariimicrobium sp. T2.26MG-19.2B, assembly GCF_950101875.1. NCBI lineage: Bacteria > Bacillati > Actinomycetota > Actinomycetes > Propionibacteriales > Propionibacteriaceae > Aestuariimicrobium > Aestuariimicrobium sp. T2.26MG-19.2B. Next base: position 1,961,462 of record NZ_CATNLW010000001.1, on the reverse strand, counting down.
GGTGCTGCGGCTCGCCCGGGCGTGGCACGAGCGCGTGATGGCCGACGAGGTCGTCAGTCACGCCTTCAGTCATGGCTTCCGCGCCGACCACACCGAACGCCTCGCCGCCTACCTGACCGAGGCCTGGGGTGGCCCGACGGAGTTCTCCGATCACCTGGGCAGCCACTCCGAGGTGGTGACCCTGCACTCGGGCGAGGGCGAGCACGTCGAGATGGACCGCCGCGGCGAGGCCTGCTTCGCCGAGGCGCTCGTCGACGCCGGCATCCCTGCCGAGGTGCAGCCGGTGCTGCGCGACTACTGGCACTGGGCCACGGTCCTGATGGCCGGGCATCCCACCGGTCACGACCCCTCCTCGAACGAACCACTGCCCCATTGGGGCTGGGACGGCCTTCAGCCGACCAGTGCCCGATAGGCGCCGATGGCCTCGGCAGGGCTGGCGTCGGCCACGACTCGTCCGTCGTCGATGACAACCACCCGGTCGAAACCCTCGAGCGTCTCGAGGTCGTGGGTGACCAGCAGCACCTGCTGCGGCAGGCCCTCGACCAGACGCATCACCGCCCGCCGGTTGCGCAGGTCGAGCAGCGTTGTGGGCTCGTCCATCACCAGCACTGAAGGCCCGGTGATCAGCACGGACGCGATGGCCAGGAGTTGCTTCTGCCCACCCGACAGCAGGTGGGCGGGATGGTCACGGTGGGCGAGCAGCCCATGCCTGTCGAGTTGTGCCTCCACCAGTCGGGCCACCTCTGCCTTGGGCAGCTTCAGGGGCCGCAGACTGAAGGCCAGGTCTTCTGCGACGGTGGGCATGATGATCTGCAGGTCGGGGTCCTGGAAGACGAACCCCACCGTGCGGCGGACCCGGTCGAGGTCTCGACGGGTGTCATGGCCGTTGACCGCCACCGTGCCCCGGGTGGGTACCACCAGTCCGTTCACCAACCGGGCGAGGGTGGACTTGCCCGAGCCATTGCCCCCGATGATGCCGATGCGCTTCTCCGACAGGGAGAGCGAGACCTCCCGCAGCACGGGGCGCTGCGGGTAGGAGAAGCTCACCCGGTCGAATTCGATCACAGTCGCGGGTCGCCGCCCAGCGTCTTCAGCCCGGGCTGATCACCGGTGGGGTGACCAGCGGCGGGGTCATCCGTGATCGGGCGACCGACGCGTGGGGTGATCAGGGGGTAGGCGCGCTTGACGGTGATGATCACCAGCGCCGCCACGACCGCCTTGAGGATGTCTCCGGGCAGGTAGACCACCCAACTCCACCACCCTTGCGCCAGCGTCAGTTTGGCCGACGCGACGATCAGCCATGGCTGACCGATGACGTAGACAGCCAGCGCTCCACCCACGAAGCAGGCGATGAAGGCCGACACCGCGTTCAACCGGATCCACCACCGCTCCACGAGCAGGCCGGTGACCAGTGCACCCAACGGGTAGGCCCAGATGAAGCCGCCGGTAGGGCCCAGCAGCATGCCGAAGCCGCCGAGGCCACCCACCAGCACGGGGGCACCGATGGCGACCAGCAGCACGAACAGCAGCATCGACAGGGTCCCCCGCTTCCAGCCCAGGATCCCGCCGGCAAGCATCACGCCGAGGGTCTGGGTGGTGAACGGGGCGGGTAGCAGGGGCAACTGGATGCGCGGGGCCAGACCCAGCACGCACATCAGGGCGGTGAACAGGGCGATCAGGGCGAGGTCCTTGGCGCGCATCGGGGTTCCTTCCAGGTCGTCGCGAAGGACTGAGGCACTCAGCTCCGCGGTTTGAACAGCGTTCAAAACGGCACCTTAGCAGGTCGGTCCGGTGGTGCAGGGCGGGTGCCCACGCCCCTCACCTCGAGCGCCTCACCCAGCCCGTCGGCCATCCTCAAGGTCCGGATCACCAGGGGTGCCAGGTACGACACCCCGAGGCCGAACAGACCCGGACGGACCCCTCGTGCGGCGTGGGCCTCCCGCACTTTCGAGGCCTCCTCGGCGATCACCGGGATGAACCGGAAGACCAGTGCGATCATCAGCCCGATGCGGTCGGGATCGACCCCGACCCGTCGAAGCGGCCCAGCGGCCCACACCACCGCGTCGACCAGTGCCGTCTGGGCGGTGCTCAACGTGACCAGATTGGCCAGCAGGACGACCGCCAGCACCCTCAGCCCGACCTGGGCAGCCGTCGTCCAGTCACCCAGGAATCCCTGGGCCAGCACGATGAGTGCCACCATCGCCAGCACACCCCGCAGCAACTGCCAGGCTCGCGCGGGGGGCACCCGCGCCACCAGGTAGGCGGCTGCGACCACACCGACGCACGAGCCGAGCACGACCAGCGAGTCGACGAAGAAGGCGAACGTGCCGAAGACGAGGATGGTCAGCAGTTTGGCGCCCGCCGGCAGTCGGTGGACGAGGGAGTGGCCCGGCACGTGGAGGCTGAGCATCAGGGGCCGCACAATCTCTCGAGCGCCGACCGCAGCCGCTGGTCTCCGCCGGGATCGGGCGGATCACCCAACCCGAGCCTGGCGAACTGCTCGCGCTGTTCCGCGTCGAAGGCGTGGCCCAGCACGAGGTGCTGAACGGACTCGGCCACCACCCGGGCGTCATCGGGGGACGTGGGCAGTCGGCTGGCCAGGGCCGCGGCGGGTGACTCGGCCCACGGGCGCATCGCCAGCGCCGCGCTGACCAGTTCCGCACCCGAGCGGTGCTGGCGCAGCAGGGAGTGCAGGTTCATGCCCCAGGCGACCGGGTCCGGAGAAGGGCCCGGTGTTCCCGGGTCGGCCCCATGCCGATGCTCCGGGGCCACGTCGTCCGGTGCCACCAGCACCAGATCGGCCAGCACCAGGTCCGCCAGCACCAGATCCGCCAGTGCCACCAGCAGGGTCTGCTTGTTGGCCACGTGGTAGTAGAGGGCCCCCGGTTGCACGTCGAGCTGGCCCGCGAGGCGACGCATCGACAGATCCGCCAGGCCGTACTCGTCGACGATGTGCAGGGCCGCGGCCAGCACCTCGTCCCTCGTCAACGCCATGGGACCATCCTAGGACCAGCGCTTGAACGGCGTTCAAGTGCCTCCTGCGTTCCCCCACCGCTGCGGCCAGGGGTCCGGGCGGACCGTTGGCGCCACGGGCGGGATAATCGGACCATGAGTGAATCCACGCCCGCCGCCACCGACCTGTCGGTGTTCCTGGAATGGTGGGCGGACCTGTCCGATGACACGTTCGTCGCCCTTCCCCCACCGGCACCGCACGGTCGCCACACCCAGGCCGACCTGCACTCCGATGCCGATCGGGCCATCACAGCCGCCGGACTTGCCCCCACCACGGCGTACGCCGGATGGCAGTGGCAGTCCCAGGAACGGGCCTTCGACGCCGACGGTGCCCTGCAGGAACGGCTCTTCCTGCACTGGGGCGGGGACCCCCCGGTCGTCCACCAGCACCTGGCCACGGCACCCCAGGAATTCACGGTGACCGCGGCACGCACCGGCGCCGCCTTCGAGATCGACAAGCGGGCCCACCTGGGGGACGACGGGCTGGCTGATCCCGACGACCCCGTGGCCGTGCGACAACTGATGGAGCGTCTGCTCACCCCGATCGACCACGCCGCCCGACCGCTTCAGTTCGGCCCGCTCACACCGCCGGAGGAGGCATGGCTGTTCGCCCGGTGGGAGGAGTCGCCCGACATCGAGCAGGCCGCCCCGTTCGTGCGGGCCCTGGCCATGCGGCAGCGGCTGGACGAACACCTCCTGTCGAGCCTGGTCGCGGAGTGGATCGACCTCGAGCACCCCGCGGAGTGGGGCGCCTGGCGGGCCGTGCTGGTGGCCCTCCTGCGGCAAGGCCATCCGGCCGCCACCACCATGATCCTGCGGTTGGGGGTGTTGGCCGATCTCGTACTGGCCGAGGTGCCCACCCCCGGCGCGGTGGGGGCCCTGCGCGAGCACGCCCTGGCCCAGCCGGTCGACCTCACCCCGTGGCTGCACTCCGAGCGGGTGCTGAGCCAGGTCGACCTCGTCGACGCGGCCCTCAACCTGTGGCACGACCTGGTGGGGGCCGGCTTGGCCGAGCAACGGGCGAGCGCGCTCGCCGAGGCACTGCTGACGCTGACCCCCCCGCCGTTCAAGGCGCTCAAGGTCGCCACGGACGAGAGACTGCCCCTTGCGGTGCGGCGCGGGGTGGCCCAGACCGCGAAGGAGTCCCTGGCCCACGCCGAGGAGCACCACCCCGATCTGGTGCGACGGTTCCGGGAGCAAGCCGATGACCTGCTCGAGGGAACCGGGCCCGACCTGACCGGCACGGAGACCGAGTTGGCCGCCAGGTACGACGACTACCGCCACCTGCAGCCGAGTCAGGAATCGTGGCTGAGGAGCCAACTCGTTCGTCCTGGGATCGACCTGCAGGGATTGGGCTTCTGCCTCGACATCCTGGTGTCCCACGGTCGCGGTACCGCCGCCGACGTCGACACCCTCGCCGCCGGCTGGCGCAAGCGCTTGGCCAAGAACTATGACGCCCCTGCTGGGGAGTGGCGGCACCCGCTGGTCACCCTGACGGTGCTGGCTCGTGAGCTCCACCATCCGCTGCGCGGTGACCTGGAGACCTTCTGGCTCAGGGCCGCGACCGGATGGGCAAGGCGTCTGGCGCCTCTGGTGCTGGTGGGTGACCCTTCCGTCGAGGGTCTCCGCAAGCTGTGGGACGTCGCCGTGGCCAGCGACGACGCCAGCAACCTGTGGCGGAGTTGGCTGCTGGCGCGCAGTCGGCTCACCTCGGTGACACCGGTGGCCTTGGGTGACGTGGCATTACGGGAGGCACCGCTGCGCCACCCCCAGCAGGTCGCGGACGCCATCATCGCGACAGTGGTGCCCGAGCTGCCGCTGTGGGGCCGGACCTTCTCGACCTCCGACCCGGCGTGGCTCGACCGCGGCCTGCTGGTGCTCGAGCATCCCGATCTCACCCCGGCGGTGCGCGAGCACGTGGTCAGGACCGTCGCGCGCCACCTGGTGCTGGACCGCGCAGGCCGCACCGAGCAGCCTCCCAGCCTGACGGCGGCGCAACTGTCTGCCTTCCGGGACCGGTGGCAGGCAGCGCAGCCGACGCCGACCAGACGTCCCGGCCTGTGGGCACGCCTGGTCGGGCACTGATCTGCTCAGGGCGACCGCGGCACTCGCTCGCAGACGAGGGCACGGGTACCGCGGGGAGTCGGAGTGAGCACGACGGTGGCGCTCGCCGATCCCTTCAACTTGAGCTGGCGTCGCAGTTCCGCCGGGTCGACGTCGAGCCCCCGCTTCTTGATCTCGAGAGTGCCGATGCGGTGCTCTCGGCACCACGCGCGCAGCGTCCTGACCGACCAGGGGATGCTCTCGAGCACCCTGAAGCTGGTGACCAGGGGCGTGTCGAGTGGCCCGTCGCTGGAGAGGTAGGCCACGTCGTGGTCGACCAGCCAGGCATTCGTCCCCGAGCAGGCCTCGGCGTACAACTGGGAGCGGATGACGGCGGGGTCGGGTTCGTGCAGGTACTCCCCCACGTCTTCCACGGGAAGACGCCCCAGACCTCGTCCGACGAGTTCGTACCGCCTGCCGCCGCGCAGCACCACCACCCGGTCAACCGCGGGGCCCTCACCCACGTCGGTGGCGAGGCAGACCTCGACGAGGGTTCCCTCATGGCTGACCCAGTGCCGGCCCAGGTCGTCAGGCAGCAGGCTCCGCGAGATGCCGGGCCCCAGCTTGACCACGAGCCGGTCACAGCGTTGGCGCAGGGACAGGACGAAGTCCCAGCCCGGCGAGAGGTCCTCGAGCCGCCAGCTCCTGCCCGTCGACGATCGTCGCGCCGGGTCGACGAAGACGAGGACGCCACCATCCATCACCGCGGGCACCGCTGACGCGGCATCCCCGACGAGGACCCGTCCCTTGACGGAGGCCAGATTGTGCTGCGCACAACTGGCGGTGAGCGGATCCAGCTCGACCGCATCCACCCCCAGACCCGCCCGTCCCATGGCGAGGGCATCGAATCCGAGACCACATCCGAGGTCGAGCACCCGGGAGCAGCCCTCGGCGAACGTGTCGGCGCGCCAGGCCGAGACCTCGGGCCGGGTGGCCTGCTCGAGCCCTGTCGCCGTGAACAGCATGTCGGCAGCCCGGTCGCCGAACTTGCTGCGTGCCCGACGCCGCAGGGAGGCCTGCTCCAGCGCCAGGGCCGCCAACTCGGGAGCGACCAGACGACGCAGCGCGCTGGCGGCTGTGAGGGAGTCGGGATCGGGCTGGGCGAGCGCCCTCTCCAGGGCCATCGGCCCCTCGCCCACCGTGAGCGGGTGGGGGGCGGGCTGGCTCGTGCTCACCCTCGCACCACGTGGGCGCTGAAGTGGGCGGGGCGTCCGTCGGCATACGGCAGCACGGCATGGAACTGGGTGATCTCTGGGTCGAAGACCAGGGGTAGGAAGTGCCGGTCGCCCTCCCACATGTCGAGGGTGTCGAGCGAGTCGATCCGCTCCCAGCTGAGCTCCCCCTCGTCATTGGACGGGGGCGGGGTGCCGGTGAAGGCGTCGACCACGAAGATGAACCCGAAATGGTCCGAGCCGTCGGCGCCGAACCCGGGCCAGGAGATCGTTCCCCGTAGCCGCATGCCGGTCGGGGTGATGGCGGCCTCTTCCCGGAGTTCACGCACCATGCCGGTCCAGACGTCCTCGTCGACCTCGACCTTGCCGCCCAACCCGTTGTACTTGCCGTGCTGGTCGTCGTCGGGGCGCGCGACCCGGTGGCACATCAGCACCCGCTCGCCGTCCGGGTGCCGGACGAAGGCCAAAGTGGTGAGGATCGGGGTCAGCACATCGCGAGGCTACCGCCAGTAGAGTCGCGACATGAGCCAGCCGGGGGTCCATCCCACCCCTCCGCACGATGGTCGCGTGCGGGCCGCCAGTCGCGGCCTGGTGGTGCGCGAGGGCGAACTGCTGGTCAGCGTGATGGTCGGCGAGAGGCACCGTGAGTTCTGGCTGACCCCCGGCGGCGGGCAACACTTCGGCGAGACGAAGCTCGACAACGTGGCCCGGGAAGTGCTCGAGGAGACGGGATACCGGGTCAGGGTGGGCGATCTCGCCTGCGGCCGCGACTACATCGGTGCCACCCATTTCCCCGAGTGGGACTCGGGCTTCCACCAGAGCGAACTGTTCTTCTGGTGCACGCTGCTGCACCCCGATCCCCTGCCGCCCAGCGAGGTGGACGAGCGTCAGGTGGGCGTGAGGTGGGTGGCCATCGGTGAGCTGGTCGGCAGTCCCTTCTTCCCGCAGGCGTTGGCACGCTGGCTGAACCAGGACGAGACCAGCCGGCCGCTGTGGCTGGGCGACGTGAACTGACCGCATCAGGCCCGTGGCCGCCAGCGGGTGCCAGCCCGTGGCCTGTCAGACCAGGATGGTCGAGACCGGCAGCCCCGAATTGGCCGAGATGTCGAACGAACTGGGACGAAGACCCGCCTTGATCACCTGGGTGCCCAGCGCCGCCATCATCGCGCCGTTGTCCGTGCACAGTCCCGGTCGGGGCCTGCGCAGTTCCAGACCGGCGGCGACGGCTCGCTCCTCCAGCAGGGCCCGCAGCCGCGAATTGGCTGCCACTCCCCCGCCGATCAGGATGTGCTGGGCGCCGTGGTGCAGCGCAGCGTCGACGGTCTTGGCCGAGAGCACGTCGCAGACCGCCTCCTGGAAGCTGGCGGCGACGTCGGCGACGGGTACGGGACGACCCGCCCGCTCCTCGGTCTCGACCCAGCGGGAGACGGACGTCTTGAGCCCCGAGAAACTGAAGTCGAACCGGTGCTTGTCGAGGTCATGACGAGCCGTCAGACCCCGCGGGAAGCGGATCGCCTTCGGGTTGCCCTCGGCTGCAGCCTTGTCGATCACGGGACCGCCCGGGTAGGGCAGCCCCAACAACCGGGCCACCTTGTCATAGGCCTCACCAGCGGCGTCGTCGATGGTCGAGCCGATCTCGACGATGTCGGTGGCCATGTCGTTGACCAGCAGCAGTGAGGTGTGACCGCCCGACACGAGCAGGGCGACGCAGGGGGTGGGCAGGTCGCCGTGGTCGAGCAGGTCGACGGCGACGTGGCCCGCCAGGTGGTTGACCCCGTAGAGGGGTTTGTTCAGGTAGGCCGCCAGCGTCTTGGCGCTGGCCAGCCCCACCACCAGCGCACCCATCAGTCCGGGACCTGCCGTGACGGCGATGCCGTCGAGCTGGGCCAGGTCGACGTCGGCGGCGGCCAGCGCCCGCCGTAGCGTCGGCACCATCGCCTCGAGGTGGGCACGGCTGGCCACCTCGGGCACCACCCCACCGAACCGCACGTGGAGGTCGACCGAACTGGCGACCTCATTGGCGAGCAACCTGTTGCCCCGGACGATGCCGACGCCGGTCTCGTCACACGACGACTCGATGCCCAGCACCAGGGGTTCTGCCGATGACGCGTTCACGCGGTCACCTCCTGCTCCATCACCAGGGCGTCGAGACCCTGGCCGTAGTAGTTCTTGCGGGTGTCGATGACGCGGAAACCGAACTGCTCGTACAGGGCGATGGCGGTGTCGTTGTCGTCCCTCACCTCGAGCAGCATGCGTGAGCAGCCGTGGGTCGAGGCGTACAGGAATCCGGAACGCATCAGGTCGCGGGCCACTCCCATCCGACGCCAACGGGCCTCCACCATCACCCGGTTGAGGTCGATCACCTCGTCCCCCAGCTGGAAGGTGGCGACACCGACCAGGTGACCCGTGTGGTCGGCCGCGACCAGCACGAACCGGTCGTCCGAGCTGAGTTCGTCGGCCCACAACTGACGGCTCCATCGTTCCCTCGGGGGGAACGATCTCTCGTCCAGTGCGGTGATGGCATCGACGTCGTCGAGGGTGGCGCTGCGCTGCATCATGCCTGGCCACCCCCCGTCGACGGGGCATCGGACGAGGCATCGGTGGCGGAATCCTGGCGGTGGCGCTTGGTCAGCGACAGGCGCACCCCTGGCTGCAGCGCGGACTTCCGCGAGGTCGAGACCTCGGCGTCCGGTTTGCGCAGGTACAGGGGTTCCAGCCCGGCATCGGTGAAGGTTGCCGCCAGTTGGGCCAGCACTGCCACGTCGAGCGGGGTGGCATCGATCACGCGTGGGTCGTCCGCGAGCAGGGTGGCAGCGGGTCCCACCACCGGCAGGTCGGGCAGCTCGTCGGCGGGGCCGACGAAGGGGCCGTCCACCCGAGCGCCATCGGCGTCGTAGCGAGCCCAGTACAGCTCCTTGCGGCGTGCGTCGATGACAGCCACGAAGCCCTCGTCGACTGCGGGCGACGAGGCGGTGCGGCCGAGCACGTGCTGTCGGGCTGCGATGTCGAGGGAGCAGACCCCACGCGCTGTCGTCCCGGCGAGTTCTGCCACGGTGAGGGCGGTGACGACACCGACACGCAGTCCTGTGAACGGCCCCGGTCCGACGCCCACGGCGACCTCAGTGATGTCGGACATCGCCAGTTCTGCCTGCTGACACAGCTGGGAGATCAGCGGGGTGAGGGCCTCGACGTGCGCTCGCGTGTCGTCGACCCTGCCGGTGGCGAGCAGTTCGCCACCCCGGGCCAGGGCCGCGCAGACGACGGTGGAGGTGTCGATGGCCAACACGACTCCGTCGGGACGAGGGGTGGTCATCGGCTCTCCTCAGGGGTGGCAGGGGCGTCGTCCATCGGTTCCGTGGCCGACCGGGGGGTGGGACGGAGCAGCTCGGCCGGCGGGTCGAGGGTGACCCCAGTCCAGCGCTGGCCGACACCCATCAGCAGCACGTCGCGACCCTCGGCGTTGTCAGGGTGCTCGGAGCCGGCCGCGGCCTCGGGGCCGGCCCCTGCCTCGGGCAGGCCGGGAGTCGGGTCGGATCCCAGGGGGCGCCGGATCTCGATCTCGAGCCGGTCGGGGCTCAGCGTCTCGGCGACGCCTCGCCCCCACTCCACCACGGTGACGTGGTCGGCCAGGGAGTCCTCGAGGTCGAGGTCCTCCACCTCGGCGGCGGAGGCCAGCCGGTAGGCGTCAACATGGACGAGCCCCGGGGTGCCCGGTCGGGTGGGCGGGTGGATGCGGGACAACACGAAGGTGGGCGAGATGATCGGTCCGGAGACCCCCATCGCGGCCCCGAGACCTTGGGTGAGGGTGGTCTTGCCGGCCCCGAGTTCACCGTCGAGCACCAGGACGTCACCGGCCCCGAGCACGGTGGCCAACCAGCCGCCCAGACGCTGCATCGCCTCGGCGTCGGGCACGTGCACGCAGGTGGGCAGGGCTGCCCGCAGCATCCATCCGAGCTCGACCTCGCAGTGTTGGACGAAGCCGTGCAGCAGCCACCAGTCGCGGGTCTGGGGGAACTCGCGCCGGCTGAGCAGTTCCAGGTGGGTGGCACCCAGGTCGAGGGCCAGGTCGGCCGCCCCGTGCACGAGCGCCGAGGCAAGACCGTTCCCCCGCACTCCGGGCAACACGCTGACGCGGTGCACGCCCATCACCCGGGCGCCGTGGACGGCCGGATCGTCGTCCGGCCCGCTCAGCAGCAGGCACCCGCTCAGCACCCCGTCGACCTCGGCGATCACGCCGTACCCGCGGGCCAACTGGGTCGCCACGGAGTCAACCGTGTCCGACAATGCCGCCGCCGGCGGGTCGACCGGGGGACGGGCTGAGAAGGCCTGTTGGATCACGGCGAGCATGGCCGGGGCGTCGTCCACCTCGGCCAGCCGCAACTGCACGTCATCTGCCACAGCCCACCAGCCTAACCCCGGCATGACGAGGCCCGCGCCTCGTCCCGCCCCTCGAGGGCGGCACCAGGCGCGGGCCACAGTCGTGTTTGATCAGCGATCACTCACTCGCCGCGGTTCCAGCCACCGAAGTCGGCGATGCGATCACGGCCACCGGAGTGGTGTGCCCCACCGCGCGGGCCACCGTCGCGGCCGGCCTTGCGGAATCCGCCCCGGTCGCCCGACCTGCGGTCGCCGAAGGAGCGGTCACCGAACTTCTTGCCACCGAACTTCTTGTCACCGAAGGACCGTCCACCGCCACGGCCGGCGCGGGGTGCACGCTTGGGCGGGGCGATCAGGGCGTTGTACTCGTCCTCGCTGATCGCGTCGTGGTCGATGGCGCGGGCGCCGGTCAGTTCACCGAGCAACTCCTCGCCGGGCTCGACGCGGGTCAGGTCACCGGAAACTCCGGCGCCGCTGGCCAAGCGCTGCATGGTGCGGCGCTGGTGCGGGAGCACGATGGTGGCGACGACACCCTTCTCACCGGCGCGGGCGGTGCGTCCGGCGCGGTGCAGGTAGTCCTTGGAGTTCTGGGGCGGATCGACCTGCAGCACCAGCGAGACGTCGTCCACGTGGATGCCTCGGGCGGCCACGTCGGTCGCCACCAGCACGGGCACGACACCCTCCTTGAAGGCGGCGAGCACGCGGGCGCGGGCGCCCTGGGTCAGGCCACCGTGCAGGGCACCGGCCATCACGCCGGCCTCGCGCAGCTGGTCGGCGATACGCGAGACACCCATCTGGGTGCGGGCGAAGATGACGGTGCGTCCCTCGCGGTTGGCGATCAGGGCCGTGGTCTCGTTCTTGTGGTGCGGGTGCACCAGCAGCAGCAGGTGCTCCATGGTCGTGACGCTGGCCTGGCCCGAGTCGACCTCATGGGTCGAGGGGTCGTGCAGGTAGCGCTTGACCAGCGAGCCGACGGCGTCGTCCAGGGTGGCCGAGAACAGCAGCCGCTGGGCGTTGTCGGGAGTGGCGTCGAGGATGGCCTTGACGTCAGGCATGAAGCCCATGTCAGCCATGTGGTCAGCCTCGTCGAGCACGGTGACCAGCACCTTCGACAGGTTGGCCACGCCCTGCTCCATCAGGTCGATCAGACGGCCGGGAGTGGCCACGACCACGTCGACACCGCTCGAGAGCGCCTTGATCTGCGGGCCGTAGCTCATGCCACCGGCCACCAGGGCCAGCGAGAGGCCGAGCGACTTGGCCAGGGGCGACAGCGCGTCGGCGACCTGCAGGGCCAGTTCACGGGTGGGCACCAGCACCAGGCCGGCGGGGGCGTCCTTGAAACCGTTGTTCTGGCTGATGCGGGTGAGCATCGGCAGACCGAACGACAGGGTCTTGCCCGAGCCGGTGCGACCGCGTCCGAGCACGTCGCGACCGGTGAGGGCGACGGGGATGGTGGCGGTCTGGATCGGGAAGGGCTCGGTGATGCCCTGGGAGGTGAGGGTGGCGACCAACTGGTCGGGCAGTCCCAACTGGTGGAAGCTGTCGGTCTCGGTGACGCTGCTCGCGTCGACCTCGACGTCGGCGGCCTCGGACCAGCTCATGATGTCGGCGTCGAAGGCCGCCTCCTCGTCGGGACGGAAGCTGCGCTGCGGGCGATCCTCACGGGGGGCACGGAAGTCGCGATCCTCACGGGTGCCACGATCCTCACGGGGGCCACGGGCCGGACGATCGTCACGGTTCCACGAGCGGCGCTCGCCGTCCGCGTCACGACCCCAGCTGCTCGAACGACGCTCGTCGCGCTCCTTGCGGAAGCGGTCCTTGGCCGGATCGGTCTGGAACTGGCGGGGTCCGCGGGCACCGGCATGGGGACGGGTGGCGTCGCGGTCGTTGAAGTCACGGCGGGGACGGTCGTCACGGTCGTTGAAGTCGCGACGGGGACGATCGTCACGGTCGTTGAAGTCCCGACGGGGACGATCATCGAACTCGCGACGGGGGCCACGGTCACCGAACCGGTCATCACGGGGACGGTCGTCCCGGCCACGATCGTCACGGAAGGGGCGATCGTGCTTGCGGTCGGGGCGGGTGTAGGGCTTGAACGGGCCACCACCCTGGGAGCGCTCGAAGCGGTCGGCGGGGCGACGCTCGTCGCGGGTGTCACGCTCGGGACGGTCGCCGCGGGGCTCGAAGCCCCCCTCACGCGACTCGGAACGGTCACGCGACTCGGAGCGATCGCGGGCCTCGAAGCGGTCGCTGCGACCCTCGAAACGGGGCTGTCCACCGCGACGGCGGGGGTCGTGGCCGGCAGCGGCGCGCTGGTCGGTGCTCCAACGCTTCTTGGGCGACCCGTCGGCCTTGAAGGCCTTCGGAGCGCGCGCCTTCACGGGCTTGTTCTTGGGACGATTGTCGAATTTCGACACAGGGGTGCTCACTTCCGAACCAAACGGTTCTGATCTCCCGGCGCGGCGCCGGGCGCACCCGCGCAACCCTTCCGACGTGTCGGACGAGGGTGATGATCGGGGTGCGAATGGTGGGTGCGAACGAGTCGCCCACTGGCGTCAGCTCCAGGATCTCTCCTGCCGCCGCCCACGCAACCATTCGCCTTGACTGGCGCACGTCCGGTTTCGACTGGATGTCCAGCCGGAGGACCGCGCCCTGAGGTGGCCTCGAACTGAGGCTCTGACAACTCTACCGGAGCTCGTCCCCATCTCCAATTCGGGAGGGTTCGGGAGGCCCGGTCACGGTGGGAGGTCACCCACCTGTCAGCGAACGTCACCACCTGTCATCGGACGTCCTCACTGTCATCGAGGGCTCCCAAGTGTCACCGAACGTTCATGGTGCGGAGCGATTCGCGACGGTGGTCCCCATGTCCGCGGCCATAGACTCATGACGTGCGCGTGGCCATTGTTGCGGAGAGCTTCCTGCCCCAGATCAACGGGGTGACCAACTCGGTGCTGCGCATGCTGGAGCACCTTCGAGCCACCGGCCACGAGGCATTCGTGCTGGCGCCAGCCGATGGCACCAAGACCCCCCGGCACTACCTCGGCTTCCCGGTGATCGCGGTGCCCTCGGTCGGGTTGCCCGGGTATGCCGACGTGCGCGTCTGCGGGGTCACCACCTTCCAGATGACGAAGTTGCTGGCCGACGAGGCCCCGGACGTCGTGCACCTGGCCGCACCCTTCGCGCTGGGATACAAGGTGGCCCTCGCCGCCGCCCACCTGGGGATCCCCACCGTCGGGATCTACCAGACCGAGATCCCCAGCTATGCGGCCCGCTACGGCTTCCCCACCATCGAACCCATCCTGTGGGCCCGGGTCCGGCATGCCCATTCCTTGGCCACCCTGAACTTCGCCCCTTCGACCTTCGCGAAGGAGCAACTGGAGAGCCAGGGCATCCCGCGGGTCGGCATCTGGTCTCGTGGGGTCGACTCGGTGCGGTTCGACCCGGCCAAGCGCTCCGAGGCCCTGCGTGCCGAGTGGGCCCCGGCCGGTGAGCGCATCATCGGCTACATGGGACGACTGGCCAGTGAGAAGCGGGTGGAAGACCTGCGCGTGCTCGCCGACCTGCCCCACTCCAAGCTCGTCATCATCGGCGGGGGACCCCAGCGGGAGCAGCTCGAGGGGATGCTGCCGGGGGCCGTCTTCACCGGGCCGATGAGCGGCGAGGAGTTGCCCGTCGCGCTGGCCAGTTTCGACCTGTTCGTGCACACCGGCGAGCTCGAGACCTTCGGTCAGGCCATCCAGGAGGCACTCGCGTCGGGGCTCCCGGTGGTGGCTCCGCGCCGGGGCGGTCCGATCGACCTGATCAGCCCTTCCCGCACCGGCTGGCTGTACGAGCCGGGCGATCTCGAGGCCATGCGCCAGTACGTGGTCGACCTGATCGGGGACGACGCCAAGCGTGCCGCCTTCGCACTGGCCGCCCGCGCGTCGGTGGAACACCGCACCTGGGACTTCATCTGCTCGCAACTCGTCGAGCACTACCGCGAGGCGATCGCGGCCGGGTCCCGGGTCGCGAAGGAGGCGCCCCACCTGCTCCCCTGACGTCGGTCAGCGGTGGGTGAGCCGGGCGATGGTCTCGGGGAACCACTGCGCCAACCGGTCCGGCGGCCACGGGCCGGGGTGGTCCTCCGCGGTGAGGGCTTGTAGGGAGGCAGCCAGGGCTCCCGCCCACAGGGGCGTGAGTCCTGCAGCCAGGAGCGTGCCGCAGACACCCGCCAGCACGTCCCCCGAACCTGCTTGCGCGGTCCAGGCTGGGCCGGCTACGGCCACCAAGGCCTGCCCGTCCGGTGTCACACAGACCTGCGTGGCTCCCTTGAGCAGCACTGTGGCGCCTGTCTGCCGGGCCGCCTCGTGGGCATGGGCCAACGGGTCGGACTCGACGGTCTGGCGGGCCACGCCGAGCAGTCCGGCCAGTTCACCGGCATGGGGGGTGAGCAGGGACCCCGGGGGTAGCCCCTCACCGAGTTCACCCAGCACCTCGGATGAGATGGCCCCCGCATCGACCACCATCGGCACCCGATCGGCTGCCCGCCGCCCCAGCCGGGCGACTGCCTCGGCCAGGTCGTGTCCGTCGGAGACCGGCCAGCCCGAGCCGACCACCCACGCCTGCACCCGCCCCTCCCCCACGGTGACGCTGGGATGGCGCCGGACCACCTCGTCGGTGACGCGCTGGGGTCCGTTGTGGCGGATCATGCCGGCACCGGAGAACAGCGCGCCGTCGCAACCCAGCAGTCCCGCCCCCGGGTACTGGTCGGACCCGGTGTCCAGGCCGACCACCCCTCGCGAGTACTTGTCGCTGCGCACGCCCGGCACGGGCCAGTGCTCGGCCAGGTCGGAGTGCTCGACTGCATGGGCAACCCGTTCGGGCACCCGCACCCCGATGTCGGCGACCACCACTCGTCCGCACCTCGAGGCCGCGGGCTGCAACACGTGACAGGGCTTCTCGGCGACGAAGGTGACGGTCGTGGTGGCCCGGAAGCTGGGATGCTCCGCCCCCGAATCGGCCACCAGACCCGAGGGCAGGTCGACCGACAGCACGGCGACGTGGCGGCGGGCGCAGTGCACCGCGAGGGCACGCACATGATCGGGAAGCCCACCGCGGCCGCCGATGCCGGTGAACCCGTCGATCACCAGCACCAAATGGGACCAGTGCTCGGAGTTCGGCGCGAAGGTTTCGGCCTCGTCGTCCCAGTGACGCACCTCGACCCCCTCGGCCGCCAGTGCCCGACCGGTCCGGCGAGCGTCCTCACCGTTGTTGCCCGGTCCGGCGACCACGAGGACGAAACCGTGGGGCAGGCCGATCAGCATCGAACGGGCGACCTCGGTCAGTGCCGTCACCGCGGGTCGGAACAGGTCGCCACCGGGATGGGCGGCGAACCAGCCGTGCTCGGCGGAGCGAATGGATTCGGCAGAGCAGATCGGACGCATCAGAGGGCCTCGCAGACGACGTAGGCGCAGGCCAGGCCCGCGTCATGGCTGATCGACAGGTGCACCCGGGTGATCCCCAACTCGGCCGCCCTCGCCGCGACAGTGCCGCGGAGCTCGAACTGCGGTTGTCCACCGTCGTGGCGCACCACTTCGGAGTCGTGCCAGCTCATGCCCGACGGTGCGCCCAGTGCCTTCGCCAGGGCCTCCTTGGCCGCGAATCTGGCAGCTTGGGAGGCGATCGGAACGCGCCGCTCCCCCGGGTTCAGCAGGCGGTCGACGACGCCGGGGTGGCGTTCCACCATGCCCTCGAACCGGGCGACGCTGCACACGTCCATGCCGATGCCAACGATCATGCTGCCAACGTAGTGGCTGAGGCGCACGACCGAGGCCGGGCGTCGATGCCACCGCGCGGTCGCGACCGGGTGCGCTGTCCTCACTCCTGGGCGTCACCCCCGCCGCCCGTCATGCCCTCGAACAGGCCCAGCTGGTTGCCGTCCGGGTCGGTGAATGCGGCGTACCACGAGGTCTCGTCGATGGCGGTCTTCGGCATCACGACCGATCCGCCCATCTCGGTGGCCTTCGCCAAGGTGTCGTCGATCGAATCCACCTCGACGTAGCCGCGGGGTTGGGTGAGGCTGCCGTCGCGCAGCATCAGGCCGCCGCCCGAGACCTTGTTGGGGTTCTGCCACATGGGGTACCCCTCGAAGCCGGGGTACTCGGCGATGTTCCAGCCGAACAGGGTGCCGTAGAACTTCTTGCCCGCCTCGAGGTCCGAGACGGGGATGTCGGTGTGTGTGATGTCACCGTGGGCCATGGTCGTCCTTCTTCCGTGATGGACGTCGCGACCCTGCACGGAGCCGCTCCGATCCGATGGGCGGACGCGGATGGCGTCCACCCATCACGGTAGGCATCGGGTCCGACAAAAACGCGGCAAACCGGCAAACCACGGGGGGACGAGACCGTCGGCAGTCGGCGGGTGGGCGGACGGATCCGAGACCCACCCACACCTCACTCCACGGTGACCGACTTGGCCAGATTGCGGGGCTGGTCGACGTCGTGGCCCTTCTGGGTGGCCAACTCGCAGGCGAACACCTGCAGGGGAATCGTGGCCACCAGCGGCTGCAGCAGGGTCGACACCTTCGGCAGCTCCACCAGCGTGTCGGCGTAGGGGGCGACGACCTCGTCCCCCTCCTCGACCAGCACGATGGTGCGGGCACCGCGGGCTCGGATCTCCTGGATGTTGGAGACCACCTTGTCGTGCAGTTGGTCCCGTCCGCGGGGCGGCACCACGACGAACACGGGCAGACCCTCGTCGATCAACGCGATCGGTCCGTGCTTGAGCTCCCCGGCGGCGAACCCCTCCGCGTGGATGTAGGCCAGCTCCTTCAGCTTCAGCGCCCCCTCGAGCGCCACCGGGTAGCCGACGTGACGTCCCAGGAACAGCACCGAGGGCACGTCCTTGAACTGGGCGGCCAGGTCGAGCACCTGCTGGGAGTTGTCGAGCACCTGCTGCATCTTCTGCGGCATCGAGTCGAGCTCATTCATCACGGCCCTGATCTCGTCGCCGTACTTCATGCCGCGCACCTGCGCCAGGTAGAGGCCCAGCAGGTAACAGGCGACCACCTGGGTGGTGAACCCCTTGGTCGAGGCCACCCCGATCTCCGGGCCCGCGTGGGTGTAGATGACAGCGTCCGATTCGCGCGGGATGGTGGCGCCATTGGTGTTGCAGATCGCGATCACCTTGGCGTGCTGCTCGCGGGCGTGACGGATCGCCATCAGTGTGTCGGCCGTCTCGCCTGACTGGGAGATGGTGACCACCAGTGTCATCGGGTCGATGATCGGGTCGCGGTAACGGAACTCCGAGGCGATCTCGACCTCGCACGGAATGCGGGTCCAGTGCTCGATGGCGTACTTGGCGACCAGACCGGCGTAGAAGGCCGTGCCACACGCAACGATGACGATCTTGTTGATCCGGCGCAGTTCCTCGGGGCTGATCCGGATCTCGTCCAGGGTCAACTCGCCGCGGCTGTTCCAACGTCCGAGCAGGGTGTCGGCGACCGCCTGCGGCTGCTCGAAGATCTCCTTGCGCATGAACCAGTCGAAGCCCTGCTTCTCGGCCGCCGAGAGATCCCAGTCGACGTGGTACGGCTTGCCCTCGGACTGGTTGCCGGCGAAGTCGGTCACCACCACCTCGTCCGGGGTGATTTCGACGACCTGGTCCTGGCCCAGCTCGATGGCGTCACGGGTGTGCTCGATGAAGGCAGCGACGTCCGAGGCGAGGAAGTTCTCCCCGTCCCCTCGTCCGACCACCAACGGTGAGTTGCGACGGGCAGCGACCACCCGGTCGGGGTCGTGGGTGTCGATGGCGACCAGGGTGAAGGCGCCCTCGAGCCGGTTGACCACATTGCGCATGGCGTCGCCGAGTGACCCGGCGCTTTCGACCTCGAGACCCAGCAGCTGGGCAGCGACTTCGGTGTCGGTCTGGGAGTGGAACGCGATGCCCTGCTCCTCGAGTTCGGAGCGCAACTGCGCGAAGTTCTCGATGATGCCGTTGTGCACGAGCGCGACGCGCCCGTTGTCGCTCAGGTGGGGATGGGCGTTCTCGTCCGTCGGGCCGCCATGGGTGGCCCACCGGGTGTGACCCACGGCGTGCCTGCTACCCGGCAGCGGGCGTTCGGCCAGCTCGGCCTCGAGGTTGGCGAGCTTGCCGGACTTCTTGGCCGACGACAACTGCCCCCCGGACTCCACCGCGATGCCCGCGGAGTCGTAGCCTCGGTACTCGAGGCGACGAAGTCCTTCAATGACTACTTGCTGGGCGTCTTGGCGGCCCACATATCCGACGATTCCACACACATCAACAAACGTACAGACAGGTTGAGCGATTGACCAATCCGCCGCCCCGTGTGACTCTTGCCGCCATGCAGTCCACGCTCACCCCGAGCCCGTACCTCGAGATGACCCGCGCCGAGTGGGCTGATCTGGCCGACCACACCGACATCGACGTCGACGCCGACACCCTCGCGCGGCTGCGGGGGCTCGGGGACCCCACCAGCCAGCATGACGTACGTGAGGTCTACATTCCCCTCACCCAGTTGATGCACCTGCACATCAAGCACACGGGCCACCTGTACCGCGCCAGCAACGCCTTCCTCGACCGCTCCGTCGGACGAACCCCGTTCGTCATCGCCGTGGCCGGGTCGGTGGCCGTCGGCAAGTCGACCACAGCCAGATTGCTCAAGGAGTTGCTGGGCCAGGCGCCCGGCCACCCACGCGTCGAGTTGGTCACCACGGACGGGTTCCTTCACCCGAACGCCGTGCTCGAGGAACGAGGCATCCTCGACAAGAAGGGCTTCCCCGAGTCCTACGACCGCCGGGCCCTGCAGCAATTCGTGATGGACGTGAAATCGGGCCTGCCGGAGGTCGGGGCACCGGTCTACTCGCACCAGATCTACGACATCGTCCCCGGTCAGCAGACCGTGGTGCGACAGCCCGACATCCTGATCATCGAGGGACTGAACGTGTTGCAGCCCGCGCGTCGTCACTCCGACGGCCGCGTCGGGCTGGCATTGAGCGACTTCTTCGACTTCTCGGTCTATGTCGACGCGGAGGACGACCACATTCGGGCGTGGTTCGTGGAACGTTTCCTGGCCTTGAGACAGACAGCATTCCAAAAGCCCGATTCGTTCTTCGCGCGTTTCGCCTCGATGGGGGTCGACGAAGCAGTGCGGTTCGCCCACCAGGTCTGGGACGAGATCAACGGCCCCAATCTCGAGGCGAATGTGCGCCCGACCAGGGAACGAGCCACGGTGATCCTGCGCAAGGGTGCCGACCATTCGATGGAGTCGGTGCGGATCAGGAAGATCTGAGCTGGCCCTGCTTGACGCCGCGTGAGCCTGGCTGCCGGGTCATCCACCATGACTCAGAGCCCGGCGCCTGCTTTTGCACGAGCCACGACCAGCAGGAAGAACATCGACGCCAGCGCGCCCAGCAGGAACATGAGCGCCGGGCCGAAGGCGCTGCCCTCGCCGAACAGGGCGACGATGGGCGGCGAGATCGAGAACGACAGGCTCATCGTGAGTCCCAGCACGGCCGAGGCCGTGCCGGCGTACTGGGGAACCTCGGCGCTGGCCAGTGCTCCACCGTTGGGTCCGATCAGGCCCTGACCTGCCATCAGCAAGAAGAAGCTGGGCAGCAGGAACGTCCAGTGTGCGTTGAACCACACCGCTCCGGTCATCATGATCAGCGACCCGACCAAGGCCATCGACTGTCCGGTGAACATCACCTTGCGGGTGTTCACGCGGGTGGCCAGCCGGGCAGCCAGCAGGGTCATGATCATCATCCCCCCGGCATTGGCCGCGAAGTCCACCGAGTAGGTCATCGGAGACAGGCCGTTGCGCACCTGGATCAGGATGGGCGAGCTCGCGACATAGGCGAACAGGGCGACGCCGGTGGCAGCGTTGGTCAGCATGTATCCGACGAATCGACGGTTGGCGAGCACCACCCGGGAGTTGCGGACGAAGGCCTGAAGTCCTCCCCCGTGACGCTTCGCGGGTGGCAATGACTCGGGAATGACGAGCAGTGCGGCGAGGAACATCACGATCGTCAGCACCGCGATCAGCCAGAAGGCGTTGCGCCACACCGAGAAGCGCAGGATGAACGCCCCGATCAGCGGCGCGATCATGGGCGCGAGCGCGCCGACGCCCATCAGCACGTTCATGACCCGCACCAGCTGGCTTCCGTGCGCCAGATCGACGATGACGGCTCGTCCGATCACCATGGCCCACCCGGCGCCCAGGCCCTGGAAGAACCGGGCGACGAGCATGATGGCGATCGTCGGGGCCATGGCACAGATCACTGAGGCGACCAACGTGACCACCGTGCCGACCAGCAGGGGACGCTTGCGCCCGATCTGGTCGGAGACGGGACCACCGATCAGCTGGCCCAACCCCATGCCGAGGAAGAAGGTGGTCAGCGTCAGCTGCACCGACCCGATGCTCGCGCCGAGGTCGGCGGTGACGTGGGGGAAGGCGGGCACGTACATGTCCGTGGCCAAGGGGCCGACCGCCCCCAGCAGCACGACGGCGGCGATCAGCAGCGGGGTGACGGTCTTGGCGTGACCCGCATTGGACATGAAGGGTCTCGCGGTGATGGCTGTCGCGCCCATGGTGGTCCCCTTGTGGTGGCTGTGGTGGGTGGCAGGCTGGGGCCTGTGCACTCCAGTGAACAGGCATTCAGTTCGATGGGGCAACGCCACAGGGGGGTGCTGTTGTTCCCCCTCAGAGGTGTGATCTGAGGTCTGGCACGTGCACGGTTGTCACCGCGTCTTTCGCCGGGCGCCCCGCCGTGGGGGATCAGATGCTGACGCGGGCCTTGACGAGTTTGGCCAACCGTTGGGCGATGCCCTCGGCCCGGTCGTGCGTGTCGGCCTCGACCATGACCCGCACCAGCGGTTCGGTTCCCGACGGGCGCAGCACCACTCGTCCACTGGTACCTAGATCGTGGTTCGCCGCGGCCACGGCCGACTGGATCTCGGTGTCGATACCGGCCCGCAACTTGTCGACGTCCTCGACGTTGATCTGCACCTGCGGGAGGCGTGTCATCACGCCCGCCAGTTCGGCCATCGACTTGCCGGTGGTGGCCATACGGGCAGCCAGGTGGAGCCCGGTGAGCACCCCGTCGCCAGTGGTGGCGAACTCGCTCATGATCACGTGCCCCGACTGCTCACCGCCCAGGGTGAAGCCGTTGGCGTTCATGGATTCGAGCACGTACCGGTCGCCCACCTTGGTCTGGTCGACGCGGATGCCGTGCTCGCGCATGGCATTCACGAAGCCAAGGTTCGACATGATCGTCGCCACCACCGTGTCGGAGGCCAGCTTGTGCTCCTCCTTCAGCCCGAGGGCGAGGATCGCCAGGATCTGGTCCCCGTCCACGAGCTGGCCGGTCGCGTCCACGGCCAGGCAGCGGTCGGCGTCCCCGTCGAAGGCGAGCCCGAGGTCAGCGCCGTTCGCGACCACCGCGGCCTGCAGGTCACCCATGTGGGTTGACCCGCAGTTCTCGTTGATGTTGAGCCCGTCGGGGGCGTTGTGGATGGCGACGACGCGTGCGCCCTGGGTCTCGAAGGCGTCCTTGGCGGTCGCGGACGAAGCCCCGTTGGCCGTGTCGATGACGATGGTGAGTCCGTCGAGGCTGGTGCCGTCGATGGAGGCCACCAGGTGCGCCACGTACTCCTCGATGGCGCCCAGATCCGAGGTGACGCGTCCGACCTGGTCGCCGACCGGACGCTGCCAGTCCTCCCCCATCCGCTGCTCGATGGCGTCCTCGAGGGTGTCGTCGAGCTTCACGCCGCCGCGGCTGAAGAACTTGATGCCGTTGTCGGGCATGGGGTTGTGCGAGGCGGAGAGCATGACGCCGAGGTCGGCGTTGTGGGAGTTGACCAGGAAGGCCACCCCGGGGGTCGGCACCACGCCCACCCGGACGACGTCGATTCCCGCGGAGGCCAGACCGGCGATGACGGCCGCCTCGAGGAACTCGCCGCTGGCGCGGGGGTCTCGCCCGACCAACGCCTTGGGGCGCCGTCCGCCGAAGAATCCCACCTCCCCGAGGACGTGAGCCGCGGCGACCGAGAGGTCGAGGGCCAGTTCGGCGGTCAGGTCCTGGTTGGCCTTGCCGCGCACACCGTCAGTTCCGAAGAGTCGTGCCACGGGTGCCACCCTAGCCGGGATTGGCCCCGCAAGATTCGCGCAGCAGGGTTGCTCGGACGATCCGGCGGGCCGCTCGGCGGGCGGAACCTAGACTGGTGACCCGTGAGCACCTCTGACCTCGAGACCGATGACGAGATGCGCTTCCACTCCCGGCGGTGGGTGCGCCCCGAAGATCTGAACGCCAATGGGACGTTGTTCGGCGGCAGCCTGCTGAAGTGGATCGACGAGGAGGCCGCAATCTACGTGATCGTGCAGTTGGGCAACGAGCGCGTGGTCACCAAGTACATCTCCGAGATCAACTTCGTGGCCTCGGCCTGGCAGGGTGACCTCGTCGAGATCGGGTTGATCCCCACCCACTTCGGGCGCACGAGCATCACCCTGCGGGCGGAGGCCCGCAACATGATCACCCGCGAGACCCTGCTCACCATCGACTCCATGGTCTTCGTGAACCTGGACGAGGACGGTCACCCCAAGCCGCACGGGTACTCGTCCATCACCTTCGACCGCGACCGGATCCCGGTGCGCTACGGCCCCATCCCGGACCGAAAGCTGCGCTGAGCCAGTCGGACGAGGGGTGCCTCACTCGACCGGACGAGTGCCAGCAACTGCTGCACCACCAGGTCTCGGTTGAGGCGGAGGTCGGAGGGTGTGTAGTGGAGGACCGTGTAGCCGGCGGCCGAGAGTCGGTTGTGGCGGGCCCAGTCGCTCTCACGCTGTTCACCCGGGCCGTGGTGCTCGCGGCTCTGCAACTCGAAGATGGTGCGTGACCCCTCGAACAGGGCGTCGGGGTGGTAGCGGCGCCCGTCGATGAGCAGCAGCGGGTTCGCCTTCCAGCGCCGGAACCCGGCTTCGCTCAGGAACTGGTGGCTCTCGAGTTCGGCGGCCGACCAGGGGTTGGTACGCATCAGCCTGGCGGCGTCCACCCACGCCGACTGGTGCCCCACGGGCGCGGAGGCCGCTGCTCGCTGCAGACCGGCGGGTGTGAAGGCCTTCTGCCTCAAGCCGTTGAAGAGCGGTTCGAGGTCTCCGTGGGCAGCGCCGACCAGGGCGGCAATGGGGTGTCTGAGGTAGGGAACATCACCGCGCCAGACGAGGTGACCCGGTCGCCGGGGCACCGTGGCGACCCGTAACCAGGAGGGCACCTGCCCGCGCAGGCGGGTGAGAGCCACGTCGATGTGGGTGACCTCCGCCGACTCCCAGTAGGTGAGCCGCGCCGCCACCCGCCCGGCCAGGGCTGCATCCGGGCGCCAGAGGCGGACGGCCCGCAGTCGTACCCTCCAGTCGGACTGCTGAGCACTGACCACCGCGATTCCACGCAGCGGCACCACGAGTTCCCCGGCGTCCTCGTGGCGACGAATGGAGTGGCTCAGATGTGGGTGGTCGCTGATGCGGATCACACCGCCTTCCTGACGCAGCACCTCCCGGAGTTCGCCATCGGACGGGCGGCAGCGCTGCCGGGTGGGGTCGGGTGACATGCATCGATTGGGCCACGGTGGGGCGGCGGGGACGGACGAGGCCCGGATTCTGTGGACAACTCCCACGACACGCCCCGAGATCGGGCCCCTTGTGGACAACCAGGACCCGTTTCGCGGCACGTGGGCATTTCGTCCCCGAGATTCCGCGCAAGATGGGGCACGCCAGCGGGCTGCTCGCCACGCCACGTGACGGATGTGCCTCTCACGTGCCCCCTTCGGCGTGGAACCCGGGGTCCCCCCGCCGCGGGTCACGAGATCAGCGACATCCGAGGGGAACCGCCCTCCCCCCGGAAACGCACTCGGCCCCGGATCCACGAGGGATCCGGGGCCGAGTGACGACGTCAGCGCGTCGAGCAGATCAACGCTTCGAGTGCATCAACGCTTCGAGTACTGAGGAGCCTTGCGAGCCTTCTTGAGACCAGCCTTCTTGCGCTCCTTGATGCGGGAGTCGCGGGTCAGCAGTCCGGCCTTCTTCAGCACGGCGCGGCTGGCCTCGAGGTCGACACCGTTGAGCGCGCGGGCGATGCCCAGGCTCAGGGCGCCGGCCTGACCGGTGATGCCGCCACCGTGGATGCGGGCGATGATGTCGTAGGAACCCTCGACACCGGCCACCACCAAGGGCTGGCTGGCGATCTGCTGGTGCACCTTGTTCGGGAAGTACTCCTCGAGGTTGCGACCGTTCACGGTCCACTGTCCCGAACCGGGGACGAGGCGCACGCGGGCCACGGCCTCCTTGCGACGACCGGTGCCACCCCCGGCGGCGATCACGGCCGGACGCGAGGCAGCACCCGAAGCGGCGGCAGCGTTCGAGTCGGACCGGTAGGCGATCTCGCGATCGTTCTCGTCGACGAAGGTGGTCTCCTCGGCGTCGAAGTTCTCGTCAAGCTCAACGTTCTCAGACACGGTCATTCCTTGGCTCACTTGGCGGTCTGCGAGATCTGGGTGATCTCGTACGGCTGCGGCTGCTGGGCAGCATGGGGGTGCTCGGGGCCGGCGTAGACCTTGAGCTTGGTGATCTGCTGACGGGCCAGCTTGTTCTTGGGCAGCATGCCCCAGACAGCCAGCTCGACGGCCTTGCGCGGGTCACGGGCGAGCAGTTCGCCGATGGGGGTCGCGGTCAGACCACCCGGACGACCCGAGTGGCGGTAACGCATCGAGTCGGTGGCCTTCTGGCCGGTGAGGGCGATCTTGGAAGCGTTGACGATGACGACGAAGTCGCCGGTGTCGACGTGTGCCGCGAAGGTGGGCTTGTGCTTGCCGCGCAGCAGGGTGGCCGCAGTAACAGCCAATCGACCGAGAACGACGTCCTCGGCATCGATCACATGCCAGTTCCGGGTGATTTCGCCCGGCTTGGGAGTGTAGGTAGACACGGTCGCGGACCATCTTCCATAGAGTTGCTTGTACAGGACCTGCAGCGCGGGCCGCGAGCTCAGCCAGAGCGAGCAGGCATGCCGATGCGCAACAGCGTCTTAGGCTACCCCGCCAGCGCGCTGGCCTCCAAATCGCCCGGGAAGGGCCCACAGACGACCCGCAGCAGGGTCCGGAGAGGACCGGTGAGCGTGGCCACCACCCCCACTGGCACCCGCTGGGATCGTGCCGCTCGTCC
This sequence comes from Aestuariimicrobium sp. T2.26MG-19.2B, assembly GCF_950101875.1. Lineage (NCBI taxonomy): Bacteria > Bacillati > Actinomycetota > Actinomycetes > Propionibacteriales > Propionibacteriaceae > Aestuariimicrobium > Aestuariimicrobium sp. T2.26MG-19.2B. Next base: position 1,935,593 of record NZ_CATNLW010000001.1, on the reverse strand, counting down.
TCGCTGGCGTCGTCCCTCGCAGTGGCCCGGGCTCGTCCGCGGATTCAGCTTGTTGGGTCGCCGGCTCGCCCGGACCGCCGTGATCAATTGTGCCGTTCGCCTGCGATTCGCATCTCTGACTCGATGGAGTGGGGGCATGACCGAACCGACGATCGTGAACCCGGCCAGTGATGCGCTCGTGCACCTCATCGAGGCCCATGCGGCCGCCATCGGCTCCGAACTGAAGAGGGACGACGCCCGGGCCTTCTTCCGCGAAGCCATGCTGAACACCTGGCAGACCACACTGAACCCGCAGCCCGACGGGTCGGTGTTCGTGATCACCGGCGACATCCCGGCCATGTGGCTGCGCGACTCCTCCGCCCAACTGCGGCCCTACCTGCTGCTGGCCAGCGAGTCCCAGGAGGTTCGCGCGTCTATCGCGGGACTGATCCGCAGGCAATGGCAGCAGATCGCGATCGACCCCTACGCCAATGCCTTCAACGTCGAGCCCAACAGCGCCTCGTGGCACGCCGCGGATCTGTGCGACAACCCGTGGGTGTGGGAGGAGAAGTACGAGATCGACTCCCTCGCCTTCCCGATCCAACTGGCCTGGCAGTACTGGAAGGTCACCGGGGACGCCCCGACCCTGGCGCCGGTGCACGAAGGGGCACGGACCGTCATCGACCTGTGGCGCGTCGAGCAGCACCACGAGCAGCGGTCGAGCTACCGGTTCGTCCGCGAGGGCACCGATGACACCCTGGGCCCGGACGGCCGCGGAACCCCGGTCGCCGTCACCGGCATGACCTGGTCGGGATTTCGTCCCAGCGACGACGCCTGCAGCTACCACTACAACGTGCCGGCGCAGTACTTCGCCGCACACGCCCTGGGCCTGCTGGCCGACCTCGCCCGCAGCATCTGGGACGACGCGGCGCTCGCCGACGATGCCACGGCCCTGGCCGACGAGATCCGCGCGGGGATCGAGGCCCACGCGATCACGGCCGAAGGGACACTGGCCTACGAGGTCAACGGGCTGGGAGACGAACTGCTGATGGACGACGCCAACATGCCCAGCCTGCTGAGCCTTCCCCTGTGCAGCGACCTGACGGTCACCGACGAGCGCTACCAGGCCACCAGGGCCTGGATCCTGAGCGACGCCAACCCCTTCTACCAGCAGGGTTCGCATGCTCGCGGCATCGGCAGCCCGCACACCCCTGAGGGCTACGTCTGGCCGATCGCCTTGGCGGTGCAGGGGCTGACGGCGTCCAGCCGGGACGAGGCGCTCGGTCTGGCGGCCTGCCTGCTCGACACCACAGGCGGTACCGGGTTGATGCACGAGGGCTTCAACCCCGACAACCCGGACGAGTTCACGCGTCCGTGGTTCAGCTGGGCCAACTCGATGGCATGCGAGTTCCTGTTGTCACTGACCGGACACACGATGGAGCAGGCGACCTCGGTGCGGTGAGGTGCGGACACGTGGCCTCGACACGTCGCTCGTTCCTCGCTCCTACTCGACCGACGTCTCAAGGGCCCGCAGCCGGGAGCCCGACAGGAGTTCCGACCGCATCGAGGCGAACAGGGGCGGCGTCCACGAGGTGATGCCGGTGGTGGTGATCGAGGTGATCTCCCCCGCCTCGTCCCGCGCGACACGTAGCTCCTCGCCGAAGGACGAGAACCCGTCGCGTGCCTGGGCCAGCAGGGTGCCGGCGTCGACGATCGTGTGGCTGACCGCCGAACCCGTCGGGTCAGCCGCCTCGGACGACAGGGCCAGCACCGCGCCCGGGAGCGGCACCAGGTGGGTGCTCCCCCACAGGGAGGTGAATCGTCCCCGGAAGCGGTCGTCAGGTGCATCGGTCGAGGTGCCGACGAGCGCGGCGGCGTGGTCGATCAGCTTGACCAGGGTGGTCGCCCACTCGCTGGCCGAGGATCCGTTGCGGTTGGTGAGCACGGACACCGACAGCCCGGTCGCCGGGTCCCCCCAGGTCTGGGTGATGTGGCCCGGGAACCCGCCCGAGTGGCCGATCACGAAGCGCTGCCCGATCTCGCGCATGATCCATCCCAGCCCGTACCAGCGGGTCTGTCCTGCCTCGACGATGGTCGACTCCTTGCGCTGCATCAGCCGCTTCGAGGCGTCCGAGAGCAGGAGGTCGGTGCCGAGCGCGTGCGCCGCCAGCCACGCGGTCGTCGCCTCGGCATTGGCCCAGCAACCCGTCGCGGCCCCCTCGGCGTGGGTGTCCACGGGAGCGATGGTCTCGATCCGGGCCAACTCAGTGGGGGCCAGCTTCGACGGGTCGCCACCGTCGACACCGACCGCCTGCATGGCGTGTCCGCTGGCGTACTCGACGCCATCGTCCCCGTGGCCGAGCTCGGGGCCCAGCACCAGGTCGTCGTCGACGAACGAGCGCAACGGCGCGACCAGCTCGAGGACCACGTCGTGCCAGCTTCGTCCGGTCACCTGCTCGACCACCAGCCCGAGCGCCGAGTAGCCGATGTTCGTGTAGTGGAAGTGGGTGTTCGGTGCGAACACCAGGTCACGGCGCAGCTCGGCGATCAGTTGGTCACGGTCGTTGAAGCGGCGTGCCAGCTGCCAGAAGTTCGCGTCCTCACCGTCGCGGAGCACCCCGGCCTGGTGGCTCAGCAGCTCGCGCAGGGTGACCTCGCCGGCGGGTACGTCGTCCAGCTCGGGCAGCCAGTGGCCCAGGGTGTCGTCCAACCGCAGGGCGCCCGCCTCAGCCAACTGCATCACCGCGGTGGCCGTGAACGTCTTGGAGTGCGACGCGATCCGGAAGGCGTGGCGGGTGGCCAGCGGCACCCGCGAGGGCTCGTCGGCCCACCCGACCGCGAAGGAACTGAGCAGCTCACGGCCCCGCCGGATCGCCACCTGCACGCCCGGCACACCGGTGCGGAGCCGCTGGGTGTCGATCCAGTCGACCAGGAAGGGCTCCAGCCAGCCGACGACCTCGGCCAGTCGGGTGTCACCCGACCTGTCGTTGATGGCGTCCGTGGATTCGATGCTGGTGGCGTCGTTCATGTTCCGATCCAACCAGAGGGACGCGGCCTGGCGCCCGGAGTCCCGGCACTCCCCTGCCAGACGCGGCAGTCCCTGCCGGACGAGGCACACCCCACCAGACAAGTGGGACAGTCCCGCCGACTTGTCTAGGCTTGCGCGGGTGAGCGACCAGCAGCCCCTGCGCACCCCCACCCCGACCGGGACCGCGCGTGTGCACCGCGAGGTGGTGAGCTTCGTCCGTCGCTCCGATCGCATGAACCCCTCGCAGCAGAAGGCCTGGGCCAGACACGCGGACGACTGGCTGGTGCCCGTCAGCCAACTCGAGACCGAGACCTCGGTGGCGCCCGACCAGCGTCTCGACCTGACCGCCCTGTTCGGACGAGAGGCCCCGCTGGCCGTCGAGATCGGCACCGGCACCGGAGAGTCGACCGAGGCGCTGGCCCGGGCCCACCCGGAGTGGAACATCCTGGCCTTCGAGGTCTTCCAGCCAGCCGTCGCGAGCGCCATGAACCTGCTCGGACGCGAAGGTCACACCAACGTCCGGTTCGCGATGAACGACGCCGCCGCCGGGCTGCGCCACCTGCTGGCCGAGGGCTCCGTCACCGAGCTGTGGACCTTCTTCCCCGACCCCTGGCACAAGACCCGCCACCACAAGCGGCGACTGGTCCAGGCCGAGTTCGCCGCGCTGGTCGCAGACCGGCTCGCACCGTCGGGGGTGTGGCGTTTGGCCACCGACTGGGACGACTACGCCCACTGGTTGCACACCACCCTCGACTCCGAACCGCGGCTACGGAACCCACACCTTCCGGCCGACGCCGCCCCGTGCCCCGCCTTGGCCGAGGACGTGCCGTGTGACTACGCGGGATGGGCGCCGAGGCTCGGGCTTCGTCCGATCACGAAGTTCGAGGCCAAGGGGCTGGCCGCCGGACGCAGCGTCCACGACCTCACCTACGTGCGCCGCCCAGCTGAGCCAGATCCGGGACGACCATGATCCGCTGGCGGATCGACCTCGCCTATGACGGCACCGCCTTCCACGGGTGGGCCGAGCAGCCTGGTCTGCGCACGGTGCAGGGCGAACTTGAGCGCTGGCTGCCCCAGGTGCTGAGGTTGGACCATCCCGTTCGGCTCACGGTCGCCGGACGCACCGACGCCGGCGTGCACGCCGACGCGCAGGTCTGCCATGTCGACCTGCCCGACGAGGTGGACACCTCGTCCCTGCTCCACCGCCTTCGTCGAGTGCTCGCCGACGACATCGCGATCCGCTCGATCACCGCCGCCCCCGAGGGGTTCGACGCCCGCTTCTCCGCGCTCTGGCGTCGTTACCGCTACCGCATCTGGGACGACGCCTCCGTTCGGACCCCTACCCGCCGACTGCAGGTCGCCCCCGCCAAGGGGACCCTCGACGTCACCGCCATGCAAACAGCCGCCGACCTGCTGCTCGGACTGCGCGACTTCGCAGCATTCTGCAAGCCCCGCGACGGCGCCACCACCATCCGCACCCTGCGGAGAGTGGCCGTCGACCGCGACGAGCAGGGTCAGGTCGACACGGTGCTGGTGGCCGATGCCTTCTGCCACTCGATGGTGCGGTCGGTGATGGGCGCGCTGGTGGCGATCGGGCAACACCGTCGCGGTCTGGCCTGGCTCGAGGAGGTGCTCACCCTCGACCGGCGCGCCAGCGACATCACCGTCATGCCCGCGCGAGGACTCACCCTCGAGGCCGTCGGCTACCCCGCCGACACCGACCTCGCCGAACGGGCGGAGCAGTCGCGCCGGCACCGTGAACCGACCGAACTCCTCGAAGGGGCCTGGGTCGAAGACCCGGACGAAGTCACCGACGGCGGACGACTGGAGGACCTGTGAGCCACTACTTCGACTCCCCTGCCGAGCCCCTCGACCTCAACCTCGTGCGCACGGTCGACTGCCAGATCTGGGACGAGACGCTGACCTTCCGCACCGCGGCAGGGGTGTTCTCGGGAACCCGGCTCGATCCGGGCACCAGCGTGCTCCTCAAGGAGTCGGCGCCGCCGACGGGTGCCCTGCGGGTGGCCGACGTGGGGTGCGGATTCGGGCCCATCGCCGTCGCGCTGGCGAGGGTGGCCCCCGCCGCGCTGGTGGACGCGGTGGACGTGAACGACCGGGCGCTGCAGCTCACCCGACTCAACGCCGACGCCTTGGGCGTGGGTGAGCGGGTGCGGGCGCTTCGTCCGGACGAGGTCGACCCCATGACGCGCTACGACCAGATCTGGTCGAACCCACCCATTCGCATCGGCAAGCCGGCCCTGCACGAACTGCTGCTGACCTGGCTCCCGCGGCTCGCCCCGGCCGGCGAGGCAAGGCTGGTGGTGGGCAAGAACCTCGGTGCGGACTCCCTGCAGCGCTGGATCGGTGAGCAGTGGGTCGACGGGGTGGGGTTCGCCTGTGAACGGGCGGCGTCGGCCAAGGGTTTCCGCGTGCTGAGCGTGCATCTGCTGCCCTGAGGAGCCCGCTCCCCGGGCTGTGCTCCCTGATCGGGTCACAGCCCCCTGCCGATCCACACCCGTTCCCCAGCGCCGAATGTGGCACGTGGTGGTCCACATTCCGCGCCACCGCACGGGTATGGATCGCATCGCAGAGAGCGCGCCCGCCACCCCCACGTCCATCCGTGACCCGGGTGGCTCGCCGCCGTCACCGGGCTGTACTGTGATCCGCAGATCCACCTCGTGGGGGAATCCGGTGTGAATCCGGGACTGACCCGCAGCCGTGAGGATCGACACCCGGGCGCTTGCGCTCGAAGGTGTCGTCCGAGTCGGAATGCCCGCGTGCTGGACCGACCCATGTTCGAGAACGAACACCCGCCGAGGCACGCGGGCCGGGGTCGAGGACGAGGGGCACCCCCAGGGGGAGACCAGCGATCTTCGGTACCGCTCCGCCGCCTCTCCCGAGAGGAACTCCCCATGTCTGTGACCCGCAACGATCGGATCACGCGCCTGCTGGCCGCCGGGTTTGCCGCCAGCATCGCCCTCAGCGGCGCCGTCGCCGCCGGCTCCCTGACCACCGCCGAGGCCGCCCCCATCACCGTGGCCGCCGTCACCAACCCTGCCCAGACCCAGCAGGCGGCTGACTGGATCGCCCAACAGTGGGCCAGCAACCCGGCCCAGTTCACGGCCGGCAACCTGGAGGACGCGATCCTCGCGCTGGCATCGAGCGAGTCCCACTCCGACGTGGTCGCCGAGATGGTCGACACCCTCCTCCCGCTGGCTGTCGACAACTCCTACAACGCCGGTTCGGCGGGCAAGCTGGCCCTGGTCGCCGCGGTCGTCGGCAAGGACCCCCGCTCCTTCGGTGGGGTCGACCTGATCGACGTGACCACCACGAGCCTGGCCACCGATCCCACTGCCGGGGGCTCCTTCGGCCTCGCCCTGGCGGTGCTGGGCCTCACCCGCAACAACGTGGATGTTCCCGCCGCGGCGCTGGCCGAGGTGGTCTCACAGCAGGGACCCGATGGTGGCTACGGCTACATCGAGACCTGGAACAACAACAACTTCGTGACCGACCCGGACTCGACCGCCCTGATGATCTCGGCCCTGCTCACCCTTGACGGCAACGGTGCCGATCCCAGCATCTCGACCGCGCTCACCAAGGCCCAGGCGTGGGCGAAGCAGAACACCACGGCGCCCGGCTACTGGGACAACTACTCACCGGCCAACACCACCGGCCTGATGGCCGCCGCGCTTGCCGACGCCGGTGTCGACGTCCAGGCAGCCACCACGTGGCTCAAGGGCATCCAGCTCGGCGACGGTGGCTTCCCGGCCGCTCTGGGCTCGACGGACTCGAACCTGATGGCCACCAACCAGGCCATCCTGGGTCTCGCCGGCGCCAGCTACGCGACGGTCACCCTGGTCGCGGGTGACCCGACCCCGACCCCCTCCGCCCCGGCATCATCGGCCCCGGCCTCGTCGGCCCCCGTCACCTCTGCCCCGGCGAGCCCCGACCCGTCGTCCTCGGCTGCGTCCCCCTCCGTGACGGTCTCGTCGACCCCGACCACACGTCCGATCGGCCTGCCCGACACCGGTGACGAGGGCACGCCCGCTGCGCTCTGGGTGACCCTCGGCTTCGGTGCCGTGGCAGCCGGTGCCCTGGTCGCTCGTCGTCGCTGATGTTCGCGACCAACCCGAATGCGGATCGTCTGCTGGTCTCGCGACTGGTGAAGGTGCTGGTCTGGTTCGCCGCCATCCTGCTCTCGAGCGTGGCGCTGGCCCATCCCAGTGCCACCGCCCGAGAACTCGGTGATCAGACTCTGGGCGCCAGTGTGGCCGACAGTTGCGTCGGCTCCGGCAAGGTGTGGCTGGTCGTGGTCACCGATGGCGGATCCACCCTGCGCAACCAGTGCGTGGGCAACCCCGGCAGCGGTACTGCGGCCCTGCAGAACGCGGGGCTCTCGCTCACCTACCGCTCGGGCTACCTCTGCACGATCGGCGGCTACCCCTCGGCCTGCCCCACCACCTACAACGGGCAGTACTGGAGCTACTGGATCGCCAAGCCGGGCGGTTCGTGGAGCTACTCCAACCTGGGCGCCGACGCACGCAGGCCACCGGCAGGCACCCTCGATGGATGGTGCTACACGGCCCCGGGCGACCAGTCCAGCCAGAAGTCGACCTGCCTGCGGCAGCTCAACGCCCGGGTGAACCCGGCCAGCACCGTGCCAACGGCGCCGCAGCCCAGCGCTGCGCCCACCACGGCAACGGCCAAGCCGACCACTGCCCGGCCGACCACCAGCCAGCCGAAGCCCACCAGCGTCAAGCCCACCCAGCCACGGCCGACCCGGCCCGCAACCGTGGGGACGCGCACCACCGCGCCCACCACCGCGAAGACCTGGCCGACCATCAGTCGGCGGCCCGGCGCGACCACGGCCGCCCCCCGGGCGTCCACGTCGTCGAAGCCGTCCCGCGTGGCCAACTCACCCTCCGCGGCGAGCAGCAGTCAGTCTGCAGGGTCGACCCAGAGCCCGACCACCTCCACTTCACCCAGTCAGGAAGCCACCACGGTTCCCGCGACGGTGACCGACTCCGGCTCCCCCACCGGGCTGGTCGTCACCGGCGCGGTGGTGGTCGCCGGCGCCGCCGGACTGGGCGGCTACCTGTGGCGCATTCGTCGCCCCTGATCGGGCACGACACGCGGCGATGACGACCTGATGGCACGGACCGAGGCACCCACCCATCCCTGGGCATGGTGGGTGTGGGCTCTGCTGGCCGCCGGCGCGGTCTCGGTGACCACCAACCCCTTGCTGCTGGTGTTGGTGGTGGCCGCGGTCGTCGCGGTCGTGGTCGCACGCCGCAGCGACGCCCCGTGGGCCCGGTCGGTGAGCACCTACTTCATGTTGGCGCTCGTGATCGTGGCCTTCAGGGTCGTCATGCAGGTCGTCTTCGGCGGGCAGCGGACGGGATTCGTCCTGTTCAGCCTGCCGGAACTACCCCTGCCCGCGTGGGCCGCAGGTATCAGGCTGGGTGGCCCGGTCACGCTCAATGCGCTGCTGGCTGCCCTCTACGACGGGCTACGGCTGGCCGCCATCATCATCTGCGTGGGTGCCGCCAACGCACTGGCGAATCCTCGGCGGGCCCTGCGCAACGTGCCTGCGGCTCTCCATGAGCTGTCGGTGGCCGTGGTGATCGCCCTGTCGGTCGCCCCGCAGTTGGTCGAGTCGGCCCACCGGGTGCGACGCGCCAGACGGCTGCGCGGCGGACGGGTGAAGGGCTGGCGGGCGGTGCCCGCGTTGGTCGTCCCCATCCTCGAGGACGCCGTGGAGCGCTCTCTGACCCTGGCCACCAGCATGGAGGCACGCGGCTACGGACGCACCCGTGACCTGACCCGGGTACCGCGCTGGGTGAGCGCCAGTCTGTTGCTCGCCGTGATGGCGGTCACCTTCGGTGTGTTCCTGCTGCTCGGCGTGCCGGGAGGAGCCCGCCCCGGTGTGGTCTGCCTGCTCGTCGGGGTGGTGGTCACCGCCGTCGGGCTGCGCGCCTCGGGACGACGACTGTCGGTCACCCGCTACCGTCCCGATCGATGGCGATGGCGCGAGACGGCCACTGTCGCTCTGGCCCTGGCCGGACTGCTCGCTGTCGCCGGCGTGATGGTGCTCGATGCGGGCGTGCTGAACCCGCCCACCAGACCCTTGACCTGGCCCTCGCTCCACCCCCTCTTCCTGGTGGCAGCGGTGCTCTTCGCCGCACCGATCGCGGCGACCGTGCCCGATGCCTCCTCCCCCTCGTCCGAGAGGCCACGATGATCAGCTTCGACCAGGTCAGCATCCGCTACACCGAGTCGGCCAGCCCCGTGATCGCCGATGCCTCGTTCACCATTCCCGACGGCGACCTCTGTCTGGTCGTGGGCGGCACCGGTTCGGGCAAGACCACCCTGCTGCGCGCCATCAACGGGCTGGTGCCCCACTTCGTGGGGGGCATCATGACGGGCCGGGTGATCGTCAACGGACGCTCGACCCGCGCCGAACGACCCAGGGAACTGGCCGACCTCATCGGTTTCGTGGGCCAGAACCCGCTCGCCGGTTTCGTCACCGACACCGTCGAGGACGAGGTGGCCTACGGCATGGAGCAGCTGGGCATCGCGCCCACGGCCATGCGCAAGCGGGTCGAGGAGACCCTCGACCTGATGAACATCGCCGAGCTGCGCCGTCGTCCGCTCATGCAACTGTCGGGCGGTCAACAACAGCGGGTGGCCATCGCCTCGGTACTTGCCGCCCAACCGCGCGTCATCGTGCTGGACGAACCCACCTCGGCCCTCGACCCCACCGCGGCCCAGGACGTGCTCAGCGCCTTGACCACCTTGGTGCACGACGTCGGGATGACCGCCGTCGTCGCCGAACACCGGCTGGAGCGAGTGATGCAGGCTGCCGACCAGGTGCTGTGGTTGCCGGGTGACGGATCGGCAACGCTGGGCCCTGCCGCACAGGTATTGGGACGGGCGAGCGTGGTACCGCCGCTGGCCGAACTGGCCCACGCCCTGGGCTGGTCAGAGGTTCCGTTGTCAGTGCGTGACGCCCGTCGCCGGGTGGCGCGGGAACGGATCACCCTGCGACCGCCGTCCGAGATCACACCCCGACCCCCCCACGTCGATCGAGTAGGGGCGAGGAACGAGCCCCGTGTCGAGATCACGTCCGGCCGGTCGACCAGGGAGCGAAGCCCACGTGTCGAGACGCCCGCGGTCTCCCTGCGCTCCCTCACCGTCAAGCACGGCCAACTGAGAGCCGTGGACGACCTCACCCTGACCCTCGAGGGCGGGTCCATCACCGCTTTGATGGGCCGCAACGGAGCAGGCAAGTCGTCCCTGATGTGGGCGATCCAGGGGGCCCTTCCCAGCACGGGCTCGCTGTCGGTGGCAGGGCGGGACCCCCGCACCCTCTCGGCGGAGGCTGCCCGCAGCATCGTCGGGCTGGTGCCCCAAGAAGCAGCCGACCTGCTGCACCTGCACACCGTCGGGCTCGAGTGCGTCCAGTCCGACCGGGAGTCCGGGGTCAGCGCGGGCACCACGTGGACGCTGCTGCAGAGGTTGGGGGCCGACTTCGACGCCGACCACCACCCCCGCGACCTGTCGGAAGGCCAGCGGTTGGCGTTGGTGCTGGCGATCCAGTTGTCGGCGGACCCGTCCGTGATGCTGCTCGACGAGCCGACCCGCGGGCTCGACTACACCATGAAGCACAACCTGGCCCTCATCCTGTGCGACCTGGTCGAGCGCGGCACCTGCGTGGTGGTGAGCACCCACGATGTGGAGTTCGCCGCCCGCATCTCGCAGCGCACCATCGTGATGGCCGAGGGTGAGGTGGTCGCCGACGGCCCGACCCGCGAGGTCTGCACCTCGTCGCCCGCGTTCGCCCCACAGGTGACCAAGGTCTTCCTGCCCGATCCGGTGCTGACCACCGACGAGGTGGTTGCGCGCCGTGTCTGACCCCGTGGCCCGCCGGGCCGTCCCCCTGTCACCGCGTTCGACCGCACTGCTGGCCGTGGTGACCCCCCTCACAGTGGCGGCGTTCGTGTGGCCCCTGTGGTTCCACCCCAGCGGTCTGGCATCGAACTCGCAGCTCGCGCCCCTGGTGTTCGCGCTGATCCTGCCCGTGGTGTTGGCCGTCGTGATCTCTCACCTGACCGGGGACGACCTCGACGTGAAGGCCTTGGCGCTGTTGGGGGTGATGTCGGCGGTCGTGGCCGTCGTCCGTCCGCTGGGGGCAGGCACCGCTGGCATCGAGACCGTCTTCTTCCCGATCGTGATCGCCGGACGAGCCCTGGGGCCCGGCTTCGGGTTCGTGCTGGGGACGACCGGGCTGCTGACCTCGGCGCTGTTGACAGGCGGGGTGGGGCCGTGGCTGCCCTACCAGATGCTGGCCGCAGCCCTGGTCGGACTGTTCTCGGGACTGTTGCCCCGACTACGGGGACGAGCCGAGGTCGCCCTGCTCGCCGGCTGGTCGCTGCTGATCGCGTTCGCCTACGGGTGGCTGATGGACCTCTCGTTCTGGCCGTTCATGACCGGCATGGGGTCGACCATCAGCTACGACCCGCACGCGTCGACCTGGACGAACCTGCACCGGTTCGCGCTCTACAACGTGGCCACCTCGATGGGCTGGAATCTCGGACGAGCGCTGACCACGGCAGCGCTGGTGCTGGTGCTGGGCTCGCCCATGCTGCGGATCCTGCGCAGGGCCGCGGTGAAGGGCCGTTTCGCCTGAGCCCTTGCCCGTCGGTCCCGGGACGCCGATCGAGTAGAGGCGAAGCGTGGGCTCTTCTCACGTCGGTTGAGTAGGGAGCGAAGCGACCGTGTCGAAACCGCTCAGTTCTGCACCATGTCGAGCATGCGGGTGCGCTGGGTGGTGTATCGGAGCGTGCGACCCTCCCCGAGGTCGAATTCGCCCCCATCGTCGAGCACCGCAGCGAATCCGCGCGAACCCTCCTTGCCCTTCACAGAGATGGATCCGTTCTTGCTCGCTGACACCTGGAGCTTTGTGGATCCACGCTGGGTCGTGGCCGAGGGGCCGTCGAGCAGGATCTCGTCGACCACCCGGCCCTCGGACAGGATCGCCAAGGATCCGTTGAGCGCCGGACGACGTCCGCGCATCACAGCCAGCACGATTCCGGCGACGACGAGCACGGCCATCGCACCACCACCCACGAGGGGCACCCACTCAGGAATGCCGCTGGACGGCGTCGTCGCGACGTCGGCTCCGCCTGACGAGGGTTGCGTCTTGGGACTCGCTGAGGTGGGGGCGCTCGAGGTCGGGCCCGCGCTGGCATCAGGAGCAGTGACGGTGACGGCTTCGCTCGAAAGACTGCTGGGCAGCTTCAACCCGGCGGCCGCCAGTTGGGTCTGCCACGGGCTCGAGAGCTTCGCGGCCAGCGTGATGGTCGACACGCCCGCGGGGAGCCCCGTGATCGTCAGCGTGAGATCGGACGACGCCCCTGGCTGGAGATCGACCGAGGCAGGATCGACAGTCGCCGTGGCTCCGGTGACTCCGGAGACGGAGAAACCCGAAATGGCCACCGGCACCCGGGTGGCGGACGAGGACAGATGCACCCGAGCGGTGACCGGTGACCCCACTCGGTTCTGCGGGTCAGGCGTCACGTGGTCGACCAGCACCGCGACGGGAGCCTTGAGGTCGGCGGCGAGCGCCTGCGCCACGCGCACCTTGGTGAGTTCACGGGTGATGCCCGCGAGATAGCCAACGATGTCAGCCGGGTCGGCGACGGTCGCCTTGGGGAAGACCGAGGTGAGCAGGCGCGCGTCGGTCTTGCCGCCGATCGAGACGGCGAAGGCGCCGACCTGTCTGCCCTGGGTGGCCTTGGTGGCCCGGCTTCGCAGTGAATCCCAGGAGGCAGCCTGTCCATTCGGGTACTTGGACGACGGTGACGCGTCGATCTCGCCATCGGTCAACAGGACGATGGCGCCCACCTTGCGCGACTTGGCCAAGGCTGTCACCCCGGCGTCGATGGCTGATCCGATGTCGGTCTGCTTGCCCGTCGGCTCCTTGGGGAGATGTGCGAGCAACTGGGCGGACGACGGCTTCGCCGCCTGCCAGGTCGACCGGACCCCGTCATCGAAGGTGATCATGGTGACTCGGTCGCCGGTTCCGAGCTGGCCGGCCAAGGCTCCGAGCGCCTGTCGCACGCGACCCCAGCGGCCGTCCTGCTTCATCGAGGCGGAGGTGTCGACCAGCAGCACGTAGTCGGTGGGCTCCGTTGCGACGCCGACCCTGCCGGCCAGATCACTCAACTGGTCCGCATGGCCCACCGACGGCGCTGCGAACAGCATCGTCAGGGCCATCAAAAGGGCCCCCCAAAGTCTACGCACAGCTCATGATGACGTAACCTCGAGCGGCGTGTCCGATTCCGTTATGGAAACGTTATACGTCGGGGGTCTCGACCGCTTGACTGAGGGGACTCTTCACGGATTTACTTCTCATCGGGCGGACGTGTATCGCCCTGGGGGGGATCAGCACCAGCGTTGCCCCACACAAGGCTTTTCTTCTTTCCGAAAGGGGCAACTCTCATGGTTGCACTGTACGTCTTCATCCAGACCGCCCTCATGGGCCGTTTCGAGAACAAGTCCAAGGGCGCCACCGCTGTGGAGTACGGCATCATGGTCGCCGCCATCGCCGTGGCGATTCTCGCCACCGTCTTCCTGCTCGGCGACAAGGTGGCGGCTCTGTTCGCCACCATCACCGCCAAGCTGCCGTGATCGACTGACTGGCTCGGGCCACCGCGGCGTGAAGCCTCGGTGGCCCGGCCCATTACTGGGGAAAAGAACATACGCGTGGGGGGCGCAGGCATGAACGGTCGAAAGGACCAACGGGGGGCGGCGGCTGTCGAATTCGCACTGGTCTTGCCGGTGCTGCTCGTACTGCTGTTGGGAATCATCGAGTACGGCTACCAATTCTTTCTCTACGGTTCGGCCGCCGGCGCTGCGCGCGAAGGCGCCCGAGCCATGGCGATCAGCACCAAGTCGGCTGACGCCGTCACCAAGGCCGACCAGGCGTTCACAAACACGACCGGCAAGATCGGGAGCATCACGGTCTCCCCCGGGGGAACCTGCACGGCCGGCAACCCCGTGGTGGTGACGGTGACGTACAACTACTCCGGGCTCACCGGGTTTTTCGGAAGCAAGCACGTCACCGGGAAGGGTGAGATGCGATGCGGAGGCTGAGGGAGCGCTCCCAGCGCGGCGCTGTGGCGGTGTCCACCGCCCTGCTGTGCGTGGCCTTGGTCGGCTTCACGGCCATCGCCGTGGACGTCGGTGCCCTGTGGTGGGACCGTAGCCAACTGCAGAATGGCGCGGATTCCGCGGCGCTCGCCCTGGCCCAGAGTTGTGCCAAGGGATCGGGCGTGACCACGTGCGAACCTGACGAGATGGGCATGGCCACCACCTATGCCACCGGCAACAAGGCGGACAACGCATCGTCGACCGTGTCGGTCACCTCGATCACCCATGGTGATGGCTGGGTCAAGGTTGACGTCACCACCACCCGGCAGCACTGGTTCGCCCCGCTGATCGGGCACAAGTCGAGCGTCGTCACGGCGAGCGCGACCGTTTCATGGGGTGGCATCGGGGGCGCGTCGGTACTTCCTTTCGTTGTGGGCGACTGCCAACTTGCCAACATCGCTTCCGGCTCGACAGTGACACTCTGGACCAAGGGCGGCTCGTCCCCCACGTGTGGACTCACCAGCGGCAATACCATTACGGGGAATTTCGGCTGGCTGAAGGATCCGAATCCCGATTCGACTGACCCCACGTTGGCGTGCACGGTCAAGACGTCCGTGAACGGAACGGTCACGGGGAACACGGGCGATCCAGGCCCTTCCCTCTCGAATGATGCCTGCAACAGCATCCTCTCCGACCTGCACGGTCGAGAAGTCCTACTCCCAGTGTTCGACAGCTACACCGGTTCAGGAACGAATATCGTCTTCCACTTGTCGGGATACGCTGTGATCCGCGTCGACACCTATTGCTTGAACGCCAACAAGGGCTGGGGCTACCCGACAAGCGGCTGCAAGAGTGAAAACCAGAAGTGGATCACTGGCACCTTCATCAAGAAGGTCTTCCTGGGCGCTACGCTCGGCGGCCCCAGCTACGGCGCCACCACTGTTCAGCTGACCGCATGATCACTACTACCGAAAGCCACCCATGAAACGCCGCGTTCTCGCCGCCATCGTCGCCAGCGTTCTGGCCCTCGCGGGCGTGGTGATGATTGCTCTCTACGTGCAGCAAGCCGACCGCCGGGCCATGCGCACCCTCGAACCGACCAGCGTTTTGATCGTCACCCAGGAGATCGCGAAGGGCACGCCGGCCAGACTGGGCAAGAACATCGAGGCTCGTACTCTCCCTCGATCGGCCGTGGCACCGGGGGTCGTGACTGATCTCGGCACCCTTCAGGGCTTGGTCGCCGACACCGACCTGCATCCTGGCGAGCAGGTGTTCACCGACCGGTTCACCAAGCCCGAAGCGCTCACCAACGATGACGTGGTCGTCCCCGAGAAGTTGGTGCAGGTGACCGTGAAGCTTGATCCCGAGCGACTGCTCGGCGGCCAGCTGAAGGCCGGTGACACCGTCGGGGTCGACATCTCATGGGTTGACACGAAGTCCGTCCACTACACCTACCCGTTGCTCCACAAGATCCTGGTCACCAAGGTGATCAGCACGGCGGCGAAGGAGGACGGCGCCAGCGCGGCCCCCGTCCCCCAGTACGTCACGCTGGCTGTGGCCAACACCGAGGCGGACCGACTGGTGTGGGCCTCCGAGCACGGCACCATCTACCTCACTCTCGAGCGCGAGAAGTCCAAGACCGACGGCGGCTCCTTGGTCGTGTGGGGCGACCCCAGCGTGCTGCCGGCGGACGTGCCCACCGGCTCGAGCTCGTCCTCGCCGACACCGAAGGCCGGCTCATGAGCGGCGTCCTGATGCTCGCCCAAGCGGCCGCGGCGGCCGAGCTCATCACCGAGGCCACCGCCGGTCAGGTGACCGTGCTCGAGGGCGAACAGGTGAAGAGCCCCCAGATCGTCGCCCAGCACCTCGCCGTTCAACCGGAACTCGTGTTGATCGACGCCACTGTCGATCCCTCAGAAGCGCTGGGAATCAGCGGCTGGGTTGTCGAACGGTTCGGTGCCCCGGTCGTCCTGATCAGTGACGACGCATCCCTGGGTCTGCAAGCCATGCGCGCCGGTGTGCGCGACATGCTCCGCGTCACGAGCAGCCCCGGTGAGGCGCGGGACGCCATCTCCCGCAACCGTCGCCTCGCTGGCAGCAACGGCGACGCCGTCCACCGCGGGCGTGTCGTCACGGTGGCTTCTCCCAAGGGCGGGGTCGGCAAGACGACCATCACGACCAACATCGCCGTTGGACTCGCTCTCGGCACTCAACTTCCCGTCGTGCTGGTCGACCTCGACCTGCACTTCGGCGACGTGGCCAGCGCACTCAACCTCGAGCCTGAATACACCCTGCCCGAGACCGCCCGTGCCGCTCTCGCGGGTGACCCGCTCGCGCTGAAGCCGTACCTCACCCGCCACGAGACCGGTTTGTGGGTGGTCGCCGGCAGCGATGATCCTGTCGCCGCCGACGCCGTCACGGCCCAGGAGATCACCAGCCTGCTGCGCACCCTCACTCTCGACTTCGCCTACGTCGTCGTCGACACGGCACCGGGCCTGGCGGAGGCCACCCTCACCGCGCTCGACCTGACCAGTGACCTGGTGTTGGTCACGGGGCTTGACGTTCCGGGCGTGCGGGGGCTGCGCAAGGAGATCGAGACGTTGAACGAACTTTCGATGTTGATGGAGACGCGTCAGATCGTGCTGAACTTCGCCGATCCCTCCCGCGGACTCTCCGTCGCCGACGTCGAGGCGACCGTGCGGGCCAAGGTCGATGTCGCCATCCCGACCGCAGGCATCGTCCCCATCTCGGTCAACCAAGGGATCCCGCTGCTGCAGAGTCGCGGCAACGACAAGATCTCCCGCCAACTCGACCAGATCGTCGGGCGTCTGGTCGGCCGACCCACGGTCGAAACCAAGCGCGGACTCTTCTCGCGGCGCAAGGAGAGCGCATGAACCTCGCCGAGCGACTCGCCGCCGCGCGGGGGCAGATGCCGGTCCCTCCCCCAGCCGCCACCGGTCCGCTGCCACGGGTCGACCACAGCACTCCATCCACACCCGGGCGCAGTGCCGACGAACCGGCAGCTCCTGACGCGGGTCGCGACGAGGTCATCGTCCCGCCGCAGCGATCAAGTCCCGATGAGCCGGACGACTCGTTCTGGGCCGCGCCCCCCAGCCGGGCGATGACACCCGGGGGTGGTGCGCAGCCAGGATCACCCGATGCCGAGGAAGAGGTGGGGCTTGGTTCCCTGGCCGCCCGCGGAGGCGTGGTGCCCGGCAAGCAGGACGCCATGCGTCGCCTTCAGGACCGCACCATCACCAGCCTCTATGAGCGGTTGGGCAACCGACTGTCCGACTCCGAACTCACCGACGAGCAACTGCGCCAGATGGTCCAGTCCGAACTGGCCACGCTGATCGAGGGCGAGAGCCTGGCCATGAGTGGCCCGGAACGGCGACGCTTCGTCGAGGAGGTGCAGTCGGACATTCTGGGACTCGGACCCATCCAGGGTCTCCTCGCGGACCCCTCGGTGACGGAGGTGATGGTCAACGGGCCGCACCACGTCTACGTCGAGCACGGCGGCCGGCTGTACCTCTCTGGGGTCCAGTTCCGTGACGAGCCCCACCTGCGCCAGATCATCGACCGCATCGTGGGCCGGATCGGTCGCCGCATCGACGAGTCGTCCCCCTTGGTCGACGCACGTCTCGAGGACGGCTCCCGCGTCAACGCCATCATCCCGCCGCTGGCGGTGAGCGGTTCGACGCTCACCATCCGCAAGTTCAGCCATGACGCGCTCAGCGTTCCCGACCTGATCAGGCTCGACACCCTCTCCTCCGGCATTGCCGACCTGCTGGCCGCCTGCGTGCGAGCGCGCCTGAACATCATCATCTCGGGGGGAACCGGCACCGGGAAGACGACCCTGCTCAACGTGGTCTCGTCGTTCATCCCCGAGGGCGAGCGGATCATCTCGATCGAGGACGCAGTGGAGCTGCAGTTGCAGCAGGAACATGTGGTCCGACTTGAGTCGCGGCCCGCCAACATCGAGGGCAAGGGCGAGATCGGCATCCGCGAACTCGTCCGCAACGCGCTCCGTATGCGCCCCGACCGCATCGTGGTCGGCGAGGTGCGCGGCGCCGAGGCCCTCGACATGTTGCAGGCCATGAACACCGGTCACGACGGTTCCCTGTCGACGGTGCACGCGAACACCCCCCGCGACGCCCTCGCCCGTCTCGAGACCCTCGTGCTCATGGCCGGCCTCGACCTTCCTCTGCGGGCCATCCGCGAGCAGATCGCCAGTTCCATCGACCTGATCGTTCAGCTCGCTCGCCTGCGTGACGGCACCCGGCGCGTGGTCGCCGTCACCGAGGTGCACGGCATGGAGGGGCAGATCGTCACCCTGCAGGACATCTTCATGTTCGACTACAGCGCCGGCGTCGACCCCAACGGGCGCTTCCTCGGTCACGTCCAGCCCACCGGCGTCCGCCCCGCCTTCGCCGAGAAGTTCGCCGACCTCGGCATCCACCTCCCGCCGCAGATCTTCGGCGATCCGATGGTGTGGTCACGATGACGTGGTGGCGCGACGGTTACCTGGGCACGGGAGCCGCGCTGGGACTTGTCGCCTTCGTGGTCGTGCTCATCCTTCTGGTCGCTCCCCGTTCGCCCGTGGTGCCTCGCCACCGCAGGCGACCTGTCGACGACCCGGGCGACACTGCGGTCGGCGGCATCGCGAAACGGCTCACCGCCAGCGTCGACCGGGCGCTCACCAGCCGCGACAGCCACCTTGCTGAACGGCTCGACGTCGCCGGCATTCGTCTGCCCGCCAGCAATCTCGTGGTCCTGACCGGATCAGGCATGATCGTCGGCTTCGCACTGGGACTCCTCCTTGGCCTCCCGCTGCTCTCCTTCGCACTGTTGGTACTGATTCCCATCGGAGTGCTGCTGACGATCCGTGTGATGACCGACAGGCGCCGAGCTGCCTTCGCCGGCCAACTCGACGAGACAGCCCAGATGCTCGCCGGAAGCCTCCGTTCGGGCTACTCCTTCACCCAAGCCCTGGCCACCGTGGGCAAGGAAGCGGTCAGTCCCACCGGTGAGGAGTTCGTGCGGATCACCAATGAGTTGCGACTGGGTCGTCCGATCGCTGACTCGATGGAGAACACCGCGCGGCGCATGAAGAGCGAGGACTTCTCATGGATCGGGCAGGCAGTGGCCATCAACCGGGAGGTCGGCGGAAACCTGGCCGATGTGCTCGAAGGTGTGTCGCACACGATCAGAGAACGCGCCCAGTTGCGTCGGCAGGTGCAGTCGCTGAGTTCAGAGGGCCGGTTGTCGGCGCTCGTCCTGATCGGACTCCCGTTCGTCTTGGCCGGGGTCTTCGCCGTCGTCAATCCCAAGTACATCGGATTGCTGTTCACCCGACTGCTGGGCTGGGTGATGTTGGGCATGGCAGCGATCCTGCTCACCATCGGCAGTCTGTGGTTGCGCGTCGCCGTCCGGATCAAGTACTGAGGCCACCATGCTCCCCCTCGGACTCACCCTGCTCGGCCTGGGCCTGGCCACCGTACTGGCTGTCCTGTTCGCCGGTCGCGACCCAGTGCGCGTCCGCGCCATGGCCAACCTGCAGCGCGGACGGGGTGTTGAAGCCACTGTCGCCCGGCGGCAACAGGGCAACCTCGGATTCGCTCGCTGGATCGACACCCCGGCCCGGCGTGGCCGCCTCGAACTGGCCTTGGCGAAGGCCGGATTCCCGAGTGGGTGGACGGTGGACCAACTGCTCTCCATCAAGGTGCTGGGGACGCTCTTCGCACTCGTGCTGGCCACCTTGGCGTGGGCCACCGGCAAGAATCCCCTCCTCGTGCTGATGTTGCTCGGCATGGCAGTGCTCGCCTTCTTCCTGCCGGACCTCTTGCTGTACAACACCTTCCTCAAGCGCCGGGAGCAGATCGACCTCGAGTTGGCCGACACCCTCGACCAGATGAGCATCGCGGTCCAGGCCGGACTCGGCTTCGACGCGGCCATGCTCCGGGTCGCGCGCAACGGGCGTGGTGTGCTCGCAGGTGAGCTGATCCGCACCATGCAGGACGTGCAGGTGGGCCAGTCCCGGCGTAGCGCCTACGAGGACTTGTCCCGGCGTACGGGCTCCGACCCACTGCGGAGGTTCGTGCGCACGGTGATCCAGGCCGAGTCGTACGGCATCCCTCTGGCCGACGTGCTGACCGCCCAGTCGGACGAGATGCGCATCGCTCGTCGCCAGTTGGCCGAGAAGAAGGCGATGGAGATCCCCGTGAAGGTGGTCTTCCCGCTGATCCTCTGCATCCTGCCCGTGATCTTCCTGGTCATCCTCGGGCCGGCGGCCATCTCGATCATCGACGCCTTCACGGGCGTCCTGAAGTGACGTTGTCGGACCAGGCGCCCGCGGGTGCAGCGGTGGTGGGCCCCGGCGACCCCTGGGTCAGGGTGGCGACAACCATGGCCGTGCTCGTCTGGGCAGCCCTGTTGCTCCACGACTGGTGGGCCCTGCCTGCCTTCGCCGTTGTCGCCTGGGCGTGGGGATCAGCCGTCGCGGTCGACCTGGCCCACCACGAACTGCCCGACCGCTACACCGTGAAGATGTTCCCGGTGTTCGTCGCGCTGCTTGTCGTACCCGCCCTCGCGCACGGTGAGTGGAAGCGGCTCTGGATCGCGGTCGTGGTCGGGCTCGTCACCGCGTTCATGTTCTTCGTGCTGGCGTTCGCACACCCCGCCGGCCTGGGACTGGGCGATGTGAAGCTGGCGCTCTCGACCGGCGCGGCGGTCGGGTGGCTCGGAGGTGGCTGGGGCGCAATCCGCCTGGGCTTGCTCTCGCTCGCCATCGCATTCGTGCTGGTGGCCATGACCAGCCTCGTCCTCCTGGCCCTACGTCGGGCCAGCCGCGCCAGCGAGGTCGCCTTCGGCCCGTTCATGATCGCCGGAGTGCTGCTGACCCCCGCCGCCGCTGGCCTGCTCGGCTGGTAGCCGACCCCCGTCGGACATGACGACGGGCCCCCACCCTGACGTGGGGACCCGTCGAAGAGCCACTCGGGGCCGATCGGAGCGACCGATCAGACCAGGTCGGCAGCCTGCGCCTTGGCGAAGCGCTGGGCGGCGTCGGCCCAGTTGACGACGTTCCACCATGCGGTGACGTAGTCGCCCTTCACGTTCTTGTACTGCAGGTAGTAGGCGTGCTCCCACATGTCCAGCTGCAGCACCGGCACCTGGCCGACGGGCAGGTTGCCCTGCTGGTCGAACAACTGGGCGACGTTCAGACGCTTGCCAAGCAGGTCCCAGACCAACATCGACCAACCGGAGCCCTGCAGGGCCTTGGCGTTCTCGTTGAAGTGGTTCTGGAAGCCCTCGAACGAGCCGAAGTACTCGTCGATCGCCGAGGCCAGCTCACCATCGGGGCGGCCGCCGCCGTCCGGTGACATGTTCTTCCAGAACACGGAGTGGTTGATGTGGCCGCCCAGGTGGAAGGCGAGGTCCTTCTCGAGCTTGTTCACCGCGCCGAAGTCGTTCTTGTCGCGCGCCTCGGCCAGCTTCTCGAGGGCAGTGTTGGCGCCGGCGACGTAGGTGGCGTGGTGCTTGCTGTGGTGGAGCTCCATGATCTCGGGAGCGATGTGGGGGGCAAGTGCCCCGTAGTCGTAGTCGAGATCGGGCAGGGTGTAGACAGCCATGGTTCGCCTTTCGTTGCGGTACATGCTTCTGGTTCAGATCCTGTCGGACACGTTCCATTCAAGCCCTGATCCGGCACTCGTTCAACGTATCGGCGCAACGGACCGGGCTTTCGGTGCAACGGACTGGCCGATGGTCGCATTCCCGGTGACCGCCATGTGGGATTGGATGGGTCCGTGAACGAGCCCCGCCCCATCGTCCAGCCTGCGCGCGCCACAACGCCGGCACGACAACCCCACACACCTGCCCTCGAGATGAGGGGCCTGACGAAGCGCTTCGGCGCCAAGGTCGCGGTGGACGACCTCTCGCTGGTCGTGCCCGCCGGGTGCCTGTTCGGCCTGGTGGGGCCGAACGGTGCCGGCAAGACCACCACCTTGTCGATGGCCACCGGTCTGCTTCGTCCCGATTCCGGCGGGGTACGGGTGTGGGGCCACGACGTCTGGCGCGACCCTGTCTCGGCCAAGGCCCTGATGGGGGTGCTGCCCGACGGGATGCGCCTGTTCGACCGACTCTCGGGTCGGGAGTTGCTGGCCTTCGTCGGCAGCATGCGGCGGGTGCCGTCGTCGGTGATCAGCGAGCGCAGCGGGGCCCTGCTCGAGACCCTTGGCCTGACCGCCGACGCCGACACCCTGGTGGTGGACTACTCCGCCGGCATGACCAAGAAGATCGGGCTGGCCTGTGCACTCATCCACAACCCCCAGTTGCTGCTGTTGGACGAGCCTCTCGAGGCGGTGGACCCGGTGTCGAGCCAGGGCATCCGGGAACTGCTGAGACAGTTCGTGGATTCGGGCGGGACGGTGGTGATCTCGTCACACGTGATGGAACTGGTCGAGTCGCTCTGTGACGCCGTGGGGGTGATAGCCGCCGGCAAGGTGCTGGCGGTCGGACCCACTGAGGAGGTCAAGCAGGGCCAGTCCCTGCAGGACCGCTTCGTGGAACTGGTCGGAGGCCCGCAGCACGTGGCAGGGGAGGCGATGGCATGGTTGGGACGCTCCTCCGACTCCAACTGAAGCTCTCCTGGCGGGCGGTGCGCCGCAACGTCGGCATCCTCATCGCCCTGGCCATCGGAGGCCTGTACGCCCTCGGCTTCGTGCTCGCGGCGGTGGCAGGGCTGACTCTGTTGCGCGGCCAACCGGTGAGCTTGGCCGGTGTCGTGACCACCCTGGGGTTCGCGTTGGTGACGGTGGCCTGGCCGATGGTGACGCTGTTGGTGGCGGGCATGGACCAGACCTTGGATCCCGGACGATTCGCCCTCTTCCCGGTGCGGGCGAGGCAGCTGATGCCCGGCCTGCTCGCCGTGAGCCAGATCGGAGTGGGCGGTCTGATCACGCTCGCACTGGCCGCCGGGCAGGTGGTGACATGGTCACGCGCTCCGGGCCCACTGGTGTTCTCGGTGCTGGCGCTGCTGGTGGGCGTTCCCACCTGCGTGTTGCTGGCCCGCACCCTCGCCAGCTTCTTCTCGGCAGCCTTCAACCGACGCCGCTGGCGCGACGTGGCTGCGCTGATCCTCGGCCTGTTCGGTCTGGGAGTCGGTGTGGCGATCCAGCTGCTGCAGCGCACCATCATGGACCACCGCCACGAGTTGGCGAGCACGCTGCAGCCGGCCGCGACCGTGCTCGGGTGGACGCCGCTGGCCTGGGCATGGTCGATGCCCTGGGAGGCGGCCCACGGCCTGTGGTGGGTGGCGGCGCTCAAGTTGGTGCTCTCCGTGGCCTTTGCGGTCGTCCTGTGGAAGGTGTGGGAGCGCCAGCTCGACCTGGCGCTCGTCTCGCCCCTGCTCACCGGTGGTGACGGGACAAAGGTGCGCCCCGACTCCCGACTTGATCGACTGTTCCCGGACTCCCCAGCCGGGGCAGTCGCTGCTCGGTCCCTGCGGTACTGGCGGCGGGACCCCCGACACCTGATGGTGCTCGTGTCGGTGTTCGCGGTGCCCTTCCTGATGGCCTTCCCGATGTTGATCAACCCCGAACTCGGTGGGGTGCACCGTGTCTCGACCACGCTGTACCCGATCGGAGGGATGGTGATGATGGCCGGGCTGACGGTCTCCACCGAGATCGTCTATGACGGCTCTGCCCTGTGGATGCACGTCACCTCGGGGCTGCGGGGCATGGACGACCGGTGGGGGCGGGTGCTGGCGGTGCTGTGCATCCTGGGGCCGATCGCGCTCGTGAGCGCCACCGCCTTCCTGACACTCTCGGGGCAGTGGGCGTGGGCGCCCGCCGTCTACGGTGGGATGATCGGCGCGGTCGGTGCCGGCATGGGTGTGGGCTCCCTGGCCGGCGCCGTGTGGCAGTACGCCGCACCCCCGCCGGGGCAGAACGCGTTCGGACGCACCAGCGGTGGCGGCATGGTCGGGCTGTTCCTGACCCTGGTCTGCATGGTCGGCACGCTGATCATCTCGCTGCCGTTCATCGGGCCGCTGTTGGTGAGCCTCGATCGTCCCTCCCTGGTGTGGCTGGTGGCAGTGATCGGGGCCTTGCTCGGCCCCGTCTACACCTGGCTCGGGGTGGTCTTCGGCGGCATGGTGCTGGACCGTACCTGGCCCGAGGTGCTGAAGCGGGTCACCTACCAGGGCTGAGCCTGCGACGATCCCTCCGTCCCAGGAGCTCTCCGCGTGGGCCCGATCCAGACCCGGTCCCCGCACAGCAACACAGCTCGGCGCGCCAGCCGCGAGTTGTGCCTGTCAACGGGTGGTGAGTCCCGGCTGCAGCACCCAGGCGAGATCCACCAGTCGCCACGGTAGATCGTCCGGCGGGGTGACCGCCCTGACCACCAGCGCGTCGGCGATCTGGGTGAAGCCGTCGTCGGGGGCGAAGTGGCTGACGGGGCCGAACAGTGAGGTGGCCTCCGGCACGTCACCCAGGGCGATGATCTCGAGGTCGTCGGGCACCCGGACGCCGACCCGCAGCGCGGCCGCCTGCAACGCGATGGCGAGG
Organism: Aestuariimicrobium sp. T2.26MG-19.2B; assembly: GCF_950101875.1. Classification (NCBI taxonomy): domain Bacteria; kingdom Bacillati; phylum Actinomycetota; class Actinomycetes; order Propionibacteriales; family Propionibacteriaceae; genus Aestuariimicrobium; species Aestuariimicrobium sp. T2.26MG-19.2B. The sequence goes on along the minus strand of NZ_CATNLW010000001.1, from coordinate 1,910,870 downwards.
TACCCGGTCTGGGTCACCACGGCTGTCGGACGACCCGGTCTGCGCAACCACTCGGTCGCGGCCGCTTGGGCCGCTCCCAGCGTGGGCGCCACCCGGACGACGGCACCGCGCGGGTCGTCCCCCGCCTCGGTGACAGCCTGCAGGAACAGGTCACGGCGGCTGGGTGACCGCACGGGAGTCGCTGCCTGCACGGCGCCCAGGTAGTGCACCCGCTCATGTCGGGACCTCAGCAGGGCGTGCGCCTCCCCCACTGCCGTCGTCGCCGCGGAGCGGATCACATCGAAGCCGGCGGGTTCGAGTTCGGCCGAGTGGACGACCAACCGGTTGCCCTGCCGCGCCAGTTCGCGCACCTGGTCGTGCCCGTGCGCGTGGTACTCGGCGCCCGTGACCAGGGCGCAGTCGAACTGGTGCCCCTGCAGCAGGGTGGGCCACGAGTCGTCGGCCAGCACCAGTGTGCTCAGCCCACGACCGCTGGCGTGCAGGCTGACCACGTGCGCCAGTTCATTGGCCCAGGGGTCCCGCGGGTCGCCGAGGGCCAGCGCCACCGAGTCAGTGCGTCCCCGGCGCATGGCCCTGGCGTGGGCGTTGGCTGCGTATCCCAGGTCGCGGGCGGCCTGCATCACCCGGGCGGCAGTCTGGTCGGAGGCCGGGCGCTGGCCGTCCTTGCGACCGGCCAACACGAACGATGCCGTGGTGGTCGACACCCCCGCAGCCCTGGCGACCTGCGAGAGGGTGACCCGCCCGGTGCGGGCCACCTCCCCCTGCTCCCCCCCGACGGTCACGGCTCAGACCTGACCGCCGTCGAAGTAGGCCCGCAGGTGCTCGGCCACCGGAGGCACGGGCAGCATGGCCCCGCCCGTCCGGATGGACTCGGCGCCGACGCAGCCCGTCGCCACGGCCTCACGGGCGGCGATGGCCGACACGTCGGTCGCGCCGCCCTCACGGGCGAACCTCAGGAACTCGGCCACCAGGTTGGGGTCCGCACCGGCGTGGGTGCCGTCTCCCCGCGAGATCACCTCGACCGCGTCGGGCTGCCCGGCCCCGCCGCGGCGTGAGTTCCAGATGTGGATCTGGCCGCCGCCGTCGTCCGACATGTTCTCGATGCGGCCGGCGTCACCGATGACGGTGTAGTTGCGCCAGTAGTCGGGCGTGAAGTGGCACTGCTCATAGCTGGCCAGCACGCCGCTCTCGAGCACCATGTGCAGCATCGAGATGTCCTCGACGTCGACCACCGGGTTGAGGTCGGTCTGGGTGGTGGGCGGGAAGACATCGGCGTCATACCAGTCCCACATGCGCCGGTCGGTGTTGTCGCGACGCGAGGCGATGTCGCCGTAGACCATCAGGTCACCGATGCCCGAGACCCGTCGGGTGTAGCTGCCGGCCAGGTGGTGCATCACGTCGATGTCGTGTGCGCCCTTCTGCAGCAGCAGACTCGTGACGTTGGCGCGATCGGCGTGCCAGTCCTTGAAGTAGAAGTCGCCGCCTGCGCCCACGAAGTGCCGGGTCCAGATCGCCTTGACGTTCCCGACCGCACCCTCGTCGATCAGCCGCTTGAGCTGGCGCACCACCGGCATGTGGCGCATGTTGTGCCCGATGTAGAGCCGGGTGCGCTTCTCATGAGCCAACTCGAGCATCGAGTCGCACTGCTCGATGGTGATGCCCATCGGCTTCTCACAGAAGGTCGGCCACCCCTTCTCGAGGGTGCGCATCGCGACCTCGAAGTGCACGTTGTCGGGGGTGAACACCATGGCGGCGTCGACATCGTCCCGCTCCATCAGCTCGTCGACCGACCGAAGGTAGGTGACCTGGTCGTCGTAGAACTTCCGCGCATCGTCCAGACCACGATCGGTGGGTTCGACGATGACGGTGACCCGGGATCCCTCTCCCGGCTTGTGGGCGAGCTTGGCAAGGCTGGCGCGCATGCCGTGGCCAATGACAGCAATCCGCAGGTCGTTCACAACAGGTCCTTTCACAGACTGGGGTGTGCGACCAGCCCGATGCTGGTGGCCCCCGTGGGTTCGAAGTCGAGCAGGGTGATGGTGGTGCTGCCGTCTGCCAGCAGCGGGGCTGGCACGTACAGGGTCGTCTGCGGACCGCGCTGGTCGAATCGTCCCAGACAGAAGTCGCCGACCCACACGACACCCCGGCCCAGACCGCTCGTGTCGAGGTAGGTGTCGGCGGGTTCGTCCACGTCGATGGTGACCGTGGCAACGGACGGCCCGTTCGGTTCGCCGACCAGCGCGTCGGACGAGGCGACCGCCCGCAGGTCGGCTGCCATCTGCTCCAACGGCCAGGCGGTGACCTGCCAGCCGTTGAGGAAGCGCGGAGACAACCACACCCCGCGCAGGATTCCCTTGCGGTCGGGCAGGTGCGGGCCGAAGTTCACCCGGCCCTGCGACTCGACCAGGATCTCGAGGTCGACCTCGCGCCGTCCCTCACCCGAGGCGGAGGAGGTCGGCAGCGTCAGTTCGGGGGCTTCGTCGTTGCGGTCGCAGACGCCGACGTACTGGCCGTCGCAGAAGACCCACGCACGATCATGCAGTCCGAGCAGTTTGACGGTCGCGGGCCAGTCGGAGAGCTGGGTGCGCCGTTTCAGCAAGAGTGCCCCTCGCTCGAGGCCGAGGTCCTCGAAGGTGGGTGGGTGGGGGTGTCCCCCGGAGTCGAGCCGCTGCCACAGGTCTGTGCCGACCAGACCTCGCCACTCCAGGTCGAGCCTGGCTTCTGGCAGCACCTTCTGTTCGGGGACGAGGGCCAGCGCCTCGTTGGCTGCGGCCAGGTCGAGGTGGCGCCCGATCACCTCACGGAAGGCGTGGAACTTCGGGGTCAGCCGGCCGTCCTCACCGATGGCGGCGTCGTAGTCGTAGCTGGTCACCGTCGGCTGCAGCCCGGCCTCGAGGTACTCGGCGTGGTGGTTCGCCCCAGCCCACAGCCCGAAATTGGTGCCACCGTGTGCCATGTAGAGGTTGACCGACATGCCATGCGCCAGCATGGTCTCGAGTTCGGCAGCGGCGCTGTCGGCCGGGCGCGTGTGGTGCCCCTCGCCCCAGTGGTCGAACCAGCCGTTCCAAAACTCCATGCACATCAGCGGCTGGTCGGGCAGTTCGGTGCGGCACATCTCGATCACCTCGTCGGCGCGCGACCCGAAGTTGACCGTCGCCAACGCACCGTCGACCGTGCCCCCCGACAGCCATGCCTGACCGGGCCCGTCCGAGGTGACCAGCAGTTCGTCGATGCCGCGGGCGAGCAGTCCGTCGCGCAGGTGCTCGAGGTGCGCCCGGTCGTCACCGAAGGAGCCGTACTCGTTCTCGACCTGCACCATCACGACGTTCCCGCCCCGGCTGGCCTGGTGGCGGGCGATCCGCGGGATCAGCTCGTCGAACCAGCGGTCGACGTGGGCCAGGTAGCCGGGATCGTTCACGCGGAGTCGAAGGTTGCGGTCGCGCAGCAGCCAGCCGGGGAAGCCGCCGCCCTCCCACTCGGCGCAGATGTAGGGGCCCGGCCGCACGATGGCATCGAGTCCGATCTCGGCAGCCGTCTGCAGGAACAGCTCGAGGTCACGCCATCCGCTGAAGTCGACCTGGTCGGCGGTCGGTGCGTGGAAGTTCCAGGCGACATAGGTCTCGACGGTGTTGCACCCCATCGCCTTCACCCGGAGCAGCCGGTCGCGCCACAGTTCGGGGGGCACCCTGAAGTAGTGCACGGCTCCCGAGACGATCAGGTGGGGTTGTCCGTCGCGCAGGAATCCCTGCGGGGTGGGTTGAAGTCTCACGGTTGGGGTCCTCCGAACTGGCTGGTGGATTCTGACTCGGCGACCACCGTCTGGGTCTCGGCGCCGTCGGGCCGATCCCCGAGGGTGTCGGGTGTGCTGGATTCAAAAGGTAGGGCCTGGTCGAGTTGGGCCTCGACGTGTTCGACGGGAATGCCGAACTGGATGCTCGGTTGCAGCAACTGCTCGGCGCCCCCGACGGTGTGGAGGTGGCATCGTGCCCAGTGGCCGGGCGTCACCTCGGTGCGTTCCGGCTTGTCGGTGGTGCAGATCTGCATCGCGAACGGGCAGCGCGGGTTGAACCGGCAGCCGGCCGGTGGCTCGATCAGCGAGGGAGGCTCACCCAGGTCGCCCACCTCGTCGAACAGGGAGCCTTGGTCTGAGTCGATGCCCCGGTCGGGATTGGGTGAGGAATCTAGTAGCAGCCGGGTGTAGGGGTGCTGCGGGGTGTGGATCACCGACTCCGAGGGGCCTCCCTCGACCATCTCGCCTGCGTACATGACGTTGATCCGGTCGGCGATGTAGCGCGCCGACGCGATGTCGTGGGTGATGTAGAGCAGGGCGACGCCCTCCTCGTCCCGCAGGTGGGTGAGCAGGTTGAGCACGTCGAGACGAATCGAGACGTCGAGCATCGAGATCGGTTCGTCACCGAGCATCACGCTGGGTTCGACGGCCAGCGCACGGGCGATCACGATCCGCTGCCGCTGCCCACCCGAGAGTTCGTGGGGGAACTTGTCGATGTACTGCGAGGCCGGGGTGAGGGCCACCTTGTCGAGCAGGGCGAGCACCTTCTCCTCGACGGCCTCCCGGCCCAGCCGGGGACTGTGGATGCGCACCGCCCGGCTGAGGATGTGCCGGATCGACTTGAGCGAGTTGAGCGAGGCGAACGGGTCCTGGAAGAGCAACTGCACCTGGGCGTAGTAGTCCTTGGCAGCCCCGCCCGAGACCTTGGTCACGGGCTTGCCGTGCAGCAGGATCTCGCCCTCGGTGACCGGGTAGTAGAGGCTGAGCATCCGCGCCACGGTGGTCTTGCCCGAGCCCGACTCCCCCACCATGGCGACGATCTCCCCACGGTGCAGCTGCAGGTCGACCCCCTCGACTGCACGGACGACCCGCACGCCCTCCTTGGAGCGCACCTCGAAGTGCTTGGTGACATTGCGTGCCTCCAACACCACCGGCTGGTCGGTCGTGGTCTGGCTCATCGCAGCACTCCTTCCATCTCGAGGGCTTCGGCATCGACCCGGTCGGCCACGGGTGCGTCGGCGTACTCCGGCTGGTTGCGCAGGCAGGCGGCATCGACCGGTCCCACCTCGATCAGGGCCGGACGAACCGACGCGCACGCGGTCATCGCCACCGGGCATCGCGGCGCGAACGAGCATCCATCGGGCAGGTTCATCAGGTCGGGTGCGGTGCCGGGGATTCCCGACATCTTCACCAGGGGGGCGTACAGCGGGGGGAACGAGTCGCGCAACGCTTCGGTGTAGGGGTGCTTCGGGTCGCGGTAGAGCTGGGCGGCAGGGCCGATCTCGACGATCTTGCCCGCATACATGATGGCCAGCCGGTCGGACAGTTCCAGCAGCAGCGACAGGTCATGGGTGACGAAGATGATCGCGAAACCCAGCTTGCGCTGCAGCCGCAGCACCTGACCCATGATGGTGCGCTGCATCACCACGTCGACGGCCGTGGTGGGTTCGTCCATGATCACCAGTTCGGGATCGCAGGCGAGGGCGAGTGAGATCAGCGCCCGCTGGCGCATGCCGCCCGACATCTCGTGGGGGTAGGAGTTGACGCGGTCGCGCGGGATGCCCGACATCGCGAGCAGGTCCTGGGCGCGCTCGATCGCCTCCCGGTTGCTCATCTTGGGCTGATGCAACTGGAGGACGTCACGGAACTGGTCGCCGAGCCGTTTGACGGGGTTGAGGGCGTCCATGGCGGACTGCATCACGATGGCCAACTTGTCCCAGCGGATCGACCGCAGTTGGGCGTCCGTGCGCGGCACCAGGTCGGTCACCGTCCCGTCCTGGTCGTGGTACAGCACCTGACCTGCGGCGGTGACCGCGGGGGGACGCTGCAGGCGCAGGATCGCGGTCGTCAACGTCGACTTGCCCGACCCCGACTCGCCCGCGACCCCGAGGATCTCGCCGCGCCGCAGGGTGAAGGTGGCGCCGTCAACAGCGCGGACGGCCCCCTTGAGGGTGAGGTAGTCAACGCTCAGGTCGTTGACCTCGAGCAGCACCTCTCCCAGTTCTCGTCGACTCACCTGCTCGCCTCTCTGTTCGTCGGTTCGGGGTTCTCGGGGTGGGGGTTCTTGGGGTGGGGTTCGTGGGTTCGTGGGGGTGGGGGACGAACTCGTCCCCCACCCGCGTGTGGGTGACCGCGAGGGTCAGCGCACCGGCACGAGCTTCTGGAGCATCATCCAGGTGTCGGCGGTGCCGTACGGCAGCGGCACCGGCGAACCGGCCTCGAGCTTGTCGGGCAGACCGGTCCAGTTCTTGCCACTCATCTCGATGAAGTTGGCGCCGGGGTTGACCGGGCCGATGTAGGCCTTGTCGACCACCAGTTGCTGGATCTGGTAGCCCAACTCCTTGAGCTTGGCCTCGTCGGTCTCGGCCTGCGCCTTGGCGAGCAGGGCGTCGAGCTCGGGGTCCTTGACGCGACCGGGGTTGGCGCTGGCCTCCTCGCCCACCGGCATGGCCTGCTTGGAGTCGAGGTCGGAGTACACGAAGCCCATGTGGGTGCCGCTGGCGACCCAGGTCATGCCCATGTCGAACTCGCCCTTGTTGTACTGCTCCCAGATCTGCGCGTCGGGAACCTTGAGCACCTTGATGTCGATACCGAGCACCGTCTTGAGCTGGTCCTTCACGCCGTCGGCCCAGGTCGACCAGTTGGTGTAGTCGGCCACCGTCTTGTAGCTGATCGGGTACGACTTGCCGTCCTTGGTGAGGTTGCCCCCCTCGACCGTCCAGCCGGCGTCGGCCAGGGTCTTCCTGGCGGCCTCGGTGTCGGGTCGGTGAGGCTCGGTGAGGCTGGGCTTGACCCAGTCACCCCAGATCTGCGGGTCGAGGCCGGTGGGGCTGATCGAGGGCAGACCGATGTCGTAGAGCGCGTGGATCTTGTCGGTGTCGATGGCCTGGTACACCGCCTTGCGCACTGCCACGTCGTTGAACGGGGCCCTGCCGCAGTTGAAGAAGAAGCCCTCGGCCGAGTTGGCGTACAGCGTCCAGTACTTGTTGCCCTCGGTCTGCTTGACGAAGGTGTCCTCGGAGTTCTGGATCGACAGGGTCGCCAGGTCCATCTTGCCCTGCAGCAGCAGGTTCTTGCCGACGTCAGCCGAGCCGAAGGTGACCCAGTTGACCTTCTTGACGTGCGGGATGGGACCGTTGAAGTGGTCATCGCGCACCGCGAAGGTCACCTGCTGGGGCGTGAACCGCTCGAGGGTCAGCGGGGTCGACGTCACCGGGGCGTCCGCGTTGGTCCAGGTGGCCAGGTTCTGCTTCTCGTAGACGTGCTTGGGCTTGGGGCGCAGGTTGCCGACGGCACGGTCGCCCTCGGCATTGGCCTTGTCCTCGGGCCACGTGAAGGTGACCGTCAGGTCGTCCACCTTGGTGGCGGTGAAGTCGAAGGTCTCGGCGTTGGCCTTCTGCTTCTCGGCCTGCTTGGGCATCTCGACCACGGTGTAGACGACGTCGTCGGCGGTGATCGGCTTGCCGTCCGACCACTTCGCGTCGTCGCGCAGGGTGATGGTCATGGTGCGGGCCGCCCGGTCGAAGGTGAACTCCTTGGCCAGCCAGGGTGACAGCTTGTTGGCATTGAGCCGGTCGTTCCACAGCAGCGTCTCGTAGAGGTAGCCGGTGCCGACGACCCCTTCTGCCGGTGATGACGGCGAGAAGTTGTTGACGAACGACGGACGAGGCCCGAACGAGTTCACGTTGAGGGTGTCGACGGTGAACTGCTTGCCACCGGGCGTGCTGCCCGAGGTGGCGCCGGTGGAGGTGCTGGTGGACTTGTCGAAACTGCACGAGGCGAGCACTCCGCTCCCTGCAACAGCTGCTGCTGCCAGGAACAGAGACCGGCGTGCGAGACGCGGATCGGCCATGGGGGTTTCCTTCCGGGATGGGTGGGGGTCAGGCGGAGGCCCGGGCGGCACGCCGTTGGGCCTTGATGAAGCGGTTGACCGCGCCGGCGTTGCCGGTGCGCAGCTTCGGGTTGGTGACCTCGTCGAGGCCGAAGTTGACCAGTGCGGCGGCGGTGCCGATGAACGCGATGGCCAAACCTGGGGTGAGGAACCACCACCACCAGCCGAGGGTCAGGGCCCCCTGGTTCTGGGCGTTGGTGATCATGGTTCCCCAGCTGATGACGCCTCCGGTGGAGACGCCGAGGAAGTTCAGTCCGGCCTCGGCGAGGATGCCGGCCATGATGGCGCGCAGGAACGTGGCCGAGACGATGCCCAGCAGGTGCGGGAAGACCTCCGAGAAGATCATGCGCATCCGCGACTCGCCGAGCAGTTTGGTGGCCATCGCCCAGTCGCGGCTGCGCAGGGTGAGCGTCTGCGCACGCAGGTAGCGGGCCATGCCCGGCCACTCGAAGATGCCGATCAGGAAGGCCATCAACGCCCAGCCCATGGCATTGCTGCCCGGGCCGCCGGCAGCGGAGATGTAGCCGGCCGCGATCAGGGTCAGGGCGAACGAGGGCATCGTCATGAACACGTTGGTGATGCCGTTCATCACCGTGTCGTAGGTGCCACCGAAGAAGCCGGACGAGACCCCGATGAATGCACCCAGCGCGATCGCCAACAAGGCCGACAGGGTGCCGACCGCCATCGATCCGCGGGCGCCGGAGATCAGCTGGGCCAGGACGTCCTGGCCCGAGATGGTGGTGCCCAGCAGGTGGCCGCCGTGACCCGGTCCGGTGTGGAGGGCGTCGTAGTCGACGTCCAGCGGGCCCCACCCGACCAGCTTGATCAACAGGTCGCCGAAGACTGCGACGAACACGAACGCACCGAAGATGCCCAGGCCCCACTGCACCCGGCGGTTCTTGAGGAAACCCTCGAACATGTCATCCCCTCAGTTGGTGTCGGCGACCCGGGGGTCGAGCAGGACGTAGATGGAATCGGCCACGAAATTGGCGACGATAGCGCAGGCGGTGAGCATCAGCAGCACCGTCTGCATGGTCGGGAAGTCGTGCTGGCTGATGGCGTTCTGCAGCAGGAAGCCCATGCCCGGGTAGGTGAACACGGCCTCGATCAGCACGGTGCCGCCGATCACCCCGCCGATGGCCATGGCGAGCCCCGTCACGTTGGGCAGCAGGGCGTTGCGTGCCGCGTAGCGCATCAGGATGGTCGACTCCTTGAGGCCCTTGGCGCGGGCCAGCAGCACGTAGTCCTCGGTGACAGTGGCCACCATGACGTTGCGCATCGAGAAGAGCCAGCCGTTGAACCCGATGAAGATGAGCGCGAACATCGGCAGCGCACCGTAGAAGATGACCGACAGCACGAACCAGAAGTTGCCCAGCGAGAACGGCACGTTCGGGTCGTAGCCGCCCGAGACGGGAAGCCACTGCAGCTTGATGGCGAAGATCCACAGCAACACCAGTCCTAGCCAGAAGCCGGGGAAGGCGTGGAAGAAGGTGGTGACCGGCGCGAAGATCGAGTCGAAGGTGTTGCCCGGCTTCCATCCCATCAGGGCACCGAGCGCCGTGCCGATCAGCCAGGCGATCAGGGTGGTGCTTCCGACCAGGAACACCGTCCACGGCAGGGCCTGCAGGATGAGCTCCGAGACCGGGGTCGGGTAGCTGGTGGTCGAGACACCGAAGTCGAAGTGGATGACCCCCGACCAGTAGTCGAAGTACTGGCCGATGATGTTCTTCTGCGGGTCGCCGTAGATGCGGCGGACGGCCTCGATCTCTGAGTGCAGGGGGGCTCGTCCGGTGTTGAACTGGATGCGACGGAGCACCGCCTCGGCGGGGTCTCCGGGCATGAAGCGCGGAATGATGAAGTTGAGCGTCACCGCAGCCCAGGCAACGACCAGGTAGGCACCGACGCGCCGCAGGAAGAATCGGGCCCGGCCTGCCCCCAGCCCGCCCGGCAGGCGCAGCCGTCCGGTGTGGCGAGGGCTGAGCGGGGCCTCGGTCGCGATTGCGCGCGGGCCGGACCCCAGGGGAGTCGTGGGTTCGACGACCATCTGCGCCATTCGTCACCGCCATGTGAGTCAGAGGTCAGCCGCCCGACGCGGGTCGGCTGGGGGAACTGACGGCAAGTAAATCGATTCACAGGTCGGTGGAAGGAAGAACGTCCCAACCCGTGGGCGGAGTGCTCACCTCTGGTGAGCGGTTCAGGGCGATCGCGTTGTCGACGGGAGCGCTCCTGACGGTTTCCCGTGCGACTGTCCCGGAAATTGGTCGCCAGCCATTCAGTGAGGTCAGTGGGCGGCCGAGGGCACCCAACTCGCGCACGACGAGATCGGACGCCCCGGGACGAGTTCTGGGGCGCCGTCATCGGTGAGACGGACGAAACCCTCCTCGCGCCCGGACAGGTCGGCCACCAGCCGGGCCCGCCAGGCGTCGACCTCGGCGAGCCGGCTCGGGTGGTCGTTCAGGTCGTGGCACTCCCCCGGGTCGTCGACCAGGTCGAAGAACTGCTCGCGCCCCGAGCCCGAGAACCAGCAGAACTTGCTGCTGCCGTCGGTCACCCAGTGCATCTGCTCCACCAGACCGAAATGGTTGATCACGTGCTCACCGTGCAGGTGGTCGCGCCAGTCCTGCGGCTCGGCCCCGGCCAGCAGGGGCACCAGGGATCGTCCGTCCATCTCGTCGGGGATGTCGACACCGGCCAGGTCGAGCAGGGTCGGGGCGAGGTCGCGCAACTCGACCACCTCGTCTCGCCACCGCCCTGCTGCGGCCCCGTGACCACCGGGCACCTGCACGACGAACGGCACGCGAACGCTGCCCTCGTAGCCGACCGCCTTCTGGTAGAGGTGGTGGTCGCCCATCATGTCCCCGTGGTCGGAGACGAAGCAGATCACGGTGTTGTGCGCCAGACCTCGCGCCGTCAAGGTCTCGTGCAGGCGGTTGAGTTGCAGGTCGATGTGGGTGATGTTGCCCCAGTAACCGCGCAGCACCTGTTCCCGCACGGCCCGGGAGCGACGTCCGAACTGGGCCCGGATGCGGTGGTCACGGCGACCCGGCAGCTCGTCCTCCCAGTCCCCCACGGATGGTTCGGCGACGTCGGCGTCGCGGTAGAGGTCCCACGCCCACTGGGGCGGGTCGAAGGGCCCGTGCGGCCGGTGGAACGACAGGTAGAGGAAGAAGGGCGAGGTGGGATCGCGCCGCTTCAGGAAGTCGACCGCCTCGGTCATCGCCCAGGTCGAGGGGTGCACGCGTTCGTCCTTGTCGAAGGGACGGCCGACGACGTCATTGCAGCCCACCCCGTGGTCGTCGATGTCGGCTGCGGCCAGGCCGGGCTGGCGTCGCAGCCAGGTCAGGTAGTCGTCATTGTCCTCATGGCGGGGGTGTCGTCCGCGCGCGAAGTGCAGGAACCCGTCGTGCAGCAGCACGTTGTCGAAACCGCACCGAGCCCGCTCGGGCCACACGTGCATCTTGCCGATCGCCTGGGTCTGGTAGCCGGCCTCGCGCAAGGTGCCCTGCAGGGTCACGGGGTGGGCCTCCTGGAACCGAACTCCCTCGCGATAGCCGTAACGGCCGTGCCGCTCCTGCGACTGCCCCGTGAACAGCGCCACCCGCGCCGGCACACAGGTCGGGGTCGCCGAGTAGGCCGACGAGAAGGCTGTCCCGGTGGCCACCAATTCGTCGAGGTTCGGGGTCTGCACCACGGGGTGCCCCGCCGACGACATGGTGTCGCCACGCATCTGGTCGACGCAGATCAGGATGATGTTGGGTCGCTGATCGGCGCCGACGGGTTCAGGACTGGTGGGGCGGGGGTCGGCAGGCTCAGCGCGCAAGGAACGTCAGGCTCTCTGGTCGAAGGGGCGGTACATCCAGCTCGGCACCTCGTCGCCGAGCAGCAACTGTCGCCAGACCTGCACCACCACGAAGGGAGCCAGCCCCAGCATGCCCGCGGGCACGGTCCACGGGTGCACCTCGCGCACCTCGGTGAGCGGGGTGAACACCACGTGACCAGCCCGGTTGCGTCCGTCCACCGCGCACACGTCGCGCAGGTCGTCGCCGATGCGAACCCGGGCCCACAGGTGACCCGCGTGCCACCACGGGTTGCCGCCGAACCTCACCCGGGCCGCGTGCACCAGTTCGACGTCGAACCCGAGTCCGTCGAGCACCTCGGCCAACACCTGGTTCACCTGCACCGACGAGCCTCGCCCGCCCGCCAACGCCTGCGCCGGGGTCTCCCACAGGTGCCAGGCGGAGTAGTGGTCGAATGAGGCATGCACGACCGCTGTGGCGTGGTCGACCAGGTGCCAACCCTGCAGGGAGGACGCCGACACCTGTCGGACCAGGTCGTCGACGGTCAGGTCGCCACCCCTGGGCCTCGGGGCGAGCGCCACCACGGGGGTGACGGCGCCGATGCCGAGCACGGTGGCGAGTCGGACGAGGCTGGACATCTTCATCACTGCTGGGCTCCCCCGTGCTGGTCGGTGTTGGCCGGATCGGTGTTGGCCGGGTCGGTGTTGGTCGGGTCGGTCGTGGTCGGGTCGGCACTGGAGGTCGGGTCGGCTCCGGACCCCCGCCCGCGGGCAGCGGCGGCTCGTGCAGGCCCCCCGATCCTCAGCCAGTCGGCCCGTGCGACGGGGTTGGCCAGCCGCCGGTGCAGGTCGAGCATCAGGTCGACCGAGGCCTGCCAGGTGTACTGCTCGGCCCGGGTCCTGGCGGTGCGCCGCAGGTCGTCCGAGAGTCGTGGGACGAGCCGCTCGACCGCGTCGGCGATACCGCGGGCGTCGGGGCGTCCGGACTCCCCGGAGGTGGCGTCGACCAGTTCGCTGGCCCCACCGCGGGTGGCGGTGACCACCGGGGTGCCGCAGGCCATCGCCTCCAGCACCGCGAGACCGAAGGTCTCGGCCGGGCAGACCGACAACGAGATGTCGCTGGCCGCGAACTTGCGGGCCACCTCGTCGCGGCCTTGGACGAACCCGTGGAAGACGACGGGCGCATCGCCGGCCAGCTCACGCAGTTCCTCGGTGTCGGGGCCGACCCCGTACATGTCGAGACGCACCGGACGTCCTCGCCGGTGCAACTCGACGGCCGCCTGGACGGCCAGATGGGGGCTCTTCTCACGGCTCATCCGGCCCACGTAACAGAGCTTGAGCACCCCGTCATCGGCCGGCCGCCCGACCGAGGGGTGGAAGGTCTCGAGGTCGACCCCGAGGGGCACGTGCCACAACCGGGCCCCTGTGTTCTCGAACTCCTCGGCGGCGTACTGGCTGGTGGTGACGACCGCGTCGAACCTCTTCGACAGCTGCCGGTTGAGTCCACCGACAGCCGACTCGACGCCGAACTGGCGCCGGAGCCACATGCCCAGCATGTCGTCCAAGCGTTCGTGGCTGAACAGGATCGAGCCGATGTCACGTCGCCGGGCCCAACGAGCCGCCGGCGAGAGGGTCCACTTGTCACTGACCTCGATGGTGGTCGGCCTGAACCGGTCCAGCACGTCGAGCGCTCGCCACGGGCGGGCGATCATCCGGTAGTCCTTCGAGATGCGGGGGGCCCTCACGCGCACGACGAGGCCGAACTCGTCCTCCTGCTCGGAGTCGACCTGACCGGGTATCACCAGGATGCGCTCGTGCCCGGCGGCGACATACCCCTTGCCCAGCTGGTCGATGGCCACCTTCATGCCACCCGAGACGGGCCCCACGAAGTTGGCGAGCTGGGCGATCCTCAACTGGTCGGTGGGCACCCCAGCAGCTTAGCGATCCGCTCCCCGGTGCCGGGGCTGGGGCGCCGAGGCTGGGGTGCCGGGACTGGGGTGCCGGGGCTGGGGTGCCGGGGCTGCGGCACCCTGCCCGTGCCAGACTTGGCCCATGTCCGGAGCACCCCTCTCGTGGCGGCTGGCCCGCGAGGAACTCCGGCTGCAACCGATGCGCTTCGTGGCGACCCTGCTCGCCTCGACCATCGCCATCGCGTTCCTGGTCGCCACGCAGGTGTACCTCGCCACCGAGACCAGCGCCGTCAAACAGCGCAGCGCCGTCTGGGCGAGCCGTGCCGACGTCGTGGTCGAGACCCATGTCTGGAACAGTTGGCGCTCGCTCACCGACCGGGACGCGGGACTGGCCATCGCCGAGAAGGCGCTGGCGGCTGATCCGTCGGTCACCGCCGTCGAACGGTTCAGCCAACTCCGCTCACTGCTCACCCACGAGGGCTTCGGGGCCGATGTGATGCTCACCTCGACAGTGGGCACTCCAGCACTGCAGTGGTACAGGCCCGTGCAGGGCCGCTCCCCCGCCACCGGCAACGAGATCATGCTCACTCGTGAGGTGAGCCGCGACCTCCGGGTCGGCATCGGCGACCGCGTGCGGCTCAGCCGCCTGGCGGGGGGCGAACTGACGGTGGTGGGGCTGACCGATGACGGGGGCTACACCCGCGCCCCGGCCTATGTCACGCTGGCCTTCTTCCAGCGCCCCGACGTGGTGCTGCTGCCCCCTCCGCCAGGGACGATCGCGCGACCGGACGAGGCCGCCGAGCAGACACCCGGGTCGTCCGGCTCGGCCGTCGGGGTCGACCTGTTGGTGGCCTCCGCGAACCCGCCACAGACCGTTCAGCGGGTACAGCACGCTCTCACCGACCAGGTGATCCTGGGCTCGATCGCGAAGCCCTGGCTCGCATCCGAGGTGGTCGACAGGGCTGCGGCTGCCAGCCGGGGTGGAACGGTCTGGCTCCCGTGGGTACTGGTCGGTAGCGCGGCACTGGCCCTGTTCGTGGGTGCGCTGACCATCACCGCGACCCAGCGGATGCTGCTGACCGCCCGGCGCCGCAATCTGGCCCTGTTGCGGGCCGTGGGTGCCCATCGGGGGCAGGCCGCGCGGTGGATGTTGGCCGAGTCCACCCTGTTGTGGCTGGTCAGCGCCGTCCTCGCCATCCCTGTCGGCATCGGCGGGGCGTGGTTGGCCGCCGCCACCCATCCGGGCACGCTGGCCTTCGGTCTGGTGATCGGGTGGCCCCGGGTCGTGCTCGCCGTGCTCGCCACCGGCCTGGTGACCGTGGCAGCCAGCGCAGCGCCTGCCTGGCAGGCCTCGCGAGTGCCGCCGCTGGAGGCACTCAGCACGGTCGCACTCCTGCCGGGCGAGGGCAGACGACGCTTCAGCGACCTGGCCGTCACCGTCGCGGCACTTGTCGCCCTGACCGTCGGCATCGCCAGCGGTGCTCGCTGGTGGCCGACGCTGGTCGCGGGGGCCGTGCTGGCCGTCAGCCTGCTGCTGCTGATGCGTCCCACCGCCCGGGCAGCCGCCACGTGGATGGGGCGGGTCGCTCGCCGTCCGGTCACCGTGGTGGCATCGGGAAACCTCGCGCGCAACCCCGCCCGCACCGGCTCGGCGGTGGTCGCCATGGTCGTGCCGCTGCTGGTCTTCGCCGGGTTGTTGGCGGGAGCAAGTGTCGGACGATCGGGCGCCCACGCCCGGCTTGACCAGTTGTACCCGGTCGACCTGAGCCTCGCCTCGGCCAAGCTCGACCCCGAGTCGACCGACCCCGTCAACGGGCAGGTGAACACGGGGTCGAAGGACTCCGACGGTTACTACGTGGGCTTCGACGCGGGTGCCCTCGCCACCGTACGGGCCACGGCTGGGGTGAGGGACGCCGCCATGTTCCGCACCACACAACCCGTGACCATCCTCGCTGGCCCCGGCGTGTTCAGCACGCTGCCGATTGCCCAGTTCACTGCGGAGGCCAACCGTCTCGCACGGGGTGACGGTGCCATCCCCGAGGGCTGGATCGGTCTGCCCACGGACCAGCTGCGCAGCCTTCACGTGCAGCCGGGTGCATGGGTCGACCTCATTCCGGTGCTGGGCAACAAGCTGCGGCTGCGGGTCGGCGAGCTCAATCTCGGCCCGCAAGTCGCCGTGGTGGGTCCGTCGACCTTCGCGAAGCTCGGGATGGCCTCCAAGGACGGGCTGATGCTCGTCTCGCTCGAGCCACAGGCCACCACCAGCACCACCGTGGTCGAGTCACTGATGGCCCGGCTGCTGCCCGACAACCCGGCGCTGGCCGCCTCCGGGAACGTGCAACAGAAGGCCCTCGTGAACGCACGGATCAGCTCGGTCGTGACCCTGGTGAGCACCCTGCTGGCCATCGTCGCGGTCGTGGGCCTGGTCTCGGTGGCGAACACCCTCGGTCTGTCGGTGCTCGAGCGCACGCGGGAGTCGGCACTGCTACGCGCGCTGGGTGCGAGCCGGGACGACCTCAGACGGATGGTGCTGGTCGAGTCATTGCTGCTGGCGGCGGTGGCCGTCGTCTCGTCGGTCGTGGTCGGCACCGGGCTCGGCTGGCTCGGCGCGCAAGCCGTGGTGCAGCGGTTGGGCATGCCACCCGGTTCGTGGGGCACCTCGCCCACCCTGCTCGCCGTCGGGGCAGTCGGCACCGTCGTGACGGCCGCCCTCGCCTCCGTGGTGCCCGGAGCCATCGCCGCTCGGGCGACCCCGGTGCAGGCCTTGGCCGACGTCGGCTGAGTCAGCCGGCGGCTCGCCTGCGGACGAAGACCACCCCCAGCACGACAGCGATCGCCAGTGCGACCAGCCACAGCGCGCCCACCATGGCCGCCAGCCCGGGCCAGCGCGCGGCACTCCACACCGAGCCCGAGAAGGCGCCGGCGACCGACGAACCGACGTAGTAGCTGGTCAGGTAGAAACTCGCCGCCTGCCCGATCGGTGCACCGATGCGCGCGGCGCGCGAGGTGACCCATGCGCTCGCCACCCCGTGAGCGGCGAAGAACCCGGCCGTGAACATCACCAGCCCGACGATGATCACCCACAGCCGGTCGGGCATCGTCACCGCCAGACCCAGGCATCCCAGCAGCACCCCGACCGACACCACCGTCGGCGGTCCGATCCGATCGGCGAGCCGACCGGCGGTGGAACTGGCCACCGAGCCCATCACGTAACTGGTGAAGACGAGCGAGGCGACACCGACCGACAGGTTGAACGGGGACTGCACCAAGCGGAACCCGAGCACGTTGTAGACGCTGACGAAACCCCCCATCAGGCAGCCGACCACGACGTAGAGTCCCCACAGCACGGGATCGCTGGCCGCCTTGCCGGCGCGGACGAGCACGGCCCGAGCGCTGGCCTCGGCGGCCACGAACCGGGTTGATCGCGGCAGCAGCACGACCGTGGCGACGGCACACGCGACGCCGACCACGCCGATCGCGACCAGCCCGGATCGCCACCCCCACAGGTCGGCCACCAGACCGGTCACCAGGCGACCGCTCATTCCACCCAGCGCGTTGCCCCCGATGTAGAGACCGGTGGCCCGCGAGACGTGGTGGGGGTGAACCTCTTCCCGCAGGTACGCCGTGGCGACCGCAGGGAGCCCGGCCAGCGTGAAGCCCTGCACCGCGCGCAGCACCAAAAGCAGGTTCCAGTCGCCCACCAGGCCCACGGCCAGGCCCAGCGCGCCCGAGACGACGAGCGAGACCAGCATGGGGCGGGTGCGTCCCACCACGTCCGAGAGCGGACCCGCCACGAGCAGCCCCACTCCCAGCCCCAGGGTCGCGGCGGAGATCACCAGCGCCGCCTGACCGGGTGTCACGGCGAACGCGGTGGTCAGTTCGGGGAGCACGGCCTGAGGTGCGTACAGCAGGGCGAAGGTGGCCACCCCGGCCAGGAAGAGTGCGATCCGCAGTCGGGTGAATCCCGGGTCACCGGGTCGATGGCCACCCCTCCCGTCGCGGGCGGTGGACCTCCGGTCCTCCGGTGAGCTGCTCATGGTGCACCCCTCTCGGGTGGCTCGGGCACGGTCAGGGAACGCGAAACGCCCGTCCCCCCAGGGAACGGGCGCTTCGGTGTGCCTCGTGCGGCCGATGGGACGGCAGGCGCCGGCCCATCAGACGCAAGCGTCAGGCTTGGTCCTTGGCATCGCTGTCGGCGGCGGGAGCCCCATCAGCAGCAACCTCGTCAGCAGCAACCTCGTCAGCAGCGGTCTCGTCGGCAGCGGTCTCGTCGGCCGAGTCCTCCACGACGACCTCGTCGGCGGCGGTCTCGCCGACCACGACCTCCTCGGCAGGCGCGTCGGTGGTGGCCGACGCCTTGATCTGGTCCTTGGTCTCGTCGGCCGAAGCGGCAGGCGCCGACTTCTTGGCGACGGCCTCGGTCACGATCTCGAGGATCGCCATGGGGGCGTTGTCACCCTTGCGGGGCCCGATCTTGGTGATGCGGGTGTAGCCACCGTCGCGACCGTCCATCTTCGGGGCGATCTCGTGGAACAGGATGTCGACGACCGACTTGTCGGTGACGACGGTCAGCACCTGGCGGCGGTTGTGCAGGTCACCGCGCTTGGCCTTGCTGATCAGGCGCTCGGCCAACGGACGAACGCGCTTGGCCTTCGTCTCGGTGGTGGTGATGCGGCCGTGCTCGAACAGCTGGCTGGCGAGGTTCGCCAGGATGATCCGCTCGTGGGCCGGGGTGCCACCGATGCGGGGACCCTTCGTGGGCTTGGGCATTGTTCAAATCTCCAGTGGTGTTGCCTCGAGGCCGTTCAAGGACCACGAGGAGGGGGTGCGGATCAGTACTGCTCGGTCTCGGCGTAATCGGTGTCGTCGGTGTAGCCGTCCTCGTCGTAGGCCGTGACGGCAGCCATCGGGTCGAAGCCCGGGGCGGAGTCCTTCAGGGCCAGACCGAGCTCGGCCAGCTTCTGCTTGACCTCGTCGATCGACTTCGAGCCGAAGTTGCGGATGTCGAGCAGGTCCTGCTCGGAACGGCTCAGCAGCTCACCGACGGTGTGGATGCCGTCACGCTTGAGGCAGTTGTACGAACGCTGCGACAGGTTCAGGTCCTCCACCGGGAGGGCGAGGTCCTGGGCCAACTGCTCGTCGACCGGCGACGGGCCGATCTCGATGCCCTCGGCGTCGACGTTGAGCTCGCGGGCCAGGCCGAACAGCTCGACCAGGGTGCGCCCGGCCGAGGCGACGGCGTCGCGGGGAGCCATGGACTGCTTGGTCTCGACGTCGACGATCAGCTTGTCGAAGTCGGTGCGCTGCTCGACGCGGGTGGCCTCGACCTTGTAGGTGACCTTCAGCACCGGCGAGTAGATCGAGTCAACGGGAATCCGACCGATCTCGGCGTCGGGGTTCTTGTTGAGCACGCTCGACACGTAGCCGCGGCCGCGCTCGACCTCGAGCTCCATCTCGATCTTGCCGTTCTCGTTCAGGGTCGCGATGTGCAGGTCGGGGTTGTGCACCTCGACACCGGCGGGGGTCTGGATGTCAGCAGCGGTGACTGCTCCAGCGCCGGACTTGTTGAGGTACATGCTGACCGGCTCGTCCTCCTCGGACGACAGCACGAGGCCCTTGAGGTTGAGGATGATCTCGGTGACGTCCTCGACGACACCCTCGAGGGTGGAGAACTCGTGCTGGTTGCCCTCGACCTTGATGCTGGTGACGGCGGCGCCCGGGATGGACGACAGCAGGGTGCGGCGCAGCGAGTTGCCGAGCGTGTAGCCGAAGCCGGGCTCCAGCGGCTCGATGATGAAGCGTGAACGGTGTTCGTCCACGACCTCTTCCGACAGGGTCGGACGCTGAGCGATGAGCATGTGTGTTCCTTTCCGCATCGACCACCATTTGACGATGCGAGCAAAGATCCGCCCGAGGGCGGCTTCTGATCCGCGACTGCGTGTGCAGGGCGGGTGTGCCTGGTCCCGCCGGGGTGAACCGGCGACGAGTCGGCTGGGGCGTGACCCCCGGGCACACCGGACGAGACGACAGAGCGAATCCGGCGGCTCGTCGGGTGTGACCCGGGGCCACGCCGTCAGGTCACTTCGAGTAGAGCTCGACGATCATCTGCTCCTGCACGTCGACCGTGATCTGGTCGCGAGTGGGCAGCTGGTGCACGAGGATGCGCATCCGGTTGGGGCGCACGGTCAGCCAGGCTGGCACCTCGCGCTCGCCGTGGGTCTCACGGGCGATCACGAGGGGGGTCAGGTTGAGCGACTTCTCGCGCACGTCGATGATGTCGTGCGGGGTCACGCGGAACGAGGGGACGTTCACCTTGTGGCCGTTCACGGTGAAGTGGCCGTGCACGACCAGCTGGCGGGCCTGACGACGGGTCGAGGCGAATCCAGCGCGGTAGATGACGTTGTCGAGACGCGACTCGAGGATCTGCAGCAGCAGCTCACCGGTCTTGCCCGAGGTGTTGGCGGCCTCGGAGTAGTAACGACGGAACTGCTTCTCGAGAACGCCGTAGGCGAAACGCGCCTTCTGCTTCTCGCGCAGCTGCTGCGAGTACTCCGAGTCCTTGGTGCGGCCGCGGCCGTGCACGCCGGGGGCGTAGGGGCGACGCTCGAAAGCCTTGTCATTGCCCACCAGGTCGGTGCCGTAACGACGAGACTTCTTGGTGATGGGGCCGGTGTAACGGGCCATGGTTCAAATCCTTTTCGTGAGTCTCGGGTCAGTTGCGACGGGGCTTGGGCGGACGGCAGCCGTTGTGGGCGACCGGGGTGACGTCGGAGATGGCTCCGACCTCGAGGCCCGCGGCGGCCAGTGAACGGATGGCGGTCTCACGACCCGAACCCGGGCCCTTGACGAACACCTCCACGCGCTTCATGCCGTGCTCCATGGCACGACGAGCGGCCGACTCGGCGGCCATCTGGGCGGCGAACGGGGTCGACTTGCGCGAACCCTTGAAGCCGACGGTGCCGGCCGATGCCCACGAGATCACGGCGCCAGCCGGATCGGTGATGGCGATGATGGTGTTGTTGAACGTGGACTTGATGTGGGCCTGCCCGGCCACCACGTTCTTCTTTTCCTTGCGGCGCACCTTGGTCTTGGCAGACGCGGCGCTCTTACGGCTTGCAGTAGCCATGAGTCTTGGTCTTCTCCTGAAATCTTCGGACGAGAGGGAGTCTTCGTGTGAAGGTCAGCCAACGCAGCTGCGTCAGCGAACCTTCTTCTTCCCGGCGACGGTCTTCTTCTTGCCCTTGCGGGTGCGGGCATTCGTCCGGGTGCGCTGACCGCGGACGGGCAGACCGGCGCGGTGACGACGGCCCTGGTAGTTGCCGATCTCGATCTTGCGGCGGATGTCGGCAGCCACCTCGCGGCGAAGGTCACCCTCAACCTCGTAGTTGGCCTCAATGTGGTCACGAAGAGCAACCAGGTGCTCGTCTGTGAGCTCGTGGACTCGCAGGTCACCGCTGATTCCGGTGGCCTTCAGGGTCTCCAGGGCGCGAGTGCGTCCCACGCCGAAGATGTAGGTCAGTGCGACCTCGAGGCGCTTCTCGCGCGGGAGGTCGACGCCAATCAAACGTGCCATGGTGGCAGTTCCTTAGGTGGTCTCGGCCCCGACTCCCCCTGTTTCCCGCAGGGTTGTGTGTGGAGTGCGGTTTGGTCTGGCCGCGAAGGTGTCTGCGTGCCGCGTCCCCTGGTCGCCCGTGCCCGGGTTGGTCGCCCGGGTGGGTGCATCGTCGGACTGTGCTGACGATGGGGGCCCCGGCCTTCGTCCGGGGGTGGGACCGGAGTGTTCCTCCGGCCGTGCGTGCACGTTTGGGTGTTGAGTTGTGTCAGATGTTGATCCGTGGAGGGCGAGCCTGCGGCCCGCTCACGCACCGGCCGGGGCTCAGCCCTGGCGCTGCTTGTGACGCGGGTTCTCGCAGATCACCATCACGCGACCGTGCCGGCGGATGACCTTGCACTTGTCACAGATCTTCTTGACGCTCGGCTGAACCTTCATCGAGCTACTTTCTGATCGAACTGATGGGTTGGGTTGATCACCTGTGGCGGAAGACGATACGGCCGCGGGTCAGATCATAAGGAGAGAGCTCCACCACGACCCGGTCAGAGGGAAGGATGCGGATGTAGTGCTGCCGCATCTTGCCACTGATGGTCGCGAGGACCCTGTGCCCGTTGGCCAGCTCAACGCGGAACATCGCGTTGGGCAGGGCTTCGACCACGGTTCCCTCGAGTTCGAGGGCTCCTTCTTTCTTCGCCATTGCGTCCTAATCGGTTGGTGTGTCCTCGGGATGAGGGCACGGGAGTACCCCCGTGTGGGGGCATGACCATTCCGGCCACAGTTGACCGACGCCCCACTCTACGCCGGGGGCCGGGTACGACCCAAATCGGACGACCCCCGAACCCGCTCCCCGAACCCCGCCCCTCGGACGCCGTCAGCGGAAGAGCACGTCGACCTGTGCCAGGAACTCGGGTTCGAGGGCTCGACGGCCCGCTGCGGCGTTCGCCCGCACCTGTTCGGGACGAGTGGCCCCGGCGATCACCGAGCTCACCCCCGGCTGGGCGATCAGCCACCCGATGGCCGCCTGCACCATGGGCACGTCGGCCCGCTCGCACAGCAGCCGGAAGTCCTCGAGCTGGTCCCAGTCGACCGCCTCGAGTCGCTCGGGGCGCTGCTCGAGACGGGTACCAGTGGGCACGTGGTCCCGGCGGTACTTGCCGGTGAGCAGACCGCTGGCCAGCGGGAAGAAGGGCAGCAGACCCAGACCGACCTGGCGCATGGCGGGCAGGTCGGCTGCCTCCAGGTCGCGCTCCATCAGGGAGTACTGGTTCTGCGCGCTGACGAAAGCGGTCAGCCCGTGCTCCTTGGCGACCCGGTCGGCCTCGAGCACCTGCTCGGCGGTGAACTGCGAGTGGCCGATGGCTCGCACCTTGCCTGCCTTGACCAGACCGTCGAGCGCGGTCAGTGTCTCGACGATGGGTGTCTCGGGGTCCGGGGTGTGGATCTGGTACAGGTCGATGGCATCGATTCCCAGCCGGGACAGCGAGGCGTCCACGGCCCGGTTGATGTAGTCAGCGGCACCCTTGGCCCCCCATCCGTCGGCCCCCGGCGCGGTGGCGTGCTGGTGGCCGAACTTGGTCGCCACGACCACCTGCGCCCGACGAGTCGGCGTGAGCACCTGACCGATCAGTTCCTCGGATCGTCCGTCGTTGTAGATGTCGGCCGTGTCGATCAGGGTGATCCCCTCGTCGATGGCCGCGCCGATGACGGCGTCGGTACCGGCGCGGTCGGCGGTGGCCGAGCCGGGTCGTCCGAAGTTGTTGCCTCCCAGGCCGACGATGCTGACCTGGGGACCTGATCCGAGCGGGCGCATGGCAAGAGTCATGGGCACCAGCCTAGTCAGGCGGTGTCAGGAGACCTTGGCCGCCGGCACCGTCCAGGTGTTGCAGCCGCCCACGTTCACCATCGAGAACCCGCGTCGACCCCAGTAGTCGTTCGACTCCGCGTCACCGTGGTCCGAGTCCTGCTCGCCCTGTCGGAACCAGCGCACCATCAGGGAGTAGTCGCGGCTGGTGAACCCCCAGGCGGGCGTGGTGGAGAGGATCCTCGAGGTGATGCACAACGTCTGCAGCTCGATCCGGCGAGTGCCCTCGTCGTCGTCCATGCCCCCCTGGACCAGCATGTACTCCGACTGCAGGATGCCCGCAGACGCCTGCACGTGGTGGAAGAACTCGTGGCTGATCGTCTCGGGCAACCGCAGGCGCCACCACTGGTTGGACTGCTGACTCAGGTTGGTGTGCACGTAGATGGTCGGCCGGGTTCGCGACGGGCAGTAGAACGAAACCTCCTGGGCCGTGACACTGCCGCACTCAGAGGTGGCGGAACCGCTGAAGAAGACCACCCTGGGTTTGGAGTACGTGACGCCGATCGCGGTCAGCGCCGGCAGCCAACGCTTGTACTCGCAGTCGACCAGTCCTCCGACCAAGGTACGGTAGGCGGCCCCGGAGGGGATCGGGTCGGGAAGCCGAGGGCAGGCGGCGGTGGCGATCTTCTGGGAGTACAGCCGATTGCGCTGCACCGTGACCCAGTCGGAGCCCGTCCTGGTCGATCCCGGGAGCGGCCCCCAGTCGACCCTCGGCACCCCCGGGGGCGGCGAGTTCGTCGTCCGCGGCGCGGTGGTCGGCTTCGTGGTGCCCTGACCCGAGGGGACGACGCTGGTCGTCCGCGTAGGGCTGGAGCCGGGTGTGGTGGGGGCACCGCTGGGCGGGGCGGTGGTGGGCGGCGGCTGGGTCGCCGGGCCCTGCGGGGTCTGCACCGTCACGGGCCCGAAGGAGGTGGCCAGGTCACGCTTCAGCCACGACCACCCGACCACCGCGAGCGACACCACCAGCACCACTGCGAGCGTGTTGATGACGATCGCGCCTGCGGACGTGCCACGACCGGGACGCCCGCCGCCCGCCTGCCGTGACGGCAGGTAGGGGGCAGTGGGGTACAGGTCCGACCAGAACTGGGGTTGCTGCGGGGCCTGCTGTGGCCCCGAGCAAGGGTTGGGCGGGGGGTACTGCCCGTACTGGCCCTGTGGGGAGGAGTACTGGCCCTGGGTGGGGTACTGGCCTTGGGCGGGGTACTGGCCCGGGTGCCCGTACTGGCCCGGCTGCCCGTACTGGCCCGGCTGCCCGTACTGGCCCGGCTGCCCGTACTGACTCCGCTGCCCGTACTGATCAGGCTGTCGGGGCTGGCCTGAGCGTGGCTGCTGGCCGGGTTGGGAGTACACACCGGGCACGTCGGACGAGCTCGAGGGCGGCACCCACGACCCCGGAGGGGGCGGCGGCCAGCCACCACGCGGTTCGGTCACGGCGCTCCCCTTTTCTGCCCCCCTGCTTGCACCCATGATTCCAGTCGGGAGGGCCGGATTCCAGCCCCATCACGCTCCCCGGACGCCACTTGAGTGGGCATTCTGCGAAGTCGGGTCCGGGACGACATCCCCGCCCCGCCCGCTAGGGTCGGAGCCATGGCTTTCTCCGTGGTGACCTACACCTACCTCAACGCTCCTGACGCCTTGGCCGAGGTGCGGCTCGAGCACCGGGCGTTCCTGCGAGGGCTCGCCGACCAGGGCACCCTTGCCGCTTCCGGGCCGCTCAACGACAGCCCCGAGGGTGCGCTTCTGCTGTTGCGCATCGACGACACCGACGAGGCAACCGCGCTGCTCGCCGATGACCCCTTCCAGCGCGAGGGCCTCGTCACCGAGGTGAGCGTGCGCTCCTGGGATCCTGTGATCGGCGTCTTCGCCGAGTGAGTCTCCTGACGACGCTGCTCAGAAGATGAGCACGGCCAGGATCGCGAGCACCAGGGCCAGGGCGGCGATCCCGCCACCGATCATCACGGCCATACCTGCCCGCAGCGCCGGGCGGGTGGGGGTCAACTCCCCCGGGGGCGGGCCGGACGTCCCCTGCGCGACGATGGCTGGCGAGTTGTAGGTCTGCTTCACCGGAAGTCGCTCGACCACCGGCAGCAGTTCTCCCAGGGTTCGGGCGCCGAACACTCTGTCGAGCAGTGGCTGGTAGTCGTCCACGTCGATGTCACCGGCCGAGTACGACTCGTTCAGTCGGCGCACGAGGTCTTCGCGTTCACCATCGCTCACGGGCAGGTGGGCTTGGCTGCGGTACTTCGACGAGATCGGCAGGTTGCTCACCCCCTCAGTCTACGTGGGCGCCCGGCACCGACAGCCCTGTGAAGTGCGCCGCCCAGGCGAGCACGTCGGCCCATTCGTCCGCCACCATCCCGAGCGGTTTGCCCGGCCCGTGGCCTGTGGCCGTCTCGATCCGGCTGACGATGGGCGCGTGCCCGCCCTGGGCAGCCTGCAGGGTCGCCGTGAACTTGTGGCTGTGGGCCGGCACGACCCGATCGTCGTGGTCTCCCGTCACCACCAGGGTGGCCGGGTACTGGGCGCCGGGGCGCACGTTGTGCAGCGGCGAGTAGGACAGCGCCACTTCGAAGTCGTCGGGCAGGTCGGGGTTGCCGTAGTCCGAGGTCCAGCCCTTGCCGACCGTGAAGGTGTGGAACCTCAGCAGGTCGAGCACACCGACCTGGGGAATGCTGGCCGCCCAGAGGTCAGGGCGCTGGGTCAGCGTGGCACCCACCAGCAATCCCCCGTTCGAGCGACCGTAGTTGGCGAGTTGCCCGGCCGTCGTCACACCCGTGGAGATCAGGTGCTCCGCGACGGCGATGAAGTCATCGAACACCCGCTGTTTGTGCTGCTTGCGGCCGGCGTCATACCAAGCCGTGCCGTACTCGGAGCCGCCGCGCAGGTTGCAGATCACCAGCACACCGCCGGCGCGGAGCCACCCCTCCCAACCCGGCCGGTGATCGGCCAGGATCGGGATGTGGAAGCCGCCGTAGCCGTACTGCAGCGTGGGGCGCGTCTGGTCGAAACCCAGGTCAGCGCGGCTGATCAGGAAGTAGGGCACCTCGGTGCCATCGGTACTGGTCGCCCTTCTGCGCTCGGTGCGCACCTGCAGGGGCTCGGACGAGCCCGCCACCCCCGGCAGGTCGGTGACCCGTCCGCTGGCGGCATCGAGCAGGTGGCTGGTGCGCGGCGAGTTGACCGACGAGAACCCGAGCAGCACCTCGTCGGAGTCACGTTCGGCTGACAGCGCCATCAACTGGCCGCCCGACAGCGGTACTCGTCCGAGATCGGCTCCGGTCAGGTCGTGGCGACGAAGCACCGGTTGCGCGTCCTCCAGCGTGTGGACGACCAGGTGTGCCCGGCTGAAGGCCACCTCCTCGATCGGCCACTCCCCCTCGGGCACCAGCGTGCGCGAGCGCCCCGTGGACAGGTCGACCCGGTCGATCCGGCCCATGGGCGAGGAATCGGACGTGAGCACGAGCAAGTCGTCCCCGTCGACACCGATGGGTTGGCGCCAGGCCGATCGGTTGCCGAACAGGGCTCGCAGCTCACCGACTCCGGCGCCATCGACAGGGGCCACCAGGATGTCGCTGAGCCGCTCGGTGCCCAGCATCGTGGTCACCGTGAGCCAGGCATGTCGCTGGCCGGGGGCGCGCAGCACCTGGGACCAGGCGTGCAGGTCGGGGTCACCCGCCCGCCACAGTTCCAGGTCGTCTGAACCGTCGAGCAGGTGGCGCTTCAGCACAGCCTCACCCATGGCCTTGGTCTCTGTTCCGGTGGCGTCCCCGGAACCGGGGTGGTCGAACCACAGGTACCCCGACGAATCGGGCAACCAGTCAGGACGGGCGAACTTGCCCGTCACCTCGTCGTCGCGCAGCGTGCAGGTGTGCAGGTCGAGCACCCGGATGCTCGTCCAGTCAGATCCGGCGACGCTGACCGTGTAGGCCGCCAGCTGGCCGTTGGGGCTGACCGACACGGTGCCCAGCGAGGTGGTGCCGTCCTCCGACCAGGTGCTGGGGTCGAGCAGCACGGGTGCCGCGCCGCCGAGCACCTCGTCGAGGTCACGACTGGCGACCACGGAGTCCTGGGGCTGGCCACCGTCGTTGGTGCTGCGCAGGTACCAGCCGGACTGCCGGTCCGGTGTCCCGCGTCGTTCCCGGACGACGATCGAGCGCATCAGGTCGCTGAAGTGGGCCCGCTCGGGGATCCCAGCGAAGACCTCCTCACACCAGTCACGCTGCGCCTCGACCCACTGCTGGGTCGCGGTGGAGTCCGGGTCCTCCAGCCACCTGTAGGGATCGGCGATCCGGTGGCCGTGCAGGGTCTCGACGAGGTCATGGGCCACTGTCTGGGGGTGGGGCATGCGACCAGCCTAGACAGTGGCACCGACAAGGGGCGGCCGGAAAACCGCTCGCCAGGCCGTTGGTGCCCGACGCACACTGAGGGCGTGCAGAACAGCTACCACGTCGCCATGGCCGACCTTCCCCCGGTGGAGGCGGACGGTTCGTCACGCGATCCCGGAGTGCTCGACGGTTTGCTGCGAGCGGCGGTCGAGGTCGACAACCGGGCCTGGCGCGAGGTGTTCGGCCACGATGACTTCACCAACATTCCCGAGGCCTACCTTCAGTCACTCGCCCAACAGCAGAACGCCCGCAAGCGGCTGCTGCTCGCCCTCACCGGGCCCGTCTTCGCGTCCGGGCAGGAGGCCGGTCTGCCGCTGCTGCAGCCCCATGACGACCCGGGCGACGCGGTCGTGGTGGGCACCTGCATGATCATGCAGAGCCGCCACGACAATCTCCACCTGCTCGACGGCTTCGAGGTCACCGTCGACCCCGACCATCGTCGTCGCGGAGTCGGCACCATGTTGGTCCGAGCGGTGGAGACCGTCGCCCGTGACTGGGGGGTGGACACCCTGATCAGCTGGGGTACCCACGAGAACGGCGAAGGCCGGGACGACGCGCTGCACCCCAAGGAGGGTGCCTTCTCGATCGCTCGTGACGTGCCCGCCCTGTTCGCGCTCCGTCACGGGTTCTCGTTGGCCCAGTGCGAGCGGCACTCGGTGCAGAGGGTGCATGGAACGCAGGTGTCGGTCCCCCATCTCCCGCACGGTTACGAACTGGTGCAGTGGATCAACGAGACCCCCGAGGAACTGCTCGAGGCGAAGGCCCGGCTGAACCTGGCCATGAGCACCGACGTGCCCAAGGGTGAGCTCGAACTCGAGGACGAGGTGTGGACGGCGGACCGGGTCGCCTCGTCCGAGCGCGACACCTACCGCAACTGGATGGGCCTGAGCACCGCCGCACGCCAGGTGGAATCAGGAGAGCTGGCCGGCTACACCAACATCCGGCAGCGGCCACAGTTGCCCGCGGTCGCGTGGCAGGAGGTCACCATCGTGCTCGCCTCACACCGGGGCCACGGGCTGGGCGAACTGATGAAGGCTGCCAATCTCGAGTGGCTCCGCCGACAGTGGCCCGGAACCGAGCGGGTTCACACCTGGAACGCGGGCGAGAACCAGTGGATGCTCGCCATCAACGACCGCCTCGGCTACCAGGTGGCCTCGGTCGGGGGGGCTTGGCAGAAGAAGTTGTGAGCCCGGCCGTCCAGACGGCGTCGGTTCAGTCCGCGAGCGGGCCGAAGGGGATGCCGCGCTTGGTCAGCTCGGCCTCCCCGCCGTCCTCAAGGGTCAGCACCCAGACACCGGTGGCGGTGGGGGTGACGGTGTTCTCCCAGTGCGCGGCCCACGAGCTGTCGCGGGTCACGATCGTCCAGTCGTCCTCGAGTTCGGCGACGTCGCCGCTGCCCAGGGTGACCATGGGTTCGATCGCGATGGCGTGACCCTCGTTGAGCACGGGGCCGCGGCCACCGCGTCCGTGGTTGGGCACGTCGGGGTACATGTGCATCTCCGAACCGATGCCGTGTCCGGTGAAGTCCCGGATGATGCCGTAGCGGCGCCGGTGCGATGAGGTGGAGGCCTCGACCGCCGCCGAGATGTCGCCGATCCTGGCGCCCACCCGGGTGGCACCGATCCCGGCCCACATGGCCTCCTCGCCCACCCGCGAGAGTTCTCGGACCTCGTCCGACACCTCGCCGACGAGGAAGGTGCGGGCGGCATCTCCGTGCCACCCCTCGATGACGGCGCCGAAGTCGCACGAGACGATGTCACCCTCGGCGAGCACGCGGTCGCCGGGAATCCCGTGCACGACCTCCTCGTTCACCGAGATGCAGGCGACCCCCGGGAACGGCTGGATGCCCCAGTCGGCGCCGTAGCCCAGGAAGTTCGAGCTGGCCCCACGGGCGGCCAGGATCTCGCGTCCGATCTGGTCGAGTTCGCGGGTGCTGATGCCGGGCCTCACCTCGGCGGCGAGGGTGCGGAGCACCTCGTCGACGACCAGCCCGGCCCTGCGCATCAGCTTGAGCTGATCGGGGGTCTTGCGCTCGAAGGTCGG
Source organism: Aestuariimicrobium sp. T2.26MG-19.2B (assembly GCF_950101875.1). Classification (NCBI taxonomy): domain Bacteria; kingdom Bacillati; phylum Actinomycetota; class Actinomycetes; order Propionibacteriales; family Propionibacteriaceae; genus Aestuariimicrobium; species Aestuariimicrobium sp. T2.26MG-19.2B. The sequence continues at coordinate 1,881,422 of NZ_CATNLW010000001.1, read as the reverse complement.
CTTGCGCAGGCTCCGCATGGGAAGCTCCTCAGGCCCCGGCGAGCTCGTCGAGCACGGCGAAGATGCGCTTCGAGACCTCGTCGACCGAGCCCACACCGTCGATCTCCTCGAGCAGACCCCGCTCGCGGTAGACCGCGAGCAGCGGCTCGGTCTCGTTGGCGTACACCTTCATCCGGTTGCGGATGGTCTGCTCGTTGTCGTCGGAGCGTCCGTCCTTCTCGGCGCGGTCGAGCAGGCGGGTGACCAACTGTTCCGGGTCGACCACCAATGAGACGACCGCGTCGAGGCTCTGGCCCGACTCGTCCAGCATGGTGTCGAGTGCGGCCACCTGGGAGAGCTTGCGCGGGTAGCCGTCGAGCAGCCAACCAGCCGCGACGTCGTCGGCCTTGAGCCGGTTCGACACGATCTCGTCGGTGATCTCGTCGGAGACCAGTTCGCCGGAGTCCATGATCTGCTTGACCTGCTGGCCCAGTTCACTGCCGGAGGCCATCTCGGCGCGGAAGATGGCGCCGGTCGAGATGGTGGGAATGCCCACGTGCTCGGCGATGCGGGTCGCCTGGGTTCCCTTGCCGGCGCCGGGGGCGCCCACGATCAGCAGTCTCACTTGAGGAATCCTTCGTAGTTGTGCTGTTGCAGCTTGCTCTCGATCTGCTTCACGGTGTCGAGCGCGACACCGACGATGATCAGGATGCTGGTGCCGCCGAACGGCATCGACTGGGTGGCCTTCATCAACACGAACGCCAGGGTGGGAATGAGCGAGATCACCCCGAGGTAGAGCGAACCGGGGGCGGTGAGCCGGCTCAGCACGTAGGCGAGATAGTCCTCGGTGGGCTTGCCGGCCCTGATACCGGGGATGAAGCCGCCGTACTTCTTCATGTTGTCCGAGATCTCGACGGGGTTGAACGTGATCGACACGTAGAAGTAGCAGAACGCCACGATCAACACGAAGAAGATGAGGTTGTACAGCCAGTGGTCGCCGCGGACGAAGTTGGCCGCGATCCACTGTGACTCGGGACGCGACGGCCGGAAGGTCGAGTACAGCACCGGCAGGTACAGCACCGACGAGGCGAAGATGACCGGGATGACACCGGACTGGTTGACCTTGAGCGGGATGTAGGTCGAGGTGCCGCCGACCAGTCGACGACCGACCATGCGCTTGGCGTACTGCACGGGGATGCGACGCTGTGCCTGTTCCACGAAGACCACGGCCGCCATCACCAGCAGGGCCACGGCGATCACGGCGCCGAACATCAGCCAGCCCTGGGCGCCCGGGCGAAGGTTCTTGACTCCCCAGATCGAGGTCGGGAACGCAGCGGCGATCTGGGTGAAGATCATCACCGACATGCCGTTGCCGACGCCGCGCTCGGTGATCAGCTCGCCCATCCACATGATGAGTCCGGTGCCGGCGGTCATGGTCAGCACCATCACCACGACGGCGAAGATGCCCTGGTCGTAGACGATGCCGTCACAGCCGGGCAGCAACTGACCCGAGACGGCCATGGTGACGAAGGCCGTCGCGTTCAGCACCGCGAGCACCAGCGTCAGGTAGCGCGTGTACTGGGTGATGGTCTGCTGACCGGAGGCGCCCTCCTTCTTCAGGGCCTCGAGTCGCGGCACCACCACGGTCAGCAACTGCAGGATGATCGAGGCCGTGATGTAGGGCATGATGCCCAGCGCGAAGATGGCCAGGCGGAGCAGGGCGCCACCCGAGAAGAGGTTGATCAGCGAGTAGAGCCCGGCCTGTTGGCCCGCCTCGGCGAGCTGACGGCACTCGTCGATACGACTCATGTTGACGTTGGGCACCGGCACGACCGAACCGAGTCGGAAGATGGCCAGGATGAACAGGGTGAACAGGAGCTTCTTTCGAAGGTCCGCCGTCCTGAACGCGTTGACGAAGGCGGAAAGCATCCGGGCCGACTCCACTCGTTTGTCTGTCTGGTCTGTTGCTGCACTGATTCTGCTGGTGCACTGATTCTGCTGGTGCACTGATTCTGTAGCGCCCTGATCGGGGACGTGCCCCGATCGGGGTGATGAACTGCTCCGGGTGGTCCACGCACGATCGCGCGACGGGTCCACGCGTGGAACAACGCCTTGGCAGCATACCTTGGGGGCCGACAATCCCCACATCGTCCGACCGGTTCCGGGCCACGTCCTCCGGCGGACGACGGCCCGTGACGGTACCGGCGGTACCCGATCTCGCGACGGGCCCCCCCGCGAGCCCGAGACCTCGACGTGACAACCGCACACACTTGGGTTGCAACTGCGTAACGATCCCCCTTCCGGGGCGGTCGTGGGCTGGCCCGCAAGCCGATTGGGCTACTAACTTCACAATCACCAACAACGACCGGGGACGACTGCCCGCTTGCGCGCGCCATCGATCCTCGGCCTCACCCTTGGAGGAACCTTGAGCAAGAAGCTCATTGGAGCCGCCGCTGTTCTGTGCGCGGCAGCGCTCACGGCCAGTGCCTGCTCCGCACCCGAACGCAAGTCGGACACGCCCAGCTCCTCGGCCACCTCGTCCACCTCGACCTCGGCCTCGGCCAGCACCGGCGGGGAAGCCACCGGTTCGCTGACGGTGTTGTGGAACCAGTACTTCTATGCCCTGAACTCGGCCACCAGCTTCGGCAACAACGTGACCAACTCGCTGATCACCTACTCGACGGGTTCGGCCGCCTGGTACTACGACAAGGACCTCAAGAAGGTCAAGGACGAGTCGTTCGCCACCTACGAGAAGGTCAGCGACTCCCCCCTGACGGTCAAGGAGACCCTGAAGGACACCGCCACCTGGTCGGACGGCGTCCCGGTCCAGGCCTGTGACCTGATCCTCGCCTACGGCGCCCAGTCGACCCTGTTCAACACCGCCGAGGGCGCGTCGAACGAGGAGACCGGCAAGGTCGACCAGAAGGGTGGCGTCTACTTCGACTCCTCCTCCGAGGCCTGGAAGCTGATCAAGGACTTCCCCGAGGTCGGTGACAACGGCAAGTCCGTCACCTACAAGTACTCCGCCCCCTACGGCGACTGGGAGTACGCGCTGTTCTCGAACGGTGCTGGTCTGCCCGCCCACATCATCGGTAAGAAGGCCCTCGGCGCTGCCGACGACCAGGCCGGCTGTGACGCGGTGACCAAGGCCTTCAAGGACAAGGACAAGACGGCCCTCGCCAAGATCGCCGACGTCTGGAACGGTTCCTACAACTTCACCGCCATGCCTTCCGACAAGGACCTGTTGGTCACCAACGGCCCTTACGTCATCAAGGACATGAAGGACAAGCAGTCCCTCACCATGACGGCCAACCCTGAGTACAAGGGCACCCGCAAGCCGAAGATCAAGGACATCACCGTCGTCTACAACGAGGACCCCACCGCTTCGGCGCAGGCCCTCAAGAACGGCGAGGTCTCGATCATCGAGCCCCAGGCGACCGCTGACCTGCTGAAGTCGCTCCAGGGCAACGAGAAGATCGAGGTGCTCACCGGCACCACCGCCACCTACGAGCACGTCGACCTGCAGATGAAGAACGGTGGCCCCTTCGACCCGGCCAAGTACGGCGGCGACGCCGAGAAGGCCAAGAAGGTTCGCCAGGCATTCCTGCTGACCATTCCCCGTCAGCAGATCGTCGACACCCTGATCAAGCCGCTGAACCCCGACGCCAAGGTGCGTGACTCGTTCAACGTCACTCCCGGCACCCCCGCCTACGACGCCACCGTCGCCGGCAACGGTCTCTCGGCCGCCTACGGCAAGGTCGACATCGCCAAGGCGAAGTCGCTCCTGCAGGAGGCCGGTGTCTCCAACCTCAAGGTTCGTCTGCTCTACGCCAAGTCGAACCCCCGCCGCCAGCAGGAGTACGCGCTGATCGCGGCGTCGGCCAAGCAGGCCGGCATCGAGGTCATCAACGGCGGTGACGACGACTGGTCGAACAAGCTGGGCACCCCGAACGTCTACGACGCCTCGCTGTTCGCCTGGGCCTCCAACAACGACGCCGTCACCGGCGCCGCGGCCAACTTCGTCCCCAAGGGTCAGAACAACTTCGGCAACTACAACAGCCCCGAGGTCGGGAAGATGTACACCGAGATGAACTCCCTGACCGACAAGGCCAAGCAGGACGAGCTGAACATCAAGATCGAGAAGCAGCTCGTGGACGACGCCTTCGGCACCGTCCTCTTCCAGCACCCGGGCATCGACGCCTACGACAAGACCAAGGTCAAGAACGTGTCGCAGATGTCGTTCGTTCCCTACTACTTCTGGAACGTGTGGGACTGGGAGTTGGTCGGCTGATCAAGCCAGACTGACCGACACCTGATGTCACGGCAGCGGGGCGCTCTCGAGAGGGCGCCCCGCTGTCATGTTCCTGAAACAATCCCCTGTCATACTCCACACGACCCGACACCATCGGACGAGCACTTCCCGCGGCCCTGCGACCGCGGCCGCCAGGCGAAGCCCACACAGTCTCGGCTTGACGAGGACGCCTTGCATGGTGTGGGGTCGCTCACACGCCCTGTCCAACTGGTGGGCAGCCCCGGCTGCCCCCGGTACGGCTCCGGGGCGTCCGCGACACGAAGGACCGCCAACCGATGATTCGATTCCTCGCCCGACGACTGCTGACCGCAATCGGGCTGCTGCTGGTTCTGTCATTCATGATGTACGCGTTGCTCAGCATCGCCATGGACCCGCTGGATGACCTGCGCATCTCGACAGCGCTGAACAAGCAAGACCTGATCAACTCCCGCATCCGGGCGCTGCACCTGGACTGGCCGTGGTACCGCCGCTACGCGAGCTGGGTCATCCACGTGCTGCAGGGTGACTTCGGCATGGCATGGCGAACCCAACAGCATGTCAACGACATCCTCCCCGGGGCCGTCAAGACCTCGGTGCAGTTGGTCTTCGCAGCCACCGTGCTGGCCCTGCTGATCGGTGTCACCGTCGGTGTGATCTCGGCCCTTCGTCAGTACACGAGCTTCGACTACGCGATCACCTTCGTCTCGTTCGTGCTCTACTCGCTGCCGGTCTTCTGGGTGGCCGTGCTGCTCAAGCAGTTCCTGGCCATCGGCGTGAACGACTACCTGGTCAAACCGCACATCATGTGGCCCCTGGCCATCGTCCTGGCGCTCGTCTCGGCCCTGTTCTGGGCCGGTGCACTGGGCGGCGAGACGCGCCGCAAGGTGATCACCTTCGCTGTCGCCTTCGTCGCCTCGCTGGCCGCACTGCTCGTCGTGATGGGCACCAACTGGATCAACGAACCGCAGTTCGGCCCCCTCGGCATCGCCGTCATCGGCATCGCTGCCGCGCTCGGCATCACCGCCCTGTTCGCCGGCATGCACAACCGTCGCGCCCTCTACGCCGCCCTGACCACAGCCGTCGTCGGCGTCGGCAGCTACCTGGGACTGCGGTGGTTCTTCTTCCTGTACTCCGTCAACGACGGAATCCTGTTCGTGCTGCTGCTGATCGCCATCGGTGTCGGCCTGTTGATCGGCTTCCTGTGGGGTGGCCCCGACCGCGGGGTCTCGATGCGCGGCGGTGCGCTGGTGGCCCTGGTGATGTCGGTGGCCGTCTGGCTCGACCAGTTGATGTGGAACTACCCCGACTACTTCAAGGCGCTGGGTGGACGTCCCATCCCCACCATGGGCACCTCCACCCCGAACTTCACCGGTGACTACTGGTTGACCTCACTCGACCGGATCACGCACCTGGTGCTGCCCACCATCGCCCTGGTGATGATCTCGTTCGCCGGCTACGTGCGCTACGAGCGCGGCGCCATGCTCGAGGTGCTCGGCCAGGACTACATTCGCACGGCCCGCTCCAAGGGGCTGCCCGAGCGGGTCGTCATCGTCCGCCACGCCCTGCGCAACGCGCTGATGCCGCTCGCCTCGATCGTGCCGCCCGACTTCATCGCGATGATCGGTGGCGCCGTGCTGACCGAGACCATCTTCGGATGGCGCGGCATGGGCCGCATGTTCATCGAGGGCCTGCGCGGCTCCGAGGTCGACCCCGTCATGATCTACGTCATGATCACCGGCGGTCTGGCCATGGTCGCCAACCTGCTGGCCGACCTGCTCTACGCCCTTCTCGACCCACGAATCCGGGTGAACGCATGACCAACAATCCCAACCTCGACGACCTCGAGAACCAGCGGGCCCAAGGCGGCCTCGGCGCCGGCACCGTGTCGGAGACCAGCGCCATCGACGAGTCCCACGGACGCGGGGAGGGCGTCGGCGAAGCCCAGGAAGTGCAGGGGCTCTCGCAGGGAACGATCGTCTTCCGCCGCTTCGTGCGCCACTCCGGGGCCCTGTTCGGCATGGTCACGATCACCGCGATCGCCCTGCTGAGCCTGATCACGATGGGGATCGGTCCGATCCACGGCCTGTGGTGGGAGCAGGACCCCCAGAACCCGCACACCCCCGAGAACGGCTCCGCCCCCACCCTGCACATGCCCAAGTGGTTGGGTGGTGAGGGATTCGCCATCGGCAAATTCCCCTTCGGCCAGGACACCATCGGCCGTGACAACTTCGCGAACGTCATGCTGGGCATCCAGACCTCGCTGACGGTGATGATCGTGCTGAGCATCGTCGTGCTGCTGATCGGCACCACCGTCGGGGCCCTCTCGGGTTACTACCGCGGCCGCATCGACAACGTGCTGATGCGTCTGACGGACCTCGTCATCACCCTGCCGGTGATCGTGCTGGGCGCCGTCCTGGGCCGCCTGATCACCGTGCTCCCCACCAAGTGGGGCTGGTCGGACTCCACCAAGGGTCTCCTCGACCGATGGATGCCCGTCGAGTTGGCGATCGCGCTGGGACTGATCCTGTGGACCGGACTCGCGCGCCTCGTCCGCTCGGAATTCCTGAGCCTGCGCGAACGCGAATTCGTCGACTCGGCCCGGGTGGCGGGTGCCAGCGACTTCCGGATCATCACCAAGCACATCCTGCCCAACACGATGGGCGTCATCATCGTGAACGTCTCGCTGCTGATGGCCGCCTCGGTCGTGCTCGAGACCGCCCTGTCGTTCCTCGGCTTCGGCATCAGCTACCCCGCCGTGTCGCTGGGCCAGCTCATCAGCCAGAACCAGACCGCCTTCGACACCCGTCCGTGGTTGTTCTGGTGGCCGGGTCTGTTCATCGTGCTGATCGCGCTCAGCGTGAACTTCATCGGTGACGGTCTGCGCGACGCGTTCGACCCCCGGACGAAGAAGGTGCCGAGCAAGCGGCAGATGGACAGGCAGTCCAACCGGACCCTGAAGAGCCAGGCCTCGCAGAAGGGAGCGTCGAAGTGAACGACGACATGTTGCACGCGGGCGAACCCGCCGAGGACGTGGCCAGCAGCGCGCCGCGCCACGCCTCCACCACCGAGGGCCCGGAGAGCGAGTCGGACACCTCGTTCGAGCGGGAGGACCGTGCCCGCAGTGAACACGACCTCGGCACCGCAGCCGCCAAGCGCACGTCGCGTGGCAGCAAGGGACCCGAGCCGGTGCAGCGCGGAGAGGTGATCCTCGACGTCAACGACCTGTCGGTCAACTTCTGGGTGAACGGCGACTGGTTCGCTGCCGCCAAGGGACTGTCGTACCAGCTCAAGGCCGGCGAGGTGCTCGCCATCGTGGGCGAGTCGGGGTCAGGCAAGACCCAGTCGTCCATGTCGCTGCTCGGCCTGCTCCCCCGCAACGGACGAGCCTCGGGCTCGGCGAAGCTGCGCGGCACCGAGCTGATCGACATCAGCGCCGAGAAGCTGCGCCACATCCGCGGACGCGAGATCGCGGTCATCTTCCAGGAACCGATGACGGCGCTCAACCCGCTGTACACGGTCGGGTTCCAGATCGCCGAGACGCTGCGCGCGCACTTCGTGATGAGCCCCGCCCACGCCAAGGAGCGCGCTCTCGAGCTGATGCGGCTGGTCGAGATCCCCGAACCCGAGCGTCGCTACAACAACTTCCCGCACCAGCTCTCCGGTGGTCAGCGTCAGCGCATCATGATCGCCCAGGCCCTGTCGTGTGAGCCGAAGTTGCTGATCGCCGACGAGCCGACCACCGCGCTCGACGTGACGGTGCAGGCCGAGATCCTGAAGCTGATGCGTGACCTGCGTGAACGGGTCGACGCGGGCATCATCCTGATCACCCACGACATGGGCGTGGTGGCCGACATGGCCGACACGATCATCGTCATGAAGGACGGCGTGGTCGTCGAGCACGGCACCTCGCAGCAGATCTTCGGGGACCCGCAGCACCCCTACACGCGGCAGTTGCTCGCGTCGGTGCCGCACCTCGGCTCGATCAACGAGGAGGCGATCGAGCAGGTCGACGCATCCCAACTGAGTTCGCGGACGCTGGTGAAGGTGGGCGAGAACGCGATTCCGCTCACCGACGGCCCCGCCGACGTCACCCCGGCGTTGCTGATGGAGGACGTCGCCATCGAGTACCCCAAGCAGGGACGCAACCCTGCCTTCCGCGCGGCGCACCACATCAACCTGCGGGTCGATCCCGGTGAGGTCGTGGGGCTGGTGGGTGAATCCGGTTCCGGCAAGACCACCATCGGACGAGCCGCGGTGGCCCTGCTCCCCGCGGTCGAGGGTAAGTTGTCGGTGGCCGGACGAGACATCACCCACGCGACCCAGAAGGAGCTGTTGCCCTTCCGCCGCGAGGTCGGGATCGTGTTCCAGGACCCCGGGTCGTCGCTCAATCCCCGCCTGCCCGTGGGCGAGTCGATCGGCGAGCCGCTGCTGCTGCACGAGAAGCTCCGCGGCCAGGAGTTGTCGAAGCGGGTGGAGGCGCTCCTCGACAGCGTCCAGCTGCCGCGCGCCATGCGCAACCGCTACCCGCATGAGCTCTCGGGTGGTCAGCGCCAGCGCATCGGTATCGCACGCTCGCTGGCCCTGCAGCCCAAGTTGCTGATCGCCGACGAGCCGACCTCGGCTCTCGACGTGTCGGTGCAGGCCACCGTGCTGAAGCTCTTCCAGGACCTGCAGGCCGAGTACGGCTTCGCGTGCCTGTTCATCAGTCACGACCTGGCCGTGGTCGAGATGCTCTCGAAGCGGATCGCCGTGATGCGTCACGGCCACCTGGTCGAGGTGGGTCCGACGAACGAGATCGTCCGTCGCCCCCAGCACGAGTACACCCAGCGCCTGCTGGCCGCCGTGCCGGTGCCGGACCCCGACGAGCAGCGCAAGCGCCGCGAACTGCGCGACCAGATCATGGCCGACCAGATCAGCTGAGCCACGATCTGCGTGCGGTCGTTCCTGCCGGGCCGTCCTCCTTCGGGAGGGCGGCCCGGTTCGCGTGGGGGACGCCCCGGGGATGCTGGACCCGCATCGGGTGAGGCCACCCTCGGTGACGGGCCTCACATTCGGGTACCCCGGCACTCCCCCGGCGCTGGCGGCCACTAGGGTCGACCTGTCGGCCGGACGTCCAGGAGGTTCCATGCTGATCGGCATCCCGCGGGAGATCCGCCCCGCCCAGACCCGGGTGGCGGCAACCCCAGCCACGGCCACCCAGTTGATCAAGCTCGGCCACGAGGTGGTCGTCGAACGAGGCGCCGGAGCCCAGGCCGCCTTCCCCGATGCGGCCTACGAGGCTGTCGGAGCCAGCTTGGTCGAGGCCGACCATGCCTGGCGCGCCGAGATCGTGTTCTCGGTCGACAGCCCCACCGACGAACAACTCGGATGGCTCCGCCCCGGCAGCCTGCTGGTCTCGACCCTGGACCCCGCGGCGCACCCGGACCTCGTCGCTCGACTGGCGGCCGATGGAGTGACGGCCATGTCGCTCGACGCCGTCCCGCGCATCTCCAGGGCCCAGTCGCTCGACGTGCTCTCCTCGATGGCCAACCTGGCCGGCTACCGCGCCATCATCGAGGCGGCCGAGCACTTCGGTGGCGTCTTCAACGGCCAGGTGACGGCCGCAGGCAAGATGCCACCCGCCCATGTCTTCGTGGTCGGTGCCGGCGTCGCCGGTCTGGCAGCCATCGGGACGGCCGGCTCGTTGGGTGCCGAGGTGCGCGCCTTCGACGTTCGCCCCGAGGTGGCCGAACAGATCGAGTCGATGGGAGCCGACTTCGTCCGCGTCGACGCCGTCGACAGCGAGATCTCCTCCGACGGGTACGCCCGCGGCATGAGTGCCGAACAGGCCGAGGTGGCCGCTCGCATGTACGCCGCCGAGTCAGCGCGTGCCGACATCGTGGTCACCACTGCCCAGGTGCGGGGCAAGCCCGCTCCCCTGCTGATCACCGACGAGATGATCGCGGCGATGCGCCCCGGCAGCGTGATCGTCGACCTCGCGGCCTCGACGGGCGGCAACGCCGCCCTGACCAAGGTCGACGAGATCGTCGTCTCCGACAACCAGGTCACGGTGATCGGCATCAGCGACCTGGCCGCCCGGCTGCCGAGGCAGGCCTCGGAACTGGTCGGCACCAACCTGGTGAACCTGATGAAGCTGCTCACCCCCGCCAAGGACGGCGCGGTCGTGATCGACCTGGAGGACCAGGTGATCCGTTCGATGACCGTCAGCCACGCAGGCGACGTCTTGTGGCCGCCGCCCCCCGTGCACGTGTCCGCGGCACCAGCCGTGGTCCCCCGGACGACCGTGGTCGCACCGGTTGAGGACCCGCAGGTGCTGGCGCGGCGCAAGCGTCAGCGCACCCTCTACGGTGGCGGGCTGGTGCTGGTGCTCTTCGCTCTGGTCGGGGCCGTGTCGCCCCTGCCGCTGCTCGCCCACTGGCTGGTGCTGATGCTGGCCGTGGTGACGGGCTTCTATGTGATCTCGAACGTCTCCCACGCCCTGCACACCCCGTTGATGGCTGAGACCAATGCCATCTCGGGCATCATCATGGTCGGCGCGCTGCTACAGGTCGGGTCGGCCAACTGGGCGGTCACGGTCGTCGCCATGGCCGCCATCCTGCTGGCCTCGGTCAACATCGCCGGCGGCTTCATCGTGACCCGCAAGATGCTCAACATGTTCCGCTCCGGCCACACCCAGGAGGCCTCCAAGTGACCGCCGAATCGCTGGTGCAGACCACCTTCATCATCGCGGCGCTGCTGTTCATCCTCGCCCTGGCCGGGCTGAGCCGGCACGAGTCGGCACGGATGGGCAACCTGGCGGGCATGGTCGGCATGACCTTGGCGGGGGTGGCCACCGTGGGATACGCCCTCACCCACTCCCAGCGCGGGATCCCGCTCACGCTCGTCCTGCTGGTGGTCCCGTTGTTGATCGGTTCGGCCATCGGGCTCTGGTTGGCACTGCGGGTGCAGATGACGGGCATGCCCCAACTGATCGCGATGCTGCACTCCTTCGTGGGTCTGGCCGCGGTGTTGGTGGGCTTCAGCTCCTTCCTCGACACGGCCGCATCCACCGGTGGCTCCGAGACCGCACACCTGGTCGAGGTGGGCGTGGGCGTACTGATCGGCGCCTACACCTTCACCGGTTCGGTGGTCGCCTACGGCAAACTGAGTGGACGACTGGCGGGTCGTCCCCTGATGCTTCCGGGACGTACCTGGCTGAACCTCGCTGCCTTCCTCGCCTCCGTGGCCGCCATCGTGTGGCTGGTGATGGCTCCCCATGGCCAGGGACTGTGGCCCCTGGGCCTGGTGACGCTGTTGGGGTTCGCCCTGGGCTGGCACATGGTCTCGTCCATCGGTGGTGGTGACATGCCAGTCGTGGTGTCGATGCTGAACTCGTGGTCGGGCTGGGCTGCCGCGGCCGCCGGCTTCATGCTGGGCAATGACCTGCTGATCGTCACGGGTGCCCTGGTGGGGTCGTCCGGTGCCATCCTGAGCTACCTGATGTGCAAGGCCATGAACCGCTCGTTCATCTCGGTGATCCTGGGCGGTTTCGGAGAGGGAGCAACCGTCTCCGGGGTCGATCGCGACTACGGGGAGCACCGGGAGGTGTCAGCGTCCGAGGTGGCCGCACTGCTGCGCGACGCGCAGTCGGTGGTGATCACCCCCGGTTACGGCATGGCAGTGGCGCAGGCGCAGTACCCCGTTGCGGAGCTCACCCGACAACTGCGGGCCCGTGGCATCAAGGTCAGGTTCGGCATCCACCCCGTCGCCGGACGCCTGCCGGGGCACATGAACGTGCTGCTGGCCGAGGCCAAGGTGCCCTACGACATCGTGCTCGAGATGGACGAGATCAACGATGACTTCAGCGACACCGACGTGGTGCTCGTGATCGGCGCCAATGACACCGTCAACCCAGCCGCTCTGGACGAGCCGGACTCCCCCATCGCCGGTATGCCGGTGCTCGAGGTGTGGAAGGCCGAGACCGTCGTCGTGTTCAAGCGCTCGATGAATGCCGGGTACGCGGGGGTGCAGAACCCACTGTTCTTCCGGGAGAACACCGTGATGCTGTTCGGTGACGCCAAGGACCGGGTCACCGACATCATCGCCGCCCTCTGAGCCGTCCCTTCCTGGGCAGGACCCAGCGGCCCCTGCGGCTGCCCTGGCCGCCAGGATCACCACGGTGGCTCGACCAACCCCCCGTTTCGGAGCGTTGGTCGAGCCACCGTGGTGATCGTGGCGTCGGGCCAACCAGTCCGCGGTCGATAGGCTCGCCGGGTGCCGACCTTGTACGCAGACCTCGACAACACCATCGCCGACCGCGCCGGCGCCTACCGGGCGTGGGCCGTCGACTACCTGGCCGAGCGCGGGGCCGACCCAAGCCTCGTCGATGCGATGGTCGCCGCCGACCGCGACGGGCTGGGCCGCAAGCAGGACACGGTGGACGACCTCACCCGGCTGCTCGACCTGGACCCCGAGGAGTCGGAGCAGATCCTCGACCGGTTCCGCGCCGGCATCGTGGATCGCCTCACGTTGGTGGACGGTGCCGCCGACGCCTTGTCCGCGATCCGCGCGGCAGGCTGGCGCATCGTGATCGTGACGAACGGGGCGACCGCTCAACAGACCGCGAAGATCGAACGTCTGCACCTGGCAGACCTGGTGGATGGCTGGGTGATCAGTGAGGCGGCCGGTGTGTCCAAGCCGGATCCTGAGATCTTCACGCGGGCGGCCGCGGTGGTCGGCCAGCAGATCGGCATGGACGACTGGATGGTGGGCGACTCGGCCGAGTCCGACGTGGCCGGTGCGAGAGCCGTCGGCATGAGGTCGATCTGGCTCACCCGGGGACGGCCCTGGCCCGCAGGGCTCGAGGAGCCGACGCTGGCGGTCGACACCTGGGACGAGGTGGCCGCCGCTGTGCTCGGCACGACGATTACCGGCTGACGGCGCCGGTTGCCCGGCGCCCGTGATGCGCCCTCACGACGCAGCAGGGGCCGCACTCGGCTGAGTGCGGCCCCTGCTGTGGTGTGGGATCGGGCGATCAGGTCTTCGACCCCGAGAGCGCGATGCCCTCGACGATCTGACGCTGAGCGAAGATGAACACGATCAGCAGGGGCAGCGCCGACAGGGTCGCCGCGGCCATGATGCCGGTCCAGTTCGACGAGTACGCGCCCTTGAACTGGTTGACCACCAGCGGCAGCGTGAACTTGTCGGAGCTGTTCAGGAAGATCAACGGGTAGAAGAAGTTGTTCCACTGCCCCAGGAAGGTGAAGATGCCGAGCGCCACCATCGGTGACTTGAGCAGCGGCAGGATCATCTGCGTGAAGATGCGGAACCTCGAGGCACCGTCGATCTGTGCCGCCTCCTCCAGTTCCACGGGGATGCCGCGCACGTACTGACGCAACAGGAACACCCCGAAGGCGTTGAAGAGGATCGGCGGGACGATCAGGGGCAGGTGGGTGTCGACCCACTTGAGCTGACCCATGATGATGAACAGCGGGATGATGGTCAGCTGGGCTGGCACCATCATCGTGGCCAGGAACAGCATGAACCAGAATCCGCGCCCGAAGAAGCGGATGCGAGCGAAGGCGTAGGCCGCCATCGAGCTGGTCAGCAGGGTGCCGAGGGTGACGAGGGTGGCGATGTAGAAGCTGTTCCAGAACGCCAACGGGAAGCCGGAGCTCCACCATTGACCACCTGCGGACGCCTGGTCGAAAGCGTCGGTGTAGTTGCTCCACTTCCAGTGCCAGGGCGCTCCTGCCGGCAGCAGCTTCGGAGGTTGCTGGAAGATCTCGTCGAGCGGCTTGACCGACGAGAAGAGCATCCACAGGAACGGCAGCGCCATGAAGATGCTGGCCACAGCCATGAGGACTTGGATGATCCACAGGGCGGGGTTGCGCCAGGCGCGACTCATGCGATGGCCCTTGACGGGCTGGTCGACGGCTGACTCGGTTCGGGTTTCGACTGCGGTACTCATTCTGTGTAGAACACCCACTTCTTCTGAGCGATCAGCTGCAGGCCCGTGAGGAGCAGCAGTGAGATGAACAAGAGCAACGCCAGGGCGGCACCCACACCAAAGTTGAACTCACGGAACGCGACCTGCACGATCTCGTACACGATGGTTCGTCCGTAGGCAGGTGCTGTGGTGTCGAAGAAGACGTAGATGTAGTCGAAGACCTGGAAGGAGCCGATGATCGAGGTGATCGACAGGAACAGGATCGTCGGTGAGATCAAGGGCAGCGTGATGCGGAACATCTTCTGGATCTCTGAGGCTCCGTCGATCGAGGCCGCCTCGTACATGGACGATGGCACGTTCTCAAGACCGGCCATGAACATGACGACCTGATAGCCCAGGCCCTGCCATACGGATACCAGCACCACGGCGGGGATGACGAAGGTGGGGTCGTTCAGCCAGTCCGGCGGTGCGGCCCAGCCCAGCTTGCGCAGACCAGCCGTCAGCGGGGAGATCTCGGGGTTCAACAGCCACAGCCAGACCACCGAGACGGCCACGGTCGCGGTCACCTGCGGGGCGAAGAAGGCCGTGCGGTAGACGTTCTTCATGGGGCCGGTCCGCTGCAGCAGCAGCGCGAACAGGAACGCCGAGACCATCAGGGAGGGCACCTGCAGCGCGGTGAACCACAGGGTGTTGACCGCCGACTTGCGGTACTGCTCGTTCTGGAAGACCGTCTCGAAGTTCCCGAAGCCGATGAAGGTCCGGTTCCCGAACCCGTCCCACTTCATGAACGCCAGGATGATGGCGAAGACGAGCGGGCCGATCATGAAGGCCAGCAGGCCCACGAGCTGGGGCGCCATGAACGCGTAGCCATGCAGGTTGTCACGCATGCGCCGCTTGCGCAGCGCCCTGCGGTGGGTCTCGCCGGCGGTCTGCTCGACGCGCTGCTGCAGTTTCAGGTCTGCCTTGGCCTTGTTGGCCACCGACAAGGTTTCGGTCACGGCATCTGCGGCCGCGGGCTGCACACCCACGACCTCGCCGTCGGCTTGGGGACGTTCCGTCATCGCAACGCACCTCCTTCTGTTGTGTCAGGCGTGACACTACTGGGGGCGAGGGATCCTCGCCCCCAGTAGCGCAACATTTGCAGCGTCGTGAACCTCAGTTCACGAACGACTCAGGACTCCTTGCCAGTGTTGATGTAGGTGGTGAGCTTCTTGCCGAAGTCAGCAGCAGACACCTTGGCCTTGATCCACTTGTCGACGACCGTGCCCAGGTTGGAGGCAACGACCGCGTTGTTGGCGATCTTGAGCGGGATGGCGTAGCCCTTGCCAGCCAAGTCGTTGAACGTCTTGGCGTGCTTCGGCAGCGGCGGGTTGTCCTCCTCCACCAGGTTCTCGAGGCCCTTCACGGCGGGCACGGCGTTGCCGCCGCCCGCAAGACGGGCCTTCTCACCCTCGACACCGGTGTAGATGGCGGTGAACGCCTTCGCCAGGTCGACGTTCTTGGCCTTGGCGTTGACACCCATGGCGGCCACGTACACGACGGTCGGCATGATCTCCTTGCCGTCGATCGTCGGGTAGGGAGCGATGTCGTAGTTGAACTTCAGCTCCTTCAGGTTCGGCAGGATCCAGCGGCCGTAGGGAATGGTCGCCAGCTGCTTCGCGTAGAACAGGGCGTCGACGCCCTGGCCCTTGGGGAGCGAGCCACCGTAGGTCATGGTCCCCTTGTCGAGGTGGCCCCACATCCATTCGATGGCCTTCATGCAGGCATCGTCCTTGTCGATCTGGCAGTCGCCGTTGTCGGCCCATGGCTTGCCACCGAAGGTGGTCATCCACGAGAGCCAGTGGCCGTAGCCCGACTCGAGCACGTGGGCCTTCTTGCCCTTGGCGGTCACCTTGGTGAACAGCTCGTCGACGGCCTGCTGGGTCCAGACTCCGCCCTCGAAACGCTTGGCGGGGTCGTCGCCGTAGCCGGCCTCCTGCAGCAGGTCCTGGTTGAACCAGAAGGTGGCCGGGTTGCAGTCGACGGTCATGCCGTAGAACTTGCCGTCACCCTTGGGCTGGCACCAGTCCAGCAGGTTGGTCAGGTGCTGGTCGAACGGCGAGCGCGAGGCCGACGACTTCATGTACTCGCCGATCTCGACGAGTGCGTTGTTCTCGACCAGCTTGGCCATCATGTTGTCACCGACGTAGAAGACGTCGGGGGCTGCGTTGCCCACCAGCTGGGTCTGGATCTTCGAGGCGTAGTCACCGGAGACGACCTGGAACTTCACGTCGGTGCCGTACTTCTGCTTGAAGCTCGCGGCGTACTCGTTGAAGCGCTTGGCCTCACCCGGGTTGGCCCACGAACCCCAGGAGATGCTTCCTCCGAAGTTGTTGCCCTCGGCCTTCATGTAGTCGGCCTTGGCGTCACCGGACTTACCGCCAGTGGTGCCGCCACCGCCAGGTCCTGCGCCCGATCCACCGCCACAAGCAGTCAGAGCGACCGCCGAGATCCCGGCGGCAGAAGCACCCAACAGGGTGCGTCGGTTGAGAGTGGTCATCAATGTCCCTCCACAGGATTTCCATGGCGCCTTCGCCACGGACTGGGTCCAACGTAGCGCCGCCGCCGCCGCACGCAAGCCCCCACCCCGTCATTGTGTCCCGTTCGTGACCTTCTTCGACCACGGGTGTTGCCCCTAGTCGTGTCGAGAAAGTGAGGGACGCTGGACCATCCTCGAGCAGCCCCCCGCGGGAAAGCGCTCGCCAAGGGTGCTCCACCACCCCGCACGACGACGACGGCGGCCCCTCACCAGAGGGACCGCCGTCGTCGACGATCAGGATCGAACGTGGATCAGAGGGTGTCGGCGGTGCCGCCGGCGTCCTCGATCTTCTGCTTGGCCGAGGCCGAGTAGGCGTCGACGGTGACGTTCAGCTTGACGCTGAGGTCGCCGCTACCGAGCACCTTGACCAGGTGCCCGGCGCGCACGGCGCCCTTGGCCACCAGGTCATCGACGGTCACGGTGCCACCCTCGGGGAAGAGCTCGCCCAGCTTGGCCAGGTTGACGACCTGGTACTCCACGCGGAACGGGTTCTTGAAGCCCTTGAGCTTCGGCATGCGCATGTGCAGCGGCATCTGGCCACCCGCGAAGAACTGGGGAACGTTCTTGCGAGCTCCCGTGCCCTTGGTACCGCGGCCAGCGGTCTTGCCCTTCGAACCCTCACCGCGACCCACACGGGTCTTGTCGGTCTTGGCACCCGGGGCAGGGCGCAAGTGATGAAGCTTCAACGCCATGTCATTCCACCTCTTCCACGACGACCAGGTGGGCGACGGACTTGACCATCCCGCGAATCTCGGGACGATCCTCCTTCACCACCACGTCGCCAATCCGCTTGAGACCGAGCGTACGCAGGGTCTCTCGCTGGTTCTGCTTGCGATTCACGCCAGACTTGGTCTGGGTCACCTTGAGACGTGCCATCAGTGAGCCACCTCCACCCGCGACGCCTTCAGCAGAGCTGCAGGGGCCACGTCCTCGACGGACTTGCCGCGGCGCTTGGCCACGGCCTCCAGGGTCTCGAGTCCCTTGAGCGCTGCAACGGTGGCATGCACCACGTTGATGGCGTTCGCCGAACCGAGGGACTTGGCGAGCACGTCGTGCACACCCGCACACTCGAGCACGGCGCGGGCCGAACCACCGGCGATCACACCGGTACCGGGCGAAGCCGGACGCAACATGACCACACCGGCAGCCTTCTCGCCCTGCACGGGGTGCGGGATGGTGCGCTGGATCAGCGGCACCCGGAAGAAGTTCTTCTTCGCCTCCTCGACACCCTTGGCGATTGCCGCGGGCACCTCCTTGGCCTTGCCGTAGCCGACACCCACGGTGCCTTCGCCGTCGCCGACCACCACGAGGGCGGTGAAGCTGAACCGACGACCACCCTGCACGACCTTCGCCACACGGTTGATGGCGACGACCCGCTCCAGGTACTGGCTCTTCTCTTCGCGCTGCTGCTGTCCGCCACGACGGTCGTCACGGCCGCGACGCTGCTGCTGCTCACCAGCTGCGCCGCCACCGCGGCGCTGAGTTCCACTCATCGCTGTTCCTTTCGTCCGTCAGAGGCCCAGACCGGCCTCGCGCGCTGCATCAGCGAGCGCGGCGATCCGACCGTGGTACTTGTTGCCAGCGCGGTCCATGACCACGTACTCGACACCGGCAGCCTTGGCGCGCTCAGCGATCAGCTGGCCCACCTTGGCGGCCTTCGCCGACTTGTCGCCCTCGAACGTGCGCAGGCCGGCCTCCATGGTGGAGGCGCTGGCCAGGGTGCGACCGTCGACGTCGTCGACCACCTGCACGCCGATGTGGCGGGCGGAGCGGGTCACGACCAGGCGGGGACGCTCGTGCGAGCCGTAGATCTTCTTGCGTCCCCGAGCCTGCCGACGCAGACGCGATGCAACGCGGCTCGCCATTCCCCTGCGGGGACCAAACGAGAGAGCCATGATCACTTACCAGCCTTTCCGACCTTGCGGCGCACGTGCTCGCCGGCGTAGCGCACGCCCTTGCCCTTGTAGGGCTCGGGCTTGCGGATCTTGCGGATGTTGGCCGCAACCTCGCCGACGACCTGCTTGTCGATGCCCTGCACCGAGAACTTGGTGTTGTTCTCGACGGCGAACGTGACACCCTCGGGGGCGTCGACGATCACGGGGTGCGAGAACCCGAGCGCGAACTCGAGCTGCTTGGGGCCCTTGGAGATCACGCGGTAACCAACACCGACGATCTCGAGCTTCTTCTCATAGCCCTCGGTGACACCGGTGACCATGTTGCTCACCAGGGTTCGGGTCAGGCCATGCAGCGACTTCGAGAGCCGCTCATCGTTGGGACGGGAGACCTCGATCTGGCCCTCGTCATTCTTTCCGATCGTGATCGGAGCCGCGACGACGTGGTTCAGGGTGCCCTTGGGACCCTTCACCGCGACGGTCTGGCCATCAATGCTCACCTCGACACCGGACGGGACGGTGATCGGGAGCCTGCCAATTCGTGACATTTTGTTCTTCTCCTCCTCAGTCTCGTTCGGTCACCACACGAAGGCGAGAACTTCGCCGCCCACGGCTTTTTCGTGTGCCTGTCGGTCGGTCAGCAGTCCCTGCGAGGTCGAGATGATCGCCACGCCCAGGCCACCGAGGACCTTGGGGAGGTTGGTCGACTTCGCGTAGACGCGCAGACCGGGCTTGCTGATGCGACGCACGCCAGCGATGGAACGCTCGCGGGAGTCGCCGTACTTGAGGGTCAGGGTCAGCGTCTTGCCGACCTCGCCCTCGGTCGGATCCTTGATCTCGAAGTCCGCGATGTAGCCCTCGGACTTCAGGATCTCGGCAATGCCGACCTTGATCTTCGAGCTGGGCATGCTGGTCTTGTCGTGGTACGCCTGATTGGCGTTACGCAGACGAGTCAGCATGTCTGCGATGGGATCAGTCATGGTCATGGCTGTTCAGCCTCTTTCTCGCCCCGGTTTCGTTCGTCCTCGACGGACGACGACCTGTGGCGCTCAGATGTGGAAGGTTCGAGGTCTCTCACCAGGAGGACTTGGTCACGCCGGGCAGTTCGCCACGGTGGGCGAGTTCGCGCACGCAGACGCGGCACAGGCCGAACTTGCGGAAGACGGCCTTGGGCCGTCCACACTTGTTGCAGCGGGTGTACGCACGAACGGCGAACTTGGGCTTGCGCGACTGCTTGACCTTCAGAGCGGTCTTTGCCATCTCAGTACCTCAGCTCACTTCTTCTTCTTGGAGTAGAAGGCCTTGCCGCGCTTGGGGCCGGTCTTCTTGGGATCGTCAACTTCCTTGAAGGGGAAGCCGAGGTGCTTGAGCAGCGAGCGACCTTCGGCATCGGTCTTCGCGGTGGTCACGAAGGTGATGTCCATACCGCGGGTGCGGTCGATCTTGTCCTGGTCGATCTCGAGGAACATGACCTGCTCGTTGAGACCGAAGGTGAAGTTGCCCTGACCGTCGAACTGGTTCGAGTTCAGACCGCGGAAGTCACGGATACGGGGCAGCGCGAGGCTCAGCAGACGATCGGCGAACTCCCACATGCGATCCCCACGCAGCGTGACGTGGCAGCCGATCGGCTGTCCCTCACGGAGCTTGAACTGGGCGATCGACTTGCGGGCCTTGGTCACCTGCGGCTTCTGACCGGTGATGGCCGTCAGGTCGCGGATGGCGCCGTCCATGATCTTCGAGTCGCGAGCGGCCTCGCCGACACCCATGTTGACCACGATCTTGGTCAGACCGGGGATCTGCATGACGTTGGCGTACTCGAACTCCTGGTGCAGGGCGGGCGCGATGGTCTCGCGGTACTTCTGCTTCAGGCGGGGCACAGCCTTGACCTGGGGGGCTTCGGTGGTGGTCACTTGTCGGCCTCCTTCTTGGCCTTGGCGGGCTTGTCGGCCTTCGCCTGCTCTTCCTTCTTGAGGTAGCGCACCGAGCGGAAGGCGGTGTACTCGCTGCCGTCGGCGCGACGCTTGGTGACCTCTTCGCGGCGGTAGCCCACCCGGGAGACCTGCGCATCGGCACCGGAGCCGACGACCAGCTGCACGTTCGACACGTGGATGGGAGCCTCGGACGCGACGATGCCGCCCTTGACCTGGGCACCGGACGAGTTGGCCTGGTCGCGCAGGTGGCGCTTGACGATGTTGACGCCCTGCACAGTGACGCGCTGACGCTCGATGTCAACGGCGATGATCTCGCCGATGGTGCCGCGGTCCTTGCCGGCGATCACCTTGACGCGGTCACCCTTCTTGACGTGGAGACCCTTCATTCAGATCACCTCCGGGGCGAGCGAGACGATGCGCATGAACTTCTTCTCGCGCAGTTCGCGGGCGACGGGGCCGAAGATGCGGGTGCCACGGGGCTCCCCGTCGTTCTTCAGGATCACCGCGGCGTTCTCGTCGAACTTGATGTAGGAGCCGTCGACACGACGCGACTCCTTGACGGTGCGGACGATGACGGCCTTGACCACATCGCCCTTCTTGACATTGCCGCCGGGGATGGCGTCCTTGACGCTGCACACGATGGTGTCCCCCAGGCCGGCGTAACGGCGCTTCGACCCACCGAGAACACGGATGCACAAGAGTTCCTTGGCACCAGTGTTGTCGGCGACCTTCAGCCGCGACTCCTGCTGGATCATTGATTCTCCTCTGCTCGACCGGTTCCTCTGACGGGGCCTGTCCGAGCTCGTGGTTGACCCCCTGGATTTTGCCAGGAGGCGCCCCGCTCGCGAACGTGCGGGAGTTGCCAAACTCCAGGAAAGGTCCCCACCGGCGATGAAGCCGAGGGCACAGACCTGGACACAACTGGTCAAGAGTATCCCAGCGGTGAGCTGCGGCCTAATCGCGCCAGTGGCCTCCCCGGCAGTCTCCGCAGCATTCTGCGAGGTGCGGATCGGGAGCCTCGTCCGGACTGTTCAGGTACGCCTGAAGGACAGCTCCACCCACCAGTCGAGCGGGTGCTCATGGCTGAGCACTGCCACCTCGTCACCGGGGACGAGACGACTCACGTCGTCCCCCGCCCCGGTGGCCGGTTCGACCGCCACCACGGGGGTCCCGGCGTACTCAGCGGGGTCGAACCAGAGGGCGACCGACCGCAGCGGTGCACCTCCCCAGCCGAGGACGAGTTCCCAGCCTTCGCGCCCCAGGACCACCTCGGCCGGCAGGCGGGGGGTGTGCGCCCACACCTTCTTGGCACGGGGCTCGTCGGCGGGGCGGCCGGAGGGACCAGCGCCCGTGGCCACCATCGGCGGAGGACCGCCCCACGGTACCGGTGCGTCCGCGGCGACCGGGTGGGTCGGCAGCACCTCACGCAGGTGCGGCACCACCAGTCGCTCGGGCGCGATGAATTGGGGGTGGGCCGCCCACAGGAAGGGAAGCGGAGGGGCGGCGGGCAGGCTGCGCGCCCGATAGTCGAGCCGGAAGCCTGCTCCGGTGGGCGTGATGCGGCGGCGAAGGCTGAACCCGAGCCCGGGCACGTCGACCTCGCAGGTGAGCTCCCCCGCGTCGTGGCGGACGACGCGCCAGGGTTCGTCCCAGACATCGCCGTGGTCCCCGAGCGTCCGACCGTCCTGCAGTCGTCCCGCCGAGATGGTCGGCGCGCACTCGTCCCAGCCGCCCATCTCGGACTCCGTGAAGCCCGGGCCGGACCAGCTCTCGCGCCCGGTCGACAGCCACTCGAGCCCGTCGGGAGATCGCAGTGAGGTCAGCTTCGCCCCCCGCTCGGGCCGGACCCTCACCTCTCCCCCGGCCCCGGCCAGTCGCAGGTCGGGTGTCATCGAGAGACCTGCGCGCTCCACCACAACAGCAGGTGGTGCGGCAGTCGGTGCTTGGCGTGTTGCAGCGCCGGGCCGTCGGTGACGCCGGCCAGGAGCTCAAGCTGGGCTCGCAACACCGCCACCTGGTCGTCGCGGTCGGCCTCCGGGGGTCGCACGAACAACAACAGTTGGGGAAGCGAGGTCGCGAAGTGGTCGATGCGGGCGGGGGCACTGGCCACGTGGTCGGTGAAGTCGGCCAGGTCGGCGGTCAGGTCATCGGCTCGCTCGCCCTCCCCGAGTCGGCGCAGCGCCACGATCCGGAAGAAGCTCAGGTCCGAGTGCGGGGTGGTGGCCATCTCACGGAAGTCGCCGACGGCCTCCGCCGCACGGCGCCAGGCCTGCTGGGCCTCCCGCCTCTCGCCCTGCCGGGCGTGGGCGTCGCCCCGGGCGAGCCACAGGTGCGCGGGATTGGCCAGCAGGTGCCGGTCCTCCCCCAACGATGCCGGCGGACGAAGGGCCGAGTCGATCAGCGCCAGTGCTCGGTGGGGGTGCTGCAGGGTGGCGGCGAGAGCGGCGGCCTCCCACGTGGCCAGCACCTGGCCCTCACCGCCCTCCCAGGGCTGGAACTGCCGGCGGGCGAGGGCTGCGAGGGCCTCGTCCGCTCGTCCGATGACCACCTTCAGCCCGGCGTGACGTGCCGCCAGGTCGTGACGCCGCCCCACCAGTTCGGGGTACCGGTCCAGCCGGGCCAACCGTGACGCGACCGGCTCAGAGCGCAACTGCGCCAACTGGTCGAGTTCGGAGAGGAGTTGCGCATCATCGGGGGCGAGGGCGCGGGCTCGCTCGTAGAACTGCCACGCCCGTGCCGGGTCGTGGTCGTGGTTGTGGGCGAGCAGGCCCAGGCACCGGCCCACCACCGCCGTGGGGTGGGTCGTCCAACTGGCCGACCAGTGCCGCTGTGCCTCGTCGACCCGCCGCCAGTGCAGGTTCCAGCTGCCGAGCATCGAGTGGGCGAGCCAGTCGCCCGGGTCGAGGTCGACCGCCCACCGCAGGGCAGCCACGTCGTCATGATCGATGGGCAGCGCCCACCTGGGGTCGCTGGCCACGGCTTCGGCGAGCGCCTCGGCCACCGCCGGTGAGGAGTGCTCGCCCGATCGGAGGGCCAGCACGTGGGCACGGTGGTGCGACAACAGCGGGGCCACCCCTGTCATGCCCTCGACGGGGGCCGCCCGATCACCGGCGGCCAGCACCGCCAGGGCCTCGTCCCAGGCCCCACAGCGCTTGAATTCCTTGGCGACGTCGAGCCAGGTCACGGGGTCGAGCCCGACCCGGTTGAGATCCTCACTCGTGGGAGCAGTGTCGGCAGGGAGCACCCGTAGGACCCGCGCCCACGCGTCCAGGGGGTCGAGCGCGAGGGTCCCGTCGAGCAGGTCGGTCGCCTCGTCCGCCAGACCCAACCGGCGCAGACCGACCACGGCAAGGTCGCGTGCCTCCAGTTGTTCGGGCGAGCGCTGCACCAGGGTCAACAGACGTTCCACCGCGGTCTGGTCGTCACGGCGCAGCAACTCGATGCGCGCCATGGCCAGCTGTGCGGGCATCCACCAGTGACCGTCCCAGCCGGCGCGCGCGAGGATCGTCCACGCCTGATCGAGTCGACCCAGCCGCATCAGGGTCAAGCCCAGCAGGTAGTGACCCTCGGCGTCACGCGGGTTCAAGTTGTGGGTGTTGGACCTCGCCACCGCGGCATTCAGGTGGCGTTCGGCTGCCTCGAAGTCGGCAGCCCGGAAGCGTCGTAGGCCCATGCCGACGTTGCAGCGGAAGTCGCCCGGGTCGCGTCGTAGGGCCTCCGACCACCAGGTCTCAGGTGATCGGGTGGCGTGCCGGTACTGCTCCAGGTGGGAGCCGATGAACCAGAGTTCGTCATTGCTCGCCACCTGCTCGGGGGGCGCCGGTTCCACGGCGGGGGGCGGTACCTCGAAGCTGTCCGGCTGCTCGACGGGGAGCACTGTCAGCAGGGGTGAGGAGCCCTGCCGGACAATCGCGCGCACGCCGGCACCCGAGGGCACCGTGGCGGTGCGGGTGACGGGGTGGGCGGGGTCGAGGTCACCCAGGTGCCACTGCTCCACCTGTCGAACCTCCGTCCCTTCCCCGCCGACGAGGAGCTCGACGGAGCAGTCGGCCAGGGCCCTGGTCGACTGCACACGGACCGTCACCCGACGCTCGTCCAGCTCTGCGCCCGCGTGGTCGTCGTCATCACCGTCACCGCGAGGCAGCGGCTCGACCACCAGGCTGGCGGCGGCATCGGGGTTGGCCTGCTGCACCGGACCCAGCTCGCCGATGGGGTACCAGAGTTGGCTGAAGGTCTTGGTCTCCCCCGGTTGCAGGTAGCTGAAGTCCGGTTGGTTGTTGGTGAACACTCCGGCCATCAGTTCGATGTAGTGGCCGCCGTCGTCGGTGAGCGCACGGTCCCAGGCGTGGCCGAACTCGTGGTTGCCCCAGGTCCACTGCTTCTTGCCCGGCGAGACCTCGCGCGAGGCCCAGTGCACGAAGCCCGCGCCCCGGCGGTGGTCGTAGCCGCCGAAGTACTCGTCGTCGGTCTCGAGCACCATGTAGCTGGTGGGCACGGGGATGTTGCGGTACCAGTCGAGCCGGTCCGCGTCGGGATGTTGGGGCGTGACCCGGGCCGGGTAGTCGACCCCGTAGTAGGGACGATCCGCTGCCGGGAAGCCGGTGGTGGCGCGGTTGGCGTGGTCGGCGACGAAGTGCACGTCGGTGGGGAAGAACGACTGGTAGTTCTCGTCGACCCGGGCGGCGACATTGGCCCACCACAGGAAGGTCTGGGGTACGTCGGTGCGGTTGTGCACGCGGGCCAGCACCTCGACCACCGCCCGGTCGGGGGCCAACCTGATGCCGTGCATGCCCTTCATGCGGGTGAGGGGGTCGTGGTCGCTGCACCAGACGGTGACGGAGCCGTCGTCCCCGTGCTCGATCTCGACGTCAGTGGGCAGGAACGTCGCCGGACGATGGTGCTGCGGCCAGTTGAACTCGACGCCACCGGCAATCCAGGGGCCGGCCAACCCCACCAGGGCAGGCTTGATCACGTCCTGTCGATGGAAGAAGTCGTGGTCACGCACCCGGTCGTAGCCGATGTGGATGCGGCCACCCAGCTCCGGCAGCACGACGATGCGCAACCAGTCGTTCTCGAGGTGCACTGCCCGCCAGTCGCGTGGACGGGCGACGGGCTCGATCGACTCGTACAGCGGCATGGGATGTACCGCACCCGAGGAGCCCTGGTAGACCCGGTTGCCGAGGAAGGCCGGATGCGGCGAGGGACTGTCCGGATGGTAGGTGGGCAGCGTCAGCGGTTCCTCCCAGACCGCCACCGGGGCGTCCCTCCAGCGTTGCGGACGGGTCGGCAGACCGGGAGCGTCGTGCGGGACGAAGTCGCCCTCGCCGGGGGTGTCCGTGGGAGTCGTCATCGGACCTCCTCCACGTGCACGAGGACGCCGGTGTCGGGGTTCAGCCGTGGGCACTCCAGCCCGATCTCGATCAGGGCTGCACCTGACGCCGTGATCGATTCGGCCAGCCAGGCAGGTTCGCTGCGAGCGGCACCGGTGGCAGACAGCTCGCTGACCCGGTAGCGGCGGTGGGGGTCGAGGCCCTCGAGGCGCCAGCGCTCGGCGGGCCACGTCACGGGCCGGTTCAGCACGACGAGGCTGAAGAGCGCCTCCGACGAATCCTCGGCCACGACGCCGCGCACGGCGATCGCGGGATCGGTGTCGACGTGGACCACCCTGCCGCTGTGCAGCAGGTCGCGGTGGCGTCGGTGCAGGGCCACCCAGGCGGCCAGCTCATCGAGTTGAGCCTGGGGCAGGCGCTCCAGGGGAGCCTCGATCCCGAGGTGACCCCCGAGGGCGAGCAACCCCCGGGTGGCCAAGGAGAAGGAACGACCCGTGATGTGGTCGGGGGAGGCACCGAGGTGGGTGCCGGTCACCTCGGGCGGCAGCAGCAGTTCGGTCGCCGCCAGGATCGAGGTGCGTTCGTGCGGGTCGTTGATGTCGCTCGGCCACATGCGCGTGGCGATCTGCATCACACCCAGGTCTGCCCGACCCCCACCCGAGGAGCAGGACTCGATCTGCAGCCCGGGGTGCCGCTCGATCAGGTCACGCATCAGCGCCAGTGCCGCCACGGTCTGGGCCCGCACCGCGGGTGCACCCGAGGGCTGGTGGCCGGCATCGAGCAGGTAGCGATTGTGGTCCCACTTGAGCGCGTCGATGCCCACCTCGCCGATGACCGTCGAGATCTGGTCACGCACGTGCCGCCAGGCCTCCGGATGCGTCAGGTCGAGCACGTGCTGGTGGCGACTGGGAAGCCCCGCGCCGTGGCCGGCGTCGAACAACCACTCGGGGTGGCTGCGGGCAAGGTCGGAGTCGAGGTTGACCATCTCGGGTTCCACCCACAGTCCGAACTCCATCCCCAGCGAGTGCACCAGGTCGGCCAGTGGCTTCATGCCCTGGGGCCAACGTTGGGTGTCGACCACCCAGTCACCGAGCGAAGACGTGTCGTCGCGGCGCCCGGTGAACCAGCCGTCGTCCACCACGACCCGCTCGACCCCGATCTCGGCGGCACGCCGGGCGGCAGCCATCAGGGTGTCGGGGTCGACGTCGAAGTAGACCGCCTCCCACGAGTTCCACGTGACCGGGCGCCGCGCTGCCCGCTGGTTGGGCCATGACCGGACGAGGGTGTGGAAGCGCTCGGCCATCGCGTCCATGCCCCTGCCCCAGGCGGCGAAGAGGGTGGGGCTCGTGTGGCTCCGTCCGGGGGCGAGGACCACCTCGCCGGGGAGGAGCATCTCGCCGGCCGACAGGGCCCGGGTGTCGTAGGGGGTGCGGGTGGCGGCGGTCACCTGGGAGCCGGACCAACCCAGGTGGATGCCCCAGACCTCGCCCGACCGGTGACCCGCCTCGTGGGTGGTCGCCATCGTGACCCACGGGCTCTCGAAACCGGGCTTGCCACCCCGGGACTCCCGGACCCAATGCCCCACCAGGAACTCGCGACGCTGACGGGTGCGCTCCTGCGCCCAGCGTCCGGTGAAGTCGACGAGTTCGGTTGCCCGCGAGGGCACCGGCAGGTGCGGCTCGAGGGAGGTCAGCTCGAAGTCGGTGTCACCGGTGTTGGTGAGGGTGCAGGTCAGTGTCAGCACTCCCCCGACCTCGAGCGCGAGGTGCACTGCGAGGGCCAGCCCCGACGCCTCGTCGTCTGCCCGGGCGACGACCTGGTGGTCGGTGAGCTCGTGGCCCGCGGCCGTGAACAGGGGCGCCCACGCGGTGTGGTCGGTCCGGTGCCCCGACAGGGACGGACGTTCGACCCAGCCCTCCGCCAGGGCGGGCAACACCGTCACCGGGTACGGGGCATGCACCCGGGAGTCCCCCGTGGTGGCTCGGGTCTGCAGCTCGACCGCCGCCAGGTCGCTCTCGGTGAGCTCACCCAGGTCGGCACCCCAGTGCAGGATGCGGGGCAGTCCTCGCCCGAGCTCGACGACGACTGACACCCCGTCTCGACGCAGGTGGGCCACGCGGGTGGGGTTCCCGCTCGTGGAGGGTTCCGTCGAAGGCTGGGCTGCATTGTTCACGGCACAACTGTGCCGCGCCGAGCGGCCCCGGCCCATGTCAGGTTGCGGGAGATGGATGGAGATTTCCATGATCCACGCTCTGGAACTGAGCCTGAGTGCGCCCCAGACATGGACGGTTCTGACAGAATCGCCCCATGGACGACGGTGTCAGCCAGGAGGACTATCCCGAGGGTTTTCCCGGCCAGAGACTGCGGGTGCTGCCCCGGCCGGTGGTCGACCAGGCACGACAGAGAGCCCTCACCGGTCCGCTGTTGGTGACCGACGCCGGCTTCTTCCCCAAGGCGCGGCACCATTCCAAGTCGCGGCGCTCCTGCGCCGAGCACATCGTGATCCTGTGCACCCAGGGTGAGGGCGAAGTCACCCTCGACGGCACCAATCACCGGGTGCGGGCAGGTGAGGTGGTGGTGCTACCTGCCGGCAGACCACACCGCTACCACGCGGACCCCGAGGTGCCGTGGACGATCTGGTGGGTGCACGTCACAGGCACCAGGGCCGACGCGCTGATCGCGGCCCTTCGGGCCACCCCCCAGCAACCGGTGTTCAGGGTGGCGGAGGTCACCAGGGTGAGTGCTCTGGTCGACTCCATCCTTCGTCGGCTCGAGACCGACGAGACCATGACGTCGCTGGTGGCTGCCTCGGGTGCCGCCTGGCACCTGCTGACCGCCCTGGTCGCCGACGGTCGTCCCCTCACCCGGTTGGGGTCGCGGCAGGACCCCGTCGCCGACGTGATCGCCCACATCCAGACCAACGTCAGCGCGCACCTGTCGGTTCCCGAACTGGCGGCCCTGGCCGGGTGGTCGACCTCGCACTTCTCGGCCATGTTCCGACGGGCCACGGGCTTCGGCCCGCTGGAGTACCAGACCCGGCTGCGCATGAGCACGGCCCGTACCCTGCTCGACACCACCGACCGGACGATCGCGTCGATCGCCACCGAGGTGGGCTACCCCGACAGCCTCTACTTCTCGCGGCAGTTCCGGCGGATCCACCAGGTGAGTCCCTCGCAGTACCGGTCCCGTGAGCAGAGCGCCGGCGGTCAGGACTGAGCGCGGATGACCAAGGTGGATTGACAAGGAACGGCCCGCCCCGGAGGGGACGAGCCGTTCCTGATGTCGACCAGAGCCGATCGGGCTCACCTGCAGAGCAGGATCACCGAGCGGAGCGGGTCACTGGGCCTGGTGGATCACTGGGCCTTTTCGACGATCTCGAGCAGACGCCAACGCTTGGTGGCGCTGAGCGGACGGGTCTCCATCACGCGCACGCGGTCACCCTCGCCGGCCTCGTTGTTCTCGTCGTGCACCTTCAGGCGGGCGGTCTTGGTCATGATCTTGCCGTAGAGGGCGTGCTTCACGCGCTCCTCGATGGCGACCACGATCGTCTTGTCCATCTTGTCGGACACGACGACGCCCTCGCGCACCTTGCGGAAGCTCTCCCGCTGGGGAGCCCCGGTGTTCTCAGCAGTCTTGTCAGTCATGGCAGTCAGGCCTTCTTCCCAGCTTCGGGCTTCTCAGCGTCGGGTTCGACGACAATGCCCAGGTTGCGCTCCTGGAGCACGGTGTAGATGCGAGCGATGTCCTTGCGGACCTCACGCAGGCGGCCGTGCGACTCGAGTTGGCCGGTGGCGGACTGGAAGCGCAGGGAGAACAGCTCTTCCTTCAGCTCACGGACCTTGCCGTTGAGATCCTCACGGCTGAGGCCGCGCAGATCTGCAGCCGAGGTGGTGGTCTTCGGCATCAGAGTTCACCTGCTTCCCGCTTGATGAAGCGAGCCTTGAAAGGCAGCTTGTGGATGGCCAGACGCATGGCCTCGCGGGCCACGTCCTCCGACACGCCGGAGAGCTCGAAGAGCACCCGGCCCGGCTTGATGTTGGCGACCCACCACTCGGGGGAACCCTTGCCGGAACCCATGCGGGTCTCGGCAGGCTTCTTGGTGATCGGGCGGTCGGGGTAGACGTTGATCCACACCTTTCCACCACGCTTGATGTGACGGGTCATGGCGATACGAGCGGCCTCGATCTGACGGTTGGTCAGGTAGGACGTCTCCAGTGCCTGGATGCCGAACTCACCGTAGGCGAGCTTGGTGTAACCCTTGGCGGCACCGTCGCGATGGGGGTGGTGCTGCTTGCGGTACTTCACGCGACGAGGAATCAGCATGGATCAGGCTCCTGCGGTCTCGGGGGTGGCGGCAGCCTGGGGCGCAGCGCCCTCGGCGGCCTCGGCGCGACGGCGTCCGCCACGCTCGGGACGATCGGTGCGGCCCTCGCCACGAGCCGGACGACGGCCCGGACGCTGACGTCCACCGGGAGCGGTGTTGCGGGCGTCGCGCTGCTGAGCACGCTCGGCGCGGGTGCCCGAAACCTCACCCTTGTAGATCCAGACCTTCACGCCGATGCGGCCGAAGGTGGTGCGGGCCTCGTAGAAGCCGTAGTCGATGTCGGCACGCAGGGTGTGCAGCGGCACCTGGCCGTCGCGGTACCCCTCGGACCGGCTCATCTCGGCTCCACCCAGACGACCGGAGCACTTGATGCGGATGCCCTTGGCACCCGAACGCATGGCGGTCTGCTGGGCCTTGCGCATCGCGCGGCGGAAGGCCACGCGGGCGCCGAGCTGCTCGGCCACACCCTGGGCGACCAGCTGGGCATCGGTCTCGGGGTTCTTGACCTCGAGGATGTTCAGCTGGATCTGCTTGCCGGTGAGCTTCTCGAGCTCTCCGCGCACACGCTCGGCCTCGGCGCCATTGCGGCCGATGACGATGCCCGGACGGGCCGCGTGCAGGAAGATGCTCACTCGCTCGGAGCGGCGCTCGATCTCGATCGACGAGATGCCGGCGCGCTCCAGGGTCTTGGTCAGGTAGGCCCGGATCTTGACGTCCTCGGCCACGAAGTCCGCGTAGTTCTTCTCGGAGTACCAGCGGGTGGTGTGGTCGGTGGTCGTCCCGAGACGGAAGCCGATGGGATGGATCTTCTGGCCCATGCTCAGGCCTCCTTCTCGGTCTTGGGGGTCTTCTTGGCCGGCTGGACGGCTGCGCCCTTCGGCTCGACGACCACGGTGATGTGGGCGGCGCGCTTCAGGATGCGGCTCGCGGAGCCCTTGGCACGGGGACGGATGCGACGCATGGTCACACCTTCGTCGACGAAGGCCTGCGAGATGAAGAGTTGGTCGGCACGCAGGGCATCGGTCTGCTCGGCGTTGGCGACGGCCGAGGCCACCACCTTGTACACCGGCTCCGAAGCAGCCTGCGGGGCGAACTTCAGGGTCACCAGGGCATCCTGCACAGGCATGCCGCGGACCAGATCAACGACGCGACGAACCTTGGTCGGGCTCATCCGGACGTGACGCGCGATGGCGTACGAACCGGGACGATCGCCGAGCAGGGCAGCGCGACGGCTCGGTCGTTCTGTGTTGCTCATGAAAGTTTCAGTTCCTTGTCTCGCGTCAATCAGCGCCGGCGCGACTTCTTGTCGTCCTTGATGTGACCCTTGAACGTGCGGGTCGGGGCGAACTCACCGAGCTTGTGCCCGATCATCGCTTCGGTGACGAACACCGGGACATGCTTGCGACCGTCATGCACGCCGATGGTGTGTCCCAGCATGTCCGGGATGATCATCGAACGACGTGACCAGGTCTTGATCAGGTTCTTGCTGCCCTTTTCGTTCTGGGCATCGACCTTCTTGGCCAGGTGCTCATCAACGAAGGGGCCCTTCTTCAGGCTGCGTGGCATTGTTCAGGCTCCTTCTCAGCGCTTCTTGCCGGACTTGCGACGACGGACGATCAGCTTGCTCGACGCCTTCTTCTTGTCGCGGGTGCGACCCTCGGGCTTGCCCCAGGGCGACACGGGGTGACGACCACCCGACGTGCGGCCCTCGCCACCACCGTGGGGGTGGTCGACGGGGTTCATGACCACACCACGCACGGTCGGGCGGACGCCCTTCCAGCGGCTGCGGCCAGCCTTGCCCCAGTTGATGTTGGACTGCTCGGCGTTGCCGACAGCACCCACGGTCGCGCGGCAGCGGACGTCAACCATGCGCATTTCGCCCGAGGGCATGCGCAGGGTGGCGAACTTGCCCTCGCGAGCGACCAGCTGGATCGAGGCACCGGCCGAACGGCCGAGCTTGGCTCCGCCACCGGGGCGCATCTCGACCGCGTGCACGGTGGTGCCCACGGGGATGTTGCGCAGCGGCAGGTTGTTGCCGGGCTTGATGTCGGCGCCCTCACCGGCGACGACGGGAGCACCCTGCACCAGGCCCTGAGGCGCGATGATGTAGCGCTTCTCGCCGTCGGCGTAGTGCAGCAACGCGATCCGGGCGGTGCGGTTGGGGTCGTACTCGATGTGAGCGACCTTGGCCGGCACGCCGTCCTTGTCGTAGCGCCTGAAGTCGACCAGGCGGTAGGCCTGCTTGTGTCCACCACCGATGTGACGGGTGGTGATGCGGCCGGTGTTGTTGCGGCCACCGGTCTTCGACTTCGGGGCCAGCAGCGACTTCTCCGGCGTGTTGCGAGTCAGTTCGACGAAGTCCGCGACGCTGGAGCCGCGACGGCCCGGCGTGGTCGGCTTGTACTTACGAATACCCATGAGGTTGTCGTTCCTTTACTCAGCGATGGTCCGGTCAGGAGACCGGGCCCCCGAAGATGTCGATCCGCTGTCCGTCAGCCACGGTGACGATCGCGCGCTTGCTGTCGGGGCGCTTGCCCAGACCGAAGCGGGTGCGACGGGTCTTGCCCTGGCGGTTGATGGTGTTCACCGAGGTCACCTTGACGTCGAAGACCTTCTCGACGGCGATCTTGATCTCGGTCTTGTTGGCGTCGGGTGCGACGAGGAACGTGTACTTGTTCTCGTCGAGCAGCCCGTAGCTCTTCTCGCTCACCACGGGTGCCAGCAGCACGTCGCGGTGGTCCTTGATCTTGAAGTCGTTCACTTCTTCGTCTCCTCGTCATCCGACGCGTCAACGAGCGCGGCCTCGGCGGCCTCGGACTCGGTGGCGTGGCCCTTGACGGTCTTGCCCTTGGCGGGGCCCGAGACGTAGGCGTCGAGGGCGGCCTGGGTGAAGACGACCGCGTCGGACAGCAGCACGTCGTAGGTGTTCAGCTGGTCAACGGCCAGCACGTGCAGCTCGGCGACGTTGCGCAGGCTCAGCCAGGCCACGTCATCGCTGCGGTCCAGGACGACCAGCAACTTGCCCAGGTCACCGACGCTCGACAGCTGGGCCAGGGCCTGCTTGGTCGAGGGGGTCTCACCCGAGACGATCTGGTCGAGCACGAAGATCTTGCCGTCGCGGGCGCGGTCCGACAGGGCCCCACGCAGTGCGGCAGCCACCATCTTCTTGGGGGTGCGCTGGGCGTAGCCGTGCGGCTGCGGCCCGTGCGAGATTCCGCCACCGACCCACTGGGGCGAACGGCGCGAACCCTGACGGGCGCGGCCGGTGCCCTTCTGGCGCCACGGCTTGGCCCCACCACCGCGGACCTCGCCGCGGGTCTTGGTGGAGTGCGTGCCCTGACGTGCGGCAGCCTGCTGGGCCACGACGACCTGGTGGATCAGCGGCACATTGGTCTGGACGTCGAAGTACTCGGCGGGAAGCTCGGCCGAGGTGGCGGCCTTCACGGTCTCGCTCATGCGACATCACCCTTCTTGGCAGCGCTGCGGACGACCACGAGCGAACCCTTGTTGCCGGGGATGGCACCCCGAACCAGGATCAGCCCACGATCGGCGTCGACAGCGTGGATGGAGAGGTTCTGCACGGTCATCTTGTCGTTGCCCATGCGGCCGGCCATGCGCAGGCCCTTGAACACGCGACCGGGGGTGGAGCACCCGCCGATCGAGCCGGGCGAACGGTGCTTGCGGTGCACACCGTGCGTGGCGCGCAGGCCCTTGAAGCCGTGGCGCTTCATGACACCGGCGGTGCCCTTGCCCTTGGTGACACCGGTCACGTCGACGACCTCGGCGGCCTCGAACGACTCGGCGGTCAGCTCCTGGCCGAGGCTGTACTCCGAGGCATCGGAGGTGCGCAGCTCGACGAGGTGCTTGCGGGGGGTCACCTTGGCGGCGTCGAAGTGACCAGCTGCGGGCTTGGTCACATGCTTGGCCTTGAGGGCACCGAACCCGAGCTGGACGGCCGAGTAGCCGTCGGTGTCGGGGGTGCGCACCTGGGTGACCACACACGGGCCAGCCTGGATCACGGTGACCGGAACCAGGCGGTTGTTCTCGTCCCAGAGCTGGGTCATGCCGAGCTTGGTGCCCAGCAGGCCCTTCACTTTGCGTTCAGTAGTCATTGCTCAGTTCCTCACGGAAGCTTGATCTCGATGTCGACACCGGCCGGGAGGTCGAGTCGCATCAGCGAGTCGACGGTCTTCGGCGTGGGGTCGAGGATGTCGATGAGCCGCTTGTGGGTGCGCATCTCGAAGTGCTCGCGGCTGTCCTTGTACTTGTGGGGAGAACGGATCACACAGAACACGTTCTTCTCGGTCGGCAGCGGCACCGGCCCGGCGACCTTGGCACCCGTACGGGTCACGGTGTCGACGATCTTCTTCGCCGACGAGTCGATCACCTCGTGGTCATAGGCCCGGAGCCTGATGCGGATCTTCTGTCCCGCCACAGTTGTTCCTTCTCTCGTCCTGCTCATTCCGGTGTTCCGGCTTTCGCGTTCCGGCTTGTCACCGGCTTGTTGCTCCGACCCCCGAGGTCGGGCGTGTCGCGCTCTGCGCCCTGGTCGAACATCCACTCTTCGATTGAATGCACTCCCGGGGACCACAGCCCTCCTGCGAACCCGGCCACCCGGTCACACCTGGCCTGAACCGGGACTTTCGTCCGGCTCGCCGCGACGCGACATGGAGACTCCGGCTCGGAGCAACCTGACCATTTTGGCATGCCCGCGCGTCCACGCCAAATCGGGGTCGGCCCTCGACCGCGGCCCCCTCGCGGGGGTGGTCAGGACGCTCGTCCGGGGTGCCTCCACGGTCAGGGGAACCACTCACGGCCAAACCCTGCCCTCACCCCCGCGTCCCCGCCGGCGGCCCTAGGCTGGGAGCCATGCAGACGAATGACCGTACCCCCATCCGCGTCACCGTGTGGGGCGAGAACTACCACGAGCGCCACGACGAGAGCGTCCAGAAGCTCTACCCCGAGGGAATGCACGGCGCGCTCGCCGCCGGCATCAGCAAGCAGCTCGGCAGTGCCGTCGAGGTGCGGTGGGTCACCATGGACATGCCGGAGCACGGCCTCACCGAAGAGGTGCTGGCCTCGACCGACGTGCTCACCTGGTGGGGTCACTGGGTGCACCAGGACGTCGACGACGCGATCGTCGATCGGGTGCAGCAGGCCGTGCTGGCAGGCATGGGACTGATCGTGCTGCACTCCGGTCACCACTCGAAGATCTTCCGCAAGTTGATGGGCACCACCTGCAACCTGCGCTGGCGCGGTGGCACGAACCGGGAGCACGTGTGGACGGTCAACCCGACCCACCCCATCGCCCAAGGTGTGCCGAACCCGATCGTGTTGCCGAGCCACGAGATGTACGGGGAGTTCTTCGACATCCCCACCCCCGATGACCTCATCTTCATCTCGGCCTTCGACGGTGGCGAGGCCTTCCGCGGTGGCTGCACCTTCCGTCGCAGCCACGGCAAGATCTTCTACTTCTCCCCCGGCGACCAGGAGTACCCGATCTACCACAACGACGACGTGCTCAAGGTGATCGCCAACGCCGTCGAGTGGGTGGCGCCGGCGCTCCCCCAGCGCGGCGCCCCGCCCGTGGTCTGGAAGAAGGGCAAGGGCTACGCCGACCAGCTCGAGGAGGGTTCGCTCGATGACGCCTTGGCGATGGCGGAGCGTCACGGCCTCGAGGTGATCAACCAGTCCGAGCGCCAGGTCACCCTGCGCGGAGCCGGCGGCTTCGTCACCTCCGTGGAACTCTGAGCCCGAGGACCTCTACCGGTTCCTGCACGCCAGGATCACCACGCGGGCTCGACCAACCCCTGTTTTTCGCGGGTTGGTCGAGCCCGCGTGGTGATCCTGGTGCTTTGCGTGGGTGCACGATGGTGCCCATGAGTCAGCAGGTGCCCCCCGACGCGGACGTCTCCCAGCCCGAGAACGCCCCGGAGTCCCAGGAAGCCGGGAACGACGAGCCCCGGGCCGACGAGTCCCCGGCGGACGAACTCAGCGCGGACGAACTCAGCGCGGACGAGGCTCAAGGACCGGACGACCCCGGAACCCCCGCCCGCCCGTGGCTGAACCATCCGCACGTCCCCTCGGGCAAGCCCAGCCTGCTCGCCCTGGGCGCCCTCGGGGTGGTCTTCGGCGACATCGGCACCAGCCCCCTGTACGCCATGCAGACCGTCTTCTCGATCGACCACAACACGGTGGCCCCGACCCCGCTCGACGTGTACGGCATCATCTCGATGGTCTTCTGGTCGATCACCCTGGTGGTCACCGTGAAGTATGTCGGTCTGGTCATGCGCGCAGACAATGAGGGAGAGGGTGGCATCCTCGCCCTGGTGGCGCTGCTCAGGGCGCGGCTGCTCACCCGTCCCGCCCTGGTGGCAGCTGCCAGCGTCATGGGCATCGTCGGGGCGGCCCTGTTCTACGGCGACTCGGTGATCACCCCTGCCATCTCGGTGATGTCTGCCATCGAGGGCATCACCATCGTCTCGCCCTCGGCCGAGCAGTTCGTGCTCCCGGCCTCGATCGCGATCCTCACCGTTCTCTTCGCGAGCCAACGCTTCGGCACCGAGAAGGTCGGACGAGCCTTTGGCCCCGTCATGTTGGCGTGGTTCGTGGCCCTGGCCGCGATGGGGGTGCCGAAGATCGTGGCGCACCCACAGATCCTGGGAGCGCTCAGTCCCCACCGGGCGGTGCTGTTCGCCGTCGATCGTCCGTTCGTCGCCTTCGTGGCCATGGGCGCCGTGGTGTTGACGATCACCGGCGCCGAGGCGCTGTACGCCGACATGGGTCATTTCGGGTCCCGGGCCATCCGCACCGCGTGGGCCTTCGTGGTCTTCCCCTCCCTGCTGCTGCACTACCTGGGTCAGGGGGCGATGATCCTCGTCGACCCGGGCACCTCCCGCAGCCCCTTCTTCCACATGGCCCCGGCGTGGGCGCGGATCCCTCTGGTCGTACTCGCGACCATGGCCACCGTGATCGCCTCCCAGGCGGTGATCTCGGGAGCCTTCTCCGTCTCCCAGCAGGCGGCCAGATTGAGCCTGCTGCCCAGGATGAACGTGCGCCACACCTCGCGTGAGGAGGGCGGCCAGATCTACATCGGCTCCATCAACTGGATGCTCTTCATCGGGGTGCTGGTGCTGGTGCTGACGTTCGGCAGCTCCGCGAAGTTGGCCACCGCCTACGGACTGGCCGTCACGGGCACCCTCATCCTGACGACCTGTCTGTTCCTGTTCCTGGCCAGACATGTCTGGGGCTGGTCGGCGTGGCGCATGGTGCTGGCCACCGTGGTGATCGGCGGGGTGGAGGTGCTCTTCTTCAGTGCCAACCTGACCAAGGTCGCCTCGGGTGGTTGGCTGCCCCTGCTGATCGCGACAGCGCTGGTGACGGTGATGCTGACCTGGCGCTGGGGGGCCCGTCTGGTCACCGAGCGCAGGCAACAACTCGAAGGTCCCCTCGACGAGTTCCTCGAGACCGTGCGCACGTCCGACCTGCCCCGGGTCCCGGGCGTGGCCGTCTACCCGCACCCCAACCAGACCACCACCCCGCTGGCCTTCCGCGACAACCTGCGCTTCAACGGTGTCGTCCATGAGCACGTGGTGATCGTCACGATCGTGACCGAGATGGTGCCCCACATCCACCACGTCGAGCGCGCCGAGGTCGACGACCTGGGCGACAGCCACGACGGCATCACCCACGTGGCCTATCACGTCGGGTTCAACGACACCCAGAACGTTCCGGGCGCACTGCAGTGGGCGAAGGGCAAGAACCCCGAACTGGACGACTTCGACGTCGACCAGTGCCGCTACTTCATGTCGGTGGTGCGCCTGCAGCACGACGGACCGTTCCGGCTGCGTGACTGGCGCACCCACCTGTTCATGTGGCTCGCGGCGAGTGCGGCGAACCGCGCCTCGGTGTTCGGCCTGCCGCCCGACCGCACGGTGATCATGGGCGCCCACGTCGACCTGTGAGTCGGAATAGCCTGCACCCATGGAGGTCGAGGTCAAGGAGATCGCCCGTTTCCTGGGTGGTCACGAGCCGTGGTCGGGTCTGCCCGCGGCGACCCTCGACGACCTGCTGCCACGGTTGCGGCAGCGCTACTTCCGCCGCGGTTCGGTGGTGCTCGCCGAGGGGCAGCGCAACGACTCGGTCTTCGTGATCCGCTCGGGAGTCGTCGACATCACCTCGGGCGGGGTGCTCGTCGAGCGGGCTGACGTCGGCACAGCCATCGGCGTCTCGAGCGCCACCACCCAGACTCCCTCGGCGTTCGGGTTGCTCGCCGTCGATGACACCCTCGTCCTGGTCGTGCCCGGTGAGACCTTCCGCTCCCTGCTCGGCTCTCACGAGCCCTTCGCGGCCTTCTTCGACCGCAACACCCAGCGGCGCCTGGCCCGCGCCGTGGCCGAGCAGCAGCACCGGGGAGACCCCAGTTCGTCCGCGCTCAACGCCCGGGTCGGTGACCTCGGGCACGGACGGGCGCCGGTCACGGCATCGGCCGAGCTCAGCATTCGGCGGGCCGCCGAGGTGATGACCGAGCAGCAGGTCTCGGCACTGCTGGTGACCGACGAGGAGCGCTTGGTGGGGATCGTCACCGACCGCGACCTGCGCACCAAGGTGGTGGCCGCGGGCCTCGACCCGGGGTCACCGATCCGCACGATCATGACCGCCGACCCGGTGACGGTCTCCACCCAGACCCGCGCCTTCGAGGCGATGCTGCAGATGACCAACCGGCGCATCCACCACCTGCCCGTGGTGCACGAGGGTCGCGCCGTCGGCATGGTGTCCACCGGTGACCTCGTCCGTCTGGAGCGCGCCCATCCCGTCCACATCGCCCAGGACGTGGCCAGGCAGTCCGACGTCGACGGCATTGCCGCCGTGGCGGCACGGGTGCCGGGGATCGTCTCGGGCTACGTGCAGCAGGGCGCCAGCGCCGACGAGATCGGACGAGTGCTGACCGCGATCGCCGACGCCATCTCGTCCCGACTGCTGACGCTGCTCAGCCAACAGGTGACGGCGGACCTGGGCGAGGCCCCGCGGCGCTGGTGCTGGCTCGCCCTCGGCTCCCAGGCTCGGTACGAGACCGGGTTGTCGTCCGACCAGGACCATGCGCTGGTGGTGTCGGACGAAGCCATCCATCCCGACGGTGGGACGAACCCAGAGGCGGCCGCGGACGGTCCGGACGTCGACCCCCTCGCCTGGTACGCCGCCCTGGCCGAACGGATGGAGGCCGCCCTGGCAGCGTGTGGCTATCCCCCCTGCCCCGGAAGGATGATGGCGAGCAATCCGCGCTGGCGGCTCACGCAGACCCAGTGGCGCCACCAGTTCCTCGACTGGCTCGACACCCCCACCTCCGAGGCCCTCTTCCACGCCGGCACCTTCTTCGACGCGCGCCCGTTGTTCGGCGAGCACACGCTGTTCGACCCGCTGCAGCGATTGGTGGCCGAGACAGCCCCCGAGCGCCCCCGCTTCCTGACCCACCTGGCGGCGCACGCCACCCTGCGGCAACCCCCCTTGGGGTTCCTCGGCAACCTCGTGGTGGAACGCCGCGGTGACCACAGCGGCGCGATCGACCTCAAGGCGGGCGGGTCACACGCGATCATCGAATTGGCCCGGGTCCACGCCCTCTCCGCCGGCATCACCGAGGTGTCGACCGACCAGCGGTTGGCACGCCTGGGCACCCCGCAGGGCCTCGGCGCTCCGGCGGCGAGCGAACTGCGCGACGCCTTCGAGTTCATCACCCAGGTGCGGCTGCGCCACCAGGCCCAGCAGGTCAGCGCGGGCGAGCCTCCGTCCAACCTGATCGACCCGCAGGCACTCTCCCGCTCCGACCGTCGGCACCTGCGCGACGCATTCGGCGTCATCAGGTCGGCGCAGACGGTGCTCGCGCAGCGGTTCGCCACCAGCACGGTCACCTGAGCGATGACCCCACTGTCCGCGCGCCACTGGCCTCGACCCTTCGACACCCCCGACCGCCTGCGCCGGCGCCAACTCACCGGGCTCGGCCCGCGCGGGTCGCCGGCCCTGCGCCGCTACCTGTCCACTCCCCTTCCCGGGGAGTCGACCCGGATCAGTGACCTGCACCTGCTCGCGATCGACATGGAGACCACGGGTCTCGACCCCGATCGCGACCGGTGGCTGTCGGTCGGTTTCGTGCCCATCGACCTGGGTCCCGGCGGCCACGAGATCGTGCTCGGTGGCGCCGGTGAAGCACTCGTCAGGCCCGAACTCGTCGGCGAGGACCGGGGGGTCGGTGACTCCGCCGTCGTCCACGGCCTCACCGACGACACCGTGGCCTCCGGGCTCCCCCTGCCCGATGCCCTCGACCGCGTGCTCGACGCGCTGGCCGGACGCGTGCTGGTGGCCCACTTCACCCAGATCGAGGTCGGCCAGCTGACTCGGGCCGCACGCGTCATCCACGGGATCCGACTCCCGCTGGTCACCCTCGACACCCTCGAACTGCAGTTCGCCATCCTGGGCGGCGACCAGGCCCGGATCCCTTCCGGGGCGCTTCGACTGTGGGCCGCCCGGGAGCAGTACGGGCTGCCCGAGACACCACCACACGACGCCCTCAGTGATGCCCTGGCCTGTGCCGAGTTGTTCCTCGCCCAACTGCAGGACGAGCACCTGCCGCGGGGACGAGGCCGACTCGGCGACCTTCGTCGGTAGCCGGTCGAGCAGGGACCTCAGGCGCGGAGGGCCCTGTGGGCACGGATAGACTCCCCCGCATGAGTGGCGCCTCGGACTTCATCCACGACCAGGTGGAACGTGACCTCGCGGTTGGTCTCAACGGTGGACGGGTGCAGACCCGCTTCCCACCCGAGCCCAACGGCTACCTGCACATCGGGCACGCCAAGGCCATCACCCAGGACTTCTCGATCGCCGAGGACTTCGGCGGCACCTGCAACGTCCGCTTCGACGACACCAATCCCGACACCGAGGAGACGGAGTTCGTCGACGGCATCCTGCGCGACATCGAGTGGCTCGGCTTCCGCCCCGCAGCGGTGCTGTTCGCGTCCGACTACTTCGAGCAGCTCTACGAGTGGGCCCACCACCTGATCTCCGAGGGTCTGGCCTACGTCGACGAGCAGGACGGCGAGACCATCTCGGCTCAGCGCGGCGGGTTCGGCAAGCCGGGCGTCGAGAGTCCTTTCCGGGATCGGCCGGTCGCCGAGTCGAGAGACCTGTTCACGAGGATGCGCGCCGGCGAGTTCGCCGACGGCGCCATGTGCCTGCGGGCCAGAATCGACATGCAGTCAGACAACATGTGGCTGCGCGACCCGGTGCTGTACCGCATCCGTCGCGGACACCATCACCGCACCCACGACTCCTGGTTCATCTACCCGACCTACGACTGGGCCCACGGCCAGTCCGACGCCATCGAGGGGGTCACGCACTCCATCTGCACGATGGAGTTCGACTCCCATCGTCCGCTCTACAACTGGTGCCTCGACCACCTGCCGCTGCCCGGTGACCAGCCCAAGCAGTACGAGTTCGCCCGGCTGGAGTTCACCCACATCGTGACCTCCAAGCGTCGGTTGAAGAAGCTGGTGAACGACGGGGTCGTCGACGGGTGGGACGACCCGCTCATGCCCACCCTCGCGGGACTGCGCAGGCGCGGCTACCCGGCCTCGGCCATCGTCTCGTTCTGCCGTGAGATCGGCACCGCCCGCACCAACTCCCGACACGCCATCGAGGCGCTCGAGGCCGTCGTCCGACGCCAGCTCAACGCCACCTCGCAGCGTCGCATGGTGGTCACCCGTCCGCTGCGGCTGACCCTGACCAACTGGCCCACCGACGACCAGGGCGAGCCCGTGGTCGAGCGGTTCGACCTGACCAACAACCCCGAGAACTCCGAGGATGGCACCCGGTCGGTGGCCTTCTCGGGCCAGTTGGTGATCGAGACCGACGACTTCGCCGAGGTGCCACCGCCCAAGTTCTTCCGCCTGTCGCCCGGCAAGGAGGTGCGTCTGCGCGGCGCCTACCTGGTCACCGCCAC
Organism: Aestuariimicrobium sp. T2.26MG-19.2B; assembly: GCF_950101875.1. Lineage (NCBI taxonomy): Bacteria > Bacillati > Actinomycetota > Actinomycetes > Propionibacteriales > Propionibacteriaceae > Aestuariimicrobium > Aestuariimicrobium sp. T2.26MG-19.2B. The sequence continues at coordinate 1,839,180 of NZ_CATNLW010000001.1, read as the reverse complement.
CGACGTGGTCAAGGACTCCGAGGGCAACGTGGTCGAGGTGCTCGCCACCTACGACCCGGCCACCCGCGGCGGCGACGCCCCGGATGGTCGCAAGGTGAAGTCGACGATGCACTGGGTCTCGGTCCCCCACGCGGTGCCCGTTCGCGCCGCGCTCTACGAGCGTCTGTTCACCACCGAGGTACCGGGGGCAGCCACCGGCGAACCCTTGGACGACCTGAACACGAACGCGCGCACGTGGTTGGACGAGGCGTTGGGCGAGGCGTCGATCGCCGACGTCGAGCCCGGTCAGGTGGTGCAGTTCGAACGCCTGGGGTATTTCGCCAAGGACCTCGACGCCGTCACCGGCGCGGACGATGCCCAGCCGGTCGTCTTCCACCGTACGGTGGGGCTGCGCGACGAATGGGCCTCCATCCAGAAGCGCCAGGATCGCTGACACTTCTCGACAGTTCCTGCATGGGTGGCCCGGAGATGGGAATGACATGACCGACCACGCAGAGGATCAACGGGTGCCGCCAGTCAGGTCGGCCGCTGCCCGGCGGGAACGACGCCGCATTGCCGAGGCGGTTGCCGCTCGGTCCCCGTTCCGGGTGACCACCCCGTCACGCGTCGCGGACAACGGGGCCGTGGTCGCGGATCCGATCCCGGCCACCCTGACCGTGGCTGCGGGATGGTCATGGCGCCTGCTGCTGGTGGCAGCCCTGATCGCCGGCATCCTGTGGCTGTTCCAGCGGCTGCACGAGGTCACCGTGCCGCTGTTCGTGGCCGTGCTGTTCACCGCTGCCCTGTGGCCGATGGTCGAGTGGCTGAAGCGGCGTGGGGTCCCGCGCGGGCTCGCTGTCGCGCTGTCGATGTTGATGGTGCTCGTGCTGGTGGGTGGCATCTTCACCCTGGTGGGCGCCCAGATCGTGTCCCAGTCCGACCAGCTCGGGGTCGAGGCGCTCAAGAGCTACGCGCAGGTGATCGACTGGCTCACCCACGGGCCCCTCCACCTGCACCAGCAGCAGATCACCGACTACCTGCACAAGGGCCAGCAGTACCTGGCCGACTCGAAGGGCCGGATCGCCAGCATGGCCGCCTCGGCCGGGCTGGGCGTCGGGCACTTCCTCGCGGGCTTCGCCCTGGCAGCGTTCACGCTGTTCTTCCTGCTGCTCGAGGGGCGTCGGCTCGCGCACGGCATCTCGACGTTGGTTCCCAAGGCGGGCCGGTCACGCCTGATGGACGCCTCGGGCCGCGGCTGGACCTCACTGGTGGCCTACGTGCGCGCCGCGGTGATCGTGGCCCTGTGCGACGGGGCCGGTGCCGGTCTCGGTGCGGCCGCGCTCGGCTCGAACCTGTTCCTGGCCATCGGGGCGCTGACCTTCGTCAGCGCCTTCGTCCCGCTGGTGGGCGCCTTGATGTCGGGGGCCGTGGCCACGGGTGTGGTGCTGGTCACGCTCGGTTTCTGGAAGGCGCTGATCATGTTGGCCGTCTTCATCCTGGTGATGCAGCTCGAGGGGCACGTCATGCAGCCCTTCCTGTTGGGACGCGCCGTCGAGGTACACCCGCTTGCTGTGCTCTACGGGCTGGCGATCGGCATCTCGGTCGCCGGGATCGTGGGCGGCCTGTTCGCGGTGCCCCTGATCGCCTTCGGCAACGCGTTCCTTCGCAGCCTGCGTGAGGACCTCCCAGCTGCGGCCACACCCGCAGCCACCGACCAGTTCCCCGTCGACCCGAGCGATCCGGCGTCCGGTTCGGCCCAGGAGGACCCGGTCAACTGAGCGGCACCGATCTCCACCGGCCCACCGCTGTCCTGGACCGGAGGAGTCGTCAGAGGGTTTCGCGGAGACCCACAAGTCTGCGCAGGGACGACTCGCGTCCGAGGATCTCCATCGACTCGAACAGCGGCGGCGACACCTTGGAGCCTGCGATGGCGACCCGGACGGGTGCGAAGGCAACCTTGGGCTTCAGCCCGAGCCCGTCGACGAGGGCCTCGCGCAGGTTGGCCTGGATCATCTCGTGGTCCCAGTCGGTGAGGTGTTCGAGCGCGGTGAACGCGGCCGCGAGCACCTCACCGGCATTCGGGGGCAGGGAGGCGCGGGCGTCCTCGGCGACGGTGAGCTGATCGTCCTCGGTGAGCAGGAACTCGATCGCGGACAGCGCGTCACCGAGCAGGGTCATGCGTGGCTGCACCAGCGGCACCGCGTGGCTCAACACAGCGCGCTGGTTGTGGTCGAGGGCCCTGCCGCGAGCGGCCTCGAACTCGATGATCCGGGCCGTCAACTCCTCGGTCGACAGCTCACGCAGGTAGTGACCGTTCAGCCAGTCCATCTTCTTCAGGTCGAACACGGCACCGGCCGGGTTGATCCGCGACCAGTCGAAGTGCTGCACGAACTCGTCCAGTGACTGCACGTCGTCGCCCTCGTGCACGGGGGGATGACCGAGCAGCATCAGGAAGTTGAGCAACGCCTCGGGCAGGTAGCCCTGTTCGCGGAACCAGCTGAGCTTGGCCCAGGGACTCTTGCGTTTGCCCAGCTTGGAACGGTCGGTGTTGCGGATCAGGGGGGTGTGCGCGAAGGCCGGCACCTGCCAGCCCAACCACTGGTGCAGCAGGATCTGCTTGGGCGTGGAACTGATCCACTCCTGCCCGCGCACCATGTGGGTGATCCCCATCAGGTGGTCGTCGACGACCACGGCGAGATGGTAGGTCGGGAAACCATCGGCCTTCAGGATCACCTGGTCATCGGGACGAGGGGCCGACAACTCACCACCGATCATGTCGTCGAAGACCAGCGGCACGTCGTCGGGCACGAACATGCGCACCACCGGTGTGGGCTGGAAGCCGGGAAGGGCGGCACGCTGCTCGGCGGTCTTGCCATGGCACAGGCGGTCGTACCCGGTGGTGGCCTGCTTGCTCGCCTGTTGCTGCTCGCGCATCTCGGCCAACCGCTCAGGGGTGCACCAGCAGTGGTACGCGTGGCCGTCGGCGAGCAGTTGGTCGACGAAGGGACGATAGGTCTCGAGCCGCTCACTCTGCCGATAGGGGCCGTACGGACCGCCGGCCACGGGTGACTCGTCCGGCTCCAGACCGAGCCAGCTGAGGGAGTCGTAGATCTGCTGCTCGGACCCCTCGACCAGTCGGGCCCGGTCGGTGTCCTCGATGCGCAGGACGAACTGGCCACCCGTGCGGCGAGCCCAGGCGAAGTCGAAGAGCGCCTGGTAGGCGGTGCCGACGTGCGGGTCCCCGGTGGGGGAAGGGGCCACTCTGGTGCGGGCGGGGCTGAGCTCAGTCATGATGGGGTCCAGACTACCGATCAGGGCCAGACCACCGATCAGGAGAGGGACCGTGATTTCAAGCGACTGCATCACCTCGATGGCCCAGCAGATCGGTGAGGTGCCCGGTGTGGTGGGCGTGACGGTGGGTGGCAGTCGCGCCCGCGGCGACGCGGTCGAGGGATCCGACGTCGACCTCGGCATCGTGCACGACGGCACCCTCGACCGGGAGCGACTCAACGCACTGGTCGCGCAGTGGTCGTCCACAGAGGCTGCGGTCGGCGAACCGGGCAGCTGGGGTCCATGGGTCGACTCCGGTGCCTGGTTGACGGTGGACGACAGCCCCGTGGACTGGATCGTGCGCGACCTCACGCGCATCGACCTGGCCTGGCAACGAGCCGAGCAGGGAGCGGGCACCTTCCACCCCCAGCCCGGGCATCCGTTCGGGTTCTGGGAGCCCAGCTACTGCGGCGAACTCGCCCTGGCTCTGGTCATGAAGGACACCGAGGGTGAACTGGTCGCCCGCCAACAGAGGTTCGCGAGCCTGCCACCGGCGCTGCGCGAGACCATGGTCAACCGGTTGTGGGAGGCGGACTTCGACGTCGACCTCGCCGCGAAGGGGGTGCGGCGCGACGACCGGGTGTTCGTCTCGCTGACCTGCGCGCATGCGCTGCTCATCTGCGCCCACGCCATCCATGCGGTCGACGATCGCTGGGCCACCAACGAGAAGGGACTGGTGGCGGCGGCCGCGGGCCTCCCCCACGCACCCACTGATCTGGCCAGCAGGGCCTCGGCCGTGCTGGCCCACGCCGACCTGTCGGCCATCGTCACGTCCTGTCGCGAGCTCGTCCAGGACACCCGCCGCGCCCTCGAGAACTGACCTCGTACCACGACCACGCTCCCTGCCGAGCTCAGCTGGGGAGTCGCCCGGCCTTCACCGCGGCCACCAGGGCCGCGTGGTCGATCTCGGTCTGGTCGGCGTACCCGCGCGCGAACTGGGTGAACGCCTGCGGCAACGCATCCGACCGTCCGATGTAGCCGGCGATCAGCGAGGCGCCCGAGGTGCGGGCGTGCCCCTTGGCGAGCAGCAGACCGAGCACCTGGGCGTAGTCGGCCAGGGCTGCCGGCTTGAGCCCGTCGACCACCACCGCCCCCTTCATGTTGCGGTACTGGCGCACGTAGAACTGCATGGCGGGGGCGCCGTCGGGTTCGTCGTCCACCCGCGTGCGCGTGGTCAGCCCCTCGAAGACCCCCGTCGAGCACCAGCCGAGCAACGGGTCCGAGGCAGTCTGCAGCGCATGCTGGTACTCCACCACCCGCTGACCCTGGTGCTGGTGGCGGGCCGTGGTGCCGTGCACGAACGGGGCCACCACCGAGCGTCGCGCCTGCTTGAGTTGCAGGAACAGCACGTCGTCGGGGCTCGATCCCTCGAGCAGGGCGACGAAGGCACGCAGCCCGACCGACCCGACCCCCACCACCTTGTGCGCCATGTCGACCAGTCGGTAGCCGCCGACCACCCTCGCCCACTGCTCGGGGAGGGTCGTCAGGTACTGGTCGAGGGCCTCGGCCAGCTGGTCGAACCGTGCCGGTGACAGCAGGCGAACGGTGGGGGTGTTCTCCACCAGGTGGCGAGTGCCGTCGCTGTCGGGCTCGGTCAGCTTGGGCAGGGAGCGGTCCGACGTCTGCCGACGCGCCTTGGTGGTCGCACGCGCCACCTCGTCGCGCAGGCTGCCTGTCTTCACCGCCTTGGTCAACCTCGTCACGTCGAGCCTGGCGAAGGCCCGGCTCAGCAACGGGGTCTGCGCCAGGTGGCGCAGTTCGTCACGGTAGGCGGCCACGCATTCGAAGACGGCCTGCTCGCACTGGGCTTCGGTGTGCCCGTTCTGCCGCCCGGCGACGTGGACGCTGGCGGTCAGCCGGCGAAGGTCCCACTCCCACGCGCCCGGGTGGGCCTCGTCGAAGTCGTTCAGGTCGATCACCAGCTCACCCTCGGGAGAGCGGTAGAAACCGAAGTTGCCCAGGTGGGCATCACCGCAGATGACAGGCTGGATGCCGGTCGACGGCAGCGACGCGCAGTCCCAGGCGCACACGTTGGAGGCGCCCCGCAGGAACCCGAACGGGCTCTCGATCATGCGTTGCACCCGTAGCGGGATGAGCCACTCGATGCGGTCGACGTGGGAGTCGATGATCTGTTGCACCGGGTCGGGACGATCATCGGCAGCCCGCCAGGCCCCCAGTTCGGAGCGCTTCACCTCCTGCCGCCTGCTCTTGCCCCAGGCGAGCCGTTCGGTGCGCGCCGGAGGCATGCGACGGATCGAGAAGTAGTCGCTGCTCGGCTGCGCCAGATTCTGCATTCCCTGATCGTAGGGGCGCCACGCCCAACGCGCGCCCGGGCGACATACTGACGCCATGACGACCCGCTCCACCCGCCCCGCGACGATCGCCGACCTCGCGGCGTCGCTCAAGCTGTCGAAGTCGGCCGTGTCGAATGCGCTCAACAACCGGCCCGGGGTCAGCCCGGCCACCAGGGCACGGGTGCAGGCAGCGGCGGAGCGCTCGGGGTGGCGTCCCAACGCGTTGGCGAAGGCGCTCTCGACCGGCCAGGCAGGCGCGTTCGGGCTGTGCATCGCCCGCGACTCCCGGGTGCTCGGCAGCGAGTCCTACTACCAACGGGTGATCGCGGGCATCGAGGAGGTGCTGATCGACTCCGACCACGCCCTGCTCCTGCGGCTGGTGGGGCCCACCGGACGCGACCTCGACGTCTACCGCCAGTGGGCCCGGGAACACCGGGTCGACGCCGTCGCCCTGTTCGACCTGCAGGCCGACGACCCTCGTCCCCCCTTGATGGACGAACTCGGGCTGCCGGCGGTGATCCAGGGCAGCACCACCTCGACCCACCACCCGGTGGTCAACGGAGACGTCCACGCCGAGGTCCGGATGATCATCGAGCACGTGCGCTCGCGCGGGGCCAGCCGGGTCATCTTCCTTCACGGACCGACCCACTTCACCCACGAGATCGACCGGCTCGCGGCGATGCGCGCGGCGACCCGCGCGCACGGGATGCCGCTGCGCACGATCGAGACCGACTACTCCCAGGAACAGGGCCTGGCGCAGGGTCGCGACCTGCTTGCCGACGGCTGGGCCGACGCCGTGATCACCTCAAACGACCTGCTGGCAGTCGGTGTGGCTCGGGCCCTCGGCGACCTCACCGGAGCCGATTCGGCCCTGCAGGACCCCGCCGACGTGCGCATCGTGTCGTGGGACGACTCCCTGCTGTGTGCCTACATGCGCCCCGGCATCACGGCCCTCAACCGCCACCCGCAGTCGACCGGACGACAGGTGGGCCGGTTGCTGCTGAGCCTGGTCGGGGCTGGATCGGGGGCGGCGGCCACAGGTGCGGGCTCCGTCCCTGAGGACGAAGGGCATCGGACGACCCTGGTGGTGCGGGAGTCGTCCGAGGTACCCGACCGGATCGAGGACTGAGCCCAGCGGACACCGCAACGGCGCGAGGCCCGCACCCCCGAAGGGATGCGGGCCTCGCGCTGGAGCGATGTGCGCCTGAGTGGGTCAGATCACTTGAGGATCTTGACGACACGACCGGCACCAACGGTGCGGCCGCCCTCACGGATGGCGAACTTGAGTCCGTCCTCCATGGCGATGGGCTTGTTCAGGTGAACCGTCATGTCGGTGTTGTCGCCGGGCATGACCATCTCGGTGCCCTCAGGCAGCTGGACCACACCGGTGACGTCGGTGGTGCGGAAGTAGAACTGAGGCGAGTAGTTCGAGAAGAACGGCTTGTGACGGCCACCCTCCTCCTTGGTCAGGATGTAGACCGAGCCCTCGAAGTCGGTGTGAGGGGTGGTCGAACCCGGCTTGATGACGACCATGCCGCGCTCCACGTCCTCCTTCTTGGTGCCGCGGAGCAACAGGCCGACGTTCTCTCCCGCGCGACCCTCGTCGAGGATCTTGCGGAACATCTCGACACCGGTGACGGTGCTGGTCTGCTTGGCGTCGTGGATGCCGATGATGTCGACGGTCTCGCCGGTCTTGACGATGCCGCGCTCGATACGACCGGTGATCACGGTGCCACGCCCGGTGATGGTGAAGACGTCCTCAACGGGCATCAGGAAGGGCTTGTCGGTGTCGCGCTCGGGCTGCGGGATGTACTCGTCCACAGCGTCCATGAGCTCGAGGACCGACTCGCCCCACTTGGCGTCGCCCTGCAGGGCGGGGAAGGCGGCCACGCGCACGACGGGGCAGTTGTCACCGTCGAACTCCTGCGACGACAGCAGCTCGCGGACCTCCATCTCGACGAGCTCGATGAGCTCCTCGTCGTCGACCATGTCGCACTTGTTCAGCGCGACGACGATCGCGGGCACGCCGACCTGACGGGCGAGCAGCACGTGCTCACGGGTCTGGGGCATGGGGCCGTCGGTCGCGGCCACGACCAGGATGGCGCCGTCCATCTGGGCAGCACCGGTGATCATGTTCTTCACGTAGTCAGCGTGCCCGGGGCAGTCGACGTGCGCGTAGTGGCGCTTCTCGGTCTGGTACTCGATGTGGGCGATCGAGATGGTGATACCGCGCTGACGCTCTTCGGGAGCCTTGTCGATCTGGTCGAACGGCGAAGCCTCGTTGAGGGTCGGGTACTTGTCGTGCAGCACCTTGGAGATCGCCGCGGTCAGAGTGGTCTTGCCGTGGTCGATGTGTCCGATGGTGCCGATGTTGCAGTGCGGCTTGGTCCGCTCGAACTTGGCCTTTGCCACTGGGGCTCCTTCTTGATGTCGCCACGCTGGCCGCGAGGCGTTCCGGTTTGTTCCCGCCGGCGCTCTGCCCGCGAGACCTGACTTGGTCCAGGACGGACCTCACCCTTGGGCGAGGTACCCGTCCCATTTTTCTGCACCGGTGCGTGAGAGTCAAACGGCCTGTCTGACCCTCACGCCCGGCAACCCGCTGGGATCACTCCCCGCCGCGGGTCTTGGCGATGATCTCGTCCGCCACGGACTTGGGGGTCTCGGCGTAGGAGTCGAACTCCATCGAGTACGAGGCCTGGCCCGAGGTCTTCGACCTCAGGTCACCCACGTAGCCGAACATCTCCGACAGCGGCACGAGCGCGTGCACGACGCGGTTGCCGTGCAGCTCGTCCATGGACTGGATGTGTCCGCGACGACCGTTCAGGTCACCGATGACGGTGCCCAGGTAGTCCTCGGGAGTGGTGACCTCGACGGCCATCATGGGCTCGAGCAGGGCCGGATCGGCCTTGCGCGCGGCCTCCTTGAACGCCATCGAACCGGCGATCTTGAAGGCGAGTTCCGAGGAGTCGACGTCGTGGTAGGCACCGTCGGTCAGGGTGACCTTGATGTCTTCCACGGGGTAGCCGGCCAGCACGCCGAACTGCATGGCGTCCTTGATGCCGGCGTCGACGGCGGGGATGTACTCACGAGGGATGCGTCCACCGGTGACGGCGTTGACGAACTCGTAGCCGGTGCCCGCGGGCTGGGGCTCGAGGTCGATGATGACGCGGCCGTACTGGCCCGAACCACCGGACTGCTTCTTGTGGGTGTACTCCACCTTCTGCACCGCCCGACGCAGGGTCTCGCGGTAGGCCACCTGCGGCTTGCCGATGTTGGCCTCGACCTTGAACTCGCGCTTCATGCGGTCGATCAGGATCTCGAGGTGCAACTCGCCCATGCCGGCGATGATGGTCTGCCCGGTCTCCTCGTCGGTGTGGACGCGGAAGGTCGGGTCCTCCTCGGCCAGACGCTGGATCGCCATGCCCAGCTTCTCCTGGTCGGACTTGGTCTTCGGCTCGATGGCCTGCTCGATCACCGGGGCCGGGAACTCCATCGACTCCAGCACGATCGGGTTGGCGGGGTCGCACAGGGTCTCACCGGTGGTGGTGTCCTTCAGGCCCATCACGGCGCAGATCATGCCGGCGCCGATCGAGTCGATCTCCTCACGCTTGTTGGCGTGCATCTGGTAGATCTTCCCGATGCGCTCCTTCTTGCCCTTGGTCGAGTTCAGCACCTGGGCGCCGGCCTCGAGTCGTCCCGAGTAGACGCGGACGAAGGTCAACCGGCCCAGGTGGGGATCGGCGGCAATCTTGAACGCCAGCACCGACAGGGGCTCGCTGTCCTGCGGCTTGCGGTGCAGCTCGACGGACTCGTCACCGGGCTTGAAGCCGTCGATGGCGGGGACGTCGGTGGGGGCCGGCAGGTAGTCGATGACGGCGTCGAGCAGGGGCTGGACGCCCTTGTTCTTGAACGACGAGCCACAGACCACGGCGTTGGCCTTGTTGGCCAGCACACAGCGGCGGATGGCGTGCTTGAGCTCGAGGACGGTGAACTCCTCACCGCTGTCCTCACGCTCGAGCCACAGCTCGGCGAACTCGTCGTCATGGTCGGCGAGGGTGTGGATGAGCTCCTCGCGAGCGGCCTCGGCGGCCTCGAGCATGTCGGCGGGGATCTCCTCGACGGCGTAGTCCTCACCGATCTTGGTCTCACCGCGCCAGGTCAGCGCGCGCATGCCCAGCAGGTCGACGACACCGATGAAGTGCGACTCGGCACCGATCGGCAGCTGCAGCACCAGCGGGGTCGCCTGCAGGCGCTCGCGGATGGTCTTGAGGCAGTGGTCGAACGAGGCACCGGTGCGGTCGAGCTTGTTGACGTAGCAGATGCGGGGCACCTTGTACTTCGACGCCTGACGCCACACGGTCATCGACTGGGGCTCGACACCTGCGACACCGTCGAACACCGCGACGGCACCGTCGAGAACGCGGAGCGAACGCTCCACCTCGACGGTGAAGTCGACGTGACCGGGGGTGTCGATGATGTTGATCTGGTGGTCGTGCCAGAAACAGGTGGTGGCAGCGGAGGTGATCGTGATGCCACGCTCCTGCTCCTGCTCCATCCAGTCCATGGTGGCGGCGCCGTCGTGCACCTCACCGATCTTGTAGGTGATGCCGGTGTAGAACAGGATGCGCTCGGTGGTGGTGGTCTTGCCGGCATCGATGTGCGCCATGATGCCGATGTTGCGAACTTTGCCCAGGTCAGTGGTGGCCATTGGCCTCTACCTCAATCTCAATTGTGGGACTCGGAATGTCATGAGTGCCCGGCACTTCTGTGCCCGAGCGGGGTGCGCCCCCTCGTCCCGCGAAGGACGAGGGGGCGGCGGATCACCAGCGGTAGTGCGCGAAGGCGCGGTTGGCGTCTGCCATCTTGTGCGTGTCCTCGCGGCGCTTGACGGCGGCGCCCAGGCCATTGCTGGCGTCGAGGATCTCGTTCATGAGGCGCTCGGCCATCGTCTTCTCGCGACGGGCGCGGCTGAAGCTGACCAGCCAACGCATCGAGAGCGTGGTGGCACGGGCCGGCTTCACGTCGATCGGCACCTGGTAGGTGGCGCCACCGACGCGGCGGCTCTTGACCTCGACGGAGGGCTTGATGTTGTCGAGCGCCTTCTTCAAGGTCTGCACGGGATCGACACCGTTCTTGGTGCGGCAGCCCTCGAGGGCGGTGTACACGATGTCCTGGGCGATGGTCTTCTTGCCATCGAGGAGCACCTTGCTCACCAGCTGGGAGACAACGGGCGACCCGTAGACGGGGTCGACCATGACCGGGCGCTTCGGCGCCGGACCCTTGCGAGGCATTACTTCTCCTTCTTCGCGCCGTAGCGGCTGCGAGCCTGCTTGCGGTTCTTGACACCCTGGGTGTCGAGCGAGCCGCGAATGATCTTGTAGCGGACACCGGGCAGGTCGCGCACACGGCCTCCGCGGACGAGCACCATCGAGTGCTCCTGCAGGTTGTGCCCGACGCCTGGGATGTAGGCGGTCACCTCGACACCTGACGACAGGCGCACACGGGCGACCTTGCGCAGAGCGGAGTTCGGCTTCTTGGGGGTGGTGGTGTACACACGCGTGCACACGCCGCGACGCTGGGGCGAGCCCTTGAGCGCAGCGGTCTTGTTCTTGCTGACCTTGTCACTGCGGCCCTTGCGGACCAGCTGCTGAATGGTAGGCACCGGCTGGTATCTCTTTCGTTGATCCTGAGGTTGTTCCCTGGCTTGCATCCGTTTCGAACCACCGCTGGCCACCGTCACCGCGGCAGGCGTCAAGCAGGATGCCGTGCGAACTCCGCAAAGGTTCCAGCACTCCTTGTGCAACCAAGAAGGTGGTACCACGCCAGGGCACGCACAGATGCTCGTGCAACTCCGAGCACAGTCTCCAAGATTAGTTCACGCTCACCCGAGGGTCAAAAGCAGGGGTCCCGGGGGGCTCCGGCAGCCCGTGCTGGACGGCACGGCAGCCCGTGGTGCACGGCCCGCCACTCCCCCACCAACGGACGAGGGCCGCCCCACCGAAGTGGAGCGGCCCTCACAACCTCACCGGATCACGACCTCACCCGGTCACCGGCTGACGATCAGCGAACGCCGTCGCCGAAGTCGATGTCCTCCAGCGGAACCGCGGCACCCGAACCCGACCCGAAGTCGTAGTCGTAGGGGTCGTAGTTCATGGTGAACGCGCTGGCCTTCGCCTCGGCGGTGGGCTCCACCCGAATGTTGCGGTAACGGTCGAGACCGGTACCGGCCGGGATCAGCTTGCCGAGGATGACGTTCTCCTTGAGGCCCTTCAGCGAGTCCGACTTGCCGTGGATGGCAGCGTCGGTCAGCACCTTGGTGGTCTCCTGGAACGAGGCCGCGGAGAGCCACGACTCGGTCGCCAGCGACGCCTTGGTGATACCCATGAGCACCGGACGACCCTCGGCCGCACGAGCACCGGACTCCACCGCTTCGCGGTTGGCGTTCTCGAAGCCCTGACGATCGACGAGCTCACCGGGCATCAGGCGGGTGTCGCCACCGTCGATGACGGTGATGCGGCGAAGCATCTGCCGGATGATGATCTCGATGTGCTTGTCGTGGATCGGCGCACCCTGGGTGGCGTACACCTTCTGCACCTCGTCGACCAGCAACTCCTGCACCTTGCGCAGACCGTTGATCCGCAGCACGTCCTGGGGGTCCTTGGTGCCGGCGGTGAGCTGCTGGCCAGCGGCCACGTGCACACCATCAGCGATGACGACCTGCTGGCCGTCCGCCTCGAACTCAAGACGGGCGCGCTTGGGCACCACGTACTCGATGTCCTCACCGCCGTCGTCACGCTTCAGGATGAGCTTGCGGCTGCGGTCGGCCTCCTCGATCTCGATGCGACCCGAGGCCTCGGCCAACGGGGCCTTGCCCTTGGGCTGACGAGCCTCGAACAGCTCCTGCACACGCGGCAGACCCTGCGTGATGTCGTCCCCGGCCACACCACCGGTGTGGAAGGTACGCATCGTCAGCTGGGTGCCTGGCTCGCCGATGGACTGCGCCGCGACGATACCCACGGCCTCGCCGACATCGACCAACTTGCCGGTGGCGAGCGAGCGTCCGTAGCACTTCGCGCAGGTGCCGGTGGCCGCGTCACAGGTGAGCACGGAGCGCACCTTGACCTCGGTCACACCCGCGGCCGCCAGCATGCGGATCTCGGCATCGCCGAGATCAGCCCCGCCGGTGAGCAGCACCTTGCCCTGCGGGTCCGCCACGTCGACGGCCAGGGTGCGGGCGTAGGCAGCGGTCTCGACGTTGTCGGGGATGGTCACCCGTCCCGACTCGTCGACGTGCGCGATGGTCTTGTTCAGACCACGCTGCGTGCCACAGTCCTCCTCGCGGATGATCACGTCCTGCGAGACGTCGACCAGACGACGGGTCAGGTAACCCGAGTCAGCCGTGCGCAGTGCGGTGTCGGCCTGGCCCTTACGGCCACCGTGGGTCGAGATGAAGTACTCGAGGACCGACAGACCTTCCTTGAAGTTGGACTTGATCGGACGCGCGATGATCTCGCCCTTGGGGTTGGCCACCAGTCCTCGCATGGCCGCGAGCTGACGCATCTGGGTCATGGAGCCTCGAGCGCCCGAGTTCACCATCATGACGATGGGGTTCGTGGCGACGAAGTTCTTCTCCATGGCCTCGGTCAGGTCGGCCGTGGCGTCGGTCCATATCTGGATGAGCTCCTGACGACGCTCGTCCTCGGTGACAGCACCGCGGTCGTAGAGGCTGTCGATCTTCAGCGCCTTCTTCTCGAAGGTGTCGAGGATCTCGGGCTTGCTCGGCGGGATCTGCACGTCACCGATCGACACGGTCACACCCGAGCGGGTGCCCCAGCGGAAGCCGAGGTCCTTCAGGTGGTCGAGGGTCTGGGTGACGACCGACATGGGGTAGCCGTCGGCGAGCTCGTTGACGAGAGCGCCGAGCTGCTTCTTGCCCACGTGGTCCTCGACGAAGGGGAACTCCGCCGGCATGGCCTCGTTGAAGGTGATCTTGCCCAGGGTGGTGTCGAGCAGGGCGGTGCCGTCCGGACGGATCCGAGCGGTCGGGCCGGGTCCGGGCACGTATCCCTTGACCAGCACCTTGATCTTGGCGCGCATGTCGAGCTCGCCGGCATCGTGGGCCATGATCGCCTCGGCCACCGAGCTGAACGCCCGGCCCTCGCCCTTGAGCCCGTCGAGGCTCTGGGTGAGGTAGTACATGCCGATGATCATCTCGTGCGAGGGCAGGGTCACAGGACGACCGTCTGCCGGCTTGAGGATGTTGTTCGTCGACAGCATCAGGATGCGGGCCTCGGCCTGCGCCTCCGCCGACAGCGGCAGGTGCACGGCCATCTGGTCACCGTCGAAGTCAGCGTTGAAGGCAGCACACACCAGCGGGTGGAGCTGGATGGCCTTGCCCTCGATCAGCTGCGGCTCGAAGGCCTGGATGCCGAGTCGGTGAAGGGTGGGTGCACGGTTCAGCAGCACCGGGTGTTCGGTGATGACCTCCTCGAGCACGTCCCACACCACGGGGTGCTGACGCTCGACCATGCGCTTGGCCGACTTGATGTTCTGGGCGTGGTTGAGGTCGTCCAGACGCTTCATCACGAACGGCTTGAACAGCTCCAGGGCCATGGCCTTCGGCAGACCACACTGGTGCAGCTTCAGCTGCGGACCGACCACGATGACCGAACGGCCCGAGTAGTCCACGCGCTTGCCCAGCAGGTTCTGACGGAAACGACCCTGCTTGCCCTTCAGCATGTCCGAGATCGACTTCAGCGGACGGTTGCCCGGTCCGGTCACGGGACGACCGCGTCGTCCGTTGTCGAACAGCGAGTCAACGGCCTCCTGCAGCATGCGCTTCTCGTTGTTCACGATGATCTCGGGGGCACCGAGGTCGAGCAGGCGCTTGAGGCGGTTGTTGCGGTTGATGACGCGGCGGTACAGGTCGTTGAGGTCGGAGGTCGCGAAACGTCCACCGTCGAGCTGCACCATCGGACGAAGGTCCGGAGGAATGACGGGGACGGCGTCGAGCACCATGCCCATCGGCGAGTTGCCGGTGTTCAGGAACGCCGAGACGACCTTCAGCCGCTTCAGGGCGCGGGTCTTGCGCTGCCCCTTGCCGGTCTTGATGGTCTCCTTCAGCGACTCGGCCTCGGCGGCCAGGTCGAAGGTGGCCAGACGATTCTTGATCGCCTCGGCACCCATCGAGCCCTCGAAGTACTTGCCGAAGCGCGCCTTCATCTCGCGGTAGAGGATCTCGTCGCCCTCGAAGTCCTGCACCTTGAGGGACTTGAAGCGGTCCCAGACGGCGTCCAGGCGATCGATCTCGCGCTGGGCGCGGTCACGGATCTGCTTGGCCTCCTTCTCGGCGCCGTCCTTGATGCGCTTCTTCTGATCGGCCTTGAGCCCGTCGGCCTCGGCCTGGCCGAGGTCCTCCTCAAGCTTCTTGAGCCTGTTGTCGACGTCGACGTTCTTGCGCTTCTCGAGCTGACCACGCTCGACGTCGACCTTGGCCTGCAGCGACGAGAGGTCGCGGTGACGGGCCTCCTCGTCGACGGCGGTGATCATGTAAGCCGCGAAGTAGATGACCTTCTCGAGGTCCTTCGGGGCGATGTCGAGCAGGTAGCCCAGTCGCGAGGGAACACCCTTGAAGTACCAGATGTGGGTGACGGGGGCGGCCAGTTCGATGTGGCCCATGCGGTCACGACGGACGTTCGACCGGGTCACCTCGACGCCACAGCGCTCGCAGATGATGCCCTTGAAGCGCACACGCTTGTACTTGCCGCAGTAGCACTCCCAGTCACGGGTGGGGCCGAAGATCTTCTCGCAGAAGAGGCCGTCACGCTCGGGCTTCAGCGTGCGGTAGTTGATGGTCTCGGGCTTCTTGACCTCTCCGTGGCTCCAGCCACGGATCTCATCGGCGGTGGCGAGGCCGATCCGGAGTTCGTCGTAGTAGTTGACGTCCAGCACGGTGGTTGTCTCCATTTCCCTGCTCTTCGCAGGTGCTGAATATGTGTCTGAGTTCTGGGGGTTGGACTGGTCCTGCCGGGCCCGCCGCGGTCGTCCTCACCAGGGGGGACGACCGCGTCGGGCCGGCTGAGAACTCAGACTTCGTCGACCAGGGCGAACGAATCGGCGCCCGGACGGCGAGACAGGTCGATGCCGAAGTCCTCGGCGCCGCGGTAGTCGTCCTCGGAGTCACGCAGTTCGACGACGGTGCCATCGCTGGAGAGCACCTCGACGTTCAGGCAGAGCGACTTCATCTCCTTGACGAGCACCTTGAACGACTCGGGGATGCCCGGCTCGGGGATGTTCTCGCCCTTCACGATGGCCTCGTAGACCTTCACACGGCCGGGAACGTCGTCCGACTTGATGGTCAGCAGCTCCTGCAGTGCCCAGGCGGCGCCGTAGGCCTCGAGGGCCCACACCTCCATCTCACCGAAGCGCTGGCCACCGAACTGTGCCTTGCCGCCCAGCGGCTGCTGGGTGATCATCGAGTACGGACCGGTCGAACGGGCGTGGATCTTGTCGTCGACCAGGTGGTGCAGCTTCAGCATGTACATGTAGCCGACACCGATGCGCTGCGGGTAGGGCTCACCGGAACGTCCGTCGAACAGACGAGCCTTGCCGTCGGCGTCGACCAGGCGGTCTCCGTCGCGGGTGGGCAGGCCGTGCTCGAGCAGTCCGGCGATCTCCTCCTCGGTGGCGCCGTCGAAGACCGGGGTGGCCACGCGCGAGTCGGAGTCGGCGCGACCCATGCCGACCTCCTGCAGACGCTTGGCCCACTCGTCCTCGAGACCCGAGATGTCCCAGCCGGTCTTCGCGATCCACCCGAGGTGGTTCTCGAGCACCTGGCCCAGGTTCATACGCGAGGGAACACCGAGCGGGTTGAGCACGATGTCGACGGGGGTGCCGTCCTCCAGGAAGGGCATGTCCTCCACCGGCAGGATCTTCGAGATGACGCCCTTGTTGCCGTGGCGTCCGGCGAGCTTGTCGCCATCGGAGATCTTGCGCTTCTGGGCCACGTAGACGCGCACCATCTGGTTCACGCCGGGGGGCAACTCGTCGCCCTCCTCGCGGTCGAAGACGCGCACGCCGATGACGGTTCCGGTCTCGCCGTGGGGCACCTTCATCGAGGTGTCGCGCACCTCGCGAGCCTTCTCACCGAAGATGGCGCGCAACAGGCGCTCCTCGGGGGTGAGCTCGGTCTCGCCCTTGGGGGTGACCTTGCCGACGAGGATGTCGCCGGTGCCGACCTCGGCGCCGATGCGGATGATGCCGCGATCGTCGAGGTTGGCCAGCATGTCCTCGTTCACGTTCGGGATGTCCCGCGTGATCTCCTCGGGGCCCAGCTTGGTGTCACGAGCGTCGACCTCGTGCTCCTCGATGTGGATCGAGGTGAGCACGTCGTCCTGCACGAGACGCTGCGACAGGATGATCGCGTCCTCGTAGTTGTGACCTTCCCAGGGCATGAAGGCGACCAGCAGGTTCTTGCCCAGCGCCATCTCGCCCTGGTCGGTGCAGGGTCCGTCGGCCAGCGGCGAGCCGACCTCGACCCGGTCCCCGGGGGCGACCAGCGGACGCTGGTTGATGCAGGTGCCCGCGTTCGACCGCTTGAACTTCTGCAGCTTGTGGCTGGAGTAGGTGCCGTCGTCGTTCGCGATCTCGATCAGGTCGGCCGAGACGTTGCCCACCACACCGGCCTTGGCGGCCAGGGTGACGTCGCCGACGTCGGTGGCGGAGCGGTACTCCATACCGGTGCCGACGAAGGGCGACTCGTTGCGGATGAGCGGCACGGCCTGGCGCTGCATGTTGGCACCCATCAGGGCGCGCGAGGCGTCGTCGTGCTCGAGGAAGGGGATCAGGGCCGTGGCCACCGACACCATCTGGCGAGGGGAGACGTCCATGTAGGTGACCTCGGACGGGTCGAGGTTGTCGACGTCGCCGTGGCGCTTGCGGACGAGCACCCGCTCCTCGATGAATCGGCCGTCGGCGTCGAGCGGGGCGTTGGCCTGCGCGACGATCTGACGGTCCTCCTCGTCAGCGGTCAGATAGTCGATCGTGCCGGTGACGACACCGTCGACCACCTTGCGGTACGGGGTCTCGATGAAGCCGAACGCGTTGACGCGGGCGAACGATGCCAGCGAGCCGATCAGACCGATGTTCGGGCCCTCAGGGGTCTCGATGGGGCACATGCGTCCGTAGTGCGAGGGGTGGACGTCACGGACCTCCATGCCGGCGCGGTCACGGGACAGACCACCCGGGCCCAGGGCCGACAGACGGCGCTTGTGGGTCAGGCCCGCGAGCGGGTTGTTCTGGTCCATGAACTGCGACAGCTGCGAGGTTCCGAAGAACTCCTTGAGTGCGGCGGTCACCGGACGGATGTTGATCAGGGTCTGCGGCGTGATCGCCTCGATGTCCTGGGTCGTCATGCGGTCACGCACGACGCGCTCCATACGACCGAGACCGGTACGCAGCTGGTTCTGGATCAACTCACCCACGGTGCGCAGACGACGGTTGCCGAAGTGGTCGATGTCGTCGGCCTCGACGGGGGTGCCGTTGGCCAGGGTCTCGCGGCCCTCGTGCAGCGCACAGACGAAGTGGATCGCCTGGACGATGTCGTCGACGGTCAGCACCTGCTTGTCGAAGGGCAGGTCGAGGCCCAGCTTCTTGTTGATCTTGTATCGACCAACCTTGGCCAGGTCGTAGCGCTTGGGGTTGAAATAGTAGTTGTTCAGCAGCGTCTCGGCCGCGTCACGTGCCGGCGGCTCGCCGGGGCGCAGCTTGCGGTAGATGTCGAGCAGCGCCTCGTCCTGGGTGTGGACGTGGTCCTTCTCGAGCGTCTGGCGGATCGACTCGTATCCGGCGAACTCCTCGAGGATGCGCTCCTCGCTCCAGCCCAGGGCCTTGAGCAGCACCGTGACGTTCTGCTTGCGCTTGCGGTCGAGGCGGACGCCGACCAGGTCGCGCTTGTCGATCTCGAACTCGAGCCAGGCACCACGCGAGGGGATGATCTTGGTCGAGAAGATGTCCTTGTCGGACGTCTTGTCGGGGGTCTGCTCGAAGTAGACGCCCGGGGAACGCACCAGCTGCGAGACGACCACGCGCTCGGTGCCGTTGATGACGAAGGTGCCCTTGTCGGTCATCAGCGGGAAGTCGCCGATGAAGACCGTCTGGGACTTGATCTCGCCGGTGTCGTTGTTCATGAACTCAGCGGTCACGAACAGCGGCGCGGCATAGGTGATGTCGCGATCCTTGCACTCGTCGATCGAGGCCTTCGGATCTTCGAAACGGTGGTCGCGCAGTGAGAGCGACATCGTCTCGGCCATGTCTTCGATGGGAGAGATCTCTTCGAAGATCTCCTCCAGTCCGGACTTGGTGTTCACGTCGGTGCGCCCCTCAGCGAGGGCCTCCTCGACGCGCTTCTGCCAGGCCTCGTTGCCCACGAGCCAGTCGAAGGCGTCGATCTGCAGGTCAAGCAGATTCGGCACTTCCATCGGTTCGGGGATCTTCGCGAACGAGAGTCGTCCGCTGGAGGAGATGACGTTGGTGTTCTTTGCGGCGGTGCGCGAGGCGGCCAAGATGCGGTCCTTCCAAGAACTCAACACGTAGTGCTGTGCATGCAGAACTGTCCCGCGTCAAGCATCACGGGTCGTCGGCAGCGATGGGGCAAACAACCACGATACGCCGTGCGCGGCAACTTTGCAAAGCGCACAGCGGGGCTCGGGCTGTCAAACGCAACCCGGTCGGGAACCGCGACATCGGAGTCGGTGCGCATGCCCTCGATCTGAGCCCGTCACAGGCGGCTCATGGGTTCGTACCGGACGACCATCGCGTCGCAGTCCATGGTAGTCCTCGGGGGCGCGGTGGCAAGCACCCTACCCGGCTTGTCGTCACCGCCGGTCCAGCCCGCAACCCTCAACCTCGACCAGAGCGTGGCCGCTCCCCATTCCGGGCGGGCCGGGCGGGCGGGTTACCATCATGCGGCCGGGTGTGGGCACTCCCGGTGGTCGTCCACTCCCCCACCCCGACGCCGCCCCGGGAGGTGCCGTGAAGAAGCTGCTGAAGCCCCAGTTCGTGATCCCGCTGGTCGTCGCCTACCTGCTGGTGGCCGTCATCATCGCCGGGCCATGGTTCGCGCTGTTCACCGGTGGCCTGCTCGCACTCGTGGCGGCACTCGCCCTGTGGCTGTCGCCGAAGCGGCTGAGGCAACAGGCGGGAGCGGGTGTGGCGGTGCTGGGAGTGGCGCTGTGCGCCTCGGGCTACGTCGTCGGCGCCCAGCCTGCCTGGCTGCGGCCCAGTGTCGCACTCGATGCCGTGCCGGCCGAGAACCAGTCGTCCGCACCGCAGGACTCGACCCCGGTCTCGTCCCCCAGCACCAGCTCGCTTGTCCCCTCCTCAGCCACCGTGACGACCCGGTCCTCGACCCCCGCGGGTTCCCTGACCCCGGCGGCGACCTCAGCAGCCCCGTCGAGCGCCTCGCAGGTGACCACCACCGCGCAGCCGCCAGCCACCAGCGCGACCCGGACGACTCAGTACGTGCCGCCGACGACCTCTCGGCCGCAGGCTCCGACGACGACCAGGACGACAACCGCTCCCATGGCCACCCGTTCGAGCACCATCGCCCCGCCGGTGCAGCCCACCACGGCTCCGACGAGCACGACCAGCACCCGTCCGTCCATCGGTGGGTTGCCCACCGTGGTTCCCACGGACGTGATCGTGCCCAGCGCCGTCTTGCCCAGCACGTCTGACCAGCCCACCACGACCGGTGGGGCCCAGGGCTGACGCCATCCGAGAGCCCTCGAAGCGGAGAGATCTTCGTGCGCAGGGTCCTCCCGCACGAGCCTGTACGCACTCCGGAGCAGGTGTGCCATCATGTGCGCGTTGAAGATTCTGCGGAAGGGGCACCCCGTTGGAGGGTTTCGTCGACACTCGCGCCCCCAGCGCCCCAGTGCACGGGATGCGCGCCCGGAGACCACAGGCTGATCGCCTGCTCGTGTTCTTGCCAAGCGCCGTCCCTCCCAGTGCCGAGCATCGGCATCCCAGTTTTGCGCGTTGGAGATGGCAGGCCAGCTTTCCCGACCGCCACGTGATCTGTTTGGCTGATCCCTCGATGGGGCTGCACGACGAGCTCTTGGGCGCTTGGTACATCAACCCGGCGCTGGACGTGATTGAACTGCTGGCGAGTGTCGTCACGGACGAGGCGGACGCATGTGGGGTACCACTTGACCGGGTTACGCTGTACGGCTCCTCCCTCGGCGGCTTTGGTGCCCTGATGCTTGCGTCGGCGATTCCAGGGGCCCTCGCAATCGCGGAGGTTCCCCAAGTCGACTTCGAACTGTGGCCCTTCCGGTCTGCGCGCGCAGCGCTGGAGGAGCATGTGACACACATGGAGCTCGCCGAGTATCGAAAGTCGCACCCCGAACAACTCAGCGTCCGCTCACGCTTCGAGCGTTCGGGCATCCCCAGATACCGGATCGTCACCAATACAGAGGACCTGCAATTCGAACAGACCCTCGATCTACACCGATGGGTCAGCCAGCAGCGCCGAGAGCCTCTGGGAGGCTGTGAACTGCTGGTTTCGGACGCGGTGGCAGGGCACGCGCCACTTGGCCAGAGCCAAGCGCGGCGGCACATCGAACAGTGCGACGCCGCATTCAGCTAGTTCTGGACAAGCACAACGCAGGGTCGAAGTGAGCTATCGGCGCGTCTGAGTTCAGCGGGAGAGGGTCTGGGGGCGGCGGCGACGCCACAGCCCCTTGGTGTCGACCAGCAGGCGCCCGTCGAGTCGCTCCGCTGGGATCGCCTTGAACTCCTTGTGATCGACCAGCAACACGATCACGTCGGCGTCGCTGGCATCCTCGAGGTCGACCAGGGTGACGCCTCGACCGGCGAGACTCTCGGGCAGTTCACTCACGTTGGGCTCGACCGCCACCACATCGGCGTTGTCGAGCTCGGCCGCAAGTCGCTCGACGATGTGCAGCGAGGGAGATTCGCGGAGGTCGTCGATGTCGGGCTTGAAGGCCAGCCCGAGGCAGGCGACCGTCTTCATTGCCTTGTCTGCCAGGGACGGGTCGTCGAGGGCAGCGCGAACCTGGTCGATCACCCAGTCGGGTTTGCCGTCATTGACGTGCCTGGCCTGGTTGATCAGCTTCGCGTGGTCCGGCGAACTCGACACGATGAACCACGGGTCGACGGCGATGCAGTGCCCACCCACCCCGGGGCCGGGCTGGAGGATGTTGACCCTCGGGTGCTTGTTGGCGAGCTCGATGAGCTCCCAGACGTCGACCCCGAGTTGGTCAGAGATCAGCGACAGTTCGTTGGCGAACGCGATGTTGACATCGCGGAAGGCGTTCTCGGTGAGCTTGGCCATCTCGGCCGTGGTGGCGTCCGTCAGGTGCAGTTCGGCTTGGCAGAACGACGCGTACAGCCTGGCAGCGCGCTCGGCGGCCTCGGGGGTGATGCCGCCGATGATGCGGTCGTTGGTGACCATCTCGACCATGATCCGGCCGGGCAGTACCCGCTCGGGGGCGTGGGCGAACTGCAGGTCGGTGAGCTCCGGACGCAACTGGGCCAGCAGGTCACGGACGTGCTCGGTGGTTCCGGGCGGGGAGGTCGACTCTAGGATCACCAGCTCATGGCCCTGCAACTGCGGCGCGATGCCCTTGGTGGCGGCGTCGATGTAGCTGAGGTCGGCCTTGTGGCCCTCCGCGAACGGGGTGGGCACGGCGATGATGAAGACGTCACCCTGCGGGGTGTCCTTGCGGGCGGTCAGGTGGCCCTCCCGGACGACCTGGGCCACGACCTCGCCGAGCCCCTCCTCGATGAACGGCAGCTCCCCGGCATTGACGGCATTCACGTGCCGATCGGAGACGTCGACGCCGATCACGTTCTTGCCGGCTCGAGCGAGCACGGCGGCGGTGGGCAGGCCGATGTAGCCGAGCCCGATCACGACGATGGTGTCATCCATGGATTCTGGTTTCCTCACCATAGGGAGTGCTCGTCTCACACGCCGGGGACGAGGTCTGTTAAGTTCTCCGAGAGGGTATCACCCCATCATTGCGCCCATTTGCGCCTCGTGATCCGATTGCCACCCAACCCCTGATTGTCACCGGGAGCCGACCATTCGCATTCTGCTGTTGACGCAGCACTTTCCCCCCGAGGGCGGGGCCCACGCGGGGCGATGGTCGTGGCTGTCACGAGAACTCCTCGCCAAGGGGCACTCCCTCGACGTGGTGGTGCCGCGCTGGGGCCACCACCCCGAGCGCCAGTCCGACACCTCAGGTCTGCGCATCCGCGAGGTGCGGGCCCTGGTGCCCGGGCTCGGGCTGCATCGGCGGCTGATGAACGAGGCGGTGACCGGAGCGCAGACCCTGCTGGCCGCGCTGCGCTCGTCCCGTCCCGACGTCGTGCTGACCACGGTGCCGGCGCTGACGAGTCTGCCTGTGGGCTGGCTGGTCGCGAAGCTGCGTCGGCTGCCCTTGGTGGTCGAACTCCGCGACGCCTGGCCCCACCTATTCGCCGACGTCGAGCACTGGAACGACGACGGCACCCACGAACTGCCTCCGCCACCGTTCAGCAACGCCCTCACGCCCACCCTGACGGGCTGGTACTGGGGCATGTTGCGCGACGCGTCGGCGATCGTCACGACCACCGAATCGCTGGCGCAGGACTTGCGGAGCCACGGCATGCGTCAGGTGAGGGTGGCCCGCAACATCGCCACGCCCGACGATCCCCTGCCACCCGTGGACGACCACGACGGGCTCAACGTGCTCTACATGGGCGTGATGGGCCGTGCGCAGCGCCTGGCTGTCGCCATCGACGCTGCGGCGTTGCTGAAGGACTCCGACACACCCGTGCGGCTGCGGATCGTCGGCCGTGGCGCGCACAGTCACTCGCTGCACACCTATGCCGCGCGCAAGGGAGTCGACGTCGAATGGATCGACCAGGTGCCCAAGCCCGAGACCCGGGCACACTTGGAATGGGCCGACACGGTGCTGGTCTGTCTGCGCCGGTGGCACGGCATGGAACTCACCGTTCCCAGCAAGCTGTACGACATCATGGTCGTGCAGCGGCACGTGAGCGCGAGCCTCGAGGGTGAGACGGCCGAGATCGTGCGACAGTCCGGGGCAGGGGACGTGGTCCCACCCGAGGATCCGGAGGCACTGGCCCGACTCTGGCGGGACCTCGCGGGCGACCGATCCCGCCTGCGGGTGGGATCCGCTGCCCGCGACTGGGTGATGACCCATGGCTCGGCGCTGCTGCACGCCGCCGAGGTGGAGACCGCCTGCGAACTGGCATCGGCACGCCCGGGCCTCATGCGCGGTGTGGCGACGGGTCGTGCATGACCGCCTCCCGCATGCCGGAGCGACTCGGCTCGATGGTCCGTGACCTCTGGCTGGCGGGTTCGACCGGGGCCAGACTGCTCCACGACGACGCCGCCCATGCGGCCGTCCAGGTTGCCCGTCGGGTGGGGGTCACTCACCTCCCCCACCACGGAAATGCCGCCTGGCAGGCACTGATGGCCCACATCTCTGACCGTCCGGATGCCGTCAGGACCCAACTCGAGGGCTGGTGGGGTCCATCCCCGATACCGGGCACGCGGATGAGGCGGGCGTGGGATGCCTTGGCAGTGTCGGTCGCGGTGAACCGCGGGTTGGTCGAACTGATCCCGACCGACCTGCTGACCAACCGTGACCGGGCCCGACTGCGCCTGCAGGTGGGTGACTTCGGTGGCGCCCTCGCCGAGCTCGACCCCGCCAGCCCCTTGGCTCAGCGCATCCGCAGCGAGCGGGATGCCATGACCCCCGGCGTGCGACTCCCCCAGCGCCCTCCGCTCCACGTGCGCGCCGCCGGCCGACGTGTGCTGTTCGTGCTCACCAACTCACTGCCGCACACCCAGTCGGGCTACACCCGCAGGAGCCAAGCCGTCATGCAGGCAGTGCAACAAGCGGGGTGGGAGGTGCAGGCGGCGACCCGGCTGGGCTACCCCACCACCATCGGTCGCCTGGGGGGCCCACACCTCGAACAGGTCGGCACGGTTCCTGTGCACCGGCTATTGCCCTGGCATCAGCCAGCCAGCCTGATGCAGCGACTGACCCTGCAGGCCGACCTGCTCACCGACCTCGTCGGGGAGTTCCGCCCCCGGGTGCTGCACACGACCACCGACCACACCAACGGTGTGGCCGTTCGCGAGGTCGCCGAACGCACCGGACTGCCGTGGGTCTACGAGATGCGCGGGCAACTTGAGTACACCTGGCTGGCGAGCCGCCCCGACTGGGCCCGGCACGAAGCCGAAACCAGCGAACGCCTGCGCCTGCAGCGGGACCGTGAGACCGAACTGGCGATGTCGGCCGACGCAGTGGTGGTGCTGTCCGAGGTGCAGCGTGCCGACCTGCTCAAGCGAGGCGTCCCCGAGGACCACATCACGGTGGTGCCGAATGCAGTGGACGAATCCCTCTTCAACCGCGACGCGACACCCACCCAGGCGCGCGCCCAGCTCGGACTGCCGCGGGAGGGTGAATGGGTGGGATCGGTCAGCTCGGTGGTCGGCTACGAGGGGTTCGACGTACTGCTGCGAGCCGTGCACCTGCTGCGCGCCGGCGGCAGGGACGTGAGGTGTGCCATCGTCGGTCACGGGGTGGCGCTGCCCTCGCTGCAATCACTGGCCCACGACTTGGGCCTGGACGGGGTCTGCCAGTTCCCCGGCCGTCAGGACCGCGCTCGTGCGCTGACGTGGGTCGAGGCCCTCGACGTCGTGGCCGTGCCCAGACTCGACACCCCGGTGTGTCGCATGGTGACCCCCCTGAAGCCTGTGGAGGCGTGGGCCCTGGCCCGTCCCGTGGTCGGGAGCGACCTCCCGGCGTTGGCCGAGGTGGTGTCACCAGCCGGCGGATCCCTGGCTCGTGCTGGCGACCCGCTGAGTCTGGCGGAGCACCTCTCAGCGGTGCTGGACGACTCCGACGCCCTCCAACGAGCAAGACTGCTGGGACGTTCATGGGCAGCCGAGCGGACGTGGCGGCGGGCCGCCTCCCGTTACGATCGGGTGTACGCCACGTTGGGAGCTGACTGATGGAACCGTCTCGG
This sequence comes from Aestuariimicrobium sp. T2.26MG-19.2B, assembly GCF_950101875.1. NCBI lineage: Bacteria > Bacillati > Actinomycetota > Actinomycetes > Propionibacteriales > Propionibacteriaceae > Aestuariimicrobium > Aestuariimicrobium sp. T2.26MG-19.2B. Next base: position 1,813,510 of record NZ_CATNLW010000001.1, on the reverse strand, counting down.
AGGGCCGCATTCGCGCTGCCCAGGCTGAGCCGCGAGACTCCTCGGCGTGGCCTCGACTATGCCGACCTGAGGAAGGTGGGTGGCCGGCCACCTCTGCGCGACTACGTGCGGCAGTTGTGGGATCGCCGCCACTTCATCTGGGCGCAGTCGAGGGCCCAAGCCCTCTCGGGCAACCGGGGCATGGTGCTGGGCAATCTCTGGCTCGTGCTGAACCCGCTGTTCGACGCGGGCATCTACATCCTCATCTTCGGGGTGCTGTTCCAGTCACGCATCGCCAACTTCCCGTCGTACGTGGTGATCGGCGTGCTGATGTTCAGCTTCACCACGCGCGCGCTCAACAGTGGGGTGACAAGCATCCACGGCAGCACCGGCCTGATCCGCGCCTTCTCCTTCCCCCGGGCATCGCTCCCCCTCGCCTCCACCCTGCGTGAGGCCCTGCAGACCTTGCCGGTCGTGGTGGTAATGTTCATCGTCGTTCACGTGCTTTCGAAGCACTGGCCCCATTCCACGGCAATCATGGTGCCGTTCCTGTTCGCCCTGCAGTCGTTGTTCAACGTGGGCGTCGCCCTCATCACGGCGCGCATCGGGGCTGCCTTTCCCGATGCGCGGCACTTGTTGGGATATCTCATTCGAATTCTGATGTACGGATCAGCAGTGATGTGGTCGGTCGACCGGTTCGCGGCCATTCCCCACGCCCAGGCAGTGGTGCAACACCAGCCTTTGTTCCTGTTGATCAACATGTACCGCGAACTGCTCATGCGCGGCTACATGCCACGACCCGGGGAATGGATCCAACTCACCATGTGGGCGGTGGGTGTCAGCACGTTCGGGCTGGTCTGGTTCTGGCGTGGGGAGGTCTCCTATGGTCGAGTCCGCTGAGGAACCCCAGGTCTCCGTGGTCATCACCGATGTCTCGGTCACCTACGACAGCGAGATCGAGCCACCGCCCGACGGCAACGCCCTTCACCGACTGGCGCACAGCGTCGTCAGCCGCGTCTCGCGCACCAAGGTGCACGCCCTGCGTGAGGTGTCGCTGACGGTGCGGGAGGGCGAGCACGTCGGGATCGTGGGATCCAACGGATCGGGAAAGAGCACCCTGCTGCGGGTCATTGCCGGCGTGCAGCCACCCGATGCCGGCCAGGTGCTCGCCACGGCGACTCCCATGCTGCTGGGCGTCAACGCCGCGCTGCTCCCCCACATGAGCGGCCGCAAGAATGTGCGACTCGGCTTGTTGGCGCTGGGCTTCTCCCCGGTGGAAGTTGCGCAGATCACCCCGCGCGTCCTGGACCTGGCCGGTATCGGGGACGCCATCAATCGTCCCATGTCGACCTACTCCTCGGGAATGGGTGCCCGGCTGCGCTTCGCCATCGCCGCAGCTTCGAATCCGGAGATCCTGCTGATCGACGAGGCCCTCGGCACGGGAGACGCGTCCTTCGCGGAGCGCTCGGCCCGCACCATCAAGCGCTTGCGTGAACAGGCGGGCACGATCTTCCTCGTCTCGCACGCCGCTCAGACGATCGAGAGGCTGTGCACCCGCGCAGTGTGGTTGCATGAGGGTGAACTGGTGACCGACGGTGACGCCGTCATCGTGGCCCGCACGTACCGGCAGTGGGCCTGGCAGGTGGCGCAGGAGAACTTCGCCGAGGCCGACAAGGTGATGCGCGACACCCTTGCGGGCGACCTGTGGGCCGAGAGGGAACGCGAGCAACTGGCGGCCAAACCTCGGGAGGAACCCGAGGGTTGGGTCGTTGATGAAGAGATCTGACCCCCGATGAGGACGAGACGTGCACGCTGACGAGACGCGCGACCCACGACAGATCGACGACCTGCGCCGTGAGGACGCCTTGACCCACTTCGACGAATTCTGGACGAAGTACCTCGGCATGGCGGCACGCTCCACCTCACCCAAGGGCTCCGCGAAGGGCAAGGACGCCGAGACGAACAAGCGGGAGGCGGAGCGTGCCCGCGCTGCCCTTGCTGCGCAGAAGTCCCAGTTGGCCCAGGCCAACGCGGCCCTGGCCGCCTACCGGGTGGAGAACAAGCGCCTCAAGGACGACCTGAAGCGACTCCGCGGGTCTCGCACCTGGCTCGTGGGCAGGTGGGCGCTGCATCCGTTGGCCATGGTCAAGCAGCGGGCATCGGCAACCCGTCGTGCCGTCGGCCGCCCTTCCACCGTGGCCACCGCTGCGCAGCTCGCGAGCACTGCGTCCACTCCCCCGCCCGCCGCTCCTTCCCAGAGCGCCCCCACCATTTCGAACGGGCCACCCGCGCACCGGTCGGCGACCGCGGCCGCTCCGGGCAGCTCCTCGCCTCGCCCAACGGCGACGTCCACGGGCACGTCGAATGCGCGGGAACTGCAGCTGCTGGTGACAGCCCTCGATGCGGATCCGACCCCTGCGAACCTGCTGGACGTGCTCCAGTACGGGTGGAACGTCGGCGGACATGTCTCCGAAGTCTGCGCCGCCCTGCGGCGGCACTCCGAGCTCGTGGGTGCGATGGGCGACTGGGGCCAAGCCCTCGCCGCCCGAGCGTTGGGGGATGAACGCATCATCACGGGAGCCGTGGTGGTGCCGCCGCGCAGCCCCGGTGCTGCGTACCACCCGGAGCGGGGGCGCATCATGTACTGCGCACACTCCACCCCGGCCTTCCACACGAACGGATACTCCACGCGCACGGGCGGGATCGTCTCGGCCCTACGGTCCGGCGGCAACGATGTCACGGTGGTCGCACGCGCCGGTTACCCCTGGGACACCAAGACCGAGGCCAAGCACCCCAGGCGCAAGCGGTGGTCGCGCACCATCAACGACGTGGAGTACGTGCACCTGCCCGGCCCCGACCTCACGCGCACCCCTCTCGACCACTACCTGTTGCAGGCGGCAGACGCCTACGTGAGGGAGGCGCGACTGCAGCGCCCGAGCCTGATCCACGCCGCCTCGAACCATCGCACTGCCCTGCCCGCTTTGATCGCCGCGCGACGCCTCGGGCTGCCGTTCGTCTACGAGGTTCGCGGTCTCTGGGAGATCACCGAGGCCTCCGACCGCCCCGGCTTCGAGGGCACAGAACGCTACGAGATGCAGGTCTCGCTCGAGAACCTGGTGCTCACCGAAGCAGATGCAGTGCTGGCCATCACCGAGGAATTGAGGGACGAACTTGTCGTTCGGGGTGTCGACCCCGCGCGCATCCGTCTCGCACCCAACGCGGTGCATCCCCACGAGTTCCTCCCCCTGCCCAAGGACGAGGCCTACGCAGCCCGCCACGGAATCCCACTGGAGCACCCTGTCATCGGGTTCGCAGGCAGCCTGGTCACCTACGAAGGACTGGCAACCCTGCTCGACGCGGCTGCCCTGCTGCGGGACCGGGGCCGCGAGTTCACCATCGCGATCGCTGGCAGCGGGAAGGCCGAAGCCGACCTCGCCAAGCAGGTCACCAGGTTGGGACTGAGCGACCGGGTGCGACTGCTCGGACGGCTGCCCAACGCGGAAATGCCCCGGCTGCTCAGTCTGTTCGACATCATGCCGCTCCCCCGCCTCAGTCTTCCCGTCACCGAGATGGTGTCACCACTGAAGCCGCTGGAGGCCCTGAGCAGCGCCAAGGCAGTGGTGCTCTCCGACGTGAAACCGCACCGCATCTACGCCGGGGCGGACGATCCCACGGCGCCGCCCCGCGGGTTGCTCGTCCCCGCTGGCGACCCCGTGGGCCTGGCCGACGCGCTGGCAGACCTGATCGACGATCCTGACCGCCGGGCCGATCTCGGCCGGGCCGGGAGGCAGTGGTGCCTGCGAGAGCGCACGTGGGACGTCGTCGCCGCCCAGGTGCGACAGGCCCACACCGACGCCGGGCTGGAGCAGCAGCGCCTCGCCGATGCCACCCCGGCGCGCAGTCTGTCCGACCTGCGGGTCGGACTCATCGCCGACGAGTTCACGAGCCAGACGTTGGCGGCCTCCATGCAGACCCAACCCTTGGACAGGCACCGCTGGGCCGACCAACTGGCAGGACTCGACCTCGTCTTCATCGAGTCGGCCTGGAAGGGCAACCACGGTCAGTGGTTCAGGGGCGTCGGACGGTACGAGGACGACGAACACGCAGACATCGCCGCGCTGCTCTCATCCGCGCGCGAACGCGGAATCCCGACAGTCTTCTGGAACAAGGAGGACCCAGTCCACTTCGCGCGTTTCGTCGACACCGCTGCCCTCTGCGATCACGTGTTCACCACCGACGCCGACATGATCGGCCCGTACCTGCGGGCTGGGCTCGGGACGGTGAGAACAGCCTCGGCACTTCCCTTCTACGCCCAGCCGAGGATTCACAATCCCCTGGCGAGGTCGCGCACCTTCGAGCCGACGGTTGCCTACGCCGGAACGTTCTACGGTGACCGCTACAAGAAGCGCTCGGCGGAACTCGCCTCGCTGCTCACGACAGCCGAGCCGTTCGGCCTGACGATCTACGACCGGCAGGCAGACGATCCCGATTCTCCCTACCGATTCCCCGCCTCGCTGCAGCCCTTCGTCCGCGGCAGCCTGCCCTACGACGAGGTGATCGATGCCTACTCCACCCACCTCGCGAACCTGAACGTCAACAGCGTCTCTGACTCGCCCTCCATGTTCTCCCGACGCGTGGTCGAGATCGCCGCGTGCGGTGGGGTGGTTCTCTCCGGTCCCGGTCGCGGTATCGAGGAGACCTTCGGCTCAGCCATCCCCGTCAGTGCCGATCCGCTGATGTGGCGCGCCTGGCTCGGCCGTTGGTCCCGCAACCCCCAGGCCAGGCTCGCGGAGGCATGGCTGCAAGTTCGGTCGGTGCTGCGGGCGCACACCGTCGCCAGCGCACTCACCATCCTGACCCGTACAGCCGGGCTGTCGGTGGAGGGAGTGACCTTGGCGACCTACGCCTTGGACATTCGCCATTCGGATCCCGCCCTCGCGCTCCGAGCAGTGGCGCAGCAGTCGGTTCTGCCTCGTCAGGTCATGGGCGAGGTCGATCAGGAAACCCACGCCCTGCTGGCCGAGCTGGGCATCGAGGTGGTGCCGCGCGGTGAGGCCACGGCCGACTACGTCGGAATCCTGGACGAATCGACCCTCGCCGCACTCACGCGTACGTGGTTCGAGGACCTGCTGCTGAGCAATGCCTACGGGCCATGGGAACGGATCGAGCCCGCAGCGGACGAGGGCCTGTCGCTCTCGTCCCCGTTGGCGACGCCGACAGACGCACCGAGCAGTTCGGCAGGCCTGGTCGCCCGCGTCCTGGTGGACGAGATGGGCTTGGACGGGGCCCTGCATCGCAACGGGGTGACCGGGGTGAGGCTGACCACGATGAGTGCACCCCCGCACGACTCGAACCACGGGATCGTCGACATGACTGACAAGACCGCAGGTCAGTCCCTCGAAGGCCGCACGGTGCTGGTCGCCGGCCATGACCTGAAGTTCGCGACGGCCCTGATCACGTCGCTGGAACAGGCGGGAGCCACCGTGCTCACCGACGTCTGGCAGTCCCACACCAAACACGACGAAGCCACCTCACTGCAGTTGCTGGCGCAGGCCGATGTGGTGCTCTGCGAGTGGGGGCTGGGCAACGCGGTGTGGTACTCCAAGCACGTCTCAGCGCAGCAGCGCCTGGTCGTGCGGGTGCACTCCCAGGAACTTCGACGCCCGTACCTGTCGCAGATCAGACATGCTGCCGTCGATCGCTACGTGTTCGTCGGCGAACTCATCCGGCAGGCGGCCATTCGTAGTCACGGGGTGCCCGCCCACAAGGCGGTGGTGATCCCCAACCCTGTCGATGTCGATGCACTCGACCTGCCCAAGCTGCCCGGAGCGAAACACACCATCGGCTTCGTCGGTATCGTGCCCCAGACGAAGCGACTCGACCGAGCCATCGAGGTGGTCGAGCGACTGCGTGACCGCGGCCACGACCACCGGCTGCGGATCAAGGGGAAGCGACTGGAGGACCACCCCTGGATGGCACAGCGGCCCGACGAGATGAAGTGGTACGCCGCCCAGCAGGAACGGATCGACCGCCTGAACGAAGCCGCCCCGGGAACCGTCGTCTTCGACGGCCACGGCGACGACATGCCGCAGTGGTACCGCTCCATAGGTGTGGTCCTCTCGACCAGCGATTTCGAGTCCTTCCACCTCACGATCGCCGACGGTGCCGCCTCGGGCGCCCTTCCCGTGACGGTGGCCTGGTCGGGCGCCGACCTCATCTATCCCGCTGCGTGGATCGAGCCCACGGTCGACGAGATGGTGGAGCACATCATCGCCGGCGACCATGACGTCGAGGCGGGCAAGGCATTCGTCCGCGCCCACTTCGCCCAGTCGGACGTCCTCGCCGCCCTGCGCGGCGTGCTGGCCGGATGACCGGGCCGGTCATGGCCACGTCGTCGCTGGACGCACTGGAGCCGGTGGTACGTCGCCGCCTCCCCCACGCCACCAACGGGCCTGCCGCTGCGCGAGCTCGCCGGTTCATGACGGAGCGCGTGTTCGAGTCTGCCCAGTTCGGTGACATCGCCTTCCACGAAGGTGGGATGTGGACCGAACAGACCGATCGCTCGCGGGCCCGCTACGCGCACGGCTTCCTCTGGTTCACCGACTGGGTCGCTGCAGCGGGCGACGACGCGGACCTGGCCCAAACGGCCCTGGAGCTGACCCGTCAGTGGCGAGCCCACGCCGACGAATGGCGCAGCGACCCCTCGAGCATGGCGTTCCACGACGAGACGACAGCCCAGCGGCTCACCATGCATCTCGCCATGATGGACGCTTGGTCAAAGCACCTGGACGAGGGTCAACTGGGTGAACTGCACGAGTTCCTCGACCAGACAGCCGACTTGTTGGCCTCAGACACCTTCCACGCGGGCCTCAACAACCACGGGATGTTCCAGGACATCGCCGTGGTCAACTGGGCCGGAGTGGCGACGTGGGAATCCGAGGAACTCAGGCAGTCCCTCCTGGCGACCGCGCTGGGTCGACTCAATGCCTACTTCCGGCACGCCTTCACCGCCGAGGGCGTCCACATCGAGCACGCTCCCAACTACCACCTGATGGTGTCGCGACAGCTGATGGCCCACCTGGAGGTCTTGCGAGCCGTCGACCATGTTGAGCTCACCAGCTTCGAAGACCTGCTCGCGGGCACACTCGCCTACGCCACCCACGCCGTCACACCGACCGGCGTCTACCCACCGGTCAGCGACACGACCGTCGCTCCGCTCGCCGGCGGAGCGAGCAGCTTCGGCGACGACCACTTCTCGTACGCCGCCACCGTCGGCAAGCGGGGCGTCGAGCCAGACACGCGCACCTTGGTCCTGCCGCAATCGGGGTACGCCATCCACCGCAGCGCCTGGGGAGATCCCGACGCCACCTACGTCTTCTTCAGCTCCGCCTACAACGGTGACTACCACAAGCACGCAGACGAGAACTCCCTGTTCCTGCGCCACGAGCGCCTCGACCTCATCAGTGAGGCCGGGCCCAACGGCTACAACTACGGCGATCCGCTCACGAAGTACGCCTACTCCCAGTACGCCCACAGCACCCTGGTGGTCGACGGCACGAGCATCCCCCGCACCGGTGGTGACCTGGCGACCGTGACCATGAGCGTGAGCAGCGCAGATGACGACGGGTTCACCGCAACCGGCCGCAACGCGCGACTCCGTGAGGGTGTCGTGCATGAGCGCACGGTCGACGTGGTCGACGCCGACGGCGGACCTGTCATCGAGGTCACCGACCGGATCACGGCCCCTTCGCCTCACGCCTATGAACTGCTCTGGCACGCGGGTGAGGACCTCGAGGTCATTCCCCATGGACAGGGCTACGAGGTTCACCATCACGGCACCAAGGTGATGGACGCGTGGTGGCAAGCCGACGTCCCGACTCGCACGAGCGTCAAGAAGGGGGTCGCCGGTCGCAAGCCTCTGGGCTGGCGATTCCCGGCGATGGGTCAGCACGAGCCCAACGACGTGGCGGTGGTGTCATTCGCAGGAACTCATGTGCAGATCCGGACCAGCATCCGTCTGCACGACTTCACCTACCGAGACCGCGGCGTCGGCCCCCGCTCAGGCTGGCGACGGTTCGAGTCAGAGGTGGGAGTGAACCACCTGCGCACCAAGGGCAGGACGCAGCGTCGGCTGGTCGTGGCCTTCACGAGCATGCACCAGCGCGGGGATTTCACCTACAACTACAAGCCCGTGATCGATGCCGCCGAAGCCGAGGCCCTGTACATCCTCGACGACTTCGGCGACCAGGGCGCGTACTACCTGCAGGACCACGGGGACCGCGCCATCTTCCGCTCAGTGCAGGCGCTGATCCGCCGCACCCTGGAGCAATTGGGCCTCACCCCGGACGACTTGGTGTGTGTCGGGTCCTCGAAGGGTGCGACGGCGGCGCTGATGCACGGCATGGCCCTCGGGGCGGGAGACATCTTCGTCGGAGGGCCCCAGACGCTGATCGGCAACTTCGTCGCGAAACCCCACCCCAATGTGCTCGAGTTCATGACGGGCGGCACCTCTGAGGAGAACATCGAGGAGCTGAACCGTGCCCTCTACGACCTCGCATCCGACAACCTCGGGCTCTGGCGGAACTCCCGCATCACCGTGTTGGTCGGCGACAAGGATCACCACTACAAGGGTCACGTGCTTCCGTTCATCGAGCACGTGCAGGCGCTGGGTGGTACGCCCTCCCTGGTGACCCTGCCCGGACTCACCCACGGGGACTTCGGGCCGGCCTACCGTGACGCTCTGGCCAGCCACCTGGCCCAGGTGCTGCACGGCGACTCGACGCCCACCGATGCAGACCTGTTGGTCATCCAGGCAGCGGCTGAGTCGGGTGGGGTGACGGCGAGGGTCGTCCAGGGCAGCTGGCGGGAGTACTCGGCCCGGCTGTTTCGCGGCGGCGACCATGTGGCCACCGTTGCGTATGGTCCGCGACGCGAATTCGTCTTCGAGGGCCTGTCGCCCGGCCGCTACCGCGTTCGCGTGTTCGGGCGGGGTGGGGCCGACGACCAGCCGGTTGCGCTCACGAGCAATTGGGTCGTCGTCCCTGCCGGCGGATGACGCGCGCCCGACCGCGGGGCGATGTCGCCGCCCAGGCACCGTTCTCGTCAGAGCCGGCTGACCCGCAAGGTGTTCGAGGCAATGGCGATCCGGGATCCCTGGCGATCAAGCACGTGCACCCTTGCCCGATACAGACCTGCCTCGTCGATCGCGATGGTGGCGCTCGCCTCCTTCGACCACGGGCCGGCCGAGACCCGCTCGCTGCCCCGATAGAGGTCGATCCTCACCGAAGCGAATTGGACGCCTGAAAGGGTGACCTCGATCTCTCGGCGCACCTGGCGGATGTTTGCACCGCCTCGGTTGACGGCCGACCGTCGTTCCGCCTCCACGATGGGTGGGCGTGGAGGTACGCGGGTGACGAGGGCGAGCGGGTCGATCGCGGAAGACACTCGTTCACGGATCAGGCCACCGTGGAGGCCGAGCACCGCACGGGCGAGCTCCACGTGGGTGGCTTCGTCATAGTGGAAGGGTGCCACTCCCCAACGATGCGCCGTGGGTGACCGGACGTCGCTCAGGCCCCGTCCCACGACAGGCACTCCCGTGACCTCTTCGATCAGGTCGAGGTAGCGGGGCATGACACGGTTCGCCTCCTCGGCCGTGGGTCCGCGCCCCTCCACGGCAACGCCAACTGGAAGAGTCTGCGTGGCCCACGGTGGCGCGAGGAGCACCGCCTTGTGGAGCACTCCGCATTGCTCCAACAGAGACCGCCACTGGTGAAGGGCCGCCCGGAACAGTGAGAAATGCTCGTCGGTACCGAACGGGATCCTCCGCCGGTTGACGAGCCCGTCGGGCAGGTGCGGGGCGATGTCGACCGACGACGTGGTGACGTGGCCGTCGTCGTACAGCCAGACGCCGAGTCGTTCGTCGGTGAGGTCCCAGAGGAGCAGGTCAACTTCTGGCGCCCGCTGGGACAGAAGGCGTGGCAGCGCAGACTCAGCGTCCCACTCGAGCATCCTGCGCTGGAAGGAGCTCGACAGCTTGGCCGGGTCGATGAGGGGATCGCCGGCGGGAGCGAAGGCCGACACCAGGCTCTGTCGCGCCACGTAGTTGCTGAGGGTGAAGACGGTGCTGTCGAAGTAGGCGAACGTGTCGCGGGAGACGCAACTGCCGTACACGAAGATCTTGAGCCGAGCAGGAGGGGTCACCGATGGCACCTGACGCTGACCGATCTCGACGCCCAGCCCGTCTCGCAGCGACACGGTCACCAGTTCGCCCTCGGGCGCCGGGTCAGCGAGAGCCGAGAGCCCAGCTGGTTGGGTCGCGCCACGGATGCAGGTGGCCCGGGCGCTGATTCCCTCTGCTGATCTCCAGACGATCGCCCGCAGGTCTTCCTCGAGACCATCGCGCGCATCCCAGCGGCGGGGCAGGTTGTCGAGCCCGTCGGCCGGAAGCAGACCCTCCTGCTTCAGGCGGTCGACCAGCGGGACGGGGTTGTTCTCGCACCTCACCAATTCCTGCAGCACCCGAACGATGACGGGCTTCGGCCACGGGTCGTGCCCGACGCTGATCTCGGACAGGAGCGCCACGTGGGTGTCACCACGGACATACGAGTCACGCCCGCTCGCCTCGAGGGGTGAGTCGTCGAGCCAGGGGAAGAAGTGGCTGCCGACATGCCAGTCAGTGGCGTTCTGGCCGTACATCAGCCGTCGTACGTGTGGGTTCGCGGCCACTGCACGAGCCTTCACCGCATGGGTGATCCCGCGCTCAGACAACAACGCGGCGCGGTCGTCGTCATTCAGCGCACGCAGGTCCGCTGTGGTGAAGCGGGTGATGGCAGAGAGGTAGTCGAGTACGGGACCGGGCGAGTACCGCAGGATGTCGGTCTGGGGGTTCCAGACGAAGACCGAGGTGGGTACCGAAGTGACCTCGGCCAGAGAGAGTGCCGCGAAGCCACCACCGCTGCCCCCGACCAACAACAACTCCCGACCCAATCGGGTGTGGACGGCCGCAAGGAAGTGGGCCATGGCTTCACGCACGCCCTCGCCGGGAAGTCCCGTGTACCAGCCCAGAGCGAGTTCGGAGTCGTGGTCCAGGGTCGGGTCCGACAAGCACAGGTACGGGCCACCCACCTCGGACATCACGCCCAAGCCTGAGAAGAACGGCCCGGACGCGCCGTTGCGCCCCGTCACCGCACCACTCAGGAACACCGGGACCGCCCGAGCGTCTGCCGCCTCATGCAGGTCCCCGACGACGAGCACGTCGAGGTGAGTGGCCGGCGACAGCCAGATCACGTGAACCCCGGGCCGCCACTGAGCCGCCTCGCCGAACGACTTCAGAGAGTCCCAGGCGGCAGGGGCTTCCCCCCATCGTCCGTAGTCCGAAGCAGCCGGAAGCCCCGAGTTGGCCATACCAGTACCGGTTCCCTTCAGCGGTGTGCTCACGACACAGGCACCCTACGCAACGATGCGCCGGTCGGGAAATAGACCTCACCATCGACCACCGCCAACAGTTGGTGGGTCACCCCTGAGGGTACGGGGGTGGTGACAGCCCCGCTCGCGAGATCGACTCGGTGGATGGACCCACCAGCAGCCAGGTAGAGCCTGCCCTCGGCCTCCTTCAGGTCGACGTTGCGCCACGCCACCCGTTCGGGCTGACTCAACTTCGCCGCAACAACGGTCTTCATCACCCGACCGGTGGTGCGATCGAGGCGAACCAGGGTCCCTCCGGTCGCGGCCCACAGTTGTCCGTCGTGGGTCAGCACCATGCCACCGAAGCTCTGGGCGCCAGACACAGGTGCCACTGACCACAGGAGCCGCCCAGAGCGGGTGTCATACGCGAAGACGCGAGCATCGCCCTTGATCGGGGTTGCACCCAGACCCCCCCAGCGCGACGTCCCGCCGTAGGCGATGTCGCCGGAGGCCGCCAAGGAGACCACGCTCTGTCCCGGCACTGGCTGCTTGATGACCCGGGGGGCTGACGTCGGGGTCTCGATGACTCCGAGCACCCCGCCCCGATGGCCGTAGGCCGGCACGGTTCCGAAGTAGGTTCTCCCTCCGCTCGTCGCCCAGGCCTGCGGACGGTCCTGGAGGTCGCCGGAGAGGTCGGCGACGAGCGTGGGGTTCGAACCGTCGACCCATGGTTGGGTCGTGTCGTACCGGAAGATCTTGCCCCTCGTGTAGGTGCCGAGGAACTGGTACCTGCCTTGGCTGATCATGCCTTCGACCTCACCGATGACTCCCCTGGCGGTGCGATCGAGGGGGTACTGCGAGGCCTCCCCGGTGGCGGGGTCGACGACCGCGAGGCTGGCTCCGCCGTAGCCACCGACGTACAGGGAGCCTTCCGGACCGACGGCCAAGGACTTCATCCTCAGGCTCACGGGCCTGAAGCTGAAGTTCACCGTCACCACTTTGCCGTTCGCGAGATTCACCGCCTGCAGTCCCGATGCCGGTTGGAACAGGACCATCCACTCGCCGTCCTGACCGGCCATGACGCCCTGATGGATGGTGCGCCCCTGCCAGGGATCGACCTTGATGTGGCGGGCGATCGTCGAGGCGCGCCCACTGCTCGAGTCGACTCCGACCAGCGAGCCGCCCCGCAGGTAGAAGAAGCGGCCCTTGGAGTCCTCCCCCACCGGCGCCTGACCCGGCACGTTGGCCGCAACGTCCCATGTCTTCCTGGTGAGGTCGTACAGATAGCGCTGACCGGGGTGCGAGGTCCCGTCGGGTGTCTTGCCGGTCGGCACGTTGGTCGCCAGGAAGTTCCCGTAGACGGACAGTTCCGACACCGTTCCGGTCGTGACCGGTACCGGGAGCGGAATGGTGGTCCTCTTCGTCGTGTCATCGGCCTGGATGCGGACGATGGCTGGGGTGCTGCTGCCCACACCGACGTACACGTAGCTCTCATCCACCGCGATGGCGCGGGCGTAGTCACGACCCGGGGCGACCTGTCCATGGTTGCTCACCAGGTGGCTGGTCGGATCAATGCTGATCAGTTCACCCCCTGGATAGGTTCCGCCCCAGATACGGCCGTCCGGCCCCGGGGTGAGGTCGAACACGGCGGTGGCCGTCGCCGTGGCCCGGCCCAGGTCCTGCAAAGTGTTGGTCACAGGGTCCCAGTGGTACACGTGCCCGCCCTGACTACCGGTGTAGACGCTGCCGTCGTCAGCCACCGCGATCGCGCCGCTCTGACTGAAGTTGGGGTTGTCGAACGGTAGGTCGGCCTCCAGATCGCCGGTGACCACGTCGACGACCTGGAAGTGGGCGGGATATCCCGAGACGATGGCGCAGGCCTTCAGTCGTCCATCGACCGTGGTCAGGGTTGTCTGCACGACGTTGCTGAAGTCGTCCAGAGGGTCACCGACGATGCCACCCTCGCCCGGGAGCGACAGACCGTCCACGATCGGCAGCAGTGTCACGCCATCGAGGGTCACGCTCGACGGACCCCACGCCGTGAAGGTCACGCGAGCGGTGGAGGCGAGGGTGGGGGCGTTCAGATCGCGCGAGGCCAAACGCCACTGGGTACCGGGCGAGGTCAGGTCGACATGTTCGGTTCCCGCTGGCGTGCCATCGGAGGCGAACCAGTCGACGGTGACTTCCAGGGCTCCGGTCCCCTGCCTCACCCACATCCTCAGGCGGGTTGCCCCGCCCCCGAAGACAGGAGTGAGGGAACTGGTGACCCGGGCGGTGTCGGCAGGTTCGGCCGCAAGCAGTTCCAGAGCCCTCCTCCCTGTTCGGGGATCGTCGGTCACCACCCGAGCCGATCCAGCAGCGTTGGAGGCATCGGTCCATCCGGGTACCGGCTCCGTCCTCGATGGCGCATCCTCGAACCCGCCGTTTCGCAGGGCAGGCTCGAGTGACGCCAACGCGTCCCACCACCCTTGGGACAAGCCCTTGTCCGCTGTCGAGATGACGACCTGTGCGACAGCGACGCCCTCGGGTGCGACCCCCCGCAGGGTCACGGTCGACCAGCGACCCGCCGAGGGCACGGCGGATCCGCTGACTCGTCCCAGTTCCTTGCCGAGTCGGTCGTAGAAGACCAGCGACATGTCCTGCTGGCCCTGGGTGATGAAGGCCCGGCCCCGCAGGTAGGTGACGGCTCCGCCGACCATGGCGAGGGCCGGCCCCATCACCGTCGCGCCAGCACTGGGCGTTTCGTCGGCAACATACAGGGAGCGCTTCCCCGTCACGGCTCTCGTGGACGACGTCTCGACGGTCACGCCGCGAGGAGCATTGACCTGCCATCCGAGAGGGATGGGGTTGCCTGCCTCGAAGTCCCCGAGTTGACCCAGGTCGGTCGTGGAACTCGACTGGGGCCGCGGCGTGGCCCCTCGGCCCGATGGACTGGTCGGGGTCGGGCCGGGTGCTCGCGACGATCCGGTCACCCGCAGGATCGCTGCACTCACCAGCACGATGACCACCACGCCGACCACGGCGAGGATCGTCCAGCGGTTGCGCGGTGTCACGTCGAACCGCTGGTCATGGGGCGACGGGGGCTCCGAAGTCGGGAAGCCTCACTCCGAGCCCGAGCAGGTGGGCGATGGCCGCCACGGCCCGCTGCGAGGCTTTGCCGTCACCGTAGGGGTTCGTCGCCTGAGCCATCTCGAGGTAGGCGGCGGGGTCATCGAGCAGGCGGCGCGCTTCGAAGACGATGCGATCGGTGTCGGTGCCGATCAGGCGCGCGGTGCCGGCTTGCACGGCTTCTGGACGCTCGGTGTTCTCGCGGAGCACCAGCACGGGCTTGCCGAGCCCCGGTGACTCCTCCTGGACGCCGCCGGAGTCGGTGAGCACGATGTGGGCTGCCTTCTGCAGGTGCACGAACTGGAGGTAGTCGAGCGGTTCGGTGATCGTGACATTGGGCAATGACTCGAGAATGGGGAAGACGACATCGCGCATCTTGGGATTGCGATGGGCCGGGAAGACCACCTGCAGGCTCGGGTAGGAGCGGGCGAGGTCGGCGATGGCGCGAGCGATCTGCGCCATCGGTTCCCCGAGGTTCTCGCGCCGGTGAACCGTGAGCAGCAGGATCTTCTCCCCCGACTCGACCACCTGGGCCACGCGCGGATCGTCGAAGACCACCGGCTTCTGTGCGGCTTCGAGGAGCGCATCAATCACCGTGTTCCCCGTGACGGCGATGTCGTCGACGTTGAAGTTCTCGCGGACGAGGTTGTCACGCGCCTGGGTGGTGGGAGCGAGGTGCAGGGCCGTCACCTGCCCCGCGAGCCGGCGGTTGGCCTCCTCCGGGAAGGGCGACAGGATGTCGTGGGACCGGAGCCCGGCCTCGAGGTGTACGACTTTGACCCCGCGCATGAACGACGCAATGGCGACCATGGCCACCGTGGTGGTGTCGCCCTGAACCACGACAGCATCTGGGGACATGTGGTCGAGCAGTTCGTCCGTGCCGCGGATCACCTTGGCAGCCAGTGTGTTGAGGGACTGTCCGGGAGCGAACAGGTCCATGTCGACGTCGGGCACGATGCCGAACAACTCGTTCACCTGGTCGAGCATCTCTCGGTGTTGGCCTGTGACGGCGGTCTTGACCTCGAGCACCTCTGAGCGGCCCAGTTCCGCGATCAGGGGCGCCACCTTGATCGCCTCGGGGCGCGTGCCGTACACGACCAGTACCTTGCCCGCCATGGGATGCCTCTTCTCCTCGTGTGATGCCGCCATGGGCGACGGTACCGATCCGTCAGAGCAACATCAGGTCGGTGGGTGAACTCTGGACCAACTCGCCGTGTGAGAAGTTCTCGTCGGTGGCCATCCAGGTGTGGCCACTGAGGTCGGCACTGCGCATCTGCACGAAGTTGAAACGGTCGGCAGCGGCCAGGGTCAGCCCGGACTCGCGTGCCCGCTTCAGGAGTCCGGAGTCCTCACCCGTCGAGACCTCCGGGAACCGGAGCTCCAGTGCCGCGTCCTTGGCGAGGGTGATCGTGGGACCGGCCACGAACGTCGTAGGGCAGTGCTCCATGTGCCCGGACATGAAGCGCGTCTCACCCGAACCAGCGAGGTGCACGAAGCGTGCCTGCTTCCCGACGATGTCGGCCTGACTGACGAATCTCCAGTCCAGTAGGTCGGCCAGGTACTGGGGGCCGTACAGGTCGTCGTCGTCCATCTTCGAGACCACGTCGCCATCCGCGTGCGCCACCAGGTCATTGAGGATCGCTCCCAGCAGCCGTTCGGGCGGCTGCGGGAGAACCTTGACCGCCAGCCCAAGCTCGGCCGCGAGACCGAGTTCGGCTGCCGTCGGCTCGAAGCCGTGGGTGCCCAACAGAAGCTCGTACTCGACCTCGCACTGCTGCCCGACCTGGCGCAGAAGGTGGACGATCTGCCCCGGGCGCCTGGTCGCGCTGACCACACTCACGGTGGGCCGCACACCGGCACGTCGTTCATGGCCCAACGGCGCGAGCACGTCATCGACGCGGTGCGAGTAGGTGTGGTGGCGCCACAGTTCCCGTTGGCCGAGATGAACGAGACGAGCACGCTCGTGGTCGTCCCTGGTCAACCGGCCGAGTACGTCCGTGGCCTCGGCGGTCGAGCGGACGACGGCCACACCGTCGCCCAGGAAGGATCGGAGGGCGGATGCGGGAGGCGAGACCACCGGCGTGCCGCAAGCGGTGATCTCAAGGACCCTCCGCGCGCACATGGTCGGCGAACTCGTGATGGTGTTGACGTTGAGGAAGACCTTGTAGGCGCGATAGGCACTGAGCATCTGGTCGTAGCCCAAGGACCCGACCACGTGGCTGGCCCATGGCTCGGGGAACTCGTACTGCTCACCCTTGCCCGCGAAGCGTGACCAGATCTCGAACGGATCGGTCTCGGTGGCGACGGCCTCCGCAGCGGGGAAGAGGAGTTCCATCTGTTCACGCCGCTCGGGGAACTTGTGTTGGAACCAGGTGCCGGCAAACGCGATTCCCGCTGGCTTGTCCGTGAGGGTGCGCAGCGGGTGGTGCACCGCAGGCTGCACCGCGAATGGGAGCACCCCGACTCGATCATGACCCAGCCGCTCTCGGTAGAGCCCCACCACATCGAGGTCGGTCGTCCACACGTGGTCGAACATGGCGGCAGTGCCGATGAAGTCCTCGAAGTGGGCAGGGTCCTCCTTGTTCCAGAAGACGGTGGCGACACCACGGCTCCTGCAGGCCTCCACGAGGGCGTGGAGTTCGGCGGAAGGCGCCTTGGGCCCCGTCAGATGATGGGCCCACCTACCGCCGTTCGCAGACCAGGCTGACTCGACGAAGAGCAGGTCAATGCCGTCGATCTGCTCGGGCCACGTGGTGGGGTCGGCCTGGATCTGCTGCCACTCGTAACGCAAGGCGGCGAGTGTGAAGTCGTCAGCAATCACCAAGGCTGCGAGTTGCCTGGCCGGGGCCCGCTCAGGCCAACTCCAAGGGGCCACGGAGACCCCGTCAGCCGTGCGAAGCACCTTGCGTGAACGACGCGAGCCGAACCGGACGTTCTCAACGTATCGCCGCACTTGCCGCCAACCCCCGTGGCGGGCATGCCACAGCATCCGTCGGAGATGGTCAAGGCTACGGCTTGATCTGCTGAACTCGAACACGACGCTGAATCTCACTTGGACACTGCGCGCGCATGGTCAATACGCTCTGAAATCTCGGCCAGCCGATCCAAGAACTCCACATGGTAGGCAGGAACAAAATGAAAAGGAGCCAGCCCCCACTTGTGCTCCGGGTCGGCCGTCCGGACGTCATCCGAGAGGGAGATGAACTGATCGGCAGGAATGTCCTTCGCCATTACCATCCGTGCGCGTCGAAGCCAGTTGTTGGCGCGATTGATTGAGTCGATCGGCATGGGCGGATCATCACTTCCTCGCACCTTGGTCGCCCACAACGCGTCGTGGACGACCAAATTGCGCCTGGCTCCGACCTGGTCAAGAAATGCCACAAATCGCGACCATCCAGCGCGCCACTTGTCAAAATGCTCGTCGCTGAAGGGACGAATAGTCCTGTACCGCGACGGTGGCAGGTCAAGCTTCCGAAACTCATTTGAAACTGTGGCGATACCGCCATCCTCAGCCACAGCCAACGCAAAACGTTCATCGATCGGATCATAAACAAGGAGGTCCCAGTGCGCCTCGCGCAAGATCTCACGCCCCAATTTCGTTACGTCCTGTTCGACCATACGTCGCTGGAAAGACGAGTCGATCATCTCAAATCTGGGCGACATCGCCCGACTTGAGCATCCAAAGAAACTACCTAGGGCCGATCTGGCTAGATACTCAGAGACCCGAAATCGTCCGTGCGTTGGATATTCAAAGGCGTCTCGCGTGACGCAACTACCCAGGATTGCAACAGTAGTAGGTGAGTTCACGCATGCTAGGCTATCACGTTCCGGGCATTGACCGACATCTTCAAGGTCATTTCTAGCTGAACCTGACGCTGTGCGCCGGTCGACAAATCGATAGAGAATCCATGTGGATAGACGCACAAAGCGCACCACCGGAGGGATGGCCAAAGTCAGTGGTCTTCACCCCGAAGGCGCGATGTCCCTTCTGGGAAAGCACCACATAGCAGCGGTCCGTCGGCGACGAACCGCCTCAATCGGGCAGGATCGACAACTCCTGCGGGATGACGACGTCGACGGAGGTCTGCCTTCTCACTCGCTGCGCGGCCTTCTCCGACTTCTCGAGGAAGACGTCGGGAGCGTGCGCGAGCGACCACACCGCCTCGGCGAGGGCCCACGAGTCCTCGCCGGGGACCAAGGCTCCGCAGGTCTCGTCCACGAACTCCGGCACTGCGGCGACCGCGGTTGTCACCGGCACCATCCCCGAGGACATCGCCTCGTCCCGGGAGACACCCTGGGTGTCCATCCGGGTGGGCACGAGGAAGATGCCGTGGGAGCGGTGCAACGCGGCAATCTCGTCATGTCGCAGAAACCCCTTGTGGATGGTCACGTTGGGGAACTTCTGCAACGGGGCGAGGGTCGCGTCGAACAGCGGGCCATCACCATGGAACGAGAAGCTCAGGTCTTCGAAACCTTCCCGCTCGGAGAGATGCAGGACGGCAGCGACGGCCAAGTCGTTCGCATAGGTCGCATTCACGTAGGGCCTGATCGACAGCACGCGTGTCGCCTGGGAGGAATCCTTGGCCACGTACCGGAACAGATCAGTGTCAATGGGGTTGTGGATGACGCGGTACTGATGGGGTTCCAGGGCCCTCCCGACATCCTCGAACGCCGTGGCAGCGAACTGCCGAGACACGAAGACCATTTCGAAGTTGGACGGGAAGTTCTCGAAGGCGGCCCGCCAGAAGGCCATGCGGGCGTCGGAGACCTCCTTCGCGGCGTTTCGCTCTGCCTCAGTGGACAGGTTGAAAGCCCGTCTCCACCACGGCTGGATCTCGAACCCGTGCACCCAGACCGCGACCCGATCCAACTCGGGGTGGCCGGCGAGCACGTTCCAGACCTCAGGCGTGGGGCCGTGCACCAGAACACTGCTGACCTGTCCAAGCTGCAGAGTGGCATCCAACGTGGCGGCGTCGCAGACGGTCACATCGACGTTCTCGAATTCTCGGAAACGTCGACCCGCGATCCGGGGGTCGACCACCATGACGTCGACGTCCGCTCCGTGGCGACGATAGGCCTTGACCCGGGAGTGAACGAACGCGTTGCGATAGAGCTGGTGGTAGTCGGGGTAGATGTTGCTCACCAGCAGCGTCGACGAGGGAACAATGACGGGGCTGGGGGCGGTCAGTACCGTCTCCCCCGTCAGTCTCTCGAAGATCGCGTCTCCGCGTCCCTTCACGCGGAGTCCGAGCTGCATCAGCTCTGCCCCAGGGGGAGCCACGACGGGGGTGTTGTGGCCGTTGTTGGCCATGGCATGCCCCAGCCTGTTGCCAGCGCCGTCGAGGAAGATCACCGCGAGCGTCACGTCCAAGCCGGGACCCACCGAGAACATCACGGTCCGATCCAGTGGGTTGATGTTGCCATCGATGTCCATCGGCGGGAGGTAGACGTATCTGTGCATTCCGGACTCGAGTTCGGACCGCACGTGCACCCGCCCCAAGTCGTCGAGTTCGACCGCCACCTCTGCAGTGGCCGGGAACAACTCCTGAAGTCTCGGCAGATCGAAGTCCCATTGGCTGGCGGGCATGTCCGGTGGATCAAGTGCGCGGGAATGGTCTCGGAGCACGGCCAGATCACTCCCGAGGTCAACCTGCAGGTCGTCCAGACTCGCAAGGTGCTCGGCTCCGGCCTGGCGCCCGCCTGCACAGTAGCCGAGCGCGCCGACAGCCAACCCGTCGAACGTGGCGTTCGCCCACTCCGAGAGGCTGGAGATCCTGTGCCACCCTTCCCCGGTGACCATGCAGCGGGTCGGAGCCAGTTCGCGCGCCATCTGCCAACCGTGCCCGGCCCGGGTGCGGGTCGGGATCCCGTCAATCAGTCGGAAGTGCTCGTCGAGGCCGACGCACTTCACGTCAGCCCACTCCAAGGTCGCCACCAAATCCGACAAGTAGCTGGGTGAGTACCAGTCCTTGGGATCGAGCAGGGCTGCATGTTCAGCCCCTTGGGACCTGCCCCACTGCATGGCTTGTTCGTCATCGACGAAATGGCGGACCCGGTCGTCACGCGGCGAACCGCCAGCCGGTCCGACGGTGGCCAGCAGCCACTCGGGGTGGCTCTGCGACAGGGCGGTGCGCACGCTGGCCTCGACGTCTTCCTCATCACCGCATGGAGCAACCATCAACACCCGGGGTGCCGCCGCCCGCGGCGCCTCGATCAGACCCAGGCAGTGAGCGATGAAGGCGATGCGCTCCCCATACGTGTGCTGGGCCATCACCTTGCGCAGGGCCATGGCTCGCAGTCGCTCACGCCCATTCGGTACCGAATCCACACGCTGCAGGGTCGTCTGGATCTCGCCGGGAGAATCGGACACGATGGCCAACTCGCCGAACATGGTCCGCAGGCCACGGGAGAAGTTGCTCACGACCAAGGTGCCGGAGGCCATCAGTTCGTACACCCTTCGGGCGAACATGGACTGGCTCTGCTTCACGGAGTTGAGATTCAGATTTGTCGTGTACCCCTTGTAGGCAACGTTGATCTGGTCGGGCGCCAATCCCCCGACGATGAAGGTCTGGTACGACTCAGGAAAGGCGTAGTCCGGATCACTGCCACCGAAGTTGCGGTCGTAGATGTGGAACGGCGCCACACTCGCGAGAGACTCCGAGAGGTTTCCCAGATCCTCGGTCCGCTCCGGATACTTCTTGTAGTAGGCCCCCGCGAATGCACAGCCCTCGATCCGCCGGAACTCCTCGATCGGGTTGTGGATGCTCGGCTGAGCGGCAAACGGCAGGAAATGGACGTTGTGGTGTCCCAGGGCCGCACGGTAGTGGCCGACCATGTCGAGGTCGGTGGTGAAGACTGCGTCGAACTCCTTGGCGAGGGTCAGGAACGTGCGGTAGTGGACCGGGTCCTCCTTGTTCCAGAAGGCGGTCGGAATGTTGCGCTCCCTGCACCACTCCAGCACCCCTCGGATCTCGGGGCCCATGCGGAACACCTGGTTCCACCAAGTCTGTCGATGCCCTCGCCATGCTGACTCGATGAGGAGCATGTCGGGCTGGGTGGCGATCAACTCCGCCCTCCAGTCGCGCATGGTCAGGGGAGAGAGGTCCACCTCCGGCGAGAAACAGGCTGCGGAGAAGTCGTCCAGGATGCACGCCACCGTGAGGTGCCCAGCCGGCCCGCTGCGCCTGCGGATCGGGACCTCGGATCGGTTGAGCTGCCTTTCTGCCATGAAG
Source organism: Aestuariimicrobium sp. T2.26MG-19.2B (assembly GCF_950101875.1). NCBI lineage: Bacteria > Bacillati > Actinomycetota > Actinomycetes > Propionibacteriales > Propionibacteriaceae > Aestuariimicrobium > Aestuariimicrobium sp. T2.26MG-19.2B. The sequence continues at coordinate 1,791,788 of NZ_CATNLW010000001.1, read as the reverse complement.
GCCGGGACATTGCTCACTTGTCGATCTCCTTCGGTTCATCGCTTCGGGGCGCCGCTTGCACGGCCTTCCAGAGTCGCCACGGCAGGGTGATCGCCCCCCGAGGACCTCGCGTCTCCCGAAGTGCCTTCCCAGAGAGGAATGTCCGGCTGCCTCGAACCTCGTGGAGAGTGGCCCGGAGGGAGGCCCGTTCTGCGCTCACCGTCGCCAGTTCACGCTCCAGTCGCGCCGCGAGGCCCTGGAGTTCCTGCGATGTCGCCTCGGCCTTCAAGGATCGCGACTCCAGATCACTCCGGTGCGCGTCCCACTCCGCCCTCATTTCCTCGATCTCGCTGGTCAACCGGCCCGCCTGAGCACTGCTCTCCGACAACGACTCGCGCAGCGAGAGCGCTTGTTCCTGTTCAGCCTCCAGCCGTCGGTGCGCCTCACTCAGGTGCTGCTGGAGGCGATCGATCTCCTGCACATGGAGGGCGAGCTGCTCGTCGCGCTGCTCGGCCGTCCGGATCGAACGTTTCGTGCTCTCCTCGGCCTCGGCCCGTACCTTCTTCAGTTCAGCCGTGGTCGACTCCCACCGCTCTTGCAGCCTCGCCGTCTCCTGATCAGCCGCAGCCTCCGCCTCCTGGCGCCCCTGAATCCACTCGCGCAGATAGGTGAGATCCTCGCGACTGACGCGCACCCGCCCGACGCTCGTCGCTGAGTCAGCGCTCACCTGCTCGGGGAGTTGCCTTGCCTTCACCCTTTCGATGTCAGCCCGTTCGACCCATTCGGACACGACGAGCCCCAGCCTCGCGACCTCGCCCTCCAACCTCAGCGTCTGGTCGGACCGCTGGCGCAGCCTGCTCAGTTCGTCCTCGTACTGTTGGCGCTCGAGTTGTCGGTGCGCGCTCATCCGGCTCACCTCGTCGGTGACCGCTGCCAGCTCCACCCGTGCTTCGTCCAGTTCGGTCTGCAGACGGTCGGCATCGGCCACGGCCGTGTCGGCGACCTGACCCTTGGCCAACGCATCGGCCTCGACCTGGCCCAAGACCGACTGGAGTGACTCCCGGTCCGCCGCCATGGATGCGAGCGCGGCCCGCGCCTCCTCCAGTCGGAGCCTCAGGTCGGCCGATTCGGCTGCTGCCGCCTCCGCCTGCCTGCGCGCCTCCCGTCCGTCCTGTTGCTGTTGGAGGAGTTGGCGCTCCAGCCGTTGCGTGAGCTCCATGGAAGAGATGAGCGCGTCATGCGCACTGAGCGCGCTCAAGGGGTCTGACGCCGCCTTCTCGCGCATCGAAGCCACCTGCCCCTGAAGGGTGCCTATCGTGGCCGTCACCTCCCGATACTTCTGGTTGGCCGCCAGCAGCCGGTCGCGCGTGGTCACATAGGCGGCGTGGTCCTGGTAGAAGCGGTCCATCAGCCCCAGCACAGGGTCGTCCCCTTCAGCTGGAGCGCCCTCCCAGACGAACAGGTGCGTGGGAGACGCGTTGAACGTCGCTCGGTACCTGTAGCCCAGCGGCTGGATGAGGCGCCACACCTCCATGAAGGACGCACGGTCGAGACATTCGACGTAGAGGAGGGGGCGGTACTTGCTCAGGACGGCGACGCCACCGGAGATGACAGCCCCCTCGCTGCCCTCCACGTCGATCTTGACGGCCACCAGGTCACGTCCTGGGTCAGGCATGGGCACCAAGGTGACGGAGGTCGCCCGGGTCGACTCGGCCGAGCCGTCGTCGACCAGATGGGCCGTGCCGAGGTTCGTGGAGTCGGGAGGCACGAGCAGGCCGTGTCCGTCACGATCCGACAGGGCCACGTCGAACAGGCGCACGCGCTCTTCGACATGGTTCAACTGGACGGATCGCTCCATGGTGGATCGGAGCTCGGGAAGTGGCTCGAATGCCCAGACGTCCAAGCCGGCGACAGCCCACGAGACGGTGTGATTGCCGATGTTGGCGCCGACATCGAAGACCAGCCCGCCGGCAGGACACCGCCGAATGACGTCTCGCACGAGTTCGGGCTCGTAGGGAGCACCGCTCTTCCTGATGATCTGCTGGATCGAGTCCTCGTCGGACGAGGGGAGACTGAGGCAGTAGTCGAGCTCGTCAAGGCGCACTTGGAAGACGTCGGACCCATGCTTTGACTCCGTGTCTGTCACGTTGGCTCCTCGAACCCAGTCGACCACGGTCTGGCCGGTTCCTCCCGAACCATAGCGAAACCCGTGTCAGGGTCGTCCCCTGTTCAGGGAAGAGCAGACGGCTCGATGCGCCTCACTGCGTTCACCTCGGCAACCAGCCCTTCACCGCCGGTCCGCCCTCGATATTCCTCCCCACAAGCACTCAAGGCTGGCTCCCCGCAGGGAACCAGCCTTGAGCTGTGTCTCGTCCGCCCTCACCGGGCGGGGGTGACGCAAGCGGGCGAACCCGCCCAGATCACTTGACCGAAACGGTGGCGCCGGCAGCCTCGAGCTGCTCCTTGGCCTTGGCGGCGACGTCCTTCTTGACCTTCTCGAGGATCGCCTTGGGGGCGGCCTCCACCAGGTCCTTGGCCTCCTTCAGGCCGAGGCTGGTCAGCGCGCGCACCTCCTTGATGACACCGATCTTCTTGTCACCAGCGGCCTCGAGGATCACGTCGACCTCGTCCGACTCCTCGACAGCTTCCTCGCCACCAGCGGCGGCGGGGGCAGCGGCCGCGGCGACGGCCACGGGGGCAGCGGCGGTGACGCCGAAGGTGTCCTCGAACTGCTTCACGAACTCAGAGAGCTCGATCAGGGTCATCTCCTTGAAAGCCTCAAGGAGCTCTTCGTTGTTGAGCTTTGCCATGTTGGGCGTCCTTCCTTACTCAGTCTCCGCCGCGACGGCGGTGTTGTCGTCTGCCGCATCAGCGGCGGGTTCGTCCTGCTTCTGATCGATCTCGACGGCGGCGGCCTCTCCGGCCCCGGCGATGAGATCAGGGTTTGCCTGTGCGGCGGTCTCGAGGGCACCCAGTGCACGGGCGGCCTGCGAGAGCGGGGCGGCAAGCAAGAACACGGCGCGCTGCAGGTTGGCCTGCATGGCACCGGCGAGCTTCGCGAGCAGAACCTCGCGCGACTCGAGATCGGCCAACTTCTTGACCTCGTCGGCGTTCAGGACGCGACCGTCCATCACACCACCCTTGATGATCAGAAGCGGGTTGGCCTTTGCGAAGTCACGCAGACCCTTCGCGACGGAGGCAACGTCTCCGTTCACGAACGCGATTGCCGTGGGGCCGACGAGCTGGTCGTCGAGTCCCTCGATGCCCGCCTCACGGGCAGCAATCGTGGTCAGGGTGTTCTTCGCAACGGCGTAGGTGGCGTCCTGCCCAAGGGACCGGCGAAGGTCCTTGAGGTTCGCCACAGTGAGTCCGCGATAGTCGGTCAGCACGACCGCGTCGGCTGAGGAGAACTTCTCCGTCAGCTCGGCGACCGCGGCTGCCTTGTCAGGCCTCGCCATTGGGTCTCCTTCCCACTTCCTGGATTGACACCGTCGTCAGCCGGAAGTCGGGCCAGACATCTGGACCCAACAAAAAAGCCCCGAGCACAGGGCTTCGGGGCGAGGACGTGCGGGGCACGATCCCATCTCAGCAGTCCTGCGCAGGCGTTGGTGTTGCCACCAACCTTGGGGATTCCTCCACCGGCGGTCTTCGGTACGAACTGAACAGTACGGCAACCCGTGAGGGCGACCAAATCCTGCCAACATCATGGGCGATCTGCTCCTCGGACCCCGATCGACCTAGACTCCCGCGTGGGGGCTGCGTCAGGGGGCTCAAGAAGAGAGTCCGACAGTGTCTGTCCGCTCGGCCCGATCCGCCCTGGCCATCGTTGCCACCATTTTCATCGTCATCTTCTCGACGGTCGCCCCAAGCGCTCCGGGAGCGTCCGCGCTGGAGCAGGTCACCTCCACCGACGCCGTCGGTGACTTCGAGACCACCGGCACGACAGTGCGCGGCTGGTCCGTGAGCGCCCCTTCGCCCAACTCGATCGTGGCGTCGGGCAGTCGGGCCATCTCAGGACTCAGGTCGATGCGGGTCCAGGACACCTCCACCAGCCTCGGCGCCGTCGCGACCGGCCCATCCTTTCCCGTGACCCGGTCCGTCGACGTCTTCGTCCAGGGCTACGCCTACATCACGACGGGGTCCCAGACCCTGGCCATCCTCTACTACGACGCCAGTGGTGCCGTCGTGCACCGGGTGACGTCGAACGCCTCGACCGCCGGGATGGCCTGGTCACGCATCTCACTCCGCGGGGTGACGCCCAGCACCGCTGCGACCGCACGCATCCAGGTCTCGAGCAGCAGCACGATGCTCTCGGAGGGATGGTGGGACGCCATCGCTCACCTCGAACCGACCACCCCCAACTCGGGTTTCGAGGAGCAACCCACCGCCGACCAGCCGGTGGCGCAGTGGACCAGCAGCGCCAGCTCGGGCGCGAGCGTCACCACGGCAACGACGGGGAGCAGGTCGGGTCAACAGTCCGCGCTCATCAACGACACGAGCACCACCGGCAAGGCGCTGCTGCAGTCGCCCCTGGTGCCAGCCTTCCCCGCCGCAGGCACCCAGGCGCGCTTCTGGATGAAGCTGAGTCAGGGCCGCGTGACCCTGACGATGCGGTGGTACGACGCCAACCGCGCGTTGGTGGGGTCGGAGGGATTCTCCCTGAACCTCACGCCGGGTTCGTGGCAGCTCGTCGCGCGCACGGCGATCGCCCCCGAGAACGCCCATTACGTCTCGGCGCAGTTCTGGACCTCGTCCACACAGACGGGAGTCGGGGCCCTCGACGCCTTCACCCTCAAGCCCGCCAGCGGTACCTCCGTCACCACGACGAGGACCGAGAGTCTCGGTGAGCCGCTCGACAGGTTCAGCAACAGCCAGACCTCGGTGATGACCACGGTCGGCGGTCGCCCCAAGCTGTACACCGTCGTGTCGGGCTATCCGGCCCACTTCGAGGTGGCCGACGTGCAGACGGGCAGGGTCGAGGTCGACATCCCCTTCGACAACGAGAACAACAGCCAGAGTGGCGCGATGACCACCGGGCTGGACGGGAACGTCTACCTCGGTACCCAGGGCGGCTACCTGTTCCGATGGCGCCCGGGGTCCACCAGCCTCGACCCCCTCGGACGGGCCACGCCCACCTCGTCCAACGTCTACGACCTCGAGACGGCACCTGACGGACGCATCTGGGGTGGCACCTACCCCGGCGGGGAGGTCTTCAGCTACACCCCCGGAGCCAGCGGAACCGTCAACCACGGACAGGTGGCGCAGGGCGACTCGTATGCCCGCAGCCTTGCGGTGGACGGCCAGTACGTGTACGTGGCCGTCGGATCAGTTCGCCCCACCATCTGGCGGCTGAACCAGAGTTCCCCCAGCACCAAGGTGCAGATCGCTCCCCCGGTGCAGCTGACCTCGGGCAACATCACCGAACTCGAGGTGTACGGACGATTCCTGGCCACCGCCCTGCCGGCCGGGACCACCGAGTCCGGCCAGAGCTACAGCTCACAGCGCTACCTCTACGACCTGACGAAGCAGACGTGGGACGTGCCCGCGAACGTGCCGGGCCAGTCGCCCGCCGGGATGGACTCGAAGAAGCGCTTCTTCTACCTCGCGGCCAACTACCTCAACGCGGTCGACCAGTACGGCACCTACACCCCGTTGGCCCGAACCGACCTGAATCCCGGGCGGAACCGGCAGATCTACGCCGGCACGCTGGGCGGGGTGAAGGGAGAGTGGCTGGTGAGCCATGACCCTGCTCGCGGGGTCGAGGCGGTGAACGTTGCCACGTACCAGAAGGTCACATACCCCCTGGTCTTCACCCCGGTGAGCCTGCGCATGAAGTCGCTGGCCCCCGGGGCCAACGGCTCGGTCTATGCCGGTGGCTACGGCGGAGCCAGCCTTGCCGTCGTGAACACCGCAACCGGGGCCCACGAGACGTACCCCAATGATCCCGGCGCGAAGAACGTGATCGGTGAGGTCGAGGGTTCGATCAACCAAGGCCAGTACCAGTTCCTCGGCACCTACACGCGGGCCAAGATCTTCCGGCAGGACACCACCCAGCCGTGGGTGGACGGCAGCAATCCCACGCTGCTCGTCGATCTGTCGTCGCAGGGTCAGGACCGGCCGCAGGGATGGGCCGTGAGCGGCCAACGAACGTTCTTCGGGACCGTTCCCGCCTATGGCCGGCTCGGTGGGGTGTTGGGCATCATCGACACCCCGACCTCGACACCACGAATCGTCCCGGCACCGGTGAAGGACCAGTCAGTCGTCTCGCTGGCGGCGTCCGGGAATGTGGTCTACGGGGGTACCTCCCGCTGGGGCGGCATGGGTTCCACCCCGACGACCGACACTGCTCGTCTGTTCGCCTACGACGCCTCCACCAATCGACTGCTGTGGTCGGTGGCCCCGGCGGCCGGTGTGCAGAGCTACGGTGCGGTGTTGGTCGCCCCGGACGGAAAGCTGTGGGCGGCGGCTGGGCCGGTGCTCTACCAACTCGACCGATACTCCGGGCGGGTGCTGCGTCGGATCATGGTGAACACGTTGCCGCAGCCGGTGGAGACGACCTGGAAGAACGTCGACCTCGAATACGTGAACGGCCTGCTGTACCTGGCGGCGATCGACCGGGTGTACACCATCGACCCGATCAGCCTGCGGGTGGAGACCCCTGTTCCGAGCGGCGTCACCCACCGGCACCTCGCCGTCGTGGGCAACGACGTCTACTACCCCAGCGGCCCAGAGTTGCGCAGGATCGTCCGGTGAGCTGCCCCGGACCAGTCGCCGTTTCCTGAGAGAAGATCGGCTCCGATGCGGGACGGTGAGCTCGCTCACGTCACCTTCTCCGTAGCCATCTGGCAGTAACGGCGGGGCGAATCGGTCACTGTGGTTGAAGCTGAGTTTTGCCTGAGAGGAAGATGAAGCTTATGCTGCGTGAGCCGTTGGACGGAACGACGGCACCAGCAACCAATCGCCGGTCCTGTCGACCCCCGGCGAACGACCAGAGGGGACGTCATGTCCAAGCTCCGCCGCCTGAGCCTGCCCCGCTGAGGGAGACCTGCGAAGCAGCCCGGGACGTACCCCGTGATGGTGTCCGCTACCACCGGCTCAGCTGACTCGTCCGAGGCCATCGAACCAGAGGAGGACGTTGGCGGGATACTCGGCGGGTCGAACGATGTGGTCGATGTGGACGTCGCGCCGTTCACCGAGGGCATAGACCCGGGTCCCGGGATGCTCCTGCGGCCAGCGCGGATCGTGCTCAACCACTTGATCCACCCCGCGGACATGCCGCAACACCTCCACCCGCTCGGCTGCCGAGGTGATCGGACGATGCCCGGTCTCCCGGAGCACCGCCTCGTCACTGAGCACCCCGATCACCAAGACCTCGCAACGGTCCCTGACCTGGTTGACCACGCTCAAGTGGGCCACGTTGAGCATGTCAAACGTGCCGATGACGTAACCAACTCCAGACGGCGCGTCCATGGCGCGGCCCTCGACTTCCCCCCGAAAGACAATTCCCCGTGCTCAGCCTGACAGCTGTCGACCAGAAACAAAAGGCCTCGGTCACGCATTTGCGCGTGGAGTTTCCCCACCCCGCGTCCAGTGCCCTCAGCGTTCCATCAGAACCACTGTCGATTCGCTGCCGGACCAGCGGTATGCCTCGCTGTATCCCGCCGCCACCAGAATGGAGAGATCAGCGGCTTCGCCGCGGTCGCGATCTGACCAGATCGCCCAGAGGCGACGAGGCGTCTTCTGCAGCACCTCCGGGGTCAGCCGAACCGCCTCACCGTCCAGCGATCCCTCTGCGGCCGGCGTCTGCACCACGGTGACGTCGGTCAGCGAACCGAAGGCGGACGGGTAGGCCAGGGACACCACACGCGTGGGCGGGTTCGAGCCGAAGTACACGCCGTCGCCGGCGCGCGAGCGTGAGCTGACCACGGCGGCGACCTGGGACCAGTCGTAGCCGCCCTTGGAGTTCGTGTCGCGCTGGGACAGCTGCACCGGCACGCTCAGGACGACCAGCAGAGCCGCCACCACTGCTCGGGCCCTCCGCAGGGAGAGCCGATGCCCCCCGAGGGACTGCAGACCCGAGGCCACCGCGAGTGCGAAGGCGGGTGCGGTGAAGGCGAAGTAGCGGGGGTGGTACAGGTTGCCCTGGGTGACCAAGGACGCCACCAGGACGAGGAAGGGTGGGATGGCGACCCAGGGCAGCGCCCAGACGAGTACCTGTCGCGATGGCGAGCGCTCGGCCCCCGATCGACTCTCCATCACGGCACGGACCGTGGCCACCAGCACCAAGCACCAACCCACCAGGGCGAACCCGACGGCAGCCACCGCCCACAGCGTCTGCGGGACCCAGGTTGCCGCCCCACCCGGGGTGTCGCCCAGAGCGAACTGGTTGACCACCACGTCCCTGGCCCAGCCGATCACTCCCAGGGGCTGACGATCACCGAGTTGGCCCCGCTGCTGCCCGGCCGCGACCACGACGGGAGCGGCCGCGCCGATCGCCAGGATGACCGCCACCCCCCAGCGCACCAGCGAGGGCCGGGGCAGTCGCTGGATCAGCAGGCTGACCCCGTGCGCCACCACCAGGAACACGACGTAGATGTTCATGCTGATCCCCACCGCCAGCAGCAGCGCGTGAAGCACCAGCGCGCTGGTGCGTCGGTTCTGCACCCACTTCACCAGGGCAAACGTCGCAGCCAGCACCACGAGCGAGCCGATCGCCCATGACCGCCCCTCGATCGCCATCCAGGTTGTCCGGGGCAGGAGAGCCAGAAGGACGGCGACCACGGTCGCCCAGCCCCGACTGAACCAGACCCGCGCCACCATATGGCTCAGGGCCACGAGGGCACCGACCGCCAGCAGACTGGGTAGGCGCAACGTGAAGGCGTTGATCGGCGCGACACCGAGCCAGACCTTCATGAGTGCGTAGTAGACGCCGTGCACCGCATCGATGTGCCCGAGCAGTGCCCACAGCTGAGGCCAACTTCTCTGGACGGCGCTGAGGGTGGCTCCTTCGTCCGCCCACAGTGAAGGCACAGACATGCGCACCGAGGCCCAGAGCGCAGCGAGTGCACCAAGAGCTGTGGCCCACCCCCAGTCCGCGGCAGCGCCCGAAGCATTGGTTCGAGCACCGTACGGAGGCTCAGCCATGGTTCACGAGGACCCAGCCCCGGTCGCCCGTCGATACCACCCGTCCACGAGATCGGGGAGCCGGTCGTGGGACCAGCGGTTGTGCCGCGTGCCCCCGGCCTCGCCTGCCCGTTCCAGCTGTTCGGCCACATTGGCCACGATGTCGCCATCCAGGCTGGCCACGAAAGCGTTCGGCCCCGCCAGCAGGGGCGGACCACCGAGCGGAAGGCAGACGACCGGGCATCCCAGGGAACTGGCCTCCCCGGCCACCCAACCCGCCTGGTCATGCATGGAGGGAAAGAGCATGGCGTCGGCGCTGGCGAAGGCCGACAGCACCTCGGTGCGGGGCCGATGGCCGCGGAACTCCACGCGATCGGCGATCCCGAGCCGCCGCGCGCGCTCGATCAACAGCTCGCGATCGGGTCCGTCACCGTAGACGACCAGCCGCCAGGCCTGCGCCGGGGTTCTGGCAACGGCGTCGATGGCAAGACGGACGCCCTTCAGCCCGATCAGCCTGCCCGCGAAGACCGCCGTCCTGGGACCTTCTGCCCGGACGCGCCGCGGCGCATTCGCCAGGTCCACTGGCTCGAGGGCGGCATTCGGTTCGACGACGGTGTCGGCGAACCGGGCAAAACGTCGCGCGACGTCCGCGTTCTGGGCCACCACCAACGAGGCCCGCTTGGCGGCCGACTCACCCCAGACTGCCCTGGGCAGGGTGGTCACCAGGTCGCGGACGATCTCGGTGCGCAGCCCCTTCAGGCCCAGCCACTGCCTGAGCCGCCAGTAGGGAATGTCGCTGGCGCCGCCCACCGGACCCCACACCAGCGGCACGTCCTCCAGACCGGCCAGACCGCACAGCAACCAGTCGTTGGCGAAGGTGACGTGGTGCGCCACGTCGAAGTGGTGTTGGGCGTGCAACCCACGGACGGTCCTGGCCAACTGTCGCTGCCACAGGAGGTAGTACCAGTACATGTCCCAGTCGTGCCGGCGCAGTGCCATCACCCGATCCGACAGGTCGATGTAGGTGACCGTGAGGTGTCGGGCCAGTTCGGGGTCCGCGCGCCGCGCGGCCTCGACGGACTCGGCGAAGCGACGGCGCGTCACGACCCAGACGTCGCTGGTGGCCGCCGCCGCCACCGCGTGGGCCCAGCCGGCGCCAGCCTCGGGCTCCTCCAGAGGGCCGCACGCGTAGGCACCGATGACGACTCGACGCCGGCGTGGACTGGTCACGTGGTTCCTCCACTTCCCTGCCACCGGCGGTGGCTTCGGATCGACACCAGTGCGAAGGGGAAACCCACCGGTTGGTCGCCTCGACCGCAGCGGACGGGCCCGGTCAATATCCTAGGGTTGCTTCAATCGTGGCGACATTGTTCGCCCATGGAAAGGCGTGCGACTGTGAGACAGCCGAACCTGGTGGCCATTGGAATGGCGACCTACAAGCGTCAGGGCAACCTGCGAATGCTGGTCCCGGCCGTCCTGCAGCAGGCCGCCGAGGCCGCGCGCGAGTTGGATCTCGAGTGCGAGTGGGCCGTGATCGTGGTCGACAACGACGCGGGCGGCAGCGGCGAAGAGGCCGCAAACCCCACCGGTGACTCCCGTGTCCGCTACTCCATCGAGCCACGGCCGGGGGTCACGAGCGCCCGCAACGCGGTGCTGCGCGCCGCCTCGGACTGCGATGTGTTGATCTTCATCGACGACGACGAACTCCCCCAGCCCCAATGGCTCACCCATCTGCTGCGCACCTACCTCGAACGGGACGCGGATGTCGTCAGTGGACCCGTCCAGTCCGTGTTCGAGGGGCCGCTTGACCCATGGCTCGAGGCGAGCGACTCGCACCTGCGGCTGCATCGCAGCCATCTGCGGACGGGTGACGAGATCACCAGGGCCGCGACCAACAACCTGCTTCTCGACATGGCGAAGGTGCGCGAGCTGGGCGTGGGTTTCGATGAGCGCTTCGGGCTCACGGGCGGCGAGGACTCCTTCTTCACCGGCCAACTGCACAAGGCCGGCGCCCGCATGGTCTGGTGCGCCGAGGCAGTGGTCGACGACCTGGTGCCGGCCGAGCGAGCCAACCGTGACTACAACCTGCGGCGCCGCTTCAGCCTGTCCAACGCCAGCGCACGCGTCGAATTGATGCTCGCGGACCCTGGTCTGGACCGGCTCGGCACCCGTGCGGTGTGCTTGGCCCGAGGGGTCGCACAGATCGGCATGGGTACGACCATGGCCGTGTCAGGACGAATGGGGGGCTCACTGCGCAGACGGGCCCACGGTGAGCGCTTCGTCATGGGCGGGTTGGGGGCACTGGCCGCAGGTCTGGGCGTGGCCGCCTCCCCCTACCGGCGCAAGAAGGCCCGCTAGCATGTGTCGCGCCGACCGTGCTCCGCTCGGCCTTTGATCGATCTGGGGTGGGGTCATGAACGAGAACGACGTGAACGAGAACGACAGGGGCGAGGCCCAGGGTCCCGAGTTCGTGCCGCCGGCATCCAACCCCGGCTCCGAGGCGAGTCCAGCAGGCGGCGACGGACTCGTCCGCTCGCACGCTCCGCGTCGATGGGTCTGGCTCGTGCTCGCCGCTCTCGTGCTCACCCTCACAGCAGCAGCGCTGATCGTCAGGAGCCAGCAGGACCCCAGTTCCGTCGAGACGCCATCGACGAGTCCCACCGCCTCTGTCGGGGCCACTGGTCCGACCACCACTGCTTCGTCGGGCACTCCGACGACGTCGCCGGCCCCTTCGAGCAGTCGACCGGCGCCGTCGGGCCCGTCCGCCACCACACGGCTTCCCACGCCTCCGAAGGCCTCAGGTGCACTGCCGGAGATGCCTCCCGTCGACGTCACGGCCGACTCTGACCGGGCTGGCGGGGTCGTCGTGTCGCTCCCGCTGATCGAGAGCGTCGCCGGTCAGGCGCAATTGCCCGGAGAGGTGGCGGGAGCGGCGATTCGGGTGACCATCCGGGTGCAGAACGACAGCAACGCCGCTGTGGGTCTCGATGCCGTGGTGGTGAACGCCTATGCGGGAGCGTCTCGCGCCCCCTTGGAGTCGCTGACATCGCCAGGAGGTCGACCGTTCGGGGGTTCGGTGAAGCCGGGCGCCGAGGCCACGGCCGTGTACCTGTTCGCCGTCGACCCCTCCGACCGATCGGATGTCACCATCACAGTCGACCTGCAGGCCGGGACACCCGCATCGGTTTTTCGCGGGGACGTTCGGCAGTGACTTCAGGCGTCTTCCGCAGACGCCGGTAAAGGACCTCACAGATCACCCTTACGGGGGCATTGTCGTGCCCCCAGCGGTGGGATAGCATCGCGACTGGAACTGGGTTAGGTCTCGACCAGCAGTTTCAATGCAGCCTTGGGGGGCTGGGCGGGTGCGTCGCACTCGCGTCAGAGGTTAATGGGGGAAATTCTCGTGAAGTCATCATTTCGCGCGCTCAAGGCTGGTCTGGTCGGCGCTGTCGCACTGAGTCTGGGCGCCAGCATGGCGCTGCTCGGTCCCACCGCATCACCGGCCCGCGCAGCAGAGCCGAGCGCACCCGCGATCATCTACGACCAGGCACCGGTCACCGCCGACCCGCTGCCGACGGTGCAGATGGACGGCGTGGCCTGGACGCAGGTGATCTCGGGCAACACGGTCTTCGTGGGCGGCCAGTTCACCAACGCCCGTCCGGCTGGTGCGGCGGCCGGTACCAATCTCACCCCGCGCACCAACCTGCTCGCCTACAACCTGAGCACGGGCACGCTCATCACCGGCTGGGCCCCCACCTCGAACTCGCCCATTCGCGGCCTGAACGTGTCGGCCGACGGCTCGACCGTGTACGTGGCCGGCCAGTTCACCCAGATCAACGGCGTGACCCGCTATCGCGTCGCAGCCCTCAACTCCACCACCGGGGCGCTCACCTCGTGGGCACCCGAGGTCAACGGCCGAGTGAACTCGATCGTCCTGAAGGACGGCGTCGTCTTCATCGCGGGAGAGTTCAGCGCGGTGAACGGCATCAGCCGCCCCCGGGTGGCTGCCCTCAGCGCCTCGACAGGCGCAGTGCTCCCGTTCATGGCAGACCTGGCCGGTGGCTACGGGGCGCGCAGTGTCGTCGTCTCCCCAGACGGCTCCAAGGTCGTGGTCGGCGGAGACTTCACGTCGGCCAACGGATCGACCAATCCCGGCCGCGGGCTGGCCGCTCTCGACTCGTCCACCGGCGCCTCGTTGCCCTGGCTGGGAAACAGCGTCGTGCGGAATGCCGACACGAAGGCTGGTATCTACAACATGTCGTCCGATGGCGACTCGGTCTATGCGACCGGGTGGGACTACGGCGGCGGTTCGGAGGATGGTTTCGAGGGGTCCGTCCGCATGTCGTGGACGGATGGTTCGATCGTCTGGCTCGAGGACTGCCACGGCGACTCCTACGACGTCGCCTCGAACGACACGACGAAGACCGTGTACGTGGTCAGCCATTCTCACTATTGCGGCAACATCGGCGGCTTCCCACAGACCAACCCGTGGGGATTCCATCACTCGCTGGCGTTCAGCAAGGACCCGACCGGCAACCTGATCACCCCCGACATCTACGGCTACAAGAGCTACACCGGTATGCAGGCTCCCAGGCCCCTGGTGTGGTACCCCAATTGGGTGGTCGGCACGTTCACCGGGCAGTCGCAGGCCGGCTGGACCATCAAGGCTTCCGGCGACTACGTGGTTGTGGGCGGTGAGTTCCTCGGCGTCGCTGGGGCGAACCAGCAGGGTCTGGTGCGCTTCACGACCAGAGCGAAGGCTCCGAACAAGATGGGCCCCCAGACCAAGGGTGGTGCCTACAAGCTGACGACCTCGTCCTTCCGCGCCGGCGAGGCCCGCCTGACGTGGGCCGCCAACAACGACCCGGACGATCCCCAGCTCACCTACCAGGTGTTCCGTCAGGACCTCGGCCTGACCACGCCCTTGGCCACCTTCACCCAGAAGTCGACCTTCTGGATGCTGCCCGTGATGCAGTACACCGACTCGAACCTGGTCGCTGGCCAGACCTACAACTACACGATCAAGGTGACCGACCCGGCGGGCAACAGCACGAGGACCGACTGGACCCCCGTGACCGTGACCAGCACGACCCAGGCCACGCCCTATTCCGACTCGGTGCTGAACAGTCTTCCGACCGATTACTGGCCCCTCGGTGAATCCTCAGGGACCTTGGGCTACGACTGGGCTGGGGGCTACGACCAGACCGTCACCGGTGCCACCCGAAACGTCGCCGGCCAGCAGTTGAACGCCACCAGTCAGGCGACGCAGTTTGGTGGCACCAGTTCGTCGTTCGCTTCCACGAGCGGGGCGGTCAACGGGCCCCAGACGTTCACCATTGAGGCCTGGTTCAAGACCACGAGCACGAGCGGCGGAAAGATCATCGGTTTCGGTAGTTCGTCCTCTGGCCTGTCGGGCAGCTACGACCGCCACGTGTACCTGAGCAATCAGGGGCGAGTGACGTTCGGTGTCTACCCAGGAGGCGTACAGAGCATCAGCAGCTCAACCGGCTACAACGACGGTCAATGGCACCAGGTGGTCGCATCCTTGGCCGGCGACGGACAGAAGTTGTGGCTGGACGGGAGGCTCATCGGCACCAACGCGTCCGTCACCTCCGCCCAGGCCTACTCGGGTTACTGGCGGATCGGCGGCGACAACATCTCGGGTTGGCCGAACACCGGAAGCAGCAACTACCTGTCGGGAAGCATCGCCGACGTCGCCGTCTACGACCGCGCCTTGACCCGCACAGAGATCGACAACCACTGGGTCGCCAGCGGCCGCACGTCGACGATCCAGCCCGCTCCTTCCGATTCGTACGGTGCCATGGTCTACAACCTGAACCCCTCGCTGTACTGGAGGCTGAACGACCAAGGGGGGACAACTGCGGCGGACTCCGGTATCAACGGCTACACCGGCACCTACTCCAACGGTGTCACTCAGCGTCAGCCGGGCGCCCTGGTCGGCGTGAGCAACCAGTCGGCCTTGTTCAACGGCAAGAATGGGACGGTCGTGGCCAAGACCTTGGTCTCGGGCCCGACGACCTTCGCGCTCGAGACCTGGTTCAAGAGCACCAGCACGACCGGCGGCAAGATCATCGGCTTCGGCAACGCTCCCTCCGGGTCCACCAGCACCAACTACGACCGCCACATCTACATGGACGCGAACGGCTTCGTCCAGTTCGGTGTCTGGAACGGGTCGGCCGCCACGATCGGAAGCACGCGAGCCCTGAATGACGGCGTGTGGCACCACGTGGTGGGCCAGATCTCGGCCTCGGGCATGCAGTTCTACGTCGACGGGGTGCTGCAGGGAACCAACCCGAACACGGCGTCGCAGGACTACCAGGGCTACTGGCGTCTGGGCGGTGACACGAGCTGGGCTGGTGACACGTACTTCGACGGAACCATCGACGAGGCGGCCGTGTACCCCGCCCCACTGACCGACGCCCAGGTGCAGGAGCACTACTTCCTCGGGTCGTCGGGCACTCCGAACAACGCCCCCGTCGCCCAGTTCACCACGGTGACCAGTGACCTGACTGCAACCTTCGACGGCTCGACGTCGAGCGACTCGGACGGGACGATCGCCTCCTACAGCTGGAACTTCGGGGACGGCACCAGCGGCACCGGCGTCACACCCACGCACACCTACGCCGCCGCGGGCACCTATCAGGTGTCATTGACGGTGACCGATGATCGGGGTGCCACGGCAACCGCCACGGCCCCTGTCGTGGTCAGGGCACCCAACCAACTGCCGGTGGCGAACTTCACGGTCGTCGCTGACTTCCTCAACCTGTCCTTCGACGGATCGTCCAGCACCGACTCCGATGGCACCATCCAGTCGTACTCGTGGGCGTTCGGCGATGGCACGGTGGGCACCGGCGCGACCGCGCAGCACACGTATGCAGCGGCTGGCCAGTACCAGGTCAGCCTCACCGTCACCGACGATCGCGGAGGCAGTTCGGTCAAGACCACGACGGTGACCGTCGCGGCGCCGCCGAACCAGGCACCCAACGCGCGGTTCACCGCCACCACCGACGGCAAGACGATGTCGGTCGATGGCACCGCCAGCAACGACCCGGATGGGACCGTGGCCTCGTACGCGTGGGACTTCGGGGACGGCACCACCGGCACCGGCGCCAAGACCTCTCACACCTATGCGGCGGCGGGCACCTACACGGTGGCCTTGACGGTCACTGACAACCAAGGAGGAACAGGCACCACGAGCCAAGCGGTGGTGGTGAGCGCGTTCAGGGTGATCGCGTCCGACTCGTTCGGCCGTTCCGTCACGGGTGGCTGGGGTACCGCGGACGTGGGCGGGGACTGGGTGACCAGCGGAGGCGCTGCAGCCTTCACCGTCGACGGAACGGGACACATCCTGCTTCAGCCCTCGTGGTCGCGTCAGGCCAACCTGCCAGGTGTCTCCTCAACCAGCACCCGGAGCACGGTGTCCTTCTCGTCCGACCATGCCTACGACGGCGGCGTGCAGGCGGTCACGCTGATCGGCCGCCAAGCGGGCTCGTCGGTCTACTCGGCCCGCGCCAGGATCGAGTCCGGTGGCATCCGGCTGTACCTCCTGCGGGACGAGACCTCTCTCACGGGCAGCTACGTCATCCCCAACTACACCTACCAGGCGGGCGACGTGCTCAACCTGTCGGTGGAAGTGACTGGGACCAGCCCCACCACCATCAAGGGCAAGGTGTGGGTGAACGGCACCCCGGAGCCGACGGCCTTCAACCTGACCGCCTCGGACTCGACTGCATCCATGCAGGTCGCGGGTGCGGTGGGGGTCAAGGCACAGTCGGCGGCCGCCACCAACGGCAACCGGGTGATCACGGTCACCTCGTACTCGGTGGTCGACCCCAGTTCGGCAACTGTGAACCAGCCCCCCACGGCCGCGTTCACCTCCACCACCGACGCCCTCAAGGCCACCCTCGACGGGTCAACCTCAACCGACCCCGACGGCAACGCCACGATCGCGTCCTACGCCTGGGACTTCGGTGACACCACCACCGGAACCGGCATCACCACCAGCCACACCTACACCACCGCAGGCACCTACCAGGTCAAGCTGACCGTCACCGACAACGCCGGTGCCAGCAACTCGATCACCAAGGCAGTCACGGTCACCGCACCGGCGGTGAACCAGCCCCCCACGGCCGCGTTCACCTCCACCACCGACGCCCTCAAGGCCACCCTCGACGGGTCAACCTCAACCGACCCCGACGGCAACGCCACGATCGCGTCCTACGCCTGGGACTTCGGTGACACCACCACCGGAACCGGCATCACCACCAGCCACACCTACACCACCGCAGGCACCTACCAGGTCAAGCTGACCGTCACCGACAACGCCGGTGCGACCGACTCGATCACCAAGGCAGTCACGGTCACCGCACCGGCGGTCACGACCTTGGCGTCCGATGCCTTCGGTCGTACGGTGACCGGCGGCTGGGGCAGCGCGGACGTCGGAGGGCCGTGGACACTGAGCGGTGGCAGCGCCGCCTTCTCGGTGTCGAGCGGCACCGGGGTCATCACCCTTGCTCCGTCGCAGAACCGGGTGGCACTGGTCAACTCGGTCTCGACGACGGCCACGCTGAGTCAGGTCGACCTCGTCGCCGACCCGTCGACGACGGGGGGCGCCAACCCCCACGTGACGGTGATCGGACGCCAAGTGGGTTCGTCGTATTACGGCGGCCGGGTTCGCTTCGAGGCGACGGGCGCGCTCAGGCTCTACGCCCTGCGGGACGAGACGGCGCTCGGGAGCAGCTACCTGCTGCCCAACGTCACCTACCAGGCTGGCGACGTCGTGCACGTCAAGGTTGAGGTGAGCGGCACCAATCCCACCACGGTGAAGGTGAAGGCGTGGCTGAACGCCGGCACCGAACCCACCGCATGGCAGATCACATCGACCGACTCGACCAGCACCATGCAGGTGGCCGGCTCGGTGGGGGTCAAGGCGACAGTGGGTTCGACGTCGACCAATCCCAGCACCCGGTTCATCTTCGACAACTACAAGGTGACAGCGATCTGATCGATCGGTGGCGACACCTGCACAGGGCCCCGGGCAGCAGCCCGGGGCCCTTGTGTGTTCGCATGTCGGGAGGGCGGCGCCCCGTCAGCGAGCAGCCCCGAGGAGATCGGCCAGGGTCTCCAGCGCTTCACCGATCTGCCTGTGCGAGGCGCGATACACAGCCCGCCGCCTCATGTAGGGATCGGGAAGGTCCATGGGGAGATCCGGCAACAGGAGCAGGTTTCGGTGGGCAGCGGCTTGGTCACGGAGCCACAAGAGCCGATCAGGGCCCTTCGGCAAGGATCCGCACGCCAAGTTCGCAGCGAGCGTCGTGAACTCCAGCAGGGTGAATGTCCTGCCCAGGACCCTGGGCACCCGCTGGACCACAGACGATCGGTGTTGCCTCGTGGCGGTCAGGATCAGGTCGGCGCTCATCACGTCATCATCCTCGAGCCGCCGGGAGGCGAAACCAGTCACGTCGATCCCGTCCCCCGCAAGGAGGGATGCGACGGTCGAGTCGAGCCTTTGACCATCCGTGGCCGCGACGCCCGCGCTGGTGATGCTGACGGGGCCGATCCCCCGCTCGTCCAACAATCGCCTGAACGTCATCTCCGCCGTCGGCGACCTGCAGATGTTCGCCGTGCAGACGAAGAGCACCTGCGCAGGTCGCTGGTCTGAAGTCCGAGCGTCCGTCACCCGATCAGCATAGGGTCGCCAGCCCGACGCGACTCGCCTGCCGGGGGCCTCAACTCTCCTAAAACGCAGAACTGGGACGCCTTGTGGGCGCCCCAGTTCGCTACGTACTACGTGCCGTCAGGGCTTGACCACCGTGAAACTGGCGACCCGCACCTTCACGTTCGAGGACGCGGTGCCTGAAAGGTAGGCCTTGATGCCCACTGTGCCTGCCGACTGGAGAACGGCGGTGGAGTCCTGAGCGGTGAGCGTCCAGGCGGAAGGTTCCGGCTGGCCGGCGGCCCAGATCTTCGCCCTGACCGTGGTCGGCGCGGCGCCGGACACCTGCAGCTTGACGTTGAGCTGTTGGCCCGCCACGTACTTCTGAGCCAGGCCGTACGCTGCACCGAGCTGCGTCTCGTCCCTCAGCAGCAGGAGTCGGGCAGATCCGTCGGCACCGACCCGCACTCGAGCCGAGTAGACCGACCCACTCACCTGGCGTCCGATCACGGTCACACTCGCCGCGCCCGCGGTGGGCAGCGAGCCGACTGCCACCGTGGTGGTGGTGGAGGTCGAGGTGGTGGCGATCTTCGGGAGTGTTGCCACCCGATTGTCGGCCGGGTTGAGGCTGACCATTCCGTAGCCGCCGGTCACCGAGAAAGCCGACGAACCTCCGGAAAGGCTCCACGGGTTGCCGCCGTCGGACGATCCCCAGGTGCCGGACAGGGTGCGGTTGAACGCGTCCGAGTCGAGCACACCCGAGGTGGTGGTCGGCGGTGCCACGGTGGTGACGGGAGCGGTGGTCGTGTTGACGAGACCGATCTTCTTGGTACCAGCCGACACCCCGATCAGCGAGGCCACGTCGGAGGGGATGGCCATGGCGGCAGTGGTCTGCGTCGACAAGTCCACCGAGCTCTCGGGGTTGGTGACACAAGCGCTGCTCTGCAGGTTCGTCCAGCCGGAGCCCTTCTTCGCCAGGGCCGCGGTGCTCTGCAGGAACTCCGTGCCGCCTGACACCGGGGCCCCCCAGCCGACCATGTTCAGCTCGGGACTCTGCCGGTACTGGCTGAAGAGGTTCCCGGTGATCGTGGAGTCGAAGTCGGCCATCGGGATCCCGGTGTGGTCATCCTTGCCGAAGATCTGGAAGCGGGCACCACAAGCAAGGACGTTGTTGGCCACCGTGTTGTTCTTCACCAGGAGGCTGTGGGTGGCCGGCGCATTGCTGGGGCGGTTCGTCCAGCGGTCGTCCTGCGCCAGGTACACCCCGAACAGGGTGTAGCCACGGACGTGGTTGTTCATGACCTTGACCGTGTCGGTGTCTCGCAGCTCAATACCCTTGCGGCTGCCGATGACGTCGTTGTTCGCCACAATCCCGCGGGTGGCGGCCTCGAGATTGATGCCCTGCTCCCCGTTGTTGACCATCGAGTTGTTGGCGATCAGGACGTCGGAGCTGTAGTTGTCGAACCACAGACCGGCGGAGAGGTAGTTGGCACTGAACAGGTTGTTCGTGATCCTGGCCTTCGCGGCCTTGGTGATCTTCACGCCCGCTGCGACCGGGAGGGTGGGGAACCGCTCGAAGTTGTTCTGGCCGAAGATCGAGTTGGTCACCACCACGTTGTCGGCACGATCCATGCCGAGGCCCATAAGACCGTTGCGCTCCACCGTGAGGTTGCGGATGGTCTTGTTGGACCCACTCAGCGCCAGACCGATGTAGGCGTTGTCGGAAACCACCAGGCGCTCAAAGGTGCCGCCGTCGGGGTCCATCAGAATCGCGGCGCGAGAGGCGGCCGTGACCGCGTAGCGCCTGACACCGAAGCCCTTCAGGTTGACGTTGGTGGTCATGATGCCGATGGCACGGGTGAGATCGCTGGAGACGACTCGCTTGCTGGTGGGGTCGCTTCCGATGACGAGGCGCTTGTTGGCTGAATCAGCGAAGAAGGTGCCGACCTTGACCTCCGCCAACGAGCCGACCTGTGCGAGCGCCGCCCCGTCGATGAAGACCTGGGCGGGGTAAGGAGCGTACGGATAGCCGGGCCGCGTTGCTCCCCCGCTGGAGGCGAAGAACGTCGACCAGGGGGCCACCCAGACCGTTCCGGACTTCGTCCAGTTGGAGACGGCGCGCGAGCCGTCGAACCAGACGACTTCGCGGGGGTAGTTCTGAATGGTCACCTGCTTGGTGACAGTCACGGACTCGTGGTAGGTGCCCGCACGGAGCACCACGGTTCCGCCAGACGGAGCCAGGGCCAGTGCCCGGGCAACGGTCTTCACGGGGCTGGACAAGGACCCGGGGTTGGTGTCAGAGCCGGCATTGCTTGCATAGACGGCACCGGCTGGAGGTGTGTACGAAGCGCTGCCGAGCGACGTGCCTCGGGTGCCGATCACGGCACCGACGTAGGTGTCCGCCGCGACAGCGGGGGTCTTGGGAAGGGCGACCAGGGCGGCGGTGGTGCCGAGGATGAGCACCAGGGCGCGCGAAGTCAGCCTGGAAAGTGGACGAGCCATGGGGGGGGTTCCTTGGGGGGAGGAGGTGTTCGGGGGACCCGTCCCATGGTGGGAGGGACCCCCTTGCGGGGCACCTTAGCATTCGCTCTCAGACTCGCCGAAACCGCTCAGGCTCTATTCAGGAACGCCGGCCGCGTCGTCCCTTGCCCTGGTGGGGAGCTGGACCAGCAGACCAACAGCCACCGTGAGCGCGAGCGCCGCCGTGGTGTAGAACGGGCTGAAGAACGCATCCCAGACCACCTGGATGGCCAGGAAGGTGGTCAGCGCCCGGCCGCGACCCTCCGCCAGTCGGGCCGCGCTGTTGCGAAGGACCAGCACGAGCATGGCAAGCAGGAACGCGAGTCCCATGGGTCCGCACCGAAGCCACAGATCGCCCATCACGGAGTGGACCTCAAAGGCGCCACCGAACATGTAGCGCTCGACGTAGCCATTGTTGGCGTCGTAGTTGAGCCGCTCCATCCCCGACTTCGCGGTGTAGATGTCGGCGAAATTGGGTACGACTCCCAGCCCGTAGCCACCGGGCGAGGCCCTGAGCAGGGCCAAAGTGGCACCGATCTCGGGGCGCCCACCCAGGAGCAGCGACCCTGATGAGCGGATCTGGGCCTCACTGCGCAGCTGGGCACCCTCGCCGAGGAAGCCTTGCAGGATGAACGACTGCATCACGAAGTAGGTCATCAACCCCAGGAGCACGATGCTGACGCCCACTCGCAGGGCGGTCGACCGGAGCTGGAGCGCAGCCCTGGCCCGCTGCCAGGACAGGATGAGGAAGGCGGTGGCGAGGATCGAGGCGGCAGAGCGCGAGTCGTTCAAGGCAGACACGAGTGCGAGCAGGACTAGCGCGACCAATTCCCCCGTTCGTGCCTTGACCAGCCAGGCAGCGGCCAGCAGGCAGATCGTGACCGGCAGCGACAGGCTGAACTTCCAGGGGTTGTCGGCGCTCAACCGTGGCAGCACCGACAGCAGCATTCCGGACCCGAACAGGAGCCCCATCCACCCCGACCCCACGACAGATCTGACCCACACGAGAGCACCGGAACCCAGGAGCAACTCGAGGATCAGGACGATCTGAGCCTCAGTGAGTGGGACCGAGATGTGATGTGTCGACGCGTTGACCGAATTGAGCAGTAGGCCATTCAGGATGGCGCCCAGACCTGTCAGGGCCACGACCCCGGATTGGTGCCGGGCAAGGTGCGGCAGCCACACCGGCAGTAGGGCGACGGAGAGTACGAGCGTCAAGGTCAGTGGCCCCGGGAGGGGCAGATGAGCTCCGATTCCCAGTGCCGTGACGGCAGCAACCAGCGAGTCGAGGTGGACCCTGCGAGCCCCGCCCGCGTTGACGCCAGATGCCCGGACGGAGCGATGCGCAATGACTGCCATGGCTCAGGCCGCCTGCCACAGTCGGGCACGGTGGCGGTGGATGTAGAGGGTGAAGGGCACGAGCTGGAAGACCAGGACGCACAGGCAGTTGCTCAGGATGGGCCCGACCACCCCCAGACGTGGTGTCACCACAATGGCCAACAGGAGAGACATTACGGCCATCGCAGCGGTGGGGAGCGCCTGGAAACGAATACCGGGCTTGTCCATGATGAACATGCCCAACGGGTAGAGGCAGGCCTGGATCACGATCATCACACTGAAGGCCATGACGGTGTTGAGATGGACGGGCACCTGACCATTGGTGGTGAAGGCGAACAAGGGGCCACGGAGGAGCCCCACCACGACCATGACGGCCAGACTGGCAGCGCCCAGAAGGGCACTGAGCAGGAATGGGCCACTGGTCAATTGCCCGGCTGCCCGGCGGCGGGCATAGCTGGGCCACAGGGCTATCCCGGCGGCGCTGATCATTCCCAAAAAGGCTAGGTAGACCTGCGCGGAGGCGGTGTATTCGGCCAGCTCACCCGTCGTCCCGGATCGGGCCAACACATACCGCTGTGCGGTGATGGACAGTGGCGCCGACAGCAGTTGCGCCATCATCGGCCAACCCACGTCCATGACCCGCACACCGGGATGGTGAGCGGGCTTGAAGACTTGGCGGCAGGCCCTTCCGACCGCTCGTCCCAGGTGCCGGACCGAAGCCGCCATGCCGACAGTGGCAATCACGAAGGCGCCGACATACGACGCCAAGGAGAGGAAAGGGAATGCTCCCGATCCCGAACCGATCAGCACCCACACCAGCAGGAAGTTGATGGGCGCCATCAGCCCCTGGATCAGAATGGTCAGGTGGTTCTTGCGGAGGCCAAGAAGAATGCGCTGCCAGATGCCCAGCGGGACAGCGACGGCCCACACCGACAGACACGTGAACACGACCAACGACGCTCGTGGAAGGAGCCCGGGCTCGCCGAGCAGCCACATCCAACCGCCCGACACCAACAGGACGACATTCAACGCCGTCAGCACGACGGCGAACTTCAGCATGATCCGCCACACCGATGTCAGTGTGTCGGCGACGTGACTGTCATCGTCGGGGGCATCAGCAGTGGCGATGGTGTTGACCAGCGCAGCCCCAGTGCCCAAGTCCTGGAATTGCACCAAGGACGGGAGAACCGTCACCAACGCATACAGCGCGAAGTACTCGACCCCAGCATGACCGAGGATGAGCCGCGCGGTCAGGATGCCGAAGATGGCTGAGGTGAGGGTGGTGAGCCCGCGCGCCGAGAGAGCCTTGAACACCGCCGTCCCTAGTCCACTCTGGCGTCTTGTAGCTCCCGATGTCGGGCGGTCGCGCCGTACTCCCTGCTGTGGTACTTGCTGTCCCGCTGGATGCGCACCCCGTTGACCACCAGACCGAGCACCCTGGCGTGGGTCGAGGTGACCGTGTCAATGGCCGCGAGGAGTGCCCTGGTGGGGGTCTTCTTGGCTCGCGTGACCAGGATCATCCCGTCCGTGTGCGGGGCCAGCCACAGGGCATCACTGACGGCGAGCACCGGCGCAGTGTCGATGATCACGACATCGAACTGGTCCCTCGCCAGCGCCAATGTCTCGTTCAACTGGCCCGACGAGATCAACTGACCGGGATTGGGGGACAGGACCCCTCCGGGCAGGATGCTGAGGTTCTTGTGCCCCCAGGGCTGCACCGCTTCGTCGAATTCACAGTCGTGCACCAGCACGGTCGTCAGGCCGACACCACCCTCGACCCCGGTCAGGTCGGCGATGGAGGGATTACGCAGGTCGGCATCGATCACCAACGTGCGTCGCCCCGCCTCGGCAAAGGCGACGCCCAGTGCGACCGAGATGCTGGACTTGCCGTCGAACGGTCGCGCCGAGGTGAGGATCATCATCCGTGCGGGCTGGTCGACTGAGACGAATCTCAGGCTGGCCGCCACCGCGCGCAGGGCTTCGGCAGCGTGCCCCCGGGGTGCCATGAGCACGCTCCTGGCGAGGTTGGCCTTCCGGGCCAACTGCGGCACTTCGCCCAGCACCGGCAGATCCGTCAGGGCCTTGACGTCGTCGGCATTGCGGGGCCGGGAGCGCAGGAGTTCTCGTGTCAGCGCGATGCCCACTGCGAGCACCAATCCGGCCAGGGCGCCGACCATGCCATAGGTCTTGCTGTTGGGCGAGACATACCCCTGCGGCAACGTGGCGGGCGAGATGACCTCCAGACGCACCGCAGGTTCGCTACCGATTTTGGGCGAGAGTTCGTTCACTGCCGCGATCAGGGAATCCGAGGTGGCACCGGCGATGCTCTGCGCTCGCTGCGGCGACGAATCGGTGACAGCAAGCTGGATCACCACCGTGTTGAGCGGGGTCACGACGTTCACCTGCCGCGCCAACTGTCCGGGCGACACCCCCAGCTCGAGCTTGTCGACCACGGGTTGCAGCACGTACGGGGTGGTGGCCAACAGCGCGTACGACTGCACGATGTTCTCGACGTAGTTGGCGCCCTGCACGACCTCACTGGTGTTCTCCCCACGCACGGGCACGACCATCACGGACGCGTAGGAGCGATACTGCTTCGGCAGCGTGTGGGAGTAGAAATACGCCCCGGTGCCGCCGACCACGGCCAGGAGAATGATCAGCAGAAGATTGCGACGCAGAATATGGACGTACTGAGCAACGGTCATCGACGTGGTCCTCGGCGGCGCCTGACAGAGTCTCCGCGGACGACTGAACGCTCCATTCAGCACCTTCTGTTCATGCCATGCGGGATGGCGCCGTGCCGAGCCCGTGCGGAGGTGGTCACCCACAGCCGCGCCGCGAGCCTACACCGCGGGCAATCACAGACCACACCTTCTTCCCGTCCGTCCCCAGTTGTTACGTGAATGTGAATATTGCCAAGCCAGCCCACGAACCGGCCCGCACGATCGGGCTCGAACATGGAGGATCGTCCGGGCCCCCCGACCCGGACGATCCCCGTCGCAGAATCCCTGACGGGACTCCCTCAGTAGGCACCCTGTGGCAGCAGCACGTGGCGCACGGTCTTGAGGATGATGGACACGTCCTCACCCAGCGTCCAGTTCTCGACATAGCGCAGGTCGAGACGGATGGCGTCGTCCAGCGAGAGGTCGGAGCGTCCACCGACCTGCCACAGACCGGTGATGCCCGGTTTGATCAGCAACCTGCGCAGGGCGTGTTGCGGGAACGCGTCCAGTTCGCTGGCCAGGTGCGGTCGCGGTCCCACGACGCTCATCCCGCTGCGCAGCACCGTCCAGAACTGCGGCAACTCGTCGAGCGAGTGCTTGCGCAGGAAGGCACCAGTGCGGGTGATGCGCGGGTCGTGCTCCATCTTGAACAACGGCCCTGCTCCGACGGAGAAGGCCCTCAGCTCGGCCAGGCGCTTGTCGGCGTCCAGGTGCATGCTGCGGAACTTGTGGATGGTGAAGGTCTCACCGCGCAGCCCGACCCGGGTCTGGCGGTAGATGACCGGGCCACCGTCCTCGAGCTTGATGAGCAGCGCGATCACCCCGAACACCGGCAGGAGCGCCAACAACGCAGCGCCGGCGAAGAGCACGTCGAAGCTGCGCTTCACCGCGTACCTGAAGCCCTCGAACTGGGGAAGGGTGACGCGCACGAGGTTGAGTCCCGCCGCCTGCATGAACGACATCCGCTGCCCCGGGACGTCCAGCAGTCGGGGAACCAGCATCACCTCGACCGGGCTGCCCTCCAGCGCGCCGGTGATGCGTGCCACCTCCGGGTCGGAGACCCCACCGGCGACCACCACGGCTGCACGCGGCATGGGTCGAAGCATCCCGGCCAGCACCTCGACCGGGATCCGCGGCAGCCCAACCACCGTCAGGCCTGATCCTCCCCCACTGGGAAGGCAGACCCCGATGGGACGGTAACCCGCCGCCGGATTCGACTCCAGCTGCTTCAGCATGGGGGCGACGTCGTCCTGACCGCCGACCACCACGGTGGGCACCATGTTCTCGCCCCGCGCCCTCGACCGCGCGAGCCTGCCTCGCAACAGCCACCTCTCGGTGAGCAGCAACCCGCCGCCGACGAGGAACGCGTTGAGCAGGAAGAGCCTCGAGACGTCCAGGTCGAGCACCCAGCCCGTGATCGCGACGGCTCCCAGCGCCCGCACCGACGCGACCATGACAAGTCGGTACTCGCGGGGGCCCGCCCCCATCACCGTGAGCCGACGGCTGTCGACCAGCCCGAGCGCCAGCAGCCAGACCAGTCCCGTGAAGACGGCAACCATGGTCGGCGTCAGGCTGGAATGAGCGAGATGGAGTCCGTCCCGGCCCCTCGTCCACACCAGCGTGGCCAGGGTCATGCTGAAAGCCAACGCACCCGCGTCTGCCGCCAGAGCGGCCAGGCGCAGGCGACGTGGCCACGACAACGGTGTGGCCCAAGCCCGAAGCTTCGCCGGGCGCGACAAACGCCCGACTTCGAAAAGTGCACTCGCACTGTTGATCGTTGTCATTGCGCCGCCCCCGCGACACAACGACAGAATTGTCCCCACATGTGGCGTTCCCCCCGGATCACCTTCATGCCGCCCACGGATCAAGATCCCGGCAGCGTGTGCCTCACGGCACCCCCCTGAGTCACGAAGCGTACACCGACCCGAGGGTCACGCGAACCCAACGCGCGCAGATTGCTCAAAATCTCACGCCTTGACCGTCAGCGCTTGTCAGCTCGACTACCTAGCCAGCTCGTGGGCCGCAGCCGTGCCCGCCGCCAGCGACGACGACCTGTTGGTGCGCCCGGGGTTCAGGGCAGGGGAAAAGGGAATTCCTCGAACAGCCGCTCGTACTCGGCAAGGTCCTTCTTGGCGAGCCGTCCAAACGGCACCAGCTCAAGGGATCGTTTCCCAGGGCGACCGGCGCGCGCCCACGTTCCCACCACCCGTCCACC
The DNA here is from genome assembly GCF_950101875.1 of Aestuariimicrobium sp. T2.26MG-19.2B. Lineage (NCBI taxonomy): Bacteria > Bacillati > Actinomycetota > Actinomycetes > Propionibacteriales > Propionibacteriaceae > Aestuariimicrobium > Aestuariimicrobium sp. T2.26MG-19.2B. Next base: position 1,764,214 of record NZ_CATNLW010000001.1, on the reverse strand, counting down.
GCTCACCATGGACTTCTTGAACACCCCGTTGTTGCCCGGTACGAGCAGGTGGTGCTCGCTCGACGACATGGCGAACATTCGGTCCTGGTAGCCCAGCACGAACTCGTCGAAGCCCGGCAGCAGCATTCGCCTTCCGGTGCTCTCACGGTGGTCGGAGCTGTCCGGCCCAGCGAGCCGTTCGGCCAGTTCGTCGGCGAGTCCCGGGCGGCCGAAGCGGACCTCGCCGTCCTGCTCGGGCCCAGCCCCAGTGAACCTCTCGACCTCGTGTTCGATGAGGGTGAAGGCGGGTCTGATGTCGCGCTGCGGCAGCTTCGTCCACCACGCGAAGTCGCGCAGGGTCGCCGGACCGTGGCTGATGAGGTAGCGCCTCAGCAGTTCGGCCGTCGCAGCGGTCCGGTCGCCGTTGAATCGGCCCTCGAGGTCGCCACCTGCCGGCAGCCGGTCACGCCCCACCACGTTCTGGTCGACACCGTTCCACGGGCCGTAGGCGACCTCACCACGCCCGATCAGATGTGACAGCACGTGGTAACCGCGCCCCGCGTCAGTGGGCACGCCCGCCTGGTCCCAGTGCTGCATCAGGCCAGCCCGCGGCAGGCCACGTTCATGGGCGGCGAGCACCCTGGCGGTGAGTTCTGAGGCCACCTCGACATGGTCCTCGTGCAGGTCGAGCTGGCCGCGGCGAGCGGCCTGTGCCCGAAGCATGGGCGCGTTGCACAACTGGGAGACCCAGGCAACGTCGTCGGCCGCCATCAGGAAGACGGTGCCGCGCATGGGGTAACCGCGCACCAAGCGGCCAGCATCCAGGTCGGCGATCACCTGCTCGGCGGTGCCCCCTCGGGTGCGCAGAGCAGCTGACGCGATGGCGCCGGGCAGATCCTGCCCCTGCATCGCGCCATGGGCCCGCACGGCCTCGGTGGGCGTGGCGTACGGACGGGTGACCAGACCCTGGGCCAGCAGGCGGGCTCGTCCGAGGTGGGTGTCGACCATGATGGGAAGGCTAACTGGCTCCCCTGACAACCCGTGGCCCGGTGGGACGAACAACGGGCCGCCACCCGGAGGTGGCGACCCGCTGGTCAGGATGGTGAGTTGTCACGTGGTCACGAGGAGAGGCTCAGGCCTCGGCGTCCTCAGCCTTGATCTTCGACGGATCCAGGTTGACCCCGGGGCCCATCGTCGACGAGATGGTGATCCGCCTGATGTAGCGACCCTTCGAGGTCGACGGCTTCAGACGCAGCACCTCGTCGAGCGCCGAGAAGTAGTTCTCGGTCAGCTGCTCCGCGGTGAACGAGGCCTTGCCGATCAGGAAGTGCAGGTTGGCGTGACGATCGACACGGAACTCGATCTTGCCGCCCTTGATGTCGCTGACGGCCTTGGCCACGTCCATGGTGACGGTGCCGGTCTTCGGGTTCGGCATCAGGCCACGGGGGCCGAGCACGCGACCCAGACGACCAACCTTGCCCATCATGTCGGGGGTGGCCACGACGGAGTCGAAGTCGAGGTAGCCGCCAGCCACCTTCTCGATCAACTCGTCGGCGCCCACCTCGTCGGCGCCCGCAGCGCGAGCGTCCTCGGCCTTCTCGCCGGTGGCAAACACGAGGACCCGTGCCGTCTTGCCGGTTCCGTGCGGAAGGTTGACCGTGCCGCGGACCATCTGGTCGGCCTTGCGGGGGTCGACACCGAGTCGCATGGCGACGTCGATGGTCTCGTCGAACTTCGCCGCAGCGCCCTGCTTGACGAGATCCACAGCCTGCTCCGCGGAGTACAGCTGGTCTTCGTCAATCTTCTCGGCAGCGGCGTTGTAAGCCTTGCTTCGCTTCATGCTGGTTCCTTTCATGTCAGCCTCGTGGGCTGATCCACCAGTTCTGGTGCGGGCGCGAGGCCCTCCCAGGGGGATGTGGGGTGCACCCGGGACTAGTCCAAGGTGCGGGTGGGTTGAGCGAGTGCTCAGCCCTCGACGGTCACGCCCATCGAACGAGCGGTGCCGGCGACGACCTTCATGGCGGCCTCAACGTTGTTGGCGTTCAGGTCGGGCATCTTGGTCTCGGCGATCTCGCGCACCTGGGCCTGGGTCAGCTTGCCGACCTTGGTCTTGTGCGGGGTGGGCGAGCCCTTGTCGAGTCCGGCGGCCTTCTTGATCAGCTCGGCGGCCGGCGGGGTCTTCAGCACGAAGGTGAACGTGCGGTCCTCGTAGATGGTGATCTCGACGGGGATGACGTTGCCGCGCTGGGCCTCGGTCTGGGCGTTGTAGGCCTTGCAGAACTCCATGATGTTGACACCGTGCGGACCGAGGGCGGTACCGACCGGAGGAGCAGGAGTGGCTGCGCCAGCCTTGAGTGCGACCTTGACGAGGGCCGCAACCTTCTTCTTGGGAGGCATGGTTGTGGGTCCTTTTCTTGCTTGCCGGTGTGGACGGGTGCCCACACCGTGGTGACTCGGACGAGAGCCCGGGTCGGGTGGTGGTCGGATCCCCGAAGGGTTGGCGGTCCGACCGGCGTGAACTCAGTTTCTTCCGAAACCCTCAGATCTTCTGGATCTGGGGGAAGGTCAGGTCGACCGGAGTCTCCCGACCCAGAATCTCCACCAGAGCCTTCAGTCGCTGGGTGTTCACGTTGATCTCGGTGATGGTGGCCTGGACGCCGGCGAACGGTCCGTCCACGACCTCGACGGAGTCACCGACGGTGTAGTCGACGACCTCGATCTTGCGCTTCTGCTTGCGTGAGGGCTTGCCCGACTGCTCGGCATTCACGCGAGCGATGACCGACGGGGTGAGCATGCGCTCGACCTCGTCGAGGCTCAGCGGCACCGGCTGGGTGGCGTGGCCGACGAAACCGGTCACCGAAGGGGTGTGGCGGACGACGCCCCAGGCCTCGTCGGTCATGTCCATGCGCACCAGCACGTAGCCGGGCAGCACGCACCGGGTGACCGTCTTCTTGGTGCCGTTGCGCATCTCGACGACCTCTTCGGTCGGCACGACGCTCTCGTAGATGTAGTCCTCGACCTCGAGGGAGGTGACGCGGGCGTCGAGGTTCTGCTTCACCCGGTTCTCCATACCCGAGTAGGTGTGGATGACGTACCACTCCCCCACCTTGGTGCGCAGTTCCTCGCGGAGTTCGGCGAGGGCGGCCACGGTGGCGGCGTCCTCGTCGTCGTCATCGTCGTCCTGGGTCTCCTCGGCCGACGGTTCGGCGTCCTCACCGAAGTTGAGGTCGATGCCGCTGTCGGCCTCCTCGGCGTCGTCACCGAAGTCGAGGTTGAGCTCGGTGTCGTCGGACGCGGCCTCCTCGGATGCGGCGGCGTCGAACTGGTCCAGATCGATCTCGAAGTCAGGGGTTGACTCCTCAGCAGCCTCGGGCTGGTGGGAGTCGGCGTTCGCGAAATCAGGGTCGTTGGTCATCTCGTCTTCTTCCGTTGTCAGCCGATTCAGGGTTTGCCAGCGCCGAAGAGCTTCAGCACGACCCACCCGAAGGCGAAGTCCAGCAGACCCACGTAGGCGATGATGATGAGCACGAACACCAGCACCACGGCGAAGTACTGACGCAACTGGTCGCCGGTCGGCCACAGCACCTTGCGCAGCTCCGCCACCGACTGGTTGACGAACACGCCGGGAGTGGTGCGGGCTGACTTCTCGGCCGTGGCCACGTCGCGCCTGCGGGTCGAGGTGCCCTTCTTGCGGGTCACGGCCGACTCGGGCTGCTTGCGAATGGGACGAGAACTGCGGGCGGCCGCAGCAGGAGTCGGAGTCAGCTGCTCCGCGTCGTCGGCCCCTGTCAGCTCCTGGGCCTCGTGTGAGGCATCGGGGCCGTGCTGCTCAGCCGCCTCGGGTGCACCGGTGTCGACGGGCTCGCGCTCGTCCGGTGACGAGGGGGTGTCGTCGGCCACGATGTTCCTTCGGTAGTGCCTTTCGGCTTGGTGCTGACTGGTCAGCAGGATCATCTCGATCCTGCCTCGCAGGGCAAGAGGGACTTGAACCCCCAACCTGCGGTTTTGGAGACCGCTGCTCTGCCAATTGAGCTATTGCCCTTCGGTGACGACGCTGACCGACGGGTCGGACCGGCGGAGCCACCAAGGGATCAGTGTAGGCGAATTGGTGCGGGCCGTCGAACCGGCGCAGTGGCGGTCAGCTGCCGTACTTGGCTGCGTACTGGTCCATGGTGTCGGTCTGCATGGCCTTCGCCAGTTCCGCCAGCCCCACCTTGTCGACCACGTCGATCGACTGGCCGTCCTTGGACGTGCCGAAACCGTCGATGGGCGCTTGCAGCGAGTGGATGCCCGTCTCGGGGTTGACCCGCAACTGGGTGGCGACGGAGCGGATGGTCTTGGAGTCGAGGTCCTCGCTGACCGTCATGCAGGCCGCGAAGGTGTCGACCGTCTTGCCGAACTTCACGGGGTTGGCGATCGTCTCGGGGGTCATCGTCTTCTTGAGGATCGCCTGGACGACATCTCGCTGCCGCTGCGCACGGTCGAGGTCACCGCGCTGCAGGTCGTGGCGCTCCCGCACGTAGGCCAGTGCCTGCTTGCCCTGGATCGTGATCTGCCCCTCGGGGAAGGTGAAGCCGTCGGACTTCGAGGCCTGCTTGTTGTAGACACTCACCCCACCCAGCACGTCGGTGAGCTTGATGAAACCCTCGAAGTCGATCACGGCTGCGTGCTGCATGCGCACGGCCAGCATCGACTCGAGCGTCGAGATGGTCAACGGCGGACCTCCCCACGCGTAGGCAGCGTTGATCTTGGCCTGCCCCTTGCCCGGGATGGTGACCCACATGTCACGGGGGAACGAGACCAGGTAGACGTCCTTGCGGTCGCCCGACAGGTAGGCCACCATCAGCGAGTCGGAGCGTCCCTGGTCGGATCCCCGCGAGTCGGAGCCCATCAGGACGAAGGTCATCGGCTGGCCAGAGGCGGTCTTGTTCGTCGGATCGGCCGGACGCGGCGTCCCGTCCACCCCTTGGTCGGACGGCATGATCGACGGGTTGCGGCTCACGTGGTCGATCGCGCGGCTGACCCGGGTCAGGTAGTAGGCGAAGACCGCCCCGCCGGCCAGCAACAGCACCAGGAACACGGAGAAGAAGACGGTCGCGAACCGGCGCCCCTTGCGCCGCTGGTGTCGCGCCGCGGATCGTTCTTCGGCGGTGCCGTCGTCCGCGAGTCGCGCTCGTTCGTCGTCGGGGCTGGTCATCTCAGTCCTTAGGGTTCGGGGCCTACTGGCTGGGGGCGGCCTCGTGGGTTGCTGCTTGATGCGTGGGGTCCTGCTCGAGAGCAGCCACCAACACGCAGGTGGCCAGTCCGTCCATGGCTTCGGTCAACTCACCCAGCGAGGGGAAGGTCGGCGCGATCCGGATGGTGCGATCGTACGGGTCGTGCCCAAGAGGGTGGGAGGCACCCGCCGGAGTGAGGGCGATGCCCGCTTCCTTGGCGAGGGCGACGACGCGGGTGGCGGTGCCGGGCACCACGTCGAGGGTGACGAAGTAGCCACCAGCCGGCTTGGTCCAGGTGGCGACCCCGTACTTGCCGAGCCGGCGTTGCAGGGTCTCGAGCACGAGCGCGAACTTGGGCTCGATCAGCGCGCGGTGCTTGCGCATCAGCGCGCGCACGCCATCGGCGTTCTTGAACCAGGTGGCGTGGCGCAGCTGGTTGACCTTGTCGGGCCCGATCGCACGCTTGCCGTAGTGGCTGAGGTACCAGTCGAGGTTGGCCCTCGAACCGCCCATGAAGGCGACCCCGTCGCCGGCGAAGGTGACCTTCGAGGTCGAGGCGTAGGTGAAGACCCGGTCGGGATGGCCCTCCTCGGCGGCCAGGGAGATCACGTCCAGCGGCACGGGCTCGTCCGCGGTGAGGTGGTGCAGGGCATAGGCGTTGTCCCACATGATGCGGAAGTCGTCGGCAGCCGGCATCGACAACAGTGCCCGCGTGGTGGCCTCGTCGAAGGTGACGCCCGTGGGGTTGGCGTACATGGGTACCGCCCACATGCCCTTGACCGACGGGTCGGCGGCGAGCTCACGCACCTCGTCGAGGTCGGGTCCGTGGTCACCCAGGTCGACCGGGATCATCTCGATGCCCAGGTCCTGGCAGATCGCGAAGTGGCGGTCGTAGCCGGGTACGGGGCAGATGAACCTGACCTTCTGCCGGGCCCACGGCTCACCGCCGGGCAGCCCGTGCAGCATCGCGAAGGCGATGGTGTCGTGCATCAGCGACAGGCTGGAGTTGTCGCCGGCCAGCAGCAGGTCAGGGGTGGTGTTGAGCAGTTCCGCGAAGATCTGGCGCAGTTCGATCAACCCGTTCAGGCCGCCGTAGTTGCGCACATCGGTGCCGTCGGCCGACTTGGGCGAGATGGGCGTGGTGAGCAGGGCGTTCGAGAGGTCGAGTTGCGAGGACGAGGGCTTGCCGCGCGTGATGTCGAGCTTCAGCCCGCGAGCCTTCAGCTCCTCGTACAGCGACAACTGCTGCTCGGCGAGGTCGGCCCGCTGGTCTGCGGAAAGATCTGCGAATGCGCTCATGCGCCCATTGTCGGTCATGGCGTCAGTGTCGCAGAAGTGCGCACCGGCGACGGGACGAAGCCGTGGCCGTGGAAGGCGCACCCGGGTGGGGGGTACCGGGACCCGGACGATCGCCATTCGCTGGTCGCCCTGGTCACCAACTCACAGGCTGCAGCCGACAAGCACCGGTTCGGGTACCAGCACGACCCCGAACGCCTCACTGACTCCGTCACGCACCGTGCGGGCGAGGGTGAGCACGTCGGCGGCGGTGGCATCGGAGTGGTTGGTCAGGGCCAAGGTGTGTTTGGACGACAACCTGGCTCTGCCCGAACCCAGGTCGGCACCGAAGCCCTTGTCGAACCCGGCGTGCTGGATCAGCCAGGCAGCCGAGGTCTTGACGAGGCCGTCGAGCTGGGGGTAGCGGGGTGCGTCCTCGGGCAGATCGGCTGCCTGCTCGGGTGAGAGCAGTGGGTTGGTGAAGAAGGAGCCGGCACTCCACGAGTCGCGGTCATCGGGGTCGACGACCATGCCCTTCGAGCGGCGGATGGCGAGCACGGCCTCGCGCACCCGGGTCAGTGGGGCCCGATGGCCGACGTCCACCCCCAGGGCACGGGCGAGTTCGGGGTAGCGGATGGGCATCGACAGGTCGCCCAGTTCGAACTGGAAGCTCACCTGCAGCACCACGTACCGCTCCGGCTCTCGCTTGAAACGGCTGGTGCGGTAGCCGAAGTCGCAGTCGGAGGCAGCAAAGCTCGCCACCTTGTTCTGCTGGCGGTCCCACGTGCGCACCCGAGCGATCGTCTGGCTCACCTCGGTTCCGTAGGCGCCGACGTTCTGGATGGGTGTCGATCCGACCAGCCCGGGGATGCCCGAGAGCGCCTCGACGCCGATCCACTGCTTGGCCACGGCGAACGCGACCAGATCGTCCCAGCTCTCACCGGCGTTGACGGTGACGAAGGCCCCTCCACAGTCACTCACCTGGGCCGTGATCCCCCGCCACGCGATCTTGACGACGGTGCCCGGGAAGCCCTCGTCGGCCACCAGCAGGTTGGAGCCGCCCGAGAGCACCATCACCGGCACGCCGTCACGGTCGGCCGCGCTGACCGTCTCGATGATCTGCGCCTCGGTGGTGGCGCGCACGAACGTCCGCGCCGGACCCCCCACCCGGAAGGTGGTGTGCTCGGCCAACCGTGGGCTCGACGAGAGGTCGGTGGCCGGCCCCTGCGTGTCGACCTGGTCGGTGATCCGGCAGCTGTCGGCCCGCATCGAGGTCTCGAGGGTGTCGTCCCGGAACTCGTCCGTGGTGGACGACGCGGGAGTGACCGTGATGGGTCCCTCGTTCATGCGCGCACCTCAACCTTCGCGTTGCCGAGAACTGTCTGGTCGTCCAGAGAGACCTCGAGCTGGACGACGGCCAGGTCGTCAGCCACCGCGGCCACCCGGCCCGCGATGGTGATCGCGGTGCCCTCGGCCGTGTCGGGGACGGGGACGGGTCGGGTGAACCGGACGAAGTAGCCGGCAAGGTCGTCGGGGGTACGTCCGGTGATCTCCAGCCAGGCGCTGACCTCGCTGAGGGCGCGGCCCATCGTCCACATGCCGTGGGCGATGGGGGTGTCCAGACCGAGCTCGCGGGCGGCACGATCGGAGTGGTGGATCGGGTTGAAGTCGCCCGACGCACCCGCATAACGCACGAGGTCGGTGCGGGTGACGCGGACCTCGACGGGTCCGAAACCGTCACCCGCGGTCAGGGGCGTGCGTGCCATCTCAGGCCTCCTCGCGGGTGTGGATCAGGGTGGAGGTGGCGGTGCAGACCTGTTCCCCATCGGTTGTGCTGAGGTCGACCGTGACCGTGATCATGTCGACGTTGCCGCGGTTGCGCACCTTGTCGACGACGAGCACCGCCTTGATCTCGTCACCGGCTCGCAGCTGCCGGTTCCAGGCGAAGCGCTGGTCGGCGTGCATGGTGCGGTGCAGCCCCAGACCCAACTCGGGGTCGGCGAACAGGCCGTCCCACGCGAGCGCCCCGATCACCATTGCGAAGGTTCCGGGGGCCTGCGGGCCTGTGGTGCGGTCGCCCACGGCCATTCGGAACTCGTCGATCTTGGCCTGGTTGACGAGGTAGGGCTTCGTCACCGGATAGCGGCGACCGACATGTTCGGGCGTGATCGGCATGGCCCCAAGGCTAGTGCCCCGACGCAGGGCGGGGCGGGGTCGTGGGCGGGTCGTCGATGGGCGCCGTGAGAGTGCCCAGACATGCAACAACCCCGCTGGCTGGGCCAGCGGGGTGGTGCGGAGCAACGAGGGTCAGCGGGTCTCGCGGTGAAGCGTGTGCGCGTTGCAGCGCGAGCAGTACTTCTTCAGATCGAGACGATCGGGGTCGTTGCGGCGGTTCTTCATCGAGATGTAGTTGCGCTCCTTGCACTCGGTGCAAGCAAGCGTGATCTTCGGACGAACCTGGGAAGACTTCTTGGCCATGATGGTCCTCGTTCTCAAAAGGGTGGTGCTGGGAGCTTGTTGGTAGCGAGGACGGGATTTGAACCCGTGACACAGCGATTATGAGCCGCTTGCTCTACCCCTGAGCTACCCCGCCACTGGTGGGTCCGGGTCTCGCAGCAAGCCACGAGACCCGGTTCCATCGAGCCCCCATGCGGAATCGAACCGCAGACCTTCTCCTTACCATGGAGACGCTCTGCCTACTGAGCTATAGGGGCCAGCCGAAGAAGAAACTTACAGGACGAGACGCGGGTCGCGCAAAACGAGCCACGGGCACCCCGGGTCACACCTCGGCTGACCTCGGTGGATGAGGGTTCAACGTCGGCCGGCAAGCGTTTGTTCCCCCTGGCTCGAAGGGAAGCCCTGGTTCCTGGCCGCGCCGGGGGCGGCGCGCGCTCTGTTCCCCCCGCCCGGGCGCTGGTTGTCGGCGGCGCAGAGGTCACCGCGGCTCAATCGTGCCGATCGTGTGCTGTGGTGGCAAAACTCGCGCCCCAGCCGCAACAATCGCTGTCAGGGCACACGATCGGCACGATTGCCCGCCGGGACCCACTGCCCCACTCCCGGCCAACGCTGCTGCTGGCAGACTGGCAGCGCCCACGGGCGGCCCAGCGCCGCCCTGCCTGCCCACGGAGGCCTCACCGCTCGCCCACCGCCACCTCGACCCAGGAGCCCCCATGCCCACTCCTCACATCTCCGCCCAGCCCGGGGAGATCGCTCCCCTGCTGCTCATGCCCGGGGACCCGCGTCGCGCCGCCCGCATCGCCGAGACCTTCCTGACCGACGCGAAGCTGGTCAGCGAGGTGCGCGGGAACGGTTGCTTCACCGGCACCTACCAGGGCACCCCGATGTCCGTGATGGCCTCGGGCATGGGCATCCCGACGCTGTCGATCTACGCCACCGAGCTCTACCGCGACTACGGGGTGCAGCGCATCTGCCGGGTCGGCACCTGCGGTGGCATCTCGTCGAAGGTGAAGGTGCGCGACGTGGTCATCGGGTCGTCCGCGCACACCAATTCGCCCGTGGCAACGATCGATGCCCCCGGGCTGACGCTCAGCCTGGCGGCGAGCTTCGACATGCTGCGCGCGGCCGTGGACGCGGCCAGGTCGGCCGACGACCTGGCAGGTGCCTCGGTGCACGTGGGACCGGTGTACTCCTCCGACCTGTTCTACTCGGGGCGCGCCGACATCATCCAGGCTCTCGACAGGCTGGGCACCCTCGGGGTCGAGATGGAGGCGGCGGGACTCTACAAGTGCGCGCTCGAGCACGACCGCGAAGCCCTCACCGTGCTGACCGTCTCCGACCACCTCAAGGACGGCTCCGGAGACATGTCCCCCGAGGAGCGGGAGACCCGGTTCGGGAGCGCCCTGGCGATCGCCGCCGCCGGACTCCTGGCCTGAACACCGGCCCTCGGCTCACCCGCCGAAACCCGCCATGACAAGCACAAAGCCCCGGAATCCATCCGATTCCGGGGCTTGGTGGCAGGTGTAGGGTTCGAACCTACGTAGGACGACGCCGACGGTTTTACAGACCGCTCCCTTTGGCCACTCGGGCAACCTGCCGTGCTGGTTTCCCAGCGATCGGCAACGATAGCAAACCCTCACGCTCCATCACCAACTGGATGGGCGGCCCACTCGATAGGTTGGGTCTGACCGGTGGACGAGCAGGTCGTCCGCCCCCACCGCTTCCCAGGAGGCAGCCATGGCTTCGGACAGCTCGTTCGACATCGTCTCGAAGATCGACCGCCAAGAGGTCGACAACGCCCTCGGACAGGCCGCCCGCGAGGTGGGCCAGCGGTTCGACTTCAAGAACACCGACTCATCGATCAAGTGGTCGGGTGAGACCACCATCGAGATGGAGTCCAACGGCGAGGACCGGGTGAAGGCCGTCTGGGACGTGTTCCAGTCGAAGTTGATCAAGCGTGGCGTGAGCCTCAAGGCCGTGAAGGCCGACGACCCTCGCCTGTCGGGGAAGATGTGGAAGATGACCGCCTCGACCGAGGAGGGCATCACCCAGGAGAACGCCAAGAAGATCTCCAAGCTCGTGCGCGACGAGGGGCCCAAGGGCGTGAAGTGCCTGATCCAGGGGGACGAACTCCGGGTCTCGTCCAAGAGCAGGGACGACCTGCAGGTCGTCCAGAAGATGATCAAGGAAGCCGACTACGACTTCGCGGTGCAGTTCACCAACTATCGCTGACGCACCGTCCACAGGGTTCACACGCTCCCCGACGGAGCGCTCGGACCACGCGTAGCATTCGTTCATGGTGAAGCCGATCCCTGCTGACCGTGAATCCATGTGGTGGGCGATGCGTGAGCAGCCAGCTCCGACCCCCGCCTCTGAGCCCTCCCCCGCCCTGCCCTCAGCCGTCGACGTGCTCGTCATCGGCGCGGGGGTCACGGGGCTGAGCGCCGCCGTCGAACTGGCCCGGGGAGGACGCCATCCCGTGGTCGTCGAGGCGTGGCGGGCCGGCGCCGGAGCCACTGGCCACACCACCGCGAAGGTGAGCCTGCTCCAAGGGGCCAGGCTGCAGCGGATCAGGCAGCACGCCAGCGCCGAGGCCGTGCGCTCCTACGTCGAGGCGAACCGCATCGGCCAGGGCTGGCTGCTCGACCTGATGCGAGCCCACAGCGAACCGGTCCAGACGCGGCCGGCCGTGACCTATGCCGTCTCCGACGAGGGCGCCCAGCGTGTGCACCGCGAGGCGGAGGTGGCACGCGAGGCCGGTCTGGAGATCATGGACGAGGCCGCCCATGGGCTGCCCTTCACGACGACCGCTGCGATCTCACTGGCCGACCAGGCACAGGTCGACCCCATGGGTGCCGTCGCGGCCCTGCGGGCAGAACTCGAGGCGCACGAGGGGGAACTGATCGAGGGGGTCCGCGTCACTGGCCTGTCCGGCGGGAACCCGTGGACGGTGCACACCTCGGCGGGGGACCTGCGCGCCGATGCCGTGATCATGGCCACCCAGACACCGGTTGGCTTCCGCGGGGCTGCCCAGAATGCGTTGTCACAGGCGAAACGGTCCTACGCGATCGCCTACCCGTTGCCGTCGGGGATCGACCCCGAGTCGTTCCCGATGTCGCTGTCGCTCGATGCCTCGGCACGCTCGTTGCGCACGGCCGTGGGATCCGACTGCCCGGTCCTCCTGGTCGGCGGCGCCGGCCACCCGGTCGGCGAGGGCGGCTCCACCACGGCCCATGTCGCGGAACTGGATACCTGGGCCCGTGAGCACTTCGGCGTCGGCGAACCGCTGTGGTCGTGGTCGGCGCAGGACTACCTGCTGGCCACCGCCATGCCGTTCATCGGTGCCCTGCCGGTGAGTCACGGCACCGTGCTGACCGCCACCGGCTACGACAAGTGGGGCATGGCCCTGGGTGCGGGAGCCGGGTTGATCATGGCCGCCGACCTGCTCGGCGGCAGCCCGGGCCACGCGACGGCCATGCGTCATCACGTGACCGGGTGGCATGACGCCGCATCGATCGGCGCACAGGTCGCCAAGACCCTGGAGAGGATCGTCCGCGACCGGGTCGGGTCGACCAAGGCGGACGAGGGAGCCCCCGCCGAGGGACAGGGTCGGGTCGAGCAGGGACCGATCGGCCCGAGGGCCGTGTCGACGGTCGACGGCCGTACCTGCAGCGTGAGCGCGGTCTGCACGCACCTGGGTGGAGTCCTGGCCTGGAACGACGCGGAGCGCTCCTGGGACTGTCCCCTGCACGGGTCGCGGTTCACCTCCGACGGCACCCGGTTGGAGGGTCCCGCCACTGCGGACCTGGCGCCCGTCGACTGACAGAGGTCACCGAAGGAATGTCTGGGGCCGCCCCTAGGGTGGGGCCGTGCTCAGAATCTCCACGTTCAACGTCAACGGCATCCGCGCCGCGCAGCGCCGGGGCTTCACCGGGTGGTTGAACGAACGCGACCCCGATGTCGTCGCCCTGCAGGAGATGCGGTGCCCCCTCACCGAGTTGCCCCGCGACGCCTTCGGCGAGCACCACCTCAGCTACCACCCGGGCACGATCCCCGGACGCAACGGGGTGGCCGTCCTGACCCGGGAGGCCCCGGCTGCGGTGCGGGCGTGGGGCGAAGGATCACTGGTGGCCCATCTGGACTCCGACCATCCGCTCACGGTCGAGGTCGACCACTCCACCCTGGCCCGTGAGCTCAGGCACTTCGCCGACGAAGGCCGGTACATCGAGGTCGACCTGGCCGATCGACCGCTCACCGTTGCCTCGCTCTACCTGCCCAAGGGGGGAACACCCTTCTCCGACGAGGCGTCGTTGGCCAAGTACCAGCGCAAGATGAGGTTCCTGGCCGGACTCGCCCGTCAACTCGGACGATCCCGCCGGGCCGCGCTCGCCGCGGGTCGGGAGTTCATCGTGCTCGGCGACTTCAACGTGGCCCACACCCGGAAGGACCTCAAGACCTGGCGCACCAGTCAGCGCTCCGAGGGATTCCTGCCCGAGGAACGCGAGTGGTTCGGCTCCATCACCTCCCCGCGCACCCTGGTCGACGTCGTCCGCCGCTTGCATCCCGACACCGACGGACCGTACTCGTGGTGGTCGTGGCGCGGGCAGTCGTGGGCGAACGATTCCGGCTGGCGGATCGACTACCACCTGGCGACCCCTCGTCTGGCGAGGGCAGGCGTCAACGGGGGCACCGATCGCAGCGTCAGTTACGAGGCGCGGATCTCCGACCACTCCCCCGTCACCGTCGACTACGACCTCTGGGACGATGGGCCGGCAAGTTCCACAAGACCTCTTGTGCAATGATTTTTGTGGATCTACCCTGAGGGCATGAGTCAGCCGCACCCGGACACCCCCGAACGCACCATCACCGACCCGGCCGTGCTGCGCGCCTACGCCCACCCCACGCGGTTGCGGATCCTCGACCTGCTGCGCGCCAAGGGCCCCATGAAGGTCTCGCAGATGTCGGACGACCTCGACGAGGCCATCGGCTCGATCAGCCACCATTTGAAGCCGCTGGAGGCCGCCGGCCTGGTCGAGCGTGCGCCGGAGTTGGCCCAGGACAGGCGCGAGACCTGGTGGCGACGCCCGATGGTGCGCACGACCTGGAACCGGGCCGACCTCACCCCGGCCGCAGCCCAGACGGCCCTGCAGGCCGAGGAACTCATGCTGGCTCGCCAGTTCGACCTGTTCCGGCAGTCGATGCACGAGCCCCTGCCCGAGGAGTGGAGTGACGCGCCGTTCGCGATGTCGACCTGGTTGCAGCTGACCCCCCACGAGCTGACCGAACTGAACCGTCAACTGGGCGAGCTCATCGAGGGCTTCCGCGAGGCCTCCGACCGTCACCGCTCTGAGCGGGACGACACCGCACGATCGATCTTCTTCTCCGCCCGCGGGGTCACCGCCCGACCCTGACCAAGGCGCCCCGACGGGCGTCCCGCCGCACCATCCCCGCACCCTCGCCAGACCCAGAGGAGCCATCCCATGGCCACTTCCACAGGCCCCGCCATGCCCGAAACCCTGCCCACTGCCCCAACGAGCGCGCCCCCCGTGACGGCCCCCGCACCGACTGGGCCCTCACCCCTCCACCACCACCGCGGTTTCGGCCTGCTGTTCGCGTCACAGACCCTGGCCATCACCGGCAGCGCCATCTCGTCGGTGCTGTTGTCGCTGGTTGCCATCTCGAGCCTGCACGCCAGCGGGCTGTGGGTGGGACTGATCACGGCCGCCACCTGGCTGCCGTGGGTGGTGATCGGGCTCCCCGCGGGCGCCTGGATCGATCGCCTCCCGCCCCTGCGGGTCATGATCGCGGCCGACCTGGCGGCCTTCGCCGCCCTCGCCTCGTTGCCCATCGCATGGTTGGCCGACAGTCTGAGCCTCAGCCAGTTGTTGGTCGTGCAACTCGTCGTGGGCACCGCAGCGGTCTTCTTCCAGCCGGCTCGGGGCAAGCTGATCCCCCAGTTGGTGGAACGTGGGCAACTGCCCCGGGCGAACTCGTGGCTGTCCGGCAGTGAGGCGGTCGGGGTCACGGCAGGTCTCCCCATCGGGGGACAACTCGCGGCCGTGATAGCCCCCGCCCTCGGGGTGGTGGTGGACGCCGTGGGCTACCTCGTCTCAGCCGTCCTTCTGAGCCGGATCCGACTCGCGCCCCGGCAGGATCGCGACCATTCGAAGCCCTCCCCCCAGCCCCGGCGCGAAGGCGGGTCGCAGCTGTGGTCCGGCATCAAGGAGGGACTCAGCTTCACCTTCGGGGATCCCCTGCTGCGTTGGTTCACGGTGCTGGGCAGCTTCGCCAACTTCGGACTGACCGGCTTCCAGACCCTGCTGGTGCTCTTCTTCGTCCGCGAAGTGGGCCTGTCACCGACCGGCATCGGCTGGGCGATGGCCTGCAACACCGTGGGGACGATCGGTGGGGCACTGCTCGCCCCCCACCTCGCCACGCGCTGGGGAAGCGGGCGGGCGCTGCTGGGGTTGAGCGCGCTGATTGCCGGGTCCGTCCTGCTCGTGCCGTGGGCCCGCTCCGGGGTGCTGCTGGCCGTGATGCTCGTCGGCCTCGCGACGGTCGGCTTCGCCATCAGCGCGATGAACGTGATCCGAATGGCCTGGCGGCAGGGTTACGTGCCCAACCGGCTGATGGCCCGCTCCACCACGGCCTCGCAGTTCGTGAACTTCGGGCTGATGCCGGTGGCATCCGTGGTGGCGGGGGCGATGTCGGGACCCGTCGGTATCAGGGCCACCATGCTGGGCATGTGCGCGGTGGTGGCGATCGCCAACCTGGCGATCTTCGCCGGCCCCGTACGCGGCCACCGGAACCTCCCGGAGAGCTCCCAGGAAGGCCAGGAGGTGGATTCGACGCGGCCCGTGCCTGGCTCCTACTCGAAGTAGCGAAGCACCTCGTCGGCACCCACCGACCCGACCCCGCCGGCGGCGTGCTTCCAGACGGGCGCGCGGTCCTTGTCGACCAACTGGGCCCGGACCCCCTCGACGAAGTCGGAGTCACGCATGAAGTTCCTGGCCAGCGTCAGGTCCTGGGCCAGCACCTCGCCCACGCTGCCCATCCCGCGGGCCCGCCGGAGCGCCTCGAGTGAGACGGCCACCGACAGCGGGGACTTGGTCGAGATCAGCTCGGCGGCCGCGCGGGCGTCGGGTTCGTCCGACGAGGTCAGGGCTTCGAGCACGTCGGCGACGGTGTCTGCGGCGAAGCAGTCATCGATCCAGCCACGTGACGTCGCCAACCATGACGAGTCGGGATGGACGGCCAGTTCGTCCACCTCGGTGAGCAGCCCCGCCCACAGAGCCGAGGAGCAGTCGACGGAGGCGCCGGTCAGCGCCATCCACTCACCGGTCCGCCCGGGCATGCGCGAGAGCGGGAACAGCACGCCCACGTCGGGGAACAGCCCGATGGTCGTCTCGGGCATGGCCAACTGGGTGCTGGCGTCCCCCTCCCGCTGGGTGCAGTGGGCAGCCAGCCCCATGCCCCCGCCCATGCAGACACCCGACATCACCGCGTGGGTGGGCTTGGGGTGGTCGGCGACCAGGGCGTTGACGCGGTACTCGTCCGCGAAGAACTGGACGGCGCCGTCACCGCCCGCCAGCACGTCCTCGCGCAGCGCCCGGACGTCGGCACCGGAACAGAACCCGCGCTCACCAGCACCCTCGAAGCGGATCCTGCGCACCTGGTCGTCCTCGGCCCACTCCGTCAGGGCCCGCTCGATCCGCAGGATCATCGCGTGGGTCAGGGCGTTGATGGCCCGGGGACGGTTGAGCGTGATCACTCCCACCCCGTCGCGTACCTCGACCAGCACCTCGTCAGACATCGGCAGTCTCCTTCGCGACCTCTGCGTTGGCCTGGCGCTCGTGCGCCCAGACCTGGAACCCGTAGGCGGCCAGCGCCGCGACACCGAGGGCGATGGCGCCGTTGCGCATCGACAGGTTCACGGCGGCATAGCTCAGCAACACGATGGTGGCCACGATCGCAGCCCGCACCACCTTGGCGCTGGGCCGCGCCAGCGGCAGCAGCAGCCCACCCCAGAGCACGTACCAGGAGTGCAGCGCCGGGGCGAACAGCGCGACCGCCAGGTATGACCAGGTCAGGTAGGTGATCGGACGACGCCGAGCCACCGTGACGGCGCCGACGGCCAGGACCACCACGGAGGCCACCAGTCCGACGGCGCGCGAGTACCGCACCGAGACCTCGGCGGCCTGCCGCCAGCCCACCGATTCGAAGAGCAGCTGCAGTCCCTGACCGAGCACGGTGAACGGTGACACCGTGACCACGAGGCCCGGCACGTTGACGGCGTTGTACCAGCCGAAGTACAGCCCGGTCACCACCGAGATGAGCGCGAACACACCCGTGGCCAGCCCCAGCGCGACGACCGCCCGGAAGATCACGATGGCACCGTCCGAGGGTGCGAAGGTTCGCCAGGGACGACGCACCAGCGGCAGTACGTAGGCCGCCAACAGAGCGGGCTGTTTGATGGTGGCGGCGATCGCCACCACCACGGCCGCGGGCAACCAGCCCCAGCGCACCTTGTGGGCGACGTAGAGGGCGAAGACCACCAGCCCCATCATCAGCGAATCGTTGTGGGCACCACCGATGAAGTCGATCACCAGCACCGGGTTGAGAGTGGCGAACCAGGCCGCGAACGCCGGGTCGACGCGCATCAGGGTCGCCAGGCGAGGGATGCACAAACCGATCAGTCCGACGCCGACGAGCGCCGGGACGCGCATGAGCAGGGCGGCGATGTAGGGATCGTAGCCAGAGACGTCGACCAGCAGGTGGCTCATCTGCAGCGCCAACGGGCCGTAGGGCGCCGGGGTGAAGCGCCACACCCAGGCCACCTGGTCGGCGAAGCCCCCGGGCAGCACGCCGGGCCCCTGCTGGTAGGGGTCGACGCCGTTGTGCAGCATCCAGCCCTGGGCCGCGTAGGAATAGGCGTCGTGACTGAAGATGGGCGGGGCGAAGAAGAACGGTGCCCCCCAGATCGCCAGCACGGCCCAGTGCCGCAGGTCGTGCCACGTCTCGGCGATGCCGTGCCCCGCCCCTCCCAGCGGACGGAGTCGGAACCAGGCCTGCACCAACAGCGCCACGCCCGCCAGCACGAGGATGTTGAACGCGACCTTGGCGACGGGATTGTCGAGGTGGGCCCAGCGCATGATCGGCCACCACGGCGAATTGCGCGGCAGGTACGCGGGCGTGAGCGAGCCGACGGCGATCAGCAGCGTGCCGTACATGCCCCGGCGTACGTCGGTGACCCGCCAGGCCTCGAGCAACTGCCGCCAGCGTTCGCCCCAGAAGGTCATGGGGCGGGGGTCCCGTCCGCCTCGTCGGCAGCCGAGGTCGCCATGGGGGCCAGCGCATCCCGACCGTGCACCAGGGCCTCGCGCGAGTCACCGGCAGCCACGTGCGAGCCCGCCCACTGCAGGGCGTCGAAGGGGCACTCCTCGATGCAGATGCCGCAGTACATGCACAAGGTGAAGTCGATGTCGAAGCTGTCGAGCACGTTGGCGGTGCGTTCGCGCCGTCGCCCCGGAGGACGGGCGCCCGCCGGTTCCTCGTCCGCGATCACCACAGAGTGGGAGTCGATCGAGATGCACCACGTGGGGCACTCGCGCACGCAGATCATGCACGAGGTGCAGCGGTCCTCGAGCAGTTCGATGCGGCCGTGGCCGGTTCCGGTCATCGGCGCCTCCGCACCCGGCCGCCGGAGACGGCGGCGGCGACCTCCGCAGGATCGACGTCGGCGGCGGCCAGGGGTCCCCAGCTCTCGGGGTCCGGCACCCCCACCGGCAGGGTGCGCCGGCGGGAGGCCTGGGATCGTCCGTCGGTCTCGGGGTCCTTGGCACCGGGCCACGGGAGGCCTGCCCGCGAGACCAGCACGGAGTCCTTCAGCAGCGGGCGCAGCACTTGGGTCTCGCCCTCCGCCTGAACGGCGCCGGACGGTGTCTCGGCGCCAGGCGGTGCGTCGACCCCGGAGGGGTGCCACAACAGCGGGCGATCGTCGCCGCCGACGAACCGCACCCCGAAGAAGTCATGCACCTCACGCTCGTGCCACACCGCCCCGGGCAGCACCTCGGCCAGGGAGTCCAGGACCCCACCGACCCGGTCGACGCGGGTCTGCAGCTGCAGGCTGTCGCGTCGCAGGCCTCCCCCGCCCGACAGACCCTCGCTCGAGAGGCCGTCGGAAACCCGCCACAACCGGACGACCACGCGCACCTGCTCGGGGCCACCGGGGGTCTCCGGTCGTCCGATCTCGTCGACCGCGTGCAGGGAGTCGAGCCAGTCGAAGCCCTCGGCGACCGCGGCCCGCACCTCGTCCAGCCAGGCTGCCGGGGCGACTCGTCCGGGTCCAGCCGCCGACGCGCTCATGCCACGCCCCCGACCAGGGAGGACACGTACTCGGCCAGGGCTGACGGCGCAGGCGGGCAACCCGGGATGTAGTGGTCGACGGCGACCAGTTGGTCGACCCCCTTGGTCACCGAATACGAGTCCCAGTACGGGCCGCCCGCGCAGGCGCAGGCGCCGAACGCGACGACTCGTCTCGACTCGGGGAGCACCTCGACCCGGTCGGCGACCAGGCGGGCCACCGGATCGGTGAGCGTCCCGGAGACGACGGCGACCACCTGCGCGCCCTCCGGGATCCTGTCAAGCCTGGGAGCGCCCACCGGAACCGCGAACTCCGACTCGACGGCACAGCACGCCAAGGAGAGGTCGACCACGGCCACCCGACCGTCGCCGAACCAGTCGATCACCGGGGTCTGGACTGCTGACGTCACCAGCACAGACTAACGACATCTCAGATGTCGGAACCCTTCCGCGGTGCGGGAACAACTCCGGAGCGCGCACGGTTGCGGAGTAAGGTTGAGCGGCAGTGCGGAGTCTGCGCGGGAGGGCGTTTCGGCGACCACGGCGCGGGCGGCGCACCACCCACCAGCTCGACGGTCAGCGTCGCACACCGCGGCGGACCACAGGTCAAGGGCTCCCCCGAGCCCGGGAAAGCAAGAGGCAAGCGTGACGAAGGTCCAGACCCTCGACCGCGTCGTGATCCGGTTCGCCGGAGACTCCGGTGACGGCATGCAGCTGACCGGTGACCGATTCACCGCCGAGGCAGCAACCTTCGGCAACGACATCTCGACCCTGCCCAACTTCCCCGCCGAGATCCGAGCGCCACAGGGGACCCTGCCGGGTGTGTCGAGCTTCCAGCTGCACTTCGCCAACTACGACATCGTCACCCCGGGCGACCGCCCCGACGTGTTGGTGGCGATGAACCCGGCCGCTCTCAAGGCGAACATCGGCGACCTGGCCCACGGTGGCCTGGTGATCGTCGACACCGCCGACTTCACCAAGCGCAACCTGACCAAGGTGGGCTACGACGAGAACCCGCTCGAGAACGACTCCCTGCAGAACTACCAGGTGGTCACCCTCGACCTGACGGGCATGACCATCGGTGCCGTCGAACAGTTCGGACTCGGCCGCAAGGACTCCTCCCGCGCCAAGAACATGTTCGCCCTGGGGCTGCTGAGCTGGCTCTACAGCCGTGAGGACGGCGGAACCGAGCGCTTCCTGGCAGAGAAATTCGCCAAGAAGCCCGCGATCCGTGACGCCAACATCGCCGCCTACAAGGCCGGGTACGCATTCGGCGAGACCACAGAGGTGTTCGCCCACCGCTACGAGGTCTCCCCCGCGACCATGCCCCCCGGTCGTTACCGGCAGATCTCGGGCAACGCCGCGACCGCCTACGGCCTGATCACGGGCGCCCAGAAGGCCGGACTGAAGCTGTTCCTGGGCACGTACCCGATCACCCCGGCCAGTGACGTGCTGCACGAGCTGAGCAAGCGCAAGAACTTCGGCGTCTACACCTTCCAAGCCGAGGACGAGATCGCGGCCGTCGGTGCCGCCCTCGGTGCCTCCTTCGCCGGGGCGCTGGGGGTCACCTCGACCTCGGGGCCGGGCATGGCACTCAAGGCCGAGACGATCGGCCTTGCCCTGATGACCGAATTGCCCTTGGTGGTGGTCGACGTGCAGCGCGCCGGGCCGTCCACCGGGATGCCCACCAAGACCGAACAGGCCGACCTGCTGCAGGTCATCCACGGACGAAACGGCGAGTCCCCCGTGCCCGTGGTCGCGGCGGCTTCACCGGCCGACTGCTTCGACACGGCCGTGGAGGCGGTACGGATCGCCGTCAAGTACCGCACCCCGGTGATCATGTTGTCCGACGGATACCTCGGGAACGGTGCCGAACCATGGCGCATCCCCACCATCGCCAGCATCCCGCCCATCGATCCGGGTTTCGCCACCGGCACCAACGCGGTCGACGGCTCAGGCAAGCAGGTGTTCCAGCCGTACAAGCGTGACCCCGAGACCTTGGCGCGCCCGTGGGCGGTCCCCGGCACCGTCGGGCTGGAACACCGCATCGGCGGCATCGAGAAGGCCGTCGACACCGGAAACGTCAGCTACGACCCCGCC
Organism: Aestuariimicrobium sp. T2.26MG-19.2B; assembly: GCF_950101875.1. Classification (NCBI taxonomy): domain Bacteria; kingdom Bacillati; phylum Actinomycetota; class Actinomycetes; order Propionibacteriales; family Propionibacteriaceae; genus Aestuariimicrobium; species Aestuariimicrobium sp. T2.26MG-19.2B. The sequence continues at coordinate 1,742,825 of NZ_CATNLW010000001.1, read as the reverse complement.
AACCACGAACTGATGGTGCGAACCCGGCAGGCGAAGGTCGACGGCATCGTCCGCGACATCCCCGACCTCGTCGTCGACGATCCGTCGGGGGAGGCGAAGGTGCTCGTGGTCGGGTGGGGGTCGACCTATGGGCCGATCACCGCAGCCGCCCGCCGCGTTCGTGCCACCGACCGACGGATCGCGCAGATCCACCTGCGCCACCTGAACCCGATGCCCGCCAACCTGGGCGACATCCTCAAGCGCTACGACACGGTGATCGTGCCCGAGATGAACCTGGGTCAGCTCACCATGCTGCTGCGCGCCAAGTTCCTGGTCGACGCACAGTGCTTCTCGCGTGTGCGCGGCCTGCCCATCTCGCCGAGTGAGCTCGCCGGCGAACTGACCGAGGCCATCGACCGCCTCGCAACCGAGAAGTGAGAGCCATGAGCACCGAGACGACGCAGCCCACCACGGGCCACCCCGCAAGCCCCGCCTACCGCGGGCTGGCAGGGGTTCCCCTGTCGCTGGAGCCACTGAACCGCAAGGACTTCACCTCCGACCAGGAGGTGCGCTGGTGCCCGGGTTGTGGGGACTACGCGATCCTGGCGGCGTTCCAGGGGCTGATGCCCGAATTCGGCATCACCCGCGAGAACACGGTGATCATCTCCGGCATCGGCTGCTCCTCGCGATTCCCCTACTACGTCGACTCCTACGGCATGCACTCCATCCACGGACGAGCACCCGCCATCGCGACCGGGGTGGCCACCACTCGTCCCGATCTGGGGGTGTGGGTCGTGACCGGTGACGGCGACGCCCTCTCGATCGGCGGCAACCACCTGATTCACGCGATGCGGCGCAACGTCAACATGACGATCATGCTGTTCAACAACCGGATCTACGGGCTCACCAAGGGGCAGTACTCGCCCACCTCCGAGATCGGCAAGGTCACCAAGTCCACCCCGCTGGGGTCGCTCGACCAGCCGTTCAACCCGGTTTCGCTGGCGCTGGGTGCCGAGGCGAGTTTCGTCGCCCGCACCATCGACTCAGACCGCAAGCACCTGACCGAGGTGATGAAGGCTGCGGCGAACCACCGCGGCACCTCCCTGATCGAGATCTACCAGAACTGCCCCATCTTCAACGACGGTGCGTTCGAGGAACTCAAGGGCCCGTCGGCCGCCGACGCCCTGATCCCGTTGGTGCACGGCGAGAAGCTCGTCTTCGGGCGAGACGGCCAGCAGTGCATCGTGCGTGGCCCGTCCGGTTCGCTCACCGTGGCCGCCACCGCCGAGGTGGACGAGGACCAGATCCTCGTGCACGACGCGCACCGCGCCGACCCGGCATTCGCGTTCGAACTGAGCAGGCTGACCGACTCGGGCGTGATGCACCAGTCGCCGATCGGTGTCTTCCGCGATGTCGAGCGCCCCGCCTACGACGACCTCGCCCGCGAGCAGGTCGAACTGGCCCAGCAGGGCACCGACGATCCCGAGGACGCGCTGCAGACCCTGCTCGACGGCAAGGACGTCTGGGTCGTCGCCTGAGGGCGGCGGCACTGGTCCGCTCGTGGGCCAAGGTTGGACCATGAACGACGAACCCGGCGCCACCGGTCATCCCTCGCCCGAGGGGGACGACACGGACCGGACCGTGCTGCGCCCGGAGGCGACCTCCGGGGGCGACGAGACGCGGACGACGTACCGGCCCCGGGCCACCCCGCCCCTGGCCTCTGACGAGGAGGGTGCGACCCACCTCGCGGGTCGTCCCACGGGCACATCGCCGGCTGGGTCACCTGCCTCACTGCCCCCGGTGGTGCGCGTCGACGACGTCCCCCGCGCCCGCCCCGGCATGCCTGCCGAGGGCGGACGCCCCCGCTTCCACACACCCGAGCAACGGTTCGTCGCCCCCGACCCGCAGACCCCCCGACAGCGCGGCGGCGTGCCGGTGCGCGCCATCCTCGCCTGGGCGATGGCGGTCATCCTCGTCGGGGTGGGCGCCGGTTTCGTCTACGTGCGCTGGTTCCGCCAGACCCAGGACGACCTCGCCACCAAGGTGCCCGAGAACTCGGCCTCGGCGAAGGTGAAGGTGCTGAGGGGTGACGAGGTCGTGCGCCAGTACCTGACCGCCCTGGCAGCGGGCGACCCCGACACAGCGCTCGCACTGGCCCAGTCCAGCGGCACCGGGTCGCAGCGGGTGGTCACCAGGCGTGCCTACGCGGTGTCGCTGCGACAGGCGCCGATCACCGACATCGACGTGCCCCGGGCCGGCGACAACGCGACCGAGATCCCCGCCAGCTACTCGCTCGGCGGCACGCGGGTCACCACCAACTATCGGGTGGCCAAGCAGGACAACGGCTCCTGGCTGCTGACGAAGGCCACTGTCACCTTCCGCCCCGTCGGCACCGCTGTCGACCACCTGCCCCTGCTGGTGAACGGTGTCTCGGTCAACTGGGAGAACGCCCTGGAGTTGCTGCCCGGTCGCTACGTGATGTCGACGGGGCTGACCTATCTGGCCTACCCGGCCAGCAACACCCTGACGGTGCCCCACCTCAACTATCCCGACAGCTCCGACCACCAGATCACGCCCTCGCTCACCCCGGCGGGCAGGTCGGCGTTCATCGAGGCAGCCCGAAGGTCGTTGGACGTCTGCGTCAGTCGACGCGAACTGAGCCCCGCGAACTGCCCCTTCTCGGTCGAGAGCGCCCCCGGGCTGGTTCCCGGGTCACCGCGCTGGAGCATCGACTCCGACACCATCGGCGCCGCCAACCCTGCCCTCTCGGCGAGCGACCAGAGCGTGGCCCAGGTGACGGTGAACCTGAACCTTCGCCTGCGCACCGAGTACCGCGGTGGCGGCACCTCGAACCAACCCGTGAACGTCAACACGACGGTCTCGGGTGCCATGACGGGCTCCAGCAGCACCGGGATCAGGCTGGAGTGGAGGATCAACTGAGTGGGCCGCCCACCCGGTCCCCTGCCTCGGCACGACGGGAGCTCCTCGCGCTAGGCTCGCCGGCATGACAGCCGCGCTGAACGTCGCCGAGTTCGATCCCACCATCCGCCCCCAGGACGACCTGTTCCGCCACGTGAACGGCAGTTGGCTGCGGCGGGCGACGATCGATGCCGACAAGCACTCGGCGGGCGCCTTCACCTCGCTGCGCGACGAGTCCGAGGAGGCCGTGCGCGACATCGTCACCGGGCTGGACGACGGCAGCCTGGTCGAGGGCAGCGAGGCCTGGAAGATCGCCACCCTGCACGCCACCTTCATGGACGAGAACACCATCGAAGGGATCGGCGCGGCGCCACTCACCCCGATCCTGGCCCGGATCGACGCCATCTCGACCGCCGATGACCTGCTGCGTCACTGGGGATGGAGCCTGCGGACCGGCATGTCGGGTGCGGTCGGCTTCGGGGTCGAGTCCGATCCGGGAAACCCTGATCGTCCGGTCGTGTTCTGCTGGCAGGGCGGGCTCGGGCTCCCCGACGAGGAGTACTACCGCGCCGACGAGCACGCCGGTGTGCGCGAGCAGTACCGCGCCTACGTGCTGCGCTGCTTCGAGTTGGCCGGAGTCACCGACGCCGAGGCCCAGACCGACCTGGTGGTCGATCTCGAGACCCGGATCGCGAAGCTGCACTGGGACAAGGTGCGCACCCGCGACCTCAAGCAGGCCTACAACCTGCAGACCTGGGACGAGTTCACCGCCAGCTCCACGCTGCCCTGGAACTCCTTCCTGGATGCTGCCGCCATCGACGCCGAGGTGGTCGCGGAGGTGGTCAACGAGCAGCCGAGCTTCTTCGCCGAGTTGCCCGCGCTCGTGACGGAGGGCGACCTGCCTGCATGGCGCGCCTGGGCGCGCCGCAAGGCCATCAGCTCGTTGTCTCCCTACCTGTCCCGCGCCTTCGTCGACTCGCACTTCGACTTCTACTCCACGGCGCTGATGGGCATCCCCGAACAGCGTCCACGCTGGAAGCGCAGCGTCGGACTGATCGAGGGTGTGCTCGGGGAGGCCATCGGTCGGATCTACGTCGAGCGGCACTTCCCGCCCGCCGCCAAGGAACGCATGGACGAACTGGTCGCCAACCTGCTGGAGGCCTACCGGCTCTCGATCGGCACGCTGGACTGGATGGGCGAGGACACCCGGGCGGAGGCACTGTCGAAGTTGTCGAAGTTCAGCCCGAAGATCGGATACCCCACCAAGTGGCGTGACTACTCGGCGTTGGAGGTCACCCCGGGCGACCTGGTGGCCAACGTGGCGGCGGCCTCGTCCTTCGAGCTCGACCACGAACTCGCCAAGATCGGCAAGCCCGTCGATCGCGAGGAGTGGCTGATGACCCCCCAGACCGTGAACGCCTACTACCACCCGCTGCGCAACGAGATCGTCTTCCCCGCCGCCATCCTGCAGCCCCCGTTCTTCAACGTCGACGCCGACGACGCCGTGAACTACGGCGGCATCGGTGCGGTGATCGGCCACGAGATCGGGCACGGTTTCGACGACCAGGGATCGACCTGCGACGGCGATGGTCGGCTGCGTGACTGGTGGACCGATGACGACCGGACGGCCTTCGAGCAGCTGACGGGCTCACTGAAGGCCCAGTACGACGCGCTGGTGTGCGAGCAGCTGGCCGACGAGGAGAACCCCCCGCACGTCAACGGTTCCCTGACCATCGGCGAGAACATCGGCGACCTGGGCGGGGTCTCGATCGCGCTGAAGGCATGGAGGTTGGCCCACCCCGAGGGCGTGGACGACATCGACGGGCTCACCGGCGAACAGCGGTTCTTCCTCAGCTATGCCACCATCTGGCAGCAGAAGACCCGCGACGAGGCGCTGAAGCAGCGGCTGGCCACCGACCCCCACTCCCCCGCCGAGTTCAGGTGCAACCAGATCGTGCGCAACGTCGACGCGTTCTACGAGGCGTTCGGCACCTCCGAGGCGGACGCGCTGTGGCTGCCCGAGGACCAGCGGGTCTCGATCTGGTGAGCCGTGTCCGGCCCAGCCCCGTCCGGCTCGGCACCGTCCACGGCAGCACCCTCGGCGATTCGGGTGGGTGGCGGGCCAACCGATAGGCTGGGGCTGCCGCACGGTGCGGCCCCTGCAGACCTGGGAGAGCGTGTGAGCGAGCCGTCGCGTGAGGAGTCCGCCGAGGCGTTCCGCGGACAGATCAACGAGTGGCTCGAGGTTGTCGAGGAGCGACTGGCCGAGCTCGCGATCGCCGGCAATCCCTACGTCACCGAGGCCAGCCAGCACATCATCGCGGCGGGCGGCAAGCGATTCCGTCCCCAACTGGTGATCCTGGCCAGCCAGTTCGGCGGCCCGGTCGAGGACGAGGCGCTGGTGAAGGCCGCCTGCGTGGTCGAGTTGACCCATGTGGCCTCGCTCTACCACGACGACGTCATGGACGCCGCGGACAAGCGCCGGGGTGCGGCCAGCGCCAACGCCCTCTACGGCAACTCGATCGCCATCCTGGTCGGGGACTACCTGTTCGCCCGGGCCTCGTCGACCGTCGCCACCCTCGGCACCGACTACGTGCTGCTGCAGGCAGCCACCTTCGCCCGACTGGTGCACGGACAGATTGCGGAGACCCGCGGTCCGCAGCCCGGTGACGACCCCGTGCAGCACCACCTGCAGGTGGTGGCCGACAAGACCGGCTCGCTGATCGCCGCAGCCGCCCGCTTCGGCGGCATGGTCTCGGGCGCCGAACCCGCGACCCTCGACCTGCTGGAACAGTTCGGCGAGGAGATCGGTGTGATCTTCCAGCTCTCGGACGACCTGATCGACATCACCTCGGAGGTCACCGGGAAGACCCCCGGCACCGACCTGCGCGAAGGCGTCCCCACCCTCACCACACTCTTGCTGCGGCAAGGCAACGACCCGGCCGATGCCGAGTTGCTGGCGCTGATCGATGGCGACCTCGACACCGACGAGGCCCTCACCGATGCCCTCGACCGGTTGCGGGCCCACCCGGTGCTGGACGAGGCCAAGGCCGAGGTGAGGAGGCGCGCCGAGGTGGCACGTGCCCTCGTCCGGCAGTTGCCCGCCGGGATCGCCCGTGACGCCCTCGACCAGCTCTGCGACAGCGTGGTCGAGCGGGTCAGCTGAACGACGCAAACTCCCACCGTCTGGTCAAACACTGCCGCGTTGCAGCGCGTGAGTCTGTCCTGAAAGCGAGAATTTGCGGGTTGAGGGCTCGACGACCGGCCGCCACACCCCGGACGCAACAGCGCCCCCGCCACAGAGGCGGGGGCGCTGTCACGATTCCGGGGACCTGTCAGGTCTCACCGACCCCGGGTCACCGCAGGAACACCGACATCCGGGCAGCCAGGTCGGCCAGCGGACCGCTCCAGAGCCCCAGCAGCAGGGTGCCGATCACCCCGACGACCACGGCGACCCAGGTCAACCACGACGCCTTCTCGACGGTGACGCCCTCGGCGGCCTCACCGGGCTCGCGGAAGAACATCACCACCACGACCTTGAGGTAGAAGAAGGCCGCGACGAGGCTCATCAGCACCGCCACCAGCACCAGCCAGGCGTAGCCGCCCGACCAACCGGCGAGGAAGATCATCAGCTTGCCCATGAAGCCACCGGTCAACGGGATGCCGGCGAACGACAACAGGAACAGCACCATGCAGGCGCCGAAGACGGGGTGGCGTCGTCCGACACCGGCCCACGAGGCCAGCGAGGTCGACTCGCCGCCGGCCTTGCGCACCATCGTGATCAGCGCGAACGCGCCGAGCGTGGCGAAGCCGTAGGCCGACAGGTAGAACAGGATCGACCCCACCGAGCTGGTCAGCGCGCCACTGGTGGCGGTCTGCACCGTCACCGCTGCAGCCATCGGCACCAACAGGAAGCCGGCGTGGGCGATCGAGGAGTACGCCAGCAGCCGCTTCATGTCGGACTGGGTCAGTGCGATCACCGAGCCGACCAGCATGGTGAGCACCGAGAGGGCGGCGAGCAGCGGGGCCCACTCCCACCTCATGGCACCCAGACCGACGTAGAGGATGCGCAGCAGCGCCACCACTGCGGCCGCCTTGGTGGCGATCGCCATGAACCCCGTGATCGGGGTCGGGGCGCCGGTGTAGACATCGGGCGTCCAGGAGTGGAACGGGACGACACCGACCTTGAACAACAGCCCGACGGCCACCAGCCCGAGCCCCGCCAGCAGCAGCAGCGAGCTGGGCCCCTTGGCGCCGACAGCGGCGTCGATGGTGCGCAGTTCGAAGCCCCCGGCGAAGCCGTAGAGCAGAGCCGTTCCGTAGAGGAAGAAGGCGGACGACAGGGACCCGAGCAGGAAGTACTTCAGGGCCGCTTCCTGGCTCAGCAGCCGGCGGCGACGCGCCAGCCCGCTCAGCAGGTAGAGGGGCAGCGAGAAGACCTCGAGCGCCACGAACATCGTGATCAGGTCGTTCGACGAGGCGAACAGCATCATGCCGAAGATGGCGAACATCGTCAGCGGGTAGATCTCGGTGTGCTCGACCTTCAGTTCGATGGCGCGCCTCTCGATCGGCGACCCCGGAACGGCGGCGGCCATCGGGGCGAAGCCCATCGCACCACCGTTGAGGGTGCGCTCGCTCATCATCAGCACCACCAGCAGGCCCACCACCAGCAGCAGGCCCCACACGAAGTAGGAGGGCCCGTCGATGGCGACCGACCCCATGGCGTGAATGCCCTGCTTGCCGGTCGTCCAGCCCTGCACCGTGAAGACCAGCGCACCGATCAGTCCCAGCCCGGCCACGATCAGCTGGGCCTCGTCGCGGATGCGGCGACGCAGCACGCCCTCGACCACGACCCCGAGACATGCCGCCACGAAGACGACGATCAGCGGGGCCAGAGCCGTGTAGTCCAGCTTCGGGGGCGTGATGGCGCCCTCGAAGGGGAGCAGTCCCTGAAGGGGAGCCAGAGTCTGCAACATCACTTGCCTCCCTCGACGGCCGGGGCCGGGTCAGTCATCTTGACGGCAGACATGGTGTCCTTCACAGCTTGGTCAAGGCCGGAGATGATCGGCTTCGGGAAGAATCCGAACACCAGCAGCAGTGCGATCAGAGGGGCCATCACGGCCTTCTCGCGCAGGTTGAGGTCAGTGGTGACATGGGTGGCCACCTGGTCGGTGACGGGGCCGGTCATCGTCCGCTGGTAGGCGAGCAGCACGTACAGCGCCGACAGCACCACGCCGATGCAGGCGATGGCGGCGTACACGGGGTGCCGCGACCACGAGCCGGCCAGCACCATGAACTCGCCCAGGAAGCTCGACGTTCCGGGCAGCGACAGGGCCGACAGGCCGGCCACCAGGAAGGTACCGGCCAACACCGGTGCCACCTTCTGCACGCCCCCGAAGTCGGCGACCAGCGCCGACCCACGACGCTTCACCAGGAAGCCGATCACGAGGAACATCGCGGCGGTCGAGAAGCCGTGGTTGAGCATGTAGAAGATCGATCCCTGGATCGAGGTCGAGGTGAAGGCGAAGATGCCGAGCACCATGAACCCGAAGTGGCTGATCGAGGTGTAGCTGATCAACCGCAGTAGGTCGCGGGCGGTGATCGCCATCAGCGCGCCGTAGATGATCGAGACCAGGGCCAGCACCAGCACGACGGGAGTGGCCCACTTCGACGAGTCGGGGAAGATCTCGAGGCAGAGGCGGATCATCCCGAAGGTGCCGATCTTGTCGAGGATGCCGACCAGCAGGGTGGACGATCCGGCGGTCGCCTGTTCGGCGGTGTCCGGCAGCCACGTGTGCACCGGCACCATGGGGGCCTTGATCGCGAACGCGATGAAGAAGGCGAGGAACATCAGCCGTCCCATCGTGCCCGTGTCGATCCCGGCGGCAGCCAGGTCGCTGATCAGGAAGCTGGCCTTGCCGGCCGAGGCACCCTGGGCTCCGGCACCGATGACGCCGAAGAGCATCACCAGACCGCCGGCCAGCGAGTACAGCAGGAACTTCATCGCGGCCGGCCCGCGACGGGGTCCGCCCCAGCCGCCGATCAGGAAGTACATCGGGATCAGGGTGGCCTCGAAGAAGATGTAGAACAGCAGAACGTCGCTGGCCATGAAGCACAGCAGCGCGAAGCTCTCGAGCATCAACGCGAGTGCGAAGAACAGTCCGGTCGAGGATCGTCCGCTGTCGGTGGAGTCACCCACCTTCCACTCGGCGAGCAGCACGATCGGCACCACGATCACGGTGAGCAGCACCATCACCATGGCCAGACCACCGGAACTGAGCGCCCAGTGGGCACCGATCGTCCTCATCCAGACGACGTCCTCGGACAGGTCGGTGCCACGCGAGACGATGTAGACCACCACGCCGAGCACCAGGGTCGCCAGCGAGAAGGCGAAACCGACCAGCTTGGCGAGGTGTCCCCTCAGCACGAAGGTGACGAGCGCACCGACCAGCGGCAGCAGGCCCAGCAGGCTGAGCACGGGGAGATTCATTCCAACTCCTGTCTTCAGGCCAGCTGGCCGAGGATCAAGACGACACCGACCAGCACCACGCCGACGACCATGGTCAGCCCGTAGGAGCGGACGAAACCGTTCTGCAGGCGACGCACGGCGCTCGACAGGCCGCCGAACACCCCGGCGGAGCCCATCACGGCGCCGTCGACGACACCGCGGTCGAAGCTGTCGAGCCCGGCGACCAGGTGCTGGCCGGGGCGCATCAGCAGTGCTTCGTTGAGGGCGTCGCCATAGAGGTCACGACGACCGGCGATGACGAGCGGGTTGCGGGTGGCGGGTGCCGTGTCGGGAACGTCGCGGCGGTGCAGCCACCAGCCGATCACGACCCCGACGGCCACGACGGCCATGGTCAGCAGTCCGATGCCGGAGAAGTGGACGAGGCTGAGGTGCTCCTCCTCGCCGCCCGTGGCGGGAGCCAACCAGCCCGTGATCCAACCCAGCATCAAGGCGCCACCGATCACGCTGAACACAGCCAGCACCATCAGCGGGATGGTCATCACCAGCGGGGACTCGTGCGGGTGCACGCCCTGGCGCCAGCGCTTCTGCGAGAAGTAGGTCATCATCATCAGTCGCGTCATGTAGTACGCGGTCACACCGGCGCCCAGCAGGGCCAGCACTCCGAGCACCGTGTTCTTCTCGAACGCAGCCTCGATGATGTGGTCCTTGGAGTAGAAGCCCGAGGTGAACGGGAACCCGATGATGGCCAGGTAGCCCATCGCGAAGGTGATGAAGGTGATCGGCATGGCCTTGGCGAGGGCGCCGTAGTGGCGCATGTCGACGTCGTCGTCCATGCCGTGCATCACCGAGCCGGCCCCGAGGAACATGTTGGCCTTGAAGAAGCCGTGGGTGATCAGGTGGAAGATCGCGAAGGCTGCACCGATCGGTCCAAGCCCGGCGGCCAGCATCATGTACCCGATCTGGCTCATGGTCGAGCCGGCCAGCACCTTCTTGATGTCGTCCTTGCTGGTACCGATCCAGGCACCGACCAGCAGGGTCACGGTGCCGACGATGGCGACGGCGAGCGAGGCTGCCTCGGTCTGGGCGTAGAGCGCGTGGGAGCGGACGACCAGGTAGACACCCGCGGTGACCATGGTGGCGGCGTGGATCAGTGCCGACACGGGGGTCGGGCCCTCCATGGCGTCGAGCAGCCAGGACTGCAGCGGCACCTGCGCCGACTTGCCGCAGGCCCCCAGCAGGAACAGGAAGCCGATCACGGTCGCCCAGAAGGGGCTGAGCCCGGCGGCCCGCTCGTTGACCTGGGTGAAGTTGACGGTGCCGAGCTGGGCCAGCAGGGCGAAGATGCCCATCGTCATGCCCAGGTCACCGACACGGTTCACCACGAAGGCCTTCTTGGCTGCGACGGCGGCCGAGTTGCGGTGCTGCCAGAAGCCGATCAGCAGGTACGAGGCCAGACCCACGCCCTCCCAGCCGAAGAACAGCAGCAGGTAGTTGTCGGCCAGCACCAGCGTCAGCATGGCGGCGATGAACAGGTTGAGGTAGGCGAAGAAGCGGCGGCGGCGCTCGTCGTGGGCCATGTAGCCGATCGAGTAGACGTGGATCAGCGACCCGACACCGGTGATCAGCAGCACGAACAGGATCGACAACTGGTCGATCTGCAGGGCGACGTCGAACTTCCACCGCCCCACCGAGAACAGCTCGTAGAGCGAGTTCGAGACCGAGCGCTGCGAGGCGTCCCGTCCGAGCAGGTCGATGAACAGCACGAGGCCGATCAGGAACGATGCGATCACCGCCAGCGTGGCCAGCAGGTGGCCCCACGCGTCGGTGAGTCTGCCGGCCACCAGCAGGAACCCGGCGACGACCAGCGGAATCGCGATCATCAGCCAGGCGAGGCTGAACAGCCCGCTTGCCGCCACGGGAGCGGCTCCCGTTTCGAGAAGAGTCACGTCCTACCCCTCAGAACTTCAGCAGGTTCGCGTCGTCGACCGAGGCCGACCGGCGCGTCTTGTAGATGGTCACGATGATGGCCAGACCCACCACGACTTCTGCCGCGGCGACGATCATCACGAAGAAGGCCGCGATCTGTCCGTCGAGTCCGCCGTGCACGTGGGCGAAGTTGACCATGGCCAGGTTCGAGGCGTTGAGCATCATCTCGATGCTCATGAAGGCCACGATCGCGTTGCGACGCAGCAGGAAGCCGAGCACGCCGATGCAGAACAGGATGGCCGACAGCACCAGGTAGTAGTTGGGGTTCATTCCAGTTCTCCAGCGTTGTCGGTGACCTTGCTGATCTCGGCGAAGGCGGCGTCGGTGGGCGCACGCAGCTCACCGGCATCGATGTAGGCGCCGCGGCTCGACAGGGTCTGCGAGAGCGAACTCTCGGCGACCGAGCCGTCGGGGAGCAGCGCCGGCACATGGATGGCGTTGTGGCGGGCGAAGACACCCGAGTTCGGACGAGGACCGATGTGCTGCCCGGTCTCGGCGTAGGCACGCATCTTGCGAGCCGCTGTCAGCTTCTGGCCGATCTTGGGGAACACCTGCTCGCCGTGGGCCAACACCATGGCGCCGACGGCGGCGGTGATCAGCAGGGCCGAGGTGGCCTCGAACACGAACACGTAGCGGACGAAGATCAACTCCGCGACGCTGGGCACGTTGCCACCGCCCGCGGCGTTCGCCTGCTCGAGCCCGGCGGCCGGACCCTTGATGGCGTTGCCGATGCCGAACAGCAGCAGCCCGGCGAAGCCGAGCACGGCCAGCACCGAGGCGAGCCGGTGGCCCTTGATGGTCTCGACCACCGAGTCGGACGAGTCCACGCCCACCAGCATCATCACGAACAGGAACAGCATCATGATGGCGCCGGTGTAGACGATGATCTGCACCACGAACAGGAAGGGTGCGTCGAGCGCGGCGTACTGCACGGCCAGCATCACCATCATCCCGGCGAGGAAGACCGCCGAGTGCACGGGCTTGCGGCTCACCACCATGCCGATGGCGCACAGCACCATCAGCGGGGCCAGTGCCCAGAAGGCCACCTGGGCGGCCGTCACGAGGGCGATCATCGCTTCGTCCCCTCTGTCGTCGTCGTCCGGGCCGCAGTCCGGGAGCTCGGGGTGTTCATGGCTGGTGCCGCCGTGGCCTGTCCGGGACGGCTGGCTTCCTGGGAGTAGGAGGCGGTGCGGGTGTCGGGCTGACCGGTGGCGGGAAGCCCGAGGAAGTAGGCCTCCTCGTCGTCGCCGAGGCGGCGGGCGTGGGGGGGTTCCTCCATGCCCGACAGCAGCGGCGCCAGCAGCTCCTGCTTCTCGTAGATGAGGTCGGCGCGGGTGAAGTCTGCCAGCTTGAACTCGTTGGTCATCGTCAGGGCCCGGGTGGGGCACGCCTCGATGCACAGCCCGCACAGGATGCAGCGCAGGTAGTTGATCTGGTAGACGCGGCCGTAGCGCTCACCGGGCGAGAAGCGTTCCTCGTCGGTGTTGTCGGCACCCTCGACGTAGATGGCGTCCGCGGGGCAGGCCCAGGCGCACAACTCGCACCCGACGCACTTCTCGAGGCCATCTGGCCAGCGGTTCAGCTGGTGACGCCCATGGAAGCGGGGCATCGTGACCTTCTCGGAATCCTTGTGCGGGTAGTCCTGGGTGAAGGTCTTGCGGAACATCGTCTTGAACGTGATGCCGAAGCCCGCCCATGCATCGAGCACACCCATCAGGAATCAGCTCCATTCGTGGTGGCGGCTCGTTCGTCCGCCGGGTTGTCATCGGGGTAGGCGAGGGTCGAGGGGACCACACTCACCAGTTCGGGCAGCTTCTGCCCGGGCATCGGAGGCACCGGGTAGCCGCCGGCGAAGGCGTCGAAGTCACCCTCGCTGACCTCACTGACACCCTCGGGTTCGTCGTCCTTGCGGCCGCCGAACAGGATGAACGCCAACAACCCGACGATGATCACCCCGAGCACCACGAAGAAGACCGGTCCCTGGAACCAACCCTCGTTCTGGCCGGCGCGCAACAGCGAGATCGCGACGATCCACACCAGCGAGATCGGGATGAGCCACTTCCACCCGAGGTGCATGAACTGGTCGTAGCGGAAGCGGGGCAGGGTGCCTCGCAGCCACACGAAGACCGTGATCAGCAACTGCACCTTGATCACGAACCAGAGGACGCCGAACCAGCCCGAGTCGAGGAAGGCGATCTGGTTGAACGGCCAGGGGGCGCGGTAGCCACCCAGGAACAAGGTGGTGGCGACAGCCGAGACGGTGGCCATGTTGATGTACTCCGCCAGGAAGTACATGGCGTAGCGGAAGCCCGAGTACTCGGTGAGGTAACCGGAGACCAGTTCGGACTCACACTCGGGGAGGTCGAACGGCGCCCGGTTTGTCTCGCCCACCATCGAGATGGCGTAGATGATGAAGCTCGGGAACAGCAGCAGGGCGTACCAGCCGGGGATGCCGGTGTTGAAGTCACCCAGCCGGATCGGCAGCGCCTGCGCCTCGACGATCTGTGAGGTCGACATCGACGACGAGAACATGAAGACCGCGACCAAGGCCAGGCCCATGGCGACCTCGTAGGAGATCATCTGCGCGGTCGAGCGGATCGAACCCAGCAGCGAGTAGGTCGAGTTCGACGCCCAGCCGGCCAGCACGATGCCGTAGATGCCGATCGAGGCGATGGCGAGCACGAACAGAACTGCCACCGGCAGGTCGGTGAGCTGCAGTCGGGTGGTGTGCCCGAACATCCGCACCTCACCGCCGAAGGGGATCACGGCCCATGCCGTGAAGGCGGCCGTGCCCGTGAGCAGCGGGGCCAGGTTGAAGATCCACCGGTCGGTCTTGGTCGGACGGAAGTCCTCCTTGAGGATCAGCTTCGCGCCGTCGGCGAGCGCCTGCCCCAGACCGAAGGGTCCGTTCATGATCGGGCCGAGGCGGTGCTGCATCTTGGCAACCACGCGTCGCTCGTACCAGACGTTGAAGATCGTCCACACCAACAGCAGGACGAAGATCATCACGACCTTGATGAGCACGATCCACCACGGATCGGCCCCGAAGATCTGGTTCTCCAGGATGTTCATGCCGCTGCTCCCTTGGTCACGGTCACCCGGTCACCGGCCAGGACGCCCAAGGCGGTCACGGGGGTGCCGGAGTTGGCGGGCACCCAGACCACCTGGTCGACCATGTCGGCGACGATCTCGGTCGGGAGGCTGAGGGCTCCCGAGGGGCCGCTGACCGTGAGAGTCTCGCCGTGGGCGATCCCCAGGTCGGCAGCGGTCTTGACGGACAGCTTGGCGACGGCCACCGGTGCGGTCGCCTGCAGGTCGGGTTCGTGGTCGACACCGGCGGAGTCGTCCAGCAGCTGGCGCCAGGTGGCGAGGGTGAGACCCTCGCTCGCGGGCCGCTCGACGTGGGGCTCGTGGGTGAAGCGCGGACGAGCGCCCTCCCAGACCCCGAGGTCGGCCAGCGACTCGGCGGCACCCTTGGCGCCGCGGAAGCCGAGGTCGGCACCCATGGCGTCGGCCAGCGCGGCCAGCACCCTCAGGTCGGTCATGGGGGCCGTCGACTGACGGATCACGGTGTTCACCCGTCCCGAGCGGTGCTCCCAGTTCAGGAACGAACCGGCGTGCTCCTCGATCAGGGCGACCGGGAAGACGACGTCTGCGTGTTCCGCGACCTCGGAGAGGCGGGTCTCGATCGAGACGAGGAAGTCAACCTTCTCGAGCGCCTCGACCATCACGCCAGGATCGCTGAAGTCGCGGGGTTCGATACCCGCGGTGACCAGCGCGCCCAGTCGTCCCTCACCGGCTGCCGCGAGCATGGCCGAGGCATCGAGCCCGACCTCCTCGGGCAGGGACTGGACACCCCAGGCGGCTGCGACGTCGACCCGTGCCGACGCGTCGCCGACCCCGCGTCCACCCGGCAGCAGGTTGGGCAGACAGCCCGCCTCGACCGCGCCCATGTCCCCGGCGCGGCGCGGGATCCAGGCAAGCCTGGCCCCGGACGTGGCGGCGAGTTCGGCCACCGCGGCGAGGGTTCCGGACGACAGGGCCGCCCGCTCCCCCACCAGGATCACCGAACCGGAGTCGAGGCCCTGCAGTCCGGCGACCGCCTGGGCCTGCAGCCCTGGGGCGGTGGCGACCAGGGTCGCGTCGAGCTTGGCCGACCCGCGGCTGCGGAACGGTGCGATGGTGACGACCTTCAGCTTCCTCTTGCGGACGGCCTTGCGCAGTCGCAGGAAGACGATCGGAGACTCGTCCTCGGGTTCGAAGTCGACCAGCACGACGGTGTTGGCCGTCTCGAGGTCGGCGTAGGTCACCGAGTCCGAAAGAGTGCGACCGGCCACGTGGGCGGCCAGGAAGTCGGCCTCACTGGCCCCATAGGGGCGGGAGCGGAAGTCGATGTTGTTGGTGCCCAGCACGGCCCGGGCGAAGCGGGAGTAGCCGTAGGCCGCCTCGGTGGTCAGGCGACCTCCGGGGAGCACCCCCACCCGACCATCGGCGGCCCTCAGTCCGGCGACCGCGGCGTCGATGGCCTCGTGCCAACCGGCGGGCTCGAGCACCCCGTTGCGGCGGACGAGCGGCGTGGTGAGGCGGTCAGCGCCTCGTCCACTCATGAAACCGAAGCGACCCTTGTCGCAGTTCCACTCCTCGTTGACCTCGGGAGTGTTGCCCGCGAGCCGGCGCTTCACCTGGAAGTGACGGTGGTCGCTGCGCAGCTGGCAGCCGGAGGCGCAGTGCTCGCACGTGGTCGCGGTGCTGACCAGGTCGAACGGGCGCGACTGGAAGCGGTAGGCCACGCTGGTGAGTGCACCCACGGGACAGATCTGGATGACATTGCCCGAGAAGTACGAGTCGTAGGGCTTGTCCTCGTAGATGCCCACCTGCTGCAACGCGCCGCGCTCCACCAGTGCGATGAACGGGTCGCCCGAGATCTGCTCCGAGAAGCGCGTGCAACGCGCGCAGAGCACGCAGCGCTCGCGGTCGAGGAGCACCTCTGCGGAGATGTTGACGGGCTTCGGGAAGGTGCGCTTGAGACCTTCGTAGCGGGACTCGCCGTAGCCATTGGCCAACGACTGGTTCTGCAGGGGGCACTCGCCGCCCTTGTCGCAGATGGGGCAGTCGAGGGGATGGTTGATCAGCAGGAACTCGAGCATGCCCGCCTGGGCCTTCTCGGCCACCGGCGAACTGACCTGGGTCGAGACCTTCATGCCGGGCATCGCCTCGAGCGTGCACGAGGCCTGCGGCTTGGGCATGCCTCGTCCGTTGCCCATGTCGGGGATCTCGACCATGCACTGGCGGCAGGCACCCACCGGGTCGAGCAGGGGGTGGTCGCAGAACCTGGGGATGGCCACACCGATCTTCTCGGCGGCCCGGATGACCAGGGTGCCCTTGGGCACGCTGACCTCGATGCCGTCGATGGTGAGGGTGACTTCCTCGGGCTTGGTCTCGACCTTGGCGCCGGTGTCGTTCTTCGTGTCTACGCTCATGCGTGCACTCCCGCGGTGTCGGAGGTGGTCGTGATGGTCCGGGAGTCATCCTCCGCGGAGCCGAACAGCGCGGACTTCTCGTAGGGGAACAGTTCGCGCGCGGGCGTGGTGTAGCCGGCCTCGAACTCGCTGCGGAAGTACTTGATGGCGCTGGTCACGGCAGCGACGGCACCATCCGCGAGGGCGCAGAACGAGCGGCCACCGATGTTGTCGCAGACGTCGAGCAACTTCTCGACGTCACCCTCGGAACCGTGACCGGCCTCGAGGTTCCGCAGGGTCTGCACCAGCCACCACGTGCCCTCACGGCAGGGGGTGCACTTGCCACAGGACTCGTGCTTGTAGAACTCGACCCAACGCAGCGTCGTGCGCACCACCGAGGTGGTCTCGTCGAAGATCTGCAGGGCCCGGGTGCCGAGCATCGATCCCGCCGCCGCCATGCCCTCGAAGTCGAGCGGTGTGTCGAGGTGCTCGGCGGTCAGGATGGGGGTGGACGAGCCGCCCGGGGTGAAGAACTTCAGCTCATGGCCCTCACGCATGCCACCACCCAGGTCGATCAGTTCCCGCAGGGTGATGCCCAGGGGGGCCTCGAACTGGCCGGGGGTACGCACGTGGCCCGACAGGGAGAAGATCCCGTGGCCCTTCGACTTCTCGGTGCCCATCGCCTGGAACCAGGCCGCACCGTTGCCGATGATGCCGGGCACCGAGGCGATCGACTCGACATTGTTGATCACGGTCGGCGAGGCGTACAGACCCGCGACGGCGGGGAACGGCGGACGAAGCCGGGGCTGGCCACGGCGTCCCTCGAGGGAGTCGAGCAGAGCCGTCTCCTCACCGCAGATGTAGGCGCCGGCGCCGGCGTGGACCGTCACCTCGACGTCATAGCCGGAACCCAGCACGTTCCTGCCCGCATAGCCGGCGGAGTAGGCCTCACGGACGGCCTGCTGCAGACGACGGATGACGTGCAGCACCTCGCCGCGGCAGTAGATGAACGCGTGGTGGGAGTTGCAGGCGTAGGCCGAGATCAGCACCCCCTCCACCAGGGTGTGGGGCGAGGCCATCATCAGCGGGATGTCCTTGCAGGTGCCCGGCTCGGACTCGTCCGCGTTCACGACCAGGTAGACCGGGTTCGGGTTGTCCTTGGGCAGGAAGCTCCACTTCATGCCGGTGGGGAAGCCGGCGCCTCCGCGTCCGCGGAGGTTGGCGTCCTTGACCTGGGAGATGATCTCGCTCGGCTGCATGCCCAACGCCTTGCGCAGGGCCTTGTACCCGCCGCGGCGTTCGTAGTTGGTCAGCTTCCAGGCGCGCTCGTCGCCCCAGTTGGAGGTGAGGACCGGGGTCAGCGTGTCGATGCTCACTTCTTCTCCCCTTCCGACTGCGCGGGTTCCGGCAGGTTGTTGGGATCGGGTGCGTGCCAGCCGCGCTCGTTGGCGATCTCGAGACCGGCCAGTGAGGCGCCGGCGGCCGTCGGGCCCTCGTCGGCCAGACCGTCGGGGAAACCGGCGAGCACACGCTCGGCCTGCCGCCATGAGGTGATCCGGGCGCCGCGGGTGGAGTGCACCTCGTCGCCTGCGGCCAGCTTGTCGAGCAGGTCGTCGGTCTTGGCCGGGGTCATGTTGTCCATGAACTCCCAGTTGACCATCATCACCGGGGCGAAGTCGCAGGCGGCATTGCACTCGATGCGCTCGAGCGAGATCTTGCCGTCGGGGGTGGTCTGGTTCTCCTTGATGCCGAGCTTCTGCTCGGCCCGCTCCAGCAGCAGGTCGCCGCCCATCACCGCGCACAGGGCCGTGGTGCAGACACCGACGTGGTGCTCACCGGCGGGACGCCGCTTGTACATGGTGTAGAAGGTGGCCACTCCCGAGACCTGCGCCTCGCTGATCTCGAGGATCTCGGCGCAGGCGGTCAACCCGGCGGGGCTGATCCGTCCGTCGACCGACTGCACCAGGTGCAGCATCGGCAGCAGGGCCGACCGCTTCTGGGGATAGCGGGCCGCGATCTGGGCCAGCTCGTCGAGGGTCGACTGGTCGATGTTGGTCGAGGTGTCGTCCATGTCGATGGAACCCGACGTCTCGAAGTGGGACTGGAACTCGTGACCGCTCACCGGTCAACACCTTTCATCTCTGGCAGGGAGGGACAGCCCCCCTGCACCCCCCGGACACCTCGCGCACCACTCGCTCCGCTCGTTGCGAGCTGTCGAAGGCCGGAGGGACAGCCCCCCTGCACCCCCCGGACACCTCGCGCACCACTCGCTCCGCTCGTTGCGAGCTGTCGAAGGCCGGAGGGACAGCCCCCCTGCACCCCCCGGACACCTCGCGCACCACTCGCTCCGCTCGTTGCGAGCTGTCGAAGGCCGGAGGGACATCCGCCCTGCACCCCCCGGACACCTCGCGCACCACTCGCTCCGCTCGTTGCGAGCTGTCGACCGAAGTCGTTCATCGGTCGACACCTCCCAGCACCGGGTCCAGCGAGGCGATGGCCACCACGACGTCCGACATCATCGCGCCCTCGCAGAGCACGGGAACGGACTGGAGGTGGTTGAACCCGGGGTCACGGAAGTGCACCCGGTAGGGACGGGTACCGCCGTCGGAGACCACGTGGCAGCCGAGTTCACCCTTGGGCGACTCGATGGCCTGGTAGACCTGCCCGATGGGCACGGAGAAGCCCTCGGTGACGAGCTTGAAGTGATGGATCAGGGATTCCATCGACTCGCCCATGATGTGCTTGATGTGCTCGTTCGAGTTGCCCTGGCCGTCGGGTCCGACGGTCAGCTGGGCCGGCCAGGCGATCTTGGCGTCGGCCACCATCACCGGTTGTCCGGTCGACTTCTCGAGCCGGTCGGCGCACTGCTTGACGATCTTGAGCGACTCGTACATCTCGGCGAGCCGGACGCGGAACCGGCCGTAGGCGTCACCGGTGTTCCAGGTGTGCACCTCGAAGTCGTAGGTCTCGTAGCCGCAGTAGGGCTGCGACTTGCGCAGGTCGTGCGGCAGACCGACGGCGCGCAGCACCGGACCCGACATGCCCATGGCCATGCAGGTGGCCAGGTCGGCGTTCGCGACGTTCTGCATGCGTCCCTTGAAGATGGGGTTCTCATTGCAGAAGGCGTCGTACTCGGGCAGGTGCTTGTCGAGCCACGCGATCACGTTGCGCAACTGGTCGAGGCCACCCTCGGGCAGGTCGTTGGCGACACCACCGGGGCGGATGTAGGCGTGGTTCATGCGCAGGCCGGAGACCGCCTCGAGGAAGTCGAGGATCATCTCGCGCTCACGGAAGCCGATGGTCATGACCGTGAGTGCGCCGATCTCCATGCCGCCGGTGCCGATGGCCACCAGGTGCGAGGCGATGCGGTTGAGCTCCATCACCAGCACCCGGATCTCATTGGCGCGCTGGGGGATGTCGTCGGTGATGCCGAGCAGCTTCTCGACGGCGAGGCAGTAGACGGCCTCGTTGAACAGGGGCGCGACGTAGTCCATGCGGGTCACGTAGGTGACTCCCTGGGTCCAGGTCTTGAACTCCATGTTCTTCTCGATACCGGTGTGCAGGAAGCCGATACCCGGACGGATCGACGTGCAGGTCTCGCCGTCCATCTCCATGATCAGACGGAGCACGCCGTGGGTGGAGGGGTGCTGGGGACCCATGTTCACCACGATGGTCTCGTCGCCACGCTCGGCCTGGCTGGAGACGATGTCGTCCCAGTCGCCTCCCTGGCTCAGGTAGACGTTGTCGACGACACCCTCCTGGGCGCCGAACGCGTCGGGCCGCGAGGCGGTCGGGTTCGCCGACGAGGCGGACTGGCCGGCAGTGTTGGTGCTCATCAGTAGCTCCTCCGATCGTCCGGGGGCGGCACGACCGCGCCCTTGTACTCCACCGGGACGCCGCCCAGCGGGTAGTCCTTGCGCTGGGGGTGGCCCTGCCAGTCGTCCGGCATCAGGATGCGAGTGAGGGCGGGGTGACCGTCGAAGATCACGCCGAACATGTCCCAGGTCTCGCGCTCGTGCCAGTCGGTGTGGGGGTAGACCGCCACCGCGCTGGGCAGGTGCGGGTTCTCGTCGGTGCAGGTCAGCTCGATGCGGATGCGCCGGTTGTGCGTGATCGAGAGGAACTCGTAGACCACGTGCAGTTCCTCGCCGACCGACCCCGGGTAGTGCACACCGGAGACCGAGACACAGACCTCGAAGCGCAGTTGGGCGTCGTCCCGCAGCACCTTCAGCACCTCGACGAAACGGTCGGGCCGCACGAAGAAGGTGATCTCGTCGCGGTGCACGTACACCCGGCCGGTACCGAAACCGGGCACGAGTTCCTCGATGCGGTCGGCGACCTCGTCGAACCAGCCACCGTAGGGACGATCGGTCAGTCCCGGCATCTGCTTGGTGCGTGAGATGCCGCCGTAGCCCGAGGTGTCACCCGAGCCTCCCTTGCTGCCCCACATGCCCGTGCGGATGCCGAGCACCTGGGTCTGCGCGGTGGTGACACCGCCGGGGGTGGTGGGGGTGAGTTCCGCCTCGCTGGCGGTCAGCTCGTCGGGCACCTGCTGGACCGGGTTCTGCTGGCCCGTGTTCAGGTTTCCCCCGTTCTGTCCTGAGGGGTTCTGTGCTGAGGGGTTCTGGGAGGGGGGGTTCTGGGAGGGGGGGTTCTGGTCGGTCATCGCATGAGGCCCTTCATCTCATGGGTGGCGGGTGCCACGAGGGCCGCCTGCTCGCGGTCGTCGATGGCCTGCTGCATGTCGGCGCCGATCGGCAGCTTCGAGACCCGCTGCTCCCTGAGCTTGAAGACCGCGTCGATCAACATGTCGGGACGAGGCGGGCAGCCGGGCAGGTAGATGTCGACGGGAAGGAAATGGTCGCAACCCTGCACGATGGCGTAGTTGTTGAACATGCCACCCGAACTGGCGCACACGCCCATCGCGATCACCCACTTGGGGTTGGGCATCTGGTCGTAGACCTGACGGATGACAGGTGCCATCTTCTGCGAGACACGTCCCGAGACGATCAGCAGGTCGGCCTGGCGGGGTGAGGCGCGGAAGACCTCCTGGCCCCAGCGGCCGGAGTCGAATCGGGGGGTGCCGAAGGCCATCATCTCGATGGCACAACAGGCGAGACCCATCGTGGCGGGCCAGAACGAGGCCTGGCGCATCCAGCCGGCGATCGCCTCGACCGAGGTCAACAGCACTCCGCTGGGAAGCTTCTCTTCAATACCCATGACTCAGTTCCTCTCTTGCCCGCCCGCTCAGTCCCAGTCCAGGCCGCCGCGGCGGAGGACGTAGAAGTAGGCGACGAACACGGTCACGATGAACAGCACCATCTCGACGACCGCGAACAGGCCGAGACGGTTGAACGAGACGGCCCACGGGTAGAGGAACACGATCTCGATGTCGAAGACGATGAACAACATGGCGGTGATGTAGTACTTCACCGGGAAGCGTCCGCCGCCGACGGGCTGGGGGGTGGGCTGGATGCCGCACTCGTAGGAGTCGTACTTGGCCCGGTTGTAGCGCTGGGGACCCACGTTGATCGACAGGATGATCGACACGATGATGAACAGCGCCGCCAGGGCGGCAAGTCCGATGATCGGGATGTAGGCGTTCACGAGTCCCCTCCTGGGCCGAACGGGTGTTGGTCAACTGAGCTGGTGGGCGCGATCATGCCGATGGCGCCATTCTGCGCAGGGCGTTGATGGTCTTGTCCATCACATCGCCGTCGTGTTCGTCGGTGAGGTTGGCGAGCAGTTTGTGCACCAACCTCATCAGGTTCTTGCGGGGCAGCCCGTGGCGCACGCACAGCTTCATGATCTCGGGGTGGCCGATCAGCTTGGCGAAGATCGTCCCGAGCCGGAAGTAGCCGCCCATGTCGGACTTGAGGTGGGTGACGTAGCCACGCAGTGCCAGTTCGGCGTTCGGTGTGCCGAAACCGCGGGAGCGGGCCTCGCTGATCGCCTCGGCCGCCAGTGCCGCCGCCTCCAGCGCGTAGTCGATGCCCTCACCGTTGAACGGGTTCACCATGCCGCCGGAGTCGCCGACCAGCAGCAGGCCGCGGTCATAGGCGGGCTGGCGGTTGAACCCCATCGGCAGGGCCGCACCTCGGATCGGTCCGCGCAGGTTCTCGTCGGTGAAGCCCCACTCGGGCGGGCAGGCGGCCAGCCAGGTGCGCATCAGTTCGCGGTAGTCGGTCTTGGCGAACGCGGGCGAGGTGTCGAGCATGCCGAGGCCGACGTTCGCGATCCCCTCCCCCGTCGGGAAGGCCCAGCCGTAGCCGGGGAGCAGGTTCGAGGCGTGGGGTTTCCCGTCCCACAGTTCGAGCCACGACTCCATCCAGTCGCCGTTGCCGCGCTCGCACTCGAAGTAGGCACGCACCGCAACACCCATGGGGCGGTCTTCGCGCTTGGTGATGCCCATGGCCACGGAGAGGCGGCTCGAGACCCCGTCAGCGGCGACCACGACCGGGGCGCGGAACTCGCGGCCGTCCTTGGTGGTGACGCCGACGATGCGGTTGCTGGTCTCGTCGATGATCGGGGCGGTCACCTGGGCACCCGTGAACAGGTGTGCGCCCAGCGCGACGGCGTGCGCCGCCAGCAGTGCGTCGAAGTCCTCCCGGCGGCGGACGAGTCCGTAGTTGGGGAAGTCCTTCAGTTCGGGCCAGGGCATGTCGAAGGGTTCGACCCGACCGCCGTAGACCCGCAGGCCACGGTTGCGGTGCCAGCCGTTCTCCTCGGAGGTGTCGATGCCCAGGTTGACCAGTTGCTTGACCGCGCGAGGGGTGAGGCCGTCGCCGCAGATCTTGTCGCGGGGGTAGCTGGCCTTCTCGAGCAGCACCACGTCGAGGCCCCGACGGGCGAGGTGGGCGGCGGTGGCCGCTCCGGCGGGCCCTCCCCCGACGACGATGGCATCGCAGGAGCGCGGCTTGCGCGAGCTGGCCGAGGTCGAGTCTGGTGACTGGCTGGGGGTTTCGGGGAGGGAGGTGGGTGCAGGGGCTGCCGGGCTGGCGGCCTGTGCGTCACTCATCGCTTCTCCCACGGGTGCCTCGCAGCACCCACTCAGCAGTGCGAGCGACCCCTGGGCCGCCCGGTTCGAGCCTTACTCTAGGCCGAATTGCCGAACCGCGCTAAACCAGCGTTCACCCCCATGAGACTGCGGGCTGACAAGCCATGACGCTTCTGATTTAGGCAATCGCAGGGTTGCGTTAATGAGCGCTTGAGGGCTGGCCCACACGGCTCCCGACCCGCAGTGGGGACGCGGGTGAGCCTCGGGAGGCGTGGCTGGGTGACGCGTCGCCCCTTGGCGCGGCCAGCTGAACCATTCCGGCTTCCGGATGCCCTGCGACCCCGATTCGCCGGGCTCAGGGCCAACGAGCGGCCGGATCGGGTCAGCTTCCTCGCGAGGCGGCAGGCTTGCCGACTGCCTCACCGGAGGCCCGCCCTCGGCGGACGCGTCTGCGGGCGCCATGGCTTCAGCGGGCGCGGATGCCCGCGAACACCGAGTAGCCCTCGGGCAGGCTCCCCCGCCCCGACAGCGCCCGCGCCAAGCTGGCCCCGTGGCCGTCGAGCAGCACCAGTTCCGAGAGCACCTGGATGGTCTGGCGCATCGGGTCGACCGGAACCATCAGGTCGCAACCCAGCGCGCGGGCCAGGTCGAGGCAGTGCAGAACGAGTTCGAGGGTGCGCGTGGGCAGGTAGGCCGACAGGTGCATCGAGCCCCCGCGGGTGACGATCACCGGGTCGACGCGATGGTCGCCGTCACCTTCATCGGTCAACGCCTCGAGCCGGTCGAGAACACGCTCCAGCAGGTCGCGCACGAAGACCGCAGGCTGGTCCCCCAGCGCCTGGCCGGCCTCGCGTCCGCGTTCGGCGATGGAGGCGTTGTCGATCGTCTGGATCGCCTGGTGGTAGTACCCGCTGGGCGTGTGGTGGTCGGGGTGATCGGCCCGCTCGTCCAGGTAGGCATCGACGGTCGTGAGGGCCCGGGTGGTGTGGCCCACCAGGTCGCGCACCGTCCACTCGTCGGTGGCCGGCCGAGCCAGCTGATCCTCGTCGAGGTCCTCGATCAGGTCGGCGAACATGCGCCCCGCCTCTTCGAAGATCGCCAGGTTGGCGTCCAGCTGCGTCATCACGGCCTCCTTGTCGCGTTGGTCCCAGCGTGTCATGGCAGCCCGCCGCAGGCGAAGCCGGGACGGCCATTCCGCTGCCCTCCGGGCGGCTGCCGGATGGCTCGTCCACCGTCGTCCAAGAGGGGGTTCATCACGGCGCCCTGTGTCAATCCAGCCGGGTCAATCCAGCCGGTCGTCCCTACCTCCCGAGGCCTGTTGGCTAGGCTGCGAGGGTGATCCTCAATCCCGGTTCCGCGCGGCTGCGGGCCCGTACCGTGGCCATCCCCGACCCGGGACCGCTCGAGACCTACCTGCCCCGGGACGGCGCGTCCGCCTTCCTGCGCAAGGGCGACGGGATCGTGGGCATCGGCGAGGTGGCGAGGTTCGCCACCGATTCCCTCGACGCAGCCGACATCTGGTGGACGGAGTTCTCAGCCACCATCGAGCACGAGACCGAGCTGTACGGCCAGTACGGCACCGGACCGGTCGCGCTCGGGTCATTCGCCTTCGATCCCGACCACTCGAACGAGCCCTCCGTGCTGGTCGTTCCCGAGGTGGTCATCGGCCGCCGGGACGGCCAGAGTTGGTACACACGGCTGGGCTACGGGCGCCTGGTGGACGACCCTCCCGAGCGGCAGCCGGCCCCCGAGGCCCCAGGCGAGCTGTCGTGGTCGGACGGGGCGATGTCGGGCGTCGACTGGGAACTGATGGTCGGCGAGGCTGTCAAGATGCTCAACCGGGGTGAACTCGAGAAGATCGTGCTCGCCCGGGACCTGATCGCCCGGGCGAGTGGCCCCATCGACCCTCGCTGGGTCGTCGAGCGACTCACCACCAGCTACGCCAACACCTGGACCTTCCTGCTGGACGGCCTGCTGGGAGCCACCCCCGAGATGCTGGTGCGCCGCCGGGGCGGACTGGCCACCTCACGGGTGCTCGCCGGCACCATCCGACGGGGCACCGACGACGAGGCCTCACGGTTGGCGGAGGCGCTGCGCTCGTCCAGCAAGAACCTGCGCGAGCACGAGTACGCCGTGCGCTCGGTGGCAGAGCGACTCGCCCCGTTCTGCTCGGGAATGAACGTGCCCGAGGCCCCCTCGATCCTCGAGCTGCCGAACGTGCTGCACCTGGCCACCGACATCACGGGCGCGGTCGTCGACAACGTGACGGCCCTGGCGCTGGCGGCGGCGGTGCACCCCTCGGCTGCGGTCTGCGGGTCGCCCACCCACGTGGCCCTCGACCTGATCAACGAACTCGAGACCCTCGATCGTGGACGCTACGCCGGCCCGGTCGGCTGGATCGACACCGCCGGCGACGGTGAGTGGGCGTTGGCGCTGCGCTCGGGGCAGATCCACCAGGCCACGCCCAACGAGATCCAGATCTATGCCGGGGCCGGCATCATGAGCGACTCCAACCCGGCCGAGGAACTCGCCGAGACGATCGCCAAGTTCCGCCCGATGCGCGACGCCCTCTCCGGCTGACCGGAAGCAGTCAGCCTCACTCCCCGCGCTTGATCCTGATCTTCTGGCCGGCGGGTGTCGTGGCCTTGCCAGCCGGCTTGGACGATGGGCCCTTGCCGGCCGCAGGGTTGCCGGCGGCCTGACCCAGCCGGGACTCGTTCAACTGCTTCTTCTGCTGTTCCTGCAGTTCACGCATCTCTTCGGGGTCGATGCCGCCCACGCGCAGGAAGCTGAAGATGATGATGCCGAGCACCACAGAGATCCACGGCGTCCAGCCGAACACGGCGGGCACGCTCATCAGCGCCACCATGTCGAAGCCGCGCACCAGGTTGAACATCAGCCCGGGCGGCATGGCTCCCATGCTGGTGGCCACCATCGGTGCCTGGTAGTTCGCCGACTTGGCCGACTGCCAGCGCATCGCGGCGAGCATGCCGGCGAAACCGGTGACGAGGGCCCACATGGCGGCGTCAACGGGGGTCTTGCCGACCATGGACGTGCCGCCAACACCCACGAATGCAGGGGTCACCGCGATCCCCCACACCAGGGCCAGCACGCCCGGCACCACACAGGTGGCGGTGCGGATCTGGGCCGTGGTGAACGGGAACGCGCGGGCCAGACCCTTGGTGCGCGACAGGATGCGAAGTGAGGTGAAGAAGGGGATGAGCGCAGCCATCAACACGATGGCGGCGATCGGGACGACCAGTCGTCCCAGCCCCAGCGCCTGCACGGAATAGGGGACGACCACCGAGGCCGCGAGCAGCACCAACGGCTTGGGGAAGCGGATGATCCGCTGCACGTCGCGCAGCACCAGGGCGGTGAGCCCGGTGCCTCGTCCGCGGGTGGGTCGGACGTGCCCCCGGTCGACGGCTTCACGCTCGACCAGGATGTCGCGCATCAGCCCGAAGTCCATGGCGAACATGGCCCCCTGCATACCGCTGATCAGCGAACCACCGGACGTGAGTCGGGAGCGGCGGATGCGGTCGAGACGAGTGCGGGCGATGATGCCCGCGCCGACCGCCAGCAGCAGCCCTGCGGCGGCGACGATCGCGGCGAGTTCGACGGCGAGGTTGTCGGTGAGGCCCAGGTCGATCCACCCCGAGGCGGTCGCCACCACCAGCAGCAACGCGGTCAGGCCGACCAGCGACACGATGGCCTGGATTGTCTTCACGATCCAGGTGCGTTCGGCGCCCTGCTCGGCCGCGGCCATGGCGGTCAGACCTGCTGCGCCCAACCCGGTGGCCACCGTCCAGGCGATCACGGCGTCACCGGACGAACCGGTCAGCGTGCTGGTCAGGGCACCCACGGCGGCTCCGCCGACCAGGGCCAGCAGGATGGCGGCGAGCAGGCGTGCGGCCAGCAGTTTCGAGCGGCGCAGCGGCGCCTCCATCAGCCAGAATCCCTCGGCGGCAGAGGCCAGGACCGGGCCGAACATGCGGGCCGCACCCAGGGCCAGACCCAGCACCCCGGCCAGGGCAGCCCACGGGAGCAGGCCGCGGGCGGCACCGCACGAGTCGGCGGAGCAGTCGGCGGCCAAGGACTGGGCCCGGATCAGCGAGCTGATCATCATCGCCGCGATGACGGCGACGGAGAAGAGGGCGACGTAGGCGTCCGAGAGCATCTGGCCGACGCTGCGGGTGGCTCGTCCGCGGCGCCAGTCCTTGATCAGCAGTTGGAGTTGTCGCTCGTCGACCTGGTGCTGGTGCAGGGAGTTCACGTCCTGCTGCACCACCAGGCGAGCGGGTTCGGGCAGGGCTTCCGGCTGCTCCGCGAGCACCACCACGGGTTCGCTGGCCTGACCCGCCTTGGGGGCGGTGGCCTTGGGCCCGGACTTCTTGCGACTGAGGCGGCTCATCCGCGGGCACCTCCGAGCTGGACGATGCGGCAGCCGAGGGCCTCGACCAGCGACGGTTCGTGTGAGGCCAGCACGATGGCCAGTCCGCGCTCCTTCTCGGCGCGCAGTCGCTCACCCAGCCAACGGATGCCCTCGACGTCGAGTCGCTGCTCGGGCTCGTCGAGCACCAGCAGCTTGCGGGGGCGAACCATGGCGGTGGCCAGTGCGAGGCGGCGGCGCTGCCCGGACGACAGGGTGCCCGGGAGCTGGCCCGACTGCGGCACCAACTGCACCTCCTCGAGCACCTCGTCGACCAACGCATCGGCGTCGTCGAGCCCGTGGGCTCGCGCCAACAGGTCGAGGTGTTCGACCACTGACAGGTCGGGGAAGAAGTCGAGGTCGTCGATGACGGTGGCGACGTTGCGGCGGATGTCGACGTTGGACTCACTCACCTTCTCGCCGAGCACCTCGACGGTGCCCTCGGTGGGGCGGTCGGCGCCCAC
This sequence comes from Aestuariimicrobium sp. T2.26MG-19.2B, assembly GCF_950101875.1. NCBI lineage: Bacteria > Bacillati > Actinomycetota > Actinomycetes > Propionibacteriales > Propionibacteriaceae > Aestuariimicrobium > Aestuariimicrobium sp. T2.26MG-19.2B. The sequence continues at coordinate 1,714,123 of NZ_CATNLW010000001.1, read as the reverse complement.
CAGACAGCGCAGCACGGTCGACTTGCCCGCGCCGTTTCGTCCGGTGAGGGCCACCGCCTCACCCTCACGTACTTCGAGGGAGAAGTTCTCGACGATGACGCTGGGTCCGTAGGACTTGGAGAGGTTCGTCACCTTGAGGACGACGGTGCGGGCTGCCATGGCATCCATCGTAGAAGGGTTTTGTCGGGCCCCCGACCCAGGCCCGGCCAGCCTGTGGACGACGGACCGCCTCCGGCTCGCCACGACGCACGGCGCGATCTGACGCCACCGGGTCGAATCCTGTCGTAGGGGTGTGCCACAGTGGTGGCCGTGGTGGAGATTCGAGCTGACCTGTCCAAACGGCGCGCCGACGTGAGCGCGATGTTCGACGGGGTGGCGCAGCGATATGACCTGCTCAACCGCATGTTGACCATGGGGGTCGACACCAACTGGCGCCACGAGGTCGTCGAGGCCCTCGAACCTCGTGCGGGTGAGCGTGTCCTCGACCTGGCGGCGGGCACCGGGGCGTCGTCCGCGCCGATCGCCGACCGCGGGGCTGGCGTCTACTGCACCGACCTCTCGCTCGGCATGCTCGCGGAGGGCCACCGCCGTCACCCCGAGCTCACGTTCGTCGCCGGGGATGCACTGCAACTGCCCTGGGCTGACGACTCCTTCGACGCCGTCACCATCAGCTTCGGCCTGCGCAATGTCGAGGACACGGTCGGTGCCCTGCGGGAGATGAGGCGGGTGACCCGGCCGGGTGGGCGACTGCTGATCTGCGAGTTCTCGACCCCCGTCAACAGCGGTTTCCGCCGGCTGTACGAGACCTATCTGTCGACGGTCTTCCCGATCGGACGAAGGTTCGCCAGCAACCCGGCCGCCTACGACTACCTGGCCGAGTCCATCCGCGCCTGGCCGGACCAGCAGGGGCTGGCCGACCTGATCGACGAGGCGGGGTGGCGGGCACCGGGATGGATGAACCTCTCAGGGGGCATCGTCGCCCTGCATCGCGCCTGGGCCGACTGAACGTGGGCTGCCGATGATCCTGCTGGGGCCGTACGCGGCGCAGAGTTGCCCGGTCAAGACGCAGCACGAGTACGACCCGCTGTCCCCTGACGCGCCAGTCGACGACGCCTCCGCGCAGGAGCGTTTCGCGGGGGCCAACCTGTTCAAGGACGAGATCCACCCGATTCTGGCAGGGGTGCCGGGAGCGGTCGACCTGCGCGACCACCCCGATGCCCTGCAGCTGACCCGTGAGGCGGTGGCGGCAGGCGCTCCCGTCATCCTGGGACCCCGGCTCCCCTGGTCGTTGGAGGGGCACCGCAAGGGAAGCCCCGAGGCCTTGGTGCGTGACGCCGACCGCGAGGACGGTCGTCCCGGGTACCTTCCGCTGCGGATCAAGAAGCACCTGGTGCTCGAACGCCAGAAGATGGCGGAGCCGTGGGTGTGGGTCTCTCGGCTGGGCGACCCTGCCCGCACCTCTGCCGTGGTGCCCGAACTCAGCTTCCGTAGTGGTCGTGAGTCCGATGCCCTGCAGTTGGCCCACTTCTGGCGCCTGCTCGAGGAGATCGAATGGGTCTCCCCCGGGGCGCCGGTCGGGGCCCTGATCGGCACGGATCGACTCGACCTGTTCGACGACGACCGGGGCGTGGTCTGGCTGAGCCTGATCCACAAGGCCTTCCGCACCTTCTCGCGAACCGCCCAGACGGGCTGGAAGCGTCGCTCGGCCATCGAACGCTACGACCACGAGTTCGGCTTCCGCCTGAAGGTCGCCCAGATGGCCAGCGAGCACACCTCGCCGGCGAGCCGGCTGATGGTGCAACCGATCGTCACCCGAGAGTGCAACTCGTGTCAGTGGTGGTCGGTGTGTGCGCCAGCCCTCGACGACGACGACCTCAGCGCGCAGATCCTCAAGTCGCCCCTTGACGTCCGCGAGATCGGGGCCCTGCGCAAGCTCGGCGTGGCCACGGTGCAGGACTTGGTCAGCATCGATCTGGACGACCTGATGCCGCGCTACCTGCCCGAGGTGCAGCATCGTCCGGGCGGGGCGGGACGACTCGAACTGGCCAAGCGCCGGGCACGGTTGATCGCCGACGGGGTCACCCTCGATCGGATCAACGACATCCCCGTGCGGTTGCCCGAGCACGAGTTGGAGGTCGACTTCGACATCGAGACCAGCCGCGACGACCGGATCTACCTGTGGGGATTCCTGGTGCACGACCGGGCCAGCGGTGAGGTGTACTACAAGGCCTTCGCCGAGTTCGAGACGCTCGAGGATCACACCGAGGGCGACCTCGCCAAGCAGGCGGCGGCGTGGCTGGTCGACCTCTGCGCCGGCCGGGACGCCATGGTCTACCACTACTCCGACTACGAACTGGTGCACCTTGCGAAGGTCGGAGGCATGACCCAGGACGCCGGAGTGTTGTCGCTGGCCGCCAACCACGCCCTGTTCACCGACCTGTTCACCACCGTGCGTGACCACTGGTTCGGTGCGCAGGGGCTGGGACTGAAAGTGGTCGCAGCCGAGGGACCCGGGTTCTCGTGGCGCGATGTCGATCCCTCTGGCCTCGCCTCGCAGACATGGTTCGACGAGGCCGTCAACGGTGCGACGGAGGCCGTCCGGAGTGCCGCCGCCACCCGACTGCTCGAGTACAACGAGGACGACGTGCGCGCCACCTTCGCCGTCCGGGAGTGGTTGCGGCGGAACTGACGCTCCCTCGGGTCGCACCCTGGAACAGATGGTCCGCGCGCGGCCCGACGAGGTGCTTGGGCAGAGCCCGTCAGAACTGGCTGAGAAAGAAGGAGAGGATGAAACCGAGCGCCGTGAGCAGACCGCTTGTCGCTCCCCCGCGCTCGAAGGCCTCCGGCATCATGGTGTCCGCGAGCATGGTGATGACCGCCCCGGCCGCGAACGCCTCGACGGCGCCGACGACGACGTCAGGAGCCTGGGCGAGGAGCACGAAGCCCAGGAGTGCCGAGATGGCTGAAGCCACTGTGACCGCGAGCCAGAGGAGCAAGATGTAGCGCACCGAGCGCCCGTTCTTGCGCATGCCGGCCGACGACGACCAGCCCTCGGGAATGTTGGACAGGAATACGGCGGCGACCACGGGAACGCCAACGGAACCACCGCCGAGCAGACTGATGCCTATCGCTGCGGATTCAGGGATGCCGTCGAGAAGCGCTCCCAGTGCCAGCATCATTCCCTTGTTGTTGCTCGCGCCCTTCTGGCCGACGCCTCGCTGCCCTCCGGAGCGTTTGCGATCGTGGGCGCCGTGCCGCTCCAGGATGACGCTTCCCAGGAAGAAGGCCATCGCCCCGAGCGCCAGTCCGATCGTCACGGCGAGGTAGCCGCCTTTGTCGAAAGCCTCAGCAGTCAGGGAGAAGGCCAGGGCACTGATCAGCACGCCGGAGCCGAAGGCCATCACGCCTCCGATGAGGCGCGGCGATCCCTTCACGTAGACCCCCAGCACTGCACCGAGCAGCACGGCTCCGCCGGCGACCGCTCCCCAGAACAACGCCCACCACATGATGCCTCCCGGAAATTCCCGCTCGTCCTGTGCGCGACCGCTCCGTGGCCGGCTCCTCGCTCCACGCAGGCTTGCCCTCGTCCTCCTTGACCTCCTCGTTGAGATCCAGCACGAGGCTACCTACTCGACCGGCGCGGTACCCGTGAGTCGGGCGACGATGACCTGCCAGCCGTGCTCGGGGTGGGGGGAGGCGAGCGCCTCGTCCAGTTCGCTGAGCGAACGAACCGCCCGCGCATCGGCGCCCAACCCGCTCGCCGCGGCGACCAGGTCGACCCGCTGGGGTGTGCCGAAGACCCGAGCGAAGTGGCGGCCGTAGACCTCGGCTCCCTGCTCGAGGCCGGCGAAGATCGCTCCTCCGTGGTCATCGACGACCACCACCCGCACCCCCGGGTCCTGCTCCAGGTCGCCGCCCACCAGCGCCGTCAGGTCATGGACCGTTGTCAGGTCTCCGAGCAGCACGGTGGTGCCCAGGCCGGTGACCAAGCGGGTGCCGAGCGCGGTCGACAGGGTGCCGTCAATGCCCGCCAGACCCCGGTTGGCGAACACGATGGGCCCCTCGTTGGGCACGGGAGCGCGGTCAGCCCAACGGATGGGAGCCGAGGAACCCAGCACCAGGGCCTCCCCCGGGGTGACCGACAGCAGAACCCGCTCCGTCACCGACCTCGACGTCCACCCGCCATCGGGCGCCTCGACGTTGGCGGGGTGGTCGAGCCACCGACGCAGCCAGGCGCCGTCAGCGGTGCCACCGGCGATCACCGCGTCGACCACCGAGGTCGCGGCCCAGCCCGGGTCGACCCAGCTGGCCCGGTCGGCGACCATGATCACTTCGCAGTCCGAGCGGCCCAACAGACGGGTCATGGGGCGTGACAGGGTGGGATGGCCGAACACGATGACCCGTTCGATGTCGCCGACCAGGTCGCTCGTCAACAGGTCGGCCACCCGACCGACGGCGAACCCCCCGCTGCGCGCATTGGACGAAGGCTCGGCCAGCAGCGGCACCCCCAGTTGCTCGGCGAAGGCGCGCGCGGCCCGTCCGTGCGGGGGGGTGGCGTCGCCGGCCACCACGACGGTGCGAGGTCCGGGATTGATCATGGTCGGCTCGGCTGGGCGCGCCGCTGCCACCGATCGTGGCGCAGGCGCCTCGTCCAGCCACCGGGACTCCATCAGGGAGGGATCGACCAACGGGGTGGCCAGGCCAAGGTTGACGTGCACCGGCCCGGGCTCGCGGGTGCGGGTCCCCGCCGCCAAGGTGAGCGCGCGGACGAGTTGCCCCCGCCAGGTCTGCGGGCGGCCCGACTCGTCGGCCAGGTCGACGCTGTCAAGCACGTGGGGCCCGAAGAGGCCCACCTGCCGGGTCGTCTGGTTCGACCCCGAATCACGCAACGACAAGGGGCGATCGGCTGACATGACGACCAGGGACAGCCCCGAGTGGTGGGCCTCGGCGACCGCAGGGTGCAGGTTGGCCACGGCAGTGCCCGAGGTGGTGACCACACCCACCAGCCCCCCGCTCGCCTTGGCCAGACCGAGTGCGAGGAAACCGGCGGAGCGTTCGTCCACGCGCACGTGCAGACGCAGTCGTCCGGCCTCGTGGGCCGTGGCGAGGGCCAGCGCGAGACCGGCGTTGCGCGACCCGGGACTCAGCACCACCTCGCGCACTCCAGCAGCGATCAGGGTCTGCACGACGGTGCGAGCCAGCAGGGGTGCGTTCACGGGCCCACTGTCCCACGAGCGCCGGCCTCGGCCAGTCGTCGGGTCGTCGCCAGCCGCTCGAGCCACCAGCGCTCGCGCTCCTGCGATGGCGCGTGCCGCCCGAGCAGCACCTCATCGGCCGACACCTCGCGCACCTCGATGGCGCCCCCGACGGCGACCAGCGGTTCGTCCACGAGGTCTGAGGTGAGCAGGGTCGACGTGTTCAGTCCGCAGTCGTAGGGCAATTCCGGGAGCGCAGCAGCCAGGGCGATGCCCATCCGCAGTCCCAGCGATGTCTCCAGTGCGCTCGACACCACGACCGGCAGTCCGAGCCGTTCGGCCAACTCGAGGCAGCGCCGCACCCCACCCAGTGGCTGCACCTTGAGCACGGCGATGTCGGCCGCTTCGAGGGCCACCACCCGTTCGGGGTCACCGGAGCGGCGGATCGACTCGTCGGCTGCGATCGGCACGTCGATTCCCGCCCGCGCCAGACGAACGCGCAGACTGGCCAACTCCTCTGTGGTCGCACAGGGCTGCTCCACGTACTCCAGCCCGATGGAACGGAAGCGGGTGATGGCCTCGACGGCCTCGTCCACGCTCCAGGCACCGTTGGCGTCGATCCGCACCCGGCCGTCGGCACCCAATGCCTCCCTCACGGCGGCGAGTCGATCATGGTCACTGGACAGGTCGGATCGCGGATCGGCCACCTTCACCTTCGCCGTCCGACAGCCCTGGGCGAGCACCCACCGCTGGGCCTGGTCGGGGGGGATCACCGGGACCGTGCTGTTCACCGCGACCCTGGTGCGCACGGGCGCCGGGAAGCCCCGCGTGCAGGCCTCCTCGCAGGCCAGCCACCAGCCCACCAGCTCGCTGCCCGAGTAGTCGAGGAAGGGGCTGAACTCGCCCCATCCTGCGGGGCCGCGCAGCACCAGCCCCTCTCGTCGCTGGATGCCGCGGAAGCGCATCCGCAGGTCGATCCCGTAGGAGTGGATCTCGGTGGCTGTCGCCTCCAGCCAAGCTGTCGTCGTCACGGCGCCGGGTCAGCTGGTGAGGGCGGCGTCGAGCATGCGGTCGGTTCCGGCCAGGTAGTCCCGCCACGTGTTCTGCACCGCCACGTCGGGGCGGAACTGCCCCACCCCCTGCAGCAGGAACTTGTCGGGCAACCACACGTCACCCCACAGCCCGGCGTCGTGGGAGAGGTCGTGCCAGTCGTGGCAGAGCTGCACTGTCAGCCCTGAGCGGGGCAGCACCACCAGTCGTCCCTGACCACGGAACTTCAACTCGTCGCCGACCTCATTGCCCACCAACAGGGTGCGCTCGGGGGCATGGGCCAGCACCTGGCTGGCGGCGATCAACCCTCCCCCGACGGTGTTGGGGCCGATCACGACACGAATTGGCACGCTCAGGGTGCGGGCACGCTCGGCGACCGCCCGCACCAACGGCAGCACGGCGCGGTAGTCACCACCGGCGGCGTAGCGCACGTCGACCACGTACCTGGAGGGTTCGTCGTCGGCCAGATCGGCGACCGCCCGCTCGACCACCTGGGACGAGGGGTCGCGACCGTCGGCGCTGCTGAGCAGCCGGAGGTAGCTGGCGTCGCCCAGCCGGGTGTGCCAGACCAGGTCGTTGAGTCGACGCTGGGAGACCGGCAGACGTTCCTCGTCCAACTGGTCGAGGGCGGTCACCCAGCCGCGGGTGCCCAGCCCCGCGTCCCCGGGGAACCGGTCACGGAAGTCGGCGAGCGGACCGCCGGGGAGGGCCTCGACATCTGCGGTGAGGTGGGTCACCGTGACGGTGCCATCGACGGCCTCGGTCTCGAGGCGGACCGGGACCCGTTGGTCGGTGAGTTGCCCGATCCGCTGCAGTGCCGCTGGCACCGTGAAGAACCAGGCGCTTCGGTTGCGCTGCCAGGCGCGGGTCCCGCCACCGATGAATCGGACGAACCCGGGCCACACGTCGTGGGGTTGGCCACCACCGATCCTGAGCACGCGTTGCCCGACCAGCTCGGCGTGCTCGGGTCGGGCCTTCACCACCACCAGGTCGTCCGCCATCCAGCTGAAACGCACCGGCAGGCGATGGGCGCTGGTGGTCAACAGGCTGGTGGCCGCGTTGTGGAACTGGGCCAGCGCCTCCGAGGTGGTCAGCGTGAGGTCGTCGACGCTGCCGGACGGGCGGGTCGCCAGCACCTCCGAGAACGCGAGCCATTCCTGGCGGGTCGCCCCCAGTTCCAGGCGGCGGACGGCGCGGCGCAGGTACTTCACGTCACCGGCCAGTCCGGCGGGCAACCGACGGCTCCCCGGGGTCGGCAGCAGGGTCCTGGCCAACGATCCCTGGTCGATGCTCCCGGCGAGGGCGACCACGCCGGCGGTCGCAGCCGCCGATGCGATCAGCACCTTGTGCCGGGTCTTGAGCCTGGGATTCACGGAATCTCCGTTTCTTGGAAGGCCGTACTGACTCGCTCGGACGACTCCTGCCAACGGCATCAGCCCGAGCCGAGCGTGCTCCCACTTCACCACTGACCAGGGGCGGCGCTCAAGCGGGGTGCCAGTTCGTCACCCTCCCGTGACCTGCCCCTTCCCCGGCCCCGTCTCCCGTCGAACCGGTGGCTGGTGGGTCACCAGCGGGCGAGGACGGCGCCGAGCACGAGTCCGATGCCGAGCAACAGTTCGGCCTGACCGGTGAGTTTCAGCACGGGGATCAGGTCACGCCCCAGCGCACCGCCGCGGACCCGGCGCAGGGCCGGCACCAGCCCCACCAGACACACCAGGCCAGCCAGCAACCAGACGCTGGTGAGCGCCGACACGGCCACACATCCCAGGGCGGCCACCACGGCGAGCAGGAGGTAGAAACGGCGGGTGGAGGCGTCGCCGAGACGCGTGGCCAGGGTCCGTTTGCCGACTTCGCGGTCGCCGACGATGTCGCGCAGGTTGTTGGCCACCAGCAGGGCGCAGGCGAGTGCTCCGATGGCCACCGCTGCGATCACCGCCGCCGCGTCGATGGTGCCGGTCAGCAGGTAGTGGGTGCCGCCCACGGCAACCAGCCCGAAGAAGATGAAGACCATCACCTCCCCGAGCCCCGCGTAGCCGTAGGGGTGACTCCCGCCGGTGTAGAACCAGGCCGCCAGGATGCACGCCACGCCGACCGCCACCAGCCACCAGTGGTGGGTCACCAGCACGAGCCCGAGACCCGCCAGCGCGCCCACACCGAAGCAGGCGAAGGCGGCCGCCTTGACCTCCCGTGCGCGAGCGGCCCTCGACCCCACCAGCCTCATCGGGCCCACCCGGTCGTCATCGGTGCCGCGGACACCGTCGGAGTAGTCATTGGCGTAGTTCACCCCCACCTGCAGGGCGAGCGCGACGACGAAGCAGAGGAGCACCACCAGCCACTCGCGACCCCCGAACGATCCCCGGTCGAGGGAGAACAAGGCGGTGGCCGTGCCCGCCATCACGGGTGCGGTGGCGGCTGGCAGGGTCCGTGGACGAGCGCCCTCCACCCATTGGCTGAACGTGGCCATGCACTCACTCCTGGTCAGCGGCCGCGCTCCACCGACCCCGGGCGGGGCCGTCAACCGAAGTGGACGCGCAGACCTTGCCGGTCGATCTTCCCAGAAACGGTGCGGGGCAGCGTGTCGACGCGGGCCAGCCGCTTGGGCAGCGCGGGGGCCTGCAGCCCCTCGTCCCGCAGTTGACCGCGCCACCACCCCAGTGGCTCATCCCCCTCGACGACGAGGCAGACGCTGGCCCCCCACTCGGGATCGGGGGCCGCCACCACGGCAGCGCGGCCCGGCGCGACCCGCTCGACAGCCTGCTGCACCTCGGCGAGGTCGACGTTGACCCCGCCGGAGATGATGACGTCGTCGTAACGGCCCAGCACCCGCAACCGGCCCTGGCGCCAGCGTCCCCTGTCCTGGGTGACCACTCGACCGTCGACCAACGTCTCGGCGGTCAGGTCGGGCCGGTTCCGGTAGCCCGAGAAGAGCATCGGCCCGCTGATGGCGATCCGTCCCTCGTCGATCTCGGGAGCGTCGCCACTGCGGAGCACACCGGGGAACTCGTGCAGCCCCAGCAGGTGGATGCCCACCCCGGGCAGCGGTGAGCCGTCGTAGACGCAGCCTCCGGCGGTCTCGCTCATGCCGTAGGTGGTCACGGCCTTGATGCCCATGCCGCGGGCGCGTGCCAACAGGCCTGCCTCGACCGCCGAACCGCCCACCAGCACCATCCGACACGAAGCCATGCTGCGCACCACCTCGAACACCCCCTCGTCGGCGAGCGCGACGGCGCGGTGCAGTTGGGTGGCGACCACCGACAGGGCCGCGGGTCGTCCCGCCACCACCTCGGCCAGGCCCGACAACGACGCATCGACCTCCGTGAACCGATGACCGGCGATCCTCGCCCTGACCAGCGTCATCAGTCCGGCGACGTACTGCAGCGGAAGGGCGCACACCCAGTCGGCCGGGCCGACGACCTGTTGGGTGGCCAGGCCACCCGCCCGCAGGGCGGACCCGGGAAGACAGACACCCTTGGGAGCCCCGGTCGAACCCGAGGTCGTGACGATGACCCCACCGCCGGCGCTCGTCTCGGGACGATCGGGGGCGAGCCAGTCGAGCCGAGCGGTCCCAGCCGTGTGGTGACCGGGGTCGAGCGGGACCAGCCATTCCTCCTCGTCGAGGGCGCGATCGATCAGCCGTGGCAACTCTTCGGGCCGGCACACCCGGATCGTCCCGGTCATGCTGGTCCAATCATGCTGGTCCAATCATGCTGGGCAGCCTAGTCCCGGCGAGTTGGGGGGATATGGTTAGCCCACGTAAACATTGCTCCTCACGCCTGCGTCGCGCGCCCCGCCGCCGCTGGTCGTGGGACGTACCCCCGGGACCTCGGCCGTGCTTCCTGCCACCTCCACCATCGCCCACGACCTACGCGCCGCCTGCATGCGCATCACCCGACGCGTGCGGCTGCAGGCGACCCGCATCCCCCCGCACTGGTTCACCGTGTTGGCCGCCCTCGACCGGGGGGTGAAGACGGCGACGGAACTCGCCGAGCGGGAGCACGTGTCGGCCCCGAGCATGAGCCGCACCCTGAAGGAACTCGAGGACCGCGGTCTCGTCTCGCGCACCACCGACCCGGACGACCGTCGCTCGCGCATCCTCACCCTCACCGAGGCCGGCCTGCGTGAACTCCACGACGGCCGCCGCAGCCGGGACCACTGGATGGTCGAACGCGTGCGCAGTTGCACCCCGCAGGAGCAGAAAGTCCTGTACGAAGCCACCCTCATCCTCAACCGCCTTCTGGAGGACGACAGTCGATGAGCGTCACGTTCGCGAGCCTGTCCAACCGCAACTACAAGCGCTACTTCATCGGTCTCACCACCTCCAACATCGGCCAGTGGATGGCCCGCACCGCCCAGGCCTGGCTGGTGCTGGTGACCCTCACCGGCGGCAACGCCAGCATGTTGGGTTGGCTGACCACGCTCAGCTTCGCGCCGACCCTGTTGCTGGCGCCCATCGCAGGGTCGATCGCCGACCGGGTCAGCAAGCGGACGATCATGAACGCGGCCGCCTCGATGATGGCCATCGACGCGATCGCGCTGTCGACACTGGTGCTGACTGGGCACGTGCAGTTGTGGCACGTGTTCCTGTTGGCCGGTCTGGACGGCACCGCTGCGGCGTTCGACGGGCCGGCCCGGCAGGCCTTCGTCAGTGAGGTGGTGCCGTTGTCGATGCTGCCGAACGCGATCAGCCTCAACTCGGCGAGCTTCAACGGCGCCCGCCTGCTGGGCCCCGGTATCGCCGGGGTGCTCATCGCCGCCATCGACACCGGCCCCGTGCTTGCCCTCAACGTGCTGAGCTTCGCCGCCCTGATCGTGTCGTTGTCGAGCCTCAACAAGGCCGAACTCCACCCGGCGCGCGCCAAGGGCAAGGGCGGGCTGGTCGAGGGGGTGCGCTATGTCCGCGAACGCGCTGACCTCAAGGTGTTGTTGTTCATCGCGTTCATGTTCGGCACGTTCGGCTTCAACGGCGCGATCTCCAATGCGGTGATGGCCACCGAGGCGTTCGGCAAGGGCCCCAGCGAGTACGGCATGTTGGGCTCCTGGATGGGGCTCGGCGCCCTGACTGGCGCCCTGGCCTCGGCCCGTCGTCCCCGCCCCAGGCTGCGCTACGTGCTCGAGGCGATGGCCGGGTTCGCCATCGTGATGTGCATCTCGGCGATCGCTCCCAACTACTGGTCGTTCGCGGCCCTGCTGGTGGGGGTCGGTTTCACCTCGATCACCTGCATCATCACGGCCAACTCGCTGGTGCAGATGAGCACGGAGCCCGCCATGCGCGGACGGGTGATGAGCCTGTGGGGTGCCGTGATCCTGGGCGGTGTGCCGTTCGTCAGCCCGGTGATCGGCTGGATCGGGGACACCTTCGGCCCCCGCTGGACGGTGGCGGTGCAGGGCATCCCGATCGGGATCACGTTCGTGCTGGTGACCATGTGGATCATGCGCACCGACCAGTTGTCGGTGGTGGTCGACCGCAACAAGCGGGCCCCGTGGCTCCGGTTGGTGCGCGGCCAGGTCACCGAGGACGTTCAACTCGGACGGTGACCGCGGGCGTTGGCCGGAGACCGTGATCCGCGGATGTGTGGCAAGAATGGACCCATGGCGATCCTGATCGACACCCCCCGCTGGCCGGCCCACGGCACGGTCTTCGGGCACCTCGTCAGCGATCACTCCCTGACGGCACTGCACCGCTTCGCCCGCGCCAACGCCCTCGACATCCGGGCCTTCGACCACGACCACTTCGACGTCGCCGAGCACCACTTCGACCGGTTGGTCGACGCAGGGGCCCAGCACATCTCCTCCCGCGAACTCGTCGCGCGGCTCTCCGGGTCGGGACTGCGGGTCCGTCGTCCCGACAAGTTGCCACCGGCTGGCAGCCTGGTCGAACCGTTGAGGTACCAGTGGACGAACCTGGTGCCCTCCGATCCGGCCCTCGGTGATCGGCTGGTCGACGCCTGGTCGGCACCGGGCCGCCACTACCACGACCCCCGCCACCTGTGGATGATGCTGGCGGCGCTCGACGAACTGGGGGCCGCCACCCCCGAACTGCAGCTGGCCACCTGGTTCCACGACGCCATCTACGACGGCATCCCGGTGCAGGACGAGGAGGCCAGCGCCGCCTGGGCCGAGCATGCCCTGGCCGGATTGGTGCCCACCAGCACGGTCGCCGAGGTGGCCAGACTCGTCCGACTGACGATCACCCACGCACCAAGCCGGCACGACGAGGCGGGTCAGGCGCTCAGCGATGCCGACCTGTCGACCCTGGCTGGACCCGAGGGACGGTACTGGATGTACGCCCGGGCCATCCGGATGGAGTACGCCCACGTCGACGACGCCGCCTTCCGCCGCGGACGTGCCCAGGTGCTGCAGGGATTCCTCGAGTCCGAACGCATCTTCCACACCGACCGGGGACTCGAACTGTGGGAGGCCCAGGCGCGGTCGAACCTGACCGGGGAACTCGACTTCCTGCTGCACGACTGACCACACCCTCACCCGCCCACCACAGAACTGCCACAACCTGAACGCCCACCACCCAGGAGCAACCCGTGCCCATGAATGTCTGCCGCGTCGTCGGCCACCGAGGCGATCCGGAGTCGGCTCGCGAGAACACCCTCGATGCCTTCGCCGCGGCGATCGAGGCGGGGGTGGACGTGATCGAACTCGACGTGCGCACCACGTCCGACGGGGTCAGCATCGTGCTCCACGACCCCACGACCTTGCGACTGTGGGGTCGGGCCAGGCCAGTCGGCGAGCAGACGCTGGCCGAGATCCGGGAACTGGGCGTCGGACCCATTCGCATCCCCACCCTGGCCGAGACCATCGACCTGGTGGCGGCCACGTCACCACGCCCCGGTTTCGGACGACCCACGGTGCTGGTCGACACCGTCGATGCCGATGACGCCGAGGTCGCCTGGCGGGTGCTGCGTGACCACCCGCACACGGTGAAGGAGACGGAGCCGGGGAACGGCACGATGGGGCAGACCACGGCGGGGCGGGGCACGGTGGCCATCGAGTGGTGTGGTGACGCGCAGGCCATGCGGCGGATCCGAGAACTCGACCCATCGGCCACGCTCGCGCACAACCACTTGGGAGGGGCGCTCGACCATGACCTGCTGCGACGACAGCGCCCGGACACCGTCAACGTCGAGTGGACCCTGCTCACCCGCGACCTCGTCACCGAGATCCACCAGCTCGGTCTGCGCTGCGCCACGTGGACGGTCGACTCCGCCGAGGAGATGACCTGGCTGCTGGCGCTGGGCGTCGACCAGATCACCACGAACCGCCCGCGGGTGTTGCGAAGCCTGGTGCCGGTCAACACCGGCGAGAACCTGATGGTGGCCGGTTCAAGCCCCCTGGCGCTGGCCTGGGCCGACGCCGATGCGCTCGCCGGGGCTTCCGGGCTCACCGTCGAGGTGGCCCGCTGGGTGTGCGTGGCCAGACAGATCGCCGAGTGGACCATCGCCCACACCCGCACGGCCACCCTGGGCCGGATCACCACCAAGAAGCACGCCGCAGACATCGTGACTGCCGTCGACGTCGCCGTCGAGGAGCGTGTGCGCGCCATCATCGCCGCCGAGTTCCCCGACCACCTGGTCGTCGGCGAGGAGCTGGGCGGGCAGACCCAACCCGGTCGTCCGACCTGGTACCTCGACCCGGTCGACGGCACCACCAACCTCGCCAACCACCTGCCCTGGACCTCGATGAGCCTGGCCCTCGCGGTGGACGACCAACCCGTCGTCGCCGTCGTGGCCCAGCCGTGGTCGGGTGAGATCTTCCTGGCGGTGCGGGGACTCGGTGCCGTGCGCAACGGTGAGCCCCTGCAGATCGGGGCGGTGCGGCAGCTGGCCGGGACGGCGCTGCTCACCGAACTGGCCGGCCACGAGTTCTGGCCCGGCATGCAACCCTTCCTGGCCAGTCTGGCCGACGAGCACGTCACCACCAGGGTGATGGGTTCGGGCACGCTGACGATGACCCGCATCGCCAGCCAGTCAGGCATCGGTGGGTTGGTGCACGAGTTCCACGCCATCGACCATCTGGCAGGGGTGCTGATCGCCTCCGAGGCAGGAGCCCGCATCGTCAACTCCGACGGTGGCGACTCACTGTTCCCCTCTCACGGAGGCATGCTGGTGGCCGCTCCGGGTGCCGCCGAGAAGCTGTGGCCCCTGTGGGAGAGGGCCCTCGCCGAGGCCTCGGACGACGGGCCCATCGGCGGCTGAGGGTTCCTTCACTTCCCCACCCGTGGGGGTGGGCTCGGTGCCAGACTGAGGCCATGAAGAAGCTCATCAACGACGCCGGCGCCGTCGTCCGCGATTCCCTGCTCGGAGTGGAGGCCGCACATGCTGACCGTGTGCGTGTCGACCATGAGCACCGGGTCATCCTGCGCCGCGAACCCACCCGCCAGGGCAAGGTGGCCGTCATCTCGGGCGGAGGCTCCGGCCACGAACCCCTGCACGGGGGTTTCGTCGGTATCGGCATGCTCGATGCCGCCGTCTGCGGTGAGGTCTTCACCTCACCGACACCCGACCAGATCATGGCCGCCACCACGGCCGTCGACGCCGGTGCGGGGGTGCTGCACGTCGTCAAGAACTACACCGGCGACATCATGAACTTCGAGATGGCCGCCGAACTGGCCGATGCCGAATCGGGGGTGCGGGTGGCGGCTGTCGTCGTCGACGACGACGTCGCCGTGCAGGACTCCCTCTACACCGCCGGTCGCCGCGGTGTCGGTCTGACGGTGCTGCTCGAGAAGATCGTCGGAGCCGCCGCCGAGGAGGGACGCGACCT
The DNA here is from genome assembly GCF_950101875.1 of Aestuariimicrobium sp. T2.26MG-19.2B. NCBI lineage: Bacteria > Bacillati > Actinomycetota > Actinomycetes > Propionibacteriales > Propionibacteriaceae > Aestuariimicrobium > Aestuariimicrobium sp. T2.26MG-19.2B. Next base: position 1,699,103 of record NZ_CATNLW010000001.1, on the reverse strand, counting down.
CGACTCCTGCCTGAAGGTCGCCCAGCAGGTCGTGGCCACCGGCCGGTCGATGGGCATGGCCCTGACCAGCTGCACGGTTCCGGCGGCTGGCAAGCCCACCTTCGACCTCGGCGAGGGCGAGATGGAGCTCGGCATCGGCATCCACGGCGAACCGGGCCGCGAGCGACTCCCGCTGGGCAGCGCCAAGGAGGTGGCCGCGCAACTGGTCGAGCCGATCCTGGCCGACCTCGACTTCGCCGGCGACGCCATCGTGATGGTCAACGGCATGGGTGGCACCCCACTGATCGAGCTCTACATCGTCTACGCCGAGGTGAAGGCGCTGCTCGAGAGCCGAGGCGTCACCATCGTCCGCAACCTCGTCGGGAACTACATCACCTCGCTGGAGATGGCAGGCTGTTCCGTGACCGTGCTGAAGGCGGACGACGATCTGCTGAAGCTGTGGGACGCACCGGTGAACACGCCGGGACTTCGTTGGGGAGCCTGAATGACTGACACCGCCGCCGTGGCCACCTGGTTGGCCGATTTCGCTGCTCTGGTGCACGAGAACGCCAACCTTCTGACCGACCTCGACCGCCAGATCGGCGATGCCGATCACGGGTCGAACATGGAACGGGGCATGACGGCGGTGGCCGCCCTGGATCCGGGCCAGTACCCCGAACCGGCGGCGCTGTTGAAGGCCGCCGGCATGACCTTGGTCAGCACGGTGGGTGGGGCGTCCGGACCGTTGTTCGGCACCTTCTTCCTGAGGCTGGCGACGGCGGCCACGGGGCCTGACATGTCCCCGGCCGAGTTCGCGGCGGGACTCGAGGCAGGGCTGGCCGGGGTGGTCGCCCGTGGCAAGGCAGCAGAGGGCGACAAGACCATGATCGACTCCCTCGCACCGGCCGTCCGGGCTTGCCAGGAAGCGATCGCCGGGGGCGACTCCTTGGCAGACGCGCTGCACAAGGCAGCCGAGGCCGCCGCAGCCGGCCGCGACGCGACCGTGCCGCTGATCGCCCGCAAGGGCCGGGCCAGCTATCTGGGCGAGCGCTCCCGGGGGGTGCAGGATCCCGGTGCGACCAGTGTGGCGCTGTTGATCGAGAGCGCTGCCCGCACGCTGCGCTGAGCCCGGTGCTGGGGGTTTTGGGCATGGGGGTGTTGGGCATGGGGGATGGGTTCGAGGTGAACCGATGATCGGGGTGGTGGTCGTCTCGCACAGCACCGCCGTGGCTGAGGCCGCTGCCTCGCTCGCCCGCGAGATGGTGCCCGCCGACTCGGGGGTACGCCTTGAACGTGCGGCGGGTACCGCGGACGGTGGGTTCGGCACCGACGCCGTGGCCATCGCCGACGCCATCCAGCGGGCAGACTCGGGTGAGGGCGTGCTCGTGCTGATGGATCTCGGATCCGCGGTGCTGTCGGCCGAGATGGCCTGTGAGTTCCTCGACCCCGACCAGTCAGCACGAGTGAGGCTCTCCCCCGCCCCACTGGTGGAGGGTCTGCTGGTGGCGGCCGTCAGCGCGGCGTCGGGAGCCAGTCTCGACGAGGTCGCCGATGAGGCGCTGTCGGCCCTGTCGGCCAAGCGTGAGCACCTGGGCGCAGTCGATGACGACCAATGGCAGCCAGCTCCCTCCCCCGACATCAGCCCCGCGGCAGCCGGTGATCCGGTGACCGCGGAGTTCGAGATCACCATGCAGCATGGGCTCCACGCCCGACCCGTCGCCCAGTTGGTCAGCGCACTGCGCGCCTTCGATGCCGAGGTGGTGCTCTCGAATGCCACCACCGGACGAGGTCCGGTACCCGCGACCTCGGTCACCAAGGTGGCCACGCTGGGTGTCGCCCACGGCCAGCACCTGGCCGCGGCAGCCGTCGGCCCGCAGGCGCAGCAGGCGATCGACCGCCTGGCCGAACTCGTGTCCGACCAGTTCGGCGAGCGCGAGCCCGACACCTCGGCGGCCAGCGCCGGGATGGCGTCGGGTGGAACCCCCGGAGGTGGCCCTGCCGGGAGCCACCTCACCGGGCGGCAGGTCGTCGTCGGCCCGGCCGTGGTGGTCTCCGACGACCTCGACCTCTCGACCTACACGCCGTCGACCGACGAGCCCGCCAGGGCTGACCGGGTGCTCACGGACCTCGTCGCCGACCTGCAGGCCCGAGCCCAGCGCTCACACGGCGACATCTTCGCCGCACAACTGGCCCTGCTCGACGAGTTGGCGACCTCGGTACGAGACCGCGTCGCCGCCGGTTCCGGGGTCGTGGAGGCGGTCGACACCGTCTTCGGGGAGGTGGCCGCCGAATTCGACCAACTCGCCGACCCCCACCTGCGCGATCGCGCGCAGGACCTTCGCTCCCTGCGCCGCCAACTGCTCGAAGCCCTGCTGCGCCCCTCGGACGACAGCCCCCCGACCGAGGGCGAGCACGTGCTGGTGGTGCAGGAACTCGACGCCCTCACCGCCTCCTCGCTCGACGCGTCCCTCACCCTCGCCGTGCTGACCCGTGCCGGTGGGGCGACCGGGCACGGGGCCCTGGTGGCCGGTTCGCGGGGCATACCCGTGGTGACCGGCCAGGCTGAGTTGTCGGTCGTGACCGGGGACCTCGTCGCTGTCGACCCCGTCGAACAGCGGGTGTGGGTCAACCCGTCACCAGCCGAGTTGGACGACCTGCGGCGCCGCGGCGCCGAGCGGACCCAGGCCGAGGTCGAGGCCCGCCAGCACGGCCACGAGGAGGCCATGACCCGCCAGGGCGCCCTGATCGTGGTGAAGGCCAACATCTCCAACCTGACCGATGCGCAGGTCGCATCCGACCAAGGTGCGGACGGATCAGGTCTGGTGCGCACCGAACTGCTGTTCGGGGACCGCGCAACGGCGCCCTCGGCTGAGGAACAGGCGGAGGTGTTCATCGCCGTGGGCCGGGCCCTGGGCGGTCGTCCGATCACCGTGCGCACCTGGGACGCCGGCGCTGACAAGCCGCTGCGCTTCATCGACCAGGTCGCCGAACTGAACCCCTTCCTCGGCGAACGCGGCGTGCGGACGATGAGGCGGGTGCCCGAGGTCTTCGACGAGCAGTTGCGGGCGGTCGTGCTCGCCAACCGCCAGACCCCGGTGAAGGTGATGCTGCCGATGGTCACCACCACCGACGAGGTGCTGTGGGCGCGGCGGCGACTCGAGGCAGTGTGTCGGGAACTCCACTCCGATCCCGTGCCGCTCGGCATGATGGTCGAGGTGCCAGCCGCAGCCATCCGCGCCGGCGACTTCGTCGACCTGGTCGACTTCGCGAGCATCGGCACCAACGACCTCACCCAGTACACGGCCGCCGTCGACCGGGGCAACGCCTCGGTCCAACGGCTCGCCCGGGACTCGTCCGAAGCGGTCTTCGACCTGATCACCATGACCTGCCTGGGACTGATGGGCCTGCCGGTCAGTGTCTGCGGTGACCTCGCCAGTGACCTCGACGCGGTACCGCGACTGATCCGCGCAGGGGTGACGGAGTTGAGCGTGCGCCCCTCGATGGTGGCGCTGGTCAAGCAGTCCGTGCGGGAGGCCTGACCCGTCCCACGGCGGCGACCGAGCCCCCTTGCGCGTGAACCTGTCCCCTGCATCGGGAGCGTGACTAGGTTGGGGCCATGACCGAGCCACCCAGTGACTTCGACCCGCTCGACGCCATCGAGGAAGCAGCCATCATCGAGGAGATCGACGGCGACGAGGACGTGCCCCGCAGCGACGGCGACCGGGACACCGCACCCCATGAGTCGGAGGGGCTGGAGGAGCCCGTGCTGACCGCCGACGGTCAGGTGGTGCCCGTCGCCCCCGACACGCCCGCCTCCTGAACCGGCGGCACGACGCTCAGGGGGGTGCGCATCTGGCGCAGCGCGCGTCACCCGCTCACTAGGCTGCCGTCATGGCGAACACCAAGGCAGTGATCATGGCGCGCGGGCTCGGCTCGCGCATGCGCAAGCAGGCCGACGGGGTCGCGCTCACCGAGCAGCAACAGGCCGCCGCCGATTCCGGCGTGAAGGCGATGATCTCGGTCGGACGCCCCTTCCTCGACCATGTCATCTCGGCCTTGGCCGATGCCGGTTTCACCGATATCTGCTTGGTGATCGGGCCCGAGCACCAGGTGATCCGCGACCACTACGACAGCGTCGAGAAGACCCGCGTGACGATCAGCTACGCCGTGCAGGAGGAGCCGCTCGGTACCGCCAACGCCTACCTCGCCGCCGCGGACTTCGCGGGTGACGACCGGGTGCTGCTGGTGAACTCCGACAACTACTACCCCGCCGAGGCGGTGGCGCTGCTCAACGGGCTGACCACCTCCGGGCTGCTGGGATTCGACTCCCGCGCCATGATCGAGCAGTCGAACATCCCTGCCGACCGGGTCGCCGCCTTCGCCCTGGTCACCGCGGACGACCAGGGACACCTGACCTCGCTGATCGAGAAGCCCTCCCCCGACCAGGTGGCCGCTGCCGGTGAGTCGCCGCTGGTGTCGATGAACTGCTGGCTGCTCGGGCCGGCCGTGCTCGAGGCCGCCCGCCACGTGCCGCTGTCGGCGCGCGGCGAGTACGAGATCGTGGACGCCGTGCGGGCAGCCATCGAGTCCGGTGAGACCGTCACCCTGGTGCCCGTGCGGGCCGGGGTGCTCGACATGTCGAACCGCGGCGACATCGCCTCGGTCGGTGAGGCCCTCGCAGATCGTCCGTGCACCCTGTGAGCGCCCAGACCGGCCGTCGGGTCGACGCCGTCGTGCGGTGGTTCGTGCCCGGGCGCATCGAGGTGTTGGGCAAGCACACCGACTACGCCGGCGGCCGCTCGCTGCTGGCCGCCGTCGACCGGGGTGTGACCGTCGAGGCGAGGTTCGCGTCGGGCGACGAGTTCATCGGACGAACCGACGCCACCCCGGGCGAGGTGGTGCTGATGCGTACCGGTGAGGCACCCCGCTCGGGCCATGGAGCATCCCTGCCCGAGGGCCACTGGGGCCACTACCTGGCCACTGTCGTCGACCGTCTCCGCTCCAATTTCGGTGCCCTGCCCCCGGCCGAGATCGAGGTCAGCTCGGACCTTCCACTGGCCAGTGGCATGTCGTCGTCATCGGCCCTCATCACCGCGATCGCCTTGGCGCTGGTCGACCTCAACTCGATCACCGACCACCCGGCGTGGCGTGAGAACATCGCCACCCGTATCGACCTGGCCGGCTACGTGGCCTGCATCGAGAACGGCATGTCTTTCGGCAGCCTGGCGGGACATCGGGGGGTCGGAACCTTCGGTGGATCCGAGGACCACACCGGCATGCTCTGCGGCGTCACCGGCCACCTCGGTCAGTTCTCGTTCTGCCCCATCCGGGAGGAGGCCCAGATCCCCTTCCCCGACGACCTGTCGTTCGTCGTGGCCGTCTCGGGGGTGGCCGCCGAGAAGACCGGTGCCGCCCGTGACCTCTACAACCGGGCCTCACTGTCGACCCTCGAGATCGTCGACCGCTGGAACGCCCAGACCGGGCGCTCCGACGTGGTGCTCGCCGACGCCGTCGCCTCCTCACCCGATGCTCCCGACCGGCTACGGGCCCTGGTGGCCGGCGACGACCGTCTTGCGAAGCGGTTGCACCAATTCCTCGAGGAGTCCGACCGCATCGTCCCCGCCGCTGCGGCGGCCTTGGCGGCAGGTGACCTCGTCGGGTTCGGACGACTCGTCGACCAGTCGCAGCGGTTGACCACCACCGACCTGGGCAACCAGGTGGACGAGACCGTCGCCCTGGCCCGGTTGGCACGCGAGCGCGGCGCGCTGGCTGCCTCGGCCTTCGGGGCAGGCTTCGGTGGTTCGGTGTGGGCGCTTGTCCCCACGGTCGACGCCGAGGAGTTCGCCGCCGGCTGGCTGGCCGAGTACCGCTCGCAGTTCCCGGACGCCGGTGCCCGCGCGACCACGTTGGTCACCCGCCCGGGTGACCCGGCTCGGCCCGTCGCCATCGGCTGAGCACGGCTGCCTGCAACGTCGGTCTCAGATGTCCATGTCCTCATAGGATCGAGGATCCTCGATCGGCTCCAGGTGCATCGTGATCCTCAGTTCGGGCATCAGCTTCAGCAGTTCCTCGGTGACGTCCTCGACGGCGTCGTGACCCTGCTGCACGCTCCAGTCGCCGGGCACCAACATGTGCACCGCCATGAACTGTCGCCGCCCCGACTCGCGGGTGCGCAGGGCGTGGAAGATGATCTCCTCGGAGCTGAAGCGGTCGAGCAGCGCCACGATGGCCTCGTTGTCGTCCTTCGACAGCGAGGCGTCCATCAGGCCAGCGGTCGACTCGGCGATCAGGCGCCACCCGGTCACCAGGATGTTGATGCCCACCGCGAAGGCGACGATGGCATCCAGCCGCGTCCAGTGAGTGATCACGACGAGCCCGACACCGACGATGACGCCGACCGAGGTCCACACGTCGGTCAGCAGGTGGTGGCCGTCGGCCCGAAGGGTGACCGAGCGGTGGTTGCGTCCGGCCCGGATCAGCACCCACGCCACCAGCCCGTTGATCACCGAGGCCAGCGCCGAGACGGCCAGACCGACGCCGATGTTCTCCAGGGGCTGCGGTGAGAAGAAGCGGGTGATGGCCGAGTACATGATCACCGCCGCGGCGACGAAGATCATGATCCCCTCGACCGCAGCCGAGAAGTACTCAGCCTTCGAGTGGCCGTACTGGAAGGACTTGCTGGGCGGACGGATGGCCACCTTGAGCGCGACCAGGGCGACGATGGCCGCCACCAGGTTGACGATCGACTCGGCCGCGTCCGAGAGCAGACCGACCGATCCGGTCATCAACCAGGCACCGGTCTTGAGGGCGATCGTGACGATCGCAGCCGCGATCGAGAGCCAGGCGAACCGACTCAGGTCTTCGGGAGCGGCGCGGTGGTGGATGGAGTCGACAGGCGTGGTCACGTCAGCATTCTCCCAGAACTCGCGGGCCGGGACCCTCGCGGGGGTCGCCGACGAGAGACCCACCTGCGGCAGACCACTCCCCCACCCCTCAGCCGAGGGCGAACGGATTTCGTTTGCATCCTGCAAACACCCGGCGCAAACTAATTGCGGGGTGCAATCAACGCTCCTGAGCGGCACTGGCCGCTCCGATCCATGATCCGCTCGAAGGAACCGCCGTGCCCACGCCTCCCGCCCGCACCTTGGGTGACCACTTGATGCGACTCGTCAAGCTGATCCAGGCCGGCAAGCACCTGATGCAGGTGCCCCACCCCGACGTGGATCCCTTCCACTACCCCATCCTGTTCCGGGTCTGGGCCGAACCCCAGAGACTCAGCGACCTGGCCCAGGCCCTGCACGCCGACGTCTCGACCACCAGCCGACAGGTCAGCCACCTCACCCAACTGGGGCTGATCGAGAAGGTGCCCGACCCGCAGGACCGCCGCGCGGCCCAACTGGGCATCACCGAGCAGGGCAAGGCCTTCGTCCTCGCCCTCCGCGCCTCCCGCAACCAGCAGTTGGACGAGGTGATGGCTGGCTGGTCCGCGGAGGACCGGGACCAGTTCACCCACCTGCTCGCCCGCTTCCTCGACGACCTCGACGTCGGGCTGCAGCGGCTCCGCGAAGCCAAGTCCTCGGTTCCAGCATCGTCCCAGCCCACCACCGACCAGCAGGAGTGCTGACATGACCTCCCACGCCACCGCCGAATCGGCACCAGCCAGCGCCCAGGCCGACGCCGGCCTCACCCACGCGCAGATCGTCACCATCCTGATCGGCCTGATGACCGGCATGTTCCTGGCCGCGCTCGACCAGACCATCGTCGCCACGGCCATCCGCACGATCGCCGACGATCTGGACGGTCTGAGCCAGCAGGCTTGGGCCACCACCGCCTACCTGATCACCTCGACCATCGTCACGCCCTTGTACGGCAAGCTGTCGGACATCTACGGGCGCAAGCGCTTCTTCCTCTCCGCCATCACCATCTTCGTCTTCGGGTCGGCGCTGTGCTCGCTGGCGGGGTCGATGTACCAGTTGGCGGTCTTCCGCGCCGTCCAGGGACTCGGCGCCGGAGGCCTGTTCTCCTTGGCGCTGGCGATCCTCGGTGACATCGTCCCCCCGCGGGAGCGCGCCCGCTATCAGGGCTTCTTCCTCGCCGTCTTCGGCACCTCGTCGGTGCTGGGCCCGGTGGTCGGTGGGTTCCTGGCTGGCCAGTCATCCATCCTCGGGGTCTCGGGCTGGCGCTGGGTCTTCCTGGTGAACGTGCCTCTCGGACTGATTGCCTTCATCGTGGTGGCACGAACCCTGCACCTGCGTCATCGACGCCTCGACCACCGCATCGACTGGTGGGGTGCTGCGGCGCTCTCCGTCGCCGCGGTCCCGCTGCTGCTGGTGGCCGAGCAGGGCCGCAGGTGGGGCTGGGGTTCATTGGACTCGATCCTCTGCTACGCCGTCGGCCTGGTCGGAATCGTCTCGTTCGCCCTCATCGAGAGGCGCATGGGCGACGAGGCTCTGTTGCCCTTTCACCTGTTCCGCAACCGCACGATCGGCATCTCGTCCATCATCTCGGTGGTGATCGGCATCGGCATGTTCGGTGGTCTGGCCATGCTGCCGCTGTACCTCCAGATCGTCCGCGGCGCCTCCCCCACCAAGGCCGGCCTGCTGATGCTGCCGCTCACCTTGGGCATCATGACCGGTTCGGTGTTGGCTGGACAGCTGATCAGCAAGTTCGGACGCTACCGCCGCTTCATCCGCATGGGCGGGTTGCTGCTGACCGTGGGGCTGGTGCTCTTCAGCTTCCTGCGCTACGACACGGCCATGTGGAAGGTGATGCTTCCCATGATCGTGTTCGGGCTGGGGCTGGGCTTCATGATGCAGCCCCTGATGCTGGCGGTGCAGAACTCCGCCGACCGCAAGGACATGGGAGTGGCCACCTCGTCGGCCACGTTCACCCGCCAGATCGGAGGCACCCTGGGTACCGCGGTCTTCCTGTCGATCCTGTTCTCGGTGGTACCGACCAAGTTGGCAGAGGCATTCACCAGATGGGTGCCCACGGCCGAGTTCCAGGCGGCCGTCAAGGATCCCCAGGTGATGCAGAACCCGGTCAACCAGGCCTTCGTCAAGGCGCTGCAGTCCGGCGACCGGGGCGGGCTCAACCCCTTGAGCGACAGTTCGTTCATCCAGCACTTGGACCCGCGTCTGGCCAGGCCCTTCCTCGAGGGCTTCTCGAACTCGATGAACCTCGTCTTCCTGGTGGGTGCCTGCGTCATGTTCGTGGGTTGGTTGGTGACCTTCCTGCTCCCCCACGTCGAGCTCCAGGGTGGGGAGCGCCCCGCGGCCGAGTGACGTGGGTGGGCCCCTCCCTTGTCTCCGGACGAGGCTGGGGCCATCGGTGACAACAACCTGCCCCCCGAGGGAAGGATGACCGCGAATGGCGGCTCCCCTCCCACGGGGGGCAGTCGCATGTCACCTAGGCTGAGGCCATGTCGCGGTTCTCGTGGAGTGGACTGCCCACCTTGCCGTGGTCGCACGGCGCCAACCCCGTCGAGGGCCTCGTCCTCTCGGGAGGGGGCTCCAAGGTGAGCTTCCAGCTGGGTGCCCTGCGTTACCTCTACGAGGTGGTGGGGATCCGGCCGAGTGTGGTGGTGGGCACGTCCTCCGGTTCGATCCTGTCGGCCATGATCGGACAGAGCATCGACCCCGAGGAGCAGGCCGCCGGAGTCAGGCAGCTGGAGGGGCTCTTGTACGAACTGCGCCGTCAGTCAGACATGTTCACCGAGCGGCCTTGGTTCACCACCCTGCAGGCGCGGGGTCAGGAGTGGGTCGCGCTGCTCTCCACCGAGCGTCCGATGCCGTCCGCGCCCAAGCTGGGAGCGACCAGGAAGCGCGCCACGGACGACGATCCCCCGCTCGCGGATGAGGAACAGCTGTCCGGCCAGGCGGAGACCCTCCGGATCGCGATGGCCGAGAACACCCCCGAGACCAGCGGCTGGTCGCCCTCGGTGGTGATGCAACTGATGTCGAGCCTGCCGCGGTTACGGGGGGCGCCTTCGGATCTCGGCATCATCCTGCGGGGAGCTGAGGCGACCCGCTCGATGTACCGTCCCGGTCCCCTGCTCGAGCGGTTGTTGGACGAGCAGACGTACCGCTCCGACAAGGTCGCCTCGTCGGGCATGACGGTGCGGATCTCGACCGTCTGTCTGGAGTCGGGCGAGCTGCGATTCATGCGTCAGGACGGGCGGCTCGTCGATCGCGACGACGAAGTGGTCGGCCACGAGGTGCACGACTTCTCCCGCGGGGTACTGGCCTCCTGCTCGATCCCGGCGGTGTTCGCCCCCGTGGAGTTGGAGGGCGAGTACTACGTCGACGGGGGTGTCCGGGAGAACATCCCCGCCGAAATGGCAGCCAAGCTGGGGGTGGATCGCTGCTGGGTGGTCAGCTCGGCCGCGGTCGACAACCCTCCCAAGCACAGCTTCGCCGTCTCCTCGATCGCCCTGATCGCCTCGCGTGCCACCGAGATCATGGCGGACGAGATCGAGCGCGACGAAATCGCCTATGCCCGCTCGGCCGGCATGCGGGTGATCGAACCGGAGGTTCCGGTGCACCAGCCGTTGCAGGTCGACCCGGGGCTGATCCGGATCAACCGGGACTACGGCTGGTTGCGTGCCGCCGAGGCGCATCTCGACGTGCCGCTGGCTCAGCGGAACACCCACCGCAGGCTGATCGAGTTGAGGTGCGAGGCGCACCGACTTGAGGCGGAGCACTTCGTCAGGAGGCGGGGCGAGCGTTCAAGGGCTACCGAGGACCAGTTGCGCGACCTGACCGCGGTGAAGCTCGAGATCGCCGACGCCATCGGTCACTCACGACACGAGGCCCTTCCCGAGGGCCACGAGCGGTGGGCCAGCGAGTGGGAGCAGCATCCCTCCCAGCCGACGCGGCGTCCACCGTGGTTGAGTGCGGCGGGCCGCAGGAGCTGAGCGGCGGTGGGCTGCCACGCCCGAGGCGCGTGGCCCGCGACGTCCCTGGCTCATCTTGCGCGGGCGGGGTCAGTGGGGGTCGGTGACCCATTCCGGCTTCCGGATCGCCCCAGCGGCAGGTTGCGGGGGCTCAGTGCCATCGAGCAGCCGGATCGGTGCACCCTCGCGCAATGACCAGCCGTGCGTGCCCGCTAGGATTGGCGGGCCCCTATAGCTCAGTTGGCAGAGCAGTGGACTTTTAATCCATGGGTCGCGGGTTCGATCCCCGCTGGGGGCACCAGCTCGCCCCTAGGGTGGTCGAGTGCCGTCCTACCGCGTCAGTGTCGACATCCTGGCGACGAGGCCGGGCGTGGCGCACGAGAGCGTGCTCCCCGCGGCGGAGGCAACGGTTTCCCGCACTCACCGGGTGGAGGACCGCAGCATCGAGGTCATCGGCGGGCAGCCCCAGATCCACCTGAGATTCGGCGTGGCCGCCTCGAACGACCGGTCCGAGGACGAGGACGCCGAGGCCGTCGTGCGAGCCGTCGTCACCGAACTCGACCGGGTCGCCCACTGCGGACGATGGACCCTCAGGCGCGGACGGGGCGGCCGCTGGTTCCCGGTTCGCGCGGGATGGGCTCCCCTGTGATGCCTGCCGTTCAGGAGGCCTCGGGCTTGGCCTTCGCCCGGCTCGCTCGCTTGGGACGTTGCGCGGTCTGATCGGCCGGCTCACCAGCCGTCGCCTGCGCGACCGTGGCTTTCGGGGCCGCAGCCTTCGCAGCCGTGGTTTTCGCTGGGGCCTTGGCGGCGCGCCTCTGGCGCAGGCGCACCTGTCGTCCGCTGCCATGGGTGCGGGTGTCGAGATAGGGCTGTTCGTCGACCAGGGAGCTGAGCTTGGCATGCCCGAAGTCGCGGGGGTCGAAGTCCGCATGGGCGCGGCTCAGGTGCTGGCCCACCTGGCTCAACTTGGCCCACCCGTCGTCCCCCGAGGTGGCGTTGATCGCCTTGGTGAGCACGCTCTGCAGGTTGATGGTCGGCCCCTCGGGCGCAGCGTCCGCACCGGACGAGCCGCGGTCGGCCGACTCCGGGGAAGCGGGCGCGGCAGCCGTGGTCGCCGGGGCAGTGGCTGCTGCGCGGTCGGTGCCGACGGGGTCCTGCTCGGTGTCGGCCTCGGCCTGCCGCTCCTGCTCCTGCAGCACCTCGAGGAAGATGAACTGGTCGACGGCCCGACGCAGCGACTCGGGGGTCTTGCGGCGTCCGAGCCCGAACACCCGCTTGCCCGACTCGCGCAGGCGGGTGGCCAACCGGGTGAAGTCGGAATCGGACGAGACGATGGCGAAGGCCTCGACGTTGCCCTGCCACAGCAGGTCCATCGCGTCGATGATCAGGGCGGAGTCCGTGCTGTTCTTGCCCACCGTGTTCGCGAACTGCTGCACTGGCTGGATGGCGTTGCGCAGCAGTTCCTGCTTCCACCCCGTGAGCTGGCTGGTCGTCCAGTCGCCGTAGGCGCGCTTGACGGTCGGCACCCCATAGGTGGCCAGCTCCTCGAGCACGGCCGCGATGTGCTTGGAGGAGACGTTGTCGCAGTCGATCAGAACGGCGATCCGGGTCGAGCTGCTGGTGTCGGTGTCCACGGCTTCCACCCTAGTGGCGCGACCGAGCGCGGATACCGGCACCCCACAGCTCGACCTCCCTGCTCAGATCGCCGCCAACGAGGCGTCCTGGGTGAAACCGGCCAAGAGCTCGACCCCCACGGGCTCCTCGACCTGCATGGGGACGACCGCCATCCGCGGCGCGACCTCCTGCACGGCGGCCAGTTGCTCAAGTTCCCGCCGAGCGCGCCGCACCAGGAACGGGTCGGAGGGACGAGCGGCAGCCAGCGAGGCGTTCACCACCCAGGCCCAGGGTGTGATCTCGGCTCGGGCGAGATCGTCCACCAGCCCTTTCGCCTCGAGCACCGGCGTCGTCTCGGCCAAGGTGACGACGATGATCTTGGTGTAGTCCGGGTTCTGCAGTCGCATCAGCGGGGTGGTCACCCGGGCCAGTTGTGCCTGGTCGAGGTGACGGGTGATGTCCCGGTGGTACGAACCGGTCGCGTCCATCAGCAGGAGGGTGTGACCGGTGGGCGCCGTGTCCATGATCACGAACTGGTCGCGGGCCCGGTTCACGGCACGACTGAACTGCTGGAAGACGGCGATCTCCTCGGTGCACGGACTCATCAGGTCTTCGGCCAAGGCGGCTCGGCCGGCCTCGTCCAGCGCTGCCCCCTTGGTGCGCATGACGTGCTCGCGATAGTCCGACGTGGCTTGGTGCGGGTCGATGGAGGTCACCTCGAGGCCGGGCAGTCCGCCACCCAGCGCCTCCGACAGGTGGGCAGCCGGGTCGGTCGTGGTCAGCAGCACCCGCTTTCCGCGGGCGATGAGCGCGACGGCCAGGGCGGCCGCGATGGTGGTCTTGCCCACGCCGCCCTTGCCCATGGTCATCACCAGACCGCGGTCCTCGGTGGCGAGGTCGTCGACGAGTTCGGCCAGGGACGGCAGCATCAGGTCGGGCAGGGGTGGGGCATCCGGGGCAGGGGCACTGTCGTGTTCGGCCAACAGCAGATCGAGCGCAGGCAGGCCGACCATGTTCTCGACCTTCAGCCCGATCCTGTCGCACTCCAGCTCAGCCAGGCACGCGGGCAGCTCGGCCAGCGCCGACGCCTCTCGCTCCTGGATCGCATGGCGCAGAAGGTCGTCCGAGTCCCCGGGCGGCATCACCCCGTTGACCACCAGATGACTGGGCCGGATGCCGAGCTCGCTGAGTTCGTCCACGGTTCGGGCCACCTCGTCGAGCGTGGAGCGTTGCGCCCGCGCGACCAGGACGATCCGCGTGGCCTCGTGGTCGGTGAGCCGCTCGACAGCGGCTCGATACGTGGTCCTGCTCTTCTCGAGCCCGGCCATCGGTCCCAGACAGGACGCGTCCCCCAACCCGTCGTCGAGGTAGCTCGTCCAACTCCCCGGCAACTGCAGCAGGCGGATCGTGTGGCCGGTGGGAGCCGTGTCGAAGATGACGTGGTCGTAGGCGGCGGTGGACGACGGGTCGGCGAGCAGGTCGGTGAACTCGTTGAAGGAGGCGATCTCGGTGGTGCACGACCCCGACAACTGCTCGGTGATCGCCTCGATCTCGCGGGCGGGAAGGATCAGGCGCACCGGGGCGATGATCTTCTCCCGATAGGCGTGCGCGGCCTCGTCGGGGTCGATCTCGATGGCGTCGAGCCCGGGTACGGACTCGATGGGCGTGATCGCATCCCCGATCCGGGTCTTCAGCACCTGACCCACGTTGCTGGCCGGGTCGGTGCTGACCAGCAGTACCCGCTTGCCGGAACGTGCGAGGTGAAGGGCGGTGGCGCAGGCGACGCTGGTCTTGCCCACGCCACCCTTGCCCGTGAAGAAGAAGTGGCGCGGCGGGTTCTCGAGAAAGTGCATGCTGCGTACCGGCCGATTCAGCAGCAGGCGTTGGTGGTGGAGGACCCGGCGGTGGACGACCCGGCGGTGGACGAGTCCGATGAACTGCAGCACGAACTGCCCGACGAAGCGGACGACCCCCCGCAGCATCCTGACGACGCCATCGGAAGAGGGTTGGCAGTGGCGGGAACGGGGTCCAACCCGGCGAAGCGCAGCAGTTCCTCGCGACTGGGGTGGCGTCCCGTCAGCACGGTCACATCGTCGACCAAGGTGAGGGGCAGGCCGGCGGAACCGGCGGCGTGGAGGAAGCTCACCACCACGGGATTCTCGGCGAACAGGGCCGGGTCGCTGGCAAGGTTCGCTCGTTGGATGTCGACACCTTGGCTCCTGACTGCATCGAGGTCAGCGGTGAAAGTCACCAAGGACTGGTCGACATCCGGTCCGCAGACCCCGGTGTTGCAGCACAGGGCGGGTTCGAAGACGCGAATGGTGGGCATGGGGGACCTCCGGGACGTATTGACGAGTGTCGATGCATCGATCCTCGTCATCGTATCGACGAGTGTCAATACGTCAGGGTAGGGTGATCCCATGAACTTCCGCACAGAGACCCTCCCGGTGGTCGAACTGTGCGCACCGGCTGCGGAGACGATCGACGTGCCCGAGGCCGAGGCGCTGGCAGTGGTGGCCAAGGCGCTGGCCGACCCGGTCCGGCTGAGGATCTTCCACCACATCGCGGCCAGCAGGTGTTCCAGTGTGTGCGCCTGTCACCTGCCCGAGGTGTTCGGGGTCGGACAGCCGACCTTGTCCCACCACCTGAAGAAGCTGGTGGAGGCTGGCCTGGTGAACCGTGAGATGCGGGGACGATGGGCCCACTTCACGCCGCGCCCCGAAGGGCTGGAGGCGCTGCGGACCTTCTTGGGGGCGATGGGCTGAGGGCGCCCGAAAACCTCCTCGGGGAGGGATCGGGCGCCCTTGTGCTCCGGACCCGGGAGTCCCCCGCTCAGGCGAGCAGGGTGTAGCCCTTGAACCCGGTACCCAACTGGGTGGCTGCCGACCAGCCGCCGCGTCCGTTGTTCTTGTAGCCGTACAGCACACCCGATGAGTTCACACCCACCAGGTCGAAGCGACCATCACCCGACATGTCACCCGGGGAGAACGCATGGGCGAAACCGCCCCATCCGCGTCCCACCTGAACGCCGCCGGCCAGGGTGCCATTCGTACGACCCGCATAGAACCACATCGTCCCGTCGCTGGAACGAACACCAATGATGTCGCCCCGCCCGTCACCGTTGAAGTCGCCGACCGAGAAGAAGAAACGCATCCCGCTCCACCCGCTGCCGATCTTCACCCCACTCGACAGACCCGTGTTCGACATCTGGTAGCGGTACAACAAACCCGTCGACTTCTGCCTGGCCACCACATACTGCGTCGAAGAACCACTCAGCTTGCCCGCGAACACGATCTTGTCCATACCGCCCCAGTTCTGGCCCACCTTCCGCCACGGGTACAAACCACCCGAAGCCGACGACCGGTAGATCCACAGACTGTTGTCCGCACGACGCACCAGCGTGTCGGAGCGACGATCACCGGACCAGTCACCGATCTGCACGAGGTAGGTCGCCAACCGCGACAATCCCGTCGAGGTCGTCCGGAACAACGACAAGAACCCGTCCGAGTCCGCCGCATAGATGTCGGCGAACGAATCACCCGTGTGCTCACCGAACCTGCCCGTCGCGGCGAAGGTCGGCATCACCTTGGCGGTGCCCACCACCTTGGTGGTGGTGCTGTTGTTGCCCATGATGTCGGACAGGCCAGCAGCGTCGAAGCGGAAGGTCAGAGCCCACGGGGTGGTGCCCTTGGGGATGGTCCAACCCATGATCCACCAACCGTCCAGGGGGGTGCCCTGGTAGAGCTCCATCGCCTCGCTGGTGACGAATCCTTGGCTGTCGTACAGGGCCAGGGTGGGCGGGTTGGTGCCGCTGGCGTCCTTGATGCGCACCAGGACGACCACCTGGGCGTCGGTGAGGGAGGCGTCGATCGAGCTGGGGCTGACGAAGGAGTCGACCACCACGGGCGCCGCCACGTCGGGGGTGTTGACGACGGTGAAGCGTGCGAGCTCCTTGACCGCGGTCCACGTGTTCCCGACCGCGTCGCTGGCCGGACCCATCTTGACGATCCAGGTGCCGGCTTGGGCTCGCACCGGTACCTCGTACTGGGCTCGCCACGTACCGGACACCGCGGTGCCGCTGACGAGCGTCATCCCGTAGTCGGGGTCACAGATGCCGCCCTGTACGTACACACAGATCATCGGGGGCCTGACGCCCGACGGGTCGGAGAGCTGGGCCTGCACCACCACCACCTTCCATGCAGAAGTGACATCGACACTGCTCGGGGAGACGCTGCTCGAGACCAGGGTCGGTGGCGTGGTGTCGGTGGAGGCCAGCCGCACACCGACGTTGCCGACGGTGATCGGGTCGGCCACGTTCCCGACCTTGTCCTTCAGGTCGGACAGCACCACGGTCCAGGTGCCGGAGGCCGCGGTATCGGCCGGAACGCGCAGGGTCGCACCCCATCTGCCGTTGAGTTCGGTGCCGCTCGAGCGGGCCAGCGAGGCGCTGGGTTGGGGGTTCCCGGCTGGATCTTCCAGGTGCACCGACCCGGAGAGCACGCCCGACGGGTCGGCGAGGTCGAGGGCCACGGTGACCACGTTCGAGTCCGCCGGCAGGGTGATGATCGACGGGGTGGTCGAGACGTTGGACGTCTGCGGGGCCATCGTGTCGGGGGCCACCACCACGGTGAACCCGGCAACAGCGATGGCGCTGGCGCTCTGGTTCCCGAGCGTGTCACGCACAGGCCCGACGTTCACCGTCCACTGGCCGGCCTTCGCACGAGCCGCCACGGAGTAGGTTCCGGTCCAGGTGCCCGACTGCGCGGTACCGGACGAGAGGGCGAGGGCGACACTGGCGACACTGGGGGTGTCGGGCGAGGAGACCACCGCCGTGGGAGCCTCGGTTCCCGTCTCGTCCGTGATCGTCACGGCGATGGTCACCTGCTGGGCGTCCGTGGTGACGTCGACCTCCATCGGGGTGACCGTTGATGCGGTCACCACCGGAGCGGCGAAGTCATCGGCGGCGTGTGCCACCCCTCCGGCGAGTCCCAGCCCGACGACCAACATTGTCGCGAGCGCGATCCGCGCAATTCTTGTAGCCCCCATGGCTCATTCTTTCTCGAAAGGTCCGCCTCACCGACGGTGAGCACTCGGACGCGTGCACGGTAACCCACGGGCCGGTTCAGCGCGCAGCCGGGGGTGGTGCATTTGTCCACGATCGAGTCGAAATCGTTACCACGGAGCGTCGCAGAGCGAAATGCGCCTCAGGTGCCTCGCAGCGCAACGGGGAATCTTCGCCCAGTGATCACGGCCTGATGATCGTCACCCCTGGCACAGCCATGGATCCGTCCCCCATGGCCACCAGCGCCGCGGGCGCCTCGTCCAGACTGATCGTGCGACCCAGCAGCCGCTCCGGCTGCAGCCGCCCAGCAGCGATGTCGGCCAGCATCCGCGGATAGTCGACGGCGGCCATCCCGTGGCTGCCGAGCACCTGCAGTTCGCGGGCGATCACCAGATGCATCGGCACGCTGGACCGGTCCGCGACAACCGCGGGCGGGAGCAGGCCGATCTGAAGATGCCGACCGTGCACCCGCAATGACTCGGTCGCCGCGCGGGCGGTCGGGATGCTGCCGAGGGCGTCGACCGCGACGTCGGCGCCGCCGAACCACACGAGTCTCACCTCGTCAGCTATGGACCTGGCGGCGTCGACCAGATGCGTCGCGCCGACCGATGCAGCGACCTCCAGCGCCCCGGACGACACGTCCACCGCGAGCACTTCTGCACCGAGCGAGGCGGCGACCATCACCGCCGCGAGTCCCACGCCACCGCACCCCACGACGACGACGCGCTCCCCCGCCTGCACCTTCGCGACGTCGACGACGCCCCGGTAGGCCGTCGCGAACCGGCAGCCGAGTCCCGCCGCCACCTCGAAGCTCACCTCGGGCGGCAGCGTCACCGCGTTGAAGTCTGCGGCCGGCACGGCCACGAGTTCGGCGAACGATCCCGGCCCGTTGAAGCCGGGCTGCCACTGGTTCGGGCAGACCTGGGCCGCACCGGTCCGGCAGGTGTCGCAGTCGCCGCAGCCCAGCACGAAGGGGACGACGACCCGGTCGCCGAGGCGCACCTGCTTCACGCCTGCGCCCACCGAACGGACAACGCCAGCGAACTCGTGCCCCGGGATGTGCGGCGGCGTGATGTCGGCGTCGTGGCCGGCCCAGCCATGCCAGTCCGAACGGCACAGACCCGTCGCGCGAACCTCGATGACGATGCCCCCGCTGGCTGGCTCAGGGTCCGGGACATCCTCGACCACCGGCAGCTGACCGAAGGCGGCGTATCGCACAGCTCTCACGGACGAATCCTTGCATCAGCGGCGGCGATTGACTCGCCCCAGCCACCGAACCGATGAGCCCATCACGCTGCACGCGACGCCCAGGGCCACTCAGGAGTCCGGGTTGCGGTCCCCAGATCGTCACTGCCCCAACGTGGCGGTCCGCCTGGACGGCGCGCCCGCCCCCCTCTGACCTGCTCATCGCAAACGGGTACCGGTCCCACATGCCACGGCTCATCGCTACTGTCAGATGATTCGAACCACTTTTGGGCGAGTTGAGGAGAACGTTCATGTATCCGTATGCGACCGCGGAGAGCATAATCTGGGGCCGTTCTACGCGACCAACGCCAGGCAGGCAGCGGTCCGATGATTGACCTGCCCACGTGGGAAGGATTCATGACTCCCACGCTGCGTGTCCTGAGTGACGGCATGGTTCGCAGCCGCCGAGACCTTCGTCCGCTCGTGGCAACGATGTCAGGACTGACCGAGGAACAGATGAAGCAGACCCTGGCGTCCGGCCAGCCGACGTTTGAGAACCGGATCGGCTGGGCGTTGTCGTATCTGAACAATGTTGGAGCTTTGACGCGACCCAGCCGTGGCAATTACCAGATCACTGATGCTGGTCGCTATCTGCTGGCGAAGTTCCCTGTCAGGGTGTTCGAGCGTGACGTCAATGCCTTGGGCGAAGACCCGGCGTCCCCGATTCGTCCTTACGTCGCGACAGTGTCCCGGTCCACAGCGCTTCCGCCCTCGCCTGGGGGATCCTCAGACGAGACGTCGGCCCTCACGCCGATCGAACAGGTGCAGAACGGCGTCAAGCGCATCCATGACAAGGTGTCCAGCGAACTTCTTGAGCGTCTCCAGGGCAAGGAGCCGGCCTTCTTCGAGCAGGCAGTCGTGAACCTGCTGGTGGCGATGGGGTACGGCGGAGCCAACGGGAGCGGGTCGGTCACCCAGCTGACCAATGACGGCGGTATCGACGGCGTCATTGACCAAGACATCCTCGGACTGAGCCGCGTCTACATTCAGGCCAAGCGCTATGCGACCGGTAACAGCGTTGGCCGACCGGACGTACAGGGATTCGTCGGTGCGCTTCATGGACGAGCCGACAGCGGCGTCTTCATCACGACGAGCCACTTCTCGCAGGGAGCCCGCGACTATGTGGCCTCGTCACCGACGCGGATCGTGTTGATCGACGGCCAGGGACTGACCGATCTGATGATCCAGTTCAAGGTCGGGGTCCAGGCGAGCGAGACCTACACGGTCGTCGAGATCGACGAGGACTTCTTCGCGTGACCCGCAAATTGCCCGACGCCATCACTTTCGTGGACCCACGCGCCGGTCAGCTCCCGTAACCACCTCGCCCCAGGTTTGGGCGTGGGAAAGCTGGGCATTGGTGGGTCAGCTAGGGACAGCGGAACCCCCACTGGATAGGTTGACCAGCAACCATCACCATCGAAGGAGATCCATGTCCCCACAAGGCTTTGCCGACAAGGTCGCGTTCGTGTGGCGCGTCGCCGACAAGCTGCGGGGCACCTTCAAGCAGCACGAGTACGGCTCGGTGATGCTCCCCCTCCTCGTCCTGCACCGCATGGACGCCGTGCTCGCGGACACCAAGGACGCCGTCGTCGCCAAGGCCGAGGGCTGGACCGACATCAACGAGGGCCAGGACTACATGCTCAAGTCCATCGCCAAGCAGCGCTTCTACAACACCTCGCCGCTCACCTTCGCGGGCATGCTGCACGACGACAAGAACCTCGCCCTGCACATGGGCGGCTACATCCGCCGCCTCTCCCGCGACGCCTACCGCGTGATGGAGGCCTACAACCTCGACGAGAAGCTCACCCGCATGGAGCGCGCCGGCATTCTCTACGGCGTCGTCTCCGATTTCGCCGACCTCGACCTTCGTCCGAGCCAGGTCAGCAACGAGGCGATGGGCTACATCTTCGAAGAGCTGCTGCGGAAGTTCTCCGAAATGAGCAACGAGACCGCTGGGGAGCACTACACCCCGCGTGAGGTGATCTCGCTCATGGTCGACCTGCTGCTCACCGGCCAGACACTCACCGACCTCGTCGAGAACCCCAAGCCCGTCCGCACGGTCTACGACCCGGCCGCGGGCACCGGCGGCATGTTGATGGGTGCGCTCGACAAGATCCGCGAGGCCAACCACGGCGCCGTGGTGCAGGTCTACGGCCAAGAACTCAACGACGAGACCTGGGCCATCGCCCAATCCGACCTGATGATGCAGGACATCTCCCCTGACCAGATGGCCAATGGCAACACCCTCACCCAGGACCGCTTCACCACTGACCGGTTCGACTTCATCCTCGCGAACCCTCCCTATGGGGTCGACTGGAAGGGTTACGCCCGCCCCATCAAGGACGAGCACGAGAAGCTCGGCTTCCACGGACGCTTCGGCGCAGGCCTCCCCCGCGTCAGCGACGGTTCGCTGCTGTTCCTGCAGCACATGCTGTCGAAGATGAAGCCGGACGGATCCCGCGTCGGCATCGTGTTGTCGGGCTCGCCCCTGTTCTCCGGCCAGGCCGGATCGGGCGAGTCGGAGATTCGCCGCTGGATTCTCGAGAACGACTGGCTCGAGGGCATCGTCGCCCTGCCCGACCAGATGTTCTACAACACAGGCATCTCGACCTACGTGTGGATTCTCACCAACCGCAAGGACGACCCCTCCCTCGGTCTGGTGCGACTCATCGACGGCCGCGAATCAGGCTCCAAGATGCGCAAATCCCTCGGTGACAAGCGCAAGGAACTCACCCCCGATGCGATCGCCGACCTCGTGCGTCTGTACGGGGGTGCAATGGGCGAATTCGCGGACGATCCCCGAGTGCGAGTGCTCCCCCGCGAGGAGTTCGGGTTCCAGCGGATCACCGTCGAGCGCCCCACCAAGGACGAGGACGGCAGGCCCATCCTCAAGCGCGGCAAGCCCGTGGCGGACGCAAGCCTGCGCGACCAGGAGAACGTCCCCCTGCCCGCCGGCTTCTTCGACTTGGACGAAAGCCAGCGCGAGCAGGTGTTGATCGAGTCGGCCGAGAAGCACCTCGCCGAGGAGATCCACCCCTACGTGCCGGACGCCTGGATCGACCACAAGAAGACCAAGCTCGGGGTGGAGATCCCGTTCACCCGGCAGTTCTACGTGTACGAGCCGCCGCGGCCGGTGGAGGAGATCGCTGCGGAGATCAAGGACTTGGAAGGCCAGATCCAGCAATGGATGGCGGGGTTGGGACTGTGAAGACAGTCCCGTATCGGTTCCTGGCAACCGAAGTCGATGAGCGTGCTGGCGCTGCTGAACTCGAGTTGCTGTCAGTCTCAACATACTTAGGTGTGGTTCCACGCAGCTGGCTGACAAATGCCGAGCCTCGTGCAGACGACCTCAGCAACTACAAGATCTGTCGCCCCGGTGACGTGGTGCTGAACCGCATGAGCGCATACCAGGGTGCCCTCGGAATCGCGATGCAACACGGCATGGTCAGCCCTGACTACGCTGTGCTTCGCCCGGGCCCCAGGATTGACGCGCGATTCCTCACCTACACCATGAAGTCTCAATGGTTCGTCGGAGAGATGACCCGAAGGGTCCGAGGGATCGGAGCCCCTGGCAGTTCAAGTGTCCGCACACCACGAGTCTCCGTCGAGAGCCTCGGCGATATCCCACTCCTCTGCCCGTCAGATACGGAGCAGCGGAGGATCGCGGATTTCCTCGACGACCGGGTGGACAGGATTGACCGCATCATCGCCGCTCGCCGCCAGCAGATTGGGTCGACCTCGGCCATGGACGCCGCGCTACTTCAGGCTCGCCTTGCCCAGGCCGGGGTACCCGATGCCGTTGACGTCGAGACTGGATGGGCCCACACGACAGTTCCACATGGCTGGCGAGCAACCACTCTCGGGCGGGTGCTCAGTCAACTCACCAATGGGTACGTTGGGCCAACCCGCGACATCCTCTACGACGATGGAGTCCGCTACATCCAAAGTGTGCACATCAAGTCGGGGCGAATCGATTTCGACCGCCGTCCTTTTTTCGTCTCACCCGATTGGCATCGAAGCCACGACCGCATCAACCTCCGCGCTGGCGACGTCTTGATTGTCCAAACGGGAGCCATCGGCCAGGTCGCACTTGTCCCCGAAGGCTTTGGCGAGGCGAGCTGCCATGCCCTTCTCATCGCTCGCTGCGACCGCAGGATCGTGCGGCCCGAGTACCTCTCTGAGTTCTTGCGCTCGGATTTCGGACAGCAAGCAATGTTCGCGCGAGCGACCGGCGCCTTACACCCGCACTTGGAATCTGGAGTCAGAACCACGCCACTCGTCGTACCCTCCCTTCCCGCCCAAGAGGCCATCCTGACCGGCACGCGTGCAGACAGATCGGCGCTTGAGTCAGCGGTCGCCTCCCTGCGGAGTTCCATCGACCTCCTCACCGAATACAAGTCGTCCCTCATCACCGCCGCCGTCACGGGCGAAATCGACGTGACCACCGCCAGCCGCCGCATCCCCGGGGAGTGAGCATGAGCGTCCATCTGGAGTCGTCGTTCGAGGCCAACATCGAGGCTCACCTCGTCCAGCATGGGTGGACCTCGCTTCTGCCCACCGCCTACGACCGCTCCTTGGGACTGTTCCCCGAGGAGGTGCTGGCGTTCGTCCGTCATTCACAGCCCAAGCAGTGGGCCACGCTCGTCCAGCGCCACGGCGGCGAACCCACGGCACGGCACAAGTTCCTCACCGTCGTCGCCGGGGCGATCGATCACCGCGGCACCATCAGCGTGCTGCGCGGCACCCTCAAGGATTCCGGTGTCGAGTTCCACCTGTGTCCGATCAGGCCGGCGAGTGGGCTCACCCCGGAACTCGAGCAGCGTTACGCGGCGAACCGGCTGGGCATCGTCCGGCAGTTGCACCACTCGGAGTCGAACCCGGCCGATTCGGTCGACCTGACCCTGGTGGTGAACGGCATTCCGGTGGCGACGGCGGAGCTGAAGAATCCGATCACCCACCAGACGGCGGAGCACGCGATGGCGCAGTACCGCACCGATCGGAATCCGAACGACCGCATCTTCGCCAAGCGCACGCTGGTGCACTTCGCCGTCGACCCGCACCAGGTGATGATGACGACCAAACTGGCCGGCGACGCGACGCGGTTCCTGCCGTTCAACCAGGGCACGGCGGGGCCGGGTCGTCCGGGAGCGGCGGGAAACCCCGCCTCCGACGGCTACCAGACGGCCTACCTGTGGGAGCAGGTGTGGCAGCGCGACAACTGGCTCGACCTGCTGCACTCGTTCGTCCACGCCGAGAACGGTGTCGTCCTGTTCCCCCGCTTCCACCAGTGGCATGCAGTGCGCTCACTGGTCGCCGCGACCCGGGAGTCCGGCGCCGGAGTTGATCGCTTGGTCCAGCACTCGGCGGGGTCGGGCAAGTCCAACACCATCGCCTGGACCGCGCACTCCTTGTCGAGGCTGCACGGGGCTGACGATCGTCCGATCTTCGACAAGGTGGTGGTGATCACCGACCGCAAGGTGCTCGACCGCCAGTTGCAGCAGACGGTCGCTGGGCTCGACCACACGCCCGGCACGATCGTGCGGGTCGACCAGCACTCCAGCCAATTGAAGGCGGCGCTGGAGGGGAACGCGGCTCGGGTGATCATCACGACGCTGCAGAAGTTCCCGGTGGTGGCGCAGTTCGCGGCCCAGGAAGCGGCGGCCGGCGCGGGCAAGGAGCTGGCCGGGCATCGGTTCGCGGTGATCGTCGACGAGGCGCACTCCTCGTCCAGTGGTGACTCGATGAAGAAGCTGAAGACCGTGCTCGGCAGCGATGACGACGAGGCGCTGCTGGCGGCGGCTGAATCGATCGAGGCCAGCGCGGAGCAGAAGGCCGAGAACGACGACCCGGTGCTGGCGAGTGCCCAGGCGCGGGGCAAGCAGAAGAACCTGTCGTTCTTCGCGTTCACGGCCACGCCCAAGCCGAAGACGCTCGATCTGTTCGGGCAGCCCGACTCCGAGGGCAATCGGCAGCCGTTCCACACGTACTCGATGCGGCAGGCCATCGAAGAGGGCTTCATTCTCGACGTGTTGGCGAACTACACGACTTACGCGACCTACTACAAGCTCGCCAATGCCGAACCGCGCACCGATCCGGAGCTGAACCAGTCGAAGGCGAAGGCTGCCTTGGCACGGTTCGTGTCGCTTCATCCGTACCAGTTGGAGCAGAAGGCCGAGGTGATCGTCGAGCACTTCCGCCAGAAGACCGCCTCGAAGATAGACGGGCGCGCCAAGGCCATGGTGGTGACGCGGTCGAGGCTGCACGGGGTGCGCACCAAGCAGGCGCTCGATGCCTACATCATCAAGAAGGGCTACGACCGCGGTGCAGGTGCACTGAAGACCTTGGTGGCGTTCTCGGGTGCGGTCACCGACCCGGACATGCCCGAGGTGGCGTTCACCGAGGCCGGCATCAACGGATTCCCGGAGACGCAGCTGCCGAAGAATTTCCACGAGGACGAGTTCCAGGTCTTGGTGGTGGCCGAGAAGTACCAGACCGGTTTCGACGAGCCGCTGCTGCACACCATGTACGTCGACAAGAAGCTGTCGGGGGTCAAGGCAGTGCAGACGCTGTCGCGGCTGAACCGGACCCATCCGGGAAAGACCGAGACCTTCGTGCTTGACTTCGCCAACTCCGCCGCGGAGATCAAGGACTCGTTTGCGCCGTTCTACGAGGAGACCCTGGCGGTTCCTACCGAACCGCAGATGCTCTACACGATGGAGCACGATCTGCGATCAGCGGGGGTCATGGCTGCTGACGAGATTCGGGCTGGTGCGCTGGCGTTGTTGTCGGACGATCCGGGACAGCAGGCGGCGGTTTACGCTGCCGTGACTCCAGCGGTGGGGCGATTCTCGCTGCTCGAGGAGGACGACGACCGCGACGAGTTCCGGGCGAAGCTCAACCACTTCTGTCGGGCTTATGGCTTCGTGGCGCAGGTGATGCCGTGGGCGGACCCCGATCTCGAAGAACTGTTCCTCTACGGACGAGTGCTGCTGGCTGAGTTGCCGGCTGGCGGGGACGACCCCGTACCCCAATTGTCACGGTCGGTGCAGCTGACCCACCTGCGGTTGGCGGTCACCTCGGAGGGAACGATTGGTCTCTCGGCCGCCGACGAGCCGGGCAAAGCGTTCACCGGAGAAGGCAAGGGTCGACAGGCCGAGCCCGTGGTGGACAAGCTGTCGGCGCTGATCGCCGCCATGAACGAGAGGTTCGGAGCCGATCTGGGCGAGGCCGACCTCGTGTGGTTCGAGCAGCAGCGCGTCGTCGTCAAGACCGACGATGAGATGCGCACGGTGGCCCTGAACAACGACAAGACCCAGTACATCCTGATGCTCAACGAGCGGGTCAAGCGGATGCTGGTGGATCGGCACGGGCAGAACCAGGTGTTGTTCGACCTGTTCTTCAGCCAGCCGGAGGTGCAGGAGCGGGTGTTGAGCTACCTGGCGGACACCTATGAGGAGTTCAGGAGTGAGGCTGGATGACGTCGTCGCCACGAACTGCGGTTGGAGAGCACCATGGAGCGAATGTCGCGAGGTGAGCAGAGTCGGAACTCAACTGCTGATCACTGCTGCTCTGCTGTGGGCGCCGCCCGCCGCCCGAACCCCCCCTCCAGCCTTCGGGCGGACAGCCAACGCACTGGTGCAACCTACTGAAACATCTATGTTGCAGTAGATGTTTCAGTAACTTCACGGCAGGCTCCACGAAGCTCGGGGATCACGGGGCGACTGACCGTCCCACGTGACAAGCCCGAGCGCGCGAAGACTCTGCAGATGACGAGAGGCGGTTGGGCGGGCAACGCCAGCGAGTTCCGCAACCTGACCGGTGCTCAGTGGCCTCCCCTCCAACCGCAGGACATCGAGGATCCGCCGTGCGGCCTTCGGCAGACTCGCTCGCACATCCTCATCGAGGGCATCAGCAGACGACAAGACAAGCCGCACCGAGCCAGTGCCTTGCGAGTAGATCGGATCAGTGAGACCGAGGGATCTCATCTGGGTGAAGATCCGCTTGATGCCCTCACCAAGTTCTCGGGCAATCCCGAGGTCAGAGCAAACGCGGACGATACGAGGGTTGCGTGCATAGCGACTGATCGCCAACGGCCTGGACGGATCCGCCAGACCTGGGAAGCGTCCGGGGTTCTCGATCTCGATGCGGTTGGGGAAGATCTCAACACGGACGTGGTCCCCCGCGATCGAGTACGAACGATGCAAGACCGCATTGACCAGCCCCTCGAGCCACACGTCGCGGGGGATGATCGGGCGCGCCTCGAAGTGTCCGCTGGGCGCCAGCGCCTGAACCTTGGGAGCCCATTGTTCGATCGCTGCTGCTGCTCGAGTGATCTGCACTGGGATGGAGCCTTCGAAACGGACATCTCGGCCTTCGAGGAGTGACATGTTCGCCCCGGTGCCCCGGTCGATGCCCGCGTACTGGAGAACTCGGACGACTGCACTGGGAAACAGCGTCTGTGGTCGCTCAGCGAAGAGAAGCCAGCCCGCAACTGTGAGGCGGCCGTCGCGCGTGAGCAGGTCACGCGCCGACAGCATCCCAGCCGCCGTCTCCGACCCGATCGACTCTTGGTAGGACGAGAGCTGTCCTTGGTCGAGATCCTTGACGGCAACGTCGACGGGTGTTCCGTCGAAGGGAGCGCTTCCGCGATCGAACTCCAATTCTCGGCGCTGGGTGTAGCCAAGCTTGCGTGACTCATCGCCGACCCGGAGGTAAACCTCACCCTTGCTCGTCTCGTGAACATGCTCGCCCGGATCGACGCGCAGTACGATCACGACCTTTCCATCGGTTGTGGCCAACTCGAAGGCAGTGGAGCGCACCACTGGGGTGGTGAAGTCCTGAGCTGCCTGCCGCAGTGCGTTGCGATGAGTCTCAGCCACTCCCGCCACCGACCCGTCATGAATCCCGACGACGACGTACCCACCCTCCGCGTTCGCCAATGCCACCAATGGGACGGCCAGGTCTCGGGCACTGATCCGACCCGCCTTGCGCTCAAACCACTGTCCCTCCGGTAGCCGCGCCAGGCGCTCGATCGCGTCGCTGGGGGGCAGTGCGAGCACACGCTCGACGTCTCCGGGATACATGATCCTACTGTAACAATATTCCAGTAGATTTCAGTCATTGATCAGCGCCGGGAGTCAACCGGAAGCCAAGCTGTGTTGCACCCACTTGGAGGCTTGGTGCCAGCGGTCGCCGTCAACCATCTAGCGCCACCACGCCCAACCTCGCGACTCAGGTGTGGTGCGTGAGGCACCAGTCCACTACGGGTCCCAGCGCCGAGGTCACCCCGCCGTGACAATCCCCTCGGTCGTGACCCGCACCCCAAAACCCTGCCCGTCAATGGCGGCGTAGTCATACCCAGCGGTCGTGGGCCACACCGCAAAGACCTTCAGGCTCTCGTCGCCGGTGTTGACCAGCCGGTGCCCCTCGGACCCTTGGATCGCGTGGATCGACCCGGGCTCCACCACTTCCAGGCGTGTGCTGCCCTGCTCGTCCATCAACAGGAGCAGCCCGCGCCCCGCCACGCCGACGTAGATCTCGGCCGCACGCCGGTCCTGGTGCACGTGCCCGCGCGTCATGTGGAACTCGCCGTTGACGTCGCCGGGGTGGATCGTGGTCATGCCGACGTAGAGGTTGCCCGGAACGGCGGGTTCGCCGCGGTGGAACACGTCCACCTCGTAGAGCACCCGGTCCGGATCGACCCCGGTGGCGTCGGTGAAGGCGCCCGCCACCTCGCCGAGTGTCTTGCGGGAGTGCACGACGCTTTCGCCGGTGATCGTCAGTCCGGCCAGTGCGAGGGCCAGGGGTGCTGGGGTGATGGTCACGTTCTGCTCCAGGGGTGTCGAGGTTCAGTGAAGGGTCAGGGGACGAAGGACTGCCAGCGGGGATCGTCCATCCGCGGCCTGGGGATGAAGTCGAAGTCGTGCGGACGCTGCTGCCACTGCCGATGAATGGGTTCGGCGCCGTCGACGCCGAACTCGGCCAGGTCACGCGGTGCCTTCTCGACCAGGGCTGAGCTGTGCCGGTAGTGCTCGTTGGGAAGCCAGCGCAGCTCGCCGCCCTCGAGCACGGGATACCAGGCGAGGCCACGTCTGGCCCGCAGGTCGGCGTAGTCGAACCCGTAGTCACGCACGCACCAGGCACCGAAGGCCATGGGCCGACTCGGGTCGGCATTCACGGTGCAATGGGCCCAACCCGGTGGGACGAGCACCTTCTGGCCCGGCTCCGCGCGCACCGCGAAGCAACGGCCGGGATCGTCGGCTACGAACTCCTGCATGTAGACGATCCCGACCCCCTCCCAGAACTCGTACAACTCGCCCGTGGAGGTTCCGCACGATGCCGACACGGCGTGCACATGTCCCTGCGACCTGACCGGCTCCTCACCCACCGTGCCGCCGGCGTAGGCGCAGGCCCCGAAAAGGATGTTCTGGTCGACCTGCCGTGGCCGGTCGACCGCAGGCCCGATGTCCATCGCGATGGCGTAGAGCACGTCCGGTCCCGAGGCCTCCGGGTCACGGAGCGTGGCACGCACATCGTCCAGTCGGCGCAGTTCGAGCGGGGGCGCCATGACATCGGCCCCGTGGCTGAACCCCAGCGGGTCCTTGGTCAGCTCGATGTCGAAACCCGGGTGGTACTCCACTCAGACCCCTCCTCTTGGTATCGTTACCAGAATGCCGAGCCTAGCCCCCTCCCCCAACCAGCGACAAGTACCCCCGCTGCCATGACGGCAGGCCAGAAGTCGCCCACCCTCAAGCAGGTGGCCGAGCGGGCGGGCGTCAGCCCCATGACCGTCTCGCGCGTGCTGGCGGGTGGCCACCACGTCAGTGCCGAGGTGAGCGAACGAGTGCTCGCCGCGGTCAGCGAACTGGGCTACCGCCGCAACGACGTCGCGAGCAGACTCCGCAGCCAACGCGGCAGCGGACTGGTCGGGGTGGCCATCACCAACATCGACAACCCGTACTACGCGCAGGTGGTGCTGGGCGTCGAGGACGCCATCCGGGCCAGCGGCCGCCGCATCCTGCTCGGCACCACCGCCGAGGACCCCGAGCGTGAGGCCACCGTGGTGGCTGACTTCGTCGGTCGTCAGGTCGAGGGCATCGTGCTGGTACCCAGTGGCGCTCGGGCGCACCTCCGCCCGGCCGCGCTGGCGGGCCGTCCGCTGGTGCTCGCCTCGCGGGCCGTGCCCGGCGTCAGGGCCGACACGGTGCTCGTGGACGACGTCAACGGCTCCCATGAGGCGACACTCGTCCTGTTCGGGCAGGGCTACCGGCGGCTCGCCTTCCTCGGCAACGCCGAATCGGTCTCGACCAGCAGCAGACGCCTCGAGGGCTTCCTCCTGGCACACGAGGACGCCGGGGTCCCGGTCGACCAGGCCCTGGTCAGGCGCGGAGCACACTCGGTGGAGCAGGCGTGCGAGACCGCACTCGACCTGTTGGCACTTCCCCAGCCACCCGATGCCTTCTTCGCCGCCAACAACCGCAACGCCGTCGGCCTGCTCACCGCACTGGCACGGCACCGCACGGACGACCTCGTCAACGGAGCCGTACCCGGCCTGGCTGTGTTCGACCAGTTCGACCTGGCCGAGTTCGTCCCCTGGCCCATCGCGGTCGTCGAACACGACGCGCGCGAGGTCGGCCGGATCGCCGGACGGATGCTGCTCGACCGACTCGGGCACGAGCAGAACGGCCCCGACCAGGGCGGCCCCCACGACCACGGCCCCGACCACGACGGACGCGAGCACGTCAGCCCCGAGGTGCCGCTTCGTACGGTGCAGATGCCCGCCCAAGTCGTGTGGGCAGGAACCCCTCGACTTCCCGGGAAGGTCTGATAACGTTATCAGCGTGCTGCTGATGAACCGGGCCCGCGACGTGGCCCTCACCCTGGACGACACCACCGGTTGCCCCACCTCGCTGCGTAGCGGCGACGTGGAGCTCGATCTCGCCGTGACCCTCGACCTCGTCGTCGGTGGCGTGGAGGAACGAGGCGTGCAGGGTGGCCTGCACTACCGCGACACGACCACACTGACGGGCACCACCGCCACAGCCCCGGCTCGTCGTCGATCGACGGGTCTGGACGACCAGGTGGTCGTCACCACCGACCTGCAGGGCTGGACGGTCGAGTGGACCTGGACCCTCCATCCCTCCGAGGGGCCCGCCCTGGGGCTCGGCCTCATCCTGACCCCGCCGACGACCGGGGAGCGGGTGCTGCGCGACCTCATCGTCCGGGTCACGCCCCAGCTGCCGGACGACGCCGTCGTCCACGTGCCTGGGGCACAGCTGCGTCCCTCACTCGAGGTGCGTGACCTGCCGGCAGTGGTGCAGGTGGCGTCCGCGGGGGGCGTGCCCGGCTCGTCCGCCCTCTTCGGGTTCGAGACCGAGGGCGCGACCATGGTGGTCTGGCCGTTCTGCCGCACCGAACTGGGCTCCATCACCCTGAGTCCGGTCACGGGTGGCTGCGAGGTCACCTACGCCACCTCCCTGGCCGGTGAGGCGGCACCCGACGAGTCGTTGGAGATCGAGCCACTGCTGCTGCACCTCGCGCCCCACACCGGCTGGGACGACCTGCTCGACGTGATGCCCCAGTGGTACGCCGGGCTGGCCCTGACCACGCCCCAGAGCCCTCCCCCGTGGCTGCGCGCCGCCAGCATCTTCGAGGTGCAACTGGGCACCTCGCTCTTCTGGGGCGGGCACAGCTACACCGCCTACCCCGATGTCGCCGCCCTGCGCGCCGACCTCGACCGGGTGCAGCAACTCGGGTTCGACGTCATCCAGCTGATGCCGCGCCAGCCCT
Source organism: Aestuariimicrobium sp. T2.26MG-19.2B (assembly GCF_950101875.1). Classification (NCBI taxonomy): domain Bacteria; kingdom Bacillati; phylum Actinomycetota; class Actinomycetes; order Propionibacteriales; family Propionibacteriaceae; genus Aestuariimicrobium; species Aestuariimicrobium sp. T2.26MG-19.2B. Next base: position 1,667,520 of record NZ_CATNLW010000001.1, on the reverse strand, counting down.
ATCCCAGCTACAACCTGCATGAGGTCGGGGACGTCGACACCAGCTACGCCCCCGCCGACGAACTCCGCGCCCTGGTCGATGACTGCCATGCCCGCGGCATGCACATCATCCTCGACATCCTCATGCACGGGGTGCTCGACAACGAGTCGATCGACGAGGCCGCGGTCGGCGTCCGCGGAGGTCCGCTGGCTGCGTCGCTGGAGACCCTGCGCGGTCAGGCCTTCGACGAGGAGGGCGTCTTCTACCCGGTGGCGTGGTCGCGGCACATCCTCGACTTCGAACAGGCCTGGAAGCAGGGCAGCCCGGTCCACCACCACCTGCTGGAGGAGCACCCGGACTGGTTCTTCCGCGCGAGCGACGGGCATGTCACCGGCATCTACACCAAGGCCCTGGACGCCAGGACCGGATTCGCGGATGCGTTCATCGATGCCTGCTGCGCCATGGTCGAGACACTCGGCATCGACGGCTTCCGCTTCGACGCGCCGACCTACAACGACTTCCCCAACTGGTCACCCGAGACCCGGCACCGTGCCAGCGCCTCGCAATTGGCGTGCACCTCGCTGTTCCGGCGCCTGCGTCCGCGGCTGCGCGCCATCCGCGACGACGTGCTGCTCTACACCGAGCCGTCCGGGGTCCTGCTGCGCGAGTCGATGGACCTGAACTACAACTACGACGAGCAGTGGCTGCTCGCCTCGATCGTCCTCGACAGCGAGCACGGCGCGGCCCACCGCGTCCGCACCGGGCATGACCTGGTGGCCTGGTACCACGACCGCGACGCCGCCCTGCCGCCGGGCAGCCTCACCGCTCATCACATCGACTCCCACGACACGTTCTGGTGGCCGCTGTGGGGCGACAAGTGGCGGCGTGAACAGTTCGGCCTGCCCGCGACCCGCGCGATCGCGACCGTCAACCTGCTGTTGGGCAGCCCCTACATGATGTTCGTCGGCGGCGAGGTGGGGCTGGAGGACTGGCTGCCGGTGATCAACCGGCTCAAGCGTGAGCATGCTGCCCTGAGCGAGGGACGACCCGACTTCATCGTCCTCGCACCCGACGCACCGAGCCTCTTCTCCGTGCTTCACCACCACGCGGACGAACCGGTGGCTGTTCTCGTGAACCTCTCCGACCGGCCGGCGACCAGCCGAGTGGTGCTGCCCGAGCCCGGCCCGTGGCACGAGGCCACGGGGCAGGACGGCCTGCCGTCCCAGGTCACGGACGGGGACGAGGTGACGCTGCCCGCCTGGGGCGCGATGGTGCTGGCCGGGAGCTGAGCCGTGCCTGACACGATCTGCGTCGACCTGGGCGGGTCGAGCGTCAAGCTGGCCCGGGTCTCGGCTGACGGCCGACTCACCCTCGGCCCGGTGTTGTCGGTGCCGTCCTCCCCCGAAGACCTCGGCCCGCTGGCGGCGGCGCTGGTCGGGCTGGGCCGAAGCTCGACGGACGACCGGCTGGGGGCCGCCGGGTTGGCCCTGCCCGGCATCGTCGACGAGCGAGGACTGGTGGCGTCCAACGCCAAGTACGACGGCTTCGCCGGGGTCGACCTCCGCGGTTGGCTGGCGACCACGACAGGACTCCCCGAGTCGTGCGTGGTCGTCGAGAACGATGCCCGCTCCGCACTGCTCGGCGAACTGGCCGCCGGCTGCGCGGTGGGGGTCAAGGACGCAGTTCTCGTCATCCTGGGCACCGGTGTCGGTACCGCTGTCGCCCACGACGGGCAACTGCTGGTGGGAGCCCACGGCCACGCAGGTGTGCTGGGGGGCCACCTGACCGTGGCCGTGGGCGGCCCACCGTGCACCTGCGGCAACCTCGGTTGCGCCGAGGCGATCGCCGGCAGTTGGGCCCTGGGTCGCACCTGGCGGGCAGTCGTCGGCGAACCGCCACCGGCCCACCTCGTCCCGCTGGGCTACCACGGACTGCTCGATGCCGCCGCTGCCGGTGACGCTGCGGCCGCAGCCGTGTGGACCGCCGTGCGAGACGTGCTGGTGGCGCTCGTGGTCGACCTGTGCCACGCCCATGACCCCGACGTGGTGATCTTCTCCGGCGGCCCCCTGCAGCACCCCATGGTCGACGTCCTCGGCCTGATGGACGACGTGCACCGCCGCCTCTACCCGTCCAGCCACCGGCCGACCGCCCTCCGGGCCACCGATCCGGCCTCGTCGGTGCTGCTGGGCCTCGACCATCTCGCCCGCCGCGCCATCCGGCCCGGCACCACCACCCAACCCACGGGAGCAGCATGACCTACCGCGACGACCACCCCCGCAACTACGACCGGTGGCCGGTGGTCGAGGTGCCCGAAGGCGCCGCCACCAGCGGGGCGGAGGTGTGGACGACCCTGGTCGCCGCGGCCGGCGAACGTGACCGACGTCGTCCGGTGCTGGTGGTTGACACCTACCCCGGGGTCGACCTCGACCTGCTGCGCCAACAGGTGGGGCGGGTGTGGGGCGACCACGATGTCGTCGACGTCGAGGACGAGGCCGCCCTGCCGATCGCCGAGATCGACCAGATGGTCCAGGCCAACCTCACCGACGACCGGGTGTTCGGCGTGCTCAGCCATCACCGCCTCGAGGACTTCTACGACCACCACCGGCTGGCGGCGGTGCGCGACAGGGTCGAGCACGCCGTCCGCCCGACCCTGGTGGTGGGCTGGGGTGCTGCCTTGGTGGCCCCGGAACGTGCCCTGCTGGTGCTGGCCGACCTGGCCCGCTGGGAGATCCAGCAGCGGCTGCGAGCCGGCATGCCCAACTGGCGCTGCTCCGAGCCCGAGGACGACATCCTGCGCGCCTACAAGCGTGGCTTCTTCGTGGAGTGGCGGGTGGCCGACCGCCACAAGCGCCACCTCTTCGACCGCCTCGACTTCATCCTCGACACCAACTCCGCCGAGCCGCACCTGCTCGACGGGACGGGATTCCGCGCCGGACTGTCAGAGGCGGCCTCGCGTCCCTTCCGGGTGGTGCCGTTCTTCGACCCCGGCGTCTGGGGCGGCCAGTGGATGAAGGAGGTGGTCGGCCTCGACCGGACGGTGGAGAAGTTCGCCTGGTGCTTCGACTGCGTACCCGAGGAGAACTCGCTGCTGCTCGAACGCGACGGGGTCGTGACCCAGGTGCCGGCGATGGACCTCGTGCTGACCCACCCGCGCGAACTGCTCGGCGAGCGCACGTTCGCCCGGTTCGGGGCCGAGTTCCCGATCAGGTTCGACTTCCTCGACACGATGGAGGGCGGCAACCTCAGCCTGCAGGTACACCCGTTGACCGACTACATCCAGCGCACGTTCGGCATGCACTACACCCAGGACGAGAGCTACTACCTGCTCGATGCCGGACCCGACGCAGTCGTGTACCTGGGCATCAAGGACGGCGTCGACCCCGACGAGATGGTGGCGGCCCTGCGGCGGGCCGAGGCCGGGGACGAGCCGTTCCCGGCGGAGCGGTACGTCAACACCTTCCCCGCGCGCACCCACGACCACTTCCTCATCCCGGCCGGGACGGTGCACTGTTCGGGTGCCGACTCGATGGTGCTGGAGATCTCGGCCACCCCCTTCATCTTCACCTTCAAGATGTGGGACTGGGGCCGGCTCGGGCTCGACGGACGACCGCGTCCGGTGCATCTCGACCACGCCGAAGCCAACATCGCCTGGGAGCGGCGGACGGACTGGGTCGGGCAGAACCTGGTGGATCGGGTGGAGCAGGTGTCGTCCGGGGAGGGCTGGAGTGAGGAGCGCACCGGACTGCACGAACTGGAGTTCATCGAGACCAGGCGGCACTGGTTCACCGGTCGCGTCGAACACGACACGGCCGGCACGGTGAATGTGCTCAATCTGGTGGAGGGGGACTCTGCGCTCGTGGAGTCACCCACGGGGGACTTCGCGCCGTTCGAGGTGCACTACGCCGAGACCTTCATCGTGCCGGCGGCGGTGGGTCGCTACACGATCCGGCCGCTCGGGGAGGGTGACCGTTGGGGGACGATCAAGGCCTACGTGCGAGGCACCTGAGCCACGTCGGTTGAGTGGGGGCAGGATCCCCCAGCGCCTAGGCTCGGGGCATGACCACCAGCACCGTCCAGGGCGTCCTCACGATCATCGCCATCGGGGTCCTGGTGCTGGCCGTTGCCGCCCTGCTCGACTGGCGCAGCAAGCGCCGGGCGGAGAAGATCCTCGCCGCGCCCACCAGCGAGACCATCGCGGGCGAACCCGTCCCCGTCCCTGACTACCTGACCCCCGAGACACTGCAGAAGACGGCGAAGGCACCCGAAGCGGTCACGCCGGACGAGGCGGAGGTCCTCGCATCGGCCGAGGCCGAGCCGTCCACCCTGCATTTCGACCAAGGTCTGGTCGACCCTCGTCAGGCCAACCGCAGCGACCCCGACCGGCTGGTGCTCAACGGACCTCTCGTGCTGGTCGTGAGCGATGGCATCGGCTCGCCCCAAGAAGTGCTGCAGACACTGGACCGAGCTGCTCGCGGGAATGAGGCGATCGTGCTCGCCTCGTTCGCCATCGACCCCGAGGTGGTTGACCTGGTGAGCGTCAACGCGCAGCAGGGAGTGATCAACGCTGGCACCCTCGTGCTGCCCCGGGAGGCCCTCGAAAGCCTCGCCGCGGCGACGGGTGCCACCGCCCTCAGCCGGGCCGACCTGCAGGCCGGCTACGTGCCGCACTCCGCCTATGGACGAGCGGCGTGGGTGACGGCCGATGCTGAGCACACCACCATCGTCGCGCTGACCAGCGATGACGGACCCTCAACCGAAGCCTGAACTGTCAATCAAGACTTGACCCTGAAGCCGCGGTCATCGTTTGCCTGTGAGTTGCCACCCGGACTCTCAGCCCAGGCTCAGCTCACAGCCCTCCATTCGTCCTCCCTGGACGATCGTTCGGCCTAGCCAGCGCGCATTCCGAGGACCTCGCCACCCTCCCGGGGAGCACCTGAATCACACGATTGTGGTTTTTGACCCCTGACCGGCATGTCGGCTTGCAGTCGTAGGGCAGACCACTTCGGACGGCTTGTGGACGTAGGCGCGTCGGCTTACTTTTCTGGCGTCGACGATCGAGCTCACGCGGGTGACCGGGTGATGGGCGTGGTGTTGGCGTACCCCCCAACCGATGGGGTGTGCCCTGCACCGGGGAAGACGCCCTTCGATCGACGGCTGTCGACCTGCGGCAGGGAAGGCCGCACGGAAGGAGCCCCCCATGCTGCGCCTCTTGGTCAGCCTGCGCATCGGCGCTACCGCTGCTGGCCTCGCCGGAGCGATCGTCGCCTCCGGTGTTGCGATCGGTCCGAGCGCCATCGCGAACTACACCACCCTGCGCGCCACCACCGCCGTCAACGTGCGGTCGGTGCCGAGCCCGAGAGGCCCCATCATCGGGGTGCTCTACCTGGGCGGCACCGTCAAGCAGACCGGACCCGTCAACAACGGCTGGGTGCCCGTCACCTGGAACGGACGCTCCGCCTGGGTGTCGTCCAACTACCTCACCGGCGTCCGCGCGACCGAGTCGGCCCCCGTCAGCCAGTCGGGCTCCATCGGTAGCCGAACCGTCACCGAGGCGCTCAACGTGCGCACCGGGCCCACCGTCACCGCACGCGCCGTGGGTCTGCTGCCGAAGGGCGCGACCGTCACGCTGACAGGCCTCGTCAACGCCTCTTACACCCAGATCATCTGGAAGGACGGCCGGGCCTGGGTCGCGACGGCCTGGCTGGGCACCTCCGGGTCGGCCGACACCACGCTGGTCGCCAAGAGCCAGGGACGTGCCACCGCCGACCTGATGATTCGCACCTCGGCGGACGCCTCGTTCACCTCGCTCGGCGACATCCCCAAGGGGACGATCCTGAACCTCACCGGCAAGACCGGCACCGGCGTCGTCGAGATCATCTGGCAGGGCAGCCTGCGCTGGGTCAACGCCGCCTACGTGGCACCCGTCGATGGCGCGCCGGTGGTCATCACACCGACGCTTCCCAAGGTGATCGGCATCCAGTACGCCACCGCTGCGCTCGACATCCGCACCACCTCCGGGACCGATGCGGTCACCGTGGGCGAGGTGCCCGCGGGCACCGCGCTCAGCGTGACCGGTGTGGTGCAGAACGGACGAGCCCAGATCGTCTACCAGGGCGCCGTGCGCTGGGTGACCGCCCTGTACCTGAGCTCGACCAAGCCTGGCTCCAACATGGACCCGACCTACGGCGGATCCTCGGGTCTGGTCGGACTGCCCAGCAACACCTACACGCTGCTGGTGAACGTGCGGTCGACTTGGCCCCAGATCAAGACGATCTACGGCATCCGTCCCGACTCCATCCCCGACCACCCAAGTGGTCACGCCCTCGACCTGATGCTCCCCAGCTGGGGCACGACGTCCGGCAACGCGCAGGGGTGGCAGATCGCGAAGTGGGCCCGGGCCAATGCCGATCGACTCGACATCCAGTACGTCATCTTCGACCAGCACATCTGGAACCGTGATCGGGACGCCGAGGGATGGCGCCTGATGGCCGACCGTGGTGGAGCGACAGCCAACCACCGCGACCACGTGCACATCACGACGCGGTTCTGAGGATCCGCGGCCGCGCCCGATTGGCCCACGGTCAACGGCAGGTCCTAGACTTGCCCAGCCGGGTCCCCATCGTCTAGCGGCCCAGGACACCGCCCTTTCAAGGCGGCAGCGCGGGTTCGAATCCCGTTGGGGATACCAGACCACGCACCCCGCCGAGCCCAGCTCGGCGGGGTGCGTCGTTCCCTTGCCGAGGCGGAAAGCAATGACGTGCAAGCTCGGGGGCGGCGACTTCACCAAGGAGCAGCCAAGCGTCTCCGCGGCCAATCGTGCGGATCGTGCGCTCTCACGGCGATGGTTGCGCCCAGGAGGACCGGATTGCCGCCAGGGCACACAATCCGCACGATTGGCGCGAGAGCCTCAGACCGAGACCGCACAACACCGCCGCGCCACCAGCCGGCCGGGCCTGGCCCGATTGGCGAACCCCGCGGGGTTGTGGCTATTCTTCTCTAGCTGCCTGTTTCGGGTAGCAGCTCACCGAATCGCAAGGTTCGAGGGCCGCCAGGCCCCGTAGCGCAGTTGGTTAGCGCGCCGCCCTGTCACGGCGGAGGTCGCGGGTTCGAGTCCCGTCGGGGTCGCTGAAGCGATGATGTCTCGCACATCATCGCTTTTGTCTCTCAGTGAGCATGCTCGCGAGGGATGGCCAGGTAGCTCAGTTGGTAGAGCGTTCGCCTGAAAAGTGAAAGGTCACCGGTTCGATCCCGGTCCTGGCCACCACAGCCCCGGTCCGCCGGGGCTTTTTCGTCTGTCTGGACACCCCCGGGACGGCCACGGCCTCACTCGTTCTCGCGACCCAACTCCGCAGGCGAAGCAGTGATGTCGCCCATGATGCCGGTCGCGGACTTCGGCCAGGTCACGAACCGCACCCCCATGTTGATCATGGCCTGGAGCCGGTTTCGTCCACCCAGCAGCGACCGCAGGTGGACGGCCACCCACAGCACCCAGGCGGGCCCGGAGCGCAGCGTGTAGCCGGGCTTGCCGTCCTTGCGGTTGGGGAACTGGAGCACGGCGTCGAGGCGGCCGATGGTGGCCATCGTCCCCTTGTCGGTGTACTCGAACGGACGCGTGGCCCGGCCCTCGATCCGCGCCAGGATCGTCTGGGCCACGTGGGCGCCCTCCTGGATGGCGGGCTGCGCCAGCTGCGGCAGCGGATCGTCCTCGATCACGGCTGCGTCGCCGATGGCGTAGACGTTGGTGAACCCCTTCACCGTGAGGTCGCGGTCGACCAGGATCCTCCCTCCCCTGCCCTGCGGCATGCCCCACCCGTTGACCACGGAGTGGGCGCCCACGCCCGCCGCCCACACGACCACGTCGACGTCGAGGGTCCCGCCGTTGGCGAAGGTCACCTGGTTGTAGGCCACCTTCGAGATCGTCGTGTTGAGCCTCACGTCGACCCCGCGCTTGCGCAGTTCGGCGAGGGTGTAGTCGCGCAGTCCGGGTTCGAAGGGGGCCAGCAGGGCAGGCCCCATCTCGACCAGCACCACCCGGAAGTTGTCGATGTGGATCTCGGGGTAGACCACCGGTAGGGCCTCGGACTTCATCTCGGCGAGGGTGCCGGCCATCTCGACTCCGGTGGGTCCGCCACCGACCACCACCACGGTGAACCGGCGATCAGGGTCGCGCTCGGCCGTCAACTGCTCCAGGCCGGAGTAGATGATGTCTCGCACCTCGATGGCCTCGCCCCGGGTGTAGATGGAGCGTGCGTTCTCCGAGGCTCCCTCGATGCCGAAGAAGTTCACCCCCACCCCCGGGCTCAGCACCAGGTGGTCGTAGGCGATCGGCTCGCCGCGGCTGACGACCACCTGCTGGTTCTCGGTGTCGATCGCGTTGACCGTCGCCCGGCGGAAGCTGACCCGTCCGACGGCGTGGTTGGATGCGAACCGTCGCAGGGAGTAGGTGATGTCGCCCGGATTCAGTCCCCCGGTGGCCACCTGGTAGAGCAGGGGCTGGAAGGTGGTGTAGGGGTGGCGGTCGATCAGGGTGACCCGGAACCCGGCCTTGGCCAGCTGGGTGCTGGCGTTCAGTCCGGCGAACCCGCCACCCACGACGACGACATGCTGATCACGATGCGGCATGTGACCATTCTCTCACCGGACGGCCCGTCGACCGGCATCGAGGAACGACTGCAGCCGCTCAGAGGACGTAGGCCGACAGCCATCGACGCAGGTGCTCGAAGACGTCTGCACGCGCCTTCTCGCCCGACAGCACGAGGTCGTGCAAGCCGTCGGTGATCCGCACCACGGTCACGTGGGGGCCCAGGCTAACCGAGCGGCGTGCCAGCTTGTCGACGTCGAGCACCGTGTCGGTGGTCTGGGCCAGCGGGCCGTAGGTGCGCCGAAAACTCGTCTTGTGGCTCAGCATGCTGATCACCGGGGTGTCGATGTGCAGACCGGCCTTGACCTCGGCGTGGCCAGCCATGATGGCCCGCATCCAGCCCACCCTGATGGCGAAGGACGGGTGCTGCTTCAGACCAAGGTCGAAGTCCCACTCGCCGTCCTGGGAGGCATGGATCGAACGTGCGTAGATACCGGCGTCGGTCAGGGGCAGCACCGTGGTCGGGTAGCGCTGGCCGAGGGTCTTCATCATGGGCGCCGTCAGCGCCTTCAGCACGGGTGCACCCTGCAGGTCGATCCACGGGGAGTTCAGCACGACACCGTTGAACCGTCCGGGGCGCTCGTTCGCCCACAGCGAGGCCGTGAGCCCCCCGGTCGAGTGGCCCATCAACGTGATGTCGTCGTGGTCGGCCGCGATCACCGCGAAGGCTTCGTCCAACTCGTCGAAGTACTCGTGCAGGTCGGTGACGAACCCGCCCAGTTGCCCGTCGCGCAGCGACCGTCCGTAGCGCCTCAGCTCGATGGCATGGAAGTCGAATCCCAACCCGTCGAAGAACTCGGCCAGATGGGTCTGGAAGAAGTAGTCCGACCAGCCGTGCAGGTACAGCACTGCCCGTCGATGACAGGGTGGGTGCTGCCTGACCAACGTGGCGCAGAGGTCGGTGTCGTCGGGTTCACCCTCGGCCACCGCCGGGTCGTGCAACTCAAGCCGGAGACACTCGTAGCCGGGCAACAACTCGTCGGGGTACCAGTCAGCCACGGGGTACGAGTCAGCCATTGTGGTCACCCCTGGGTCCGGTCAGCGACCGTCCGGGTCGTCGTCCTCGCCGTCCACGTACTGCGCAGCGAGATCTGCGTACTGGTCGTCGTCCAGATCGACAAACCTGCTGTCGTCCGGCGAATCACTGCGGAGCTCACGCTCCAAGGAAGCAAAATCTGTGTCAACCGAGCGATACTTCAGATCGCGGGCAACCTTGGTCTGCTTCGCCTTTGCACGGCCGCGCCCCATATGGGTCGACCCCCTCGCTGTGTCCCTCGCGGGCGTGCCCGCGGAAATGTGTGTCAACTGTCGTGAGTGCAAGGGTAGCGGAGCCACCTGCCCCATCCAAAGTGATTCCGCCCCCAGCGAGTGCCCGGCGGGTCGCCCGCTTTGGGCGCCGCCTGCGACCGTCGGGATCGATCGACTGACCGGGCGACGATCAGGCGTGCTCGCCGACCAGTTCGACCCCGTCCCGAGGCTCGACCCGACCACACACCCACGACTCCACCCCACGGGACGCCAGGCTCGTCCGGGCGGCGTCGACGGCCGATTCCGGCAACACGACCGCCATACCGACCCCTTGGTTGAGGGTGGCCTCGAGATCGGCCCGGGAGACCTGGCCCAAGCCCTGCACGAGCTGGAAGATCGCCGGCGGGGTCCAGGTCGAGCGCTCGACCACCGCCCCCAGACCGGACGGGAAGATGCGGGCCAGGTTGTTGGCGAACCCACCACCGGTGATGTGGCTGATCGCATGGATCCCGTCGCCGGGCTGGTCACCGCGGGCGGCCTCGATCATGGCGAGGATGTCGGTGGCGTAGACCTTGGTCGGCGTCAACAACGCCTCGCCCAGCGAGGTGCCCAACTCGTCGACCTGTCGGTCGAGCGACCAGCCCGCTTCGGTGAGCAGGACGTGGCGCACCAGCGAGTAACCGTTGGAGTGCAGACCCGACGAGGCCAGCGCGAGCACCACGTCGCCGGCGACGATGCGATCGGCACCCAGGATCTGGTCGCGCTCCACCACGCCCGTGGTGGCACCGGCGATGTCGTACTCGTCGGGCGACAACAGTCCCGGGTGCTCGGCGGTCTCCCCACCCAGCAGGGCCGCGCCAGCGACCTCACAGGCCGCGGCGATGCCGCCCACGATGGCCGCGATCCGCTCGGGGACGACCTTGCCGCAGGCGATGTAGTCGGTCACGAAGAGGGGCTCGGCACCGGTGACGACGAGGTCGTCGACGAGCATGCCGATCAGGTCGAACCCGATGGTGTCGTGCTTGTCGAGGGCCTGCGCGATCGCGACCTTGGTGCCGACACCGTCGGTGGAGGTGGCCAGCACCGGCTGGTGGAAGTTCTTGAGCGCCGAGGCGTCGAAGAAGCCGGCGAATCCGCCCAGACCACCCAGCACCTCGGGACGGCGGGTGCGCGCCACGTGGGCCTTCATGAGCTCGACCGCGCGATCACCGGCCTCGATGTCGACTCCGGCTCGGGCGTAGGCGGACTGGCTCATCAACACTCCTGGGGGTGGTATCCGGTGGGGACGGGCACGGGGTAGACCCCGTCGAAACAGGCCCGACACAGGTTCTCCATGGGCTGGTGGGTGGTCTTCACCAGACCCTCCAACGAGACGAATCCGAGCGAGTCGGCGCCGATGGCGGCGCACATCTCGTCGATGGTCATCTGGGGCGCCAGCAGCTCCTCGCGGGTGGCGAAGTCGATGCCGTAGAAGCAGGGCCACTGCACCGGGGGCGCCGAGATGCGCACGTGCACCTCGGTGGCGCCGGCATGGCGCAACATGGCCACCACCTGGCGCTGGGTGTTCCCGCGGACGATGGTGTCGTCGACCACCACCAGGCGCTTGCCCTTCACCACGTCGCGCAACGGGTTCAGCTTCAACCTGATGCCCATCTGCCGCATCGTCTGCGAGGGCTGGATGAAGGTTCGTCCGACGTAGGCGTTGCGCACCAGGCCCTGCCCGTAGGGGATCTTCGACTCCGCCGCGAACCCGATCGCCGCGGGCGTTCCCGACTCGGGGGTGGGGATGACCAGGTCGGCCTCGACGGGGTGCTCCTTGGCCAGTGTCTTGCCGACCTTGACCCTCACGTTGTGGATGCGCCGGCCCTCGACGAGGGTGTCGGGGCGCGCGAGGTAGACGTACTCGAACAGGCAGTGCTTCGGGGCGGGCTCGGCGAACCTGACCGAGCGCAGGCCCTCCTGCTCGGTGATGATCACCAGTTCGCCGGGAGCGACGTCGCGGACGATCTCGGCCCCGACGATGTCGAGGGCTGCCGTCTCGCTGGCCACCACCCAGCCGCCGGAGGGCAGCTTGCCGAGTGCCAACGGACGGATGCCCTGCGGGTCACGCGCCGCGAACAGGGTGTTCTCGTCCATGAACGTGAGGCAGAAGGCGCCACGCAGCTGGGGCAGAACCTCGAGGGCGGCCTGTTCGACGGTGAGGTCTTCGTAGGTGGCCAGCAGCGCCGTCAGGATGGAGGTGTCGTTGGTGGAGTCCATCCGGTTCTTGTGCGGCACCTGGCTGGGTGGCATCCGGGTGGCGAGGATGGCCTCGAGTTCGTCGGTGTTGGTCAGGTTGCCGTTGTGCGCCAGCGCCAGCCCACCACGCCCGGTGGGACGGAAGGTCGGCTGGGCATTGCCCCACACCGAGGCACCGGTGGTCGAGTAGCGGGTGTGACCGATGGCGAGGTGTCCCGGAAGGGAGTTGAGGGCCGCCTCGTCGAAGACCTGGCTGACCAGCCCCATGTCCTTGAAGACCATGATCCGTTCACCGTTGCTGACGGCGATGCCGGCGGACTCCTGCCCGCGGTGCTGCAGCGCGAACAGACCGAAGAAGGTCAGCTTGGCGACTTCCTCCTCGCGGGCCAACACCCCGAACACCCCGCAGTGGTCCTGCGGGCCGCGGTCGAGCGGATCGAGTTCATGGGTGAGCAGACCGTCGGGACGAGGCACACGGTCACCCTACAGGGGCACGACCGGACGGACCGGCTCGTCCGGGGCTGGCTCCGCTCGGGCGCGGAAGCCGCCGGTCACCACCCCAGCTGGGCCAGCAACCCGTCCACCATGGGCACCACGTGGTCACCGGGGGAATCCGGTCCCAGTGGCTCCCACAGCAGCGCCTCGCGCACGGTGTAGCCGAGGCTCGACACCAGCAGGCGCTCGTCCGAGACCTGCCAGGCCGGCAGGGACCGTTGGATGCCGGGGATCAGGTGCTGGTGGCAGTCACGGCCATCGGCGACGTCGGCCAGTGCTCGCTCGTGGGATCGTCCGTAGTCGGCCCAGGGTTCGGCGAAACGCGCCCATTCCAGGTCGAACAGTCCGGTCACCCGGCCGGAGACGCCGTCGAAGCGCTCGCCGGGGTCGTCCTGCCACCAGATGTTGCTGGCATGCAGGTCGCCGTGGATCACCGGCAACTCGGGGCTGTCGACCCGGGGTACCAGGTCGGGGTGGGCCACCAGTCCGTCGAGGATGCGCTGCTTCTGGTCGCCCCTCAGCACGGAGCGTGGGTCGGCGAGCAGTCCTCGGACCCGCGGGAGCGGCCAGCCGAGCATGGCACCGCCCAACAGGTCGCCGTGGCCCAGCAGGTCTTGGTAGTTGGGGACCGACAACACGGCGTGGGTGACCTCGGCGCTGGGGCGGTGTTCGTAGAGCTGGGCGACCAGATCGGCGGTGGCCACGGCCGCGGCGTCACGTTGCTCGAGGGTCAGGTCGGGCCACACTGCAGCCAGGGTGCGCCCCGGCATGCGGCTCGAGACGGCCCAGGTGAGCCCGTCCACTCGTCCGAAGGCGAGCACCGTGGGAGACCCCAGCGACACCGGCAGCTCGCGCAGCAGGAGCGACTCGGCCAGCAGCCGGTCGGTGTTGCCCAACCAACACACTCGCAGCACCCGGCCATCGCCGACCATCACGGTGTGCTGCGACCAACTCGGCACGATCTCGCCGAGCTCGTCGGCGCCGATGCCGGCGGCCCGGGCGCAGCCGAGGATGCGTTCGCGGGTCGCGGGGTCGCCCGTGGCGAGCGTCATGACAGGCCTTGCCGCCGCATCCATTCGGCCAGGACTTCCTCGATGTCGAGTTCGCGGGTGAAGATCGGCACCCGCTCGGTCTGGCGCACGTTGGCGTCCCGGATGCGGTCGTTCAGGTCGGCGATGATCTCGCGAGCAGCTTCGACGCCGCGGACGTCGGCCAGGGTCTGCTGGATGTCCTGCTTCTCACGGCGCAGCGCCAAGGAGGTCGGCATCGCACCGCGCAGGTCTTCCTTCTCGAGCTTGCGGCGGATCCACCACTCGTCATCACCGGGTCGACCCAGGTCGACCGGCTTGCCCTCACCGGGCAGGTTCGAGAACTCCCCCCGCTCGGTGGCCTCCCGGATCTGGCGGTCGATCCAGTTCTCGAATCCCATGCCCCCACCCTCCGTGCGGTCAGCGAGCCAGTCGGGCCAGCAGCAGGGTCTCGGCCAGACAGGCCTTGCGCCAGTCGCCGAGGTGCAATGACTCGTCGATGCCGTGGGCTCGGCTGTCGGGGTCACCGACGGCGGTCACCAGCACGTCCGCCCGGGGGAACTGCCGCTGGAAGTCAGCCACCATCGGGATCGAGCCCCCCTGGCCGACCTGGACCGGATCGACTCCCCAAGCCTCCCGGAAGGCGTCGGTGGCGGCCTCGGCGACGGCGCCCTCGAACGGGATCAGTCCCGGCTGGCCGGCGTCGCCGTCACGGACCGTGACGTGGGCGCCGAACGGTGCGTGGCTCTCGAGGTGGGCGCGCAGGGCCTGGGTGGCACGGTGGGCGTCGTCACCGGGCGCCACCCGCAACGAGACCTTGGCGCGCGCCTTCGGCTGCAGCGTGTTCGACGCGTTCGCAACCGAGGGGGCATCAATGGCGAGGACGGAGACCGATGGCTGGGCCCACAGCCGGCTCACCACCGAGCCGTCACCGATCCAGTCGACCCCGTCGAGCAGCCCGGTCTCCGACCGCAACCGGTCCTCCGGGTAGTCCAGGTCGGGCGCGTCGGTGCTGCCGAGGTCGGCGACGGCCACTCGTCCGCGGTCGTCGTGCAGGGTCGCGAGCAGGCGGCAGAGGGTGGTCAGTGCGTCGGGGACGACCCCACCGAACGACCCGGAGTGCAGGGCGTGGTCGAGGGTCTCGACCTCGACGACGCAGTCCGCGAGGCCCCGCAGGGTGGTGGTGAAGGCGGGCACCCCGACCTGCCAGTTGCCGGAGTCGGCGATCACGAACACGTCGGCCGCCAGCGCTTCGTGGTGGCGCTCGATGATGGTGGCGAGGCTCGGCGAGCCGATCTCCTCCTCACCCTCGATGAACAGGGTGACGCCGACGGGCGGCTGGCCCTCGTAGGCCCGCAGGGCTGCCAGGTGGACGGCCAGTCCACCCTTGTCGTCTGAGGTTCCGCGGCCGAACAGTCGGGTCTCCCCCACCGCGTCGGTGCGCTCAGTGGCGACGAACGGTTCACTCGTCCACAGGGACTCGTCGCCGGTGGGCTGCACGTCGTGGTGGGCGTAGAGGCAGACAGTGGGCTGACCCGCGGGGGCAGGGAAGTGGGCGATGACGGCGGGCTTGCCACCGTCCTCACTGACGATGCGCACGTCGGGGCAACCGAGGGCCTCGAGTTGGGCGACCACCCAGGCCGCCGACCGGTCGACCTGGTCGGCGTGGTCGGGCAGCGAACTCACCGACGCGATGGCGCAGTGTTCCTTGAGGGAGTCGAGGGTGGCGGGCAGCACCGCCTCAACGCGGGCCCGCAGCTCAGCATCGTCGAAAGCCATGGTTCGACCCTACGCAGTTCACCCGTGGGCCGCGAGCCGACCCCGACCGGTCAGGCCGGGTGCCTAGGATGCTCGGGTGACGTGCACCCCTCAGGCCCGCAGATGGGTCCTTCCCCTGCTCGTGGTCACCGGAGTGCTGGCGGCGTCGACCCCGCCACTCCCCGCCGAGGCCGCCCCTGGCCTGCCGGCGGGCTGGTCGGGCGAGGTCCTGGTGCGTTTCGCTCCCTCGGCCGACCGCGTCCACCGCACCCAGGTGCTGAGGGCGGCCCAGTCGACCAAGCGACTCACCAGGACCCCCGTGGAGAAGAGGCAATTGTTCACCGGAACCGTGGTGGTCGACGGCGCCGGCGATCCGCAGGCCGTGATCGCCGCCCTGCGAGCCCGCTCCGACGTGGAGTACGCGGTGCCCAACCGTCGGGTCACCGCGGTCAGCAACGATCCCGACTTCGCCAAGCAGTGGAACCTCAAGGGGCCCGCGAGCATCAACGTCGAGCCCGTCTGGCAGTGGACGGGGACCGGGGTCAACGTGGCGGTGCTCGACACCGGCCGCACCGCCCACCCCGATCTGGCGGGGCAGTACGTCGGGGGGTATGACTTCATCGCCGACCCGACGGCCGGCGGCGACGGCAACGGCCGCGACGGTGACCCCACCGACGTGGGTGACTTCTGCACCTCGACGGGTGACTCGTCCTCGTGGCACGGCACCGCAGTGGCCGGCACCATCGCCGCCCTGCGTGACAACGGACGAAACATCGCCGGGGTGGCGCCCGGGGCGAAGATCGTGCCCCTGCGCGTGCTCGGCCGCTGCGGCGGGCTGGAGTCCGACGTGATCGACGCCATCGGCTGGGCCAGTGGCATCCCCGTGCCGGGAGTGCCCACCAACACCCATCCGGCGAAGGTGATCAACCTCTCCCTCAGCACCCTCGACCCTTCGAGCTGCACCGCTGACTGGCAGCAGGCCGTCCAGGCCGCCAGGGCCCAGGGGTCCCTGGTGGTGACGGCGGCCGGCAACGCCGGCGCGGCCGCCCAGAACTTCGCGCCCGGCAACTGCCCGGGAGTGCTCGACGTGGCGGCGAGCACCTCGACCCAGGCGCGTGCGGTCTATTCGAACTACGGCGGTCCGGTCGATCTCGCGGCGCCGGGCGGCGACCAGTCGGCCCCGCTCATGCTGCTGGGCGTGAATGCCGGCACCACGAACAATGGCTCCTACACCGACGTCCTCGGGGCGGGCACCTCGTTCGCAGCGCCACAGGTCGCCGGGGTGGCCGCGATGTTGTGGCAGCAGCAGCCGACGCTGACGGTCGCCCAGGTCGAGGCAGCGCTCACGAGCCGAGCCCGCCCGGCAGCAACCTGCTCGGGTTGCGGCAGCGGCATCGTGGACGCCTCCCGCACCCTGACTCCGACCCTCAGCTCGCAGGTCTGGGCGGCCACCGGACTCGACGGTGGTACCCGGGTCTCGTTCCGCGGCACCGGGTTCACCGGTGTCACCGCGGTCACCGTGGGAGGGGTGCGACTGGCTGACCTGGCGGTCAGCTCCGACACCGAACTCAGCGGCGTCATGCCCGCCCACGTGTCGCCGGGCGCCTACCCGATCCGGATGGTCGGGGCGGCCGGGACCACCATGGTCGGACGAGCGACCTACGTCGCCCAACCCGTGATCTCGTCGCTGTCGACCACCAAGGGGTCCTCCGGCATCGTCATCCGGGTGACCGGACGAGGGTTCCTGCCCGGGATGACGGCCGATGTCGGTGGGGTGGCGGCCGTGGTCACCAAGGTCGAGTCGCCCACCTCGGCACTGGTCAGGATCCCGGCAGGCTCGTCCGGTCGTCGGGGGATCGTGCACGTGACCACCTCGCAGGGCACCAGCTCTGGACGCAAGGCTGCCGTCTTCACCTGGGCGTGAGTGGGCGAGGGGCTGGGTCTGGTGCAGGTGGCCCCGGGCTGGAACGGGGGCAGCTTGGACGGCCGCACGATGGGGGGTGCCCATCCTCGTCCTCACCTGACACAGTGACCTCATGACGCAGGACCCCACGAACCCTCGCCCCACGAGACACCGTGCGAGGGCCTTCGCACCCCTGGCCGTGCTGCTCCTGGGCCTGGTCGTGATCGCTGCCCTGGTCGCGATCCAGCCGCGGGGCACGGGCTCATCCCCGTCGCCCACCAGCGCCACCAGCCCCACGGGCGCCCGCACCCCGACCGGTCCGGCGCAGCCGGTCGGCGTCCAACTCTTCCAGTGGCCGTGGACCTCGATCGGCGCCGAGTGCCCCGCACTGGCCAAGGACGGCTACGCGTTCGTCCAGACGTCTCCCCCGCAGGAGTCGATCACCGGGGATCCTGCCTCGCTGGCTCCGTGGTGGATCGTCTACCAGCCCGTCTCGTACAAGCTCGAGTCAACCCTCGGCACCCGCGCCGAGTTCGCCGCGATGGTGAAGGCCTGCCACGCGGCAGGCGTCGAGGTGCTGGTCGATGCCGTCATCAACCACATGACGGGTCAGGACACGCCCGGGGTGGGCACCGCTGGCTCCCACTACGACCACTACGACTACCCGGGCCTCTACGGGCGGTCCGATTTCCACCACTGCGGGCTCACGGCCGGCGACGAGATCGTCGACTACACCAACGCCACCGAGGTGCAGACCTGCGAACTGGTCAACCTCGCCGACCTCGACACCGGCTCCCCCAAGGTGCGACGCACCCTGACCGCCTATCTCGCCGACCTCCAGTCGCTGGGGGTGGACGGTTTCCGCGTCGACGCCGCGAAGCACATCTCGCCGGCCGACCTGGCCGCCATTCTCGACCCCTTGCCGAAGCGTCCGCGGTTGGTGCTCGAGGTGATCCGGGGCGGGGACGACGAACCGATCGCCCCCGAGCAGTACGCCGGCATCGGTCGGGTGCAGGAGTTCGGCTACGCGCGCGCCCTTCAGAACATCTTCGGCAACTACTCGTTCGACTCCCTCAACGACTTCAACACCGCCTCGTGGCTGCCCTCGGTCAACGCCATCACCTTCGTCGACAACCACGACACCGAACGCAACGGCGAGACCCTCTCGATCCAACGACTGGACGAGTACCGGTTCGGGGAGGCCTTCCTGCTCGGCTACGGCTACGGCACACCCGTGGTCTACTCCGGCTACCGATTCGAAGTGGGGGCCACCGACCAGGGGCCGGCCCGTGACTCGTCCGGTCGTGTACTGCCCGCCACCTGCACGGGCGTGACCCAGCCCCGGGACGAGGGGTTCAGCTGCAACCACCGCGATCGACTCGTGCTCGGCATGATGGCCTTCCACCGAGCCGTCGGCGACGCGCCGGCCGAGGTGGCCGCCGACGGCAACCTGGCCACCATCGTCCGCAGGGCCGACGGGGCAGGCGCGGGTGGCGGGGTGGGCTTCGTGGCCATCAACGCCGGCGAGACCGCGGCCACCTCACAGCGACAGACCGGGCTGGCCGACGGTGACCACTGCAACCTGGCGGACGGGTGCGCGTCCAGGGTGCAGGTGAAGGGCGGACTGCTGGTCACCCCGGTCCCGGCCGGGTCCGTCGTGGCGATCACCGCCGGGCGATAGGCGACAACACCCGAGCGGCTGGAGTCAGGCGGACAGGCCTTCGACCCGGACGGGACCGGTGGCCTCGACCCGCAACGGACCGTCGACGGGGAAGGTCTGCAGGCTGGCACTGACCAGCCCGTCGGCGGTGAACACCTCGACCAGTCCGTGGTCCTCGATCACGACCAGGTCGACCGGGTCGCTGGTTGCCGAAGCCGCACGCGGCAGGGGCACCACGATCGGCGCCTCGGGGTGCACGGCGGTGACCGACGCACGGGAGCGATCGATCTCGAGCCGGTCGCCGGGCCGCCTGATGACCAGTTCGCTGCTGGCCGGTTCGCCGCCCCCGCTGTCGCCCACCCGCCGCAGGGTGAGGGCTCCGCCGTCGTCCAGACCGGTCGTGATGCGGTAGGCGTCGGCCGTGTCCAGGGCCTCTCCGGGATCGGGCTGGAGTTCTGCTGCCACGGTGGGCAGCAGGGGTACGTGGGCCACCGCCAACTCGTCCCCGTCACGTCGAAGGCGCAGTCGCCTGGGCAGGGTCATCGCCGACGCCCAGGGACGGGTAGGGCTGTCGCGCGCGTAGAGCCAGTTGCTCATCCATCCGATCAGGGTGGTCTCGGACTCACCCGAGAAGGTCACCCCGGCGTACAGGTCGGGGCCGTGGTCGAGCCAGCGTGACTCCTGCTGGCTGGTGAAGACCTCGCCGTCGAAGTCCCCGACGAACCATTGCATGCCGGAGCCTCCGGCTGGTGCCCCGTCGCCGACGCTCACCAGCATCACCCAGCGGCTCTCGGACGTCCCCTCGACGGGCATCTCGAACAGGTCGGGGCATTCCCAGATGCCGAAGGTCGAACCCTCGGGCCCGAAGCTGCTGGCGAGCGTCCACTCGACCAGGTTGGTCGAGGTGTGCACCAGCACCTGCCGTTCGTGGGCCTCGACGGCGACCATCACCCAACGCTGGGTCGGCGTGTGCCAGAACACCTTCGGGTCGCGGAAGTTCTCCGAACCACGCATGAGCACGGGATTGCCCGCGAACCGCGTCCAGGTCTGGCCGTCATCGAGACTGACGGCCAACGACTGGCCCTGCTGGTTGCCCCAGGTGGGGTCGGACTCGAAGGCGCTGGTGTGGATCGCCACCAGTGGTGGGTTCTCGGCGGTGCCGAGTCCCGAGGTGTTCAGCTGGTCGAAGACGACGCTGCCCGAGAAGATGCCCTCGGTCGGGGTGCCCACGATCGCCACCGGTTGCTCGGTCCAGGAGAGGTAGTCGGACGAGGTGGCGTGCCCCCACGACATGTTCCCCCACTCACGCCCGTACGGGTTGTTCTGGAAGAACAGGTGGTGCACACCGTGGTGGGTGATCAGTCCGTTGGGGTCGTTGAGCCACGTGTCGCGAGCCGTGAAGTGCAGACTCGGACGCCACTGCGCGGTCTGCGCCGCCTCGACCTCGGACGACGGGTCGTGGGTGTTCTCGGACATGGTCCCACCTCTCCTTGCGTCGCGGTCGGCTCAGCCGACCTGGGCCAGTTGGGCAGCCGGGGCGTTCATGGCGTCAGGGATGGGGGCCGTCCACGCGGTGCGGAGTTCGTCCAACCCGATGTCGAACCGTCCCCCTTCGAAGCCGCCGATCACCTCGAGCGACCCCTCACCGGTGACCTCACCGATCCGCTCCCAGGCAACACCGTGTTCGGCGCACAGCGCCTGCAGACGACCCAGGGACGAACCGGGCAGCGACACCAAGGCGCGGCCCGCGGACTCCGAGAACAACTGCACGGTCGCGTCCCCACCGCCCTGGGGCAGGGTGACGGCCACACCGAGGTTGCGGTGCAGGGACGACTCGACCAGCGCCTGCGCCAGGCCCCCATCGGCCAGGTCATGGGCCGAACTCAGCAGTCCCTCGACGGCCGAGCTGATCAACACGCGTCCGAGTGCCTTCTCGGCCTCGAAGTCGACCACCGGCGGGCGTCCACCCAGGTGCCCGGCGTGGACGACCTCGGCCCACGCCGAACCCGACAGTTCCTCGCGGGTGGTTCCGAGCAGCACCACCGCGTCGCCCGCGTGACGGAATCCGCTGGGGTTGCGGGTGGAGACGTCATCGATCACACCCAGCATGCCCACGGTGGGGGTGGGCAGGATCGCGACGTCACCGGTCTGGTTGTAGAAGCTCACGTTGCCACCGGTGACCGGGGTCCCGAGGGCCTGGCAGCCGTCGACCAGTCCCTTGATGGCCTCCACGAAGGTCCACATCACAGCGGGGTCCTCGGGCGAACCGAAGTTCAGGCAGTCGGTGATGGCCACCGGTTCGGCACCCGAGGTGGCGACGTTGCGGTAGCTCTCGGCCAGCGCCAACTGGGCACCCTGGTAGGGGTCGAGGTAGCAGAAGCGTCCGTTGGCGTCGGTCGACAGCGCGATGCCCAGGCCCGACTCCTCATCGATGCGCAACATGCCCGAGTCCTCGGGCTGGGCCAGCACGGTGTTGCCGCGCACGTAGCGGTCGTACTGGTCGGTGACCCAGGACTTGTCACACAGGTTCGGCGAGCCCACCAGCGCCAACACCTGCGCACGCAGGTCGTCGGACGAGGTGGCGCGCGGCAGTCGCTCCGCGGCGTCGGCCTGCACCTCGTCGAGCCACTCCGGACGGGCCAGGGGGCGCTCGTACACCGGCCCCTCGTGGGCGACGGTGCGCGGGTCGACGTCGACGATGGTCTCGCCGTGCCAGTCGATGATCAGGCGGTCACCCTCGATCACCTCTCCGACGACGGTCGCGAGCACGTCCCACTTGGCGCAGACCTCGAGGAAGCGTTCGACCTTGGCCGGTTCGACGACCGCCATCATGCGTTCCTGCGACTCCGACATCAGGATCTCCTCGGGGGCCAGGGTGTGGTCACGCAATGCCACCCGGTCGAGGTCGACGTGCATGCCTCCGTCGCCAGCGCTCGCCAACTCGCTGGTGGCGCACGAGATCCCCGCAGCCCCGAAGTCCTGGATGCCGTTGACGAGGCCCTCGGAGAACAACTCCAGGGTGCACTCGATCAGCAGTTTCTCCATGAACGGGTCGCCGACCTGGACGGCGGGACGCTTGGCGGGCTTGCCGTCGGCATCGGCGAAGGTCTCGCTGGCCAGGATCGAGGCACCACCGATGCCGTCACCACCGGTTGCGGCGCCGTACATGATCACCTGGTTGCCGACACCCGAGGCGTGGGCCGTGTGCAGGTCCTCGTGGCGCAGCAGGCCGACGCAGAGCGCGTTGACGAGGGGGTTGCCTGCGTAGGTGGCATCGAAGACCACCTCACCGCCGATGTTGGGCAGACCGAGACAGTTGCCGTAGCTGCTCACCCCCGACACCACTCCCGGCAGCACCCGTTGGGTGTCGGGGGCGTCGAGGGGCCCGAACCTGAGGGGGTCCATCACCCCGATCGGACGCGCACCCATCGCCAGGATGTCGCGGACGATGCCACCGACCCCGGTCGCCGCCCCCTGATGGGGTTCGACGTAGCTGGGGTGGTTGTGCGACTCCGCCTTGAACGTGACGGCGTAGCCCTGACCGATGTCGACCACACCGGCGTTCTCGCCGATCCCGGCCAGCAGCGGCCCGCGGGGGGTCGTCTGCTCGAGCACCCCGAACCGCTTCAGGTGCACCTTCGAAGACTTGTAGGAGCAGTGCTCCGACCACATCACCGAGTACATGGCGAGTTCGGCGCCTGTCGGTCGGCGTCCGAGGATCTCGCGGATGCGGGTGTACTCGTCCGCCTTCAGGCCCAGTTCGGCCCAGGGCTGCTCGACGTCGGGGGTCTGGCTTGCATGCTCAACGGTGTCGGCCACGGGCTCAATCTACCGGAGCGGCGCCCCCGGCAGGGGTGGCCGCCCACCGCCGGCGGCCGGCCGGTGGCGCCGCTCGTCGGTCAGGCGGCCAGGACGCCGTCGATCTGGTTGATGGCGCTGATCGAGCCCTCCTCGACGCCCATGTCGATCACCTGCTGCAGCGCCTCGGCCGAGGCGAAGGTCGAGACGAAGACGGCTCTCGTCCGCTCCCCCTGGGGCTCGAAGGAGTAGGTGCTCATGCAGACCGGCAGGTCGGCGTTGACCTGGAACTGCTCGTCGGCGAAGGCGTCCTCGAACGAGAAGCTGTGGGGCTCGTCCACGGCGGTGATGGTCCACACGCCCGGGTACTTCTCCCCCTCAGGGGAGGTCATGTAGTACCGGGTCTCGGCCCCGACCGTGAGGTCGTGCTGCACGAAGGTGGCCGGGTGGGAGGGCGGGCCGAAGACGCGCTCCAGTTGGCGCGGGTCGGCGTAGAGGGCCCACACCCGCTCGACGGGAGCATCGAACTCGGCCGTGATGGTGATGGTGCGGGTGTCGGGGTTGGAGGTGAAATCGGTGACGGGCATGTCAGGTCTCCTTCAGTAGTGCGTCGATGCGGTCAATGCGTCCCCGCCAGACCTGCTCGATCTCCTCGAGCAGTGAGGTGACGGAACGGACGGCTTCCACATCACCGCTCGCGAGTTGCTCACGGCCGCTGCGACGTTTGGTCAACAGCCCCGCTCGCTCGAGCACGGCGACGTGCTTCTGAACCGCGGCGAAGGACATGTCGTAGTTCGCCGCCAGGGTCGAGACCGAGTGCTCCCCCGCCAGCACCCGGCGCAGGATGTCGCGCCTGGTGCGGTCGGAGAGCGCGTGGAACATCGCGTCCGCGCGGTCCTCGCTGGTCTCACCCATGTCCCCAACATACAACCGTTTGGTTGTACGTCGTCAGGACCCTGGGCCGAATTCGAGATCCTCGACGTCCATGCACATCGCCCGACTCGCCCCGATCAGGCGTTGGCGGACTGCACCCTCGCGCGCCGCTCGCAGAAGTCGACCTGTTCGAGCACGATCCGCCGCAGCGCCGCCGGGGCCTCGGCCCCCTCACCCGCGAGCCAGGCCCGACCCCGATCGGCGGTCTCGGCCGGGCGGGCGGTCGGGAACAGGCCGCGCACCAGACGCTGTGCGATCTCGATCGAGTGATCGGCCCAGATGGCGGTGGCCCTGGCGAACAGGTCGCCCACGGCCCCATCGGTGGCCTCCTCGCGCAGGGGGGTCCGCAGTCCGGCGATGACGGCATCGACGTGGTCGTTCGACAGGGCCCCGGGCGTGAGCAGTCCGTCGACGAGGGCCCGTGGGTCGGCCTCGGGACTGGACGCCAACACCTGACGGAGCCGAGTCCGTCCGTCCATGGAGTTGTCACGGACGAGTTCCTCCTCGGCGACCCCGGTCGTCTCGGAACCAGTGGCGACCAGGGCCGACACCAGCGACCAACGCAGGTCCTGCCCCACCTCCAGCGCCGGGACCACCACCTGCGGCACCGAGAGCAGGTCGCGCACGTCGTCGACCACCTCGGGGTCGGCAACCGTGGCCGCTGCCACGGCGAACGCACGCGCCAGGAGCAGCCGCTGGTCGTCGGAGATCGCATCGGAGCCGAGCAGGGAGCGCACCGCCGACACCCACTCGCGGCGGGCGGGGGGCACCCGGTCGGGATGCTCGAAGGACTCGATGGCCGACTGGGCCTGGCTGAGCAGGGAACCCAGGGTGGCGGCATCGTCCTCGGCGGCAGCATGGGTGGTGACAGCCCGCAGGTAGTCACGCACCAGCAGGTCACCGTCGCGGGTCATCGACCACAGTTGCGACCAGAGCAACGCCCTGGCCAGCGGATCGTCCACGTGCCCCACGTGGTCGACGGCAGCCCTCGCAGATCGCTCGTCCAGGCGCACCTTCGCGTAGGTCCAGTCGCCGTCATTGACGAGCACCAGTGCCGGCAGGAGTTGGCCCGAGGCGGCTTCGACCACGGCCCCTTCACCTGCCAGTTCCACCTCGATCGGCGCACCTCGGCGCACCAGACGGGGCTCGCCCCCGGCGTGGGATTCGACCAGGTCGTACAGGCCCACGGCGATCACGTGGGGACGGTGAACCCGCTGCCCACTGATGGCGTCGAGCGAGGTCTGCTCGATGCGAAGTTCGGCCATGGTCCCGTCGTCAGCGGTCGTGACCCGGGCCGCCAGCTCGTCGGGGCCGGCCGTCTCGAGCCACGCCTTCGTCCACGGCCCCAGGTCTCGACCGGACGAACGCTCGAGTTCGACCAGCAGATCGGCCAGGCTCGTCGACCCGTAGGCGTGGGCGGCGAAATAGCTGCGGGCGCCTGCGAAGAACGGCTGCAGCCCGACGTAGTGGACGAGTTGCTTGAGCACCGAGGCGCCCTTGGCGTAGGTGATCCCGTCGAAGTTCTGCCTGGCGGCCTCGACGTCGGGGATGTCCGCGACGATCGGGTGGGTGGTCGGCAACTGGTCCTGGCTGTAGGCCCACGCCTTGCGGCGCCCCGCGAAACCCACCCACGCCTCGGCGAACGCGTCGATCGCGATGCTGGCGTGGGTGCCCATGAACTCCGCGAACGACTCCTTGAGCCACAGGTCGTCCCACCAGCGCGGGGTGACCAGATCCCCGAACCACATGTGGCTCATCTCGTGCAGCAGCGTGTTGCACCGCCCGGCGTACTGCGACCGGGTGGCCGCCTCGCGGAAGAGGTACTGCTCGGTGAAGGTCACGCAGCCGGGGTTCTCCATGGCTCCGAGGTTGTACTCAGGCACGAAGATCTGGTCGTACTTCCCCCACGGATAGGGGTACCCGAACTCGCGGTTGAAGAACTCCAGCCCGCGCTTGGTCAGGTCGAACAGCACCTCGGCGTCGAGGTGCTTGGCGCGGTCGGGACGACAGGCCAGGCCCAGGTCGACCGTGAGGGAGCCGTCCTCGGAGGTCCACTGGTCACTGACCCGGTGGTAGGGGCCCGCCATGACGGCGGACAGGTAGGTCGACAGCGGTGGCGTGGGGGCGAAGTGGTGCCAGCTCGTGCCCTCGACCGGACCCGGACCCGTGGCGACCTCGGGCTGGTTCGACCACACGAGCCAACCCTCGGGCGCCGCGATGTGGAAGGTGTGGTGCGCCTTCAGGTCGGGCTGGTCGAACTGCGCGTAGACCCGCCTCGAATCGGACGGCTCGTACTGGGTGTAGAGGTAGGTGTTGCCGTCGGCCAGGTCGGTGAACCGGTGCAGCCCCTGGCCCGAGGTCGAGTAGCGGCCTCGCCCGACGACGGTGACGGTGTTGATGGCCTCGGTCGACAGCTCGCCGAGCGCGACCCTGGCACCGTCGTAGGCGGCACTGGGCAGGTCGGCCCCGTTGACGACCACCCGCTGCACCTGGCCGTCGAGGAAGTCGAGCAAGGTGGTGGGTGCCGACGACGTGAAGGTGATGGTGGTCGTGGTGTCGAACCACGCATTCCCCGGCTCCTCGGCCCCGGTGACGTCGAGGGTGACGTCGTAGGTGTCGACGGTGAGGGCGGCGGTGCGGGAGCGCGCCTCGGCGCGGGTGAGGTTCGCTGTGGTCACGGTTCGATCCAAGCACAGCCCACTGCGCATCCGTTGACAGCCCCGGGGGCGGGCGGTTGGGTGGAGTGGTGACAGCCACCCCCTCCGCTCAACCTCTCGGGCCGACGAGCCGATTCGTGCTGACGGGAGCCTCGGTGGCCGACGGCCTCGGCAACCCGCTCGAGATCCGCGACGTCGCGGTGGCCGACGGTCTCGTGGTGCCCCTCGAGCAGGCGGACGACACCTGGCCCCGGGTCGACCTCTCGGGCCTGGTGCTCGCCCCCGGGTTCGTCGACATCCACACCCATTCCGACCTCACGCTGTTGTCGAGCCCGCTGGCCCATTCGGCCGTCAGACAGGGGGTGACCACCCAGGTGGTCGGCAACTGCGGGCTCGGCATGAGCCCCCAGACAGAGGTGACCAGCCACGACGACCTGCGCGGCGTGAACTCCTACCTCGACCACGACCCCACCGTGGACACCCACTGGCAACGGCTGGCCGACGAACTGCGGGCCTGGCGCGAGGCCCGGCCCTCGATCAACGTGGCGACGCTCGCGGCGCACATCCCGCTGCACGCCGCCACCGCAGGTCTGGCCGACCAGCCCGCTGATGCCGGCCAGGTCGAGGCGATGGTCGGACTCGCCCACCAGGCCATCGACGACGGCGCGGTCGGGCTCTCAACGGGTCTCGTGTACAGCCCGCTCTGTTTCGCGCTCGAGGACGAACTGCTGGCCCTGGGTCGGGTCGCCGCCGATCGTGGGGTGGTGTTCGCCTGGCACATCCGCGACTACATCGACGACCTGTTGCCGAGTCTGGAGCAGGCGCTGCGGGTGGCCCGGCTGACCGGTTGTCGCCTGCAGATCAGCCACCTGCAGGTGGTGGGTCGGCGGAACTGGTCGTCGTTCGACGCCGCCATCGCCATGATCGACGAGGCCCGCGCCGCCGGGCTCGACGTTGCCTTCGACATGTATCCCTACCTGGCCGGCAATTCCATGCTCACCCAGGTGCTGCCGAGCTGGGTCCAGTCGGGCGGCGACGTCGGAGTGCGCAGGGCGCTGGTGCGCGCCGACTCGCGCGCCCGGGTGCGTGCGGAACTGCTGAGCGAGCCCGGCATGGCCTTCGGCTGGGACGAGGTCCTGATCGCGTCCGCACCCGACCCGTCCGTCGTGGGACGCACCGTCGACTGGATCGCCACCGACCGCGGACGAGAACCCGTCGACGCCGCCCTCGACCTGATCGCCGAGCACGGTACGGAGGTGTTGATGACCGCCTTCGGGCGCTCCGCCGAGGTGCTGCGCGGCACGCTGGCGCACCCCGCCTGCATCGTGGCCTCCGACGGCCAGGCGATCGACCCGGACGGCCCGACGGGTCACCAGCAGCCTCATCCGCGCAGCTATGGCTGCTTCCCACACTTCCTCGCGGCATCATTCCTCGACGACCTGGGGTTGTCGCTGCCCGAGGCGATCCGACGCTGCACCTCGGCGCCGTCCGACCGGGTCGGCCTGGTCGACCGGGGCCGGATCGCCGCCGGGTTCCCTGCCGACCTGGTCGCCTTCGACCCACTGCTGATCGCCGATCGGGCCAGCTACACCGACCCGCAGGTCTTCCCCGCCGGCATCGAACGCGTGTGGGTCTCGGGGCAGGAGACGGTCCGTGGCGGCGAGCACCTGGGCACCCGGGCGGGAGCGGTGCTGACCCGCCCTGCCACCGACCGTCCGTAACAGGGCAGAACCGGTTCTGCTCCGATGCCACAGCCGATACCCTGAGCCGGAGACCTCAAGGAGCCTTCGATGATGAAGCTGTCACTGCCCGACTGGACCCTGCACCCCGCGCGACTCGCCAAGGGACCCCAGGGTGAGATCACGTTGCCCGACGAGATCCCGGCGACGGTGCCCGGGTCGGTGCACACCGACCTGCTGGCCGCCGACCTCATTCCCGACCCGATGGTCGGCCAGAACGAGCTGGGGCAGTTCTGGATCGGCGAGAGTGACTGGACCTATCGCAGCACCCTGCCCTCGTTCCCGCTCGACGCCGACGGCAACCCCCACGACCGGGTCGACCTCGTCTGTGACGGGCTCGACACCGTGGCCTCGCTCGCGGTGGGCGACCCCGCATCGGAGGGGGCAAGCCTTGGCCGGGTCGCCAACATGCACCGGCGCCACCGGTTCGACGTGACCGGCCACGAGGGCGAGGTCTTGTCGATCGCCTTCGAGTCGCCCGTGCGCGCCGCCAACCGGATGGCCCAACAGTTGCGCCCGCGCCACCACGACTACCCGCACCCGTACAACGCGATCCGCAAGATGGCCTGCAGCTTCGGCTGGGACTGGGGCATCGCCACGGCGACGTCCGGCATCTGGCGCGACATCAGGCTGGAGGCCTGGTCCACCGCTCGTCTGGCGCGGGTGCTCACCGACGCCCGCCCCGTGGGTGACCCGTCTGCCCCGGGTCGGCAGGGGTGCCCGGGTGAGGTCACCGTGCGGGTCCAGGTGGAACGCGCCGGTGACGACACCGACCTGCTGGTGCGGGCCACCGTCGGCGCATTCACCAGTGAGGCCACCATCCCGGCCGGACACAACGAAGCCAGCCTGACCGTCACCCTCGACGAGGTCGCCCTGTGGTGGCCCGTGGGCCACGGCGATCCCGCCCTGTACGACTCCACCATCACCCTGCACCGCGCCGACACCGGGTCGGACGCCCGACCGGATCGAGAACTAGATCGGGACGAGCGCCGGCTCGGCTTCCGCACCGCCGAGTGGCGCATCACCCCTGATGAGCACGGCATCGGCATGGCCTTGCACGTCAACGGCCGACTGGTCGAGGTGCGGGGGGTCAACTGGATTCCCGACGACCCATTCCCGCACCGCACCACCCGCGGCCAACTGGCCGCCCAGTTCGGGCACGCCCTGGCGGCGAACCTCAACCTCGTCCGCATCTGGGGTGGTGGCGTCTACGAGTCCGAGGACTTCTACGACCTGGCCGACGAGTTGGGGCTGCTGGTCTGGCAGGACTTCACCTTCGCCTGCGCCGCCTACGCCGAGGAGGAGCCGCTGTTCTCGTCGATCATCGCCGAGGCCCGCGACAACGTCGCCCGGTTGGGCCACCGGGCCAGCCTGGTGCTGTTCAACGGCAACAACGAGAACCTGGAGGGAGCCCAGGACTGGGGCTGGTCGTCGACCCTTGACGGTCACACCTGGGGTGAGCGCTACTACTACACCGAGTTCCCCGCCATCGTCGCTGAACTCGCGCCCACCGTCGGCTACCTGCCGGGTTCGCCGTGGACCCCCAGCGGGGACGGGATCTCGTCCGACCTGAGCCTCTCCCCCAACGAACCCACCCGTGGCTCGATGCACTCCTGGGCCACCTGGAACCGCCTGCCGGCCACGGAGTACCGCCGCTTCCGCGCGCGGTTCGTCGCCGAGTACGGCTGGCAGGCACCCCCGGCCTGGACCACCATGCAGGTCTTCGACGACGAGATCACCCCCACCTCTCCTGGCACCTTCGTGCACCAGAAGGCGATGTCGGGCAACAACAACCTCACCCGTGGGCTGCTGCCGAACCTGGCGCTGCCGACGGACCTGGAGGCCTGGCACTGGGCGTTGCAGTGGAACCAGGCCGAGGCGATCCGGTTGGCCATCGGGTGGTTCCGTTCGCTGTACCCCATCTGCACGGGCAACATCGTGTGGCAGCTCAACGACTGCTGGCCGGTCATCTCCTGGTCCGCGGTCGACGGGCACGGACGGGCGAAGCCGCTCCTGCACGCCATGGCGCAGGCCAACTCCCCTCGCCTGCTCACCCTGCAGCCGATCGGCGGCACCGACCTCAGCCAAGGACTGCGCGCCACCCTCGTCAACGACACCGACAGTCCCGTCGAGGGGCCGCTGGTGGTGAGGCGTCTCTCGCTCTCGGGCGAGGTGCTGGACGACGCCGAGTACCCGCTGCGGGTCGAGGCCCGAGCCGCCGCCACGGTCGAACTGGGTCGTGCGTTCAGTGCGCCCTCCGAGGAGACGGGCAGCAACGAAATGCTGGTGGCTAGCATAGGACGACCGGACGACCGCGGGTACCTGCGCGCCCTGTGGTTCTTCGCCACCCCGCGGGCCAGCGACTTGCCCCGTGCCCGGTACCGCGTCGAGGTGGCAGCCGACGAGGTCGCCAGTCAGGTGATCGTCACCGCAGAGACATTGGTGCGAGACCTGACCCTGCTGGTCGACAAGGCCAACCCGACCGCCTCCGTCGACTCCGGCATGGTCACCCTGCTGCCCGGCGAGACGCACACCTTCAAGGTGACGGGGGTGCTCGACACCGCCTCGGCCGAACGCGCGCTGGCCTGCCTGAACGACCTGGTCACCGATCCTCGTTGACCCCCTACCCGAACCGACCCCGCCCGAACCAAACCCGAAGGTGTGACATGGCGACCCTGATGGCCCTGGACGCCGGCCAGTCCGGCATGCGTGCCTCGATCCGCGTCAACGGAACCGAGGTGCTGCAGACCGAGCACCGTGGCATGCTCACCGATCGCCCGGTGGTGCCCCAACTGGCTGCGGTCGCGCACGAGGCTGCTGCCCTCTGGGCAACGCCCGAATCGCCCATCGACGTGATCGGGGTCGGGTCGACAGGTCTGGGCGCCGACGAGTCGGCCGAACAATTCCTCGTCCAGGTTGCCGACCTCGGGGTGCGGCAGGTCAATCTGGCCCACGACTCGATCACCAGCTACCTGGGCGCACTGGGGCACCGGCAGGGTGCTGTGACGGCGGCCGGCACGGGTGTCGTGACGCTGGCGGTCGGGCCGTCCGAGGTGTTGCGGGTCGACGGTTGGGGATACCTCATCGGTGATGCAGGGTCGGGCTTCTGGATCGGTCGGGCCGGTCTCGACGCCGTCATGCGCGCCTTCGACCGGCGGGGCCCGCAGACCTCCCTGACGGCTGTCGTGCTGGCCGACTTCCCCTCGCTGCCCGAGCTCTACCTCGACCTGCAACAGGACGAGGGCCGCGTGCGTCGCATCGCCTCGTACGCCCGCGTGGTCGCCGAGCACGCCGCCGCCGGTGACGCGGTGTCGCGGGAGATCGTGGTCCGGGCGGGTGCCGAGTTGGCGCACTCGGCCGTGTCGGGGCTGCGGGCGGTCGGTGTCACCGCCGAGGATCCCGCCGTCAGCATGCTGGGCAATGTCTTCGGCTCGACGCTGGTGCGGGAGTCCTTCGTCCAGCACGTGCGCGACCACTTCCCCCGGGCCGAGTTCCCTGCCCCCCGCGGCACGGGCCTCGACGGGGCTGCGCTGCTGGCCGAGGTCACCGCCGACGAAGCGCTGGCCAGCTCGATCCTGCGAGCGGGGGCTGGCACCGACCTGTCGTAGGGTCGAGAAGTGAGCGAGCGAGCCAAGTCCCCCGCAGCGACCGACCCCTTGGCGTACGCAGAGCAGCTGATGTCGCAGGCCCAGGCGATGTACGCCGACGCGCAGCGTCGCAGCGCCGCGTTGGCGGCACTGTCGGCCGAGGCCACCAGCGCCGCCGTGAGCGTGAAGGTCGGCCCCGGCGGACGACTGGTCGGATTCACCCTCGACCCGGACGAGCCCGTGCCCAGCCCAGCGCAGCTGTGCACGGCATTCCGCCAGGCCTACGACGAGGCGTGCGCCCTCATCACCCGCGCGCTCGCCCGGGACTCCGGTGGCCTCGACGCATCCATTGGCGAACTGGCCCCCACCCCCGAACAACCGACGATCGGGCGTCCGGTGGTCGGTTCCCTGCACGGCGTGGACGAGGGCGCTGCCGATGCGGGCAGTGAGGAGTCGTCATCAGGGGCACCCGGGCAGGTGCCCGTCGATCCGCCCGCAGGGTTGCCCGTCGACGACGAGTTCGACCGGTTGCTCGCCACCTTGGACGAGGGTGAACCAGAGGACCTCTCGGCCTTCGTCAACGACCCCCTGTTCCAGCGGCTCGTGCCGACCAGTGACCCGGCCAGTTGGCAGCAGGAGCTCGAGCAGCAGGTGGCCGAGCTCACCGCGCACACCGCCGAGCTGACCGAGCTGGCCGCCACCATCGTCGGCGAGCACCGCGACAAGCTGGTGACCCTCGCGGTGTTCAACGGCGGCAAGGTCGATAGGGTGGTCTTCCATGCCCCGGCGGCAGATGCCACTCATGACGAGCTCTCCCGGGCCGTGGTCGAGGGCTACCGGGCCGCCGCCGAGGACGCCCAGCAGCGGTTGCAGGTGGCGATCGCCGACTCGGGGTTGGCGGGGTCGTGGTCACCGGCGACCGATCCCGGTCTCTGGAGCGGGCGGGCCGGCCGCGATCGTCCCCGCTGGTGAACTGCCCGTTGCCTACGATGGACGCTCCACTGATCTCCGAAGGAGACCGCCATGCCTGACCTGAGTTTCTCCCTGCCCGAACTCGACCAGCACGTGCAGTCACTCGACGGTCTGGCGGCGCAGGTGCGGACGACGGTCAGTCAGGCCCAGACCCAACCCAGCCCGCTGATGTACGGCCTGATGATGGGCCCGGTGCTGGTGCCCGTGATGACGGGTGTGACGGCCGCAGCGGGCCGTTACCTCAACGGCGCTGTCCAGGCGATCGAGACGACCTCGCAGTCGATGCGCCAGACCGCCAGCCGGTATCGCGAGACGGAGCAGAAGAACGTGGACGCTGCCCGGCGCATCCTCGACTGAGTTCGGGCGGTGGGGGTCAGTTGATGCGCGGGGCCTCGCCCGGGTAGGGCTTGGCCGCCACCGCATGGCGTCGCTGCCAGTCGGCCAACTCGGCGTCGAGCTCTGCCGAGGGTGACAGCCCGCGGACCGTCGTCAGTCCCGCATCCGTGGGCGGCCGGAGCGCTTGCTCCGCGTCGGCTGCGAACATCCACGACCCGGAGTTCATCGTCTGGGTGAGGCACTGGTGGCAGTAGTAGATCGCCCACGCCGAGGTCGGTGACTCCGTCGCGAAGATGAAGTGCTTGCGCCCGTTGCGCTCGGCGTCGGGCCCACGGGGGTCGAGCCCGCGCACCCAGGCCAGGTGCGAGTCGAGCGCGCCGAACAGGTCGTCGAAGGCGTTCATCAGTTGCTCCAAGGAGTGCTCTGCACGTGCCAGCGACCGGGATCGTCCAGGTCACCGGACGGGAACCCGCCTCGCTGCACGTAGATCTGTTCGCCGCCACCGGGAAGGTGGGTCGGGTTGAGGGGATCGTAACCGGTGGTGGGCTGGGCCCCCGCGGGTCCCACCCAGACATTGAGGTCCTGCGAGGGGGTGTAGGCGACCACCCCGTGGTTGCCGTTCCACTCGTTCAACACCGCGAGGTCGCCGCGCAGCACGTCGTCCGAAGCCGGGGGTTCACGCGTCCAGAACGAACCGGAGGGGTACTGGCCGTCACCGACCACGCGGTAACGGGTCTCTCCCGCGGGCCACGTCTCGGGAGTGGGAGCTCCGTCGAAGGTGTTGAGGGCGCTCTGGTCGAGCGGGGGCCACCCGTCGGGGACGGGCACGTCGGCCGGCGTGACGGCGGTCGGCTGGGGAGCACCGGGCAGGGCCTGGGTCTCGGGGGTGGTGCCGTTGGGCTGCAGGTAGGGGTGGTCGGTCGCCGACAGGGGTTGGTCGGGACGAGTGCCCAGCGGCTCCGGGTCACCGAACGGCGGGTGCGGAGCCGGGTTGGGGGCGTCGGGGTCGTGGGTTCGTCGTCCCCTCGGAGGGGTGGTGCCGGCGGGCACGTCGAACCGGGCGGCCATGCGTGCGAAGGCGGCACCCGCCTGGTCGAACATGCGACTCAGCGGGCCGATCCTGGTGGTCAGGCGGGACAGCTTGGAGAAGACCTTGCTGATGCCCATCGAGATCTTGCCCATCACCATCGCCACCTTGCCGGAGGCCCAGGCGGTGTAGGCGCCGAGCGAGGCCCCGAACGAAGGGATGGCCGCCGCTGCGGCGATCACGGCGTTGGTGACGAGGCTGATCACCAGTTCCTTGACCAGGCCCCAGACGAGTTCGCGCAGGACGCCGACGATGGTGCCGGCGACCTGGACGGCGTTGCCCATGCTCTGGCACAGCTGGGCCGAGGAGGTGAAGGCCTTGTTGACGTTGACCTGCACCTTGATGAACGCCTCGTAGGCCTGCCCCGACCAGTGCTGCAGGTTGTTCTGCACGTCCTGCACCTGCTGCTGCGAGGCCAGGGTGAGCTGTTGGGCGGCAGCCTGCCACCGCTGGCTGTACTGCATGACCTCGCCGGGGTCGCCCAGCAGCAGGTCGAGCGGTTCCTTGACGAACGAGACGTTGGCGGCCACCCAGTCGAGCAGCGGGCCCAGGATCGCACCCACCAGGGCGCCGGCCGGGTCGAGGAAGGCGCCGAGGGCAGACATTCCCAGCCCCGCCACCGAGGTGGCGTCGTCGATGCCGAACTGGCCGTCGCTGAGCGCTGAGTAGGCGTCCATCGACTCCTGCAGCATGCGGTCTCCTCGTGTGGTCGGGGCGGGAGCGAGTCTAGGACGGGCGGGGGTCGCCACCCTCGGGACGGTGCTGCCGCTGCTGGGCCAGGATCACCACGGTGGCTCGACCAACCGCTGGTTTTCGAGGGTTGGTCGAGCCACGGTGGTGATCGTGGCGTCATCTTCGGCGGGCGCCGGGCTTGGCAACGGTTTTTGCGGCTCCCCCATTGGTTCTCCGGGGCCAAGAAGTGTTGTCCGGGTGTTGTCCGTCGCATCGGGGCGCCGTCCCCGCGGCACCGCAAGGTTCACCGTGATGGGCATGTCCTCCCATGCCTGGCACTTCGAGATCCAGCGGCTCCAGCCCAGCGGGGTGCTCACCCGTCGCGAACTGCACACTCTGGGCGCAACGGACCACGCGATCAAGCAGGCGGTGGTCACCGGTGCGTTGCGGCGGCTTCGTCCGGGATGGTTCGCCACGGCAGGTGCCGACCCCGCGGTGGTCCGGGCCGTCTCGAGCGGTGGCGTCCTGTCGTGCGTGTCGGCGCTGCGCCTCCATGGCATCTGGACGCCGCTGGATCGCACTCTCCACATCCGACGCTCGGAGCACCACAGGCGCAGGTGGAACAGCGGTGGACTGAAGGTGTGCAAGCCTTCGGGCCGACCGGGCTGGCCCAGACGGGCCCTTGACCCATGGCCAATCGCGGTCCGGTGCGCCGCCCACTGCTGCACCTCGGAGGAGTTCGTCGCCATCCTCGACAATGTTGTCCATCTCGGGCTCGCGGGATGGGACGACCTGGCCGACCTCCTGACCGACGAACCCGACCACGTCCGTGCACTGCTTCGGCGGTGCGCCCGCGCGGAGTCGGGCATCGAGTCACTGACGCGAGTGCGGCTGGTGGCTCTGGGACATCGAGTACGCAGTCAGGTCTTCATACCCGGGGTGGGTCGGATCGATCTGCTGGTGGGCGACTGCCTGGCCCTCGAGGTGGACGGGCGCGAGACCCATGCCACCCCCACGGGGCACAACAGCGATCGCCGCCGCGACAGGCGACTGGTGGCCCTCGGCTACACCCCGATGCGGCTGACGTGGGAGTCGGTCATGCTCGACTGGGACGAGGTCGTGCACGAGATCACCGCCGCCCTCAGGCTGGGCGTGCACCGTCGAGGTCCGGGACGAGTGAGCCGTCGTCGGCAGCTGCCCCGATCAGCCTGATTTCGCCCAACGACCACGCCCGACGCCCGGCCTAGGAGCCCGGCCACGTCACGGCGACCTCCGATCACGCCAGGATCACCACGCGGGCTCGACCAACCGCCGGTTTCGGAGGGTTGGTCGAGCCACGGTGGTGATCCTGGCGGAGGTTCAGCGGGACGAGTCCGGAAGTGGCGTGAGACCACGCGGGGAAGCCAGCGAGCCCGATCCCGAGGGCAAGCGGACCAGGAGCGAGAGCCAGCGACGGTTCGCCGAGAGGGGGGTACCCAGCTGCGTCTGCACGCCGGGGGCAAGCGGCCCAGGGCTGTCGGGGGAACCGGGGGTCAGGCGGCGCGGGGGGCGTACATGATCACGGCCACCCCGAGCAGACACACGATGGCACCGATCACGTCCCAGCGATCGGGACGGAACCCGTCGACGACCATCGCCCACAGCAGTGAGCCCGCCACGAAGACCCCGCCGTAGGCGGCCAGGATGCGTCCGAAGTGGGCGTCGGGCTGCAGGGTGGCCACGAACCCGTAGATGCCCAGGGCGATCACCCCGGCCCCGGCCCACAGCCAGCCCTTGTGCTCGCGCACTCCCTGCCAGACCAGCCAGGCCCCACCGATCTCGCAGATCGCCGCGGCCACGAACAACAGCAGCGACTTCGCCGTGATCACCGGCGGCTCAGACGTGGGCGGCCAGGAAGCGCTGTACCGACGAGAAGAAGGACCGCCCGTCCAGCGACGGTGAGGTCAACTCCTCCATGTTGTGCTCCGGGTGCGGCATCAGGCCGACCACGTTGCCGCGCTCGTTGGTGATGCCCGCGATGTCGTTGACCGAGCCGTTGGGGTTGTCGAGGTAGCGGAAGACGACCTGGTTGTTGCCCTCGAGTCGCTTCAGGGTCTCGGCATCGGCCTGGTAGTTGCCCTCGCCGTTCTTCAGCACGATGGTGATCTCCTGGCCGGACTCGAAGTCGCAGGTCCAGACGGTGTCGGCCGACTCCACGCGCAGGCGCTGGTCGCGGCAGATGAAGTGGCGCGATTCGTTGCGGATCATGGCCCCGGGCAGCAGATGGGTCTCGCAGAGCACCTGGAACCCGTTGCAGATGCCGAGCACCGGCATGCCGGCGTTGGCCGCGTCGATCACCGATCCCATGACGGGCGAGAACCGGGCGATGGCCCCGCACCTGAGGTAGTCGCCGTAGGAGAATCCACCGGGCAGGATGACGGCGTCGACACCCTCGAGCGAGTCCGACGCGTGCCACAGCGACACCGGCTCGGCACCCGACAGCCGCACGGCACGGGAGGCGTCGTGGTCGTCCAGTGAACCGGGGAAGGTCACCACGCCGATGCGGGTGGCCATGCTCAGGCCTCCTCGACGCGCACGTCGAACTGCTCGATCACGGTGTTGGCGAGCAGCGTCTCGGCCGCTTGGCGCACCTCGTCGAGCCGGGCATCGGTGATCTCACCGTCGACCTCGATCTCGAAGCGCTTGCCCTGCCGAACGGTGAGCCCGGAGTGCCCCAGCCGTTGCAGCGCACCCGTCACCGCCTTGCCCTGGGGGTCGAGGATCTCGGGCTTGGGCATGACGTCCACCACGATCTTGGCCATGGGCGAGATCCTACCGGCTCCGGCGGGGACGAAGGCGCTCCCGGTGAGCCGCTGGTAGGCCTCGAGGTAGCGCTCCCGGGTGGCAGTCACAACGTCGTCGGGCAGCGGCGGCGGTGGCGCGTCAGAGCCCTTGTCCCAGCCCGATTCGCGAGTCAGCCAGTCGCGCAGGTACTGCTTGTCGAAGGACTCCAGGCGGCCCTCCTGCCAGGCAGTGGCGTCCCAGAACCGGGACGAGTCGGGGGTCAGCACCTCGTCGGCCAACACGATGGTGCCGTCGGGTCGGCGTCCGAACTCGACCTTGGTGTCGGCCAGGATGATGCCCCGCTCGCGGGCGATCTGCTCGGCGCGGGCGTAGATGGCCAGTGTCAGGGTGCGCAGCCGCTCAGCCGCCTCGGCACCGACGATGTCGACCATGCGCGCGAAGTCGATGTTCTCGTCGTGCTCGCCCAGTTCGGCCTTGGTGGCGGGGGTGAAGATCGGCTCCGGCAGCCGCGACCCGTCGTGCAGTCCCTCGGGCAGGTCGATACCGCAGACCGTGCGGGAGGCCTGGTACTCGGCCCAGCCCGAACCCGTCAGGTAGCCACGGGCGACGCACTCGACGGGGAACATCTCCAGCGCCTCGCAGATCACCGCCCGCCCTTCGACCACGGCAGGCACGTCGGTCGACAGCACATGGTTGTCGACCACCTCGTCCAGCTGGGCGAACCACCACTGCGACAACTGGGTGAGCACGGCACCCTTGTCGGGGATCGGCCGCGACAGCACGTGGTCGTAGGCGCTGACGGCATCGGTGGCGACCATCAGCAGACGGCCACGCCCGGATTCGTCCGCCGGCCATGCGTACAACCGCCGCACCTTGCCGGCGTGGATCTGGGGGACGTCGAGGGCGCCGAGGTCGGATTCGTCGAAGCTCACCCCCACACCCTACGGCCAGCGGTCATGCCCAACTGGTGGCGATCGGCGTCCGACCCCCAGACGTGGACGGCCCGAGCGTCCGTCGGTGGAATGATCGTGGGGCACGAGACCCGATGAAAGAGGCCTGACACGATGCCGGTTCACACCAAGCTCCGCCGCTGGACCCAGCGGCCCTCGACCCTGCGGCCCTCGACCCTGCGGACAGCCCTGGTCGGCGTGGGACTGCTCAGCCTCACCCTGACGGCCTGCGGGTCCACCCAGCTGCCCGGTGGCGAGCCCTCGAGCGCTGCCAGCACGGGATCGTCCGCCAGCGCCTCGGGGTCTGCCTCGTCCAAGCCGATCACCGGCACCCTCGACGATGCGCTGGCTGCGAAGGTTCCCGCCGCGATCAAGCAGAAGGGCACCCTGATCGACGGCAGCGACGCCTCGTACGCGCCCAACGAGTTCATGGACACCGACGGCAAGACCATCATCGGCATGGACGTCGACCTGATGAACGCTGTCGCCACCACCCTGGGCCTCAAGGTGCAGTACAACAACGCCGGTTTCGACACCATCATCCTGGGGGTGACGAGCGGCAAGTACGACATCGCCGTCAGCTCGTTCACCATCAACGACCAGCGCAAGAAGCAGGTCTCGATGGTGCAGTACTTCACCGCCGGCACCTCGTGGGCGGCCAAGCCCGGGTCGAACCTCAAGCCCGACGACATGTGTGGCAAGACCGTCGCCGTGCAGAAGGGCACGGTGCAGGTGGACGACATCCAGGCCCGCGACAAGGCCTGCACCGGGGCCGGCAAGCCCAAGATCACCGTCGTGGTCGAGGGGGAGCAGTCGAAGGCGACCGCTGACGTCATCTCGGGCAAGGCCGACGCCATGTTGGCCGACTCCCCCGTGGTGGCCTACGCGATCGGCCAGACCAATGGGCAACTCGAGCAGGTGGGCACGATGTACGACGCAGCCCCCTACGGCATCGTCGTCTCGAAGCGGAACGCCGAGTTCGCCGCGGTGATCGGTGAGGCACTGGCCAAGCTCAAGGCGGATGGCACCTACGAGGCGATCCTGTCGAAGTGGAACAACTCCGACGGAGCCGTGGCCGAGTTCCCCGTCAACCCCTGAGCGTCCTCTCCCCCGGCGCTACGATTCCGGAGCGCCGGGGGTTGACGCACCCCACGACCGGACCGGAAGGACAGCCGATGAGCAGTTCCCTGTTGGAGCGCTCCCGAGCGGAACGTCCGGGCGACCTGAGGGCCGCCCCGGTGCGTCACCCGTGGCGGTGGGTCCTGGTCTTCCTGATCCTCGTGGTGGCCGCGATGATGGTCCGTTCCTTCATCACGAACCCGCGCTGGGAGTGGAGCTACGTCTTCTCGGTGATGAACTACCGGCCCATCCTGCAGGGACTGCTGGTGGGCACCCTGTTGGGCACGCTGCTGGCGATGATCGTCGGCGTCACCCTCGGTGTTCTGCTCGCCGTGATGAGGTTGTCGTCCAACCCCGTGCTCAGCACTGTCGCCGCCGTGTACACGTGGTTCTTCCGGTCGGTGCCCCGCTACGTATTGCTGACCATCCTCGGCGTGGGGGTGATCTACCTGTACCCGCACCTCGACCTCGGTCTGCCGTTCGGGCAGCAGGTGTCACGGCTGCTGGGGCTCGACCTGAACACGTTGTCGCCCTGGCAGATCGACACCCGGCGGCTGAGCCAGGGCATCGTCATCGGCGCCGTCGGGCTGGGCCTGTCGGAGGCCGCCTACATGGCAGAGATTGCCCGCGCCGGCATCCTGAGCGTCGACACCGGCCAGCGTGAGGCAGCCTCAGCCCTCGGCATGAGCTCGTCGAGGACGATGCGCCGGATCGTCCTGCCACAGGCCATGCGCGTGATCGTGCCACCGACGGGCAACGAGACCATCGCGATGGTCAAGGACACCTCGCTGCTGATCGCCGTGCCCGTGGGGCTGGAGCTGTTCAACCAGGCCACCATCGTGGCCAACCGCACCTACAAGATCATGCCCGCCTACGTGGCGGCGACCCTGTGGTACATCATCGTCTGCTCGGTGTTGATGGTCTTCCAGAGCCTTCTCGAGCGCCATTTCGGACGAGGCTTCGGCACCGTCAACCCCAAGGCGCAACGGTTGCTGGACAAGGTCGGGGAACACTGATGAGCGAGATGGGCCAGTTGGATCGGCCGCCGGCACGGGCCGAGGGTGACTCCGCTCGCGATCCCCTGGTCGAGGCGATCAACGTGCACAAGTCCTTCCACCGGCACCACGTGCTGAAGGGGATCGACCTGGTGGTGCATCCCGGCGAGGTGGTGTGCCTGCTCGGACCCTCCGGGTCGGGCAAGACCACCTTCCTGCGGTGCATCAACATGTTGGAGGACCTCGACGGCGGGCGCATCTTCGTCGACGGCGAGCTGATGGGCCTCGAGGAGACCGCTCCTGGCAGGCTCCGCCATCTCGGTGACCAGCAGAAGGCCGCGCAACGCCGCGAGATCGGCATGGTCTTCCAGCGGTTCAACCTGTTCCCGCACAAGACTGCACTCGAGAACATCATCGAGGCACCGATGCAGGTGAAGCGGGTGTCGAAGGCGCAGGCCGTCGCCGAGGCCGAACGGTTGCTCGACCAGGTCGGACTGGCGGACAAGCCGCACCACTACCCCTCGCAACTGTCGGGGGGTCAGCAGCAGCGCGTGGCCATCGCCCGCGCCCTGGCAATGAAGCCCAAGCTCATGCTCTTCGACGAGCCCACCTCGGCCCTCGACCCCGAGCTGGTCGGGGAGGTGCTGCGCGTGATGCGCGAACTGGCCGAGCAGGGCACCACCATGATCGTGGTCACCCACGAGATCGCCTTCGCCCGTGACGTCGCCGACCGGGTGGTCTTCATGGACGACGGTGTGGTCGTCGAGGAGGGCCCCGCTCGCGAGGTGATCAGCAACCCTCGCCAGGAACGGACGAGGCAGTTCCTGCAGCGGGTGCTCGAGGAGGGCCCGGCCGCCTCCTGAGTGGTTGCACGTATCGGCGCGAGCGGTCACGCCTCTTGTTGGGTGGGTAGCCCATCCGGGCACCCTCCTCCACGAAAGGTGACCAGCATGTCCACGAAGCTCGACCCCGAATTCGGGGAGAAGTTCAACCATGACTTCGACCTGCTCGACGAGCGGGCAGACACCCTGATCGGGGTGCTCTCCCGCCTCTCGGACCACCAGGAGTCCATCAAGGAGCTGATCCCGGTCTGGCGCCGCCCGGGCTGGACCACGCCTGCGGAGTTCTTCCTGGTCGAGTCCCAACTCCAGTTGCTGGCCAGGCAGGCAGCCGTGCTCGACCAGGGTCTCGCGCGGCTGACGAAGGGCGTCGGCATGGTCGGACGGTGAGGCCGGGGCGGAAACCGGTGCCACCGGTCGTCCCTGCAGCAAGGAGCCGAGAACACGTCGCCGGATCGTCCGGGTGACCCCGCCCAGGATTTCCTGGGCCTCCAGCGACGAGTTGTCGGTTACCGCGCCACAAGCGCGCCATCCGCGCCCGCTTGGGCTCCCCCCATTCGTGCCCGCTCCGTGACTCCGGGCGGGACGTCTCCCATGCCATGGCCTCAGTGCGGGAAGGCGAACTCCCCCGCCACGAAGTAGATGGCGAACAACGCCGGGACGATGGCCAGGGCGACCAACAGCGAGCGTTCGCGCCGCTTCACCCAGGCCGCCAGCGCCATCACGCCGGCCGCCGCCATCGCCGTGAAGCCTGTCACCGTGAACACGAACAACGGGATGCCGGGTCCCCTGCTGCCACGAGCGGAGGCGATTCCCATCACCACGAACACGAGGACGCCGGCCACCATCAGACCGAGCGACCACCAGCCCAGCGACGTCACCGGAAGAACTGTGGGCCGTTCCCGGCGCACGTGCAGACGGTCGGCCAGGATCACACCCAGACCGCCGAGGGCCACCCAGAAGGCGACCGTGTACACAGAGGCGCGCACCATCTCCGGCCCCGGGATCACCGACACGACCAGCAGCACCGCCGCCAGACCCAGCAACCACATCGCCGTGGTGGCCAGTCGGGACCTGCTCAACGCAGCCATCGTTCCCACCCCCTTCGGGGAACGCCAGCCCGGCCCGCCCGGGCCTGGTGTGACTCAATACTACCGCTCGTAGTAGATCAGCGCCGGGAAACGTGATCCTCCTGGGGGAGGGTCAGGCGGCGCCAGCAGGGTCGAGCCAGTTGCCCTCGTCCGGCGCAGTTGCCCTCGTCCGGC
The DNA here is from genome assembly GCF_950101875.1 of Aestuariimicrobium sp. T2.26MG-19.2B. Taxonomy (NCBI): domain Bacteria; kingdom Bacillati; phylum Actinomycetota; class Actinomycetes; order Propionibacteriales; family Propionibacteriaceae; genus Aestuariimicrobium; species Aestuariimicrobium sp. T2.26MG-19.2B. The sequence goes on along the minus strand of NZ_CATNLW010000001.1, from coordinate 1,624,837 downwards.
GCAGTTGCCCTCGTCCGGACCAGTTGCCCGCGTCATGAACCAGTTGCCCGCGTTACGAACGAGTTGCCCTCGTCCGGCGCAGTTGCCCCCGTCCAGGGACAGGGCAGGTGTGCGCAACGAGGGCAACTGGCTCGGTACGAGGGCAAGCCGGCAGGGAGGAGGGCGACCTGGCAGGGACGAGGGCAGGTGCGCGCAACGAGGGCAACCTGGGAGGGACGAGGGCAGGGACGATCAGCCGTCCCGGCGACCCCACTCCCAGACCTCACCAGCGGACACCGAGACCTGTTCGCGCAGGTCCGACCCGACGACCTCCACCTCGACAGGGCGCTCGGCGGTGAGGATCACCCGCGTGGGCACCCCCTCGTCCCAGACGAGGTCGACGCTGAGCCCGCCCCACGTGCGCACCCCGGCCACCGAGCCGGTCGGCCAGGCCGGCGGCAGCGCCGGCAGCAGCTCCAGCAGCACCCGTTCGGGTGAGTCCGGGGTCAGGGCGGGACCGAGGTCACTGCGCACGAGCATGCCGAGCACACCCGCGGTGGCGCCGAAGTTGCCGTCGATCTGGAAGGGAGGGTGGGTGTCCCAGAGATTCGGCAGGGTCGAGGAGCGCAACAGCTCGCCCAGCAGTCGGTGGGCGCGGTCACCGTCACCCAGCCGTGACCAGAAGTTGATCTTCCACGCCATCGACCAACCGGTGGACCGGTCACCGCGCCGCTCGAGGGTCTCGCGGGCGGCGGTCAGCAACTCGTCCGCGCGTGGGCTGGTCGCCATCGCTCGCCCGGGGTGCAGGGCGTAGAGGTGCGAGGTGTGGCGATGGTGGGGTTCGGTGCCCGAGACGTGCTCGACCCGCCACTCGGCCACGGCACCATCGCGCACGTCCATCCCGTCCGCGAGCAGGGGCAGCGTCGCGCGGACCCGGGCGACCAGATCGTCCTCGATGCCCAGCACCGCGGCCGCCTCGAGGGTGGTCACGAACAATTCCGTGACGATCTGCTGACTCATGGCAGCCCCGGCGGTGAACCACCCCTGCTCGGGACTGAACGACGGGTTCGCCAGCAGCTTCCCCTGGTCGGCCGCGACCTCGGAGGGCTGCAGGGTGTCGAGCCACAGCTCGCAGGCGCCCGACAGCACCGGCCAACCCTGACGGCGCAGGACCTCGACGTCCGCAGTGTGGCGGTGGTGCCACCAGAAGGCCTGCGCCAACCAGGCCCCCGCCTCGGGGAACCAAGCGGCCGTCGGCCAGTCGAAGACCCCCGTGAAGCCGTAGGGATTGGTCTCGTTGTTGACCATCCACCCGCGGGCACCGACCACGTTCGCCGCGGACTCCGTACCGGGAGCGACCAGACTGTGCACCCAGTCGAGGTAGGGAATGGCGCATTCGTCCAGACCGGCGACCCATGCCGGCCAGTAGTTCATCTGCACGTTGATGTTCGGGTGGTAGTCGGCACCCCAGGGCGGGTTGTTGACGTTCGTCCAGACCCCCTGCAGGTTGGCAGGCAGCGACCCCGGACGAGACGACGCGATCAACAGGTAACGCCCGTACTGGGCATGCAGCACCTCGAGGTGACGATCGGCGGACGCGTTGGTGCCGTACTGCTCCAGCCAGTCAGAGGTGTCGCCCTGCCCGGGGGCACCCCCCAGTTCGAGGCTCACTCGGGAGAAGAGGGCGTCGTGGTCGGTGACGTGGCGCTCTCGCAGCTGCGCCCAACCCCGCTCGAGTGCGGAGGCCAGATCGGACTCGACCCGCGCTCGAGGATCCAGTCCGGAGCGGTAATGGGGGTGCACGTTGGCATAATCGGTGGCACCCGACCAGACCAGCAGCACCTCCGAGGCACCCTCGACCCGCAGTAGACCGCCCTCGGACGAGCCCACACGGGTGATCGTCCCCCCGGTGACCTGCACGCGCGCCTGGCCGAAGTAGCGAAGGCCGTTGTCGACGCCGGAGCCCGCACAGGTCAGCAGCCCGACGCCGCCGACCAGTTCGGCCGTCAGCGTGGCGGCTCCCAACAGGTCGTCCGGCGCGGCGCACGGGTCCCACCCGATCGTCACGGCGACGGGCGCAACCCCGGTCAGGCGGATCGCGACCACCCGGTCGGGGTGGGAGGCGAAGTACTCCCGGACGAAGCTGCCGCTCTCGCCGGCGACCTTGGCGATGCCGGTCGTCAGGTCGAGCGTGCGACGGTAGTCCCCCGCGGGCGGGAGTCCCGGAGCCGGCTCCACCGGGTCGAAGGAGAACTCCAGGCGCCCGAAGGTCTGCATCGATCCGTAGCCGACCTTGGCCTGCCCCAACTGGTCATGGGCCATCACCAGTTCGGGATCCAGTTCCTCGCCCCGGGCAAGCCTGGCGCGCAGTTCGGCCAGGCGCTGGTGTCGCCAAGCGACCTCGTCGTCCGGGTAGTTGCCGTGGGTCCACCCCTCGGTTCCGGGACCTCCCGACCACAGGGACTTCTCGTTGAGCACCACGTGGTCGTCGTGGATGCCACCGAAGACGCTGGCCCCCAGAGCCCCGTTGCCGATCGGCAGGGAGTGGGTCTCCCAGGCATCGAGCGGAGCCGGCTCGGAGTAGGTCAACAGAAGCGGTTCCGGCGTCGTCGCCCGGGCATTCGCGCACATGACGTGGAGCCTATTGCGAGACCGGGCACGCAGCACACCGCCAGCCGCCAAGATGGAAGGCGACCGCGGCATCGTCCCCCGATGCCAACGAACGAAAGGGAACGCGATCATGGAGTTTCGCAACCTCGGCAAGTCCGGAATGCTCATCTCTGAGGTCTGTTACGGCAACTGGCTGACCCACGGCTCCCAGATCGAGGCCGACCAGGCCACGGCGTGCGTGCGTGCCGCCCTGGACCTGGGCATCTCGACCTTCGACACCGCAGACGTCTATGCCAACACCGCAGCCGAGACCGTGCTGGGCGAGGCCCTCAAGGGTGAGCGGCGCGAGTCGCTCGAGATCTTCACGAAGGTCTTCGGACCCACCGGACCCAAGGGCCACAACGACCGGGGTCTGAGCCGCAAGCACATCACCGAGGCCATCAACGGTTCGCTGAAGCGCCTGCAGACCGACCACGTCGACCTCTACCAGGCACACCGCTACGACCACTTCACTCCGCTGGAAGAGACGATGCAGGCCTTCGCCGACGTCGTCCGGGCCGGCAAGGCGCTCTACATCGGCGTCTCGGAGTGGACGGCCGACCAGCTCCGCGAGGCCCATGGACTGGCCGTGCAGTTGGGCATCCAGCTGATCTCGAACCAGCCGGAGTACTCGATCCTGCAGCGCGTCATCGAGGCAGAGGTGGTCCCCACCTCGACCGAGCTGGGCATCTCGCAGGTGGTCTGGTCGCCGATGGCCCAGGGTGTGCTCTCGGGCAAGTACCTGCCCGGCCAGGCTGCTCCGGAGGGGTCCCGCGCCACCGACGAGAAGGGTGGCAAGAACATGGTCGCCCGTTGGCTCGAGAACGAGGACCTGCTCACCCGGGTGCAGCAGCTCAAGCCGATCGCCTCCGACCTGGGCCTGTCGATGCCCACCCTGGCCATCGCCTGGGTGCTGCAGAACCCGAACGTCGGCTGCGCCATCGTCGGTGCCTCGCGCCCCGAGCAGTTGAAGGACAGCGCTGCCGCCGCAGGGGTCAAGATCCCGGCCGACGCGATGGCGAAGATCGACGAGATCGTCAAGCCGGTCGTGACCGACGATCCCTCGATCACCGCCACCCGCTCGCCCGACCGTCCCGAGTACGAGAAGTGATTCCGTCCTCGATGTGATGAACAGTGGTCCCCGGGGGGGGAGCGGTCGACGGTGGAGCCCGAGGGTGAAGATTCCCTGAGGACGACAACCCACCCGGCGCAGCAGGCGTGAACTCCACGACCGCCCCCACTCCCCGAGGACACCATGACGAATCCGCGCACGATGGCCGACCCCCAGGCCATCGCCGGTCCCCGGGCCGGGACCGCAACCCTCGACCTGCCCACCCGCCTCCAGGTCGGTGCGCCCCTGAGCGAGCGTCATCCCTGGCTCTACCCGCTCGCGGTGAAGTACCACCAGACCCGCCGGTGGATCGCGTGGCAGAGCTCCGGCACCCCGTGGGCCGCCGAGAAGTCCGAGGACGACCTACCCGTCAAGGTGAAGCACCACAAGTCGCTCCTGCTCCGGAGCCTGGGTGAGTCCGAGATGTGGTTGCAGCACAACAAGGTCACCAACCTACGGCTGGCCGCCCGTGAGGTGGACGGCCTGGTGATCCGTCCCGGCGAGTCGTTCTCGTTCAACAAGGTGGTGGGGAACTGCACCCGTCGGCGAGGGTTCGTCGAGGGCATGCGCTTGTCGAATGGTGAGGCTCGCCCCGGGGTCGGCGGGGGCATCTGCCAGCTGGCCAACCTGCTGCACTGGATGGTGCTGCACTCGGCCCTCACCGTGGTCGAGCGCTCCGAGCACTCGTTCGACCCCTTCCCCGACAACGGTCGCGTGCTGCCGTGGGGGGTCGGCTGCTCCATCGTGTGGAACTACGTCGACCTCGTCGTGCGCAACGACACCGACTCGACGTTCCGGATCGGCGTCCGCGTCGGCGAGCGACACCTCGAGGGCGAACTGCACGCCGACCGGGAGCAGGCCTTCAGCTACCGGGTCTCCGCCCGCCACGAGGAGTTCCTCAAGCGGGGTGACGAGTGCTTCCGGCGCAACGAGATCTGGCGCGAAATCATCGATCGGCGCACCGGCGACCGGGTGGGCGAGGAACTCGTCAAGCGCAACTGCGCCCTGGTGAAGTACCTGCCCCAGGGCGTGCCCATCATCGACGCCGACGCCCTGACCCTGACCTGACCTGACTTGGCCTGACCTGACTTGGCCTGACCTGACCGGGCCGGGCTCCACAGGCAGGCAACCGGCAGGCCCACCCCGTGTCAGCTGAGTGGACGAAGCACCCCCGCCTGCTGCGGCACCAAGCGGAACGTGCTGCCCTGCTCACCCGAGACCAGGTCGAGACAGGGCACCGTGGTGGTGAGCTCGATCTCGTCGGCGTCGTGGTTCACCACGAAGGTGTGACCTCCTCGCACCATGACCTCGACACCCGGCACCTCGACGCCGGGCACCTCGGCACCCGACACCTCGTCCCCCGACACCTCGACACCCGACACCCCGACGCCGTTCGAGGTCGCCAACACGCCGAGGTCGGGACGCAGACCCTTGCGCCCCAGCACCAGGTCGAACAGCGACGCCAGTTGCTCGCTCGCCAAGGTGGCGCCGAGGTAGTAGAACTCATGCCCCGGTGACTTCAACACGGCCGGGCCCAGGTCCACCCCCGCGGGATCGGCAGGGTCGAAGGCTGCGACCACCTCGCCCGGGCGCTGATCGTCGAGCACCAACCGTTCGGCCCAGTGGTCGACCCGTCCGTCGCCAAGGCTCGCCGACACCAGCCCCACCCCCGCGTCGGGCAGCGGCCACCACTGCTCCCCCCGGGCACCCAGCAGATCGGTGAACCCGCCCGGGAAGGGGCCGGGGAAGAGCCGGGCGGTCGCGTCCTCGACGGCGCTGAACGGCCCCATCACCAGCGTCCCACCGGCGTCGACATGGGCTCGCAGGTTGGCGACGGAGTCCTGGTCGAGCAGGTGGGCGCACGGCGCCAGCACCACCGGATAGGAGCTGAGGTCGTCCCACGGCGCGCGCACGTCGACCTGCCAGCCCCGCTCCCACAGCACGCGATGCCACCGCTCGGCCTGGTCCAGCACCGTCCTCAGATTCGACGGTGAATCGGGTTCCTCGGCCGACCACCGTGACTCCCAGTCGAGCACGAGCGCGACCGGGGTGCTCACGCGCGTGCCCGCGACGGGACGGAGCTCCCGCAGCAGGGCACCGATGCGGCGCACGTCGCGGTGCAACAAGGTGTCGGGGCCGGAGTTGGGCAACATCGCCGAGTGGAACCGTTCTGATCCCGAGGCGGCCTGCCGCCACTGGAAGCTGAGCACCCCGTCGGCACCATGGCCGATGGCTCGCACGGCGTCGCCGATGCGCTGGCGGGAGGTCTTGGGCACATTGTGCGGTCGCCAGTTGACGGCACCCATCGCCTGCTCCATCAGCAGCCACGGCTGCCCGCCGCGCAGTGAGCGGAGCTGGTCCTGCACCAGTGCGACCCGCGAGCGAGCCTGCGGGTCGGACGGGTCGGGATACTCGTCGTCGGCGATCACGTCGAGGTCAGGAGCCCACCGCTGCGCGTCCACGTGCTCGTAGAACCCCATCAGGTTCGTGGTGATGGGGGTGCCTCCCACCAGTGGGGTCAGCACCTCTCGCTGGTCGAGGTAGAGCCGGTGCAGTTGGGACGAGATGAAGCGTCGGTGATCGAGAACAGCGCCGGGGTTCATGCCACGCAGGGGCAACACCACTTCGTCGAAGCTGGCATGGTGCTGGCTCCAGAACGCCGTTCCCCAGGCGTGGTTGAGCGCCTCGATGGTGCCGTGTCTGCGCTCGAGGAAGGCCTGGAACTCCGAGCGACACAGGTCACACCAGCAGCCGTGGCCGTACTCGTTGCCGATGTGCCACAGCTTCACGGCCGGATGGTCGCCGTAGCGCTCCCCCAGTCGGGACGCCACTTCGCGGCAGGCCGCCCTGAACACCGGCGAGCTGGGGCAGAAGTGGGCGCGGCCACCGTGGCGGCTCCGCCTCCCCTCGGGGCTGACCGACAGGATCTCGGGGTGGGCGAGTCCCATCCACGGTGGGGGTGACGCGGTGGGGGTGGCCAGGTCGACGGCGATCCCGTTCGACCACAGCAGGTCGATCACCTCGTCGAGCCAGTCGACCTGCCAACTGTCGGCGGTCGGCTGCAGGCGGCTCCAGCTGAACACGCCGACGGTGGCGATGTTCACCCCCGCCTCGACCATCAGGGCGACGTCCTCACGCCAGACCGAGGGTTCCCACTGTTCGGGGTTGTAGTCCCCACCGAACAACAGGGCACCGCCGGCCATGGCCGCCAATGGGTTGGCCGGGTTGGCGACGGCTGGGCTGGCGCTGCCGGGCTGCATGTCGACCTGGTTCATGCTCATCACCTCTGTTCCTCGTCCGTCGTCTGCGCCGGCACGTCGTCCCGGTGGGCGAGCGCGAGGCTGATCGTCACCCGGCCGCCACTCTCACGGACGGCCCGGCGGCGGCCCAGCGCCGCCCCCCACCCCGCGGGTGCGTCGTCCGAGCTGATCGTGAGGGTGTCGCCATGCCGCTCGACGCGGAAGGCAACCTCGCCACCGTCAGGGCGAGCGAGGCTCAGCTCTCGCTCGAAACCGTCGCCGGGTTCGAAGACGCGGAGCACCACCCCCTCGGCCCAGTCGTAGTCGGGACGATCGTCCCGACCGCCGACCGGAACCACCGAACCGGGGCGCGCGTAGAGAGGAAGGGTGTCGAACCCATGGGTCTCGCGGTGCCACGTGCCACCCGGCAGGGTCGAACCGTCCCACCAGTTCGTCCAGCGGCCACCGCCGAGCGCCGCGGGCAGATAGAACTCGGTGTCCCCCTCGGCCGAGAAGACCGGAGCGACCAGCAGGGCGTCGCCCAGCAGGTACTGGGTGTCGACGAGGGCGGCCGATCTGTCGTGGGCGAAGTCGACCACCAGTGGACGCATCACCGGCAGTCCGGTGCGGTGCGCCACCAGGCCCGCCGACCCCAGATAGGGCATCAGCGAGAGCTTCAGCCTCGTGAAGGCCCGGGTGATCTCGACGGCCTCGTCGTCGAAGGCCCAGGGCACCCGATAGGAACTCGAACCATGCAGCCGCGAGTGCGAACTGAGCAGCCCGAAGGCCACCCAACGCTTGAACACGGCGGGGTCGGGAGTGCCCTCGAACCCCCCGATGTCGTGGCTCCAGAACCCGAAACCGGACGAGGCCAGCGACAGCCCACCGCGCAGTGACTCGGCCATCGACACGAAGGTCGACTCGCAGTCACCGCCCCAGTGCACCGGGTACTGCTGCCCGCCCAGCGAGGCGGACCGTGCGAACAACACCGCCTCACCCTGGCCGCGCTCGCGCACGAGCAGGTCGTGCACGCTGCGGTTGTAGAGGGTGGCGTACCAGTTGTGCATCAGCTGGGGGTCGGTGCCGTCGTGCCAGACCACCTCGGTGGGGATGCGCTCGCCGAAGTCCGTCTTGAAACAGTCGACCCCGTCGTCGAGCAGGGCCTTCAGCTTGTCGGAGAACCAGGCGGCAGCCGAGGGGTTGGTGAAGTCGACCAGACCCATCCCGGCCTGCCACTGGTCGGTCTGCCAGACGTCACCGGAAGGCGTGCGCACCAGGTACCCCAGCTCTGACCCCTCGGCGAAGAGTTCGGATCGCTGGGCGATGTAGGGGTTGATCCAGACACAGACCTTGAGCCCACGCTGGTGCAGTTTGGCCAGCAGTCCGCGGGGGTCGGGGAAGGTGGCCGGGTCCCAGATGAAGTCGCTCCAGTGGAACGCTCGCATCCAGAAGCAGTCGAAGTGGAAGACGCTGAGGGGGATGCCCCGCTCGGCCATGCCGTCGACGAACGAGAGCACCGTCTGCTCGTCGTAGTTGGTGGTGAACGAGGTCGACAACCACAACCCGTATGACCACGCCGGCACCTGCGACGGACGACCGGCCAGTCCGGTGTAGCGCACCAGCGCCTCGGCGGGGGTGGGACCGTCGACGAGCAGGTAGCGGAGTCGCTGCCCCGGCACGGAGAACTGCACCCGCGACACCGCCTCGCTGGCGACCTCCCACGAGACCCGGTCGGTCGACTCGACCAGGATCCCGTAGCCGCGGTCCGAGAGCAGGAAGGGCACGTTCTTGTAGGCCTGTTCGGACGAGGTGCCGCCGTCGGCGTTCCAGTTGTCGACCGATTGCCCGTTCTTGACCAGCGGGCCGAAGCGTTCACCCAACCCGTAGAAGTGCTCGCCCACCGCGATCGACAACTGCTCCTTGACATGGGTGCCGTCGTCGTCGCCCCTGCCGGTCACCGTGTGCAGGGCGATCGAGCGTGCCGTCGACGAGGTGAGCTGCTGCCACTGCTCCCCGACCGCCCGCTCGAACACCAGGTGCCACTCGCCGGCGGTGGCGATCCGCGCTCGCAGGCTCCCCGAGGTGAGGACGAGGTGGGAGTCGGTGCGCTCAGTCACCGCCGTCGCGTCGCCGGACGAGAGGCCGAGGTCGGGCTCGCGCCTGGCACTGCCCGAGAAGTGCTCGATGGTGACGCCGATGATGCCCTCGGCCGGGGAGTCGAGCGCCACGCTGATGAGCGGGCGGTTCAGGGTGTCACCGCGGTGCCGCATGGGCTGGTCGGCAACGTGCGCGACCACCCGGGTCGGCTCCACCTCGGTGTCGACGACGACCCTGGCGCGCAGGGCTTCGACACCGGCCGGGAGCATCCAGTAGCCGTCTGAGAATTTCATCTGTGGTGACACCTTCCGAGGGTGAGTCTGGTCTGTCGAAGCGCTTCAACACTAGGCTGGGCGCATACCCGTTCTGCGGGATGGTTGGTGGGGTGGATTCGCGAGGATCACTGCACGGGGAGGTCGAGGGGGGCTGCCACATGGCGCGGATCGAGGACGTGGCCAAGCGGGCCGGAGTGTCGGCGAGCACGGTGTCGTACGTGCTCTCGGGTCGTCGTTCCATCTCGGAACCGACCCGCCAGCGCGTGCACGAGGCGATCGACGCGCTCAACTACCGCCCCCATGCGGGGGCCCGCGCCCTGGCCTCCCAGCGCACCCATGTGATCGGGCTGATCGCACCCCTTCGTCCGGATGTCGACGTCAGCGTCATCATGCAGTTCGTGGCCGGGGTGGTCACCCGGTCGCGCTCCCACGGCCATGACGTGCTGATGCTCACCAACGACGATCCCGACGGTGTCGAGCGCGTGGCGGCCGGCCTGGTCGATGCCCTGATCGTGATGGACGTGGAGTCGTCGGACTGGCGACTGCCCGCGATGAGCCGGATGGCCCAACCCTGCATCCTGATCGGGGTGCCGGATGACACCGACGGTCTGTCGTGCATCGACTTCGACTTCGAGCAGGCCGGCCGGCTGGCCGTCCGCCATCTGGCTGCCACCGGGGCCCGGCACCTGGCGCTGGTGGGATCGCCGCCCGCCGTGCTCGAGCGGCACACCAGTTATGCCGACCGGATGGTGCGGGGTGTGACCGACGAGGCCTCCGAGTTGGGCCTTGGGATGATCACCCGCAGCAGCGAGGCCTCGTTCGCGGCCGGCAGCGACCAGATGGCAGCACTGCTGGCAGAACACCCCGACCTCGACGGGGTCGTGGTGCACAACGAGGCAGCGACCGACGGGGTGCTCACCGCCCTCGCCCGGGCCGGCCGGAGGATTGGTGACGACACCCCCGTGGTGGTCGTGGGCCCCCGCGAGATGGTCGCTCGCCACGGCGTGGCGGTGGCCACCATCGACATCCCCGGACGGCTGATCGGGTCGACCGCCGTCGACATGGCGATGGCAGCGCTGGGGTCGTCGGAGCACCCGGCCGAGGTGCGACTGATCGCACCCCGGCTCGAGTCCGACAGTTCCCAGCCCTGACGAATGACCACGCCCCACGACGATCAGCCCTTCACGGCGCCGAAGATGACGCCCTTGGTGAAGTGCTTCTGCACGAAGGGGTAGACCACCAGGATCGGGATGATCGCCAGCACCACGACAGCCATCTTGATGGGAAGGCCGGTGACCTGGCCCTCGCGCACGTCGATCTGGCCCGGGTCGGCACCCGGCAACGAGACCCCCTGCAACACGTAGGAGCGCAGCACCAGTTGCAGCGGCCATTTGGTGTTGTCGTTGATGTAGAGCATCGCGTTGAAGAAGGCGTTCCAGTAGCCCACCCCGTAGAACAGGGCGACCACGGCGATCACGGCGGCCGACAGCGGCAGCACGATCCTGGTCAGGATGCGCCACTCCCCCGCGCCATCGATGCGGGCAGCCTCGATGATCGCCGGCTCGATCGCCATGAAGAAGTTGCGCAGGATCAAGACGTTGAAGGCCGACACGCAGCCCGGCAGGATCAGCGACCAGAGGCTGTCGAGCAGTCCCAGTTCGCTCACCAGCAGGTAGCTGGGGATCATGCCCGCCCCGAAGAACATGGTGATCAGGAAGACGAACAGCAAGGGACGATGACCGAACGAGGTCGGCTTCGACAGCCCCCAGGCGGCCAGCACCGAGACCGTCGTCGAGATGGCCACGCCGACGACCGTGACGAAGACCGACACCAGCGCGGCACGGGTGACGATGCCCCCGGCCAGGATCTGCTTGTAGGCCGACAGGGTCAGCCCTCGGGGCAGGGTGACCATGCCTCCCGACCGGGTGACGGAGTCGTTGGTCGAGAACGAGGTGACCAGGATCGACCACAACGGGAAGAGCACCGCCAGCGTGATCAACACCAGCACCAGCACCCTGAGGGTGGTGCCGAGGAAGGTCGGGGGCTCCTGGTAGACGGGCCGGTTGGGGTTGCGCCTGATGCGCCGGGAGGTGCCGGCACCGGTCTGGAGGGGGTTGGGCTGCAGGGTGATCGGCGCCTGGGCGGCGTCGAGGCCGGGAACGGCTGCTTGGGTACTCATGCTTTCTGGTACACCCCCGCCTCACCGACCATGTGGGCGATCTTGTTCGCACCGAGGACGAGCAACAGACTCACCACGCCTTTCATCAGGCCGGCGGCCGTGGCGAAGCCCCAGTCACCGGCAATCACGCCTTGGTAGTACACGTAGGTGTCGATCACCTCGGAGACGTCGGTTCCCACGGCGGCCCGCTGCAGGATCAGCTGTTCGAAGCCGACATTGAGGGCATCGCCCAGCCTCAGGATCAGCAGCAGCACCACCACCGAGCGCAGCGCCGGCAGCGTGACGTGCCACATGCGTCGCCACCCGTTGCCGCCGTCGATCGCGACCGCCTCGTAGAGGGCCGGGTCGACGGTCGACAGGGCGGCCAGGAAGATGATGATCCCCCAGCCGGCGTCCTTCCAGATCGCCTGTGAGGTGATCAGCACCAGGAAGGTGTTGGGGTTGGTCATCAGGTCGAACGGCTGCATGCCATGGTCGATCAGCACCCGGTTCACCAGTCCGGCGCCGCCGAACATCTGCTGGAAGACGGTCACCACGATCACCCAACTGAAGAAGTGGGGCAGGTAGACCACCGACTGGATGAAGGTTCGCACCTTCACCGACAGCACGCTGTTCAGCAACAGTGCCAACACGACCGGCACGGGGAAGTAGAAGACCAACTGGAAGGCCGTGATCACCAGCGTGTTCTTCACCGCCAGGGCGAAGCTGGGGTTCTGGAAGACGCGGACGAAGTTGTCCCAGGCGACGAACGGGCTGTCGACGAAGCCCCGCACCGGGTTGTACTCCTGCCACGCGATGATGTTGCCCAGCATCGGCACGTAGGCGAACACGACCAGCAGGATCACCCCCGGCAGTGTCATCAGGATCAGCGGACGGTCCTTCCTGAGCCTCGTCCACACGCTGAGCTTGCGCACCGGCACGGGTGGCCGGGTCACCGCCGTCCCGGCAACGGGGCGCCGGCGGCGTGAGGTCGGCGAACCGGCCTCACGCTCACGGTCTGCAGTGACAGCGCTCACTTGGGCGTCGCCTCGTCCAGCACCTTCTTGTACATGGTGCGCAATTCCTCGCCCCCGGCCTTCTTCCAGGTCGCGATCGCCTTGTCGAGGTCGGCCATGGTCTTGCGGCCACGCACGATGTCCTTCTCGAGATCGGCGAAGGATGCCCCGATCGAGGCCAGGCGGGTGGGTTCGGTGATGTTCATGCCGTAGAACAATGGCTCCTTGAAGAAGGTGGCCGTGGTGTTGACCCACTCGGAGTAGGCCTTGACGTAGCCGGGGTACTGCACCTTGGCGACCGACGGTGCGGGCGAGGCCAGGAAGATGTAGGTGGGCTGGACCTCGGCGGCACCCAGGTCGGTGAGCTTGGGCAGCCGGTTCTCGTCCAGGGTGTAGTGGGTGCCCTCGACGCCGTAGTTGACGAGGTTGTACTCCTCGGTGCCGAAAGGAGCAGCCAGGAAGTCGGCGACCTTCAGGATCTCCTTGACCTTGGCCTCACCCAAGCCCTTCTTGATGGCCGAGAAGATGCCCATGGCCGGGCCCTTCCAGACCACGGGGTCACCCGAACCGTTGCCGATCACCGGCATGGGCAACTGGCTGTAGTCAGGGTTCGAGGGCAGTTGACGCTGCAGTGCCTCGGCCCAGCCACCGATGCCGTCGGAGAGCATCAGCGTCTTGCCCGACTCGAAGCGCTGCTTGGCGTCGCCACCGTTGCCCGCCACGGCATCGGGGTGCACGACCCCGGCCTTGAACAGCCTCGCGGTCCACTCCAGCGCCTGCCTGTACTCCTGGGTCTCGACCCGGTGCACGAGGTTGCCGGAGTCGTCCTTCTGCCACTTCGGCGGCACGTGGAAGAAGTTCACGGCCTGGTTCCACAGGTCGTCACAGCCGTAACGGCCCGCCTTGGGATCGGTGAGCTGCTTGGCGACCTCGATCACCTCATCCGGAGTGGTCGGCAGCTGGGTGACGCCGTACTTCTTGAAGAGGTCGGCCCGGTAGAACAGCGGGTTCGGGATGCCGGCGTCAGGCATCGGGATGCCGACCAGGGTGCCGTTGTAGACGCAGTACCGCCACGAGTCGGTGGGCACCGAGGCGAGGTTCGGGTAGTCCTTGACCTTGTCACCGGCGATGTAGGGGGACAGGTCCTCGAACAGGTCGGCCGCGGTGTCCGAGAACCGCGCCGGCAGGTTCCAGGTGGTGAGGCACAGCCAGTCGGGCAGGTCCTTCTTCGATGCCATCACCGTGGCCATCTTGTCGCCGTAGGTGTTGCCGTCCGAGATCGAGAACTTCAGCGTCGACCCGATGCGGGTGTTGAGCCCGTCGAAGTACTTGTTGCCGCTGGTGCGTGGGATGGCGCCCCACAGCGGGGTCATCACGGCGATGGTGCTGCCCGAGCCCGGGGGCTTGTCGTAGGCCTTCACGAACGAGTCGGGGATCTTCTCGAAGCCGTTGGCCGGCGGTGGGTAGTCGGGCTTCGCGTACTGCTTGACGGCGTAGTCGGGGACGAGGGCGTTGGCCGCCTGCGACGGGTCACCGGCAGGTGCCCCCGCTCCTTGGGTACGGCAGCCAGCGAGCACGGTGGGGCCGACCACGGCGGCGGCTCCCAGACCGAGCGCGCCCAGGAACCTTCGGCGGGACAGATCAATCGACATGAGCAGTGTCACTTCCTTGTGAGAGAGCCAGCTGAGGGGCCACCGGCATCGCGGCCGCCCACTGTCGAAGCGATTCGACAGGCTGACAGTAGACGACAGCCGGGCCAAAAGTGAAGCGCTTCGACATATTTGTTTCTTCGACACCCAAAACATGGCGTTGGCTGGTCAGGTCAGGCGAGGATGGGTCCGTGACTGACCGCTGCACCACCTTCGAGACCACCGTCGACCGCCTGCTGGCGGAGCTGACCGACGACGAACTCGTCACCCTGCTGCACCAGGACCAGCCAGCGATCCCCCGTCTGGGCCTGGCCGGCTTCCACACCGGACAGGAGGCGGCCCACGGAGTTGCCTGGCGAGGGGTCGCCACGGTGTTCCCCCAACCCGTGGGCCTGGCCGCCAGCTTCGACCCGGAGCTGGTCACCGACATCGGCGCGGCCGTGGGCGTCGAGCTGAGGGCCATGCACGTCCGCGACCCCGAGCAGAACTCACTCAACGCGTGGGCCCCGGTGGTCAATCCCCTGCGCAACCCCTTGTGGGGCCGCAACGAGGAGGGCTGGTCGGAGGACCCCCACCTGACCGGTGCGATGGCCGCGGCCTATGCCTCAGGCATGCGCGGCCAGCACCCGACCCACTGGCGGGTCGTGCCGACGTTGAAGCACCTGCTCGCCTACAACAACGAGACCGATCGGTGCACCAGCTCGTCGTCCCTGTCACCGCGCGTGCTGCACGAGTACGACCTGCCCGCCTTCCAGCTGCCGTTGGCGGCGCGGGCCGTGGGGGCCGTGATGCCTGCCTACAACCTGGTCAACGGGCGGCCTTGCCACGTGCATGCCGAGCTGATGGACGAGGTGCGTCGGTTCGACCCCGAGGTGGTCACGGTCTCTGATGCCTGGGCACCCACCAACCTCAGTGGCGCCGAGCGCGCCTTCGACTCGCGGCCGGCCTCGCACGCCGCAGCCGTCAGGGCCGGCCTCGACTCCTTCACCGATGGCGACCGCAACCCGGCACCGGTGGTCGACGCCCTGCGTGCCGCCCTCGACGCCGGGCTGCTGGGTGTCGACCTGGTGCGGACGGCCGCCCGTCGGCTGCTGCTGCTCAGGGCGCGGACGGGCGAGTTCTCCCCCGACGACGACCCGTGGACTGGCATCGGCGCCGAGCAGGTCGACACCCCCGCACACCGCTCCCTCGCGCGCCGCGCGGCCGCCGGCCAGGTGGTGGTGCTCGAGAATCGGGGGGCGCTGCCCACGAATCCCTCGACCCCTGCGGCCGACGGGGGCCCACACCGGCTGGCGGTGGTCGGTCCGCAGTCCGAGGTGGTCAAGCACGACTGGTACTCCGGCACCCCGCCCTACTCGGTCACCATCGCCGGCGCCGCCCGGGAGGCGGGTTGGCTGGTCACCAGCGACGACGGCTCCGACCACGTCGCGTTCACCTCACTCGACCCCCGCTTCCCCGGACACGCCCTGACGCGCGACGAGGATGGGGCCCTGGTGCTGGCCGAACCACTGGCCGACCCAGCCGTGCACCGGGTGATCGGGTGGGGTGCGGACTCGGTCACGATCACCGACCATGCCACCGGGCTGTTGTGGAGCGGCCAGGACAACGGCATGGTGATGGTCGACTCGACCCGCCCGGGGGGGTGGGTGGCCCGTGAGGAGTTCCGCGAACACCGCCACGACGACGGCAGTTGGTCACTGCAGCACGTCGGTTCGGGACGATGGCTGCGCCACGAGCACTTCGGTGGCCTGGTCAGTGCCACCGCCCCCACACTGGCCCAGGCCGACCGCTGGCACCGGCAGGTGGTCTCGTCGGGGGTCGACAGAGCCGCGCAGCTGGCCTCCGGACACGACGAGGTCTGGGTGGTGCTGGGCAATGACCCGCATCTGCAGGGGCGCGAGACGCAGGATCGTCCGGGCTTGTCACTGCCGGGTTCGCAGGTGGCGCTCTGGTCGGCCACCGCCAACTCGTCCGCCCCCCGGGTGCTCGTCCTGGTCTCGAGCTACCCCTACGCGCTGGGCTCTCTCGCCGAACAGGCCGACGCCGTCGTGTGGACCTCCCACGCCGGTCAGGAACTCGGCCATGGTGTGGTCGACGTGCTGACGGGTGCGGTGGGACCGAGGGCCCGCCTGGCCCAGACCTGGTGGGCCGACGAGGTCGACGCCGGTGGGCTGTTCGACTACGACGTGATGGGCTCCG
The DNA here is from genome assembly GCF_950101875.1 of Aestuariimicrobium sp. T2.26MG-19.2B. Classification (NCBI taxonomy): domain Bacteria; kingdom Bacillati; phylum Actinomycetota; class Actinomycetes; order Propionibacteriales; family Propionibacteriaceae; genus Aestuariimicrobium; species Aestuariimicrobium sp. T2.26MG-19.2B. Next base: position 1,608,465 of record NZ_CATNLW010000001.1, on the reverse strand, counting down.
GGCTGACCTACCAGTGGAGCCGGGCGACGCCCGAGTTCGCGTTCGGGCACGGACTGGGCTACTCCCGCACCGAGTTCTCGGACCTCGACCTGAAGAACCAGCGCGTCCGGGTGACCCAGCCGGGGGAACCGGCGCTGGGTCTGCCGCCGGACATCGAGGTGACCACCGCCACGGTGACGGTCACGAATGTGGGTGAGCGGGTCGTCGACGAACTCGTGCAGGTCTACGCCTCGGCGTTGGAACACCCGCTGTCGGCACCCCTGCGGGTGCTGGTCGCGCACCGGTGGGTTCGGCTCCACCCCGGCGAATCGGTGCGCGTCAGCCTGCCGGTGTCGAGCCAGCGGCTGGCGACGTGGTCGGTGCGCAGCGGGTCGTGGCGCGTGGAACGGTCCCGGTGGCGCCTCTACGTGGGCCGCGACTGCCTCACCCCCGTGGTGTCGGCCGAGCTGGCCATCGAAGCCGACGACCCGCCACCGGTGACATGGCCGTTGTTGGGCTGGACGGCGGATGACCACCAGAGCGTCGAGTTCGTGGCGGCACCGGGGGACCGCGGCACAGCCGTCCGCGCGCTCGGCCCCGGGGTGGGCGGCATGTCCTGGCGTGAGGTCACCGTCAACGGCCCGGTACGACTCCACGTCGGACGAGGCCGAGGTCGAGCCCGGCTGTTCGTCAGCTTCGACTCCAGACGCGAGATACAGCTACCGGCCGAGCCCGGGTGGCACACGATCGACCTGCCACTGCCCCCGGGATGGGGACCCCTCGACGTCGCGGTGGAGGGTTCGGCGATGCTGTGGAAGCTGGAGTCACTCGGCTGAGGCTGCAGGGGTCACGGCCGAGCCGGGCAGCAGGGCCTCGACGATCTCGGGACGCCACCGACAGTTCTCGAGTCGGAAGGCCTCCAGAGCCTGGTCGAACAGCATCCGGGTCGTCTGCCGGTCTGGCACCGGGGCGCTGGGGCTGGTCTGGCTGGAGCTGGTCTGGCTGGTCACCGCGGAGAAGGTGGACACGATCTCGTCCCACCCCGGCGGGGCCGGAGCATCGGCGGGTGAGGTCTGGGTGGCGAGTTTCTTCCACGGCCAGAAGTTCCAGGAGATGCCCAGCTCGTCATAGCCGCCGAAGGCCTGCCGCAGCCACTCGGGGGTGTTCTCGCCTCCCTCGCCCATGTACAGCGGTAGGTCGAGCCTGGCTGCCGGCTGGCGGAACTTGTCGAGCCCGGCCAGGTCGGGCTCCTCCCAGTAGCGGTGGAACTGGAGGCAGGAGTTGTCGTCCCAGACCTCGTCGAAGATCGAGAAGTTCGTCGCCCAGTGCGAACCCTCGTACATCAGCAGGTGGTTCCGGTCGACGCTGCGAATGGCCGCCGTCAGGTCGCGGTAGAGGGAGACGAGGTCGCCGGCGTGCTGGTGCTGGAACTCGTCGCGGCACGGTTCGTTGAGCAGGTCATAACCCATCACGACGGGCTCGTCGGCGAAGCGGCGGGCGATCTCGGTCCACAACGCGATGCAACGGCTGCGGTGAGGCTCCTCGAACACCTCCGGGCGATCGTGCTCGGAGTCGTCGATGTTCGACCCCGTCTGTCCGCCGGGAGCGCCGTGCAGGTCGAACAGCACCAGCAGTCCGTGGTGGCCGCACCAGGCAACGACCTGCTGCAGCCGCGTGAATCCTCCGTCGAGCCAGACTTCGGGATCGTCCAGTTGGCGCGATTCGTCCATGAACAACCGCCAGTTGAAGGGCACCCGCAGGTGGTCGAACCCTGCATCGGCGATCGCGGCGACGTCGGCCTCGGTGAAGAAGGCGTCACGGAAGCGGGGCCAGAACTCGCCCGCCCACCCCTCACCGGCCAGCGAGGCCAGCTCGGCCTCCATCAGCCGCGGTCTGGTCGCCCCCTCGAAGAAGCCCCACATGTAGCCCTCGACCAGCAACCAGTTGCCGATCCCGACACCGCGGAAATGGTGGGGCCGACCGTCGGGGCCGAGCAACTGCTGGTGGTCACGGCGCACGAACTGATGGGGAGTCATGACCCCATCCTCGCGGCTCCGCCGCGGAGTGTGCAGGTGGTGAACCTGAACGGCCGATCGCGTCCCGTTCGGGACGCGATCGGCCGTTCAGATGCACTGGCTGCAGCAACTCGCCGCTGACCCTGGAGGACAAGGAGGCCGAGCGACGATCACCCTGCACGAGCACCACCCCTACACGAAGATCACTTGCGCGCCCTCGGAGATGACGATGAAGTCGGCAGCCGAGATCACTCCTTCGCAGGCGGGGTGAAGGTCGGCCTCGAGCATCTTGTACATGTCGAAGGTGAGCTTGCAGGCATACAGGTGGGCACCCGCAGCCGCGATCATGTCGAGGAACTCCGGGATCTCGGGGATGTCCTCGGCCTCCATCATCTTCTTCATGGTGCGGGTGGCGTAGGTCGTCATGCCGGGCAGCGATCCGAGCTGCTGAGGCAGCGAGAGGTGCTCGGCGCCCGGCCGCAGCCGCCCGAGCTCGGGCATGTGCATTGCCGTGTTCCCGGTCATGGTGTAGCGCAGCTTGTGGTTGAGCTTGGTGTTGAGGATGTCCAGGCCCCAGAAGGTGAAGAAGATGTGCACCTCGCAGCTTTCGCTGAGGGCGGCGTTGCCCATGATCAGCGCGGGGTAGGCCATGTCGAGGTTGCCCTTCGAGCAGATGAAGGCGATCTTGCGCGGACCGGCGTACGTGGGCACGCTGCCGACGACCCCTTCACCCGTCGCGGGGGCAGCAGCGCCACCGGGGCGAGGGCCGAAGTCGGGCATGATGAAGCCGTCGGGCACCCTCACGGCGGTGCGGGACCCGGTCGGGGCAGGTGCCTCAGTCGTGGCGTTCATGACAGTTCTCCTGGTTCACGGGTTCTAGACGCAGCCGACGGGTTTGGGCAGCCCGGCCAGCCAGGCCATCTTCTTGGCGGGCTTGCCGGGGTAGAGGCGGTAGAGCTCCTTGATGTCGAAGCCGCCCACGGTCTGCATCCGGCGGAGCGTGGGGGTGATGCCACTGGTTGCCGAGTCCTCGCGCATGAACCGCAGCGGGGCCCAGTGGGCCTCGTCCAGTTCGACGCCGATGAGGGCGGCCAGGTCGAGGGCGAGGTCCTCGTCCCATTCGTCGCGACGGGTCAGGAACCCCTCGTCGTTGACCTGGAAGCTGCGGCCGTTCAGGGTGTTGGTGGGCACGTCATTCCTCCTCGTGCTTGCCGGCCATCGACATCAGCGTCGGGACGGGCAGTTTGTGTCCGGGCAGGAGCAGCCGCCAGTACATCTGCTCGAAGGCGAGCTTGCCCAGGTGGTTGAGCCGGGAGCGGCCCAACAGCTTCATCGGCCCCACGGCGGGCAGCGGATAGCTGCCGGTGAGGGGTTGGGTGTCGTAGTTGAAGTCGAGAAGCAGGGCCTGACCGCGGCCGGATTCGATGAAGCAGTTCGCGTGCCCGTCGAACGAGTGGGTCATCGGCTTGCCGTTGACGACCTCCAGGAAGTTGGGGACGAAGGTCTCGACGGAGAAGTGGGCCACCGACCCTGCCTTCGAGGTCGGGATGTTGCTGGCATCGCCCAGCACGAAGATGTTCTCGTGCGCGATCGAGCGCAGCGTCGCCTTGTCGACCGGGATGAAGCCGTTCTCGTCGCCCAGCCCGGAGTCGATGACGAACTGCTGCCCGGTGTTCAACGGGATCGTCACCAACAGGTCGAAGGGCAACTCCCGCCCGTCGTACGAGACGATCATCTGCCGGTCGTTGTCGATCCGCTCCAGCGCGAAGTCGGGGGCCAATCTGATGGACCGATCAGCCAGCAGGCTGCCGAGCTCGTGGGAGGCGACAGGCTTGGTGAACGCGCCGTCGAGTGGGGTGACGTAGGTGATGTCGACCTTGTGCCTGATGCCGCGCTTGCGGAACCAGTCCTCGGCGAGGAAGACGAACTCGAGCGGTGCGACGGGGCACTTGATCGGCATGTCGGTCAGTTGGACGAGCAGCTTGCCACCCGTGAACGCCTCGAGGGCCTCGTGCAGCCGGGTGGCTCCCTCGAGGGTGTAGAAGTCGAACACCTTGGTGTGCCACAGCCCTCCGTCGGCCATGCCCGGGGTGAGGTCGGGACGTGGTCGGGTACCGGAGGCCACCAGCAACCAGTCGTAGCCGAGCACCCGTCCGTTCTCGAGGTCGACCTCCGAATCGTCGGCCCGCACCCTGAGGACAGCACTCTCGATGAAGTCCACACCCGGCGGCAGGTAGCGCGTGCGAGGTTTGCGCACCCGGTCCGGCTGGTACATCCCGAACGGGATGAACAGGTAGCCGGGTTGGTAGTGGTGGTCATTGTCCCGGTCCACGACCGTGATCGACCACTCGTCGCCTGACAGCTCGCGCCGCAGGTGGTTCGCCAGCATGGTGCCAGCCGTCCCGGCACCCAGGATCAGAACCCGCTTCATGCTTTGACGATACCCCTGAGGGTATGCGACCACTAGCGTCGGATGCGGCTTTGGGCTGTGAGAATCCTCATGTCAATCGGGTCCCCTGCCACGGCTCAGGTGGCTGCTGGGCCCGTCGCGTCACGACCCGGCGCGAGGGCTCCCAGCCAGGGCAGTTCGTCGTCCACCGTGACCCTGTCACCACGGTCAGCCGACTGCTCGATCGCCAGGGCGATGGCGTGGTCGTGGCAGGCCTGCGCCAGCGGATAGGGCGCGGGACCCTCCCCGCGAGCATGGGACCCGGCCGCAGCCAGCAGGTCGGCCACGGCGAGGTCATCGTCCGACAAATGACCTCCCTGCCACCGATTGCGCCATAGCACCGAGCCGTCGAACGAGACGTGGCGCAGGTCGAGCTGCTCAAGGTCAAGATCGGCACCCATCCGCTGGTACTCCAGTCTCGATGTGACCACCTCGCCGTCGACGAGGCGTGTGACCACGTCGTCACTGATCTCGCCGAGACTGCCACGCACCACGATCCGCCGCCCGCGCAGGCGGTTCCACCATTGGTTCTCGACGAAGTCGTAGAGGCCGACGCCTGCGCCGAAGTCGAGCATGGCAAGCGTGGTGCTGCGTGGCTCTGGCTGAAGGAGGCGCGCACCCTCAGGTCCCAACGGGTCGGCCAACGGTGCCCAGTGACGCAGGGCCGTCACACTGGGGCAGGCGTCCCCCGAGCCGAGCAGGCCCCGGATCATCGAGACGGCGTGGTACATGTGCGTGGACGAGACCTCAACCCCGGTGACCTGCCCGATGGCGCCGCTTCGGGCAATCGCCAGCCGTGCGGCGTGCCCCGGCATCAGCAGGTACTGCTCGGCAATCTGTACCCGTGGCTCGTTGCCCACTGAGGCCCACAGGCCGCGCAGGCCATCGAGGTCGGGGGCGGGCGGTGTCTCGGCCAGAACGTGGTGCCCGAGCCCGAGGAGCTGCTCGATCATGGACGGCATGCTGGCCCAGTCGACGGCCGCCACGACGAACTCGCAGCCGAGATCGGCGAGGTCACCGACACCTGCCACGATGGGCACTCCCCAGCCGGTGAGCTGCTCGCGTTTCGCCGGGTTGCGCACCACGACCCCCACCGGCACCAGTCTGCCGGCGGATGCGGCGGCCACCCTCAACAGGAAGCGGGTGCGCCACCCCGATCCGACGATCCCGAACCGGGTCACGCCCATCAGGATCCCTGGCCTTCTTCGGAGGGCCCGATCTGCGTCGGTGTCGTCAGCACCCGATCATGTCCGACCACACGGACGGGCCCCTCGACCCGGAAGCGAGCCTTCAGTGGCAGGTCGGTCGAGCTGGACCCGACCCAGAGGGTGAACCATCCGGGCTCGACGATGCGCTCCATCGACACGCCGGTGAACGCGGTGCGATCGGCGTGGACCTGGAAGCTCACCCGCCTGCTCTCCCCCGCGGCCAGAGGCACGCGCGCGTAGCCGAGGAGCCTTCGCACGGGGCTGGTGACCTGGGCCACCTCGTCGCGCACGTACAGCTGCACGACGTGCGTGCCCGCCACCGGGCCGGCATTGGTGACCCTGGCCGTGACCGTGAGGGTTCCGTCGGGGGCGATCACCTCACCCGACAGGTCCAACTGATCGAGCTCGAAGGTGGTGTACGACAGGCCGTGGCCGAACGGGAACATCGGCTCTGGCACCAGCCCGGTCGCCCCGTTGCCGGAGTGGCCCAGTGGCGGCAGCAGGTAGGTCCAGGGTTGGCCCCCGGCGACGGCGGGCACGCCGACCGGCAGGCGTCCCGACGGGTTCAGTCGTCCACTGAGCACCCCGGCCACCGCAGCCGCGCCCTCCTCCCCCGGGAAGAAGGCCTGGACGACCGCCGCGCAGCGCTCGGCCAACCCACCCAACGCGTAGGGCCTCCCACTGACGACGACCAGCACCACCTGGGTGCCGGTCTCGAGCACCCTTTCGACCAGGTCGTGCTGGACTCCCGGCAGCCTGAGATCGGTCACGTCGATGCCCTCGCCGGAGGTGCCGTGCCCGAAGAGCCCTGCGATGTCACCGACCGTCACCACCGTCACCTCGCTCCGACCTGCCAGCTCGGCCGCCGCATCGAACCCCGAGGTGTCGTCCGACTCGATCAGGCACCCCGTCTCGTGCCCCACCACCTCGAACTCCTCGGCCAGGGCATCGAGGATCGAGGGGACCTCGATACCCATGGGCAGGTCGGGATGGTGCTTCAGCACGTGGTTGGGGAAGGAATAGCAGCCCATCATGGTGAGCGGGTCGTGCGCCGACGGGCCGATCACCGCGATCGGACTCCGCGGAGGAAGTGGCAGTCGGCCCTGGTTGGTGAGGAGCACCACCGACTCCTCCGCGAGCTCGCGGGCGATGGCTCGGTTCTTGGGGCTGTCGAGGTCGATGCTCGCCACGTCGTCCAGACGTGGCTGCCAGTCGGGCTCCAGCAGTCCCAGTTCCTCCTTCTGCACCAGCACTCGACGCACCGCCGTGTCGAGCATCTCGACCGGGAACCTGCCGGAGGTGACGGCCTCCGCCAGCCCGGTGAGGGCGTGGGTCTGCGGGAGTTCGACGTCGAGCCCGGCCTTGAGGGCCATCATGGCCGCGTCGAGTGGGGTCTCGGCGACGTGGTGGGCCTGGTGCAGGAAGTTGACGGCGAAGTAGTCCGACACCACCGTGCCGGTGAACCCCCACTCACCGCGCAACAGGTCGGTGAGCAACCACCTGTCGGCCGCACAGGGCACACCGTCGACATCGGTGTAGGAGTTCATCACCGAGCGCGCCCCACCGAGGTTGAGCGCCATCTCGAAGGGGACGAGGACGACGTCACGCAGATGCCTGCGACCGAGCCGGACGGGGCCGTGGTTCATGGCCGCCACCGAGGCCGAGTAGCCCGCGAAGTGCTTGAGGGTGGCCACGATGCCTGCCTGCTCGAGGCCGCGCACGTAGGCCGACCCGATCGTCCCCACCAGGTAGGGGTCCTCACCGATCGTCTCCTCGACCCTTCCCCAGCGGTAGTCGTGCACGACGTCGAGGACGGGTGACAGGGCTTGGTGCACGCCCACGGCAGCCATGTCGGAACCGATCGCCGCGGACATCCGCTCGACCAGGTCGGGGTCGAACGTCGCTCCCCACGCGAGGGCGGTGGGATACACCGTGGCCCCGAAGGCGGTGAAACCGGTGAGGCACTCCTCGTGGGCAACCGCCGGGATGGCGAACCGCGAGGCTGCCACCACCGCCCGCTGCCGCTCCCTCATGGCGGCGATTCCCTCCTCGACCGAGAGGGGCACCGTGCCCCAGGTGCGGGTGAGTTGGCCGAGTCCGTCGACAACGGCGTCGTCGAAGCCGGAGGCCGATCGGGCGAACTCGCCCGACATCGGCGCCACCTCGCCGCCCTCCCCGGTCTGCAGCCAGACCGAGCCCAGCTGGGCGACCTTCTCGTCGACCGTCATCAGGGCGAGCAGTTCGTCGACCCGCGAGGTCTGTTGGGCCCGCGAGGTCTGCTCGGCCCGCGAGGTCTGCTGGGATCGTGGGGTCTGCTGGGATCGTGGGGTCTCAGGGGCCAGTGACATGGAAGGTCCTTTCTCAGCCCTTGACGGCGCCGGTGAGCCCGCCGACGATGCGTCGTTCGAACAGGCTGATGAAGATCAGGGAGGCAATCATGGGGTGGCAGCCACGCCACCGACGGGACTGGTTGAGGCACCGCGCGCCGGGCCACTTGCCCCCCTCCCATCCATCATGCCCTCGTCCGGCGCACTTGCCCCCGGGGAGGCGCAGGGCAACTGCACACAATCGAGGCAACTGGCACGTACTGGGGGCATCCAGGACGTCCGGGGGCAACTGGGCGGGTTGCCATCAGGCGCCCCCCGCCCCGACGGACGGGACCGCGATCCAGCTCGCGGGCTCCCGCAGCACACCCTCGAGGGCGGCCAGGGCGGCCCCCGTCGCCGCGGGCGAACGGTCGATGACGAGCGGTTCGACCTGCGGCGGGTCGAAGGGGGAGGCCAGCACCCTCAGCTCCAGTTCCCGGGACAGGGCGGGCATCAACTGCGCCGACAGTTCTCCGAGGTGACCGCCCAGCACGACCACCGAGATGTCGAGCAGGTTCAGGGCTCCCGAGAGCGCCAGCCCCAGGGCATGTCCGGCCGCTTCGACGGCAGCGATCGCCCGTCGGTCCCCTGCCGCGAGACGAGCCAACAGCTCCTCCCGGCCCTCGACCCCGGCTGCCGCATGGAGCGCCCGCTGACCGGCGACGGTCTCGAGGCAGCCGCGGGCCCCGCAGCCACAGGTGAGCCCGTCGGGGTCGACACAGATGTGGCCGATCTCGCCGGCCCAGCCGTGCCTGCCCGCCACCCATTCACTCCCCCGCACCAGGGCCGAACCGATGCCGACCTCACCCGAGACGTAGAGGAAGTCCGACCGTTGGGAGGGACGACCGGGCGCCAGCCTGGCCACGGTGAGGGCAGCGAAGTCGGCCTCGTTGCCGACGCGAACCGGGCGGTCGCCACCGAAACTCGCCGACACGATCCGGGCGGCAGGAACCACCCCCCACCCGAGGTTCGGCGCGCGCAACAACTCACCCCGTTCGGTGTCGACCAGACCGGGGAGCGCCAGCCCCACTCCCGCCACTGCGGCCGTGCTCGAGGTGCCGGCGAGCAGGTCGCGGGCGAGTTCGCTCACCTCGGACAGTGTCCGGTGCGGGTCCGAGCCGGTGTGGTCTGCCTGCACGACGTGTTCGGCGACGACGTCCCCGGCCAGGTCGATCAGCCGCACCGCACTGTGGCCGATGTTCACCTCGAGCCCCACCCCCACCCAGGTGCCCTGCGCGGGCACGATGGGCACCCCCGGACGACCACGGCCGCCGGTACCGGTCGGCTCCAGTTCGGCCACCAGACCGCCGGCGATGAGGTCGTCCACCAACCTCGACACCGTCGAGCGGGTGAGACCGGTCCGGACCGCCACCTCGGCCCGGGACAGGGGCGATTCGGCGAACAGCGCGCGGACCACGGTGGCCAGATTCAGTTCACGCAGCCTCGACTGGTGGGCCCCTTGGCCGGGGGTGGCGGGCTGGATCACGAGCGTGACGATACCCGAGCCCATCCGCCTTGACAGCGGACTTCACGGTTCATAAGTTTTTCCACATAACAAATTCTCGACGAGGAGATCCCATGGCGCTCACGCCCACCCGCGAAGACAAGTTCAGCTTCGGTCTGTGGACCGTCGGCTGGACGGGAACCGACCCCTTCGGCACCAGCACCCGACGCGCCCTCGACCCGTGGGAGTACGCCGACAAGCTGGCCGAGCTCGGGGCCTGGGGAATCACCTTCCACGACAACGACGTCTGGGACTTCGACGCCTCCGACGAGGAGCGCGGCGATCGCGTCGCCAAGCTGAAGTCGGCCGCGGACGCCGCGGGCCTGGTGATCGAGATGGTCACCACCAACACCTTCAGCCACCCGGTGTTCAAGGACGGGGGCTTCACCTCGAACGACCGCTCCGTGCGCCGCTTCGGACTGCGCAAGGTGCTGCGCAATGTCGACCTCGCCGCCGAACTGGGCGCCTCGACCTTCGTCATGTGGGGTGGCCGTGAGGGCGCCGAGTACGACTCGTCCAAGGACCTCTTCGCCGCCCACGAGCGCTACCGCGAGGGTCTCGACACGGTGGCCGGCTACATCAAGAGCCAGGGCTACGACCTGCGCATCGGTCTCGAACCCAAGCCGAACGAGCCCCGCGGCGACATCTTCCTGCCCACCATCGGGCACGCGCTGGCGATGATCTCTGTGCTCGAGCACGGCGACATCGTCGGGCTCAACCCCGAGGTGGGTCACGAGCAGATGGCCAACCTCAACTACACCCACGGACTGGCCCAGGCGCTGCAGTGCGGCAAGCTCTTCCACATCGACCTGAACGGCCAGAAGGGCCTGAAGTACGACCAGGACCTGGTGTTCGGCCACGGCGACCTGCTGAGCGCCTTCTTCACCGTCGACCTGCTCGTGAACGGCTTCGCCGCCTCCCCCGAAGCCCCGCGCTACGAGGGCCCGGTCCACTTCGACTACAAGCCGAGCCGCACCGAGGGAATGGAGGGCATCTGGGACTCGGCGAAGGCCAACATGGAGACCTTCCTGATGCTCAAGAAGAAGGCCCAGGCCTTCCGAGCCGACCCCGAGGTGCAGGCGCTCATGCGTGAGGCCAGCATCTTCGAGTTGGCCGAGCCCACGTTGGGCAACGACGAGGACGTGGCCGCCTTCCTGGCCGCCGACGAGCCGTTCGACGCTGCCGCCAAGGGCGAACGCGAGTACCACTACGTGCAGTTGCACCAGTTGGCCCTGCGCCACCTGATCGGCTGAACGTCGATGGCCGTCCCGTCCCGTCACCCCGCAGTCCGGACGCTCGTGGCTGGGGTCGACTCCTCGACCCAGTCGTGCAAGGTGCTGGTCTGCGATGCCGCCACCGGTGAGGTCGTCCGGGAGGGGCGTGCCGACCATCCCGACGGCACGGCCGTGCACCCCGACGCGTGGTGGGCGGCACTGGAGCTGGCCGCAGAACGGGCCGGCGGGCTGGACGACGTGGCGGCCATCTCGGTCGGGGGGCAGCAGCACGGGCTGGTGGCCCTCGACCGACACGGCGAGGTCGTCCGCGAGGCACTGTTGTGGAACGACACCCGCTCCGCCGGCGCTGCTCGCGACCTGGTGGCCGACCTGGGCGGCGGGGCCGCCTGGGCCACCGCGGTGGGCTCGGTCCCGGTGGCCAGCCTGACGATCTCGAAGCTGCGCTGGCTGGCAGACGCCGAGCCCGACAACGCTGCCCGCACGGCCGCGGTCTGCCTGCCCCACGACTGGCTCACCTGGAAGCTCCAGGGTGCCACCGTGCAGCACGACGGGCCCTTCGACGCGTTGGTCACCGATCGCTCGGATGCCTCGGGCACGGGCTGGTTCGACCCGGTGAGCAACGAGTACCGACGAGACCTGGTGGCGCTGGCCCTGCGCGACGAGGGTGCCGCCCGGCGACTGGCCCTGCCGCGGGTGCTGGGCCCCCACGAATCCGCGGGACGAGCTCGCCTGGTGGCCCCGGGAGCGGTCGTGGGCCCGGGCTGCGGTGACAATGCCGGAGCCGCCCTGGGACTCGGCCTCGACCCGGGTGCGACCAGCGTCTCACTCGGCACCTCGGGTGTGGTGGCCGCCGTGTCGGCCCGTCCCACCCACGATGCCAGCGGGCTGGTGACCGGCTTCGCCGACGCCTCGGGCGCGTTCCTCCCGCTGGCCTGCACCCTGAACGGTTCCCGGGTGCTCGACCACGTGTGCGCGCTGCTGGGCGTGACCCATGACGAGCTGTCAGACCTGGCCCTGGCGGCGTCCCCCGGAGCGGATGGGTTGGTGCTGGTGCCGTGGTTCGACGGTGAGCGCACCCCCAACCTGCCCACGGCCACGGCCAGCCTGCACGGCATGACCCTCGCCTCGACGACGCGCGAGAACTACGCACGCGCCGCCGTCGAAGGGGTGCTGTGCCTGATGGGTGCGGGCATCGAGGCCGTCCGCGCCCAGGGTGTGGACGTGGACCGGGTGAGCCTGATCGGCGGCGGCGCGAAGTCGCGGGCCGTCCGGCAGCTGGCACCCGAGGTGCTCGGGGTGCCGGTCGAACTGCCACCCACAGCCGAGTACGTGGCGCTGGGGGCGGCCAGACAGGGCGCCTGGGTCCTCTCCGGACAGGACCAGGCGCCCCGCTGGACGCTCCCGGGGACCATCACGCTGACCCCTGACGACGAGGCCTTGGAGCGGGGCACCAGCGTTCGCGCCCGCTACGCCCGATTCGCCGGTCAGCAGGCGGGTCTCGTCGAAGTCTGAGGGGCTCGCCCGACCCTCACGCCAGGTTGCGCACCAGCGTCCAGATGTTCTCGCCGTCGGCGCGACGGTAGCTCATCTCGTCCAGCACGGCGCGGGAGAGCGCCAGCCCGCGACCACTCTCGTCCAGCTGGTCTGCCGAGTCCTGGGAGAACTGCGGGATGGCGTCGCTGGCCTCCCGCATGTGGGCGACGATGCGGTCGGGTCGGACGCCCAGCGTGAAGCGGTAGACCACCTTGCCCTTCGGACGACCGTGCTCGACGACGTTGCCGGCGACCTCGATGACGGCGGTCTCGAACATCATCAGATCGCCCGGGTCCAGATGCGGGTGATCCGCGGCCACGCGCTCGAGCAGGTCGTGCAACTCGTTGATGGACTCGGGTACCGCCAGTCCGGCGATCTCGTAGTCGTCAGGCATGGGACCAGCCATCCGTGGCCTCCTTGACCGTGGCGTACGGGCGCAGCACCCGGTTGAGGTTCGTGAGTTGCAGCACCGTGAGCACCTGCTGGGACGGGCCCGCGATCCGCAGGTCCCCCCCGGCCTGCCGGGCGTCCTTGAGTCCACCGACGAGCGCACCCAGACCGGACGAGTCGATGAACGAGGTGTCAGCGAGGTCGATGACGACCCGGGTACCGCCCTCGGCGATGGTGGACTTCAGTGCTGCCCGCAACGACGGCGCCGAGACCATGTTGAGTCGCCCGTCGCAGCCGATGACGGCAACTCCGTCGCGATGGTCCTTGTGGATGTCCATGTCAGTCCTCCTGTGAATGGGGGGTGGATGGTTGGGGGGCGGATGATTGCGGTGAGGATGGTTGGGGTGTGGGGCGGTACAGGGCCGCCTTGAAGATGACGCTCATGACGAGCAGGTCATAGGCGACCCACGCGACGTTGACACCGGTGCCGACGATGCTCGAGCTCGACCCGGTCCACAGCCTCACGACGCCGATGACGCAGGCGACGACCAGCACCAAGGACGCGATCAGCTGCGGCACCACCAGCCGCCACGGGAACGAGTCACCACCCTGGCGGGTCTTCGGCGTCACCGCGAAGCCCAGCGGACGACCCCACAGCACGTTGGCCGTCGCGGTCCAGCAGGCGCGGATCCAGACGGGGAACAGCGCGAAACTGTACTGCTGCCCACGCCAGGTCTTCACCCCGTAACCCACCACGGCGAAGAGCAACTGGTTGGCGATGATGTAGGGCAGGAAGCGCTGCAGGAACTCCATCCCGAAGGCCTGCACGGGCAGAACGCCGGCGACCAGGTAGAGCACCGGGGCGAGCATGAAGATGACCGCCGCGAACCCCGACAGGTAGCTCCACATGGTCGCGAAGTACATCAGCCGCTGACCCAGCGACAGACCGCGCTGCACCAGGGGGTTCTCGCGCACCATCACCTGGATGGTGCCCTGCGCCCACCGCAGGCGCTGGGTCAGCATGGTTCCGAGGTCCTCGGGTGCGAGGCCACGCGCCAAGGTCTCGTGGTGGTAGACCGAGGCCCAGCCGGCAGCGTGCAGCCGCATGCAGGTGGCCATGTCCTCGGTCACCGAGATGGTCGCCAACGGCAACAGGGGTTGGGCCTCGTGACCGCGATCGACGTCGACCGCCCCGACCAGGGCCTTGACCGATTCCAGGGCGCCCAGCGGGGAGAACTCGCGCCTCGACAACTCGTCCAGGGCGACCTCGTCGACGATCACCCCACCCAGCTCGCCGTCCATCTCGACCGGCAGATCGGTCAGCGCCCTCAGGTCGGCCTCGATGGCAGCCATGTCCTCCTGCACCACCGACCGCGAGGCCACGTCGACGGCCCGGTGGAAGTCCCAGGTGATCGACGAGAGGTCATCCCCGTCGGAGAGCCGCTTGTTGGCGACGTTGAGCGCCGCGCTCACCGACTCGACGGCACGCACCGTGGGTGCGCCGTAGCGCCCGGCCGTGCGCGCCGTACGCCGAAGGATGCGTTGGGCGGCACGCATGGCCTGTCGCACCCCCGTCTCGACCTCCTTGACGTAGCCGACGATGCCGAGTTGCATCAGTGCCTCACGACGGATGACGGCATTCGAGCCGCAGAAGAAGGCGGCGTTCCAGCCGTCCTTGCCCTGCTGGATCGGGCCGTAGAACAACGGGGCCTGGCTGCCGAGGGGGTCGCAGTCGGTGACGTTGGAGAACCACTGCGGGGTCTGGACGAGCGCGACCTTGGGGTCGTCGAAGTAGCCGAGCGTGCGATCGAGGATCTGGGGGTCGGGCACCTGGTCGGCGTCGAGGATGAGCAGGAACTCGCCCTCGGTCACGAACAGCGCGTTGTTGAGGTTGCCGGCCTTCGCGTGGCGCGGACGGTCGATCCAGTCGTCGCTGCGGGTGATGTAGCCGACCCCGGCCACCTCCGCCGCTCGCTGCATCTCGGGGCGGGCACCGTCGTCCAGCACCCAGGTCTGGTGCGGGTGGCTGATCTTCTGGGCGGCCCGGGCGGTCGCCATCACCATCTCGACCGGCTCGTTGTAGGTCGTGATCAGCACGTCGACCGTTGCCCCCGCCGGGGCAGGGTTGGGTTCCCCGCGGAGCCGGAGCCGCCAGACCGTCAGGCCGAACAGGTAGGCGTCGATCAGCGCATAGGTCTCGGCCAGCACCAGCGGGACCGCGATCCACCAGTTGTGCCAGTTGACCGAGAACAGCCACCTCCAGCCCACGTAGACGGTGCCGAAGGTGAGCGTGAGGACGACCATGATCCTGGTCAGCAGAAGGCGGGTCATGTGAGCTCTCTTCGGAGGACGACCACCGTGGCGTCATCGGTCATGGCGTGGGTGCTGGCGAAGGAACGGAATCGCTGGACGATGACCTGGGCGCTGCCGCCCGCGTGGACGGCCTCCGCCGCACGCTCCATGGCGGCATCGACGGTCTGGAAGTGGTCGAGGAAGCCGTCACTGACGATGACGAGGCTCTCACCGGGCGCCAGTGTGGTCTCGTGTGCCCGCCAGTGGGCGTCGCGCAACACCCCCAACGGCAGACCTGAGGTCTTCAGCGTGCGGTAGCTGCCCCCGGGGCCTGCGATGCCCGCCAGTCCGTGCCCGGCGTCGACGTAGCTGAGTCGTCCCGACTCCGGTTCGAGGCGGGCACTGAAGACCGTCACGAACGCGTCCACGCTCGACAGGTCTGGCTCGAGCGCCCGGCCCGACTTGTTGATGGTGGCCTCCTGGTCGTTGAACTGCGAGGCTCCACGGAACATCGACCGCACGGAGGCAGCGATCAGGGCAGCCCCCACACCCTTGCCCATGACATCGGCGACGTGGATCTGCAGGCCGTGGTCGAGCTCGTACCAGTCGAAGAAGTCACCGCCCACCTGTTGGGCGGGCAGGCACAGTCCGGCCAGGTCGTAGCCCTCGCACGTCGGCGCCCGGTTCGGCATCAGGAGTTGCTGGATCTCGGCTGCCTTCGCGATGTCGCGCTGGAAGGACAACTCCCCCTCGACCCAGCGGGCCATCTCCACCAGCACCTCCTCCTCGTCCGGGGTGAGGTCACGGGGCTTGGTGTCGACGATGCACAACGCCCCGATCCGCTCGCCGTCGGGAGCGTGCAGGGGTTGGCCGGCGTAGAAACGCACGTGGGTGTCACCGGTGACCGCCGGGTTGTCGGAGAAGCGGGCATCGTTGGTGGCGTCCTTCACCTCCATCACGGACGATCGCTGGATGGTGTGGTGGCAGAACGACTGGTCGCGCGGGCCTTCGGTGAATTCGCGGGCGAATCCGGCGTTGGCCTTGTGCCACTGGCGGTCCTCGTCCACGAGCGTGATGGCAGCCATCGGCACGTGGAAAAGGGCGCGCGCCAAGCGCACGACACGGTCGAATCGCTCCTCGCGGGGGGTGTCCAGCACATTCATCGCGCGGAGGGCGCGCAAGCGTTCGGACTCGGGGGTGTCCATGGCGAGAACTATGCCTCACACGCACATCAGAATTGAACCGGGGAACCTGTGTGGGCAGACCGTCCACGCCGGTGACCCGAAACGGGCGCGGCGCCGCGCCATGGCACTCCAGCTCACCCCCAGGGGTAGGATGGGGCCAGGCCACAGGGGGCTCTGGCGCTAGGAGAAGGATTGTCAACACTGAAGGACGTCGCCCGGGAGGCGGGGGTGGCGGTGTCAACGGTGTCACGCGCCTTCACCCATCCGGAGCGACTGAATCGCGACACCGTGGCTCGGGTGAGGGAAGTCGCCCTGCAACTCAACTACCAGGTCAATCCGCTCGCCAAGGCGCTGATCACCGGCAGGTCTCCCGTCATCGGCATGTTGGTGACCAACATCACCACGCCGTTCATGACCTCGGTCATCAAGGCGGCCCAGGCCGAGGCGTACGACCACGGGTTGTGGCTCGCCGTCGGTGACACCGACAACCAGCCCAGCCACGAGGACGAGTGGTCGCAGACCATGTCTGGCCTCGCCCAAGGCCTGATCCTGGTGGGGGCGGGCTCGGACGACGAGACCCTGCGGCGCATCGCCGACCAGGCCCCGCTGGTGTTGATCCAGCGCGAGGTCAGCGGCGTCGCCAGCCTTCGCCAGGAGTCGCGACCGGGGCAGGTCCAGGTCGTCGAGCACCTGCTGCACCTGGGACACGAACGACTGGCCTATCTGCCGGGCCCCGAGCAGTTCTGGATCGCCAGGCACCGACTGGCCAGCCTTCGTGCGGTGTGCGCGGAGTTGGGTGCAGAACTCGTGGTCATGCCCCACTCACCCCCCGAGTTGGCCGCCGCACGTGACCTGACGACGGCCGTTCTCGAGACCGGGGCGACGGCCGCACTCTGCTTCAACGACATGATGGCCCAGGGCGTGGTGGTGGGACTGCACCAACTCGACCTCAGGGTTCCCCGACATCTCTCGGTCGTCGGCCATGACAATGAGCTGACGCGCATGTCAGTACCGGCGCTGACCACCATCGACGGTCACGCCATCGAACTGGGCCAGCGGGCGATCCGAAGGCTCCTGGCCGACGAGGGGCTCACCCGGGTCAACGAGACTCTGGACTCGACGGCGGTCTTCCGTGAGTCCACCGGCCCGCGGCCCTCGACGCTCAGGGTTGCAGCCGCGGCCCGCTGAGCGCCGCCTGCCTGGCTCGACTCGAGGAACGGACGACCAAGGTGGGCGCCAGCAGCTCGCGCACCGGCGGGGCACCGCCGATCATCGCCCACAACACCTCGATGCTCCGCTCCCCCACCTCGGCGAAGGGTTGCCGGATGGTCGTCAGCGAGGGGGAGAAGTGGTCGGCCCCGTCGACGTCGTCAAACCCCACCACGGCGATGTCGTCCGGCACGCTGACCCCGGCATGGGCCAGACCCCTCATCAGCCCGAGCGCCACCTGGTCGTTGGCACAGAACACGGCGTCGGGTCGTGGGTGAGCCGCGAGCACCGCCGCGGCAGCGGCGTAGCCGTCACCAGCAGACCATCCCCCGGGCAGCAGGTCACCGCGGACTCCCAGTCGCGCTGTCTCCTCCTGCCAAGCAGCGGCACGCACGTCCGCGTCGAACCAGCCCTGGGGACCGGCCACGTGGGTCACCCGGCGCCGTCCCTCCGCGACCAACTCCTCGACCGCCATTCGTGCGCCGGCGGCGTGGTCGACGCCGATCACCGACACGCGTGGGTCGTCGAAGTGCGGGGCGATGACGCACACCGGCAGGTCGTCGGCGAGGGTCGAGGCCAGCGCAGCGGTGGGTGGTCCGACGGCGATGAAGACGACACCTTGCACGCCCATCACCCTGAACCGCTCCGAGGTGGCGTGGGCCGCCTCGAGGTCGGCCTCCGGCAGGGTGCCGATGACGGTGGCGAAGGAATGGGCGTGGGCGGCCCGGTCGATCGCTGCGAGCAGGTGGTTGGGGCCGAACAAGGCATTGCCGGGTGAGACCGCGCCGATCAGGCTGGTCGTCGTACCCCGGACGAGGGCGCGCGCCGCAAGGTTGGGTCGGAACCCGAGCTCGCGGATCGCCTCCTGCACGCGCAGCCGGGTCGGTTCGCGCACCAGCTCGGGAGCGTTCAACACCCTCGAAACGGTCTGGTGCGAGACCCCCGCCCGCTGCGCCACCTGGGCCATCGACACGGCACGCCCGTTCCTCATGCGTGGCTCCTCCCTCACTGCCCGTCACGCGGCCCCGGACGGGCCCGGTCTCAGCCGGCGAGCCTCACCATCGTCCACGACACGGGGGGAAGCTCGATCGCCAGGGTGCCGTTCTCCCACTGGGCGGAGTCATTGGCGCTCGGCAGCACGCTCTGGTCGTCGGCACGGGCCGTCCAGTAGGGGTCGTCGGAGGTGTAGGTGAGCGCCTCCGACAGGGTCGCCGCCCCCGAACGCACGGCCGCCTCGAGGTTCACCGTCTGGTCGACGGATCGATTGACGAGGAAGACGACCGTCGCCCCCGTGTCCGGGTCGTGCGTCGCGACGGCATCGACCATGTCGACCTCACCGAACTTCGCTGTCTTGACCCGGGGTGAGTCGAGCGCCACCCGCAGCACGTCACCCTTGGCGTGGCGCGCGGTCAGGGCGAACGGGTGGAAGGTCGTCTGCCGCCAGGCGGCGCCACCGGGTTCGGTCATGATCGGCGCGATCACGTTGACGAGTTGGGCCAGGTTCGCCGAGAACACCCGATCGGAGTGGCGCAGCAGCGAGATCAGCAGGTCTCCGACAACGACGGCGTCGGCCACGGTGTAGTGGTCCTCGAGCAGCACCGGTGCGATCGGCCACTCGTCACCCGTCGGCGGACGGGACTCCGCACGCTGCTGGTACCAGACATTCCACTCGTCGAAGCTGATCCCGACCACCTTGTCGCTCTTGCGCGCCGCCGCCACGGCGTCCGCCGTCGCCGCGACCGACTCGATGAACCGGTCCATGTCGACGGCACTGGCCAGGAAGCTGGTCAGGTCACCGGACTCGTCCTCGTAGTAATAGGCGTGGGCCGAGACCATGTCGACCTGCTCCCAGCACTCCTCCAGGACGACCCGCTCCCACTCACCGAAGGTGGGCATCGCCCGCGACGAGGAGCCACAGGCCACCAGTTCCAGGTCCGGGTCGATCATGCGCATGGCCCGGCCGGCCTCCGCCGCGATCCGTCCGTACTCCTCGGCGGTCTTGTGGCCGATCTGCCAGGGGCCGTCCATCTCGTTGCCGAGACACCACAGCTTGATCCGGTACGGGTCGGCCACGCCGTTGGCCCGACGCTGCTCGGCGAAGTGCGAACCGGCAGGCACGTTGGTGTACTCCAGCAGGTCGAGCGCCTCCTGCACCCCCCGGGTGCCGAGGTTGATGGCCATCTGGGGTTCGACGTGGGCCAGTTCGCACCACGCCATGAACTCATCGACGCCGACACGGTTGGGCTCCATCGAGTGCCAGGCGAGGTCGAGCCGGGAGGGACGTCGGTCGACCGGACCGACACCGTCCTCCCAGCGGTACCCCGAGACGAAATTGCCCCCGGGGTAACGGATCAGGGTGACCCCCAGTTCGCGCACCAGGTCGAGCACGTCGCCGCGCCACCCCCCGGCCACGGCAGTGGGGTGGTCGGGCTCATGGATGCCGGTGTAGACACAGCGACCCAGGTGCTCGACGAAGGAGCCGAAGGTGCGGCGGCGCACCGGGGCAACGGTGAACGCAGGGTCGATGACGAGGCTGGCGACCGCCATGGTCGTGCTCCTTCCGGATGGGCTGGATGCGTCCGCGTGGGGTGGTCCGCATCGGTGGCCCTTGGTGTGCATTCCTGTGCGACGACACTCCCCCGCTCGGACAGTGCTTGTCAAGGAGGACGGCCCATCGATGTGAACGCTCACAATTTTGCCCGGAATCCCTTGACACGGCCCGGGGGAAGATGTTTCGTTTTGGGTGCACCGAGACCCAAAGGAGGGTCAGAACCATGCACGTGCCCGATCCACAGCCACGTTTGATGAGTCCATCCGGTGGCTTCCCACACCTCAGTCGTCGCGGTCTGCTCGCAGGTGCCGCGACCGTCGGCCTGTCCGGCTCACTGGCCGGTTGCAGCACCTTGTCAGCCGGCCTCGCCGGCGGCGAGGTCGCCCCCGGCACCGTCCAGTTCTGGAACCTGTTCGGCGGCGGCGACGGCGCTCGCCTGCAGGGCATGCTCGACGTCTACCGCAAGGCCCACGGGCCCAACTCGCTCGAAGCGGCGACCTTCAGCTGGGGCAACCCGTACTACACGAAGGTCACCCTCGCCACGTTGGGCGGGCATCCGAGTGACGTGGCCATCTCGCACGCCACCCGCGCGGTCAACCTGGCCCGCGGCGGCCTGCTCGAGCCGATCACCGACGACATGCTCGCCCTGGCGGGGCTGAAGCCGACCGACTTCAGCGAGATCCCGTGGAAGGCGGGCCAGGTCGACGGCCAGCAGTACACGATCCCCCTCGACACGCACCCCTTCGTCCTCTACTACAACGTGGACGTCTGCCAGAAGGCGGGCCTGATGGACGGTGACAAGCTCAAGCCCATCGTCGGGCTCGACCAGTGGGAGGCCGCGCTCACGGCCGCCAAGAAGGTGACCGGACAGTTCGGCTGCGCGGTGCCGACGATCGGCGACACCGCGAGCTGCTGGCGTTGGCTCACCACGCTCTACCACCAGCAGGAAGGCGCCACCCCCTTCCTCTCAGACGGGGGTCGCGACCTGTCGTGGAACGAGGACCTGGCGCTGAAGACCCTGACGCTGATGCAGAAGTGGACGAAGGCGGGGCTGATGCCCAAGAACACCGACTACCCGGGAGCGCAGACGCTGATGTTCACGGGCAAGGCTGGGTTCTACCTGATGGGCGTCTGGGAGATCACGACGGCGCAGTCCATCAAGGGACTGAAGTTCGGCATGACAGCCATCCCCACCCTGTTCGACAAGGCCGCCACCCAGGGCGACTCGCACACCTTCGTGCTGCCGAGGATGAACCGGGACGAGGCGCAGCTCAAGCGAGCGATGGGCTTCGTGAAGGCGATGCTCGACCAGTCCATCGCCTGGGCCAAGGGTGGCCACGTGCCCGCCTACGTGCCGGCCGTGCAGTCGAAGGAATTCACCAGCCTCGAGCCGCAGAAGAACTACGCCGACGTGGTCAAGACGGTCACCTACGACGCACAGGCCTGGTACTCGGGTTCTGGCTCGACCTTCGAGAACATCATCGGCGCACAGATCGGACTGGTCGAACAGGGACTCACGAGCCCCCAACAGGCCCTCGACTCCGCCCGGAGTCAACTGTCCACCTATGCCAAGACCGCAGACCCGCTGGGCTGAGAGGAGGACCACCAATGAGCACCACCACCGCTGTTGCCCGGTCGGAGGAGACCGGTAGGAGGAAGACGGGCGAGGCTGCCCCCAGGGAGACCAGGATCGCCTGGGCCTTCCTGGCCCCGTTCGCCGTCCTGTACGTCCTGTTCCTGATCTGGCCCGTCATCTACATGGTCATCTCGAGCTTCTTCAACACCACTCTCGTGCACAAGGGTCTCGGCTCATTCGCCGGCGGCGCCAACTACGCCGAGATGCTCTCGAAGCACGAATTCTGGGTGGCCATGTGGAACACCATCTGGTTCACCATCCTGACCGTCGTCCCGTTGGTCCTGCTGGCGTTCGTCCTGGCCATTCTCGCCAACCGGGTGCGCCGGGGCCAGTGGTTCTTCCGGCTGGCCTTCTTCCTGCCGTTCATCCTGCCCAGCGCTGCGATCGGCATCATCTGGAACTTCATCTACACCCCCGACAGTGGGTTGTGGAACCAGGTGCAGAAGTGGTTCGGCAATGACTCACCGTCACCGGTGCTGGCCACCCCACACCTGGCCATGATCGGCATCGCCATCGCCACCATCTGGTGGACGATCGGGTTCAACTTCGTGCTCTACCTCGCCGGTCTTCAGGACATCCCCCGAGAGCTCTACGAGGCCGCAGCCGTCGACGGGGCGACCCCGTGGCAGCAGATCCGCAGCATCACGGTGCCCATGTTGAGCCCGACCACCCAACTGGTGGTGCTCCTGCAGATCATCGCCAGCCTGAAGATCTTCGACCAGGTGTACCTGATGACCGGGGGCGGCCCGGGCATCTCGACAGAGGTGGTGCTGCAGCTGGTCACCAACACGGCCTTCACCGACTACCGCGTCGGTGCCGCATCGGCCGCCTCGGTGCTGTTGTTCCTCGTCATCCTGATCGTGGCCCTCGTCCGTGTCGCCATCGACCGGATCCGTTCGAGGAAGGAAGCCTGATGTCCACCACATCCGCACCCAGCCGGACCCGCGGTGTCTCGGCGGCAGCTCCCCCGGCTCGGCAACCCGGCTCGAAGGGCTCGGGACGAAGCTTCGGCATCATCGCCTGGACCGTGCTCATCATCTTCTCGATCATCTGGCTGATCCCCAGCTTCTGGGCGATCAAGACCTCTTTGACGGCGAACTCCACCGCATCGCTCGGCGCCATCCCCATCGTCAAGGACTGGCACCTCACCACCGCCTCGTACCAGACCCTGCTGAAGGGCGGCGACATCTGGCAGTGGTACCTCGCCAGCGCCGTGACCGGCGTCGTCACGGTCTTCCTGAGCATGCTCGTGTGCACCATGGCGGGCTATGCCCTGTCGCGCATGAAGTTCAAGGGGTCAGCGGTGATGATGGGCCTGATCGTGCTCGGCGTGATGATCCCCGGCCAGGTGCTGATCGTCCCGCTGTTCGCCCTGCTCAACCAGCTGGGCATCCTGGGCACCTACTGGTCGGTGATCCTCCCGCAGGTTCCGCAGGTGCTGGCCGTGTTCGTCTTCAAGCACTTCTTCGACTCCCTGCCCAAGGACTTCGAGGAGGCTGCACGCATCGACGGTGCCGGCTACTGGCAGACCTACACCCGCATCCTGTTGCCGCTGTCACGGCCGGTGATCGCGGCCATGTCGATCGTCACCTTCGTCGGCGTCTGGAACAACCTGCTGCTGCCGCTGTTCGTGCTGACCAACCCGAAGCTGATGACCATCCCCGTGGGCCTGGCCACCGTGCAGGGATCCTTCGGTCAGCGCTACGCCGACATCCAGGCATCGTCCATCCTGGGCGCACTGCCGCTGATCATCCTGTTCCTGATCTTCCAGCGACAGGTCGTCGAAGGGGTGGCGGGCTCCGGCATCAAGGGCTGACCCGCCGGTGGGCCGTGACACACTGACGCCGTGCTGACCGTGACCGTCAAGGTGCCCAGTGACCTCACTGAGGTCGTGCTGGGACTGTGTGAGGGCGACGTCGCCATCTCGTCGGTGGCGGTCGCCCGCGGCCAGACCGTCATGCCACCCGGCGACGTGATCACCATCGACATCGCCCGCGAGGCGGGGGACGGACTGCTGCAGAGACTGCGGGAGGCGCAGGTGCCCCAACACGGCACCGTGCTCGTGCAGCCCGTGGCGACGTGGCTCTCGAGCCGGGGGCTGAGGTCTGAGCGGGCCGCCCCCGGCGACGGCACCGACGCGGTGCTGTGGGCCGAGGTGGTGCAGGGGCTGCGTGCCGACTCCCAGTTCACCTGGGTGTTCGCCACCACCATCTGCATGGCCACCCTGCTGGCCGCTGTCGCGATCGTGCTCGACTCCCCGATCCTGGTGGTCGGCGCGATGATCCTCGGCCCCGAGTTCGGGGCCATCGCCGGAACCGCGGTGGGGTTGCTGCGCGGTCGACGCGGCATGGTCGGACGAGCAGTGGCCACCCTGCTGGGCGGGTTCGGCCTGGCCATGGCCGTCACGGCGTTGTTCGGCGTGATCTGCCGCGGGTTGGGCTGGATCACCTCCGACCAGGTGACGGGTGCTCGTCCGGCGACCGCCTTCATCTACTCCCCCGACAAGTGGTCGATCATCGTGGGACTGATCGCGGCCTCGGCGGGTGTGCTCGCCATCACCTCGGGCAAGCGCGACGGCCTCTCGGGTGCGTTCGTGTCGGTGACGACCATCCCCGCGGCCGCCAACGTGGCGCTCGGTCTGGTCTTCGGCGCCTGGCCGGAGGTGATCGGCAGTGGTTTGCAGTTGGCGATCAACCTCACGGCCATGACCGTGGCGGGCTGGTTGACCCTGGTCGTGCAGCAACGCCTGTGGGCCCGCGTGCGTGCCACCTGGCACGCCCGGCGCCGCCCCTGACGTAGGTCCTCGCCGCGGTGACCAGTCTTGCCGAACACCTTGACAGGAGATTACTCCAAGACTTGGATTAAACGAGCACCGTTGCTCCCCTGCCCCGGCAGAAACAGGATTGGTTCCTCATGCACGACTTCGTCGCCCGCACCGAACACCGCCTCACCCGCTTCATCAACGAGCGTCTGCGCCAGCAGTTGTACCGGGACCGGGCCCGGGTCGAGGTCACCCACTGGGAGGCACCCGACGAACCGGTCAGTTTCGCCGAGGCCACTGCCCAGACGTTCGCCCCCTTCGAGGTGGGCACCCCCTGGGGGCCTCCGTGGGGAACCGTCTGGTTCCACGTCACCGGCACCGTGCCAGTCGGGTGGGGCAAGGAGGCCGACACGCGGCCCGAACTGCACGTCGACCTCGGTTTCGCCGGCGGGGGAACGGGGTTCACCTGCGAGGCCAACGCGTGGTCGGCCCAAGGCACCCTGATCAAGGCGCTCGAGCCGATGAACCGCTACGTCACCCTCGATGCCGGCCCCGGGGAGTCGTTCGAACTGTTCATCGAGGCCGCCGCCAACCCCGTCGTCCCCTCGTTCAACTGGTACCAACCCACCCCGGTCGGCGACAAGGCCACTGCTGGCACTGACCCCATCTACGTGGTGAACACCCTCGAGGTGGCCTTGCTCGACACCGGCGTGTGGGAGTTGTCGCAGGACGTCGACGCCCTGCGCGGGCTGATGCTGGTGCTGCCGGCCGAGTCGACCCGCCGCCACCAGATCCTGTCAGCCCTCGAAGACATGATGGACGCCGTCGACCCGCACGACCTGGCCGGCACCGCTGCCCGCGGGCGGGAGGTGCTCCGTCCCGCCCTCGAGTCACCGGCCGGGCGCAGTTCCCACGTCGTGCACGCCACCGGCCATGCGCACATCGACTCGGCCTGGTTGTGGCCGGTGCGCGAGACCATCCGCAAGTGTTCACGTACGTTCTCGAACGTCATCGCCCTGATGGACGAGGACCCCGACCTCACCTTCGCCTGCTCGTCCGCCCAGCAGTACGAGTGGGTGCGCGACCACTACCCCGAATTGTTCGAGCGCATCCGCGAGAAGGTGGCCGAGGGACGATTCGTGCCGGTCGGCGGCATGTGGGTCGAGTCCGACACCAACATGCCGGGTTCCGAGGCGATGGTCCGCCAGTTCGTGCTCGGCACCCGCTTCTTCATCGACGAGTTCGGGTTCGAGCCCAAGGACGTCTGGCTGCCAGACAGCTTCGGCTACTCCGGTGCGATGCCGCAGATCGCCCGGGCTGCCGGCAAGGACTCCTTCCTCACCCAGAAGATCAGCTGGAACGACACGAACACCTTCCCGCACCACACGTTCTGGTGGGAGGGGATCGACGGCTCGCGCATCTTCACCCACTTCCCGCCCTCCGACACCTACAACTCCCACCTCTCCGCCGAGGAACTGGCCCGCTCGGAGCGGCAGTTCCGTGAGAAGGGACGAGCCACCCACGCACTCGTCCCCTTCGGTTGGGGGGACGGGGGTGGTGGCCCCACCCGAGAGATGATGGCTGCCGCCCGGCGCAAGGCCGATCTGGAGGGGTCACCCAAGGTGGTGGTCGACACCCCCGCCGAGTTCTTCGCGGCCGCCAAGGCCGAGCACGGCCACCTCGACACGTGGACCGGGGAGATGTACCTCGAGTACCACCGCGGCACCTACACCTCGCAGCACCGCACCAAGGCTGGCAACCGGCGCTCGGAGCACCTGCTGCGCGAGGCCGAACTCTGGTGGACGACCGCTGTCGTCCGTGAGGGTGCGACGTGGCCCAAGGAACAGTTCGACCGGCTCTGGAAGCAGGTGCTGTTGCAGCAGTTCCATGACATCCTTCCCGGGTCGTCCATCGCCTGGGTGCACCACGAGGCCGAGCAGCACTACGGGGCGATCGCCGCCGAACTGGAGGAACTGATCGCCGAGGCCGGTCGCATCCTGCTGGGCGCCGGTGAGACCCCGTTCGTGCTGAACGCTCGCCCGTTCGCCGACCACGGTGTGCCGGCGCTCGGCGTCGCCGCGGCCACCGAACCGCGCATCGCCGAGGTCGCCTCGTCCGGTGACGGGTTCACGCTCAGCAACGAGGCGCTGCTGGTCGAACTGGACGCCAACGGATTGGTGACCCGGCTGTTCGACAGGCGTGCCGGCCGCGACCTGCTCCCCCCGGGCCAGGTCTCGAACCTGCTGCAGTTGCACCGCGACATCCCCAACGAGTGGGACGCCTGGGACATCAACTCCCACTACAAGCAGGTGACCCGCGACCTCACCGAGGTGGTGTCGATCGCGACGGTTCCGGGCGGTGTGGTGATCGAGCGGAGCACCGGAGCCTCGTCCATCACCGAGACGGTGACGCTGGACGAGGCAGGGTTGCACCTCGACTTCGACATCGACTGGCACGACCGGCAGAAGCTGCTCAAGCTCACCCTGCCGTTCGCCCTGCACGCACGCGAGGCCACCAGTGAGATCCAGTTCGGGCACCTGGCCCGTCCGACCTCGGTGAACACGTCGTGGGATGCGGCCCGCTTCGAGACCGTCGCCCACCGCTGGCTGCACGTGTCCGAGCCCGGGTACGGGGTGGCGCTCGCCAACTCCTGCACCTACGGCTACGACACCCTGCGCACGACCGATGGTGACGGCAACTCGGTCACCACCGTCCGTCCATCCCTGCTGCGGGCCCCGATGTTCCCCGATCCGGATGCCGACCAGGGTCATCACCAGCTGTCCTTCCTGCTGGTGCCCGGCGCCGAGGTGGGTGACGCGGTCGAGGCCGGTTACGCCGAGAACCTGCCCACGCGGGTACTGGCGGGTGCCCACGGGGTCGACCCGCTGGTCACCATCGACAATCCCGCCGTGGTGGTGGAGGCCGTGAAGCTCGCCGAGGACGGCTCCGGTGACGTGGTCGTGAGGCTCTACGAGTCGCGTGGGGGACGAGCGGCCGCCGTCCTCGGCGTCGGTTTCGAGCACGGCCCGGTCGTCGCCACCGACCTGCTGGAGCGACCGCTGGCCACCGGGACCCGGAGCCCGCTGGTGGGTCAGGACCGGCTGGAGCTGCGGCCGTTCGAGATCGTCACCCTGCGGATCGGCCGGGCCTGACTCAGAGCACCTCCCCGGGGCGGTACGACGCCGCCTCGGGGTGGGCGGCCGCCAGCTCGCCGATGCGGGCCACGAGGTTGGCCACCTGGGACCGGGCGGCCCCCGACAGCTCCAGCGGATCGGTGACCATGGCCTCGAGCTGTTGCTTCGACAGACCCAGCCGCGAGTCTGCACCGAGCCGGTCGAGCAGGTCGTTCGTGCGGGCGCCCGACTCGCGCATGCCCAGCGCCACGGCCACCGCGTTCTCCTTGATGGCCTCGTGTGCGGTCTCTCGTCCCACGCCGGCGCGCACCGCTCCCATCAGGATCTTGGTGGTGGTGAGGAACGGCAGGTAACGAGCCAGCTCGGCCTCGATGACGGCAGGGAAGGCGCCGAAGTCGGTGAGCACGGTCAGGAAGGTCTCGAAGAGTCCGTCGAGGGCGAAGAAGGCATCGGGCAGCGCGACGCGACGCACCACCGAGCACGAGACGTCGCCCTCGTTCCACTGGTCGCCGGCCAGCTCGCCGACCATGGACACGTAACCGCGAACGATCACCGCCAGCCCGTTCACCCGCTCGCAGGAGCGCGTGTTCATCTTGTGGGGCATGGCGGACGAGCCCACCTGACCCGGCTTGAACCCCTCGGTGACCAGTTCGTGCCCGGCCATCAGTCGGATCGAGGTGGCCAGGTTCGACGGCGCCGCGGCGACCTGGGCGAGAGCGGTGACCACGTCGTAGTCGAGGGAGCGTGGGTAGACCTGCCCGGTCGAGGTGAACACCTGCCGGAACCCCAGGTGGGTCGCGATCCGCTGCTCGAGGTCGGCGAGCTTCGCCTCGTCGCCCCCCAACAGGTCGAGCATGTCCTGGCTGGTGCCGACCGGCCCCTTGATGCCGCGGGCGGGGTAGCGCTCGATCAGTTCGTCGATGCGGCGGTGCGCCACCAGCAACTCGTCCGCGACGGTGGCGAACCGCTTGCCCAGGGTGGTGATCTGGGCGGCGACGTTGTGGGAGCGACCCGCAATGGGTTGGTCGCTGTACCGCGCCGCCAGGTCGGCGAGCATCGCCAGCGCCGCCACGATCCGGTCGCGCACGATGCGCAGCGAGGCGAGCACCTGCAACTGCTCGACGTTCTCGGTGAGGTCACGGCTGGTCATGCCCTTGTGCACGTGTTCATGCCCGGCCAGGGCGTTGAACTCCTCGATGCGTGCCTTCACGTCGTGCTTGGTGACCCGCTCGCGGGCAGCGATGGAACCAAGATCGACTCGCTCGACGACCGCCCGGTAGTCGGCGAGCACCCGGTCGACGTCCTCGGCGGCACCCTTCTCGCCGGCGAAGGTGACCCCGAGGTCGCGTTGGGCCTCGATCACCGCCAGCCACAACCGCCGTTCGGCGATGATCTTGTGTTCGGGACTCCAGATGGTGCGCATCGAGGTGGACGCGTACCGATTGGCGAGCACGTTCGGAACGGGCGCGGGGTTTGCGGAAGCGGGGGTGACGGGAGCGGGTGTAACAGACATGGTGCCTCCTCAGGCGGGGTCGCCGGCGAGCACCCGCGCGGCGATGTCACGGCGGACGAATCCGGTCGGGAAGTCGATCTCGTCGACCAGGGCATAGGCCTGGTGACGGGCGGCGGCGAGGTCGGGTCCTCGTCCGACGACGGTGAGCACCCGACCACCGGCGGCCACCAGTTGATCATGGTCTGGGTCGAGGGCGGTGCCGGCGTGGATCACCCAGGCGTCCTCGCGGTCGGGGGGCAACATGATCGCCCCGCCCTTCGCCGGGGTGCCGGGGTAACCGTCGGCGGCCATCACCACCACGACGGCGGCTCCCGGGTGCCAGTGGACCTCGCCGAAGTCGGCGAGCGTGCCGGTGGCGGCGACCAGCAGGAGTTGGCCGACGGGGGTCTCCACCAGTCCCATCAGGGCTTGGGTCTCGGGGTCGCCGAATCGGGCGTTGAACTCGACCACCCTCAGTCCGCGGCTGGTCATCGCCAGACCGCAGTAGAGCAGGCCCGAGAACTCGATTCCCCGCAGGTTGAGCTCGTCGAGGGTCGGGCGCGCCACCGTGGCCAGTACCTGTTCGATGATGTCGTCGGGAGCCCAGGGCAGGGGTGAGTAGGCGCCCATTCCGCCGGTGTTGGGCCCGGTGTCACCCTCACCGACCCGTTTGAAGTCCTGGGCCGGCTGCAGTCCCACGCAGGTGGTTCCGTCGGTGATGACGAAGAGGCTGATCTCCTCACCGTCCAGGTACTCCTCGATGACCACCCGGTCGCACCCGGCAGCGTGGTCGACCGCCGCCTGCCGGTCGTCGGTGACGATGACTCCCTTGCCGGCGGCCAGTCCGTCGGCCTTCACCACGTAGGGGGCACCGAACTCGTCCAGGGCGGCCGCGACCTCGTCGGCGGTGGTGCAGACCCGCGCGTCCGCCGTCGGCACCCCCGCGGAGGCCATCACGTCCTTCGCGAAGGACTTGGAGCCCTCGAGTCGGGCGGCCTCGGCGCTCGGACCGAAGCAGGGGATGCCCGCGGTGCGCACCGCGTCGGCGACGCCCGCGACCAAGGGGGCCTCCGGCCCCACGACCACCAGGCCGACGCCCAGCTCCACCGCGAGGGCGGCGACCGCAGCGCCGTCGAGCTGGTCAACGGGGTGGTTCGTGGCGATGGTGGCCGTGCCGGGATTGCCCGGGGCGACGTGCACCGCGGTCACCTGCGGGTCCTGGGCGATGGCACGGGCGAGCGCATGCTCGCGTCCGCCGGCGCCCACGACCAGCACGCTGAAGGGGGGCACACCGGGTCGCTGGGGGTTCACGGGGCCAGCCTAGTTGCTGGGCCCGCCGCGGCCGTCCAGCGCCGGTGCGCGAACATCTCCCCGTGGCGTCAGCGGTGGCGCCGGCGTCCCCAACCGAAGTAGGCGACCGGACCGATGGTGTTCACGAAGGACCCCACCACCCAGGCCCATTTCGGCCCATGGATCTGCTCGGCCGGGCGCTTCTTGAGATCGCGCCACATGGCGACCTTGGCACTGAACTCGACCCCGGCAGCGATGCCGAGGACCACCTTCTCCCCCGCGGTGAGCGGGCGCTTCTGCTTGCCCATGCATCCAGCCTAGATCCGGCCTTCGGGCCCCCCGTCAGAGGGGGACCACCATTCCGGTGCGGGCTGACCGGTAGAGCCCCAGCACCAACGCCAAGGAGCTGCGGTGCTCGACCAACGGCACCGGCGGACGAACCCCTTCCCCCGCCCCGAGCCCGGTCAGGGCGTCGGCGATGGCTTCGTACTGGCGAGTGTGCCCCACTCTCAGGGGTTCCTCCCTGAGCACGGCCTCCCGGAGGCCGACGGGCAGGTCGTCCAGCTGGTTGGTGGACGACATCGGACGCTCGCGCACCTCGGGGTCGTCCTCAGCCTGGCCCGAGCGGTGGAGGTAGCGGAGCCGATGGTTCTCGATGAGCGCCGATCCCTCGGAGCCCATCACCGAGAGGCTGACGTTGAGTCCGGGGTTGGCGGCTGTGGTGGCATGCAGCGCGGCGAGTGCACCGCTCTCGAACCTCACCACGCCCACCGCCGTGTCCTCCACCTCGATGTGGTGGGCGAGAGTGGCCGTCCAGGCGAAGACCTCCACGGGTCGGCCGAGCAGGTGCACCAGTTCGTCGAGGGCGTGGATGCCCTGGTTGATCAGGGCCCCTCCGCCGTCGTGCTGCCAGGTGCCCCGCCAGTCACTGCCGTCGAAGTAGGACTGGGGGCGCCACCACGGCGTGGACGCGATGGCCGAGGTGATCCTCCCCAGCGAACCTGCGTCGATGAGCTCGGCCACCAGGGAGGTCGCGGGGTCGAACCGGTGCTGGCTGATCACCGAGACCGTCCGGCCGGCGGCCTCCTCGGCGGCAAGCAGGGTGTCGATCCGCTCCAAGGTGATGTCGGCGGGCTTCTCGACCACCACGTGCTTGTCGAGGTCGAGCGCTTCGATGGCGACCGCGACGTGGGCTCCCGTCGGCACGGTGACCGCGACCAGCTCGAAGGACACGGCTCGGGCCGCCTCGGGCAGGGCGCGGAAGGTCGGCACCCCGTAGCGGTCACCCCACGCAGGATCGCGGGGGGTGCGTTGGACGACGCAGGCCAGTTCGAGGCCTCGGGCGGCCAGGATCGCGTCGGCGTGCACCGATGCGATGAAACCCGTACCCACGAGCGCAACCCTGGTCATGGTCGCAGTCTGGCAGCGGGCCCACCCCCGCAGCAGGCGTTGCCAGTCCTTGCCCGCGGCGGGGCGGTCTCAGCGGGCCATCCGCGGGTGGAACGCAGGGGCCGTCAACTGGGGCACACACAGCACCCGCGGGGTTCGTCCGAGCAGGGCGGCGGCGTGACTGAGTGCCGACTCCACGTCGGGAGCAGTACGCGCGCCCATCGCCCGGGCGAGGTCGGGGCGCTCCGCGCCGGCGATGACCACCGCCTGGGTCTGGTCGAGGGCGACCCCACCCATGTAGACCATCGAGAACGCGTGGAACGGGTGGTAGCCGTAGTCCTCCCGGTACCGGGAGACCAGGCCCTCGTCGGTGGAGAGTTGATCATGGAACTGCACCATGTCGCGGGGGTGGTCGACGGTCTGCAACAGGTCGAACGCGGGTCGGTAGCTCGGGAAGTCGGCGTCGTTGAACCACCCGTCGCAGATGCTGGCGGCGATCACGATGGGGGCGTGCACCAGAGCCGCCTTGGCGCGCACGATGGCAGCGCCACACGCCTGCATCATCAGGATCGGGTTCGATCCCATCCCGGGCCCGTAGTGGAAGGTGCGCGGCATGCCCAGCAGCAGGACGTCGAAGGGGTCACCGTCGAGCTCGACGTCGGTGCGCTGGGCCGCCAGTGGCCAACTGGCGCGCTCGACCTCGCTGATCGCCCCGGCTGCCACCGCCAGCTGCCGCGACCGGGAGTCGAGCACCGCGTCGATGGCCAGGAACCGACCGCCCAGGTGCTCCTCCATCCGCTCGCCGATGGCCCGCAGCTGCTCCCGGAAACGTCCATGCGGGGTGGCGGGCACGAAGTCGGGGCGGTACATCGTCCGCGGGGCGTGGTGGGCCGCGATCGAGCGCCACGAGGTCAGTCCGGTGGCGGGCATCTTCCAGCCGCCCGAGTACCCGCCGTACGGGTTGCCCGAGGCGTGCCCCACCAGCACCGAGAGGTCGGCTTCGACCGCGGCCCGGTTGACCTGCACCGGGTCTCCCAGGGACGACTCCCCCAGGTCGATCATGCCCTCGGGGTCCTCGGCGTCATGGTTGACGACCCTCATGCCGGCACAGCGCTCGAGCAGGTCGGCACCCAGGTACTCGGCCCACTCCTCGGGACGGTTCTTGCGGTGCAGTCCGATGGCGCACACGAGGGTGATGTCGCGGTCGCGCACACCGGCGGCAGCCAGTTCGTCCAGCACCGCCGTGATCGCCAGCCTGCGGTGCGCGGTGACGTGTGAGCCCCCCTTCACCCGGTCGGGGAAGCTGATGGTGACCGTTCCCCCGGGGCCGACCAGGTCTCCGATCGGGGGCATGCCCAGCGGTCGGGCGATCGCCTCCCGGGTGGCCCGATGGGGGTCAGCCAGCGGGGTCGGTTCGTGCACGATCCCCTCCCGGATCACCACGGAGTCGTCGGGGATCTCGACGGCCACGTCACCGTCTCCGTACTGAAGGTTCACCTGCATGCGCTCGACTCTGGCACGCCCGGGGCCCACAGAGGAGAGACTCGAGGCATGAAGTGCACGATCGCTCGCGTCCAGGACGCGAAGAAGGCCGGGCCGGACGACGGGTTCCGGGTGCTGGTCGACCGCTTGTGGCCCCGCGGGGTGAGGAAGGACGACCTGGACCATGACCGGTGGGCCAAGGAGTTGGCTCCCAGCACCGAGCTGCGCCAGCGGTTCGGCCATGACCCCGACAAGTTCGCGGACTTCCGCACCGACTACCTCGCCGAACTGCAGCACTCGGACGAGGCCGGGCGCGTCGCCCGTGAACTGGTGGGCCTGCCCACGGTGATGCTGCTCTACTCTGCCCACGACACCGAGCACAATCAGGCGGTCGTGCTCAAGGAATGGCTGGAGGGTCTGTCATGAGTGCGGCGAGTGTG
Organism: Aestuariimicrobium sp. T2.26MG-19.2B; assembly: GCF_950101875.1. Lineage (NCBI taxonomy): Bacteria > Bacillati > Actinomycetota > Actinomycetes > Propionibacteriales > Propionibacteriaceae > Aestuariimicrobium > Aestuariimicrobium sp. T2.26MG-19.2B. Next base: position 1,574,926 of record NZ_CATNLW010000001.1, on the reverse strand, counting down.
GGCGTCATCGGTCTGGGCGCGATGGGGTGGCCCATCGCCCACCAGCTGCGCGAGGCCGGCCGCGAGGTGGTGGTCACCGATGCCTCCGCCGCCGCACGGGATCGAGCCGCCGCGGCGGGCTTCAGCGTGTCCGAGACCAATGCCGCCCTGGCCGCCCGCGTGGGCGCGGTGGTGCTCTCGCTGCCCAATGACGCGATCGTCCGGCAGGTCACCCGGGAACTGTGGGCGACCGACGGCGGCCTGCTGGTCTGCGACACCTCGACCATCGGGCCCGGCACCGCGCGGGAGCTGGCCGAGCTCGGCCCACACCTGGACACCCCAATCCTGGGGCGGCCGGCGGGCGTCGGCTCGTGGACGATCCCGGTCGGAGGCACCGAGTCACTGTTCGGCGCGGCGCGCGAGGTGCTCGAACCGCTGGCGCGGCGGGTCGTGCGGGTGGGTGACGCCGGTGCGGCGGCGGCGCTCAAGGTGTGCAACAACCTGATGCTGTCGGCCATCAATGCGGTCACCGCCGAAGCGCTGGCGCTCGCCGGGGCCTCCGGTCTCGACCCGGCCACCTTCGTCGACGTGGTGCTCGACTCGGGGGCCGCCACGGTGTCGGGCCTGTTCCGTGATGTCGCACCCCGGGCGGTGGCCGGGGACTTCGTCCCCGTCTTCTCGGTCGCCCTGATGCGCAAGGATGCCCAGCTGGCGCTCGACCTGGCCGCCTCCGTCGGGGTCGACCTCGACGTGGTCGCGGCCAGTCAGCGCCTCAACGACGCCGCGATCGAGGCCGGGCTGGGTGGCGAGGACTCGATCGCGGTGTTGAAGACCCTGACCGGCTGAGGACCGGCTGGTCGCCACTGGCCGAGGCCGCCGACTGGCTACCTCGGGTGGAGGGCCTGCTCAGAGCAGGTCGTTGATCATCACCGACTGCTCACGCCCGGGGCCGACACCGATGCCAGAGATGCGGCACCCGATCTTCTGCTCGAGGAACTTCACGTAGGCCTGGCAGTTCGGGGGCAACTCGTCGAAGGATCGTGCCTCGGAGATGTCCTCGGACCACCCGTCGAGGTATTCGTAGACGGGCGTGGCGTGGTGCAGGTCGGACTGGGTCATGGGCATGGTCTCGTGCCGCACCCCGTTCACGTCATAGGCGACGCACACGGGGATCTTCTCCCATCCCGACAGGATGTCGAGCTTGGTGAGGAAGACGTCGGTGAAGGCGTTCACCATCGAGGCGTGCTCGACGACCAGCGCATCGAACCAGCCACAGCGGCGCTTGCGTCCGGTGGTGGCGCCGTACTCGCCACCCTTCTCGCGCAGGGCGTCACCGTCCTCGTCGAACAGCTCGGTGGGGAACGGACCCTCGCCCACCCGGGTGGTGTAGGCCTTGGCGATACCGACCACGCGGTCGATGCGGGTGGGTCCCACCCCGGTCCCGGTGCATGCGCCGGCGGCGGTGGGGTTCGAGGAGGTGACGTAGGGGTAGGTGCCGTGGTCGACGTCGAGGTGCGAGGCCTGGGCGCCCTCGAACAGCACCACCTTGTCGGCGTCGAGGGCCTCGTTGATGACCCGGGCCGCGTCGATGACGTAGGGGCGCAGCTTGTCGGCGTGGCTGAGCAGCAGTTCGGTGATCTGCACCGGGTCGATCTCGCGGCGGTTGTAGACCTTCAGCAGCAGGTGGTTCTTCTGCTCCAGTGCTGCTTCGACCTTCTGCCTCAGGATCGACTCGTCGAACAGGTCCTGCACCCGGATGCCCAGGCGGTTGACCTTGTCGGAGTAGGCGGGTCCGACCCCGCGTCCGGTGGTGCCGATCCTGCGCTTGCCCAGGAACCGCTCGGTGACCTTGTCGAGGGTGGAGTGGTAAGGGGTGATGATGTGCGCGTTGGCGCTCAGCAGCGGGTGCGGCACATTCACGCCGCGACTCCACAGGGCGTCGAGTTCGGTGGCGAGCACGTCCAGGTCGATCACCACGCCGTTGCCGAGGATGGTGGTGGTCTCGGGGTTGAGGATGCCCGAGGGGAGCAGGTGGAGGACGAACTTCTCACCGCCGACGACGATGGTGTGCCCCGCGTTGTTGCCGCCTGAATAGCGGACGCAGTAGTCGACGCGCTCACCGAGTTGGTCGGTGGCCTTCCCCTTGCCCTCATCGCCCCACTGGGCTCCGACGACGATGATGCCCGGCATGGTGTCTCCTCCGGATTGGTTCTCGTGGCGCGTCCGGAACCGCTGTCGCGGTGCCCTGACACGGCTCGAGCCCCGGTCGTCGAGGCACGGGACTGGTCACCGTGTCGCGGGGGGCTCGTGCCACACGAGTCTAGGCCACCCACGGCCGTCGACCCCGTCCGCGACCATGATCGTGGCCCGACCGTTAGCGGACTGTGATCCACCATCCTCGTCCGAACCGGCCGACGAGGCCGGGGTCAGAACTCCTGGGTGTTGAGCTCCTGCCAGGCCTCCTCGGAGGAGTCGCGCAGGAACTGCGAGCACCGTTCGGCCTCGTCCACGTCACCGATCCGGACGCTGGCAACGGCCAGGGCCCACAGTGCGCGCAGGAAGCCCTGGTTGGGTTCGTGGTCCCACGGGATCGGTCCTGAACCCTTCCACCCAGCCCGGCGCAGGGCGTCGAGCCCCCGGTGGTAGCCGGTGCGGGCGTAGGCGTAGGCGGCCACGTCACCGCCCTCGGTGTGGGCGAGCAATGACCCCTCCGCCAACAACGCCCAGACGATGGACGAGGACGGGTACTCCCGCACCACGGAGAGGAAGCCGTCTCGTCCACGCTCGGCGAGCGCGTCGAGGGCCGGGTCGTCGGGCAGCCGCGTCGGGATTCCGGAGGCGGCCATCAGGTTCGGATGGGTCTCGGGTGTGGCCATGGTCGGACTCTATCGCTCAGCGCTTCGGCTGCAGCGGGAGCACCGGTGGCTGGAGTGCCCCGACCTCGACCAGCGAGCGCTCCAGCAGCGGGGTCAGCGAGGTGACGTAGGTGTTGGTGAGGTGGCTGGACTGTCGATAGATGAACACGTTGCCCAGGGCCACGGGGCACAACTGCAGGGCGGGCGGGCAGATCCATGGGTTCATGCTGACCACGGGGGCGTCGAGTTGCCGGGCGGCGTAGCGCAGGTCCGCGGTTCCGTGGCCGTCGTTGGGGACGAATCGGCAGCTGTTCTGGCCGCTGTTGCGCTCCACGCACTGGTAGACCGATTCCTGGGTGGGCGGGGTGGGGTTGTCCTCGATGAACAGCACCTGACTGCCCTTGGCCTTCAGTTTCGACAGCAGGTCGACCATGCCGGGTCCTGTGGTGCCCTGGGTCTCGGCGTAGGTCGAGGTGATCACCAGGTCGGGCGGATCGGTCATCAATTGGGTGAGCAGGGCCGAGTTGTACTGGTTGCACCCCGGGTACTGGGGGGTGGACGCGAACGCGCAGCCCGACTTGGCCAGCGTCTGGATCCTCCAGCCGTGGCGGGCACCGATCACCCGCAGCGCAGGCTCCCACTGGTCCACCTTGGAGTCGCCCACCAGGGCCACCCGGACAGTGCCGTTCGGGTCACCGACGATGCACTGGTCGGGTCGTACCGGGGTGTCCTGGGTCTTGCCCCGCTGACAGCCCGAGGCATAGACCCACGGCACGTCCTTGGCGGCGACGGCCACCGCCGGTACCAGCGGCTTCGTCACTGCCATCGCCGCGTCGAGGTCGGTCCGCAGGGTGGGCATCCCCTCGACGGAGGAGTTGTGGACCAGCGACAGGGCGCCGGTGTAGTCGCCGGTCACCGGCAGCGGCGGGAGGGGCGCCGTCGGGGTCGGGGTGGGCGAGGAGGACGAGCTCGGCGAGGTGCTCGGTTCGGCGGCCGACGCCGAGGCGGTGGCCTGTCCACCCAACACGTCGACCTGCGCCACCGCCGGCACCTGGTGGCGGACGACCTGGGCCACGGCCACCGTCACCAGCAGCATGACCGCTGCCATGACGAACACCCGGCGGGGGTGCTTCTGGAATCCACCGGCGAATCGGATCGGGTCCTCCACCAGCCGCAGGGTGAGCATCGACAACACCAGCGTCAGCAGCACGATCACCACCCTCGAGAACCATCCCGCGTCGGGGTGGCGCAGCGTCCAGATCGCGATCAGCGGCCAGTGCCACAGGTAGATCGCGTAGCTGAGCATGCCGATCTGGCGCATCACCGGGTTGCCGAGGGCACGCGCGACCCCCGTGGTGTCGTTGATGTTGCCGGCGACCAGGACCGCGGCACTGCCCGCCACCGGGAGCCACGCCATCACCCCGGGCCATGGGTCGTCAGGTCCGATCACGAAGGCGGACGCCACTACGGCCGTCACCCCGGCGCCGGCCAGAGGCATCGCCAGCCAACGAGGCAGCCGGCGCATCCCCGCAGCCCCGCAGGCGACCATGGCGCCGATCGAGAGTTCCCAGAGTCGGGTGAAGGTGGAGAAATAGGCCCGACTGGCGTCGTGGGCGGTGTACCACCAGGAGTAGAGGGCCGAGCCGACCGTGATCAGTCCGAGGCCGACCGTGATGGTCGGGAGCGCTCGCCTGCCCCATTTCCGTGCGACCAGCAGGCACACGATGATGGTCAGCGGCCACAGGATGTAGAACTGCTCCTCGACACCCAGGCTCCAGTAGTGCTGGAAGGCCGACGGTGCGGCGTCCTCGGCGAGGTAGTCGACGGAGCGGGCCGTGAGGCCCCAGTTGAGCACGTAGACGGTGGCCAACTGGCCGTCGGTGCTGAGCCGGTCCCACTCGCTGGTGGGCAGCAGCCACCAACCGAGCAGCAGGGTGGAGAGGAGCACGAGGGTGGCCGCGGGCATCAGCCGGCGCAGCCGCCGTGACCAGAAGTCAGCCAGGTCGAGGCGCCCTCGGCGTCGGACCATGCCGATCAGTTGCCCGGTGATCAGGAATCCTGAGATCACGAAGAAGACGTCGACCCCACTGAAGCCACCCCTGATTCCGGGGACGCCCAGGTGGTACATGACCACCCAGATCACGGCGATGGCCCGCAGGCCCTCGATGTCGCCGCGCACGGTGGAGTACTTGGGTCGACGGTGCACCACCAGATCGAGCAGCACCCGTCGCCAACTGCGCCGAGGCGCGGTGGTCATGGCGCGCCGTGCGGCCGGCCGGTGGGGGTCAACGGTGGGCGGTGCGTCGGTGCCGGGCGGCGTGGCGGCGGCCGGAGTGGCTGGGCTGGGCGGTGTCTGCTCGGGGGTCTTGGTCGGGAGCGACTCGGCTCCCACCTGCGCGACCGTGCGCGGCCGATCTGCCACCGCCTGGGCGGCGCGGGAGCCGACCGATGCTTCCGGGCGATCGAGAGCGACTGGGGCGGAGAGGTCGAACGTGGTGGGAGGCAGCACGGTGGCGGCGATCTCGCCGCCCCCGTTCGGGCCGGCACCGACCTGTCCCGGACCGCCCTGGCCTGCACCGGCCTGGCCTGGACTGATCTGCTCTGGACTGTTCTGTTCTGGACTGACGGGGGCGGGAGCGGTCCCGGACGGCACCGCCAGATAACCCACCACCTCGGACGCCGGCTCGCCGGTGACGAGGGTGGCTGCGGGTGAGGGCTGACGGTCAGCCTCCGGCTCCGGGGTTGGATCAGGATCTGGATCCGGTTCCGGGACGAGGGTGAGCAGGTGCGCAGGCTCCGGCTCGGGATCCGGCACCACCTCAAGCTTGGGCCGGTCGCCGTCAACGGGCAGCGCACGACGGCTCGCCACGACCGGCACCATCCTCATCGGGGGCGGGGAGTCGTCCACCTCGGGCTCGATCGGATCACCCTCGGAGGCCAGGGCGCGTCGTGCCGCCAACTGGGCCCGCCGCGCCGAGAGCACCATCTCGTCGACGAACCTTCGGCCGGGCCCGGGCTCGTGGTCACTGGCGTGTCCCGGTTCACCCGAGCCACGTCTCGACGTCTCGTCGGAGGAACCACGGGCGGAGCCGGACTGCACAGCGATCCTTTCGTGAGAGATGCGACACCACAGCCTAAGCCAGACCCATCCCGCGTCCGCAGGCGGCAGCGTAGGCTGGGCGGCAGCCTCGTCCGGCGTTCCCGGACGGTGCTGAACACCACCCCCTCAACCCTGTCTGCACGCCCCATCGGGAGGATCACCATGTCCGGGACCGCCGAACTGCACCGCGCCACCTTGTCGCCCAGCAAGGCCGAGGTACTGGCTGACTGGCTGCCCCGTCAGGACTGGTTCGAGGGCGAGGATGCGGGCGACCTCGAGATCCTCGACACCTTCCGGTTCGTCGACCCCGAGGGTGAGGTGGGCATCGAGACCTTCCTGGTCCGCTCCCACGGTGCGATCTACCACGTGCCGTTCACCTATCGTGGTGCTCCGCTCAAGGGCGCGGACCGGTGGCTGGTGGGCACCATGCAGCACTCCGTGCTCGGCGAGCGCTTCATCTACGACGCCCCGGGCGACCCCGTCTACCAGGTGGAGTTGACCCGCCTGATCAGCGAGGGCGACACCCAGGCCGAACTCGAACTCGACGGCGAACCGCTGGAACACCGGGCGACCGCCCAGGGCTCATGGGTCGACCCGACGGCCGAGTCGTCCGGTGTGCTGCGGATCGCGCGCAACATCGACGAGATCTCCGCCGTCCGCGGACGAGGCACCCTGACCGTGGACTTCGCCGTTGACGGTGGACGCCGCGAAGCCGTGGTGGCCGTCCTGCGCTGAGTCTGCGGGTGCCCACCGCCGGGGCACGGCACCAGTTGCCCTCGTGCGGCACCAGTTGCCCTCGTGCGGCACCAGTTGCCCGCGTACCGCACCAGCTGCCCCCGCCCGGCGCAGTTGCCCTCGTCCAGGGGTAGGGCAGGTGAGGGGAAGAGGGCAACTGGGGCCGGGATGGGGCAACGGGCGAGCGCCGACACTCTGGCGTCTGCTCCACCTGTGGGTAACTTCGTCAACCCGTCCCAAGTTGTCCACAGACTTGTCCACCGCTCCTGATTCGAGCCGCGGGCGAGTTTGGCTGTGCCCATGGATCCCATCACCACTGCCGAACTGACCTCCTCGGGCTACTCCCGACGCGACATCGCCCGTCTCTGCGAGAGCGGGCACCTCGTCCGCATCGCGCGGGGTGTCTACCTGCGCGGCACCACCGACCGGACGACCCGACACCTGGCCCTGGCCTCGTCCCGGACCCACGCCCTGGCCTTGGAGAGTGCCGCACTCGCGCACGGACTGCCCGTGATCTCCACACCCGAGCAGGTGCACACGGTGCTCGCCGGCAGCGGACGTTCACGCGGCCGACCTCGTGAACTTCAACTGAGTGGTCCGCTCCCGCCGCGGCATCTGGTGACCCTCGGGTCCCAACTCGTCACCAGTCGAGCGCGGACGGTCGTCGACCTCACCCGACTGCGCGGTCTGGAGCAGGGGCTGGTCACGTGGGACGCCGCCCGCTGGACGGCTCGGATCGAGGGACGTCTCGAGACCTTCGACGCCGAGGTCGCCGACGTGATCGCGGTCATGTGTCGGCGCAAGGGCATCGGGCGTGCCCGGCAGGCGCAGGGACTGTCGTCCGCCTACTCCCAGAGCCCGGCCGAGACCCGCAGTCTGTTCGCGATCCGCACGCTCGCCCTGCCGGAGCCGCTGCAGCAGTTCGAGATCCGCGACCAGCAGGGACGCATCGTCGGCGCCAGCGACTTCGCCTGGGAGAGCGAGGGCGTGCTGGGCGAGTACGACGGCGAGGGCAAGTACTGCGAGCTGGCTCGACCCGGTGAGTCACCGGCCGATGTGGTGCGCCGGGAGAAGCGTCGGCAGGAGGCGATGGAGACCCAGGGCTGGGTGTTCGCACGCTGGGGCAAGGAGGAGTTGGCCCGTCCACACCTGCTGCGGGAGCGGATCCTCGCCGCCTTCAGGATCGCTGCAGGGCGGGGGACGATGCTGCGCGCCGGTTGACTGTGCGGCCAGCGTCTCGGCTTTGCCCTCGTTGGGTTCCACCTGCCCTCGTGCGGTGCAGTTGCCCTTGGTCAGGGGTAGGGCAACTGGACGGAACGCGGGCAGGTGGGACGTGACCGGGGCAGGTGGGGCGGAATGCGGGCACCCCGGGCGGAAAGGGGGCACCTGGCGCGTAATGGGGGCAGCTGCGACGGAACGCGGGCACCTGGCGCGGAAGGCGAGCAGGTGCAACAGAACGCGCACCCCTCCCCCACCCCGACCACCCTCCCCACAGCGCCGTTTTCGGGGCATCCACACCGGGGCGTTACGATGGCTCGGCGCTTCCAGGCGCCATCACCCAGATTTGGAGCGCCCATGCCCTCACGCCAAGACCTGCGCAATGTCGCGATCGTCGCCCACGTCGACCATGGCAAGACCACCTTGGTCGACGCCATGCTCCAGCAGTCGGGCGCCTTCCGCGAAGGTGCAGATGTCACCGCACGCGTGATGGACTCGATGGACCTGGAGCGTGAGAAGGGGATCACGATCCTCGCCAAGAACACCGCGGTGCACCACGTGATCGACGGCCAGCCGATCACCATCAACATCATCGACACCCCTGGCCACGCCGACTTCGGTGGCGAGGTCGAGCGAGGCCTGTCGATGGTCGACGGCATCGTCCTGCTGGTCGACGCGTCCGAGGGCCCGCTGCCGCAGACCCGCTTCGTGCTGCGCAAGGCGCTCAACGCCGACATGCCCGTCGTCCTCGTGGTGAACAAGGTCGACCGCGCCGATGCCCGCATCAGCGAGGTGGTCGACGAGACCTACGAGCTGTTCATGGACCTGCTCGACGAGAACCACAGCCAGGAGGCCCTCGACTTCCCGGTGATCTTCGCCTCGGCCCGCGCCGGCCGCGCCTCGCTCGAGCAGCCGGCCGACGGCGGGATGCCCGACTCCCCCGACCTCGAGCCGCTGTTCCGCACCATCCTCGACACCATCCCGGCGCCGACCTACGACGAGGGTGCCCCCCTGCAGGCGCACGTCACCAACCTTGACGCGTCCCCCTTCCTGGGACGACTGGCCCTGCTGCGTGTGCGCCAGGGTCACCTCAACAAGGGGCAGACCGTCACCTGGATGAAGCGCGACGGTTCCACCCACAACGTCCGCATCACCGAACTGCTGGTGACCGAGGGCCTGCAGCGCAAGCCGGGCGAGACCGCCGGCCCCGGTGACATCGTGGCCGTCGCCGGCATTCCCGAGATCACCATCGGTGAGACCCTCGCCGACCCCGAGAACCCGATCGCGCTGCCGCTCATCCACGTGGACGAGCCGGCCATCTCGATGACCATCGGCACCAACACCTCACCGCTGGTCGGCAAGGGCGGCAAGGGCCACAAGGTGACCGCCCGTCTGGTCAAGGAGCGCCTCGACTCCGAGCTGGTCGGCAACGTGTCGCTGCGCATCCTCAACACCGAACGTCCCGACGCCTGGGAGGTGCAGGGACGAGGAGAGCTCGCCCTGGCCATCCTGGTCGAACAGATGCGCCGCGAAGGCTACGAGCTCACCGTCGGCAAGCCGCAGGTGGTCACCCGTGAGGTCGACGGCAAGGTGCACGAGCCCATCGAGCGCCTCACCATCGACGCCCCCGAGGAGTTCCTGGGCACCATCACCGAGCTGCTCGCCGTCCGCAAGGGACGCATGGAGTCGATGACCAACCACGGCACCGGCTGGGTGCGCATGGAGTTCATCGTGCCTGCCCGTGGGCTGATCGGGTTCCGCACCCAGTTCATGACCGAGACCCGCGGCACGGGCATCGCCCACCACGTCAGCGAGGGCTACGAGCCATGGGCCGGCGAGATTCGTTCGCGTGAGTCCGGGTCGCTGGTGAGCGACCGCGCCGGCAAGGCCTCGGCCTATGCCATGACGAACCTGCAGGAGCGCGGCACCCTCTTCATCGAGCCCACCACCGAGGTCTACGAGGGCATGATCGTCGGCGAGAACTCCCGCGCGGACGACATGGACGTCAACATCACCAAGGAGAAGCAGCAGACCAACGTGCGCTCCTCGACATCCGACAACTTCGAGAAGTTGGTGCCGCCGCGCAAGCTGAGCCTTGAACAGTGCCTCGAGTTCTGCCGCGAGGACGAGTGCGTCGAGGTCACCCCCGAGTCGGTGCGCATCCGCAAGGTCGAGCTCGACGCCAACGCCCGCGCCAAGAACCGCAACCGCATCAAGAAGTCCTGATCCGCGCGGGCACTGACCCCGCAGGCCTCACGCCAACTGGTCCGCCAGTCGGATGAGCGTCTGCGAGGTGCCCGCGTCGATGATCATGGTCGCCAGGTCGTCGGCGCGGGTTCGTCCGTGGTTGACGATCACCACGTCGCGACCGGCCTTGGCCGCCCACCGCACGAACCTCAGCCCGCTCATCACCGTCAGTGACGACCCGACCACCAGCAGTGCCTCGGCCTCGTGCACGCGCTGCCACGCGGCGTCGACCCGCTCGGGTGGCACGGACTCACCGAAGAAGACCACGTCGGGCTTCAGCACGCCGCCACAGTCGACGCACTCGGGGACGACGAAGCTGTCGGGTTCGGCCAGGTCGGCGTCCCCGTCGGGACGAAGCTCCGCCTCGCCCGCCGGGATGCGCCCGGTGACCCGCGGGTTGAGTTGTTCCAGCCTGAGCTGCAGGTCGTCGCGGTGGCTGAGCCGGCGGCAGTCCAGGCACACCACCCGACTGATCAGCCCGTGCAGGTCGATCACCTCGGCACTGCCGGCCTGGCTGTGCAGTCCGTCGACGTTCTGGGTGAGCACCGGAGCCCCCAACGCCACCAGCGCCCGGTGCCCCGGGTTGGGTCCCGAGTGGCTGAAGCTGCGGTAACCCATCATCGACCGGAACCAGTAGCGACGTCGGGCCGACTCGTCGCGAACGAAGGCCTGGTACTGGATCGGGTTGGTGGGACGGGCGTCGGGCCCCCGGTAGTCGGGGATGCCAGAGTCGGTGGAGATTCCGGCCCCCGTCAGTGCCAGCCAGTTCCGGCCGCGCAGCACCCCGGCGAGGCGCTCGACGGCCTCGGCGGTGGGCGGATGGGTGACCGGCACGCGCACCAGAATACGACCGGCACACAGCCGGCCCGCTCACACCAGGGCGGCCGCCACCCGGTCGACGACCGATCGGCGCACCTGCGTGACCCCCACCGGCTCACCGTGACCCAGCACCGGCAGCAGCGAGATCTCGGTGAGGGCCTCGGACCCGTGTCCGAGTGCCGTGAGCACCACCGCCGCGAGCTGGAAGACGCCGCGCATGTTGCCGTCGTCGGACTTGACGGCCACTCCGGTGCCGTCGGGCAGTCCGATGGCGAGGCACCCCTCGGCGCCGCCCTTGCAGATCAGCCCCGGCACGGCGCGATGCAACGCCAGGTCGTCGCGGTGGGTGCCGGAGACGTACTCCGGGAACTGGCGGTAGGCGTCGGCCACCTGCCGCTCGGGCCCGTCGGTGGCACCCGCGATCCGGCCGAAGGCGCGCGCCAGACCCGTCACGCTCATCCCGAACAGCGGCGCCCCGCAGCCGTCGATGGAGGCGTGGCTCGCCTCCCCGGCGAACTCGGTGACCGCCTCGGCGATCGCCTGCTGCAGGGGGTGCGAGGGATCGCGGTAGGTGCTCGTGGGCCAGCCCGCTCGTACGCAGGTGCGCAGCATCGCGGCGTGCTTGCCCGAGCAGTTCATGGCCAACGGTTCCTTGTCGTGACCCTCCCGGATCCAGGCCACGCGAGCATCCTCGTCGAGGGGGAAGTCGGGCGTGGTCTGCAGGTCGGTGACGTCGAGACCCGCGCCTGCCAGCACCTCGACCACCAGGTCGCGATGGAACGCCTCACCCGAGTGAGATGCCGCGGCGAGGGCCAGCGCGGCCCCGTCCAGGTCGAGACCGGCCCGCAGCATGGCGATCGCCTGCACCGGCTTGATCGACGACCGCGGGAACATCGAGGCGTCGACGGAGCCCAGCGAGAACGACACCTCGCCGCCCGGACGGGTGACCACCACCCGCCCCCGATGCACGCACTCCACCAGGTCGCCCCGCACCACCTCGGTCAGCACCGGGTCGGTGTCGAGGGCGTCGTCGAGGGCAGGGTTGTCGATGCGGCTGAGTGTCATGTCCGTCATTCTGGCAGCCGTCGGACGGCCCGGCTCAGCGCCCACCCAGGGCGGCGCGCACCCGCCGGTCGAGTTCGAGTCGACGGCGGCGGTAGTCCACGGGGTCGGGCCAGGCCGCCTCGTAGCCGCGCTCCCCGGCGAAGGAACCCTCGGGGTCCATGATCGCCAGGACAGCCTCTCGTCCGACCAACTGCTCGGCCCAGGCCATCACGCGGGCGTCATGGGTCATGGTGCCCAGCACGCGGTGTCGCAGGCTCGGCCAGCACTCCCCCTCGGGCCCGGGGTAGACGACGAAGGGGTCCCCGGAGGGGAACCGTCCGCCGGCGGAGGTCTCCCGGAACGGATCGATGGGACGCACTGCGTACTGGGCCCAGTAGAAGTTGTAGCCCCAGTGCAGGAAGGTGTCGGCGCCCTGGACGAACATCTGCGCCGCCAGGTGGCGGTGGCCGATCGCATGCTGGGCGATGAATCGGTTCGAGACGGCCCGCGCCTGTCCGACGCAGTAGTAGACATTGCGCACGGTCAGCCCCCGCTCGAGGAAGTCGTGCACGTGGTCGGTGGCCACGATGGGGTGGTCGACCACGTCGGCGAAGTCGGGGGACGAGAGCGCGTCGATGATCACCGCGCCCTCGAGCAGGTCGGCCACCACCGCACGGGCGGCCGCGTAGGCCTCGAGGTGCTGCTCGCTGGGCTCGTCCGAGATGTGCCAGAGCACGTTCTCGACACCCCACTCCGGTTCGAGGTGGTCGCGCAGGAAGGGGATGGCCTCGGCGAGGAACTCCCGCCACGCCGGATCGGTGGCGGCGACGTGCCAGCCGAAACGCATCTGGGGTCCCTCGGCCGTGTCGACCCACACCTGGGGGGTGCGGCGGGCACCCCACTGGGTGAACAGGTGGGCGATCTCGACCTGACGGATGCCGTGCTCGCGCAGCAGCCCCAGGAAGCGGTCGAGCAGGTCGGTGTTGAACTGGTAGCCGTCCTCATCGTGCCAGACGCCCAGCAACTGCACGTTCGGCCGATAGGTGCCCACGGCCGTGTCGAGGCTGGGAGTCCACACCGGGGTGAGCACGGCCGTCACGCCCATGTCGGCTGCCGATGCGATGTGGGACCCGATCGCCTTCCAGTGCAGTTCGGAGTGCACGGGAGTCTCGTAGTAGGCAGCCAGTGAGTCACTGTGCAGCCAGGCGATGTGCCGGATCGGGGTGGACGGGGCCTCGACGGGGGTGACCTCCAACGGCAGGTCGGCCTCGAGCAGGAGACTCCCCTCGCCGGCCTGCTCGTCACCCCAGGCGCGCGGTCGGCGCACCAGTCGGACGGCGACAGGACCGGCGCTGACACCGGACAGGCCGAGGTCCACCCAGAACGAGTTCCAGCCGGGGCTGCGCAGGTCCAGGGCCGACGTCGCCTGCCCCTCACCCGAGGCCAGCGGCACCAGCAGGTCGGGGTAGAGGCCCGGCACGTCATCGATGTAGTTGTCGTCGTGCACGGGGAAGATCGGCATGTCGGCGGGCACGAGCGCCACCCGGTGCAACGTCACCGACGTTCCGGCGCAGCTGACCGTCAGGTCGAACTCGTCGGCGGGCAGCCGGTCGAGGTCCGGATAGCGCACGGCCACCTGGAAGCTGATCCGTTCGCCGGCATGACCCGTCAAGGGCACCGAGGTGTCGAAGGGACGGGGATCGCGCTTGGGGAAGACCTTCTCGAGGTCGTCGACCAGGACGGCGGTGAAGTGCTCGCTCATGGCTCCACTCTTCCAGCGCCCGGGCATCGGTCCCAGCCCGACCGTGGATTCGCGCGCCCTCGGTGACCGCGCTCAGCCGAGTAGACTCACGGGGTGAACCTTGCGGGTGTGCTGGTGGTCATCCTGATCGTCGCGGTCGGCCTGATCGGCCTGGCCGCGATCGCTGGCGTGGTGCTGTTGATGTTGCGCAGCGGACGGGTCAGCTTCGAGGAACTGCCCGCCCGCAGGAGTCAACCGGACACGTCCGCCCGAACCGTCGAGGAGAACTGACCCATGGCCTTCGAGATCCCCCAGAACCTGTCCAACAACCTGATGGGCGTCGCCTGGATGATCGGTACCTGGCGGGGCAACGGCCACGGGGTGCACCCGGGCCTCGACGGCAAGCCCGGCGAGCAGTTCGAGTACGGCCAACAGATCGACATCGTCGAGAACGGTGGCGACTTCCTGCACTACCACTCGCAGCTCTACACCACCGACGCCGCCGGGGCACCGGAGCAACCCCTGTGGAGCGAGTCCGGCTACTGGCGTCCGGCCCTGGACGGTTCGGTCGAGGTCGTGATGAGCAACCCCGAGGGCTGGGCCGAGGTGTGGGCGGGCAGCATCGAGGGGGCCAAGATCGAACTGGTCACCGATGCCGTGATGCGCACCCAGGGGGCTGCCGTCGCCTACACCGGTGGCCAGCGGCTCTACGGCCAGGTCGAGGGCGACCTGCTGTGGACCTTCGACCGGGCCACCGCCGAGCAACCCCTGCAGCCGTACCTGTGGGCTCGACTGCAGCGGGCCTGAGCTGATGACCATCGTTCACGTCCTCGCCGGCCCCGATGCCGGTCTCGTCTGGCACCACGGCAGCCCCGTCGCCGAACAGCGCGCCCTCGAAGCGGGCACCGGTGTCGTCGACTGGTCGCCGAGCCCCGGGGTCGGGCGGGGTGTCCTGACGGTCACCGGGCCTGACCGGCTGACCTGGCTGCACTCGCTGACCACCCAGCACCTCGAAGGCCTGGGTGCGGGCGAGCCGTTCACCGCGCTGGTGCTGTCACCCACCGGGCACATCGAGCACGTGCTGCACGGGGTGGACGACGGTGGGACGGTCTGGGCCTGGACCGAGCCCGGCCGGGTGGCCGACCTGGTCTCGTGGCTCGACCGGATGCGGTTCATGACCCGCGTCGAGGTCGCCGACCGTTCCGACGAGGTCGGCCTGGTCTGGGTGGGCGATGGGGTCGACACCCCAGGGGACGCGAAGCCGCTGGCAATCCGCCGCTCCCCGCTGGGCGGCCGTGAACTGTTCTGGCCCCGCGAGGCCCCCTTGCCCGAAGGCGTGCCCGTGGGCGTGTGGGCCGCGGAGGCGATCCGCATCGCCGCCGGACAGCCCCGCATCGGCGTCGACACCGACCACCGCACCATCCCCAATGAGATCGGGCTGCTCGGCACGCACCTCGACAAGGGGTGCTACCGAGGGCAGGAGACGGTGGCCCGGGTCCACACCCTCGGACGACCGCCACGCCGGCTGGTGCAGCTGATGCTCGACGGATCGGTCGACGCGCTCCCCGAGGCGGGGTCACCCGTGAGGGCGGACGGCCGTGAGGTGGGGTTCGTGGGTTCGTCCTCCCGGCACCACGAACTGGGCCCGATCGCCCTCGCCCTGGTGAAGCGGAACCTGCCGGTCGAGGCGACCGTCGTGGTCACGGGCGTGGGCACCGACGACCAGCCCGGTAGCGACATCACCGCTGCCCAGGAGCCCCTGGTCGACCCCGAGGTGGGTCTGCACGTTCGTCCTCGTCTGGGCTGAGGGACCCCGTCCCACCGACATCCTGGGTCGCACCCACACTCTTGGTCATCTGAGTGCACCAGGTCACGTAGCGGGTGCCGTCGTCCTGGGGCCAGCCGTCGAGCACCAGGCCCGAGTCGACGTAGCCGAGACGTGAGTACAACGCCCGGGCCCGTGGGTTGTCCCACTCCACGCCGAGACCGGCGTGGTCTCGGCCTCGCTCCACGATGCGGTGCTCGAGGGCCCCGATCAGGGCGGTGCCCAAACCCAGGGACTGCCAGCGGGCGTCCACCGAGAGCATCCACAACTCACTGGGCAGTTTGCGATGGTCGACGGCCCCGCAAGCCACGAGCTGACCGGTCGGCAACTCCCCCACCAGCACGTCCACCTCTCCGGCCCAGGCCAGGTCGAGGGCCTCACCGATGGCCGCCAGGTGCACCTCACCACCCGACCACCCGAGCCGCTGCGGGTCGACGTCGTCGCGTTGCAGGTCGCGGAACGTGATCGGCACCTGCAGCACCACCGTGCGCTCCAGTCCAGTGTCCATGCGAGCCAGTGTGGCAGCCTGAGCCCCATGCGTGTCGTGCTGCAGCGAGCCACCCGGGCCCAGGTCACCGTCGACGGCGAGGTGGTCGGACGACTGTCGTCCCCCGGTCTGGTGGCCCTGGTCGGCATCACCCATGCCGACACCCGCGAGACGGCGGTGAGGATGGCCGCCAAGACGTGGGGCCTGCGCATCCTGGAGGCGCCGCCGGGCGGCGACACCGCCCACGCGGAGTGCAGTGCCTCCGACCTGGACGCGCCGATCCTGGTGATCAGCCAGTTCACCCTGTACGCCGACGTGCGCAAGGGCCGTCGCCCCTCGTGGAGTGCCGCGGCACCGGGCCCCGTCTCCGAGCCCCTCGTCGAGGCCTACGTGCAGGCCCTGACCGATCTCGGCGCGCGGGTCGAGACGGGCCGGTTCGGTGCCCAGATGCAGGTCGAACTCGTCAACGACGGTCCGGTCACCATCATCCTGGACAGCGACTCCTGGGGCTGATGCAGAGCCGGCGGAGCGCTGCGCCCGCCCGCGTCAGCCCTTGGTCTGGAACGAGACCGACGACAACAGAACGGCGTCGCGGGTCGCCTCCCCCACCCGTCCGGGGCGGGTCGAGGCCTCGATCGTCAGGGTGACCCGACCGGTCAGGGTGGTGGGCGGAATGAGCACCTGCTGCACCGACGGGTTGTTGTCCGAGAGGCTCTGCACGAACCAGGAGCCGTCGGCCATCGTCCACCTCACCCTGGTGACCTTGCGGTACTGGTCGTACAACTGGTCCTTGCCCGCGGTCTTGACGTAGCCGTTCTGCAGCCCGACCCCGACCAGCACTGACCCGTTCGGGAAGGTGAAGGTCAGTGACTGGCCCAGACCGTCGCCGTTGCACCGCCAGGCCGTGTCAGGGTTGTCGTCCAGCACCGCTGCTGCCGGGTAGGTCACCCGCCGACCGTCGGCATCGGTCGCATCGGGGGCGGTGCAGGACGCGCTCACGGTGTCCGCCTTGAGCGGGGCCGTCGGTCCCGCCCACGGGGCGACCACCGGCGAAGCGGAGGTGCTCGGAGTGCCCGGGCGCGAACCACCCGACGAACCACTGACCCCGGGCGAGGCCGGGTCACGCTGCTCGTCCCCCCGGATCAACTGCCCGGCGGACAACCCCACGGCCAACGCCAGCACCACTGCGAGCAGGGTGACCCATCCCGGGTGGCGTCCGATGAACGAGGTGCGCGGTGGGTGCGCTCCGCCGACGCGGGTCTGGGCCCCGGTGTCGTGCTGGGACGCCGTCGCACCGGACGACCAGGTGGGCGCCGGGGTGGGTGGGATCGCAGGAGCGGTCGGCTCGGGAGCGGGCGGGACGACCTCAGCCCGCCCCGATGGTTGCGAGCGCGGGGCGTAGCCGGGTTTGAACTGGGTGGTGTAGCGCTCCTGGGTGAAGTCGAACTCAGCGGTGGCAGCACCGTCGTGCGGGCCGTCTGCTGGCTGACCCCCCAACCCGGGCTCCGGGTGCTGTTGGGGGGTGTCAGGACGACCCGCGCCACCTCCGGCGCCGCGCGGGGGCGCGTCGTCGGAGGGCGTGCGATCGGGGCTGGTCCGCGGGCGGAACCAGTCGTCTGGCATCTCGTCAGGCATCGTCGTCACTGTAGCCCGGCGTCCGTGACCGTCGCCCCGAGTGATGACGAGCGCGTGGACGTGGCACCATGAGACCACCCGTTCCGGCAGACCCGGGCGGGACGGCGCAGAGAAGGGAGTGCCCATGGCGGATCTCGTCGTGGTCACGACCCAGTCGTCGGCCGACGGTCTGCCGCCCGCGCTCACCCTGCTGCCGCACGCGGTCGAGTTGGTCACCGATGCGGCCGACCAGCTCAGCATGATCGATGCCGACGTCGTGGTGATCGATGCTCGCTCCGAGCTCTCCCGCGCCAGGGATGCCTGCGTGGCGGTGCGCACCCGCTCGTCGATGCCGATCCTGCTGCTGGCCAGCACCCAGACACTGTCGGTGGTGCAACCCAACTGGGGTGCCGACGACTTCGTGCTCGAGACGGCCGAGGCGGCGGAGTTCGAGGCACGCATCCGGTTGCTGACGCAGTCGCGGCGCACCTCGTCGCTGATCGAGGCGGGACCCATCCAGATCGACGAGGAGGGCTACACCGTCACGGTGGGTGGCCATTCCCTGGACCTCACCTACACCGAGTTCGAACTGCTCAAGTACTTGGCGGTGCACCCGGGCCGGGTGCTGACCCGTGAGCACCTGCTCAGCGAGGTGTGGGGCTACGACTACTACGGGGGTACCCGCACCGTCGACGTGCACGTGCGCCGGCTGCGGGCCAAGCTCGGCCCGGAGTACGAGGGGCACGTCACCACGGTGCGCAACGTGGGTTACCGGTTCAGCCCCGTTCGCTGACGGGTTCGCCCTCCGAGGGCTTGAAGCCGCGCAGTCCGGCCAGCACCACCCCGCAGGCGCTGAGCACCAGGGCCAACCAGGTGAGCATGGTCGCCAACCCGCCCGCTGCCGGGGTCAGGGTGGCCCGCCAGCCGGCGAACGCCTCGACCAGTGCGGTCACCACCGACATCCAGCCGCCGAGCTTCGACAGCCCCAACCAGGGCGACAGGCGCGCGGAGCGCACCCCCCTCCACTCCAACCAGGCCAGCACCCACAGCCGCCACTGCAGCAGGCAGACCAACAACACCATGACGGCGCCGACGTTGGCCGCCGTCGACCACAGCCGGTCGGCCTGCCCGTCCACCCGGACCACCGAGGCCGCCACCATGGCGACCGCACCCAGCAGCGCCGCTCCCACCCCGATGCGGGTGATCCGCACCCGTTGCCTGGCCATGGCGGCCAGCTCGGGGTTGGGTGGTGGTGGCAGGTGGCGTGGTTGGGAACCGTGGTCGGGGCTGGCTTCCTGCGTGGTCACCTCGGGGCTGCCGTCCGGTGCCAGGGTCCGCAGCACCAGGGTGTCCTCGTCGTCGTTACGCACGGGCGGCGCGTCCACCGTCTCGTGGGTGGCCGTTGCCCTGCCGCGCAACCGCGACCAGCCGCCCGCACGCCAGCGGCGGAGGGGCCAGCGACGAGGGCCGGGGGTGCGCATGAGCACACACTAACGGCGCGATCCGACACTCGAAGCACTCTCGTCGCCGTCCGGCGACGTGCATGGTGTGATGGAGTCACGACCACCCGTGAAGCTGTCGAGGAACCCCATGAGCGAAGCCCCTCCCGCGCAGGTCCGTCGCCTGCCCCACACCGACGGCGAGGCCCTGCGCCCCTGGTCCCGGGCGGTGCACGAGATCGTCGAACGTGCGGTGCTGGTCGACGGTGTGGCGCCGGTCAACGAACTCGGACGGATGGCCCTGCACGGCAAGCGCGCGGGGGTGCACTGGCTGGCCAGTGACAGCACGGGCGGGGGCGGGGGCGGGCCGGACGACGGGGGTCACGCGGTGCTGGGCTGGGCCTGGCTCGACCCGGCCGACTCCTCGGTACAACTCGTCGTCCACCCCGACCACCGTGGGCGGGGGATCGGCACGGCGCTGGCCGAGGCGGTCGTCCGCGACGCCCACCCCCACCACTGGTGGTCGTTCGGCACCCTGCCGGCCGCCGCGGCCCTGGCCGCCCACCTCGGTCTCCACCTGGAGCGCCAGCTGTTGATCATGGTGCGCGACTTGATCGCACACCCCCAGGCCCCGCCCGAACCGCTGCCCGGTGTCGAGCTGGTCCCGTTCACCCCCGATCTCACCGCCGACCTGGTGCGCATCAACGCCGCCGCCTTCGCCCACCATCCGGAACAGGGCGCGATGACCGTTGACGACGTCGCCGCCCGGGTCGCCGAGCCGTGGTTCGACCCCGAGGGGCTGCTGTTCGCCCGGGACACCCGCACCGAGGAGTTCCTCGGGTTCCACTGGACCAAGCTCGAAGAGGTTCCCGGACGAGCCCCGGTGGGCGAGGTGTACGTGCTCGGGGTCCACCCCGACGTCCACTCCCGGGGTCTGGGTCGCCACCTGCTGGCGGCCGGCCTGGCCCACCTGCAGTCGCGTGGGGCGGAGCACGTGCACCTCTACGTCGAGGCCGACCAGACCCGGGTGGTGCAGCTGTACGACTCCGCTAGCTTTGAGGTGCACAACCGCGACAGCAGCTACGCGTGAACAAGCGCGGGCGAGAGGTGGATGAAGTGGCCCAGTCGAGTCAGATGGCGTCCAGCCCGAGCGGGGTCGCGGCCAGGCGCGCACTCGAGGCCGTACCCGAGGGTGCGCTGCCTGCCGACCGCTACTCCGACCGCGAACTGTCGTGGCTGGCCTTCAACAACCGGGTGCTCGACCTGGCCAAGGACCAGGGCCGGGTGCCGCTTCTGGAGCGGGCCAAGTTCCTGGCCATCTTCTCGTCCAACCTCGACGAGTTCTTCATGGTCAGGGTGGCGGGACTCAAGCGCCGCATCGCCGCAGGCGTGGCCGTGCCCTCGGTCACCGGCCAGATGCCGCGCGACCTGCACGATGCCATCCTCAACCGAGCCCAGGAACTGGTGGCCGACCAGTCGCGCACCTTCCACGAGGTGGTGCGCCCCGAACTCGCCGAGAACGGCATCGAGGTGCTGACCTGGCCAGAGCTGGAGGCCGCCGAGAAGGACCGGATGCGCGGTCTGTTCGCCGAGCGCATCTTCCCGGTGCTCACCCCCCTGGCCGTCGACCCCTCACACCCGTTCCCCTACATCTCGGGGCTGTCGATCAACCTGGCCGTGCAACTGCAGCACCCCCTGACAGGGGCGCACCAGTTCGCGCGCATCAAGGTGCCCTCGATCCTCAGTCGGTTCATCAACCTCGGTGGTGGCCGCTTCCTGCCGCTGGAGGAGGTGATCAGCCGCCACCTCGACCAGTTGTTCATCGGCATGCGAGTGGTGGAGTACACGACCTTCCGGGTGACCCGCAACGAAGACCTCGAGGTCGAGGAGGACGATGCCGAGAACCTGCTGTTCGCCCTCGAGAAGGAGTTGTTGCGCCGCAAGGTGGGTCGTCCGCCGGTGCGCCTCGAGGTGCAGGACGACATCTCCGAGCGGATGCTCGACCGGCTGATCACCGAGCTCGACATCAGCGAGAAGGAGGTCTTCCGCATGCCGGCCCCGCTCGACCTGACGGGACTGTTCTCGTTGGGCGGCATCGACCGGGAAGACCTCAGCTATCCGAACTTCCTGCCCATCACCCATCCCCACCTGGCTGAGGTCGAGACAGCGCAGCCCGCTGACATGTTCGCCGCGCTGCGGAAGCGCGACGTGCTGCTGCAGCACCCCTACGACTCGTTCGCCACCTCGGTGCAGCGGTTCATCGAGCAGGCGGCCGCCGACCCACAGGTGCTGGCGATCAAGCAGACCCTCTACCGCACCTCGGGCGACTCCCCCATCGTCGACGCCCTGATCGAGGCAGCGCTGGCCGGCAAGCAGGTGCTCGCCGTGGTCGAGATCAAGGCCCGGTTCGACGAGCAGAACAACATCGCGTGGGCACGCAAGCTCGAGAAGTACGGTGTGCACGTCGTCTACGGCATGGTCGGGTTGAAGACCCACTGCAAGTTGTCGCTGGTGGTGCGCGACGAGCAGGAGAGCCTGCGCCGCTACGCCCACATCGGCACCGGCAACTACAACCCCAAGACGGCCCGCCAGTACGAGGACATGGGGCTGCTCACCTCGAACCCGGTGGTCACCGAGGACGTCGCCCGGCTGTTCAACCACCTCTCGGGGGTCACCCACAACACCGACTACCGCCGCCTGCTGGTGGCCCCGCACGGCGTGCGCCAAGGGTTGCTCGAACGCATCCAGAACGAGATCGACAACCAGGAGGCCGGTCTGCCGGCCGGGATCCGGATCAAGGTCAACTCCCTGGTCGACGAGGCCATCACCGACGCCCTGTACCGGGCCTCGAACGCCGGGGTGCCGGTCGACCTGTGGGTCCGTGGCATCTGCACCATCCGTCCGGGCGTGGTGGGGCTCAGCGAGAACATCCGCGTGCGCAGCATCCTGGGTCGCTTCCTGGAGCACTCGCGACTGTTCTGGTTCGCCAACGGGGGACGACCGACCGTGGGGCTCGGGTCGTCCGACCTGATGCACCGCAACCTCGACCGGCGGGTCGAGGTGGTGGTCAGCATCACCCACCAGGCGCACATCGCCCAGATCGAACGACTCTTCGACCTCGCCTTCGCCGATGACACCGTCAGTTGGCAGTTGCACGACACCACCTGGGTCGAGCGCTCCCGCGATGACCGGGGTGAACCGTTGGTCGACATGCAGGCGCTGCTGGTGGCCGAGACGGCCAAGCGTCGCGCGTCGGCCAAGTGAGGCCTGGGTGACCAAGAAGACCAAGCTGCAGGCGGCCGGGGCCTGCGTCATCCGCGAGGGGGACGACGGGCAACCAGAAGTGCTCGTCGTGCACCGACCGGCCTACGACGACTGGAGCCTCCCCAAGGGGAAGCCCTCACCCGACGAGGACCTGCCGGTGACGGCCGTGCGCGAGGTGCTCGAGGAGACCGGCTGTCTGGTCGCCATCGGCGCCCCGCTGGGGCATGAGTTCTACGAGACCTCGAAGGGGCGCAAGCGGGTCACCTGGTGGGCGGGGCGCCTGCTCAGCGAGGTGCCACGACCACCCGACGCCGAGGTCGACCGGGTGGAGTGGATGAGCCTCGCGCGGGCGCGTCGCAAGCTCAGCTACCCCGACGAGGTGAGGGTGCTGGAGCGGGCGGTGACGATGGTGCCGACCTCGGTGCTGGCGATCGTCCGGCACGGCAAGGCGATGGACCGCAAACACTGGTCGGGCGGCAAGGACTGGAAACGCCCCTTGTCCGGACGCGGACGACGGCAGGCCAAGCGGTTGGCGCCCCTGCTGCGGGCCTACGGGGTGGAACGCGCCGTCAGTTCGACGTCGACCCGTTGTGTGCAGACCTTGGAGCCCTTCACCCGCGGCGCCGGGATCGACCTCGAACTCGCCCCGGAACTGTCGGAGGAGGCCTTCGAGACCGACCCCCTGCCCGTGCGCACCACGATGCGCGCCCTGCTTGCCGATGCGCGGTCGGTGCCCGGGCGGGCCGTCGCGGTCTGCGGACACCGACCGGTGCTGCCCGAGATGCGCGAGGCCATCTTCGCCCCCACCGAGCCGATGCTCACCGGGGAGGTCGAGGTGCTGCACGTCACCGAGGGCGGCGAGATCCTCGCCGTGGAGCAGCACAAGTCCCGCTTCTGAACCACGTGCTCACGGGCATCGCCACTGGTCAGCGCGAGATCCAACGGTGCGCTCCGCAGATGTACCGGCCCCGTTCACGTTTTGTTCACGCGTTGAGCGGATTCCCGTCATCCGTGCTCCCTAGCGTGTCGCTCGACGCTGCCGCAGGAAACCTCCCGCCGGCGCGGACCACGATCGCTAACGAAGGAATGGACTGTGATCCTCACCCGCTTCGCCAAGGTGGCCGCCATCGCCGCCATCGGCACCCTGAGCCTGGCTGCCTGCGGTGGCACCACGACCACCAGCACCGACTCCGCCTCGTCGGCGGCCTCCTCGGCCGCCAGCACGGCCTCCAGCACCGAGACCTCGGCATCGGCGAGCCAGTCGGCCGGTGGCACCGAGCTCACCTGCCCGGCCGGCAAGATCAACGGTGGCGGCTCGTCCGCCCAGGACATCGCCATGCAGGCGCTGACCAAGGAGTACAACTCGCTGTGCTCCGCCAACGGCTCCGAGGTGATCTACACCAAGTCGGGTTCGGGCCAGGGCATCAAGGACTTCTACAACAAGCAGCTGCAGTGGGCCGGTTCCGACTCCGCACTGAAGACCGAACCCAAGGACGGCGTCGTCGAGACCGAGAAGGTCAAGGCCCGCTGCGGTGGCAACGAGGGCTGGAACCTGCCGATGATCGTCGGCCCGGTCGCCTTCGCCTACAACCTCGACGGTGTCGACAAGCTCACCGTGACCCCGGCCATCGTCGCCGACATCTACGCGGGCAAGATCACCACCTGGAACGACAAGGCCCTGGCCGCCGCCAACCCCGGCGTCACCCTGCCTGCCGAGAAGATCGCCCCCTTCTTCCGCGCTGACGAGTCGGGCACCTCCGAGAACGTCACCAAGTACCTCAAGGCCGCCGCCCCCAAGAACTTCACCGCCGAGACCAGCAAGACCTTCCCGGCCAAGGTCGGCGAGGGCAAGCAGGGCACCCAGGGTGTGGCCGATGCCATCAAGTCCACCAAGGGTGGCTTCGGCTACGTCGAGTGGAAGTACGCGCAGGATGCCCAGCTGGGTGTCAGCTCGGTCGACAACGGCTCGGGAGCGGTCGAACTGACCGCCGAGAACGCCGGAAAGGCCATGGAGTCGGCGAAGATCGTCGGCACCGGCAACGACCTGGCCCTGAAGCTCAAGTACGACGGCACCCCCGCCGGGGTCTACCCGATGGTCATGGTGACCTACGAGATCGTCTGCTCGGCCGGTCTCGACCAGGCCCAGGGCGCGCTCATGAAGGACTTCCTGACCTACATGACCACCCCGGAGGCCGTCACCACCCTGCAGAGCGCCGGCTACGCCCCGCTCCCCGAGGCCGTGGCCACCAAGGTCTCGACCGCCATCCAGGCGCTCAAGTGACGATGACCCCCCAGGGTCACCTCGTGGATGCGCAAGACTGATCCACACTGAGACAACCACGGGAGGGCCCCCCGCTCATGAGCGGGGGGCCCTCCTTCGTCAGGGAGAACCATGAACCAGCCAGCTGAGCCGCCCAGGGCGGCCACGCTCGAACCGGAGGACCACGACACGCTCGCCCACCTGGCGGGCGCTGCGGACGAGTCCCCGGTCGGCAAGCACCTCACCCCCGAGACCCGTGGTCGGATCACCATCCCCCACGTCGAACTGGCCCCTCCCACCAAGGGTCCCGACCGGTTCTTCTCCGGCCTGACGGTGACCACGGGAGTGGTGATCGTGGCCATGATCGCCGCCATCGCCATCTTCCTGGTGGCGTCCGCGGTAGGGCCGCTGAGCCGCAACCAGGTCAACTTCCTGACCTCGACCCGCTGGGACATCTCCGACCAGAACCTCGCCTTCGGCATCGCAGCACTGCTGTGGACGACCGTGCTCAGCTCGATCGTGGCCATGGTGATCGCCGTCCCCGTCGCCATGGGCGTGGCGCTGCTGATCACCCACTACGCGCCGTCCCGGGTGGGCCGGGTGGTCGGCTTCCTGGTCGACCTGCTGGCCGCGGTCCCCTCGATCGTCTACGGCCTGTGGGGAGCCCGCGTGTTCGCGCCGTGGCTGAAGCCCTTCGGCGACTGGCTGTCGGACACCCTCGGTTTCATCCCCCTGTTCGAGCGGGGTGTCACTTCGGCGGGCACGGTCTTCGCGGCATCGCTGGTGCTGGCGATCATGATCCTGCCCATCATCACCGCCATCTCGCGCGACGTCTTCGACCAGACCCCCCGCGACCACATCGAGGCCGCCTGGGCTCTCGGCGCCACCAAATGGGAGATGATCCGGATCGCCGTCATCCCCTACGGGCGGTCGGGATCGATCGCCGCCGCCATGCTGGGTCTCGGACGTGCCCTGGGTGAGACCATCGCCGTCATGCTGATCCTGTCGACCGTGCCCGGTTTCAGCTGGTCGCTGTTCTCGGGCGGCCAGACCTTCGCCTCGCTGATCGCCCGCGGGGCCCCGGAGTTCGACAGCCCGACCAAGGCCGGCGCCTACATCGCGGCCGGTCTGGTGCTGTTCGTGCTGACCTTCGCAGTCAACGGCGTCGCCCGCGCAGTGGCCGCCGGCGGAAAGAAGGGCTGAGATGTCCCAGACCACGAACCAGTCACCCACCAGTGGGACCAGTTACTCCCCCAGTTCGACCGACCTGGGACGACCCAAGGGTTCGCGCCAGTTCGTCGACAACCTGATGCGCGCACTGATCTGGTTCGCCGCGGTGGTCGCGATCATCCCCCTGCTGTGGATCCTGGCGACGGTGTTCACCAAGGGAGCCGCCCTGCTGGTGACGGCCGAACCCGACTACACGCGCATCTGCGTGGTCGAGGCCAAGGCACCCGACGGCGCCCACCAGAACTACCGGCGGGTGCCCGAGTCCCAGTGCAACCAGACCGCCGGAACCGACCAGGCCCAGGCCAAACACATCTGGAGCGTTGGCGGTGCCTACCCGGCCGTCGGCCAGTTCGTGGACTACAACGCCGTCCCCGCCTCGACCTCCGACCCCAACCAGCGCACGTCGACCATCCGCATCAAGGGCCAGACACAGTCGGAGCAGACGGCCCAGGTGGTGGGTATCCCCGGTGGCGACAAGCAGGGCAAGGTGCGCACCTTCAGCCTGCAGTGGTGGACGACCGACCAGTCCCGCACCGACCAGACGAGCCCCAACGGCGGTGCGCTGCACGCCATCGTCGGCACGCTCGAGATCGGCCTGATCACCTCGATCGTCGCCGTCCCCCTCGGCATCCTGGGGGCCATCTACCTGGTGGAGTACGGCCGTGGCAAGCGGCTCGCCCGGCTGGTCAGCTTCATGGTCGACATCCTCACCGGGGTGCCCTCGATCGTGGCCGCGCTGTTCATCTACGCCCTGCTGATCACGGTGTTCGGCATGGGGCGGTCCACCTTCGCCTCGTCGATGGCCCTGGTCCTGCTGATGCTGCCGACGGTGCTGCGCTCGACCGAGGAGATGCTCAAACTGGTGCCCGACTCGTTGCGCGAGGCCTCCTACGCCCTGGGGGTGGCCAAGTGGCGCACCATCCTGCAGGTGGTGGTGCCCACCTCGTTCACCGGTATCGCCACGGGCGTCGTCCTGGGCATGGCCCGGGTGATGGGTGAGACGGCACCCCTGCTGATCCTGCTCAACTACGGCCCCCGGCTCGTCGGCAACCCGTTCGGGTCCAACATGGGCTCGCTGCCGACCATGATCACCGGCGCGGCCAACACCGCCGCCAACTACCCGGGCGCCGAACGCGGCTGGGGAGCAGCCCTCACCCTGATCCTGCTGGTGATGGGACTCAACCTGATCGCCAAGTTCATCGGTGCCCGCACCAAGAAGACCCGCTGAGGAAGACACAATGGCCAAGCGCATCGAGGTCAAGGACCTCAACATCTACTACGGCAGCCACCACGCCGTGCAGTCGGTCAACCTGACGGTCGAACCCAGGTCGGTGACCGCCTTCATCGGGCCGTCCGGGTGTGGCAAGTCCACCGTGCTGCGCACCCTCAACCGCATGCACGAGGTGATTCCCGGCGCCTACTGCGAGGGCGAGGTGCTGCTCGACGGCATCAACCTCTACGGCAAGGACGTCGACCCCGTCGCCGTCCGCCGGCAGGTGGGCATGGTCTTCCAGCGGCCCAACCCCTTCCCGTCGATGTCGATCTACGAGAACGTGGTCGCTGGCCTCAAGCTGAACGGTGTGAAGTCGAAGAAGGTGCTCGACGAGGCGGCCGAGAAGTCGCTGCGCGGGGCAAACCTGTGGAAGGAGGTCAAGGACCGGCTCGACAAGCCCGGGATCGGCCTGTCGGGGGGTCAGCAGCAGCGTCTCTGCATCGCCCGCGCCATCGCCGTCTCGCCCGACGTGCTGCTGATGGACGAACCCTGCTCGGCCCTCGACCCGATCTCGACCCTGGCCATCGAGGACCTGATCCACGAACTCAAGGACGAGTACACCGTGGTGATCGTGACCCACAACATGCAGCAGGCCTCGCGGGTGAGTGACCGCACCGCCTTCTTCAACCTGGCCGCGCAGGGCCAACCCGGCGAGCTGGTGGAGCTGGACGACACCGAGAAGATCTTCTCGAACCCGACCAAGCAGGCCACGGAGGACTACATCACGGGCCGCTTCGGCTGAGCCGGGAGCTGGTGGATTCCTGAAGTTTTGGCGGCCCGTCGACGCTGGGTCAACGCCCCCCGGGGTCGCGGCGTTGACGGGTCACCAACACACCGAGGAGGAACCATGTTCCGCACCACCCTCCGCCGCAGCGCGGCAGCCCTTGCCCTGGGCGTCGCTGTGACGGCCGCACCCGTCGCCCTCGCGACCACGAGTGCCTCCGCCGCAACCCCGTACTGCGGCATCTACTGGGGGTCCCTGGCCAAGTCGTCGTCGAGGATGACCACCAGCACCGTCACCGGCCTGCGTGCCGGTGAACACCCCTGCTACGACCGTCTCGTCGTCGACATCAAGGGCCGGGTCACCGGCTACGACGTGCGCTACGTCTCGCAGATCACCATGGACGCCTCGGGCATGCCCGTCGCCGTCGCCGGTGGGGCCAAACTCCAGGTCATGGTCCGCGCGGCCTCCTGGACCCGTCCCGCCATGCCCAACGTCAGCGGCTACACGACCTTCCGACAGGTGGTCTGGGCCGGCTCCTTCGAGGGCCAGTCCTCCTTCGGTCTGGGTGTGCGGGCTCGGCTGCCGTTCCGAGTGTTCACCCTGTACGACGCCACCACCAACAAGACCCGTGTGGTGGTCGACGTCGCCCACCACTGGTGACCTGACCTCTTCGACCGGTTCCGGACGAGCCTTGCTCAGCCACACCTGACCAGGCCGAGCGACTGTTTCAGCTCGACCACCCGGGTGGCGCTCTGGGCCAGGCGCTGCCGGAACCGGTACGAGGACTGTGCCCGGCCAACCAGCGCGTTCGACATCGTGCCGATGGTCTGGGGGTTGGCGTTGACCACCAGGTCTCCGCCGGCCTCGACGAAGCGGACGGCCCGCTGCCCGCTGGGCACACCCTGGACGGATGCCGCGGCCCCCAGGTCGTCCGAGATCACCACACCCCGGAAACCCAGGTCGCCCCGCAGCATGCCGGTGATGACGGTCGAGGAGAAGACGGCCTGGTTGTCGGGGTCGATGCGGGTGTAGAACGCGCTCGAGATCATCACCGAACTGGCCCCTGCCCGGATGCCCGCGCGGAAGACGGCCAGCCCGGCATCGTCGCGGGCGATGGTGGTGTCGGTGGCTGCGGCGAAGTCGGTGTTGGAGGTGACCTGGCCCAACCCCGGGAAGTGCTTCAGGCTGCTGGCCACCCCCGCTCGGTCGAGACCGGTGACCACTCCGGCGACCAAGGGCGCCGCCTGGCTGCTGGTGGTGGCGTAGTTGCGACCCAGTCGTCCGATCGGTTCGTTGGTGGTCAGCTTGTCGGCCGGCACCACGTCGGCAACCGGTGCCAGGTCGTAGCGCACCCCCACCGCCGTCATCTGTCCTCCCCACTTCGTCCAGTTGGAGGTCAGCTGCGCGGGCGTCAGGGTGCCCTGGGCGCGGGCACTGGGGATCGGTGGCAGGCCGGGGCCTTGCAGTCGCTGGATGCTTCCGCCCTCCTGGTCAGCCGCGACCACCACGGGCACCGCCATGTTGAGACCCGTCAGCCGACTGGTCGAGGCGCGCACCTGGGAGGCGCCGTCCCAGCTGCCGAGCAGCACGGCCGAACCCACCTGGTAGCGCTCCATCACGGCCAGCTGGTCATCGCTGACCGGAGCCCCGTTCACCCCCATCATCAACAGTTGCCCCGCCTGCTGCCTGGCCGTCATCTGGTCGACCACCTGCCGGCAGGCCGACGGCGGGGTCGGTCGTTGCCCGGGCGCGGTGCTGGCCGGTGGCGTGGAGGCACCGCTGGAGTGCGCCGTCGAAGGGGGACTCGTCCTGCTGGCGGACGCGCTTCCCGGTGGGCTCGACGCCGGGGTCGAGGTCTGGTGCCCCACCGCAGTGGTGGACGACTGCGAGGTGGCGGGCGTCGGCACGGAGGGAGGTCGGCTGCCCCCGGTGGTGGTGACCCCGGTCGAGGGCGCCGTGGTGGGCACCCCGCTGCAGGCCGCCAGGCCGAGGGTGAGTGAGCCTGCCAGCAGTAGCGAGGGAGCGAGTCGCAGCCGTCGGGTCATCACCCCTCCTGTGCCTGGTTGGTCCGAGGGCTCCGGCTGGGCAGTTGTTCGACCAGCCCGAGCAGGGCGTTCTCGATCACCTCGGTCAGCGCGGGATGGATCCAGTACTGGCCTCGCGCCATCGTCTCGATGTCGGTGCCCAGGCTCATGGCCTGCACGCACAACTGCACCAGCGAGGCGGCTTGGGGACCCATCACGTGCGCGCCCAACAGTTGGCCGGTGTGTGGGTCGGCCAGCAGTTTCACACAATGGGTGCGGTCCTCCAGTGCCCACCCGAAGGCGACGTCGCCGTACTCCTGCACCTTGACGATGTGGTCGATGCCGGCAGCCTCGAGTTGCGCCTGGGTCAGGCCCACCTGGCCGATCTGCGGGTCGGAGAAGACCGCGCAGGGCACGAAGCGGTGGTCGGCGCGCACCCACTCGTCCCTCGGGTGGGAGAGATTGTGCTGCACCACCCGCATCTCGTGGTTGGCCACGTGCTTGAGCTGCCAGCGCGAACAGATGTCACCCAGTGCCCAGATGTGGTCGACGGAGGTTCGCTGGTACTCGTCGACGACCACGTATCCGGCGGCGTCGACGTCGACACCCGCGCGGCCGACCTCGAGGCGGTCGGAGTTCGAGACCCGGCCCGTCGAGTTGAGCACCAGGTCGGCCTCGTGGCGCAGTTCGGTGCCATCGGCGGTGGTGGTCACGACGACGACGGTCCCGGCTTGCGTGGCGGAGGCGGCCACCCGCTCCAGACGCACCACCTGTTGGTTGAGCTGCAGGGTGACCCGCTCACCGAGGGCGGCGGTGAACCGATGCGAGATGGTCTCGTCTGCCTTCTTCAGCAACCGGTCACCGCGGTGGACGAGGGTGACCTCCGCCCCGAAGGAGGCGAAGACGTGGGCGAACTCGGCGGCGACGAAGCCTGCGCCGAGGATCACGATCCGTCGAGGCAGGGCCGGGATGCGCATCACCGTGTTCGAGGTGTGCACCAGTCCCGCCTGCACGGCCTCGTCGAAGCCCGGCACCTCGAGTTGGTGGGGACGCGAACCGGCGGCGAGCACGAACTGCTCGGCCCGCACCTGGGTACCGTCGGCCAGCCGCAGCGTGTGCGCGTCGACGAAGGTGGCGTGCTGGCGGTACACGTCCACCCAGGACTGCTGCTCGCGCCACTGCAGCCCTCCGGTCGAGATGGCGTCGATGCGACCGAAGATGCGATCGCGCACCTCGTCGAACCGCACTCCCCGCAGGTCGAGGTCGACCCCCAGCCGGTGCGCCTCGTGCGGGCTGGCGGCCAGGTCGGCGGGCAGCACGAACATCTTGGTGGGGATGCAGCCGACGTTGAGGCAGGTGCCACCGAACACCGGGGCCCCGAGTTCGGCGTTCACACCCTCGTCGACCAAGGCCACCCGCAAGCCCGAGAAACGCTCGTCGAGCAGGGAGTTGCCCGACCCCGAACCGATCACGCACAGGTCGTACGGGGCGGGCTGCTGCTGCGCCGGAACAGGAGTCATGGCGCCAGTCTTGCACGCCCTAGAATCGGCCCATGAACACCCCAGGAACCGGCAGCCGAGAACCCGGCGCACCAGAACCCGGCAGTTGGGCGTTGGTCACGGGCGCCTCCGGCGGACTCGGTGAGGCCTTCGTCGACCACTTGGCCACCAAGGGCGTCAACGTGGTCGTGACCGGCCGACGCGCCGACGCACTCGAGCGGACGGCCCAGCGGGCGCGGGCGAAGGGTGTCGAGGCGTTGGTGCTGACGTGCGACCTCGGCGTCAAGGAGGAACGCGACGAACTCGTCGCCGAGATCTCGCGGCGCGGGCTGCGGGTGCAGACGCTGGTGAACAACGCCGGCTTCGGCACCATCGGTGATTTCGCCGCCGGTGACCCGGCACGCCACCTCGAGAAGGTGCGCGTGAACTGTGAGGCGCTCACCGACCTCACCCAGCGCTACCTGCCGGGCATGCTGCAGCAGCATCGCGGCACCATCATCAACGTCTCGTCGACCGCCAGCTTCCAGCCCCTGCCGGGGATGGCCGTCTACGCCGCCACCAAGGCCTATGTGCGCTCCTTCTCGGAGGCACTGTGGCATGAGCTCAAGGGCACCGGGGTCAGGGTGGTGACCCTGTGCCCCGGCCCGACCGAGACCGGGTTCTTCGAGGTGGCCGGTGACTCGAAGGCGCTGGGGTGGCGCCGTACTCCCGAGCAGGTGGTCGACACCTGTTTCCGTGGACTCGGGCGTGGCCTGCCCACCGTGGTGGACGGCCCGCTCAACCTGGCCCAGGCCGTGGCGGGCCGGTTGGCCCCGACGAGGCTGGGGCTGGCCATCTCCCACCGGGTGATGCAGCAGCGCTGACGCCGGTCCGCGCCGGCAGGGCCCTCAGCGCACCAAGGACCTCAGCGCACCAGGAACAGTTTCACGACCTGCAACTGGCCGTCCTTGGGCGAGGTGTACTCCAGGTGCAGGGCGTACGATCCGGCCGCCAGGTCGGGACCCTGGATGGTGAACGGCGTGTAGCCACCCGCGGGTTTGCCGAAGGTCACCGCCTTCCATCCCGACGCGGAGGCACCCTTGGCGACGATCGACCACGACAGTCCGTCCGTGCCGGTCAGGGCCGTCGTCTTGACCTGACCGGTGATCGTCACCGGCGAGGTGATCGCCTCTCCGTACTCGAAGGAGTCGACGATGACGTCGGTGAGCGGCTCGACCCCGGAGCGGGTGAAGTCGGTACTGGGGGCACCGACCAGCGGCAGGTTGGGTGAACCGTCCACCAGGATGCGCACCACCTTCTGTCCATTGCGATCGCCGACGGCGGCGGTGGCGGTGTAGGTCACCTGGTTGATGCCCTGCAGCACCTGCGCCCTGGTCTGCATCGACCCGAAAGCTGTCTTCGACAGGTCGAGCGTGATCCGGTTGCCCGCCACCTGGGCCGAGTTCACCTGTCCACCCGACCATCGCGAGCTGTAGCTGGGATCGAGCGGTGCCACGTTGAGCACGGCGGCGACGGCGGTGGTCAGCCGGTCGGTCTGGGTCGGCAGGTCACGGAACTCGCGGGCCAGTGAGCCGTGGGAGTCGACGTAGTAGACGGCCACCTCGCGGTTGATGGTGGGGATGGACGGGGGGCCGGTGGGGGCCTGCGAGGTCATCGACGGCGAGGACGCGGGTGAGGTCGCGCTGGACGCGGCCGGGTTGGGCAGCAACCCCGGCGCCAGCAGCGGCAGCGCCACCCCGACCGCCACGGCGGCGACGGCCACGGCGGCCAGCCAGCGGAAGGTTCCCGAACGCGGGCGCTCGTCCTCGATGCGTGACTCCTCGGCGACCGCCCACAGGTCCGCGAAGCGGTCCGAGGGGCGCACCCTGTCACCCTCGCGCCGCAGCACCTGGCGCAACAGTTGGGTGTACTCGTCCTCCGGCAAGTCGCCCAGAGGCATCGGTTCGTCCATCACCGCCCCTCCCTCACGACCGGCGCCAGGGACTGGCGCAATGCCTGCATGCCGCGGTGGGCGTGTGACTTGACGGCGCCCTTCGAGATGCCGAGGGTCTCCGCGATCTCGGCCTCGCTGGCCTGGGAGTAGAAGCGAAGGATCAACACCTCTCGCTGGCGTTGGGGGAGCGTTCGCAGAGCCATCATCACCTCGTCATGGGTCTCGCCTCGGTCGAGGGCTGCCTCGGGGGTCTCGACCCCGGCCCGTGGGTCGGGACGATACCGGTTCACCACGGCCCGGTGGCGGTGCACCGACCGGCAGCGGTTGACCACGGTCATCCGCAGGTAGGCGGCGGCGTGTTCCATCGAGTCGAACTGTTCCCGCCGGTGGTGCACCGCAACCAGGCCGTCCTGCACCACTTCCTCGGCCTGGTCGGACGAGCCGAGCAGCAACGAGGCCAGGCGCACCATGCCAGCCCAGTGGGCGGTGTAGAGGTCGCGCAGCCAGACCTCGCCGGTGGTGTCACGATCCATCGGACGCCTCGTCCACACGGTGGTCGTCACCGGTCGTTCCAGCAGGATCGTCACACCCCGGCAACGTCCGGGACACGGCTGCGGTTGTCATCGGGAGGAGTTTTCCAGTTGGGGGGTTCGTGCAACCGGTCGGTCGCGCTCAGATCCCCGCGTACGAGTGCAACCCGTTGATGAACAGGTTGACGCCGATGAAGTTGAACCAGAACGAGGCCATGCCCACCAGGGCGATGATGGCCGCATTGCGGCCCTTCCACCCGGCAGTGGCCCGCGCGTGCAGGTAGCCGGCGTAGACCACCCAGGTGATCAGGGCCCAGGTCTCCTTGGGGTCCCACCCCCAGTACCGCCCCCAGGCGTACTCGGCCCAGATCGACCCGGCTGCGACGGTGAAGGTCCACACGGGGAAGCCGAACGCGTGCAGCCGGTAGGCGAGGGTGTCGAGCCTGTCGAGGGAGGGGACCCGGGCCAGGAAGCCGGTGAGCACCGGGTCGGTCCGCTGGCGACGACGGCTGCGGGTGAGCACCGCCGTGGTGCCACCGGTGGGCACCACCTCGGTGTGCGAGGCCGGGAGCGACGACCCCGGCTCGCCGCCCTCGTCGCTCACGACGGGTGCGGTGGGCGTCGCCCGGTTCACGGCCCGCGACTTGAGCAGGTAGACCAGGGAGGCCAGTCCGCCGACGTTGAAAGCGGCCGCGGAGATGCAGGCGGCGACGATGTGGATCACGAACCAGATGGAGTGCAGGGCGGGTACAAGCGGGGCCACGGCCACGTAGAAGACGGTGGCGGCAAGGCCCTGCCCGATCGCCAGCAGCAGGGTGACGGGGCCGCCGAGCCACCGCAGCCCGAAACGCCACACCCCCACCAGGAAGGCCATCACCACGAAGGCCAGCGCCGAGATCACGAACTCGTACATGTTGCCCCACGGCGCCCGACCGGCCGCCAGCCCGCGCGTGACGACCCCGAACAGGTGTGCGGCAGCCGCCAGCACCGTCAACGAGATACCGAACCGCCCGGCCTGGTCACCGCGCAGGCGGGCCGGGTCGTGGTCGTCGGCCTGGTCGGCGTTCCCGGCAACGGGCACCCCCCGCAGGAAGGCCCACTCGGCCGCGTGGCAGAGGAAGGCGACCAGGTAGAGCACCGCGGAGGTGACGATCGCGAGCGCGGAGTAGTTGGTCAACGTCATGGCGTGGCCTCCTGATCGGTCGGGTTGTCGGGGTCGGCGCCGGTGGCGACCAACAGGTCGGCCACGTCGTCGGAGAGTCCCAGGCGGGAGTCGGCGCGGTCGAGACCAGCCGCCTCCACCAGCAGTGTGCCCGTATCGGCTTCGCGGCGCAGCTTCACGAACAGTCGACGGGGTCGGACGAACAGGCTGAGGCAGATGCCGAACACCCCCAGGGCGAGCGATCCGAAGACCAAGGGCAGCCCCGGCGCGCGGGAGAACTGCATCTTCGTCCAGCGCTGGTAGCCGCGGAAGGTGATCGAACCCTGCTTGTCCGGCAGCTGGTAGGTGTCGCCGGGCTTGAGCCGCAGCCGGAGCAGGTCGTTGCCGTTCTTGATCTGGGTGAGGCCGGTGGTGTCGAGCACGTAGACGTTCTCGGGACGACCCGTCTCCTGCTTCGGCTTGCCCGACCAGGCGTTGAGGAAGAGTTCGGGGTTCAGGGCGTCGGGGAACAGTGAGCGCGGGCCGGCGGCGTCGACCGTCGCGGTCGGCAGCAACCAGCCCTCGAAGGCGAGCCGCTCGGGCCGGGCGTCAGGGGCCTTGATGACTCCTGCCGACTTGAAGTTGCCATCCTGGGGCAGGAACACCACCGGGCCCGCGAACGCCAGGTTGCCCGAGCCGTCGCGCACCTCGACGTTGGCCGCATAGCCATGGCTGATCAGGTGGATCGTGGTGCCGTGCACGTTCAGGGGGTGGTTCACCTCGATGGTGCGTCTGCTGCTCGAGGCGTCACCGCTGGCCGACTGCTCGGTGACGGTGACGTCGGCGCGGAACTCGCGGGCGGCCCCGGTCTGCACCGGTCCGGTCTCGAAGGTGGCGGTGAACCGGTTGAGCACCAGCGAGAAGGGGGGCAGGTGGTCGGTGTTCACGGCGGCCCCGGCGTGGAACTCGTCGTACTGGGTGATGTTGTTCGAGAAGCCTTGTCCCTCGACCACGATGGCCGATCCCTTCGATCCCCACAGGGTGTTCCAGGCGACGCCGACCAGCACCACCACCAGGCTCACGTGGAAGAGCAGGTTGCCGAACTCGCGCAGGTAGCCGCGCTCGGCGCTCAGTCCGACGGTGCCGTCGGGCAGGTCGGTCCTGCGCGTGCGGAAACGCTTGCGGCGCAGCCACCCCTCGGCCGCGGCCACGACCTCGTTCGCCTCGACGCCGGTCAGCTCCCCGCGTCCCCACTCGGGCAGCCGGTCGAGTCGGCTGGGCAGCGCCGGAGGGGGGTTGCGCAGGGCGCGGGCGTAGACCATGACGCGCGGCAGGATGCAGCCGACGAGGCTGACGAACAGCAGCAGGTAGATGGCGGAGAACCACACCGAGGTGAACACGTCGTACATGCCCAGGAAGCGGTAGACCTTGTCGAGCCCCGGCTGGTCACGCGCGATCTGGGCGACGCGCGAGGGCGAGGTCGACGACTGCGGCACCAGCGATCCGGGGATCGCGGCGAAGGCCAGCAGGAACAGCAACACCAGGGCCGTGCGCATGCTGGTGAGCTGGGTCCACAACCAGCGCGCCATGCCGACGAAGCCGATCTCGGGTGCTTGGTCACTCATCAGATCGGTGTCCCCCAGTTGACGACGACCTGCCGTAGTTCGGCCATGGCCCGGTCCCACACCCCACTCACCAGGGCGATCCCGACCAGCACCATCAGCGCTGCTCCCCCGACTTGGAAGACCCGTTGGTGCCGCTGGACGAAACCGACGAGCCGGCCGAAGGAGCTGAAGGCCACGGCGGCCAGCAGGAACGGGATGCCCAGCCCCAGTGCGTAGACGAAGGCGAGCAGGGCACCGCGTCCGGCGGAGCCCTCCGTGAAGGCCAAGGAGAGCACCACCGACAGCGCCGGGCCGATGCAGGGTGTCCACCCGATCGCGAAGACCAGTCCCAGCACGGGGGCCATCGCGACCCCCACCTTGGGGGCGCGGCTCAGTTTGATCGTGCCCTGCCCGATCGGCAGCCAGCCGGCGAACAACAGACCCAACCCGATGATCACGACCCCGGCGATGACCGAGATCAGGCGCTGGTGCACCAACAGGGTTCCGCCGAGGCCGCCGACGGTCGCCCCGGTGAGCGTGAAGACGACCGCGAAGCCGAGCACGAACAGGGCGGTGCCCGCCACCATCCGGCCGCGGGGGGTTCGTCCGGCCGAGATCTCACTGACGCCCAGACCGGTGGCGTACGACAGGTAGCCCGGCAGCAGGGGCAGGCAGCACGGCGAGAAGAAGCTGACCACCCCGGCCAGCAGGGCGACGGGCAGGGCGAGCAGCAGCCCACCCTGGATGGAACTCTCGATCCACCCCTGCAGGGGAACGAGCACCTGGAGCGGCGTCACTTGCCCGCCACCAGGTCACCGATGGCAGTCACCAGGGTCGAGGTGGACACCTGACCGAGCACTCGTCCGGCAATTCCGCCGCTGGGGTCGACGAGCAGGGTCGAGGGGATGGCCTTGGGGGGCAGATCGGTCAGCTTCATCAACAGCGCACCGTCGGGGTCGTAGAAGCTGGGCCACGTGAGCCCGAACGAACGGACGAAGCTCTGCGCGGGCGCCCGGTCGAGGTCGCGGGTGTTGATGCCGATGAAGTCGGCGACGTCGGCGGTCTTCCTGGCCGCTTCGAGCAGGTGACCGGCCTCGGCCCGGCAGGGCGAGCACCACGACCCCCACACGTTGATCACCAAGACCCGACCCTTGCGGCCCTGTGTGGTGAGCGCCAACTGGTCGAGGTCGTGCCCCGACAGCACGGGCAACTGCTTGCGTTGGCCCACCGCCACCCGGGTGAAGCTGCCGTCGCCCTGCGCGAAGCCGGTGTCGGAGCTCGCCGACGGATTCGAGGAGCACGCCACCAGACCGAGCGAGGAGGCAGCGGCCAGACCGGTCAGCAGACCTCGACGCGACAGCGAGCGCGCGGCACCGGGCCGGGGCGCCCGGAGGGGTTCGACCATGGTCACGATCCCGAGCTGAAGCTCTTGCCGCGGTCCTTGGCCTTGACCAGGTCGCCCGCGGGCTCGGTGTACGAGACCCGGACGACGCGCCCCTCGCGCAGGTGCAGCGTGGTCACCGAGGCGACATTGCACTGGCGCTTGCGGGGGTCGTGCACCAGCCGGCGACCCTCGGCGTCGAGTCGTGCGATCCAGATCGGCAACTGGTGGCTGACCACGACCGCCTGTCCCCCCTCACCGGCCGCGACCGCGGCCTCGGCCACCGCCTCGACCATGCGGTCGCGCACGTGGGTGAAGGGTTCACCCCAGCTGGGACGCAGCGGGTTGCGCAGCTTCCACCAGTTGGCGGGCTTGCGCAGTGCCTGGTTGCCAGCGCCGAAGACCTGCCCCTCGAAGTCGTTGACGGCCTCGATCACACCGGGCTCCGCGACCACCTCGAGTTCGGGGTGGGCGGCCGCGATCGGGGTGATCGTCTCGCGGGCACGTTCCAGCGGTGAACAGCGCAGCGCGGTCAGGGGGACGTCGGCGAACCACTCCCCGAGCCGGTCGGCCATGGCTCGTCCGTTGTCGGAGAGGTGGAAATCGGGCAGGCGCCCGTACAACACACCGGTCGGGTTGAACACCTCGCCGTGGCGCACCAGGTGCACCAGTGTGTCCGTGGGCGGAGCCACCTTCACTGCTGTCGCCGTCCCTTCTGGTCGATGGCGTGCCGGGCTGCGGCTGCGGCCGCCGGCAGTGCCCCCACGATACGTGCCACCGCCGAATCGTCATGAGCAGCGCTCAGGAACCAGCACTCGTAGCCGCTGGGGGGCAGGTAGACCCCTTGGTCGAGCATGGAGTGGAAGAACGCGGCGAAGGCCTCGGACGACTGTTCGCCGGCCTCGACGTGGTTGGTGACGGGCCGCTCGGTGCCCACCTCGCCGTCGAACAGGAAGACCGAGAACATCGACCCGGCCGAGTTGATGGTGTGCTGCACCCCCGCCGCGGTCAGTGCCTGTGAGGCAGCGGCACGCAGGGTGTCGGCGGTGCGGTCGAGGTGCTGGTAGACCTCGTCGGTGGCCAGCCGCAGGGTGGTCGCACCGGCGGCGCAGGCCACTGGATTGCCCGACAGGGTGCCCGCCTGGTAGACCCCACCGACCGGGGAGAGGTGGGCCATCACGTCGGCTCGGCCCCCGAAGGCAGCGGCCGGGAACCCGCCACCCATCACCTTGCCGAAGGTCATCAGGTCGGGCACCACGCGGTCGAGGCCGTACTGGCCCTGGCTGCTCACCCGGAAGCCGGTCATCACCTCGTCGGAGATGAACAGCGCACCGTTGGCGCGGGCGACCCGGGCGAGGAAGGCGTTGAAGGGCTCCGGGCTGCCATCGGGTCCGGGAGCGGTCGACGGGGGCAGGCAGCCGGTGTTGCCGGGAGCCGCCTCGGTGATCACGGCGGCGACCTGGCCCGGGTGGGCCGCGAAC
The DNA here is from genome assembly GCF_950101875.1 of Aestuariimicrobium sp. T2.26MG-19.2B. NCBI lineage: Bacteria > Bacillati > Actinomycetota > Actinomycetes > Propionibacteriales > Propionibacteriaceae > Aestuariimicrobium > Aestuariimicrobium sp. T2.26MG-19.2B. The sequence goes on along the minus strand of NZ_CATNLW010000001.1, from coordinate 1,535,479 downwards.
GCTGCCTCGACCCCGTCGCGGTCGTTGTAGGTGACCACGATGGTGTCGTGGGTCGTGGCCTCGGTGACCCCGGGGGACGAGGGCACGGTCTGGTCGCCGGCCTCTCGCAGGGTCAGCAGACCCGAACCCGCCTGCACCAGCAGGGAGTCGACGTGACCGTGGTAGCAGCCGGCGAACTTGATGATCTTGGCCCGGCCGGTCACGCCCCGGGCGAGCCGGAGCACGCTCATGGTGGCCTCGGTGCCCGAGTTCACCAGGCGCACCTGTTCGACGGGGGTGCGCTCGACGATCAGTTCGCCCAACTCCACCTCCGCCCGGGTGGGGGCGCCGAAGCTCGTCCCGTGCGCGGCGGCCCGTCCGACGGCGGCCAAGACCTCGGGGTGGGCGTGGCCGAGCAGCATCGGCCCCCAGGAGCAGACGAGGTCGACGAGGCGGTTGCCGTCCTCATCGGTGACGTAGGCACCCTTCGCGGAGGCCATGAAGCGCGGGGTGCCACCGACGGAGCGGAAGGCCCGCACAGGCGAGTTCACCCCGCCCGGGATGACACGCTGGGCACGGGCGAAGAGTTCGGCCGAGGTGGAGTCGATCATGGTGGTGTCCCTTCGGGTCAGCGGTGGTTGCGGTGCCAGTACTGCTCGGCCCACTCCAGCGCCCAGTAGCTGAGCACGGCGTCCGCCCCGGCGCGAACGATCGACAGCAGGGTCTCGTCGATGGCGCGACCACGGTCGAGCCACCCGTTCCGGGCGGCGGCCTCGACCATGGCGTACTCCCCCGACACGTTGTAGGCGGCCACCGGCACCTCGACGGAGTCGCGCACCCTGGCCAGCACGTCGAGGTAGGGCAGGGCCGGCTTGACCATGATCATGTCGGCCCCCTCGGCGATGTCGGCGAAGACCTCGCGCAGGGCCTCCCGGGTGTTCGCGGGGTCCTGCTGGTAGGTGAGCCGGTCGCCGGTCAGGGACGACGAGACCGCCTCCCGGAAGGGCCCGTAGAAGGCGCTGGCGAACTTCGCCGCGTACGCGAGGATGATGGTGTCGGTGTGCCCGCTGGACTCAAGGGCCTGCCGAATCGCGCCGACCTGGCCGTCCATCATGCCGCTGGGAGCGACGACGTGGGCACCGGCCTCGGCGTGCAGGGTCGCCATCGCCGCGTAGATCTGCACCGTGGAGTCGTTGTCGACCACCCCGGCGCGGTCGAGAACGCCGCAGTGGCCGTGGTCGGTGAACTCGTCGAGACAGACGTCGGTCATCACCAGGGTCTGGTCGCCGACCTCCGATCGGACGGCCCGGATCGCGCGGGTGAGGATGCCGTTCTCGTCCACGGCCCCGCTGCCCCGGGCGTCCTTGTGCTCGGGCACGCCGAACAGCATCACCCCGGCCAGGCCGGCCTCGGCCGCCCGCTGAGCGGTGGCCTTGAGCGAGTCGAGGGTGTGCTGCACCACTCCCGGCATCGAGGTGATGGGCCGGTCGTCGGTGATGCCCTCGGCGACGAAGACCGGGAGGATCAGCTGGCCCGGATGCACCCGGTGCTCGCGCACCATGCCTCGCACCACCGGGTTGCTGCGCAGGCGCCGCGGACGATGGGCCAGTTCGAGGGCGAACTGGTGGGGATCGGTGAACTGGTCAGCGGGCACAGGAGGACGGCCAATCGGTGGGGTGCGGTCGGGCGGAAGGGGGTCAGGAATTCTCCTGGAGCCTCCGCAGGGCCGCGGGTTGACGCCCGCGGCGGGGCTTCAGGGAGGGTCGGACGTTGGGCTTGCCCTTGGCAGCCAGTTGGTCACGGCGCTCCTCGGCGAACCGGGCCAGCGCGTCGGCCAACTCGATGGCACTGGGGTGCTCGGCCTGCACGTCCACCCGCAGTCCGTGCTCGCGACAGGTGGCGGCGGTCTGCGGGCCGATGACGGCGATCACGCTGGCATTGTGCGGCTTGCCGGCGATGCCGACCAAATTGCGGACGGTCGATGACGAGGTGAAGACCACGGCGTCGAACTGTCCCGTCTTGATCATCTCGCGGGTGTCCAGCGGCGGCGGGGCGGCCCGCACGGTGCGGTAGGCGACCACGTCCTCGACCTCCCAGCCCAGGTCGACCAGACCGTGGGCGAGGGCGTCGGTGGCGATGTCGGCCTTGGGCACCAGCACCCGGTTGATCGGGTCGAAGAGTTCGTCGAACGCGGGGAACTCCGCAGCGAGCCCGGCGGCTGACTGGTCCTCGACGGGCAGCAGGTCGGCCTTGAGCCCCCACTGGAGCAGCGCCTCGGCCGTGGCGGGACCCACGGCGGCCAACCGCAGCCCGGAGAAGACACGGGCGTCCAGTCCCCACGAGATGACCTTCTCGCGCAGGGCTCGGACGGCGTTGGCCGAGGTGAACGCGATCCACTGGTAGCGGCCCTCGACGATGCCCTGCACCGCCTTGTCCATCTGCTGGGGGGTGCGCGGCGGTTCGACGGCGATGGTGGGAACCAGGTGGGTGTCGGCGCCGTAGGTGGCCAGCCGACGTACCAGCGGGCCGGCCTGGTCCTGGGTGCGGGGAACGAGCACCTTCCAGCCGAACAAGGGCTTCGACTCGAACCAGTCGAGTTGGGCACGTTCCTGGCCGCCGGCCGATCGTCCGATCACCACCACCACGGTGGTGTCGTCGGCGACGGCGAGCGCCGTCACGGTGGCGGCGATGCTGCCCACCGTCGTGCCCCGGCTGGTCTGCGAGGTGGATCCTGCCCGCACGGTGACGAGGGCTGGCTCGTCGGCGCTGGGCCTGGAGGCGAGGGCGATGCGCTCCACCTCGGGCATGTGGGAAGCGGCACCGATCACCACGAGGGTTCCCTCGGGGGCCCAGTGGGAGTCCTCGTCGACCTGGTCGTGCAGCGTGATCAGCTGGACCTGGGCATCGGAGAGCGAGACACCGGCGAACTCCGCCATCGCCGTCTTGCGGGGGATCCCGGGGATGACGTCGATGTCGTAGCCGGCCTTGGTGCACTCGCGGGCCAGCGCGGTGGCCCGGGCGTCCATCAGGGGGTCCCCGTCGACCATCACGGCCACCAAGCCGTCGTCCACCACGTGGTCGAGCAGGGTTGATCCCTCGGCCATCAGGGTGACGGAGGCGTCCCCGAGATCGAGGTCGCGCAGCAGTTCACGCTGTTCCTCGTGGGCGAGGAGCACCGTGTCGGCTCGCTGCAACACCTCCACGGCAGCCAGCGTCAGCAACGCGGGCACCCCGGGCCCGGCGCCGACGAAGGCGATTCGTCCGCGATGCATGCCCATCACCTCACCTCCGTGAGTCCTGTGAGGGGCCTTCGAGTACCCCCGGACGAGACCCATCCAACCGCGACAACACCGTTTCGGCCAAGTCCTGACCGAGGTGACGATGCCGGGTCGAGTCGCGCCAGGGTGCCCGTCCCTGCAGTCGGACGAGGCCTCCGTTGTCGGCCACGCAGACCTGCAGCTCGAGTTCTTCGCCATCGACGTGCGCCCACGCCCCCACCGGCGCCAGACAACCTGCCTCCAGCGTGGCGAGGAACTCGCGTTCGGCGGTGACCGCCGCCCGCGTGGCAGGGTCGTCGAGATCGGCGAGCAGCCGGCGGATCCGTTCGTCCGACTCGCGACACTCCACCCCCAGGGCGCCCTGCCCCGGGGCCGGCAGCACCTGGTCGAGGCCGAGTTCGGTCAGCCGCACCGTGGCTCCCGACGTGGTGCCCAGGTCGGCGGGCAGCGGGCCTTCGGCCGGCACCTTGCCCAACCGGGCCAGACCAGCCCGCGCCAGGACGGTCGCATGCACGGCCGGCTGCCCCGTCGCCGGTGCGTGGTCGTCGTCGACGGTGACGAGGTTGAGTCGGGTGTCGACATTGCCGCGCACCGACACGAAGGTCGGGGCGATTCCCCGGTCGGCCGCCAGGGCGGCCAGTTGGGCCTGCCGACGGGGTGACCCGGTGCCGACGACGGTGGCGTCGTCCCACTCGTCGATCGGACGACCCACCAGCACGTCGTTGACCCGTTCACGGGTCGGGGTGGCGGCCACCACCAGGCCGGGGTGGGGGGCCACCGGTAGGTCCTTCAGCGAGTGCACCGCCAGGTCGATGGAGCCGTCCAGCAGCCGGGCACGCACGGCGGCGGCGAACACTCCCGTGCCACCGATCTCGGTGAGGGCTCGGCGGTCGGTGTCGCCCTCCGAGGTGATGCCGACGAGGGTGACCTCGTGTCCTCGGCCGCGCAGCAGCCCGGCGATGTACTCGGCCTGCACCACGGCCAGCGGGGAACGACGGGCACCCAGGTGGATCATGACAGCTGCTCCGCGATCGGGTCGGTGAGGCCCAGTCGCGGTGAGGCCACGATCAGCGCCGCATGGGTGTCACAGTGCTCGGGGGCGGCGGCGGCGGGGTCGGCCACCTCGTCGAGGTCGAGCCGGAAGAGGCGGCGCAACATGTCGGCGTAGTCGGTGGCCACATCGGTGCCGGCCAGCTGGCGGGCCTCGACGGAAGGTGCGTGCACCAGCTTCTCGGCCACCCGCTGCAGGGCCTGCGAGACCTCGTCGAGTTGGCGCTCCGACAGCGGTTGCCCAGCCGACTGGCTGCGCCGCACGAGTCTGGCCCGTTCGGCCTCGACCACCTGGTCGGCCATGGCCCGCAAGGCGACGACGGCCGGAGTGACCGCCTTGGACCGGTCGGCGCGCAACTGGTCGGCGACCTCCTCGGCCACCAGGGCGCGGGCGGCGGCCACCTCGGTGTCGTGGCTGTGATCGCCCTCCGAGGCTGCTGCCAGGGTGGTGAGGTTCACCAGGGTGGTGTGCTCGGCCACCGCGTCGTCGACATCGGCTGGCAGTGCGAGGTCGATGATCACGTCGGGACGATGCTCGAGCCCGGCCAACAGGCGGGGATCGATCAGGCTGTGGGCGGCCCCGGTGCAGGTGATGACGACCTCGGCCCAGCCCAACAACTCCGGCAGGTCGGACAGGTTCGCCGCGCGTCCCCCGACCTCGCCGGCCAGCCGGTCGGCCTTCTGCCGGGTGCGGTTGATGCAGACCAGGTCCGCGCCCCGGGCATGCATCCCCCGGGCGGTGAGCCCCGCCATCTGGCCGGCGCCGATCACCAGCGTGCGCCGGCGGTCGAGCGAGATGCCCTGTGCCTGCGCCAGGTCGAGGGCCGCGGTGAACACGGATCGTCCGGCGTGACCGATCGCGGTCTCGGACTGCACCCGCTTGCCCACCCGCAGGGCGTTCTGGAAAAGCGAGTTGAGTTCGCGGCCGACCGCGTGGCGGCGTTGGCCCCGCAGCAGCGCCTCGCGTACCTGTCCGATGACCTGGCTCTCCCCGACCACGAGTGATTCCAGTCCCGCGACCAGGTTGAAGACGTGGTGCACCGCCGCCTCGTCCCAGGCGACGTCGCAGATCTCGCCGAGCGATTCCCGGTCGAGGCCGGTCTGGGAGCCCAGGGCGTCGGCGATGGCGTCGAGGCCGGTGTGGAAGCGGTCACTGATCAGGTGCACCTCGGTCCGGTTGCACGTCGACAGCACCAGGGCCTCGCTGATCCCGGGGTTGGTCAGCAGGCGGGCCTGCACCAGGTCGGCGGCGCGGCCGTCGAGCGCGACCTGCTCGACGGTCGAGATGGGGGCGGTGCGGTGCGAGATCGACAGTGTCAACAGGTTCACTGTTGCTCCTCCTCAGCACGGTGCACCAAGGCGCTGGTCAGATCACCTGGGGCGAGCCTCCAGCGGGCGATGATGCGGCCGTCGACGATCACCACGGGTACCTCGGTGGTGAAACGATCGCGGGTTTCGCGGTCGTCATCGATGGTGACTCGGGCATGGCCGACACCCAAGTCGGTGACCACCTGCCGGACGACCTGTTCGGCCTCATCGCACAGGTGGCAGCCCTCCCGTGTCAGCAGGACGACGCGATGGTCGCGGCTGGCGGCCAGCACGGGGGCGGGCAGGGGCGCCTCATGGGCGAGCGCCCCGGTGGTGGGTGGATCCTGGTGGATCCGGTCGGGGGTTGACGAGAGAGCCCCGGGAACGCCAGAACCCGCACCCACCGAGGTGGGCGCGGGGCCAGCTTCGCGGGAGCCGTCAGCGCCGAGGAGTCGGCGCCACCAACCCACAGCCGTCGCCCCCGGCGTCGATCACTTGCCGGCGCGACGACGCTGGATGCGCGTCTTCTTCAGCAGCTTGCGGTGCTTCTTCTTCGCCATGCGCTTGCGACGCTTCTTGATGACAGAACCCACGTCAGGCCTTTCAATGAAATGTTGGGGCGGATCCCGTCGCAGCAGCGACAGGGTCCGGACACACCGGGACACGGCCCGGCGCAGACACGTCACTGTACCCGCACGACTCCGCTGCGGGGAAATCGACACCATGCGGCAGACTGAACCCCGTGAGCCTTCCCGACCTCCCTCACCACCCCGTCTGGACACAGTTCCGGATCGATCCCCGCCAGGCCCCGCAGATGCGGCTGGCCGACCGTGATCGTGACGTCGCCCGCGAGGTGCTGGCCAGTGGTTACGCGGACGGCCAGCTGAACCACGAGGAGTACCTGCAGCGCCTCGACCAGGCCAGTGTCGCGAGCACCTTCGGCGAGCTGATGCCCCTGGTCGGCGACCTGACGATGGTCTCGTCGGGCCCACCGACGAGGTCGTCCGAACCGGTGTTCGCGGAGCCGCAGGCGACCGGGCGGCGTCGAGGGCTCGACGTGGCGGTGGACGTGGTGGCGATGGTGGGCGCCGGCGTGGTCGGGATCAACGTGGCGATCTGGGCGTTGGTCGCGCTCAACCTGGGGTCGAACTGGGTGCACCTCTACTTCTGGCCCGTCTGGGTGGCCCTGGCCATGGCCATCCCGGTGGCGGTGTTGCTGATGGTGCGCGGTGCCACCGACACCGAGCAGGACCAGGTCAACCGGGAGCACCACCGCGCTCGCCGACGGAGCCTGCGGGCCAGACGGCGCCAGCGCCGTCGCGAGCTGGGACGCCGCTGAGACAGGGAGCGAGCCCTCGGGTGGGCTCGCCTTCGGGGCGTGGTCGAATCTGCCCGGCTTCGGCGCACCTGCCCCACTTCGGGACACCTGCCCGACTTCGGGACAAGCTGCCCGCCTTCCGCGCACCTGCCCTATCCCTGTCCAGGGGCAACTGCTCCCAACCGGGGCAACTGGTGCGGAACGAGGGCAACTGGTGCGGAACGAGGGCAACTGGTGCGGAACGAGGGCAACTGCTGAGGAACGAGGGCAAGGGGGCGGCCAGGCGCGGGGGATCGTGCGGCACGGGGCGCCCGGCCGTCGCCCTCAGTGCTCGTCGCGGAGGTTCTCGGCGAGGGCCTGACTGCGGTTGCGGGCGGCCTCCATGGCGGTCATGAACGCGGCGCGCACCTTGTGGTCCTCGAGTTCGCGGATGGCCGCGGCGGTCGTCCCACCGGGAGAGGTCACCTGCTCGCGCAGCACTGTCGGGTGGGTGCCCGAGTCCCGCAGCAGTGTTGCCGACCCGAGCATGGTCTGCACCACGAGTTCGGTCGAGACGTCGCGCGGCAGGCCGAGGTGCACACCGGCCTCGATCATGGCCTCCACCACGAAGAACAGGTAGGCCGGGCCCGATCCCGAGATGGCGGTGACGGCGTCCTGGTACTTCTCGGGGACGACGATCGCCTTGCCGACTGCCCGCATCAGGTCGACAGCGCGACCGACGTGCTCGGCCGAGGCGTGCACCCCACCCGAGATGGCGGCCATCCCCTCGCCGACCATGGCCGGGGTGTTCGGCATCACGCGGACGACCGGCGCGCCCTCGGGCAGCTTCGACTCGACCAGGTCGGTGGTCACCCCGGCAGCGACCGTGATCACCAACGCATCGGGGGCCAGCACCGGACGGATCTCGAGCAGCAACTCCGGCAGGTCCTGCGGCTTGACGACGAGGACGACGGTGTCGGCGCCCCTCACCGCCTCGGTGTTCTCGAGGCAGACGATGCCGTAGCGGGATGACAGTTCCGACCGTCGGGCGGCGCGGCGATCCGTGCCGACGATGGTGGAACGGTCCCAACCTGCGTCGATGAGCCCGGAGAGGATCGTCTCGCCCATCACACCGACGCCCAGGATGGCCAGACGCTGCGGACGGGCCGAGGTCACCTCGTCCGAGGAGGTCACGAGCGGGCCACCAACTCGGCGATCTGGATGGCGTTCAGGGCCGCGCCCTTGCGCAGGTTGTCGTTCGAGACGAACAGCACGAGCCCCTTGCCGTCGGGCACCGACTGGTCGACCCGGATGCGTCCCACGAAGCTGGGATCGGCGCCGGCGGCCTGGCGGGGGGTGGGGACGTCGCTGAGTTCGACCCCGGGGGCATCCGCCAGCAGGGCCCGGGCCTCGTCCGGGGTGATCGGCTCGGAGAACTCGGCGTGGATGGCGAGGCTGTGTCCCGAGAACACGGGCACCCGCACACAGGTGCCGGCGACCGCCAGGTTCGGCACGTGCAGGATCTTGCGTGACTCGTTGCGGAGCTTCTGCTCCTCGTCGGTCTCCTCCGAACCGTCGTCGACCAGCGCCCCTGCCAGCGGCACCACGTTGTGGGCGATGGGCTTCACGTAGGGGGAGGTGTCGCCGTCGGCGAAGACCGTTCCGTCGTGGGACAGTCGCTCGGGATGGGGGGTGTTCGCGATCTGGCGGGCCAGCGCGTCGACTCCCTTCACACCCGAACCCGAGACGGCCTGGTAGGTGGCGACCACCAGCCGGGTGAGTCCGGCCTTGTCGTGCAGCGGACGAAGCACCGGCATCGCGGCCATGGTGGTGCAGTTGGGGTTCGCGATGATCCCCTTGGGACGCTGGGAGATGTCCTCAGGGTTCACCTCGCTGACCACCAGCGGCACCTCGGGGTCCATCCGCCACGCGGACGAGTTGTCGACCACGACGGCCCCCGCGGCCGCAACCTTGGGCGCCAGTTCGAGGGAGGTTCCCTTGCCCGCCGAGAATAGGGCGATGTCGAGACCGGCGAAGTCCGCGGTGGCGGCGTCCTCGACGGTCACCTGCTTGTCACCGAACTCGATGACCGTGCCCGCCGAGCGGGCAGAGGCGAAGAACCGCACCTCGTCCAGCGGGAACTGGCGCTCCAACAACAGGGTTCGCATGACTCCACCGACCTGGCCGGTGGCTCCGAAGACTCCAACTCGCATGGGGTGATTCTACGGGCGGGCCACCCGACCGCCCCGCCGGTCCCGCGGGCTGGGTCGGTCAGCGGCGGCTCACCTCCTCGTCCACGTGCACCGACGCGACTCGAAGTACTTGTCGCTCTTCGCGATCGTCACGATCGCGGGGCCGTTGCCATTGGCCACGATCGCCTCGAGATCGCCGCTCGCATTGCTCAACCTGGCCCAGTAGCAGGTCGAGCCGGTCCCCCGGTAGGTGCCGGCCTGGAGGTCCACCCCGATCTCGTAGATCCCGTCCTCCTCGATGGCAGCGGCTGGCGGTGCAGGTTTCGCCGTCACGGTGGTCTTGACGGTTCTGGTCGTCTCAACGGTCGCGGTGGCCGTGACGGTGGCACCGGGCGCACCCGGCTGGGTCACGGCCTTCGTCGCGGTCACCGTGGTGGTGGCGGTCGTCGTGGGCCCGGCAGCCGCAACCCCGGACGAGGAACCGCCCCCGCCGGCGGAGGCACCCACCGCCAGCCCCACCACGCCGGCGGCCACTGCGACGGCGACCCTCGACGTGTACCAGTGCCCGGGACGCTTCACCGGAACGGGCGGGGCAACCCAGGCGGGTGCAGGATTCTGAGGACCCCAGACGGGCCCATTCTGTTGTGACATTGACATTCCCCCATCGTGCGCATTCCGCAGGCTCTGATCGTGCACCATTCATCATTGAATGGTGACAGCAGGAATGTTACGCACGATGGCGGGTCAGCAATAGACCGATTGACCACAAATGTTGAATTCTTCGCTGGAATTGATGTGCGGGGAGCATTTCGGTCGGCTTTGGTTCGGCCATGGATTTTCGACACGGCCCCTTCGTTCCCCACCCGACCAACCGGAGGCCACTGGCCCACCCAGCCGCCGAGGAGGTGCAGACTGGATCCATGGTGCAGCTCAGCGCAGTCCTCGGCGACATCACCACCCAGACCACCGACGCGATCGTCAATGCCGCCAACCGAGCCATGCGTGGCGGAGGGGGCGTCGACGGAGCCATCCATCGCGCAGGCGGGCCGTCCATCCTGGCGGAGTGCATCGAGCAGTTCCCCCACGGCCTCGCCACCGGTGACGCGGGGGCCACGGGCGCTGGACGCATGCCCGCCCGATGGGTGATCCACACCGTCGGCCCCAACCACGCGGCCGGGGAGACCGACCGCACGCTGTTGGAATCCTGCTACCGGCGATGCCTCGAGGTGGCCGACGAACTGGGTGCGCGCTCCATCGCCTTCCCCCTGGTCAGCGCCGGGATCTACGGGTGGCCCCTGGACGATGCCATCGCCGTTGCCGTGGAGACCATCTCGTCGACCCCGGCCAAGGTGGAGCGGGCCCTCATCGTCGCCCGTGACCGGGACACCCTGGCCGGGGTGGAGCGCCACCTGGCGTGACGCCCACCCGATCGCCGGTCAGGGGCTGGTCTCTCCCCCGTTGACGTGCAGGGTCGAACCGACGACGTAGCTCGACTCGGCCGAGGCCAGGTAGACGTAGGCGGGTGCCAGTTCGGCGGGTTGCCCGGCCCTGCCCAGAGGAGTCTTCTGGCCGAACTTCGGCACTGCTTGCGGCGGCTGCCCGCCCGAGACCTGCAGCGGCGTCCAGATCGGCCCGGGGGCAACGGCATTCACCCGAATTCCCTTGGGTGCCAATTGGGCGGCCAGGCCCTTGGTGAAATTGTTGATCGCCGCCTTGGTGGTCGCGTAGTCGAGCAGATGAGGGCTGGGGTCATAGGCCTGGATCGAGGTGGTGTTGATGATGGAGGCGCCTTCCGACAGGTGCGGGAGGGCCTCCTGGGTGATCCAGAACATGGCATAGACATTGGTGCGCAGCGTCTTGTCGAACTGGTCGCTGGTCAGCTCGGAGAGGTCCTCGCAGGACTGCTGGTAGCCGGCGTTGTTGACCAGGATGTCGAGACCGCCCAAGGCGCTGACCGCATCGCGGACGAGTCCACGCGCTGGCTCCTCGAAGCTGATGTCGGCCGGCAGCAGCACGGCCTTGTGTCCGGTCTGCTCGATCAGGGCAGCCACCTCCTCGGCATCGTCCTGCTCCGAGGCGACGTAGTTGAGGGCCACGTCTGCACCCTCGCGGGCGAAGGCGATGGCGACTGCTCGTCCGATCCCGGAGTCGGCACCCGTGATCAAGGCCTTGCGCCCCAGCAACCTGCCACTGCCGCGGTAGGTGGACTCACCGTGGTCCGCCTTGGGGTCCAGTTTGTGGTCGAATCCCGGCCATTCATGGGTCTGCTCGGGGAATTCACCCGAGTGGTACTGGGTACGCGGGTCGGGAAGGTCGGGGGTGGTGGGCTGATCAGGCACGGTGGTCTCCTCGAAGTGGGGTGGTCCGGCTGTTCTTCTCCTCCACCCTAGGCACGCGAACCACCCGGGCACACCCCCCAATGGGCGCAATCACAGCCAGCTGACTCGTCCGGCGAGGAAGGAGTAGCCCACGAAACTGGCGACGTCGAGCAGGGTGTGCGCGATGACCAGCGGCCAGATGCGCCTGACCTTGACGAAGAAGACCCCGAAGATCAGCCCCATCACCAGGTTGCCGACGAATCCGCCGAAGCCCTGGTAGAGGTGGTAGGCCCCTCGGATCAGGGCAGAGCAGGCCACCACCACCCACGTGCGCCAGCCGGCCTGCAGCCACCGGGTCACCAGGTAGCCGATCATGACGACTTCCTCGAGCACCCCGTTCATCGCGGCGGCCAGTACCAGCACCGGCACCGTCCACCAGTTCTCGCCCAGGTTGGCCGCCTGCACGGTGGTGTTGATCCCCAGGGCGCGTGCACCCAGGTAGAGGCCGAGCCCCGGGATTCCGATGCCAGCGGCCACACCCACTCCCCACACGAGGTCCCGTCCGACTCTCCTCGGAGAGGTACCCAGCGCCGCGGCGACGCCGCCTCGGGGGACGAACCTGCTGGCCAGCAGGTGGACGGCCAACAACGCGGGCACGATGCCGAAGCCGACATTGGCCAGTTGGTAGGCGAGGTCCAACCACGGACGATCAGGGGTGGCCGAGGTGTTGAGCTGGGAGGTCTGCTGTGCCAGCGGCACCGCCCGGGTGAGGCGCTCGATGATGCTGAGCACCGAGTAGACCGCCGACTGCCCCAGCGAGATGGCGAGCACGATCGCGGTCTCGACCAGCAGGGTCCGTCGGCGCCGCTCGGTGGCCAGAACCTCGAGGACCGGGACACCGGTCACGGTGGTCAGCGCCGTCCGATCAACTGGCGTGCGAACAACGACACCGTGGCGGGCTTCTCGGCCACCCGGCGGGTGAAGTAGCCGTACCAGTCCGTGCCGTAGGGCAGGTAGACCCGGCACTGGTGACCGATGTCGACCAGTCTGCGCTGCTCGATCGGGCGCACCCCGAACAACATCTGGAACTCGAACGACCCCGGGTCACGGTCGAGTTTGCGGGCCAGCGCCATCCCGATCTCGACCAGCCGCGGGTCATGGGTGGCGATCATCGGATGTCCGGGACCCTCCATCAGTACCCGGAGGCACCTGGCATAGGAGAGGTCGATCTCGTGGCGCGACTGCAGGGCGACCCCGGCGGGCTCGGAGTAGGCGCCCTTGCACAGTCGTACCCGCGACCCTTCGGTCGCCAGGGCTCGACAGTCGGACTCGGTGCGCCGGAGGTAGGCCTGCAGCACGGCACCCGTCGAGGGGAAGTCCTGCCGCAGTCGCTCGACGACGGCGAGTGTGGCATCGGTGGTGGTGTGGTCCTCCATGTCGACCGTCACGGTCGCCCCGACGGCGTCAGCGGCCTCACAGATGCGGCGGGTGAAGTCGTGGGCCAGGTGCTCACCGGCGCGCCCCAGCTGCAGCCCCACGGCCGACAACTTGACCGAGACGTCGACCTGGTCGGCCCATGGCTCCTGCGCCACCAAGGCCAGCAGGTCGAGATAGCCCTGGGTGCACTCGGCTGCCTCGTCCTCGTCGGTCGCGTTCTCGCCCAACCGGTCGAAGGTCACCTGCAGACCCTTGCTGGTCAGGTCGTCGGCCACGGCGACCACCTCGGGAGCGGTCCGTCCGGCCACGAACCTGGACACCAACTCATCGGTTCCCGGGGCGGACTCGACACGTGAGCGCACCCTCGGGTCGTTGGCCATGCGCAGCAGGCTTCGTCGCAGCATTGCTCTCCCTCACAAGCGGGGACGCCCACCCCCGGGTCGTCGCCCGGTCCGTCTCGGCGTCGGTCGTCAGTGTTTCACGCCACCGGAGCGGCTGAGGTCGAAGTGGGGCCCATCGGTGAACGGCAGGTCACCTGCCACCAGGTCGTGCGGAGCCGTCTGCTCCTCCTCGTGCGCGTGGCGCGTCTCCGTCTCGGTGGTCTCCGACACCGGCTCGCCCAGGCGCTCCCGCATCGCGATCAAGGAGTCGCCGAGCCTGGCCTCTCGTCCCGCCCGGCCACCGGAGCGTCGCGAGTTGACCTCGAGCACGATGTCACCGGTGAACCCGGCCAGCCGCAGGTCGTCCAGGAGTTCCAGGGATTCCTGGGTTCCCTCCCCGGGGAAGAGGTGGTCGTCCTTGATGGAGCCGACGCCGTCGGTCAGGTGCACATGGTGCAACCGGTCGCCCCACTGGGCGGCCAGGTCGCGCGAGCGCATCTGCGCCGTCGAGGCGTGGGAGCAGTCGAGCACCAGGTGGTTGTAGGGCAGCTCGCTGGGATCGTAGGCCGGCAGGTAGGCCTGGAACGGACGTGCGAACGAGCGCCACGGGTACATGTTCTCGACCGCGAAGGTGACCCCGGGGAACTCGTGGTTCAGCCGGGCGATGCCCTTCACGAAGCCGGTGGCGTAGGTCTTCTGCCACCTGAAGGGTGGGTGGACGACGACCGTGGTCGCCCCCAGCCGCTCCGCGGCCTCGCCGGAGCGCTGCAGTTTCGCCCAGGGGTCACGCCCCCAGGTCTTCTGGGTCACCAGCAGGCATGGAGCATGCACCGAGGTGACGGGTACTTGGTGGGTGTCACGCAGCCGCTCGACGGCGTCGACGTCAGCGGCGAGCGGGTCGATGCCGACCATCAGTTCGATGCCGTCGAAACCGAGTGCAGCGGCGACCTCGAAGCCCGCTTCGACGCCGTCGGGATAGACGGATGTGGTGGACAACACCACCTTGGACTGGCTTGCTGGAGTGCCATTCACCCGTGCCACGCTACTCCCCGCGCGACAACGGCGGACCCGAATCCCCGCGGCTGCGCCACCGCTGGACCGCTTGGAGGGGGCCGGTTTCACGTTTGTCGGCAGGTCGGTCCATGATGAACCCATGCACGTCGACCACTTGATCTTTGCCTGCGGACCCGAGGGGCTGCATGCCCGCGTCGAACAGCTCAGTGAGCTGCTGGGCGAGAAGTTCAAGGACGGTGGCTTCCATCCCCGTTTCGGCACCCGCAACCACATCCTGCCGTTGACCGACGGGCGCTACCTCGAGGTGGTCGAGGTGCTCGACCACCCGGCCAGCGAGAAGGCCGTCTTCGGCCAGGCCGTGCGCGCCCGCTCCGAGATGGGGGGTGGCTGGCTCGGCTGGGTCATCAGCGTTGACGACCTCGCACCCTACGAACAACGCCTCGACCGCAAGGCCGTGCCCGGATCGCGTCACTTCCCCGACGGTCGCCTGCTCGAGTGGGAGCAGATCGGCATCAAGGGCCTGATGGCAGACCCGCAGCTGCCCTACTTCCTGAAGTGGCAGTCGACGCCCGACCTGTTGCCGAGCGCCCTGCAGGGCGACATCGCGCTGCGGGGTCTGGAACTCGCCGGCTCCAAGGATCGAGTCGACGAGTGGATCGGCGAGGAACTCGGCTCCGATCTGGACGGTGTGGGCCTGAACTTCACCAGTGAGAACGGCCAGCCCGGTATCCAGTCGGTGACCTTCGAGGTGCCCGGCAAGGGAGTCGTCCGCATCTGAGGTTCGCGGTCGCCGTCCCGCCACCGACGCTGAATTGTCGGCGCCCTCCCCTACAGTCATCGGCATGGCCAAGGCGAAGACCCAGGACGCGTTCCAGTGCACCGAGTGCGGCTGGACGAGCGTGCGCTGGGTGGGTCGATGCGGCGAGTGCCAGGCCTGGGGTTCGGTGGCCGAGCGTGGCGCCCCGAAACTGCAACAGGTCACCAGCAGCGTGCCTTCGACCAAGGCCATCCGGATCTCCCAGGTGCCCGCCGGCCAGGCCGACCGGCAACTGACCGGCATCGGTGAACTCGACCGGGTGCTCGGCGGCGGGTTGGTGCCGGGAGTCGTCGTCCTGCTCGCCGGCGAGCCCGGGGTGGGCAAGTCCACCCTGCTGCTGGAGGTGGCCGCGAAGTGGGCCCGCGGCGAAGCAGCCACGGCAGGCGATGGTCGGGCCGGTCGTCCCACCCTCTATGTGACGGGCGAGGAGTCAGCCGCCCAGGTGCGGTTGCGGGCCACCCGCACCGACGCCCTGGCCGACGATCTCTACCTAGCGGCCGAGACCGACCTGGGCACCGTGCTGGGTCACATCGAAGAGGTGGAACCCAGCCTGCTGGTGGTCGACTCGGTGCAGACCATCGGCACGGCCGAGGCCGACGGTTCCCCCGGCGGCATCACCCAGGTCCGTGAGGTGACCGGTGCCCTGGTGCGGGTCGCCAAACGGCGGGGGATGGCGGTCGTGATCATCGGTCACGTCACCAAGGACGGGAGCATCGCCGGCCCCCGACTGCTCGAGCACCTGGTCGACGTGGTGCTGGCCTTCGAGGGCGACCGGCACTCCGGCTTCCGGATGGTGCGGGCCACCAAGAACCGCTACGGACCTGCCGACGAGGTGGGCTGCTTCGAGATGTCCGAGACTGGCATCAACGAGGTCACCGACCCCTCTGGGCTGTTCACCAGCCACCACACCGAGCCTGTCCCGGGCACCTGCGTCACGGTCACCGTCGAGGGCCGACGACCGCTGCTCGCCGAGGTGCAGGCGCTGGTGGCGCCCTCCCCCTACCAGACCTCACCGCGCCGGACGACCTCGGGCATCGAGTCCTCGCGGGTGGCGATGATCCTGGCGGTGCTCGAACGCAAGGCCAGGGTGCCCCTCTCCCAGCACGACGTCTACGTGTCCACCGTGGGCGGGGCCCGGGTCGGCGACCCTTCGGTCGACCTGGCGGTGGCGATCGCGGTGGCCTCTGCGGCGGTCGACCGGAACTTCCCGCAACGGGTGGTGGCCCTGGGCGAGATCGGTCTCGCCGGCGACCTGCGTCGGGTGCCGGGGCTGGAACGCCGCGTCGGCGAGGCAGCCCGGTTGGGGTTCGAACTGGCGATCGTCCCGGCCAATTCCCGCGATTCGTCCCAGAAGATCCCGCGCATGCACGGGCTCAAGGTGGTCGAGTGCGCCACCCTGGCCGACGCCTTGGGGGTGCTCGACCTTCGCCGCAGCGGTTCGGATTCGTCCGACTACAGTGGTCGCCGTGGCTGACGACACCCGCCTGCGCAAGTACCAGGCCCTCCTGGCACCGGGCAGCGCGATGCGTGACGGGTTGGAACGCATCCTGCACGGGCGAACCGGTGCCCTGATCGTGCTGGGCAACAGTCGGAGCGTGCTGAACGCATCGTCGGGCGGGTTCGAGATCGACGTCGACTTCACTCCCCAGGCGCTGCGGGAACTGTCGAAGCTCGACGGCGGCATCATCATGTCGACCGATCTCGACCGCATCGTCCGGGCCGGGGTGCACTTCGTGCCCGAGGGATCCCTGCCCACGGCAGAGACCGGCACCCGGCACCGCTCGGCCGACCGGATGGCACAACAGACCGGCGTCCCGGTGGTGACGGTGTCGGCATCGATGTCGACGATCGCCCTGTTCATGGACGGCCAGCGGCACCCGGTCGAACGGCCCGAGCAGATCATCAGCCGCGCCTCGCAGGCTTTGGCGGCCCATGCCTCGTACCGTCAGCGGCTCAACGAACTGACCGCCCAACTGACCTCCCTCGAGGTCGCTGACCAGGTGACCGTGCGCGACGTCACCCTGGTGGCCCAACGACTCGCCATGCTGCGGCGGCTGGGAACCGAACTGTCGGGGTACGTGACCGCCCTGGGTATCGAGGGACGCCTGCTCGAACTGCAGGTTCGCGAACAGAACCAGGGTCTGGACGAGTTGGCCGATGCCCTCGCCGAGGACTATCGGCCAGCCGAGAGCGACGCCCCGTTCGGGTGGGCGGGGCTGGGAGCGCTGCACACCGACGGACTGTTCGACGTGCTGGAGGTGGCGCGAGTGTTCGGTTTCAGCGCCGACCAACTCGACACCGGCATCACCCCCCGCGGGTACCGCCAAGTGCAGGCGATCCCACGACTGCCCCAGTCCGTGGTGCACCGCGTCGTCGAGCACTTCGGCTCGCTGCAGGCCATCATCGGTGCCACCATCCCCGATCTGCTCGAGGTCGACGGCATCGGCGACCAACGGGCCAGACTCATCCGCGAGGGTGTGCTCAGGATCGCGGAACACGCCCTGCAGGACTCCCGCCGGGGCTGACCGGTTCAGCCCAGGTAGAGCACCGTCCGGTAGCTGGCGCTCTGGCTGCCGAAGGTGGCCTTCGCCCAGTAGGTGCCGCCACGCAACTGCTGCTTGACCAGTGAGCATCCCGAACCGGACCGCTGCGTCGTCCACGTGATCGGGAAGACCCGCTCGGCACCGGCCTTGATGCGCAGGGTGCCGTGCGGGCCCCAGGTCGCACAGTCAGCGGTCGTCCAGATGTTGTCGGTGCCCGAGGAGATGGCCAGCGTGATCGGCTGTCCGGCCAGGGGGATCGCGCAGTCGGCTTCCGAGGTGTTGACCACCCGGATGCGGTAGGTGGTCGTGGCACCCGACTTCACCTGGCGTGCTCCGGCCAGTGCGATCCGCAGGTCGTCGACGGAACAGGTCGGTCTGGTCGGGGTGGGCTTGGTCGGCGTGGGCCTGGGGGTCGGCTTCGCACTGGGGCTGGCGGAGGTGCCGGCGGGCCCGGGTGTGGAACTGCGGGCGGCAGCGGGGCTGACACTCGCGGCGCTGGTGGTGGGCTCCGCACCCGAAGCCGTGGCGGACGTGCGGGTCGCTGACCGGCTCGCGGTCGTGGCGGAGGAGACAGGCGCGTTGGCCCGGATCGTGGCCGAGGAGTCCCCTCGTCCGGCGATGACGTCGACCACACGGACGGCCAACGCCAGCACCACCAGGGCAACCACCACGGCGAGGCCACGTCGGAGCCAGTAGGTCCGCGACGACTCCGGCCCTTGGGGGTGAAGCCATGGGTTCATGACCGCATGCTAGGCAGCCGACCCGTGCGAGGTGTCAGTACACGCCGAGCGGCAGCCAGCCGACTAGGCT
This sequence comes from Aestuariimicrobium sp. T2.26MG-19.2B, assembly GCF_950101875.1. Classification (NCBI taxonomy): domain Bacteria; kingdom Bacillati; phylum Actinomycetota; class Actinomycetes; order Propionibacteriales; family Propionibacteriaceae; genus Aestuariimicrobium; species Aestuariimicrobium sp. T2.26MG-19.2B. The sequence goes on along the minus strand of NZ_CATNLW010000001.1, from coordinate 1,517,056 downwards.
TTTCACGATGGACGAGCCCCCACCACAGCCCGCCGACCCCGATCTCGTGGTCGACATCGTGCTGCATTGGTACACCGAGCACCGGCGCGACCTGCCGTGGCGGAGCGCCGAGCGCACCCCGTGGGGCGTGCTGGTCAGCGAGGTGATGCTGCAGCAGACGCCGGTCGTGCGGGTCCTGCCGGTCTGGCTGGAGTGGATGGCCCGATGGCCCGAACCCGCCGACCTGGCCTCGGACCCCAGTTCATCGGCCGTGGCGGCCTGGGGACGACTCGGCTACCCCCGCCGAGCTCTGCGGCTGCACGCGGCTGCCACCGCCATCGCCACCGACCACGACGGACGTGTTCCCTCAGACCTGGCCACCCTGCGCACGCTCCCCGGTGTCGGCGAGTACACCGCCGCCGCGGTGGCCTCGTTCGCGTTCGGACGGCGCGCCGTGGTGCTCGACACCAACGTGCGCCGGGTGTTGGCGCGGGTTGCCGGCGGGGTGGAGTTCCCCGCCGACCACCTCACCCGTGCCGAACGCGACCTCGCGGCCGCCTGGACCCCGGACGATCCGCGGGTCGCGTCCACCTGGGCCGTCGCGGCGATGGAACTGGGAGCGCTGGTCTGCACCGCGAAGGCCCCCGCCTGCGATCGCTGCCCCGTGAGTTCGTCCTGCCGCTGGTTCCTGGCGGGCCGGCCAGCCCACCAGGGCAAACCGCGCCGCGGCCAGGCCTGGCACGGCACCGATCGGCAGTGCCGTGGGGTGATGCTGGCCGAACTGCGCGAGAGTCCTCGTCCGCTCGGCACCGACGAGCTGCTGGCCCTGTGGACGCGCGATGCCGACCAGGCCCAGCGCTGCCTGGACTCGCTGTCGGCCGACGGGTTGGCCCGACGGAGCGTCGACGGTTGGACCCTGTGATCGGTCCTGGCGTCTGAGATGCGGGGGCGGTGCCGAACCTGACCCCCAGGTGTCGCCCGCGTGACAGTTCCGGGACGCCCGACCCACCTTCGGTGAACCCTCGGCGAACCTTCACCACGGAAATCGTTTGTCGTCTTGTAGCGCCCACGGGGCCTTGGTGGACTCGCCGAGGACTCGCCACCGGGTGGGTCCGGAAGGTTGCCCCTCGATGACTGTCGCTGCACCCGCACCGACCACCGCCCGCAAGCGGCCGTATTTCGCCAGCCCGCGCAATCGTCGCGACGCGTTGATCTTCACCGTGATGGCGCTGCCCAATGTGGCGCTGATCGCGGCGTTCACCTACCGCCCGCTCATCGTGAACCTGCAGTACTCCACTCTCGACTGGCAGCTGGGCTCCCGCACGGCCACGGTGATCGGCCTCAGCAACTACGTCGAGTGGTTCACCAGTGGGGACGCTGCCCTGGTGCTGCGCACCACCGGCCTGTTCGCCCTGGCCACGGTCGGTGGTTCGATGCTGCTGGGCCTGTTGGTGGCCCTCGCCCTCAACACTGCCGTGCCGGGACGAACCTTCGCGCGGGCCACCGTCTTCGCCCCCTACGTGCTCTCGGGTGTCGGGGTCGGCCTGATCTGGTCGTTCATCTTCGACCCCACCTATGGCGTGCTGTCGTTCTACCTGCGTGGGATGGGGCTGAGCAGCCCGCAGTGGTTCTCCGACCCCGGCTTGTCGCTGGTGATGGTGATCATCGTCTACGTCTGGAAGAACCTCGGCTACTGCGCTGTGGTGTACCTCGCCGGGCTGCAGTCGATGCCCTCCGACGTGATGGAGGCCGCGTCCATCGACGGTGCCTCGGGATGGTCACGGTTCCGCCACATGACCCTGCCGCTGCTGGGCCCCACCACCCTGTTCCTGACGATCACCACGATCCTCAACTCGCTGCAGGCCTTCGACCTGATCAAGATCATGACCCCCGCCTCGGACGGCACCCGCGTACTCATCTACGAGGCCTACCTGCAGGCCTTCGGCGCCTACCAACGGGCCGGTTATTCCGCTGCCGTCTCCGTGATCCTGTTCGTCATCCTGCTGGCGCTCACCGTCATCCAGCTCGCCTGGGTCGAGAAGAAGGTGCACTACGCATGACCAGCACCCCCGTCGCCGACCGTCGCGCGCTGGTCGAGCAACCACTCCCCGGCATGTGGACGCTGAAGAACCTCGTCGCCACCCTGCTCGGCGGTGCCCTGCCGCTGCTGCTGGCCACCCTCGTGGTCGCCCTTCCGCTTCTCTACATGGTGTTGTCGAGCTTCAAGACGGTGCACGAGATCGTCACCCTCACGCCGAAACTGCTGCCCGACCACTGGGCGTTCACCAACTACTCCGAGGCGATGCGCAACGTCCCCTTCGGGCGCATCTTCCTGAACTCGGTGATGTTGACCACGGTCGGGTCGTCCATCAAGGTCGTGCTCGCCCTGCTCACCGCCTACGCACTGGTGTTCGTGCGATTCCCGTTCAAGAACGTGATCTTCGTGCTGGTGCTGGTCGCCTTGATGGTGCCCAGCCAGGTCTCGATCCTGCCGAACTACGTGCTGATCGCCTCCATGGGGGGCGAGAACACCTACTGGGGAATCCTGCTCCCGGGGCTCGGCACCGCCTTCGGTACCTTCCTGCTGCGCCAGCACTTCAAGACCCTGCCCACCAGCATGCTCGAGGCCGCCGAGGTGGACGGTGCAGGTCACTGGCGAAGGCTGTGGCAGATCGTTGTCCCCGTGTCGGGGCCCAGCATCGCCACCGTGGCGCTCGTCACCATCGTCAGCGAGTGGAACGAGTACATCTGGCCGCTGATCATCACGACCGACCCCAACAAGATGACCCTCCCGGTCGGACTGACGTTGCTCGCCTCGAACGAGTCCGGACCGCAGGGCTGGGGCGTGATGATGGCCGGCTCGGTGCTGGTGATCCTGCCCGTGCTGGTCGTCTTCTCGATGCTGCAGCGCTACATCGTCGCGGGCCTCACCCAGGGCTCCCTCTCCAACTGAGCCCACCCACCACCCACAAACCCACCCCTGCACCAACCACGTGAGTCAAACCATCGAAAGGTCCGTCATGTCCCTCCCCGAGTTTGCGAACCTCAACCGTCGCGGCTTCATCGGCCTCGCCGGTGCTGCCGCCGGAGTCACCGCGCTGGCCGCGTGCGGTGGCCCCTCGACCTCGGGCGGCGCCTCGGCGTCGTCTTCGAGCGAGTCGGTCGACTGGAAGTCGGTCAAGCCGGCCAAGGAGATCCAGTTCTGGTCGAACCACCCAGGCAAGTCCAAGGACGTCGAGACCGCGATCGTGAACGCGTTCAACTCCTCGCAGTCCGAGACCAAGGTGAGCCTGGTCACGGCGGGTGCCTCCTACGAAGAGGTCGCCCAGAAGTTCCAGACCGCCCAGACCGGCGGTCAACTGCCGGGCGTGATCCTGCAGTCGGACGTGTGGTGGTTCCGCAACATGATCAACGAGCTGATCATCCCCCTCGACGACCTGATGAAGGCCATCGAGTTCGACGCCACCGACTACCAGGACTCCCTGGTCAAGGACTACCAGTACGGCGACAAGCAGTGGGGCGTTCCCTACGCCCGGTCGACCCCGCTGTTCTACTACAACGCCGAGATGTTCAAGGCTGCCGGCGTGCAGGCCCCCAAGACCTGGCAGGAACTCGAGGAGATGTCGACCAAGATCAAGTCGGCCAACTCGGGCATCCAGTCGGTCTACCAGCACCCGGCCCCCGCCGACTACGATTCCTGGACCCTGCAGAACAAGATCTGGGCCTGGGGCGGCGAGCTGTCGAAGGACTTCGACATCACCTGCAACAGCCAGGCCGTGATCGACGCCGTCACCTTCTCGAAGAACTCCGTCGGCAGGTGGGCCGGGGTCTCGGCCAAGGATGCCACCGCCGACTTCTCGGCGAAGGCCGTCGCCTGCACCGTGGGTTCGACCGGTTCCCTGGTGGGCATCCTCGAGGCCGCCCAGTTCGAGGTCGGGGTCGCCTTCCTGCCCGGTGGCCCCAAGGCCACCGACCAGGTCTGCCCCACCGGTGGTGCTGGGCTCGGCATCCCGAAGAACCTCAAGCCCGAGCAGCAGTTGGCCGCCGCCAACTTCTTGAAGTTCATGGGCCAGCCCGAGAATGCCGCCAAGTTCGCGCAGGCCACCGGCTACATGCCTGTGCGCAAGTCGGCCGACATGTCGTCGGTCTTCAAGGAGCGTCCGCAGGCGCAGGAGGCCATCAAGCAGCTCGCGCACACCCGCGTGCAGGACACCGCACGCGTGTTCCTGCCCGGCGGAGACCGTGAGATCGGCATGGCCAGCTCCGACGTCATGACCGGCAAGGCTGAGCCGCAGGCTCGTTTCGACCAGCTCAAGACCACTCTCGAGGGCATCTACACCAAGGAGGTCAAGCCGAAGCTCGGCTGACCGGCAATGCGGGGCGGTATGCTCTCCTCAGCAACACGGGAGTCCGGGGAACCGGACTGAGAGGAGGGCTGCCGCCCTCGACCGTCGAACCTGATCTGGGTCATGCCAGCGCAGGGAGATGATCTCGCCGCGCCGAAGGTCGGCGCCACCCGTGCCCTGATGAATCGGAGGCACACATGTCCAACCCACACACCAATCCCATCACCAAACCCGACGACATCAACCCGGGCGCCACCCAGCCCGCGGCGGTGGACCAGACCAGCCCCGTCACCCAGCGGGGCTGGCGGGTCGTCGACATCGTCGTCGCAGCCGTCCTCGGCGTGGCCATCGGGCTGGTCTTCTGGATCTGGAACTCCATCGGAGGGGCCCTCTTCGGCACCCTCGACGCGATCACGCCCGGAGTCGGCGGCCTGGTCGTCGGACCCTGGCTGCTCGGCGGTGTGCTGGGTGGTCTGATCATCCGCCGCCCCGGTGCCGCGCTGTTGGTCGAACTGGTCGCGGCCATCGTCAGCGCCGCCATCGGCAACCAGTGGGGCTGGTCGACCGTCGTCTCGGGCCTCTTCCAGGGTCTCGGGGCCGAACTGGTCTTCCTGGCCTTCCTGTATCGCCGCTTCACGCTGCCCGTCGCCGCCCTGGCCGGCGCGGCCGCTGGAGCCGGTGCCTGGCTCAACGAGTTCATCTTCTTCGGCAACCGAGCCAAGTCGGCGGTCTTCAACCTCACCTACCTGGGCTGCCTGCTGGTCTCGGGTGCCGTCCTCGCCGGCGCCCTCGGTTGGGCCCTCACCCGAGCCTTGGCGGCATCGGGTGCCCTGAACCGTTTTGCGGCCGGACGCGAGCACCGGGCGAGGGTCTGATCCCGCACCCAAGACTGCCCTGACATGAGTGCACTGATCGAGGCGCGAGGGTTCGGCTGGCGGCATGCCGCCCGCCGGACCTGGGCGGTACGCGACCTCACCTTCACCATCGAGGCCGGCGAGCGGGTGCTGCTGCTGGGCCCGTCCGGGTCGGGCAAGTCCACCGTGCTGCGTGCCCTCGCGGGGGTGCTCGGTGACAGTGACGATGGTGAATCGGCCGGTCAACTGCTGATCGACGGACGCCACCCGACCCGCACCATCGGTCACCAGGCGCTCGTGCAGCAGGACCCTGACTCCCAGATCGTGCTCGCTCGGGTGGGCGATGACGTGGCCTTCGGCTGCGAGAACCTCAGGGTTCCGGCCGAGCAGATCTGGCCCCGGGTCGACGATGCGCTCGTCCGGGTCGGTCTCGACGTCGGACGGGACCATCCCACCGCCCACCTGTCGGGCGGTCAGAAGCAGCGGCTGGCGTTGGCCGGGGCCATCGCGATGCGCTCCGACATCGTCCTGCTGGACGAACCCACGGCCAACCTCGATCCCGCCGGGGTCGACGAGGTGGTCGACGCAGTGGCGGCCCTGGTCGCCGACCGGCATCGCACCCTGGTGGTCGTCGAACACCGGGTCGAGGCCTGGGCGGGGCTGGTCGACCGGGTGATCGTGTTGTCGTCCGAGGGCACCGTGCTGGCCGACGGGCCCATCGGCCGAGTGCTCGCCGACCAGCGTCGGTCGCTGCTGGCGGCCGGGGTGTGGGTGCCGGGTGTGCCCGTCGACGTGGACCCGCTCGACCATGACCGCCCCGCATCGGGACCCGCCCCCCTGCTGGCCGACGACCTGGTGATCGGCCGCGACACCGCTTTGCGGGAGCCCATGACGGTCGCTGTCGAACGGCTCTCGACCGTGGTCACCGGACCCAATGGCGTCGGCAAGTCGACCCTGGCGCTGACCTTGGCGGGACTGCTTCGTCCCATCTCGGGCAGCGTTCGCGCAGACCCGCAGCTGCGCGGCAGCCTCTCCCCCGACCCGCTGCGCTGGAAGTCGCGGCAACTGGCCGGTCGGATCGGTTACGTGTTCCAAGAGCCGGAACACATGTTCGTCACCTCGACGGTGCGAGAGGAACTGGCCCTGGCCGCCACGACCGGGGCCGAGGTCGACGAGCTGCTGGCACGACTGCATCTCGACCACCTGGCCGCGGCCAATCCGTTCTCGTTGTCGGGTGGTGAGAAGAGGAGGCTCTCGGTGGGGGTGGTGTTGGGCGCTCGTCCGCAGGTGATCATGGTCGACGAGCCGACCTTCGGGCAGGACCGCACCACCTGGCACGACCTGGTGCGTCTGCTGATGGGGCTCGCCCACGACGGCCACGCCCTCGTGCAGGTGACCCACGACCAGCCCTTCATCGACGTGATGGGGCAGCGGCGCATCGACCTCCGCAACCGGGAGCGGGTGTCGGCACCATGAGGTCCCCGGTGCTCGAGAAGCTCAATCCCGTCACCTCGCTGGCCATCGGGCTGGTGCTGCTGCTGCCGTTGGTGGTCACCATTGACTGGCTCTCGGCGACCGTCGTGCTGGCAGCACTCGTGGTGACGGTGGTCGCGGCACGGGTGCCCATCGTGCCCCTGCTGCGCCGAAGCGTTCCCCTGCTGGTCGTGGCCCCGATCGGTGCGACCTCGATGGCTCTCTACGGACAGGTCGGGGGACACGTCTGGTGGCGTCTGGGACCGGCCGTCGTCTCCGACCAGTCGCTGGTGCTCGCCGCCGCGGTGGTGCTTCGCGTCTTCGCACTGGGTTGGTCGGCGATCGTGCTCGGCTCAGCCATGGACGCCACCCGGCTCGCGGACGCCCTCTCACAGGTACTGCGGTTGCCGCCGCGATTCGTGCTCGGCACCGTCGCCGGAGCGCGCATGGTGGGCCTGTTCACCGAGGACTGGCAGGCCCTCGCCCACGCCCGGCGCGCCCGGGGACTGGGTGACGCGGGCCGCCTGCGCCGCTGGTTCACCATGTCCTTCGCCCTGCTGGTCTTCGCGGTCCGCCGGGGCAGCGTGCTCGCCACCGCGATGGAGGCCCGCGGCTTCGGCGGCGCGCCGCGTACCTGGGCCCGTCCCTCCCGGTTGGGCCGGATCGATGCCATCGCCTTCGGTCTGGCGCTGCTGGTCGCGATCCTCGCTGTCGTCGCCGCTGTCGGGTTCGGTACGGCGTGGGTCTACTGATGTCCGGCGCAGCGCCCTGGCCGGGACTGGCCGCCTGGGTGGAGTCCCGCCGTCCGACCGGTGGACGAACCGTGGCGATCATCGACGGCGGCTCCGGAGCCGGCAAGACCAGCCTGGCGAGCCGACTGGCGGACGACCTCGGGGCGCAGCTGGTGAGCCTCGACGCGGTCTACCCCGGCTGGCACGGGTTGGCGGCGGCGCAGCAGTGGCTGCCGGGCATCATCGCCGGCGAGGGGCACCCCACGTGGGACTGGGAGCACCACTGCCGCTCGGGATGGGTCGACGTGTCCGCCGACGGCGACCTGGTGATCGAGGGGTGCGGTGCCCTCACTCCGGCCAGCGCGGCCCTGTCCACCGCCACGCTCTGGTGCGAACTGGACGCCCATACCCGCAAGCGCCGGGCCCTCGAGCGGGACGGGGACGGGTTTCGTCCATGGTGGGATGTCTGGGCCGACCAGGAACATGACCACTGGCGCAGGCACCAGCCGTGGCGGCTGGCCCGGCTGGTGCTCCCGATGCCGGCCTGAGGCGGGTTGGGGACGGCCCTAGAGTGGAGAGCACGATGAGTGCAACCCAACCTCCCCCACCGGTGCCCCTCGGGGAGTTGCCTCCGCCGCACGTGGGTGGCGGGGGGCCCCAGCAGGGCTCGTGGGCACTTCGTCCGGCCATGCCCCGACCCCGGTCACGTCCGCTGCGGGTCTTCGGTGTCGCGTGGGTCTGCGTCAGCGTTCTGGTCCTCGTCGGAGGGCTCGTCCTTCCGTTCGTGCAGCCACCCTCGGCGACCAGTCGTTGGTCGGGCGGCCCCACCCTGTCGCAGTTCCGCCCCCACCTGCTGGGCGACAAGGCCGGACCGGTGGTCGTCTACGTGGCCATGTTCCTCGCCCTGACCGGCATGTCGCTGGTGCTGCTGGCCGGGCTGGCCAGGCTCGTCGGGCAGGTGTTGTGGGTGCTCATGATCATCTGCAGTGTGCTGCTGGCCGGCTGGTCCGGGCTGTTGCTGATCGGGCTCAGCGCCACCGACGGGGCGAGCGCGGGGCTGGGCGCGATGGCCGTTCCGGTCGGCGCCCTGGCCAGCTTCCTGTGTTGCGTCATTCCCGCGGTCAAGGACGCATGGGTTCGTCCCCGCCCCTTCTGAGCCCCGCGACGGGTGACGGGTGACGGGTCAGCCGAACAGGTGGGTCAGTGCCTGGTCGACGGTGGTGTCCTGGAACTGGTGGCCGATCCGTCCGAGAACCGCCGGACGAACGCGCTGGCTCGCCACCATGGCCGTGCTCACCATCTCCTGGCCGAACGCCGCGCGCGCCACCGGCAGCGGAAGGGGCAGCACGGTCGGACGATGGAACACCCGCCCCAGGGCCTTGGTGAACTCGATGTTGCGGACGGGCTCGGGGCCGACCAGGTTCGCCGGACCGTGGTGCTCGGCGGTGAGCAGCGCCTCGGTGGCGGCGACGTGGTCGCGCAGGGAGATCCAACTCACCCACTGCTGACCGTCGCCGATCCGCCCACCGAGACCCAGGCGATAGATGAGCGCCTGCTTGCCGATCAGGCCACCGGTGGAGGCAAGCACGTGCCCGGTGCGCAGGTTGACCACCCGGACGTGCTCGGGAGCGCGGTCGGCCTCGGCCTCCCAGTCGCGGCACAGTTCGGCGAGGAAGTCGTCGCCGACCGGGCTGCTCTCGTCGAGTTCACGGTCACCGCAATCGCCGTAGATGCCGATGGCCGAACCCGCCAGGAAGACCCGGCACCGCTCGGACTCGGTCAGAGCCGCGGTGATGGTGCGGGTGGTGTCGATCCTGGAACTGCGCAGGTCGCGCTTGCGGGACTGCGTCCAACGGGCATCGGCGATGCCCGCCCCGGCCAGGTTCACCACCGCGTCGACGTCGGTGAGGCCCGGGCCCTCGATGGTTCCCCCGGACGGGTTCCATGCGCGCTGGTCAGGTGAGATGGGTTCCGATCGCACCAACCGGACGACCTCATGTCCGCTCCAACGGAGGCGCTGGGTGAGGGCGTGACCGATGAGTCCGTGGGATCCGGCGATGGCGATGCGCATGCCGCCCACTGTAATCAGCCCGTGGGCAGGCCTCAGCGGGGAATGTTGCGCAGGTTCGACCTGGCCATCGCGACCGCCTCACCGGCGCCACGGTTGAGCACGATCTTGCTCATGGCCGTGGCGAACCCGAACAACTGCTCGCCCGTCACTCCCGGCGGCACCGACAGCGCGTTGGGATCGGTGATCACCTCGACCAGACTCGGCCCATGGTGCTTGAGCGCCCTGGCGAGCGCCTCCCGCACCTGACGGGGATCGTCCACCCGTTGCGCCTGGAAGCCGATCGCCTCACCCACCTTGGAGTAGTCGACCATCGGCACGTCGGTGCCGAAGTCGGGCAGGCCGTCGACCAACATCTCGAGCTTGACCATGCCGAGGGTGGAGTTGTTGAAGACCACCACGGTGACCGGGAGGTCGTAGGCGGCCACCGTCACCAGTTCACCGAGCAGCATGGCCAGTCCGCCGTCACCCGAGACCGAGATCACCTGTCGGCCGGGGTGCGACACGGCAGCGCCGATGGCGTGGGGCAGGGCGTTGGCCATCGACCCGTGCAGGAAGGAGCCGATCAGGCGGCGGCGTCCGTTGGGATTGATGTAGCGGGCCGTCCAGACATTGCACATGCCGGTGTCGGCGGTGAAGATGGCGTCGTCGTCGGCCAACTCGTCGAGGATGGAGGCCACCCATTCCGGGTGGATGGGCTTGTGGCGCTCGACATTGCGGGTGTAGGCGCCGACCGCCTTGGTCATCAGCTTGTCGTGCCGCTTGAGCGTGGACCTGAGGAACCGGTCGTCCTTGCTGTCGACCAGGGGCAGCACCGAGGTGACGGTCGGCAGCACGTCGGCGTGGATGGGCAGGTCGACCCCGGTGCGGCGACCCAACACCTCGCCGTGGCAGTCGACCTGCACGGTGGCCACGTCGGGCAGGAACTGCTCGTAGGGGAAGTCGGTTCCGAGCAGCAGCAGCAGGTCGGCCTCCTGCATGCCCTCGGCGGCGGCTCCATAGCCGAGCAGCCCGGTCATGCCGACGTCGAACGGGTTGTCGTACTGGATGAAGTCCTTGCCGCGCAGCGAGTGCCCGATGGGGGCGTTGAGCTTGGCCGCGAGGGCGATCACCTCGTCGTGTGCGCCGTCGACGCCGGCCCCGGCGAAGATCGCCACCTTCTTGGCCTTGTTGATCATGGTCGCCAGTTCGTGGACGACCTCGTCACCAGGCACCAGCGTGGGACGCGCCGCCGGCACGTACTTGGGGGCGACGCCGACGCTGTCGCGGTCGGCGAGATCCCCCGGGAGGGTGATCACCGACACCCCCCGCAGGGTGACGGCGTGGCGGATGGCCGATGCCACCACCCTCGGTGACTGCTGGGCGGACGAGATCATCTCGGAGTAGACCGAGCACTCGTTGAACAGTCGGTCGGGGTGGGTCTCCTGGAAGTAGCTCATGCCGATCTGCTGGCTGGGGATGTGCGAGGCGATGGCGAGCACGGGGGCGTGGCTGCGGTTGGCGTCGTAGAGCCCGTTGATCAGGTGCAGGTTGCCGGGCCCGCAGGAGCCGGCGCACACGGCCAGTTCGCCCGTCAGCTGGGCATCGGCGGCCGCCGCGAAGGCGGCCGCCTCCTCGTGCCGCACGTGGATCCAGTCGATGCCGCCCTTCGCCGAACCGCCGGTTCGACGCACGGCGTCGACCACCGGATTGAGTGAGTCGCCGACGATGCCGTAGATGCGGCGCACCCCGGCCTCGACGAGTTGCTGCACGAGTTGGTCTGCAATCTTGGTCGCCATGAGCCGATCCTAGGTTGCCCGTTCGGTCGATACTGGTGCGATGGAGTTGACCAACCGGCCGTTCGAACAGTCCATCGGCGCACGTGACCTCACCCATTGGCGCACCCCCATGGGCCGATGGCTCGCCCGGGTGGTGATGAGGGCCGGCCAGCTGACGACGTGGCGGCTGGTGGCATGGGCCCTGGCGATCGGCGGGACGGTGCTCGTCCTGGGACTCGTCTGGTTGGCCAGCGAGGTCTACGAGCAGATCAAGGGGGTCGGGGCCTTCTCGCCGCTCGACCAGCCGATGCTGCACTGGGCGGTGCACCACCGGCCCGGCGGCGTCGCCCAGGCAGTCACGTGGTTCACCGACATCGGCGGACCCATCGTCACTCCCGTGGTGGCGGTGGTGAGCCTGGGGCTGATGACATGGAGGTGGCGCACCCCCACCCCGATCGTGTTGGGGCTGCTGGCCGGCGCCGGGTCGTTGGCGATCACGCTCGGCGGCAAGCTCTCGGTCGGACGAGCCCGTCCCCCACTGGTCGACGCGGTGCCTCCCTACGAGCGATCCTTCAGCTTCCCCAGCGGGCATGCCACCAACGCGGTGGTGATCGGCGGGATCATCGCCTACGTGCTGCTGACCCGTGCCAGCCGCAAGACGACGCGCGTGCTGATCATCGTGCTGGCCGTGCTCTACGCGGCGGCCATGGGGTTCAGCCGCGTCTACCTCGGCCATCACTGGGCCTCGGACGTGATGGCTGGCTGGCTGATCGGGTCGGCATGGCTGGCGTTGGTGATCACTGCCCATCGCCTGCAACTGACCCATCACCGCTACCACGAGCAGGTCGCCGAACTCGAGCGGGACCAGGCCGAGAAGGATCGTCTGGAGAAGGAGGGCGCCGGCAGGCGTCGGGCCGCCAAGGAAGGGGCCGGGAAGCACGATCGCGACCAGGCCCGCGGATAGCCACCATCGCGACCTCGCCGTGACCGCCACATCGCGTAGCGTCCACCGCATGCAGATCGAGACCTTCACCGCCGAGGTCAAGCGCGTGTTGTGCGTGGTGGCCCATCCCGACGACATGGAGTACGGCGCCTCAGCGGCGGTGGCCCATTGGACGAACTCCGGCGTTCACGTCGCCTACCTGCTGCTCACCCACGGCGAGGCGGGTATGCAGCGCTCCCCGGACGAGGCGGCCCGGGTTCGTCCCGAGGAGCAACGCGCGGCCTGCGCCACCGTCGGGGTGGACCAACTCACCATCCTTGACCATCCCGATGGCGTGCTCGAGATGACGCTCGACCTGCGCCGTGACATCGCGCGCGAGATCCGGCGGTTCGAACCGGACACCGTGCTGACGAGCACGTGGGACGTGGAACCGACGTGGGGAGGCCTCAACCAGGCCGACCACCGCGTGGCCGGGCTGAGCGTGGTCGACGCGATCGCTGCCGCAGGCAACAGGTGGATCTTCCCCGAACTGATCGCCGAGGGCCTCCAGCCCCACGCCGTCACCCGGCTGCTGGTCACGGGTTCCACCCCCACCCACGCCGTGGTGGTCGACCGGGCCGACGTCGACCGTGCGGTGGCGTCCCTCCAGTGCCACGCGGCCTATCTCGCAGACCTGCCGAATCACCCCGTTCCGTCGGAGTTCATCCCCGAGGCACTGGCGGGTGCCGGGCAGATCGTCGGAGCCGATCACGCCGTCGCGTTCCGCGTCTTCGAGATGCGTTGACGAGTCGGCCATTCACCCGGCCGCCCCGTCGGATCGTCCATGTGTGAGCTCTTTCACTCGACTAGCGTTGATGGCATGACAGACACCATGGAGCAGCAGATCGTGCGGGGAATCTCGCAGGCCGAACTCGACCAGTTCAACCGCGACGGGTACACGATCGCGCGGGGACTCTTCGATGCCGAGGAGATCGAGCGCTTCCGCGAGCACTACATGCAGCTCAATGCCGAGGGCACCCACGACGGCGATTACGCAGGGGTCGAGGGCGGTGGCGAGTTCGACCCGCTGAAGCGGTACCCGCGAATGATCCACATGCATCGCTGGGACGACCTGTCGCGAGAGTTCCTGCTCGACCCGCGCGTGTTCGATGCACTCAACGCGCTGCTGGGCGGGGATCCGTACGCCGTCCAGACGATGCTCTACTTCAAGCCTCCGGGCGCGCGCGGTCAGGCCGTGCACCAGGACAACTTCTACCTGCGCGCCGAGCCCAGCACCTGCTGCGCGGCTTGGCTCGCGCTCGACGTGTGCGATGCCGACAACGGGGCCCTGATGGTGGTGCCGGGGTCGCAGACCTGGCCGCTGCTGTGCACGGTGAAGGCCGACACGTCCGCCTCGTTCACCGACGTGACGGTGCCGCTGCCCGAGGGGGTCAGCCCGGTGACGATGACGATGCAGCCCGGCGACATGTTGTTCTTCAACGGTCAGGTGGTGCACGGCTCCACGCCCAACTCGACGGACGACCGGTTCCGCCGTTCGCTGATCGGCCACTACATCCAGGGCGACGCCGAGAAGGTGTCGAAGTTCTACTCCCCCATGCTGCGCCGCGACGGGTCGGAGTACGCCATCGGCATCTCCGAGGGCGGCGGCTCGTGCGGGGTCTGGGTCGACCGCGACGGAGTTCCCGTGATCGAGGACCAAGGCCTGGAGGGCAACACGCTCGAGCACGAGTGAGGCTTCATCCTCTGGCGAACGGACGAGAGTGGCCCCGCCGACCCCGCGTAGCCTCGCAGCATGAGCCTTTACGACATCCCCCTCACCCGCCTCTCGGGGGAGCCGACCACCTTGGCCGACTACTCCGGACGGGTGCTGCTGCTGGTCAACGTTGCCTCGAAGTGCGGGCTGACCCCTCAGTACGGGGCGCTGGAGAAGTTGCAGGAGGAGTACGCCGACCGCGGTCTCACCGTGGTCGGCTTCCCCTGCAACCAGTTCGGTGGGCAGGAGCCGGGCACCGCGGAGGAGATCGAGGAGTTCTGCTCGCTCACCTACGGCGTGACCTTCCCGATGATGAGCAAGATCGAGGTCAACGGTCCCGACCGTCATCCCGTCTACCAGGTGCTCACCGAGACCAAGGACGCCGAAGGCGAGGCCGGTGACATCCAGTGGAACTTCGAGAAGTTCCTGGTCAGCAGGTCGGGTGACGTGGTCGCGCGTTTCCGTCCCGGCACCACCCCCGACGACCCGGCCGTGGTGACAGCCGTGGAGGCGCAACTCGGCTGACCCCGGCCGTCCCTGCCGGAGACCCTCACGCTGGCTGGGCAGCGCGGATTCGGAGCCCCGTGGCGATCAGCCAGACGGCCCACGAGATCTCCCACGCGAACACCGGGATCTCCGCTGCCGCCCCCTGGGGCAGCCCGAACATGACTGCCAGGTTCGCGAGCCCCACCAGCGGGCCCCCGACGACGCCGAGCGCCGCTATCCATCGGGGCGCCAGCCGGGTGCGCCACAACCACCCAGCGAGCAGCGCCGTGTGGAAGGGCACGACCAGTCCGGGCCCGACCAGGAACGTCCAGTCGTGCACTGCCTTCAGCGCAGTGCTGATCTCGGACGACAGCGCGGGCGCGGCGGTGGTTGCCGGCAGTGCCACGATCGGGAGCAGCACCACGACGCCGACCAGGATCACCGACGCCTCCAACGTTCGCAGCGCCAGATAGCCAGCGCCGACCACAGACGACCGCCGACGCAACAGGGCGAAGACGGTGATGCCCGTGCCGGTCACGCCAAGAGCCAGCAGGATCTCGAGCGCTGCACCGAGGAGCACACTGGTTCGCCCAGCGAGGGGCGCAGTCGGGTCGGTCGTCGACCCCCCGTAGAGGAACACGGCGGCCACCGAGGTCACGTGGGTGAGGAAGTACAGCAGGCCGGTCAGAACCTCAAGGCGTCGCGATGGCATGGTGTCTCCCTGTGCGTGGCGGGTGTACGGCGTACACCTTTGATGGATCGAGGGTAGGTGTACGGTGTCCACCACGTCAACAGCCGTCTGGGCCACGGGTACATGGCACGTGTCGCCCCCAGGAACCGAGAGCACCATGCCCACCCCACGCGTCCCCCTCACCCGATCCCGCGTGCTCGCGTCGGCCATCACGCTGGCTGACGCCGAGGGGCTTGAGGCCGTCAGCATGCGCCGGCTCGCGGAGACCCTGTCGGTCGTCCCCATGGCCCTCTACAAGCACGTCGCCGACAAGGAAGACCTGGTCAACGGGATGGTCGACTCCGTCATCGAGGGATTCACCGCGTCGGAGCCTGACTCGGATGATTGGCAAGGCGTGGTCAGGGAGCGGACGATGGCAGCCCGCGCCGGGGTGCTGGAACACCCCTGGCTACGCCGCGCCATCGAGACGCGCACCACCCGGACGACCGCGGTGCTCAGACACATGGAGGCGCTGACCTCGGCGATGTTGGCCGGCGGGCTGGACGCGAATCTGGTGCACCACGCCATGCACACCCTCGGGAACCGCATCTGGGGGTTCAGCCCTGAGATGTTCGACGAGACCCGTCCACCCACGTCCAAGCAGGCAGGGCCACCACCTCACCCCTCGGAGTTCCCGGGGATCATGGCGGTGGCCATGGACGCGCAGGGGCGGCGTCCCGGAAAGGCGTGTGACGAGGAATTCGAATTCGAGTTCGCCCTCACCCTGATCCTCGATGGAATTGCGCGGCTGGCTGCGACCGAATGATGGCTGCCATGCGGCGGTGATTCGAGTCCCATCCGCCACAGAAAAATGTCAGAGGCTGCGCGCAGAATGAGGTCATGGGGATGGCCACAGACGACGAACTCACCGACCAGATGCTTCGCGGCATTCTGGACGAAGCGGTCGTCGCGTCGAATCGACGACGTCGCGCCGAGGCGGACGAGCTGGTCCACGCCCTTCACTTCGCCGAAGCCTGCGCCTCACGTCATCAGGGGGACGAGGACCGCGAGCGCCGAACGCGGTTGGCCAGCGATGGCACGCCCGAGGTGCCTGAGTTCTGCCACCTGGAGTACGCGGCGCGACTGGGAATGCGTCCGGAGTCTGGCTTCTCGGTCATCGCCACTGCACTTGACCTGCACCATCGGTTCCCCGACGTGTGGGATCTGGTCCACCGTCTGAGCATGCCCGTCTGGGTGGCGAAAAAGGTGGCCCACGCCACCACCGAACTCCCGCTGGACCAAGCGCGACGCCTGTCGTCCACGTTGCCGGCCGAGTGGAGGCGACTGTCCCCCACGGCCTTCATCGAGCACGTCAAGGCCTCCGTGCTCATGCTCCAGGCCCCGCGCGAGGTGGCGGCCGGCGATCAGGAGTTGGCGAGTCGCGGCGTCGCCTTCGTCCAGAATCAGCGCACGACCGAGCTGCACGCGCGACTCTCGAAGGCCGACGCCGCCTTCCTTGAGGCACAGCTCAACAGGTTGGCGACCGAACTGGGACGCGCCGGTGACACCAGCAGTCGGGCGGTGCGACTCTCGAAGTCCTTGGGGCTGCTGGCCACGCCGGCGCGCGCGCTGCAGATCCTGCAGGGCGCGATCGCTGACGAGGCCGACGTCCTGCCGTGGGGACTCGAGACCGAGGAACAGAGGGAGTGCCCGTCGGCGGGTTTCCGGGGTCATCTGTGCGGACAGGTGACAGTTGATCCCGACCGTCTGCTCCCCAGGATGGAGCTGGTGGTGCACATCGCCCAGGACGCGCTGGCGAGCGGGGACTCCGCAGTGGCGCGCACGTCGCACTTCGGGCCGCAGTTGGTCGCCACCGTACGACAGTGGCTGGGGCATGGCCGGGTCACCGTCCGCCCGGTACTGGACACGGCGTCGGTGCTGCCGTCCAGTGCCTACGAGGTGCCCGGACGAATGCGCGAACTGCTCGATATTCGGAACCCGACCTCGGTGTTCCCCCATTCGACCAGACGATCGCGGCGACTCGATCAGGATCACACCGTGCCCTATTCGACGAGTGGGCCTGCGGGGCAGACCCGCCCCGACAATCTGGGGCCGCTCACTCGCCGCGAGCATCGGGCCAAGACCCTCGGCGGGTGGCGGGTCACCCAGACGAGTCCCGGGGTGTTCGAGTGGGAGTCACCCCTGGGTTATCGCTACATGCGCACCCCGGATCACACCTCCATGATGAAGGATCCTGATGCACAGTCGTGGGTGGAGCGGATGCTGGTGGCGTTGCTGCGGACGTGAGTGCCAACCGTTGGGGTGAGAAATGGCCACTCCTTTTCCCATCGTTCGCGCCAGGCGCGTTGGTTCTGACACACCCACCTGGAACACTGCTGGGGTGGACGAGAATTCCCGCCCCGAGGGCCTCTATGACGAGCTTGTGACGTCGAAAGTCGAGCGCGATCTCGCCCGGCTTCTGGGCGGGTCCATGAGCGCCGAGTACCGAGAGGTGGGAAACGCTGAGGCATACAGAATGCGGGTGGACCCAACCGAGGTGGATTGCTTCTACCAGGTTGTGAGGCCTGGCCGGTGTCACCGGGTCGTCACCTCGCTCAACCGGCACGCGGACAACGACGGACAGTCCTATCTCCACCTGAGCTCTTTTGGCTCCGACTCCCGGATCAGCCACCCCAAGAGCAGCCAATCCCTGCAACTCAATCAGTCCGTTGCCCAAGAACTGATTCGGGTCCTCCGGGAAACGTTTCCCGGAGTCAGCTGAGCTCACATCTCGTCCAGCACTCGGCGCGCCTGCTGGCGGATCAACTGCTTCACCCTGCCTTGGGACAAGACGCCCAGATCACGAGGTCCGGTGAGTCGACCGACGTACTTCATGAGCGGTCGCGTGAAGGAGTCGGGGCGATTGGGTAGGCGTTGTTCGAGGATCACCTCAGCACACGCCTGTGCGACGTGTGGGATGCGCGCCAAGGCCGACCTCTCCGCCAGCTGGACCAACTCGTCCTCACCCAAGGGCGCCTCCTGCCCATGAATGAATGGGCCCAACAGGATCTCGCGTCCGTACGCTCGCCAGAGAAGGTTCCGAAACGGCTTCCCCAAGCCGCGATCGTCAGGGAGGTCCGGGAACCGGACCTTCAGCACGTCCGGGAACACCACGACCGTGAGGAACTGCCACATGTACCTCTGGGCTGCTTGGGAATCGGAACAAGGGAGGTGGTCAACCAAGCTCCGTCCAAGGGTCGCATCCAATTCGCTGTGCCTCACTCGATGAGGCCCGAGCAGATCCCCGACATCGGCCATGACGCGATCACGCAACTCCCTGATGTCGTCAGGAGTGGCCCTCGTGCCACCGGTCGCGACAGGCACAGCACGCCTGTGCCCGTACTGCACTCGGTCTCTCAGGGATCCGCCGTCGTTGCGGTACTGATGGAGGAGTTCCCTGGCAGGGCCATCGGGAAGGTGCGGCATCAACAGGTTCTTCGTCACGAGGACAGCCCCGTCAGGTACTTGAGTTTCCCTCGCACGATTGATCGCCCCTCGATCGGGCTCTCTCGCCAGATCGCGAGCATGGAGCCGAGGTCTCGCTTGAACCGCAACTGACACTGCCCGTCCAGGACGGCCCACACCGACTCGGGATCCGGGTTGGTGGGAGGGTCCAGTTCGGGCCTGCGCGCAATGTCGTCGAGGAACGTCTCGAAGTAGTCAGACTCAACCATCACTCGCAACGCAGGAGTGGTCTTCGCCTTCTGCGCGAGAAGCGTGGCAGACGCTTCATGGTCGGTGTTCACGTACAGCACGAAGGCGGCCACCATCGGGTCATCCAAGTCGGTGTAGTCCAAGTCGAACCTCCAAGGCGCCCCCTCGTAACGACGTCCACTGAACGACATGGCCTCGATGGGGAAGCGACCGCCGTCTCCCTCGACCCTGACTCTTTTGGCAACGTCACGGGCCAGCCAACTGCCAGCCGGAATCGCTGGCTCCCAGTGCTCATTGCACGCCACCACCGAACGAACGAGCGAAATTCGATCCGCCACCGATCCGGGGGGCAGGTGCAGACTGACCGTGACTCTGCCCTCCCCATCTGCAGCAGCCAACCACGTCTGGGCAGACCATTGCCCGCGTGTGGCAGCGCAGTCGACGGTCAGCTGCAAGGCCAAGGCGGTGACGTCCGCCACAGCCAAGTCCCTACAGACGCCTGCACGGTCGTAGCGCAGCGAGGTTGCCAGCTGAATGGAAGCGGAGTAATCCCAGCCATCCATCGCACTCTCAAGCGGAATCACCTCGCCCTGACCGAGTTGTGATGTCCAGGCACCCCAGTTCAGGGAGCCGGACCGGATCACCCGGTGTGGCATCACCTCGAAGCTCACGTCTTCACCTCCTCAAACTTGACCGACAGCGCAAGGTCCGCGTCACCTGCCAGACGCAGCCACAACTGTTCCCCTGAGCGGAACGTGGCCGGCAACAGTGGGAACTCAGGTTCAGACATGAATTCAGGGACGTCAGGACCCGAGTCCCATCCACACACGTACGCTGCCTCCTCATCACGGTCGTCGTCGCCGATCTGGCGGATGGAGACCACAGGAACGAACGTCGTCTCCGGTCCTTGGCCTTCGCACTGGACCAGAAGGCGCCACTCCCTCCCGCCATCGTCGAACACCTCACTCGCCTCCCAGTCCACGACCGAGAGCCGCAGCTTTCGAGAGGAGCTCTTGGAACCCTCGCGGCCACCACTGCCCTCCGACGTGACACGGTTCGACGTGACGCCTGCCACGAGCCCGGCGAGTGCATCCGCCAGTGCTGTGACGGACGGTCCGGTCACCGGACCAGCCGCCACCGTCGGGGGCGTCACAAACTGACCGACCGCTGTGTCAACGTTCTTCAACGCGATGTTCACGATCGACTTCAGCTTCTTGTCGTTGACCGAGGCCGGCAGCCAGTCGTCGTGGGTGGGAGGTTCTGACTTCGAGAACGCGTCATCCACGGCATCAACCGGCTTGAACACCCCTGCCCACGCCACGTCGCCCGTCGCCTTGGCAGAGCCCTTCTTGTAGCGAACGACGAGTTCGGCCTTTCGCATCCAGCAGGTGCTGTCGCCCAGGCTCAGGTCGGCCCCGTCCGAGCTCGCCATCCCGGGGAGTGACAGGTAGCTGGTGAAGGCCACATGCCCGACCACCTCGCTCGAGTACGGGCCGCGAACCTCATGGACCTCTGTCATGGGACCCAACGAATAGGGCGACCCACCCTGCTTCGAACGGACGGCGTGCAGACTCGACACGTAGTGCTGGAGGACGGGGTGTGCCGCCGGATTGGGGACCGGCAATTCCGTACCGTCCAGGAACACCCGGAGTTCGAACGGTGTCGCACGCGGATCCCTCACCAACTTCGGCCAGAGATTGGTCAGCGCGGCGTCCACGAGTCGCTGGGCGTACTGACGTGGTGAGTCCTCGCCGAAGTCAGGGCTGACGATCAGGAGTGAGGTCCCGCGTTCACCCTCCTCGAACGACCTGGCGAACACTGCGTCGTGCAGTCTCTCGGCGGGTTCCCCCGTGAGTGGCTCCACCCGGTCGTCCTGCGTCACGACTCCCCACCAGTGGCGACCCGTGTAGCGGTAGCTGCCGTGCTCGTAGTGCTGACCGATGCCCGATCCGATGAGGCGATGCTCGAGACCGTGGTGCAGAGTCCGCGAGGAGATCAGGACGACGCCCGAGAGGCTCGATGTGTAGGCGATCGTCTTGCCGTACCCGTAGGTCCCCCCGCCGAACTCCTGATCGCGCGGAGCCCCCAACGTCAGCACGAAGTCCGCGAAGTTCGTGGTCACATCGGGGGGCACGACGATGTCGTTGCGGACTGGGCCTCCCAGGCCCACGGTGCCCCGGTCCGTGATCTCGAGGACCCAGACGTCCTCCGGCTTCGTCAACTCCCTCGCAATGCCAAGCGATTGAGCGGGTGGAAGTTCCGGGAAGACGTGCTGCCGGAGAACCTGTCGCTGTTGCGCCGTCAACCTGTGAAGGTGCAGCCCGAATTGCACTCCACGGCCAGTCTTGTCCCGAGCATCCCAGCTGTTCTGGGCCGTCTCGCGGACCAACACCTCGACCTGGTCGTACTTCGAGCGACCCAGGAGGTTGAGCACCCCCGAGCCGTCGATGTCACCCTCCCCGTACCTCTTCGGTTTGTGGACCAACTGGGCGAGTCCTCCGGTGGAGGGCTCGCTCGAGACCGCCCAGTGGCCTGAGGGTTGCAGGTGCTCTGCAACATCCCCGAAGTGCGGCGCTTCAGCCACGACCTCTTCACTCGGGAGCGCTCTCGCGGGCGAGGACGAAACCCCTCCCGGCGCGGGCGTCGGTACGCCTGCGCGCCGAGGAGCCGCACCAGCAGGTGGCCTTGCCTCTGCTTCACGCACGGCGGCCTCGATGGCCTTCGGGAACGCGTATCCGTCCTCGATCTGCCTCTTGGCCACATCGGCGAGGCCTGGATCGGGCGCGATCGAGTGAGACCGCAGCCATGCTGCAACCAAGCTCTCGAAGGTCAGTTCGGCGCCTCGGTGGTGCTCTGCCACCGGCGCCAACCACGCTCGCATGTTGGTCTGGCTGAATTCCGTCACAGAACCGCCAATCCCTCGTCGAAGTCCTCGTGACGAGCGCTCGCAGGCATCGACCCGATTGCCACGGCATATGCGAGCTCACTGACTCCGTCCCTGACATGGACCGGCAGTTCGGAGTACCGCACGAGCGGGAAGCCGGGGTCGTCCATCCGCCACGCACGGGTCGCGACCACGTGCAGGCGCATCTCCTTGGCTCGACGCGAATCATGCCGGTACCCGGCGGCGAGCAGTCTTTCCAGCAGTGAGCCACGATCGGTGACGGAATCAAGCACACCTTCCACCAGCTCCGCCAAACTCTGGCCTCCGGGGCTCTCCTCGACCTGCAACACCGCAAGAGTCGTGGGCCCGGTCGGGCTGCCCTGCCAGAGACCGTGGATGACGACCCGGCCGACGTCCAATGATTTGGTGGTCTTCACCTCGACACTGCCATGTGGCCCCATGAAGTCGTGCCTTCGGTTCGACACCGCGCCCCACAAACTGACTGCTGGCTCCCCGCGCAGGCCGATGAGTCGCTCGAGAACGGTGACTTCCCCGAACAACCCGAGCACGGCCTCCTCTGCCATGTCCTGCGGCTCCCGGAACAGATCCTTCATGAGCCGCAGGATCCGCAGTCCGGCACTCAGAGCTGAGTCCCCTTGGTCAACCGCCACCAATGTCTCGGACACCACCCAAGCAAACGCTGCCTCGGCCGTGGGCTCCGAACACATCATGTCCACGTACTGCCCGGTCGTCCCTTGGTGCACCCACTCACGGGTGCTGATGGACACCGACCCGAATCGCTTGCTGCCTTGCAGCGCTTCCTCGGATGGGAGGAGTACGTGAACTGCCCCGTCGCGCCCCACTCCCAGCAGCGACGGCCCCTCGAACTGGGTGGCGTTGAGTTGCTCACCCTCAAGGCTCCACACTTCGGCACGCAACTGTCTCCATGCGGCCACCGCCGCCTCATCCCTGCTCATGCCGGCACCTCCATGTCCGGCTCATCGTCCTCATCATCAAAGTCGACGTCGGTGTACTCGGCCATGTAGGTCGGCTTGACCGCCACGTATCCCGCGTCGCGTCCGTCCGTCGAGCCGTCCAGCTTCGGGAAGACCAAGCCGTACCCGACCAAGTTCATGTCCTCGGGGGCCTGCATGGCGCGACGTGAGGCAACACCCGCACTCTGCTTGGGGACACTCCTCCCATCGATGGGCATCAGGATCAGCATGCCGTCTTTCACCTGGTCGGAGGCATGGCGGCGGTCCTTGGCGGACCCCTTCGATGGGGCAGTGCCATCAGGAAGATCCAGCAACCAGTCCGACTCCGAGAGGAGAGCCTTGATGTTCGCCACTCCCACCGGAGACACCTTGAGCGGAGCACGACGATGGAGTCCGATCTCCCCCAGAGAACCCAACGAGACGCGTGAGGTCGCTTGGCTGTTGGAGGGCAACACCACGTTCCAGGTCCTGTCGGCAGCAAAGTTCCTGATCCAACCGACCATCGCTGGGACGTTCATGCTCGCTTGGGCGGGATGGAGCTCGAACTGCTTGATGAAGTTGAGGACCGTGGACAGCTGGGCGTCACGGGAGATCCATCCGCGGCCCCTCGGTAGCGGCTGCCAGGAGAGCTTCTCGGTCGTCTCCTCGAGCAAGTTCCAGTTCCCCTCCAGGACGCCCCTGTCGGTCTCGTGAAGGATGAACGACTGCTCACGTTCCCCGTTGTATGAAACTTGGAGCACTTGTGCGTGCCTCATCTTCGCCGCTGTGGTGATGCTCAGACGACCGGGATGGGTGCGGACACGCACGCCAACGTCCTTGGGAGTCTTGAACGCCTTGGACATCTCATGGATCGCGACTCTCAGGTCTGCCTCCACCAAGGCCAGGAATCGGAAGTCCTGTTGAAGCGAGTCGGTCATCCAGATTCGAGGAAGCTCCTCATATCCGGGGCGGTACCCGAACCATCGGGCCATCTGGAGGAGCGTGTCGTAGGTACTGGAGGTCCGGATGAAGTAGCTGACCACCAGACCCTCAAGGGTCAGGCCTCTGGAGAGCGTTCCACCGCCGATGGCGACAACTGTGGAGTTGAGTCGGTGGCCGGCCTCGTCGCGGACCTCGTAATCCAGGCGATCGTTCGACGATCCGTTGTCCACGATGACTCGAAGGTCCCCCAGAACGAGTGGGAGTTGCTTCGCCAAGGCTGAGAAGTGCGGGGTCGGCTGTGTGGCGACTTCCAAGGCCTTGTCGTGCTCCAGTCGCCACAGGCATTCGTATTCATCCATCGCTCCTTGGCCCACTCGGTTCGCTTCGTGTGTCACCCAGGCGTCCACCGCATCCTTCATGGCGAAGTGCGGGTCGACGAAGTGTGTGGTGTGGATCAGCATCGAGCTCGGAGCCTCGTCTCCGCGCTCCCGTCTGACTGCCGTGGCGAGTGCGAACCATCTCAGGGCGTCCACCAGCGAGGGGACGATGTCAGGAACATAGGACTCCTTCTCGGAAGGGCTGACGCGAAGCGACTCCTCGTCGAGCACCGGCACCGTGCGCACCATGTCCAGCCCGTCGTCAGGATCGTCATTCTCATCCAGCTGTTCGCGACCGAAGATCCTTTCGGCCCCGAAATACTCCTTGGACCGAGGGAGCTCGACGATGAAGTCCTCCGGGTAGAAGTCCTCCTCGTCCTCGGGAGACATGAACACGTTGGCGAATGGGGTGGCTGTGTAGCCGACGTACGTACCCGAGAGAACCTCGTTCCACACCTGCCTGAGGATCTTGTTGATCGCGGTCTGCTTGTCGATCGCGGTTGAGGAGTTGGGTGTGGCTTGGTCAGCCTCGTCGTCGATGATGAGGATAGGACAGCGCTCGCGAACGTCTCGGGGGATGTCCCGCAACCACTTGTGAAGCCTCTTGAGTCGTGACCCGTTCTTCTTCACCACGGCCAACACACGATTCTGGGGCACACCGAGAATCGCCTCGCCTTTCTGGATCTGCAACCCGAAGTCATGGTCCGCGTCAGTCATCTGAATCCAAGACGAGGCACCGAGGTCCCGATCCAGGCGGCGCTGGGTCTGCTGTCTAAGATTGTTGTGCAGACCGGCGAGGACGATGACCATTTTGTAGCCCGCGTCAGCAGCCTTGGCGATCACCGCAGCATAGTTGGCGGTCTTCCCCGACTGGACGTGTCCGAGGACCAAGCCCTTCTGACGCAAGTTACTGACGTGAGGGTTGGCCAGCTGCGCCACGATCTTGGTCGAGGCCTGGTCCACACTGTCGACCACGTCCACCGGGCTGTTCTCGAGCATCTGCCGCCTCAACCGGTTCCAGCGCAGGTGGGTGTCGTTCGGCCCCGTGTACCACTGGGCGAGCTTCACCTCGTTCTGGAGGCGAAGCTTGGATACGCCCGCAGGCACATCGAGGATTGTGTGGCTCGCGGCCCGTTCCTGCAAGGTGCCAACAACTCCCGGCATGATCTCGTCGGCACCGGGAATTCGCAATTCCAAGACCCTGAGGGCCGCCTCGTGCAGAGGAATCTGCAGACTCGTCTGGAACATCTGCACCAGATCAATCAGTCTGTCGGCAATCAGCGCCTTCTCGGCCCGCTCGTCAGTCACGGCAACATCCTGGCAAGTGATCCTGACAATTTGCGTCAGGGTCCGAGATTCGCCGTGACGCGTCCCACCATTTCCATCAAGGGCTCATGCTCCCAGCACCTCACCACCGTCCAGCCCGCCAACTCCAGCAGGTCCGTCGTCTCGCGGTCACGAGCCGAGTTGGCCGCCAATTTCGCCTGCCACCAATCCGGGTTGGCTTTCGGTGGGACACAGTGGAGGGGGCAGCCGTGCCAGAAGCAGCCGTCCACGAACACAGCCACCCTCTTGCGGGTGAAGGCGATGTCGATCGTGCGCTGAGGTCGCCCCGGCACGGGGTGGCCCACCCTGAACCTGAGACCCAGCCGGTGCAGCTCGCGGCGCAGTGCTAGTTCGGGCGACGTGCCCGCCCGCTTCTGCGAGGACATGCGCCGACGCACCCCCTCGCTCGGTGGGATCAGGTCTGCCGGCACCTCATGATCTTCTCAACGATCTCGGCGATCTGGAAGGCCAGGTAGGGCGGGACAGCATTACCGACTTGGTGGTACTGGGCAGTGCGGTTGCCCATGAAGAAGTAGTCGTCCGGGAATGTCTGCAAGCGGGCGGCCTCACGCACGGTGAGGCTCCTCATCTGTTCCGGGTCCGGGTGGATGAAGTGGTGACCGTCCTTCGCGATGTGGCTCACGATGGTCCCGCTGGGTCGTCCTCCGAAGACGACCTTGAACCGGTCCGCGAAGGGTCGGGATGCGGCGCCGACATTCCTGTGGTGGGGAAGGAGGTGCCCCGGTAGGTCATGGACACTCGGAGCCTCCCCCCTCGTCCTGGCCAGCTCAGCCATGTACGCGTACCTCTGCAGATCCATGGCCATGTGCGATCGGGGTTCGTGCTGACGAACACCCTCGAGCCCCGGACGCCTGAGCCAAGCGGCCAACTCCCGGTCCTCCGATATCGCGCCACCAGTCATGTAGGTCGTCGCCAACGGCGGAACCGGAGCAGCGCGGCTAGTGCGTCGAGCCAACTTCCATCCGATTTCCCGAGCCGTTTTCCAACCTTCCTCGGAGTCCATCCGGCTCACCGTCGAGCGCGCTGGCGGAAGTGTCAGGACCACGTCAGCCGACACCTCTCTCGCCCGGGGCTGCAATCGGAGACGATCCACGTCATCCACGTGGATGTCGTGGCGCACGCCGAGAAGGATCACGCGGTGTCGACGCTGTGGGATCCCAAATGACTCTGAGCGGATGACGAAGTCAGAAGGTGCGGGGGCGAGGGAATCAACCACCATGGAGTGAATCGCGTAGGTGCCATCCATGCTCAGGTCACTGAAGATCCTGTCGAACATGGAATACCCCGAGTGCGTAGCGGAAAGCAGGCCTTTGACGTTCTCCATCACGAAGACGGCGGGCTGGTGCTCCTCGAGGATGTGCAGATACTCCCGGAACAGGAAGTGCTTCTCGTCGTCGGCGAAAGTTGCGTCATTGGCCCTGCGCGATCGTCCAGCGAGTGAGTACGCCTGACACGGTGGGCCGCCGATCAGCACGAAGTCACGTCGACCGCCGAGCGCGGCCCTGATGATGGCGTCAGACTCCCCCCGGGTGTCCTCGCCGAGCTTGACCTGGTGGACGACCTCATCCGAGGCAAGCCACGCCGCCTTCCACTCGCGCTGCGACAGGAGGCTCTCGACGGGCTCATCCGAGTTGAGGAACCGCAGGTAGCGCTCGGGCAGGTCACCGCCTTGGCCGAGCGCCCGAACCGCGTGGCGCAAGCGCAGAGTGGCGATGGCGTTGGACTCCATTTCGAAGGAGCCGAGTACGTCGAAGGCGGGTGTCCCTTGAGGACTCATGGCCCGGGAGAATCCCTCATTGAGGCCCCCCGGACCCGCGAAGACGTCAATGACGGGAAAACTGTTCATGGTCGAGCCAGGATACCAGGCGCCCCTGACACAAGTTCACACCTGACGAGCGATGGCAGCCGGCTCGTGCCACGACGCCCAGCATGAGCCACCACTCTGAAGCTGCCAAGCCGCACGGGCCATCATTCCGACCCGAGCACGGCCAGTGCGCAGCTGGATCTGATCGGAGCGACGGCGGGTGTGAGTGGCGGCAAGCCCACGAAGCCCTGCCTGCTCAGCGGTCGCGCGCACGCCTTGGCTGCGCCCAGTAAGGTCGCCTCGTCGTTCCGGTGCGGCGCGGGCCGCCTCGTGGAGTCACCGGATGTGCCTCGGTCCCACTGCCTCTCTGTTGGAGCCTTCACAGATCCGCTCTCCGTCGCCATCGAGCTCAGCTTCATGAATTCGGCAGGGAGAGGGAACGTGGAGTGGATCTGCTTGGTTCGGTCCACCATCCGTCCACCCCCGACCTTGGACCTCGTGTGTGCAATCGGCACGCTGATCCGTCTGTCTCCCACAAGGGTGAGAAACCTATCGCGATCACCTATCTCCTGGATCGCGGAATGCCCGTGGATGTGTTCCGCGAGGCATCAGTCACTGCATCTTGAGAGTCGTGTCCTTCACACATTCTCACGGTGGAGCGTTGGCCCAATTTCCACCCCCGATTGCGGGCAGCTATCGTTTGCCGTGCCTCCCCTCATCGCATTCGCCCCGAATGGACTCCCCCACATGCGCCCCCTCGCAGGCCTCCTGACCTCCGCACTGCTCAGCCTCGCCCTCCTGGCCCAACCACTCCCCGCCGCCGCAACCACTGTCAGCGTCCCTGACATCGAATTGCGCACCTGTGTCAATGACACTCTCGGGCAGGCCGCGAACGCACCCATCACCGACGCACAGATGCGTACCCTCACCACCCTCGACTGCTTCGGCGCCTTTTCCAACATCACCGGACTGCAGTACGCCACCAACCTGGTCACTCTCGACCTGGCATTGGGCGACCTCTCGGGCTCGCTCACGGTGCCGAAACAGTGGACAAAACTGAAGTCGCTCAGCATGTGGGGCAACCGGCTCACCCAAGTGACCATCCCCGGCACACTCACCAGCCTGCTTGAGATCGACCTGTCGTCCAATGACCTCACCTCCTTCACCCTGCCCAACACCTTGGTGCAGGTGCAGCAGATCGACGTGTCGGGCAACCACATCGGCAGCCTGCACCAACTCAGCTGGCTGCCCACCCAGACCAGGGTGTGGGCCTTCGACCAGGTCGTCGAACTGCCCGCCTGGACCACTGGTACCGCGTACCCCCTGGTCAGTCGCCGCCGCGATGGCAGCAACACTGCACTCAGCCTCCCAGCCGGTGTCATCCGCACCTCGTCCGGTCTGGTGTACGCGAAGGCCGGCAGCTACTCGATCAGCTTCAACGGCGACGACGAGACCCACTGGACCACCAGTTTCGACGGACGGTTCGTGCAGCGGGTGACCACCACGTCGACCACCGCACCCAGCGGCGCCAAGGGTGACCACACGGGCGATCGGATCGCCGACGTCTACGCCGTGGACTCCTCCGGCGCCCTGCAGTTCTACCGTGGCAGCACCTCGTCCGGTTTGACCTTGGTCGGCTCCCGCGGGAGCGGGTGGTCGGGCATGAGTTACCTCACGCAGGTCGGCGACATCTCGGGCGACGGATGGTCCGACCTGATCGCCCGACGCCGCAGCGACAACTCCCTGTGGCTCTACAAGGCGGGGGCGGGTGGCCACGTCTCCGGAGCCGTGCAGATCGGACGGAACTGGGGAGGCATCGACCAGATCGTCCCCGTCGCGAACCTCGCCGGCACCGCCACCCAGTACGTGGTCGGACGACAGGCCTCCACGGGAGCCCTCTACCGCTACACGCTCACCCCGACGGGGCTGACCGGCACCACCCAGATCGGACGCAACTGGAACGGCATGCGCCAGATCATCGGACTGGGCGACTTCACAGGAGACGGACGAGCCGATGTGCTTGCCATCCGCACCGATGGCACCCTGTGGGCCTACCAGGGCACCACGCAGGCCACCATCGGTGCGGGCAAGCAGGTCGGACGAGGGTGGGCCGGCTTCCGGCAGGCCTTCTCGGCCGGAGACATCTCCGGCGACGGGCGTCCTGACCTGTTCGGCCAACGCGACGACGGCGCGGTCTACGTCTACAACAACCTGACGGGCTCCTGGTCGTATCCCCGCCGTGTCATGACCGGCACCCAGACCATGGCACTGTTGGCCTGATCATGGCCAGGCTCTTGTCTGCGCGATGGCCAGGTGCTCGTCGATGACGGCACCGGTCCGGTCATTCGTTGAGGTCGAGCCTCACTCGTGCGCCTCATGCGGTGAGCCGACCTTCTTGCTCTCCGACGATCCCCGCTCTCGCAGGAAGATGGCGAACACCGTCATCGAGGTGACCGCCAGGAACTCGGACTGCCAGTTCTGCAGGCTGCGGTCCCAGAAGTCAGGTTCACTCACGTACTTCAGCCACGTCCACGACGGGAGCCCGGCCTCCTCACGCTGGGCGTTGTAGGCAGCATGCCCAGCCACCGACTGGGCGAACCACGAGCCCAGGAACAACAGGCCCATCAACAGCCCCAGGGAATGGGAGTACAACGACAGGCGCCATCCGGCCGCACGCGCCCATCGGGGCGAGTCGGGGCCGGCGAATCGACCCACCTTCTGTTCCTCGTCTGACTCGAGACCCTCGTCCCCGGGCTTCTTCGACTCCGATGACCCCTTCTGAACCAGCCAGACGGTGAGCATGATCAGCAGGAAGAACTGCAGGTACTCGCTCTGCCAGTTCTCGGCCACGTCCGCGGCGAAGTCCGGGCCCTTCAGGTACGTGCCCAGCGGCACCGTGGGACTGCCGCCCATCATCTGCTCCTGGTTGAAGGCGGCATGCCCCACCAGGGCCTGCCCGACCAGCGTCGCCAGGAAGAGCACGAAGAAGAACAGGGTCAGCCCGTGGTTGCGCAGCCTCTTCACGACACCAGTCCGATCACGATCATCACGGCCAACGAGACCACGACGAACCCGAGCACCACGCCGAACAACACCTTCACGCTGAACTCCTGCACTGTCCCTGGTTGAGCTGCCAGTCGATTGGGCGGCCAGTCGATGAGGCCACCTGTCGGGGGGCCAACAGTCGATCCTGCCGGGACGAGACTATGCCCGGCCTCACCCCCAAGGAGGGAAGATCACCCCATCGCGGCACCCCGCCCGGACCCGATCTAGTGTCGAAGGAACCGCCAGCTCGGCGGCCGGCCGCCCCGACGGCCCATCAAGCCCCGACGGCCCATCAAGCCCCGACGACCCATCAAGCCCCGACGGCCCATCACGCTTTTTCAGGAGACAGACATGCGAGCACTCACGTGGCAGTCACCGGCCACCGTCGCCGTCATCGACGTGCCTCGACCCGCCCTCGTCCACCCCACCGATGCGATCGTCCGTGTCACCTCGACCGCCATCTGCGGGTCCGACCTGCACCTCTACGACGCGCTCGGCCCAGCCATGCGGAACGGTGACGTGCTCGGTCACGAGTTCATGGGCGTGATCGAAGAGGTCGGCTCCGAGGTCACCCGGCTCAAGGTCGGCGACCGGGTGGTCGTCCCCTTCAACATCTCGTGCGGGCACTGCTGGATGTGCGATCGCGGCTTCTACAGCCAGTGCGAGACCACCCAGAACACCGACCAGGGCACGGGGGCGTCCCTGTTCGGCTACAGCACCCTGTACGGCGAGGTGCCGGGCGGCCAGGCCGAGTTCGTCCGGGTGCCACACGCCGACTTCGGACCGGTGCTCGTACCCGAGGGTTTCGCCGACGAGCGGGCCCTGTACCTGTCCGACATCCTGCCGACCGCCTGGCAGGGAGTGACCTGGGCCGATGTTCCCCAGGACGGCTCGATCGCGATCATCGGCGCCGGGCCCGTCGGCCAACTCGCGACCCGGGTGGCGCGCCACCAGCGGCGGGCGTCCCGGATCATCGTCGTCGACCTGGTCGACGAACGCCTCGCCGTGGCCCGCGAGTGGGGGGCCGAGACCATCGACCTGCGTGAGGTCGACTCCGTGGGCGACGCCGTGCGCGACCTGACCGACGGCCGCGGTGCCGACTCGGTGCTCGATGCCGTCGGCATGGAGGCCCACGGCAACCCGGTCACCGCCGCCATGATCGCCGCCGTCAACCACCTGCCGGGGCCGATGGGTCGTCCGTTGCTGAAGCGCGCGGGGATGGACCGCACGGCAGCCCTGCTCAGTGCCATCGATGCCGTGCGCCGATCCGGAACGGTGTCGATCAGTGGCGTCTACGGGGGCAACCGCGACGTGCTTCCCCTGTTCGACATGTTCGACAAGGGACTCACCGTGCGCATGGGCCAGTGCCACGTCCGCCAATGGACCGACGAACTCAGCGCCATCCTCTTCCAGGACGAGGACGTGCTGGGGGTGGAGACGTTGGCCACGCACCACCTCGGACTCTCCGAGGCCCCCGCCGCCTACGAACTGTTCCGCAGCAAGCAGGACGGCTGCATCAAGGTGGTGCTCGACCCGACCCGCTGAACGGAAGAAGGGCGCGACCCCCGCGGGGGTCGCGCCCTTCTGTCGTCAGTGAGCCAGAGCCGTGCTCAGGCCTGGCCGTCCATCGCCAACTCGGCGGTGTCGGGCACCACGGACTTCTGGTTCCCGGTGAAGGTGAAGGGCAGTTCCGCTCCCTCGGGAGCGACGTCGACCACCACCACCTCGCCGGCCTTGAGCTCGCCGAACAGGATCTTCTCGGCGAGGATGTCCTCGATGTCGCGCTGCAGCGCACGGCGCAGCGGACGAGCACCCAGCACCGGGTCGAAACCGCGCTTGGCGATCAACGACTTGGCAGCGGGGGTGAGCTCGATGCCCATGTCCTTGTCCTTCAGGCGGCCCTCGATCTGGGCGACCATCAGGTCGACGATCCGCTCGATGTCCTCCTGCGTCAGCTGGTGGAACACGACGATCTCGTCGACACGGTTGAGGAACTCGGGACGGAAGTGCTGCTTCAGCTCGTCGGCAACCTTCGCCTTCATCCGCTCGTAGCTCGTCGCCTCGTCACCGGAGCGGCTGAAGCCCAGGTTCACCGACTTCGAGATGTCGCGCGACCCCAGGTTCGTGGTCATCACGATCACCGTGTTCTTGAAGTCGACCACCCGGCCCTGCGCGTCGGTGAGACGACCCTCGTCGAGGATCTGCAACAGCGAGTTGAAGATGTCGGGGTGGGCCTTCTCGATCTCGTCGAACAGCACCACTGAGAACGGCTTGCGCCGCACCTTCTCGGTCAGCTGTCCACCCTCTTCGTAGCCCACGTACCCGGGCGGCGACCCGAACATGCGCGAAGCGGTGTGCTTCTCGGAGTACTCCGACATGTCCAGGGTGATCAGGGCGTCCTCGTCGCCGAACAGGAACTCGGTGAGCGCCTTGGTCAGCTCGGTCTTGCCGACGCCCGAGGGGCCGGCGAAGATGAACGAACCGGAGGGACGCTTCGGGTCCTTCAGCCCGGCACGGGTGCGACGGATCGAACGCGAGAGCGCCTTCACCGCGTCGTGCTGGCCGATGTAGCGCTTGCCCAGCTCCTCCTCCATGTGGAGCAGTCGAGCCGACTCCTCCTCGGTGAGCTTGAACACCGGGATGCCGGTGGCGCTGGAGAGCACCTCGGCGATCTCCTCCTCACCGACCTCGGCCGGAACCGAGTCGTCACCCGCGCGCCATTCCTCCTCGGCCTTCTCGCGCTGGCTGAGCAGTTTCTGCTCGTCGTCCCGCAGCGAGGCGGCGCGCTCGAAGTCCTGGGCGTCGATGGCGGCTTCCTTCTCGAGCCGCACGGCAGCGATCTTGTCGTCGAACTCGCGCAGGTCCGGCGGGGCCGTCATGCGCTTGATGCGCAACCGGGCACCGGCCTCGTCGATCAGGTCGATCGCCTTGTCGGGCAGGAAGCGGTCCTGGATGTAGCGGTCGGCCAGGTTGGACGCCGCGGCCAGGGCCTCGTCGGTGATGGTGATGCGGTGGTGGGCCTCGTACCGGTCGCGCAGACCCTTGAGGATGTCGATGGTCATCGCGATCGACGGCTCGGCCACCTGGATCGGCTGGAAGCGGCGCTCCAGCGCGGCGTCCTTCTCGATGTTCTTGCGGTACTCGTCGAGAGTGGTCGCGCCGATCGTCTGCAGCTCACCGCGCGCCAGCATGGGCTTGAGGATGCTCGCCGCGTCGATGGCGCCCTCGGCGGCACCCGCACCCACCAGGGTGTGGATCTCGTCGATGAACAGCATGATGTCGCCGCGGGTCTTGATCTCCTTCAGCACCTTCTTGAGGCGTTCCTCGAAGTCACCGCGGTACCGGGAACCGGCCACCAGCGCACCGAGGTCGAGGGTGTAGATCTGCTTGTCCCGCAGCGTCTCGGGCACGTCACCACGGACGATGGCCTGGCTCAGGCCCTCGACCACGGCGGTCTTGCCCACGCCGGGCTCACCGATCAGCACCGGGTTGTTCTTGGTGCGACGGCTGAGCACGGTCATGACGCGCTCGATCTCCTTCTCGCGTCCGATCACCGGGTCGAGCTTGCCCTCGCGGGCGGCCTGGGTGAGGTTGCGGCCGAACTGGTCGAGCACGGTGCCCGAGGTCGGCGAGGGTCCGGTCTCCGGCGCACCCGAGGTGGCGGACTCCTTGCCCTGGTAGCCGCTCAGCAACTGCAGCACCGTGTTGCGCACCCGGTTCTGCTCGGCACCCAACTTGATCAACACCTGCGCCGCGACGCCCTCGCCCTCACGAACCAGCCCGAGCAGGATGTGCTCGGTGCCGATGTAGGAGTGGTTCATCTGCAGGGCCTCGCGCAGCGACAGCTCCAGCACCTTCTTGGCGCGCGGGGTGAACGGGATGTGGGCGGTGGGGGCGGTCTGCCCCGGGCCGATCATCTCCTCCACCTGCTCCCGCACGGCCTCGAGCGAGATGTCCATCTGGTCGAGCGCCTTGGCCGCGACCCCGTCGCCCTCGTGGATGAGGCCGAGCAGGATGTGCTCGGTGCCGATGTAGTTGTGGTTGAGCAACTTGGCTTCGTCCTGCGCCAGCACAATCACGCGCCGCGCACGGTCAGTGAATCGCTCGAACATGAATCTCCTTCGTTGGTGAATCCACCAGTGGACCCAGTCTAGTGAGCGCCCACGTCACTCCCCAGCTTCCATCATCCGCTGAGAGCACAACGAGGGCAACGACATTGCGCACCGGCTTGTGAGCCCGGCAATCGACCGCGACCCGGCCCGACTAGGGTGGACCCGTGACCGACGCCGATCCGACCGCTCGAGGTGACGGATTGCGCCCCCTGCTGGTGATCGTGGGGCTGGTGGTCGGCCTGCTGGTCGTGGTCGGGTTCGCCTCGACCAGCAGCCTCGGACGACTCGGTGAGATCCTGCCCGCGGCGCCGATCAGCATCACGCTCCCCACCCAGACACCGCAGACCCGACCGACGGTGTCGTCCTCACCGTTCCAGATGCCCGACCAGGGCCCACCGGTCCAGCTGCCCGAGTGGGCCCGCAATGCCATCCCCTTCCTGATCGCAGCCGCCGCGCTGGTGGCCATCGCGATCCTGGTGCGGTTGGTCGCGGGCAATCTTCGGGGCAAGGCCCTGCACAAGGCTGGCGGGGTCCACACCAGCGGGGTGGCGATCCCCGAACTGGACGCCGACCAGGTGGCCAGCGAATTCGACGAGGCGCTCGACCAGCTGCGCTCGGGTGTCGGGGTGGACGATGCCATTCTCGAGTGCTGGCGAAGGCTCGAACGGGTGGCGGCCCGCCAAGGGGTGGAACGGCGTCCCGAACAGACGGCGGGAGAGTTCGTCACCGACTTGTTGGCCGGCACCACGGCACCCGCCGACGCCCTGGACGAACTGGCCCGCCTCTACCGGCTGGCCATGTTCTCGACCCATCCCCGCACCGAGCACGACCGTGCCCGGGCCATCGCCTGCCTCGACCGACTCAGCCACGCCCTGCGCCCCACTCCCCAACCCATCGAGCCGGTGGTGACCCCGTGACCGGCGCCTTCGAGGGACTCGTCACCCACGTCGTGGTGGCGCTGCTGGGCGTCGGACTGCTGATCGCCGCCAGCCCCTTGATGGGGCTTCGCCTCGAAGTGCTGCCCTGGCTGGTGATCGCGCTGGTCGGTGGGGTCGGTGCCTGGTTGTTGCGGCGGGGATGGGACCCGGCACCGCATCCCACCTGGGTGGAACACCAGGCCGAGGTCGGCACGGCTCGTCCGCAGGCCGACCTACGCACCTCACGCCTGGCCGACGCCATCAGCTCGGCCCAACCGGGGCGTGCGTTCACCACCCGCACCCTGGTCGGGGCCCTGCACGAGGTGACCGCCCAGCGACTCGTCCGCAAGCACGGGGCCGATCCCGAACACCCCTTCGATGATGTCGAGGGCCTGCTCAGCCCCGCCCTGCTCGCCTACCTGGCCACCGCCGACGACGACCACAGCCCCACGGTCACCCGCGCGACGGTGCACCGATTCCTGAAGGAGATCTCCGAACTGTGAACACGATGCCTGTGAACGAGGCCACCGAGGCCGCCCACCGGGTGCTCGACCAGGTCGAGCGCGCCGTCGTCGGCAAGCGGGCCCAGCTGACGCAAGTGCTCGCCGGGGTTCTGGCCGGCGGCCACGTTCTGCTCGAGGACCTGCCCGGGCTGGGCAAGACGCTGGCTGCACGCACGCTCTCACAGGCGCTGGGGCTGAGGTTCACCCGCGCCCAGTTCACCCCCGACCTGCTGCCCAGCGACCTGACGGGGTCGTACCTGTTCAACCAGAACACGGGCGAGTTCACCTTCCGCGAGGGACCGATCTTCACCGGCCTGCTCCTGGCCGACGAGATCAACCGCACCCCTCCCAAGACCCAGTCGGCGTTGCTCGAGGCGATGCAGGAACACCAGGTCACCGTCGAGGGCCACACCTTCGGCCTGCCTCGTCCGTTCCACGTGCTGGCCACCGCCAACCCCATCGAGCACGAGGGCACCTATCCCCTGCCCGAGGCCCAACTCGACCGCTTCCTGCTGCGGCTGAGCTTCGGCCACCCCACCGTCGACCAGGAGTGGGAGGTCGTGCAGCGACGGATCGCCCGCCGCACCGAGGACCAGCACGTCGACGCCGTGCTCGACGCCGAAGGACTGCTGGCCGTGCAGGCGACCGTCGAAGGGGTGCACGTCGCGGAATCAGTGGGGCGGTACGCCGTCGCCCTTGCCTCGGCCACCCGTCACCACGCCTCGGCGCTGGTGGGCGCCTCGCCCCGTGGTTCGCTGGCACTCGTCACGGTCGCCCGCGCCATGGCCCTGCTCGACGGACGCGACTTCGTCATTCCCGAGGACGTGAAGGCACTCGCCATCCCGGCCCTGGCCCACCGGGTGAGCGTGCGTCCCGAGTTGTGGCTCAACAACGTCACCTCCGAGGCGATCGTCGGCTCCGTGGTCGAGCAGGTGCCGGTGCCGGACGCCTCCGACGTGCGGCCGTCGGGCCGCTGACGAACCGACGACCACCATGTCCCCGCCCAGCAGTCCTGCCAGTTCCCCAGGGGGAGGCTCCCCCCCGACCGCGTTCGACCCCACCAGTGCCTTCGCCCGCTCCACGGGCCTCTCGCTGCTGGTGCTGCTGCTGGCTGCCGCCCTGGCCCGTCCCGACCTGGCCCTGCTCGCGGTACCCCTGGTGGTGCACGCAGCCTGGGGCTGGTGGAGGCGACCGGACCCCTCCCTGCCCGACCCGACCGTCGTGACCGTCCCGCAACGAGTCGGCATCACCGAGGGTGAGGTCGTCGACCTGGGGTTGCACGTGCCCGACCTGCCCGCACACCACTGGCTGAGCGCCCAGTGGACGGGGCTCGTGCAGACCACCTGGGACCCGCCGCTGGGTGCGGTCGTCGACTCGGCACCGGACGGAACAGTGACCGTCGGTCTCGAGCCCGCCCGCTGGGGGCGGTACGAGACGGGACACCCGGGGTTGCAGGTGGTGGACTCATCGGGAAGTTGGCGGGCCGAGCTTCGTCCGGCCTCGTCGCTGGTGACCGTACGGCCGCTGGCGGCGACCCTGCACGGTGCGAGCGGGGTCGCTCGTCCGATCGGGTTGACGGGGGCGCACACGTCATCGGTGCGAGGGGACGGCACCCAACTGGCCGACATCCGCGAGTACCGCACCGGCGACCGGCTGCGGCGCATCAACTGGCGGGTGACCTCACGCACCCAGCGCCTGCACGTCACCTCCACGTTCACCGAACGTGACACCGACGTGCTGGTGGTCACCGACACCCTGCGCGACCTGCCCGACCCGCATCAGACCTCCACCAGCCTCGACGCCACCGTGCGAGCCGTGGCAGCCATCAGCCAGCACTACATCGGTTTCGGCGACCGGGTGGCGGTGCACGACCTCGGACGCCGCCTCGGACACGTGCGCGCCGCGACCGGACCACGACAGATGAGACTCATCCTCGAGGTGTTGTCGCGTACCGTCCGCGAACTGCCTGACCACGTCGCCCTGCGACCGGTCGCCTCGGTGCGCTCGGGGACGCTCGTCTTCTTCTGCTCACCCCTGCTCGACGACCGGATCATCGACCAGTTGGTACGGCTGCGTCAGCTCGGGGGCGAGGTGATCGCCGTCGACACCATGCCGGCTGCCCTGGGCACCATCGAGACGCTGCGTGGCAGCCGCAACCGTGCCTTCCTGGACGAGGCCTGGGTGCTCCGGCGGCTGCAGCGAGACGAGGTGCTGGCCGGTGTCGAGCGGCTCGGCATCCCCGTCACCGCCTGGCGTGGACCCACCAGCCTCGGTTCGGTGTTGTTGGCCATGGAGGCCGCACGCAGCGCCCCCCGTCGGACGGTCGGACGATGAGGGGCCTCGCCGAGTGGATCGCCGAGCAACTGCTGAGGGCGGCGCGCACCTCACCCCTGCAGTGGACGCTGCGCGGGCTGGTGCTGCTCAGCGGGCTGGCGGCGCTGCTGCTGTCGTGGCAGTGGCTGCACGTGTTCTTCGGGCCGGCCCTGTTCGTGATCGGGGCGCTCGTGCTGGTGGCCGCCACGCTGTTCCCCGATTCGCCGGCACCGGCCGCCCTCCTGGTGGTCGTGGTCGGGTGGTGGCTGATGGGTGGCTTTGACGCTCCGTTGTGGCAGGCAGCGGTGGTGGCCGTCGCGATCGCCGTGCTCCACCAGGCTGCGGCATGGGCCGCGCTGGGTCCGAGCCACGGCGTGGGACGAGCGCGGCTGGCCCGGCCGATGGCCCGGACCGCCGTCGGTTACCTGGTGGCCGTGGTCGTCGGTCTCGGCCTCGTGCTGGCCGTGGTCGCGGTGCCCGAGTCCGCTGTGCCACGCGGCTGGGTGTGGCTGGTGATCACCGTGGTGGCCGTGGCCGTGATCAGCAGTCGCCTGTTGCCCGGCCGTCGGGAATGACCACAAAGGCCCCCACACACAGGAATCGGGGCACCCGACTCCCGTCGAATGCCCCGAAACCCTGTTTCGAATTCAGATGCCTCAGTGAGCGCGCTCGTAGGCGTCACGAACCTCGGACGAAACCCGTCCGCGATCCGAAACCTTCATGCCCTGGGCGCGAGCCCACTCGCGGACCTCGTTGGTTGATCCACTGCCGCGGCGGGGACCACGGGCCCGAGGAGCCTTGGCCTTCCTGCGGGCGTGGGAGACCCACGGCGCCACTGCGTCGCGGAACTTCTTGGCGTTGGCCTCATTGAGATCGATCTCGTAGCTGGCGCCGTCAAAATCAAAGCTGATGGTCGAGGCGGCCGGAGAACCATCGATGTCGTCTTCCAGCACCACGTGCACTCGCTGTGCCATGGGATGTGTCCTCTCGGTTGGGATTTGCGGGTTCGCAGGGTCAACTGTGACAAAGGGGGGCCACATATTCAAGTAATCCGAGTCGAAGCTTCAGCAATGTGCACGGCCAACGTTTTCCACTTTTCTCCAGAGCGTGGGGATTCATGCCATCGCGAGGACTGTCACACTTGCACCATGGCCCTCCTCGAAATCGGTGCCCTGGCCGCAGCCGACCGCGCTGTCGATCTCGGCCCCGAACACCCCAGCCGGGCCGGGCTGGTTCGCTTCCACGTGTCCACCGATGGGGGCGGGCCTCAGGCCTTGATCACCCGGGTCGACATCCAACCGGGCCTGATGCACCGTGGCGCCGAGAAGCTCTTCGAGGTGCGTGACTACCGGCAGGTGCTCATGCTGGCCGACCGTCATGACTGGCAGGCCCCGTTCGTGGGCGAGTTGGGGGTGGCGCTGACCTGTGAGCGCCTGCTGGGACTCGTACCCCCCACCCGGGCCACGGTGCTGCGCACGTTGCTCGCCGAGGTGGCGCGGCTGCAGTCACATCTGGGCTATCTGACCTTCGTGCCCTTCCACCAGCGTTGCCCCGAGGTCGCCGCATTGGTGCGCGAGGCCCGCGACCGCGGTCGCGACCTGATGATGATCTGGACGGGGAATCGGCTGCACCCGATGATCAATCGGCTGGGCGGTCTGGCCAGTGATGTCGGACCCGAGTGGTTCCGGGCCCTCGACGAGTGGCTGGCGCTGCTCGACCGCGTGACGAATCGAATGGCCGGCCTGATGGACGAGGATTCCTGGCAGTCGGCTGCTGGGATCGCGCCCGTTGATGGCGACATCGCGAGAAGGTACGGACTGTCGGGGCCGACAGTTCGTGCTGCCGGAATCCTCCTGGATTTGCGCACGACGACCACGATGCTGGATTATGCCCAGATCGGTGCCGACGAGGTTCTCGCGGTGAACCCCGACGCGCAGGCCAACGCTCAACAGCAGCGGGGAACCGCTTCGGACAGATTCCGACAATGGCTCGTCGAATTGGCTCAGTCGGCGCAGTTGGTGAGACGTTCCAGCATGCGCGCACGTGAGGTCACCGGTCCCGTGAATGTGCCGCTGTCGAAGATCATCAAGCTGCCCGACGCCGAGGAATGGATGGAGTTCGAGGCGCCCCTGGGCGTGGCCGGATTCCATCTCGTCTCGCGGGGGGGCACGACACCCTGGCGGCTCAAGTTGCGCACTCCCTCGTTCGCCCAGGTGAATGCCCTGCACACGTTGCTGGTGGGGGTGCCTCTCGACCGGGTCGCCCTGGTCGTGGCCAGCATGGGCTACACCGTGGGCGACCTGGACAAATGACAGCCCCGCCCCGGAGTGCTCGGAGCGGGGCTGGTCGATGGAAGGTCGGTGGCGGGCCTTCGGTCAGATCGCCTGACGGCGCACGGGCCGGCCACCCGCCAGCAGTGCGACGTCGAGGGCCTCGAGGTCGACGTCGGTGGGGTGCTCCCCATTGGTCCACAGCTCGGCGGCGGTGGGAACCCGCTCGGCCATGGTCTTGCGGGCGATACCGCGGCTGGGAAGGGTGACCACCTCGGACTCGTCCGCAGTCAGCGCCTCGAGGTGCTCCAGCCTCTCCTGCAGGGCGCTCAGCTGCGCCTGCAGGTCGGCGATGGTGCGACCCTTCGCCACGGCCTCGGCGCGCGCCGAGACCAGGTTGCCGCGGACGGTCGACAGCTCCTGCTGCAGACCGGCCATGTCACCGCGCAGGTCGTCGACCTGGGTGGCGTGGGCGAGGTAGCGGGTCTTGAAGGTGTGGATGAGTTCCATCGACTCGGCGTGGTGCGCCCGGTCGGCGGCGGCACGTGCGAGGCGCTCGGTCTTCAGTTCCGTGTGGTGCAGCACCTCCATGCGTGACAGCTCACGGAACGCGAACCAGACCGAACCGACGGCGCCGAGCACGGAGACCACCAACCCGGCGCGGACGACCCAGATGGGCCCGAACGCACACGCCAGGGCGATGACGGCTCCGACGATCAGCACGATGAGAGCGGCCTTGCGCTCTCGGGACATGACGGCTTGATGCTTTGCACTCACGGGGTCGAGGATACGGTCCGACTGGGGGAATCCCCAGCCGACCAGCCGAGTCTTGGCACAATCTCAGGCTCGGGTCACTCCACCCGTACCGACCGTTCCGCCAGCCAGCCGCCTGCCGCCAGCAGCAACGACGAGACCACGGCGATGGATCCGAAGATGACCCGCTGGCGTGGCATCGGGATGGCCCACTGGCCCACGTTGAGCAGCACGTAGGTGAGGTGCCCCCCGGCGAGCAGGGCGCCGGTGAAGATCATGGTCTTGCCCAGGGCCAGCATGAACACCCCTGCGGTGGCGGCCTGGTCGGGGTGCCGACGCAGGTAGCCCTTCACCTGCACGCGGGCACGCCAGCCGACGACGACCCCGACGAGGGCCATCAGCACCGACATGGCCAACGGGGTCACCGGCACGATCTGGTCGAGGGATCGCATCGTCTCGACCACGAACCACCCCACCACCACCCCGACGAGGCAGGCGACGGCGAACTGGAACCAGGTCGTGGGGCCCAGACCGGGCGAGTGCTGACTGGGGGGTTCAGGGCTGTCGGGGGACGAGGCGGGTCTCTCGTCCGGCTCGTCGTCGAAGACGCGGGTCACGGCAGGTCGATGCGCTCGTCGATCCTGGTGACCCCGCTGGTGTCGAGTCCGGCCACCAGGTCGGCGAGGGTGCCGTGACCGGCCAACTCGCCCAACGGGTCGGCCTCGAGCCAGGGCACCAGCACGAACGCACGCTCGTGTGCGCGCGGGTGCGGCAGCACCAGCCGGTCGTCGGCTCGCTCGCGCTTGCCGACCATGATCAGGTCGATGTCGAGGGTGCGTGGGCCCCCCGGCTGCTCGCGCACCCGCCCGAACGCGCTCTCGAGGGCTTCGGCCCGTTCGAGCAGGGTCAGCGGTTCGAGGGTGGTCTCGGCGACGAACACGAGGTTGTAGAAGTCGTCCTGGTCACGCACGTCACCCACGGGGGCGGTGAGATAGACGGAGCTGA
Organism: Aestuariimicrobium sp. T2.26MG-19.2B; assembly: GCF_950101875.1. Classification (NCBI taxonomy): domain Bacteria; kingdom Bacillati; phylum Actinomycetota; class Actinomycetes; order Propionibacteriales; family Propionibacteriaceae; genus Aestuariimicrobium; species Aestuariimicrobium sp. T2.26MG-19.2B. The sequence continues at coordinate 1,475,036 of NZ_CATNLW010000001.1, read as the reverse complement.
GGTCGACCGGGATCAGGTCGGGTGTGGTGGCCAGTTCGTTGATGGCCGACTGCAGGATCTCGAGGCTGTCGCCCACGTTCGATCCGAGGCTGAACACCACTTTGGATATGGGTCGCAGGTTTCCCAGCGTGTCGACGTCAATCACCATGGGTACTCCTCGTGACGGTCACCGAGACATCGGTGAAGGGGGTCGATAGGGGGGCGTGCGGTTTGTGCACCGTCACCTGCGCCTCGCGCACTCGGGGCAGGGCGGCCAGGTCGTCGGCGATGCGGCTGGCCAGGGTCTCGATCAGGTTCACGGGGTCGCCCCCCAGACGGTGCTCCATGCGGGTTGCGACCTGCCCGTAGTCGACGGTGCCGGCCAGGTCGTCCGAGCTGGTGTCGCAGTCGACGAGCAGGACGGCGTCGGCGGTGAAGACCTGCGGTTGGTCGCGCTCGAAGTCGAACCAGCCGTGTCGTCCGGTGGCGGAGACACCGCTGAGTCGGATGGTCACTGGCTCGGTCACGATCACCTCCCGGGGTCGGGTGCTGCGCCAGTGAGACTACCGGAGTCGTCGGCACCCCCCGCGGGGTGGGTGGTCGACGTGGAACGCAGCCGCGCGACCACCTCCACGGCGTCCCGCTGGCCGCGAACCTCGTGGGTGCGAACCGCCCACACCCCTTGCAGGGCGCACAGGGTGGTGAGCGCCTGGGTGGCGGCATCGCGCCGTTCAGCCGGACGAGGGACACCGTCGGCGGCCAGCAGTTCACCCAGGAAGCGCTTGCGGCTCACGCCCACCAGCACTCGGTGCCCGTGCTGGAGGAAGGACTCGTTGTCGGCGAACAACTGCCAGTTCTGCTCACCGGTCTTCGAGAACCCGTAGCCGGGGTCGAGCACGAGCCGATCGGCCGCGATGCCTGCGGCCAGGGCGGCGTCGCGGCGCTGGAGCAACTCGCGGGTCACGTCGGCGACCACGTCGTCGTAGTGGGCCTCGGCGTTCATCGCCGATCCGTGTGCACGCCAGTGCATGGCCACGTAGTCGACGCCGGCGTGGGCGGCGACGGTGGCCAGCATCGACTCGTCGGCCAGGCCGCCCGAGACGTCGTTGACGATGCTCGCGCCCGCCCCGATCGCCGCGCGGGCCACCTCCGCCCGCATGGTGTCGACCGAGATGGGGACGCCGAACCCAGCGATGGCCTCGACCACGGGTACGACCCGGCGCAGTTCCTCGTCCACCGAGGGACGGGTCGAGCCGGGCCGGGTCGACTCCCCGCCGACGTCGATCAGGTCGGCCCCGTCGTCGACCATGGCCCGGGCGTGCTCGACGGCTCGGGCCGCAGAGGCCCATCGTCCACCATCGCTGAAGGAGTCGGGGGTGACGTTGAGGATCCCCATCACCAGGGTGCGGGCGGGTGTGCGGGTCACGAGCGGCCGGAGTTGATCAGGCTCATGGCCTCGGCGCGGGTGGCGGGTTCGCGCATCCGTCCGCGGACCGCCGAGGTGATCGTCCGGGCACCGGGCTTGCGCACCCCACGCATGGTCATGCACTGGTGCTCGGCCTCGATCACCACCAGCGCGCCGTTGACCCCCAGATGGGTGACCAGGGCGTCGGCGATCTGGGCCGTCAGCCGCTCCTGCACCTGCGGGCGCTTGGCGAACAGGTCGACCAGTCGGGCCAGCTTGCTGAGCCCGGTGACGCGACCGTCGCCGGCCGGCAGGTAGGCGACGTGCGCCACCCCGGTGAAGGGCAGCAGGTGGTGTTCGCAGACACTCCACACCTCGATGTCGCGCACCATCACCATCTCGTCGTGGTCGACGGCGAAGGTGGTGGCCAGCAGCTCGGCGGGGTCGCAGTGCATGCCGGCGAAGATCTCGGCGTAGGCACGGGCCACGCGGGCCGGTGTCTCACGAAGTCCGTCGCGGTCGGGGTCCTCGCCGACGGCGAGCAGGATCTCGCGAACGGCTGCCTCGATGCGCGGGTGGTCAACCTCGGCGGTCATCGCGGACTCAACTCCACTGGGCGGGGGTGGGTCCCTGGGGGCCCTGCCATCCCGGTGCCTCCCAGCCACCGTGGCCGTCGCCGTGGGCGCCGGGGGGCAGTTCGGTCGAACCGGGTTGGCCCGGGGGCAGCTGGATGCCGCCGGGGGGGACGACGTCGCCCTCGTCGCCGGTCTCGATCTCGGGCGACTTCGGGGGGTCGATCGGGGGCACGTCGGAGGGCACGCGCCGATCGGATCCGGTCCAGGTGCCGCGCTCGGAGCGGCGACGCAGGTTCGCGAAGATGCGTTCGACCTCGGGCTTCTGCAGGGTCTCCTTCTCGAACACCTCCCGGACGAGCACGTCGAGTACGTCGCGGTTCTCACGCAGCGCCTCGAAGGCCTCCTGGTGGGCCTCCTCGAGGAGGGCGTTCATCTCCTCGTCGATGGTCCGCGCGGTCGCGTCGGAGTAGTCCACGTTGCGTCCGGTTCCGGCCATGCCCAGGAAGGGTTCCTGCTCACCGCCACCCAGGGTGATCGCACCCAACTTGTCGGAGAAGCCGTACTGGGTGACCATCGCCCGGGCCACCTTGGTGGCCTTCTCGATGTCGTTGCCGGCACCGGTGGTCGGGTCACCGAAGATCAGTTCCTCGGCGGCGCGGCCACCCATCATGTAGGCCATCTGGTCGAGCAGTTCGCCGCGGGACTGGGAGTACTTGTCCTGGTCGGGCATCACCATGGCGTAGCCGAGGGCACGCCCACGGGGAAGGATGGTGAGCTTCTGCACGTTGTTGCGGGTCGCCGGCATGGCGGCCGCGACCAGCGCGTGACCGCCCTCGTGGTAGGCGGTGACCAGACGTTCGTGTTCGTTCATCAGCCGGGTGCGCTTCTGCGGACCCATCAGCACGCGGTCGATGGCCTCGTCCAACTGCCCGTTGCCGATCAGCGGCAGGTTCAGGCGGGCCGTCAGCAGCGCCGCCTCGTTGAGCACATTGGCGAGGTCGGCACCGGTGAATCCGGGTGTGCGCCGGGCGACGGATTCGAGGTCGACGTTGTCGTCCATCGGCTTGCCCTTGGCGTGCACCTTCAGGATCTGGGCGCGGCCCTTCATGTCAGGTGCCTCGACACCGATCTGTCGGTCGAAGCGTCCGGGTCGCAGCAGGGCCGGGTCGAGCACGTCGGGACGGTTCGTGGCGGCGATCAGGATGACCCCACCGCGCACGTCGAAGCCGTCCATCTCGACCAGCAACTGGTTGAGGGTCTGCTCGCGCTCGTCGTGTCCGCCACCCATGCCGGCGCCGCGGTGGCGTCCGACGGCGTCGATCTCGTCGATGAAGACGATGGCGGGGGCCGCGGCCTTGGCCTGCTCGAACAGGTCGCGCACGCGGCTCGCGCCGACGCCGACGAACATCTCGACGAAGTCCGAACCCGAGATCGAGAAGAACGGCACCCCGGCCTCACCTGCCACCGCACGGGCGAGCAGGGTCTTGCCGGTTCCGGGCGGCCCGTAGAGCAGCACGCCCTTGGGGATCTTGGCCCCCACGCGCTGGAACTTGGGCGGGTCGGCGAGGAAGTCGCGGATCTCCTCGAGTTCCTCGATCGCCTCCTCACAGCCGGCGACGTCGCTGAAGGTGGTCTGCGGGGTGTCCTTGTTGGCCACCTTCGCGCGGGACTTGCCGAAGCCCATCACGCCGCGGCCACCGCCGGCACCCTGCACCAGGTTCATGACGACGAAGAAACCGATGATCAGCAGCAGGAAGGGCAGGAAGTTGTAGAGCAGTGAGGTCCACAGGCTGGGCTGGGGGTTGCGGCCCTGCCAGGTCTCGAGGCTCTTGTCGGCCACGCGCTGGTTGAGCCGCTGCACCAACTGGTCGGACTGGTTGCCGATCCACACCGACCGGTACTTCTTGTTGTCGCTGCCGGTGATCTGGATCGACTGCTCCCCGTCGGTGAGCACGACCTCCTTCAGCTTGGTCGTGCCGTTGATCATGGCGACGGCCTGCGAGGTGGGGATCTCCTCCTCGCCCGTGGCGCGACTCGCGACGTTGACCGCGAGCACGATCAGCATCACGGCGATCATGATCCACACGAGCGGACCGCGGAACACCTTCTGGAGATTCTTCATTGCCTGCCTTGCAACCAAAGGGCTCGCTGACGCGAGATGACGGGGCGGGATGAGCCTACCAGCGGGGTTTCAGTCACCCCGGGGAGCGATGTTCGCGGGCGGAGGAAGGCCCGCTCACCAGGCCACGGAGAAGTACTGGGTCTCCTGGAACTCGCGCAGCCCCTCGCGGGCTCCCTCGCGACCCAGCCCGGACTGCTTGAACCCGCCGAAGGGTGCGGCGGGGTCAGAGACCAGACCACGGTTGATGCCGACCATGCCCGCCTCGATCCGCTCGGCCAGGTGGAGGGCATGGCCGAGTTCGGCGAAGACGTAGGCGCTGAGCCCGAACTCGGTGTCGTTGACGCGGGCGACCAGGTCGTCCTCATCGCTCCATCGCGTCACCGAGGCGACCGGTCCGAACACCTCCTCGGCGAGCAGGCGGGAGTCGGCGGGCACGTGGTCGAGCACCAGGGGACGAACGAACCAGCCTTGGCCGGGTGGCTCTGCACCCTCGCCCACGACCACCGCCCCGGCCGCAACCGCCTCGTCGACCACCCGGGTGATCCGGTCACGCGCCGCCGGGGTGATCACGGGGCCGATGGCGCACCCGGACGATGCGGGGCCCACGGTCAGTCGTCCGACCTCGCTCGACAACCGCGCCACGAACTCGTCCGCGACGGACTCGTGCACGAAGATGCGGTTGGCCGCGGTGCAGGCCTGACCGCCTCCACGGAACTTCGCGGTCATGGTCCCCTCGACCGCGACGTCGAGATCGGCGTCGGCGCAGACCACCACCGGTGCATTGCCGCCCAGTTCCAGGGAGGTGTTCACCACCCGGTCAGCGGCCTGCCGCAGCAGGTGCCTGCCCACCGCGGTCGACCCCGTGAACGACAGTTTGCGCACCCGCCGGTCGCGCAGCCAGGTGCCGACCACTCCCTCGGCGTCGGTGGTGGTGACCAGACTGACGACTCCGTCGGGCAGACCCGCCTCGGACAGCAGCGCGGCCACGGCCAGGGCGGTGAGCGGGGTCTCCGCGGCGGGTTTGAGCACGACGGTGCAACCTGCCGCCAGGGCGGGCGCCAGTTTGCGGGTGGCCATCGCCGCCGGGAAGTTCCACGGGGTGACCAGCGCCGCAACGCCCACGGGCACGTGCCGGACGATCGTCCTGGTGCCCCCCGCGGGGGACTCGGTGTAGTCACCCTCGGAGCGCACCGCCTCCTCGGAGAACCAGCGGAAGAATTCGGCGGCGTAGGTGACCTCGGCGACGGCATCGGCTGTCGACTTGCCGTTCTCGGACGAGATCAGGTCTGCCAGGCGATCCCTGTCGCGCAGCATCAGGTCGAAGACCCGTCGCAGCACCTCGGCGCGCTGTCGTGGCGGTGTCGCGCGCCACCCGGACAGGGCGGCGGCCGCCGCGTCCACGGCTGCGGTCGCGTCGTGGGGGGTCTGGTCGTCGAGTCGATGCAGCACCTGGCCGGTGGCCGGGTCGAGCACCTCGAAGGTGGTCATGCCGCCACCCTAATCCGGCTCCGGAGGGCCGCGCTGTGTAGGTTGTCGCTGACAGCGACGAGGCCCTTCCACCCCCAGACAGGCACGCCCCCATGGACGACAAGCGGTTCCCCACCCGGGTCTACTCCCACGGCAGCGAACCCGACGCCCGGTTCAGCCTGGCCAACGAGCGCACCTTCCTGGCGTGGGTGAGCACTGGTCTGGCGCTGGTGTCGGTGGGGGTCGGCCTCGAGGCCTTCGGGCTGTCGCTGCAGCACGGGTTCAGGTTGGCCACGTCGGCGTTGCTGGTCTGCCTGGGGATCGCCACGACGGTGCACGCCTGGTTCAACTGGATGCGGGTGGAGTCGTCGATGCGCGACCACCGTCCGCTCCCCTCCATGGCCAACGGACTGGTGCTGGCGATCGGGCTGTCGGTGGCCGGTGTGCTGGTGCTGATCGGAATCGTCACGGCCTGACCATGACGACCGAACGCGTCTGGGACGCCGGCCTGCAACCCGAACGGACAGCCCTGGCCTGGCGCCGGATCGGGCTGGCTGTCATCGGGGTGGGCCTGGCGGTGCCCCGACTGACCTGGCCGAGCCTGGGCGCGTGGTCGATCCCGGCCGGACTGTGCGCGCTGGTCGTGGGAGTGGTCGCGCTGCACCAGTCACTGCACCGCTATCGACGCGCTCACACCACCCTCACCACCGAGGACGTACCGCGACTGCCCAGTGGGCGCGGGCTGCTGATGGTGATGCTGACCGTGTTGCTGACGGGCCTCACCGCCCTGGCCGCACTGGTGGTGCAGGCCCTGGGCCTGGGAGCGGCTCAGTTGTAGACCGACGGGCTGAGCACGCCCACGTCTCGCAGGTTGCGGTAGCGGCCGGCGTAGTCAAGGCCGTAGCCGACCACGAACTGGTTGGGGATGTCGAAGCCGACGTACTTGACGGCCACGTCGACGGTCAACGCCTCGGGTTTGCGGAACATGGTCATGATCTCGAGGCTGGCAGGCTCGCGGCTCTGCAGGTTCTGCACGAGATAGCTGAGGGTCAGGCCGGTGTCGACGATGTCCTCGACGATCAGCACGTGCTTGCCCGAGATGTCGGTCGTGAGGTCCTTGAGGATGCGCACCACACCGGAACTCTTCGTGCCCGAGCCGTAGCTCGAGATGGCCATCCAGTCCATCGTGCAGTGACTCTTGAGCGCCCGACTCAGGTCGCTCATCACCATCACGGCGCCGTTGAGCACCCCGATCAGCAGCAGGTCCTTGCCGACGTAGTCGGCGTCGATCTGCGCGGCCACCTCGGCGAGGCGGGCTTCGATGTCGGCGCTGGTGTGCAGCACCTCGGTCAGTTCGGAGGAGAGATCAGCGGCATCCACGCGGCGACTCTACCGCGCCCCCGACCTGCAGAACGTGCACCCGAATGCCCGATCGCGGCTCGATCGGGATGCGAGGTGCCGTTCAGGTGCGCGGGTTGCAGGTGGGGCTCACGGGCGCACGATCACCAGGGCGGCCGGCCCGCTGGCGCCTCCCCGCCGGCGGACGCTGGCTCCCGGAAGGTCGACACCGGCCTGTCCGTGCCAGTCGACCACGAGGTCATGCACGGCCAGCACCTGCTCCCTCGACGGCGTGACCCCCCGGCCGACCAACCAGGCACGAATGACCCTGGTGGCCCGGGCGAGCGGCACCCCGACCAGCGAGGACACCACCAGGTCGTCCCCGTCGGTCGCCTCGGCGAGCCACTCACCGGTGAGGCTGTCGAGCAGGTCGGCGTCCTCGCGCAGCAGGTCGGCCGTGCGGGCCAGGGCAGCCGCCACCCCTGGCCCGAGTTCGGCCTCGAGCACCGGCATCACCCGCCGCCGGACCCGTGAGCGAAGAAACCGCGGGTCGTCGTTGTGCGGGTCGTCCCACGGGGTCAACCCCCAGTCGGTGCACGCCTGCCGGGTCTCGGCGCGGGTCACGCCGAGCAAGGGACGAACCATCCGCAGCCCGCGCCCGTCACCCTCGGACCAGATCTGGACGGGAGGGATCCCCGCGAGCGAGCGAGCACCGGAGCCGCGGGCCAGGCCCAGCAACACCTGTTCGGCGACGTCGTCACGGGTGTGCGCCAGCCACACCGGGGCTCCCCCCGCCGCCTCTGCCAGCAGTTCTCGCCGCAGGTCACGGGCGACTGATTCGGGTCCACCTGGGGAGTCGGCCCTCACCGACCCGCGCACGACTCGGGCCGGCAGGCCGAGCCCGGCCAGCGTGGCAACGGTCGCCTCCGCGACGAGGTCCGAACCCTCCTGCAGGCCGTGGTCGACCACCACGGCCCCCACCCGGGGGAGGGCCGCACGGTGACGGGTGCGGGATGCCATCTCCCAGCCCACGGCCGCCGCCATGGCGAGCGAGTCGGCTCCCCCGCTGACCGCCAGCAGCACCCGGCCCCCCGACTCTGGACCCCCCGACTCTCGACCCCCCGCCTCTCGACCCAGCGCCTCTCGATCCCCCGCCTCCCGACCCAGGGGCGGACGGACGGCACGCACCACGGCCAACTGGGCGTCTGTGAGGTCGCGAGCCGCCATCAGCCGCCCACCCGGCGCAGCCATCCCATCGGGTCGGCCAGTTCGTGGCGCCGGGGAAGGTTGCGTGGTTGCTGCCAGACCAGGTTGAGCCCGGACAGTCCGGCCGTGGAGATCACCGCACGACAGAACGAGGCACCGTCGCGGTACTGGGCGAGTTTCGCGTCCATCCCGAGCAGGCGTCCGAAGGCGGCACTGGCCCCGGTCGCCGCCCGTCGTCCCTCGAAGCGCTCGCGAATCCTGGGCAGGCTGTCGACCAGGCCCGCGGCCGCCTCGTCCATCATCACGTCGGCGTGGCCCTCGAGCAGCGACATGACGGCTGTGATCTGGTCGACGATGCGGCGTGCCTCGGGGCTCGAGGTGATGTCGAGCACCACCCCGTTGCTGGGCTCGTTGTCGCGCCCCGACAGCCGGACCCGCCCCCGCTGCAGCATGGAGGTCAGGTTCTGCTCCCCTTCCGCGGCCAACACGTCGCCCACCAGACCGATCACGTGGTCGACCAGCCAGGGAGCGGCCAGGAACTGGGCCCGGTGGGTCTGCTCGTGCAGGCACACCCACAGCCTGAAGTCAGCCGGGTCGAGCCCCAGCGAGCGCTCCACCTCGAGCACGTTGGGTGCGACCAGCAACAACCCGGGACGATCCGAGAACGGGTCGTACTGCCCCAGCACCCGACGACTCACCAGCCCCAGCACCCCACCCAACTGCACGGCGCGGGCTCCGCCGGCGGCGCGGTCGGCGAGATTCCTCGGACGATCGGGGTGCCCCAGTCGGCCCAGCACCGTCATCGCCATCCGGGTGTTGTTGGCGACCCAGGTGCGGCGGTCGACCACCAGGACGCGCATGGAGTCGGTGGCCACGGTCAGCGGCAGCTCGGCCGCGCGGGCGATCAGGGCGGGGGCGAGGTGAGCCCCCGCGCGCAGTTCTGCCACCAAGTCGTCCCGCTCCCTCGCCGAGGCCTGCGGACCGGTGCCGGTCAGGCTTCGTCCGACCTTCTCGGCGGCGAAGGCGTCGATCCAGTCGAGCATCAGCGGCATCCGCAGCCGGTGACGGTGGCGGCGACCTGGTCGATCCATACCCGGGCGAACCAGTCGTTCTTGGAGTCATTGACCATCACGGCCAGCACGACGGGTTGACCGTCGGCCGTCACCGTCCAGCCCGACAGTGACGAGACGCCGGTCAACGTGCCTGTCTTGCCGTGCACCCAGCCGCGCCCGGCCTGGGCCCCCTGGGCGAAGCTGAACCGGTCGGTCAGGGTGCCGCTGACCCCGGCGATGGGGGTCGAGACGAGCAGTCCCTGCAACTGCTGGTCGCTCGAGATGTGCTGCCAGCCGAGGGCCAGCATGCGAGCGCTGACCCGGTTGGAGCGCGAGAGACCCGACCCATCGGTGGCGACGGCACCCGTGCGCCACAGTCCGTCGCCGGTGAGCACGGCGCGCAGGGCCTCCGCCCCGCCGACGAAGGAGGCTGGACGATGCTGGGCGAGGGCCAGTTGGCGGAACAACACCTCGGCCCCGAAGTTGTCGGAGTGCACCATCACCTCGGTGGCGATGTCGATCAGCGGCATCGAGCTGACCGAGGCGACCACCTCGCCAGTGCCGGTCGTGGGGGCGGGGGTGGGTGCGATGGCGCCGGTGACGGTGATGCCGGCCGCCTTCAGTTGCTGGGCGAAGGCCGTTGCTGCCTGCCGCGCCGGGTCCTGCGCCAACGGGGTGCCCGGCACCCTCGCGCCGGTGGCGTCGAGGGTGCGTCCGGCCCCGAGGGACAGCGCGGAGATGCGCGCCACCTGGTCGGAGTAGTCGGCTGGCCAGGTGGGGTGCCAGGCGGGCCCGCTGAACAGGCTGGCGTCGTAGCCCAGGGTGACGCTGGTGACGCCCTGCTGCTTGAGGCGGGCGGCGGTCGCTGCGGCCAGTTGGGCGGTGGTCGCCGCCCGGGGACGGTTGGGGTTGGCGACCCGTTCCAGGTAGGGGTCACCTCCACCCACCAGCACCAGGTGACCAGGCGAGGACGAGGCGACGGTGGTGGTGAACCTGTGGTCGGGCCCCCACGCCTGCAGGGTGGCGAGCATGACCAGGGTCTTCAGGTTCGAGGCAGGGATCATCAACGTGTCACCTCCCCGATTGACGAGCACCCGGCCGGTGGCGTGGTCGACCACCAGCACGGAGGATCGTCCCTTGAAGTTCGGCTTGAGCGCGTCGATGCGTGGGAGCAGGCCGGACGAGGCGAGGGTCGCGCTGGGGGTGATCGGGTCGGGTTCGGCGACCACGCCGTCACCGGACTGCTGTCCCGCCGCCTGCGAGGGGGTGGGCGGGGCGAAGATCGAGGGAGCGATGGTGCTGGGCTGCAGACCGGCGCTGCGGAGGCCCGTCGAGCGGGCGATGGGCGAGGCGAAGGCGATCAGGGCGGTGATGACGATGCCGACGACGAGCCCGGCCAAGGAGAGCCCCATCACGGTCCCCGAGCTGCGCCGCATCCATTCCCCCTGTTCAGGCGCTATTCTTGAGCGCGCAACGGTGCCCCAATCATAGAGAGAGTGCGCGCGTGACCGACGAGTTCCAGCGGGTAGAGCTGTCCGCTCCCCCGGCAGGTCTGACCTTTGATGTCACCATCGAGATTCCCAAGGGCACCAAGAACAAGTACGAGATGGATCACACCACGGGCCGCATCCGCCTCGATCGCACCTTGTTCACCTCGACCCAGTACCCCTACGACTACGGCTTCGTCGAGGGAACCCTCGGTGAGGACGGTGACCCGCTCGACGCGCTGGTGCTCGTTCCCGAGCCCACCTTCCCCGGTTGCCTGATCGAGTGCCGCGCCGTCGCAATGTTCCGCATGAAGGACGAAATGGGCGGCGACGACAAGGTGCTGTGCGTGCCGGTTGCCGACCACCGCCGCGATTCCCTGGTCGAGATCGAGGACGTCTCGGAGTTGATGTTGCTCGAGATCGAGCACTTCTTCACCGTCTACAAGGACCTCGAGCCGGGCAAGTCGGTCGAGGGCGCCACCTGGACCGGTCGCCCCGCCGCGGAGGCGGAGATCCACAACTCGTTCGAGCGGGCCAAGGGAACCCCCTTCGAGCACCACCACGTCAACCTGCACTGATCTCGACCAGTTCCTGATCCAGCACCGCTGGCCCCTTCTGGGCCAACCCGAGCCCCCGCCCTGGTGCGGGGGTTCTTGCGTGTGACGCCGGTTGCTCGGCGGCCAATCGTGCCGATCGTGTGCTCCTGTACCAGATGTTGCCTCCCGGGGGCCACGATCGCTGTGACGGCACACGATCCGCACGATTGAGCCGCAGGCCCTGACTCGACTGGCCCTGACTCGACTGGCCCTGACTCGACTGGGCCTGACTCGACTGGGCCTGACTCGACTGGGCCTGACTCGACTGGGCCCGCATCCCCGGGGGACACTGGTGCGGTGACCCGATCCGCACTGCTGCTCTCACCCTCCGCCAACCGCGTCTACGCCGGCGAGGCCGCCGCCCTGGCCGCGGGGGAACTGCGCATCTGCGTGCCGGAGGGTCGTGAGGTGGCCACCTCGACCATCGCCGGCGTCGACTACCTGACCTTCGAGCACCCCGATGCGACAAGTGGGGGCTGGCCGGACGACCTGGCGGAGGCCATCGCGGGGCTGTCGGCGACCCTGGCGGTGTTCGACCTCGTGGACGATCCCGCCAACGCGGACCAGCCCTTGCTGCGACCGGTGGAGTTGCCGCGGCGTGACTGGCTCGACGACGATCTCGTCACCATTCCCAAGTACCCCGGCAAGACCAATGAACAGTTCACCCGACTGCTGGTCAACGTCACCCTCGCGGCGATGGTGCGCGAGTCCGAGCCCGGCCAGCCCCTGAGCATCCTCGATCCCCTCTGTGGACGAGGCACGACCCTGTTCACCGCCTGGCTGCTCGGCCACCACGGTTACGGCGTCGAGGGCGACACCAAGGCCGTCGAGCAGATGGCGGCCTACCTGAAGACGTGGCTTCGCCGCAAGCGCCTCAAGCACACCGCTGAGGTGTCGCCCGTGCGCCGCGAGGGCAAGGCGATCGGCAAGAGGTTCGACGCCGAACTACGCCTGCCGGATCGTCCCGCCCTGAACCTCGGCGTGTTCACGGGTGACACCCGCACCAGCCGTGAGCTGTGGGGCAGGAAGACCTTCGACGCCATCATCACCGATGCTCCCTACGGGGTGGTGCACGGCTCGTCCACCGACGTGCGCGGGGTCACCGGCAAGCGGGACCGCTCCCCCGCGGGCCTGCTGGGTGAGGCCGTGCCCGTCTGGGCCGGACAGCTCAAGCCCGGCGGTGCACTCGGACTGTCGTGGAACACCCACGGGCTCAGCTACGAGAACCTGGCCGAGGTGATGGAGTCGGCGGGGCTGACCGTGTGCGAGGGCGAGGAGTGGCAGGGCTTCAGCCACCGCGTCGACTCGAGCATCCAGCGCGACCTGATGGTGGCCGTCAAGCTCTGACCCGAGAGCCCCTGAGCAGGCTCAGGAGGCCGAGCGACGGCCCCGGCGTGGCGCCTTCGCCGGCTTGGCCTGCAGCTGCACTCGGTCGCGCAACCAGCCCAACTGCTCCCAGCGCTGGATCTGCTGACCACCCTCGTGCCCGTTGTAGGGGTAGACGTTGATGGCCGACTCGGGGGCGGTGTCTGCCTTCTGTCCCCACTGGTTGTAGGCGGCGTAGACCGTGCTCGGTGGGCAGACCTGGTCCATCAGCGCCACCGAGAACAGGGTCGGGCAGGTGGCCCGGCGGGCGAGGTTGACCCCGTCGAAGTAGCTGAGGGTGCGCATCGACTGCTCGATGTCGCGGGGACGGGTGCAGAAGTACTCGCCGATCTCCTTGTAGGGCCGCGAGTCGGTGAGCGTGAGGGCGCGTTCGAAGTGGCACAGGAAGGGCACGTCGGGCAGGGCGCCGGCCAGGGTGATACCGGCCATCGGGGCCAGCCCAGCCGCTGCGATCGTCATCGCCCCACCCTGGGACCCGCCCGCCACGAAGACCAGGTCGGGGTCGATCTGGGGCACCTGCTGGGCGACCTCGAGCAGGCGCACCACGTCGACGTAGAGACGCCGGTAGTAGTAGCGGTCGGGATCGTCCAGACCGGTGGTCATCACGCCGGGCACGTTCCCGCCCGCGTACTCGGACGAGTCCGGGGTGCCCTCGAAGATGCTGGCCGTCGACCAGCCCTGACCGCGGGTGTCGAGCACCAGGTGGGCGTAGCCAGCATTCACGTACTCGCCGGGGAAGGGCATGCCGCGGCCGCCGGAGTAGCCGTGGTACTGCACGACGACCGGGACGTTGTCGTGGTCGGCGGGCACGAACAGCCAGGCCTTGACGTCCTGACCGCCGAAACCGGCGAAGGTCACGTCATAGGTGTCGTGGAGGGTGGCGCGGGCATCGATCGGCTCGAGCCTGAGGTTGAGGTCGTGCCGTCTGGCCTCATCGAGGGTGCGCTGCCAGAAATCGTCGAAGTCCCCCGGTTCGGAGACGTCGGGGCGGTACGACTGCAGTTCCTCGAGGGGGAGGTCAAACAAGGCCATGCGCCGAATCCTATGCTGCCGGGGACCCGCGGCGACCATCGTCCCTAAGCTGGGAGCGTGCCCACCCTGTTCCTGCTCAGACACGCGAAGACCGAGGCCGTTCATTCCGGGGGCGACAAGGCCCGGGAGCTCACCGATCGGGGACGCGCGGATGCCCGGGCCGTGGGTGCCCAGCTGCGCCAACGCGGCATCGACCTGGTGCTGTGCTCATCGGCGGTGCGCACCCGCCAGACGGTCGAGGAACTGGGGCTCGATGCCCGGGTCGAGAGCATGGACGCGCTCTACAACTGCGATGTCGAGACGATGCTGCAGCGGATCGGCGAGACCGACGACTCGGTGTCGCACCTGCTCGTGGTGGGCCACTCCCCCACCATCCCGGCGGCTGCGGCGGAACTGGTGTGGGCCTCCCAGCCGCGCGAGGCCGACCAGTTGGCGTGCAGCTTCCCGACGGCGGCGTGGGCCGAGATCACCTTCGAGGGCACCTGGGCGGACCTGGAACGGGCCAGGCTGGCGGCGGTGCATCGTCCCCGGGACGTCTGAGCGTGGGACGAAGCCCTTCTCACAGGGGCTGCAGCAGGATGCGGACTGACCTGCCGCCGGTGCAGACGATGAAGTCCGGGCGGGTGCACGACAGGGTGTAGGTCTGCTTGGTCACCGGGCTGGTGGCCACCACGGTGAACGGTCCGGTGCGGGTGCGGTCGACCTGGGCGAGCACCGTCCGGGCGAAGGCGCACGAGGTCTGGCGGTTGACGGCCACGTCGGCGCCGCAGGGTGTGGCGGAGGCAGGCCACGGCAACCGGGTGGGCGTCGGTCTGGGCGTGGGCGTGGGCGTGGGCCTCCGGCTGGTCGAGATGGACGGCGCGGAACTGGCCTTGGGGGTGGACGACGGGGCCACCGACGGCACCGTCGGGACAGCAGTCACGGAGGCGGATGGGCTCGGATCGGCCGACGGGCCGAGGTTGAAGAACGACCACGAGACGATCACGATCGGCACCACCGCCACCAGCAGCGCCATCGCCAGCACGACCAGGGCGATGCGGTTGCGCCGGGTGTGTTGTCTGGACGAGGCCGCCCGCACGTGTCGTTGGGCCGCGTCGGCGCGCACCTGCTGGGCCCGTTCGTCGAACAACCGGGGGTCGATCGGGAGCTCGTGGGTGGCATCGGTGGGAGTCGAGGGGGCTGCGGCCGTGGTGGACCCCACCCGGTGGTCGGCAGGCGGAGGAGGTGGCGTCGATACGTCGTGATCGAGCTGCAGGGGTGGACGGATGGCCGTCTCGACCAGCTCCTCGGGCAGCTCGCGGACGATCTCGGCGCGGGTCATCGGCCGGGTGAGTCGGACCGCTCCCGAGCTGCGCAGGTCGGCACCGCACCGGGGGCAGTGGTCGGCGGTCGCCAGGATGGGGCCACCGCACTGGCTGCAGAACATTCACACCTCCCTCGCCGACCCTACGTGCCCGCTCCGCACGCGCGGGGCGACATCTGCTCGTAACACAGACCGCCATCTCGTCACATGACTGTGACCCGGACGCGACTCGAGTGAAAAACCCGCCAGCCAGAGTACTGGCATGACCATTCTCGAGCTCAACACCGGCGACACGGCCTGGGTGCTCATCTCAGCTGCGCTCGTGCTGTTGATGACCCCCGCCCTCGCCTTCTTCTACGGCGGCATGGTGCGCTCCAAGAGCGTCCTGAACATGATGATGATGTCGATCGTCACCATGGGCATCGTCAGCATCCTGTGGGTGCTCTTCGGCTTCTCGATGTCGTTCGGCAACTCCTGGCACGGGCTCGTCGGTGACCCGCTGCAGTTCGCCGGCATGAAGGGCACCTTCGACACCCTCGTCGGTCCCGAGGGGCACCAGATCCCCTTGCTGGTCTTCGTCGGGTTCCAGGCCGCCTTCGCCATCATCGCCGTCGCCCTTGTCTCGGGCGCCGTCGCCGACCGCATGAAGTTCTCGGCATGGATCGTCTTCGCCACCCTCTGGGCGGTGCTCGTCTACTTCCCGGCCGCCCACTGGGTCTTCGCGTTCGACGGCTTCGTGGCCGAGCGCGGCGGTTGGATCGCCAACCAGGTGAAGGCCTTCGACTTCGCGGGCGGTACCGCCATCCACATCAACGCCGGCGCCGCCGCACTGGTGCTCGCCCTGGTGCTGGGCAAGCGGCTGGGATTCGGAACCAAGCCGATGCGCCCCCACAACCTCACCCTGGTGATGCTGGGTGCAGGCCTGCTGTGGTTCGGCTGGTTCGGCTTCAACGCCGGTTCCGCTCTGGGAGCCAATGGACTGGCCGGCCTGGCGTGGCTGAACACCCTGGTCGCCACCGCGGGCGCCATGCTCGCCTGGCTCGTCGTCGAGAAGGTCCGCGACGGTCACCCCACGTCGCTGGGTGCCGCCTCGGGCATCGTGGCCGGCCTGGTCGGCATCACGCCGGCGTGCGCCACCGTCACCCCGCTGGGTGCCATCGCCATCGGCGTGCTGGCGGGCATCGCCTGCCCACTGGCCCTCAGCCTGAAGACCCGCTTCGGCTACGACGACGCGCTCGACGTGGTCGGCGTCCACCTGGTCGGTGGCCTCGTCGGCACCCTCGCCATCGGACTGTTCGCCAAGGGCTCGCTCACCGGTGGTGTGGCTGGCCTGTTCTACGGGGGCGGCTTCGAGCAGCTCGGACGCCAGGCGATCGGCGCCTTCGCCGTGATGGCGTACTCGGGTCTGGTCACCCTGTTGATCGCGCTCGCCATCAAGTACACGATCGGCCTGCGCGTCTCGACCGATGACGAGGTCAGCGGCGTCGACATCACCGAACACGCCGAGAACGGCTACGACTTCAGCCGGGTGGGCTACTCGTCCTACCGGGTGCAGCAGACCCTGGTGATCCCCGCCGCCCCGGTCAGCCCGGTCGACTTCGAGACCACCGACGCCCCCGACCGCATCAAGGAGGAGGTCAAGTGAAGCTGATCACCGCGATCGTCCAGCCCACCATCCTGCAGACCGTGCAGGTGGCCCTGGCCCAGTACGGAGTGACCGGAATGACCGTCTCGGAGGCCAGCGGGTTCGCCCGCCAGCGAGGCCACACCGAGGTGTACCGCGGCACCGAGTACACCATCGACTTCATCTCCAAGGCCCGCATCGAGGTGCTGGCCACCGACGAGAAGGCCGACCGCATCGTCCAGGTGATCTGCGACGCCGCCCGCACCGGTTCGGTCGGCGACGGCAAGGTCTGGGTCAGCACGCTCGACCAGGTCGTGCGCATCCGCACCTCAGAGACCGGGGACGACGCCATCTGAGCGGACCCTTGTACCCGATGTGACGGTACGTCCCCGTAAAGCAGGGCCCCGGCCAGGTGTGGTCGGGGCCCTGTTGCGTGGTCGCGGGTCAGGCGAGCGCCTGCAGCACCTGGGCGGCCCCGGCCAGCCCCGAGCGCACCGCGCCCTCCATGTAGCCGTTGAAGGTGGTGGCGAACTCGGCGCCTGCGAAGAACTCGCGTCCGTTCGGCTCCGCCAGGGCGGGCCCTGAGGCCGTCCAGACACCGGGGGCGAAGTGGGCCCCGTGGCAACCGCGGGTGAACTCCTCCGACGACCAGTCACGGTCGACGTACTCCAGCGGCTCGTCGGGTGCGGGTCCGAAGGCGGCGGTGACGGCGTCGGTGAAGGCGCGCTGGCGCAGGTAGACGCTCTTGGTACCCCAGCCGTCGGCGTCGGGGCCGGAGAAGAAGCCGAGCAGCACTCCTCGTCCACCCTCCTGGCTGGAGTCGAAGCTCACCCGCACGGGGCCGGCGTCGGAGCCCATCTGTCCCGAGTGACCGCGCTCGCGCCACCACGGCGTGGGGTAGACGAGGAAAGCCTTGATGACATTGCCCGCTGGCACCTTGGCAGCCAGGTCGAGGCGCCATTCGGGCAGCGCGGGTTCGTGGACGAGACCCACCGCCAGCTTGGGCGGGAGGCAGTTGACCACCGAACGGGCCTGCAACTGCTCGCCCGAGGCGAGGGTGACGGTGACCCATTCGTCGGACTGGGCGACACCGGTGACGACGCAGCCGAGTCGGATGGCGTCCCCCAGATCGGCGGCGAGGCGTTCGCAGATGGCGGCAGCACCGCCAGCGACCCGCCGCTGCCTGACACCGCCGTTGACGGCGATCATCGTCTCCATGTCGGTGCCCGAGTTGGCGCGGTGGAGGGCCTCGGTCAGCGAGATCTGGTCGGGCTCCACGCGGAAGCTGGCCCGGAAGACACGCAGGAACCACTGCTGCGCGGCGGGGGTGCGCAGGTTGGAGTTGACCCATCGGACGAGCGCCCGCGACAACCACTTCACGTTGCCCTCGGCCCACGCGGGGTCATCGGCGATGCGCTCGGCCAGGTGACGGAACCGGGCCAGACCCTCGCCCAGATCGGCCAGTTCGAAGGGGTTCAGGCTGGCTGCCAGCTCGTCGCGGGTGGGCAGCTTCGAGACGTTGCCGCCCATGCGGACGGCGACGTCGCCAGCGCTGGGTGCGACGAGTTCGAGGTGCAGACGGGCCACCAGTTCGTGCATGCGGGTGTGGCCGTCGGCGATCCACTGCCCGCCGAAGTCGACCACCTGTCCGTCGCCGAGCACCCCGGCCTCCACCCGGCCGCCGATGCGGTCGCGAGCCTCCACGACCACGACGGAGCGGCCCTTGGCGACGAGTTCGGTGGCGGCGCTCAGCCCCGCGAGACCAGCTCCCAGCACGATGCAGTCGAGCATGCGGGGTCCTTTCCGTGGGTCGGAGCGTGGCGGATGCCACATCTCAGTGCGGAGTTGACCCTACGCGCCCCGGCCACCGGGCCGACCGCTGGGGGTGCCCATTGAGACCCCTGGGCAGCGTGGGAGCCGCCTACGGGAATCGAACCCGTGACCTACGCTTTACGAGAGCGTCGCTCTACCATCTGAGCTAAGGCGGCATGCTGAGCAACCAGCGCGGGAAACCTTACCAACGCAGGGCCGAGCCGCGCACCTCAGGCCGATCCCACCCCTTGCAGGTGCCGGCGTCAGCCCTTGCAGGTGCCGGCGTCAGCCCTTGCACGTGGTGGCCTTCGGCACCGTCCCGTCGTTCAGGTAGGCCTCCACCGGCCGCCGGACGCAGGCCCCACCCAACTCGTAGGCGGAGTGCCCCGCACCCTCGCGGGTGATCAGCACGGCATGGTCGAGTTGCTCGGACATCCACACCGCCTGCTGGTAGGGGGTCGCCGGGTCGATGGTCGAGCCCAGCACCACGATCGGCGCCGATCCCTTGGCGGTCAACCGCAACTGTGGGGCCGGACGGGCCGTCCAGACCGGACAGGTCAGGTTCACCCCGAACCAGAAGCCGAAGATCGGGGCGCGTCCGCGGTCGACCACCCATTGGCGCCGGGCGCCGGCCACGCCCGCGTCGGCCCAGTCGACGCAACTGATCGCGGGGAAGGCGTAGGCCAGACTCGAGTACGAGCCGTCGGTGCGGCGTCCGATCATCGTGTCACCGGCCTGGGCGATGTAGCGCGGCTCGTGGCTGAGCACCGCCCACTGCAGGGAGTTGTAGAGGTTGCGGTACCCGGGCACGCCGGCGTACATGAAGGCGGCGACACCGGTGATGGCGGCGATCGACCCGAAGGTGTGACCGTTCACCGTGAGCGGCTTGGTGTCGAGCCCTGCGACCCAGGCGTTGATGGTCGTGACGACGGCCTTCTGGTCCGCCCCGAGGGCGCAGTCTCCCAGTCGCACGCACCAGGCCGCGAAGTCCTTCAGCGACGCGTCGAACCCCATCGCCTGGATGACGGATTCGTTGTCGGTGATGTTGACCGCCGAGTCGAGCACCATCCGACCGACCCGCTGCGGGTACAACTCCGCGTAGGTGGCCCCGATGAACGTGCCGTAGCTGATGCCGAGGTAGCTGAGCTTGTCGTCGCCCACCAGCCAGCGCAGGTAGTCGAGGTCACGGGCGGTGTCGATCGTCGAGATGTGGTCGAGCAGCACCCCGGACGACGCCCGACACTGCCGCGCGAAGGCTTCGCTGGCGGCCTTCAACCTCTCCAGTTCGGCCTCGTTGCGGGGGGTGGGGTCGGCGGCGTTGAACGCGTCGGTCTGGGCGGTGGAGCCACAGACCACGGGAGTCGAGCCGCCGGACCCGCGGGGATCCCATCCGACCACGTCGTGGCCCGGATAGGGGCCCAGGTCGAAGTTGGCGGCCATCGAGGTGCCCGAGACACCCGGACCGCCGGGGTTCACGAAGAGGGTGGCACGGTGGGTGCCCGTCCCCTGCTTGCGGGCGATCGCCAACGTGATCGCCTGCCCATCGGGTTCGTCCCAGTCGAGCGGGACCAGGACACTGGCACAGTCCACCCCGGGATGTTCGGGGCAGGGCGACCAGGCCGGGGGCTGGTCGGCGTATCGCTGCAGGCCGTGGCCCGCCGGCGGCTCGGCGAACCCCTCGGGAGTGGCACTCGAGGTCGCGGCCGCGCCCGTGGACAGGCGGTCGGGGGAGGTGTTCTTCGTCCAGGTCTCGTGCTGGGCGGGGTCGAACTCGCTGAAGGTCGCCGGCCGACCGGTGGGGGTCGCCTGGGAGGCTCGGGCCGGTGACGGGGACGGGGCAGTGGCCCGGGGCTGGACGAGGCTGCAACCCGCCACGGCGACCACCACCCCCAGCACCGCCACCGCCAGCCTCCGCGTCCGCGCTGCGGGCGTCTGACTCGCTGGCGACTGCGGCTGGGTCATGCCGCCCAGCCTAGTGCCGGCTCAGAGACCGGCCTTGCGGCGGGCCCGTCCACGGCGGATGCCACCGTCGATGCCCCAACCACCGCCACCGAGGCAGAACAGCACCAGGCCCACGGCGGCGAGCAGCAGTTCGAACTCACCGACGAACCCGGACTCCCCGGCGCGGAACGGGTTCTGCGAACCCCATCGGACGAAGACGAGTGCGCCGATCGAGATGGCCATCACCCCGAGACCGACGATGCGCACCAGGAACCCGAAGACCAGGGCCAGCGCACCCACGAGCTCGGCGATGCCGACCACCCAGGCGGCGTAGGTGGGGTACGGCAGGCCGATCTGCTCGAAGAAGCTGATGCTGGCGTTGATGTCGGTCACCTTCTGGTAGCCGTGCACGGCCAGGATGCCGGCCACGACCAGGCGCAGCACGAACAGTCCGAAGGCCCCCAGGAACTTGTCGGTCGAGCGCTTGGTGAAGGCGTACGGAGCCACCTCGCCGGTCTGGTCGACCGACTCCTCGCGATTGATGTTGCCCAGGGCGCGGTCCCTGGCAGCCAGTTCCTCGCGACGACGATCCAGGGCTGCACGACGCTCCGCCTCCGGGTCGATCACCGGGGCCATCAGCTGGGTCGGCTCGTGGCTGGAGTCGAACTGGCGTCCCGCATCGAACTGCTGGGTGGGCTCGTCGGCGTACTGGTCGTACGGCTCCCGCTCACCGTGCTCGGTCTCGGTGTTGATGGCGTTCTCGGTGTTGATGGCGTTCTCGGTGTTGATGGCGTTCTCGGGCGGCACCGCCGCGAACTGCTGAGTGGCCTCGCCGTCGTCAGCGGTCCGATCGGCATCCTCGGCAACGACCGGCTGCTCGTGCGGATGCACCTGCTGCCCCGCTCCCGAGGGCTCGGTGCCCTCCTGTTCCGTCCCCCGGCGAACGGACTCCTCGCGAGCGAGGTTCTCCCCCAGCGGTGCGTCGGCGAGTTCGTCGGCCAGGGTGGGCCGGGGTTCGCTGTCGTAGGACGGACGGTCCTTCTCGTGGTCGGTCATCGTGTCCTCCGTGGTCGGCGTGGGTGCACGCGTCGGCTGAAGGTGCCGACACTCCGAGTCATTGAAACACCTGCCCTCGCGACGTCACGGGAGAACACGCGTGGTCAGCGAGGGTTGGCCAGTTGCACCATCATCGCCTCGAGCGCCAACAGGGCCGAGACATTGGCCTCGAGAGCCTCCCGGCACGCGAGGATGGCGTCGCTGCGGCGCAGGGTCTGTTCGGGGGTCGAACTTCGCGCCAGGCCAGCCAACTGGTCGCGGTGCTCGGCATTGATCAGGTGTGCCCCGTTCGCACCCACGTAGTTGGCGTCCGTCTCCAGCTGGGCCGACAACGCCCCGGTCTGCAGCCCCAGGACGTCGCGGTAGTAGCCGGTGAGCTCGGTCAGCACCCGATCGAGGGAGTCACGTTGGATGCGCTTGGCCCGCGCCTTCTGCTGGTCCTCGAGTTCCTTCAGTGCCGCCGCTGCGTGCTTGGGTCTGGCCCCCTTGGTTCCGAAGCCCAGACTCAGCTCCAGTTCGGCCCTCTCCTTGGCATCCCAGCCCGAGGTGGCCTGGGCGGCGTCCTCGGCGCTCGCCTTGACGAGGTTGTCGGCCGCGATCAGGCAGGCCCCCACCGAGGTCAACGACCCCGGCAACCGCAGGACCTCGTTGCGGCGGTTGCGGGCATCCTCGTTGCGGGCCAGGGCACGGGCTCGTCCGATGTGGCCCTGTGCGGCGCGGGCGGCATAGGCGGCGACCGCCGCGTCGATGCCGTCGCGGGTCTGCAACAAGGTGGCGACGGCCTCGTCCGAGGGGGTCGCGAGGTGCAGGGAGCGGCAGCGGCTACGGATGGTGACGACCACGTCGTCCGGCGTGGGGGCGCACAACACCCACACCGTCCGAGGGGCTGGCTCCTCGATCGACTTGAGCAGCGCGTCGGCGCCGCGCTCGGTGACCCGGTCGGCGTCCTCGACGATCACGATCTGGTGACGCCCCGCGGACGGGTTCATCGCGGCCGCACGCACCAGCGAGCGCACCTCGTCGACCCCGATCGACAACTTCTCGGTACGCACCACCGTGACATCGGGGTGGGCGCCCGCCATGGTCGTCCGGCAGTCGTTGCACTCCCCACAGCCGCCTCTGGAACACTGCAGGGCGGCGGCGAAGGCGACGGCCGCGTTCGACCGACCCGATCCCGGTGGCCCCGTGACCAACCACGCGTGGGTCATCGCATGTCTGGCCGAGCCCTCGCGGTGATGGGCAGCCGCCACCGCACGGCGCAGGGTGTCGACGGCGTGGGACTGCCCGACGAGGTCGGCCCAGACTCCCCCGAGAGCTGGGCTCGTCGTCGCTGCTGGGCTCGTCGGTGCTGAGCTCATCGGTGCTGGGCTCGTGGATCTCGACACGGTGCTCATCCCTTTCCCATCCCTGGCTCCTCGTTCATCCCGCCCATCGTGGCATCCCGCCCATCGTGGCATCCCGCCCATCGTGGCATCCCGCCCATCGTGGCATGCAGCCCCGACAGTCAGTCCATCCGGCGCATGGCGGTCGACACCAGCACCGCCGCACCCACCTCATCACTGGCATCGAGGTCGACCTCGGCCTCGATGGCCCAGTCGTGGTCGTGGTCAGGATCGTCGATCACCTGGCGCACCTGCCACACCCGCCCGCTGACCGTCACCTGGAGCAGGGCCGGAGACCGCGCGCCCTGGTCGATGCCGATGTCGGTGTGGTCGTCGAAGTAGGCGTCGAGGGCGTCGTCCCAGGCATCGGTGTCCATCACCACCTTGGCCGGCGGGTCGGTGAGTTGCGCCGTCCGCTGTTCCACCTCGGCCAGCTCGCGAGCCTTCTCCCGCGCGGCCAACTCCACCTTGTGGAACATGGCGTTGCGCACGAGCACCCGGAAGGCTCGTTCGTTGCCGGTCAACGGACGGGGCTGCTCCGGCAGGTCGGAGGGCGCCAACGCATCGGCCGGGTTGGCGAGGGCGTCCCACTCGTCCAGCAGGCTGGAGTCGGTCTGGCGGATCATCTCTCCCAGCCAGGCGATCAGGTCGTCCAGTTCCTCGGTGCGCACTGCCTCGGGCACGGTGTGGCGCAGGGTGCGGTAGGCGTCGGAGAGGTAGCGCAGCACCAGACCCTCGCTGCGCGCCAGCCCCAACGCCGCCACGAACTCGCCGAAGGTCTGGCCGCGCTCGTACATCTCCCGGACGACCGACTTCGGCGACAGCTGTTCGGGGTCGACCCACGGGTGGGACTGACGGTAGAGGCCCAGCGTGTGCTCGAGCAGTTCCGACAGCGGGGTGGGCCAGCTGATGCCCTCGAGCAACTCCAGGCGTTCCTCGTAGTCGTAGCCCTCGGCCTTGAGCGCCGCCACCGCCTCACCCCGTTCGCGCTTCTGCTGCGCGTACAGCACCGCACGGGGGTCCTCGAGGATGGCCTCGACGACCGACACCACGTCGCGGGCGTGTTCGGGCGCCTCGGGGTCGAGGGTGTCGAGCACGGCCAACGCGAAGGGGGCCAGCGGCTGGTTGAGCGCGAAGTCGCGTTGCAGGTCGACGGTCAGCTCGTGGCGGCGTCCGTCGGCGCCGGCGACGTCGAGCCTGCGGATGGCCCCGGAGTTGAGCAGTTCCCGCGCCAGCGTGACCGCTCGCCTGCGGAGCCTGCGCCGGGCCACCTCGTCGTGGTGGTTGTCGCCCAGCAGTTTGGCGGCGGCCGCCACGGGATTGCCCCGCCGTGCCAGCAGGTTGACCAACATCGAGTGGCTCACCCGCAGCCGCGGTTGCAGGGGCTCCGGTTCGGCGTTGACCAACCGCTGGTAGGTCTCCTCGGTCCAGCTCACCTGGCCCTCCGGTGGCTTGACTCGTTGCACGCGCCGCAGCTTCTTGGGGTCGTCCCCCGCCTTCGCCACCAGTCTGGCGTTCTCGATCACGTGATCGGGGGCCTGCACGATCACCCAGCCGACGGTGTCGAACCCGGCGCGACCGGCTCGTCCGACGATCTGGTGGAACTCGCGCGCCCGCAGCAACCGCTGCTTGGTGCCGTCGAACTTGGTGAGGCTGGTGAGCAGCACCGACCTGATCGGGACGTTGATGCCCACCCCGAGGGTGTCGGTACCGCAGATGGCCACCAGCAGGCCGTCCTGGGCGAGTTGCTCGACCAGCCGGCGGTACTTGGGCAGCATGCCCGCGTGGTGCACCCCGATGCCCGACCTGACAAGCTTGGAGAGTTGGCGTCCGAACCCGGTGCCGAACCGGAAGTGACCGATCCGCTCGCTGATCCGGTCCTTGCGGTTCTTGGTGATGGTGACCACGCTCAACAGCGCCTGCGCACGCTCGAGGGCGGCGACCTGGGTGAAGTGGACGATGTAGACCGGCGCCTTGTCGTCCCGGATCAGTTCGGCGATCGTCTCGGGGATGGTCTTCATCGACCAGCTGAACTGCAGGGGCACCGGGCGGGCGGCGCTGCTGATCACCGCGGTCGGACGACCGGTGCGCCGGGTCAGGTCGTCGGCGAGGGTGGTCATGTCGCCGAGGGTGGCCGACATCAGCACGAACTGGGCCTGCGGGAGTTCGAGCAGTGGCACCTGCCACGCCCAACCGCGGTCCGGCTCGGCGTAGAAGTGGAACTCGTCCATCACCACCATGCCGACATCGGCCTGGTCGCCCTCGCGCAAGGCGATGTTGGCCAGGATCTCGGCGGTACAGCAGATGATCGGGGCGTCGGCGTTGACCGAGGCATCACCCGTGACCATGCCCACGTTGTCGGCACCGAAGATCTCACACAGGGCGAAGAACTTCTCACTCACCAGGGCCTTGATGGGTGCGGTGTAGAAGCTCACCCGGTCGTCCGCGAGAGCAGCCAGGTGGGCCGCCAGTGCCACCATCGTCTTGCCCGACCCGGTCGGGGTCGCCATCACCACGTTCGACCCCTGCAGGATCTCCAGGAATGCCTCCTCCTGGTGCGGGTAGAGGTTCAGCCCTCGCTCCGCGGCCCAGTCGACGAACAACGAGTGGAGGGTGTCGGCGTCGGCGTGGTCGGGCAGGCGGTCGGCCAGGGTGGGTGGGGTCATGGTGGTGCCATTGTCCCCCCACAGCCGCGCAGTTCGAGGCCCAGCAGGTCGGCGACCCTGGCCCGCACCTGCCGGGCGATCCACTCGCGGGGTTCACGGGCCGGCAGCACCAGGTAGTGGTCCGGGTCGGCGGCGGCCAGACCCAGGAACCCCTCGCGGACCCGCTGGTGGAACTCCACCCCGGCGGCCTCGAGTCGGTCCTGCTCGTCCTTGGTGTGCACCGCGACGGCCGGGTCGACATCCAGCAGCACCGTGAGGTGGGGGCGCAGGTTGTGGGTGCCCCAACGCGAGATGGTGTCGACCTCGTCGACGGCCAGTGCGCGACCAGCCCCCTGGTAGGCCAACAGCGAGTCGGTGTAGCGGTCGCAGACCACCACCTGCCCGGCACCCAGGGCGGGACGAACCACCTCGTCGACGTGTTGGGCCTTGTCAGCGATGTACAGCAGGGCTTCTGCCCGGGGGGCGAGGTGTCCGGTGGCGGGGTCGAGCAGGATGGTGCGCATCTTCTGGCCGGCCTCGGTCCCGCCCGGTTCCCGGGTGACCACGTGGGGCACGTCGCGTTCGGCCAGCCATCCGGCCAGTTCACGCACCTGGGTCGACTTCCCGGCCCCGTCGCCGCCCTCGAAGACGACGAACAGGCCTCCGTCGATGGTGACGGTCACAGTCCACCCTCCGAGATCCTGGAGCGCAGCTTGGGCCACGCCTGGATGAACTCGGTGCGCGCCTGCCGGCGTGCTCGGGTGGCGTCGGCCGCCTCGAGCCCACGTCGGTACGCGGTTGGCCCGTCGAGCGCCGCCAGTTCGTCCGCGTCGGGCTCCTCGACCGGCACGACACAGGGCTCGAGTGCGGCCAGCAACTGCTTGAGCCGCTTGCGCAACTGCTTGCCGCGCTTGCCGAACAGGCCGCCGACCCCTTCGACACCCACCAGCAGCTGGGTGGCGGCCGCCTGCACGGCCTGCCACTGGTCGAGCGGGGCCTCGGGGGTCAGCCGGGTGATGCGGGTGGCCAGGATGCTCAGCCCTGACTGCGCCTGTTGCTGCAGCACCTCCCGGGCCTTGCGTTGTGACCAGTCGCCTAGTTGGGGGGCCCGGACTGCCTGCACCAGGGCGTCGAGCACCCCGTAGTAGCGATCGTCCAGTCGTGAGATCGGCAGGTCGCGCTCGCCGTGCACGAGGCTGACCAGTTCGTTCTCGAGCTTCTCCCGCCAGGCTGGCTCGAGCACGCCGGCGAGGGCGCGCAGTTGCACTGCCAGGGTCTCCAGTTCCGAGAAGACAGGTTCGGCCGAGAGCATCTGCCCGGGAGCGAGATCGGGGTCGGACGTGGCCCGCGCCTGCCGTGCCAGGTCACTGGCCCGCAGGGCCAGGTCGGCGCGCATCACCGATCGCAGCCGTTCGGCGAACAGACTCGAGACGAAGACCTCGAGCGAGGTGGACGAGTCGTACTCGCGCGGCTCCGGGAAATCGCTGAGCCCCGTCCCGGGAGCACCGAGCCGGTGCATGGCATCGGGGAACTCGTCGACCCGTACCCCGCCCACCGACAACAGTCCCTCGGCGAGGAAGCGTCGTTGCCCGGTCGTCATGGCGGGTCCGCACTCGAGGGTCGCCTCGCGGAACCTCGCCGTGGTCAGGCCGCCCCGACGGATGGTGATCTTCTCGTCGCGCAGGCTGCCCAGGGTGACGTCGTCGGAGTCCTTGATCGTGAAGACGTGACGTTCCTGGTTGATCGCGGCAACCGGCCCCAACGTCGCCAACCGCCTGAAGGGGCGGACCAACTCAGCCAGGTCTGCCGGCAGGTCACCGGCGGCACCCAGTTCGACGACATGGTCGACGGGCAGCCAGGGCTGCCATCCGGGGGCGTCGAGGTACCACTCCCCCAGCCCGGCCTGCACCCGGTGGGCCAGCATGACACCGGCCCGCAGCAGCCGGTGGTCGGCGGCATCCAGCAGGGTGGTTCCCAGTTCGAAGCTCTGCGTGGGGCTCATCGTCAGCCGGTCAACACCCAGGGCTGGGTTGACCAGCCGAGGAGCGTCGACGGTGAAGGGCAGTTCGAAGAACTCCTTGCGCTTCTTGGCCATGGTCAGCCCTGCGAGGCCGAGCGGGTGGTGGTGCGCTTGGCGCCCGTCGTCCCGGTCGCCGTGGTCCTGGCCGCCGTGGTCTTGGCCGCAGTGGTCTTGGCCGGGGCCTTCTTGGCGGGGGCCTTCCTGGCCGGCGCCTTCTTGGTGGTGGTCGCCCGTCGGGTGGTCGTCCGCTTGGGAGCAGGACCCTTCGCACGCTTCTCGGCCAGCAGTTCCGCGGCCCGTTCGAGGGTGATCTCCTCGACGGAGTCGTCCTTGCGCAGGGTGGCGTTGAACTCGCCGTCGGTGACGTAGGGGCCGAACCGTCCGTCCTTGACCTCGACCGGCTTGCCGCTGACCGGGTCGGCGCCGAGTTCCTTGAGCGGACCACGAGCCGCTGCCCGACCGCGGGTCTTGGGGGCGGCGAAGATCTGCTTGGCCTCGTCGAGACCGATGGAGAAGATCTGCTCCTCGCTGGTCAACGAGCGCGAATCGGTGCCCTTCTTCAGGTAGGGGCCGTAGCGGCCGTTCTGCGCGGTGATCTCCGCCCCGTCGTCGTCGGATCCGACCACCCGGGGCAGGCTCATCAGCTGAAGCGCTTGGTCGAGGGTGATCGTGGCCAGGTCCATCGAGGCGAACAGGCTGCCGGTGCGCGGCTTGGCCGACTTCGGCGCATCCTCGGGCAGCACCTCGGTGACATAGGGTCCGAAGCGTCCGTTGCGAGCCACGATGGGGGTGTGCGTCTGCGGGTCGACCCCGATCTCGCGCTCCTCGCCCGTGGGTGTGGCGAGCAGTTCTCGCGCCTTGTCGACGGTGAGTTCGTCGGGGGCCAGGTCGTCGTCGACGTTGGCACGCCGACCCTCGGAGTCCTCCAGGTAGGTGCCGAACTTGCCCACCCGCACCACGATGCCCGACTCCTCGCCCAGCTGGCCGGTGCCGATCGGGAAGGTGGAGATCTCGCGGGCGTCGATCTCGCCGAGTTCGTTCACCAACCGGTGCAGCCCCTCGCGTCCCGAGGGGGACGACGACCCGTCGGCGTCGCCGAAGTAGAAGTCGGTCAGCACGCCCAGTCGCTTCGCGTTCCCGCGGGCGATCTCGTCGAGCACACCCTCCATGTCGGCGGTGAACTGGTAGTCGACCAGATGGGCGAAGCGCTCCTCGAGCAGCCGGGTGACAGCGAACGCCAGCCAGGTGGGGACCAGCGCCGAGCCGCGCTTGAACACGTAGTCACGAGCGGTGATGGTGCGCAGGATCGAGGCGTAGGTCGAGGGCCGTCCGATCTCGAGTTCCTCGAGCTTGGCGACCAGGGTCGGTTCGGTGTAACGCGCCGGCGGTTTGGTCGCGTGCCCGGCGGGCACCACCTCGCGGGCGGCCACCTGCTGCCCCTGCTTCAGTTGGGGCAGGCGCGCCTGGGCATCGTCCGAGCTCTCGTCCTCCTCGACCCCGGCCACGTAGGCACGCAGGAAGCCCGGCTTGGTGATGGTGCGGCCCGAACTGGTGAAGTGGGCCACCTCGACGGGCTTGCTCGACTGGCTGATGGCGACGGGAGTCTCGGGGCGCGCCTCGAACTTGACCGTCAGGGTCTGTCCCTGGGCGTCGACCATCTGGGAGGCGATGGTGCGCTGCCAGATCAGTTCGTAGAGCCGGAACTGGGCTCCTGTCAGACCGGTCTGGGCCGGGGTGCGGAAGTGCTCACCGGCCGGACGAATGGCCTCGTGCGCCTCCTGGGCGTTCTTGACCTTGGAGGCGTACACACGGGGACGATCCGGGATCGCCTCGGGTCCGAACAACTGCACGGCCTGGGCCCGCGCGGCGGTGATGGCCGACGAACTCAGGGTGGTCGAGTCGGTACGCATGTAGGTGATGTGGCCGCCCTCGTACAGCGACTGGGCCACACGCATCGTCTCCTCGGCCGACATCCGCAGTCGACGTCCGGCGTCCTGTTGCAGGGTGGTGGTGCGGAAGGGCGCATAGGGACGTCTCGTGTAGGGCTTCGACTCGACGCTGGCGACGACGAACTCCCGCCCGCTCAGGGCCGTCGCGATGGCGGTCGCCGAGGTCTCATCGAGGGCGACGGCCTTGGCCGACTTCAGCCTGCCGTGGGAGTCGAAGTCGCCACCCTGGGCCACCTTCGCGTCGTCCAGTGAGACCAGTCGCGAGCCGAAGTCGGCGACCTCACCCGAGCCCACCAGAGTGGCGTCGATGTCCCAGTACGAGGCTGACGTGAAGGCCATCCGCTCCCGTTCGCGATCGACCACCAACCGGGTCGCGACCGACTGCACGCGTCCCGCGGAGAGCCTCGGCTTCACCTTCTTCCAGAGCACCGGTGAGACCTCGAAACCGTAGAGCCGGTCGAGGATGCGGCGGGTCTCCTGCGCGTCGACCAGGTCGAGGTCGAGCTCGCGGGGATGGGCGACGGCGTCGAGGATCGCGGGCTTGGTGATCTCGTGGAAGACCATCCGCTTGGCGGGCACCTTGGGCTTCAGTTCCTGCAGCAGGTGCCACGCGATGGCCTCCCCCTCGCGGTCGCCGTCGGTGGCCAGCAGCAGTTCGTCGGCATCCTTGAGGTGGTCCTTGAGGGTGCGGATGGTGGCCTTCTTGTCGGCCTGCACCACGTACAGCGGTTCGAAGTCGTGCTCGACGTCGACCCCGGTGCGAGCCCACTTCTCACCCTTGTACTTGGCGGGCACCTCCGAGGCCCCCTGCGGCAGGTCACGGACGTGACCGCGGGAGGACTCGACGATGTAGCCATCGCCCAGGTAGCTGGCGATCTTGGTCGCCTTGGTGGGCGACTCAACGATCACGAGGGTCTTCGACATGTCTGCCTTTGCTCGAACAACGGGTGCCTGGCGCCCATCACGCGACCGTGGTCACGAGGCGCCGCTCGTGTGCATGGTAGCCGCCGCCCGCGAAACCGTCGTCCTCCGGGTTCCGGGTGTGGGGTTCGGGTGTGGGCGAGGTGAGGATCCTCAGCTGAAGTTTCGTCGACCCGGGCAACCGAGCCGGTCATGGTGGGCGTATCCGGGGTGTCGTCACCACCCAGGAGCCAGCCATGCCAACAGCAGTCCAGCCAGCACCCGTCCAGCCAGCGTCCTCGCCAACAGGCACGTCGTCCTGGGCGAGGCACCGCACCCGCCTCGCACCCCTGCTCGCCCTTGCCGCCGCTGCCGCCGGGTCGATCGCGGTCGCGACTCCCGCCCACGCAGTCGGGGTGGAGGGCCCCTTCACCTCGTTCGGCTACGCCAGGACCTTCCAGGGCATCAAGGTGCAGGCCACGATGCCGCAGCCCGCCGGCGAGTCAGGCGTCTGGGAGACCTCGGTGAAGGTCTGCAACCACAGCGTGGGTTCCATACCGGTCGGACCCGAGAACTTCTCCTTCTCCCGCGATGCCAACACCTCCTACTACTTCGCCAAGCGCGACACCCCGGTGCACGCCCCGCTCCCCTCGGTCCAACTGGCCCCCACAGCGTGCGTGTCGGGAGCGCTCGCGACCGCCGCGTTCCAGCCCTACCAACTCGCATTCCACCAGCACAAGCTGGGCTTGAACGTCGACATCGTCCCCGCGACCGAGTTCGAGGGCACCTACGAACCGACGCGCTTCCCCCAGGCGATCGGCGCCACCTTCCACCCGAACGACTACGTCGGGGACCACGCAGCCGACGTGTACGCACTCACGGCAACCGGTGGCATCAATCTGTACCGCACCACGTCGACGGGTCTGACCCTGCAGCGGTCCGTGTACACCCCGATCCCCGGCGTGGTCGTCAACGGGCGCATCGCCAAGGCGGCAGACCTCGACTCCGATGGCATGACCGACCTCATCGTCGGCACCGTCGACGGACGACTGTTGGTGCTCCGCGCGATGGAGGGTGGCCGACTCGGTGTCCCCTATGAGATCGGCCGGGGCTGGGCCTCCACCTCCCTGGTCACGATCCTTCCCGGCAATGGCAGCACTCGACAGACGTTCCTGTTCGCCCGAACCAAGTCCGGTGACCTGATGCGCTACCGCCTGACCGAACGAGGACTCGAGTGGCCGCGGAAGGTCGGAACGGGGTGGGGTGCCATGACCCAGATGCTCAGTGTCGGAGACGTGACCGGCGACGGGGATCCCGATCTGATCGCTGTTCGCGCCGACGGCACGCTGTATCGCTACCAGGTCGACTCGAACGGGCAGATCACCTCCGCAGCCCGTATCGGTGGCGGCTGGCAGTCGATGCGTCTCGCCACCTCTCCCGGCGACATCAACCTCAACGGCAAGGGCGACATCCTCGCCGTGCGCTCCGACGGGACGCTGTACGCCTATCTGGGCTGGGGCAACGGCACCTTCACCGTGGGCAAGAAGATCGGCCAGAACTGGCAGTCCGTCTCCTCCCTCGCCTGAGTGCGTCAGCGCCCCCGGACGCGTTCATCCGCGGGCCTGGTGGAGCTGCCCGACCGATGCAACGGCACCGGTCGGGCAGGTGGCTTCTCGCGAACCACTGGCATCTGCGAGGTCGTCCTGAGAGGGTGTGCTGACGCAGGCATCCTCCGTCCGGGGGAGCTGGACGTGGCGTTCGCAGAGAGGCGGCCCATGAGCACGATCACCGTGCGAGACCTGCGCAAGACCTACGTGGTGCCGGTGCGCGAGGGTGGGGTGAAGGCGGCCCTGGGTGCCCTCGTCCGCCGGCGCACGCGTGAGGTGGAGGCGGTTCAACGGATCAGCTTCGACATCGCCGAGGGAGAGGTGGTCGGCTTCCTGGGCCCGAACGGGGCCGGCAAGACCACCACGCTGAAGATGCTGGCTGGGTTGCTGCACCCCACCTCGGGGGAGGCCTCGGTCGGTGGGCACGTGCCGTGGCGCCGGGACCACGGATACCTGCGCAGCATGGCCCTGATCATGGGACAGCGCAACCAGCTGCAGTGGGACATCCCGGTGATCGACAGCTATCGGCTCAACCGCGCGGTGTACCGCATCGCCGACGCCGACTTCTCCTCACGTCTCGACGAACTCACCGACCTGCTCGACCTCGGCTCGCTGCTCGACAAGCCGGTGCGCAACCTCTCACTGGGGGAGCGCATGAAGTGCGAGGTCGCGGGGTCGCTGTTGCACCAGCCCATGACCGTCTTCCTCGACGAGCCCACCATCGGGCTCGACGTGGCCATGCAGCGCCGCATCCGGTCGTTCATCGCCGAGTACAACCGGCGCACCGGCGCGTCGGTGATGCTGACCAGCCACTACATGGGAGATGTCGAGGCCCTCTGCCAGCGGGTGATCGTGATCCACCACGGCCGGCTGCTGCACGACGGTGACCTGGCGGGACTGGTTCGGACCTTCTCGGCCACGAAGACGATCACCGTCGAGTTCGACGCCGACGCCGACGTCGCGGCTGACCTCGGTGGCCTGCGCGACCACGACGACGTCAGCATCACCGACCAGTCGGCACACGGGTTGACCGTCGAGGTGCCCAAGGATCGCGCCCCGCAGGTGGCGGCCCGGATGCTGTCGACGCTGCCGGTGGCAGACCTGACGGTGGAGGAGCCACCCATCGAGGGTGTCATCGAGCGCGTCTTCACGAGTCAGGACGAGGCGTGAGCACCGGCTTGGGACTGCCAGCCGGGCGGTTCGCCCCCCGAGGTGGCTGGTCGTTCTTCTGGCAGATGTACCGGGGTCAGTTCGCCACGGCCTTGGCCACCCAGGTCGCCTACCGTGGAGCGACCCTGATCTGGGTGTTCACCTCGATCGTGCACCCGCTGGTCTCGATCGTGGTGTGGCGGTCCGTGGCGGGTGGCGGCCGGGTCGCCGGTTACGACGCCAGCGGCTTCGTCACCTACTTCGCCCTCGAGATGGTCGTCAACCACGTGACCTTCGTGTGGATCATGTGGGAGATGGAGTGGCGCATCCGCACGGGCGCCTACTCACCGCTGCTGGTGCGCCCGGTGCACCCGATCCACACCGACATCTGCCAGAACCTGGCCTACAAACTGCTCGGGCTGGTCGGCATCCTGCCCGCCGCCGTCCTGCTGGTGCTGCTGTTCGGTGGCGACCTCTCGGTCTTCACCACCGGGTCGGTGCTGGCCGGGCTGCTGGCGACCGCACTCGCGATGGTGCTGCGGTTCATGGTCGAGTGGACGTTGTCGCTGGCGGCCTTCTGGGTGACCAAGGTGTCGGCCATCAATTCCGTCTACTTCTCGCTGATCGCCTTCCTGGGCGGTGGCTTCGCACCCCTGGCCGTGCTGCCCGGGGCCGCGCAGACGCTGGCCTGGTGGACCCCCTTCCCGTGGGGCAACATCGCCTGGGTCAACCAGGTGGTCACCGGTCGTGCGGTCGGCGTCGACCTGGTGCGGGGTTACCTCGCCCAACTGGCGTGGATCGCGGTGGCGTTGGTGGTGCTGAAACTGGTGTGGGCGCGAGCCGTCCGCACCTACTCGGCAGTGGGCTCATGAAGGGGGTGGTGAATGCCGTGCGGCA
Organism: Aestuariimicrobium sp. T2.26MG-19.2B; assembly: GCF_950101875.1. Lineage (NCBI taxonomy): Bacteria > Bacillati > Actinomycetota > Actinomycetes > Propionibacteriales > Propionibacteriaceae > Aestuariimicrobium > Aestuariimicrobium sp. T2.26MG-19.2B. The sequence continues at coordinate 1,441,106 of NZ_CATNLW010000001.1, read as the reverse complement.
CCATCTGGCCGTGGTCGGCTCCTACCTCAGGGTGGGGCTGCTCAACTTCGTGCAGTACCGCACCGACTTCGCCGTCGCCGTGGCGAATGCGCTGGTCGGGCTGGTCACGCAGGTGATCGGCCTGGCGGTCATCTTCGGCCAGACCACACGACTCAACGGGTGGGACCACTCGGGGCTGCTGGTGCTGGTCGGCGTCTTCTTCATCTGTTCGGGACTGCTCGGGCTGGTGATTCGACCATCGATGCAGACGCTGATGGAGGCGATCAGGCTCGGCACCTTCGACTTCACGCTCACCAAGCCCGCCGACTCCCAGGTGTTGGCCAGCGTGCAGACGGTCGCACCGCAGGCGGCGACCGACCTGCTCGTCGGCGTGGGCGTCATCGCCTGGACTCTGGTCTCCGACGGCCAGGGACTGCACCCCTGGCAGGTGGGTGCCTTCCTGGTCGCCCTGGCTTGCGGGCTGGCGATCATCTACAGCTTCCTGCTGATGCTGTCGACGTTCAGCTTCTGGTTCGTCAAGCTCGACAACATCCTGGTCGTCTTCGAGGGCCTGTTCCAGTCGGCGGGTCGCTGGCCCGTGAGCATCTTCCCGCCATGGCTGCGCCTGGTGCTGACGTTCGTGGTGCCGGTCTCGTTCGCGGTGACGGTGCCGGCCCAGGCCATCGTCCTCGGGGTCGACGGGGCCACCCTGGCGGCCGCAGTCGGGGTCGCCGTGCTCTTCCTGACCGGCTCGCGGTTGTTCTGGCGGCACGCCCTGCGCCACTACACCGGAGCCTCCGCCTGAGGTCGAGACCTCACCCCCGGAGTTTCGGGTCTGGGGACCCTCGCGTGGCAGGATGACGGCATCCCCCCAACCCGTGTCGAGGTCTGTCATGTTCTCCACGTTGCGCACCGGCGCCCTCGCTGCGCTCGCCGTCGTCATCACCGCCAGTACCTCCCTGATGGGCGCGCTGCCCGCCCGGGCAGAGGCCGTCGGCCCCCAGGTCACCTTCGGTGTCGTGGCCTCGAGCCAGGGCATCGACCTCCAGGTGGGGTACCCCCGTCAGGTCGACGGGCAGCAGCGATGGGAACTGTCGGTCGCCCTGTGCAACCGGACCACCCGCACCATCCCCGTCGGGCCCGAGACCTTCAGTTGGTCGACCTCGGCCACCCGCTCCACGTGGTTCACGGTGGGGAGAACCACTCTGGGCCCGGAGCTCGGCAGCTTCCAGTTGAAGCCGGGTGGGTGCGCGTCCGGTGGCCTGTCGACCACCACCCTTCCCCAGCAGGTGGCCTTCCACGACCTCAAGCAGGGCCTGACCATCGACGTCGTCCAGGCCGGCAAGCCGTCGTACGAGCCCGCCGCCCGCCCCGTGTCACCCGGCGCGACGGGGGTGCACGGCGACGTGACCGGTGACCGGGTCGCCGACGTCTACGGTCAGCAGGGTTTGCTCACCCAGATCTACCGCACCGTCCCCGGTCCGGCACTGAGCGGTTGGAGGCTGGGGGGCACCAGTGAGATCGCCTACCGCTGGATCTCGGGCACCCCCGACCTCGACGGCAACGGGTATGCCGACCTGGTGGCGTCGACCACCGACGGGCGGATCCTGTACCTGCGGGTGATGGAACAGGGTCGCATCGCGCTGCCCATCGAGATCGGACGGGGCTGGGCCAGTTCGTCGCTGTTCGCTGTCACCCCCGGCACGGCGCCCGGGGCGCCGACCCAGATGTTCGCCCGGAACACTTCGGGTCAGCTGTTGCGCTACTCCCTGTCGGCGCGAGGGCTCACCTCCGGCCGGGTGGTGGGCACCGGATGGAGCGGGATCCGCTCCCTGTTCAGCATCGGTGACCTGACCGGTGACGGCATCGTCGACCTGCTCGCCGTGAGGAAGGACGGTGGCCTGTTCCGCTACGCCCTCAACGGCACGGGCAGCATCTGGAACTCGGCCAAGGTCGGACGGGGCTGGGGCGGCATCCGCACGGTCTCCTCCCCGGGAGACCTGAACGGTGACCAGCTCTTCGACATGATCGGCATCGCCTCGGACGGCACCCTGTACGCGTGGTTCTCACGCGGCAACGGCACCTTCAGCGTCGGTCACAAGATCGGGAAGAACTGGCAAGGGGTCGACGCCCTCGCCTGAGGCCCGCCGGGTCGTCCCCGCCTACGACAACTCACTCCAGGAATCCCTGCTCGACGGCACGGCGGAATCGGGGAAGCAGGTCGGCCGTGAGGTCGTGCTCGTCGACCTCGAGCAGCTGGGCCACGGCTGCCAGGATCTGGCCGAGGGTCAGGTCGCCGTCGCTGGCACCGAGCACCGCCGCGAGCGCCGTGTCGCACTCGATGGCCCGACGCAGCCCACTGGTCTGGCGCAGCACCAGATGTTCGGGACCCTCGGCACCGGGTCGTCCGGTGGTCTCCTCGATGACATCGTCACGCAGCCGCCACGCCCGGGTCAGGAGCGCTCCGGCGTCGACGCGACTGGCGGTCAGGTCGCGGCTGCGTCGTCCGAGCGCCTGCCCGACGGGCTGTTCGACCTGCCAGGGCCACGACTCCACGGTGACGTCGGGTTGCTCGCGACCGCTGAGGGTGAGCGTGATCCAGCCCATCGACACCGATTCGATGCCCAGCTCGCTGAAGTACCCCAGCCACTCGCGGTACCGCTGCCCGTAGTGGTGGCTGGTCGACAGACCCGCGTCGGCGAGCCACAGTTCGATGTACTCGAAGAGGTCGAGACGCTCCCGCTCGATCACCCACAGGTCTGCGCCCGAACCCGCGACCCAGTCGGCCAGGCGTTCGGTGGTGTCGCGGCCGGCCAGGTTGGCCCAGTTGCCGAGCACCTGCAGGCTGCCGCCCTCGTTGAGGTGGGCGGGTGCCTGCCTGACCACGGCCTCGACCAGGCCGTCGCCGGTGAAGGAGCCCTCGCGGTAGACCAGCCGCTCGTCCGTGGGTGGGCTCATCACGTACGGAGGGTTGGTGACGATCAGGTCGAACCGCTGCTCGGCGACGGGCTCGTACAGCGACCCCTGCCGCAACTCGACCCGGCTCGGGTCGAGCCCGCCCAGTTGCATGGTGAGTCGGGCGTGCTGCAGGGCACGAGGGTTGAGGTCGGTGCCGACGACCCGGTCGGCATGGCTGGCGAGGTGGAGCGACTGCACACCCGAGCCGGTTCCGAGGTCGAGGGCCGTCGCGACCGGTGCGCGGTTGACCAGCTGGGCGAGCGTCGTGCTCGCAGGTGACAGCCCCAGCACATAGTCGGGACGCATCGGCGCCACCCGTTGGTCGAGGCCGGGATGCAGGTCGGAGACGACCCAACCCGTGGCCCCGTCGTCCGGGCTCGAGAAGGGTCTGACGTCGACGCCGGCGCGCACCTTGTCGCCGGCTCCGGTGCGCTCCACGATGCCGGCCGCGAGCAGGGCGTCGAACAGCGGCCCCTCGAAGGGTGAGTGCGCCAACACCTCGGGCAGGGGTTGTTGGAGCACGAAGAGCCGCACCAGGCAGGCCAGTGGGTCGCGGGCGTCGCCGAGGTGGTGCAGGGCAGCCATCGTGGAGTTGCGCTGCAGTCCCGACTGACCCTCCTCGCCCACTCGCTCGATCACCCGGTCGACGGTGTAGTGCGCAGCCTCGAGTGCGCGACGCAACTGGTCGGCGCGGTCGTCGGTCAGCAACGGAGGCAGCGAGGGGGTGGCCATGCCCCAAGCATGCCCCCAACGCGCGACCGCTGGTCCAGCCCCGAGCCAGCCCCGGGTACGAGCCGACGGTCGGATGGACCTGATGGGGGAACTGTCGTAGGCGTGCGTCATGCTGGAGCGGTGGCGATTCCTGAGTGGTTGGGTACCGATGCGCGTGCCGTCGGTTTCCACCACCGTGCCCCCAGCGTCGGACGAACCACGGACTGGCCGACGTGGCTCCCCGATGACATCCGTTCCTCCATCGAGGCCACCGGCATACCCCGGCCGTGGGCCCACCAGCGTGACCTCGCCGATGCCCTGTTCGCCGGTGACCACGCCGCCATCACCACGTCGACGGCGTCGGGAAAGACCTTGGGCTACCTGTTGCCGATCCTGGCGGCGACTGCGTCGGGCTCCCCCCTGATCGGGGTGGACGTGCCGGCACGGCGAGGGCAGTTGTTGGCACCCACCCACACCGCGCTCTACCTCGCCCCGACCAAGGCCTTGGCCCACGACCAGTACCGGGTGGCCCGGTCATTGGCGCCCGCAGGTTTCAAGGTGGGCACTCTCGACGGTGACTCCGACGAGGCTGAGCGGCGGTTCGCGCGTGACCATGCCCGCTACGTGCTCACCAATCCCGACATGCTGCACCTGTCGATCCTGCCCAACCATGAGCGCTACACGAGGTTGCTGGCGAACCTGCGCTACGTCGTGGTCGACGAGGCGCACCGCTACCACGGCACCTTCGGCACCCACGTGGCGCTGGTGCTGAGGCGGTTGCGTCGGCTGTGCGCCCGCTACGGCGCCCACCCCACGTTCGTCCTGGCCTCAGCCACCCCCACCGACCCCGACCGGTCGGGTGCCACGTTGATCGGCGAGCCATCGATCACCGTCATCGACGATGACGCCTCCCCTCGTCCGGCCCGTGACGTGGTGCTGTGGCAGCCGACCGGCGCCCCCACCGACGATGCGGCCTGGCTGCTGGCCAGACTCGTGGACGCTCAGTTGCAGACCATCGCCTTCGTGCCCTCGAGGCGGCTGTCGGAGGTGGTGGCACTGCGAGCCGCCGACCAGGTCAAGGGCGAGGGACGGGTGGCGAGCTACCGGGCGGGCTACCTGGCCCAGGACCGGCGCGACCTCGAGGCGGGTCTTCAGACGGGTTCCCTGACGGGGGTGGCCGCCACCAACGCCCTCGAGTTGGGGGTCGATGTCTCAGGAATGGACGCGGTGGTCGTGACGGGCTTCCCCGGGACGCTGGCCGCACTGTGGCAACAGGTCGGACGGGCCGGTCGTCGCGACCGTGACGGTCTGGCGGTGCTGATCGCCCGCGAGGACCCTCTGGATGCCTACCTGTTCTCCCATCCGGAGCTGATCTTCGACGCGCCCGTCGAACGGACCGTGCTGCACGCCGACCATCCGCCCGTCCTGGGCCAACACCTCACCGCGGCCGCCCAGGAGTCGGCGCTGACGAGCGAGGACGCCCGCTGGTTCGGCCCCAGCATGGAGCAGTTGGCCGATCAGTTGGCGTCGTTGGGGGCATTGCGCAAACGCCCCACCGGGTGGTACTGGACCCGGCCCGACCGCGCCGTCGACCACATCGACATCAGGGCCGCCGGCGGGCACGCCGTCGAGATCGTCGACGGCGAGACCGGACGAGTGGTCGGCTCGGTCGACCGTACGGCCTCCGACCGCGAGCTGTTCGAGGGTGCCGTCTACCTGCACCAGGGCGACCAGTGGGTGGTGAGCTCCTACGCCCCCGAGGACGGGCAGGCCGTGGTGCGGCAGGCCCGTCCCGGATATTCCACCCAGGCCCTGGACAGCTCCGAGGTGGCGATCCGGCGATGGCAGCACACCCGCTCGTTCGGCCCCACCGCGGCCACCGTGAACGCGGGCACCGTGTTGATGTCGTCGCAGGTCACGGGCTACCTGCGCCGTGATGAGGTGACGGGGCAGGTGTGGGACCAGTCGCCGCTCGACCTCCCCCGACACTCCTTCCAGACCCGGGCGGTCTGGTTCACCTTCCCCGACGAAGTGGTCGCCGAACTGGGCTTCAACGACCTGCGGCTGGCCTCGGCCCTGCACGCCGTCGAACACTGCGGGATCGGTCTGCTGCCCATGTTCGCCGCCTGCGACCGGTGGGACCTGGGCGGTCTCTCGACACCCATGCACCCCGACACGGGAACAGCGACCATCTTCGTCCACGACGGACTTCGCGGAGGCTCGGGTTTCTCCGAACGCGGCTTCGAGACGGCGGAGTCGTGGCTGGAGGCGACGTGGAACCGACTGGTGCGGTGCGGGTGCGAGGTGGGTTGTCCCGCCTGTGTGGTCTCACCCAAGTGCGGCAACGCCAATCAGATGCTGGACAAGTCAGCAGCCCGACACCTGCTTGAACTCGTGCTGAGCGGCAGCGTGCTCGAGGCACCCACCCACTGACGCTTGGACCCACGGACGGTTTCGGAGGCGTGGAGCTCTCCCGGGTCAGTCGCCCCACGCCTCCTCGCGGCCAATGCTGGTCGACAGGTCGATCTCGTTTCCCTCGGGGTCGGCGATCGTCCACCAGAAGGGCGCCCGGTCGCGCAGCACCCGGCCGCCTGCGGCGACCGCGACCGCCACCCGTGCCTCGACCTCGTCGTCGGGTAGGAACAGGTCCACGTGGATGCGGTTGCGCTGGGCCCGTCTGGGCTGGTCGCCGCCGTCGATCTCCTGGAAGAACAGCGGCATGCCGATGCCGCGGGGGTCGATGATGTCGGTCACGTGCTCACGCGGGTCGGGCTCGTAGCGGAGTGTGGCGCACCAGAACCTGCGCAAACCCTCCACGTCGGCAGCATCGATGCCCAGCTGCAGGAACCGGGCTCGCTCACTGGCTGCCCGCAGCCCCAGGCCGCGTGCCGTGGCCTGGACGGCGGCGGCGAGCGGTGCCAGGTCGGTGTTCTCCCAGCCGTCCTTGCCGGTCGAGACCACCACCCAACCCGGTCGAACCGCCACCCGCAGTGGCTGGGCGGCCGTGTCGGCGAGCTCGGCGACGGCGGTCACGAACCGGACGATCGTCCCCGTGTCATCACAGGGGTACCAGGCCTGGGCGTCGAAGACCTGGCGCCAGTCGGACAGGTCGAGACCGTCGGCCAGCCAACGATCCTGCCCCTCCTCGCGCCACAGCAGGTCGGCCTCGTTGCCCTCAGCGTCGGTGACCAGGGCACCGTAGGGGCCGGCGTCGGTGGTGGCGGCACCGAGTTCGGGGATCACCTCGAGTGTTCGGGCGACCTCCTCGACGGTGGCGAGCAGGTCCAGGTGCAGGCGGTTGCGCAGGGGACGGGGCTCGTCCATCGGCTGGAACCAGATGGGGCTGAGCAGCCGGTGCGGGTCGCGCAGGTCTTCCTCGTCCCGGCGGTGACCGGTGACCTCGTGCCAGAAGGCCATCACGGAATCCGTGTCGACCGCGTCGAAGGTCAGCTGCAGGTCCTGGAGTGCCGAGGGATCGGCCCGCAGCCCCAGAGGTGTCGCCCGGGCCGTCACGGCCGCCGCGAGGGCGACCTGCTCGGGGGTGAAACCGGGAGGTCGCCACGGAAGACCCACCCTCAGCCCGTGCCCGCGCAGGTCGAGGTCTGGGGCGCGATGACCGCCTTCGGCGGCATCGGTGAGGATGTCCCGGGCCAGGGCCGCACCGAGCGCATGGTTCGGTGAACCTGGGGGGCCGGTGAAGAAGGCTGCCGCACCGTCGCCCAGCACGCGCCACTGCTCGGTACCCGGGGTGCGCTGGAACTCCCGTCCGGTCAGGGGCGCGGTTCGGTCCGACTGGTCCTGGTCGGGCTGGTCCTGGTTCAGGTCTGGTCGGTTCGGGTTCGGGTTCGGCTGGGCGTCCATGGTGGCCTCCTCGGTCGACTCGGCCGGGAGCCTCGGTCGACTCCCCGACGCTAACCCGAGACCGGGTCGACGGTGGTCGATCAGCGCACGTCGTCGGGTTCGTCCGACGGCTTCTCCCCGACGACGTGGCTGTCGGCGAGGGCGTCCAGCGAACGGGGCAGGTCGCGCATGGTGATGAGCGGCGAGAACACCACCGGCAGGGCGGCGCACAGGGAGACCGCGACGAAGATCCACATGGTCGGCACGATGCCGAGGTGTCGTCCGACCAGGCCGCCCAGGAAGGCGCCGATGGGCATGGGCCCCCAGACCAGGAAGCGGATCGAGGCGTTCATGCGACCCAACAGGGGTTTGGGGCACAGGCGCTGACGGAAGCTCACCTGGGTGATGTTGTAGACGACCACCGCCCACGAGGTGAAGAACTGGCCCACCATCAGCGTGGGCACCGCCGGGAGCACGGAGGCCAGCGGGATCGCCGCGATGAAGACCGCCCCCATCAGCGCCGACAGCGGGATGGCGCGACCCTCGCCCACGAGCCTGCTGAACCTGGCCGACGAGACCGCACCCAGCAGGCCACCGATGGCGCCGACGGACATGACCAGACCCAGGGTCGTCTCGGAGAAGCCGAGGGTCTTGATGACGTAGAGCACGAACAGTGCGAAGACGGCCGACGAGGCCAGGTTGGAACCGCCGGTGTAGGCCACGATCCGCCGCAGCAGGGGATGCTTGAGGACGAAGTCCAGTCCCTCACGGATCTCGTGCGCCAGCGGGCGTCGGGTGGTCGGGTCGTGGGGGGTCTCGCGGTGCCGGATCAGGCTGACCGACAACGACGAGAGGGCCATGAAGACGGCGGTGACGCCGATGGTGAGGGGCGATCCGATCAGCCTCACGAGGGCCGAGGCGGCCGCGGGGCCCACGACCTGGGCGGTCTGCTGGCTGGCCTGGAGCTTGCCGTTGCCCTCGCTGATCTGGTCACCCTCGACGATCTCGGGCAGGTAGGACTGGTTGGCCACGTCGAAGAAGACGGTGATGCATCCCACCAGGAAGGCGACCAGGTAGAGCTGGCCCATCGACAACCAGCCCGTCAGCCACGCGACCGGCAGGGTGATCAGCAGGGCAGCCCTGGAGAGGTCGCCGAGCACGATCACCCGCTTCTTGCGCCAGCGGTCGACCCACGCACCGGCGGGGAGACTGATCAGCAGGAACGCCAACGACTCCAGCATGGACAGAATGCCCATCTCGAAGGCCCCGGCGTGCAGGAGTTGGACGGCAAGCAGCGGCATCGCGAACAGGACGAACTGGGCGCCGAACACCGAGACGGTGTCTCCCACCCACAACTGACGGAAGTCGTGATGGAAGAAGAGGTCGCGGCGGGTCTTGTCCGGCGATGCGACGAGGGGTGTCTCGGTGCTCACGGGACGATCCTGAACGACCGATTGGGAAAAGTCAATCACTCTGCTGATATCTCCTGGGTCGAGCCAGTAGTGTCACGTGCATGGAGGTGCCACCAGCGGGCCAGTCGCCAGCCCTGGGCGAGTCATCAGACCTGGGCGAGTCATCAGACCTGGGCGGGGTATCAGGGCGGAACGAACCCTTCGTGAGGCGGATGGCCACCGACGCCGAGGCCAGGGCGCTCGCCTCGGGTCTGCGTCTGCGCATCCTGAGGTTGTGCCTGGATGAGCCCGCCACCAACCGCGAGATCGCCGACACCCTGGGTCTCAACCCGGCGACCTCCCTGCACCACGTGCGCACCTTGGTCGACACCGGCTTCCTCGAGGCCCTGCAGGCACGTCGCGGACGACGTGGCTCCCGGGAGATTCCCTACCGGACCACGGGGAAGTCCTGGTACATGGACACCCCCGTGACGGGTGCCTCGCTGCTGGAGGCCTTCCTCGCCGAGATCAAGGAGGTCTCCCCTGAGTACCGGGGCATGACCAGGTTGGGACTGAGGCTCCGCCCCGACGATCTCGAAGAGTTCCGGGAGCGGCTGAACGCCTTGTTCGCCGAGTACCACGACCGACCCCGCGACCCCGACGGCGAGCCATGGTCGTTGTTCGTGGCGCTGCACCCCGACACCAGCCAGCGGCAGTCGCCGGTGGCCGAGGCGGGTGGCCCGTCGCTCAGCGGGCCCCCCAATTCCACGGGGGACGACTGAGCAGCCCCTGGCCCTCCACAACCGTCTCGCCGAGGTTCTTGGTGAGACGGTGGTGCAGCACGGTGGCCCCGCCGTCGCGGGGCGCATCGTCGTAGCCCCGGCCGAGGGGATCCTGGTCGGGGGGATCCTGGCCGCCCGGATCCTGGTCGCCGAGCAGGTGGTCGACGATCGCGGATGAGTGGCTGACCACGATCACCTGCGTGCGGGAGGCGGCTCCCTGGACCAACCGCGCCAGCACGGGCAGCACGTCGGGGTGGAGGCTCGTCTCCGGTTCGTTGAGCACCAGCACCGCTGGGGGTCGCGGGCTGAGCAGGGCCGTCGCGAGCAGCAGGAACCGCAGCGTTCCGTCGGAGAGTTCAGCAGCGTTCAGGCTGCGCAACAGTCCCGACTGGTCGAACTCGATCTCGAAGCGCCCGTCATGGTCGGTGACCGCGATCCGGCCGCCGGGGAAGGCTTCCGCGATGGCCTGCCTGAATGGCCGCTCCCAACTCGACTCCAGGATCGACTGCACCGCGGGGGCGAGGTCGGCCCCGTCGTCACTGAGCACAGGTGTCCAGGTGCCCACGTGGGGTTGACGGGCGGGTGCATCGGCATCGGTGCGGAACCCGTCATAGAAGCGCCAACTGTTGACCTCTCGCCGCACCGCCAACACCTCGGGGTACTCCTGCGGGTCTCCGAGTTCGGCCAGCATGCTGGCACGATCGTCCAGGTCCTCGGCGACCACTCGCCACCCAGGGCCCGCGTTGACCCGCAGCGTGTGGTTCTTCCGCTCCACCAGGGACGACGCCGGTCGGTACAGCGGCGCCGCGAAGATGGCCTCCCGCTTGATCACGGGGTCACGGACGAAGGCCGTCGTCCTCGGCGTCGGCAGGCCGACGTCCACCAGGTATCCGAAGATGTCAGTGGCGAAGCCGAGGGCGAGGCTGATGGGACGACGCCGTGAGCCCGTCCCTTGGACCGGGACCTCGCCGCGCTTCATGGCGCCGGAGATCTCCTCGGGGCCGGCCCACATCACCCGGGACAGGCCTCCCTGCCCGGCCAGCGCCCCGACCAGTGATCCGCGCCCGGTGTCGGCGAGCAGCCGAAGCGACTGGTAGAGGCTCGACTTGCCCACTCCGTTGGCGCCGGTGATCACGGTCACCGGTGCCAACGGCAGCACGACTTCGCGCAGGGAGCGGTAACCGTGCACGGCCAGCAGGGTGAGCATGGCCCAAGGCTAGGGACGAGCGCCGACATTCACGGCATCGCGTTGGACGACCCCGCAAGAGCCGTGACCCGGACGCTGCGTGGGGCCCCGGGCAGGTGCACCGGCGGCCACAGCCTCGTCTCCGCCGTGACGGTGACGACGAAGCTGGTGGCATCGCCTGCCACCGAGCACGAGACGAGCGCGGCCCCGTTCCGGACCACCGTGTGTCGTGCCCGGGAACAGGCCTCGCCGGTCGCGGCGTACGCCTCACCGCCAGCGACCGCCGCAAGATCAGCCGCGTCGGCGGCGCGGGCATGGGCCCGCCACCACCCCAGCACCCACACCCCGGCCAACGTCCCGAGCACCACCAGCAGCATCAGCGCTGCAATCAGAATCGTTCCCACGCCGCGTTCACGGCCTCGCCCCCTCATGGCTGGGCGTTCGGCTCGAGCGGCAGGCTGGCCTCACCACTGATCGTGACCGGACCGATGGTCCCCCAGCCACGTTGTGCACTCACCACGACCGTCACCCAACCGTCCGTGGTGGTGGTGATGATCGTCGCCGCCCGGGGAGCGGCCTGGCGAGACCGGCGGGCGGCTGACTCGTCCCCTCGGGACTCCTGCCGTGCCACCTGGGTCGCGGTGTCCTCGCACTGCCCCTGCAGGATCGCCAGCCCGATCACGGCACTGCAGGCGAACAACACCAGGGCGGCGAAGATGAGACCGATGGCCAACTCGACGGTGACCATGCCCCGTTGGGGCGCCGGTCGACCCGATCCTCGGATCTGGGCAGGCCTGATTGATGTGGACATGTCCGGTTCCCCTCTCGCGATGTGGCGGGATGCGGGTGGGGACCCGCGGGGCGGGGTCGACCGGAGTCGGCCAACCGCATCCCGGGGTCCCCGTTCTGTCGGTGGGCGTGCCTCAGTTCATCTTCCCGGCGAAGTACTTGATGCCATCGAGCACCTTGGCGAGGATGAAGTCGGCGATCTTGTTGTTGGAGATGGTCGTGTACACGATCAGCGCGAACGCGATCACCCCGAGGATGCCCACGGCGTACTCGGCCGTGGCCAGGCCCCGCTGGGCCAGCCTGGTGAGAGCACCGTCACCGGACGTCCCCGCCGGAGCATGGGTGCTGGTGTCGAGCAGATCGATCTGGTTGGACATGCTGTTTCCCTTTCGGTTGGTGACCCACCCCGTGGGTTCATCTGCACTGTGGTCACGAGGGCTCGTCGTGCACCGCCCGGTTCCCGCGGCTGTGGACAACGGTTCGATCGCACCCCGCCTGTGGACAACCACCCAGCGACGACGCGAAGGAGCCCGGCCGAGGACCATTGATCCCCGACCGGGCTGCGTCCACCTCCCGCCGCCGTTGCGCCTCAGCCCTCGCACCTCACAGGTAGTGGAGGGCTAGCCCCAACACGATCGGCACCACGCCCACCGCGATGAACGCGGGTAGGAAGCACACCATCAGCGGGAGGACGGAACTCACACCCACTGCTCGTGCTCGCCTCTCCAGTGCCGCCTGCCTCGACTGTCGAGCCCTGCGCGCCTGGACACGCAGCACCTCCTCCACCGGCACCCCGTCGCGGGCACTGCGGGCGAGGTCCCGCCCGACAGGGCCCCACACCTCCTGCCACCTCGTGGAGGAGGCCAGACTGTGCCAGGCGTCGGCATCGCTGCGCCCGACCCCCGTCTCGGCGACCACCGACGACAACGCCGTCCGGCTGGGTTCGGGCGAGACGGCCGCCACTTCCGCGGCAGCCACCCTGGCCGCGCAGCCCGCAGCCAGGGCCGCGGCGAGCAGGTCGAGGGTGCCCGGGAGCTGCGAGCGTTGACGTTCCCGGTCGTGTCGGGTCGACGGCGGTTCGATCCAGCCGAGCCCAAGGAGCACCCCCACCCCCAGGACGGCCCCGGGTGCCACTCGCCAGACCGGTACCTGACCCAGGTCGGGCAGCGCGAGTGCCACCACGGCGCAGACCAGCAACCCGGCCACCGCGCGGATCGGCAAGGACAGGGCATCGGTTCGTCCGGCGAGCAGGCGTCCGAAGCGCCCCCGGCGTGATCTCCCAGGGACGGACCACGCCCCGATCCGTCTCGGGTCGGGCAGCCCCGACATCGCCAGCCACACGGCGGTCGCAGCGGCCACGGCGCAGGTCATCACCATCACAGGCCCCCACCCGACCGCTCGGCCAACCGCTCCGTCCACACGATCCCAGCAGCCGTCAACGACGTGGCGACCAGCACACACAGTCGTCCCGGCCAGGTCGTGAGCAGGAAGTGAGCCGGGTCGGCACCCACCAGGGCCGCCATCAGCACCCCCACCACCGGCAGGAACGCAAGCATCGTGCTGGTCGCGCGCACGGCCGACAGCTCCGTGGCCACGGTCTCGCGCAGACGCTCCTCCCGGGCCAGACCGTCGGCGACGGCCTGGGCGAGCGCGGCGGCGGGTGCCCCCAGCCGGGTGGACAACTCCCACGCAGCGGCCAACTCGACCAGCCCTCCAGCACCTGCCGACGCACCTGCCCTGCGCAGGGCCTCGGGGGCAGATCCTCCCACCCGGACGGCAGCCAGGACCGGACGAACGACGTCACAGTCCTCCGCCGCGGCCTCGAGAGCCCGCTGGGGCAGGAGACCAATCGTGAGTTGTCCCGCCACCACCTGGCACGCCTCGGCCACCTGTTGTCGGGTGACACGGGCCAGCCTGCGCAGCCGGGAACGACGAACCAGCCACACCCCAAGACCGGTGGACATGCCGAGCACCAGCAGCCACAACGCGATCTCGGGTCCGACGACGGCGCCGACCCCCCACACCCCGGCGATCGCGCCGATCACCGCCGCCAGCCGGCGGACCATGCCCATCGCCGCCGCCGGTTGCCGCTCGACCAGGCGGCTGACCCCGACCGGGCGCCCCGGCACCAGCAGCCCAGCCGCCATCGCGAGGCAGCCAGCGACCACCCAGGTCATGCGGCCACCCAGGTCATGCGGCCACCTGGGCGAATCGGGCTATGCCGCACAGCGCCGCCAATTCCGCCCACCCGTTGGCCGTGGACTCCGCCCCCTCTTCGTCAAGGACCAAGCCGGATGCCACCTCGACCAGTCCCCCCGCGCGCCGCAACACCCCGATCTCGGCCACCCGCCGCAGCCCCCCGACCCTGGCCACGTGCACCACCACGCGCAGCGCCGAGGCGACCTGGGCATGGCAGGCATCACGCCCCAGACCCCCGAGCGCCGCGAGCGCCTCCAACCGTGCCGGCAGGTCGGCCACCGAGTTCGCGTGCACCGTGCCGCAGCCACCTTCGTGGCCGGTGTTCATCGCCATCAACAGGTCGACGAGTTCTGGCCCCCGCACCTCGCCCAGCACGACCCGGTCGGGACGCATCCGCAGTGACTGCCGCACCAGATCGGTGAGGCTGACCCGCCCGGCCCCCTCGGCGTTCGCCGCCCGCCCCTCGAGCCGGATCACGTGCGGATGCCGCGGCGACAGCTCCCGGGAATCCTCGATCACCACGACCCGCTCACCGGGGTCGACCAGGCCCAACAGCGCGGAGAGCAGCGTGGTCTTGCCGCTGCCGGTGCCGCCGGTGACCAGGAAGGGCACCCGGCGAACGATCACCTCCCTCAGCACCCGCTCGGCCAACGGCGTGAGTGATCCGGCAGCAACCAGTTCCTCGAACCCGAAGGACCGCCGGGCCGGAACACGCAGCGAGATGCAGGTGCCCGGATCGCTGAGGGTCGAGAGCACGGCATGCACCCGGACGCCGTCGGGCATCCGGGCGTCCACCCACGGGGTTGCCTCGTCCAGCCGCCGACCCGTGCTCGCGGCGAGCCTCACCGCCAGCTGGCGCACCTCGTCCTCGTCGGTGAAGCTCACGTCGGTGAGTTCGAGACCAGCGCCGCGGTCGATCCACACGCTGTCCGCTCCGTTGACGAGCACATCGGTGACCCCGTCGAGCGCCAGCAACTCGTCGAGTGGGCCGGCGCCGACGCTGGTTCGCCTCAACGTGTCGAGCGCCTGCACCACCAATTGGTCGGAGACCACCAGCCCGAGTCGGCGCAATGCCACCGCCACGTCGTCGGGTGTCCAGCCCCGCCCCAGGGCAGCGAGGGATGAGCGCAGCCGGTCCAGGTCGTCGGGGGTCATGCGGCGCCCTCCACCAACCGACCCAGCAGCGTGCTGCAGTCACGTGCGAACCACGATCGGGCTCGCCGGGCGGGGCGGTCACCGGCCTCCAGAGCTTGGGGGACACCGCGATCGTCCCGCACCACACCGAGCACCGGGAGCGAGAGGGCACGGCCGACCTCGTCGGCGGCGAGTCTGCGATCGCGGCCCGTACGCACCACCACCCGCACCCCCTCGGACCTGCCCTCACCCGCGGCCACCGCCAGTCTCGAGCGCGCCGCCACCACGCTGCGGACGTCGGCACCCACGACCAGCACGACGCTCGTCACCAACCCGCCGGGCAGGTCGACAGCCCCGAACAGACCCCCGTCGAGCAGCACTCGTTCGTGGCTGCGGGTCAGCGCCTGGGTGACAGCCACCATGGCCGACGTACCGACCTCGACCCCCGGTCGTCCCGACGACACCAAGTCGACGTCACCGGCCCTGGGAACCTGCCCCGAGAGGTCACCGACGTGGCCTGATGCCGAGGCGAGGTCGGGCCAGCGCCAGCCCGGCTGCCGTTCTACCCCCATCAACAGGTCGAGACCACCCGAGTGGTGGGGCAGTTCGACGGCAGCGACCCGCTGGCCGCGCCGCGCCGAGGCCTGGGCCAGCCCAGCCACCAGACTGCTCACGCCCAGACCGCCCGACGCACCCGTGACCTGCACCACCTCGCCCGTACCCGGGCCCGCCCCCAGCTCCGCCAACAGTCCCGCCAGCAGACCGGCCCCATCCGGCAACACCAGCGCGGGCGCCTGCAACGGTGTCGACCAGACCAGCGCTTCGTCCGCGCTGGCGGCCACCACGTGCACCCCGGCGCGAGGAGCCAGCCCCAGGCGGAGCACCATCGCGGCGCACTCCGCCCCGACCAGCACCAGTGGAGCCGCCCGCCACCGCCGGCGCACCGTGTCGGCATCGGCCACCACCTCGACCGGCCGACCGACCGCGGCCGCCGATGCCTGCACCGCCTCGACCAACCTCGTCTGCCTCGCCACCACCAGGGCGCCCGCCACCTCGTTCACGCAACAGTTGTGCGGCGCGGAACCCGCCGTGTTCCGGCCCGCCACCAATCTGTGGACGACACACCCACCGGGACCCTGCCTGTGGACAAACCAGCCCAGCCGGACGCCTACGATGGGCCCCATGCCACGCCCCTTCACCCTGCCCACCCAGGCACTGGAGTGGCTCGTACCGGCACCGAACATGAAGGTGCTCACCCTTGCCGGGCCCAGCTTGCCCGTCGCGCTGGCGAGGCAGGGCCACCAGGTCATCGCCATCGACAAGGACGTGGCCGTCGTCTCGCGGTTGCGGGAGGCAGGCATCGTGGCCGTCGTCGCGCAGGCCGAGTCGTTGCCCTTCGATCCGTGCCAGTTCGATGCCGTGCTCGCCCACCAGACCTTCCACCGATTCGCCCCGGGGCTGGTGCTCTCCGAGATGGCGCGGGTGCTTCGTCCCGGAGGCGCCGCCTGCGTCAGCCTGTTGGCCCGCGACGACTCGGTTCCGTGGGTGAGGCGTCTGATCGCACGACTGCGGGAACTCGATCCGCACGCGATGAGCGGCGACTACGGTCTGGACGCCGTCGGACACCTGCTCGACAGCAAGTACTTCCCCGAGCACGACGCCACCAGCTATCGGCACTGGGTGCCCACGAGTCGTCCCGACATGCTGGCCATGGTCGAGCGGCTCCCCGCCGCGCGCGGTCTCGACGAGGCCGACCGGGCCGCCCTGGTCGCCGACGTCGCGGCCCTGTACGACAACGCCGCCCCCAGCGGGAGGGACGCCCTGCGGCTGCCCTACCAGCTGCGCTGCTGGCGTGCCTGGGTCGACCACGTGGAACTGACGGCACCCATCGACATCGACGACGACGGCCTGAGCATCGCCCTCTGACACCGGCGTCCTGACATCGGCGTCCTGACATCGCGGTCCGGACAGCGATGTCCTGACATCGCGGTCCCAGACATGGAGGGCGCTGATACGGTGTGCACGGCGTGTCGGGAAGTCTGGTCGACCGTCGTCAGCGGACGTTGGCGACGACGACGCCCCGTTGCACCCCGATGCCCCAGCACTCGACGCCACCCGCACTCGACGCCACCCGCACTCGATGCCCCGGCCCACTCGATGCCCCGGCCAGGGATGCAGCCCACCCGAGACAGGTGAGTTCCGTGCCCGATCCCCTCGCCCCACCCGGCCCCGCAAGCCCGCACTCCCCAAGCCTTGACTCCCCGACCGACCGCCCCCACCTGCGACGGATCGCGTTCGGTGGTCCCACCTCAGGACCCGATGCCCTCCACCTGCCCGACGTGCTCCGGTCGGAGACCGTGGGTGGCTTCCTGATGGTCGCAGCCACCGTCGTGGCCCTCGTCTGGGCCAATGTCAGCCACGAGAGCTACGTGGCGGTGTCGCACGCGCACCTGGGACCGATGACCCTCGCCCACTGGGCGTCCGACGGCCTGTTGACCGTCTTCTTCTTCGTCGCCGGCCTCGAACTCAAACGCGAACTGGTCGAGGGCTCCCTGTCCCGGCCGGCCGACGCGCTGGTGCCGATCATCGCCGCGGTCTGCGGCATGGCGGTGCCGGCCGGCATCTACGTGGCCATCAACTCCTTCGGCGCGTCGGGGAGTCTTCAGGGGTGGGCGATCCCGATGGCGACCGACATCGCCTTCGCCCTCGCGGTGCTGGCCATCGTCGGCCGCAACCTGCCGTCGCCACTCCGCGCCTTCCTGCTGACGCTGGCGATCGTCGACGACCTCGGCGCGATCATCGTGATCGCGGTGGTCTACACCTCGTCCATCTCGGTGCTGTGGCTGCTCGGAGCGGCAGCGGCGATGGCCCTGTGGTGGGCTGGTCACCACTGGCGCATCAAGGTGCTGCCCGCCTACCTGGTGCTGTTCGTGGCGGCCTGGTGGTGCATGTACCAGTCGGGCATCCATGCCACCATCGCCGGAGTCGCGTTGGGACTGCTCACCTCCATCCGCAAGGACGAGCTGCACGACCCCGCCGACCGCTGGCAGCATGCCGTCCAGCCGTGGTCGGCCGGACTGTGCGTGCCGCTGTTCGCCGTCTTCGCCGCTGGGGTCCCCATCTCGGCGTCCTCACTCTCGGCCCTGTGGTCCGACCCGGTACCGCTGGGCATCATCGTCGGGCTCGTGCTGGGCAAGATCGTCGGAGTGTTCGGCGGTGCCTGGCTCGCCACCCGGCTCACCGCAGCCGAGCTCAGCCCCGAGGTCGGCTGGATCGACCTGGCCTCGGTCTCGGCGCTGGCCGGCATCGGGTTCACCGTCTCGATGCTGATCAGTGAACTGAGTTTCGCCACGGACCTCACCAGACTGGACGAGGCCAAGACCGCCGTGCTGACCGCCTCCCTGATCGCAGCCCTGGTGGGTGGGATCCTGGTCACCTTGCGGTCGAGGGTGCACGGGCGGCGCCAGGGGCTGGCTGCATCCGGCTCCTGACGGGCGCAGCCATCGCCACTAGGCTGTTCCCGAGCACCACACACCCGAGCAAGGAGCCACAATGACTGATCGTCTGCAGGTTGGTGACGTCATCAACAACCTCAAGACCGACGTGCCACAGATGCTCAACGACAACGTGGCACTCGCGAAGGCCGAGATCCAGCCCGCCGTGAAGCACGCGGGCATCGGGTCGGGAATGTTCGGGACCGCTGGCTACTTCGCCATGAATGCCCTGTCGTTGCTGTTCCTCACCGGCGCCTTCGCGTTCTCGTTGTTGTTCAACGCTGCGGTCGGACTCGGCGTGCTGCTCAGCCTGATCATCGGCTTCGCCCTGATGGCGGTGGTCTGTCTGCTGGTCGCAGGAGTGCTCGGAATGATCGGCATGAAGCAGTTCAAGCAGGTGAAGAAGCCCGAGGCCACGATCGCCGAGCTGCAGACGACGGCCCAGGCCCTCGGCGCCGCCATCAAGCAGGGACAGGCCGCCGTCAACGGCAACACCCTCGCCAAGGCTGCCGTCCGTCACGCCCGCCGCGCCCTCTGAGCCGCGCCCTCTGAGCCGCGACTTCTGAGCCGCGACTGGGGGGCCGGACGTCTGACGCCGCTCACAATCCCGAGCGGAGGAATCTCTCGGGGATCTCGACGACCCGTCGCGGCCAGGGCCGTTCCCAGCCGCCCAGCCGCAGCAGTTCGTCGACCAGGTGAGCGGTGAAACCCCACACCATGTAGTCGCCGAACACGAAGGCCGGCCCGACCCCTCCGCGGGGATGATGGACGACCACCCGGTGCTCCGGTGAGACGAGGTCGTCGATGGCGAACCGGTGGATCGACTCCACTTCCGCGGTGTCCATCACCGCCACGGGCTCGTCCCCCGACCAGGTTGCGACCACGGGGGTCACATTGAACACGGCAGTGGTGAGTCGGGTCGGCGGCAACTCGCCCAAGGGGCCCACCGCGGACGGATCGAGACCGATCTCCTCATGGGTCTCGCGCAGGGCCGCCGCCACGGCATCGGCATCGCCGGGGTCGATCCGGCCGCCGGGGAACGACATCTGGCCCGCGTGGTTGCGCAGGGTCGAGGCCCGTTCGGTGAACACCAGATCCGGACGATCCCCGCTGGTCAGCAGGGCCAGCACCGCCGAGGGCGTGGCGCGCGAGGTCACCCGGTGCTCCCCCGATCGTTGACGGGTGCCCAAGGGGTCGAGCCTGCCCGCCAGCAGGTCGAACCAGTCGCTCATGGGGTCACGCCCAGGGTCGACGCGATCCACTGGTCGAGCGCGGCCTGCGAGGTGAACCCACCCGGGTGCCTGGCGATGATGCGTCCCCGCCGGTCGACCAGGATCGTGGTGGGCAGGTTCTTGGCCTGCAGGGGAGGCTTGTCGACCTGGTCCCCGGTGGCGTCACGCAGTTGTGGGTAGGTCCACCCCGCATGCTTGGCGAACTCGATCGCCAGCCCCGGGCGGGGGTCGTTGGTGTCGACACCGACGAAGGCGACCTTGCCGGCGAAGGTCTGCGATGCCTTCGCGAGCAGAGGCGCCTCCTCCCGGCAGGGCCCGCACCACTGGGCCCAGAAGTTGACCAGCATCGGGCCGCGCAGGCCCGCCAGGGTCGTCTGCGATCCGCCCCCCAGACACGGCAGGGTGAGCGAAGGCAGCCCCCCCTCGACCGGGGCCGCGTCGGAGGCCGTGACCGGGCAGTCGGCGATCCCGGCCGCTTTGCGTTCGGCCTGCAGGTTGGTCCCGTCGGCCACGGCGGACGGGGTGGGCAACTCGTCCACCGTTCGCGGCGCGGACGAACAGGCTGCCAAGGTCATCACCACGCCCAGCCCGATCGCGAACCAGTGCATCCCGGCACTGCGCGGGCGTCGGTGGCTCATGCGCGCGGCTCCCTCACCAGCGCCGCGGCCTTCTGCGGATCGGTCTGCCCCTCCCCGAACGAGGGGCACAGGCTGGCGACGGGGCAGGCGCCGCAGGCAGGATTGCGCGCGTGGCAACGGCGGCGCCCGTGCCAGATCACCCGGTGACAGAGCATCACCCAGTCGGAGGGGTCGAACAGCGCACCGACGGCCCGCTCGACGTCGTCGGGCTTCGTGGCCGTCGTCCACCCCATGCGCCTGGTCACCCGCATCAGGTGGGTGTCGGGAGTGACCCCCGGCACACCGAACGCATTTCCGAGCACGACATTGGCGGTCTTGCGTCCCACCCCGGGCAGGGTCACCAGTTCCTCGAGGGTTCCGGGCACGACTCCGTCGAACCCGTCGACCAGTGCTCGTCCGATGCCGATCAAGGCCTGGGACTTGGCCCGGAAGAAACCCGTCGGACGAATGATCCGCTCCAGCTCATCGGGATCGGCCTCCGCGTAGGCGCGGGCGTCGGGGTGGCGGGCGAACAGCACGGGCGTGATCGAGTTGACCCGCCGATCGGTCGACTGGGCCGACAGCACGGTGGCCACCAGCAGTTCCAGGGGGGTGGCGAAGTCGAGTTCACAGCGAGCCTTCGGGTAGCACTCGGCGAGCAGTCGGTGCATGTGGTGGGCCCGCTCGACGAGCTCGGGAGCGGGGGCTTCGGCCGGGGTTCTGGTCACCACGCGCCCAGCGTAGTCGGCCGCGACGGGGGCCATGGATGGAGTTGGCACCCCCCCGATTGCGGCGAAATGGCCGTCGATAGACTGATTTCTCACAGTTCAGCCCCAGGAGCATCCCTTGAACATTGACGTGACATCGGTCCCCTTTCTGGCCGAATTGCCGCCGGAGGGACGTCAGGCCGTGCTCGCGCACGCCACCGTGATCGAGCTGGCCAAGGGAATGACATTGTTCGTCGCCGGTGACCCCGCCGACGAGGTCTACATCATGCTCGAGGGCAAGGTGAAGCTCACTCGCGCTGCCCGCCACCAGCCCACCCCGCTGCCCCCGCTGCGCGGCAAGGTCACGGTCAAGGAACTGCGTCGGCGTGCCCAGGCGGTGCAGGTGCGGGAGTCATTGCTGTGGCTGATGGGCCCCGGCGAGATGTTCGGGGAACTGTCGGTCTTCGACGCGGGGCAACGCTCCACCACCGCGACCGCGCAGACCGCGTGCCGGGTGCTGCGCATCTCGGGGCACGCCATGCGAGACCTGGTCGACGAACGCCACGACGTTGCCCGGGCGCTGTTGCGGCAGATGGCCACGCGGCTGCGACGCAGCGACAACCAGAGCTCCCGGTTCATCCTTTCCGATGTGCCCGGACGACTGGCCTCGCTGCTGGTCTCGTTGTGCGATCGGTTCGGCACGCAGACCCCGATGGGCTGGGACGTCGCCCATGACCTCACCCAGGCCGAACTCGCCCAGGTGGTCGGCGCCAGCCGCGAGAGCGTCAACAAGGCCCTCACCGACTTCGAGCAGCGCGGCATCCTGACCGTCAACAGCCGCTCGGTCGTGATCCACGACCGCGCCCGTCTGGTGGCTCGCTCGAACTGACCGGTCGTCGGCTGCGCCGGACCGATTCAGCTGGTCTCGACGACCAGCTCGAGTTCGACCGCAGCGTCAAGGGGCAGCACCGACACCCCGACGGCGCTGCGCACGTGCACCCCGGCCTCACCGAAGATCTCTCCCATCAGCTGGGAGGCGCCATTGGCGACGGCGGGTTGACCGGTGAACCCCGGATCGGAGGCGACGAAGACCACCAGCTTGACGATGCGGGTGATGGCGTCGACGCCGCCCGCCACCTCGGCTGCGGCGGCAAGGGCGTTCAGGGCGCAGATCCGGGCTGCGCGAGTGGCCTCGTCCGCGGAGACCTCGGCACCCACCTTGCCGACGGCGACCAGCTCACCGTTGACCGAACACAGCTGGCCCGAGGTCCACACCTGGGAGCCGACCCGGGTGGCCGGGGTGTAGGCGGCCAACGGCTTGGCGACCGGCGGCAGCGTGATGCCCAGTTCGTCGAGCCGTGCACTGACCGACGCCGCACCCGTCGAACGGGTGGGCATCGTGCGGTCGGAAGCCCCCTCGTCAGGGCTCACTTCTTCTCCGGCACCGGACGCTTGAAGTAGCCGACCAGGCTCTCGGGGTTCGGGCCCGGCACGATCTGCACGAGTTCCCAGCCGTCGGCGCCGAAGTTGTTGAGGATCTGCGTCGACACGTGGGTCAGGATCGGGGCGGTGAAGTACTCCCATTTCGTCATGGGCCCAGACTAGTGGTCCAGAAATGGTCGCGGACGGCCGTCCGATCCCGCTTCGAGGGGTCCTCACGCCGATGGGGGCCATTTCTGGACCGCCGCTGCCCGGCCCAGCGGTTCCGGGATTGCCAGAACGGTCACGTACTCTGGGGCCATGAGTGCAACCAAGGCGAGCAAGGCATATGCCCTGGCGATGTTCGCGGCCGTCAGCGTGCTGTGTGGTCTGCTGACCGCCGGGCTGGCCGTGCCGTACGTCGCGATGGCCGGAGGGGTGGCCAAGGCCGGGGCGAACAGCCTCGAAGACCTGCCCGCCGCACTCGACATCCCGCCGCAGTCCGAGGTCTCGCGGGTGCTGATGGCCAATGGTGAGGTGCTCGCCACCTTCTACGACCAGAACCGCGAGTACGTCGCGATGTCGAAGATCCACCCCTACATGCAGGAGGCGCAGGTCGCCATCGAGGACCACCGGTTCTTCGAGCACGGCGCCATCGACCTGCAGGGGACGCTGCGCGCGTTCGTCCGCAACTCCACCGGCGGGGCGACCCAGGGCGGTTCAACCCTGACCCAGCAATACGTCAAGCAGGTGCTGGTGCAGGACGCTCAGAACAACAACGACGAGGAGGCCATGCGCGAGGCGCAGGCCCAGACCGTCAGCCGCAAGGTGCGAGAGCTGCGTTACGCCATCGCCCTCGAGAAGAGCCTCGGCCCGAACGCGAAGAAGATCATCCTCGAGCGGTACCTCAACATCGCCTACTACGGCGACGGCGCCTACGGCGTCCAGGCCGCCTCGAAGAGGTTCTTCAACACCACCGCCGACAAGCTGACGTTGGCCCAGGCCGCCATGCTGGCCGGGCTCGTCCAGAACCCCAACGCCACCAACCCCCGTCTCTACCCGCAGGCGGCGATGAACCGCCGCAACGTCGTGCTGCAGCGCATGGCCGACCTCGGAGTGGTCACCCAGGCGGAGGCAGATGCCGCGAAGAAGTCCGTCTTCGAGCCCGCCAAGGTGCAGCCGGCACCCAACGGCTGCATCAGCTCACCCTTCCCGCACGTCTGTGACTACGTGCGTCGCGTGCTGCTGTCGGACGCGATGCCCTCCTTGGGCAAGACCGCCGACGAGCGCGACCGCAACCTCAAGCGCGGCGGGCTCACCATCCAGACCCTGATCGACCCGAAGACCCAACGCGCCGCCCAGAGCGCCATCAGCGACCTCGTCTCCCCCACCGATCCGGTCATCTCCACCTCGGTGCTCGTGCAGCCCCGTTCCGGCCTGATCGTGGCCATGGCGCAGTCGCGGCCCAAGATGGGAACCGGACGAGGGGAGACCTTCCTCAACTACAACGTCGAGAAGTCGATGGGCGACGCCTCCGGCTTCCAGGGCGGATCGACGTTCAAGGCCTTCGGCATCGCGGCTGCGCTCGAGAAGGGCATGACCCCGAACACCAAGATGCTGGCCAAGAGCACCGTCGACATGACGGGCGTCTCCTTCATGAGCTGCCAGGGCATGATCCGCCAGATCCAGCCCTACAAGGTGAGCAACTCGGTCTCCGGCTACGGCAACCGTCAGCTCACACTCGTCCAGGCGGCGCAGGGCTCGGTCAACACGTTCTTCGTCCCGCTGGCTGCCCAGGTCGGCAACTGCGCCGTCACCCAGATGGCCGATCGGGCCGGCGCCAAATTGGCCAATGGTCAGCCCATGACCACCCAGTCGGCGAACCTGTCGTTCATCCTCGGTTCGGCCGAGGTCACCCCGATGTCGATGGCCCAGGCGTATGCCACCTTCGCCAACCGCGGGGTGCGATGCAACCCCCTCATCCTGAAGTCCGTCACCACCAAGGCGGGCAAGTCGTTGGGCGTTCCCGCTGCGAAGTGCCAGAAGGTGATGGAGGCCTCGATCGCCGACGGCACCAACTACGTGCTCTCGAAGGTGATGGAGTACCCGGGGACCGGCTACCGGGCGCGGATCCCTGGCGATTACCCCCAGGCGGGCAAGACGGGTACGACCGAGTCGAACGAGGCGGTGTGGTTCGCCGGCTACACCCCTGAGATGGCTGGTATCGCCATGATCTCGGTCGACAAGGGGACGAGTTACTGGGCCAACCGGAAACGCTCGTTGAAGGGCATCCGACTGCCGAGCGGTACCTACCTCGAGGGGTCCGGTTCGGGCGACGCAGGCCGCATCTACAAGGTGGCCATGGCCGAGGCGCTGAAGGGCAAACCCAAGACGAAGTTCGTGGCACCCACCGACGAGGTGCTCAACGGCAAGGAGGTGCAGATCCCCGACCTGACCGGTCTCACCCTGCAGGAGGCCGAGGACGCCGTCCGCAAGGTGGGCCTGAACCCGGTCGAGCGCTACCAGTACGACTACCGCTCGGTGGGCACGTGGATCGACACCTACCCGACCGGCAAGACTCGGGTGGGCCAGCCGGTCTACTTCGTGCTCTCGAGTGGCCCCCGGCCCCAGCCGAAACCCCAGCCCAAGCCGACTGCCACGGCCACGTCGTCCAGTAGCGCGTCGAAGCCTCCGTCGAGCAGCAAGCCGACTGCCACGGCCACGGCGACGGCCAGCAAGCCGGGCAAGAAGAAGCCCTGATGCGGTTGGCGACGACCGCTGCCGTGGCGGCGGTCTCCGGGTTGGCGACCGGGGCCGGAGTGCTCGCCTGGGCCAACGCCGAGACCCGGCGCTTCACCCTGCGTGAGTTCAGCGCACCGGTGCTGCCCCCCGGCGCGGCCTCCGTACGGGTGCTGCACCTGTCCGACATCCACCTGGTGCCGAGCCAACGGGCCAAGCTGGACTGGCTGTCGGGCCTGGCCTCGTTGGAGCCCGACCTGGTCGTCAACACCGGCGACAACATCGCGTCGCCGTCGGCGATCGCGCCGCTGCTGCGCGCCTGGGGTGGCCTGCTCGACGTGCCGGGCGTGTTCGTCTTCGGCTCCAACGACTACCAGGCTCCGAGTTTCAAGAACCCGCTGCGCTACCTCGGGCTGCCAGCGCTGCGCCCCGCCCCGGATCCGGTCGAACTTCCGTGGCGTGACCTGCGCGCCGCGATGACCGAACGAGGGTGGGTCGACCTCAGCAACCGGGCGGCCACCCTCGAGGTGGCCGGACGCCCCATCAGGTTCCGCGGCACCGACGACGCCCACCTCGAACGCGACAGGTACGCAGAGGTGGCTGGAGCGGTGTCGGACGGGACCCTCACGATGGGCGTGACCCACGCCCCGTACCGGAGGGTGCTCGACGCCATGGTGGCCGACGGTGTGCAGGTGGTCCTGGCAGGGCACACCCACGGGGGACAGGTCTGCCTGCCGACTGGTGCGCTGGTCACCAACTGCGATCTCGACACCGACCGGGTCAAGGGCCTCAGCCGGTACAGCGCGGGGGGCCACAGTGCCTGGTTGCACGTCTCGGCTGGGCTGGGAACCTCGCCGTTCGCGCCCTACCGCACCTTCTGCCGACCCGAGGCGACGCTGCTGACCCTGACCGCGCGCCAGCCCGCCTGAGACCGGGCGTTCAGGACGACGATCCAGTTGGTGCCACGGGCACCGGGTGGGCTACAGTGGCGGACGGTCCTCGTCCGCGAGGTCCAGTCGGGGTGTGGCGCAGCTTGGTAGCGCGCGTCGTTCGGGACGACGAGGTCGCAGGTTCAAATCCTGTCACCCCGACCATCCAGTGGTACCCGTGCAGAGCCGTTCCGGTGGGGCATCGTCCTCCCGGGGCGGCTCTCGCCATTCCCGGTTCGAGGGGGTCCGGGCAGTGCCTGTTTCCGCAGGATCTGCGGTGCTGTGATGGTGCCATGGACGCCGCCCCACGCCACGCTGACCGAGCCATCCACGAAGAGGACTTCCTGGAGACCGATCCCGAGTTCGCCGAGTACTCCACCAGGTTCGCCTTCGACGAGGTGGCGGCCCATGGGAGCCTCGACCCGCACCTGACCTGGCTCGTCAGACTTGCGGCGCTGGTCGCCTGCCAAACCCACCGGCAGTACTCCCTCACCCTGACCGCAGCCCTCGACGACGGGGTGAGCCCGGTCGAGGCCAAGGAACTGCTCTATCAGGCGGTTGCCTACCTGGGCATGGCCAAGGTGGTCGAGTTCCTGCAGCTGACCAACGCCGAACTGCTCCGACGGGGCGTCCAGCTGCCGCTGCCACCCCAGTCGACGACCACCCTCCAAACCCGGTTCGAGAAGGGCTGGGACGCGCAGTTCACGATCGTCGGGGAGCGCCTGCACTCGCTGCATGACGACGCCCCAGCAGACGAGGTCCACCTGCAGCGGTGGCTGACCGAGAACTGCTTCGGCGACCACTACACCCGCGGCGGCATCGACCTGCAGACCCGGGAATTGCTCACCTTCGTGTTGTTGGTCGCGCATGGCGGGTGTGACCCGCAGGTGGCCAGTCATGTGGCCGGCAACCTCAGGCTGGGCAACGGGCGCGCGGTGTTGATCGACACCCTGAGCCAGTTGGTCCCGTGGATCGGCTATCCCCGCATGCTGAACGGCCTGCGCGCCGTCGACGAGATCGCACCGGCTCAGGCCCCATGACCGGCCCCACGGATCAGTCGGGTTCTCGTCCGCCTCGCCACCTGCGAACGGCCGGCAGCCCACTCATCCGCAGCTCGGTCGGGAGCTTCCACCCGAACCGGCGGGCCAGCAACGAGACGCCGGCACCGACCCCCAACGAGCCGGCCACCCCCCATTGCGGCTCACCCAGCTTGGCCCCGATCACGGTGACCAGGGCCGCGAAGAAGGCGCTGGTCGCGTAGAGGGTGTTGCCCCCCAGCACCACGGGCCGTTTCACCAGCAGCAGGTCGCGGACGATGCCGCCACCGATCACGGTGACCACACCCAACATCACCGCGGCCAGCCAGGACAGTCCCGTGGCCAGACCCTTCGTCGCGCCGACGGCCGCCCAACAGCCCACCGCCAAGGCGTCGAGCAGCACCAGCGTGCGGCGTGGCAGCTTCGCCTGGAAGTTCACCAGGAAGGCGAGCGCCGAACCCACCAGGGCCATGCCCAGATAGGCGGGATTGGTGAGCGCGACCACGGTTCCCTGGCCGAGCAACACGTCGCGGATCATGCCCCCGCCCAGGCCCGACATGACCGCCACGATGGCGAACCCGACCGGGTCGAGGCGAGCAGCACGGGCGGCCATGCCGCCGAGGATGGCGTTGGCCAGCACTCCCAACAGGTCGATCACCTGCATCGACACGTCGAACCAGTGCACTCCGCTCCCTCTCGCCTCGTCCCTGGGAGGTCGCCCGGGTGGGACGACGCCTCTGGGCTGTGAGCGTACTCGTCCAGAATTGACCACCAGCCTCGGGCCGGGCAGCCGATTCGGCGCCGAACGCCGTTCCGGGGCCAATTCTGGACATCGGCCCGGGGTGAACGGGTTTGGCCGTGCGCGGGTCGGCCGCGACAATCGAGGCATGACGGCTGCACAGAACGAGACTTCCGGCGGCGCCCCCACCCCCTACGAGGCGATGGGTGGACGTGAGACCTTCCAGCGGCTGGTGCACCTCTTCTACCAGGGCGTGGCCGGCGACGAGTTGCTCCGGCCGATGTACCCCGAGCAGGACCTCGGCCCCGCGGAGGACAGGCTGCGGATGTTCCTGGAGCAGTACTGGGGGGGCCCGTCTGACTACCACGAGCAGCGCGGCCATCCCCGGTTGCGCATCCGGCACGCCCAGTTCCGGGTGACCCAGGCTGCCGCCGAGCGCTGGTTGGTGCACATGCTGGGCGCTGTCGACCAGCTCGACCTCGCACCTGAGTACGACGCGGCGATGCGCGAGTACCTGACCCGGGCCGCACAATTCCTGGTCAACACCACCGACGACCAGCCAATTCGGCGCGAACTGCCTCTGGCCTGAGTCGGGTTCCGAGGCCCAGCAGGGCCGGGGTCAGGGCCCGGACAGCCGAGTCGCAACCCCACCGTGGCGCCGGTGCTGCGTAAGATCGAGGAGTTGGGCCACACTGGGACGTCACTGAAGGGAGCACGCATGGGTCTGCTGGACAAGATCGAACAGAAGATCGAAGGCGCCGTGAACGGCGTCTTTGCGCGTGCCTTCAAGGGTGACGTCGAACCCGTCGAGATCGCCGCTCGTCTGCAGCGGGAGTTGGATGCCCGCGCCACGGTGCTCAGTCGGGAGAAGCGGCTGGTGCCCAACCACTTCGTGGTCGGCCTCTCGTCGCGGGACCACGACCGGCTCGCCCCCTACTCCAAGACGCTGAACGCCGAGATCATCCCTGAACTGCGCGAGCACGCGGGTGAGCGTCGTTATGTCTTCAACGGGCCCATCGTGATCGAGTACGAACTCGACGAGACCCTTCCGACGGGGCGGTTCACCGTCGAGAGCCAGGCCTCGGCCGGCGTGGAACGCGGCCAGGCTGCCCTTGATGCCGACGACGACCACACCCATGTCTTCGGGGCCACCCCCAGATTGGTGCTCGAGGTGAACGGGGTGCGCCACCCCCTGATGGCCCCGGGTCTGCTGATCGGGAGAGGGTCGGAGGCCGACCTGCGGATCAACGACCCCGGCATCAGCCGCAAGCACGCCATGATCCACGTCTCGGGCCCCGACATCTCGATCGAGGACCTCGGCTCCACCAACGGCATCACGGTCAACGGCCAGAAGTGCCGACAGGCACAGATCACCGACGGCACCCGCCTCGAGATCGGCACCACTCGCATGCTGGTGCACGCGCCCGTCGGGTCCTGACCGGGGAGCGTCCTTGAGCGAACTCGCCGTCGCCGCCCTCAAGGTGGCCTTCCTGGTGGTCATGTGGGGCTTCATCGTGTTCGCCGCGCACGTGATCAGGGCCGACATGTTCGGACGCAGGGTGGTGACGTCGACCTCGTCCGACATCATGGTGGCCCCGGCCGCCGGCCGCCGCAAGCGCCGCCGCGGGGCCAAGGTGCCGTCGCGGTTGACCGTGATCGAGGGGCGCCAGGAAGGGCTCAGCATCCCCTTGTTCGGTGTGGTCGGGCTCGGACGAGCCGCCGACTCCGCCCTGAACCTCGATGACGACTACGCCTCGACCCGGCACGCCCAGTTGCTGCAGGACGACCACGGCACCTGGTGGCTCGAGGACCTGTCCTCGACCAACGGCACAGCCCTCAACACCCAGCTCATCACCCAACCCCGGGCCGTCGCCATCGGTGACATCATCCGCATCGGCCGCACCCAGATGAGGGTGGAGGGCTGATGTACTCCCTCGACTTCCGCGCCCACTCCGAGGTGGGGCTGGTGCGCAAGAACAACCAGGACTCGGGCTACGCCTCCCCCACCGCGCTCGTGATCGCCGACGGCATGGGAGGTGCCGCGGCGGGTGACCTGGCCTCGGCGGTCGCCATCCACCAGGTCGTGCTGGCCGACGGAGCGCACACCGATGACGAACTGGTGCCCCGCCTGCGCGGTGCGATGCGCCGGGCCAACGAGCTGATCACCGAACTGGTGGCCTCCGACCACACCCTCGACGGCATGGGGACCACCTTCTGCGGCGCCTTCTTCTCCGGCACCCAGCTCGGCGTGGTGCACATCGGTGACTCCCGCGGCTACCTCTTCCGCGACGGCACGCTGAGCCGCCTCACCCATGACCACTCGTGGGTGCAGTCGCTGGTCGACGAGGGCAAGATCACCGAGGACGAGGCCCTCGTGCACCCCCACCGCTCGCTGGTGCTGAAGGTGCTCAACGGCCACCCCAACCACGAACCCGACACCTTCACCTTCGAGGTGCACGAGGGCGACGTGGTGCTGTTCTGTTCCGACGGCCTGTGTGGGTTCACCACCGACGCCGTGATCGCCCACGCCTTGGGCATGGACGACCTCGACGCCGCCATGGAGGTACTCGTCAGGGCTGCCCATGACGGCGGCGGGGCGGACAACATCACCATCTCGATGGCCCGGGTCGTGCCCCAGGACGACCTCATCGACGTCCGGCCGCCCCTGGTGCTGGGCGCCGCGGACGAACTGGGGGCGTCCCTCGTCCCCGGTGCGGCGACGGGGTCGCCGGTGGCAGCGGTCGCGGACGGCGCAGGGGCGGAAGCCTCCCCTGACGACGGCTCGTCCCTCACCCCACTCGCACCGTCCCCGCCCTCGTCGTCGGGGGGTGCCTCGGCCGCCGGTGTCGTACTGGACGAGACCGAGGTCGCGCGTTACTCACCCACCCTCGACCGGCCACGGCCGTGGCGAGGGATCGCGATCACGCTGCTGGGCCTGGTCGTGCTGGCGGGGCTGGGATTCGGCGGTTACCGCTGGAGCCAGGCCCAGTACTACATCGCCGACAACGCCGGAACCGTCGCGGTCTACCAAGGGGTGCGGGTGCCGGTGCTGACGCTCAGCCACCTCAGCGAGTCAACCGACATCGTCACCGCCGAGCTGCCCCGCTACCACCGGGAGCGCGTGCGGGCCAGCTTCAGCCTGCACAGTGCGGCCGAGGCCGAGAACGCCCTCGCCGAACTGCGTCGGGTGGCGGGCACATGTGCCCCCGCAGACCCCTCGGCCAGCGCGACACCCAGTTCAACACCGACCGCGACACCCAGTTCCACAGCGACCGCGACACCCAGCTCCACGGCCAGCGCGAGCACGTCGTCTTCCCCCTCCCCCTCGGGCACCCCGTCAGGGTCGCCCTCAGCGTCGGTCCCCGGCCCGGTTCCGGGCTCGTCCACCCCCGCGGCAACGGCCGCTTCGTCGGGGAGCATCACGAACGGGGAGTGCTGATGAGCGCGGCCTCCCTCCCAGCCGTCGGGCAGACGGTCGTCTACCGCAAGCGCCGCAACGTCGAACTGGCGATGGTGCTGCTCGCCTGCACCCTCGGTCTCGGCGGCTGGCTGCTGACCGAGATCAACCTGCACGGTCACGCCCCCACGAGCTGGATGCGGGTGAGCGCCCTGTGGATCGGCATGGCGGTCGCCTGCCACCTGGTCGTCCGCTGGCGACTGCCGTACGCCGACCCCCTGATCCTGCCGTGCGTCATCGCCCTCAACGGTCTGGGACTGGCGATGATCCACCGGATCGACCTGATCCCCTCGCCACCCCGCGACGACGCCGTCATGCAATTCGTGTGGACGGGGCTCGGCATGCTGCTGTTCGCGGCGGTGGCGATCTTCGTGCGCGACCCACGCCGGTTGCAGCGCTTCCCCTACCTGCTCTTCATCGCCGGAGTCGGCCTGCTGTTGCTGCCGTTGGTGCCCGGGCTGGGGGTCAGCACACTGGGGGCGAACATCTGGATCCGGATCGGCCCGATGAGTTTCCAGCCCTCCGAGGTCGCGAAGATCCTGCTCGCCTTCGCCTTCGCCGCCTACCTGGTCGACAAGCGCGAAGTGCTCGCGCTCAGCGGCTTCCGGCTCGGACCGATCCAGTTCCCACGCCTGCGTGACCTGGGGCCGATCGCCCTGATGTGGGTCGCCTGCATGCTGGTGCTGGTCTTCCAGAACGACCTGGGCACGGCGCTGCTGTTCTTCGGGCTGTTCGTGATCATGCTCTACGTGGCCACGGAGCGCCCGGGCTGGCCCATCGTCGGCGCAGCGTTGATGGCGGTCGGCGGCTGGGGTGCCTACCTGTTCACCCGCCACGTACGGGTGCGGGTCAGTTCCTGGTTGCACCCCTTCGAGAACTACGACCAGAACCTGCAGGTCATCTCCGGACAGTTCGGCATGGCCTGGGGAGGTCTGACCGGACGAGGCTGGGGTCTGGGTCGACCCGGGCTCACCCCGCTCGCCAAGTCCGATTTCATCTCCGCGGCGATCGGCGAGGAGGTGGGGCTGTTCGGTCTGGTTGCCGTCGTGATGCTGTACGCCTACATCGTCGCCCGCGGTCTGCGGATGGCGCTGGCCAGCCACGACCCCTACCTGAAGCTGCTCGCCTGCGGACTGTCGTTCACGTTCGCCCTGCAGGTCTTCGCCATCATCGGTGGGGTCACCCGGCTGCTTCCGCTCACCGGTCTGACCACACCCTTCATGAGCCAGGGCGGCTCGTCCATGATCGCGAACTGGACGATCATCGGGGTGATGCTGGTGATCAGCCATCACGCGCGCAGGCCCATGGTCGCCACGGCCAGGCTCGACGAACCCACCGCGACCGATCTCAGGCTGGACGAGACCCACGTCATCACCGCCAAGCCCCTACCGGCCAGTGGGGTGACGGCATGAACGGTCCCATCCGCAAGGTGGCGGTGCTCGCCGCCGTGATGATCTTCGCCCTGCTGGCCAACCTGACCTATGCGGCCGTGGTGCGCTACCCCGACCTCAACGGTGACGTGCGCAACCGTCGCGTCCGCGATGCCGAGTTCGCCCGTGACCGTGGCGCCATCCTGATCGGCAACACTCCCCTGGCGCAGTCGAAGGCCACCAACGGTCGATTCAGGTACCAGCGCAGCTACACGCAGCCGGAGCTCTACGCCTCGGTGACGGGCTGGTACTCCTACGACTTCGGTTCCTCGGGGCTGGAGCTGAACTACACCAGGCAACTCGCCGGAACGGACGACTCCCAGGCCATCGACCGGTTGATCGCCACCCTGTCGGGTCGCCAGCCCAAGGGTGCCTCGATCACCAGCACGATCGACCCCAGGGCCCAGCAGGCCGCGTTCGACGGGCTGGCCGGGCGCAAGGGGGCAGTGGTCGCCCTCGACTACGAGACCGGGGCCGTGCTGGCCAACGTGTCGCTGCCCAGTTACGACCCGAACCTGTTGGCCACCAACGACCTGAGCCGCGCCAAGACGAACTGGGACTCCCTGGTGAAGGATCCCGACGGGCCCCTCAAGAACCGCGCCAGCAAGGAGATCTACCCGCCCGGGTCGGTCTTCAAGCTGGTCACGGCCAGCGCCGCGATCGAACGGCTCAACCTCACCCCGAGCTCGAAGATCGCGTCCAGGCGGGCCCTCGCGCTGCCGCAGTCGACGACGGTGCTGACCAATGAGATCGACTGCGGCAACACGACCGTCTCGCTCGAGCAGGCCTTGATGCACTCGTGCAACACCGCCTTCGCCCAGCTGGGGCTCGACACCGGCGACCAGGCGCTGCGCGACCAAGCCGAGAAGTTCGGCTTCAACACCGAGGTCACCACCGACGTGCCGTGGGCCACCTCGCGGTTCCCCGACAAGACCGACCGGGCGCAACTGGCGTTGTCGGCCATCGGGCAGTACGACGTCGCGGCCAGCCCGCTGCAGGTGGCGATGGTCGCCTCGGCCATCGCCAACGACGGCAAGCTGATGGAGCCCTACCTCGTCTCGGACGTGCGCGCACCCAACCTGCAACTGGTCAGCTCCCACCATCCCACCGCCATCGGACAGGTGATGAAGCCCGAGACCGCCCAGATGATGCAGCAGATGATGGTGCGCGTCGTCGAGGGCGGCACGGGTACCCGGGCCCAGGTCTCCGGTCTGGTGATCGGGGGCAAGACCGGCACTGCCCAGTCCGATCCCGCTCGGCCCCCCTACGCCTGGTTCGTGGCATTCTCCGAGGACCCGAAGGTGGCCGTCGCCGTCTTCATCGAGGAGGCTGGTATCGAACGCTCCGACATCGCCGGTGGACGACTCGCCGGCCCGATCGCCGCCCAGGTCATCCAGGCGCTCAGATGAGGAACCACATCGTGCCCACCCGAAACCCCCCCACCCCCCGGACCCATGAGGCGATGTCGACCCGATCGGCGCCCTCGGAAGGAGGACACCGATGACCGATTCTGGAATCCTGCTCGGTGGCCGCTACCAACTCGAATCAGTCATCGGCCGCGGCGGCATGGCCGAGGTCTGGCGCGCCCACGACTCCCGGCTCGGACGAGAGGTGGCGGTCAAGCGGCTGAGGGCCGACCTGTCGTCCGATCCCACCTTCCAGGCGCGGTTCCGGCGCGAGGCCCAGGCTGCCGCCGGACTCAACCACCACAACATCGTCGCCGTCTACGACACGGGCGAGGAGAACGACGCAGCCACCGGGGTGCATGTGCCCTACATCGTGATGGAGCTCGTCCAGGGGCACACCCTCCGCGACGTGTTGCGCGACGGACGAAAGATCCTTCCCGAGCGGGCCCTGGAGTTCGTCCAAGGAGTCCTCGACGCACTGGCGTACTCGCACCGTTCGGGCATCGTGCACCGAGACATCAAGCCGGCCAACGTCATGCTGACGCCCCAGGGCCAGGTCAAGGTGATGGACTTCGGCATCGCCCGCGCCGTCGCGGACACCTCGGCGACGATGACCCAGACAGCGGCCGTCATCGGCACCGCGCAGTACCTCTCACCCGAACAGGCCCGGGGCGAGACGGTCGACCAACGCTCCGACATCTACTCCGCCGGTTGCCTGTTGTACGAGTTGTTGGTCGGACGACCCCCTTTCACGGGTGACTCGCCGGTCTCGGTGGCCTACCAGCACGTGCGCGAGCAGCCCGTGCCCCCCAGTCACGTCGACCATGAGATCACCGCCGCGATGGACGCGATCACCTTGAAGGCGCTCGCCAAGGATCCGGCCGACCGCTACCAGGACGCGCGCGAGATGCGCGACGACATCACCCGCCTGCTTGCCGGTGAGCCGGTGTTGGCGGCATCGTCGGCCTCGATGGCGCCGACGCGGGTGCTGGGTGCCGCCGGAGTGGGCGCCGCCGGGATGGGTGCCGCCGGAGTGGGCGCCGCCGGGATGGGCGCCGCCGGTGCAGGTGCTGCCGGTGCGGCCGTGGGACTCGGAGCCGCTGCCATGGCGGCCCAGGCGGCGGCCGCCAATGCCGGCGGTGCTGTCGGCATGAGTGGCCTCGCCGCAGCCGGGGGCACACCGACCGGTACCCACCAGGCGGTGAGCGACACCGGATCATTCCTGCCCGCGCACGCCGACACGGGTCCGATGACCGCGGTGCAGGATCGTCCAGCCCGCCGACGCACCGTGACCATCGTCGTCGCCCTGCTGCTGGCCCTGGCCGCCGTGGTCGGCTACGGGTTGTGGCAGGTGCTGAAGGACAGCGGACCGCAGGCACCGGCTCAGTCGAGGGTGCCCTCGGTGATCGGGGCCAACCGCGCCAGCGCCGAGTCGCAGATCATCAACGCCGGTCTCAAGGTCGGCAAGGTGACGGAGGTCAACGGCCCCGATGAGACCAAGAACACGGTCATCGACCAGAACCCGAAGCCGCTGCAGATGGTGGACGAGGGGACGTCGGTCGACATCACCCTCAACCTGGGGGTGAAGACGGGGACGATCCCCGACGGTCTGGTCGGCAAGACCCTGAAGGAGGCCCAGGACGCCCTGAAGGCGGCCGGGTTCACGAGCAAGTCCCAGGACGCGCCCGAGAACGCCGAGTCGTTGGCGCAGGCGCCCGGCACGGTGGTGAGCACCGATCCCGCCGCCGGTGCGACCGTCGCCGAGGGCTACGAGGTGATGATCAACCTCTCGCCGAAGCAGGCCACCGTGCCGAACCTGACCGGGAAGAGCCAGGACGACGCCAACACGGAGGCCCTCGCCGCCGGGTTCGCCGGGACGACCCCGCGCAACCAGGTCACCACCGACGAGACCCAGGTCGGCAAGGTGATCAAGCAGGACCAACAGGACGGCACGAAGCTGGACCGCACCCAGAAGATCACCGTCTACATCGGGGTGAAGAAGGACACCGTCGCGGTTCCACAGGTGGTCGGGCTGCCGTTGGCGGGGGCCCAGGTGCGACTCAACGACAACGGCTTCACCGACATCAAGGTGAAGGAGGTCGAGACCACCGATGCCGCCCCCGGAACCGTGCTGACGGTGACCCCCAAGGAGGGCACGGAGGTCAAGCCCGGGGCAAAGATCACCTTGGAGGTGGCCAAGGCGCCGGCCTCCCAGCCGCCCTCGTCCCCGGATCCCAGCAGTTCGCCGAGCCCGTCGCAATCGAGCGGCGGCTGAGCCTGCGGTCGTGGCCTCGGGTCCGCTGAGGGGTTGAGGCCCAACTCGTCAGCCGGCGGTGGTCATCGACCGGCCCCTGATCGTCAGCCGGCGGAGGTCATGAGGGGGCGCAGCTTCGCCCCTCGGGCCGGCGCCTCGGCGTCCCCGCAGTCGGCGAGCCAGTTGGCCAGCAATTGGTGCCCGTGTTCGGTGAGCACGCTCTCGGGGTGGAACTGCACCGACTCCACCAGGGCGGTGCGGTGCCTCACGCCCATGATGACCCCCGAGTCGGTACGGGCGGTCACCTCGAGGCAGTCGGGAAGGCTCTCGGGCACGATTGCCAAGGAGTGGTAACGCGTCGCGGTGAACGGGCTCGGCAGTCCACGGAAGCAACCCTTGCCGTCGTGGTGCACCAGCGAGGTCTTGCCGTGCAGCAGTTCGGGTGCTCGTCCGACCGTGCCGCCGTAGGCCACCGCCATCGACTGCAGCCCCAGGCACACCCCGAAGATGGGCACCACACCTGTGTGGCTGCGCACGATGTCGATGCAGGCACCGGCCTCCTCGGGGGTACCGGGGCCGGGTGAGAGCAGGATGCCGTCGAACCCCTCGTGGAACGTGGGGGATGTCAGCCGGGTGTCGTCATTGCGCCAGACCTCGACCTCGGCGCCCAACTGGTAGAGGTACTGCACCAGGTTGTAGACGAACGAGTCGTAGTTGTCGATGACGAGGATCCGCATGCTGCTCATTGTGGCGCATGTCCAGAAATGGCCACCAGATCGACCAGGGCGGCTGTTTCGGGGCCCCTGGGTGATCTTGCGTCCACTTCTGGACATGCGGGACGGGTGCCTCGAGTCAGGGGTGGAGCCCCGCATGCCGCTGACACGCCTGGTCAGGGGATGGGTTTGGCGTGGCTGAGGGTCGTGGAGCCGGTGTAGGCGGGCATGGTCACCCGGCCGACGTCCGCCTGCTTCCATCCCAACTGGTAGCGATCGGCGTACTGCTTGTAGATGCGCACCCCGTCGGAGGTGTCGAGCGCGATGATCAACTGCCCCGGGTCGCCGATGGCGACGATCTCGTAGGGCGGCGCGTAGGGGATGCCGTGCAGCACCACCGAGTTGCCCACGCACTTCACCCCGGTGGTCGAGATGACTCGTTGTCCCTGGATCGTCATCGCCTCGGCACCGGCCGCCCAGAACAGGTTCACCACCAGCTGGATGTCCTGCTGGTGCACCACCAGCAGGTCCTCGTCCACCCCGACCGGCTGCACCGACAGTGGTGCATCCGTGAGGGTGACCTTCACGGCCGGGCCGCTGACCGCCGTGGCCCCGGCGTCGAGTGAGGCCTGCTCGACCTGGGCCGCCAGTTGGGGATTGCCGGCGTCGGCCCTCGACAGTGCGTCCACGTCCTTGCGCAGGGCTCCGAGTTGGGTCTGGAGGTTCTTGTTGGTGTCGGCCTGCGCCCTCACCAGGTCGACCAGATCGGTGTTGCGTCCCGCCCTCAGGTCGCTGCCGTGGGAGGTGATGGCGCCGATGGTGGCCATCAGCGTCGCGATGGCGATCACCCCGACGGTCGCCACTCGACCCAGGCGTGTGCTGCGTCGTCGTCGTTCCCGTAACCGCGCCCACCGGACCGCGCGGACGATCCGTCGACCGACCGAGCGGGCTGCCGGACGCACCACGGAGTGGTGGTGCCCGGTGACCAGTTCGTCCGGCTCGCTCATCAAGCTCCCTCGGCGGTGGCGGGTGGCGCGAATGGGCGCCGCGCGTTGTCTCGACTAGGCTACCTGCAGCGTTGGCGCGGTCACCGGGAGTGGTGGTGCCGGCCGCGACACCAGACCAGGGAGGGACCCGGTGCCAGAGTCCAAGAGCCGAACGGCGGCCGACAAGAAGCGCAAGGCCAGCGACCAGGCCAAGCTCGCCGAGAAGAAGGCCACACGCAGGAGTGGTCCCAGCGATCGCTCGTGGGTGCCGTGGGCCTTCATCCCCACCGGACTTCTGGGGGTGCTCTGGCTGGTGGTCTACTACATCACCGGTTACCGGATCCCCGTCATGCGCGACCTGGGCGACTGGAACATCGTGATCGGCATCGGTCTGATGGCGATCGCGTTCTCCCTCACGACCCTGTGGAAGTAGGCCCCGGCCTCCCCGGCGCCTGATCGGCGAGCCGCTCGAGCTTCGTCCGATAGGCCTGCCAGTCGATCTCCGGCATGTTGTCACCCTCCTTGCGGAGCCCGACCCGTCCGTCGATCAATTCGCGGACGATGTCCATGTGCCCCGCGTGGCGGGCCAGATCGGTGAGCGTGTGCACGGCGACCTGGTGCAGCGTCACCCGCTCCCGTCCCGTCCACCACGGCACCCGGCCGACGGCGTCAAGGGGCAGCGCCTCGAGGGTGGCGCGGATGGTCTGCTGGGCGGCCCGCGTCAGCGCCCGGATGTCGTCGACCGTCTCGTCCGGTGTGCACCAGAAGTCGGCATTCAGCTCGGCACCCTCGTCGAACCAGGGCAGCGGCACCCCGCTGGGGCGGTCGAAACAGTCGCCCAGGTAGCCGAGCTCGATCGAGGCCGCGTGCTTGAGGATCCCGAGCAGGTTGGCACCGGTCGCGGTGTGCGGCCAGCGCAGCGCGTGCTCGTCCAGCCCGTCGAGCTTCGACAGCATGCCGTCGCGCGCCTCGTCCAGGTACTTGCGCAGGGTTTCAGCCGGGGTGGGGATCTGGTTCATCCCACCAGCCTGCCAGTCAGCGGGGCTTCAGCAGCGGGAACAGGATCGTCTCGCGGATGCCGGCCCCCGACAACAGCATCATCAGCCGGTCGAGGCCCATGCCCAGACCGCCCATGGGTGGGGCGCCGAGTTCGAGGGCGGTCAGGAAGTCCTCGTCCAGTTGCATCGCCTCGACGTCACCGGCGGCCGCGGCAACCGACTGTGCGGTCAGCACGTCGCGTTGGATGACGGGGTCGATCAGTTCCGAGAAGCCGGTGCCGCACTCGAACCCACCGATGATCAGGTCCCAGGCCTCGACCAGCCGGGGATCGTCCCGGTGGGGTCGGGCCAGGGGCTGCGCGATGGCCGGGAAGTCGCAGACGAAGGTGGGCTGCACCAGGGTCGGCTCGACGAGGTCGCCGAACAACTCGAGCACGATCTTGCCCTCGGACAGGCCCGGCTTGAGCTCGACACCATGCTCGGCGGCGATGGCCTCGAGCTCCTCCCGGGGGGTGTCGAGGGTGACCTCGCGCCCGAGCCGCTCCGAGAGCCCGGGGTAGACGCCCACCCAACGCCACTCGGCACCCAGGTGGATCACCTCCCCCTCGGGAGTGGTCACCTCCAGGCTGCCCACCGCCTCCGCCGCGCGCCGGATCACGGTCTGCAGCACCTCGGCGATGGTGAACTGGTTGCCCCACGACTGGTAGGCCTCCAGCATCGTGAACTCGGGGCTGTGGCTGGAGTCAATGCCCTCGTTGCGGAAGATTCGTCCCAGTTCGAAGACCCGGTCTGCACCGCCCACCATGGCCCGCTTGAGGTACAACTCGAGCGCGATCCGCAGGGTCATAGGCAGGTCGAAGGCATTGAGGTGGGTGCGGAAGGGACGCGCCGTCGCGCCTCCGTGGATGAGCTGCAGGGTGGGGGTCTCGACCTCCATGAATCCCAGCTCCTCCAAGGTGGAGCGGATGGATCGGGTGACCGCGGCGCGGCGGCGCACCATCTCGCGGGCCTCTGGGCGCACCACCAGGTCGGCATGGCGCTGGCGCACCCGCGACTCCTCGCTCAGTTCCTTGTGCAGCGTGGGCAGCGGACGAAGGGCCTTCGACGCCATCCGCCACTCGGCTGCCATCACCGACAGTTCACCCCGCTTGGACGAGATCACCCGCCCCCGCACCCAGACGTGGTCGCCCAGGTCGACATCGGCCTTCCAGTCGGCAAGGGCTTGCTCACCCACCTCGGCCAACGAGAGCATCACCTGCAGACGTTCACCGTTGTCGGTCGGGGTGAAGCCGTCCTGCAGGGTGGCGAAGGCAAGCTTGCCGGTGTTGCGGATGAACACCACCCGTCCGCCGACGGTGACCTCGTCGTCGGTCTCCTCACCGGCCTGCAGGTGGCCCCACGTCTCGCGCACCTGGGAAAGCGTGTGGCTGCGCACCAGGTCGACCGGGTAGGCCTGACCACCGGCGGCGAGGATGCGATCGCGCTTGTCGCGTCGCACCTGCATCTGCTCGTTGACCTCGGCAGCGGTGGGCTCCGGGGCGTCGGTGTGGGCCGTGGTCTGATCAGTCACGGGGGTCAGCCTACCGAGGGGCAGGCTGGACCCCTGTACGGCCTCTGCACGGGGGCGGTGGTTGGCTCGGGGTCGCCCTATCGTGGGGCCATGTCATACGGACACAGCTCCTCGGGTCAGAATCCCTACGGCCAGCAGCCGGGTGGCCAGAATCCCTACGGCCAGCAGCCGTGGGGACCCCCAGGTCAGCCATGGAACCAGCCCCCGCAGGGGCAACCGCAGCCGGGACATCAGGTGCCGCCTCAACCGGGCGCTCAGGGGCAGCCCCACCCCGCACCGGGGCAGCCGTGGCAGCAGCCCGGCCCGCACTGGGGCGCCCCCGGGCAAGGGCCAGGACCCCAAGGCCCGGGACCCCAAGCGGCGGGTCAGTGGGGCGCCGCGCCCGACCAACCGGTCCCCGCCACCCCGGTGCCCGAACCCGAACCTCGTCGGGCTGTCTTCCGGCACCGCGACCTCCCCGTCACCACGACGGACACGCTGCCCGGCCGCACCATCGACGAGGTGGTGGGCGAGGTGATCGGGGTGGTCACCCGCGCCCGCGACATGCGGGCCTCCGCCGATCTCTCGGCCGTGTTGACCACGACCCGCCAGGAAGCTGTCGACGCGTTGGTGGCGATGGCGATCGAGGCCCGCGCGGACGCCGTGGTGGGCCTGCGCTTCGACGGTGGCAAGGTGAACGACGGCACCTCCGAGGTGGCGGCCTACGGCACGGCAGTGCGATTGCAGCCGCTGCCCGACGAGCCGAACCCGTTCACCACGGCGGCGAACCCTCTTGAGGGGTCCGACCCGCTGCCCTCCGACGGCGTCGACCTCTAGTCCCCGCTCCAGACCCTGCGCTCCCCGCTCGGTCCAGAAATGGACCCAACCCGAGGCGCCGACGCCGATCTTGGTCGATCCGGCGATCGTGTGACCATTTCTGGACGGCCGGGCTCCTCGCCCGGCCGCACCCAGCAGTTGACCCCGAACTCCGCAGTTGACCCGAGCTCCGCAGTTGACCCCGAACCCCTCACTGCCCGACCCGATCCGAAAGACTGGACCGGTCGGCCGACTGAAAGGACCCGCATGTCACAGACCGTCAAGGGCGTGATCGCCCGATCCAAGGGAGCACCCGTCGAACTGGTCGACATCGTCGTGCCCGACCCCGGGCCCGGTGAGGTGGTCGTGGCCATCAAGGCGTGCGGCGTCTGCCACACCGACCTGCACTACCGCGACGGCGGGATCAATGACGAGTTCCCCTTCCTGCTCGGCCACGAGGCCTCGGGCGTCGTCGAGTCGGTCGGCGACGGGGTGACCAGGGTGGCACCCGGTGACACCGTCGTGCTGAACTGGCGGGCCGTCTGCGGCCAGTGCCGCGCCTGTCGCCGCGGCAAGCCCTGGTACTGCTTCGCCACCCACAACGCCAGCCAGCGGATGACGCTGACCGATGGCAGCGAACTCACCCCAGCCCTGGGCATCGGAGCCTTCATCGAGAAGACGCTGGTCGCCGCCGGCCAGTGCACCAAGGTCGATCCCGAGGCCGACCCGGCCGCCGTCGGACTGCTCGGCTGCGGGGTGATGGCGGGCTTCGGCGCCGCGGTCAACACCGGTGGGGTGTCCCGCGGCGACTCGGTGGCCGTGATCGGCTGCGGTGGTGTCGGCAATGCCGCCATCCAGGGCTCCCGGATCGCCGGAGCGACCATGATCATCGCCATCGACGTGGACGACCGCAAGCTCGAAGGGGCCCGACGGTTCGGTGCCACCCACACCGTCAACAGCCGTGACCACGACCCGGTCGAGGCTGTCCGTGCCCTGACCGAGGGCAACGGCGTCGACGTGGTGGTCGAGGCGGTCGGTCGTCCGGAGACGTATCGACAGGCCTTCTACCTGCGCGACCTCGCCGGCACGGTCGTGCTGGTGGGTGTGCCCACCCCCGAGCAGATGGTGGAACTGCCCATGATCGACATCTTCGGACGAGGCGGTGCGCTCAAGTCGTCCTGGTACGGCGACTGCCTGCCCGAGCGCGACTTCCCCATGCTGGTCGACCTGTACCGGCAGGGACGCTTCGACCTGGACGGTTTCGTCTCGGAACGGATCCAGATCACCGAGATCGACGAGGCCTTCGAGAAGATGCACCGCGGCGAGGTCCTGCGATCGGTGGTGGAACTGTGAGCGCGCGCATCGACCACACCGTCACCTCCGGAACGTTCTCCCTCGACGGTGAGACCTTCGACGTCGACAACAACGTCTGGGTGCTCGGCGACGACCACGAGTGCGTCGTGATCGACGCCCCCCATGACGACGCGGCGATCGCCGAACTCGTCGCCGGACGCAAGGTGCTCGCCGTGCTGCTCACCCACGGTCACGACGACCACATCAGGGCCACCCGCGAACTCACCGAACGGGTGGGTGCCCCCGCGTGGCTGCACCCGGACGACAGGATGCTGTGGGACCTGGTCTTCCCCGACCTCGGCCCCGACGCCGAACTCGCCGACGGGCAGGTGATCCCGGTGGCCGGGGTGGAGGTGCAGGTGCTGCACACACCGGGCCACTCACCGGGGGCCTGCTGCTTCCACGTCCCGGCCCTCGGCGTCGTGTTCAGCGGTGACACCCTGTTCAGGGGTGGCCCGGGAGCGACCGGACGAAGCTGGTCGTCCTTCGAGACCATCGTCGACTCGATCCAGCGTCGGTTGCTGAGCCTGCCCGCGTCCACGGTCGTCCACACGGGTCACGGCGAGTCGACCACCATCGCGGACGAGGCACCCCACGTGCAGGAGTGGATCGCCCGCGGGCACTGATCGGTCCCCGTCCGCTGACCGGTTCGTCGGCCTTCTGGGCGGCCGGCCGCGTCAGGCCGGCTGCAGCCGGATGCCGTCCGGAGTCTGCACCAGACGGATGTCGGCAAGGCTGCCGATGATCGCGTCGGCCTCCGCCAGGCCTTCCGGGCCGGAGGTGGTCGTCAACCCGATCACGGGGCAACCGGCGGCTCGGGCTGCCGCCACCCCGCCCGGCGCGTCCTCGAAGACGAGGCACTCACGAGGGTCGAAGCCGAGCAGTTCGGCCCCACGCAGGAACGGGTCGGGGTGTGGCTTGCCGTGCTCGATGTCGTCCGCGGTGACGATGATGCCCGGACGGGGGAAGCCCGCCGCCGCGATCCGTGCCTCGAACAGGGGACGGGTGCACGAGGTCGCAATCGCTCGCCGGTCATCGGTGAGCGCGTCCAGCGCCTCCTGGGCACCGGGCAGGAGGGTGACTCCGTCCAGGTCGTCCAGCTCGATCTCGTTGATCCGCGCCACCGCCTCGTCGACGCGGTCGGCCCGTACCAGTCGCCGAGCGGTGGTCTCCGCGGGAATCCCGTGGGCGGAGGCAAGGTCATCGACGTCGAGGCCGAACTCCGCGGCCCAGATCCGCCACGACCGTTCCACCGCCGGGGTGGAGTCGATCAGGGTTCCGTCCATGTCGAAGATGACGGCCGAGAAGGTGCGGTCGGCGAGGGCGCCCAGTTCAGTCACCGTCCCAGCCTAGGGGCGCGGGTCACTCGACGCTCGAGCGTCGTCCTCGGCGAACGGTCGGCAGCAGTCGTCCCGGTGGC
Source organism: Aestuariimicrobium sp. T2.26MG-19.2B (assembly GCF_950101875.1). Lineage (NCBI taxonomy): Bacteria > Bacillati > Actinomycetota > Actinomycetes > Propionibacteriales > Propionibacteriaceae > Aestuariimicrobium > Aestuariimicrobium sp. T2.26MG-19.2B. The sequence continues at coordinate 1,396,842 of NZ_CATNLW010000001.1, read as the reverse complement.
ATGGCTGGCGGGGGGATCCGCGCGGTGCCGCCGGGATGGGGTCGGTACCCCTCCACGGCGCCGAACCGCTCGGACCCCTCGTTCCACTCGCGGGCGAACTGCTCGATCTCGTCGTGACTGCGACCGAGGAAGTTCCACCACATGATCACCTCTTCCTCGAACGGCACGCCACCGAGCAGCATCACCCGCGCCGGCTGATCGCCGGTGCGGAGCGAGACGGTGGACGGGCCCGCGTCGCGGTGCAGCAGTTGGCCGTGGCCGACCGGTTCATGGTCGACCTCGACGGTGCCGCCGTCGACCAGGAACCCGTGCTCGAACTCGGGTTCGAGGTCCAGTCGGATGGCACAGTGCGAGGGCAGGTCGAGTTCGGCTCCCAGCAAGGGGGACCAGGTCGTGACCGGCGACGAGCCCACCCCGGGCAACGTGCCCGTCAGCACCCGCGCCGCAGCTCCGGAGTCGAGGTCGACCCGCTCGCAGGCGTGGTTCTGGAAGGCGCGGGGGCGGTGCCTCGCCGACTCGGGCAGGGCCACCCACAGTTGCACTCCGTGCAGCAGGGCGTCCGGGTCGGTGCTCACCTCGGAATGACAGATGCCCGAGCCCGCCGTCATCAGGTTCACCTCGCCCGGGCGTACCTTGGCCACCGTTCCGAGGGCGTCGCGGTGCTCGATCTCACCCGAGAACAGCCAGCTCACCGTCTGCAGCCCGGTGTGTGGGTGGGGAGCCACGTCCATGGCGGTCCGCTCGGGCCCGTAGTGGTCAGCGAAACACCAGGCGCCGATGAAGGCGCGGCCCTTCGAGGGGAGGGTCCGACGCACGGTCATGGACCGGTAGCCGCCCAGCGGCACCGAACGGGGGGCGATCAGCTGGCTCATGCCTCGATTGTGCCGGAGTGCGGTGACCCCGGGGCCGACGCGTCGCTGTCCAGAATTGGCCCCGGGATGCACCCAGGGCGCGTGGGTGGCGCTCCGGCGGGACCTTGGGTCCATTTCTGGACCGCGCGCCCTCGGCACCCTCGGCTGGCCGCCCGTCGGGTTCGTCCGCCGACAAGGTCCAGACCAAAGTAGGGGTTTCCACCCTTGAATGAGTGAGCACTCACTCACTAATGTTCTGCGGGTGACACCGCGCGCCAAGCCCCTTCCCGCTGAGGAACGTCGGACAGCCATCGTCGAGGTGGCCCGTCCCCTGTTCATGGAGCAGGGGGCACAACTCACCACGAGGCAGGTCGCCGAGGCTGCGGGCATCGCCGAGGGCACGCTGTTCCGGGTCTTCCCGACCAAGCATGAGTTGATGTGCGCGGTCATCGACGACGTCGTCGATCCCACGCGGGTGATCAGCGCCATCGGTGCCCTCCACCCCTCGAGCCTGGCCGAGGCCGTGCACGACGTCCTGGCGGTGCTGAACGAGAACGTCCGCACCACCAGCGCCTTCTTCGCGGCCCTCCACTCCAGCGCCGGTGAGACGCCTGCCCCGCCCCGACACCTCCCTCCCCCGCAGAACGCCCACTGGGCGCGCATCAGCCGGGTCACGGGGGCCATCGCCTCCCTGCTCAGCCCCTTCGCGGACGACCTGACGGTCTCCACCTCGAAGGCAGCAGGCCTCGTCCACACCATGGCCCTCGCGACCATGCATCCCTTCCTCTCGGTCTCACGCTTCGAAGACATCGACGAGGTCACCGAACTGATGCTGCACGGGTTCGCCCGCCCCGACACAGGCCGCCCCGAAACAGGCCGCCCCGAAGCAACCCGGCCCGATCGACAGGAGATCTGATGTTGGTCCATCTCGTGAACCGCTACGTCAAGCCCTACTGGGGCTTGATCGGGGCGGTTGCCGTGCTGCAACTGGTGGCGGTCGCCGCCTCGCTGTGGCTGCCCACCCTGAACGCCGAGATCATCGACGTCGGTGTGCTCAAGCAGGACATTCCCTACATCTGGCGCCACGGAGGGTTCATGCTCGGCGTCAGCGCGCTGCAGGTGCTCGCCCAGGTGGCGGCGGTCTACCTGGGCGCGACCGTCGCCATGAACGTGGGACGAGACCTGCGCGACGACATCTTCCACCAGGTGGTCGGCTACAGCGCACGCGAGGTGAACCACTTCGGGGCGGCCTCGCTGATCACCCGCAACACCAACGACGTGCAGCAGGTGCAGCAACTGGTGCTGATGACCCTGATCATGATGATCGGCGCCCCCTTCACGATGGTCTTCGGAGTGTTCATGGCCCTGCGCGAGGACACCCAGCTCAGCTGGGTGATCCTGGGCGCGGTCCTGGTGCTCGGCATCGGTCTCGGGGTGCTGCTGTGGCGGGCCTTCCCCCTGTTCGGCAAGGTCCAGACCCGGATCGACACCATGAACCGGGTGCTGCGTGAGCAGATCACCGGCATCCGGGTGGTGCGGGCCTTCGTCCGCGAACCCCACGAGGCCAAGCGGTTCGACGACGCCAACGAGAGCCTGGTCGACGTGCAGATGAAGGTCGGCCAGTTGATGGTCGCGTTGTTCCCGCTGGTGATGTTCGTGATGAACGCCAGCAACATCGCGGTGATGTGGTTCGGGGCCCAGCGCATCGACTCCGGTGACCTGCAGGTCGGCCAGCTCACCGCCTTCATCACCTACCTGATGCAGATCCTGATGAGCGTGATGATGGCGACGATGATGACCTTCATGGCCCCCCGCGCAGCGGTCTCGGCCACCCGCATCACCGAGGTGCTCGACACGGAGTCGTCCGTCGTTCCCCCGACCAACGGCGTCCACGTACCCGCGGGCCCGGTCACCATCGACTTCGACCATGTGGAGTTCACCTACCCGGGTGCCGAGGCGCCCGTGCTTCGCGACCTCACCTTCCAGATCCGCCCTCGCGAGACGACTGCGGTGATCGGCTCGACGGGTTCGGGCAAGACGACGCTGACCAACCTGATCCCGCGGCTGTTCGACGCCACGGGCGGGGCGGTGCGCGTCAACGGGGTCGACGTGCGCGAGCTCGAGCCGGACGCCCTGTGGGCCGAGCTGGGCCTGGTGCCCCAGCGTCCCTACCTGTTCTCCGGGACAGTGCGCACGAACCTGCAGCACGGCTCACCCGACGCCACAGAGGACCAGATGTGGGCAGCCCTCGAGACGGCGCAGGCAGCCGACTTCGTCCGCGCCATGGACGGTGGCCTGGACGCGCACATCTCCCAGGGAGGCACCAACGTCTCCGGCGGTCAGCGGCAGCGCCTCTCGATCGCCCGCGCCCTGGTGAAACGTCCGGCGATCTACATCTTCGACGACTCGTTCTCGGCGCTCGACGTGGCCACCGACTCCCGGCTGCGGGCGGCGTTGGCGCGGGAGGTCACGGATGCGGGCCTGCTGATCGTGGCCCAGCGGGTCTCCACGATCCGGCACGCCGACCAGATCGTCGTGCTGGACGAGGGTCGCATCGTCGGCATCGGACGCCACGACGACCTCGTCCAGACCTGTGGCACCTATGCAGAGATCGTCGATTCGCAGCTGAGCGCCGAGGAGGCCGCCGCATGAGCGATTCCCAGAAGACACCCGCCGCCAACCAGCGCTCGGAGATCGCCGAGACCGCCCGCAAGGCAGGCGCCCAGGGCCACGGCCCCGGCATCGGACGGGTCAATGAGAAGGCGGTGGCCTTCGGGCCGTCGCTGAAGCGCCTGCTGGGGCGGTTCGGTGAGCACAAGCCGGCCGCCGCACTGGTGGTGGTGATGGCCATGCTCGGCGTGGCGTTCAACGTCGTCGGACCGAAGATCCTCGGACGCGCCACCGACTACATCGTCGCTGGTGTGGTGGGCAAGCAGTTCCCGGCCGGCATCTCCAAGGAGGCCCTGCTCGAGCAGTTGCGGGTCGCCGGGCAGGCAGATCTCGCCGACCTGATCAGCAAGCTGCCGTTGGTTCCCGGGCTCGGCATCAACACCGACAAGCTGTTGCAGATCCTGGGCATCGCGCTCGGGCTGTACGTGGTCTCGGCGCTGCTGATGGTCGGCCAAGGATGGATCCTCAACCACATCGTGAACCGGGGCATCTACCAGCTGCGTCGCGACGTCTCGGAGAAGCTCGACAGCCTGCCACTGTCGTACTTCGACTCGCAGCCGCGCGGCGAGCTGCTGAGCCGGGTCACCAATGACATCGACAACGTGGCCACCACCCTGCAACAGACCGTCCAGCAGCTGCTCAACTCCGTGTTGATGGTGATCGGCGTGCTGGTGATGATGCTGTGGGTCGACCCGTGGCTGACCCTGATCACGGTGCTGATCATCCCGGTGTCCGGCGTGATCGCCGGTGTGATCGGCAAGCGCTCGCAGGTGCAGTTCGCCGGCATGTGGAAGGCGACCGGTGAACTGAACCAGCACATCGAGGAGTCGTTCTCGGGGCACTCGCTGGTGAAGGTCTTCGGACGCCAGCGTGAGATCGAGCAGGAGTTCTCCCGGCGCAACACCGAACTGCGCCGGGCCTCATTCGGTGGTCAGTTCCTGAGCGGGATCATGATGCCCGTCATGTTCTTCGTGGGGAACCTCAACTACGTGGCGATCGCTGTCGTCGGGGGTCTGATGGTGGCCTCAGGACGACTGCCCCTGGGCGACGTGCAGGCCTTCATCCAGTACTCGCGGATGTTCACCCAGCCGATCACCCAGTTGGCCTCGATGGCCAACCTGCTGCAGTCGGGGGTCGCCTCGGCCGAGCGCGTCTTCGAGGTGCTGGACGCCGACGAGATCACCCCGGAGTCGCATGGGACGTTGCCGGTCACCCAGGGTGAGGTGGAGTTCGAGCACGTGCGCTTCTCGTACACACCCGATCGTCCGCTGATCAGCGACCTGACCCTGTCGGTGGAGCCGGGCCAGACAGTGGCGATCGTCGGGCCCACCGGCGCGGGCAAGACCACGCTGGTCAACCTGCTGATGCGGTTCTACGAACTCGACGGCGGTCGGATCCTGCTCGACGGGGTCGACGTCGCCTCGGTGCCACGGTCGGCGCTGCGCTCGAAGCTGGGCATGGTGTTGCAGGACACGTGGCTGTTCGGCGGCACGATTCGCGAGAACATCCGCTACGGACGACCCGATGCCACCGATGCCGAGGTCGAGGCCGCGGCGCGCGCGACCTATGTCGAGCGGTTCGTCCACTCGCTGCCCGATGGCTACGAGACGGTCATCGACGACGAGGGGTCCAACATCTCGGCCGGTGAGAAGCAGTTGATCACGATCGCCCGCGCCTTCCTGGCCGACCCGGCGCTGTTGATCCTCGACGAGGCCACCTCGTCGGTCGACACCCGCACCGAGGTGCTGGTGCAGCAGGCGATGAATGCCCTGCGCACCGGTCGCACCTCGTTCGTGATCGCTCACCGCCTGTCGACCATTCGCGATGCCGACCTGATCCTGGTGATGGAGCACGGAGCCATCGTCGAGCAGGGATCGCACGAGGAACTGCTGACCTCGCGGGGTCACTACTACGAGCTCTACCAGAGCCAGTTCGCGGCGGCCGGTGTGGTCGAGGGCGAGGAGGTCGGCTCCCCCACGGTGGGACGCAGCTGATCGGCTGTGGCCGCCGAGGGGAACTTGACCGGCCCCTGGTCCAGAAATGGCCCCGATTCGCACTCGTGTCCCCGAATCCGGGGACGGGCGCGAGTCGGGGCCACTTCTGGACCGCAGGGGTCAGGAGTCGAACGGCATCGATCCGAGCGGAACCGCGGCCGGGCGCTCACAGCTGCTCTGGATGCTGACCACCCGGTCGGAGTGGGCGCTCGCGAGGATGGAGTCCATCACCTCGAAGACATGTCGGCCCAGATCCGCACCCTGCCGCGGCTCACGGCCGTGCTCGATGGCGCTCACCAGGTCGGACGCCCCGTAGCCCCGGCCGGCGTCGACGAATCCGGCCCGGTCGGCCACCTCGACCCATCCCGTTGAGGGGTGGGTGAACAGCCGGGGCGATCCTCCGAAGCCATTGGGATCGGGCACCTGCAAGGACCCCTCCTCACCGTGCACCTCCAGATGCGGAAGGGTGCTGGCTGTCATGTCGAAGCTGGTGATCACCGTGGTCAGGGCCCCGTTCGCGTGCCTCAGCCGCGCCTGCACGTGAGTGTCGACCTCGACCTGGATGGTCTCGCCCTCACGGGGGGCGTTGTCGGGGACCACGCGCTGTCCCCTCGTCCGCGAGGCCATGCCGACCACCGCCTCGATAGGGCCGAGCATGGTGACCAGGGCGGTCAGGTAGTAGACGCCCATGTCGAGCATCGGACCACCACCCGCCGCATAGTAGAAGGCCGGGTTGGGATGCCAGGCCTCGTGACCGGGGCATCCGAAGGCGGCGATGGCGCTGACGGGGCGTCCGATCTCACCGGCGTCGATGATGGCCCGCGCCGTCTGCACCCCGGTACCCAGCACGGTGTCGGGGGCGACCCCCAGCCGGGTTCCGGCCTCCCGAGCAGCGCTCAGCATGGCCGTGGCCTCGTCCGGGGTGAGGGCGAACGGCTTCTCCTGGTAGACGTGCTTGCCAGCCCGCAGCAGTTCGATGGTGGTCGGCGCGTGGGCGGCGGGGGTGGTCAGGTTGAGCACGACCTCCACCTGGGGATCGGCCACCAGTTGCTCGGGGGTGAGCGCCCGCACGCCCTGTCGGTCGGCGACGGCCTGGGCCACGTCGGGCCGCAGATCGGCCACGGCGACCAGTTCGAGGTTGCGCAGCGCGGGCAGTTGGGCGAGGTACTGACCCGAGATGTTCCCAAGGCCGAGGATCGCGAGCCTCATCGGGCAGCCCACAGCATTCCGCGCCTGACCAGCAGGTTCACGTGCTCGTTGGCCAATACCTCCGGGTCATGACCTGGAGTCGCCACGAAGATGCGGCCCTGGCCCCACTGGCGCGTCCACACCGCCGGCGAGGTGACCGGACGATGCCAGGGGTCGTCGTCCGTGCACGCCTGGGTCGTGGTGGCCAGCACGTCGAGGTAGGTGTCGGTGAGCATCCAGTACTGCTCGGTGTCGAGCTCGAAACTGGGCACGCCCCGGGTGATCGGGTGGTCGAGAGGCAGCACGTCGATGGTGTGGGGGTTGGACGAGGCCGGGTGACTCGCGAACTGGGCACCGATCAGGTGGAGGTACTCCGAGGCGTTGCGGAACGAGTCACAGATGCCGCCATGCCAGCCCGCCAGGCCTGTTCCGGCCTCGACCGCGCGCCGAAGTCCCATCACCTCGTCGTGCTCGATGGTGCCCATGGTGACGCACTGCACGACCAGGTCGACCGACGCCATCAGGTCGGCGTCGGCGTAGGCGGACGTGGAGTCGTGCACCAGCACCTCGAAGTTGTGCTGCTCGAGATGGGGAACGAACAGGTCGGTGGCGGCGACGGGATGGTGCCCGTCCCACCCTCCTCGCACGATGAGGGCGCGGCGTCTGGTGGTCGGGTCGAATTCGGGAAGGACGTCAGTGTTCACCCCTCGACCCCATCACGGACCGGGGGCACCCGAGGCCGAGTCCACGAATGGACTCAGGCGATCGCTCGCGAACTGGCGCCGACGACACGGCGGCGGGTGTGTCGGACGGCCACCAGCAGGATGAGCAGGCCCAGCACCGCCAGCAGCCCGCAGCCCAGGAAGACCGTTCGGTAGCCCCTGAGCCCGCCGGCGGCGACGGCGATCAGGCCTCCACTGACGATGGTCCCGATCCTGCGGGTGTTGGTCATCAGGCCAGCGGCGAGGCCGGGCGAAGGGATCATCTGCTGGAACAAGGTGATGCCGACCCCACTCATGGTGGCGACTCCCCAGGCATTGAGCACCTGCGAGCCGAGCAGCACCACGGGACCTTGGGCGAGCGCCATCAGGGGGTAGTAGGCGATGCTGGCGATCGCTCCGCTGACCAGCAGGCCGAGGCTTGACCAGCGCGCGGTGAGTCGTCCGAGCCACAGCAGGGCGGGCACCTCGAGTGCCGCCGCCAGCCCCAGGGCAAGTCCGGCCCACCACAGGGACAGGCCGAGCGAGTCGACCACGTGCAGGTTCATCACCGAGATGCCCGCGGCGTTGGCCGCCTGCATCAGCACGAAGGCGACCATGATCAGCGCGACGATCAGGCGGGGCAGGTCGAGGTGGTCGTCGGGGGCCTTCGCGGGACTGGCCGACCGGGCGTGCTCGCGCATCAGCAGCACGGTGGTCGCGAGGTTGCCGACCGCGACCAGGGCAAGGGCCCACAGGATGGCGTCATTCCCGAATCCGCTGATCAGGAACGTGGCCACGGGAGGCCCGATGATCCAGGCCAACGACACCATCGTGCGGGTGTGGACGATGCTCCGCGCCGGTGTGCCGGCCGCCCGCAGGTGCCCGTAGAGCATCGACATCCCCGTGCCTGCCGGCCCTCCGAGCACCACCAGCGCTGCGACGACGACCGGCAGGCTGGTCGTCGAGGCCAGGACCGCCACCAGCGCCAGCGTGCACAGCACCGCAGCGATCAGGAACCGCGGGTACTGGCGCGTCCGATCGGCCCAGGCCGGCAGCACGATGGCAGCGACGAAGCCGCCCGCGTTGGAGATCGCCAGGACCGTCCCCATCTGGGTGGGGGTCATGTCGAGCAGCGCCACCAGGATGAAGGCCAGCGCGGGCGTCAGGAAGGCGAAGTGGAGCCCCCACAGTCCGGCAGCGGCGGAGGACAGGGCTCGACTCGGTTGGCTCACTGGGGCAACGCTAGGGGCAGCCGCACCGCTGGGGGAGGGCGCACCAGTACCCCCTTCGCCGTGACCGGGTTGGCTCGTCCAGAAATGGCCCCGAACAGGGCTTCGGCCGCAGTTGTGGCGGGGACGCTGCCGGTGGGGTCCACTTCTGGACCGTGGCCCCCAAGCATCGGAAGGGCATCGGGGTCCCACCAGTGCCTCCCTGCTCGAGGACGCCAGCCCTCACCATGGAAGAGACATCACAGGAAAGGTCACACCATGGATCAGGTCAGACTGGGCAACTCAGGCCTTCGCGTCTCGCGGATCGCGCTGGGCTGCATGAGCTTCGGTGAGAAGCGCGGGTTCAACGAGTGGTCGCTCGACGAGGACGAGGCTGCACCCTTCTTCAGGCAAGCCGTCGACCTCGGCATCACCTTCTGGGACACAGCCAACGTGTACCAGTTGGGCAGTTCGGAGGAATTGGTCGGTCGGGCGATCAAGAAGTACGCCCGCCGCGAGGACGTGGTGCTGGCCACCAAGGTCTTCTTCCCCATGCACGAGGGGCCGGGGGGCCGTGGGTTGAGCCGTCGGGCCATCATGGAGCAGATCGACGCCTCGCTGGCAAGGCTCAGGACGGACTACGTCGACCTCTACCAGATCCACCGCTTCGACCCGGAGACGCCGGTCGAGGAGACCATGGAGGCGCTGCACGACCTCGTCCGCATGGGCAAGGTCCGCTACCTCGGCGCCTCGTCGATGTGGGCCTGGCAGTTCGCGACGATGCAGCACGCCGCCGACCTCAACGGCTGGACCAGGTTCGTCTCGATGCAGAACCTGTACAACCTGATCCAACGCGAGGAGGAGCGGGAGATGTTCGGGCTGCTGGCCCACCAAGGAGTGGGTTCGATCCCTTGGAGCCCGCTGGCCAAGGGCCGGTTGGCTCGTCCGTATGGGGAACACGGGACGACCCGCGGTGAGGTCGATCCGGTGGCCAAGCGATTCTTCGGCGACGGCAATGAGGCGATCATCCGCGAGGTCGAGCGGATCGCTGCCGACCGTGGCGTGCCGATGGCGCAGGTGGCACTGGCGTGGGTGCTGAGGAACCCCGTCGTCACGGCACCGATCGTGGGGGCCACCAAGCCGCACCACCTGGCAGACGCCGTCGCCGCCCTCGACCTGCAGCTCAGTGACGAGGAGGTGGCCGCCCTCGAGCAGCCCTACATCCCGCAACTGCCCCAAGGATTCTGATCGGGCCCGCAGACGCGGGTCGAGGGGCCGAGCGTCACCGGTAGCCTGAAGGAGCCATGACGATCCACAGCTCCCATCCCTTCCTCGGCCAGCAGCGCGACGCGGGCCGCCAGTTGCGGGGACGACTGGGCGCACGGGTGTCCATCTGGACCGCCGGGCTGCTGCCGGGCACCAGTCATTCCCTGTCCGAGCAGGTTTCGGCCCCTGCCGACCAGTCCCCCGGTGTTCCCATGGACCAACGTGCTGCGGGGCTGACCGTCAGTTCCATGATGGTCGCGGCTGGGGACCCCTGGCGGGTCGTGGCGCTGCTCGACCCCGACGCAGCCTTCACCGACCGTCTGCAGAGCACCGGCAGCGCCGTGGTGAACCTGGTCGACTGGCCCGACCGTCACCTCGCCGACATCTTCGCGGGCCTCGCCCCCGCGCCCGGCGGCCCCTTCGCTGCGGCGGAGTTCGAGTCGACGCCCTGGGGGCCACACCTGCAGAGCTCGGCGACGTGGGCCGGACTGGAGCTCGAGTCGTCCGTCGAGGTGGGCTGGTCGCTGCAGGTGACCTGCATCGCCGCCCAGATCTCGCTGGGGGACGACGCCGAGCCCCTCCATCACGTGCGCGGCCACTACGTCAACGGGTTCGGACGCGGCGCCTCGCACTGACCTTTGCCCGGCTGATGGCCCGACGCACCATGCGGACCAAGGCCGCAGGATCGGCCAGCATCGCCCAGGTGATGTTGAGGACCGTCCACCCGGCCTCGACATAGAGGGCGTTCCGGCGCTCCCGGTCGCGCTCGAACGCCTCACGATTGCCATGCACCGCATAGCCGTCGAACTCGAAGCCGAGACGCAGCCTTGGGAAGGCGACATCCAGGGCGACCCGGCCTGCGGAGAGGGCGACCCAGTGGTTCGCCACCCACCCCTTCACACCGCCCACCCTCAATTCGCGGTGAAGTCCCCGCTCACCCTGCGACCACGGGTTCGTCCTCGACGCCAGAACGACCGGACGACGGGCCGCATTGGCGTGTCGTCCGCAGTGGGCCCGCCATGCGTCGAAGAGGTCATCCAACTTGATGGCCCGTTCCCTCAGTGCCGTGTCGATGGCCTCACCGGAGTCATGAGCAGCGCGTTGGACGGCCGTCCACGCCGAGCGCGTGACCCGCAGGCCCTCACGAGTCACCACCTGCTCGTCCGGCACCACACTCCGCGAGAGCCGGAGCCACGCTGGACCATGGCGCTTGCGGCGGCTGTGCACCTGCACCCGGTCGACCTTCGCGCTGGGCCAGAACGTCAACTTAGCTGCGGCCAGACCCGAGACGACCGCATCCGGGTCCCAGAGCCGGATGGCGGCGCACCTGACCCGCAGGTCCCCGGCCACCGCAGCCGGGGCGTAGATCCCCGGCAGCACTCTGGCGATGGCCCCTTCCTCCAGCAGCCGAGACAGCATCCGCCGTTGCCGCGGCAGACAGTCTCGCGAGGCGACGACGCCGTCGGTGGCGAACAGATGGTCGAGTTCGGTGCGGGAGTTCACCCGAAGGTTGTGCTCCAAAGCGCCGGGTCGGTCCCAGCGGTTCGGTGAGCTTGTGGACAACTGTCCAGAAGTGGTCCCGGCTGTGGACAGTTCGCCTGCTCCACGGCCCAGCGGGGCATTCGGGGCCACTTCTGGACAGGCCGAGTGCCTGAGGGGCGAAGCCGGACGAGCGCGCTCACTGCTCCCTGTCACCCAGAGAGCGGCGAGGAGACCGCGAGCCCTCACCGACCGCGGAGCACCTCCGCCTGGAGCGCCGGCCGATCCATGTCGGGGTCGAACGGGAACATCGGACGCTCGATGCGGTGGTGACCCAGCCGGATGAGGTCCTGGTCGACCCCCCCGGGGGTGAGCGCCATCATCCAGTCGGCCGCCATCGTGTACAACTCCGGCTCGAGATAGCCGATCTTGACCAGCACGATGTCCGCGTGGCGCGGGTCGAGCCCCAGCTCGGTGAAGTCACTCTCGTGGTGGTAGGGCTTGCGTCGTTCGGTGACGACGAAGTGCAGGGAGTCGACCTTGATCACCGCGATGGTGCCCCCCACCGGGTCTCCCTCGGTGATCGAGAACACCTCACCCGCCAGCGGGACGGGACCAGCGGTGGTGTCGTCCACGCCGGCGCCCACGTCGAGCGACACGTGTCCGCCGACGCCGGCCGCGACACAGGCTGCCACCGCGGCGGGGTCGAACATGGAGGCGTGGATCACCGTCAGCCCGGAGGTCCGCACGGGGTGGGCCAGCAACTGATGGGCCGTCCAGGTGACGTCACCCGAGCCGCCGGCGGTGGGGTTGTCGCCGGAGTCGGAGATGAAGTACGGACGAGCCGCACCCTCCGCCAACGCATGCTGAAGGCACACCTCCAGCGAGTCGGCGGGTGCGACGAACTCGAACTCCTCGTGCCGGTCCCAGATCATGGCGGCCACGCGCTCGGCCTCGCGACGACACAGCTCAGCGTCCTCCCCATAGACCACGACAGCGGCCTGACAACGGGGTTCGTCAGCCCAGGCGTACCCGATCCAGTAGGACGCGTCGATCACCGCGTCCATCGCCTCGATCTTGGGCAGTTCGTTGTAGATACTCGTGGCCGGCTCGAGCCGGGTCGAGGTCTTCTCGCCGGGCAGCAACACCGGGACCTGGACCCAGGCCTTGTAGGGGCGGCGGGCCTCGACATCCGACCCGAAGCGACCGTGGAGGCGATTGAGGAGCGACCGGACGAGGCGCTTGCGGGTGTTGGGTGCGTCCTCGTGGGGAGCCATCCGGTAGCAGGTGAGCATGTCGACCTGGGTGGCCAGCTGGCGCGAGACGTTCCCGTGCAGGTCCATGGAGGCGGCGATCAGGACCTCGTCGCCGACCACCTCGCGGATGCGGCCGATCAGGTCACCTTCGGCGTCCTCGAGACCCTCGACACTCATGGCCCCGTGGATGTCGTACCAGAGGGCATCGAGCTGCCCGGCGGCGCGAAGTCCCTCCACGATCTCGTCCGCCATGCGCTCGTAGGTCGCACGCACCACCGTTCCGCCCGGCAGTGACCGGCCACGCGCCACCGGGATCCACTCCGCCGCATCGCGGTAGGGGTGGCCAGGGGCCAGGAACGGATTGAGCCCGCTGAGCAGGTCCTCTCCGCGCCACATGGTGAACGCCTCATCACCCGAGCGATGGGCCGAGAAGGTGGAGGACTCGATGGAAATGCCTGCGATGGCGATGCGGGGCCTCTCGATCCCGCCCTGCTCACGCTCGATGGTGTCGGGAACCCAGATCTCACTCGCCAGTGCCATGCAGCGACTCTGTCAGTCGGCCATTCCAGGTGTCCAGAAATGGACCCGATCGCGCTCAGGGCCGACGATCAGTCGACCTCGCGGCCGTTGGGGGCCAATTCTGGACCGCCGGGCGACCACACCCTCACTGAACCAAGGTTCGCCGGAGGCGGCAATGCGCAGGATCACGGAAGGCGGCAATACGCAGGTTCGCCGAAGGCGGCGGTACGCAGGGTCACAGAAGCGGCGACGACACTTTCAGGCACGAGCGCCGAGGCCGGCTGCTCACCTCAGCGGACGCGAGCGCACCCCGGCCGCACTCCCACCCGGGCGTCGCCGCACGGGAGCCACCTCCGCCGGACGCACCCCGAGACACAAACGGGCATGCTCCACCAGCTCGGGTGGCAGCCGGGCCACGAACTCCCCGATCACACGCATGCCCTGGTCACCCGACTCCTCCAGCAACGAGACGATCTCGTCGGCAACCATGGCCGCCTGGGTCTGCGCGGGAACGTACAGCCAGGCGCGACCCTGTTGCTCGCGCGTCAGCACTCCCTTCTTGGCCAGCCGGTCCATCACGGTCATGACCGTGGTGTAGGCGAGCTCACGGTGCGTCACCAGGGCTTCGTACACGGTGCGCACGCTGACCGGCTCATGGGCGTCCCACACGACCCGCATCACTTGGTGCTCAAGCTCTCCCAGCACAGCCACGCGACACCCTCCCTTCACCGATTCTCAAGTTACGACGCCTCGTAGTAGATTCGCGCCCATGGACGCACAGGTGCTTGCCCGCTGGCAGTTCGGGATCACAACGGTCTACCACTTCCTCTTCGTGCCGATCACGATCGCGCTGTCGATGCTGGTCGCCGTCCTGCAGACGATCTGGTACCGGACAGGGAACGAACGCTACCTGCGACTGACCAAGTTCTACGGCAAGTTGTTCCTGATCAATTTCGCGATCGGCGTGGTCACGGGCATCGTGCAGGAGTTCCAGTTCGGCATGAACTGGTCGGAGTACTCCCGTTTCGTGGGTGACGTCTTCGGCGCTCCGCTGGCGCTCGAGGCCTTGCTCGCCTTCTTCCTCGAGTCGACCTTCCTCGGGCTGTGGATCTTCGGCTGGGACCGCCTCCCCAAGAAGTTGCACCTCATGTCGATCTACGCGGCCGCCTTCGGCACCATGCTGTCGGCCGTGTTCATCCTTGCCGCCAACTCCTGGATGCAGAACCCCGTCGGCGCGACCTTCCGCAACGGGCGCGCCGAACTCACCGATTTCGGCGCCGTTCTGACCAACCCCGTCTTCCTGGCAACCTTCCCGCACCAGATCGCGGCCTCCTACATGGTGGCCGGGGCCCTCGTGGCCGGCATCGCCGGCTGGCACCTCGCCCGCCTGCACGGTGCCGCGGACGACCAGACCTCGGCCCACGGCGACGCCGCCACCTGGCGCTGGGCCGCGCGGTTCGGGGCCGTCGTCCTGCTCGCCGCCTCGATCGCCGTGATGGCTTCCGGGGACTTCCAGGGCAAGGTGATGACCCGGGTCCAGCCCATGAAGATGGCCGCCGCCGAGGCGCACTACAACACCGCCGACGGCTCCAACTTCTCGATCCTGAGCATCGGCAACCTCGAGGGCACCGAGGCCACACACCTCATCCAGGTGCCCGGCCTGCTCGGCTACCTGGCCAACGGAACCTGGGGTTCACAGGTCAAGGGCATCAACGACATCAATGCCGAGTTCGCACAGTCGGGCTACCTGCAGGACAACGGCACCCAGACCGCGCTGCAGAAGGCCTACTCGGCCGAGTTGGCCAAGCAGGGCATCACCGACATCGGCCCCAACGTGCCCGTCGCCTACTGGACCTTCCGCATCATGATGGGCCTGGGCTTCGCCGGCATGGCCCTCGGCCTGTGGATCCTGTGGGCCACCCGCCGCGGGCGCACCCCTCGTCCGTCGAAACCGTGGATGCTGGCGATGGCCGTGCTGCCGTTCCTGCCGCTGTTCGCGAACTCGTTCGGCTGGATCTTCACCGAGATGGGACGCCAGCCCTGGCTCGTGGCCGGCGTCATGCCGACCGTGACCGGGGTCTCGCCCGGCGTCAGCGCCGGTGAGGTGCTGTTCTCGATGATCACCTACACGGTCGTCTACGGTGCCCTGGCCGTGCTCGAGGTGGGCCTGTTCATGAAGTACCTGAAGCTGGGCCTGCCGGACGTGGCCCCCGTCGAGGTCATCGAGGACGAGGACGCCCCCTTGTCCTTCGCCTACTGATCGGCCAGGAGAACTGATGTTCACTCTGCTTGAAACCGCCACCCATTCCGCGCTCACACCGGTCTGGTTCGTGCTCGTTGCCGTGTTGTGGGTCGGCTTCTTCTTCCTCGAGGGGTTCGACTTCGGTGTCGCCATGCTGCTGCCGATCCTGGGACGCACCGACAAGCGCAAGCGCGTCATGGTCAACACCATCGGCCCCACCTGGGACGGCAACGAGGTCTGGTTGTTGACTGCCGGCGGCGCGACCTTCGCCGCCTTCCCGGGCTGGTACGCCACGTTGTTCTCGGGCATCTACCTACCGCTGCTGCTGGTCCTGGTGGGACTGATCCTGCGCGGTGTCGCGTTCGAGTACCGCTCGAAGCGTCCCGAGATGAGCCACCGCAACCTGATGGACTGGATGGCCACCATCGGATCGTTCCTGCCCTCACTGGTGCTCGGGGTCGGCTTCGCGAACTTCGTCAAGGGCCTCGAGGTCGGTGGGAACCCGCCGCTGGTGACGACCGGCTTCTGGCAACTCTTCACCCCGTTCTCGTTGCTCGGCGGGGTGCTGTTCGTGGTGCTCTTCTGTGCCCACGGTGCCGTGTTCGTGGCCCTCAAGACCAAGGGTGAGGTGCACGACGACGCCCGCAAGCTCGCCATCGGACTCGCCTTCGCCGCCGCGGGGCTGTCGATGGTCTGGGCCGTCTGGATGAACGTCGTCCACGCGCCCACCCATCCTGCCGCCCACGCGATCACCTGGGTCCTCGGCCTGGTCGCGGCCCTCGCGGTTGCGGGGGCAGCGCTGCTGACCGCCCGTGGACGCGACGGATCGGCGTTCATCGCCACCTCGATCGGGGTCGTCGGCCTGATCGTCCCGATGTTCCTCAAGATGTACGGCAACCTCGGCTTCATCAGCAGCGGCGACCCGGGGCTCGACATGTGGTCGGCCTCGTCCTCTCCCTACACGTTGAAGATCATGACCATCGCGGCCGCGATCTTCGTGCCGATCGTGCTCGCCTACCAGGCCTGGTCGTACTGGGTCTTCCGCAAGCGGATCAGCGTGCAGAATCTGCCGGTGGAGGCTGCCGAGCCGGTCCCGGCAGCGACCGGGGCCTAGTCTGAGGCCGTGCCCGGACCCATCCACCCACGCCTGCTGCGACACGCCCGTGCGACCAGGAACTACCTGATCGCCGGCGTCGCGGTGGGCGTGGTCACGTCGGGGCTGATGATCGCCCAGGCCTGGTTGCTCGCCCACGCGGTGGTCGGCATCTTCACCACCCGTCAGGTGGCCTCCTACCTGGCCACGTTCGGAATGCTCGCGGGTGTCTTCCTCGGACAAGCCCTGCTCGCCTGGCTCAACCAGGTGCTGGCGCATCGGGCGGCGGCCGAGGTGAAGTCGACGTTGCGCCGCGAGGTGCTGCGCGCACGACTGGCCAGACCCACGGCGGACCAGGCCTCGTCCGCCACCTTGGTCCACGTCGTCACCGACGGCCTCGATGCCCTCGACGGGTACTACTCGAAGTACCTGCCGCAGCTGGCGCTGGCGGCGGTCGTCCCTGCCGTGGTCGGAGCCGCCATCCTGTGGGCCGACTGGGAGTCGGCCCTGATCATCGCGGTGACGCTCCCGCTGATTCCGGTGTTCATGTCGCTGATCGGCTGGACGACCCAGCAGGCGGTGGCGCGCAGGTTCCGGGTGGCCGACCGGCTCGCCAACCACTTCGCCGATCTGATCGAGGGGCTGCCGACTCTGCAGGCGTTCGGGCGTGCCCGCGCCCAGGCCAGGGGTGTCGAGATCGGCGAGGAGGCGAATCGACGCGAGACGATGCGCACCCTGTCGGTGTCGTTCCTGTCGGCCTTCGCGCTGGAATTGCTGGCGAACCTGTCGGTGGCAGTCGTGGCCGTCACCGTGGGGTTCCGGTTGGTCGGAGGGCATGTCGGTTTCGAGACTGCCCTGTTCGTGCTGGTGCTGGCCCCGGAGGCCTTCCTGCCCGTCCGGCAGGTCGGGGTGCACTTCCACGACTCCGCTGACGGGGTTGCCGCAGCCGACGAAGCCTTCGCCATCATCGATGCAGGAGCGGTGGCGCCCACCCGGCCCAGCTTGCCTGCCCCCGATCTCGCCTCGTCAACTCTTCGGGTGCGCGAGGCCGGATACACCTACCCCGGGAGCGCCGAGCCGGCGTTGGACCCGGTCTCGTTCGAGGTCACGCCGGGATCGATCATCGCGTTGCGGGCCCGATCGGGTGGCGGCAAGACCACGCTGCTGCGACTGCTGCTGGGATTCGAGGCGCCCACCACCGGTGAGGTCTCGGTTGACGGGGTGGCGGTCACCGACCTGGACCGCGGCGAGTGGTTGAGGCAGATCGCCTTCGTCCCCCAGAACCCCGGGATGGTGGTCGGCAGCATTGCCGACAACGTGCGCCTGGGAGCGCCCGATGCCTCCGGCGACCAGGTCGTCGAGGCGCTGACCGCCTTGGCCGCTGACTTCGACCCCTACAGGTCCGTGGGTGACGACGGCGAGGGTCTCTCCGCCGGCGAGCGGCGCCGGGTGGCCCTGGCCAGGGCGCTGGTGCGGGTGCGGCACGGGCATGCCCGCCTGCTCGTGCTGGACGAGCCCACGGCCGGTCTCGACGCCGACACCGAGGCCACCGTCATCTCCGCGGTCGCGGCCTCGGGTGCCGCCGTCGTGCTGGTGTCGCACCGCGAGGCCGTGATCGCGCTCGCCGACCGGGTGGTCGAACTGGCTCCCGCTGTGGTCCCCGGGCTGGCGGCAACGGAGGGGGTCCGATGACCCGGCGGTCCAGAATTGACCCCCAGCTCGCGCCGGGCACGCGGTTGGCGCACCAGTTCGCCAGTCGCGTCCATCTCTGGACACGCCCCAGTCTTGAGGGGCGCCGATGACCCTGCAGACCCGCACCGGTGGGGCCGTCACCACCCCGACGCGGACCACCTCAGGGGGCATGGCTCGCGCCCGGTCGACCCGTGGGACCAGCACGGTGGCCCTCTGGCGAGAGGTGATGGCCGCGGTCCGACACGGACACTGGCGGCTGCTGGCAGCCATCCTGTTGGCCGGAGCGGCATCCGGGGCGTCGGTGTCGCTGATGGGGGTCAGCGGTTGGCTGATCTCGCGAGCCGCCGAGGCACCACCCGTGCTCTACCTGCAGGCGGCAGCGGTCGGGGTGCGCTTCTTCGGCATCAGCCGGGGCTTCTTCCGCTACCTCGAACGGTTGGTCGGCCACGACCTGGCGTTGCGCATGCAGGCCGCCCTCAGGCTCGATGCCTACAACCATCTGGCCCGCACCACCCTGATCGGACGCCGCCGGGGCGACCTGCTCAGTCGCGTCATCTCCGACGTGTCGGCCATCCAAGACCTCGTGGTGCGTGTCGTCGTCCCCTTCTGCTCCGCCTCCCTGGTCGTCGTGGGCACGACCGTGATGCTGGCCCGGTTCTCCCTCGGCTCCGCCCTGGTGCTGTTGGCCAGCTGTCTGGTCGCCGGGGTGCTGCTGCCCTGGCTGACCCAGCGTGCCGGGCTGCGCCATGACAGCGCAGCGGTGCCCACCCGCGGGGCCCTGGCATCCGAGGTGCACGAACTCGCCCGGGCCGGGCAGGACCTGGTCGCGAACGGGGCGGCGGACGACCGGATCTCCCGGGCCCTCGCCCTCGACTCCGAACTGCGACGGATCGAGTCGCGGGCTGCTTGGCTGCGGGGGATCGCCACCGGCGGCCAGATCATCGCCTCAGGAATCGCAGTCGTCGCCGCCCTGTGGATCGGCGGTACCGCAGTCGCTGAGGGCACCATGGGCCCGCGACTGCTCGCGGTGGTGGCGCTCACCCCGCTGGCCATGCACGAGGTGCTCGCCACGTTCACCCAGGCGGCCCAGACCTTCACCCGCAGCCAGACGGCCCTCAGCCGCCTGTCGCAGACCTTGGACGAACCCCCGGTGGGCTCCGGCGACGCCAGCCAGCAGGCGTCCGGCAGCCCCGGGCTGCGGGTGGTCGGGCTCGACGCCGGCTGGCCCGGTCACCGTCCGGTCGTCCGCGGGCTCGACCTCACGGTGGGCGCCGGCGAGAGGGTGGCCCTGGTGGGCCGGTCCGGCATCGGCAAGACCACCGTCGCCGCCACGGTGATGGGCATGATCCCGGCGCAGGCGGGCCGGATCGAGACCGCCGGTCGCGTCGGCTACCTGGCACAGAACGCGCACATCTTCCGCACCAGCGTCGCCGAGAATGTGCGCATCGGCAGGCGGGACGCGACCGATGCCGAGATCGTCGAGGCCCTCTCCCGGGCCGGTCTCGACCTGCCACCCGACCGGCTGATCGGCGAGGCAGGCACGACCCTGTCGGGCGGGGAGGCCAGGCGGCTCGCCCTGGCCAGGGTGTTGGTGGGGGAGAGGGACCTGTGGATCCTCGACGAGCCGACCGAGCACCTCGACCACGAGACTGCACAAGCCCTGATGGACGACCTGTGGGCCGCAGCGGACGACAGCCCTGTGCTCGTGATCACCCACGACGCGGACGTGGTGGCCCGGTGCAGTCGGGTCGTCCGATTGGGGTGAGCAGCTCAGGCCTGACGGTCGTATGCCTCGGCATCGACGGCGTGGAGGAGGGGTTGACCCGTGACGGCGCGCACCGCCTCGTCGATGGACCCGCGCCCCAGCAGCCCGAACTCCGTCCCCTGGGAACCGGCGATGTGCGGGGTCATGAACACGTTCGGGAGCTCCCACAGGGCTGAGTCAGCTGCCGGGGGTTCGGGCCACGTGACGTCGAGCACCGCGTCCAGGCGTCCGGTGCGCAACTCGGCCACCAACGCCTCTTCGTCGACCAGGGCACCGCGGGCGGTGTTGATGAAGTGGCTGCCGTCGGGCAGGGCGGCGAGCACCTCGGCCGAGATCATGCCCTCGGTCTGCGGCAGCCATGGCGCGTGCACGCTGAACACCTCGCTCCACGCCGCCAGTTCGACCAGGCTGTCGAACAGCCGCACCCCCAACCCGGCCGCCTCGTCGGCGCGCAAATAGGGATCGAAGAGCCCGATCTCGACCTCCAGAGGGCGCAGCTTCTCGATCACCCCTCGTCCGATCCTGGAGGCGCCCACCAGACCCACGCGGCGGAACGGGACGCCGTCGGCTCCCCAGCTGCGGGCGTCGCCCGTGGACGAGCGCTCCTGCCGGAACCGCTCCCGCAGTTGGAAGGCGTTCTTCAGGCTGAGCACGACCATCGCTGCGGTGAAGTCGACGACGGGCAGGGCGTTGGTGTCGGACTGGCAGGAGGCGATGAAGCCCTCCCGCCGGTAGCACTCGGGGTCGAGGACCGCCCGAAGACTGCCGGCCGAGTGCACCAAGGTGGTCAGCCCTGGCGCGGCCGAGGCCAGTTCTGGGGTGAGCCGGGCCGTGCCCCAGCCGGTGACCAGCACGTTGGCACCGGTCAGGTCGTCCGCGGTGAGCTCGCCCGCGTCGGCCACCCGACGCACCCGCGCGACAGCCTCGAGTCGCTGCAGTTCACCTCGTCCGAAGAAGGGCTCGACGAGGGAGTCCTGGACGGCCAACACGACGACGGGTGCACTCATGGGTACCATTCTGGCCCATCGATCGACGTTGTGAAAGCGCTTTCCGCGAGCTGGCTCCCCTTCGCCACCACTGCCCCCATGGTCAGACGACGAGTGCTCAGAGGACGAGCACCACGTGCAACTGTCGGGGACCGTGCACTCCCTCGACCCGGCTGAGTTCGATGTCACTGGTCGCCGAACCACCAGAGATCCAGGTGACCGGCCTCCCCTGCCTCACGGAGGCTTCGAGCACCGCCACCGCCTCCGGGATGTCGGAGACCACCGACCGCGCCGTCACCACGCAGACGTGACGGTCGGGAACCAGCGAGATGGCGCGGCGCCCCTGACCGGCCCCGTGGTCGAGGCAGATCGTCCCGGTCTCGGCACCCGAGACCAGTGACCCGGTGACGACGGCGTCGATGGCATCAAGGTCGCGGGCCGACAGGTCTCCCGAGTCGACGACCACACGCAGGTCGTCCCAGCCCTGCAACCAGCCGGCTGGCAGGTCGGCGGGGATGACCACCGACCCGGCGCCCATGCCGCGCAGTGCCGCCGCCACCGCGCGACCCACGTCGTCGGGCGACACCCGGGACATGCTCGCGCCGTAGTCGAGGATGTTCTCCTCGAAGGTGTCCAGCACAGAATGCAGTGGCGTCGGCTGGGCGTAGGTCCAGTCGACCACGATCTCGTCACCGGCGGGAACGTCGCCCAGTGACCGCCGGACCCGGGCCAGGATCTCGTCGCGAGCACGTGACCCACTCATGGCCGCTCCTCCCGTTCACGTTGCTGCCACCAGTCGCGGAAGGTCTGCTTCGCCGGTGCCGCCAGGTCGCGGTCGCGCAGCCACAGCGAGGCTGGCCAGGGCAGCCTCGGGAGCCGACGGCGGCCCACCAGACCCAGGGCTCGTCCGACGAGTTCGGACCCCCGCTGCACCAGACCCAACCGCCGCGACGAGGCCATCGTCGATGCCACCGCCGCGAAGGCGATCGACTCCGGGGTGGGGTGAGTGGCGGTCTTGTGCTCGACCACCTTGCCGCGCAGGTGGACGAGGATGTCAGAGATCGGGATGCGGACGGGGCAGACGTCGTTGCAGGCCCCGCACAGGGACGAGGCGAACGGCAGCGCGCGGTCGACCGGGGAGTCGAGCCCACGCAGCTGGGGGGTCAGGATCGCCCCGATCGGCCCCGGATAGACAGACCCGTAGGCGTGGCCCCCGACCCGTTCGTAGACCGGGCAGACGTTGAGGCAGGCAGAACACCGGATGCAGCGCAGGGCGGCTCGTCCGACCTCGTCGGCGAGCACGTTGGTGCGGCCGTTGTCGAGCAGCACCACATGTCTCTCCTGGGGCCCGTCGCCGCTGGTCACCCCCGTGATGAAAGAGGTGTAGGGGTTCATCCGCTCCCCGGTCGACGACCTCGGCAGCAGCCTCAGCATCACCTCGAGGTCGGCGAAGGTCGGCACGATCTTCTCGATGCCGACCACGGAGATGAGGGTCTCGGGCAGGGTCAGGCACATGCGTCCGTTGCCCTCGGACTCCACGATCACCAGCGTGCCGGTCTCGGCGACGATGAAGTTGCCGCCCGAGATGGCCACCTTCGCGCGCAGGAACTTCTCGCGCAGGTGCAGCCGGGCGGCTTCGGCGAGCACCGCCGGGTCGTCGGTGAGGTCGTCGGGTGCGGGACGGCCCCACTGCCCCATCTCGGCGCGGAAGATGTCACGGACCTCGGTGCGGTTGCGGTGGATGGCCGGCACCAGGATGTGGCTGGGCCGGTCATGCCCCAACTGCACGATGAGCTCGGCCAGGTCGGTCTCCCACGCGGCGACACCGGCGGCCTCCAGGGCCTCGTTGAGATCGATCTCCTGGGTCACCATCGACTTGATCTTGATCACCTCGTCGGCCTGCTTGGCGCGCACCAGGTCGACCACGATCCGGTTCGCCTCGTCGGCATCGCGCGCCCAGTGAACCGTCACCCCGGCCTCGGTCATCGCCTGTTCGGCCTGCACCAGGTACTGGTCGAGGTTGCGCAGGGCCCGGTTCCTGATCTGCATGCCAGCGGTCCGCAGGTCGTCCCAGTTCGACACCTCGGACGCCCGGACCGCCCGCTTGGCTCGAATCGTTCGGGTGGCGTGGCTGAGGTTGGCGCGTTGGGTGGCGTTGGCGAGCCCGGCCGGGGCGGCCTCGGGGAAGGGCGGCATCCCCAGGAAGGCGGGAAGGTCGGGAGCGGGTGTGAGCCGGGTCATCGGGGGTCCTCACGGGTCGAGGCGAGGATCTCGGCCAGGTGGATGGGAGTGACCGGCGACTTCGACCGCGACAGAAGGCCCCCGATGTGCATCAGGCAGGAGTTGTCACCCGCCACCAGGTACTCCGCACCGGTCGAGACGGCGGAGCGGGCCTTGTCGGAGCCCATCGACACGGAGACGTCGGGGTTCTTCACCGAGAAGGTGCCCCCGAATCCACAGCACTGGTCGGCGTCGGGCAGGTCGACGAGGTCGATGCCGCCGACCTCCCTGAGCAGACGCTGGGGACGGTCACCGACGCCGGCGACGCGGATCGAGTGGCAGGTGGGGTGGAACGTGACCCGGTGCGGGAACCACGCACCGACGTCGGTGACCCCCAGCACGTCGACCAGGAACTCCGACAACTCGAACACCCGCTGGTTGAGGGTTTCGGAAGCCCGCCGCAGACCCTCGTCCCCCACCTTCGAGGCGATCATCGGGTGCTGGTGGCGGGCAGACCCGACGCACGATCCCGACGGCCCGACCACGTAGTCGGCGCCCTCGAAGGCGCGGACGAAGGTGCGCACCACAGGTGCCGCCTGGGCGATGTAACCGGTGTTGGTGAGCATCTGCCCGCAGCAGGTCTGCGCCTCGGGAAAGGTGACGGTGCAGCCCAGTCGCTCGAGCAGGCGGACGGTCGCGATGGCCGTTCCCGGGAACATCGTGTCGTTGATGCAGGTCGCGAAGAGCGCCACCGACGGTCGACTCGTCATGGGAACCTCCTGTGGCCACCCTGCCAGATGTGCCCGGTTTGCTCCCAATGGAGGAAGGGCAGACCCCGGAGGGGGTTCACACTGCGCGTGGGACGACACCGCACCGGCGCCTCACCCTACGCACGCGGGCGTCGAGGACGCCACATGCGAAACATGCGTTGGTCGAGCCACGTCGGCCCACAACTGACCTCGACACCGTCGTGGACGAACCCCTGCCGCAGGTAGAAGGCCTCCGCCCGTGGGTTCTTCCACATGCACCACAGGTAGGCCTCCTGCTCGGGAGGCAGGGCGGTCCGCAGCAGGTCCTGGGCCAGACCCGAGCCCTGTGCGTCGGGCGTCAGGTAGAGCTGGGCCAGCTCACGCTGGACGGGAGGTTCGGGCAGTCCGAGATCACGCTCCCACTGCGCCGGACCGGCCGCGATCGTGCAGATCCCCAGTACGCGGCCGGCCTCGTCGGTCGCCATCCAATGGGCGCGGAAGTCGACGTCGGCGATGTCGCGGGCGTAGTCAGCGACCAGCTCTTCGAACCTCTCCAGCCGGCGGTCGAAGAACTCCTGTGGCATGAAGTGGGCGTAGGCCGCCGCCATCGACTGTTCACGACAGCGCGCATACGACTCGGCATCGCCGGGGGTGGCCCGGCGGATGCTGACCGTCCTGTCGGGGGGCACTGGCTCAGACCTGCAACCGCGGGTCGGCCGCCTCGAGCCGCTCGCCGGTCTCGAACCAGCCCGCCGGCCGGCGATTCACGACCGGTGCCTGCCGACCGTTGGCGGGGGCCACCCACTGCACGGCATTGGCGATCACCCGCCGCACGTCGGGATGGAAATAGGTGGGGTACTCCTGGTCACCGGGACGGAAGTAGAACACGCGGCCGCGGCCTCGGGTCCACGTGGCGCCCGAGCGAATCACCTCACCGCCACTGAAGGACGACACGAAGATCAGCTGGTCGGGGGCGGGAATGTCGAAGGGTTCCCCGTACATCTCCTCGGAGTCGATCACGATCGGGTGCGGGACGCCCTGGGCGATGGGGTGGGAGGGGTCGACGGTCCAGACCAGCTCACGGTCGTCCGACCCGCGCCAGTCGAGGTTGCACGAGGTTCCCATCAGCTGGATGAACGGCTTGGAGTGGTGGCCCGAGTGCAGCACGATCAGGCCGAGGCCTGACTGGACGGCCCGCTGGACGCGGGTGGCGGTCTCGTCCGAGACCTCGTCGTGGCGGGCGTGACCCCACCACAGCAGCACGTCGGCGCTCGCCAGCAATTCATCGGTGATGCCCTGGGAGTCGTCCTGGAGCACCCGGGTCTCGACCTCCGCGCCCTCGCCGAGGTGGGTGCGGATGCCTTCGGCGATGGCGGTGTGCATGCCGTCGGGGTAGATCTCGCGGACTGGCTCGTCGTGGTTCTCGTGGAAGTTCTCTCCCCACACGACGACGCGGATCGGCTGGCTCATGTGACTCCTGCTTGGGTGATGCTCGGTCTGGTCTGCGTCGCAAGCCTAGGGGGGCTGGCGGTGGCGACGACCCCGGGTTGCCCGGTGGACGCCTGACTGGGTCCATGGCCCGCACCGCGCGATTGGGGAAGAGGTCCAGAAATGGCCGCCAGTGGTGGAGCCGGCCCGATTCGCGTGCCATGAGCGCAGCCCAGACCATTTCTGGACCACCGGGGCCTGCACGAACCCAACCCCTGACGGTTCGGCCCGGGCCTGATTGACTGGAAGCATGCTTGTCGCCTTCTCCGTCGCCCCCTCGGGCCGGCCCTCTGATGCCACCCTTCGCGAAGGCCAGCCCCGCGACGACCAGACCCCGGACGGCCAGAACCGCGTTCACCAGAACCGCGACGATGCCTCCGTGCATGACGCCGTGGCGGCGGCCGTCAGCGTCGTGCGCGCCTCGGGACTGCCTCACCGCACCGACTCGATGTTCACCACGATCGAGGGCGAGTGGGACGAGTGCATGGCCGTGGTGAAACAGTGCGTCGACGCCGTACAGCCCTTCGGGTCACGGGTCGCCCTGGTGCTGAAGGCCGACATCCGCCCCGGGTACACCGGTGAGCTGACGGGTAAGCTCGAGCGTCTGGAGCAGGCCATCGCCGATCGGGGATGACGGCCACCACCCCAGCGGACGACGAACGGGGCGCCCACCTGCTGGTGGGCGCCCCGTTCCTGTCGACGGGTCGGTCGGCTCAGCCGATGCCGAGCTTGGCGGTGCAGGCGGGCCATGCACCCCAGCCCTGGCTGGCCTGGACCTTGGTAGCCACGGCGATCTGGGCCTCACGGCTGGCCAGGTCAGCGCGGGAGGCGTAGGCGCCACCCCCGTAGGCGAGCCAGGTCGACGAGGTGAACTGCAGGCCACCGTAGAAGCCGTTGCCGGTGTTGATGTGCCAGTTGCCGCCGGCCTCGCACTGCGCCAGGCGGTCCCAGACGCTACCCGAGGGCACCGAGCTGGCGGCCTTCTTCGTCGTGGTCGCCGGTGAGCTGGTCGTCCGCGAGGTGGTGGATGCAGGGGCGGGGGCCGGGGCCTTGGTCCCGACCTTGACGATCTGGTTCACGGGCTTGACGACCTTCTGGTCGTTCAGCTGGTCGGCGAACTGCTTGCCATCGCTGGTCCAGCGGGTGCGCCAGTTGGTGATCGATCCGTCCTTGCCCTGCTGCACGACCTTGGTCTTGCCCTGGGCGAGGGTGGGGTCGTTGACCTTGACGACGCTGAAGGGAACCTTGGCGCTCTTGGTGTAGGCGACCTTGGCCACGTCAGCGAAGGTGATCACCTGTCCCTCGGTGAGCTCACTCGAGGTGTCGGCCGAGACCTTGTCGTAGGAGTCCACGGAGATGTTGGCGGCCTTGAGAGCGTCAGCGACGGTTCCCACGACCTCGACCTTGACGTCACCCTTCGCGGTGGAGATCGTGACCGACTTGGCGGTGTCCACCGACACGGTCA
Source organism: Aestuariimicrobium sp. T2.26MG-19.2B (assembly GCF_950101875.1). Classification (NCBI taxonomy): domain Bacteria; kingdom Bacillati; phylum Actinomycetota; class Actinomycetes; order Propionibacteriales; family Propionibacteriaceae; genus Aestuariimicrobium; species Aestuariimicrobium sp. T2.26MG-19.2B. The sequence goes on along the minus strand of NZ_CATNLW010000001.1, from coordinate 1,370,010 downwards.
GACCCTGGCGACCCAGCGGGGTCGAACGGTTGACCGAGACCTGGTCCTTGGGGTCGAGCAGGGCGAACTGGGCCAGCGCCTGGTCGAGGGAGGTGGCGGTCGTCCACCTGGTGGTGGTCTTGCCGTCGATGGTGAGGGTCACGGGACGTCCGTACTTCACGGAGATCTCCAGGCCGTCCGAGACCTTGGTGTCGAGGGAGGGCTGCACCACGTCGTGCTGGGACAGGGTGATTCCCTGAGCGGCGAGGGCGTCACGCACATCCTTGGCCCGGACGTCGGCGGTGCTGGTCGCACCCTCGATGTCGAAGGTGACCGAGTCAGTGGCGTAGGCCCTGGAGATGCCGACACCGCCGAGGGCAGTACCGGCTGCGAGCACGGTGGCGAGCGCAACCTTGGCGCCAATGGGGAACTTCACGCGGGACCTCTTCTTGGAAAGATTCGGGGACGGCTCGGTCACCCGAGCAGGTCCTACCCTAACCTCTTGTTGAGAGAATCCCAAAGAAATCCTGAGAGTAACCCCCGAATGGGTGAGCCGATTGGACGCCACGCCGAGGTCGGGGAACGTTCCGTGACTTCTCTCCACGCCCCACTGCTCGCCGCTCTCCAGCCATCGCGACACCCGGCTGACCGGGCCGCCGGGCCGCGGTCCAGAAACGGACCCAAGCCGCTCGGAACCAGACGAGACAGGGCCCCAGGGCGAGATCGGGTCCGTTTCTGGACCGACCCCGCCCGGCGCCCTGGTCTGCCTGGTCAGGCGCGGGGCGTGAACCTGCGCAGGAGGAGCGAGTTGAGCACGACGAAGACCGAACTGAAGGCCATGGCGGCGCTCGCGATCATCGGGTTCAGGAACCCCAGCGCGGCCACCGGCAGAGCGACCACGTTGTAGAAGAAGGCCCAGAACAGGTTGATCTTGATGGTCCGCAGGGTGGCCCGGCTCAGGCGCACCGCGTCGGCCGCCAGGACCATGTCGGGCCGCATCAGGGTGATGTCGCTCGCAGCGATCGCCGCGTCGGTTCCCGACCCCATCGCCATGCCGAGGTCGGCCTGGGTGAGAGCGGCCGCATCGTTGACCCCGTCACCGACCATGGCGACCCTTCGTCCCTGGGCCTGGAACTCGCGGACGATGTCGACCTTGTTGGCCGGCAGCACGGAGGCCCGCACCTCGTCGATGCCGAGGCTGTCGGCCACCACCCGGGCGGCCGCCTCGTGGTCGCCGGTCACCATGACCGGCGTCAGGCCGAGCGCCTTCAGTTGGCGGATGCCCTCGGCAGACGTGGTCTTGATGGTGTCGGCCACCCCGATCACGCCGAGCACCTCGTGCTCGGTGGCGACGAAGACCAAGGTCTCACCGCGACCGGACGCCGCCTGGGCCGCGTCCTCGACCTCGGCGCCGAGTGCGAGGCCGTTGTCCTCCAGCAGGCGCTGGTTGCCGACCAAGTGGACGACACCGTCGATCGTGGCCACCACGCCTCGTCCCGGGTGGTTCGAGAAGTTGGACACCTCGGGCAGCCCACGGGTGCCGGCGGCCGCGACCACGGCCCTGGCGATCGGGTGTTCGGAGTGGTTCTCGAGAGCGGCGGCGACCAGGGTGAGCTGCGACTCGGTGGTGCCCGCAGCCGGGTGGGTCGACGCCACGGACATCTGGCCCTCGGTCAGCGTTCCGGTCTTGTCGAGCACCACGGTGTCGATGGACCGCGCCTGCTCGAGCACCTCGGGTCCACGGATGACGATGCCGAGTTCGGATCCTCGTCCGGTCCCGGCCAACAGGGCGGTCGGCGTCGCGAGGCCCAGGGCGCAGGGACACGCGATGATCAGCACGGCGACAGCCGCGGTGAAGGCGAAACCAACCTCGGCGCCAGCCACGAGCCAGCCAATCAGGGTGACCAGGGCGAGCCCGATGACGATGGGCACGAAGATGCCCGAGATCCGGTCGGCCAGGCGCTGGACGGCAGCCTTGCCTGTCTGGGCCTGCTCCACGAGCCGGGCGATGTGGCTCAGTTGGGTGTCCGAACCGACGGCACTGGCGCGCACGAGCAGTCGACCGGAGGTGTTGATGGTGGCGCCCACCACCAACGACCCGGGGCCGACCTCGACCGGCACCGACTCGCCGGTGATCAGCGAGGCGTCGACGGCCGAGTTGCCCTCGACCACCTCACCATCGGTGGCGACCTTCTCGCCGGGGCGCACCACGAAGTGGTCGCCGACCACCAACTGGTCGATGGGCAACCGGGTCTCGACCCCGTCGCGAACGATCGAGGCCTCCTTGGCACCCATGGTGAGCAGGGCGCGCAGGGCCGCGCCCGCGTCGCGTCGTGAGCGGGCCTCGATCCAGCGGCCCAACAACAGGAAGGTGATGATGCCGACGGCGGCTTCGAAGTAGGTGGCGGTGCCGGCGTGGTGACGGTCGAGGGTGAACCCGAAGTCGTGCCGGTAGGCCGGGTGGCCCGCAGAGGTGAACACCAGCGCGTAGAGGCTCCACAGGGTCGCGGCCGAGGTGCCCATCGAGATGAGCGTGTCCATGGTGGTCGCCGCGTGACGTGCGTTCACCCAGGCCGACTTGTGGAAGGGCCAGGCAGCCCACGTCACCACCGGCAGGGTCAGCACGAGTGAGACCCACTGCCAGAAGGGGAACTGCAGGCTGGGCACCATCGCCAGCAGGATCACGGGAACGGCGAACACCGCCGCCACGATGAGACGACGTCGGTAGGCACCCGCGCGATCGGGAGGAGTCGAGTCCGGTTCGGGAAGGTGCGCGCCGTAGCCAGCCTCCTCGACCACCTTGATCAGGTCGGCGGCGGTGAGGCCCGTGGGCGCGAGCACCAGGGCCTTGTCGGTGGCGTAGTTCACGGACGCGTCGACACCCTCGACCTTGCCGAGCTTCTTCTCGATGCGCGCCGCACACGAGGCGCAGGTCATGCCGTCGATGTCGAGTTCGATGGACTGTCGGGTGTCACGCACGGTGTCGGTGGTCATGGGTGTCCTTCATGGGTTTCTGGCCGGCCTGGGGCACGGCGGGGCCCACCCGTGCGACAGGAGGCCGCAGCGAACGGGAGGGGGAAGGGTGGGCCGCCGGGGGGACGGACGACCCACCCTGCAGGACGGCGAGGTCGAAGGGATCGACCAGCGGTCGGTCAGGCGGCCGAGACGGCGTAATTGCCGGCCTCGGAGACGGCCGCCTTGACGGCCTCGAAATCGAGGGGCTGGTCGGACTCGACGATCATCGATCCGCCGTCGAGCTCGACGTTGACCGAGGTGACTCCCTCGACCTCGGAGACCTCCTCGGTGACGTGCTTGACGCAGTTCCCGCAGGTCATGCCGGTGACGGTGTAGGTGGTGATCATGTGAACTCCTGGTGGTGGACGGTCAGCTCTTGACGAGCCTGGTGATGGCATTCATGGCCTCGGCGATCTTGGCGTCGGCCTCCCCGCCTCCGTGGCGTACCGCCTCGGAGACGCAGTGGCTGATGTGCTCGTCAAGCAACGCGAGGGCAAGTGACTCCAGGGCGCTGGTCATCGCCGACACCTGGGTGAGGATGTCGATGCAGTACTTGTCGTCCTCGACCATCCGCTGAAGACCGCGGGCCTGACCCTCGATCCGCTTGAGACGACGCAGGTGCGCGTCCTTGTTGTCGTGGTAGCCGTGGTGATGGGTGACTACGTCTTCGCTCATGGCTCCTCCTTGCTCACCCCACCATACCCCTCTGGGGTATCGCGGCAAATAGGGGGGCGGGGTATTCCTGGTCCATGTGCCCGCGCCAGCGCGGGGCGGGACCTGCGAGGCCCGAAGCAACCCGGTTCACCGACCCTGGACCATGATCGACATTCCAACGCGCCAAGGGCGTCTCGCCTAGACCGCCCGTGACCAACCATGATCATCTTCCGGTGGATGGAGCTGTGGACAACCACAGGCCCCCGCGCCCCGGAATGGAGGGCCGTCCCATCCCTGCCGCCACTTCGGGTGACCGGCCCGACCCTCGAGACGCGTAGAACTGCGACGGGAGAGTTTTCTCACGATTCCGAAGAAATGTTGATCGTGCCTTGTCAGCCCGCTGTTGGCCGACCAAGGTGAACGGATTGTCAACAGCCGGGGCCTCGACACGCCGGGCTTGTGCACAGTTGTCCACACGCTGCCCACAGGGTGCACGGATTGTCCACATCCCCCTGTGGACAACTTCTCCCCCGACCGGTTGCGCTCTCACCCCCCCGTGCGTAGCGTGTGCGCAGTCCGTACGCGGGCCGCCCATGGCCTGTGAGCCAGAAGTGTCAGACCCCAGTTGGACCATGGGGCCATCCGATCCGCAGGAGTGCGGCGGCAGAGCAGGAGGTGCCCCGTGAGCCAGGACGATTTCGGTGAGGGTGGCATCGACCGCACACCACCCCAGGACCTGGCGGCCGAGCAGAGCGTGCTCGGGGCCATGCTGATGAGCAAGGACGCCATCGCCGAGGTCACCGAGATCCTGCAACCACGTGACTTCTACCGTCCGAACCATGAGGCGATCTTCGACGCGATCGTCGAGCTCTTCGCCCGCGGTGAGCCCGCCGACCCCATCACCGTCGCCGATCTGATGAACAAGAAGGGCACTCTGGGCCGAGCCGGCGGGCACGTCTACCTCGTCGACCTGCTGCAGAGCGTGTCGGTCGCCGCCAACGCGGTCTACTACGCCGAGATCGTGCGGGACAAGGCAACCCTGCGGCGTCTGGTCGAGGCGTCGATCAAGATCGCCCAGATGAGTTACGCCGGTCAGGGCGACGTGAACGACATCGTGGACTCCGCCCAGCAGGAGGTCTACAACGTCTCGACGGGCAAGGTCGCCGACGACTACCAACCGTTGTCGATGTTGATCGAGCCGACCATCGACGAGATGGAGGCCATCGAGTCCCGCGATGGCGTGATGAGCGGGGTGCCCACTGGGTTCCAGGAGATGGACGAGTTGACCAACGGCCTCCACCCCGGGCAGATGATCATCGTCGCGGCACGTCCGGCGGTGGGGAAGTCGACGTTCGCCCTCGACCTCGCCCGTGCCTGCTCGATCAAACACCGCCTGACCAGCGTCTTCTTCTCCTTGGAGATGGGACGCACCGAGATCGTGATGCGGCTGCTCTCCGCCGAGGCACAGGTGGCCCTGCACGCCATCCGTTCGGGCAAGCTGAACGACCAGGACTGGGACCGCGTGGTCGCCAAGACCCAGCAGATCTCAGAGGCGCCGCTGTTCATCGACGACTCCCCCAACCTGACGATGATGGAGATCCGGGCCAAGGCGCGCCGCCTCAAGCAGCGCCACGACCTCAAGCTGGTGATCATCGACTACATGCAGTTGATGAGCTCGGGCAAGAAGGTCGAGAGCCGCCAACTCGAGGTCTCGGAGTTCTCCCGCCAGATCAAGCTGTTGGCCAAGGAACTCGAGATCCCCGTGATCGCCCTCTCCCAGCTCAACCGAGGCCCCGAACAGCGCACCGACAAGCGTCCACAGATGAGCGACCTGCGTGAGTCGGGCTCGTTGGAGCAGGACGCAGACATGGTGATCCTGCTGCATCGCGAAGACATCTACGACAAGGAGTCACGCGTCGGTGAGGCCGACCTGATCGTGGCCAAGCACCGCAACGGCCCCACCGCAACGGTGCCGGTCGCGTTCCAGGGCCACTACTCACGCTTCGTCGACATGCAGCGCTGAGCGGCGTCGTAATGTGTGGATCATCGCCACCCCGAGGGTGACGAGACCGCAGGAGGAAGACATGGGTTACGCACTCAGCACCATCGTCTACAAGCCGTTCGACCAGACCCTGGCCGCGACACGCGAGGCCCTGGCCGCCCAAGGGTTCGGCGTGTTGACCGAGATCGATCTGGCGGCCACGCTGCGCAAGAAGCTCGAGGTGGAGATTCCTCCGCAGGTCATCCTGGGCGCCTGCAATCCCCCCAGCGCCTACGCCGCGCTGCAGGCCGAGGAGTCCATCGGCGTGCTGCTGCCGTGCAATGTGGTCGTCCGTTCGGTGGACGAGGCCTCCACCGTCGTGGAGGCCATCGATCCGCAGACCATGCACGAACTCACGGGCAACGAGGCCATGGCGCCCGTCGCCGAGCGGATCGGTGGCATGCTGCAGGGCGCACTCGACAGCCTGACCAGCTGACGCTGCTCACAGGCGACTCTTCGCCTCCTTGAGCAACTGGGCGGGTGCGATCCACATGGAGGGGTAGTCCCCCTGCCACCGCTGCACCCCGCTCGCATCGATCAGCACGAACCCGTGCCCCGGCAGCCCTTCGTGCATGCCGGTTCCCAAGGTGCCGTAGGCCTTGGAGACGCTGCCGCCCTCGTCCAGCAGGTAGGTCGAACGGACGCCGAACTGGTCAAGGTCTGGCTGGATCTGCTCCTTGGTGTTCATCACGATCGGCAGCACCGTGATGCCGGCCTTCGCGAAGCCGGGGTCCTTCTCGATCTCTGCCATCTGCTGGGTGCAGGACCCGCAGCCGGCACCCTCGTTGAAGTAGAGGAGCACGGGCTTGCCGCGGTAGTCGGACAGCGAGACGGTGGTTCCCGCCGTGGTGCGCAGGCTGAACGCGGGCGCCTGGCGCGACACTGACGAATCGGTGGCACGTGAGTTCAACAGCCCGACGGTGACCAGCCCGGCGATCACCACGAGGACGACCACGGTCGCCACCCGGCTGACCAGGCGCCACCTGGCCCGGTGGGCGTCCTCCATGGCGCGCTGGTTGCGCAACGTCTCGCGGGCGGTGAGCGCGGCACTCTCGCGGTTGGCGCGCCGGGTTCGGCGAGAACTGGTGGTCATGATCGGCTCCTCGGGGCAGATGGTTCGGTGGGATCGCTGCTCGGCACCTCGTGGCAGCTCACCGCGGGCGGTGGCGCGGTCCGCCGGTCACGCAGGGTGAACCAGACGAACAAGCCGGCCAGGGCGAGCAGTCCCAGACCGAGGACGGCCTCGGGCACCGGTTCGAGCCAGCCGAGCAGGCTGCGGGCCGCCCGGGTGACGCCGGCGCCCGCAGCCCGTTGGAACCAGGTGGCATTCCCGGTCATGGTCGTCGAACTGGCAAGGGAGATCACGGCGACGCCCATGGTCATGAAGGCGAGTGCGACGATGACGTTCACCGTGGTGGTGCGCAGGGTTCGGCCCGCCACACGAAGCGCGATAGGACGCGACCGACCCCATCGGCGTTGGTCGAGCCGGGCGACGTCCCACAGCAGCGCCATGGCCAGGAGTGGCAGCACCATGCCGAAGACGAAGGCGAGGCCCAACACCATCCCACCGGCAGGATTGCCCGCCAGCGCCGAGAGGGTCATCACCCCGGCCAGCACGGGGGCGCAGCAGCTCGAGGCGATGCCCGAGAAGACGCCGAGGCTGAAGAAGGTCGCCGAGTCGCCGCGGGTGGTGTCCGGGGCCCGCAACAGGGAGGGCATCGACCACATGCGGCCAGACAGTGCCAGCAGGCCCAGGCCGATCATCAACAGCCCACCCGCCCAGTAGAGGGGCTCGTGATAACGGGCGATGGCTCCCGCGAGGATGCTGACGCCGAGGGTGATCGGTACCAGCACCAACGCGAGCCCGGCCGCGAACACGAGGGTCAACGGCAGCAGCCGCCACCGATTGTTCTTGACCGCCGCTGCCAGGTAGGAGGGGGCGAGGAAGACGATGCAGCAGGGAGCGAACAGTGCCACCGTGCCGGCCAGGAATGCCGCGAGGACGCTGCCGGTTCCGAGGAGTTCGGCGCCCATCATCGACCCCGGCCTGCTGGAGCCAGGCGTTCGAGGGCCCGGTCGAGCTTGCGGCGGGGCAGTCGTCCGGCCGAGAACCACTCACCCTCGACCAGCACCAGCGGGAACATCGCCGGGCGGTGCCTCATCAGCAGTTCTCGTCCTCGTGCAGAGTCCGCGTCAACGAGTTCGACCCCTGCCTCCCCGCGAGCGGCGCGCTGGGCCAGTTCGGCCCGGGCGTCCTCGCAGAAGTGGCAGCCGGGAGCGATGAGCAGGGTCACCTGTGGTGGCACGGGAGCGGTCTCGGCTCCATGCCCGGGGTGCGCAGCGATGTTCACCCCACCAGCGTCCCGGCCTCGCCCGGTGGGCCCGGTCAAGCCAAGGTCAAGATTCTGTGTAGCGCAGCTCAGTCATCATGCCTGCCTCGGCGTGGTAGATGTTGTGGCAGTGCACGGCCCATCGTCCGACGTTGTCGGCGTCCAGATCGATCGCCAGTCGCTGCACGGGTGCCAACAGCACGGTGTCCTTGCGCAACCCCGAGGGCAGGGCGAAGGTGTGGCCGTGCAGGTGCAGAGGGTGGGTCATCATCGTCTGGTTGGTCACGTCGATCCTCAGCCGCTGACCCTGCTGGACGGTGAGCGGGTCGTTCTTGCCGAACGGCGCCCCGTTCATGCCCCACACGTACGGCTTCATCGATCCGTCGAGGCTCAGCTGCAGCGTCGCGTCGGGCACCCGGTCGGGCAGCTTGGCCGACTCAGCGGGCAGCAACTGTGACCCGATGAACACCTCACCCGACAGTTCCGCCGGGCGCACGTCAGCTGCGGGCGACGATCCGGCGCCCGTGCGGACCACGGCCATGGCCTGACCTCCCGACGTCTTCCCGAAGGGGGCAGCCACCAGCGGGAAGACCCCGTCAGCGAGGGTGACCACGGCGTCGTAGCGCTCGCCCATGCCGATGTGGAACGCACCCACCTCACGTGGCACCACCGGGTGACCGTCGGTGTGGGTGAGAGTCATGCGATGACCGCCGAGTGCGACGGTGAAGATGGTGTCGGAGGCCGCGTTGATGATCCGCAGCCGCACCTTCTGGCCCGGCTTGGCCGTGAACCTCTCGGGAGCTGCAGGCACCCTGCCGTTCACCAGGAAGTGCGGATAGGTGACATCGCCGGCATCTCCCCAAGGGGCCATGGCGGTGCCCCCACCCCCCATGTCGTGGCCACCCATGTCGTGCCCACCACCCATGCCGCCCATGTCGTGCGAGCCGCCGCCGTCGTCGACCAACTTCTTCAGCACGTCGTCGGGGGTCCGGCCGGTGCCGTCAACCCAGTCATCGAGGACCACGACCCATTCGTCGTCGTGACCACCGGGTTCGTTCGGGTCCTCGATGACCAGCGGCGCGTACAGGGCGCGGTCGAGTTGGACCCCCACATGGGGATGGAAGAAATAGGTGCCCGGGTCAGGCGCGGTGAACTCGTAGACGAAGCGGTCGCCCTGCTTGACCGCGTCCTGGGTCAGTCCCGGAACACCGTCGGCGGCATTGCGCAGGCGCAACCCGTGCCAGTGGATGCTGGTGTCAGCGGGGAGCTTGTTCTCGAGGCTGATGCGCAGGAAGTCACCGGCCTTGGCGCGGATCAGCGCACCCGGGACCGTGTCGCCGTAGGCCCAGGTGGCAACGGTGGGCCCACCCAGGTCGAGCGTCGTCTCGCGGGCCACAAGGCTCTTCTGCACGAGTCCCTGTCCGGCCGACGGCGAGGCAGAGGGCACCGGTCCGATCGGGTGGGTCGACCCGTGCGTGGCGTCGGTGGTGGAGCACCCGGTCAGGGTGGCCGCCAGACCGGCGCTCCCCACCAGTCCGGCCCCTCCCAGAAGGGTGGCGCGGCGTGACAGACGATGCACGGTGACTCCCATTCCGGTCCCGGGTGGGGGACCCTCCCCATCCACCGTGCCATCCCTGGCACGCGGATCGGGTCTGGGGAATGTTCAGGTTCGGTCAAGATTGGCCGGACGACCTCGGCCCCCGATGCCGGTCCCCCGTGCGAGCGGGGGCAGACTGGCCTGGTGAATCCCCCTGTCCCAGCCACGGTTCCGGCCCCGCCCACGGTTCTGGTCGTCGACGACGAGAAGCCCCTGGCGGGGATGATCGCGGCGTACCTGTCCCGTGAGGGTTTCGGAACGCTGCTGGCCCACACGGGCCCGGATGCGCTCACCCTGGCCGAGCATCAGGCCCCGGACGTGGTCGTCCTCGACCTGGGGCTGCCCGGCATGGACGGCCTGGAGGTGTGCCGCCGGATCCGCACCTTCAGCGACTGCTACATCATCATGATCACAGCCCGGCAGGACGAGGTCGACACCCTGATCGGCCTTTCGGTGGGCGCGGACGACTACGTGAACAAACCCTTCAGCGTGCGTGAGCTGGTCGCCCGCGTCCAGGCGGTCCTGCGTCGTCCACGCACGTCGGGTGGCTCGCACCCGCAGGAAGCGCCTGTCCGGGTGTTCGGCGACCTGCACGTCGACGTTGCCGGGCGGGAGGTGAGCCTGGCCGGGGTGCCGGTGGAACTCACCCCGACCGAGTTCGACATCCTCGCCACCCTCACCTCGAGGCCACGGCTGGCCTTCAGCCGCAGGCAGATCCTTGACCTGGTGTGGGGTGACACCTGGGTGGGTGACGACCATGTGGTCGACGTGCACGTGGCCCACCTGCGGCAGAAGCTCGGGGACGACTCCGCGGACGCCCGCTACGTGCGCACCGTTCGTGGTGTGGGTTACCGGATGGGTCCGGCATGAGTGCTCGGCGCCCCGCCAAACAGAGGTACCCTGCCAAACAGAGGTACCCTGCCAACCAGAAGTACCCCGCCAACCAGAGTCTTGCCGGACGACTCATGGTCGGTCAGACCATCGTGCTGCTGGCGAGCGTGCTGACGGCCGGGCTGGTGGCCTCACTCGTCGGGCCCCCGATCTTCCATGATCACCTGGTCGAGGCCGGTCACACCGCCCGATCACCCGAACTGACCCACATCGAGGCCGCCTACCGGGAGGCGAGCGCCATTGCGTTGGGCGTCGCGCTGCTGCTCTCGCTGCTGTGTGCCCTGGTGGTGTCATGGTTGGTCAGCCGTCGACTGCGTCGCTCCCTGCACGACCTCACCGAGACGGCTCGAGAGGTGTCCCAAGGGCGATACGGACGGCGCGCTCCCGTGACCGGCGGCGGTTCGGAGCTGGACTCGTTCGCCGTAGCGTTCAACTCCATGGCCAGCCGGCTGCAGGACGTCGAGGCGACCCGGAGGCGTCTGCTGTCTGATCTCGCCCATGAGCTGGGCACCCCGATCGCCACGCTCAGCGCTTACCACGAGGGGCTGGCGGACGGCGTGATCGAGCTGGACGCCGACGCGCGGGCCGTGTTGGTCTCCCAGACGGCACGACTCTCGCGCCTGGCCGAGGACATCGACGACGTCTCCCGGGCCGAGGAGGGACGGCTCCGACTGGAGCTGTCACGCCAGCCCTTGGAGGACCTGATCACCGCCGCCCTCGACGGGGCCCGAACGGCCTTCGCCGAGAAGGGGGTCGACCTGGTGCGCTCCCCGGGTGGGGGTGCGGTGGTCGTCTGCGTCGACCCCTCCCGGATCGGCCAGGTGCTCGGCAATCTGCTCACGAACGCCTTGCGCCACACCCCGGCCGGGGGACGGGTCATGCTCGGGGCATCGCGCTCGGGCGAGAACGAGGTCGCCATCCGCGTCAGTGACACGGGCGAGGGCATCACCGAGGAGCAGCTGTCCCACGTCTTCGAACGGTTCTTCCGCGGCGATTCCGCTCGCGACCGCGACCGCTCGGGGTCGGGCATCGGGCTGACGATCAGCCGAGCCATCGTCCTCGCGCAGGGCGGGACGATCACCGCCAGCAGCGACGGACCCGGGCACGGCGCGAGCTTCGAGATCTTGCTGCCCCGCGCCTGAGGGAACATCCATGGGCGATGATGTCGAGAATCGTGAGGCAGCCTCGTCCCACCAGTGACGCCGCCCACCAGGGCCGCGCGAGACAAGGGAGATGACCATGGCCAAGTACCTGTTGCTCAAGCACTACCGCGGCGCCCCCAAGGGGGTGAACGACCACCCGATGCACGAGTGGACCCCCGAAGAGGTGACCAACCACATCCAGTACATGCACGACTGGTCGGCCAGGCTGGAGCAGACCGGGGAGTTCGTCGACGGCCAGGCGCTGTCGCCGGACGGCACCTTCGTCCGCTCCGACGGCGAGGGACGACCCCCCATCACCGACGGGCCGTTCGCCGAGACCAAGGACCTCATCGCCGGCTGGATGGTGATCGACGTGGATTCGTGGGAGCGGGCCCTCGAGGTCGCGGGGGAACTGTCCGCGGCCCCGGGATACGGCGGCAAGCCGATCCACGAATGGCTCGAGATCCGTCCCTTCCTGACCGAGCCCCCCACCGTCACCGAATGACACTTCCCACCAGCACCCCTTGACCGGAACCGGCGTGACCAGCGTGGACGAAACCCTGCTGCGAGCCCTGGTGCCCACGGTGATCGGTGTCCTCGTCCGCCGCGGCGCCCCGTTCGCGGCGGCCGAGGACGCCGTGCAGGAGGCCTTGGTCAAGGCATTGACCAGCTGGCCGGACGACCCACCGGCGCATCCGCGTGCCTGGCTGGTGACGGTGGCATGGCGTTCCTTCATCGACGCCAGCCGTTCCGAGGGGGCCCGCCGAGACCGGGAGCTGCGGCTCGAACTCGAGCCGGAGCCGGGAGCGGTGAGCGATGCGGACGACACCCTTCAGCTGTACTTCCTGTGCGCCCACCCGAAGCTGACCTCGTCCTCGGCAGTCGCTCTGACCCTGAGGGCCGTCGGTGGGTTGACCACACGGCAGATCGCCCGGGCCTACCTGGTGCCCGAGGCGACCATGGCGCAGCGGATCAGCCGGGCCAAGCGGACCATCGCCGACACCCGCCTCACCGAGCCCGGTGACCCGGCGACGGTGTTGCGGGTGCTCTACCTCGTCTTCAACGAGGGCTACTCGGGCGACCTCGACCTCGCGGCCGAGGCGATCAGGCTCACCCGGCAGTTGGCCTCGGTCAGTGCGGACGAGGAGGTGGCGGGCCTGCTGGCACTGATGCTGCTGCACCATGCCCGTCGCCCGGCCCGAAGGCTGCCGGACGGAACCCTGGTGCCGTTGGCGGAGCAGGACCGGTCATTGTGGGACACGGCCCTGATCGCCGAGGGGGTCGACCTGCTGCAGGGGGCGCTGGCTCGTGACCGGCTCGGGGAGTTCCAGGCGCAGGCGGCCATCGCCGCGTTGCACGCCGATGCGAGCCGGGTCGAGGAGACCGACTGGGTGCAGATCGTGGAGTGGTACGACGAACTCGTGCGGCTCACCGACAGCCCCATCGCCAAACTGAACCGGGCCGTGGCCGTGGGGGAGGCCGACGGTCCCCGCGCCGGGCTGGCGCAGTTGGACGAACTCGACCCGGCCCTCCCCCGCCACACGGCAGCCCTCGCGCACCTGCACGAGCGCGCGGGTGACCGGCGGGTGGCGGCTGCGCTGTATGCCCAAGCTGCCGGGCTGGCTTCGAACACGGCCGAGCGGGACCACCTGATGCGACAGGCAGCCCGGCTCGGACAATCCGCCGGGCTCGCCTGAGGATCAGCCCAGCACCAGATCAGCCCAGCACCAGATCAGCCCAGCACCAGATCAGCCCAGCACCATCCAGCGATGGCCGAAGGGGTCACGGAAGACGAGGATCCGGCCCGTGGGTCCTCCGGGCTCGGGGCCCCGGGTGATCCGGGCTCCCCCGGCTGACACCGAGTTCGCCAAGGAGTCCAGGTCGTCCGCCGAGACGACGAGCGTCACCGCGGCGCCGCGTTCGGGAAGGGGAGCGGCGACGTCGAAGGCCTCGAACTCGTCCGACATCATCACCCTGCCGCCGAAGGCGGTGAACTCGCAGTGACCGACCGACCCGTCCTCGCCGACCATGGGTGCGCCGCTCACCCGGGCGCCCAGGTGCTCGACATACCAGGCGAGGGCGGCGCGTGAGTCGGGGACGCAGATGTAGAGGTCGACCATGGCACCACTCTGCCCCGCGGTCGGCCCGCTGTCAGCAGATGCCTCCCAACCCCTGGGTCTGGCGCCTGGTCCGTTCGGATCAGACCTCCAGCAACACCTTGATGGCGCGTCGCTCGTCCATCGCGCGGTAGCCCTCCGCAGCGTCCTCAAGTGGCAGGCGCAGATCGAAGACCTTGCCGGGGTTGATCTCCCGACGCCAGATCAGGTCGATCAGGTGTGGCAGGTACTCCCGGACGGGAGCGGGACCTCCGTGCAGGTGCACTCCCGAGAAGAACAGTTCGGCACCGGGGAGGTTGACATCGTGGGCCACCCCGACGTATCCGACGTGACCTCCCGCACGGGTGGCCCGGATCGCCTGCATCATCGATTCCTGGGTGCCCACCGCCTCGATCACACTGTGGGCGCCCAGGCCATCGGTCAGCTCCTTGATGCGGGCCACACCTTCGTCCCCACGCTCCTCCACGATGTCGGTGGCGCCGAACTCCCGCGCCAGCGCTTGGCGGTCGACATGGCGCGACATGGCAATGACTCGTTCCGCGCCCAGCTGCCTCGCCGCCATTACTCCCATCAGTCCGACGGCACCGTCACCCACGACTGCGACCGTCTTTCCCGGGCCGACCTCGGCGGCCAGAGCCGCGAACCAGCCGGTCCCGAGCACGTCGGACGCTGCCAGCAGTGACGCCATCACGTCCTCGTCCGGTGTTCCAGGGGTGGCCACCAGCGAACCGTCGGCCATCGGGATCCGGGCGCGCTGGGCCTGGGTGCCCACTTCGGAGCCGGTGAAGATGCGGTGCACGCAGTGGGACTGGTACCCGGAGCGGCAGATCTCGCAGGTGTTGTCGGAGAGGACGAAGGACCCGACCACGAAGTCCCCGGGCTTGACCGAGGTCACCTCCGAGCCGACCTGCTCGACGAAGCCCACGAACTCATGGCCCATCGGCTGGTGGTCGACCGGCTCGGCGCCTCGGTACGGCCACAGGTCCGAACCGCAGATGCAGGTGGCGGCCAGCCGGACGACGGCATCGGTGGGGTCGACGATGCGGGGGTCCGGGCGGTCCTCGACGCGTACGTCCCCGGGGGCGTGCATGACAACTGCTCGCACGGTGGTCTCCTTCTTGGGTCTTCTGGGTGGGCCGTCTCGACCCGTCACCGCCAGTCAACCCCCGCGCCGGTCGGGGCGGGAGTCACTGGCATGAGGTGTACCGGTAGGGACCCCCACAGCCGTCGCCCTCGCTCTAGCGTGTGATGCATGCCCGAGCAGCCCTCCCATGCGAGCGAACCCCGGGGCACGGGTGAACGCCCCACCCTTGACCAGCGAGCCGAGGTGCGTGAGTTCCTCACCACCCGACGCGCCAAGGTCTCGCCTGCCGAGGCCGGGTTGCCCTCCGGCGGCGACAGGCGGGTGCCCGGACTGCGACGAAGCGAGGTGGCCCAGCTCGCCGGTGTCAGCATCGAGTACTACACCAAGCTCGAACGCGGGTCCCTGGGCGGGGCATCGGCCTCAGTGCTCTCGGCCATCGCCCGGGCACTGCGGCTCGACGATGCCGAGAGAGCCCACCTGTTCAACCTCGCGCACGCGGCAGACGGTACCGCGGCGGGCATGCGAGCCCAGCGGCGCAGCCCCTCGATCTGGACGCCGCCCCCGGCGCTCGGGTGGGCCCTCGACAACTACGTCGGCCCGGCATTGGTCCGCGATGGCCGCATGGACCTGCTGGCGACCAACCAACTCGGGCACGCCATGCACCAGGCCATGTACGACGTCACCCCGACCGGACAGGTACCCAACTTCGTCCGGTTCACCTTTCTGCACCCCACCGAGGCCCACGAGTTCTACCCCGACTGGCTGACGGCCGCCGAGATCGCAGTCGCCATCCTGCACACCGAGGCCGGGCGCGACGCCCACGACAAGCAGCTCCAGCGGCTGGTCGGCGAGGTCGCGACCCGCTCCGAGGAATTCCGCACCTTGTGGGGACGACATGACGTGCGCACCCATGGCGCCGGCACCAAACGTTTCCACCATCGGGTCGTCGGCGACCTCGAACTCGCCTACGAGTCCTTGGAGCTCGCCTCCGAGCCCGGGTTGAGCCTGACCCTCTACGCCGCTGAACCGGGGTCGCCCACCGCTCACGCGCTGGACCTGCTGGGCTCGTGGACTGCTGCTCCCGCCGCGCGCACCGGAACCCCCGCGGGATCGTGAATCAGTTGCCCTGGCTCAGCCCGATCACCAGATTGATGGTCGACCCGATGATCACGACGCCGTAGACCCACGACAGCAGGCAGTGGCCGGAGACCACTCGCCTCAGCGCCGAGGTGGTGGTGGGGGTGTCCGAGACCTGGTAGGTCATGCCGAGGTTGAAGGAGAAGTAGACGAAGTCGCTGAACCGGGGCGGTTCGTCGGTGTTGAAATCGATGTCGGTGGTCTCGCCGTAGTAGTAGAGGCGGGCGTAACGCAGCGCGTAGACCGTGTGGATCGTGACCCACCCCACCCCGACGGCCACGAAGCTGATCAGGGCATCGACGGCGGTCTGGGACTTGCCTCCGGCGATGAGCGCCCCGATCGCCAGCAGGCTGGCGAGGGCGGAACCGATGGCGATGACGTCGGCGATGCCCGCGCCGGGGTCATCGGTGGCCATGCGCTGGCGGGTGGCATCCGGGCCGAGGCGCAGGTCGCTCACCAACGTGGGCAGGGCGAAGCCCAGCCCGAAGCCGATGTAGCCGAGCAACACATCGGCCAGCATGGGCAGTTGGGCGACGAGGTTCGACAGCACCCCGACGACCACGCCGATCACGACGCCCACGGCGAGGTGCCTGACCACCCTTCGTCCGAAACGTTCGCTCGCGTCACCGGCAACCATGGTCCACCCCTCGGATCGGTCCAGAAATGGTCACCACGTGACCATCCGTCCGCCATCCTCCCGCCGGACGCAATCCCGGGGCCGATTCTGGACACGTGTCGCGAGAACACCCGCACAGTCAGGAACACCCGAAGGCGTTCGGGGGGCGCGCCCCGGTCCAGTTCTGGTTCAGTCCTCGTAGCCGATCAGCCACCGCAATCCGTAGCGATCGGCCACCTGCCCGTCCGTGGCACCCCACGGGCGCTTGACGAGCGGATCCAGCACGCGTCCACCGTCGGCGAGCGCGTCGAACCAGCGGGTCAAGGTCGCCGGCTCCGCGGTGCCCAGCAGTGCGAACATGCCCCCGGTCATCGAGAAGGCGTCCTCGTCGGCGCCGGCATCGCTGGCGAACAGGGTCACCAATCCGTCGGTCAGCATGCCGTGGGCGATCGCGTCACCGGGCCCGTCGGTGCGCGAGAACTCCTGGTAGGTGTTGAGTTCCAGGCGTCCGCCGAAGACGCCTTGGTAGAACTCGAGCGCCTCCATGGCCGTGCCGGGGAACAACAGGTACAGGTGCGGAGCAGTCATGCGCAGACCCTACGGGCGAGCCGGCGAGGGCGCACGGCCTGTGCCAGTTCCCCTGTGCCAGATACCCTGCACCACGGTCGCCCGTGCGCGGCCGCGACGGGACGGGTGCCCGAGGAATGTTTCGCACCGCGCACAGGTTGCTTCAAGCATGAAGATTGACATCTGGTCCGACATCGCCTGCCCTTGGTGCCACATCGGGCTCACCCGGTTCGAGCGGGTCCTGGCCGACTTCGAGCACGCCGACGAGGTCGAGGTGACCGTCCACTCCTTCCAGCTCGATCCGACCCTGCCCGAGCAGTACGACGGCACCGAGCTGCAGTACCTCTCCGAACGCAAGGGCCTGCCCGCGGCCCAGGTCGAGCAGATGTTCGCCCACGTCAACGAGGCGGCCGCCACGGAGGGGCTGCACCTGAACTTCGACACGGTCAAGGTCGCCAACTCGCGCAAGGCGCACCGGGTGCTGCATGCCGCCCGATCAGACCGGGCCGCCGACGCCCACGCGCTCGAGACCAGCCTGCTGCGCGCCCACTTCGTCGACGGCGAGCGCATCAGCGACCCCGAGGTGCTCGTCCGCCTCGCCACCGAGGCCGGCCTCGACGAGACGACGACACGGGCCGCCATCGACTCCCCCGAGCACGACGCGCTCGTGCAACAGGACATCGACACCGCGGCGATGATCGGTGTCACCGGGGTGCCCTTCTTCGTGCTCCACGAGAAGTACGGCATCTCGGGCGCACAGCCAGCCGAGGTCTTCGAGCAGGCGCTCGCGCAGGTGTGGGACGAGGCGCACCCGACGACAGGTCTTCGGCCGATCAGCATCGCCGGCAGCGAGAACGCGGAGGCCTGCGGGCCCGACGGCTGCTGAGGGTCCGTGCCCGGGATCCGGGGCCTCGACCGTCGAGGGGGTGGAACGGTCCGGATGGAGGGCCAAGCGGCCCCCACGACGACCTAGAGTGGGCGATCATGCGTGCCGACGACACCCCCGACGAGCCCCGCTGGCTCGATGCCGACGAGCAGCGGGCCTGGCTTGCCCTGGCCCGACTGCTGGTGCGGCTGCCAGCCCTGCTCAGCGCCCAGTTGCAGCACGACTCCGACCTCACGCACTTCGAGTACACCGTCCTGACCTGCCTCAGCGAGGCCGACGACCGCACCCTGCGCATGTCGGAGCTCGCGCAGCTCTCCGAGGGGTCCCTGTCGAGGCTGTCGCAGGTGGTCGGCAAGCTCGAACAGCGGGGCTGGGTGATCCGCCGTCGCAGCCGGGACGATCGCCGCGCCATCCTGGCCACGTTGACAGACGCGGGCATGGAGGCCGTGGTGGCTGCCGCCCCCGGTCACGTCAACGCGGTGCACCAACTGGTGATCGATCCGCTCACCCCCGAACAGCTCGAGCACCTGCGCTCCGCCTGCGTCTCGATCATGAAGGCAGCGGAGGGTGAACTGCCCTGGTTCCCCGGTATCGACCACGGACGTCACGCGGGCACCGGCTCGAACGGCGGAGCGGCCGAAAGAATTGCGCTCGGAGGATGCCGAGACGGCCTGACTGCAGGCCCTTGAGACATGACAACGGCGGGGTCGCGACCATTCGTGCGACCCCGCCGTTGTCCACCACAGCTGAGGGTGATCAGCTTCGGAAGGCGTCCTTCACCTTCTCGCCAGCCTGGTTGAGGTCGGCCTTGGTCTGATCGGCTCGGCCCTCAGCCTCGAGTCGCTCATCGTCAGTCGCCTTGCCAGCGGCTTCCTTGCCCTGACCAACGACCTTGTCCTTCGCGTTCTCCAGCTTGTCATCGACACCCATGTGCGTTTTCCTTTCTGGATCTGCGGCGGTTGCCACAGGCGGTTGCCATCCACGCTAGCGCGAGGGACCCCACCTCAGTGCACCCTTCTGGGTGGATCGGGCCCGTCGACAGCTGACGCGTTGATGGGGGGCCAGCCCCACCCCTCTCAGGGAAGATTTCGGCTGGGTGCTGCTCTCGCCTCAAGTTTTTCGGCTTCAGGTATGGATTACTGATGATTGTCGTGTCAGACTCCGTTGATGACGACATCCACGCTGGCCGCCACAGCCACCGGAGCGATCCCTCCTCGAGCCATCTCCGTGCTCATGTGCGAACCCCGGTACTTCGAGGTGAGCTACGCCATCAACCCATGGATGGACCCGAGCACAGGTGCTTCGTCCGAGCTGGCAGTGGAGCAGTGGCGCAGGTTGGTGGACGTCTATCGGACGCTCGGTTTCGACGTTGACCTCATCGAGCCGATCCCCGGCCTGCCCGACATGGTCTACGCCGCCAATGGTGCGTTCACCCTCGACGGCATCGCCTACGGGGCATCCTTCACCCATCCTCAGCGCCAGCCCGAGAGCGCTGCCTACCTGCGCCGGTTGGAGGAACTGGGGTTCGACTGTCGGGAGCCGCACTTCGTGAACGAGGGCGAGGGCGACATCCTGGTCGTCGACGACGTGCTGCTGGCAGGACACGGGTTCCGCACCGACCCCCGAGCCCACCGGGAACTGCGCGACGTCTTCGGCCGCGAGGTGGTCAGCCTGCGCCTGGTCGACCCCCGCTACTACCACCTCGACACGGCCATGTCGGTGGTGGCGCACTCGGTCGCCTTCCTGCCCGATGCCTTCGACGGACCCAGTCAGGCCGAGATCCGACGTCGCTTCCCCGATGCCATCGAGGTCGGCGCCGACGAGGCCGGGGTGCTGGGCCTCAACTCCTTCGGCGACGGGTCCTCCATCGTCCTCACCGACCCGGCCCCCCGGTTCGCGGCGGCCCTCGAGGCTGCCGGGCACACGGTCGTGGGGGTGGCACTCCCCGAACTGCTGAAGGGTGGCGGCTCCGTCAAGTGCTGCACCCTCGAACTGCGTCGCTGACGCAGGAAGGACGACATCATGTCCGCCACCGAACGGGCGATCGAGCAGGTCGAGAGGCATGCCGCGCACAACTACCACCCCCTTCCGGTCGTCATCGCCGCCGCGGACGGTGCCTGGGTGACAGATGTGGAGGGCGGACGACACCTCGATTGCCTCGCCGCCTACTCGGCGGTCAACTTCGGCCATTCCAACCCACGCCTGGTCGAGGTGGCGAAGGCCCAACTCGACCGGGTCACCCTGACCAGTCGGGCGTTCCACTCCGCGGGCATCGGCCCGTTCGTCGAGGCACTGGCCCAGCTGTGCGGCAAGGAGATGGTGCTGCCCATGAACACCGGCGCCGAGGCTGTGGAGTCGGGCATCAAGGTGGCTCGCCGATGGGGGTATCTCGTCAAGGGAGTACCGGCCGACCGGGCCGAGATCATCGTCGCCCACGGGAACTTCCACGGCCGCACCACGACCATCATCAGCTTCTCGGACGATCCTGACGCGCGCGAGGGATTCGGCCCGTTCACCCCCGGCTTCGTTCTGGTACCCCACGGCGACGCCGCGGCACTCGAGGCCGCCATCACCCCGAACACCGTGGCGGTGCTGCTCGAACCGATCCAGGGGGAGGCGGGAATCCATGTGCCCTCCCCCGACTACCTGCGCGAGGTGCGCCGGATCACGCGAGAGCGTGGCGTGCTGTTCATCGCCGACGAGATCCAGTCAGGTCTGGGACGCACCGGCGAGACCTTCGCCTGTGACCTGTGGGGGGTCGTCCCCGATGTCTACCTGCTGGGCAAGGCGTTGGGCGGTGGCATCGTCCCCGTCTCGGCCGTGGTCGCTGATGCCGAGGTGCTCGGGGTGCTGACCCCCGGCTCCCACGGCTCGACCTTCGGAGGCAACCCACTGGCGGCAGCCGTGGGACTGGAGGTGGTCCGCATGCTCGAGGAGGGCACCTTCCAGGAGCGCGCGCGGCGCCTGGGCCACAGGCTGCATGACGAGCTCGCCGGGCTGGTCGGGCACGGGGTGACCGAGGTGCGCGGGGCGGGTCTGTGGGCGGGGATCGACATCGACCCGGCCGTGGGTTCGGCGCGCGACGTCTGCCTGCGCCTGCTGCGGGGCGGTGCCGGGCTCACCAGTGTGCTGGCCAAGGACACCCACGGCCAGACGGTGCGGTTGGCTCCCCCACTGGTGGTCACCGAGGACGAGATCGACCTGGTGGTCGCCGCCTTCCGTGCTGCCGTCACCGGGGTGTGAGACGCTGGTCACCGCCCCCCAGGGGCCCGGACGAGGGAGCCGTACCCGGACCATGGACAAGACGGCCATCACCCCACTCCCCCACCTGAACCAAGGAGTGCCTGATGGCATGGATCGTCCTCGTCGTGTCCGGACTGCTCGAAGCCGTGTGGGCCACAGCCCTCGGCAAGTCCCAGGGTCTCACCCGGCCCGTCCCCTCGATCGTGTTCGGTGTCGCCGTCGTGGCCAGCATGGTCGGGTTGGCCCAGGCCATGCGCACGCTGCCGGTCGGAACCGCCTACGCCGTCTGGGTCGGCATCGGTGCGGCCACCACCGTGGCCTGGGCCATGGCCACCGGTGCTGAGCCGGTCAGTCTGGTGCGGGTGCTGCTGATCGTGGTGCTCGTCGGCTGCGTGGTGGGGCTGAAGTTCACCCACTGACCGCCCGGATCGCCGGCGGCATGGGTCATCAGCGCGCATGGGTCATCAGCGCACATGGGTCGTCAGCGCAGCAGTCCCAGTTCGCGCGCGCGGGCAACGGCACCGGTACGCGAGTCGACCCCCAGCTTGCTGAACGCCCTGACCAGATGGGTCTTGACGGTGGCCTCGGTGACGAACAGGTGCTTGGCGATCTGGCGGTTCGTCGCTCCCTGCGCGACCAGGCAGAGCACCTCGAGTTCGCGGTCGGAGACCTCGACCCTGGGGCCCCTCAGGGTGGCCGTCACCCGCACCGTCTGTTCGGGTGAGAACACGTCGTGCCCCATCGCCGCGGCGCGCACCGCCTCGATGATGCGCTCCGGCGAGGCATCCTTGAGCAGGTATCCGGACGCCCCGGCCTCGACCGCCCGCACGATGTCACGGTCGTGGTCGTAGGTGGTGAGCACCAGCACGGGCACGCGAGCACTGAGTTGGCCCGCCAGCCAGACGCCGTCCTGGGTGAGGTCACCCAGCCGAAGATCGGTGAGCACCAGGTCGGGGGGGTGGGTGTCGACAGCGGCCAGCGCCTCCCGGGCGGTGGCCACGCCCGCCACCACGTCGAGATCGGGCTCACTGCGCAGCAGGGCCTGCAACCCCTGACGGACGACCGGATGGTCGTCGACGAGCACGATGCGGATCACGAGCCCACTGTAGGAGGCTGCGTCGCTGGTTCCGACCCTCGAGGCGGCTACCCTCGGAGCGTTTCGAGCGAAGGGGAGCGCCCATGGCGACCAGGAGTCTTGTCCGAACGATCATGGTGGCGCTGCTGGCGACACTGACGGTGGCCGGGACCACTGTTCTCGCCGCCCCACCCGCCCACGCCGAGCAGGCCGGAAAGCTGCTGCTGGTGCTGGACTCGTCCGGTTCGATGGCCGAGAAGGCTGCCGATGGCAAGACCCGCATGGAGGCCGCCAAGGCCTCCCTCAACACCGTGATCGACTCCCTCGACCCCGCCGCCAACGTGGGACTCCGGGTCTACGGGGCGAAGGTGTTCGACCGCAACGCGGGCAACGCCTGCGCTGACTCCCAGCTCGTCGTCCCGATCGGCCGGAACAACAAGGCTGCCCTCAAGGGGGCCGTGGCCACGTTCAAACCCTTCGGCGAGACACCCATCAGCTACTCCCTCGAGCAGGCGGGGAAGGATGTCGGCAATTCGGGACAGCGCTCCATCGTCCTCATCTCCGACGGCGAGGAGACCTGCAGCACCAATCCGTGCACCGCGGCCCAGAAGTTGGCCAACCAGGGCATCGACGTGCGCATCGACGTGGTCGGGTTCGACGTGGCGGGCAAGGCCAAGCAGCAGTTGCAGTGCGTCGCCAAGGTGGGCCGCGGCCAGTACACCGACGTGAAGGACACCGCCGAGCTGACCGACCAGCTCAACCAGGCGAAGAAGCGTGCCTCGGAACCGTTCGAGGTGTCGGGAACCCCCGTACAGGGAGCCCCGGACGCCGCCTCAGCGACCCCGATCACCGCTGCCACCTGGACCGACACCATGCCGGCGCCGGGAAAGAAGAAGTTCTACCGGCTCGACCGCACCATGGACCGGTCCACCTTCTGGGCCGGCCTCACGATGACCCCGACGCTGACCCCCGACAAGAACTACGCCTTCACCTCGATGAAGGTCGTCCCCCAGGACGCCGGCTACCCGACCTGCGGCTCCGGCTACCCCTATGCCTGGACCACGCGCGGACGCACCGCAGGCCTGATGACCGGACGCGCCAACTCGGCGGGACGCCGGGACGACTCCATCACCGAGTGCCAGACCAGCCAGTTGGTGCTGCAGATCGAGGCGGACGACGCCGACGACGCCCCCGACCTGTCGAAGCAGAAGTTCCAGCTGAACGTGTTCGAGGAGCCTCCCGTCGAGCAGGAGTCGTCGCTGCCGACGGCCGTTCCCGAGGACAAGCTCCCGTGGACGCCCATCAAGCCCGTGAAGGCCACCCCGGTGGTCACCGCCACCAGCCTGACCAAGGCGCCCAGCGTGCAGCCGGGCACCCACACCTTCGACATCGTCCCCGGTGAGTTCCGGGTGCTGAAGGTGCCCGTCGGGTGGGGGCAGCGCCTCGAGGCGACCCTGTCGACCGGCCGACTGCCCCAGTACAAGGGCAAGGACGACTACGACAAGATGGAACTGACCCTGCTCGCACCGCTGGGCGGCGAGGCCAACGCCCGCTACGACAAGCCCCCACACGCCGACTCCGACATCGTCTGGGACGACGGGGTCAACCTGGCCGCAGGGACCCGTGAGGTGCGCTACCGCAACCGTCACTCCCTCGACGAGGCGAGCGTGGCCGCTGGCCTCGCCGGCGAGTACTACGTGGTGGTGACGTTGTCGAAGAACCCCACCTCGCCCGCGAACACCATCCCGGTCACGCTGACGCTGCAGAACATCGGCACCGCCGGCACCGGGGCGCCCACCTATGAGGAACCGTCGCTGCCGAAACCCTCCGGGAGCCCCTCGGCTGAGCCGACCTCCGACCCGACCTCGGCCTCGTCGGGTGACCCCACGTCGGAGGCCTCGCAGTCATCGAGGCCGACCGGGGCCAACACCCCCCGTGACGGTGGACGCAACTGGCCGCTCATCGCGGGGCTCACCCTGCTGGGGCTGGCTCTGGGCGGGTTCAGCGTCTGGTACGCCAACCGCACCCGGCGTCGCGCCTGACTGGCGCCACGCCAGTCGAGTGGCAGCCTGCGAGCGTGTCGAGACCCGTGAGCTCACAGGCACGCCCTCAGCCCTGCGCGCCCGCCCCGGTGCGACGCCGAGGCCACCAGATGCGGTGCCCGATCAGCGTGAACAGGGCCGGAACGATGACCGTGCGCACCACCAGGGTGTCGACCAGCACCCCGAGGCACACGATGATGCCCAGCTGGCCCATCACGACCAGGGGGAGCACCCCCAGTGCCGCGAAGACAGCGGCCAACACGATGCCTGCCGAGGTGATCACCGCGCCGGTGTGGCGGACGGCCTCGACCGTGGCCAACCGGGTGGCGTCCTTGCCCGAGCGCAGTGCGTACTCGGAGCGGATCCGTTCGACGAGGAAGATCGTGTAGTCGATGCCGAGTGCCACCAGGAACAGGAAGGCGAACAGCGGGACCTCGATGGCGTAGGCGGGCTTGTCGATGAACGTCCGGCTCAACCACCAGCCGGCACCCAGGGCAGCGGCCGCGCTGGCGGCGTTGACCGTCAGCAACAGCAGCGGCGCGATCGCGGAGCGGGTGAGGGCCGTCACCACCACGAAGCAGACCAGCAGGATCAAGGGGGCGATCACCTTGAGGTCACGGCTCTGGGCCTCGCGCTGGTCGAGGTCCTGGGCGGTCTGCCCGCCCACCACCGCAGTCGGGTCGATCGCAGCGGCGGTCGTCCGCAGGTCACGCACCAGCTGGAGCGACTCGGCGGTGCCGGGCACGGGGCTGCCGGTCACCTGCAGCGACACCCGGCCACGAGCCTCGTCCGCGCCGGTCGGCAGCACCCGGACGACACCGGGCTCGGCCGCCAGGCCCTTCAGCAACGCCGCCTGGCGATCACTGGCCGCGACCACGGTCAGGGGGGAGGTCTCCCCGGCGGGGAAGTGCGAGGCCACGGTCTCGAGACCGGTGGCCGACTCCGAGGCCACGCGGAACTGGTCGGCCTGGTCCAGACCGACCCGCACCCCCAACAGCCCGGTGGCGAACACACCCAGCACCGCCAGGCCCGCGACCAGGGAGACCACCGGACGAGCGGTGACCCCGCGGGCGATGGCGCCCCAGACACCCGGCTTCTGCACCTGGTCGGAGTCGACCCGAGGCACGAAGGGCCAGAAGATCCGGCGGCCGACGATCGCCAGCAGGGCAGGCAGTCCCACCAGGACAGCGATCAGCGCGCAGAGCAGCCCCGCCGCGCTCGCCAGGCCGAGCCCACGGGTGTTCGGGAGGGCGGCGAACAGCAAGGTCATCAGGCCACCGACGACGGTGAGGTTGCTGGCAAGGATGGCGCCGAGGCTGGCCCGCCATGCCGTCCAGAGCGCGACGCGGTGGTCGCTGTGCCGGTGCAGTTCCTCCCGGTACCTGCTGATCAACAGCAGTGCGTAGTTGGTTCCGGCCCCGAAGACGAGCACGCTGACGATGCCCGGCTCCCCGTGCCACCCCGACACGATCGCCAGCGCATTGGTGAGGGTCTGGGCCAGCCGATCGGCGATGCCGACCACCACGAGGGGGATGAGCCACAGCACCGGGGAACGGTAGGTGATCAACAGCAGCACGGCGACGATGCCGACGGTGACCGCCAACAGGGTGAAGTCCGCGCCCTCGAAACTCGCTGCGATGTCTGCGCCGAACGCGGGACCTCCGGTGATCTGCATGGTCAACTCGTTCGGACGCTGCTCGGCCACGGCAGCGCGCAGTTCCTTGACCTGCTGCTTGTTGGCGGCGTCGTCCTCGGTGGCGGGCACCGGCACCAGCGTGATCGCGGCCTTGCCGTCCTCACTGATCGTGGGCTTGGGCACGGCCTTCAGGGCGCCAGCCACTGTGGCGACCCCACCCAGGTCGGCCTGGGTGAGCGCACCACCGTCCGTCCGCGTGGTGACCAGCAGGACGACGGAGCGGTCTGAGCCGGGGAACGATGCCAACTGCTCGGCAGCGATCCGGGACTGGGCCTCGGTCGGCAGGTTGGCGTCACGGCTGGCGGTCGACAGTGATCCCAGCACCCCGCTCAGTCCGACGAAGACGACCAGGTAGGCGACCAGCACCACCCAGGCGCCGACCTTGCCCACCATGGTCCTGCTCGTCAGCGCCTTGCCCTGCTTGCTCATGTGCATTCCTCAACCCGCCCCGATGGCTTCTTCGAGGTTAGGTGCGGGGCACCTCCCGGCGCGTGGGCGGATCGTCCATCGTCTGGTTGACAACGAACCGGCGAGGCCGGGGTGGGGGTTCCCGCGCGTGTCCAGAAATGGCCCCGACTCGCGTCCGTGGACCAGATCCAGCGGCACCTGCCGATCATGGGTCCACTTCTGGACATGGAAGAGGGGCGCCACCGTGTGGTGGCGCCCCTCCATCGGGCGTCTGTGACTCAGGCAGCGTCCTGGTCTGCCGCTTCCTCGGCGAGGGCGTGCTCGACAGCCGTGAGCAGGCCGAGCACCTGGTCGGCGACGGGCGCGACGAGGGCCGCGGGGTCGGCCACCAGTCCGTTCTCACCGGGGGCGTTGTCGCCGAACGGGATGGCGACGGGCTCGGTGACCAGCTGCATCTGGTAGTTGGGGATGATGCTGGCGAGCTGGGCGTTCGCGCGGCCCGCGCCTCCCCAGCCGTAGCCGACGAGGCCGGCGGGCTTGCCATTCCACTCGGCGAAGACCACGTCGAGGGCGTTCTTGACCGAGGCGGGATAGCCACCGTTGTACTCGGGGGTGACGAAGATGAAGGCGTCGGACTCATCGACGACCTTGGCCCAGGCGCGGGTCGACTCCAGCTCGTAGCGGCCCATCCGGGGCGGGAGGGTCTCCTCGGCGAGGGGCAGGTTCTGCTCCTTGAGGTCGACCAGGCGCACCTCGTGGTCCGTGGCGTTCTGCAGCAGGGGCAGCAGCTCACGCGCGACCTGCTCGCCCACCCGAACGGGGCGGGTACTGCCGATGACAACCGAAATGGTGGACATGTGGTTCCTCTCAGTTGGCCGTACTGCGGCCTGACGTGTTCCGCCTCCCCAACGCAGTTGAACACTCAATCATTCCCGCGGAGGTCGGGATTTCGCCGAATGGGACGCCCACCGTGGTGGGCCCGTGCGCAGCTCGTCAGGCCGGAGGTGTCGCTTCCACGACCGTCCCGGTGCGCTGGTCGTCCTGGCCCGAGGACGTGACCACCAGCCGCCAGCCGATCTCGTCCAGACGTCGTCGGATCAACTCAAGCCCGTAGCCGGAGCCGGTCCGTCGGGGATCGAACCCTCGTCCGTCGTCGGAGACCACCAGGCCCTGCGGTGACACCTGCACCGTGCACCGGTGTGCTCCGGAGTGACGGACGGCATTGGCCACGGCCGACTGGGCGACCCTCAGCAGGGCAACCTCGACCTCGGGCTGGAACCGCCGGCCCGCCAAGTCGTCCTCGAGTGTCACCAACAGGTCTGGGGTGGACGAACGATCCGCCAGGCGCGCCAGGGCCGCCACCAGGGTGGTGTGCGTCAGGTCGGCTGGCGCCAGGGCGGCGACGAGTTGGCGGGCCTCGGCGAGCCCCGAGAGGGACGACTCGCGCGCCTGCACCACCAGGGGCTCCGCAACTGCCGGGCTGTCCGGGAGCGCGCGCAGCGCGGAGGCCAACAGCAGGCTGATGCCCTGGAATTCCTGGGCGAGGGTGTCGTGGATCTCGCCGGCCAGTCGTTCGCGCTCGGCCATCACCCCCGCGTCGTGTTGGGCGGCGGACAGGTCAGCCCTGGTGCTCTCGAGTTCGGTGATCAACCGCTGACGGTGGTCGCTCTCGCGCACGAGGGCGTTGAAGGTCATCACCGTGGCGACCGCGACCGCGGCACCGATGGTGGGCCCCAGCACCAGCGGCCACGTCAGTCCGCCGTAGTGACGGGCCATCCCGGCCTCGGTGGCGACGAGTTCGACCACGAGGGCCACCACACCCAGACGCATCCCGAGCAGGTGGAGCGACAGGAAGAAGAGCGGGAAGGCGACGTAGGCCGCCCCCACCGAGAGCCACAGCAGCATGAGCCAGGCCAGCAGGAGGGCCACGAACCAGATCAGCAGGGTCACCCGCTGGCGCCCGCGCAGGTCGTGGGCATCGGCTCGTCCATCACGCAGCACCGGCAAGGCCACGACCCCCACGAGGTGGACGAGCACCATCACCACCGCGGCCGCCCACGTGAGACCACGCGCCTGGTCAGTGCTCGGGAGGACGGCGACGGTGCCCACGGTGAGCGCGATCACGAGCGCGTGCAGTGCCCAGCGGATCCGGGTCACGGCGTGGGCTTGCACCCGTCCAGACTAGGGGGCTCGACCGGGGCGAGCGTCATGGGGCGCGGCCCGTGCTGGGTCCCCCTGTTCCGGGCTGGATGCCCGCGTTCCGTGCTGGATGCCCGCGTTCCGTGCTGGATGCCCGCCTTCCGCACTGGATGCCCGCGTTCCGCACTGGATGCCCGCGTTCCGTGCTGGATGCCCGCGTTCCGAGCACCTGCCCTCGTCCGGGGACAGGGCAGATGAGCACAACGAGGGCAACTGGTTCCAAAGGCGGGCAACTGGTCCCGGAGGAGGGCAACTGGTCCCGGAGGCGGGCAACTGGTCCCGACCCCGACGGCCCACCCCTCGGCGGCCCACCCCTCCGCTCTATAGTTGAACTCTCAACTAAGTGGAATGCCGAAGCATCCCCCGGCGTTGAGACGGACGAATCGGGAACCACCCCCGCACCAGACTCCAGGTCACCACATTGGGAGACATCATGCAGTTCGGACTCTTCACCGTCGCCGACGTCACCACCGACCCGACCACCGGCAAGACACCCAGCGAGTACCAGCGCATCAAGGCGCAGGTCGAGATCGGCAAGCTGGCCGACCAGGTCGGCCTCGACGTGATGGCCTACGGGCAGCACCACAACCCGCCCTTCGTCGCCTCGTCCCCCACCACGACGATGGCCTATGTGGCGGCGCAGACCGAGAACATCCTGCTGTCGACCGCAACCACGCTGATCACGACCACCGACCCGGTGCGCATCGCCGAGGACTACGCCACCCTGCAGCACCTGACCGACGGACGCATGGACCTCATGCTCGGACGCGGCAACACCGGCCCCGTCTACCCGTGGTTCGGCAAGGACATCCGCAAGGGCATCGAACTGGCCATCGAGAACTACGACCTGCTGCACCGGCTGTGGCGCGAGGACGTCGTCAACTGGGAGGGCAACTTCCGCACCCCGCTGCACGGTTTCACCTCCACCCCGCGTCCGCTGGACGGTGTGGCCCCGTTCGTGTGGCACGGCTCGATCCGCAGCCCCGAGATCGCCGAACAGGCCGCCTACTACGGTGACGGGTTCTTCTCGAACCACATCTTCTGGCCGGCCAGCCACACCAAGGCGATGGTCAGCCTCTACCGTCGTCGCTACGAGCACTACGGTCACGGCGCCGCCCACCAGGCGATCGTCGGGCTGGGTGGCCAGGCCTACATCGCCCCCACCTCGCAGCAGGCCGTTCGCGAGTTCCGTCCCTACTTCGACAACGCCCCCGTCTACGGCGGTGGACCCTCGCTGGAGGACTTCACGGAGCAGACCCCCCTGGTCGTCGGGAGCCCCCAGCAGGTGATCGAGAAGGTGCTCGGATTCCGTGACTACGTCGGTGACTACCAGCGCCAGCTCTTCCTGATGGACCACGCCGGCCTGCCGCTGCCGACCGTGCTGAAGCAGATCGAACTGCTGGGCACCGAGGTCGTCCCCGTGCTCCGCAAGGAGTTCGCCGCCCTCAAGCCGGCCGACGTACCGGACGCCCCGACCCACCGCTCGCTGGTCGAGGCCGCGGGAGGACCTCACGAGAGCATCGACACCACCCCCAGGACCGACCGGTGGACCGGTACCCGCGCCGAGGACGCCAATCACCTCGAGCCCGCCAATCACCTCGAGGCCGCCAATCACCTCGACCCCGCCAATCACCTCGACAGGGTCACGACCGGGCTCAGCCAGGAAGGAAACCACTGATGCGCCGCATCACCATCGTGCAGGCCGGCCTGCGCAACCCCTCCACCACCGCCATGCTGGCCGACGAGCTCAAGGTCGCCGTGCAGGATGCGTTCGTGATGGCCGGGGACGAGGCCGAGGTCACCGTCGTCGACGTGCGCAGCCACGCCCATGCCGTGGTCGACAACATGCTCACCGGGTTCCCGTCGCAGGCACTCGAGCAGGCGATCGCGTCCGTCACCGAGGCGGACGGCCTGGTCGTCGTCACCCCGACCTTCTCCGCTTCGTACTCGGGCATGTTCAAGAGCTTCATCGACGTGATCGAACCGGGAGCCCTCGCCGACAAGCCGGTGCTGCTGGCCGCCACCGGGGGCACGGAGCGCCACTCGCTGATGATCGACCACGCGCTTCGTCCGCTGTTCGCCTACCTCGGGGCTGACGCCGTGCGCACCGGTGTGTTCGCCGCGACCGCCGACTTCGGGGACGCCGAGGGCTCGCAGGTCTCGACCCGGGTGGCCCGGGCCGCCGGTGAGTTGGCGGCCCGCGTCGTCGGGTCCGGGCGATCCGTCGCGGTGGAGCAGTCGCTGGCAGCGACAGAACCGGTCGGCGACGACGAGGTACCGGGGTTCACGCCTTTCGAGCAGTTGCTGGCCCGCGTCACCCGCTGACCAGCACCCGCCCATCGACCCAGCCCCATCCCCCCACGCCCCCACAGCCCATCTCCCCCGCACCCGGATCCACTGACCGGCAGAGGGACTGTGATGGGATGGCTGGCGTGGAGCACGACGACCTGATCCGGTTGCGGCGAGCCCGCGACCGGATCGATCGCGACTACGCCGAGCCGCTCGACGTGCCGGCCCTCGCCTCGGAGGCGCTGATGTCGGTCGGCCACTTCCAGCGCCAGTTCAAGGCCGCCTTCGGCGAGACGCCCCACCAGTACCTGATGACCCGGCGGATCGAGCGCGCCCAGGCCCTGCTGAGGCACGGCACGATGAGCGTCACAGAGGTCTGCATGGCCGTCGGGGCCACCTCGCTCGGCTCGTTCTCGGCGCGGTTCACCGAGTTGGTGGGCATGACACCGAGTCAGTACCGCGCCTCCTCCCATGACGAGTGGGCCGGTATCCCCGGCTGCTTCGCCAAGCACGCGATCCGGCCCCGCCGCAGCTGACCCCACCGGCAACCGGTCAGGAACGGAGAAGCCTCCGCCCCTGGCCCGCCGTAGCGTTGCGGTCATGACGAACTCACTCACCCTGGCCAATTGCTTCATCACCGTCGACGATCCCGAGGCCGCGCTCGCCTTCTACCGCGACGTGCTCGACCTCACGGTCGTCAAGGACGTCAAGAACGGCGACTTCCGCTGGCTCACCTTCTCGACCCCCACCCAGCCCGAACTCGAGATCGTGGTGCAGCAGATCGGCGTCGGCGGCCTGCCCATGTCGGACGAGGACAAGCAGGCCCAGGCGTCCCTGCTCGCCAAGGGACTGCTGTCGGCACTCATCTTCTCCGTGGACGACGTCGACGCACTCTTCGAGAAGGTGCGGGCCTCCGGCGCCGAACTTCTGCAGGAACCGCAGGACCAGTTCTACGGTGTGCGCGACTGCGCCTTCCGCGATCCGGCCGGGAACATGGTGCGGTTCAACCAGGTGCTGCCCCAGCCGGCGGGCGGCCAGGCTTCGGGGGGCCAGGCGTCGGGGGGCCAGGAGAGGGTGCAGGCCTGAGATGTGCCTACCGGCGGCCCTTCGAGGGCAGGTACCTGTGGGTGACCGCGCTGCGCGCCACCACGGCGCGCAGCTCGGCCGGGTCGTCGCCGAGGAGACCGGCGACCCGCGCCTGCACGAGCAGGTTGCCCAGGGCAGTGGCCTCGACGGGACCGGCGACCACCGGCAGTCCGACTCGATCGGCCGTGAGCTGGCAGAGCAACCCGTTCTGGGCCCCACCGCCCACCAGGTGCACCACCTCGACCTCGTGCCCGGCCAGCGCAGCGGCCTGGCGCACGGCGTCGGCGAAGGCGGCGGCCAGCGACTCGACCACGAGTCTCACGGTGCCGGCGCGCGAGGTGGGCACCGGTAGAGCGTGCTCGCGGCACCAGTCGACGAGACGGTCGGGCATCGTTCCTCGTCCGGCGTCGTTCGGGGCGAGGAAGCGGTCGTCGTCCACGTCGACGAGACCGACCGGAACGGGTAGCCGCCCGGCCTCGGCGAGCAAGCCCTCCAGGTCGTCGGCCGCGCCCCAGGCCCGCAGGCACTCCGTGATCAGCCACAGGCCCATCACGTTGTGCAGGAATCGGGTGGTCCCGCCCAGCCCACCCTCGTTGGTGAACCCGGCCAGGCGGGCGTCCTCGGTGATGACGGGGCGGTGGAGCTCGAGACCGACCAGGCCCCAGGTGCCACAGCTGATGTAGGCGAAGCGGTCGCTGACGGCGGGTACTGCGGCGACCGCACTGGCGGTGTCGTGGGAGGCGACCGCCACCACCTCGGACGAGTACCCGACCCGTTCGGCCACTGCGGGCAGCAGTGACCCCAGTCGTGTTCCCGGGTCGACCAGCGGCGCGAGCAGCCCGGTTGGCAGGCCCAGCCTCCGCATCAGGTCGAGGTTCCACCCACGGGTCAGCGGGTCGAGCAGTCCGGTGGTGGAGGCGTTCGTCCGCTCGGTGACCTCGACCCCGCACAGCCAACTCGCCAGCAGGTCGGGAACGAGCAGCATCCGATCGGCGGCCTCGAGCCAGCCGGGGGCTTCGGCCGCCAGCTGGAAGCAGGTCGTGAACGTCAGGTGCTGCAGCCCGTTGAGGCGGTACAGCTCGGCCGGCCCGATCTTGGCGTGGACCCGCTCGACCCCACGCTGACAACGGTCGTCGCGGTAGTGGAAGGGAGGATGGAGGAGGCCACGCGTCCCCCCGCCGGTGGTGCCGACCAGCCCGTGGTCGACCGCCCACGAGTCCACGGCGACGGAGTCGACGGCACCTGCCCGGTGCAGACCCTCGAGAACCTGCTCGAACAATCCCGCGACGTCCCAGTGCAGACCGTCCTCCATCCGCGCCGGCTGGTTCGGGAAACGGTGCACCATGCCGAGCTCGGCCCTCCGGTCGGGCGTCAGTGACCCCACCACGACCCTCCCACTGGAAGCGCCCAGGTCGGCGGCCGCGAACCGCCCCCCAGCAGCGCTCACGGCAGGGCTCACCGCAGGAAGGCGGCCGCAACCCCGGCGTCGACGGGGACGTGCAGGCCGGTGGTGTGGGAGAGATCGGGTCCGGTGAGCACGGCCACGGCATTGGCGACGTGCTCGGGCAGGACTTCTCGCTTGAGCAGGGTGCGTTGGGCGTAGAAGGCGCCGAGGTCGTCCTCGGCGATGCCGTAGGTCTTGGCCCGGTTGGCTCCCCATCCCGAGGCGAAGATGCCGGACCCACGCACCACCCCGTCGGGGTTGACCCCGTTCACCCTGACCCCGTGCTGCCCGAGTTCCACGGCGAGCAGGCGCACCTGGTGGGCCTGGTCGGCCTTGGTCGCCGAGTAGGCGATGTTGTTGGGCCCGGCGAACAGCGAGTTCTTCGAGGCGATGTAGACGATGTCTCCGCCCATCCCCTGCTCGACCAGCACCTTCGCAGCCGCCTTCGCAACCAGGAAGGAGCCCTTCGCCATCACGTCATGCTGCAGGTCCCAGTCGGCCTCGGTCGTCTCGAGCAGCGGCTTCGACAGCGACAAACCGGCGTTGTTCACCACCAGGTCGAGCCCACCGAAGGCCAGCACCGCCGCGTCGACGGCCGCCTGCACCTGGGCTGCGTCGGTGACATCGCACTGCACCCCGATCGCCACGTCGGAAGCGCGGGCTCCCTTGCCTGACTGGGCAGCCGCCCCCACCTCCTCGGCCACCTGCTGCGCCTTGGCGAGGTCGAGATCGGCCACCACCACGCAGGCACCGTCGGCCGCGAGTCGCTGGGCCGTGGCCTTGCCGATGCCGGACGCCGCCCCGGTCACGACCGCGATGCGGGTGGCGTGCGACTTCGGGCGGGGAAGCCGCTGCAACTTCGCCTCCTCGAGCGCCCAGTACTCGATCCGGAACTTCTCGGCGTCGCTGATCGGGGTGTAGGTCGACAGGGCCTCCGCTCCCCTCATCACGTTGATGGCGTTGACGTAGAACTCGCCGGCGACCCGGGCGGTCTGCTTGTTCTGGCCGTAGCTGAACATGCCGACTCCCGGCACCAGCACCACCAGGGGATCGGCACCCCGCATCGCCGGTGACCCAGCGGTGGCATGGGCCTGGTAGTAGGCGGCGTAGTCCGCCCGGTACTGCTGGTGCAGGTCTCGCAGTCGCGCCAGTTGTTCGTCCAACGTCGCGGTCGCGGGCAGGTCGAGCAGCAACGGCTTGACCTTCGTCCGCAGGAAGTGGTCGGGGCAGGAGGTCCCCAGACCGGCGAGCCTCGGGTGCTCGGCCCGGGCGAGGAAGTCGAGCACCACCTCGGCATCGGTGAAGTGCCCCACCATCGGACGGTCGGTGCTGGCCAGTCCGCGCAGGGTGGGTGCGAGAGCCGCCGCCCTGTCCCGACGGTCTGCCTCGGGCAGGGCTTCGTGTCCGGCCAGCACCGGGCCGAAGGGGTCGGGTCGTCCGTGCTCGGCGATGTGGCGTTCAGCGGTCTCGATGATCCACATCGAGTTGGCCTCGCACTCCTCGGAGGTGCTGCCCCAGGCGGTGATCCCGTGGCCACCCAGGATGCAGCCGATCGCCTGCGGGTGCGCGCGGTGCAGGGCGGCGATGTCCAGACCCAGTTGGAACCCCGGTCGGCGCCACGGCACCCAGACCACCGAGCCCCCGAAGATCTCCTCGGTCAGCCGCTCGCCGTCGGCTGCGGTGGCCAGGGCGATGCCGGCGTCGGGGTGCAGGTGGTCGACATGGGCTGCGTCGACGAGCGCGTGCATGGCTGTGTCGATGCTGGGAGCAGCCCCACCCTTGCCGAACAGGCAGTGGTCGAAGGCTGCCACCATCTCGTCCTCACGATCGACCCCGGGATACACGTCGACCAGCGAGCGCACGCGGTCGAGGCGGAGCACGGCCAACCCCGACTCGGTGAGCGTGCCGAGGTCACCGCCGGATCCCTTCACCCAGAGCAGGTCGGTCTCGGTTCCGGTGACCGGGTCGTTCGCCCGGCCCTTGGCCGAGGTGTTGCCGCCGGCGTAGTTGGTGGTGCGGGGGTCGGCACCCAGTCGGTTGGAGCGTGCGATCAGGGTTTGGGCGGTCAGGGATTGGGGGGTGGTGCTCATGGGTCCTCTGCTGGTCGTGGGAAGGGGGTCGGACGAGCGCCGTCAGGCGCCCCACCCGGCCTGGGTACCGCCCACCCGGGCGGCCTCGATGGTGGACTGGTAGCCGGATTCCCGCTGGGCCCGCATCGGGTCGGCGGGCAGGCCCCTGCTCTCGCGCCACTGCGCGAGGGCCGGTCGCACGTCGGTCTGGAAGGCGTCGACGAAGATCTCGTTGGCCGTCAGCACGTCGCCCTCGGCCTCGGCGGCGGCCAGCGCCTCGCGGTCGAGCAGCAGGGCGCGGCCCGACATCTCCTGCACGTTCAGCACCGAACGGATCTGGCCGAGGATCTTGTTCTCGACGTTGTGGCACTGGTCGAGCATGAACGCCACGTCGGGGGAGTTGAATCCCCCGCCCCTGATCACCTCGACCAGGATCCTGAACAGTTGGTAGGGGTCGGCCGCGCCGACGATCAGGTCGTCGTCGGCGTAGAAGCGGGAGTTGAAGTCGAAGCTGCCCAGCCGGGAGAGGCGGAGCAGCTGCATGACGATGAACTCGATGTTGGTGCCCGGCGCGTGGTGCCCCGTGTCGAGGCAGACCACGGCCTGCTCACCGAGGGCTGTCACCTGGGCGTAGGCCGTGCCCCAGTCAGGGACGTCGGTGTGGTAGAACGCCGGCTCGAAGAACTTGTACTCCAGCACCAGGCGCTGGTGAGGGGCCAGCCGGTCGTAGATGGCCTGCAGGGACTCGGCCAGGCGGTCCTGCCGTCCGCGCAGGTCGGCCTGCCCGGGGTAGTTGGACCCGTCGGCCAACCAGATCTTCAGGTCACGGGAGCCGGTGGCCGCCATCACCTCGAGGCAGCGGTAGTGGTGGTCGATCGCCTGTTGGCGCACCGCGCGGTCGACGTGGGTGAGCGAGCCGAACTTGTAGACGTCGTCCTGGAAGGTGTTGGAGTTGATGGTGCCCAGCCGCACCCCCTCCGACTCGGCATGCTCACGCAGCGCCCCGAAGTCGTCGACCAGGTCCCACGGGATGTGCAGGGCGACGCTGGGCGCGAGCCCGGTCATGCGGTTGACCTGGGCGGCGTCGGAGACCTTCTCGAAGGGTGTGCGTGGGGTGCCGGCAGTGGTGAAGACCTTGAACCGGGTGCCGGAGTTGCCGAAGGCCCAACTCGGCAGTTCGATGGCCTGCCGCTCGAGTTGGGCCAGCACCTCGGCGGGCAGGGAACCGGCGTCGGTCAGGGTCATCGTTCGTCGCTCCGTTGCTTTTGAATCGTTTCAATCGGAGCCTAGGTGTACCCGGTCACAGTGGTCAAGGGTGCGCCCGGGGGGTGGGTTAGGGTGACGCCGTGGTCAGTGTGCGTGATGTGGCGACCGAGGCCGGGGTGTCGGTCGGAACCGTCAGCCACGCGCTGAACCACCCCGAGCGGGTCTCCCCCGAGAACCTGAGCCGCGTGCACGCCGCGATCGAGCAGTTGGGGTTCGTGCGCAATGACGCCGCCCGCCAGCTTCGTGCCGGACGCAGCCGCAGCATCGGCCTGGTGGTGCTCGATGCGGGAAATCCGTTCTTCGCCGAGGTGGCCCGCGGGGCCGAACTGGCCGCGGCCGCTGCTGGCTTGTCGGTGCTGGTCGGCAACAGTGTCGAGGACCCCGCCCGCGAAGCGTCCTATCTCGACCTGTTCCGGGAACAGCGGGTGGGTGGGCTGTTGATCACTCCGACCTCGGACGACCCCTCCGCACTGCTCCGCCTGCACGAGTCGGGCACCCCGGTGGTGCTGGTCGACCGAGACCCCGGCGACAGCCCGTTCTCGTCGGTCTCGGTCAACGACGTGCTGGGCGGCGAACTCGCGGCCGAGCACCTGCTGGCCCGGGGCAGGCGCCGGATCGCCTTCGTCTGTGGGCCGTCGTCCTTGACCCAGGTGAGGAATCGGCTCGAGGGTGCCCGCCGCGCCGTGGAACGGTGTGCCGGAGCAACCCTTGAGGTGATCGAGCGTCCGGCGTTGACCGTGCTCGAAGGACGAGCGGCCGGCGACCTGCTCGCCGACCGGAGCCCGGTCGATCGTCCCGATGCGGTGTTCTGCGCCAACGACCTGATGGCCGTCGGGTTGCTGCAGGCGCTGGTCATGTCGGGGCGGGTCCGGGTACCGGACGAGATCGCGCTGGTGGGCTACGACGACATCGACTTCGCCAGCGCCACCGTGGTGCCGCTGACCTCGGTGCGACAACCCGCACGGCTGATCGGCACCACCGCCGTCGACCTGCTGTTGCAGCAACTGGGCGCGCGCGGGGCTGAGCGACGGGCCGTCCGCTTCGAACCTGAACTGGTGGTGCGGGCCTCCAGTGGTGGCCAGGTGGGCTGACCCTCGGGTCGTGCGCCCGGTCCCGGCATGAGGCGTCACGCCAGGAATGATTCAGTCCGAGAGATCCGCCACCGTGGCGTCGAACAGCGCGATCACGTCCTCGGCGGCGACCGTCAGGCCCACCCCGTGACCACCGCCTCCCAGCGAGACGGTGCGTCCGACCACGGACGAGTCGACGTACACCGGCAGTGCCTGGGACGAACCGAACGGCGTGATCGTCCCCCGCTCGTAACCGGTCACCGCGAGCGCGGTGGCCGCGTCGGGCATCGACAATCGGTTGGTGCCCACCAGGGCTCGCAACTTGGGCCAGCTGAACTGTCGGTCGCCCGGCACCAGCACGAAGATGTGGGAGTCGTCGGGCATCCGGACGACGAGGGTCTTGAGCAGATCCCTGGGCTCGATCCCCCGCGCGGCTGCCGCCTCCTCCACGCTGGTGACGCGACCGTGGCGGGTGACGATGAAGGGGATCCCGGACTCCCGTGCAGCCACGATCGCCCGGGTGTCGGGGGTCGGGCTGTCGGGGGCCGGGCTGTCGGGTGCAGGGGTGTGGTCGGCCATCTCAGCCCCGCAACCTGGTGACGAGGTGGGTGAGTTGGTCGAGCAGGGTCGTCATCGAGCGGCTCCTGCGCTGGTCGGGACGGAACCCGTCGGGGCCGAACTCGTTGAACGTGCTCATCGAGACCTGCTGGCGTACGTCGACCATCTGGAAGTTCGAGACGATGGTGCGCCAGTGCTCCACGGCCCGCACGCCCGAATCGGCCCCGTAGCTGACGAAGGCGACCGGCTTGAGGGTCCACTCGGGAGCGATGGAGTCGAACGCGTTCTTGAACGCTCCGGGAACAGAGTGGTTGTACTCGGGGGTGACGAAGATGAACCCGTCGAGGTCGTCGATGGTTTGACTCCAGCGGGTCACCTGGGGACTCTCGTAGTTCCGGTTGGCGGATCCGGGAACCGTGGGCGAGGTCAACACCGGAAGCTCGAAGGTCTTGAGGTCGACCACCTCGAACCTGAGCCCAGCCTCGGCCGCGCCCCGGTGCTCGTCGGCACGGTCCTTCACCCAGCGGGCGACTGCCTCGCCCTTGCGGCCCTCCCGCACTGATCCGATGATGATGCCGATCCGCATCTGCTGCTGGTTGGTTGGCATGGTCTCGCTCATCGACTGCTCCTCGTCCGCTCGTGTGGGGCGCGCTCCACCGTAGCCCCGCTGCCCGCGCTGGGTGTGAGGGCGGTCAGGTGCGTCAGTCCTGAACCCGGGCGGGGCAGCCGACGGGGGTCACCTAGAGTGAACCCGTGGCCGTACACCCCTCCCCCGCGGAACCCCAGTCTCCCGGTTCGCCGGACGAGACCAAGCCGCACCACCCCCGGGTGGGCGGGCGGGTCACGCTGGTCGGCGGAGGGCCGGGCGACCCCGGTCTGGTGACCCTGGCGGGAGCAGCGGCGCTGATCCAGGCCGATGTCGTGCTCACCGACCACCTCGCCCCCAGCGATCTGATCTGGGAACTCAACCCAGACGTGCAGGTCATCGACGTGGGCAAACTGCCACGCGGAGCCTTCACCCCGCAGGAGTCGATCAACCAGCAACTGGTCGACCTGGCCCGCCAGGGCAAGGACGTGGTGCGCCTCAAGGGCGGCGACTCCTTCGTCTTCGGACGAGGCGGCGAGGAATGGCTGGCGTGCACCGAGGCCGGCGTCGAGGTGCGCGTCATCCCCGGGGTGACCTCGGCCGTTGCCGTGCCCGAGTTGGCTGGTATCCCAGTCACCCATCGCGGGGTGACGCAGGGATTCGTGGTCGTCTCGGGGCACGTCGCACCCGACGATCCCCGCAACCAGGCCGACTGGGGCGCCCTCGCCGCCACCGGTATGACCCTGGTGGTGCTGATGGGCGTGAAGTCCCTCCCGTCGATCGCCGAGACCCTGATCGCCCACGGACGACCCGCCGACACCCCCGCATCCGTGGTCGCCAACGGTGGCCTGCCCAGCCAGCGGCGGATCGACGGCACCCTGGCCACCATCGCCGCACGCGCCGCGGAGGAGCGAGTGGCCCCGCCGGCGGTCTGCGTGATCGGCGAGGTCGTCCGTGCCCTCGGCTGAGTACGTGAGCTCGGCTGAGTCCGTGAGCTCGGGTGGTGCAGGCGCGACGGAATTCCCCCGGGTCGGACGGGGCGACCTGGTCGAGGGGCTGAGACTCATCCTCGCCCTGCTGACCGTGGTTCCCGTCGGACGCCTGTCACAGATCACAGCCGGCTCGGCGCGCGTCGCCATGCTGGGCGCTCCGCTCGCCCGCGCCGTGATGGGAGCACTCGCGGGGGCCGTACTGCTGGGTGCGTCCCTGGTGGGTCTGCCGCCGCTGGTGGCGGCGTTGCTGGCCGTGGCTGCGCTCATGCTCGGCAACCGCGGCATGCACGTCGACGGCCTCAGCGACACCGTCGACGGGCTGGGTGCCGGCTGGAACCGCGAGCGGGCCCTCGAGGTGATGCACCTGGGCAATGCAGGACCCATGGGGGTGGCGGCCATCGTCGTGACCGTCGGGGTGCAAGCGGCAGCCTGGTCGGCGCTCGACTGGGCCTCACCGGGGGCGGCCGCCAGGTCGGCCCTGCTGGTGGCCACCCTGGTCACGTGCTCGGGCGTGGCCGCAACCCTTGCCGCCGCGCGAGGGGTTCCCGCGGCCCCGCAGTCGGGGCTCGCCCGCGAGGTGTCCTCCGTCGTCCCCCTGTCGTTGGTGGTGACCTGGCTGCTGCTGGCCGCCGTGGCGATGACAGCCGCTGCCACGTGGGCGGGTCTGGCCTGGTGGACCGGACCTGCGGCCATCGTGGCCGCGGCCACCGTGGTCGGGTGGCTGCTGTGGCGATCGGTCCGTGTCTTCGGCGGGGTCACCGGCGACGTGATGGGTGCCTGCATCGAACTCGCCCTGACCGCCGCCAGCGTCGCGGTGCTCGTCCCACTGGGGCGCTGACCGGTGCGAACCCTCGTCACCGGCGGCACCCGGTCGGGCAAGTCGGCGATCGCCGAGGGCCTGGTGCCCGACCGTTCCACCCTGCGGCCCGACCAGACCGTCGTCTACGTGGCGTGCGGTCCCTCGTCCGACGACGAGGACTGGAACCACAGGGTCGCCCTGCACCGCCGGCGACGACCCGCCCACTGGCAGACCTGGGAGACCGTCGACCTCGCGGAGGCGATCGACCGCCTTGCCGGGCCCTGCATCGTGGACTGCCTCGGCACCTGGCTGACCGCGCAGTTGGACGACCTGGACGCCTGGTCGAGACCGGCCGATGAGATCACTGCCGAACTGCGCTCCCGCGTCGACGCCGTGGCCCAGGCCGTGGCGCGGTGTCCGCATCCGCTCGTGGTGGTCACCAACGAGGTCGGCCAGTCCCTGATCTCGATGGAACGCTCGGGACGGTTGTTCACCGACTGGCTGGGCTGGCTGAACCAGGCCGTGGCCGCGAGCTGCGACCGCGTGGTGCTGGTGGTCGCGGGGTGCCCGCTCGTGGTGAAGGGCGAGGCCTGGGAGCAGGCCTCGCCCTTCGATCAGGCGTGATCACCGCGGATCCGCCGGAGCGGACCACCCCGGTGGGGTCAGACGCGGACGGTGTGGGTCAGTGCAGGTCGTGGTCGATGCGCTCGTCGCGGACGACCTCGTGGCGGGTCCGCTGACGCTGGGCCTGCAGGATGAAGGACAGGATGATGGCCGCGACCCCCGCGATCATCAGGATCCAGCCGAGGGTGTTGTCGCTCACGCCGGGGATGTTGACCTGGACGGCGAAGGTCAGGATGGCCCCGACGACGACCAGGAAGATTCCGAGTCCGATCCACATGTTGTTTCTCCTCAAGTCTGGCGGCACCGCCGACCCACCCACGGGTGGGGGATCCCGGAGCACGCGCTCTGAGTGAAAAACTACACACAGGTGCCCCCGCCACGCGCAGGAGCCGCGCGACGCGGCGTCAACCCACCCTTGAGGGTGGGTCGCGCCGCGTCTCGGACGGAGGTGAGGTTCAGTGCCAGGCAGCCCGCACGTACTGCGGCGGGTAGAGCCGGCCGGAGACCTCGTCGGCCACACCCAGCTCGTGGGCCGCGCGCTGGGGCCACGACGGGTCACGCAGGGCGGCTCGTCCCAGCAGCACGACGTCGGCCTGGCCGCCGTCGATCACTTCTTGTGCCTGCTCGGGCTCGGTGATCATGCCCACCGAACCGGTGACCACTCCCGCCTCGGCCCGGATCCGGGCCGCGAAGGGCACCTGGTAGCCGGGCCCCACCGGGATCGGCACGGTCACGTTGCCGCCCGACGAGACGTCGACCAGGTCGACACCGTGCTCGCGCAACACGTGGGCCAGTTCCACGGACTGGTCGACCGTCCAGGCCGGGCGGTCGTCGACCCAGTCGGTCGCCGAGATGCGGACGATCACCGGCACCTGGTCAACGACCCTGGCCCTGACCGCGTCGACCACCTCGACCAGCAGACGGCTCCGGTTCTGGAACGAGCCGCCGTGGTCGTCGGTGCGGTGGTTCGAGAGCGGAGACAGGAACTCGTGCAGCAGGTAGCCGTGGGCGGCGTGGATCTCGAGCACCTCGAAGCCGGCCTCCACCGAGCGTGCGGCCGCAGTGGCGAAGGCCTCGACGAGGGCCCGGATCTCGTCCGTGCTCAGCTCCTCGGGCTGCAGCAGCCCGGGAAAGGCAGTGTCACTGGGCCCGACGGGGGTCCAGCCACCCTCCTCGGTGGGTGCGACGCCGTTGGCCTCGCCCGGGAATCCGCGGCGGGTCGAGGCCTTCCGTCCCGCGTGCGCCAACTGGATCGCGGGCGTGGCTCCCTGGGAGCGGATGAATGCGGTGATCCGAGCCCAGGCGGCCACCTGCTCGTCGTTCCAGATGCCGGTGTCCTGGGGGCTGATGCGTCCCTCGGGAACGACCGCCGTGGCCTCGGTCATGACCAGACCGAACCCGCCCTGTGCCCTCGCCCCCAGGTGGACGAGGTGCCAGTCGGTCGGGATGCCGTCGCGTGCCTCGACGGAGTACTGGCACATCGGGGCCAGCCAGATGCGGTTGCGGATGGTGGTGTTGCGCAGCGTGATCGACGCGAAGAGTGAGCTCACGTGGGGGGCAACACCGCTCGCGGCGATCGTGTTCCCAGCCCGTGGTGGAGGGCTGCGAGTTCCGTCCACCGTTCGACCCATGCCGCGGGTGGCCCGTGAACTACGGTGTCGTCCATGAGCATCGCGGACACGCACCGGCAGTACGCCGCACACTTCACCCATCTCGTCGAGAACACCCCCGACTGGAACCTGCAGTCGCCCGTGGCCGACTGGCGTGCCCGCGACGTCGTCGAGCACCTCACGAGCTGGCTGCCGGGCATGATGCGATCGCTGGGTGTCGAACTGGCCGACGTCACCGACCGCAACCCGGTGCGAGCCTGGGCCGACCTCACGGCCCAGGTGCAGGCCCTGCTCGACGATCCCGAGCGCGCCGGCCAACTCGTCCAGGACTTCTCCGGTGGCCAGTCGACGGTCGAGGACCTGCTCGCGAAGTACTACCTGCCTGACGTCTTCATGCACACCTGGGACCTCGCCCGCGCCACCGGTCAGGACGCGACCCTCGACCCCGACACCACCCAGAACCTGGTCGAGGCCATGACCGGTGCGGCCGACAT
Organism: Aestuariimicrobium sp. T2.26MG-19.2B; assembly: GCF_950101875.1. Classification (NCBI taxonomy): domain Bacteria; kingdom Bacillati; phylum Actinomycetota; class Actinomycetes; order Propionibacteriales; family Propionibacteriaceae; genus Aestuariimicrobium; species Aestuariimicrobium sp. T2.26MG-19.2B. The sequence continues at coordinate 1,326,404 of NZ_CATNLW010000001.1, read as the reverse complement.
GCTGCGCGCCAGCGGCCAGTACGGCGATCCGGTCGTGCTCGACGACTCCCACCCGATGCAGGACAGGCTGATCGCGCTGATCGGACGAGACCCCCACTGGACGGCCCCCGTCGTCGACACCCCGGACGGTCAGATGCCCGCCGGGGCGATCGACGAGACGACCGAGGAGGTGGTGCTGCCGGTCGACGAACTGATGTCGGACCCGCAGGACCCCGATGCCCGTCGAAGCGTCGGCCGAGCATGACTCGGCCCAGCGGTACCACCGGCCAGCCCGCCACTCCTCCCCCCGACGACAAGGACTGGACCTTCGTCACCACCCGGGGCTGCCCCGACTGCGGATTCATGCCCACCCGGGTGGACGAGGTCGGTGCACGGGTGCGCGCGACCATCGATCCCTGGCGCCACCGCCTCGCCGCCGACGACGTGCGCCAGCGCCCGACCGAGACGACGTGGTCTCCGTTGGAGTACGGCTGTCACGTGCGTGACGTCTGCATCCTGTTCCGCCAGCGTCTGGCGTTGATGGTGACCAGCGACAACCCGACCTTCGCCAACTGGGACCAGGACCAGGCTGCAGTTGAGGGCCGCTACTGGGACGAGGACCCGGCCACCGTCGCCGAGGAGTACGCGGTCGAGGCCGAGCGCACCGCGGCGGCGTTCGACGCGGTCACCCCCGACCAGTGGGACCGTCCGAGCCTGCGCAGCAACGGCTCGTCCTTCACGGTCGAGACCTTCGCCGCCTACTTCCTGCACGACCTCGAGCACCACGCCCACGACGTCGGTATCAGTCGGGCAGGGTAGGGCCGAGACCCACGTCGTCCCCGGGCCCGCTCAACCGCGCGCGTTCAGCACCTCGTCCAGGTCGTAGCTGACCGGTTCCTCCAGCTGCTCGTAGGTGCACGAGGCCGGGTCACGGTCCTCGCGCCAGCGGACGAACTGCGCGGTGTGGCGGAAGCGGTTGCCCTCCATGTGGTCGTAGCGCACCTCGACCACCCGCTCGGGGCGCAACGGCGTGAACGAGAGATCCTTGTTGGCGTTCCACCGCGAGTAGGCGGACGAACTGGGCGTGCGCGGGAACGACTGGTCACGGTTGTCGGGCAGTTGGTCACCGGTGGCGGCGTCGTCGGTCTCACCAGCCCAGTTCCACGGGTGGCCGGCGAAACCGGTGACCAGGGGCTGCAGTTCCTCGAACAGTTCCTTGCGCCGCTCCATCGGGAAGGCCCCGATCACGCCCACCGAGTTGAGCGTGCCGTCGGCGGCGTAGAGCCCCAGCAACAGCGACCCGATCCGGTCGTCGCCGGAGGCGTGGGTGCGGTACCCGGCGACCACGCAGTCGGCGGTGCGCTCGTGCTTGATCTTGTACATCGCCCGCTTGTCCTCGAGGTAGAGCACGTCGACAGGCTTGGCGATCACCCCGTCGAGCCCGGCTCCCTCGAACTGCGTGAACCAGCGTTGGGCGACCTCCCTGTCCCGGGTTGCCGGGGTGAGGTGGATCGGTGGCTTGGCCTTGGCGAGTGCCTTCTCGAGCGCCGCCCGGCGTTCAGCGAAGGGTCGGTCGGTGTAGTTGGTGGGGCCGAGGGCCAGCAGGTCGAAGGCCACGAACGAGGCGGGCGAGGACTGCGACAACTTCTTCACCCGACTGGCGGCCGGGTGGATGCGTTGCTGCAGGGCGTCGAAGTTGAGCCGGTCGCCATGGTCGGGGTCGACCATCACGATCTCTCCGTCGATGACGCAGGGGTCGGGGAAGTTGGCCTTGATGGCCTCGACCAGTTCGGGGAAGTAGCGGGTCATGGGTTTGGAGTTGCGCGAGCCGATCTCGACCTCATCACCCGACCTCCAGATGAGCGAGCGGAACCCGTCCCACTTCGGTTCGAAGATGACGTCGGACTTCGGGAACTCCTTGACGGGCTTGGCCAGCATCGGCCCGAACGGGGGCACCACCGGCACGCCCCAATGGGCGTCCCGTTCGGCCTTGGGCGCCATGTACTCCTCGTCGTCGCGGTCCTTGCGTCGCTTCGAGGGCTGCACCCGCGGCGGCTCGCCGGGCATCTTGGGGTAGTCGGGTGGGAAGTTGAGCTCGCCCAGGCCTCGGGCCAGTTGTTCCTCCCACAGACCGAGAGCTCCCCTCAGCTCACCCACGGCCTCGTCCATCGGGAGCCAGGCGTGGCCGCGCTCGGCCACGATTGCGGGCACGGTCCGCACCGTGAAGTCGGCGGGGGAACAGTCCTTGAGCTCCTCCCAGGTCACCGGGAACGAGACCGGGGCCCCCGGCAGTGGACGAGCCGAGTAGGCGCCGGCGATCGTCCGGTCACGGCAAGCCTGGTTGAAGTCGACGAAGACCCGCTCCCCGCGCTCCTCCTTCCACCAGGACGAGGTGACCAGGTCGGGCAGCCGGCGCTCCAACTCGCGGGCGATGCCGATCACCCCGTGGCGCACGTCGAGGAACTCGTGGTCGGGTCGGATCCGGGCGAAGACGTGCACCCCGCGGTTGCCGGAGGTCTTCACCCAGGCGGTGAGACCGACCTCGTCCATCACCTCGCGGAGCGCGAACGCGGCCTCCACCGCGTCGGTGAAGCCGCGTCCGGGCTGGGGGTCGAGGTCGATGCGGAGTTCGTCGGGATTGTCGAGGTTGGCGGTGCGGACCGGCCAGGGGTGCATGGTGATGGTCGACATCTGCGCCATCCAGACGGCGTCGGCGATCTCGTCGACCACCAACTGCTCATGCTTGCGTCCGCTGGGGTACGTGCACATCACGGTGCGCATCCACGACGGCAGCCCCTGGGGCGGACGCTTGGAGTAGAACGGTTCCCCGGTGATGCCGTCGGGGAATCGCTGCAGGGTGACGGGACGGTCTCCGATCGCCTGCAACAGTCCCGGTTCGACCGCGAGCAGGTACTCGGCCAGTTCGGCCTTGGTGACGGCGCGACCGTCGGGCATCTGGTCAGCCGGCCACAACTCCTTGTCGGGGTTCGACAACTTCACCTCGCGGGTGCCGCCGCCTGATGCGGGAACCTGCAGCATCTCGGTCATGGGCTCGAGCGTAGACGGGGGCACCCGGGTTGGGGGGCAACTTCGGCGCTGGCATAGGCTCGCCACCGCAACCCGTGCGGGTTGCCCAGGACGAAAGGCGTGCAGATGACGGTGGACGAGGCGAACCCGACCCAGGTCGAGGCATCCGCACCCCGGTCACGGACCCGCTACGTCCTGTTCAGCGAGATGCTCGTCTTCGCGATCCTGAGCCTGGTCGCTGCCTTCGTGCTGAGCTACGACGCCATCCTGATCGCCCGTGACCCCAATGTGGTGTTGAGCTGCAACATCAACCCCATCCTCAACTGTGTGAAGGTCGGCTCCACCTGGCAGGCCAATGTCTTCGGCTTCCCCAACGCCTTCCTCGGGCTGATCTCCGAACCGGTGGTGATGACGATCGCGGTCGCCTCACTGGCCGGGGTGCGGTTCCCCAAGTGGTTCATGTTCACCGCCAACGCGGTCTACCTGCTCGGCGTGATCTTTGCCTACTGGCTGCTCTTCCAGTCCACCTTCGTGATCGGCGCCCTGTGCCCCTGGTGCCTGCTGGTGACCATCTCGACCACCTTCGTCTTCTGGTCGATGACCCAGTGGAACGTGCACGAGGGCAACCTGTACCTTCCCGAACGCTGGCAGCAGAAGGCCAGGGCGGCCCTGGACGCGGGGATGTTCACCGCGGCACTGGTGGTCTGGTTCGGCATCATCGTGATCATCGAGATCATCGAGTGGTTGCCGTCGTTCCTGTGAGCCGCCCTCACATGATCGTCCACTGCAGTCTGGGTGCGAGGTCCCGCCAGGATCACCACCGTGGTTCGACCAACCCTCGAAAACGGGGGGTTGGTCGAGCCACCGTGGTGATCCTGGTGGAGCCTCGGGGTCGACATCGCGGGGGCGACGGTGAGTGACGGTCCCCGCCCAGCAGCCGAGCAACCACTGACCGGCGGCAACGCCACCGCGGGGGTCGTGCGCGTGGAGGACCCGCTGACCGGGCCACTGGCCGGTCTGGGGCCCACCGTGAGGAAGCCGTGGCTGCCCCAGTCCGACCTCGTGACCGCCTACTGCGAGCACCTCCGCCGGGCTGGTGTCGATCTGCCCGCCAGCCACGGACGAGACGCTGCCGGACGAGCGGTCACCGAGTTCGTGCCGGGAACTCTTGCCCTCGACCTCCCCCCGCTCGACCTCGACCAGCTGCGGCGGGTCGGTCGACTACTGCGGGCCATCCACGACGCCAGCCCCACCGCGGACGACCCCGACTTCGAGCGCTGGCCGGCGATGTTGATCCCGAGCCCCACGCGGCCGGAGCTGATCTGCCACAACGACGCCACCCCGTGGAACCTGGTGATGGCAGGTCCGGCGCTCACCGATCGCTGGGTCTTCATCGACTGGGACGGAGCCGGTCCCAGTACCGGCGCCTGGGACCTTGCCTACTCCGCACAGGCCTTCGCGGGTCTCCATCCCGACCAGTCACCCGCCGAAGGAGCCAGCCGGCTGCGGGCCATCCTCGTCGACGGCTACCGGTCGTCCGAGGAACTCGCCGCCAGCCTGCCCGAGCTGCTCGGCCAGCGCGCGTGGGCCATGCATGACCTGCTCGAACGCTCCCACGCTGACGGCGACGAACCGTGGTCGTCGATGTTCACCAGCGGCCACGGGGACCACTGGCGAGCAGTCGCCGAGCACTGCACCCGACACGTCGGGAGCTGGCGTCAGGCCTTGTCGAAGCGCTGATCCGTGGCCGTGGGCGCAGCCGGCGACAGATCCGACTGACCTGACAGCGCCCAGCTGACCAGGAGGCCGAATCGCTCGGCCGACTCGGTGCCGGGCTCGGCGGCGTAGGTGTTGAGACGAAGGCCGGGATCGGCGGCCAGGTCCATGGCCTCGTAGTTCAGCGTGAGCTCACCGACCAGGGGGTGGTTGAACCGCTTGACGCCGGACCGGTGCAGTCGCACCTCATGCTTGGCCCACAACTGCCTGAAGCGCTCGCTGCGGGTCGAGAGCTCGCCCACCAGTCGACTGAGCGCGGGATCGTGAGGGTTCTCCCCCGCCATCGACCGCAGCACCGCGGCCGAGTTGTTGGCGATCAGCTCATAGTCGACGAAGAACTCGCGGGCCGACTCCTCACACAGGAAGATGTAGCGGCTGGTGTTGCCCCCGGCCTGCTCGAAGACAGGCGCGTAGAGCAGGCGTCCGACCGCGTTCGTGGCGAGGATGTCGAGCCGCGCGTTGCGCACGTACGCGGCCGACCCGCCCATCTGGTCGAGCAGCCACTGCACCTGCGGCCGCACCACCCGCTTCGGCGCCGTGCGGGTGGTGCGACGGTGGGTGGCGTTGCGGGCCAGGTCGTAGAGGTGGGTGCGCTCGGCCTCGTCCAACTGCAGTGCGGACGACAACGAGTCGAGCACCTGCTCGGAGACGCCACCCAGATTGCCGCGTTCGAGCCGGACGTAGTACTCGAGGCTGACGCCGGCGAGCATGGCCACCTCCTCGCGGCGCAGACCGGGAACCCGGCGGTGGCCACCGATCACGGGCAGGCCCGCCTGCTGGGGGGTCAGACGGTTGCGGCGCGAGATCAGGAAGTCCCGCGCCTCGGTCTTGGTGTCCATGGGCCCATCACACCACGCTCCCCGAACGGTTCACAGGTACCGCCGTTGCCCCCCTGCGACCATCGGACGAGGGTGGGGCCGGGGCCCACTGTCGTGTTCGACTGGATGAAGACCTCGACGAGCAGCGCTGATGGCCGCGAGGAGTGGTTCGGGGCGCGCTCGTAGCGCGATCACCGGCCGATATGTGAAGCTCTCAACGGCACGCCGCCACCCCAACACGACCGTGGTGGAGAGGGACAAGAAGAAGTAGCGGCATCTCCCCTGACGAAGTCGTTACATGGCCCCACACCCCCGTCCGGGTGTGGGGCCATCCCCATGCCCGGGTCGACCGCAAAGATGGCCGTGCAAGCCGTTACCGTAGGCCGGAAGAAGGCTCGGTCGAACAAGAGGAAACCATGGCAACGAGGACCACGATCCACAACGTGATCGACGACTTCCGAGCCGCGGGGTCGAACTCTGAGCGGGGAACTCGGTTCGAACGGCTGATGGAGGGCTACTTCCGTACCGATCCGACCTTGGCCAGCACTTACGACGAGGTCACGTCATGGGCGCGCTGGGACCACAACGAGCATTCCCATGATTCGGGGATCGATCTGGTGGCCAGGAATCGTGACACCGGTGCGTGGACGGCGATCCAGTGCAAGTTCTATGACCCGAAGCACACGCTGCAGAAGGCCGACATCGACTCGTTCTTCACCGCTTCGGGCCGGTCGTGGGACAACATCGTGTTCGACAACCGCATCATCATCTCCACCACTGACCGGTGGTCTCACCACGCCGAGTCAGCGCTGCAGAAGCAGACGGTGCCAGTGCAGCGGATCGGGTTGACCGAGATCGGTGAGTCACCGATCGACTGGATGCTCCACTCGCGCGCCGCCTTGGACTTCGAACCCCGCCGGGCCGCGCGCTACCGCCTTCGACCCCACCAGAAAGAGGCCATCGCCAAGATCCAGGCCGGGTTCGACTCGACTGACCGCGGCAAGTGGATCTCCGCCTGCGGGACGGGAAAGACGTTCACGTCGTTGAAGTTGGCCGAGCAGCGCTGCGCCGACAACGGTGGCCATCTGAAGGTGTTGTTCCTGGCCCCGTCCATCGCGCTGGTGTCGCAGACGCTTCGCGAATGGCTGGCCCAGAGCCAGACCGACATCCGCCCGTTCGTGGTGTGTTCGGACACGAAGGCCTCCCACCAGGCCGAGGACATCTCGATCCACGACATTCCCCTGCCCACGACCGACGCCGACAAGCTGGCCGCCCAGATGGCCGGCGGGGCACGACGGGGGAAACGGATGACGGTGGTGTTCTCCACCTACCAGTCCATCGACGTCGTCGCCCGAGCCCAGCAGCAGTCGGGGGAGGCGTTCGATCTGATCTTGTGCGATGAGGCCCACCGCACCACCGGGGCGAAGTTGCCTGGGGTGACCGACGATTCGGCGTTCGTGAGGGTCCACGACAACACATACCTTCCGGCCGGGAAGCGGCTGTACATGACCGCCACCCCCCGCATCTACGGCGAGGAGGTGAAGAGGAAGGCCGTCGAGGTGTCCGCCGAGCTGTGCTCGATGGACGACGAGGCCCTGTACGGGCCCGAGTTCCACCGTCTTGGCTTCGGCGAAGCGGTGGAACGCAAGCTCCTCACCGACTACAAGGTGATGATCCTGTGCGTCTCCAACGAGGCCGTAAGTGACAGCCTGCAAGGAGTGTTCGCCGACGGGGATGGGGAGATCAACCTCGACGATGCCTCCAAGATCGCAGGCTGCTGGAACGGATTGGCCAAGCGCACCACCGAACTCGACTTCGGTCCCGACCCCGTCCCCATGAAGCGAGCGGTCGCCTTCGCCTCCTCAATCGCCTCCTCGAAGGCGTTCGCCCAGACCTTCCCCGCGATCGCCGACACCCTCAGCGACGACGGTGACCCCGACACCCCCGAACTGCTGGTCGATGCCCACCACGTCGACGGCACCATGAATGCCCTGCTGCGAGGTGAGGAACTGGCCTGGCTGAAGGCCCCCGTCCCCGATGGGGAATGCCGCATCCTGACCAACGCCCGCTGCCTCTCCGAGGGCGTGGACGTCCCCGCCCTGGACGCGGTGCTGTTCCTGTCGCCCCGCAACTCCTTGGTCGACGTCGTCCAGTCCGTCGGCCGTGAATGGAGAGACGGCAGCGACTGCGTACGGCCGCCTGATGCATAAGACTTGGGATTACGGCCCTGGCTTCGAACGCGAGTTCAGATTGCCGAGTGGCAAGCGTGTCGACGGCATCAACTTCGACTCACGTCAGGTCGTCGAATTGAAGCCCGACAACCCTCGTGCGATCCGCCTTGGTCAGCGACAACTCCAAGGCTACCTCGATGAACTAAACGAGGCCTATCCCGGCAGAACGCCGTGGACAGGCGACATTCAGACCTACCCGCGGAGATGACCTATGCCAACCCTCGTCCAGTCGACCGTCGACGCCTACGCGAAGAGCAGGGGTTTCGTGAAGCGAGCAGGCTCGTGGTATCTCAAGCGTGAAGACATCATCTTGGTTCTCAACCTTCAGAAGTCGAACTACGGGCGCCAGTACTTCCTGAACATCGGGCTGTGGCTGAACGTCCTCGGCACGGAGCAAGCGCCCCAAGAGCAGCACTGCCACATTCGGTCGCGACTATCGCGCATTGCCGCAGATGCGGGTAGAGCAGGTGACCTGATGGACGCTGACAAGCTTGAAGTCCAAGCGGATGGTGCCAAGCAACTCACTAGCGAGCTTGCATCCGCGCTTGACCCGCTGATCTCGCTCGCGTCATCCATGAGGGAGCTGGCAGGACAAGCAGGTGCCGAGTTCCTATCACGCGCACTCGTGACCGGATCGGCCCAGCGAGCCTTGGCCGACGCTGGCTCCCCGCGGCCCCGACCCAAGCAGACAAGTACCGAGCTGGAATAACCGGCTCGGAATTGCAGCAGGCTGTCTTGAACGAAGTGGCACGCAATCCCTTTCTCGCGGAGGCTGTGCATGGCTAGGCGATTCATTGGAACGCTTCTTCGGCGTATCCTACTAATCCTGTTGGGATGCCTGTGGGGGACGACCGTGTTGCACGTACTCCTGTCGTTGATCGGAGTCGGTAATTCGCTTCTCTACCACGCAGATCCATTTCTGTGGCCCCAATGGCGTGGTGTCTTCCATCCAGCGACTTGGCTGCTGTGGGTGGCGGCTCTCGTGTTGAGCGTCTGGCTCTGGGTCGTGGTTGGCTGGCATCGGAAGGTGCTTGCGCCCGCCCTACTGTTGTGGGTGCTCGCGTTTGTGCCGATGGTTCGCGTGGAACCGGCACCGGGGGCGATGTACTTCCAGAACACCGCGGAGTATCAGCGAGCAGTCGCCCTCGTCCAGGAGTCCGGCGCGACCGAAGATACCCACGTGCCTATTCCCGCTGGGTTGTCCCGGCTATCCGGCGACGGCACGCTGGACGTGGACAAGGTGGGGTACTTCTTTCCGACGCTGACGGACTGGCGCGACGAAGATGCTCAAGGGGTGTGGTACTCGCGGGATGGGTCACCACCACTGGGGGGAGGCATGCGCACCGTCGCGTGTAGGTACCCAGTTCACCTCCGAGGGCACTGGTGGTACTGCTCGTGGTAACAGCGTGATCCATAGAGTTCCACAGGGGAGGCATGGATCGCGATTGAGTAAAAGACCGTAGGACAGCAGGTTTCGACATGGAAGGCCTGGCCGCTATCGGAATGAACTTCACTCATAGGCCGGGACGGCAGGATCAAAGACCCCCTCGCACACACAAACAGTGAGGGCAGCCATCAGCGAAGTTCCATACCCCTGGGGGTATGTCCGATAACCTCTATTATGTCACATCGGCGCCCGTCCGCCCGCTCGAGCGGGGACCACTCTCCTCTGAAGCAGAACGAGTGACGCGACCAGGCCCAGCCGCAGCCAGCACGGGATCGGCCGGATTCAGGAGTCACCCGATATCCGCCTCAGCATGCTCGCAAGCGAGATCACCACTTCGGTTGTGATCCCCGCTCGCATGCTGTCTGCGCTAGGCGGGTTGCTTGACCTTGTCGGCCGCAGCGGAGGCCTTCTTGGCCAGCCCGCGGACCGGGGCCAGCGCGACGTCGTCGTCAAGCTCGACACCGGCGGTGGCAAGACTGTGCTGGGCCTGATCATCGCCAGGAGTTGGCTGGCCGAGGGCAAGGGCCCGCTTGCCTACCTCGTGCCCAACAAGTACGTGGTCGACCAAGGCGGAGTGTCTTGCGGGCCGGGCTGATGCGTTCATTCTCGCTGCCCTCGACCCGGTCTCTCCAAGCATGCGTGGCACTAGATGGCTGCTGCAACTGATCCGGTGCGCCAACGCAGCCAATGGATAAGCGTCCGACCCCGCTCTTCTGAGCCTCCTGGCTCACGTATGGATTACCAAATAGTCCAACACCATGAGCGGCCCCTTCAGGAAATGCTCCTGGGCCTCCTCCGATGCCGGGCCACGCCGCTCTCGCTCGCGCCTATCTGCTCGTGAACCAAGGTTTTGACCTGGCAACGACATGAGTGGATACCAGCGATCCGCCTTCACTATCTTTCGAATCTTGCCAATGATTTTCACCGCGCCGTCGAACTCGTGGTTCCCCGAGATCCATCTTGGCTCTAGGGAGCCAACCACTTTCCACTCAGTCTCATCGTTCTCACCCACCACGACCGGCACCACGTCAAGGGTCTCCAAGAAGCTCGCCGCCGCATCGATTTCCGCGAAATCTATGCCGTCGAGGTCCCCGAATCCTAAGACATCCGCCGCGGGGCGCAGCCTCTGTAATGCCCTCACTGCCTCACTGAAACCGCCATTATTGAGCATTGCTCGAATGACATCCGGTACGAAGATCTCACAATCCCATTCGATCATGGACCCGATAGACGCCATTGGAAACTCGATGGCTGGCTGTTGAATCTCTATCCAATCGAGTTCATCCGACCTTTCATGCCCTGCTGCTATGAGGCGCTTGAGTCGGGCCAAATCGTGATCCGTAGTGTTGATTCTCCTCGCCGTCTGCGATCCACGACCTCCCTCTGCCCTCGCGACCTTAACGTCGACCCCCGCGCGGGCGTCACGAACGTCAGTGACAGTCTCCTCTCCGGATTCGCGCACGCCATCCTCCAGGTTCGCCATGTACCGGAGAAGCGATTCACTATTCAAGTACTGCGGATTGATCAGCATGTCGCCATCATGTCACTGCGCCCCCTCATAACGACGCACGCAGACGGAGGTCCAGCGCTGTAGGGCTGGATCTATGCGAACCCAATGGAGCCACGCGCCGCTTCACGGATAACCCCGAGCGTATGGCCCAGATGCTCGATTATGGCGATTCGCTGGTTACGCCTCGGTGTCAGAGGAGCCTGGGGATCCGTGGGGCATGTCGATCGGCAGGACCGCCGCCCATCTCCTCCTCGATGCGATGAGCTTCGGCCCTCGTGCGACATGGCTTTTCGCCGCACTCACACGTCCCAGCATCACCGCCATGCAGCAACCACGCCGCCCGCACCTGGGCCCTGTAGTAGTTCAGGTCGCCGATCACGCGGTGAAGGTCTCGCTTGAGCCGATCGCTCTCCCGTCGCTCTGCGTCGCGCTCTCTCATCCCGCCCGCAAGAGCTACGTGCGCCCTCCTCGCATGATCAAGAGATCTGCGGGCATGACTCTCCGCCGCCTCAAGGCGCTGCTTGAGCGAGCCCTCCGCGTCGTGCCCACGACAATCCACGCAAGGCTTGACGATCAACGGCGTCTTGGGACCAGCCCTCTCGATGTACGGCAGGCCACAGCAAGGACAGACCATCTTTCGGTCGTATGCCTGCTGGCCAGAATCGCCGACCCCGTAGGGATTTGTTCTTCCCACCAGACACCTCCAAGCTAGATCCTCTGCCTCTAGGTGAGCACGCCGCACTGACAAACTCCGCGGCAGCCACCCTCCTCGCAGCCGCACCTCGCTCCTTTAGACCATGACTAGCGTTGTGGGGCGCGGCGGTGTAGTGTCTTGCATGCAGACCCCCCCGCGACACGCGGATCAGGGGGTCTAGCTGTTTGTGAGCTAGATCTCTCGTGGGCCGCGGTGCGGGTCGCGCTCTCCCAAGTGCGTTGAGTACCACTCCCATGCGAACTGGTTGCCCTCGTATCGGTCGATGTGCACGTTCGCAGTCCAGGCCACCAGATCAGCCATCTGCACCAGCTGCGACGTCCTTGAGTCCATGTGGATGGCATCTTCAACTACTCGCCGATCGGCCAGCCTTAGGTTTCGATGAGTCGCCCGGTAGGAGGTATCGCTACCGTTCCCGTCCATGAACACCAAGGCGAGGGATCCCGTCTCGGCAAGCTCCCCTTCGAACTGCTGGATCAACGCCGAGTACGCATCGCGCCTGGTATTGGCGACGCCACCGACCCCCCGCCGCCAAACAGCTCCAACCCTCAAGTTCTCCGTGCAACGGAGAGTCTCCAAACACGCGAGAGCAACCTCCCGCCCGAAGTCCTTCCAATGCTCTATCCCAGCGTGTACATGGCGCTCTGGGATCCTGTCGGAGATTCGCCCGCGACCGTTGATGTAGTCGGTCGCATGCAACTCTTGGGTGATGGGCACTCCGAATTCCCGCCATAGCCGCTTCCGAGTGTCTAGCCAAGCTTGGAGCACCGATGACCAGCGGTCTGGTCGAAACTCCACCCACCCGTACACGACCAGCCCCGACTGCGGGTGACCAGAGTCATCGACGTACACCAAACGATCGAGATGATTCGGGCTCACCGAGACGAGCTTACCGAGCCTCGGACAAGAGATCCCACGCGCGTGGCCAACTGTTGACCCCCGTTAGGAGACTGCGGGACATAAGGGGGAAGTCACATCTCTCAGGTGGCTGCATTCACCAAAGGCTCCTTCAGAGATAGTCAGCCAAGTCGACGACGCAGGGGGCGGCCCACAGTGCCTCGGCCTGCTTGTGCTCCCCGTTCTTGCAGGCCGCTAACGGGCCGTCGGTGCCGGTGATGATCGCCCAATGGGGGCCGAAGTGGTCGCGCCACCACACCGACGGTCCCAGGAGCCCGTCGTTGCGAAGGTGTTCCCACGCCCGCCACAGCGCCTCGATCCGGTTCACCGCCTCGGGATGGAGCCACCACCTCGAGCACCACCGGTACTTCAACTCACCCAACGGCGGCCGCCAGTTGGGAAGCATCCACTCCCGCAACCACTCATCAGCCGACCCGTAGACCAAGGCCGGCGCCGCGCTCTCCGGCTCGGGCGTGACTGTCTCGTCGCTGGTGTCGTCGACGTCGTCGAGGAAACTCATCGGGTCCTCCCCCGCTTCTGCCGACGGTCCGGCCTTGCCGAGGCACGGTTCCCGGCGTGGCGGCCGCGGTGACTCTCTGCGGCAGCCTCCTCCACGAGAGTGAACCCGGGCGCAGCCTTGCGGGCCACCTGATCGGCTTCCTCCACCTCGGCCGCGGTCACGGAGGCGACCACCACCTGCTCCTCGTCCGCAGCCTGAGAACCAGCCAAGTCACTGGCAGCAATCCCCTGCTCCCGCCGCGCCTGCTCCCTCAACATGACCACCTTGGGATCGTCCGGATCCAAACCGTCGGCCTCCGCCCGGTCAGCACGCGCGCCCGCCTCATGCTCCTGGCTTTGCGCAGCGAGGTCGAAGGCCTCATCGGCCAGACCACTGGTGCGACGGGCCAGCCCGTCGTCGAACGCGGCCTTCACGTCCAGCCCAAACCGGCGTTGGGTCTCCGCCTCGATCCGCTGCGCCACCTGGGCTGCCATCGGATCCAAACCGATCGTCACCCGCACATGCCCGTAGGCCTGGATCCAATCGTCCTGCGACGCAGCCTCCCGCCACCCATCATCCGCGACCACCCGATAGTGCGGGCGATGCTCGGCGACGACCTTCCCCACATCCAACTGCTCGGCCTCCCGACCGACACTCTCGGTGTGGACCGTGGCGGTGCGGTCCTGCCACAGATCGTGGGCCTCACGCAGGTTCACCCCGAACCGTTCCTGGTATTGCTGCTCGATCCGGTTCGCCGCGTGCACGGCCATCGGGTCGACGTCCCGCATCCCCCGCGCGATGGCGTAGACGTCGGCCCACTCAGATGGGGTGGCCTGGTCTTCCCAGTCAGCCCACCCGACCCGCCGGTAGACGTCCCGCTGGCCACGGACCAACTCCTTGAACTGAGCCTCATCGGCCCGACCGGCCCACATCGCCTGGTCCCGACCCAAGCGTTCCTTGTCAGCGCTGCCTGTGGGGGTGAGCGGCTCGGGCCACCTCGTGAGCGTTCATCATGGTGATCCCTCCTGGTGATGTCCGGGTCAGCGGTCTGCTGACCCGTCGGCGGGTGCATCGGTGCCGGGGCAGTGATCGGCGCGAACGCCGCCTGCTCGTGCACCTGCCGGGGCGCCCGGAGATCGTCCTCCGACAACAGGCCCAGCTCGCCGCGCAGCACCACCACTGTGGCGTCCAATCTGCGCTGCACCTCATGGCGAACTCGTTGTGCCGCGACCAGTTCTCGGGCCGCCTCATGCGCATCCGCGATCGCGGGACTCATCCGCCCCAGCTGGTCGATCACAGCCCTCCAGCAAGCGAAGCACGTGCCCGTCCCACCACCGCGTGAGCCCCCGGCCTCTTCGCTGAAAGCTCACATCTGAGATATTCGGCGGGTCCGCCAGCCTCGACCGGATAGACTGGCCCCTCCTCAGGCCGGACAACCGGTGCCACCGACCTTGAGAGGAACGCCCGTGCTGCTCGTCGTGACGATCTTCGCCCTCGTGGCCGTCGTCGCGACCTTGGCGAGCAGCCGCATCGGACGACTGGTCTTCCTCGCCCCCGCGCTCGTCAGCATCGCCTCGGCCGTCTGGTTCGCCCTGCAGGGGCCCACGGTGGCGCACGGACGAGTGGTCACCGAGCACCTCGAATGGATGCCGGCCCTGGGGGTGTCCATCGACCTGCGTCTGAACTCGGTGAGCTGGCTGCTGGCGATGGTGGTGACCGGCGTGGGAGGGCTGATCTTCGCCTACTCCGCTTGGTACTTCGACACCGAGACCCTCGCCTCACGCACGGTGGGCCTGCTCACCGGGTTCGCCGCGAGCATGCTGCTGCTGGTGCTGGCGGACGACCTGATCGTGCTGACCGTCGGGTGGGAACTCACCACTGTCTTCTCCTACCTGCTGGTGGGCCTCAACCACCACTCCGCCACCTCCCGCCGGGCCGCGATGACCGCGCTCGTGGTCACCACCGTGGGTGGACTGTCGATGTTGACGGGCGTCCTGCTGCTGCGCTCGGTGACCGGAACCACCTCGCTGTCGCAGACCCTCGACCTCGCGCCCACCGGCGTGGCGGCGGGTTGGGCCGCAGCGCTGCTGCTGGTCGGGGCCCTCACGAAGTCGGCCATCGTCCCGTTCCAGTTCTGGTTGCCGGGAGCGATGGCGGCCCCGACCCCCGTCTCGGCCTTCCTGCACGCCGCCGCCATGGTCAAGGCAGGCATCTTCCTGGTCGCCATGGTGACGCCGATCTTCGTCGACCTGCCGTGGTGGCGTCCGGTGCTGGTGGGGCTCGGCGTGGTGACGATGCTGCTGGGTGCCCTGCGGGCCCTGCGCCAGGTCGACATCAAGGTGCTGTTGGCGCACGGCACCGTCAGCCAGTTGGGGCTGTTGCTGACCACCCTCGGAGTCGGAACCCCTGCCGCGGTGCAGGCAGGCCTGGCCCTGCTGGCCGCGCACGCCGTCTTCAAGGCGACCCTGTTCATGGTGGTGGGCAGCATCGATCGCCACACGGGCACCCGTGACCTGCGACGACTGGGAGGACTCGTCCGCTCGTTGCCCGTCACGGCCGTGATAGCGATCATCGCGGCCGCCTCGATGTCGGGCATCCCGCCGACCTTCGGGTTCGTGGCCAAGGAGTCCGCCCTGGCCGCGGCGCTGGAGGCGGCCCAGGAGCCAGGTCTGACGAGTGTCGGATGGGTCGCCCTTGTCGGGATCGCCGCCGGGGCAGTGCTCACCTTCGCCTACTCGCTGCGGCTGGTGGTCGGGGTCTTCTTCGGCCGGGTGCGCACCGCCATCGACCACACCCACGGGCCCCTCGTGGCACCCGCTCTGGCCCTGACCGTGGCCACCCTCGTCCTCGCCTTCACCGGCGAGGGCCTGTCGAGCCTGCTGCACGCCCACGTGGCCCGGACCCCCGGCGCCGACGCTCCCCACCTCGCCCTCTGGCACGGGGTCTCCGTGCCGCTGCTGATCTCGACACTGGTGCTCGTCGTCGGCGTCGGCGTGCACCGGGCGCGCGGACGCGGCCTGGCAGAACCCGTCGGCGACGACCCCTTCGAGCAGGGCTACACCTTGGCGCTGCGAGCGCTCGACCGGTTGGCGGTCGAGGTCACCGGACGCGTGCAGACCGGTTCACTGCCCCTGCACATCGGCACGATCCTGGTGGTGGTCGTCGCGCTGCCCGGCATGGCCCTGCTGGTGGGCGGGCTCCGTCTGGGTCCCGTGCGGTGGTCCGACTCGCTCGCCCAGGCGGCCGTCGTGGTGCTGATCCTGGTCGCGGCCGTCTACGCGACCCTGGCGCGCGGCCGGCTCAAGACGTTCATGCTGCTGGCCATCACCGGCTATGGAACGGCGCTCCTCTTCCTGCTGCACGGTGCGCCAGATCTCGCCCTCACCCAGTCGCTGACTGAGACAGTCTTCCTGGTGCTGCTGGTCCTGGTGCTGCGCCGACTGCCGAAGTACTTCACCGATCGGCCCCTGAAGGCGAGCCGCTACCTGCGGGCCCTGGTCAGCATCGCCGTGGGCACCTTGGCTGCCGTGCTGGCGATGGTGGCACTGCAGGCGCGTGCCGCTCCCCCGGTGTCGGAGAGTTTCTACGAGGAGGCCTACGACTTCGGCTACGGCCACAACATCGTCAACGTCACCCTGGTCGACATCCGCGCCTGGGACACCTTGGGCGAGATCTCGGTGCTGCTGGCGGCCGCCACCGGAGTGGCGAGTCTGGTCTTCGTCCGCCGACGGGCCTCGTCGCAGACGCTGCAACCCGACACCGAACCCAGCGGACGCCGCACCTGGCTGCGCGGTGCGCAACTGCTGGACGAGCACCGGGCCAGCCCCCTGCTCGAGATGATGACCCGGTTGCTGTTCCCGGTGATGATGCTGGTCTCGGTGTACCTGCTGATGGTGGGGCACAACCTGCCCGGTGGTGGCTTCGCCGGTGCCCTGGTGGCGGGAATCGCGCTGGCGATCCGCTACCTCGCCGGGGGACGGGCTGAACTCGAGGAGGCCGTACCGCTCGACCCGGGCAAGCTGCTGGGCGGCGGCATGGTGGTGGCCGTGCTGGGCGTGGTCTGGCCGGTGTTGATCGGCGGACGGATCGGACAGTCCTACGCGTTCGAGATCGACCTCGGCCCGATCGGCGTGGTCAAACTCGTCACCACCCTGGTCTTCGACATCGGCGTCTGGATGCTCGTGATCGGGGCGATGCTCGACTTCGTCCGTTCGTTGGGCAGCGGCATCGACCTGCACTCGGAGAAGAACGTGGCCCCGGTGCCGCGGTTCTCCAGCGACCGCAGCGTGCCCGGCCTGACCCCGGAGGTGGAGCGATGACCCCCAGTCTGATGCTCGCCATCGCCGGTGGGGGCCTGCTCGCGGCGGGCGTCTACCTGCTGACCGAGCGCTCCTTGATGAGGATCCTGGCTGGCATCATGCTGGCCTCCAACGGCGTCAGCATGCTCTTCCTGGTGGTCTCGGGCCCGGCCGGGCTGGCCCCCATCGTCGGCGAGCCGAAGTACCGCATCTCCGACCCCCTGCCGCAGGCGATGGTGCTGACCGCCATCGTGATCACCCTGGCCACCAGCGCCTTCCTGTTGGCGATGTCGTACCGGTCATTCCAACTGGAGGGCCATGACGAGGTCGCCGATGACGTCGAGGACAGGATCGTGCGGCGTCGTGCCGACCGCGACCTGACGAGCGAGTCGTACACCCAGCACGAGGCCGACGAGGTTCCCACCGACACCGAGACCGGCGGACTCGAGGCAGCCGAGGACGAACCGGCCCACGCCACCACCGATCCCACCAGCGAACCCGACTCCGGCAAAATCTCCGGCGCCACCAGCCCGACCACCCCCACCCAGCCCGGGGAGGCCCCCTGATGGACCTGACCAATCTCGTCCCGATCCCGGTGATCCTGCCCTTGGTGGGTGCGGGGATCACCCTGGCCGCGGCCCGGCGTCCACGCGTGCAGAGGGTTGTCTCGGGCGTCGTGCTGGGGCTGGTCGTGGTGGTCGCCCTCACGCTGTGTTTCGCCGCCGACCGGGTCGGGCCGATCGTGTTGTGGGTGGGCTCCTGGGACTCGTTCCTGGGTATCGCCCTGGTGGCCGACCGGTTGTCGTCGCTGATGTTGCTGGTCTCGAGCATCGTCACTGCCCTGGTGGTGATCTTCCCGTCACGCCGGGAGGTGACCGACTCCCCCGACGGGGTTCCGGTCTCGATCTTCCACCCCACCTACCTGGTGTTGACGGCGGGCGTCTCGAACGCCTTCCTCGCCGGAGACCTGTTCAACCTGTTCGTCGGGTTCGAGATGCTGCTGTTCGCCTCCTACGTGCTGCTGATGCTGGGGGCCACCCGCGAGCGGGTGAGGGCGGGGGCGACCTACATGGTGATCGGCGTGCTCTCGTCCACCCTGTTCCTGATCGCGATCGCAGTGGTCTACGGCGCCACCGGCACCGTCAACCTGGCCCAACTCTCCCAGCGGCTGGCCGACCTGCCGGCCAGCCTGCAACTGACGATCCAGTTGCTGCTGCTCGTGGTCTTCGCCATCAAGGCGGCC
This sequence comes from Aestuariimicrobium sp. T2.26MG-19.2B, assembly GCF_950101875.1. Classification (NCBI taxonomy): domain Bacteria; kingdom Bacillati; phylum Actinomycetota; class Actinomycetes; order Propionibacteriales; family Propionibacteriaceae; genus Aestuariimicrobium; species Aestuariimicrobium sp. T2.26MG-19.2B. Next base: position 1,307,967 of record NZ_CATNLW010000001.1, on the reverse strand, counting down.
ATCTTCCCGCTGTCGACGTGGTTGCCGGACTCTTACCCGATCGCCCCCGCGAGCGTCACCGCCGTCTTCGCCGGGCTGCTCACCAAGGTCGGCGTTTACGCGATCATCCGGCTGCAGTCGTTGCTGTTCCCCGACAGCCACCTGACCCCGTTGTTGCTGGTGGCCGCCATCGGATCGCTGCTCGTCGGCATCCTGGGAGCGCTCGCGCAGGGAGAGATCAAGCGGTTGCTCTCGTTCACCCTGGTCAGTCACATCGGCTACATGCTGATCGGTGTCGCCCTCGGTACCGAGGCGGGCATGGCCGGTGCCATCTTCTACGTGGCCCACCACATCCTCATCCAGACAGCGCTGTTCATCGTCGTCGGACTGATCGAGCGCGTCGGCGGGTCGACCTCGATGCGCAAATTGGGAGGTCTCTCGGCCGTACCGGTGCTGGCGGTGCTCTACCTGGTGCCGGCGCTGAACCTCGGTGGCATGCCACCCTTCTCGGGCTTCATCGGCAAGGTGTCCCTCATCCAGGCTGCCTTCGCCCAGGGCTCACCCCTGGCCATCGTGGCGGTGGTCGCGTCGGTCGTGACCAGCCTGTTGACCCTGATCGCCGTGATGCGTGTCTGGAACCGGGTGTTCTGGCGTCCATTGCCCGAGGGCGCCGACACCGGACGAACCCCCAGCCTTCGCACCGTCCCACGCATCTGGATCGCCGCGACCTCGGTGCTGGTGCTGATCACCATGTCGCTCACCGTGCTCGCCGGACCACTGACGGCCTACGCCCAACGAGCCGCCGCCGACATGCACGGTGGCAGCTACGTCGCCGCGGTCAAGGAGTCCCTGAGATGACGGAGAAGGGGGCGATGACAGAGAAAGGGGCGATGAGGGAGCGGCCCCCGCTCAGGCATCGGGTGAACCTGTCGACCACCGTGGGCCTGACGGTCATCTGGGTGATGCTGTGGGGTAGCCTCAGCCTCGGCACCGTTGTGTTCGGGCTCCTCACCGCGGTCGTCATCCAGGTGACCTTCCCCCTGCCCGACGTGGACGAACTCGAGCACTTCCGCCCGCTCGCCTTCCTGGCACTGGCCGCGCACACGGCCAGCGGCCTGGTCACCTCGTCCATCTCGGTGGCAGCGAAGGTGTTGGCCTTCCGGACGCCCACCCGCAACGCCATGATCCGGGTGCCGCTGCGCACCACCAGCCAGTTCGTGAGCTCGATCACGGCGGAGCTCACGACGCTGGTTCCCGGGTCGATCGTGATCGACGTCGACGACGGTGACCTGGTGGTGCATGTCTTCGACGCCTCCACACCGGAGGCGATCGACCGGGCCCGTCTCTCGGTGCGGCGTACCGAGGCGAGGGTGATCCGTGCGTTCGGGTCGAACCAGGAACGCGCCGAACTGCGCGAGGAGGGAGGAGCCTGATGGTCGTGCTGTTGTGGATCTCGGGGGTGATGTTCACCCTGGCGGCGGTGCTGACGGTGGTGAGGATCGTCCGCGGCCCCGGGGCCGCCAATCGGGTCGTCGCCACTGACGTGCTGATCGCAACCGTGGTGGGCGGATTGGTGATCGAGGCCGCCGCCAACCGTCACGCGTACACCATCCCGATCGTGCTGGTGCTCGCCCTGGTGGCCTTCTCGGGCACGGTCTCGATGGCCCGCTTCGTCGCCGGCCGCCAGGAGGTCTTCGACGCCTCCCCCGACGCCGAGATCAGCAGGGAACGAGGCATCCGATGACCATTCTGGTGGGGTGGCCTGGGGTGCTCGACGTCACCGGCGCGGTGCTGATCCTGCTCGGTGCGCTGCTGTGCCTGGTCGCAGCCATCGGCCTCGTCCGGCTGCCCGACGTGCTCAATCGCATGCACGCCGCGTCGAAACCGCAGACCCTTGGCCTCGTGCTGCTCTGCATCGGCCTGGCCCTGATCCTGCGCACGACCCAGGCCTCGCTGATGCTCACCCTGGCGGGCATGTTGCAGTTGGTCACCGCACCGGTCGCGACCCAGGTGATGGGACGAAGCGCCTACCGTACCCGGCAGCACGAGCAGTCGCTCATCGTCCAGGACGAGACCTGAACGTGCCGTTCTGGCTGCGACCCGGATCAGTCGCGGGCGGCCCACGGTTGATCGGGGACCGACCTCGCGAAGGTCTCCAGCACCTGCGCGGCTCCGTCGAGGGCCGACACCCGGTGGGTGCTCAGACCTTCCTCCAGTGAGGACGCGAGCCGGCGGACCTCCGGATCGGCCTTGAGGGAGTCGAGCAGGGTGGCCTCGACCATCGACCACATCCAGCGCTTCTGCTGCCCCGACCGGAACCCCGCCAGACCGCCGGGTTGCGCCTCACGGTACGCACGGTGATCCATCACGGCGGCCCACACCTCGTCGAGACCGATGCGTTCAGCTGCCGAACAGGTCAGCACCGGCACCCGGCGCTTGTTCGCGTCACCCGAGATCAGCTTCATGGCGATCGACAGTTCGCGGGCCGTCACCCGGGCCTCACCGGCGTTCTCACCGTCGGCCTTGTTGACGGCGATGACGTCGGCCAACTCGAGGATGCCGCGTTTGATGCCCTGCAACTGGTCGCCTGACCGCGCCAGGGCAAGCATCAAAAAGGTGTCGACCATGTCTGCGACGGCCACCTCGGACTGTCCGACACCGACGGTCTCCACGATCACCACGTCGTACCCGGCCGCCTCGACCAGCAACATCGCCTCACGGGTCGCCCTGGCGACACCACCCAGGTGATTGGCCGTCGGTGAGGGGCGGACGAAGGCCGCCTCGTGCATCGTGAGCTCGCCCATCCGGGTGCGGTCACCGAGCACCGAACCACCCGTGGCGGGGGACGAGGGGTCGACGGCCAGCACCGCGACGCGGTGGCCCTGCTCGATCAGCCGCAGCCCCATCGCGTTGATGAACGTGGACTTGCCTGCCCCGGGCACGCCGGAGATGCCGACGCGGATGCTCGAGGGGATCAGGACACGGGGCTCGTCCCTCGCCCCTGCATGATCACCGTTCTCGCGTGCGGGGTGATCGGATGTGGGTTGACCTGTCTCGGTCACCCGCAGCAGCAACTCGCGGGCGAACTCACGGTGGGCGGGGAGTTTCGACTCCACCAGGGTGATGGCCCGGGCCAGGTGCGCGCGGGAACCCGCGCGCACCCCGGCCACCAGGCCGTCCAGATCGATTCGGCGAGCCAAGTCAGCTCACCCTCACGCCTGGCTGTCGAGCCGCTCCCGCAACTCGGTCAACAGACGCTCGGCCGACTCGGGGATCACCGTGCCGGGCGGGAAGATGTCGTCGGCACCCTTGGCGCGCAGTTCGGCGAAGTCCTGCTCGGGGATGACGCCGCCCACGACGATCATCATGTCGTCACGGCCGAGCTTGTCCAGCTCCTCACGGAGAGCCGGCACCAGGGTGAGGTGACCGGCCGCGAGCGAGGAGACACCCACGACGTGCACGTCGGACTCGACGGCCTGGCGGGCGACCTCCTCGGGGGTCTGGAACAGGGGGCCGACGTCGACGTCGAAGCCGAGATCGGCGAAGGCGGTGGCGATCACCTTCTGACCGCGGTCATGCCCGTCCTGGCCCATCTTGGCGACCAGGATGCGCGGACGACGTCCCTCCTCGGCCTCGAACTCCTCGACGGCGGCGCGGGTGCGGGTCACGGCGGGGGTGTCGGCGGCTTCCTTGGAGTACACACCGCTGATGGTACGGATCTGCGCCGTGTAGCGGTCGAACACCTTCTCCATGGCCGACGAGATCTCACCGACCGAGGCCTGGGCGCGGGCGGCGTCGATGGCCAGCTTCAACAGGTTGCGCTCGGGATCGGTCGAGTCGGGGTTGGCCGCTGCCCAGGTGATCTTCTCCAACGCCGCCTGGGTGGCAGCCTCGTCCCGCTCGGCACGCAGCTTCTGCAGCTTGGCGATCTGCGAGGCGCGAACCGTGGCGTTGTCGACCTTGAGCACCTCGAGTGGGTCCTCGGAGTCGAGCCGGTACTTGTTGACGCCGATCACGGGCTGACGGCCCGAGTCGATGCGGGCCTGGGTGCGAGCCGCCGCCTCCTCGATGCGCATCTTGGGGATGCCCGCCTCGATGGCCTTGGCCATGCCTCCGGCCGCCTCGACCTCCTCGATGTGGGCCCACGCCTTGCGGGCCAGGTCGAGGGTCAACTTCTCGACGTAGGCCGAACCCGCCCACGGGTCGATCACCTTGGTCGTGTTCGACTCCTGCTGCAGGAACAGCTGGGTGTTGCGGGCGATGCGGGCCGAGAAGTCGGTGGGCAGGGCGATGGCCTCGTCCAGGGCGTTGGTGTGCAGCGACTGGGTGTGCCCTTGGGTGGCGGCCATGGCCTCGACACAGGTGCGGACCACGTTGTTGTAGACGTCCTGGGCGGTCAGCGACCAGCCGGAGGTCTGCGAGTGGGTGCGCAGGCTCATCGACTTGGGGTTCTTGGGGTCGAACTGCTTCACCAGGCGGGCCCAGAGCATGCGCGCGGCACGCATCTTGGCGACCTCCATGAAGAAGTTCATCCCGATGGCCCAGAAGAAGCTCAACCGCGGGGCGAACGCGTCGACGTTGAGTCCCACGGACTCCCCGGCGCGGATGTAGTCGACACCGTCGGCCAGCGTGTAGGCCATCTCGATGTCGGCCGTCGCCCCGGCCTCCTGCATGTGGTAGCCCGAGATCGAGATCGAGTTCCACTTGGGCATGTTGTGGCTGGTGTAGGCGAAGATCTCGCTGATGATCCGCATCGACGGGGTCGGCGGGTAGATGTAGGTGTTGCGGACCATGAACTCCTTGAGGATGTCGTTCTGGATGGTCCCCGCCAACTGCTCCGGCTTCACCCCCTGTTCCTCGGCAGCGACGACGTAGAGCGCCAGGATCGGCAGCACGGCACCGTTCATCGTCATCGACACCGACATGCGGTCGAGCGGGATCCCGTCGAACAGCTGGCGCATGTCGAGGATCGAGTCGATCGCCACACCCGCCATGCCGACGTCACCGGCCACGCGTGGGTGGTCGGAGTCGTAGCCGCGGTGGGTGGCCAGGTCGAACGCGACCGACAGGCCCTTCTGGCCGGCGGCGAGGTTGCGTCGGTAGAAGGCGTTCGACTCCTCGGCGGTGGAGAACCCGGCGTACTGGCGGATCGTCCACGGCTGGGAGGTGTACATGGTGGCGTAGGGGCCCCGCAGGAAGGGCGGCAGTCCCGGGTAGGTGTCGAGGTGGTCCATGGCGGCGTACGCGTCGCTGCCGTAGAGGGTCGACACCTCGATCTGCTCGGGGGTCACCCACCCCTCACGGCTGCCGGTCGCGGCGAGCAACTGCTCGAAACGCGCGGCGGCGTCGGCGCTCGGCTGACCGCCTCCCTCGAAGGGCACCTGGTCGAATCGGATGCTCACTGCTCCACTCCCTCTGCCTGCACGCCCAGTTGGTCGAGGACCGATGTCAGGAAGGCGACGACATCCATTCCCATGGCGACGGTTCCGTCGATCACCGAGGTGTCGTCGGCGCCGAGTTCCTTCAGGTTGCCGGCCAGGAAGACCTTCCCGGCTCCTGCCTGCTTCAATGCCTGCGCTGCCTCGAGCCCGTGTTCGGCATACACCTTGGCCGAGGAGCACAGCACCGCCACCGAACTTCCGGACGCCCGGAACGCCGCCACCACCTCGTCGACGCCGCCGTCCCCGGTGGGGGTGGAGATGCCTGCGATGTTGAACAGCGGGGTGGTGAACCCCTCGCGTGCGCCGAAGTCCCGGCGACTGCCCAGACAGGCCAGGAAGACCGACGGCTTGGCCGCGGAGGCCCGGTCGCGCAATGCCTCGAAGACCTGTGAGTCGCGCACGAGCGCCAACCCGGCCAGTGCGGGGGCATGGGGCCGCGGGGTCCGTTCGACGACCGGTTCGGTGGTCTGCGGGAACATCGAGACACCGGTGATCGGCTGGGCCCGGGTCGCCAACTGCTTGGCGCGCTTGGCGTTCAGGTCGGCGAGGGTGTCGGCGACCAGCCCGGAGTCGAGGGCTGCCACCATCCCACCGGCCACCTCGACCTGCTGGAACGCCGCCCAGGCTGCCTCGCCCAACTGGGCGGTGAGGCTCTCCACGTACCAGGAGCCGCCGGCTGGGTCGTTGACGCGGCCGATGTTGGACTCCTCGGCGAGCACGATCTGGGTGTTGCGGGCAACCCGCCGCGAGAACGGCGTCGGCAGCCCGATCACGGTGTCGAAGGGAAGCACTGTGATCGCCTCGGCACCGCCGATGGCCGCGCCGAAGCACTGGATGGTGCCGCGCAGCACGTTGACGTAGGGGTCGTCGCGGGTCAGCTGCCGGGCGGACGAGACCGCGTGCTGCCTGGCCCCCCGATGCTCCTCGGAGACGCCGAAGACCTCTCCGACCCGGTTCCAGACGGTGCGCAGGGCCCGCAGCCGGGCGATGGTGGCGAACTGGTCGGTGCCGGCGGTGACGCGGAAGTTGATGGCGTCGAAGGCCTCGTCGGCGGTGTGATCCTGGTCGATCAGGGCACGCACGTACTCGACCGCGCTGGCGATCGCCCAGGCCACCTCGTGCACGTCGCCCGCACCGAAGTTCGAGAACTGGTTGGCGTCGACCACGATGGCCCGCGACTTGGTGTAGCCGGCGAGGCGGGTGACGTACTCCCCCAGGTACGAGAGGTCTGCCGACGAACCGGTCAGCGCCGCCTGCCCGATCGGGTCGAGGCCCAGGTTCAACGACAGCGAGGAGTGGTCATGGTGCGTCCCCTCGTAGACGGCCAGCAGGGCGTCGGCGGCGGCGCGCTGGTCGGTGTGGCTCGAGACGTCGATCTTGGCGAGGTCGAGCAGCACGTCGGCCAGCACGGTCTCCAGGTCACCGGCTGCGATGGCGTCGGGGTCGACCCGCAGCCACAGCGACGTGGCTCCACGTTCGAGGTCCTCGAGGATCGCCTTGCGGGTGGTGTCGACGTCGGGATCCTCGTGCAGGGCACGCACGTCCCAGGCGTCCATGTCGCCACTGCGCACCGTCGTGCCCCGGGTGAACGGGGCTGCTCCCGGGTGACCGAGGGGCGGGTCGTCGTCCGATCGGGTGAACAGCGGCTCGATGTCGAGACCGTCGACGGTGTGGCTGACGAGGCGCTTGTGGCCTGCCTCCCAGTCGAGTTCCTTGCCCTCGGGGCGACCCTTGTTCAGCACCTTGAGCACGGCGTCCTGCCACTGCTGCTCGGTGGGGGTCTCGAAGACTCGTGCGAAGCCGGTGTCGCCGGCTTCGACCCCCGTGTCGGTGATCGGTGTGGTCATGTTTCAGCTCCACTGGTTGGTGACAGGGTCACGCTACCCAGCGCCGGTTCCCATCCATGGCTCGGGGTGGGAATTGCCCTCGTCGAGCCGCCTTCCGGTGCGGTTCAGGGCCGGACTGCCCGAGACCGTCGGGTCGTCCGCGATCCAGAACCTCCAGCCGAACAGGTCAGGGTCGGCACCCGCGGCGGGCACCCCGATCCGCGGTCCCGAGCGGATGCAGGCGGGGTCGAGCGGTGGCTGGGGCCACTGCCAGCCGAACTCGTGGTCGGCGTCGGCGAGACCGGGGCGCCAGGCAACGGCGTCGTCGGCGTGGACAATGCCCAGGGCGACGGTGAGTCTGGCTGGACCCCGGGCGAGGTCGCGGGGCGCGTGGCAGACCCCCGTCCGGGTGCGTCGGGCCAGGGCCACCTGCTGCCCGGCGATCACCTCACCGGCCCGGATCAGCAGGCCATGGCCCAGACCTTCGTCGCTGCAGACCAGGTTCACGCAGTGGTGCAGCCCCATGTGCCGGTAGACGTAGAGGTGACCGGACGGCCCGAACATCGTCTGGTTGCGGGGGGTGCGTCCGCGGAAGGTGTGGGCGGCGGGGTCATCGGCACCCCGATAGGCCTCGACCTCGGTGACGCGGATGGCGACAAGGGCACCGTCGCGCCACGTCGAGAGCACGCCACCGAGGGCATGCCTGGCCGCCACCAGGGGGTCGGCCAAGCGGGGGTCGGACGCTCGGGGGTCGCGGGTCATGGGCCAACATTCCCGCAAACTCGTCGCCAGATCAGCAATCGGGCCGTCGGGGGGCGGTGGGGCGACGCCTGGGGACGAGTTCCCGGGTTCCGTCGAGGGGGCACCGGTCCTCCTCCCGCACCAGTTGCCCTCCCCCCGCACCAGTTGCCCTCGTCCGGCCCACCTGCCCTCCCCCCGCACGATCTGCCCTCGTCCGGCCCACCTGCCCTCCTCACGCACCAGTTGCCCTCGTCCGGTCCACCTGCCCTGTCCCTGGACGGGGGCAAGTGCGCCCAACGAGGGCAACCAGCACCGAACAGGGGCAAGTGGGCGGCTGGTCCCAACACGGGACGAGGGCAAGTGCGCGGACGAGGACAAACAGGACCGACCAGGGGCGAACCAGGACCGGACGAGAGGGGGCAACGAGCCCACCCGATCAGGATGCGGCCACCGGATGGAAGGGATCGGAGTCCACGTTCAGGTGCCGCTCCTTGCGGGTGTCCAGCACCCGCGAGAGCACCAGGATCCCGATGGCGTAGAGCGGCACCAACCAGAGGGCACGGGCGAGCGTCAGCTGGTCGGAGACCCATCCCACCAGCGGGGGGCTGAGGAAGAACCCGAGCCGGGCCAACCAGCCGACCACGGTGACCCCGAGTCCGTGCGGGATGCCCTCCAGCTCGTCCGCGGCGCGGAAGGCGGCCGGGAACAGGGTGGCGATACCCCATCCCACCAGCGCGAACCCGATCACCGCGGTCACGGGATGGGGAACGAGCAGGGCCAGGCTCATCCCGACGATCGCCAGCAGTGATCCCACCCGGGCCGTCATGCGATCGCCCCACCTGTCGACCACCGGATCACCCAGGAATCGTCCGACCATCTGCGCCCCCTGCATGGCGATGAACGGGAGTCCGGCCACGAAGGGGGTGACGGTGAAGGTCGCGTTCATGAACAGGGCACCCCAGGAGTTGCCGGCGTCCTCGATCGAACCGGTGAACACGAGGACGAAGCCCAGGGCCACCACCACACCCATGGCCTTGGCCATGCCCCGGGGCAGCCGCGAACTGCGCTCGCTCAGCACCTCGCCCGCAGAGGCCGGGTGGGGCGAGGACACCATCCGCTCCGAGGAGTCGTGCCCGGGCAGGTGGTGGCGGAACGAGAGCAGGGCAAGCGAGGCGAACACCAGGAACCCGATGCCGCCCTGCCACAGCAGGGGTAGTCCCACCTGCGCCCCGAGCGCTCCCAGGAGTCCACCCACGACGGCACCCATCGACCACCAGCCGTGGTAGCTGTTCATGATCGATCGTCGGTAGCGCCGCTCGACCCGCATGCCGTGGGCGTTCATCGAGATGTCGGTGATGGCATCGCACGCGCTCGCGAACATCAAGGAGGCCATCAACCACAGCCACGACTGCGAGGCGTAGATGGTCAGGTGGAACAGGCTCGCGAGCACCTGCAACCCGACCGACAACCGGGCCGTCCCGAACCGACGCATCAACGAGGCGGCCGCCAGTCCGGCCAGCAGGCCGCCGATGGGCCCGAGACCGATCGCGAGACCGAACGCGGTGTTGGTCAGGTCGAGCTTGCGGACGAGCTCGGGGTAACGGGGCAGCACCATGCACATCGACGCGCCGTTGATGAAGAACACCAACGACACGGCCCATCGGGCGCGACGGTCCTCGGGGGCAGGGATGGAGCTCATCCGAGCAGTGTTCCATGTGCCGCCGCCCGGGATGAACGAGTGTTCAGTTCGGTCGATCGGTCACTCCTTGGACCCGCTTGGACCCATCCGGGAAGATGGACCCGTGGACAACATCGACCTCGGCTTCCTGGTGATCTCCGTGCTGGTCTCGGCGGTGTTGTTCGGTGTGGGCGCGATCGCCAACCGCTTCTACCGCGACCGCATCTACTCGGGCCTGGTGCCGGGCATGGTGCCACTGCCGGGCACGCCCGCGCCCGACGAGAAGGTGAAGGGACGATCCCGTGAGTACTCCGGTGAGGTGGCCGTCGCCTTCTCGCCACCACGCGGTCTACGTCCGGGACTGGTGGGCACCATCGTCGACGGCAAGGCCGAGATGCGTGACCTGTCGGCCACCATCGTCGACCTGGCGGTGCGCGGGCACGTTCACATCGAGGCGGTCGACACCGACCAGACCAGAGTGGACGACCCCACCAAGAAGGCCAGGGACTGGCGCATCAGCCGGGTCGCCCCTGGCCCCGCCGACCCGCTGTCGCCGTTCGAGAACGACGTGATGACCAGTCTCTTCCAGGGCGACTGGCAGCCTGCTCGCGTGGCGCATCGCACCCAACTGCTCGGGCAGCACCTGGTGGGGCACGCGGACGAGCAACCCGACTCGATCCTGATGAGCCAGTGGGTGCGAACCCGTGGTGACTCGATCCGGGCCCTGCGTGAGTCACTGTATGCCCAGACGGTCGCCAACGGCTGGTACGCCAAGCCCCCGACCCAGGCCGGGGTGGGCTGTCTGGGACTGCTCGGACTGGTGGTCGCGTTCGGGTTCGTCGGACTGATGCTGCTCACCCAGGTGTCGATCGTCACCCTCGTCTCCGGAGCCCTGATCATTGGATCGGCGCTGTGGCTGCGGTCGAGGCTCAGGCCGCGCGTACCCCGAACTGCCCTGGGCACGGCCGCGCAGATCCAGGCGCTCGGTTTCAAGAAGTACCTCGAGACCGCCGAGGCCAGCCAGTTCAAGGTCGAGGAGGCAGCAGGGATCTTCGGGCGCTACCTGCCCTACGCCATCGTGTTCGGGGTCTCGGGGCACTGGGCGAAGGTGTTCGGCGAGATCCGCGAGGCGGCGCTGGCCAGTGACGGCTACGACATCCTCGAGGGACTCATCTGGTTCGACCTCCTGGGCGGCGACAACCTGCTGTTCGGCACCATGGCGATGCTGGGAGACGGTGGCTTCGCCGACCTGTTCGACGGAGGTGGACTCGACGCGCTGGGCTCGATCGCAGACATCGGTGACCTGGCCGGTGGTCTGGGTGACTTCGCCAGTGGTGTCGGGGACTTCGTGTCGAACATCGACTTCGGCGACTTCGACTTCTGAGGCCAAGCCCCTACTCCGCTGTCGCCACCCCCTCGACGGCCCCCTCGGCCGGAACCCGGTCCGCGACCACGGTGCCCCGCCGCTCGCGCGCCGCGAAGGCCAAGGCGGCGAAGCCAAGACCCAGGGTGGCGGGAACCGCGAAGGCCGTGCTGAGGCTGGAGTGGTGCGCGATCAGTCCCAGCAGCGCGGGCCCGATCAGGAATCCTCCGTAGGCCAGCGTCGAGGCGATCGCGATGGCGTGGTCGGAGTGTCGTCCGCCGACCTCGCTGGCGGCGGAGATGCCGGCCGGGAAGACGACGGCCAGCCCTGCACCCCACAGGGCAGCCCCGAGGAAGCTGACCGAGATGTGCGGGGCGACGATCACCAGCACCACCCCGAGCGCCGTGCAGAGGCCCGACAGCCGGATGGCGTTGACCCGTCCGAACCTGGCGATCAGCAGCGAGCCGCTCAGCCTCGACACGGTCAGGAACAGGGCGTACACGGTGTAAGCACTCGCCCCGATCGAGGCGGTCGAGCCCTTGTCCTCGATCAGTTGCAGAGCGATCCAGTCGGCGGCCGACCCCTCACCGATGGTGGAGCAGAGCATCATCACCCCGATCAGCAGCACCGGCACCAGGATCCCGCGGGCCGAACTCTGCGGGCTGTCGGCATGGGACGCGGCCGTGTGCGCCCGATAGTCCGTCCAGGTCGACACGGCGACAAGGGTGAGCACGGCGACCACCGGCATCGCGACAAGGATGTGCGGGCCCAGCCCCACCCCCAACCGTGTGACCAGGGTGCCGGTGGCGGCGCCGAGCAACATGCCACCACCCCACATGCCGTGCAGGGCAGGCATGATCGTCCGGCCCGAGGCCGCCTCCACGGCTGCCCCCTGCACGTTGACGGTGACGTCCCACGCACCGAAGAAGAAACCGGCGAGTGCATAGAGTCCCGCGAACGCCCACACCTGGGTGACCTGGGAGAGGGTGGCGAAGATGCTGGACGCACCCAGCACGCAGATCACCGACATCTGCTTGGGGCTCAGCACCTTCAGCACGAACCCCGTGAGCGGCATCGAGACCAACGAGCCGAGGCCCAGGCACAGGAAGACCAGCCCGAGGGTGCCCAGATCGACGGCGAGGTGCTGCTTGACGGCCGGGATCCGGCTGGTCCAACTGCCGATCAGGGCACCGTTGAGGGCGAACACGGCGAAGACCGTGATGACGTCGCGACGAATGTGGGCGGGGCTCATGGGTGCTCCGAGCGGGTGAGGGAAGGGCGGGCCGACAGGAACCGGCCGGACTCCCCCAGACTACGGTCGTCTGCGCCCGTGGTCGGCGGGTATCAGCGCCGGCCTCGGCGCCACCCCCACAACGCTCAGCGCGCCCGCACGACTCTCTTCTCGTCCCAGACCGGGGTCTCGGACTCGAGCACCCGTCCGTCGCTGCCGAAGACCAGGAAGCGGTCGAACCCGCGGGCGAACCACCGGTCGTGGGTGACCGCCAGCACGGTTCCCTCGAAGGACGACAACCCGTGCTCCAGCGCCTCCGCCGACTCGATGTCGAGGTTGTCGGTCGGTTCGTCGAGCAGCAACATGGTTGCCCCACCCAATTCGAGCAGCAGGATCTGCAGACGCGCCTGTTGCCCACCCGACAAGGTCTCATAGGGCTGCTCGGCGGCCATCGCGAGCTCATAGCGGTCGAGCTTCCTGGCGGCCTCCTCCCGTGGCAGGCCGCCCCGGTGGTCGTCCCCGCGGTGCAGGATCTCGAGCAGGGTGCGTCCAACCAGTTCCGGCTTCTGGTTGGTCTGGGCGAACCATCCCGGACGAACCCGTTGCCCCAGCCTGGCCACGCCGGTGTGGGCCACCGGGGTGATCCGTTCGTGGTCGACGGCGGTGTTGGACGAGTCCGGCAGCGACCCTCCGCGGGCGAGCAGTCGCAGGAAGTGTGACTTGCCCGAGCCGTTGGAACCGAGCACCCCGACCCGGTCGCCGTACCAGATCTCGGTCGAGAACGGCTTCATCAGACCGGTCAGTTCGAGGTTCTCGCACACGACGGCCCGCTTGGCGGTGCGGCCACCACCCAACCGCATGGTGACGTTCTGCTTGATCGGCACCGCGGTGGGTGGCCCCGCCTGCTCGAACTTCGCGAGTCGGGTCAGGGCAGCGGCGTAGCGGGAGGCGTTGGCGTCATTGCTGGCGGCGCGAATCTTCATGGTGAGCACGAGTTGCCTGAGCTTGGCGTGCTCCTCGTCCCATCGCCGACGTAGTTCCTCGAGCCGGGCGAACCGTTCCGCCCTGGCCTCGTGGAAGCTGGCGAACGACTTCCCGTGCACCCAGACGGTGTTGCCGGCGGCCCCGAGTTCGAGGGCGGCCACCTTGGTGGACGCGTTGGCGAGCAGTTCGCGGTCGTGGCTGACCAGCAGCACCGTCTTCTGGGTCTGGCGCAGTTGTTCCTCGAGCCACTGCTTGCCGGGCACGTCGAGGTAGTTGTCGGGTTCGTCGAGCAGCAGCACCTCGTCATTGCCCCGGAAGAGCACCTCCAACGCCAACCGCTTCTGCTCCCCACCCGACAGGGTCGAGACCTCACGCCAGCGCACCCGGTCGTACCCCACGCCGAGGGCCGCGGTGCAGCAGGCGTCGAAGATCACCTCGGCGTCGTACCCGCCCGCATCGGCGTACTCGGCCAGCGCCGTGGCGTAGGCGAGTTGCACTGCCTCCGAGTCGTCGTCCATCAACTGCAGTTCGAGCCGATCGACCTCCTCCGCGGCGGCGCCGATGCGCGCGGGTGACAGGGAGAGCAACAGGTCGCGGACCGTGGTCTCGTCCCTGATCTGCCCGATGAACTGGCGCATCACCCCGACAGACCCGGACCGCGAGATGACCCCGTCGTCCGGATCCAGGTCACCCTGCACGATGCGCAGCAACGTGGTCTTGCCAGCTCCGTTGGGGCCGACCAGTGCGACGATGGCGCCCTCACCGACCCGGAACGAGACCCCACTCAGCAGCGGCCGCCCGTCGGGCAGCGAGAAGTCGACGCCCGCCAGATCGATGTAGCCCACCGCTGCACTGTAGCGACCAAGCCCGGGCTGGCTCCCCACCATCTTCGCCTGACCCGCTGCCCGACTGGCCACAGGTGGCCGGTTCGGCTGACCGGTCGGTCGGGCAGACTGGCACCGTGAACCAGGCGAGCCGACGACCGAGCACCGGCCGGCCACGCGCGCGTTGGCTGGTGCTGGCTGCGTGGGTGCTCGCCGTCGCAATCGGGCTCACCCTCGGCGCCCGAGCCCTCATCGGACGAGGCGAACAGCCCCTGTCCCAACCCGTGCTGACCGCTCCCCCGCGGCTCAGAACCACGCCCACGCCCCCCGCCGAGCCGGACTTCGGCACCTCCGCCACACCAGTCACGTTCCCGGCGGTGGTGGCCGACCAGCAGCCTCGTCCCTCGACCCTGCCCGACGGGTGGACGATCCTGCCGGGCGAACCGGAACTGTTCTCCGCTGCCGCTCCGGTGGTCTACGCCGACGGTGGCGTGGGCACTCTGATGGTCCTGGTGCAGCGCGCACCCGCCGGGACCACGGGGCTCGGCCGCTCGATGTCGTGGTCGACCAACCGAGGCAGCGTCGTCTGCGGACGGCACCTCACCCAGGACGTGCTGCTGTGCGCCTTCCGCACTGCCGACGACGGTCTGCTCGTCGTGCAGGGGCGCGGGACGACGCTCGACGCCATCGCCCGTGCCACCCAGGACCTGCAGTCCCGGCTGCCCGCCTCCTGAGGTCCGCTCAGATCCCGGGGATCGTCCCCAGTCCCAGGGCGTGGTGCACCAGTTCGATCGGATGGATCGTGTTCACCCCGGAACCCTTGCGGATCTGCCAACGGCAGGTCTCGGTGTCGCAGGTCGCAAGGTTCTCGTTCGTGGCCCGGATCATCTCGAAGACGGGCCGTCCCACCTCTTGGGCGATCGCGTACTTCTCGGCCTTCAGCCCGTAGGTGCCGGCGATACCGCAGCAGGGCTGTCCAGACTCCTCGACCACCACCCCGGGGATGAGTTGCATCAACGTCTTGGCCGGCATGCCCATGCCCTGCGACTTCACCTGACAGGGCTGGTGATAGGGCACCGTGACCTTGGTCTCCCGGAACTGGGAGGGGTCGAACTCCCCCGCGTCGTACAACTCGACCAGCAACTCGGAGATGTCGCGGATGCGGGTGCCCACCTTGGCGAGACGCTCGTCGTCGATGCCCAGGATGGTGTGGGCCTCATGCTTCAGCATGCCCGTGCACGAACCGGACGAGGACACGATCGTCAGCTCACCCGCCGACAGCAGGTCGTCGCACAGGGCCATCACCGACCTGCGGGCACCGTCGAAGAGCCCGTTGGACTGCTGGGCCAGACCGCAGCACCCCTGCTTGGGAACCAATACCTCGTAGCCCAGGTGTTCGAGCACCTCGATGGACTTCTTCGAGGTCTCCACTTCGAAGTAGCCCCCGGCGCAACCGGAGAAGAACACCACCGAGCCTCGCGTGACCGGGGTGGTCGACGGCTTGCGCTTGCGCAGCCACTGGGCCAACGTCTGCTTCTGGGCCGGCGGCATGGGAGCGTCCTTGGCGACCTTGAAGGTCGCCTGCACGAGACTGCGGACCAGACCGTTGCCCAACGCGGCATTGGCCAGCGGTGCAACCGGGTTCATCATGGCGCCCATCAGCGTCGTCTGGGAGATGAGCCGGTCGCGCAGCGGCATGTGCTCCTCCTTCATCACCGCCCGCGCCTGGGTGTTCATCTCGGCGATCTTCACCCCTTGGGGGCAGGCCTGGGTGCAGATGCCGCAGCTCGAGCAGTAGTCGATGGACATGTCGACCGACTCGCCGTCGCGGAAGCGTTCAGCCTGCGGACCCACGAACTTGGGCCCCGGGAACAGCGGGGTCACCCGCGCCACGGGGCACTGGGTCTCGCAGATGGTGCACTTCACGCAGTGGTCGAGCGTCATCCGGTTCAGCTGGTCGTGTTCGTGAGCCATCTCAGGCGCCCTTCTGTTCGCGGGGGGCGACCCCCTGCACCCCCGCAGGGGCGTCGGTCTGTTCGCGGGAAGTCTCGACGATCGCGTCGATGCAGCGCCGGGCAGAACCGAGGGCGATGCCCTCACCCGACTTCTCCTGCCAGCGGTACGCACCGGCCAGGATGGACCCTGCCGCGTGCAGGTTGGAGTAGACGACGGCACCGGTCTCGTCCACCGGCCTCTGCAGGCCATCGGTGCGCAAACCGACGGCGAACAGCTTCTGCGGGGCACCCCAGTAGTCCCCGTGCACGAGTTCCTCGATCGGGAGCACACCGTGGAGCGGAAGCCCCAGCGCGGTCTCGTGCAGCTGATCGTGGGAGTCGAGTTCGAGTGCCCCCGACTCGAACCCGCCTGGTGCGAACACGACGTGGTCGCAGGCGATGTCGCGGTCACCGCCGGCGACGTGCACCGTGACGGCGGTGACGCGCTGGTCACCGCCCGCGGACTGTTCGGACTTCACCCCCACCACGGACGACCCGAGCAGCAACCGTCCATGGCCCGCCTTGTAGGCGCGGGTGAGGGCCTGGTTGAGACGCATGCCCGGCACCGACGGTGGCTGCATGACGATCTCGAAGATGCGAACGCCCGATGCCCGCTCCAGCGTGCTGAGCACCTCGGGGTGGCGTTCCAGCCCGAGCACGGCGGGAAGCCCGAGCACCGCACCCTCGGGCAGGGCCTGTTCGCGCACATGGGTCGCGAGGCGGTCGGCGAACCGGCTCAGCGTCGCGGGCTCGTCGAGGGCGCGGGCGTAGACGACAGGGGATGAGTCGATCTCACCGGCACGGGCCAGAAAGTCAAGCGAGCTCCAGCTGGACTCGACCGGGCCCACGCCGTCGAGGGGGGTGCGGCCCAGGTTGGTGGCGATCAGTTGGGGATGGAAGTCCTTCAACTGTCGGATGCCCACGATGTGCAGGTGCTTGCCGGGTTCGGGCGCACCGGCCAGCATCGACACGGGCACGAAGGCGGTGGGCCGCCACGCCCCCACGGCCGTCGGCAACAGCGTGGGACGGCGCACGTCACCGCGCATCACCACCGCGCCGGGTGCATCGGCGGCCAGCTCCAGGAACTCGGCGACTCCCCGTTCCACGGCGTCGGCGCCGATGGTGCGGTAGGGGTGCTCCTCGGGGAGTTCATCGATGGCTGCGAGGGAGTCCGTGACCCGCTCGCTCCCTCGTTCGTCCGTGGCGCGGTAGCCGAGCACGTCAAGGGTTCCCTGGCTCAGCTGCATGCCACCCAGACCCTGGGTGACCAGGGTGACGCGGTGTCCGGCGCGATCCAGCGCGGTGGCCGCGTAGAGGCCGGCGAACCCGGCACCGACGACGACCACCCGCGATCCGGTGGGAGGGGTGGACATCAGACGATCTCCTTCTCGTCGGAGGGCAGGTGTTCGAGGTCGAACATGCCTTGGAAGATCCAGTTGTCGAGGGCCGTCTGGCGCACCTGGTCGCCGTACATGATGGGCCACAGCCCGATCCAGCGGTTGGCCAGGAACCGGCGCATCAACGCGGTGGCACGTGAGATGTCGACCATCTTCTCCTCGACGGCGATGCCAGTGGCGCGCATGGAACAGAACCCGCCCTGGCAGGGGCCCATGCCCAGTCGCAACTGCCGGCGCAGGTCGTCGAAGTTGGCAGTGGGCTGTTCGGCCATCAGCTCGGTGATCATGCCGCGGGTCATCAGCTCGCACTCGCAGATCACCTGGTCGTCGAGGTCGGCGTGGTCGTCGTCGCACGTGGCGGGCAGCTCGGCGTGTGAATGCGCCCGGCGGGAGCGTTCGTGCTCCCGCTCCTCGAGCCGATGGGTGACCACGTAGGTGGGCGCCGTCGCAGGGTCGATCTGGGTGGTGGCCGTCACGCAGGGACGATCCTCACCCAACTGCTCGCACATGGCGTCGACCATGCGTTCGGCCATCAACCGGTAGGTGGTGAGCTTGCCCCCGATGATCGAGATGATGCCGTGCACGCCGTCACGCTCGTCGTGGCGAAGGATGCTCATGCCACGGGTCATGTGACGGGTGTCGCTCGCGTGAGCCTTCGGGTCGTTGAACAACGGACGAGCGCCCGCCCACGCGTGCACGGCACGAGCCTGGCGGAAGCCCGGCACGAGCACCTCGCCCGCATCGAGCATCTGCTGCACCTCGGCGCGGGGGATCTCGAGCTTGTCGGGGTCAACGGCCCGCACGTCGGTCGTCCCGATGATGCTGACCGTGTGAACCGGCACCAGGATGTCGCCGTCGGCGGGATAGATGCAGCGGTTGACCACGGTGTTCACCAACCGGTGGTTCATCGCGATCATGATCCCTCGTCCGGGCACCACCTCGACCCCCTCGCAACCGGCGAGGTGGGCGATCTGTCCGGCCCACGGACCGCCCGTGTTGAGCACGAACCTGCAGTCGATGACGACGTCCTCACCGGTCTTCTCGTCGATCGCCTTGACGGCGGTGACGCGACGGTCATCGGTGACGATGTCGACGACGCGGTGATAGGTGAGCACGCTCGCCCCGTGCGCGATGGCATCACGGGCGGCACCCCAGACCATCTGCCAACCATCGACCGAGGCGTCCTGCACGGCGAACGCACGTTGCATGCGGGGGTTCAGCCGGGGCTCGCGGCGCAGGGCCTCGGCGACGCTGATCTCCTCCGCGGGCACTCGGGTGGCCTGGGCAGCTGGCAGGAACTTCTCCGCGTAGGCGGGGTCGTCGTCCGGGCCGACGATGAACAGCCCACCGGTGCGCTCGACGCAGTGGGGCTGGATGCGGGTGATGATGTCGTTCTCCTCGGCACACTCCGTGGCCGAGTGGGGATCGGAGACGACATATCGCCCGCCGGAGTGCAGCAGGCCGTGATAGCGACCCGTGGTCCCCTGACCGAGGTCGGCCTTGTCGAGCAGGATGGTCGCGTAGCCCCGCAGGGCGGCATCGCGGAGCACTCCCGCGCCGGTGGCCCCGCCACCGATCACGACGACGTCAGCACTGAGCTTCTTCATTGAACCCTCCTGCGACCGGTCCCCCCGCGGCGAACTGGTGCCGGCGATGGAGTCGAGCTTTGCGTACGAGCCTAGTCACCGACCCCCGGCGAGGCATCGGATGCGGGGAGCAGGGCAAGCACGTGCATCACCCCTCTGGGGTTCTGCACGATCGTGCAGAGGGTCTGACCATTGGTGCAGAGGGCTGCAATCACCCCCAGTGGACGGTTGCGCCGGGCGGCCCACTCCCGGCACAAGACGCACCGTGCGGTCACACCATCACCTCGGGGGTGTGGTGTGACCGCACGGTGTCGCTGTGGGTCGCTGGGCAGGACGTGGGCGTCCGGCCCCGTGGGCGAACGGTCAGCGGGTGATCTGGATCTCCTTGCCGGACTCGGCCGACTCGTAGATGCCGCGCAGGATGCGGATCATCTCGACTCCGTCGGCGACCGGGACGAAGGGCTCGGCCTCGCCCTTCACCAGTTCGACGAAGTGCCCGATCTCCTTCGAGAACGACGCGAAGTCGAAGCTCGGGTTCTGGATCTGCGGGTCGATGTTGAGGATGGTGTCGTACTTCTCGGTGACGAGCTTGAGCGCGGGCTCCAGCTCCGCCCCACCCTTGTTCCCGTACACCGCGACGAGCGTGGTCTCCCGGGGGATGTGCAGCGAGTAGGAGACGTCGGTGACGATCGAGGCACCGTTCTCGAACCGGATCACGGCGTTCACCAGGTCCTCGACCCCGTTGACGGCGGGGTCGTAGTCGGACGCCAACCAGCGGTCGAGGCCGGTGATGTTGGCCCGGTTGCCGATGGTCGAGTACGAGTTGGCGCTGATCGAGGTCACCTTGGGCTTGCCCATCAGCCACCAGGCCAGGTCGATGCAGTGCACGCCGATGTCGATCAGCGGGCCACCGCCGGAACGCTCGGGGTCGGCGAACCAACCACCGGGGTTGCCCGCACGGCGCAACATCGAGGCCTTCGCGTAGTGGATGTCACCCAGGTCACCCTCGTCGATGAACTTCTTCAACACGGTGGCGTTCTGTCCGTAGCGGCGCACCTGACCCAGTTCGAAGTGCAGACCGGTCTCGGCCACCACCTTCTCGAGCTCGAGGGCCTCGTCCACCGTCTTGCACAACGGCTTCTCGCCCAGCACGTGCTTGCCGGCGCGCAGGGCCTGCATGGCGATGGCGGCGTGGGAGTTGTTCCAGGTGCAGACGCTGACCGCGTCGATGTCGTCGCGGGCCAGCAGTTCCTCGACCGAGCCGTAGCTGTTGGCGAAGCCGTGGATCGAAGCCTTCTCGGCTGCCCGCTCGGCGACCTGGTCGGCGATCGCGACCAGCTCGACGTCGTCACGCTGCTTGTAGGCGCCGACGTGCATCTCGGAGATGTTGCCGGCGCCGATGACGCCGATTCCGACCTTGCTCATTCAGGGTGTCCCTTCGTTGGGGGTGATGGGTGGTGTGCGGGGACGAACCGAGCCGTGGCTCAGGCCTCGTCCAGGATGCGACGGGTGTTCTCCAGCGCTGCCTTGCAGGCCGGCAGGGCGTCCTCGATGCCCTCGAACTCGATGGTGATGAAGTCGTCGTAACCCGACTCCTTGACGACCTTCGCGACCGCGGGGATGTCGATGTCGCCCTGGCCGACGATGGCGCCGCGCAGGAACTGTCCGCCGCGGGTGCCGAAGAAGCCCAGGCCGGGATTCGTCTGACGGATGTAGAAGTCCTTGAAGTGGACGATGTTGGCGTAGGCGATGTTGTTCTTGGTCGCGACGACGGGGTTCTCGTCGAGGCAGAGGAAGTTGCCGATGTCGAGGGTGGTGCCGAAGTTGGGCTCGTCCACGGCGTGGATGACCCGGCGGACGCGCTCGGACCCCTGCACGAAGAACCCGTGGTTCTCGATGGAGGTCCTGACTCCCTTGGTCGCGGCGTACTGGGCGATGGTCTTGGAGTGCTCGACGATCACCGGGAGGGCCTGCTCGAACAGCGGCAGGTCGTCCCCGGAGTGGTTGCCGTGGCTCACGTCGTGGCGCAGCAGTCCGACACCCAACTCGGCGCACAGGTCGATGTGGGCCCTGACCCGGTCGAGTTCGGCCTCGATGCCCCGGGCCGAGCTCGACTGGCCACCCGCACCGGGAGCCTGACCGTCTGCGGTCTCGGGCTTGGTCCAGAAGGTGGCGGGGAGGGCGATCTGGGCGATCGGCAGTCCCGTCTTGTCCTGGGCGGCCTTGATGGCGTCGACCAGGGGGCGGTTGTTGGGCAGGTCGGACAGGTCGGACATCGGGTTGTCGCTGGCGAACCCAGCGGCGATCTCGATGTGGGCCGCGCCTGCCTCCTTTGCCCAGTCGAAGACCTCGGGCAGGCTCATGCGCCCGGTGCCGAGGTACTGGTGGAAGCTGTAAGAGCTGAATCCAACGCGCATGGTTCGACCCTAGTGGCGACGGGTGGCCCGTGGTGAGCTCGCGCAAACCGCGTGCGCGCTCGCCCGTCACGGTGCTGCTGCAGCCCGACTCCATGAGTGGTTCGGGCGCAGCAGTGGTTGGATGGAGGTATGCCACAGGTTCTTGCATATGCCACCTCGTCCAAGGACGGGATCTTCGAGAAGACCACCATCGAGCGGCGTGAGCCCGGCCCCACCGAGATCTTCTTCGAGGTGAAGTACGCCGGCATCTGCCACTCCGACATCCACACGGTGCGCGAGGAGTGGGGTCCCGTCGACTTCCCCATCGTTCCCGGCCACGAACTGGCCGGCATCGTCACCCAGATCGGCCCCGAGGTGACCAAGTTCACCGTCGGCGACAAGGTGGGCGTCGGGTGTTTCGTCGACTCCTGCGGGGAGTGCGAGTACTGCACCTCCGGTCAGGAGCAGTTCTGCTCGTCCACCGAGAAGCCCACGGTCTGGACCTACGGCGACAAGGGTCGTGACGGCAAGAAGACCGACGGTGGGTACTCCCAGGGCATCACGGTCGAGCAGAACTACGCCTGCCGCATTCCCGACGAGATCCCCTTCGAGGCCGCCGCTCCGCTGATGTGCGCCGGCATCACCACCTACTCCCCCCTCAAGCGCTGGGGGGCCGCCCCCGGCAAGCAGGTCGCCGTCGTCGGCATGGGTGGTCTGGGACACATGGGTGTGCAGATCGCCGCCGCGCTCGGCGCGGAGGTGACCGTGATCAGCCAGACCATGAGCAAGAAGGACGACGGGATCAAGTTCGGCGCCCAGCACTACTTCGCCATGAGTGACCCGGAGACCAAGAAGCAGTTGCGGGCCCGCTTCGACCTGATCCTGACCACGGTCTCGAACGCGGACACCGTCGCCGACCTGCTGCCGATGCTCAAGGTGAGCGGCGCTCTGGTGAACGTGGGACTGCCCGAGGAGCACGTCAAGGTCTCGTTCGGCGCCCTGTGTGGCGGCAACAAGATCATCGCCGGATCCAACATCGGAGGCATCGGCGAGACCCAGGAGATGCTTGACTTCTGCGCCGAGCACGGGCTGGCCCCGCAGGTGGAGGTGATCTCCGGTGAGGAGATCACCGGGGCCTACGACAAGGTGGTCAACTCCCAGGTGCGGTACCGCTACGTGATCGACACCTCGACCTTCTGAGTCGGACCGCCGTCCATACGGCGCCGATTGCTTACTCACGCCGCCCCGTGCCCTCACCGGCACAGGGCGGTCGTGCTCCAGTGGACCGGCAAGCTCACCCGTACGGCGGTGCGGGCATCAGTTGCACCCGGGGGCCCCTAGGGTTCTCGACCATGACCAACCCGAACCAGCCCCGAGGCCCGCAGCAGCAGGCATGGGGCCAGCCCCAGTCGGCACCCGCCCCCGCGTACCCCGGTCAGCCTGCGCCCCCCTTCCAGACACCCCAGCATCAGGCACCCCAGCATCAGGCACCCCAGTACCAGCCTTCCGCATGGCAGCAGGCCCCCGGGTGGCAGCAGCCCGTCTCGGCTCAGGCCTCACCGGAACAGGCCGTCCAGGGTGCCGGTCAGGGTTTCGTGGAGCTGACCGTGCAGGGCAACGCCTTCACCAGCAGCATGCTGACGCCCACGGTGACGATCGACGGCCACCGGATCACCACTCGCTACGGCCTCAACACCATCCCCGTGCCGGCCGGCCACCACCACATCGACGCCTCCAGCCAGTGGATGCGTACCTACGGGCAGGCGTCGCTCGATGTGACGGTCCGTCCCGGCGAGCACGTCCCGGTGTTCTACGCCTCACCCTTCCACCAGTTCACGACCGGCTCGATGGGCCACGAGCCCCAGAAGCGCAAGGGGCTGGGAGTGATGCTGGGCATCGTGGTCTCCCTGCCGCTCGTGATCTTCGTCCTGGGGCTCGCGGCATCCCTGGCCGGGTCCTGAAGCCCGTCAGCCGGGCTCACTGGATGCCGAACTCCCGCAGGGCCGTGAGTTCGGCGATGGCGTCCTGGTCACCGGTCTGCTCCACCGTCGCCGGGCGCGACCAGACGAAGAGGTCGAGCTGGGCCACCGGCGCGGTCACCACCGCGGCGGGTGCGCGATCGCCGTCAGCGCGGCGTCCACCGATCTGGTCGGTGAACTGCCGACCCCAGGCCGTGCCCGACCAGCGGTAGAGCTCGAGCAGCCATCGCTGGCCGGTGTCGGCGCCCCGGAGTTCGACCACGGGCCCAGGCGTCACCTCGGCCGAGTCCGGCACCCAGTTGAGCATCACGTCGAGCACGTGGTCGACGCCTCCAGCTGCCACCTCGTCAGCGATCGGTGACACCGCACCGCCAGCCGCAGTCTCTGCGTCGACCCGGTGCATGGTCGCCTCATGGGTCTGCATCCGCCGGGTGAAACCGACCGTCTGGTCGGGCCCGAACCAGCTCCACGCCTCCTCGTGCGGCTCCCGTTTGCGCAGCGCCACCAGCAGTCGACCGGTGGCCTCCTCGCGTTGGCGGAAGAGCTCGTCGACGTCGTCGGTGAACGGGGGGCGCGACTTCTCGTACGCCTCGACCTGCTCGCCCATCAGGTGGTCGCCGATCACCGCCGCCCAGAAGTCATGCACCTCGATCAGGTGCTTGAGCAGGTCGCGGGCCGTCCAGCCCGGGCAGGTCGGAACGGGGGTGTCGGGGTCGATCCGCTGCAGCACTTCGGCGAAGCGGGCCGCCTCGGCATCGACGACGGCCAACGGGTCGAAACTCAGGTCAGTGTCCATGGTTCGAAGCTACGTCGACGGAGCGACAATTTCCCGGGATGCACCATCAGGCGGCGAACCACTGCTTCACCCGGTTGATCCGCTGGTCCACCTGCTCGCTGGTGGCCTTGGCCAGGGGCGGCCCACCGCACTCACGTCTCAGGTCGGCATGCACGTGGCTGTGCGGGCGACCCGTCTGTCGCGCGAAGGCGCTGACCAAGGTGTTCAGCTCCTTGCGCTTGGTGGCCAGCGCCCGGTGCAGCGAGACCTCGTCGGGCACCTTCTGCTTCTGCTCCACCCGCTTGCGACGGGCGAGGTGGCGACGTTGCCGCTCGGCCAGCACCATCGCCATCTCCTGGTCGGGCTCCAGCAACCCGGGAAGCCCCAGGTAGTCGCGCTCCTCGTCGGTGACACCGTTCATGGTGTCCCCCTCGTCGGCGACGAAGCCGTACTGCTGGGAGTCGAAGAGCACGTGGTCGAAGGCTGCCCGTGAGGTCAGGGCCTCGAACTGGCCCAGCAGGTCGTCCGAGGCGGCCTCTGACTGGTTCGCCTGTTCGACCAGTGACTCCTCCCACAGTCCGTCCTCGTCACGGGCGGGCTTGCGGTCGAGCACGTGGTCGCGCTGACGCTCCAGCATGGTGGCGTGCGCGAGGATGATCGGCACGGTGGGGAGGAACACCGTGGCCAGTTCCCCGCGACGCCTGGCCCGGACGAACCGACCGACCGCCTGGGCGAAGAACAGCGGCGTCGAGGTCGAGGTGGCGTAGACCCCCACCGCGAGCCGGGGCACGTCGACCCCCTCGGAGACCATCCGCACCGCCACCAGCCACCGTTCGTCGGAGGCCGAGAACTCGTCGATCTTCTGGGACGAGCCGGGGCTGTCCGAGAGCACGACGGTGGGCTTGGCGCCGGTGATGGCCTCCAGGATGCGCGCGTACGCCCGGGCGACGGTCTGGTTCGTGCAGATCACCAGCCCACCGGCGTCCGGGACGTGGCGACGCACCTCGGTGAGCCGGTGGTCGGCGGCCGAGAGCACGGACTGGATCCACTCACCCTTGGGGTCGAGCGCCGTGCGCCACGCGTGCCCGGTGAGGTCTTTCGTGAGGGCCTCCGACAGGTTGGCCTCGATCTCGTCGCCCGCCTTGGTGCGCCACCTCATCGGCCCGCCGTAGTTCATGAACACCACCGGACGGACCACGTGGTCACGCAGCGCCTCGGCATAACCGTAGGTGTAGTCGGCCCGGGAGCGACGCCCGCCGTCGTCGTCCGGCTCGTAGGTGACGAACGGGATCGGGTTGTCATCGGAGCGGAAGGGGGTTCCGGTGAGCATCAGTCGGTGCCGTGCCCACTGGAAGGCGTCCCTGACGGCGTCGCCCCAACTGAGTGCGTCGCCAGCGTGGTGGATCTCGTCGAGGATGACCAGGGTGCGCAGGTTGGCCACCCGCGCCTGGAAGCCGAACATGTTCGCTGCCACGCCGGCGTAGGTGGTGGTGAGGCCCACGTACTGCTTGCTGCGACCCTTGCGCGACGAACCGCCCATCCCCGGATCGAGCTGGATGCCGGCCCTCGCGGCGGCGTCGGCCCACTGGACCTTGAGGTGTTCGGTCGGGCAGACGACGATCACCCGCTCGACGGTGCGGTCGTGCAGCAGTTCGGCGGCCACCCGCAGCGCGAACGTGGTCTTGCCTGCGCCGGGGGTCGCCACGGCCAGGAAGTCGCGGGGACATGACTCCAGGTACTGGCCCAGTGCCTCGGCCTGCCAGGCGCGCAGGCGATGGGCGGTGCCCCACGGTGCGCGCCCCGGGAAGGCCGGCGAGAGGTGGTCGAAGCCCGAGACCTGCCCCGGCTCGGCGACGCGCGGGGGGTGGGGTGGTGGCTCCAGTCCACCCGTGGCGCTGGGGTGGGCGGTGTCGTCCGCGGGCAGTTCGAGCATCGGAGTACCGAGGGTAACCGGCGGTGGTGACAATCCCCCAAACCCGGTGGCCGAGCCGCGGACGAGAGGGGTCGGCCACCGACAGCCGACTGTCATCGGGTTCGGGACGGCCCCGTCCGGCGGAGGTCTGCAGGGCGTCGGGGGTCGTTCCTGAAGAACTTTCTTGCCTCGGGAACAAAACCTGCCGGCCCCGGCGTTCTAGGATGTGTTCGGGTAGTTGAAACTTGAACAACCCAGCTCGCCACTTCAGTGACTTCAAGGAGAAACACCATGACCGCTCTCACCGATCTCAACGGCACCTTCGCCCTCGACCCCAGCCACACCCGCATCGGCTTCGTGACCCGCCACGCCATGGTCACCAAGGTGCGCGGCTCGTTCGACGAGTTCGAGGGCACTGCCTCGGGCAACGGCCAGGACGCCTCGAGCGCCTCCGTCAACGTCACCATCAACGCCGCCTCGTTCGACTCCCGCAACGAGCAGCGCGACGGACACGTCAAGAGCGCCGACTTCCTCGACGTCGAGAAGTACCCCACCATCACCTTCGCCTCGACCAATGTGGCCATCAACGGGAACGACCTGGTCGTGACCGGTGACCTCACCGTCAAGGACGTCACCCGTTCGATCAGCATCCCCTTCGAGTTCACCGGTGCCGCCACCGACCCCTTCGGCAACGAGCGCATCGGCTTCGAGGGCAGCACCAAGATCAGCCGCAAGGACTTCGGCCTCACCTGGAACGCCGCCCTCGAGACCGGCGGTGTGCTGGTCAGCGACGATGTGACCCTCGAACTCGAGATCTCGGCCATCAAGCAGGCCGCCTGAGTCCTGTCCGCGGAGCGGACCTGACACCCCCGGTTCCCCCGGTGCCGACGCACGTCGGTACCGGGGGAATCGTGCTTTACCACGTTGCAATGGCAAACACCGCTCAACCGAACCGGTTCTTGGGCAAAACGTCTGGAAAATCACACCTTTGCGCCCAGCCGACACCTTGATCGCGGTAGGCCCACCAGCGAAACTGAGGGCTAGCCGAAGGGGGCACCTCATGACTCATCCGATGGTCATCGAAGTCGTTGTTCCTCTGCCGGTCAAGGATCTCTGGGTCCTGTGCACGACCGAAGAGGGTTTGTCACAGTGGTGGTGGCCGCAGTTTGGTGACACGACGTACCAGATCGACCCACGCCCACTCCACCGCTATCGATTCGCCAGCGCCACCGCAGGCGTGGGTGTGCACGGTGACTACATCATCGTCGAGAAGTTCGGGGCCCTGGAGTTCAGTTGGGTGTGGGAGGACGACGGGCCCCAGGTCAGCGACCACGTGCGCCTGACCTTCACCCCGCACGGAAATCGCACCGTCGTCCGCGTCACCCACACGATGGTCGAACCACACCCGAGCACCCGCCACAAGTTCGAGCACTGCTGGCATGACGTGATCGCACGCCTGGTCAACTGCCACCCTCACTACGAGCTCGAGGTACGCGCCAGCTGAGCGTCTCGGGCGGATGACCTGGGCGAGCCCCCGCGTGAAGCCGGGGGATGCAACCGGGGCGAGAAGGTGGAACGCCCTAGGCTGGGCCCATGACGACACAGCTGGTGGGCGTGGTGGGTCGCGGCCTTCTCGCCCCGGACTCCCCGCACGCCCGCGAACCGAAGACCGCTCCCGGGCAGGTCATCAGCGTCGATGACCTGGGCTTCACCAGGGGCGACGGGGTGTTCGACGCCACTCGGGTCGTCACCGCCGACGACGGTTCATCGTCGGTTGACCATCTCGACCGGCACCTCGCCAGGTTCGCACGCAGTGTCGCGGGCATGGATGGCGACCCACTCGACGAGGGGCCGTGGCGTGAGCTCATCGGCCAGGCCGTCGAGGCGTGGACGACACCCGGCGAGGCGGTGCTGAAGATCATGTGGACGCGCGGCCTCGAGTCGTCGACCAGCGAACCGACCCAGGTGCTCACCATCACCCCTCTCAGCGAGGGAGCCATCCGCCTGCGCGAGGGCATCGCGGTCGCCCTGATGAGCCGCGGCACCAGCTCGGACGCCTACCGCGACGCCCGCTGGTTGCTGGGCGGGGTGAAGACGCTCTCGTACGGGATCAACATGGCCGTGAAGCGGGAGGCTGCACGGCGAGGCTGCGACGAGGTGTTGCTGACCAGCACGGATGGGTGGGTGATGGAAGGCCCCAATGCATCGTTGGTCACCCTCCACCTCGACGGTGGCCGTCCGGTGCTGCGCTCCACCCCGGTCGAGGGGACGGGCATCCTGCGCTCCATCACCCAGGAGGTGCTCTTCGAACGTGCCGCCAGCGAGGGCGTCGCGACGGAGCTCGTGCTGCAGACCCCCGAGGAGGTCAAGCGGGCCGACGCCGCCTGGTACCTGTCATCGGTGCGCGGCGCAGCCAGGGTCACCCGATTCGACGAACACCCTGTGGCCGGGTCGGACGAATGGACGGCCCGGATCCGGGGCTGGATCAGCTTCTGAGCCGACCTCACTCCTCGATTAGGTCGAGGTCATCGTCCTCGGTGTGCTCGCCGGGCACCTTGGCGATCATGGCGTAGAGCGCCCCGATGGCCACGGCGATGAGCAGACCCAGCACGATGTGGACGACGGTGACACGCATCGAGCCCAGTCCGATCTGGACCACCATGAGGATCGGGATCGACAACGCGTGGAAGAAGACACCCTTCCTCCCTGTCACCTTGGCATGACCGCGGGCGAAGGCAGCCGCCACGATCGAGACCAGGAACAGTGTGTAGGCCACCACCGCGTGCACACCCTGGAGTGCGGTCATCTGGGCAGCCACGGCGGCACCCAGCAGCACCTGCAGGCCGACGAGCGCAAGGGCGATGATCACGGTGATGCGCAGGCGACGGGTCGCGGGGGCGGCGACCACGGGGGTCGGGAGGGTGGTGTCAGTCATGCGGCCAGCCTATTGCAACGCGCCGATCCCCTTCGTGGCTGGCACCTCCCCCAGCTCGTGCAGTCGTCTCTCGATGTGCAGCCTCGCCCCATCGGTACGCGCCAACTGCAGTGCCTCCCGGTGGCATGCCAGGGCGGCTTGGTGGTCACCGGCTCGACGCAGCAGCTCTGCCCTGGCCAGCGCGACCTGCGGTGAACCAACCAGGTGCGGATCGGCGGCAACCCGTTCCAGGGCGACCAGCCCCGCCGGCGGGCCATCCCTCATGCCCAGGGCGATCGCCCGGTTCAGCGCGACCACCGGTGACCCCGTCGCCTGCAGCAGGGCGTCGTACCAGACCAGGATGGTCGCCCAGTCGGTCAGCTGGGGTGTCGGGGAGGTGCTGTGCACGACCGCGATCTCTGCCTGGGCCCGGTACGGTCCGGCTGGTTCGCCCGAGGTGGCTGACAGTTCACGGGACCGTTCGAGCGATTCGATCCCTGCCACGACCATTGGACGATCCCACAGGCTGCGGTCCTGCTCGTCCAGCGGGATGAAGGCACCGTCGGTGCCGGTCCTGGCGGGTCGTCTGGCGTGCTGGAGCAACAACAGCGCCCGCAGCCCGTGCACCTCGGGGTCGAGAGGCATCAGCCATGCCGTCAACTGCGCCAGCACGAGGGCCTCGTCGGCCAGGACGTCCCTCAGTCCCGAACCCTCGGTCGAGTCGTGGGCCTCCGTGAAGATCAAGTGGATGACGGCGAGCACCGCGTCGATGCGGTCGTCCAGGTCGTCGACGGGGGGCACCGCGAGCAGCAGGCCGTCCCGACTGATCCGGGCTCGCGTTCGCCTCAGTCGCTGGCTCATGGTCTGCTCCTGCACCAGGAACAGGCGTGCCAGCTCACGGGTCGAGAGGCCGTTGACGGTCTTGAGGGTGAGGGCGACCCGATCACCGATCGCGATGTCGGGGTGGCAGCAGGTGAACAACAGCCGGAGTCGATCGTCCGCGTAGCCACCACCGTCGTCGGCGAGGGCCGGGGAGCGCTCCTCGACCACCTGCGCACGTGCCAGCGCCCGCGCCTCGGCCGTCCGCCGTCGGATCACGTCGAGTGCACGTCGGCGGGCCACCGTGGTCAGCCAGGCGGCAGGCGACTCGGGCACGCCCTGCCGCCCCCAGGACACCAACGCCCGCTCCGCAGCGTCCTGCAGGCAGTCCTCTGCCAGTTCCCAGTCGGAGGTGGCACGCAGCAGGGTGGCCACGATCTGTGGCCGGTCCCTGCGCAGTGCTACCTCCAGCGCGGCGCGGACGAGGTCGGTCACTGGTCCTCGAAGGGCCAGAATGCCCTCAGTTCGATGACTCCGCGGTGCGCCATGGGGTGTCCCACGGCCACCTCGATCGCCTCGTCCAGGTCGGCGCAGTCGAGCACGTCGAACCCCCCGATGAACTCCCCGGCCTCGGTGAACGGGCCCTCGGTCACCAGCCGGGCGCCACCGCGCACCCTCACCGTGACGGCCTCGGGGGCCGGGCGGAGCGGGCTGCCGATGACATACCTGCCGTCGTCGTTCGCCTGTTGCCACCATTGCTCGACATCGGGGGCTCCCGCGATGTCGGCATCGCTGGGTGCGGTGGACGAGTGGGCGGGTTCCTGGCAGACCAACATCAAGTACTGCATGGCTGACTCCTCATCGTTGTGTGCTTGTGTCCCACTGACGATCGGGGATCCCCAGATCCGACACATCCGTCCCCGAAACTTCCGCGGCCCAAACTCCGTCCCCGACATTTCTGCGACCGACACTGCCACAGTGCTGTGCCGAGCACCCGGACGACGCGGTGACGCCGAGTGCGGCAAGCCCGGGCCGCCAGCCCACGGCCGGGGGAGCGCCGATAGTCTGTGCCCAACGCAGCTCAGCTCGAACCCTTGGGGGTAGGCATGAAAGACGCCGTTCTCTTCTCCGGATCCGCCCACCCCGCGCTCGCCGCCGAGATCGCGGACAGCCTCCGTCTGCCGCTGAGCAAGGCCAAGATCAGCCGGTTCTCCAACGACTGCCTGCAGGCCCAGCTCCTGGCCAACTGCCGCATGCGTGACGTGTACATCATCCAGCCACTGGTGCCCCCCACCCAGGAGCACCTGGTCGAACTGCTGATGATGATCGACGCCGCTCGCGGGTCGTCGGCCGCCCAGATCACGGCCGTGATGCCCCACTACGCGTATGCCAGGTCGGACAAGAAGGACGCCTCCCGCATCTCGCTCGGTGGCCGGCTGGTGGCAGACCTGCTGGTGACCGCAGGGGTGAGCCGCGTGCTGACGATGGCCTTGCACGCCCCCCAGGTGCACGGGTTCTTCTCGGTGCCCGTCGACCACCTCACGGCGATCGGGGAACTGGCGGCCCACTACCGCGGACGAGACCTCAGCAACCACGTCGTCATCTCCCCCGACCTGGGCAATGCGAAGACAGCCACCCAGTTCGCCCGGCTGCTGAACCTGCCGGTGGCGGCCGGCTCGAAGCAGCGGCTGGCCGACGACAAGGTGGTGATCGACTCCATCGTCGGCGACGTCGCAGGCAAGCGGGCCATCGTGCTCGACGACGAGATCGCCACCGGCGGTTCCATCGTCGAACTGCTCGATCGCCTGGCCGAGTTCGGGGCCATCGATGCCTCGGTCGCCTGCACCCATGGCCTGTTCACCGGGAGGGCCGTCGAGAGGTTGTCGAACCATCCGATGATCACCGAGGTGGTCACCACCAACACCGTTCCCAGTCCGCACGACTGGGACGCGCTCGAGGTGCGCAGCGTCGCGCCGCTGTTCGCCGACGCCATCCGTCGCATCCATGAGGGCCGGTCGGTCTCAAAGCTGTTCAAGGACGTCGACCCGGCCTACGCTCCCCCACCACCGGCTGACGGATTGTTCTGAGCCAGGCCGTCCCGCGTCGGCCCCAGGATCACCGACGGGAGACGAGGGGGCGGACGAACCACGGCGCCCCGGGAACCATCACCACAGCAACGACGACCAACCCCAGCCACGCCAGCGAGAGCCCTTGGGCGAACAGTCCCGAGCCGAGCACGACCAGCAGGGCGAGCAAGGTCAACGCCAGCAGTGCCGTCACCAGCACTCCCACCACCACCCACGCGGTTCGCCGCGAGCGCGCCATCTGGCTGCGGGCAGCGAGCACCGTGATCAGGGTCGGTCCGATGAGGCACCCGAAGACGATGCCGAAGGTGGCCGCCACCAGCCCGCTGAGGGTGCCGATGCGCAGCGCGCCATCCTCGCCGCCACTGAACGCGATCCTCAGCCAGAGCGCGACGCTCGCGCAGAGCGAGGCAACCGCCACCACCAAGGCCACCCGCAGCGCGATCCGCGCCATCGGCAGGGGCTCGACATCCCGCTGGGCGCCTGTGTCGCCATGGCGGCCCCCATGGCCGCGACCAGACCTGCCGCGGCCACCCGTGGTGCGGCGCGCCTGTTCTCGTCGTTCGCGTCGCTGTCGATAGGGGTCGGAGGTCTCGATCGACTCCAGTCCGCCGATCACGCTCGGTCGTCCCCCACCCGAACCGTCGCCGGTGAGTCATCGGGCACGGAACCCGCCGAGGAGCCGAACGGCCAGGCCGCCGTCATGGGTTGGGCCAGCCCCTCCTCGATGAAGTACTCGTGGCCGAAGGCCAACTCGAACACCTCGTCGGGCATCGAGAGCATCGACTGCACGTCGGACTGCGAGGCGTGGCACTGCAGCGCCGCACGTTTGCTGGCGATCACGTCAGTGATGTCGACGTCCCAGTGCAGGTCGGCCTCCAGGGTGCCCATCGGGTTGCCATCGTCGGCCGGGCCGTCCGGGTCCCAGTCGAGATCCATGCCGGCGGCCCGGGCCTCCTGGGCCCGCTGACGCTGCCGGTCGCGGTTGAAGGTGGCCTGCAGGACTCGAGGACGGCGGGCCGCCTGCTCAGCGGCCTGGTTCATCACGGTGTGCACCATGATGTGGTCAGGATGCCCGTAGCCCCCATGCCAGTCGTAGCCCACCAGCACCTCGGCGCCCTCCTCGTCGAGAACATCGGCCACCTTGCGGCCTGCCTCGACCGGGTTGGCACGGGCAAAGCTCAGGTCGTTGTGGTTCTGCTCCCACCCGGTCATGCCCGAGTCGGCATAGCCCAACCAGACGAGACGGTCCACACCGAGCACGCGCGCACTGGCCTCGGCCTCGAGGCGGCGAGCGGCCGCCACCTCGTCCGGGGTGGTGCACCCCTCGGGAGCAGTGCCGTGGTCACCGTTGGTGGCGCAGACCCACACCACCCGGTGACCGTGCTCCTTGGCCAGCACCATCGTCCCCGAGGTGCCGGACGCCTCGTCGTCGGGGTGGGCGTGAAGGAAGACCAGGGTTGCCATGAACCACCTTTCGAGCGAACGGCCTCACTCTAGTGGCGCATGGCAACCCTGCCGGGACTTCCCGAGGAGTCGCGCGATGCAGCGTTGCTGCACGTGGGGCTGTGTCTCAGCTGGCTGCCTGCTGGTGCATCGGCATCTCGACCAGCACCTCGTGCCAGTTCTTGACGTCGGGCCGCTGGCGCAGCAGTGCCCGGCGCTCGCGCTCGGTCATGCCCCCCCAGATGCCCCACTCGATGCGATGGTCGAGCGCCTCGGCGAGGCAATTGGCCCTCACCGGACAACCGACGCACACGGCGGCGGCGCGCTTCTGCTGCTTGCCTTCGGGGAAGAGGTCATCCTCTGCTCCCCGGCAACGAGCCAATTCAACCCACGAACTGATCTGGACAGTGGTCAAGGTGGCCTCCTCAGGTTGGATTGCGTCCCCGCGCCGTTGCGGCCGGACCCGCCTTGGAGTTGCTCTGCTCAATCAGCCAACCACGCGGCAGGGCCGCTGACAAGGGTTTCCCGTGACCTTTCTGTGACCTCACACCCCGGCTCACCCGGAGGGCATTTGGCATAGTCGCGCCGAAGATGCGGGGGAGCATCTACCCACACCCCGACGACGCTGTCAAGGTTTGGGAGAGCAATTCAACAGATCGTCAGCATTCGGGACGGACCCCTGGCGCGGGCCCGAACTCGACTCCCTTGAACACCGAGTTCTTCGCCCACTCGTAGTAGGCGCGCTGGCTGGCGCCGGCTCGGTCGTAGGGGTTGTCGAGGGCGCACCGCGAGACGTAGTAGCCGATCACCTCTGACATGGTCTCGGAGGACGACCCTCGTCCGTACTTGGAGAACCCCCCGTGGCGGGAGTACAGAGCACGGAAGCTGTCGAGGTCCGCCTGGTGACCGGCGGGCTTCATCTGGTGCATGTGTCCGAGTTCGTGGATCACGATGCGCACGAGTCGTCCCTTGTCGGAGGGGTACGCGGAGTGCCACTTCGCGAAGTCGAAGGTGAGCCGGCCCGGATTGGTCAGCCCCCAGTCACCCCAGGCCCAACTGCGGGTCGGGCCGGCATGGATGCGGATCACTCGTTGCCCGGAGTTCCTGCGCACGTCATCCAGGTAGCTGGTGCACGAGACCGCGTCGAGGGTCTCCCAGACGATCTTCACCAGCGGGCGATTGGCGGGGTCGGTCCATCCAGCACCCGTGAGCTGGAGACCGAAGGCCTGCTCCATCGTCGTGCGGGTGACGGCGGGTGTGGCGGAGGAGTGCCACGGGTGCCGCGCGGGACACGGCTCAGGGATGCCCGCCACCGGGGCGATGCTGAGCGGCGGCGCCACCGGCAGCGCGGTGGGGGGCGAGGGGAACCAGCCACCCAGCCCGAGGATGACGGCACTCACCAGACCGGCCACGAGGGCGTTCACGGTTGGGGCCTCCCTCGGGGGTGGGACGGTGGGGAATCAACGGTGGTGGAACTCCGCCCACCATCACCCTAAGAGTTTCTCAGGAACTTGGCTCGGGCACAACTCCGCGACCCAGGCGTCGGCCCCGGGGGCAAGGCCTTGGACGGCGGGGCGGCGCAAGATGACATCCCAGCGGTGCGACCATCGTCCGAACCACCACTCCACCCCGTGAGCCGCTGGCATACGCTGACCGACATGAGCCCCTTCGCCGTCGCCGAGCACCCCAGCCCCACCTCCCCCGAGGTGCGAGCAGACATTCTGGCGGCGCCGACCTTCGGGCAGCACTTCACCGACCACATGACCGTGGCCCAGTGGGATTCCGACCAGGGCTGGCACGACCAGGCCATCGTTCCCCAGGGGCCGCTGCAGCTGCACCCGTCCACGGCCGCGTTGCACTACGGCCAGGAGATCTTCGAGGGTCTCAAGGCCTACCGTCACGATGACGGGTCGGTGTGGATGTTCCGTCCCGAGATGAACGCGCGCCGCTTCCAGCGGTCGGCGGAGCGGTTGGCCATGCCGGCGCTGCCCGTCGAGGACTTCCTCACCTCGCTGCAGTTGCTGGTCGACCTCGACCGGGACTGGGTCCCGTCCCCCGAGGGTGAGCAGAACCTCTACCTTCGTCCGTTCATGTTCGGCACCGAGCACCTCATCGGCGTGCGCGCCTCGCACAGCTACACCTACTGCGTGCTGGCCACCCCCGCGGGTGCCTACTACTCCCAGCCGCTCAAGCTGTGGGTCACACCCAACTACTCGCGGGCGGCAGTCGGTGGCACCGGCGCCGCCAAGTGCGGAGGCAACTACGCTGCCAGCCTGAAGGCCGCCGACGAGGCCGGCGAGCACGGCTGCGGTCAGGTGCTCTGGCTCGACGGTGCGGAACATCGTTGGGTCGAGGAGTGCGGCACCATGAACATCATGTTCGTCACCTCCGATGGCGAACTGCTCACCCCTGCCACCAACGGCAACATCCTGGAGGGCGTGACCCGCGACTCCCTGCTGCAACTGGCCCCCGACCACGGTCTGCGACCGGTGGAGCGTGCCATCGAGTTCACCGAGGTGCAGCGTCGGCTGCTCGACGGCACCATCACCGAGGTCTTCGCCTGCGGCACGGCAGCCGTGGTCACTCCCATCACCGGGTTCCGCACTCCCGACGGTGGTGCCGACCTCACCGTGGCGGACGGCCAGGTCGGCCCGCTGACAGCCGCCATCCGCCAGCACCTGCTCGACATCCAGTACGGACGCGCCGCCGACCAGCACGGTTGGCTGGTGAAGGTCAGCGACTGACCAGTCGCCGCAGCGTCCGCAGAGTTCTCGACCGAAGCGGACGAAGCCGCTCGCGCACCCGACGCCCTGCCTCGACGGCTCGTGACCCCATCGAGCGGGTGAGTGGTGGGGGCACCACGGTGCTGCCGCCGGGCTCGGACGTGCCGGGCGCCAGGTAGCTCGCGTTTCCCTTGTACTCGACCTGGTTCCACTGGTCACCGCTGATGGTGGCCCGCACCCCGGAACCGTCTGCCCAGCGGTAGGCCAGTTGGTGGAGTCCCGACCGGGGTGGGTTGCCTCCCTTGAAGGTGTTGCCCAACGCCACGATGCTCGCCGTGGTGGCGGCGCCATCGGCATCGATCCACACCCGTTGGTTGGTGAGGTAGACGTAACACCCCAGCGCCGTCACGGTCGAGGAGCGGGTCCCGCTCAGCTGCACCCCCACGGCCCCCCTGACAGGGTCGAGCTCGGGGTGGGGAGGGTTCGACTCGAAGTAGACCGAGTGCAGGTGGATGGAGTCATGGTGGGCGGCCTTGATGCCCACGCTGTAGGCCTCGATGGCGCCCCCGAAGATCTTCACGTCAACGTTGTCGGCGAGGCTCAGCCCGATGCCGGCACGATCGTCGGGATCGACGCAGTTGATCCGCGGCGCGATCAGGGTGAGGTTGTAGGCACGCTCCACGCGCACCCCGACCCGGTTGCGATAGAGGCGCAGCCCGGTGAAGTGGCCGTACCAGAGGTCGAGGCACTCCAGGGCGAGGTCGAAACGCTGCAGGCTGACGTGCTCGAGGACCACCCTGCCGTGGACGACCATGCCGGTGCCCGAGCCGGAGCCCTCGATGCGCAGCTGCTTGAAGGTGGTGTTGTAGCGAGCATCGATGGCCGGGCCGTCGCTCACCCGGGTCAGCAGCGTGTTCGGGACGGGATCGCTGTCAGTCGACGTGTCGGCGATGCCGACACCCTGCCACTGCTGGTCGGGAGGTACCACCACGGTGCGGGTCAGCAGGAAACGGCCTCTTCCGAACAGGACGATGCCGTGGCTGCCCGCGGCGCGGCTGGCTGCCTGGATGGCGTCGGTGTCATCGGTCACCCCGTCGCCGACGGCGCCGTAGCGCCTGACGTCGTGCAGCACCCCGCCGCGGGTCTCGAGTTCGTCAAGCCTGGCCGACAGGCGCTGCAGTTCGGCGCGCAGGTCGTCCTGGCCGGGCGCCGGGTCGGCGTCAGCCATCAGCCGCCGGACTTGCGGCGGAAGACCCGCTTGCCGCCGGCCTGGCCATGCGGGCCACCGGCAACCTTCTGGTCACCCTGAGGTCCGGCGGCAGCCGAGGCGTGGTTGGACCGGTTCTTCTTCTCCAGCGCCAGCCGCATGGCTTCCTTGGGGTCGACCGGCGACGCCGTCTCGTCCCCGGGGTTGCTGCTGGTCGGCTGGTCGCTGCTCGTGGGCCTGTCGCTGCTCATGGCCCCACTGTGGCACAGACCCGCCCGGGGCAGGGTGGCTTTTCAGCTCAGGTCGAGCCGAGGCAGAGAGGGCCACCGCCACGCTGCCCAGGCGGCCCACGTCTCGTGTCCGGCCGGGGGATCGGGAATCGGGGCGTAGGCCAACTCGTCGGCACTGGGTGGGATGCAGGCCGCGAGATAACGGTCCTGGTCGGCAGCGCTCATCGGGAAGGTCTCGTGGGGCACCTCGAGCCAGCGCGCGTCGCAGCGGGCGCGGCGAACCTCCTCGTCCACCCACAGGTGGTGCAGCCGGAAGTCGGCCCCGGCCAGTCCGGCCAGGTCACGGATGGCCCATCTCTCCTCGGGTGACCAGCAGCCGAAGTCGAGGATCACCGACAGTCCCCCGCGCAGGGCCTGGAATCCGGTCCAGATCAGGCGTCCTTCGAGCACGTCACGCTTGCCGTCGACATCGGAGACACCGAACAGCGGCTGCATCCACTCGTCGGGGGTCAGCCTCAGCGCGCCCGTCCGGGTGGCCAGGTCGCGCGCCAAGGTGGTCTTGCCGCTGCCGGGCAGTCCGACGGTCAGGTGGAGGGTGACGGGCTCGCTGGTCATCGGTGACATGCTGCCACTCCCCGTGACAGGTTCGCGATCAGTTCTCCGGATGGCCGAAGTCCATCAGCGGCCAGCCGCCGATGGCCAGGTGCGACGCCACCCGGTGCACGTCATCGTCCGATGGCTGCTCGAGCACCACTCGCTGCACCATCCCGCGGATCTGTTCGGGGGTGACGGGCAGCACGCGTTCCTCGACGAGTCGCTGGGCGACGGCGTCGACCTCGGCCGGGGTGAGCCTGCGTCGCAGCACCTCCATCAGCGGCATCACGTCCTGGGCGGGCACGCCCTGGGGGTACCCAGCCGTCAGCCACCCGAGGATGCGGGTGATGACGTTGTCGGTCACAGCTGCGCCATGATCTGCTTGCCTGCCACGATGAAGGCGATGCCCAAGACGACGGCCACCAGCACGACGCCGAAGCACAGGGTGCTGAGCACCCGGCCCGACATCGACATGGTGCCCGTCTCGACGTGCCCGTCGGCGCTCACCGTGCGGCCCAGGGTGGTGGCTCGCATGCCCAGCGCGAAGATCGCCGGGACACCGGCTCCGAGCACGAGCGCGACGGCCATCACGGTGGCCAGGTTCCGGGCCATGGCGGCCACGTCGAACTGCATGAGCGTCATGCCAACACCTTCGCTTCGCTCGGGGCCCCACCGGCCAGTTGCGTGGCGGGGCCGGTCAGGCCACCGAGGGGACGAGCCGTAGGCACCAGGCCTCCGTCCCACTCGTCGTTCACGTTGTCGTGGTGGATCGGGTTGCGGCGGGCGCGGCGCAGGATCAGTAGTGAGGCGGCCACGAGCAGCACCACGACGGCAGCCTCACCTCCCAGACCGGGGACCAGTCGCACGAGCAGCTCGCAGAGGCCCCCCACCAACGCGGCAGCCGGCAGGGTGATCAGCCAGGCCACCACCATGCGTCCGGCCACCGACCAGCGCACGACAGCTCCGGACTTGCCGACTCCGGTGCCCAGGATCGAGCCCGTCGCGACATGGGTGGTCGACAGCGACATGCCGGCGTGGGACGAGGACAGGATGATCGCCGCCGAGGCGGTCTCTGCCGCCATGCCCTGGGGTGAGTCGATCTCGACCAGTCCCTTGCCGAGGGTGCGGATGACCCGCCAGCCGCCCGACCAGGTGCCAGCGGCGATGGCGACGGCGCACAGCACCTTGACCCACCACGGAATGCCCTGGGCGACGGTCCACTGACCCGAGGCGATCAGCGCGAGGGTGATCACACCCATCGTCTTCTGAGCGTCATTGGTGCCGTGCGCGAGCGAGACCAGGGAGGCGGAGCCGATCTGACCCCACCGGAAGCCGCGGGAGCGGGTGTGGTCGGGCACCTTCGCGGCGATCCGGTAGACCAGCCAGGTGCCGACCGCTGCCACCACTCCGGCGACCAGCGGCGCTGCGATCGCGGGGATGGCGACCTTCTCGAGAATGCCCTCCCACTTCACGGCCGAGGTGCCCAGACCGGCGATGGTGGCACCGATGAGTCCGCCGAACAGCGCATGGGAGGACGAGGAGGGAATTCCCAGGAGCCACGTGATCAGGTTCCAGAGCACGCCGCCGACGAGCCCGGCGAGTACGACGCCCAGCAGCACGGTGTGGTCGATCGCGAGTGGTGCGCCGGTGGGGTCCTGGATCTTGATGACGTCCTTGGTGACGGTGAGTGCCACCTGGATCGACAGGAACGCCCCGACCAGGTTGAGCACGGCCGACAGGCCGACAGCCGTGCGTGGCTTGAGCGCCCCGGTGGCGATGGAGGTGGCCATCGCGTTGGCGGTGTCATGGAAGCCGTTGGTGAAGTCGAAAGCCAGGGCGACGACGATCACCGCCCCCAGGATGATGAGAACTTCGGTCACACCAAAATGGTGCGCCCGCCGCGCCCGCGCCACCAAACCGCTGGGAAGCAATCCGGGGGGTTGTTTGCCCAGTGTTCATCTTGGGCGCAGCGATCTGTGACCAAGATCACCACCGTGGCGACGTCCGAGCCCAGCGTGGGGGCCACCAGAACAGCAGAGGGCCCCGCCGGACGGATCCGGCGGGGCCCTGCTGGACGAACGGTCGGCCTCAGGCGAGGTGCGACAGATTCGGTTCGATCGACCCGATCAGCGGACGAAGGTGGTTGTAGGCAATCCGCAACCCCTCGATGTTCTTCTCGGGGTCACCTCCCCACAGCGGGTCCTCGTGCTCGACCGAGAGGGTGCCGGTGTAGCCGACCTCGTAGAGCTTGTCGACGACCTTGGCCCAGTCGACGGTGCCACGGCCGGGGATCCGGTAGCGCCACCAGCCCATGTACCAAGGGTTGCCGCCCTTGTTGATGGTGCCGTAGAAGCCCATCTCGTTCCGCTTGCGCGGGAACAGTTCGAGGTCCTTGGCCTGGGCGTGCACGATGTACTCGGCGAAGGGCTCGATGGTCTCGACGGGGTCGATGCCGATCCACGTGAGGTGGCTCGGGTCCCAGTTGAGGAACAACCCCAACTCCTTGCACATCCACTCCCACAGTTCCGGGGAGTAGGCGATGTTTCCGGGGTAACCGTCGGGGTGCCAACCCTCCATCACGCAGTTCTCGATGACGACCTTGACGCCCTTCTCGCCAGCGTGGTCGGTGATCTCGGGGAAGACCCGCTCCGCCTCCCGCTGGTTCTCGTTGATCGACTTGGCCATGTCACGTCCGATGAAGGTGCCCGCGGTGGGCACCTCCAGGGCCGCGGCCATGTCGATCACCTTCTTGAAGTGTTCACGGATCTGGCCGCGCCGCTCGAGGTCACCGTTGAGGTTGTTCTCGTAGTAGGCCAGCGAGGTGATCTCGAGGCCCGTGCGCTCGCGGATGGCGTTGACCCGCTCGACCTCGGCATCGAGGTTCGAGACGTCGATGTGCGAGGCCTCGAAGTCGCGAGTGGCGGGGCCACCGGGCCAACAGGCCACCTCGAGAGTCTGGTAGCCCTGTTCGACCGCGTAGTCGGCGATCTGTTCGAGCGACCACGACGGCAGACAGGCCGTCAGGAATCCCAACTTCATGTGCGTGCCTTTCCCGATCCGTCAGAAGTTGACCGGCTGGCCCGACTTGGCCGAGGCGTAGATGGCCTCCAGGATCTGGGTCACGACCAGCGCCTGCTCGGGCTTGACCACCAGTTCGCTCTCGCCCTTGACGGCACCGTAGAAGGCCTTGGCCTCGTTGGTGGCGTCGTTCGCGGCGCCTGCTCCGGGGGAGAAGAACCGCGAGGTGTCCGACTTGGTGAGCACGGTGCGGCCGGCCACGACATTGTTGATGGTGGCCTGGTAGGCACCACCGTCGTGGTCGAGTTCGACGCCACCCTTGGTGCCGGCGAGGGTGACCGCGGCCTCACGCGAGTGCGCGAAGTTGATCGCCCAGGCCGCCTCGAGGAAGATCATGGCGCCGTTCTTCATCTTCACGTAGCCGAAGGCTGAGTCCTCGGTCGAGAAGTTGTCCTGCGGGAAGTCCGAACCGGCCTCGCCGTAGGGGATGTCGGCGATCTTGTGGAAGACCGACCCGTTGACCGACTCGACCTCGTAGTTGTCCATCAGCCACAGCGACAGGTCGAGGGCGTGGGTGCCGATGTCGATCAGCGGGCCACCGCCCTGCTTCTCGACATCGGTGAAGACGCCCCAGGTGGGCACGCCACGGCGGCGGATGGCGTGGGCCTTGCCGACGTAGATGTCACCGAGCAGGCCGTCGTCGACAGCCTTGCGGGCCATCTGCACGTCGTCGCGGTAGCGGTTCTGGTAGCCGATCGACAAGATCTTGCCGGTCTTCTTGGCGGTGTCGACCATCTGCTTGGCCTCGGCCGAAGAGATGGCCATGGGCTTCTCGCACAGCACGTGCTTGCCGGCCTCGAGGGCGGCACAGGTGATCTCGGCGTGGCTGACGTTCCAGGTGCAGACGTGGATCACGTCGATGGTCTCGTCGGCCACCACCTGCTTCCAGTCGTTGGTGGTGTAGCTGCCCTCGACGCCGTACTGCGCGATGTACTCGTCGCACTTCTCCTGCTCGAAGTCGCAGAAGGCGATGATGTCGACGTCGTCGGAGACCGACGCCAGGCCGGGCAGGTGCTTGCCTCGCGCGATGAAGCCGAGGCCGATGATCCCGACGCGGATCTTCTTGTCACTCATGAATGTCCTTATTGAGGGTGTGTTGACGGAACGTGTGTTGACGAAAGGTTTGGTGCTGGAGGGGGTGGTGGTGCGTGGGTGGGGCGGAGCGCTGCCGGTCCCGGGGGTGCTGGGACCGAACTCTCAGCGGTTCTGCAGGTAGGCGATCGACGCGACGACCTCGTCGAGGATGTCACCGTCGGTCTTGTCGAACTCGACCACCCAGGTCTTGTTCTCGGTCGCACCCAGCAGGGTGTCGAGGTCCATGCTGCCCTGTCCGAGCACCACGTTGGCGGGCTGCTCGTCGTGCTTCTCCCTCGAGAACTCGCGGGTGACGGGGGCGGGGCCGTCCTTGATGTGCAGGTGGGTGACGCGGTCACCCAGACGCTGCACCAGTTCGACCGGGTCGAGACCGGCCACCGAGACCCAGTAGGTGTCGATCTCGAGCACCACCTCGGGGTCGAGCAGGCTGACGAAGTAGTCGTAGGAGTTGACGCCGTCGAAGTCGGTGAAGAACTCGAAGTGGTGGTTGTGGTAGCCGACCTTGAGTCCCTCGGGGGCTGCCTTGCGGGCGGCCTCGTTGAGCTGGGTGGCCAGCTCCTGGATGCCTTCCTTGGTCGTCCACTTCTGGGGATCGAAGAAGGGCTGCACCAGCGTGGTGCCACCGACCTCCTTGAGGGC
This sequence comes from Aestuariimicrobium sp. T2.26MG-19.2B, assembly GCF_950101875.1. Classification (NCBI taxonomy): domain Bacteria; kingdom Bacillati; phylum Actinomycetota; class Actinomycetes; order Propionibacteriales; family Propionibacteriaceae; genus Aestuariimicrobium; species Aestuariimicrobium sp. T2.26MG-19.2B. The sequence continues at coordinate 1,265,032 of NZ_CATNLW010000001.1, read as the reverse complement.
GGCGACCGAGTTGTCGAAGTCGCCCAGCAGGTCGGTGTGGGTGGTGGTCACCTTCAGTCCGCGCTTGGCGAGGGCGGCGGGCAGCCACTCCCGGAACTGGGTGATGCCGAAGGGCTCGACCTCGGTGATACCGGTGCCGGCCACGACATCGAGGGCGTGCTCGGCGTCGCGCTCGAGCTCCTCGCGGATGGTGTAAAGCTGCAGGGACAGATTGCTCATGGGTTCCACTCTTCCTTGACTGGATTCCTCCGCGCAGGAGGACGACGATGTTTCCTGACTCCATTCAAACAGAGTGGCCATTCAGTTTGTAGCGGGTCCAGCGTAAACGGTCAACCCTCGCTCAGCCCCTCGTCCCCACCCATGGAATGGACGGCCTGGCGGGTCCGCTGGAGGGCCACCTGCAGCCGCGCCCGGTCGCCCGTACCGCTGGCCAGGCTCGGGACGACGGGGAGGATCCGGACGGGATGGCCGGGGCTGTAGTGGGTGACCAGCGTCGGTATGTACTCGGCCCTCGACACCTCGAACCCACCCCCGGAACGCTCGGCCACCGTGAACCGCACCGTGATCCCCTCGTAGCCCCTGGGCACGTCGGTCAGGTGCTGGGCGACCAGGTTGCCCATGCCGTAGACCACCCAGGTGTGGTTGACCCTGGTGATGGGCTGCACCACGTGCACGTGCTCGCCCACGACCAGGTCGACATCGGACGACGCCGTCAGTCTGCGCACCAGTTCACGTTGCGCCTGGTTGGGGGCGGTCTGGTACTCGTCCCCACCGTGCATCGACACGACGACGAAGTCGGCCCCCGCCTGCCGGGCGCGGTGGGCCTGCGCGAGCAGGTTGTCGGCGTCCCACATCGACAGTGACCACTCCCGACCCTTCGGCAGCGGGATGCCGTTGGTGGCGTAGGTGCCCGAGACCAGGCCGATCCGCACTCCCTGCCGGGTGGTGAGGATCACCGGGGTGGCCCGGGCCGCTGCCGTGGGGAACGTGCCGACGGGTTGCACCCCGTGCTGGCGCAGCAGCTCATAGGTGTCCTTCAGACCGCTGAACCCCTGGTCGATGGAATGGTTCGAGGCCGTGGTGCAGGCGTCCCACCCCATGGTCGGGATCCACGCGGCGATCTGCCGAGGGGCGCGGAAGGTCGGGTAGCCGACGGGCGCCTGGCCGGGCTTGGCGAACGGCACCTCCTCGTGGCAGACGGCGAGGTCGGCCGACGAGATCACGGGCTTCATGGCCGCGAACATCGGGTCGAAGTCGTAGGTGTCGCCCTTGCCGGTGCGGCGATGGTCGTCGGCGGCGGAGAGCCACACGGAGTCGTGCCACAGCAGGTCGCCGGAGAACACCAGGGTGGCGGTGCGGTGCTGGGCGGTGGTCGACCCGGTGGGGCTCGCCGCCGGGGCGGTCGGCCGTGGGGACCGCTCGCCGACGGTCGTGCCTGCCGTCGACGGCCTTGTCGTCGCCGAACTCGGGCCGTCCAGCGGGATCCGCGCGCAGCCTGTGACGGCCAGCGCCCCGACCATGGCCGCGGCCAACCAACGACGGCTCCCGCGTGTCATCTCGTCGCTCTCCTCCCCGTCAGTGTTCGGGACCATCCTCGACCCCTCGTCCCTCACACGCCCCGGAGGCCCCACCGGTTGCCCGACTCGACGGCAACTTCTGGCCCACCCTCGGCCCGGACGACGGCGACTGCGACACTGGGGGCGTGCCAGCGACACCAGCCCTGCCTTCCGCCGACGCCGCTCCGCTCGCGGATGCCCCAGCCCGCGCCGTGGCCGCCAGCGGGTCGGTCCCCCGGCTGGGCATCCTGACCTCCGGAGGCGATGCCCAGGGCATGAACGCGGCCGTCAGGGCCGTCGTCCGCACCGCGCTCTCGATGGGCGCCGAGGCCTTCGCCATCTACGAGGGCTACCAAGGCATGATCGAAGGCGGCGACGGGATCAAGCAGTTCAGCTGGGACGACGTCGGCTCGGTGTTGCACCGCGGTGGCACCGTCATCGGCACCTTTCGCAGTCTCGACTTCAAGGAGCGTTGGGGACGCAAGAAGGCCGCCGCGAACCTGGTCGACCGCGGGATCGACCGGCTGATCGTGATCGGCGGTGACGGGTCCCTGTCGGGCCTCGACCTGTTCTCACGCGAGTGGCCGGGCCTGCTCGACGAACTGGTCGCCGAGGGGCGCATCAGCCAGACCAGCGCCGACGCCCACCCCGCCCTGATGATCGCCGGACTGGTCGGTTCCATCGACAACGACCTGGTCGGGACCGAGACCACCATCGGCGCCGACAGCGCCCTGCACCGCATCATCGACGCGCTCGACGCGCTCTCGTCCACCTCGGCCAGCCACCAGCGCCGCTTCGTGGTCGAGGTGATGGGACGACACTGCGGCTACCTGGCGCTGATGTCGGCGATCGCCGGCGGGTGCGACTGGGTGTTCGTACCCGAGAACCCGCCCGCCGACGGGTGGGAGGACAGGATGGCGGCCGCCCTCAGCCGTGGCCGAGCCCAAGGTCGCCGCGAGTCGATGGTGATCGTGGCCGAGGGCGCCCAGGATCGGCACGGGACCCCGATCACGGCCCGTCTGGTGGCCGATGTCATCAAGGACAAACTCGACGAGGACGCCCGGATCACCATCCTGGGGCACGTGCAGCGGGGCGGTCGTCCCAGTGCCTACGACCGGTGGGCCTCCACCTGGCTGGGGTACAAGGCCGTGCACCAGGTTCTCGCCGCCCAGCCGGGGGATGCGGGCACCGTGCTCGGCATCCGCGGCAACAGGGTGGCCGCCTTCGACCTGGTCGAGGCGGTCGAGCGCACCCGGCAGGTGCCGGTGCGCATCCAGGAGCAGGACTTCGAGGGGGCCATGCAACTGCGAGGGGGCTCCTTCCACGAGATGGCCGACATCTTCGACGAGTTGAACAATCCTGAGCACGTCGAGTCGTCCTCCCCCGACACCCAGCGGATCGCGGTCCTGCACGCCGGTGGACTGGCGCCCGGCATGAACACCGCCGCCGAGGCGGCGGTGCGGTTGGGCCTGAGTCGGGGATTCAGCGTGCTGGGGGTCCGCAACGGCTTCGACGGGCTGCGAGACGGCGACCTCACCGAACTCGGCTGGGGCGACGTCGAGGGCTGGATGGGCGAGGGCGGGGCCAACCTGGGCACCAAGCGCGACGTGCCCGAGATCGAGCACCTCTACTCCATCTCACGGGCCATTGAGGAGAACCGGATCTCGGCCCTTCTGGTGGTCGGCGGCTTCAATGCCTACGAAGGGGCCTGGCTGCTCAACCACGAACGCGACCGCTACCCCGCCTTCAACCTGCCCATCGTGTGCGTGCCCGCCAGCATCGACAACAACCTGCCGGGCTCGGAACTCTCGGTCGGCGCGGACACCGCCCTGAACGCCATCACCGAGTCGATCGACCGCATCAAGCAGTCCGGTACGGCGACGAAACGTTGCTTCGTGATCGAGACCATGGGACGCCAGTGCGGCTACCTGGCCGCCATCGGCGGACTGGCCGGCGGTGCGGAGCGGATCTACCTGCACGAGGAAGGCATCACCCTCGACGACCTGGTCACCGATCTGGAGTGGATGCGTGACTCCTTCGCGACCGGACGACGCCTGTTCCTGGCGGTGCGGAGCGAGGGCGCCAATGACCACTACACCACCGACTTCCTCGCCCGACTGTTCGACGAGGGGGGTGGCGACCTCTTCGACGTGCGCCAGTCCATCCTCGGTCACCTGCAGCAGGGCGGGAACCCGACCCCCTTCGACCGACTCCTGGCGGTCAGGCTGGTGAGCCGGGCGCTCAATGTCATCGGCGGACAGTTCGCGTCCGGGAAGCACGACGGTCTCTACGTCGGCCTCACAGCTTCCGGGATCGAGACCGGCAACCTGGCCCACTTCCACGAAGTGATGGACATGAAGCACCGGCGCCCACTGGAGCAGTGGTGGCTGGAACTGGGGCCGATCGTGCAGGCGACCGCGCACGGGCCGGGAGCGTAGAACCCTCGGACTAGGGTGGGCGTCATGACCCAGAAGATGAACGTCGAGAGCTTCAACCTCGACCATCGCACCGTGGCGGCGCCCTACGTCCGCGTGGCCGACACCAAGCAATTGCCCGGCGGTGACGTGCTCACCAAGTACGACGTGCGCTTCACCCAGCCCAACCAGTCGCACCTGGAGATGCCGACGGTGCACTCACTCGAGCACACCATCGCCGAGAAGATCCGCGACCACGTCGACAACGTGATCGACGTGTCGCCGATGGGCTGCCAGACGGGCTTCTACGTGCTCGTGGTGAACCAGGAGTCGCTCGGCGGATTCGAGGGATTCCTGACGACGCTCGAGCAGGCCCTCAACGACGTCGTCAACGCCACCGAGGTGCCCGCCGCCAATGAGGTGCAGTGCGGATGGGCCGCCTCGCACACCCTCGAAGGTGCACAGGCCGCTGCGCGGGAATTCCTGGGCAAGCGCGACGAGTGGGCCCGGGTCACCGCGTGAGTTCCTCCCCCCTCCCGGAGAACCCCGTCCACTCGAATCCCGGCCACTCGAATCCCGGCCACTCGAATCCAGGCCACTCGAACCCCGCCCGGTCGACGACAGCAGACCGGACGAGGGTCCGCGCCGTCATCGTGGCAGCCATGGAGTCGGAGTTCGCGCCCCTCCTGGCCCGTGGTGAGGTGACCGGCGACGCGGTGGAGGTCGGCGGCGCCCGGTTGCAGCCGGCCCGCCTGGCCGAGTCCGAGGTGCTGCTGGTCAGGTCGGGCATCGGTCTGGTCAACGCGGCCCTCGCCACCACCGCCGCGCTGCTGCGCCTGTCCGGGGAAGGACTCGAACCCGGCCTGGTCGTCTCGGTGGGGTCAGCCGGCGGGTTCGCCGGGGCCGTCTCGGTGGGTCAGGTGGCCGTCGGCAGCGAACATCGCCACCACCAGGCCGACGCGGTCGCCTTCGGTTACGTGCTGGGACAGGTGCCGGGCATGCCGGAGCACTTCCCTGCCGACCCCTCGGCCCTGGCCGCCGTGGCCGGGCTGGACGGGGTGGTCGTCGGACCCCACGCCTCGGCCGACGTGTTCGTGGCCGGTCCGCTGATCGAGAAGGTACTGGCTGACTTCCCCGGAACGGTCGCCGTCGAGATGGAGGCCACCGCCATCGCCCAGGTGGCGCACTCGTTCGGCATCGGTTTCGTCTCGGTGCGCGGTATCTCCGACCTGTGCGGGGTCGACGCAGCCGCCGACCATGCGGCCACGGTCGATCGGGTGAGCGCTGCGGCCGCCGAGGTGGTCCTGCGCATCCTGTCGTCCTGATCACCCGTTCCCGAACACCCGTTGCGAACACCCAAGGCCCGAAAGCCGGGGTGGAGGACGTCCGCGTGGTCGCTGCTCGGGTTTGTGCTGAGGGCTGACGGCTGTCGGCTCCCGAGAGCCTGATCGCTACGCTCGACGCGTGAAGATCATGTTCGTGTCGATGCACACCTCCCCCGTCGCCACCCCCGGGTCGGGGGACGCGGGAGGCATGAACGTCGTCGAATGGAACATCGCCACCGCCCTGGCTCGGCAGGGGCACGACGTCACCTTGGTCACCCGCAAGTCCAGCCCGGACGATGCCGACAGCACCGAGGTCGGCCCCGAGGGCGCACCCGGGCGGATCACCCTGGTGACGCTGCCCGCCGGCCCCCTGGCTCCCTTGGCGAAGTCGGAGATCGACGCCCACATCGACGAGTTCCGGGCCGGGCTCGCCGGGCTCGAGGCCCCCGGGATCGTCCACTCCCACCACTGGATGTCGGGGGTGGCCGCCCTCGACGTGGCCCGTGGGTGGCGGGTGCCGCACGTGCAGAGCTTCCATTCGGTCGCGGCCCTGCCGGGCTCCCCCTTGTCGAGCGGGGAACCCCCGGAGTCGCCAGCCCGCGTTCCCGGGGAGCGGGTCACCGCCCAGACCTCCGATGCCGTGGTCGCCATCTCGGCCGCGGAGGCCGGAACGGTGGTGCAACGCTGCGGGGCCAACCCCGATCGGGTGCACATCGTGGCCCCTGGCGTCGACCGCACCCAGTTCTTCCCACGCCCGGGCGGAGTGGTGGGACCGGATCGGGACGATCCCGGGTACGCCGTCTTCGCGGCGCGGCTGCAACCTCTGAAGGGGCCAGACCTCGCCATGCGCGCCCTCGCCCATGTCGAGAAGTGGCTTCGCCCACGGCTGGTGATCGCCGGCGACTACTCCGCCGACTTCGCCGACTACGGACGAGACCTCGCCGCGCTCGTGGGGCGGCTGGGGCTGTCCGAGGAGGTCGAGTTCGTGGGCGGTCAGGACCGCGAGTCGCTGGCCGAACTGATCCGCGGGGCCCGGCTGATGCTCGTCCCCTCGCACTCGGAGACCTTCGGGCTGATCGCGCTGGAGGCCGCCGCTTCCGGGGTGCCCGTGATCGCCGCCGCCGCGGGTGGTCTGCGCGAGGCGGTCGTGCACGGCGAGACGGGGCAACTGATGGACTCCCGCGACCCGGCCGAATGGGGCAAGGCAATCACGCACGTGCTCACCACCCCGGGGCTGCACGAGCGAATGAGTGTCGTCGCGCCCATCCACGCCCGTCGCTTCGACTGGAACCACACGGCCACCGCGCTGGTGGAGCTGTACGAGTCGCTCACCTCGCGGGCCCATGCCCACCCGACCTCGACCCAGGAGTCGTCCGTGACCCACCCCCTGCTCGACGACGTGCGACGTGTCGCCATCGTGCACGCCCACCCCGACGACGAGACGATCGCCACCGGTGCGCTGATCGCCCACCTGCGCGAACGCGGGGTCGAGGTGAGGGTGCTGACCGCCACCCGTGGGGAACGCGGTGAGATCGTGCCGGGAACCTTCGACGTCAGTGACGCCGACGCCCTGCACCACGCCGACGCCCTCGATGCCGAACGCGAACGTGAACTGGCGCGGGCGCTCGCCACCCTGGGGGTGGAACGCGCCGAGTTCCTCGGCCAGGGCAGCGCGCGGGTCGCGGGACTGCAGGAACGCGGCTACTCCGACTCGGGCATGCGCTGGGTCACCCCGTCGGTCGCCGGACCTGCCCTCGACTCCCCCGATCACGCGTTCAGCCTGTCGCCGGTCGACGAGGTCGCCGGCGACATCGCCGCCTGGCTCGAGTCGGTGCGGCCCGATCTGGTGATCACCTATGACGAACTCGGCGGGTATGGGCACCCCGACCACGTGCGTGCCCGTGAGGCGGTCGAGATCGCGACCCGGCGACTTCGTCTGCCGTTGGCCGAGGTGTTCCAGGCGGGCCACTCGGAGCGCTTCGGCGAGGGCTCGGTCGGTGAGGGGGTCGAGTGGCTCGACCTCACCGACAAGCTCGGGGTCGTGAAGCGAGCACTGGGCCAGCACCGCACGCAGTTGACCGTGGACGGCGACGACATCGTGCACGTCGGCGGTCAGCGCGAGCCGATCACCGTCCGCGTCGGGTTGCGCGAGGTCTAGGACGACGGGCCTTCGGGCTGGTCCGGGTGGCCGGTGCCGGTGTTGACCGGCCGGCTCTCTCCTGCGCGCTGCGTGAACTGGTGGCACTTCGTCCGCGCACGACGCCGATGAACTCCTCGACCAAGGGGTGGTCGTTGGTGACCAGCCACGCCAACCCGATGGTGGTGGGTTCGGCGTCGGACACCACCCGGTGCACGAGGTCCTTCCGGCCGCCGCTGCGTGCGATCGACATCGGCACCCGCAGCACGGCCGCTGACCAGGTGGCCAGCTCGATGCTCTCGGGGTCGGCGTCGGTGATCACGCGCTCGTCCACGAGGTCGTCCGAGCTGACCTCGTCGAGGGCTGCCAGCAGGTGGTCGCTGCTCATCCAGACCACGGGGACCTCGTCGTAGAGCGTGATCAGGTGCAGCCCCGAACGGTCGATGGGCAGGCGGACGAAGGCCAGGTCGACCCGTCCCTCGACCAATGCCCGCCGCTGGTCGTCCTGGGCGAGTTCCACCACCTCGAGTGACGACCGGAAGCGCTCAGCCCAGATGCGTCGCCACTTCGTGAGCGTCACCCCAGGCACGAATCCCACCCTCAGCCCGCGCCTGCTCACCCGGGGTCGGTCGACGGGTTCGGGGACGGCATCGCCGGGCTCAGTGGTCACCCGCCGAGGCTAACCGGTCTACGCTTCCCCGCATGAGCCAAACGATGAAGCCGGCCACTGCGGCGGCCAAGCTCGGCATCCACCTGCCCGCGGCACCCGAGGACTTCCAGAACACTCCGATCACCCGTGCCGAGGTGGACGAACTGCGCGCCAACCCGCCCCACTGGCTGGTCGATCTGCGCCGCAACGGACCCTTCCCTCGCGACGTGATGGCACAGAAGCTCGGGGTGTCGAAGTCGGGGCTGGCCCGCTCGGGCATCACTGAGGCCCTCACCAGCGACCAGATCGGTGAACTGATCGCCGACCCGCCGGAGTGGCTGGTGCACGAGCGTCAGGTGCACCGCAAGGTGACCATCGAGGAGAACCGCCTGCGCAACCGGGGCTGAAGCTCACCCCGGGGTTCGACAGGGTCGCTCCGCTCCCCTCTCAACCCACGAGACACCAGGCGGGTGCCTGCTCAGCCGACGTAGGGCTCGTCGTTGTAGTGGCGTTGCAGTCTCGCCAGTTCACGTTCCAGCTCGGCCCGCACGTGGGCGTACTGCGGGTCGTCGGCGAGGTTGACCAGCTCCTGGGGGTCGTTGACGAGGTCGATCAACTCCCACTCAGGGGGGTACACCTTGTCACTGGCCCCCTTCACCCCCAGCCCCGCGGCGTAGTAGTAGACGAGCTTGTGGGTCGGGGTCCGCACGCCGTAGTGGCTCCAGGCCCCGTGGCTGGGGTCGTCGTGCTCCCAGTAGCGGTAGTACACCGAGTCCGCGTGACCGGTGCCGGCTGCGGGGTCACCGAACAGGGGTGCGAAGCTCTCGCCCTGCTGCTGCGGGAGGTCGGCTGGCCCGAGACCGGCCAGGTCGAGGAAGGTGGCCGCGAAGTCGACATTGGTCAGCGACCTCGCCACCCGCGTGCCGGGGGCGATCACCCGGGGCCAGCGGGCCAGGAAGGGCATCTGCAACGACTCGTCGTAGATGAATCGCTTGTCGTACCAGCCGTGGTCCCCGAGGAAGAAGCCCTGGTCGGAGGTGTAGATGACCAGCGTGTCCTCGGCCACCCCTGCCGCGTCGAGGGAGTCGAGCACTCGTCCCATCGACTCGTCGATCGCCTGGATGCAGCCCAGGTAGTCACGCATGTAGCGCTGGTAGTTCCAGCGGGTGCGCTCCACCCGGTTCTCGTCACCCAGCAGTTCGGCGGGCACTTCTTCCTTGACGTCGGTGACCGTGAGGTCGTCCGAGACCCGCATGCGCGCCACCTTCACGGCCGTCGGCTTGGTCTCGTAGTCGTCGAACAGGGTGTCGGGTTCGGGGATGGTGCCGACCGGGTAGGCGTCGGCGTGGCGGGGGTGGGGCTGCCAGGGGCGATGGGGAGCCTTGTGGTGCAGCAGCAGGCAGAAGGGTTGGTCCGGCTCGCGCCCTGCGATCCAGTCGCAGGCCAGATCCGTGATCAGGTCAGTGGCGTAGCCCTCCACGTGGGACGAACCCTCGGCCGTGATCAGCTCGGGGTCGAAGTACTCGCCCTGACCCCGGAAGATGGCCCAGTCGTCGAACCCCTGCGGCAGGTTCTCGTCGGCCTCCCCGAGATGCCACTTGCCGAACAGGGCGGTGGCGTAACCCTTGCGCTGGAGCACCTGCGGGAAGGTGGGCAGGCGGTAGTCGAAGTCCTCGTAGATCGAGCGCACGCCATTGAGGTGCGAGTACGTACCGGTCAGGATCGTCGCGCGTGAAGGTGCGCACACCGAGTTGGTGCAGTACACCGCCTCGAACAACGCCCCCTCGTCAGCCAGCCGGTCGAGCTGGGGCGTGCGGTTGATCCTCGAGCCGTAGGCGCCGATGGCGTGGGCGGCGTGGTCATCCGACATCACGAAGACAATGTTCGGGCGTCTCATCGGGTTCGCGCGGCTCATGGCCCCCGATCCTAGGGTTGCTGCCATGAGTGACACCCCCACCACCGCCGGTCCGGTCATGCATGCTGACCAGATCGACATCACCGTCGATGTGGTCGAGCGGTTGCTCGCCGAGCAGTTCGGCCCACTCTTGGGCCCTCACCCGACCGTGACCCCGGTGACGGGCTCGGGAACGGTCAATGCCATCTTCCGGGTGGGTGACGAAGTCACGGCTCGGTTCCCCCTGCAGCCGGGAGCGGGCCCCGACCAGCTGCGCGACGACCTGACTTCGGAGCAGGCCGCCCTGGCAGAGTTGGCGCAGATCTCACCCGTGGCCACCCCTCGTCCGCTCGGGGTGGGCGAGCCGGGGCACGGTCACCCCCTGCCCTGGGCGGTGCAGACGTGGCTCGACGGGGTGGACGGGTTCCGGGCCGAGACCTCCATCGCTGGGTTCGCCGATGACCTCGTGAGCCTGGTCACGGCCTTCCGTGAGGCCGACACGCGCGGTCGTCCCTTCTGCGGCAGGGGGCGTGGGGGCAGCGTCGCCGACCACGGACCCTGGGTCGAGACCTGCCTGCACGAGACAGCCCGCTTCGTCGATTCCGAGACCATGGGACGGCTGACCCGCCTGTGGCACGGCTTCCGCGACCTGGGGTTCGCCTCGACGCCGCCGGTGATGGCTCACGGTGACCTCATCCCCGGCAACGTGCTGGTGGCCGAAGGCCGACTGGTCGGCCTGCTCGACGGTGGTGGCTTCGGACCGGCCGACCGGTCCCTCGACCTGGTCTCGGTCTGGCACCTGCTCGGCCCCGAGTGGTGGCAGTCGGTGCGCGAAGGCCTCGGCAGCGATGACGAGGAGTGGCAGCGCGGTCGGGCGTGGGCCTTCGAGCAGGCGATCGGGCTGTGGTGGTACTACCGCGCGAGCAATCCACAGATGTCGCGTCTGGGTGAGCGGACCCTACGACGGCTGCTGGTCGACCACCCTTGATCACCGCCGCTTCCAGGGCCTCCTGACCCTCGGCCTCCAGCGCCGGACCCTCAGCCCCGGACGTGAACAGGCCCCCGGAGCCTGGGCTCCGGGGGCCTGGTCGAACCACGTGGTGGTCGCGTCAGCAGCGAGGCTGCCTCATCGTGCGGTCACCAGCAGGGCCTCGTCGGCCCCGGAGTGGTTGTCGTACGAGACGACCATCACGCCCAGGGGCTTGGTGGCCGACGCGGCCGCCGGGTCGATGGCGAGCTTGACCTCCGCCTTCTGGCCCTTCGCCAGCTCGACCCAGTCACCGTCGCTGATCGCCTTGTTCCACGGGCTGTAGTGAGCCGTTCCCGAGAACTCGTCCCCGACGGAGCTGTCCTCGATGGAGTAGCTGGCCGCCGACCAGTCGAAGGCACCCGACGCCTGGGTCACACCCAGGTCACTGGCGTAGACCGGCAGCAGCACCGTCGAGGAGTCGGTCGGCGCCTGCGCGAGGAAGCCGGAGACCGACAGCCCCTTGGTGGCCACGTCGTAGATGAAGACCTCGGTCACACCGTTGGGGTCATCGGCACGGACGAGGCCGGAGTCGACCGCGAAGACGATCTTGTCGGCCTTGCCGTCCCGGTTGGTGTCGAGGACGACGTCGTACTCCAGCGTGGCCGCGTTCGAGAAGCGGGTCCACGAGTTCACGGCGAAGACCATCAACTGGTCCGACCCGTCGGCGAAGGACTGCACACCGGCAGCCCTCAGGTCGACGCCACCGTAGTAGGAGCTGGTGTCACCCTTCTTGTCGGTGACACCGAGGGTGTAGAAGTCGGCCGTGCCCGGCTGGGCCTGACCGTTCTTCACCTGGACGACAGCACTCGACCTGGCCAAGTCGAACTGGCCCTTGCTGGTGGCCGTCACCTGGCTGGTGGAGCGAGGCACCAGCAGGTAGGGCACCGCCAGGGTCTCGTCACCGGAGGTGGCGACAACCCGACCCGACACCTCGAAGAACGACCACTGACCGGGGCCAGCCATCGACGAGGGGATGTCGCTGGCGTTCACCGACAGGGTCACGTCGACCTTGACGGTCGCGCCGGCGGGAACCGTCACGGTTGCGGGCGAGATCGAGACCTTGGCCGGCTTCGACTGCGGGCTGGCCACGCTCGACAGGCTGAACGTGCGTGCCGTGGTGCCCTTGTTGGTCAGGCTGACCGACTTGGTCTTGACGTAGTCCTTGCTGAACTCGGCCTCCCCGAAGCTGAGCGAGGCCTCGGTCTGCCTGGTGTTCTTGGCATTCCAGGCGTCCCCGGAGGCGAGCACCGAGGTGTTGAGCAGTTGCTTGATGTCGACCAGACCGTTGCCCTCACGGGTGACGCGGTAGTCCGACAGCTTGGAGGCGTCGGAGGTGGACACGAGCGCGTTGCTGATCTCGACACCGCTCCACGTCGGGTGCGCCTGCACCGCCAGGGCAGCGACGCCGGTCACGTGCGGAGCAGCCATCGAGGTGCCCGACATGATGGCGTTGCCGTTGCCGGTACCCACCCCGACCGACGAGATCGACACTCCCGGGGCGGTGACGCCCGGCTTCAGGCTGGACGAACCGTTGGTGGGTCCACCCGAGGAGAACGAGGCTGCCTTGCCGAATCCGGGGTTGCTGATCTGGGCGGCTGCCATGGTCAGGGCCTGACCGGCAGCGGCGTTGAACAGCGGGCCGTCGGAGCTCCGCACCCCCACGAAGGGAATGGTGACGGTGTAGGCCGCTCCGGTGTCGGGGTTCTCGGTGATGGGGCCCTCGTAGGGGGGCAGGTCATTGGTGGAGTTCACCATGACCACCGCATCGGCACCGGCCTGCTGGCCGTAGATGGCCTTGGCGACCCGGGCGCAGGTACCACGGACGACGACGGCCACCTGGGCCGGAGCCGCAGGGTCGGCCGAGATGCCCGCGTTGGTGAACGACGCCGGTGAGCAACCCTCGGCCTCGTTCGCCGGGGTGGCGGGGTTGTCCTTCACCACGACGATGTTGAAGGGCGTGCTGGGGATGGTCGCGGCGTTGGCGTTGATCGCCTCGACCGTGTTGCCGTTGAAGCTGAGCTTCACCCCGGGGAAGGTGGCGGTCGAATCGCTGGCCGCAACCGAGATGACCCCCGACCCACTGGCGGGCGAACCGGTCATGTAGGGGTTGCCACCGGAGTTCCCTGCCGAGGCGACGACCACGACACCGGCAGCGGCGGCGTTGCTGGCAGCCACGGCCGAGGCGTCGTCGTCACGACCATAGGTGGAACCCAGCGACATGTTGATGACATCCATGTCGTTGGCGACGGCCCAGTCGATGGCCTCGGTGGTGACGTCGGTCGAGCCCGCGCAGCCGAACACGCGGACCGCGTACAGGTCCGCCTGCGGAGCGACGCCGGGTCCGACGGTCCATGCCTTGGTGGTGGTGGACGAGTCGTAGGGGCCGGTGTAGCTGGCCCCGTCCGCGGTCACACCGCCGCCTGCGGCGGTGCCGGCCACGTGAGACCCGTGACCCTGGCAGTCCAGCGGGTTGGGGTCTGGCTTGGGCACCGAGCCGGCCACGTTCGCGTTGTAGGCATCACCGACGAGGTCGATGCCACCCTTGACGCGCGGGGCGTTGGGCCCGAAGAGACTGGGATCGGCCGGCTTCGTCTCGTTGGCATGCGCGGCCTGATAGGCGGCCGCCGTGCCGGGACCACCGAAATCGGCGTGGGTGTAGTCGATACCGGTGTCGATGATGGCGACCTTGACACCCTTGCCGGTCTTGCCGGTGGACTCCCACGCCTGGGGGGCGCCCAGGTAGGGAACCGAGGTGGCGTTGTCGAAGGTGTACACGTGCACGGCGGTGACGGACTTCACCCCGGGCAGGGCAGCCAGGGAGGCGACGTCGCCACGCTTGACCTGCACCTTCACACCGTTGATGGCCGACTGCATCTGGGCCTCGACCCGTCCACCCTTGGCCTTGACGGCCTTGACCACTCCCTCCTGGGAGGCCTTGAGGCTGGAGCGCAGCTGGGCCTTCTGGCTCTTGCTGAGCTTGCCCTGGTTGGCCTCGACCACGGCGACGGGGTCGGCGGTCAACTGGACGACGACCTTGACGGTCGCATCAGGGTTGGCGGCTCCGGGGCGGAATTCGGAGGCCAGCTTGGCGCCGGCCTCGACTGTCTGGAAGTTCTTGACGTTGTTCGCTGGTTCGGCATGGGCAGTGGCGGGGAAGGCCAGCGCCAGGACGCCAGCTCCCAGCAACACAGGGAGTTTCTTGCGCACGGGTGCACCTCACGATTGGGACGACCACGACTAAAGGATGGGGTGAACCTAGGCCAGGGCTGTGTCCCATGTCCACGAATTCACACAATTCGGTGACACTGTTACGCCACCGACACCAACCCGTCCCACGTCGGGCCCACGCTCACGCGCTCCGAGAGCGCCGCCTCGACCACCACCCCCCTCCGGCAGGACGCGAGGGAGGTCACTCCTGCGCGAGCCGCTCCACGAACTCCGTGAGGTTGCTGCGCAACCTCATCACCTTGACCTCGCGGGTGATCGTCTCGTGGGGCTGCACCCGGGCCGGTTGCCGCAGGCCGCGCACGTACAACGAACAGCCGAGGTCGGCGCACAGGTAGTTGCCGCGGGAGTTGCCGGCACGACCCGCCGCGCCGGGTCGGGCCGCCGTCATCAGCGCAACGTCGGAGCTGGAGTGCACCGTGAGGCACAGGGAGCACATGCTCTGCCGCTTGACCCCCGACCCCTTGCTCGCCCGCAACACGAACCCGATCGGTTCGGAATCGTCCTCGGAACCGTGGACCGGGTGCTCGGTGACCAGGTACGAGGTACCCGAGCCGCTGGGGTCGACCCAACCCAGCAGGTCGAGGTCGTCCCAGGGTTGCGCATCGAGGTCGGGCAGCGAGAGCCGCTGCGCCACCCCCTTCGAGCAGTTGACGAAGGAGGCGCGGATCTCATCGGCGGTCAGCTTCTTCACGCGGTCCAGCGTGGCACATCGCGGCAACTGAATTCCGGGTCACGGTTTGAGTGGGGAGCGAAGCGATCTCTTCGCAACCACGTCACCCGGTGGGGCGGGCGAAGTTGCCCTGACCCCGGTACATCTCCACCGATTCGCGCAGCGCCTTGAGGAAGTAGGGCGGGAACTCCATGCCGTTGTGGTTGGCCCACAACAGGCGGGCCTCGAGGCGACCCAACTCACGGGCGTACAGCTCGATCTCCTGGTCGTAGCCAAGACCGACCACCACGCCGCCCATGTCGGCCTGGAACTGCTTGACGTAGTCGACGCCGACCAGCGTGAAACTCTTCGACCGCAACTGCTTCGCCAGGAACATCTGCCACGGGGCGAGCACCTGGTCCTGCACCATCTTGGTCGCAGACATCTGGTAGAAGGCGAAGTGCCCCGGTTCCTGCTGCTTGATGGGGTGGATCACGGTCCTGGCAATGGCGTGCTCCCCCATCCGGTCCAGTTCCTGGATCAGCGTCGAATAGGCGAGCACCGCTTGCCGCTCCGTCGAGGCGCCGGTGAGGTAGTAGAGGAAGCGACTCACTTCCTGGATGGGCTGCACGTGGGCCATGGCGCCCAGCAGGCGCATGCGCAACGGCACCGTCATGAAGGCCTGGGCGGGTTCGAGTCCCAGGTCGACCTGCAGTTGGTCGAGCAGGTAACCGTGCGCCATTTCCTGGTCGTACCAGACGTCCTGGTAGAAGAGACGGTCGACCTCGCTCACCTCGGGCAGGATCGTCAACAGTTCGAGCACATTGCGGTCGACCTCGAGTTCCACGCGCGCCAGGTAGTCGATCACTCCGGCGAACCGCTCCCGCACCAGGTCGGGACGATGGATCGTCCGGTCGGCGGACTCCAGGGGAATCGGCGGGTGGTTGTCACCCAGACGCAACACGTGGTCGGTCAGGGATCGTTCCGTGATCAGCTTGGCCACAGGCACACTGTGCCAGTTGCGGTGGCGGCTCTCCACACGCAGCGATGGTGCGGAAGCTCACACGCCCACCCCGGACGCCCTCTTGCGCTGCTCTGCCGGGTGAATGTGCTCGTCGGAACGAGCGCGGGTTCCGCACTGGGCGAACACCCACGAACGCCGTGGTCACCTGCACGGTGCCAAGCGACCACCGCCGTTGGTCACGGGTGGTCCGGGCACCTCCGCTGAGGGTAGGGTCGAATCACTGGACCACTGGCTGTCACCCGCCTCGATGATGTCGGGAGACCGGTGGTCTTCGGTTCAAGGAGGAATGGAAGCGATGCCAACACCTGCAACCCTGAAGTACGAGGGCGGCGAACTCGAGCTCGCCGGGATTGACGCAACCGCCGGGAACAACGGCTACGACATCTCAAAGGTGTTGGCCACGACCGGCAACACCACTCTCGACGTCGGATACGTCAACACCGCCTCGTGCCGTTCGTCCATCACCTTCATCGATGGCGACCAGGGCATCCTGAGGTACCGCGGCTACCCCATCGAACAGTTGGCCGAGGAGTCCACCTTCCTCGAGGTCTCGTACCTGCTGATCTACGGCGAGTTGCCCTCCCAGGAGCAGCTCGACACGTTCGCGGGCAAGATCTCGCGCCGCATGCTGCTGGACGAGCGCATGCGCGAACTGTTCCGCTGTTTCCCGCGCGGCGCCCACCCGATGCAGGTGCTGGCAGCCGGTGTGATGGCGCTCGGCTCCTTCAACCGCGACACCCTGTCGGTGGACGACCCCGAGCAGGTCGAGCAGGCAAGCCTGCGGCTGATGGGTTCCACCCCGACGTTGGCCGCCTATGCCTACAAGAGCTCGGTGGGTGAGCCCTTCCTGTACCCGCAGACGAAGCTGAACTACGTCGAGAACTACCTTCGCCTGTCGTTCGGCTCCCCCCAGGAGGAGTACGAGATCGACCCGGCGGTCGTCCGCGCGTTCGAGACCCTGTTCATCCTGCACGCCGACCACGAACAGAACTGTTCGACCTCGACCGTGCGCATGGTGGGTTCGGCCGATGCCTCGATCTACGCGTCGGTCTCGGCTGGCGTCAACGCCCTGTCGGGCCCGCTCCACGGCGGTGCCAACCAGGCGGTGCTCGAGATGCTCACCCAGTTGAAGCACCAGGGACTCGACGCCAAGACCTACGTCTCGCAGGTCAAGGACAAGAAGTCGGGCGTCAAGCTGATGGGCTTCGGTCACCGCGTCTACAAGAACTACGATCCCCGCGCCAAGATCATCAAGGGCCACGCGGACGAACTGCTGCGGGTCTCGGGCAAGTCGAATGCGCTGCTCGACATGGCACTCGAGCTGGAGGAGACGGCCCTCAAGGACGACTACTTCGTCTCACGTCGTCTCTACCCGAACGTCGACTTCTACACCGGTCTGATCTACGAGGCCATGGGCTTCCCCGCGAACTACTTCACCGCGCTGTTCGCCATGGGCCGCATGCCCGGATGGATTGCCCAGTGGCGCGAGGAGCGCAACGACCCGGCACGCAAGATCGGTCGCCCCCGACAGATCTACACCGGCGAGGTCGAGCGCAACTACGTGCCGATGTCCGACCGCTGACGCAGCTCAGCACCGGGGAACTCGTCCCCACCACGAACACCCTGTGCCCTCGGCACAGGGTGTTCGTCGGTTGAGGGCGTTCTTCGATCCAGGGTGTTTCCGTGTCAGGCCCGGAACGCGGGAGTGGCCCAGACCTCGCCGGTCTGACCGAACGCCAGCACCTCGAGCTGGTGCTCCGTCTGCATCTGCTGCAGGGTCTGGCGACCCCCGGCCATGATCGCGGTGGCAAGGACGTCCGCCGTGACGATGTCGCGGGCCTGCACCGTGACCTGCCTGAACTGGTGCTCCTGGGGCAGTCGCCAGATGTGTTCACCTCGTAGCGCCGTGCCCGAGGTCGCGACGGCGGGCAACTCCTCGGTCAGCAGGGCCTGGCTGACCAACTGGTGCTGGTCGTCGGGGTCGACGATGCCCGCGACCCACGGCCGTCCGTCGGCGTCGTGGCCGCGTGCCACCAGGTCACCACCCACGTTGAGGCACCAGTCGGGCAGCCCCTGCAAGAGATCGGCGGCCGCGTCGATGGCGAGGGCCTTCACCACGCCGTGCAGGTCGATGGTGCCGTCGAGGCGGTACGGATGGAACGCACCGTCGGTGAGTGTTCCCCAGTCGTGGGCCACCCAGTAGGCCGACCGGTAGGCGGGCGAGGCATCGGCGAACGCCAGCTCACGTCGGCTCACCCGACTCGCTTCTGACTGGGGTTTGTAGAGGCTGAACCGTTCGTCCATCTCGGAGAAGACCGACATCACCCGTAGGCCCAGGTCGGCGGGCACTCCTGCGGGAACCACGAGCGATCCGACGGTGCCCATGGTCTCGAAGACGACCCGGTCGGAGGTGACGTGGGAGGTGGTCACTGTCCCCCTCATTTCGCCTGGTCCAGGGCGCTCTGCAGGGATTGCAGGTAGGCCTCGGAGGTGTAGGTACCCCCCGAGATCGTGTTCACGGCCGCGGAGTTCGCCGCCAGCACCTCGCTGCGGAGCATCGGCACGGCCTGCTCGTCGATGCGGATGGAGTGGTGGTCGCCATCGGAGGAGACCTGTTCGGACAGGCCCGAGATCTTTCCACCCGAGACGGTCACGGTGACGGTGACCGATCCGTACTGGTGGTTGATCGTCTGACCGGTGTAGGTCCCGTCCTTCAGCCCGGACGAGGGAGTGCTCGCCTGACCGCTCGCGGACGGGGCGCTGGAACTCGGTGCCGCCTGGCTCGTCGTCGACTGGTCTCCCGACTGCCCCGTGGAGCCGGACCTGCCGGTCTGACCCGCCCCCGTCGCGCCGGATCCAGTGCTGCCGGACTGGGTCGTGGTCGACTGGGTGGTCGACGGCTGGGTGGCACCCAGGGTCTGTGAGTTGACGGTGCCGATGTTCCAGCCGAGCGCGAGAACCCCCGCCCCGGCCGTGACGGCTGCGATGGTTGATCGAGTACTCACCAGGAGAACCTTTCGTGGTGGATGTGGTCGGCATCGAGGCCTGCCTGCATGGCTTCCTCGGTCAGGGCGTCGGCCCAGGCCTGGGGTCCGCAGATGTAGAGGTCGGCCTGGGAGATCCAGCCGACGACGTGGGCCAGGTGCAGGGGACCGGCGCTGGCGGGGGCCCAGCTGGCCCCGCGTGATCCCGTGAGCACCACCAACTGGGCGCCCTTGGCGCGGCACAGCCGGTGGAACTCGGCGAGGTGGACCAGGTCGTCCTGGCGAGAGCCACGGGCGATCACGACTGCCCGGCCCGGCTCGACCTCCATGCCTTCCAGCAACGACTTCAGTGGGGCCAGTCCGACTCCGGCACCGGCGAGCACGACCGGGACGCGGGTGCGCACGTCCGGCGTGAGCAGCCCGAAGGGTCCCTCGACGCTCACCCTCGTACCCAGGCGAACCGCAGCCAAGGAGCGGGTGCCGGTACCCAGTCCACGAACGGTGATGCTGAGGCTTCGTCCGTCGGGCGCGGCCGACAGCGAGAACGGGTGGGCGTGCCACCACAGCCCCGGTGCCCAGAAGCGCCAGCTGAGGAACTGGCCCGGGCGCGCCCCCAGGTGGTCAAGGTTGCGGCCGGTCATGGTGATGCAGACGGAGTCGCGGCTGACGGGGCGAACCGAGGCGACGCGCAGTCCGTGCTCCAGTGAGCCGACCAACGGACGGACCACCCGGAAGGCCACCAGCGCCGCCGCGGTGGCACTCAGCAGCAGCACCCAGTAGTCGCGGACGACACCACCGGACAACAGCCCGCCCGTCGTGAACTGGTGGGGGATGGCCAGCCCGATCGCGGCGTAGCTGGTGACGTGGACGACGTGCCACACCTCGCGGGGGATGAGGCGCCGGGCGGCCGGGATGGACGTGAGTCCCACCAGGGCGGCGACGCCCGTGCCGACGATGGCCAGCACGACGTCGGGGGTGCTCCACAGGTCGGAGATCCCACCCGACCAACTGCCGGCCGTCACCGACCAGGCGGCGGTGAGGAAGAAGATGTGCAGGCCGAGGGTGATGAAGGTACTGGGCCCGAGCCGCTTGTGCAGCTCGAGCGCCCCGTCGTGACCGATCGCTCGGTCGACGAACGGGATCCGCGCGGCCAGCAGCAACATCAGCACCATCAGGGTCATGGCGACCAGACCTGCGATGGCGCCCAGACTGGTGAGCGCCTTGGCGATGCTGCCGAACCCGTAGTCCGATCGTCCGGCCAGGAAGACAGCCACGGACGCGGCGATCAGCACCCACCCGGTGACGGTGACCAGATCGGCCCTGGCCCGACGCAGCCAGCTGCGTCGGCGGGCACCGGGGAGGCTGGCCCCGTCTGACCGCCCCCAGGAGGGGCGGGGAGCGGCGGGCACCCGACCCTGACGCGGGGACGCCTGCTGTGAGGAAGGACGAACGGTGACTGACATGACTCGAGTTGACGCCCGTTGGCTGTGCGCGGGCTGTGTGTCAGCCGTGGGCGGCCTTCGAAGCCTGCGATCGGACGACGCGCAGGTGCAGACGAAGGCAGTGCGCGATGTCGTGCATCGCCGTCTGGGCGAGCGTCGTCAACGCCTCCGGAGCGATGCGAAGGAAGGGGCTCCCGCCGGGCCCTGAATGGCCTCCACGCCATTGGTGGTGCGCGGCCGACAAGGGGTCGTGTCCCCGCCGATCGGAAACATGTCCGCGTAGCGGAAAGTGGTCGCGATGGCAGGCATCAACCGGTTCCCCGGGTTGCCAGCGGTCACCAGTCGACACTCGGCGCGCGAGCCGCTGTCAGCCCCTCACGGTGCTCGCGGAACCCATCGGGCGGGTCACCGGCGGACATCAGTACCCGGGCATGTGGGAACCCGGACCACGAGCATTTGGGGGGATGCGCAAAATGGGGGGATGCGCGCGCTGTGATCCGGGTTCGACAACCATGTTAGGTGACACTTGCCCCGTTCGCGAACCCAGTCCCACCACCCGACTCTCTGAAAGAAGATGAAAGAAGTCTCACAAGGGGGGATGTGGTTGTGGAATTGGTCACATTCGCTTGAATCTCCGTGATCCAGCCGTGATGTGACCGTTTCGGGGCGCGCCGGGGCCGCCGGAGCTGGCATTTCGCAGGGGTCAGGCGCCGAGCCGATAGCCCAGCCCGCGCTGGGTGAAGATGACTCGCGGACCGTGCGCCTCGAGGCGACGGCGCAGCGACGACAGATGCACCTCGACGAGGTTCTGCCCGTACCCCTCGTATCCCCAGACGGCAGACATCAACTCCCCCTTGGACACCGTCAGCCCCGGGGTGCGTGCCAACCGCCACAAGAGTTTGCGCTCCGTCTCGGTGAGGGCCACCTCGGAACCGTCGCGGAGCACCCGGTGGGCACCGGGTTCGATCACGAGGTCGTCGACCGTCACGGCCGATCCCGAGTCCCCGTCCAACAGCTGGGCGACTCGCTCCACCATCGCCGCGGCCTCGAGCGAACGAGGCAGGTGAAGGTCTGCTGGCACCCTGGTGGCCCGGGAGCGGCCGGACGTCTTGCCCACGACCAACACCCTGACAGCGGTCTCGCCGCGCGCAGCCTTGAGTGCGGCGACGTCCGCCTCGGGCAGCGCGCCTTCGACGACGAGCACCTCGGGACGAAGGGCTTGGAGGGCCGGCAACAAGGGGCTGCCATCTGCCAGCCCGTGCGCCTGGTGCCCGTGGGAGCGCAGGCTGCTCACGAGGGCGCGACGATTTGCCATCGTGTCCCCCACCACCAGTACCCGCCCCACGGGGTACATCTTGCTCCTGTTGGGGCCATCACACCAGTGCCTGTTTTCGTGCTCACTAGGCATGGCGACCCGAACCGGCGTGACTGGGGCGGCTCCGGTCCCCCTGAGCGGAAATCGATGGCCACAGGGGCCGGGGAGAGTTGTCGGAGGGGGCGGCTATTGTCGACCGCAACGAGAGGATGCCAGCGATGCCCGACACCCCCCGAGCGCTCGGCGCAGCCCTTCGACCGGCTGTCGTCTGTCTGCTCGCCGTGACAGTCAGCCTGGCTGGGTGCAGCACAGTGCCGTCCGTCAAACCGAACCCCAGTCCCACCGCGGCACAGGCGACTCCCTACCAGGGCCCGGTCGCCGATCAGACGGTGACGGCGCTGGTGCAGGGGCTGGTGGCGGGGAATCTCGACAAGGTGCCGATCATCGGAGACGCCGCCTCTGCCAAGGGTGCGCGCGATGACTACGCGACGATCATGTCGGGCATGGACGGGCTGACTCCCTCGATCACCACCACCCCGGTGCGCTACCTGCCGGGTGGGGTCGCCCAGGTCGACCTGAAGCAGAGTTACGCGTTCGAGACCTCGAGTTGGCAGTTCACGACCACGGCGCGGCTGAACCTCAGCGAGGGCCGCTGGTTCGTCCAGTGGGACCCGAGCATCATCCACAGTGACCTGGACGAGCGGAACCGCCTGAGGCACACGCGCACCGTGCCGGGGCGCGCAGCCATCGTCGGCGCAGGCAACCAGACCCTGATGGAGGAACGCCAACTCTTCCGGGTCGGCATCGACAAGCAGAACCTGCCGGCGTCGCAGTGGGACTCCTCGGCCAAGGCGCTGGCGACCCTCGTCAATGCCAATCCAGGCGAGTTCGCCGCCCGCGTGAAGGCTGCCGGCGCCAAGGCCTTCGTCGCGGTCGCAACCCTGCGTCAGACCGACATCCCGGCCGGGATGACCGCCATCCCGGGAGCCGCGACCGTGGCGACGACCGGGGTGGTCGGGCCCAGCCGTACGTTCGCCAGGTCCATCCTGGGTGTGGTCGGCGAGGCCACCCCTGAGCAGATCAAGGCGAGCAAGGGATTGCTGCAGGTCGGCGACCTGGTCGGGCAGAGCGGCCTGCAGCGCCGTTATGACAAGCAGTTGCGCGGGTCGGTGGGGCACGTCATCTCGTTGGTGCCCCGCAAGGGGCTGTCCACCCCGGCCCCGAGTGACACACCGGACGTCGAGACCGACTTGTTCACCCAGGCGCAGGTGGAAGGCAAACCCCTGCAGGTCTCCCTCGACATCGATAGGCAGATGAAGGCAGAGGAGGTGCTCGCCACAGTGGCGCCGATCGCCTCGATGGTGGTCATCAAGCCATCGACCGGCGAGATCATCGCCGCTGCCAACTCCCCTGCTGCCGGGGAGAACCCGGATGCGACCTTCGGCCGCTATGCCCCCGGCTCCACGTTCAAGGTGGTGACCGCCCTGGCCCTGCTGCGCAAGGGGTACAGCGCGGGCACTCCGGTGAACTGCTCCCCGACCGTCACGGTCAACGGTCGCGTCTTCAAGAACTACTCCGACTTCCCCGCCTCCAGGGTGGGCACCATGAGCCTGCAGGACGCCCTGGCCCTGTCGTGCAACACCGCCATGATCCGTGCCTACACCAAGCTCGGGCCCGGCGACCTGGCCCAGGCCGCCTCGAGTCTCGGGCTCGGGAAGGACTACGACGCAGGCTTCTCGTCCTTCTTCGGGTCGGTGCCACAGGCACCGAACCTGACCACCAAGGCGGCCGACATGATCGGCCAGGGACAGGTCGAGGCCTCACCGATGGCCATGGCGGGGTTGGCAGCCTCGGTCTCGGCCGGACGGACCACGATCCCGTGGCTGGTGGCGACCAGCAAGCCGCGCCCCGCCGCTCCTCCGCTCACCAGTGGCGAGGCCGCCCAACTGCGCCAGATGATGCAAGCTGTCGTGTCGAGTGGCACCGCGCACGGCCTGCAGGGCCTGATGCTGGGTGCCAAGTCGGGCACGGCGGAGTACGGCTCCGCCAAACCCCCCAGGACACACGCCTGGATGATCGCCTACAACTCCAAGGACCTGGCGATCGCGGTCATGGTGGCCGACGGGGAGTCGGGTTCGAAGAGTGCGCTCCCCCTGATCAAGGCCTACCTGGCCCCCTGACCGTCCGACCCTCGATGGAGGACCCATGCATCTGGCATCCGTGGACGAGGCACGCGAACGACTGGACGCCGCCTCACGCATCGTGGTGCTGACCGGCGCCGGCATCTCGACAGCGGCTGGGATCCCCGACTTCCGCGGCCCCCAGGGCCTGTGGACCCAGGACCCCGACGCCGAACTCGTCTCGACACTCTCGTACTACCTCGAGGACGAGGATGTCCGGCGGACCGCTTGGCAGCGCCGCTTGGCCCAGGCGACGGACCACCACCAGCCAACCGACGCCCACCGTGCCCTGGTGGCCCTCGAGCACCAGGGCCGTTTGTCAGGGGTCGTGACGCAGAACACCGACGGTCTCCACCTCGACGCCGGTCACAGCCCGGCGGTGGTGCACGAGATCCACGGTTCGGCGCGGACCTGCAGGTGTGAGCGGTGCGGACACCGGCAGCCCATGGCACAGGTGCTGGCCCGCGTGGGCGCAGGCGAGGCGGACCCCCATTGTCAGCAGCCCGAGGGACGGGGGACCTGTGACGGCATCCTTCGGGCCACGGTGGTGCTCTTCGGTGAGATGCTCGATCCGCACGTGCTGCAGGCGTGCGTCGACGCCGTGGAGCGATGCGACCTGCTGGTTGCGATCGGCTCGACACTCGCCGTCAACCCGGCAGCTGCGCTGGTGCCCTTCGCCATCGGGAACGGGGCGCGGGTAGTGATCGTGAACAATGCGGAGACCGAACACGACGACCTCGCGCACGACGTGCTCCGCGGAGACATCCAGGACCTGGTGCCGCGCCTCGTGCGGTGACCCCCGGGAAACCGCCGTCCAACAGCGCTCGACGGGCCGGGGCCGCGCCCCGGCCCGTCGTCGTGCGCTCAGCTCCCCTGGACCTCGCGAACGGTGGCGGCTGACTCCTGGGCCTGTCCCTGCACCTGCTCCTTGGCGGCCTGACCCTCGTCCTTGACGCGGTTGGCGGCGTCACCGGCACTCGCCTTCACGGAGTCGACTGCCTCCTGAGCGGGTGCCTTGAGGTTCTGGGCCACATCCTTGGCGGCCTGCACCGCCTTCTCCTTGAGCGGCTCGACCTCATCCTGCAGGTGGGACACCGCCCGCTGCTCCTTCTCGGACGCAGGCACGAGGGACGACACGAGCAGACCCACCCCAAAGGCGACCAGACCTGCCGCCAGCGGATTGCCGCGTGCCTTGCGCTTCACGACGGAAGGCGCATGTGAGACGCGGTCGCCCATGTCGGAGAGGGTCTCGGACGCGCCCTCCTTGAGGTCACCGACCCGACCACCGTCATGGGGGTCGTCGGGAGATCCCATGATGGCGTCGCGAGCGCCGCTGACCGCCCCCTTCACCCGTTCCACCTGCCGGTGGGCCACGTTTCGGGGGTCGGCGGTGTCGACCAGCGCGTCGACGTTGTGGCTCAACTCCGAGCGGGTCTGGTCGATGTCGGATCGAATCTGGTCTGGATCATTGTTGATGGTCATCACATCTCCTGTCCTTGGCCCTTGATGGCGCCCGGTACCTTGCTCAATGTTTCGGTGGTCTGTTCCAGTCCCCGAATGCGTGCGAATTCGTGTTTGCCCTTCAGGAACAAAACTCCGGCGACAATGGCCCACACGATCGCAACGATCAATGCTGACCATTCCTTGCCCATGAACTGGCCCAGTCCCCACCATGCACTGGTCGAGACGAACCCGAGGAACATCAGGCCGCCGATGCCTGCGCCGGCGAAGAGGCCGATGCCCTTTCCTGCTTGGGTTCCGGACTGGCGAACCTCCGCCTTGGCCAAGGCCACTTCCTGACGCATCAGCGTGGACAGATTGCTCGCGACGTCGCCGAGCACCTCCCCGAGGCTGCGGCCGTCGTCGGTCTCGAGCGCGGGCCTGCGGCCCTGGTAACCCTCGCGCACCGCGTCGGTCACCGAGCCGCCCGACGGATTGAACTCCTCGCTCATCGCAGCCCCCCTCCCGGCCCGACCGGCTGGTCGGTGGTCAGGAATCCAGCCCCTCCCACCGGTTCGGGAGCGAAGGGAGCCGACTCCCTGACTGCCGGGTACTCCGACCTGCGCGCCTCGACGGCGCGCGCGCCATCACCGGAATCAAGGCTGGTGTTGGCCGCGACCGCACCTCGGGTCAGCCGGCCGGCAACCACCCCCGCGAGACCGCACAGGGCCAGGAAGGTGACGGGCTTGCGTCGGGCGAAAGAGGTCACCTCTGCCAGCACGTCGGCCGGTTCGCGCGTCTCGAGCCACTCGGCCGCCCTGCTCCCCTCGTGGGCAGCTTGGCGGGCGAGGCTGGTGAGCGGCCCGCTCTCGGTCGACCCTGACGCCATCCCGTGCATCTCCCGGGTCAGCGAGCGGAGCCCGGAGGCGAGGCTCTGCTGTTGGGTGCCCGCCTGCTCGCTGAGCTGCTGGGTCAGGGAGTCGAGCAGGTTCTTGGCGTGGTCCCTGGCTTCTGCTGCGACGTGGGCGGCTTCCGAGCGGGCGGTGTCGACCACCTGGCTGCCGGCATCGACGGCCGCGTCCTTGACGCGAGTGGCCTCCTCCTTGCCGACCTGCGTCGTCGAACGATCATCAGTGGTCCGATCCTGCGAACTGCCTGCGGGAGCTCCGGTGGCCGTTGTCGGCCACCCTCCACCATCGCCGCGGCTGGCTTCGGTCTGGACGAAGTCGCTGTCGGCGGTCGGGAATGGCTCCTCAGGTGCCCACTGGGTGTAGGCGGGATCGTTGTCTCGTGGGGTGTGTGTCATGGTGCAGCTCCTCGTTGCTCGCGGTCATCGATCCGGAGTCGGATGACCCGGAATCACAGCGTGAACAGCTGTCTCTCCACGGTAGGCACAAATGCGGCCAATGGGCGCGTTCACCGATTTTGAGTCCAAAAGGGTGGATGGGGGCCTGCCACTTCACCCTTTTGGATGATTCATCGCGCCGCCATCGAGGCGTAGCTTCCGAACAAGTCACTCCCACGGATCGGTCACTGCTGACCGACCCTCGGGGCGTCAGAGCGCTGCGCCATGTTGCCACCTGCAAGGAGGAATTCCATGTCCGGAATCAGACAGGTCGATCGGCGAGGTTCGAGCACCCCGGTCCGAGGAGGGGACCGCGTGGGTGCAGGGCGCCTCGCCGTCATGGGGGTGGCCGGGGCCATCGGGTTGAGCGTGGTCCTCGCCGCCTGCAACCCGGCGGCCAGCCGACCGGAAGCCGGATCCACGGGGTCCAGCACCGCAGCGAGCGGCTCGAGCACCGGGCCCTTCACCAAGCAGCCGAACGGCAGTTTGCGGATCAGCGGCTTCAACCCGTCCGATGAGGTGGGCAAGTCGCGCAGCGACTACGCCGCCTCCCAGTCCGCCGGTGTCAAGGTCAGTCAGGACACCACGAACTTCGATCCGCAGAAGTTCACCGCCCAGGTCGCGTCGGGCAACGTGCCGGATCTGATCCAGGCCGATCGTGCGATCATCGCCACCTTGGCCGACAAGAAGCTGGTGATGCCGCTCGACCAGTGCTACTCCGTGTGGGGCGTGAAGCCGACCGAGCAGTACTACCCCGCCGCGATCAACGACCTCACCTACCAGGGCAAGGTCTACGGCATCCCGCAGTTCTTCCAGGCCAGCATCATCATCGGCAACGACACGGTCCTCGGCCAACACGGCCTCAAGGTCAGCGACCTGGACACCTCTGACCCGGAGGGACTGGTGAAGGCCGCGGCCACCATGACCAAGAAGCAGGGCAACAAGCTGACCACGGAGGGGTTCGAGGGTGACATCCCCGGCAGCGCCGCCCTGTGGCTCAAGGTCTTCGGCGGGGGGATGTACGACAAGGACGGCAAGCCCACCCTCGACACTCCCGAGAACGAGAAGGCGCTGACCTTCATGAAGCAGCTCTCAGACGCCCAGGGCGGCTACGCCACCATCAAGTCCTTCAAGGATGCCCAGGACGTCTTCGGGGACAACAACGCCTACGTCGCTAACCAGGTCGGGGCCCAGGTGTGGGCCCAGTGGTACGTGAACGTGCTCACCAACACCAAGGACAAGGTGAAGATCTCGGGACAGGTGATCAAGGACAACCAGGGCAAGCCGCTGGGATTCGCTGGCGGGTCGGCCTTCGCCATCCCTAGCAAGGCGAAGAATCCCTCGGCCGCCTGCGCCTGGGCGGTCAATGCCACCTCGACCAAGGCGTGGGACGCAGCCGCGCAGGCGAGGCTGCAGACGGTGAAGGAGAAGAAGGGGCTGTTCACGGGCCTGTTCACCGGTTCCCCCGTGGCTGACCAGCAGATCCGCTCCGCCTACGTGAAGCCCACGGGCAACGCCGGCTTCGACCAGACCATCGAGACCACCTACGCGGCGCTCGAGAACACCGTCTCGACGGGCTCCTCGCCGGTGGGGCAGCAGGCGTCCAATGCGCTGAGCAATGCCGTCCAGAGCGCCCTCACAGGTTCGGCCTCGCCGTCGGCAGCACTCAAGCAGGCCCAGTCGACGGCGATGGAGGCGTGGGCCCAGTCCGCAGCAGGCAAGGGCAAGTGAGCACCACCGCCAAGCGACGACGGCGGGAGAAGTACCAGTGGCGTGAGGCTGTGGCCGGCTACCTGTTCATCCTGCCCTGGCTGATCGGCCTGGCCGTGTTCACCGTCCTGTCGATGGGCTGGAGCCTCAGGCTCAGCTTCCAGCACTACGACCTGGCCACCGCCACGGGCACGTCGGCAGGACTCGACAACTACCGCCAGTTGTTCAGCAACCCGCGGGTGGCGACGGCCCTGGGCAACACCTTCACCTACGCCCTGATGGCGGTACCCGTCGACATCTGCTTCGCGCTGCTGTTGGCCATGCTCCTGAGTCATCAGCGTCGGTTCACCGGTCCCTTCCGGGTCATCTACTACCTGCCGAAGATGACGCCGCCGGTTGCGACGGCGGCGGTGTTCCTGCTGCTGCTCAACGGCCAGTACGGGGCCATCAACCGCTTCCTCGGCTGGTTCGGCGTCGACGGGCCGACGTGGCTGGTCGACCCGCACTGGGTGAAGGTGTCGATCGTCATCATGACGCTGTGGGCCGTCGGGGGCACGACGGTCATCCTGCTCGCGGCCCTGCAGAACGTGCCCCGGGAACTGTACGAATCGGCCCAGGTCGACGGCGCGAACGGGCTGGCCCAGTTCCTCAGGATCACGGTGCCGATGATCAGCCCCACCCTCTTCTTCCTCGTCATCACCAACACGATCGGGGCGTTGCAGGTGTTCGACCAGGCATACCTGCTGTTCTACCGGGACGGGAACGCGGCCGCCCCCGACGCCGCGCTGTTCTACGGCGTCTACCTCTACCAACAGGCCTTCCAGCAGTTCAATTTCGGACTGGCGGCCGCCATGTCGTGGCTGCTGTTCGCCATCATCATGGTGATCACCGCGGTGCAGCTGAAGCTGGGGAATCGCTTCGTCCACTACGAGGGAGGCAATCGATGAGTGGGCCGGGGCTGAGCCCTTCGTCGGCTCTGGGACGCCGCTCCGCGGGGGTCGTCCGCCTCGTCCTGCTGCTGGCCTTCGCCGCGATGTTCCTCTACCCGTTCGCCTGGCTGTTGTCTGCGTCGCTGAAGCCGCGAGGTCAGGTGTTCGACAACCGGATCCCTCCTCGTACCTGGGTCTTCGGCAACTACGTGGAGGTCTTCCACCAGCTTCCGCTGTTGGCCTGGGTGTTCAACTCCGTGCTCATCGCCGTGCTCGCCGCCACCTTGGTGACGCTCTCCAGTTCTGCGGTGGCCTTCGGCTTCGCCTACTTCCGGTTCCCGGGACGCAAGGTGCTGTTCGGTCTGCTGCTGGCGACCATGATGCTGCCCGGCGCCGTCACCCTGATCCCCAACTACCTGATCTGGAAGTGGCTGGGCTGGTTGGGCACGAACGTCCCCCTGTGGGGAGGCACTCTGTTCGGCTCGGCGTTCTACATCTTCTTGATGAGGCAGTTCTTCCTCGGAGTCTCACGAGACCTGTTCGAGGCGGCCCGGGTCGACGGTTGTTCCTACTTCGGCCTGTTCTGGCGCATCGCACTGCCGCTGGCCAAACCTTCGGCCATCATCGTGTGGCTCTTCGAGTTCCAGGCCTCCTGGAACAACTTCCAGGGCCCCCTGATCTACCTCAACTTCGGAGACCCGTCCTCGTACACCGTGCCGCTGGGCATCAGCTACGCCATGACGATGTACTCCCCCACCGCCGGCGGTCACGGCGACTACCAGTACGTGATGGTCGCCTCATTGCTGGTCACCCTGCCGATGTTGGTGATCTTCGCCTTCGCCCAGCGTCACTTCATCGAGGGGATCGCGGCAGGCGGGGTCAAGGGCTGACCGACGCCGCGTCCTTGATGCGATGCGGTTGAATGAGGCACGTGGTGCTCGAAACATGGTGGCAGGTCTCGACCGGCAAGCTGATCCAGGCGGCGGTGGTGCTGCTGGCCGCCGCACTGGTCCGTGGCCTGGCGGTGCTGGCCGTCCGCAAGTCGATCGACGGCATGGTGCAGCGCACCCAGGCGAGGCTCGAGGCACAGACGACCCGCCGCACCATCGTTCCGGCTGCGTGGACGAGCGCCCGCCAACTCGCCCGCACCCGCACGCTCGGGTCGATGCTGAGCTCGACCATCACGGTCGTGGTCGTCACCATCGCCGCCCTCACCCTGATGAGCATCTTCGGGGTGCCGATGGGGCCACTGCTCACCTCGGCCGGTGTCGGAGGAGTGGCACTGGCGTTCGGGGCCCAGTCACTCGTCAAGGACTACCTGACCGGCATCTTCCTGATCGCCGAGGACCAGTTCGGCGTCGGTGACGTGGTCACTCTCGGCGCCGTCACCGGCACCGTCGAGGAGGTGACGCTGCGGGTCACCCGCGTCCGTGACGGCAACGGGCAGGTCTGGTACGTGCGCAACGGCGAGATCGTCACCGTGGGCAACACCTCCCAGGGCTACTCCAACGCGCTGGTCGACGTCGCGGTGCACTACACCGCCCAGGCGGAGGCGGTGATCGCGATCGTCCAGTCGGTCGTCGACGAGTTCGACGCCGACGAGACCTGGTCGAAGCACCTGCTCGAGAAGCCCACGGTGCTGGGCGTGGAGTCGATCCAGGGCGAGACCATGACGATCAGGGTCGCCGCGAAGTGTCTGCCCAACGAGCAGTGGGGGGTGCAGCGAGAACTGCGTGAGCGGTCGAAGCGGGCGCTCGACGAGGCGGGGATCCGTGGCCCCGGACTCGCGTGGCCACGCCACTGAGCTTTCGGGTCGAGCGGCGTTGGGTCGAGCAGGGAACGAACCGGACCTGACAGGATGGCGCCGTGAATCACAGTGCAGACGCCGACGACAGCGACCTGACCGGCTCGGACGAGGTCACCGAGCGCTCCCAGGGCATCTCGGCCGAGGAGGTGGCAGCCATCGTCGACCACCTGGAGTCGTCCGGGGTGACCTACCAGGTCAACGGTGGCTGGGGCGTCGACGCCCTGGTCGGGCGCCAGACGCGGGAGCACTCCGATGTCGACGTGTTCGTCGACGGCCTCGCCTTCGAGCAGGTGGCCGACTGGCTGCTGGCCCGCGGTTACGTCGAGGAACAGGACTTCATGCCGGTGGCCACCTGGTTCGTGCAGGTGACCGAGGACCGCATCAACCGCGTCGACCTGCACCCGATGGTGCTGGACGACGACGGCAACGGATACCAGTCGGGCGAGCTCGACCGGTACTTCCACCACCGGGCGGACCAGCGCACGACCGGCACCATCGCCGGCAGGCCGGTCGTGGTGGGCAACCGGGAACATCTGGTCAGTCTGCGGAAGGGCTACCCGCCGCGTCCGGTCGACCTGCACGACCTGATCGAGCTCGAGAAGTTGCGCGGGCTCGAGGTCGGACGAGTCGACCTCCCGGGCCACACCGACTGACGCCGGGCCGGGGCAGTCCACACCCAGACGGTGGTCAGCCGGGGGCCAACCCGAGGTCGCGGACGATGGTGGCGGCCGCCAGCTCGAGCAGCGGTCCGGCCTCGGTGAGGCAACGCTCGAGCGAGGGTTCGAGATCGGTGAGGGCCACGGCGCGCGCGAATCCGGCTGCGCGCAGTTGGCTGTCGCTCAGCGATCGGCGTCCACTGAGCACTCCCACGGGTACGCGGTGTCGGGCGGCGAGGTCGGCCACGCCCACCGGCGCCTTGCCTGCCAAGGACTGATCGTCGAGCGACCCCTCACCGGTCAGCACCAGGTCGGCGCCCTCCACGGCCGCGTCGGCACCCGACCAGTCGAGCACCACGTCGACCCCCCGACGCATCCGCCCACCGAGCACGAGCAGGGCCCACCCCGCACCGCCGGCCGCGCCAGCCCCCGCACGCTCACGTGCGCCTCGCCCCTGCGCACCCTCCAGCAGGTCGGCCAGCCGCGCGAGCTCCTGGTCAGCGCGGTCGACGTCCTCGGTGGTCAGCCCCTTCTGCGGGCCGAACACGTGCGCCGCCCCCGAGGGGCCCAGCAGGGGGTTGTCCACGTCGCTGGCCACCACCACCTCGACCTGCCCGAGGCGCGGGTGGAGCCCGGTCGTGTCGACGCTGGCGAGTCGGGCCAATCCGTCCAGGCCAGGAGGCACCTGCCTGCCATCCTCGTCGAGGAGGTCGACTCCCAGCGCCTGCAACAAGCCCGCCCCACCATCGGTGGAGGCCGATCCACCCAGCCCGACCACGAGCTGGCTGCAGTGCGCGTCGAGGGCGGCGGCCATCACCTCGCCGAGCCCGCGGGTCGAGGAGCGTCCAGCGGCGAGAACCGTTCGCCCGTCGGGGCCCGGGGGCAGGCGCAGGAGACCGCACGCGTCGGCCAGTTCGGCGACCGCCACCCCGTCACGCAGGGCGAAACCGGACTCGACCGGCTCGCCCGTGGGACCGGTGCAGGTCACGGGATGCCACTCGAAGCCGGCCGCCCGGGCGGCGTCGAGGGTGCCGTCACCCCCGTCGGCCACGGGGAGGGTCACCACGTCGGCACCCGGCAGCACCGACCGGGCACCCCGGGCCACCCGGGCATTCGCCTCGACCGCCGTCAGCGAGCCCTTGAACTTGTCCATGGCGACCACGACTCTCATGAGGTCATTCTCCCGGTTCCACCCGCCACGGGGTGATTCAGCGCCGCCGGGACGGTCGAACTAGACTTGCCCCTCGTGTCCCTCGCTCCCGCCCAGCAAGCCGCCATCGACGACCTGATCTCGTCCACACCGGTGATCAGGCGGCTGGGTGACCTGTTCGCCGCCGCGGGCCACGAGCTGTACCTGGTCGGGGGTTCGGTGCGCGACGTGCTGCTCGGGCACCTGGTCAACGACCTCGACTTCACCACCTCGGCGCGTCCGGGGCAGACCGAGAAGCTGCTCAAGCAGGTTGCTGACCACGTGTGGGACGTCGGACGCGAGTTCGGCACCATCACCGCCAGGGTCAGCGACCCGGCGGCCCCCGCCACCGCAGACCCTGCCGACCAGCCCCACGAGGCCGAGGCCGGTGCGGACCGACACTGGCTCATCGAGGTGACCACCTTCCGAGCCGACGCCTACCGCTCGGACTCGCGCAAACCGGAGGTCAACTTCGGCGACTCGATCGACGACGACCTGGTCAGGCGCGATTTCACGGTCAATGCCATGGCCATCGCGGTCTCGGATGACCACCCCACCTTCGTCGACCCGCACGGGGGACTGGCAGACCTGGCGGCGCGCCGCCTGATGACGCCGTTCGCCCCGGAGCGGTCGTTCTCGGACGACCCGCTGCGCATGATGCGCGCCGCGCGGTTCGCCAGCCAGCTGGACTTCCAGCCAGCAGGTCCGGTGATCGCAGCCATGACCAGCATGGCGGACCGCATCGAGATCATCTCGGCCGAACGTGTGCGGGACGAACTGTCTCGGCTGCTGCTCACCGCCCAGCCCGCCCGCGGTCTCGACCTGCTCTGCACCACGGGCATCGCCGACCACGTGCTGCCGGAACTGCCGGCGCTGCGTCTGGAGGTGGATGAGCACCACCGCCACAAGGACGTCTACCAGCACTCCCTGATCGTGCTGCAACAGGCCATCGAGCTCGAGCAGGCCCGCGGCCACCGTCCCGACCTGGTCAACCGCCTGGCGGCCCTGCTGCACGACGTGGGCAAGCCGTCCACCCGGCGGTTCGAGGACGACGGCCGCGTCTCGTTCCACCACCATGACGTGGTCGGGGCGAAGCTGGTCCGCAAGCGGCTGAAGGCGCTGCGATTCTCGTCCGAGGAGGTCAAGGCGGTCTCCAAACTGGTGGAGTTGCACCTGCGCTTCCACGGTTACTCCGATGGCCTGACCGGCGAGAACGCCGGCTGGACCGACTCCGCGGTCCGGCGCTACGTGCGCGATGCCGGCGACCAGCTCGAACACCTGCACATCCTCACCCGGGCCGACTGCACCACCCGGAACCAGCGCAAGGCGACCCGGTTGCGCCGTGCGTACGACGACCTTGAGGCCCGCATCGACGACCTGTTCGCCCGCGAGGAGCTGAATGCGATGCGCCCCGACCTCGACGGCACCCAGATCATGGCGTTGCTCGACCTCGCTCCGGGCCCACAGGTCGGGCGGGCCTACCAGCACCTGCTCGACCTGCGGATCGAGAACGGTCCCCTCGGCGAGGAGCGCGCGACCGAGGAACTGCGCCGCTGGTGGGAGCAGCAGGAATCCTGACCGACCGCGGCAACTACGATGAGCGGGTGACCCGCCCCTCCAGCGCCGACGGCAGTGCCCGACGCTGGGTGAGCGCTGCTGTGGGGCTGCTGCTGGTGGTCCTCGCCACCCTCGCAGGCTCCCCGCCGGCCCATGCGGACGACCCGATCGAGGTGGCCATCACGTTGACCTCGGTCTCCCCGCAGGTGGTGCCGAAGGATCCTGCGGCCCGGATCATGATCTCCGGCGAGGTCGTGAACACCTCCAAGGTCGCGATGAAGGGGGTGCAGGTCTCGTTCTGGCGCTCCCGCGACCCCATCTCCACCACCGCCGAACTGCAGCAGGCCGCCGCCAGCCCCTGGGACGTCCCCTTCGGTGAGCGGATGGGCGTCGACGGCACCGAACCCGACCTCAACCTGTTCAACATCACCACCGAGAACGAGCCGAGCTTCGGCCCCGGCGCGAAGGCGACCTTCACCGTCAGCGCCCGGGTCGACCAACTCGACCTGGGATCAGTGAGCGCGGACGATCCCAGCGGTGGCGTGCGCCTGGTGGGGGTCCACGTGCGCGGTACGCCCGCCGGAGGCACCAACCACACCGTGGGCAGGGCGCGCGTCTTCATGCCCATGTCGGCGCCCACCTCCGTCGACCGCGCGTCCATCGTGGTGTTGACCTCGGCCCCGTCGATGTTGCCCGACGGGACCTTCACCGACACCCACCTCGCCGGCGAACTGGGCGGCCGGTTGGGTCGACTGTTGGCCGAGGCGGCGCAACCGGGCGCCACCGTGCTGATCGACCCCTCGCTGTACGACGAGTTGACGGCGATGACCTCGGAGGGCGGTTACCGCCTCTCCAGTGGGCAGGTGACCACCGAGGGGGCACAACAGGCCAGTGACTTCCTGCTCGGGTTCGGGGCGTTGCAGTCGGTCAACACGGTCTACCGCCTGCCCTTCGGCAATCCCGACCTCGCCCTCGCGCACCAGTTCGACCAACCCGAGGTGGTCAGCCGGGCGGCGGCAGCCCTGCCCGCGAACCATCCCCTCAGTGGGTTGCCGGTCGCCGTCGTCCCTGACCGCAGCGTCGACTCGTCCATCGTGTCGTTCATCGCGCCCCTGCATCCCACGTTGCTGGTGCTCCGGAACAATCCGGGGCCGGAACGCCAGCAGGTGGGCGACCTGATGGTGGTGCGCACCGACACCCGGCTGGGGTTGGGCGGACCCGGGCCAGCGCCCAGCTCCACCGATCCGCAGCGGGTGGGCCGGGCCCTGAGTGAGCTGCTGCTCGATCCCTCACCCCAGATCGTCACCCTCTCCGACCAGGTACTGCCCGCCGTCGATCGCGCCATTCGTCCGCTCTCGACGCTGGTACCCCTGACTGCCCTGGAGGCGAGCTCCGGTCGGGTCGTGTGGCCGAATGCGGTCAAGGGCAATGTCGTCTCCGCCGACTGGTGGGCGCAGCTCGACACCACCGCACAACGGCTCACCGACGCCGGCGACCTGCGTGGTGATCTGGCCACGGGCAAGCGGCAGGCAGCGGCCGCCACCTCGCGAGCGGCCGCCTCCAGGTTCACCGCCGAGTCACGGGTGGCCTACCTCAGCGCCGTGCGCGGACTCATTCCCAGCATCGACAGCCAGAACGTGCGCATCGTCAGCGCCGAGAAGTTCGTCGTCTCCGAGGCCACCACCCGGTTGCCGATCACGGTCACCAACAACACCGACCAGCCGGTGGCGGTGCGCGTGGTCTTCATCTCCGAGAACCCACAGCGCATCTCGCTGCCTCCCACCGACGTGGTGACGGTTCCTCCCCACGGTTCGCACGCCTTCACCTTCACCGTCGAGGCCCACACCAACGGCGCCCTCACGGTCCGCGCGCGGCTCGAGACCTCGACCGGGGTGCCGGTGGGCGTCGAGCACCGATTCATCCTGACCGCCAACTCCCTGGGCCGGATCGGCTGGATCCTGATGGTCAGCTCGGGACTGGTGGTGTTGGCCGCGACCGCGCTGCGCATCCGTCAGGTGCGTGGCGAGCGCGGACGAGCCTCCCTCCCCGCCGTGGCCGGCGCACCGTCGGGTAGCGGCGAGGGGTTCGTGACCCCCCCTGACCTGGGAACACGCCCGCACCCGTGACCACCCAAACAGACCGCCGCCCAGCCATACTGGGGACGACCACCGGCAACCCGAGGACGCACCCATGACCCCACCTGACAACGCCCCCGGGCGGAGCGGGGACGGCTCCGGTGACTCCTGGGCGAGCGCGGACCGCACCGACCAGCAGGGCTACGTGCCACCGCAGTGGGACTCGTGGTCCGACCCGCCCGAGGCCTTCCCAGAGTTCACCCATCGCCCGCCCCGGGAGGGGCGCGCGCCGGATGAGGGTACGGTTCCCCCGCAGCCGGAGTCGTCGGACGATGAGGCGACCGAGGTCTTCCATGCCTTTCCCTCCCACTCTGGTCAGGGGCATCCGGGCCAGTCGCGTCCGGGCCAGGACGCGAGCGTGTTCAGCGGCACTGCGGCCACCACCGGGTCACTCGCGCAGCCTGACCCCTCGGACGAACCCACCGATCATGACCTGCCCGTGGGACTGCCCAGCGTGCGCGTGAACCAGATGATCGCCGACCGGTACCGGCTCGAGGAGGAGCTGACCCAGCGCCACCAGACCCTGACTTGGCGCGCCTTCGACACGAAACTGTCCCGGGCGGTGCTGGTGCACGCCATCGCGGCCACCGATCCGCGCCGCCATGCCGTGCTCGAGGCGGCCCGCCGGTCGGCGATCGCCACTGATTCGCGATTCCTGCGCGTGCTCGACGCCGTCTCGGACGATGCCCAGGACGGCACCTACATCATCTGCGAGTACGTGCCGGGGGAATCCCTCGAACGGCTGCTGGCTCAGGGACCACTGAGCGTGCTGGAGGCCGCGTGGGTCGTCCGCGAACTCGCCGATGCCCTGACCCCCATGCACGCGGCCGGTCTGTTCCACGGCATGCTCACCCCCGACACCGTGCTGGTCACGGCAACCGGCAGCGTCAAGATCGTCGGATTCCTGATCGATGCTGCCCTCGCCCCGGACGGCCATCCGACCGCCGCATGGTCGGACCGCGAGGAGGCCGATGTCAGGGCTCTGGGGCAGTTGCTGTACGCCTGCCTCGTGACCCGCTGGCCCACCATGGACGAGTCCGACCGCACGTGGTGGGGCCTGCGCGCGGCCCCCTTCGATGCGAAGGGATGGCTCACCCCCCGACAGGTGCGCGCCGGCGTCTCGCCGGCCCTCGACCAGGTCTGCGACCAGATCCTGCACGAGCGACCCAGGCTCGGCGGCGCTCCGCTGCGTTCCGCGGCCCAGGTCGACCAGGCACTCTCCCGGGTTCTCGGAACCGCTGAGGCCTCCGCCGACCTGGAGCACCGGGTACGCCACCCGCAGGCGCGCTCCGGCATCGATGACACCCTCAGCGACCTCACCGGCACCGGGCGGGTGCCGGTCGCCGCGGTCGGGGCCGCACCGACCCCGAGGTCCGCGGACACGCCCGACGAGTTGGAGGCCGGTCCGTCCACGCGTCTGCTCCCCGCCCATGACGGCGTCCACGGGCCGGACCACCCACGGACTCGTCCGTCGACCTCGCGTCCATGGCTGCGAGTACTGCTGGTGCTGGTGCTGGTCAGCGTCGTCGTGGGACTGGTCGCCGTTGCGCTCCACCGGACGGGCAAGCCGGGTGCAGGGCCGGTCACCACGCCTTCGCCCTCGGCCGCCAGGACACTGCCGATCTCCAAGGTGGACGACTTCGACCCGACCACCGACGGCGGCAACGACGAGGAGAACCCCAACCAGGTGGCCTTGGCTTGGGACGGCAAGCCGACGACTGCGTGGACCACCCTCACCTATCGCGGGAACCCGAAGCTGGGCGGGCTCAAGCCCGGGGTCGGTCTCGTGGTCGACCTGGGACAGTCGGTCACCGTCGGCAGCGTCCGGGTCACCCTGCAGGGCAGCCCCACGGCCATCGCCGTCATGGTGCCGCAGGGCAATGCGGCCTCGGTCACCGAACCCGACATGTCGAGCGTGAAGAAGTGGCGGCAGGTGGCCGTCAACGGTGAGGCGGGAACCTCGGTGACGCTGAGCCCAAGCAAGCCGGTGACCACCCGCTTCGTGCTCGTCTACCTGACCTCCCTGCCCAAGGTGGACGCGGGGCGCTACCGGGCAGGCATCTCGGAACTCCAGGTGACCACGTGATCTCGCTGCTGCACGAACTGGCCGAGATCACCGACGCCGACCTGTTGGCCCGACACGTCGCCGGTGACGAGCACGCCTTCGAGGTGCTGTTCACCCGACACCGTGACCGCCTCTGGGCGGTCGCGCTGCGCACCATGCGCAACCCGGACGAGGCTGCCGACGCCCTGCAGGAAGCGATGATCTCGGCCTTCCGACGAGCCGACTCGTTCCGCGGACAGGCTGCGGTCACGACCTGGCTGCACCGGATCGTGGTGAATGCCTGCCTCGACCGCATGCGCCGCAACAAGGTGCGCGCCACCCAACCGATGCCGGACAACCCCGACCACGATCCCACCCTGGCCGTGGCCGGCGACCTGCAGGACGAGTTCAGTGACAAGGAGACCGCGGCCGACGTGGCCCGAGCCCTGGCTTCGATCAATGCCGACCAACGGGCGGCGCTGGTCCTGGTCGACATGCAGGGCTACTCGGTGGACGAGGCAGCCGCCATGCTCGGTTGCGCGCCAGGCACCGTCAAGAGTCGTTGTTCGAGGGGACGAGCCAGACTGGCTCCCCTGTTGGCGCACCTGCGCGAGGATGGCTGAGATGACCCGCCCTGACCACGATCCTGCACCCGGTTCCGGCCCGATCCCCGACCGGGACGCCCGATCCGACCGCGGCCCGAAGATGCCCTCCGAGGCGGATGCTGCAGGACTGGCGAGTCGTCCGATCCTGGTGACCCGCACCGACCTGCTCGAGGCCGAACCGCTGCCCCCGCTCAAGAGCCCACGAGAACGCATGCTGCGGGCGCTGGTGATCGTGGTCGTCTTCGGGGTGCTCGGATTCCTCGGCGGACGTGACACCTGGTGGTTGATCTTCGCCGGGGTGGTCGTGTGGGGCATCTACTGTGCCAGCGTGTGGTGGGACGCACGAGCCTTCGTCCAGGCCAAGGGCCGCACCCTGGCCGTACGCAACCACCTACGGATGCATGAGATCGACGCCGCGGACGTCGCCGGGGTGCGCTACCAGTTCAACGGACGACGACCCGACTTCACGGTGCAGACCCGGCAGGGGAAGTCGATCTGGGTGCCCTGCTCCCGTCTGGAACGGGGCCACTCGACCTTGTTCGCATGGGTGGGATGGTTCGCCCCGACCGCGGAACTCGACCAGAAGTCGCAGCGCTACTTCGACCACCTCGTCGCCGAGAAGCTGATCTGATGCCGCCGACAGCCGGGGAACCAGACGTCGGTCGGTGCTCGTCCAACAGGGCGAGACGCTGCTCCGTCCGACCCCCGGCTGGTCACCGAGGCCTCGGTGCTGGGGGCCGGACGTGGCGACGCGAACCGTCAGGAGAATCATGAGCACGAACGCTGACTGGGTCGGTGAGGTGCTGGGCGCCGAACCCACCCCTGCCATGCCGGACGAGGTGCAGGCCCGCATCGTCGCCGCCCTGCGCGACGAGGTTGCCCACCGCAACGCCGGCGAACTCGCAGCGGAGGCCAAGCAGGCCTTCGACGAGGTCGACCGCCGATCGTCCCTGGGGAGCTTCTCGCCCAATCCCCCCAGCCACTACGACAAGCCGGGGCTGGGGATGCGCGAGCTGAAGGACGCGTGAGCGCCCACTGGTTCCGTCGTCCCTGTGTGCCCGCGTTTCGTC
Source organism: Aestuariimicrobium sp. T2.26MG-19.2B (assembly GCF_950101875.1). Lineage (NCBI taxonomy): Bacteria > Bacillati > Actinomycetota > Actinomycetes > Propionibacteriales > Propionibacteriaceae > Aestuariimicrobium > Aestuariimicrobium sp. T2.26MG-19.2B. Next base: position 1,224,718 of record NZ_CATNLW010000001.1, on the reverse strand, counting down.
CCCACGGGCCCGGGTTTCTTCCCAGTTGCCCTGGTTCCGTCCCAGTTGCCCGCGAACGGCGCACTTGCCCTGCCCCCGAACGGGGGCAGGTGCACCGCACGAGGGCAACGGGTGCGGTTCTGGGGCAACTGGTGCGGTTCAGGGGCAACGGTGCGCTTCGGGGGCAAGTGGTCTGGTCCGTGGGCATCAGTACGGAGCCCGACACAGGGATCGGCCCCCGCCACCCGAAGGTGACGAGGGCCGAGCCGCTTGCCTGTCGTGCTCACCCGCTCCCGCGGGCAGCCGAGCTCACTTCACGTCGTCGTCGACCCAGTCGAAGGTACGCGTGACGGCCTTCTTCCACAGGCGGTACTGACGGTCGCGGTCCTCGGGGTCCATGTTGGGCTCCCAGCGCTTGTCCTCGGCCCAGTTGTCGATGACGTCCTGCTCGCCCGACCAGTAACCGACGGCGATACCGGCGGCGTAGGCGGCGCCCAGCGCGGTCGTCTCGGCGACCACCGGACGAACCACCGGCACCCCGACCATGTCTGCCTGGAACTGCATGAGGGTCTCGTTGGCGGTCATGCCACCGTCAACCTTGAGCTCCTGCAGCTTGGCACCCGAGTCGGCCTCCATGGCGTCCAGCACCTCGCGGGTCTGGAAGGCGGTGGCCTCCAGCACGGCGCGGGCGATGTGGCCACGGTTGACGTAACGGGTCAGGCCCAGGATGGCGCCACGGGCGTCCGACTTCCAGTAGGGAGCGAACAGACCCGAGAAGGCGGGGACGAAGTACGCGCCGCCGTTGTCCTCGACGCTGGCCGCCAGTTCCTCGATCTCGGGAGCCGACGAGAACATCTTCAGGTTGTCGCGCAGCCACTGCACCAGCGACCCGGTCACCGCGATCGATCCCTCGAGGCCGTACACGGTCTCAGCGTCGCCGATCTTGTACACCGGAACCGTCAGCAGGCCGTTGGTCGAGGGGACGATCTCGTGCCCGGTGTTCATGATCATGAAGCAGCCGGTGCCGTAGGTGTTCTTCGCCATGCCCTTCTCGAAGCAGGCCTGACCGAAGGTCGCCGCCTGCTGGTCACCGAGGATGCCGGCGATCGGCACACCCGGGAGCAGACCCTGGGATCGTCCCTCGCCGTAGACCTCGGAGCAGGACTTGATCTCGGGGAGCATGCTCATCGGGATCGTCATGTCCTTGCAGATCTCCTCGTCCCAGCTGAGGGTCTTGAGGTCCATCAGCATGGTGCGGGAGGCGTTGGTGATGTCGGTGATGTGCAGGCCACCGTCGACGCCACCGGTCATGTTCCACACGACCCAGGAGTCGATGGTGCCCATCACGAGCTTGCCTGCCTCGGCATCGGCGCGTGCGCCCTCGACGTTGTCGAGCACCCACTTCACCTTGGGGCCACAGAAGTAGGTGGCCAGGGGCAGACCGACACGATCGCGGTACTTGTCCTGGTTGCCGCCGCCGAGCTCCTCGACGATCTTCTGGGTGCGGGTGTCCTGCCAGACGATGGCGTTGTAGACGGGCTCGCCGGTCTCCTTGTTCCAGACAACGGTGGTCTCACGCTGGTTGGTGATGCCGACCGCGGCGATGTCGTTGTGGTTGACCGAGGCCTTCGACAAGGCCATGCCGACGACCTCGCGGACGTTGTCCCAGATCTCCTTCGGGTTGTGCTCGACCCAGCCGGCGCGCGGGAAGATCTGCTCGTGCTCCTTCTGGCCCGAGGCCACGATCTGGCCGGAGTGGTCGAAGACGATCGCTCGCGAGCTGGTGGTTCCCTGGTCGATGGCCAGGATGTACTTGGTGTCGCTCATTGACTCTGTTCCTCTTCCTTGAGTGAGTGTCGTGCTGAGTGAGGGTTGTGGTTCGAGTTTCCGTGCCGTCTGCCCTCGGGTCGGCGGCTCGGAGGTGGTGCCGGTCGCTGCCGTCACAGGTCGACGGCAACGGTTGGTCGTCCGGTCAGGGAAGCAGCACGTGGCTCAGGGCACCGGCGAGCAGACCACCGATGATCGGGCCCACGACGGGAACCCAGGAGTAACCCCAGTCGGAGTGGCCCTTGCCCTTGATGGGGAGCAGAGCGTGTGCGATGCGGGGTCCGAGGTCACGGGCGGGGTTGATGGCGTACCCGGTGGGGCCACCGAGGGAGGCGCCGATGCCGACGATCAGCAACGCGACTCCGAGCGCTCCGAGCCAGCCGAGGTTGGCAGGGCCGGTCTCACCGTTGGAGCTGAACTTGCCGGCGCCGATGACCACGAAGACCAGGACGAAGGTGCCGATGGCCTCGGTGATGACGTTCCACATGTAGTTGCGGCTCTCGGGGCCGGTCGAGAAGACACCCAGCTTGAGGGCGGGGTCCTCAGCGGCATCGAACTGCTCCTTGTAGGCCAGCCAGCACAGCACGGCGCCGAGGAAGGCACCGACCATCTGGGCGGCGATGTAGGTGAGAACGGTGCCGACCGACATCTTCACCCCGGAGGCGAGCAGGCCAAGCGTGACGGCCGGGTTGAGGTGACCGCCGGACTTGTACGAGACGAGAACACCGGCGAAGACTGCAAGTCCCCACCCGAAGTTCACCATCAGGAAGCCGGTGCCCTTCCCCTTGTTGAGGGGAAGGATGTTGTTGGCGACGACGCCGCCACCGAGGAGGAGCAGCATCGCTGTGCCCACGACCTCGGAGAGGAAAATTGTTCCCACGGGAATCTCCCTTCGGTGCCTCAGCACCTGTGAACGCGCCTGGGGCGCGGGTCAATGCGGATGATCGGAACGGATCGATCGGGGTGAGCTGCACATCGCTGTGGGGCCCGGGTGGCGAGTCAGGGAGATTGGCAGTGGTGCCCACCCCCATGGCGCGACACCATGATGTTGCGCTCAGTCAATCGACTGTTGCACGATTGCGCCATGCTCCTGCACGAACGTGCAGGTGCACCCCAAGGGGTGAGCGAATTTGTCCGACGAGCTCTATTCGGTGGCCCAGCTCTATTACGTGCAGGGCGAGACGATGGACTCCATCGCGCGCCAGTTCCGCACGTCCCGATCCACCATCTCGCGACTGCTGAAGGAGGCCCGCGAAACAGGGGTGGTCGAGATCCAGGTGAGGGAGCACGACTCGTCCTCGGGAACGCTGGCCTCGACCCTGCGCCAACTGTTCGGGGTCAAGGTGACGGTGGTGCCCGTCAAGGGCCAGGCGACCGAGGTGATGCGGCTCGACCGCGTGGCCCAGGTCGCCGCGCACCAACTGAACTCGATGGTGCTGGACGGCCACACGGTCGGTGTGGCCTGGGGGACGACCCTGGCCGCCATCGTCAGTCACCTCAACCCGCGGGAGCACTCGGGGGTGACCCTGGTGCAGTTGAACGGCGGTGCCAACGGCATGACCACCGGCATTCCCTACGTGAGCTCGATCATGGCCCGGATGGCCGAGCTGTGGGATGCCCAGATGCTGTTGTTCCCGGTGCCCGCCTTCTTTGACTACCCCGAGAGCCGGCAGGCCATGTGGCGCGAGCGCAGCGTCCAGAGCGTCCGCGCCGTTCAGCGCTCCGCCGACGTGGCCGTCTTCGGGGTCGGGAGCATGACCGCCGGGGTACCGAGCCACGTGTACTCCGCCGGTTACCTCAACGAGGACGACATGGTGAGCCTGCGCGCCGACAAGGTGGTCGGCGACATCTGCACGGTGCTGTTGCGCGAGGACGGCTCATGGCGCGACGTCTCGCTCAACCAGCGGGCGTCGGGCCTCACCCCCGGTGAACTGCAGGCGATCCCGCGCAGGTTGTGCGTCGCGGCCGGGGCGGCCAAGGCACTTCCCCTGCTGGCCGCGCTGCGGGCCCGGGCCGCGACGGAGGTCGTGGTGGACGACGCGGCCGCCCGGGCACTGCTGGAACGCCTCTGAGAGTGGGCGCCGCCGCCGAACCCCCTCAGGCGCGACCGGAGCGGAGCAGAACCTGCAGGACGTGCATCTGAATGGTCGATCGCGTCCCGAATGGGCTGGGATGGGCGGTTCAGGTGCACTGGCTGCACTGCCCACGCCACCGCGCGAGCCACGCCCTGGCCACGCCCTGGCCGCGCCCGGCCGGAGGGTCGGGGTGGAGGGCTGGAGGGGCCGGGGGCTGGCGCGCTGGCCGCATCACCTGAACTGCCCGTGCGCCCCGTCACGATGTGGAACGCTCGAACCATGAACCAGCCGTACCTGCACGCCGACGTGTGCGTGCTCAATGCTCCCCTGCAGGCGTGGTCCCAGCGTGACGGCCAACTCACCGGTCAGGGAGCACAGGGTGTCTACGTCGGTGACGAGCGGGTCATTTCGCGGCTCCTGCTCGAGGTGGCCGAACGCACCGTAGCACCCACCTCCACCCACGTGCCGGGTGGGCCGACAGCCCGGTTCCACGCCATCGTCCGCACACCCGAGTACGGGGTCGACCCGGCGATGTGGCTGCAACGCACCCGTGAGGTGAGCAACGACACGCTCACCGAGACGATCACCGTGCGCTCCTCGGCCACGGTCGAGACACCGCTGGGGCTGGTCATCCGGTTGGTGCCCGACACGAGCACCATGGAACAGATCAAGCAGGGTCTCGCCGGGGCACCGGTCGACCTCAGCACGCTGGCCCGAGAGGGCGAGGGGTTGGTCTGGTCATGGCGCGACGACTCCACCAAGGCCTCACTGACGGGCCCCTTCGAGGTCGAGGGCTCCGAGCTGGTGGCCCGGGTCACGGTGCTCGTCCCACCACGCGGTGAAGCAAGCTTCTCGTTCACCCTGTCGGTCACCGACACCGGCGCACCCTTCGGCGCCACCACCGCCGCTCCCCTGGAACTACCGGAGACCCGCTCCGAAACGGCACTCGACCGGCTGCTCACCACCAGCCTGCGTGACCTCAACGGGCTCCGGATGGCCGAACCGGACCGTCCCGACGATGCCTTCTTCGCCGCCGGTTCGCCCTGGTACTTCACCCTGTTCGGCCGGGACTCGCTGATCAGCGCGAGGTTGGTGCTCGACCACGACCCGTCGATCGCTGCCTCGACCCTGCGCGTGCTGTCGCGCCGTCAGGGCACCGCCACGAATGTCGACACCGCCGAACAGCCGGGCAAGATCCTGCACGAGGTGCGCCGGGTCACCCTGAACCTCGACCAGACCACGAGCCTTCCGCCGGAGTACTTCGGGACCATCGACGCCACTCCCCTGTGGATCATGCTGCTGGTGGACCTCGCCGCCACAGGCGAGGACGTCCGAGAGTTCGAACCCGCCCTCAGGGCGGCGCTCACCTGGCTCCGTGACCACTCCGACGCCGATGGCGACGGCTTCCTGGAGTACCGCGACGAGTCCGGGCACGGCCTGGCCAACCAGGGGTGGAAGGACTCCGGTGACTCGATCCGCTGGGCGGACGGATCGGAGGCGACGGCCCCGATCGCCCTCTGCGAGGTGCAGGGCTATGCCCATGCCGCCGCAGTCGGCGCCGCCGGACTGCTCGAGAACTGGGGCGATGACGATGCCGCCGCCGAGTGGCGCGAATGGGCCGAAGCGCTCAACCGCCGCTTCCGGGAACACTTCTGGGTCGCCGACGAGCTGGGCGCCTACCCTGCCCTCGCGCTTGATGCCGACAAGAGGCCCGTCGACGGGGTGGCCTCGAACATGGGACATCTGCTCGGCACGGGCATCCTCACCAGCGACGAGGCCCGCACCGTCGTCGACCGGCTGCTGCACGAGTCGATGTCGTCCGGGTATGGCATTCGCACCCTGTCGACGACGAACGCCGGCTACTGGCCGATGGGCTACCACGTCGGATCGGTCTGGACCCACGACACCGCCTTCATCATCGACGGCATGCTGCGCGAGGGTTTCACCGACGAGGCGGAGCAGGTGGCGGCCGAGTTGCTGCGCGCGGCCGAAGGCTTCGAGTTCCGGATGCCCGAGCTCTACGGCGGGCAGCCGTCGACGGAGATCTTCCCTCCCCACCCCTACCCGGCGAGTTGTCGTCCGCAGGCGTGGGCGGCGGCCTCGGCCATCGTGGTGGCCAGAGCCCTCGCCGACTGACCCGACCCTCAGCCCAGCAGGGTCAGCACCAGCAGCGCCACGTTCAGGGTCACGATCGCCGCGGCCACCAGCCACGCGAGCCACGTGAGTGGACGAGGGTTGGCGAACCCTCCCATCACCCGACGGTCGCTGGTCAACCGCACCAGCGGTACGAGTGCGAACGGCACTCCGAGGCTCAGCACCACCTGCGAGAGCACCAGCGCCCGGGTCGGGTCGAACCCGGAACCGAGCACCAGCAGGGCCGGTACAAGGGTCACGAGCCGGCGCCAGACCAGCGGTACCCGCACCCGCAGCAGTCCAGCCATGATGGTCGCGCCGGCGTACGAACCCACCGACGTCGAGGCCAGTCCCGAGGCCAGCAATCCGATGCCGAACATCAGCGCGATGACCGGACCCAGTGCCTCGCCGATGGCCGCGTGGGCGCCCGGGATGGTGTCGGTCCCGCCCACCCCCTGCAAGCTGGTGGCCGCCAGCACCAGCATGGCGATGTTGACCGTTCCCGCCACCACCAGCGCAGAGACGACATCGACCCGGGTGGCGTGCAGCAGCCGCGGCGTCTCGGCTGGGCTCGGAACCACCTGGAAGTGGTCGCGGGTGAGACCCGAGTGCAGATAGATGGCATGCGGCATCACGGTGGCCCCGAGCATGCTGGCGGCGAGCAGCACCGAGTCGCGTCCGTCGAACCGGGGCACGACTCCCGCGGCGGCGCCCGGCCAGTCGATGGGTGTGATCACCAGCCCGGCGGCGAAACCGACACCGATGATCGCCAGCAGACCCGCAACCACGAACTCGAAGCGGCGCTGCCCCCTGGACTGAACCAGCAACAGCACCATCGACACCGCCCCCACGACTAGACCCCCGACCAGCAGGGGAAGCCCGAACAGGATGTTCAGCGCGACCGCTCCGCCGACCACCTCGGCCAGGTCGGTGGCCGCCGCGACCAACTCGGCCTGGGCCCAGTAGGCCAGTCGGCCGCGCCGTGGCAGCCGGTGCCCGATCAGCGACGGCAGGGTCTCACCGGTGACGAGTCCGAGCTTGGCCGACAGGTACTGGATCAGCACCGCCATCAGGTTCGCTGCCACCAGCACCCACAACAGCAGGTAGCCGTGGTTGGCGCCGGCCGTCAGGTTGGCGGCCACGTTCCCGGGATCGACATAGGCGATGGCCGCCACGAACGCGGGGCCCAGCGACCACCACAGCCCGCGCCGAGGGCGGGACGAAGGGGTGGTCACGGTCGAGGTCACAGGCGAAGTCTGCCCCACGGCCCGTGCCCGGGCGTTGACCTGCGCGGGCGACGACGCGAAGGGATCAGCCCGGTGTGAGGGTCACCGTCAGCGAGTCCTCGTCCACCACGGCGCTCGCCCCGACGACCTGCAGCCACCAGCCAGGGTGGGTCGCGGACCTCAGTGGCTCACCGAACTTCAGGCGCACCGTGCCGTCGTCCGCACGCGTTGACCCGATGACCTCGGCGTTGGCCGTGAGCCTCGCTCCCGGCAGGCCGAGCGGTGACAGTTCCAACCCGAGCGGCAGCATCCAGCCGGTGTAGGGCTTCAACCTCAGGTGCTCCCCGACCACGGCCCGGCCGTTGAGGGAGACCTCGGCATCCATCTCGTAACCGGAGATGTTCCACAGGTGCAGGATCCGCGACTCCCGGTCCGAGAGGGTGGTGGTGCCGAACAGGCCGGGGAACTCGGAATCCAGAACCAGGCCGCGCGAGACGCCCAGTCGATCGAGGGCTCGTCCGAACCAGGTGGGCAGGCCCGGCAGCTCGGCGGTGAACAGTACGACCCGTCCGGCGCCGACGGCGACGTCGAGCCCGCACGCGTCGCCCGAACCGGCCAACGTCAGCACCACCTCACCGCGGGAGACCTGAAACGGCTGCGCCCAGCCGACCCGCACCTCGGCCTCGGGCGCCGCCCAGCCTTGGGAGACGACCGAGGGATGGGACCGGTGGCCCTCGCTCACGGGCTCCCCCGGCCTCACTCCCAGGGCGTCGGCGAGGATCGTGCACGGACGACCGGCCAGGTCGAACTCGGGCATCCGTCCCAGCAGCAGCAACGACCCGCCGCGTTCGCAGTGGTCGACCAGCCAACGCTGGGTCGACTCCGCCAGGTGCTGCGACACGGCGCACATCACGGTCACCGGCCGTCCATCGACCTGGCGGGCGAGGTCGCGCTGCACGTCGACGGCGTCGAACCGGTGGCCGCGCATCATGGCCGGGCGAGCCAGGGCGCGCCGAGGACCCGCTCCGCGCCAGCGCGCCAGGTCGGCCACCACGCGGGTCATCACGGCCGAGTGGGGATGGGCGTACTCGGTGGCATAGGAGTCGAGGACCAACCCCAGGGAGAGGTCGTCGAGTTCCTCGGTCGAGGTGCCCAGCCAGGGTTCCATCGTCCGGGCGAGGTGGGCCGCCCGCGCGGTGGGGGCGAACGTCGGTCCCCGCGTGCCCTCCGGTGTGATCGGCGCCGCGAACCCGTGGCGTTCACCGGTGAAGGCGATCCGGTCGTTCCCGTCACCCACCGGGGTCTGCAGGGGCGGGTTGATGCCTCCGGCCATCAGGTAGTAGTTGAGCATCCGATTGCCCTGGGCGAGGAAGAGCCGGGTCTTCAACTCGACCGTGTGCGGGTCGTAGTTCTGGTCGAAGCCGCCCCCGTAGTCGCCTGTGCCCGCCTCGAACTCCAGCGAGGTGATCGGCTGGTCGGCGTCATGGACGGCCGCCTGGTAGGCGTTGAGCACATACAGGTCGGGGGTCGTCCCGAGGGTGAGGTTGCCCACGTAGTGGTCGGAGCCCGAGAGGTATCCGGGGCGTCGCGCGTAGGTGTCGACCAGTTGCGAGATCCCGATGGGGAACGGCTGCCCCGAACCGTCGGCGGTGCCGTGGATGTTGACCAGGAAGGGGACGCCGACCACGCCCGACTCCTCGGCCATCGCGCGCAGGGCGTCGACGTAGCGGGCGAATCGTCCCCGCATGAACGCGGCCAGGTCGACCCGCAGGTCGCCGGCCCACCGCTCGTCCGGGGATCGGACGGCCTCGTTCCAGGCCGCGTGGTCATCCGGATCATCGTCCAGCAGACCCGGGTACCGCTCGCTGGCCTGCTCCCCGTGTCGATGGCGCACCCAGCCGCGGAAGTCGTCCAGCAGGTGCTCGGTGAGGTCTGGGGAGTTGGTGACCCAGGCCAACATGCCGATCTCGTTGTCGAGTTGCACGGCGATCACGGGGCGCCGTGGGGCTTCGGGAGCGGAGCCGCCACCGGCGGTGTCGACGTGCAGCCTCGCGGCCAGCACGGGCATCACCGCCTCGTACCACCGCCTGGTCTCGGCCAGGAAGGCCGGCGCCAGGTAGTCGACCGTCGCGGTCGTGGACGGTTTCGCGTCCCATCCCACCGGGACGATTTCGGGGTGCTCGCGGTACAGGCGGTACGGGAGCCCCTCGTTCTTCAGCTCCGCCATCTGGAAGGGACCGGGTCGGGCGATGAACCAGAGCCCGCGGTCGGCGCACAGGTCGATGAAGGCGCCGACGTCGAGTTGAGGGTCGGTGCGTCCGGTGACGTCGAGGGAGCCGTCGGCGAGTTCGTGCACCAGCCACGGGATGTAGCTGGCCACCGTGTTGCACCCCGACTCCACCAGCAGGTCGAGTCGTTGCTCCCACTGGTCGCGGGGGACCCTGAAGTAGTGGATCTCGCCGGCCACCACCACCCGCGGTTCACCGTCGACCAGCAGCCGACGCCCACGCGCCTCGATCACGCCCCGACCTCCACCACGACTGCAGCCCCGGCACGGAACGGCGCCGCCTCGACCGACCATCCCGGCGTCCGGTAATGGTTGTCGAGAGGCTGACCGACCATGGGCTGGCCGTCGACGGTCACGGCTCTCACCCCCGCACCGGTGCCGCGCACGCGGTAGGTGACGGTGAGGTGCCCGTCGGTGACCGGCACCCTCGCCACCAGACCGTCGAGGGCCGCCGGCAACACGGGGTCGAGCTCGACCCGGTCGCCCCGTCGGCGCACCCCGAACAGGTTCTCGGTGACCAGACGCAGGAACAGTCCTGGCCCCGAGGAGTAGATCCGCCATCCGCCCTCGAGCGGCACCTCACCGGCCATCAGGTCCGGGTAGCGACGCTCTGCCTCCCAGCGGTCGGCGAAGTCCGCGTCGGAACTGGAGTAGTAGCAGGTGGTCTGCCGCGGACGAGCCTGCGGCAGCCGGTCCGTCAACGCAGCCGGGCACACCAGCAGCAGGGCACGCCAGAACTCCTCGGCGCGCCCCATGGTGGCCAGGGCCTCGGCGTAGCGCAGGTGTGCATGGGTGTACATCAGTCCGATCTCCCGGCCCCAGAAGGTCGCACCCTCGGCGCGCTGGAAGATCTCCATGGGCCCACCGCGGTACTGGGCCGGACGATCGAACAGGCGGGCCCCATCGGGACCGAGCAGGTGGTCGGCGATCAACTGCAGGTGGTGATCGGCCTCGTCCGGGGTCAACTGCTGGCCTGAGATGGCGTGGATCCAGGGCAACACACCGTGGGTCAGTCCGGTGCGGCTGTCGCGGGGGTGCACCAGCAGTTCCACGGGCCCACCCGGGGTGTGCCCCGGTTCGGGGAAGACGCCGTAGCCGGCCAGTTCCCCGTCGACCAGCAGCAGTTCGCGCAGGTCGTGGAGGGTGGCACCGGCGAGGCTCGCGGAGCGCTCGGCCAGGCCGAGCAGCGCCCGGTCGTCGCCGGCGACCCCTCGCACACCCTCGGCGAGGTGCCGCAACGCCTCGGTCTGCAGCACCGAGGTCCATGTCGAGACCATCTGGTGGGCCAAGGCCGGGTCGGCCGGCTGGAGCGAGTCGTTCCAGTCACCGTGACCGTACGCCGGCAACGAGGAACCCGGCACCAGGTGTTCGCCGATGTGATCCAGGGCCCGTGACAGGTGCTCGGCCACGGGGCGCGGTCCGGTGGGCCCCGCCTCGCCCGAGAACGGCACGAGTACGTCCAGGAAGTCGCGGTCACCGGTCAGTCTGAGGTAGTCGCCCACGGCCAGCACCGGCCAGAGGACCACGTCGCCGTGGCTCTCGAACTGGGCCCAGCGCCCACCCGGGGGCAGGAAGTCGAAGGCCTGCGGCCAGTCGCCGCGCTCGTTCTGGGCGGCGAGGAGGTCGAGCAGGGTCGTGCGCTGGGCCTCGTCCGCGGCCAGGGCCGTGAGCAGCCCCACCGGGCCCTGGCTGACATCACGCGTGCCCCAGCCACCCCCGGAGAACTGCTCCAGCCCGCGCGGGCTCAGGTGGTGGATCAGCGCGTTGTGGGCGAACCAGCGCAGCGTCGAGTCGAGCACACCGACCTCCCTGCCGGCAATCGCGTCCGGGCCCAGGGCCGGGGGCGTGACCCCCAGGCGCGTGGTCACGGTGCGCCAGGGGTCGGGCAGGTGATCGGCGGCCGCCCGGGCCAGTTCGGTAGCGACCACGTCGAGGGTCAGCGACAGGTCGATCTCGGTGACCGCCCCGAACTCGGCCACCAGCCAGGGCTGGCGTCGGCTGACCCCGTCGTCGAAGAGCAGCTCGTCGCCCCCGAAGGCGGCGGCGCCGTCGGATCGCCAGTGGGAGGTGAACGACCGGTCACCGAGGGCCACGGTCACGCCGGTCCCGTCGGGGGACTCGGTCACGTCCACCTCGAGCGGGGCCGGCACCTGACCCAGGTCGTCGCCCAGGGCGACGTGGCAGGCGACCAGCACGCGGCTGGGCGAGCCCTCGATCACCCGCAGCGTCAGCGGCAGGTGGTGCCGGTCGGTGGGCGCCTCGGCGATCACCTCGAGCAACAGGTCATCGGCCCGGTACAGCCAGCGGGCGCGGTCGGGACGCAGGGCCCACGCGCTGGGCTCGACCAGCAGTCGCGCGCCTTCGCCCCGGTCGATGAAGATCCGCAGTCCGTGCGCCTGCATCAATCCCAGGTAGGTGCGCCTGGCCGAGATGGCCACCCCTTGGTTGACGTGCCCCTGCGAGACCTGCGAGGCGAAGACCCCGGCCATCCACACCGTCGAGGTGAGCAGGTCGGTGTCGGGGGCCAGTGCGCTCCCGGTGCGCAGCATGTGACCGTGCGGACGAAGCACCGCCCGCTCCTTGGCGGCCAGGGTCACGACCTCCGCCTCGGCACCCTCACCGATCTGGAAGGACCACAGCCCTCCCTTCGGGTCGGACTCGACCAACGCCCGATCAGCGCCGAACAGCCGGTGGACCTCGGGCTCGTCCAAGTCGTCGCAGACCAGCGGCGGATGGTCGAACAGGCTGGTCGCGGGTGCCTCGGGCTCGCCGGTGTCGGGGTCCCTGCGGTGGCGTCCGTCACCCACGAGATCGTCGGTCGCACCCTGCGCCAGCCCCTCGGCGAACACGAACGCAGCCTCTGCCAGGGAGCGGTCGGCCGAACTGGTGGCGGCCGGGTGGTCGGGCACCAACACCCCGAAGAAGCCACTGGTGGTTTGCCGACCGGGCACCAGGGTCAGTGGGGCAGCACCGAGGGCGACGAGCGTGTGTTCCCCCTGCAGGCGACGCGAGGGCAAGCCGCCCGAGAGGTCGAGTCGTGCTCGTCCACTGGCGGTCGAGGTGAGCTGGCGGCCATCGGTGGCCCACTGTTCACCGACCCCCAGGGCTCCGATCAGGGCCCACGGCACCTGCTTGCCGGGCATGTTCTGGCGGACGGCGACCGCGGTCCCGTGGTCGGGCAGCTCGACGGGAGTGAGGTCGAGGTACTGGCTGACGTAGAACTCGTTGAGGCGCAGCACCTCGTAGGGAGCCAGTGCCACGTCCTGGGTGTGCAGCAGCGAGACCTCGACATTCTCGACCCCCTCGACCGCCAGCCCCACGCGCCAGACCCAGGCCAGGACGTCTGGCGAGAAGTGGAGTGACACGCGGTACCGCACTCCCAGTGCGGTGCCGGTCACGACCGGCGGCTCACCCTGGACCCGGGCACCCGTTCCCGATCCGAGCAGCGGCACGACCAGGTCGTCGCGCCGCAACCAGAGGTTGCCCAACCCGGCCTCCAGTTCGCTGGCCGGGTGCTGCAGCAGGCTCAGGCCCGCGACGTCAAAACGGCTCAGGGCACCGGTGGAGGCGAATTGCGCAGACATGTCCTGACAGGTCAGGAAGTGCGGGACCCCACGGCCCTGCTGAGGTCGCACGGCGGGGGGTGGGCCGGCCTCACTGCCGGTGCTGTCGATGCTCACCCCGTCGTGTCTACCGACCATCTGGGCTTGTCGCAAGCGATTCAGCGATGAATCCCCGCGAAAGTGACCTCGCTTGGAATCACGATTCGTGATCTTTCATGAAAGTGTTTTCACGCCGACCGTGAAAGCCATTTACATGTGGACGATCGCTGTCCCCGGGGGATTTCTCGTGGTTAGCTGACGCCACCGACCACTAGGAGACCCACAATGAAGTCACGGTCAGCTCTAGCTGCGTTGTCGGTGATGGTCACGACCACCCTCGCTGTTGCGGGATGTTCGGGACAGGTCAAGACGACGCAGAACGACCCAGCCGGATCGACCGGCCCGGTGAACTCCGCCGGCACCGACAAGATGATCGACACCCTGACGCTTCCCGCCGAGGTGCCCGACAACGTCGCGGGCATCGAGAACTACAACCCCTGGGCGCCCAACGTCACCTCGAAGAACTACTTCTACGAGCCGCTGATGATCCGCAGCTCGGTGAACTGTGAGGTCGTGCCCTGGCTCGCCACCGACTACAAGTGGGACTCGGCCTCCCAGATCCACTTCACCATCCGCGACGGCGTGAAGTGGTCCGACGGCCAGCCCCTCACGGCCGACGACGTGGCCTTCACCCTGAACCTGCGCAAGCAGTACGCCGCCCTGGACGACATCGGCCTGTGGAACGACACCTTCGGAGCCCACGCCGACCAGGTCACAGCTGAGGGGAACACGGTCACCATCAAGTTCTCGGGCAACGCCGCGGCCAAGTTCGACTCCCTGATCACCACCAAGATCATCCCCAAGCACGTCTGGGAGAAGGTGGGCGACCCGACCAAGTACGTGGAGAAGAAGCCCGTGGGGTCGGGTCCCTTCCAGGTGAAGTCGTACAACGGACGCAAGCTGGTGCTGGAGCGCCGCGCCGACTACTGGCAGGCCGACAGGGTCAAGGTCAAGAACCTCGTCCTCGAGGGCAACTACGACGCGACCAACGCCGCGCTGAAGCTGACCGCCGGCCAACTGGACGCCTACTGGGGTGAGATCCCCAACCCCAAGGTGTCGTTCCAGGACAAGAACCCCTCCCTGAACCACTTCTGGTACGCCCCGGCGGGCTCCACCGTGCTGACCCCCAACACCCAGAAGGCCCCGTTCAACGACGCAGCCTTCCGTGAGGCCTACTCCCAGGGCATGGACAAGGACCAGATGTCGGCCAAGGCCACCTACTCGGTGATGAAGCCGGCCAGCCAGACGGGCCTCAAGCTGCCCTACGCCGAGAACCTGATGCCCGATGCGCTGAAGAACCAGGACACGGTGCTGAAGTACGACCCGGCCAAGGCGAACCAGATGTTCGACGACGCCGGCTACAAGGTGGGTAGCGATGGCTTCCGCACCACCAAGGACGGCAAGCCGTTGACGATCCAGTTCTCGGTGCAGGCCGGCTGGATCGACTACCAGGCCGCGGCGGACGTCATCGTCCGCGACCTGAAGGCGATGAAGCTCAACGCCAAGGTGGTCGCCTCGCCGCCCGATGCCGTCGACCTGAAGAAGAAGCAGGGCGACTTCGACATGATGCTGGAGTACCTCAACGGTGCCTGCGAAGTGGCGCGCAACCTGGGCTCCAAGCTCGCCAGTGACCAGATCCCGACCAAGACGACGGTGATGTCGAACGTCGAGCGCTGGAAGGATCCCAAGACCGACGGGATCGTCAAGCAGTTGTCCGGCGCCACCGATCCGGCCGAGCAGAAGAAGCTGGTGGGTGAACTGGTCGACGTGATGATGACCCAGTACCCGGTCACCCCGCTGTTCTACGCCCCCGCCCGCATGATCTACCGCACCGACCATGCCGTCGGGTGGCCGTCGGAACAGGACCCGTACGCCACCAACAGCGACATGCTGCTGATCATGACCCACCTGAAGAGCGCGAAGTAACGCGCCGGCGGATGGTCGTCCGAGTCGCCCCCCAGACCCGGACGACCATCCGCCCCACCCTCCCGCGAGGACGCCGGAGGGGACACCGTGAAAGGGGGCGCACGTGCGCTACTTCCTTCGACGCCTGGGGTACTTCTTCCTCACCCTGTGGGCCGCCGTGACGTTGAACTTCCTCATCCCGCGGCTGCAGCCGGGCGACCCGGCCGAGATCATGGTCAAGAAACTGGCCGGCAAGGACGCCGAGCTCGATCCGGCCAAGGTCGCCGCCATGCGCGCCATGCTGGGCGCCCCCGACGGAAACCTGTTCCAGCAGTACCTCGCCTACCTCAAGCAACTGCTCAGCGGGAACCTGGGCGTCTCGTACACCTACTTCCCCTCACCGGCCACCGAGGTGATCGGCAAGGCCCTGCCGTGGACGCTCATCCTGGTCGGGGTCACCCTGGTGCTGAGCTTCCTGATCGGTACCGTCCTGGGCGCCTTCGCCGCCTGGCGTCGCAACTCCACCTTCGACTCGGTCGCCACCCTCGGCTCGACCTTCCTGGGCAGCCTGCAGTCCTTCTGGGTG
This sequence comes from Aestuariimicrobium sp. T2.26MG-19.2B, assembly GCF_950101875.1. Lineage (NCBI taxonomy): Bacteria > Bacillati > Actinomycetota > Actinomycetes > Propionibacteriales > Propionibacteriaceae > Aestuariimicrobium > Aestuariimicrobium sp. T2.26MG-19.2B. The sequence goes on along the minus strand of NZ_CATNLW010000001.1, from coordinate 1,209,038 downwards.
GCGCTGCTGCTGCTGTTCGTCTTCGGCTACATGCTGGGCTGGTTCCCGACCGCTGGCGGCTACGACGAGTCGACCCCCGGCGCCAACTGGGCGTTCGTGCAGGAGGCCGTGATGCACTCGGTGCTGCCCGCGGCCGTGCTGATGATCCTCGGCCCGATCGGCTGGATCATGCAGATGCGCGGCACCATGATCATGAACCTCGGCGAGGACTACATCCGGCTGGCCCGCGCCAAGGGTGTCCCCGACGGCCAGATCGCGATCCGCTACGCGGCCCGCAACGCCCTGCTCCCCTCGATCACTGGGCTGGCGATGGCAGTGGGCGGCATCCTCGGCGGTCAGATCCTGATCGAGCAGACCTTCGACTACCCCGGTCTCGGACGCCTGATGGGTCAGGCCGCCACGGCCAAGGACTACCCGCTGCTGCAGGCACTGCTGCTGTTGACGATCACGGCCACCCTGGTCGCCAACCTGATCGCAGACCTCACCTACGGCATCCTGGATCCCCGCGCTCGAAAGGCCGGCGCATGACCAACCCCACCCAGCCCACTGCTGACGCCACCTCGACCCTGCACGAGCAGGCCGGTGAGGCCGACCTTGACGCCGTCGCCAACCCCTCCAGCGGTCGGCGTGCCCGCGGCGGGTCGAACGGCCCGTCGTGGTTCCAGATCATCTGGGCGTCGAAGAAGGCACGCGTCGGCATCGTCCTGCTCGGTCTCTACGTCCTGGTCGCCCTGCTGGCACCCGTGATTTCCCCTCATGACGCGGCCGACACCACCTTCAACCCGGTCGAGCTGCCCAGCGGTGCCCACTGGATGGGCACCACCACCCAGGGCGCCGACATCTTCAGCCAGATGATCTACGGCACCCGCACCTCACTGATCGTCGGCCTGTTCGGTGGCCTGTTCGCCACCGCCCTGGCCCTGCTGATCGGCCTGATCTCGGGTTACCTCGAAGGCACCTGGATCGACGACATCCTGTCGTTCGTCACCAACGTCGCCCTGGTGGTGCCGGTGTTGCCCCTCATCATCACGCTGATGGCCTACTCCGAGGTGCGCAGCATCTGGTTCACCATCTTCATCATCGGCATCATCAGCTGGGCCGGACCCGCCCGCGCCAAGCGGGCGCAGATCATCACCCTGCGCAACCGCGACTGGGTGACGGCGGCCAAGTTCGCCGGGGACGGCACGGGCACGATCGTCTTCCGCGAGATCCTGCCCCAGATGACCTCACTGGTCGCGGCCGGGTTCTTCGGGGCCGCCAACGGCGCCATCGGCGCCGAGGCTGGTCTGTCGTTCCTGGGTCTGGGCAACACCGAATCGGTCTCGTGGGGAACCATGCTGTACCAGGCCCAACTGCAGGGGGCACTCGCCCAGGGCCTGTGGATCTGGTTGATCGTTCCCGGCCTCGCGCTCGCCGGGCTGATCTTCTCCCTGACCCTGGTCAACTTCGGGATCGACCTGATCTCGAACCCGCACCTGCGAGAGGACGGCTGAGATGGCCCTGCTCGACGTGGACGACCTCGTCGTCCGGTACAGCCCCAAGCTGCACGCCCCCCTCAACGCCGTGGACGGTGTCACCTTCTCGATCGCCGAGGGCGAGTTCGTCGGCCTGATCGGTGAGTCCGGCTCGGGCAAGTCGACGCTGGCCAACGCGATCCTGCGTCTGACCGAGCGTCCCGGCCGGATCGCCTCGGGCACCATCACCTTCAACGGCACCGACATCACCACGAAGTCGGCGGACGAACTTCGTCCCGTGCGCTGGCGTGACCTGTCGACGGTCTTCCAGAGCTCGATGAATGCTCTCAACCCGGTGGTGCGGATCGAGCCCCAGTTCCGTGACGCCATCGAACTGCACTCCTCGCTGCGCGGCGGTGCCGTCGTCGAACGCATCAAGGAACTCTTCGACCTGGTGATGATCGACCACCGCTACATCCGGGCCTACCCGCACGAGTTGTCGGGAGGCATGAAGCAGCGCGTCAACCTGGCCCTGGCCCTGGTCAACGACCCGAAGTTCGTGCTGCTGGACGAGCCCACCACCGGTCTCGACGTGGTGGTGCAGCGCTCGATCCTCGAGAACATCCGCGAACTGCAGCGCAAGCAGGGATTCGCGGTGCTGTTCATCAGCCACGACATCGGCACTGTGATGGACCTGTCCGATCGCATCCTGGTGATGTACGCGGGCAGGATCGTCGAGGAGCACACCACCGCTGACCTGCTGGAGCGTCCGCTGCACCCCTACACCAAGGGACTGTTGGGCTCCTACGGCGACCCCCGAAGCGAAACCGTGCGCATCACCTACGTGCCCGGTCGTCCGCCGGATCTCTCCCAACCCCACCAGGGGTGCCTGTTCGCGCCCCGGTGCCCCGAACGGATCGAGCGCTGTCTGAGCGTCGAACCGCCCCTCCTCCCCCTCGTCCCCGTCCTGCCCCTCAACCGCGGGCCGCTGGAGCCGGTGCCGGCCCAGCCGTTCGTGGGGTCGGTGATGACGCCGCGGGTGGCCTGCCACGTGGCGCAGTTGCAGGCCACCGCACCGGACACCCCCGGGCTGCCCGCCCCCACCCGTACCTTCCAGGGCCCCGAATTCGTCAAGACCATCGACGAGAGCGAGGGCGCCCTGGCCAGCGAGGTCTTCCTCGAGGTGAAGGGGGTCTCGAAGGTCTACACCAGTCGGCAGGGGTTCTCGACACGGGAGTTCACCGCCGTCGACGACGTCAGTTTCGAGTTGCGGCGGCGCATGGTGGCCGCCCTCGTCGGGCAGTCCGGGTCGGGCAAGTCGACCCTCGCCAAGCTGATCACAGGTGTCGAGAAGCCGACCTCGGGCGAGATCGTCTTCCATTCCTCCGAGGGCCCGATCGACGTCGCCGGGTTGTCGGGGTCACGGTTGTCGCGCTACCGAAAACTCGTGCAGATGGTCTTCCAGGACCCCTACTCGTCACTGAACCCGAACAAGACGCTGCAGTACATCCTCTCCCGTCCGCTGAAGAACCACCGTGGCCTGCGTGGCGCCGAGGCCAGGGCCGAGATCGACTCCCTGCTCGAACGGGTGGCGCTCACTCCTCCCGACCGGTACCGGGGTCGCTACGGCTACGAACTGTCCGGTGGGCAGCGGCAACGGGTGGTGATCGCGCGGGCCTTGGCGGCCAAGCCCGAACTCGTGATCGCCGACGAGCCCATCTCGAGTCTGGACGTGTCGATCAGGGCCGAGATCCTCGAGTTGTTGCACCAACTGGTGCAGGGGTCCGATGTCGGCATCCTCTACATCACCCACGACCTGCTGTCGGCTCGCATGCTGGCCGATGAGGTGATCGTCCTGAACGGGGGAAAGGTGGTCGAGCAGGGCAAGGCGATCGACGTCATCCGCAACCCCACCGATGCCTACACCCGCACCCTGCTCGAGGCCATCCCGAACCCGTTCGCCGCCCATCCCCCGGTGGAGGCAGCCGGCTGAGCCAGGCCCACCAGTGCACGTCGGCGCTCGGGTCGGCTCGTCGTCGGCGCCCGTCCCTATGCTGGGCACATGTCGCCCGATCCCGTGCAGTCCCCCGTCACCGTCTACACGGTGGCGCAGCGCGCCGGGGTGTCGATCGCGACGGTGTCACGCGTGCTGCAGGGATCGGTTCCCGTCACCCCCGACACCAGGCAGAAGGTGCTCGACGCCGTCGAGGATCTGGGTTACGTCAATCTCAGGACCGGACGAGCCGTTGGCCTCAAGCTCGAGACCCACGCCCTGGTGATGCCCTCGCTGGGCGGCACCTACTTCACCGACCTGGCGATCGGTTTCGAGTCGACCGCCGACGAGTTCGGGCAGTCGGTGTCGGTCCTGTCGACCGATGCCGTGGAGGACCCTGCGAGCCGGGTGCTCGACCTGGCCACGAAGGTCGACGGCATGGTGATCACCACGGGCACGGTCGGCGACGACGTGATCGAGCAGATCTCGCCGAAGGTGCCGCTGGTGCTGGTCGCCCGCAGCCAACTCGAGGGCTGCGACGCGTTCACCAGCGAGAACATGGAGCCGATGGTCGAACTGGTGCGCCATGTCCTGGGGCACGGCCGTACGAAGCTCCGCTTCGTCGGTGACCACACCCGCAGCCGCGACGTCTCGCGTCGCTACGCCGGCTTCCTGCAGGCTGTCAGCGAGGCGGGTCTGGGTGACCCCCACGGGCCATTCCAGGTGTGGATGAACGAGGAATCAGGACGAAGTGTCGCCCTCGACGTGCTGGAGCAGATCGGCGACATCGACGCCCTCGTCTGCGCCAATGACGAGTTGGCGCTGGCGTTGATGCAGTCCCTGGCCCAGCACGGCGTCCGTTGCCCCGACGACGTGGTCATCACCGGTTGGGACGACACCATGGCCTCCCGCTACATCGTGCCGGGGCTGACCACGGTGGCCCAACCGACCCGCGAACTGGGACGGGCCGTCTCGGTGCGGTTGCACGAGCGCATCGCGCAGCGGTCGCCGGCCCAGCCGATGGTCAGCCTGCCGAGCACCATCCGGGTGCGGCAGTCCTGCGGCTGCCTCTGAACGTCCACGCTGCGGTGGTGCCCGCTGCGGGAGCTCACCCCTTGGTGGTGGGAACCCGGAGCCAGACGGTGGTCTCAGCCGGCAACTGGTCACCGTCGAGTTCACCGGATGCCAGCACCACCTGGGAGTCGGGCAGGTCGATCGAGGCCTCCGAGAAGTTGGCGAGGCACTCCCAGCCCCCGGGGCGAGCGAAGTGCAGCACCCCCGGCGCCGAGTCCTTGAAGACCAGTTCCTCGGAGGTCTGCAGTTCGTGGCGCAGGCTCACGGCTTCCACGTAGAAGTTGAGCACCGAGTCGGGGTCGGCCGTCTCGGCCTCCACCGAGAAGTCGCCCCAGCTCGGTGGTTGCGGCAGGTGGGACCCGTTCGTACCGAACCCGAAGGACGTGCCGTCGACGGTCCAGGGCAGCGGCACGCGGCACCCGTCTCGTCCGACATCGACACCGGGAGAGCGGAAGAAGGTGGGGTCCTGGCGCTGGTCGTCCGGGATCCCGACCACCTCGGGCAGACCCAACTCCTCACCCTGGTAGAGGTAGGCGGCGCCCGGCAACGCCAGCAGCGCCGCCGTCGCGGCACGGGCCCGACGCAGACCTCGTGGCAGGTCGACCACCGGGTCGTCCCCACCCGAGAGCTTGTGGCGGGTTCCCTCGAGATCGGAATCGGGCAGTCCGAACCGAGTGACGTGGCGCACCATGTCGTGGTTCGAGAGCACCCAGGTGGACGAGGAACCCGACCGCGCCGCCAGTTCGAGGTTGTCGGTGATGATCCGACGCCATGCCCCGGCCTCGAACGGCGCCTTCAGCAGGTCGAAGTTGAACGCCTGGCCCAACTCGGACGGCGAGGCGTAGGCCACCCGTGATGCCGCCGGCACCCAGGCCTCGGCCACGGCCACGCGGGGAGGGCTGTACTCGTCGAACACCTTGCGCCAGCCGCGGTAGATCTCGTGCACGGAGGGGAGGTCGCTCAGTCTGGGGTGGGTCGCCCAACTGAGGCCGTCCTCGTCGCGACCGCGGGGCAGGGGCTCGGAGAGGTCCTTCTTCAACAGGTTGGCGACGTCGATCCGGAACCCGTCGACCCCCCGGTCGGACCAGAACCTCAGGGTCTGCTCGAAGTCTGCGATCACCTCGGGGTTGTCCCAGTTCCAGTCGGGCTGGGCGGGGTCGAACAGGTGCAGGTACCACTGCCCGTCGGGCACCTGGGTCCACGCCGGACCGCCGAAGGAGGCCCCCCACGGGGTGGGCGGCTCGTCATCGGGCGAGTCCCGGAAGATGTAGCGATCCCGCTCCGGCGACCCGGGCCCGGCCGCCAGGGCAGCCTGGAACCACGCGTGACCCGAACCGGAGTGGTTCGGAACGATGTCCACGATGATCCGGATGCCGTTGGTGTGCAGCGTGTCGACCAGGGTGTCGAAGTCGTCGAGGGTGCCCAACCGGGGGTCCACATTGCGGTAGTCGTCGACGTCGTAGCCACCGTCGGCCAGGGCTGAGGGATAGAAGGGGGACAGCCAGACGGCGTCGATACCGAGCCGGACGAGGTGGTCGACCCGTGAGGTGATGCCGGCCAGGTCGCCCAGACCGTCGCCGTTCGCATCGGCGAAACTGCGGGGGTAGATCTGGTAGACCACCGCTTGGCGGTACCAGTCCGCGTCGGTGACGGCGGCGGGATTCATGGCTGTGTGCCCTCCTCGATGACGGCTGACGCTTCCCCATGGGGGCTGCGGTGTCGCCCCAAGGTTATCGAATCGTGACCAAACCGGGCCGTGAAAGCCGTCCCCTGCGGGCGCTCCCCCGGGCGCAGCCGGGGCCCTCGGGGCAACAGTTGGCACGGCCGGAGCAACAAGTGGCACGGGGCCGGTGACCCACCGCGGCCGGGGTCAAGCTGATGCAAACACCTCCCGCTGAGGAGACAGAGGAGAATCATGACCAACCCCACCACCCCGGCCGGGCACAACACTCCCGGACTGGTCCAGGCACCTGACGGTGACCTGATGACCCTGGGCGAGGACGGCGTCCGTCTCGTCCGTGAAGGCGAGAACAGCCAGGACGACCCCACTTTCGTCGCGCCGAAGGGTCGCACCGCGGCGACCGTCACCCTGGGCATCTCGCAGTCGATCGACAACTCCGAGGGTGGAGTGTCGAAGACCTTCTTCCCGCAGATCATGACGGCCTTCAACGTCGGCACCACCGAGGCCGGTCTGCTGAACGCCCTGGCCTCGGCCGCCCGCATGGCCTTCGGCCCGGTCTGGGCGATCGCCGCCGACCGCTTCGGCCGCAAGAAGGTGCTGTTCATCGTCACCGGCCTGTGGGGCCTGTGGACCCTGGCCACGGGTTTCGCCGGTTCGTGGACCCAGTTGCTGGTGCTCTACGGCATCGCCCTGGTCGGCACCGTCGCGGGTGAGCCCATCCTCAACGGGTTGCTCGGTTCGATGTACAAGGCGTCCGAGCGAGGACGAGCCTTCGGCCTGGTGCGCTCGACGTCGTCCGCCCTGGGCATCGTGATCACCCCCATCCTGGGTCAGTTCGGTGACAACCCCGACGGCTGGCGCTACGCCATGTACGCCATGGGTGGTCTGTCGGTGCTCTCGGGAATCCTGATCCTGATCTTCGTGAACGAGCCGAAGCGCATCTCGTCGTCCGAGATCGCCGAACTGCGCGAGGAGGCGGGGTTCTTCCGTCCCTCCGACGTGCCGAAGCTGTTCAAGATCCCCACCCTGGTGGGCATGGCGCTGATGCTGCCGCTGGTCACCTCGCTGGTGCTGTTCGGCTTCATGAACATCGTCTGGGCCCGCAACCTCGGCTACGGCGTCAAGAACGGTTCGTACCTCTACACCGCGTTCGCGATCGGCTCGACCCTGTCGGCGCTGCTCGGCGGCTTCCTGGCCGACCTGTTCACCAAGAAGTTCGGCAACAAGGGCCGCATCATGCTGTTCCAGCTCTACGCCGTGGCCTTCGCGACCATCGTCGCCCTCACCATGTACTTCGCCCGCTGGTGGGACTCCGACGTCAGCCCCCTGCCCAAGGGTGCGGTGTCGACCAACAACCCCAGCGTCACCTACTACCTGATGGTGTTCCTGATGGGTCTGATCTTCTCGATCGGCTTCTCGGGCTGTGTGTTGCCGATGGTCTCGTCGGTCGCCCCCCGGCAGCTCTCGGCGACCACCTTCGCCCTGCTGTTCTCACTGATCCAAGGTGCCCTGACCACGGTGTACAGCCTGGTCGTCGGCAAGGTGGCCGATGTCATCGGCGACCTGCAGCTGACGCTGTTGATCGGTGTCTCGGTGCCCTACCTGTTGAACGCCCTGGTCTGGTTCATCTTCTACAAGACCTATGACAAGGACGTGAAGCTGCAGGCCGAGCGCACCCGCCTGATCGAGGAGGGCGCCTTCTGATCGGCTGAGCCCTCCTGGCAGGGCGCGGCCTCACCGGCACCGTGAATGCGGGTGCCTCCGGATGGTTCGGGGGCACCCGCTCTGCTTGGTGCGAGCCGCATGACCTGCAGCGAGTGCACCCGAGAGGGCTTTCGCGTCCCGTTCGGGACGCGATGGCCGTTTCAGATGCACTGGCTGCACATGCACCGCCCGGCGGTCCGCCGCGGTGCCACGGAGAACTTCGGCAACTCAGCGGCCGGAGACCACCAGGTCGAGGTAGCGCTGCTTCATGGAGGCCACGACCTCGTCGGGATCGGATGCCCAGACATCGGCATTGAAGATCTCGACCTCGATGTCGCCCCGGTAGCCCGCCTGCTCGACCAGGCGCCACTGGGCGGCGAAGTCGATGTGGCCGTCGCCCATCATCCCCCGGCTCAGCAGGGTGTCCGCGGCCAGGGGCAGCACCCAGTCGCACACCTGGAAGCTGACGATCCGCTCACCCGCGCGGTTGACCTGCCGGGCCAGCTCCGGATCCCACCACACGTGGTAGCTGTCGACCACCACCCCCACCCACTCGGCCGGGAACTGTTCGGCCAGGTCGAGTGCCTGGCCCAGGGTCGAGAGCACCCCACGATCGGCCGTGAAGATGGGGTGCATCGGCTCGAGCCCCAGGGTGATGCCGTGATCGGCCGCAGCGGGAGCGAGCGCGGCGATCCCCTCGGCCATGCGATCGCGGGCACCGTCCAGGTCCTTGGAACCAGCCGGCAGGCCGCCCACCACCATCACCAGGGTCGGGGCCCCGATGGCGGCCGCGTCGCGGATCGCGCTGAGGTTGTCGTCGAGGGCGCGGCGGCGCTCCTCCGGGTCGTCCGAGGTGAGGAAGCCACCCCGGCACAGGGACGACACCCGTAGCCCGGCCCCCTCCAACAGCCTGCGGGCGCGGTCGACACCGATCTCGGCCAGCGGCTCACGCCAGACCCCGATCGACCCCAGGCCGTGCCGGACGCACAGTTCGATCGCCTCGGGCAGGGTGAGCGTGTTGGTTGTCTTCTGGTTGAGCGAGAGCCGCTCGAGCCCGGTCATCGCGCCCCGCCGGCCGGCTGGATGTCGAGGTCGATGCCCTGCACGGCGGCGAGCCGGGCGAACCGGTGGGCCGCGAGGTCGGGGTCGGGGATGAGCCCGGCTGCGGCGGCCAACTCCAGCGTGATGGCGTAGTGCGGCAGGCTGCGAGCCGACTGCAGTCCCCCCACCATGGTGAACGAGGGCTGGTGGCCGGTGAGCCAACTGAGCAGGGCGATCCCCGCCTTGTAGTGGTAGGTCGGTGCCGAGAAGATGTGGCGCGACAGGGGCACGGTGGCCGCGAGCGCGTGGTCGTAGGCGTCCTCGTCCCCGTCGTCCAGGGCGGCCAGGGCCGTCGCCGCAGCGGGTGCGATGGCGGCGAAGATGCCGAGCAGGGCGTCGGAGTGGTGACCCCCCTCCCCCTTGATCAGTTCCGGGTAGTTGAAGTCGTCACCGGTGTAGAGCCTGACGCCGGTCGGCAGCGCAGCGCGCAGCCCTCGTTCGTGGTCGGCGTCGAGCAGGGAGACCTTGATGCCGTCGACCTTCTCGGGTCGGCTGCGGATCAGGTCGAGCACGGTCGCGGTGGCGTCACCGACCTCGGACGAACCCCAGTACCCCGCCAGCGCCGGGTCGAAAGCGGGCCCGAGCCAGTGCAGCACGACCGGCTGGTCGGCGCGGTCGAGCAGGTCGGAGTAGACGCGCAGGTAGTCGTCGGCGTCACGGGCCACGGCGGCCAGCTGCCGTGAGGCCATCAGGATCGCCTGCGCCCCCGTGGACTCCACGAACTCGAGTTGCTCGAGGTAGGCGTCGCGCAGCTGGTCGACCGAGCGGGCGGGGCCGGTGAGCTGGTCGGTACCCACCCCGGCAGCGATCCGCGCCCCGGCCAGCCTCGCCTCGTCCGACGACCGGCTGACGAGCTCTCGGGTGGTCGCCCAGTCGAGTCCCATGCCCCGTTGGGCGGTGTCCATCGCCTCGGCCACGCCCAGGCCGTGGCGGAACAGGTGCCGGCGGAAGCCCAGCGTCGAATCCCAGTCGACGACTGCCGGTGCACCCGGGGTGTTGTCACCGTAGGGGTCGGCCACCACATGGGCCGCGGCGAACGCGACCCTCGTCCGGAACGGTGCGGTGGGCACCACCCAGCCCCGCGGATCGCCGAGGGTGACCCGTTCCAGACTCCCGTCGGCCCGCGGGAGATTGAGCCGTACGCCCATCGTCAGGCTCCGACTCGGTCGAGCAGGTCGTTCCCGGCATCGAGTCGCAGGTCACCCAGCTCGATCCGGCGACCCTCAGCGTGGGACTGCAGCGCGGCCTCGGCCAGACGGACCCCGCGGGCCCCGGCCATGAAGTCGTAGGGATGCTCACCCTCCCCCGCCCGGGACTTGAGGAACTGCTCCCACTGCGCCTTGAAGCCGTTGTCGAAGACCTCGTTGTCGGGCACCTGCGACCACTGCTCCCGGAAGGGCATGGGTTCGGCCACGTCGGGATTCCAGACGGGTTTGGGCGTGACCGAACGGTGCTGGACGACGCACTGGTGCAGCCCCGCGACGGCCGAGCCCTCGGTGCCGTCGACCTGGAACTCGACCAGTTCGTCGCGGTGCACGCGCACCGCCCAGGAGGAGTTGAGGGAGACGACGACGCCTCCGGCCAACTCGATCAGGGCGTAGGCCGCGTCGTCGGCAGTGGCCTGGTAAGGGCACCCCTGCTCGTCGACACGTTCGGGGATGTGAGTGGCGACCCGTGCGGTGATGGCGGTGATGGGTCTACCGAACACGTTCTCGAGCACGTAGCTCCAGTGCGGCATCATGTCGACCGCGATCCCACCGCCCTGCTCGGACCGGTAGTTCCACGACGGACGCTGGGCGGTCTGCCAGTCGCCCTCCCAGACCCAGTAGCCGAATTCACCCCGCACCGAGAGAACGCGACCGAAGAACCCGCCCTCGACCAGGCGACGGAGCTTGCGCAGCCCGGGCAGGAACAGTTTGTCGTGCACCACGCCCACCCGCACCCCGGCCTGCTCGGCCGCGCGGGCGAGCCGGAGCGAGGCCTCGAGCGACTCGGCGATCGGCTTCTCGGTGTAGACGTCCTTGCCCGCGGCGATGGCGCGGAGCAGGGACTGCTCGCGCACGTTGGTCAGTTGCGCGTCGAAGTAGATCTCGTCGTCGGTGGCCAACGCCTCGTCGAGGTCGGTCGTCCACCGCTCGATCCCGTGCCTGCCGGCGATCTCGGCGAGCTTGTCGGCATTGCGCCCCACCAGGATCGGGTCGGGCATCAGACGGGTGCCGTCGGCGAGGGCGACGCCGCCCTGTTCACGGATGGCGAGGATCGAACGGACGAGGTGTTGGCGGTACCCCATGCGTCCGGTGACGCCGTTCATGATGATGCCGACTCTGGTGACCATGCTGCTCCCTGGTTCCGGTGGCCCTCCGCTGTGGGAAAGCGCTTACCGACAGCCTAACGAGAAGCATCGCGTCGACACAACAGGTTCGGTCAAAGGTGTCCACCGGCCGTGCGGGTCAATCGCGGACGAGCGTCCGGGTGCTCTGTCGGAGGACGACCCGGCCGGTGATCGGCACCGTGCGCGGTGCCCCGGTCGAGGGCTGCAGCGCGAGGGCGGCGGCTGCTCGTCCGGCCTCGAACATGGGCAACGCCACCGTCGACAGGTGCGGATGGATGTCACGCAGGGTGGGCACGTCGTCGAAACCGGCGAGCGAGATCTGGTCGGGCACCCCGACCCCGGCCTCACGGCAGGCCGTCAGGGCACCCACGGCCAGCGCGTCCGCGGCGGCAAACACGCAGGTGACAGGATCGGACGTGGCCGAACCCGGCCCGTGCTCGGCCAGCAGGGTCTCCATCGCCGACGAGCCACCGTCACGGCTGAACGCCGAGTGCACCACCACAGGGGCAGGAGCCCCGGCAGCCACCACGGTGTCGACGAATCCCTGGGTGCGGTCGACCGGGGTGTGCAGGTGTTCGGGGCCCGCGAGGATCCCGAACCGTCGGTGCCCCAGGTTGAGCAGTGCGGCGGCGAGATCGGCGGCGCCCTCCCGGTTGGCGATCACCACGGCGTCACCACCCAGCATCGACTGGCCGAGACTGACGACCCGTCCCCCACTGGCCTCGACGGCCTGCACCTGCTCGATCAGGGCCTCGTTGAGCGAGGCGTCGATGGCCCTGGACCCCGCCAGCACCACTCCCCGCACCTGCTGGGCACCGAACATGCGCAGGAACTCCTGCTCGCGCTCGGGCGACCGGTCGGTGATGGCCAGGTTCACCAGGCATGACGACGCGGAGGCCTCGGCGATCACACCCGAGGCAATCGTGGCGAAGTAGGGATCGACGATGTCGGCCACCACCAGCCCCAGCACGTTCGTCCGCCCCCGCGCCATCGCCTGGGCCTGCACGTTGACGACGTAGTCGAGCTCGGCGGCGGCCTGCAGCACCTTCTCAGCCAGTTCGGGGTTCACCTGCCGGGTGCCCGAACCGTTGATGGCTCGCGACGCGGTGGCCAACGACACCCCCGCGCGCTCGGCCACCTGCTTGAGGGTGGCTCGTCCGGCCGATGTGGTCATCGGGCTCCTGTCAGAGGGCGGCACCCTGGATGGGTGGCATCGGGTGTGTGGGATCGGGGCAACGGGGGGATCCGCGCCAGATGGGGCACGTGAGCCGCCTCGCCGTCACCTGGCGTGACGAGAAGGCCTCTGGTGTGCCCCGATTGGCGCGGTTGGCAGCGCGAACATGCGCCAGCAGCGGGAACAATACGCGCTGTCGAGCGCCGGGGAATGAGGGGCCACGACAAGGTGTTGGCCTCAGTAGACTGATGCGCGCATCCGCGCATCCACCGCGGCCCTCCGCCACGGCACCAACGACCCTGAGGGAACCTCCACATGAGCGACGACATCCGCGACGTGATCATCATCGGATCGGGACCAGCTGGCTGGACCGCTGCCGTGTACGCGGCCCGGGCTCAGTTGAAGCCGCTCGTGATCGAGGGCTCGACCGATGCCGGCGGCGCGCTCATGAACACCACGGAGGTCGAGAACTTCCCCGGCTTCACCGACGGCATCATGGGCCCGGAACTGATGGCGAACATGCGCGCCCAGGCCGAGCGGTTCGGCGCCGAGGTCATCACCGATGACGTCACCGAGGTCGACCTGACCGGCCCCGTCAAGCTGGTCACCGACGGTGAGGGCACCGTCCACCGCGCCCACGCCGTCATCCTCGCCACCGGCTCGGGCTACCGCCGACTCGGCATCCCAGCCGAGGACACCTTCTCGGGCCGAGGCGTCAGCTGGTGCGCCACCTGTGACGGCTTCTTCTTCAAGGACAAGGAGATAGCGGTCGTCGGCGGTGGTGACTCCGCCGCCGAGGAGGCCACCTTCCTCACCCGCTTCGCCAAGAACCTCACCCTGATCCACCGTCGCGACGAACTCCGCGCCTCGAAGATCATGGCTGACCGAGTCGCGAACGACCCCAAGATCGACATGGCCTGGAACTCCGAGATCGTCGACCTGCAGGGAGAGGGCTCGCTCAAGTCGCTGACCCTGCGCGACACCAGGACAGGTGAGACACGACAGCTCGAGGTGCAAGGGCTCTTCGAGGCGATCGGCCACGACCCCCGCTCCGAGCTCTTCGTGGGGCAGGTCGACCTCGACGACGCCGGCTACGTCAAGGTCGCGCACCCCAGTACCCGCACGAACCTCACCGGGGTCTTCGCGTGCGGTGACCTGGTCGACCACACCTACCGCCAGGCGATCACGGCTGCCGGTTCGGGCTGCCAGGCTGCCCTGGACGCCGAGAAGTTCCTCGCGGACCTGCACGACGCCGCCCTCGCCTGAGGGCTTCCGCCACGTCGGGCGGCTTCGGTCTTCGTCGAGGTCGCCCCCGGTTTTGACAGACTCACTTGACAGACTCACTGGGCAGACTGGGACACACCACTCCCGGCTCCCCTCCCCCATCCTCCGGAAGGAATCCGATGTCGAACATCACCGAGGTCACCGACCAGACCTTCGAGCAGACCGTGCTGAAGTCGGCCAAGCCCGTGCTGGTGGACTACTGGGCCGACTGGTGCTCCCCCTGCAAGCAGATGTCCCCCATCCTCGACGAGCTGTCGGCGGAGTTCGGTGACCGGGTGTCGTTCGTGAAGATGGACACCAACACCAACCCGGTGGTGCCGGCGTCGCAGGGCGTCATGAGCCTGCCCACCCTCCAGGTCTTCGTCGACGGCCAGGTCGTCAAGCAGGTCACCGGGGGCAAGACCAGGAATGCCCTCGTCAAGTTGTTGGACGAGTTCGTCAACTGACGATGGCCGAACCCGGTCACCGCTCCGGCGGTGGTGAGCCTCCCCTCGTCCGACCCGTGCCGTCGGTGCGTCCAGCGCCGCTGGGCGGACGGAGGCGGCGTCCCGCGCGTGCGCTGCGGGAGGAGGAGCCGAACCGCCGCCGCACACTGGCCGTGATGCTGGTCGCGACGGTCGTGCTCGCCCTGGTGGCAGCCGCCGGGGCCTATCTCGTCAACCGGTGGACGCCGACGGCGACCCAGACGACCACGGTCACCCCTCCCCCACCCCGGGCAACCTGGGCGCTGGAGCTGCCGGTCACGGTCGGGGCCTATTCACGTGATGCCTCCGAGGGGGCGACCCCCAGTCTGGGGACGGATGGCAAGACCACCATCTCGGCTCGCTACTCCAAGGAGGGGCGGCAGGCGGCTGTCGTACTGATGAGCCGCCCGTACAAGAACCTCAAGGAATTCATGACCGTGGCGAACATGAACGCGGTCACCCCGCAGGGAGAGGCGTTGTGCGGCTTCTCCGGCGACTTCAACACCGAGGGCTGCGCGATCCAGCGTGACGACACCGTCATCCTGACCGTCGCCGTGGGCGACACGACCCGCACCGAGTTGCTCGCACTCGCCGACAACGTCGCCGCCCAGGTGGCCAGATGACCGACCGACAGGAGTCCCGATGACCAACGACCAGACCGCCAGCAACCGACGCAGCATCGACCTGACCCGGATCGAGAAGGGGCGATATCGCGCCACCAACTCCCGCGGCGGCAGCCTCGAGTTCGGTTCGGGTGGCACTGGGGAGTTCACGCCCGTCGAACTTCTGCTCGCGGCGATCGCCGGGTGCTCGTCGGTCGACGTCGACCTCGTCACGTCGCGCCGATCGGAACCGACCACCTTCCAGGTGACCACCTCGGCCGAGAAGTCCAAGGACGAGAACGGTGCGGCGATGCTGACCGACGTGCAGGTCTCGTTCACGGTTGACTTCCCCGATGACGAACAGGGACGCCGGGCGGCCGGCATGGTCGACCGCCTGATCCAGCTGAGTCACGAGAAGGACTGCACCGTCTCACGCACGGTCGAGCTGCCGACCGAGGTGACCTTCACCCGCGCCTGAGGGCTCGGGACGAGGCTGCTGCACCCACTCGGCCACCCGCGTCATCGCCTTGCGCCACTGGGGCTCGACGGCCACGGTGCGGTTCAGGTCGATCCGATGCCGTCGCGGGAGGTCGGTGGGCACGAATCCGACCGCTCCGAGGAATTCTGCCGACGGTTCGCAACAGGTGGGCGCCGTGCGTGCCGCGGACGCCTCGATGCAACGCACCTGCCCGGTCAGGCGCGCGGTTAGCGCCTGCACCAGGTGCCGTCCCCAGCCCAGCCGCGCATAGGAGTCGTCCACCCACAGCGCCAACAACGCCGCCGCGTCGGCAGTGCGGGGCGGAGCCGCCAGGGGATGACCCTCGGGGACGGCGAAACTGGGAGCCACCAGGGCATACGCGACCACCTCACCAGACTGGTGGGCTGCCACCCCGCACATGCCCAACCGATCCATCGCCAGCCGGGGCCAGCTGAGCTCCGCCACGGTCACGTCGAGGTGATCACCCGGGCACGAGGGGAGATCGGCCAGATCTGCGGGTGTGAGCGTGCTGATCCGCCTGACCATGTGCCTCCCGTTCCAACCATCTGCGGGCCCCTCCGACGGCGGGACGGTTCCTCGTCCCAAGCCCGCGAGGCCCATCGTATGTCGCTCACTCATGCGGCAGAGTGGACATGTGACTGACGACGACCTGACGACCCTGCCCGCGCCGACCCCTCGTGGGGGCGCCGCCGCAGCCGCCGGGCGTCGTCAGGACACCCGTCTCGACAACTATGTCGACAAGTACGCCGACCGCACCCACAGCATGCAGGCATCGGCCGTCAGGGCCCTGTTCGCCGTCGCCAACCGCCCCGAGGTGGTCTCGCTGGCCGGGGGGATGCCCAACATCGCCGACCTGCCCCTCGACGTGGTGGCACGCTCGATGTCGAACCTGGTCATGACCAAGGGCGCCCAGGCCATGCAGTACGGCTCGGGGCAGGGTGAGCCCGGCATCCGTGAGGCGATCACCGAGGTGATGGCGCTGGAGGGAATCCGCGCCCATCCCGACGACGTGGTGGTGACCTGCGGCTCCCAGCAGGCCCTCGACCTGGTGACGAGGATCTTCTGCAACCCCGGAGACGTTGTCATCGTCGAGGCACCCAGCTACGTGGGGGCACTGACCACCTTCCGCAGTTTCCAGGTCGAGGTCGTGCATGTCGCGATGGACGACGACGGTCTGCAGCCCGACGCCCTCGAGGCGGCGGTCGCGAGTGTGCGGGCCGCGGGCAAGGAGCCGAAGTTCCTCTACACGATCCCCAACTACAACAACCCCTCGGGCATCACCCAGACCTGGGAGCGGCGCACGGAACTGGTCGACCTCGCCCGGCGACTCGACCTGCTGATCGTGGAGGACAACCCCTACGGCCTGCTGTCACTCGACGCGGAGCCGATCCCCGCCATCCGGTCCATCGAGGACGAGCGGGTGCTCTACCTCGGCTCGTTCTCCAAGACCTTCGCACCGGGCTTCCGCGTGGGATGGGTGCTCGCTCCCCATGCGGTCCGCGAGAAGATCACCCTCGCCCAGGAGTCGGCGACGCTGTGCCCGCCGGTGTTCAGCCAGTTGGCGATCGCGGCCTACCTGAACGACCATGACTGGCAACAGCAGATCGTCAGCTTCAAGGACATGTACCGCGCCCGTCGGGACGCCCTGCTCGCTGCCCTGCAGGAGCACATGCCCGAGGGCACCTCGTGGACTCACCCAGCCGGAGGGTTCTTCGTCTGGGTGACCCTGCCCGATGGTCTCGACTCGCAGGCGATGCTGCCGCGGGCGGTCACCGCGAGGGTGGCCTACACCCCGGGAACCGCCTTCTACGCCGACGGTTTCGGGTCGGGTCACATTCGCCTGTCGTTCTGCTACCCGACCCCCGCCGACATCCGCGAGGGGGTGCGCCGCCTCGCCGAGGTGATGAACCGTGAACTCGACCTGCAGCGCACGTTCGGCGTCCATCGCCCGGCGCGGCACGGCATCGATCCCGGTCCGGCACCGGACCTCGCGTGAGCGACCACCAACCGTCAGGAAGCACCATGAGTGGAGGAACCATGACCGATCGTCCCGATGTGATCGTGTTGGCCGGCGGACTGAGCCACGAACGGGACGTCTCGCAGCGGTCGGGGCGTCGGGTCGCGATCGCGCTGCGCCAAGCCGGTCACACGGTGATCGAGTCCGACGTCAACGCCGGGGTGGTCGACCTGGTGCGCTCACACCCGGGCGCCGTGGTCTTCCCCCTGCTGCACGGCGGTGTCGGTGAGGACGGGGCCCTGCGCGAGGTCTTCCAGCTGCTGGGGGTGCCGTTCGTCGGAGCCACGGCCTCCTCATCCCGGGTGACGTTCGACAAGTCGATCGCCACCCCCGTGGTTGCAGCACACGGCGTTCGGACCCCGCGCCAGGTGGCCCTCCCCCACGAGATCTTCCGGGAACTCGGCGCCGCTGCCCTGGTCGACGCCATCGGCGAGACCTTGGGCCTCCCGGTGATGGTGAAGCCCGCTCGCAGCGGGTCCGCCCTGGGCGCTTCCAAGGTCGAGCTGATCGACGACCTGCCCTCGGCGATGGTGTCGGCCTATGCCTACGGCTCGGTCGCCGTCGTCGAGGAGTTCATCAAGGGAACCGAGGTGACCGTGACCGTGCTCGGAGAGGGCGACGAGGCGGAGGCGCTGCCTGCCGTCGAGATCCGTCCGGACTCGGGTGTCTATGACTACGCCTCGCGCTACACGGCCGGGTCGACCCGCTTCGTCACACCTGCCGAGGTGCCGGACGAGGTGGCAGCTGCCTGCGCGGAGCTCGCCCTGTCGGCGTACCGGGCCCTCGGGCTTCGTGATCTTGGTCGCATCGACATCATGATCAACTCCGCTGGCGAGCCCGTCTTCATCGAGGGCAATGTGGCTCCCGGCATGACCGAGACCTCTGCCGTGCCACTGGCTCTGAGCGCCGCTGGACGAGACCTGGGCGAGGTGTGCAGCGCGCTCGTCCGAGGTGCGGCGGCGCGCGGATGAGCGCGGTGGTCCCGTCAACCGGCGTGTCGACGCTCCTCAAGCGGACCATGATCATCCTGGTGGGGCTGGTGGTCGCCGGGGTGATGGTGGTGTTGGGGGTCTGGCAGATGGACACTGCCCGGCTCCACGGCAAGCAGGCGCTCGAGGCCCGCGCCGCGCAACCGGCGGTACCCCTGGAGAGCGAGGCCACCGGCACCAACGTCGACGCGCTCTACGGACGGCAGGTCACCCTGACCGGCTCGTACGTGCCCTCGTTGCAGGTCTACGTCGGGACGAAGTACCCGCTGCGCGTCCTGACGGCCTTCAAGACCTCCGACGGCCGCATCGTGGCCGTGGCCCGGGGTTCCGTGGCCTCGCCCTCGGTGGTCGTTCCTGCGCCCCCGACGGGGACCATCAAGCAGACGGGCCTCGTCCTTCCCTCCGAATCCGCGGTGAGAGGGTCGTTGCCCCTGCAGGACGCACGCCACTCCCCCATCGTCGCCGCCGTCCGTGTTCCAGACCTCGTGCAGACCTGGCCCACCCCGATGGTCAACGGCTTCGTGAGCCTCGGAGAAGCCGACGCACGCCTCAACGGCCTACCCACCCCCGCGGTCACGCTGCCGGATGGTGAGGAGTCGACCCGAAACGCCGGCTACGCGCTGCAGTGGTGGGTGTTCGCTGGAGTCGCTGTGATCGGCTCAGTGGTGATCGCACGTTCGGTCGATCGTGCCCCCGCGAAGGCCGGAGCCCGCCGTACGGGCCTCTGATCGGCGCGTCCCTCGCGTGTCGTGACCACGGATCAGCCTCCAGCCCGTTTCGTCTGGCTGGGTACGCTGTCGGACGTGAGCAATCCTTCGCACGAAGCCCCCGAACAGATCGAAGAGCAGTTGCAGACCCACACCGGTGACGAGGACTTCGTCCCCGGTTCGGCCTCCTCCGGGGGGCGGGAGGTCTACGTGGACGACCTGGACGACGACTCCATCCACCCGGACGACGTCTCGGCGATCAGGAAGTCGCTGCTCTTCTACCGCGTGATGGCCTACGTCGTCGGTGTGTTGTTGGTCGTGCTCGTCTGTGTGGGTGTTCCGCTGAAGTACCTGGCCGACGACGCCCGCGTGGTGACTTGGACCGGGGTGCCCCATGGGTGGCTGTACATGATCCTGATCATCTCCGCCGTCAATGTCGGCCGCCGCGTTCGTTGGTCGTGGACCCGGCTCATCCTGATCGCCCTGGCGGGCACGGTGCCGTTCCTGTCGTTCGTCGCAGAGCACTACGCGACCAAGAACGTCCGGGCAAAGCTGGCGCTGGTCCCACGGACCGACGGCTGAACGCGTTCGATTGATCGGCTTGTCATCTAACCGGTAAAGCACTAAGTGCTTTTATCGACATGAAGACGAGTCGCTTCTTTCAGGGGCGTTCGATGATTCGCATGACCCGCTCCAAGTCATCCTCGCTCGCGAACTCGATGGTGATCTTCCCGCGGTTCTTGCCGATGTCGACCTTCACCCGGGTGTCGAAGTGATCGCTCAGCTCACGCGACAGCTCGAGCGCCTTGGCAGACGGTTCGCGTGATCCTCGCGGACGGCTCGACCTGGTGCCCGTGCCCTCCCCCACAGTCACCAATTCCTCGGTGCTGCGCACAGACAGCCCCTCCGAGACGATGCGCTGGGCCAGCCTCTCCTGGGTTGACGCGTCGTCCACCATCAGCAGAGCGCGGGCATGACCCGCGGAGATCACACCCGCCGCCACTCGGCGCTGCACTCCTGACGGGAGCCTCAGCAAACGGATCGTGTTGGAGATCTGCGGGCGAGATCGTTTGATGCGGCGGGACAGCTCATCCTGGGTGCAATTGAAGTCCTCCAGCATCTGCTGGTAAGCGGCAGCCTCTTCGAGCGGGTTCAGCTGTGCACGATGGAGGTTCTCCAGGAGAGCGTCTCGCAGCAGGTCCGTGTCGTCGGTCCCGCGAACGATGACCGGGATCGACTCCCGCCCGGCAAGCTTCGATGCCCGCAGGCGTCGCTCCCCCATGATCAGCTCGTAGCCGTCTCCCACGTGGCGGACGACGACTGGCTGCAGCACGCCGACCTCTCCGATCGAGTCGGCCAACTCGCGCAACATCTCCTCGTCGAAGACGCTGCGCGGCTGCTTGGGATTGGGAACGATCGACTCGATCGGAACCTCCAGGTACCGCGAACCGTCCGCCAGCGCCGCGCTCTCGCCGTTCTCTCCGGTATCAGTGACCCTGTCGCCGCGCGTTTCACGTGAAACATCGTCGTCAGTGGGGCGGAACAACTCCCCCAGGCCCCGTCCGAGGCCTGTCTGCTTGGGCTTCGCCATGGTGGTCTCCTCGTGTGGTTGGCCGCCGTCAGGCGGAAAGACGTTCTGCCAGCTCGCGCGCAGCGCGCTTGTACGCTTCCGCGCCCGCGGAGCTCGGATCATAGGTGAGCACCGAACTGCCGAAGCTCGGCGCCTCCGCGACCCGAACCGAGCGCGGAATCGGAGTGTGAATGATCTGCTCCCCGAAGTGCTTCATGACTTCATCCGCGACCTGCTGCGAGAGTTTCGTACGGGAGTCGTACATCGTGAGCAGCACGGCCCCCAGGCGGAGATGGTCGTTCAGACCCACCTTGACCCGCTCGATGGTCCTCATCAACTGGGTCAGACCCTCGAGTGCGTAGTACTCCGTCTGGATGGGGACGATGATCTGGTCCGCTGCCACCAACGCGTTCAGCGTGAGCAGACCGAGCGACGGCGGGCAGTCGAAAAAGACCACATCGATCTCATGCGTCGACAGGTAGGAATCGAGAGCGCGCTTCAGGCGGCGTTCCCGACCGTGAAGGTTGACAAGTTCCAGTTCGGCCGCGGCGAGGTCGATGGTGGCCGGGATGACCATGAGGTGGCCCTCCTCGGTCGAGGGGACCGCATGCGAGGCGATGTCGTCGCCGTCAAGCAGTACTTCGTAAGTTCCCGGTGTGCCGGAGGAGTGCTCAACGCCCAGAGCCGTGGATGCGTTGCCCTGTGGATCCACGTCGATCACCAGGACGCGCAAACCGCCGGCCGCGAAGGCCGATGCGAGGTTCACCGTCGTGGTGGTCTTCCCGACTCCGCCCTTCTGGTTGGCGACCACGAACCGCACGGTCTTGGTGGGGCGTGGGAGTGGTGCATGTTCAACCGGGAGGGCGCGGCGTGGGGTCGTGGTTTCACGTGAAACATCAGCGGACACGCGACAACTCCTGCGATAGGGAAGGGGGCCCACCCAGACTAGCGTGATCGCGCAGAGGTTCCGCGGACCGCAACCCCGACAGGCGAAGGGCAACGCGCCTCAGGAAGTCGGCTTGCGCAATCCGCCACGCTAGGTGGAGCGGACAGCCACGGAGTGGCTCGAGACCGAGGGTTTCGACACTCGCCCCGTTCCTCGCCACTACTCAACCCACGTGCAACAGCACGTCGCTGGAAGGGCGAGCGCGCGAGCGTGTCGAGACCACGCCGCGTGACGTCAGCGGTGGACGATCAGCGCCGTCGTTGATTCGGCTGCGGGGTGGGCCCGCACATCCAGCACCTCTGCTGTCAGGTGCAGGCGGTCGAGCAGGCGGCTGGCCTCATCGACCTCGTCTGCGACCGAGGATCCCTTGAGCGCGACCAGGCGGCCCTGGGGGAGCCAGAGATGTTTCGTCCAGGCCAGCAGCTTCGGTAGGGGAGCGACGGCCCTACAGGTGACGACGTCGACGGTCGCCTTCCAGTCCTCGGCCCGGCTGCGCACAACCGTGACCCTGTCGCGAAGGCGCAGTTCGTCCACGGCCAGTTCGAGGAAGTTCGCTCGTCTCAGGAGCGACTCCACGAGGACGACCTCAAGGTCGGGGCGCAAGATGGCCAAGGGGATGCCGGGCAGCCCAGCCCCGGACCCGACATCCGCCATGGACACACCTTGGGCGATCACCGAACTCAGCGCCGCAGAATTGAGCACATGCCGGTCCCAGAGGCGGTCGAACTCACGCGGACCCAGCAGCCCCCACTCGATTCCACGACTTCTCAATATGTCTACATAAAGCTTTATGTATTTGTATCGATCTCCGAACACGGACTGCGCCACTTGCTCAGCAGACAGCCCCGACGCTGACGCATCGGGGCTGCTGCCATCGAACTGCTCGCTCATCGCAGGCTGGTCCGGGAACGCTGCACGAGGGTCCGTCTCACGCTGGCTGGATGACGACGCAGCGCTTGGGCTCGACGCCCTCGGACTCGCTGGTCAGACCGGCGGCCGCCACGGCGTCGTGCACCACCTTGCGTTCGAACGGGTTCATCGGCTGGAGACGCACCTTCTCACCGCTCTGCTTCACCTCGGCGATGGCGTCCTGGGCAATGTCATTGAGCTGCTTGACTCGCTTCTCGCGGTGCCCCGCAATGTCGAGCATCAGGCGTGAACGGTGACCGGTCTCGGTCATGACCGCCAAGCGTGAGAGCTCCTGGAGAGCCGCCAGCACCTCTCCGTCCTTGCCAACCAGCACCTCGGCCTCGGTCACGATCGACACGTGGGCGCGACCGCCCTCGGTGTAGGTGTCGATGTCACCGTCCAGATCGGCGATGTCGAGCAGCTCCTCGAGGTAATCGGCGGCGATGTCGCCCTCCTGGTCGAGTTCATCGCCCGACTCCTCGTCGTCCTCCCCGCCGTCCTTGTTGTCGACAGCGACCTCGTCCGCCCGGTCACTGTAGGCCTCCGGGTCGGCGTCGGTGGTCCGGGCGACAGCGTCCTCGTCCGGGACTGGGGGAGAGTCAGGGGACGCGGGCGAGTCAGGGGACGCGGGCGAAGCCGGCGACTCCACCGGCTCGGCGGACCCCGCCTCGAAGGGCTCGACCCGATCACTCTCGAACGGGCTCGGCTGCTCTGTCATGTGGTTCTCCTGTTCAGCACCTCGGCCGACTGTCCGTGGCCTCGGAAGGATCCTCGACACGGACGGCCCGTGTCGGTGGGGGAGTGGTTCAGTTCTTGCGCTTCGAGCGCGAAGCGCGGTTCGGCTGCTGGCGGGTGACGACGGTTCGTCCCTGACCGTCGGTGCGGGTCGTCTGACGCACAGTCTGACGCGTCACACCCTGGCGTGCCACCGCTGCCGTCTCGGTTCCGTCCTCGCCGACCTTGATGGCCATGTCGGCCACCTTGGGCTTGCCGAGACGCTTCTCACGGCGCTCACGCTCGATCTGGTCGGGGTCGAGCCCCTTGGCGCGCATGCGCTCCTGCCAGTCGACGTAGGCGGGCGTGTTCGGGGAGGGGTTGCGGTGGATCAGCAGCCACTGCTGCACGTAGGTCCACAGGTTGCTCGTCAACCAGTAGATGAGCACGCCGATCGGGATGTAGACACCACCGAAGGCGTACATCACCGGGAACATGTAGAGCATCATTCGCTGCTGTTGCGCCATCGGACCGGTGAGGGCCTCGGGCGGCATGTTCTTGCGCATGAGCTGCAGCTGGGTGAGGAAGAGCACGGCGGTCATCGCCACGATCAGCACCAGGCAGAGGATCTGGGTGGCGCCGAACCCGTTGCTGATCGGCCAGAACCGGCCAGCCAACTGGGCGCCGAAGATGTTGGCGTGCTGCAGCGAGTCCATCAGACCGGGGTTGTCGCGGAAGAACTGACCGCGAGGGACGCCGCGGGAGGCGCCGTCGAGCACGCGGAACAGTGCGAGGAAGATGGGCATCTGCAACAGCAGCGGCAGGCAGGAGGCGGCGGGGTTGATGCCCTCCTCCTTGTACAGCTTCATCATCTCTTGACCGGCACGCTCGCGGTCGTTGCCGTACTTCTCCTGGAGCGCCTTCACCTTGGGCTGGATCAGCTGCATGTTGCGGGAGGAGTTGATCTGGCGCACGAACAGGGGGATCAGCGCCAGTCTGATCACCACGGTCAGGCTGATGATGGCGAGCGTCCAGGCCCACCCCTCGTGCTGGCCGACGACCGGGAGCCACAGACGGTGGAACAGGGTCACCAGACCCGACACGGCCCAGTAGAGGGGCTGCATCATGGCGCTGATGATGTCGCGCAGGCTGCTCCAGATCGAGAGCAGAATCACCATGTTGATCAACGACGTCACAGAGTCACCTCAGGTTGTGCAGTGGTGGTGGGGCGTGGTGCCCCTGATGGTTCGGTGGTGGGCTCGGCGTCCGAGTGCCCTGGGATGGTGGCTTCAGCGGGTTCGCGCGATGCTTCGGCGGGGTGCGGCGTCGGGCCGGGGTCGGCCTTCTGCTGCTGTTCAAGAATCCATTGTGCCGCCTCAGGAGTGCCCGGCACGGGGTCGTATCCCCCCGCCGACCACGGATTGCACCGCAGCAGGCGCCAGATGATGAGGCCTGACCCCTTCAGGACACCGTGCACCTCGACGGCCCTCAACCCGTAGGCCGAGCACGACGGGTGGTACTTGCAGACATTGCCGTAGAGCGGCGAGATGAGCAGCCGCCACAGCTTGATGAAGCCGAGCAGCAACCAGGTGATCGGCCGCACGCGCCTCACGGTGCCGTCCCCCGCGCGGGCGTTGAGGTGGAGAGTCGTCTCACGGTGGCCTGCCAGGCACCGGCGAGGTCTGAGGCGAGAGTGTCGGACGTGGCGGAGGCGGCTGCCGGGAGCGCCCGCACCACGACGTGCAGATCGCTCGACGACTCGACGAGAGGACGACTCAGGTGCCTCAGTCGGCGCTTGACGCGGTTGCGGACCACGGCCCCGCCCACGGACTTGGACACAACAAAGCCCACCTGGGTCGAAGGGACTCCAGGAGGGCTGTGATGCGTGCGTGCATGCACGACAAGCGTGGGACGCGCGACCCGAACACCTTGGCGCACCGTGCGGCGGAAGTCGTCCGACGCCCGCAGGCGCGCGGCAACCGCCAACACCGGACGACTCAGGCGGACAGTTCGGCGCGGCCCTTGCGGCGGCGAGCGGCCAGGATGGCGCGGCCGGCACGAGTCCGCATCCGGGTGCGGAAGCCGTGGGTGCGGCTGCGGCGACGGTTGCTGGGCTGGAAGGTGCGCTTGCTCACGGGATTGCTCCGTAGGTGTGTCGTGGAACCTCGCCCGGACGGGCGCAGGGGGAAGAGGCCGCTGCTCGGCAGCGACTGGTCAACGATACGCAATCGGCTGGGCGCGGAGCAAACCGACCGGACCACCTCGAACCACCAGCAAAGAATTACACGCATGTAGTCCAGTCGACACGCCGTGGAAACGGGAAATGTTCGCGTCTCGCCTTGCAGCCGGGCAGTCCAGTCACTAGCGTTCACGGAACCAGCCCGTGTCTGCCATGGGCTCAACCCCCAGGTGCGACCGAGTGTGTACTCGCCAGCGCCTTCAAGGGTCACAACCACGGGTGTGACAGATCACCCCGCAGTTGTGGACAATGTCTGTGGACAACGTGTGATGACCCCTCTGATCCGATGGGGTGACCGCGGGTCCCCAGTTGTTGTCCACAGGCCGCGCACCCCCCGGGCGGTCGGTACGCAACGTGACAGCGGTCCGAACCGCGGAAGGAGTCACCCGTGTCAATGGAGGCGCGTTTCGGTCTGGACGACACGCCTCCGCAGGCACCGACTCTCGACAGTGCCTGGGCCGCCATCCTGGCCGGCTTCGACAAGGGTGGGCGGGCGTGGCTTCGCAGCGCGAAACCCCTGACCATTCACGATTCAACTGTCGTCATCGCCGTCCCCAGCGAGTTCCTGCGCGAGCGGCTCGAGTCGAACTACCGCTCCCAACTGGAGGAGAACCTCTCCGACCAGTTCCGGCGCGAGATGCGCATCGCCGTCACCATCGAACCCGACCTTGAGCTGAGCCTGGAGCCCGCCGAGGTCGACACCGGTGACGGTGACGTCGAGGTGACTCCCGGGATCGATGCGGAGCCTCGTCCACAGGCAACCGAGGCTGGGGACAGCCTTGTGGACAAGCAGGTGTTCGGGTCCTCGTCCTCGGGGGAGGAACTGCGGCTGAATCCCAAGTACACCTTCGAGACCTTCGTGATCGGGCCCTCGAACCGATTCGCCCACGCCGCCGCCGCCGCCGTGGCCGAGGCGCCGGGCAAGTCGTACAACCCGCTGATGATCTACGGCGAGTCAGGGCTGGGCAAGACGCACCTGCTGCATGCGATCGGGCACTACGTCAGCAAGTACTACCAGCGCGTGCGGGTGAAGTACGTCAGCACCGAGGAGTTGACCAACGACTTCATCAACGCGATTGCCGAGAACCGCGGCTCACAGTTCCGCCGCACCTACCGCGACGTCGACGTGTTGCTGATCGACGACATCCAGTTCCTGCAGTCGAAGATCCAGACGCAGGAGGAGTTCTTCCACACGTTCAACACCCTGCACAACGCACAGAAGCAGATCGTGATGACCTCCGACCGTCCGCCGAAGCTGCTGGACGCCTTGGAGCCACGCCTGCGCAGCAGGTTCGAGTGGGGCCTGATCACCGACATCCAGCCCCCGGACCTGGAGACCCGCTACGCCATCCTCAAGAAGAAGGCGGCGGCCGAGGGTTTGATGGCACCCGGCGAGGTGCTCGAACTGATCGCGTCCCGGGTCACCACCAACATCCGTGAACTCGAGGGTGCCCTGATCCGCGTCACCGCGTTCGCGAGCCTGAACCGGCAGAAGGTCGACCTGCCCTTGGCCGAGAAGGTCCTGTCTGACCTGATCCCCGAGGGAGGGGAGGGCCAGGTGACCCCGGATCTGATCATGTCGGAGTCCGCCGCGTACTTCGGTGTCAGCGTCGAGGAACTGATGGGCACCTCTCGCACCCAGGCGCTCGTGACCGCCCGCCAGATCGCCATGTACCTGTGCCGCGAGCTGACCGACCTGTCGTTGCCCAAGATCGGGGCTCAGTTCGGTGGCAAGGACCACACCACCGTGATGCATGCGGAGCGCAAGATCCGCGAACTCCTCTCGGAGCGTCGCGCCGTGTACAACCAGGTGACGGAGCTCACCAACCGCATCAAGTCCGCCGGGGCTCGCTGACTCCTGCCCTCGTCCCGCCCTTCCTGCCCTCGTCCCGCGCAGTTGCCCTGGGACTGGGGTGGGGCAGGTGCGCCCCATGCGGGCAACTGGTGCCGGACTGGGGCAACCGTGCTGCGTCGGGACGAGCTTGCCGAGAGATTCCAGTTGTCCACACCCTCGCGCACCCCAACTGTGGATGGCGGGGGACACGCGTCCCCATGCGGCCGCCCTCCACAGGTCAGGGCTCGTCGTCCCGTGCTCGTCCACAGGCCACCAACAGGACGAAACCCCGTCCGGTCACGCCGAACGGGGGTTGTCCACAGGTTCCACAGCAGAGAAGACGAAGACGACAACACATACATCTCCATCTGGAGTAAAGGTCAGTGGGCGGGTGGATGTGGGAAACCGCAGCGATGCACCGATCAGCCGACCGCAGCCAAGGCCAGGGGGAGCACCGCATCTGCTCCGGCCCGCCGCAGCAGTCGTCCGGCGATGGTGAGCGTCCAGCGCGAGTCGACCAGGTCGTCCACCAACAACACCGGACCATCGAGCGTCGCCAACTCCCGGGCCATCGCCTCAGGAACCGAGAACCGATCCCAGAGGTCCCGCACCCGGTAGGCGGAGTTGGTCGAGCCACGCAACGCCTCGGCGTGCGGGGACAGCTCCAGCGGCCCGATCAGTCGGAGCCGTCCGGCATGGGCCACACCCTCCGCCAGCGACTGCACCAGACGCGGACGAGTCACGCTGGGGACCCAGACCACGGCGACGGGACGTTCGTCCCACTCCCATCCCGCCAGCACCCGGATGACCCCCTTGGCGAGTTCGGGCGGAACCTGGGCGTCCAGGGGTCGTCCGTCGGCGTCGGTCGCGAAGACCTCACGCAATCGAGCGCCCCAGCCGAGGTCGGACCGCCGGGCCACCACTCGTCCCGGTGCAACCTGGTCATCGGGGGAGAGCTTGCCCTTGACCGGCTTGCCCCCCTCCCTCACGCCCAGGCTGTCCAAGCCCGTCGGCCACAGGGCTCGGGGCGCCAGTTCGACCCCGACCCGGTCCAGGGAGTCCTGCGCCCGCTCGAGAGTCGGAACGGTGATCTCGGTGGGGTACCAGGGACCGGCGCACAGATCGCATCGTCCACACGGTTGGGTGTGGGGGTCATCCAGTTGGCCAGTGATGAACGCCATCCGACAACCAGGTTCCACGTCGGGACGAAGATCCTCGTAGGCCAGCATCGCGTCCTGCTCGGCGACCCTCGCTGCCGCGATCCGGTCGTAGCGTTCGGCGTCATAGGTCCACGGGTGACCCGTCGTCGTCCACCCACCCGTGACGTTCTCGACGGCCCCGTCGACAGCCAGCACCTTGAGCAACAGTTCGAGGGGACCGCGTTTGAGGTCGACCCTTGCCTCGAGGGCAGCGACCGACAGCGGACGACCGGCGTCGGCGAGGGCCCCGACCACCGCGTCGGCCTTGGCCTGGGTGGGCATGGCGTTGGTGGCGAACCAGTGCCAGATCTCGCGATCCTCGACACCGGGCAGGAGCAGCACGTCGGCGCTCTCGGTGGCGCGGCCGGCTCGTCCGACCTGTTGGTAGTAGGCGACCGGCGAACTCGGGGCTCCGAGGTGGACGACGAAGCCGAGGTCAGGCTTGTCGAAACCCATCCCCAGGGCCGACGTGGCCACGAGCGCCTTCACCTCGTTGGCCTTGAGCGCCGCTTCGGCGGCCTCCCGTTCGGCCCCGTCGGTGCGGCCGGTGTAGGCGAGTACCCGGTGACCGCGTTCAGCCAGGAACTGCGCGGTCTCCTCTGCGGCAGAGACAGTGAGGCAGTACACGATCCCGCTCCCGGGCAGTGCCTCGAGGTGCTCGGCCAGCCACGCCAGGCGTCGAGCCGGCAGACCCACATCGAGCACCCCGAGCCGCAGTGACTGGCGAGCCAGGGCACCGCGCAGGGTGAAGACCTCGTGCCCACCCGCCGCCATCTGCTCGGCCACGTCGGCCACGACCCGTTCGTTGGCGGTCGCTGTCGTGGCCAGGATGGGAACCTCGGAGGGGAGCGCCGCGATCAGGTCTCGGATGCGCCGGTAGTCGGGACGGAAATCGTGTCCCCAGTCGCTGATGCAGTGGGCCTCGTCGATGACGAGCAGCCCGCAGCCAGCCACCAGCCGGGGGAGTTGCTCGTCCCGGAACCGCGGGTTGACCAGCCGCTCGGGGGAGACGAACAGCACGTCGACCTCGTCGGCGTCGAGCGCCCGCTCGACCTGGGACCACTCGGTGGCGTTGGCCGAGTTGATCATCGCCGCCCGCACACCTGCGCGCTCGGCCCCTGCCACCTGGTCGCGCATGAGGGCCAACAGGGGCGAGACGATCAGCGCTGGGCCGGCACCTGCCCGCCTCTGCAGCAGGGCCGAGATGAAGTACACCGCCGACTTCCCCCAGCCGGTGCGCTGCACCACCAGCGCCCTGCGGTGGTCGGCGACCAATGCCTCGATCGCCTCGAACTGTCCGGGGTGGAAGTGGGCATCCGCGCGGCCAGTGAGTGCAGCGAGCGCCGTTCGGGCCTCGTCGGCGAGACCCTGCCTCCCGCGCTGGGCCACCCGCGGTGAGGGTGTCGCCCTGTTCGTCGAACGGGAGCGTCCCGGTGCGGGAACGGCCAGTTGCCAGTCCTCAGGCGGCATGGTGTCGCCGAATTCGTCCGGTGGGGCATCGAAGGGTTCGTCCGGTGGCGTCGGGAAGTCCATGGGCTGGTCGTTCCCGTTCGTCGGAGTCATGGCCCCACTCTGACAGCCGACCCTGACATTTCCGGGCGAGCCTTCGGTCCGACCTGCCCGAGCACGTGCCGCAGCCTCCGTCTGCCACCAGAGCTCGACCCTCAGGTACCACTGGAGCGGCGAGTCGTGCCCGACCCACCCGGCTCGATATGCTCGGACGGCGCCTCTGGGCGCTCTCCTCCGTGGCACGGCTCTCCACAGCAGCAGGCCACTTCCACCGCTAAGGGGTTGCAGTGAAGATTCGACTGGATCGCGATGTCATGGCCGAGGCCGTCGCGTGGGCTGCGCGCAGCCTGCCGTCTCGTCCGTCCGCCCCGATTCTCGCCGGCCTGCTGATCAAGGCCGAGTCGTCCGGTGTGACCATGTCGAGCTTCGACACGGAGACCTCGGCGCAGATCCAGGTGAAGGCCAACGTCGTCGATGAGGGTGAGGCGCTCGTCTCGGGCAAGTTGCTCGCCGACATCGCCCGCTCGCTGCCCAACAAGCCGGTCGAGCTGACCGCCGAGGGTTCACGCATGGAACTCGTGTGCGGCTCTGCCCGGTTCACGCTGCAGACCTTGCCCGTGGCCGACTACCCCAATCTTCCCGAGATGCCCGCCGCCACCGGGAACGTCGAGTCCGACGTCTTCAGCCAGGCCGTCGGCCAGGTGGTCGTCGCTGCCGGCCGCGACGAACTGCTGCCCGTCTTCACGGGGGTGCGCGTCGAGATCGAGGGCGAGACCCTGTCGCTGCTCGCCACCGACCGCTACCGGATGGCGCTCAAGGAACTGCCGTGGAGCCCGGTGGGGTCGACCGCCGACGGCGCCGCGCTGGTTCCTGCGAAGGTGCTGGCCGAGACCTCCAAGTCGATGACCTCCGGCGAGTCGGTGACCCTGTCCCTTGCGAACTCCGGAGTCGGCGACGGCATGATCGGGTTCGAGGGCGACGGAGCAGGCGGCACCCGCCAGATCACCACCCGCCTGCTGAACGGCGAGTTCCCCAAGGTGCGCCACCTGATGAACGTCAATGCCGCGGTGAGCGTGCGTGCCACCACCGCCGACGTGATCGCCTCGGTCAAGCGCGTCGCCCTGGTGGCGGAGCGGAACACCCCGCTGCGGATGATCATCGGCGACGGTCAGATCGCGCTGGATGCGGCCACTGGTGACCAGGCCCAAGCCACTGAGGCCATCGAGGCCGTCGTCGAGAACCATGCCGGCGGCGAGATGATGGCCGCGGTCGGGTTCAACCCGCAGTACCTGGCCGATGCCCTCGGCGCGCTCGACACCCCCTACGTGTACTTCGCCTTCACCGCCCCGGCGAAGCCCTGCCTCATCCAGGGCCTGGAGCAGTTGGACGGTGACCCCTTGGGCGACTACCGCCACGTCATCATGTTGATGCGCCTGCCCAACTGATCCTCGGCGTCCCCCGGTCAGGAACGATGCCCACCGGGGCACCGACGCAACTCCGGTCGCCGTCCGGACCGTGTGGAACACTGAACAGGGCAGTGCAGCCCAGGGGCGCCAGCGCTCCTGAGTGCTCGACTCGTGACGACTGGAGGTCGTGGACATGCAACTCGGACTGATTGGCCTGGGCAAGATGGGCGGCAACATGCGCGACCGCCTGCGCGAGAAGGGTCACACGGTGGTCGGGTATGACCGCAACCAGGACCTGTCCGACTCCAAGGACCTCGCCGACCTGGTCGGTCAACTGACCGAGTTGCCCAAGGTGATCTGGGTGATGGTGCCCGAGCAGGTGGTGAAGTCGGTCGTCACCGAGCTGAAGCCGCTGCTGGGTGAGGGTGACATCGTCATCGACGGCGGCAACTCCAAGTGGCTCAACGACAAGGTGCACGGCGCCGACCTGGCCGAGTCCGGCATCCATTACCTCGACGTCGGTGTCTCCGGGGGTGTGTGGGGCAAGCAGAACGGCTACGCCCTGATGGTCGGCGGCGAGAAGGCCGATGTCGACCACGTGATGCCCATCTTCGAGGCCCTCAAGCCCGACGGGGAGTACGGCTTCGTCCACGCCGGAACGCTGGGTGCCGGCCACTTCACGAAGATGGTGCACAACGGCATCGAGTACGCCATCATGCAGGCCTACGCCGAGGGCTGGGAGGTGCTTCGCAAGGCCGAGGAGGTCACCGACGTCAACGCTGCCTTCGAGTCGTGGAAGGAGGGCACCGTCATTCGTTCGTGGCTGCTCGACCTGATGGTCAACGCGCTCAAGGCCGACCCCAACCTCGACGACATCGCCGGTGTCGCCCACGACTCGGGCGAGGGACGCTGGACCGTGCAGGCCGCCATCGACCTGGGGGTTCCCACACCCGCCATCTCGGCCGCCCTCTACGCCCGTTTCGTCTCCCAGCAGGACGACTCGCCAGCCATGAAGGCCGTGGCCGCCATGCGCAACCAGTTCGGTGGCCACGCCGTCGAGCAGGGACGACCCACCCAGACCAAGCCGACCCCACCGACCCAGTGAACGACCCGGTGGACGACCCGGCACCTGGGCCGTCCCCCGCACCCGTCGCGGAGACCACGCAGTCGGCACAGTAGAGACCCGGGAGGGGAGATGTACGTCGAGCACCTCTCCCTCGCCGACTTCCGCAGCTACACCTCCGCCGAGGTGCCGCTCGCTCCCGGCGTGACCGTCTTCATCGGCGCGAACGGCCAGGGCAAGACCAATCTGGTCGAGGCCGTGGAGTACCTGAGCAGGCTGGGGTCGCACCGGGTTTCGTCCGACGCCCCGCTGGTCAGGCTCGATGCCGAACAGGCCATCGTCCGGGGGCGCGTGAAGGCCGGTCGTGCCGACGGACGCAGCCTGCTGCTCGAGGTCGAGATCAACCCCGGACGAGCCAACCGCGCCCGCATCAACAAGGCCCCCCTGGCCCGCACCCGGGAGTTGTTGGGGGTGCTGCGGACCGTCGTCTTCTCACCCGAGGACCTGGCGATCGTCAAGGGCGACCCCAGTGATCGTCGGGCCTTCATCGATGCGGTGGTGACCACTCGTTGGCCGCGGATGGCAGGGGTGCGGGCCGACTACGACCGGGTCGTGAAACAGCGCAACAGCCTGCTGAAGGCGATGTCGGGCAGGTCGTTGCACCAGGCCGACGCCGAGGCGGTGGCGACCCTTGAGATCTGGGACGACCAGGTCGCCACCATCGGTGCTGAGTTGCTGCTGGCCAGGCTCGACTCCCTGGCCGAACTGATGCCGATCGCGACCGAGGCCTACGCCGACATCGCGCCCCAGAACAACGTGGTCACGGCCGACTACAAGACCGCGCTCGACCTCAGCCGCCCCGAGGGGGTCGACGCGCTCACCCGGGACGACCTGGCCGACCGCCTGCGGCAGGCGATGGCCGAACGGCGCCGTGACGAGATCGCCCGCGGGGTCTCGTTGGTCGGACCGCACCGCGACGACGTCGTGTTCAACATCGGGCGGCTGCCCGCCAAGGGGTACGCCAGCCACGGTGAGTCCTGGTCGCTGGCGCTGGCCCTTCGCCTGGGGACGTTCGGACTGCTGCAGGCCGATGGCATCGAACCCGTGCTTGTGCTCGATGACGTCTTCGCCGAACTGGATGCCACCCGGCGTGAGCGGTTGGCCGAGTCGGTGTTGCGCGCCGAACAGGTGCTGGTCACCGCTGCGGTCGGCGCCGACGTGCCGGCGGCCCTGGCCGGACGACGGTTCCGCGTCCGACACGGACTGGTCGAACCCGAGGACGAGTCATGACCGACCTGCCCGATCCCGGCCTCGAACCGGACCTCGATCCCGACGTGGTGGCCGAACGCCGGGCCGAACAAGCAGCCGAGGACGAACAGGCGTGGCGTGAGCACGACGAGCTCGGAACCGACCTGGCCAGCCAGATCGCCCATCGGGTCGCCGCCGGCGGGGCGGTGAACCTGCCTCCCAGCCGCGGCATCCGCAAACGTCGCCGACGCGCCGACCCGGTCAACCTGCGCTCCGGCTCCCACCCGGACGACCGCGACCCCCAGGAAGTGGGAGCCCTGCTGGGCCACCTGGTGAAGCAGCGTGGGTGGGGCAAACAGCTGAGCGTCCGCACGCTGCTGACCAGCTGGCCGGCCCTGGTGGGCGAGGTCAACGCGGCCCACTCCGCCCCCGAGGGCTATGACGCGGGGGTGCTCACGGTGCGGGCGGAGTCGTCC
Source organism: Aestuariimicrobium sp. T2.26MG-19.2B (assembly GCF_950101875.1). Taxonomy (NCBI): domain Bacteria; kingdom Bacillati; phylum Actinomycetota; class Actinomycetes; order Propionibacteriales; family Propionibacteriaceae; genus Aestuariimicrobium; species Aestuariimicrobium sp. T2.26MG-19.2B. The sequence continues at coordinate 1,174,850 of NZ_CATNLW010000001.1, read as the reverse complement.
ACCTGGGCCACGTCCCTGCGTTCGATCGCCCCCCAACTGGTGGCCGAACTGAACCGACGACTCGGCGACGGGACCGTCGTCCGCATCACCGTCGTCGGCCCGAGCGCGCCCAGCTGGAAGCACGGGCCCCGAGCCGTGCGCGACGGACGAGGGCCTCGCGACACCTACGGCTGAGCCGCGGGGGAGTGCGGTGGTCTGGATCGAGGGCGAGGGGGTGGCACGCGCGCTGGCTACGATGCCCGCATGAAGGACGTCGCCGCGTGGGGGAACCATGTCAGCGCGATGGTCTTCGGTGCCCTGCGGGTCTGGTGGACCCTGCTGCCCCAACTGTTGGCCGTCAACGCCCTGGGCTATCTCGGCCTCAAGGCGGCGCTGGTGGTGGCACCGTCCATCTCGAGCCAGCACGCCTGGCTGGCGGTGGTCGTGCTTGCGTTCGGTCTGGTGCTGCAGTTGTCTGCGGTGATCGTCTCGTTGCGGCTGATCGGTCGGGCCCTGAACGTCAGCGCCCTGCTGCCGGACGACGCGGTCACCGACGACCGGGACACGTCAGCGGCCCACCTGCTGGCCATCACCCTGCTGCCCTTCCTCGGCATCTACTCGGTCTTCGGACGAGTGCAGGACGTCGTCAACTCGCTGATCGCCAATGAGGTGGTGATCCGTGGTCTGGGCGAGCGCTCCGTGATGTCGACCCTCAGCCCGCGCACGGCCCACCAGTTGATGGTGGTCTCGATCGTGGTCGTGGTCGCCTACGTGGTGCGCCGCGGTGTCGACCTGCTGCACGAGAAGACGGACTTCCGCCCCCTGGGGCTGCTCGCGGCGATGATCGAGGCCTTCTTCATGCTGGTCTTCCTGCTGTCGGGCACGAGCCTGCTGCTGCGGCTGTGGTCGTGGTTGGGCGACCGGGCCTTCGCCGCGTGGTGGCGCACGGTGGCCGAGGGGTGGCGCACCTCCGCAGCCGAGGTCTCGCACCTGCTGCCCAGGGTTGTCTCGTGGCTGTGGCACCAACTGGCCGACCTGCTCTGGCCGCTGTTCAAGTCGGGGCTGGCCGAGCCGCTGCTGTGGCTGGCCGTGGCAGCGCTGGTCTACGGCAGTCACGTGCTCAGCCTCGCTGAGGTGTGGCGCCAGGGAGAGCCCCTGAGTGCCCATCTCGACCGGGAACACCGCATCGACCTGCGCAGGCGTGCCAAGCGGGAACACGTGCAGGCATCCAACCTGGCCCGCCGCACGTGGCTCGAGGTGCAGGAGGCCTTCTTCGGCGACGTCGACGACAAGTACCTGCCCACCTTCCAGTCGCTGCGGCTGGTGCTCGGCACCGGCCTGCCCTTCCTGGGGGCCTACGTGCTCTGCTATGCCCTGTTCAACTCCGTGGAGGAATCGCTGCTCCGGCTGGTGCTGGGCTGGATCGGCACCCGCGACAGCGTGTTCTGGGTGGCCTGGCTGAGCCTGATCAACCTGTTCACCAGCGTGGTGGGCGACTCGCTCAAGTACGCGCTGCTGGGCGTTGCCTTCGTCCGCACGCTGCAGGCCTTCCGGACCCGCGCCGATCCCAGCGCCCTCTCGGGTGACCCCGAGGTGGGGGTCCCGGTCGAGCAGGAGCAGCGGCCGGTTGCTGCGGGCTCGGTGGGTGCGCCGGCTGCCGTCGGGGGCCGATCATGAGGACCGGACGACGCGTCTCCCTGCTGGGGCTGGTCGTGGTGCTGGCGGCACTTCTGGCGGCTGGCTGGATCACCCAGTGGACGAAGCAGGACCCGCCGGTGGAGCAGCTCACGGCTCGTCCCGACCAGGAGGTGGTGATCAACGCCGACGGTCAGTCGGTGCGCTTCATGGAACTCACCGTCGGCCAGCTCTACAGCGACGGACGACGGGCACAGGCCACCCGGGCCCGCTACCTGCTGGTGACGGTGCGGCTGACCACCCCCAGGCAGCGCTCGATGATCTCGTTCGACTGTGAGGCCCAGCAGGGCGGCGACAAGTACCGGCCGATCGGGCTGGGCCGCACCAACTTTCCCGAACCGGGGCAGCGGACCTCGTCGGCGATCGCCTTCGAGTTCGACCCCGATCGTGCCGCCGAGCTGCGCATCGTCTGCAAGGAGAGCACCACGATCATCTTCCGCGACAGCACCGTCACCTTCGACCCCGGCTTGGGACGGGAGTCCGGACGAGCGCTGCTGCGGGCCTCGTCCGGGCGAGTCGTCGAAGAGGTCGACGCCACCACCGAGCCGATCCGCCCATGAGCACCCCTGCGCCCTCGAGCCGGTTCCCGCCCCCGGTCCAGGCCCCGCCCCCGGACCAGTTGCCGCCGCGGGCGTGGGCGCCGCCGGCCCCACTCCCCGCGGTGCGCCGGTTCCGCGACTGGTGCTTCGCCGTTGCCGTGCTGACCGTGGCCGCCGTGCTGTGCACCGGCTGGGCGGTCTGGGTCGAGACCCGCACCGGCACCTATCCGGTCGGCGTGCAACAGGGCGGCACCTTCACCGACCAGACCACGGGCATGCAGTTGTCGGTGCTGTCCTGGCGGGTCAGCCGATGGCTGCCGGACGGCGACAAGGTGCAGGTGGCACCGCAGGGCATGGTCTACCTGACGGTCGTGGCCCGGTGGCGGTCGGTGGGAGGCGAGGGTGGCTGTTCACTCGAGGTGGTCGGCCGAGGGCAGGAGACCTGGGACGAGACCGAGTACGTCGACGACCTTCCCTACTCGTGCACCAGCGAGGAACGCGCGCTCGGTTCGGGCGTCGTCTACCAGAACTTCGTGCTGCCCGAGGCGAAGCTGGGTGAGGTGCGCGGGGTGCGGGTGCCCCAGTCGATGCGGGTGAAACAGGGTCCGCTGCTTCGTCCCCCCGCCTGAGAGTCCCCCGGCCTGGGAGCCCCCCGGGTGGCCCGGACGGGTCAGGGGTCGGTCGTCTTCGGGTCGCGGACGACAGCGGGCACGCGCATGACGGTGGTGCGGGTGCCGAGCTTCCATCCGGACCCTCCCTGCTGGCTGAGGTCCTCGGCGCGGTAGCGCAGGTCGGCGACCAGCAGCACCACCTCCGACTCCACCGGTGTGCCGGGGTCGTCGAACTCGAAGCTCAGGAAGCACGGGACCGGCGGTGCTCCCGGGGTCAGCGAGGAGTACTGCGTGGACGAACCCAACTGCCTGGCCTCGCCGAAGTAGACCAGCGTCTGGGTGCTGACCTGGCGGGTGTTGGGCCGTGCGGCGAGGATCGCGTCGTCCAGTTCGTGGCCGGCGGTCTCGGGAGCGTTGACGACGGGGGAGTGGTGGCACGACCCCGAGATGGCCAGCTTCCACACCTTGTCGTACCTGTCGTTGCTCCACTCGGCGAAGCGTGGCGTGATGGCGACGGTGCCGGTGGTGATGGTGCTGCCGAAGGCCACGCGGGTCTGGGTGTCGCGTGCCTCGTCGAACCCGTGCAGCGACCAGACGAGCCCCACGACGATCGTCAGGGCCAGTACCGGGGTGACCACCTTCACCCATCTGGGTGCGAGGCTCCACGAACGAGGAGGTCGCCAGTCGGGGTCGAGGTCGTCCGGATCGGCCCAGATGCTGCCGTCGACCACGGGGGACGAGGCGCCCGCTGCCGCCTGCGACCACTCGTCCTCGTCCATGCGCGGCAGTCTAGGTCGCGACCGTGCCATCGACCCCCTGCACGGGCCTCTGGCTTCGATGTTCGGGCGTGTGAGTGGGGTAGAATGGACGAGTTGTGCGATGCGCCGTCAGGCACTCCCTGAGCGGCGCTCGCTGTGCCAAGCAGAGGAGCACGTGCGCGTGAGCCAGAACCATCAGTTCGATGCCACCATCGATGAGGCCGCACTCAAGGCCCAGCTCGACACTGACGAGCAGCCCATCGAACTCGACGACACCGAACGGATGGAGGGGCTCATCGAGCACGGTGACACCTCGGTCGCCGCGGGCTCCTACGACGCCTCGTCCATCCAGGTGCTCGAGGGTCTCGAGGCGGTGCGCAAGCGTCCGGGTATGTACATCGGATCCACCGGTGAGCGCGGTCTGCACCACTTGGTCAGCGAGATCGTCGACAACGCCGTCGATGAGTTCATGGCCGGCTACGGGGACCGGATCCGGGTCGAGCTGCTCGACGGAGGAGGTATCCGGGTCGTCGACAACGGGCGCGGTATCCCGGTCGACGTGCACCCCATCGAGGGCATCCCCACCGTCACCCTCGTCCTCACCAAGCTCCATGCCGGCGGCAAGTTCGGTTCCGGCGGCTACAAGGTCTCCGGCGGTCTGCACGGCGTCGGTTCGTCCGTCGTGAACGCGCTCTCCTCGACGCTGACCGTCGAGGTCGAGCGTGACGGGTCCCGCTACGCCCAGACCTTCCACCTGGGTGTGCCCGAGGCGCCGCTGGAGAAGGTGGGCACCTCGGACGCGACCGGCACCACGGTCACGTTCTACGCGAGCGATGAGATCTTCGAGACCACCCAGTACTCCTACGAGACGCTGGCCACCAGGTTCCGCGAGATGGCCTTCCTGAACAAGGGGCTGGCCATCGAGATCATCGACCTGCGCGAGGGCCACGTCGACGACCAGGGCGCCCCGATCCGCGAGGAGTTCCTCTACCTCAACGGCCTGATCGACTACGTCACCTACCTGACCGGCAAGAAGGACGTCGTGCACCCGTCGGTGATCGCCGTCGAGGCGCACAAGCCCGAGGCGGGCATGGGCGTCGAAGTGGCACTGCAGTGGAACACCTCGTTCCAGAACTCGGTGCACACCTTCGCCAATGCCATCAACACCCACGAGGGCGGCACCCACGAAGAGGGCTTCCGCGCCGCGCTGACCAACACGGTCAACAAGTGGGGCGAGGCCTGGGGAATGATCAAGAAGCGCGAGGACCGCGTCTCGGGTGACGACGTGCGCGAGGGCCTGACCGCCATCGTGTCGATCAAGCTGTCCGAGCCCCAGTTCGAGGGCCAGACCAAGACCAAGCTGGGCAACACCGAGGCCCGGTCCTTCGTCCAGCGTGTCGTGAACGACCGTCTGGGCGACTGGTTCGAGCGCAATCCGGCCGAGGGACGAGAGATCGTCCGCAAGTCGCAGGCCGCGGCGCTGGCCCGCATCGCCGCCCGCAAGGCCCGCGACATGGCCCGCAACCGCAAGGGGCTGCTCGGTGGTGGGGGACTGCCCGGCAAGTTGGCCGACTGCTCCTCGACCAATCCGGCCGAGTGTGAGGTCTTCATCGTCGAGGGTGACTCCGCAGGCGGTTCCGCCAAGGGTGGACGTGACCCGCGCACCCAGGCGATCCTGCCGATCCGCGGGAAGATCTTGAACGTCGAGAAGGCTCGACTCGACCGCATCCTGCAGAACAAGGAGGTCGAGGCGATCATCAACGCCCTCGGCACCGGTGTGCAGGAGGACTTCGACCTGGCCAAGCTCCGCTACCACAAGATCGTGCTGATGGCCGATGCGGACGTCGACGGGTCGCACATCCGCACCCTGCTGCTGACGCTGCTGTTCCGGTTCATGAGCCCGCTGATCGATGCCGGCCACGTCTACCTGGCCCAGCCGCCGCTGTTCCGGCTGCGCTGGACGAACTCGCCCCACGAGTTGGCCTACACCGACCACGAACGTGACGTGCTGCGCGAGGCGGGGCTCGCTGCCGGCAAGAAGTTGCCGACCGTGAACCCGATCCAGCGCTACAAGGGTCTCGGTGAGATGGACGCCTCCGACCTGTGGGAGACCACCATGGATCCCGACGGTCGCATCCTGCTCCAGGTGACCCTCGAGGACGCTGCCCGCGCCTCGGAGATGTTCGCGATCCTGATGGGTGAGGACGTCGAGTCGCGGCGCGCGTTCATCCAGCGAAACGCTCGCGACGTGCGCTTCCTCGACATCTGAGGCCTGTTCAGCAGTCGCGAACGCAGGCAGCTGTGCTTTGCGAGCTGACAACCCCGGACGCCACCGTCCGGGGTTGTCCGCCCCGTCGTCGAATGTTGCCCGAACCGGTCACATGGACGACGAATTCGGTCGAAGATGGGGGTGCGTCCAACGAGGGGCGCACACCTGAAAGGTCTTCGATGGACTACCTGGCAGACATCAAGAAGTACTCCGCGCAGGCGAACGAGGCAGTGGTGGCGAAGATGGCGCGCACCTACGCCCTCGCGCTGCAGAAGCAGGACTCCCGCACGGTGTCGTTCTCCGACCCGGCCGAGCTCGAGCGGGTGCGCACCAACTACGTCAAGAAGAAGTTGGGAGTCGCCGACTCGGACGAGTCCATCGATGCCGCCATCAAGAAGGTCGGGGCCAGCATCCATGGTCAGAAGAACCGGCTGACGGTGTACTACCTGCTGGCCGAGCACTACGGGAAGCTGTCGGTCTTCGGGGGCTGAGGTTCGTCCGGGGCTGCCCGCGTTCCGTCCCAGTTGCCCTCGTCAGGCGCACCTGCCCTGCCCCTCGACGGGGGCAACTGCACCCAACGAGGGCAGCTGATCCCGTGTGTGGGCAACTGGACGACGGCGGCCGCCAGCATCGCGCCGGACGTGGGGCAGGTGGTCCGGTATGGGAGCAACGCCACGAGTGGCCAGCCGGCACAGGCGGCACCCACGGCCAGGGCTGACCATCGTCCGACCACACCCCCTACTACGCGCGGGCGCGCGCGGAACAAGGTGTCGTCACGGGGGGTGCGGTAGGCTGGACGCGATCAGCGCGCCCGGGCCTTTCGCCATTGGTGGGCGCGCATTCGTCCAACACGTGAGGACCTCCCACCCACATGACTGACACTCCCGACGAGCCCACCCCCGGCACCGACGACATCCGCGACGAGGCGTCAGGCACCGCACCGGGGCAGGCAGCCGAGACGCAGTCCTTGGTCGATGACATCGAGGCCCCCAACCACGGCCGCATCGAGCCGATCGACCTGCGCGACGAGATCCAGAAGAGCTACCTCGACTACGCGATGAGCGTGATCGTCGGACGAGCGCTGCCCGACGTCCGCGACGGTCTCAAGCCCGTGCACCGCCGCGTGCTCTACGCGATGTACGACGGCGGCTACCGTCCCGACCGCGGGTGGAACAAGTGCTCCCGCGTCGTCGGTGAGGTGATGGGTCTCTACCACCCCCACGGTGACTCGGCGATCTACGACACCTTGGTGCGCCTGGCGCAGCCGTGGGTGATGCGCGCCCCGCTGGTCTCGGGGCAGGGCAACTTCGGTTCGCCCGGCAACGACAAGGCCGCCGCCATGCGGTACACCGAGTGCAAGATGGCTCCGCTCGCCATGGAGATGGTGCGCGACATCGACCAGCAGACGGTCGACTTCAAGCCCAACTACGACAATCGCGAGCAGGAACCCACCGTGCTCCCGGCACGGTTCCCCAACCTGCTGGTCAACGGGTCAACGGGCATCGCGGTCGGCATGGCCACGAACATCCCCACCCACAACCTGCGTGAGGTGTCCGAGGCCGTTCTCTGGTCGCTGGCCCACCCCGAGGCCAGCGAGGAGGAACTGCTCGAGGCCGCCATGGCCCGCATCCAGGGCCCCGACTTCCCCCAGGGCGCCCTGATCGTCGGCCGCAAGGGCATCGAGGACGCCTACCGCACCGGCCGAGGCCTGGTCACCATGCGCGCGGTGATCAAGGTCGAGGAGGACAAGAACGGACGACAGCTCCTGGTCGTCACCGAGCTGCCCTACATGTGCAACCCCGACAACCTGGCGCTGAAGATCGCCGAGCTGGTCAACGCCGGCAAGCTGTCGGGCATCGCCAACCTGGTGGACGAGACCTCAGCCCGCACCGGCCAGCGGCTCGTGATCGTGCTCAAGCGGGACGCCCAGCCCCGCGTGGTGATGAACAACCTGTTCAAGCACACCCAGCTGCAGGACACCTTCGGCTGCAACATGCTGGCCCTGGTCGACGACGTGCCCCGCACGCTGCGGCTCGACCAGTTCATCAGCCACTGGGTGACCCACCAGCTCGAGGTCATCCGCCGCCGCACCGCCTTCCAGCTGCAGGAGGCCGAGGCTCGCGCCCACATCCAGCGCGGTCTGGTGAAGGCGCTCGACAAGCTGGACGACGTCATCGCCCTGATCCGGGCGTCCCGCACCACCGAGGCCGCCCGTGAGGGCCTGAAGGACCTGCTCGACATCGACGACGACCAGGCCAACGCCATCCTCGAGATGCAGCTGCGCCGCCTGGCCGCCCTGGAGCGGGAGCGCATCGTCTCCCGCCTGGCCGAGCTCGAGGCCCAGATCGCCGACCTGGCCGACATCCTCGCCCGCGAGGAGCGCCAGCGCGAGATCATCTCGACCGAGCTGACCGAGATCGTCGACAAGTACGGCGACGAGCGCCGCACCCAGATCGTCGCGGCCGACGGCGACTTCTCCGACGAGGACTTCATCCCCGACGAGGACGTGGTCATCACCCTCACCCGCGGCGGCTACATCAAGCGCACCAACACCGACCAGTACCGCGTGCAGCGTCGCGGTGGCAAGGGAGTCCGGGGAGCGAAGCTGCGCGCCGAGGACGAGGTTGACGCCGTCTTCACCACCACCAACCACCACTGGATCCTGTTCTTCACCACCATGGGCCGGGTCTACCGGATCAAGGCGTGGCAGGTGCCCGAGGGTGGACGTGACGCCAAGGGCGGCCACGTCGCGGGACTGCTGAGCTTCCTGCCCGACGAGCGGATCGCCCAGGGCATCCAGATCCGCACCTACGACGACGCCCAGTACCTGCTGCTGGCAACCCGGAAGGGTCTGGTCAAGAAGACCGAACTGGCCGCGTACGACACCCCCCGCCAGGCCGGCGTCATCGCCATCAACTTCCGCGACGAGGACGACGAACTGATCGGTGCCGACATCGTCGGCCCTGAGGACGACGTGCTGCTCATCTCGAAGAAGGGCCAGGCGATCCGTTTCTCGGCGGCGGACGACCAGGTTCGTCCGATGGGGCGTGCGACCTCCGGCGTGACCGGCATGAAGTTCCGCTCCGACGACGAGTTGCTGTCGATGGCGGTGATCCGCTCCGACGCCGACGAGGACTCGCTGTTCGTCTTCACGGTCACCGACGGTGGCTTCGCCAAGCGGACCGCTGTGTCCGAGTACCGTCGCCAGGGTCGCGGCGGCCTGGGCATCAAGGCCATGCGCCTCAACGAGGACCGCGGGTCGCTGGTCGGTGGTCTGGTGCTGGGCGAGACCGACGAGGTGATCGCCATCAAGCAGTCCGGGCAGATCACCCGGTCGTCGGTCAGCGAGGTCGCGGCGAAGGGCCGCGACACCATGGGCGTGAAGTTCGTCGGCGTGCGGGGCGAGGATTCCGTGATCGCGATAGCGCTCAACCCGGAGGCACGCGCCAACCAGGCGTTGGGTGTCACCGAGGTCGACGATTCGGACGAGGGTCTGACCGAGGATGGCGGAGAGTCGGAGTCCACGGAGGCTGTGGACGACGATGCTGCCGGTAGCGTGGGCACGACGGAGACCGCTGACCCGGAGCCCGAGGGCGCCGACCAGGAGGATGAGCAGTGAGCGACAACACCCGCCCCGGCGGCCAGCCGCCCTCCTTCGGTCAACCCCCGGCCCAGCCCGCCCGACGGGGCGGCGCCAGCGTCCCGGGGACGAACGCGGCCGGCCGGCCCGGCTTCTCGGCCCCCGTCCAGGGGAGCACCGTGACCCCGGGTGGCCGAGCACCAGCGGACCCGACTGAGCCCAGCTTCGGCGAACGGGCGGCTGACCGTGCCAAGGATGTGTTCGGCTCGGCCCGTGGTGCCATGTCGAGCGCCGCCACCTCGGTGTCATCGGCCGCCTCGACCGCGGTGTCGTCAGTCGCCTCGACCGTCAGTGGTGACACCGACCGGGCCAAGGACGCGGTGCCAGGTGCACCGGCGGTCGCGGCCCGTGCTGGGTCGTCGCGGCGGACCCGCAAGGCGCGCCTCCGGTTGTCGCGGATCGATCCGTGGTCGGTGATGAAGACCGCGTTCCTGTTCGGGATCGCCGGCGGCATCATCTTCTTCATCAGCATCTGGGTGCTGTGGGGCGTCATCGTGGCCTCAGGGGTGTTCGAGAGCGTCAACCGAGCGGTGAACGACCTGCTCAACACTCCTGGTGCTGCCGACCGCTTCCACCTCGAGGACTACCTGAACGGCAACCGGGTGCTCGGCTTCGCGGCCATGATCGGTGCGGCCGACGTGGTGATCTTCACGGCTCTGGCCACGCTGTTCTCGTTCCTGTACAACCTTGCCGCCACCGTGATGGGTGGCCTCGAGGTCACCCTCGCCGAGGACTGACGGGCTGCTCCCGACGTCGGTTGAGTGCGCGCGGGGACGCCGGTTGAGTTGGGCGAGGACGAGTCCGTGTCGTAACCCCTCCGACGTGCTCCCAGATTTGGGTCGACGCCGACGGATCCGCTAGAGTTTCCACTTGCGTGACCGCCTCGGCGGTGACGGGCCTATAGCTCAGTCGGTTAGAGCGCTGCCCTGATAAGGCAGAGGTCACTGGTTCAAGTCCAGTTAGGCCCACCCTTTGCAACCCGCCCCTGACAAGGGGCGTTGTTGTTTCAGATGGTTTTCAGATTGTTGAAAGCCAGCGGCAGCGAGCAGTTGGTCGCGACTGGGTGATCGCCAGTTCAGCAACCCCGGAGGCAGGGTGAGGCAACACGGTGTCGTGACCCGCTGGAATGACGTGCGGGACTTTGGCTTCATCACGCCCAACGCCGGTGGTCCCCAGGTCTTCGTGCACGTCAGCGAACTACCGAAAGGTTCTCGTCCGGTGGTGGGAACAGCCGTCACCTACAGGGTCCAGGCCGACGATCGTGGGCGGCTTCGGGCCACCCAGGTCGACTGCGGAGGACGTCCGGGCCAAGCCCGCCGAGGAAGACATGGCGTGGGCGCTGCCGCAGCCGTGTCTCTCACCTTCCTGGCCGTGGTGGGCGCTCTCGCCGCCGTGAAGGTGCTCCCGATCGCAGCCTTGCTCGCCACTTTGCTGATGAGCCTCATCGCCGTCGTCCTGTACCGCCGGGACAAGTCGGCTGCACTTCGAGGCGCGTGGAGAACGCCCGAGTCGACGCTGCACGTGGTTTCTGTACTGGGCGGATGGCCCGGCGCGCTGATCGCCCAGAGGCTCTACCGACACAAGACCAGCAAAAGACCGTTCCAGATCGTGTTCTGGTGCACGGTCGTGGCCAACGGAGCATTGCTGGTCTGGCTCGCCTTCCCGCCGCCCTTCGACATCTGAGCAGTCGAGGAGTCAGTGCGAGCGGACGGAGTACCGCACGTAGACGACCCCGTTGTCGAACCGCCGCTCGTCCAACAGCTCCAGGTTGAGACGCAGACCGCGCGGCAGGGCTGGCTTCCCCCCACCCACCGCCACCGGGCAGAGCAGCAGTACGCACTCGTCGACCAGGCCGTGCCGGAAAGCCTCCGCGGCAATCCCCGCGCCGCCGATGCTCAGATCCGAATCGCTGCGTTCCTTGAGCAGCCGCACACCCTCCGGATCGAAGTGTTTCTCGATGCGGGTCCGCGCGGTCGACACCTGGGTCAGGGTCGAGGAGTAGACGACCTTGTCGGAGGCACGCCAGATCTGCGCGTAGTCACGAACCACGTCCGGCTCGTCCGCCAACCAGTCGTCGTCCTCCCAGACGCGCATGGTCTCGTACATGCGCCGTCCGTAGAGGGACGTTCCGATGCTGCGCTCGTGGTCGTTCCAGAACGCGTGCACCTGCTCATCCGGCACCGACCAGTCGAAGGCTCCGTTCTCGTCCTCGAGGTACCCGTCGAGTGAGACGTTGGCCGCATAGATCAACTTGCCCATGACACCTCCGCGAGATCAGGGCTCCAGCTTGCAGCGTTCAGCGCCCCCCGACAAGAGCGACCACGTCATCCTCGCGGTGGCACACCTATCCCCGGTGGTCCGCCACTGCGTTCAGAGGTTGGTCTGCGCCTCCAGGAATTCGGGGTAGCGCCCGCCCTCGATCTCGATCGCATCGGAGGCTGCCGTGAGAGCGTCCACGTCGGCTGCCGTCAGCTCGACATCCGCCGCGCCGGCGTTCTCCGCCAAGCGATGGGGCTTGGTCGTGCCGGGAATCGGCACGATCCATGGCTTCTGGGCGAGCAGCCAGGCGAGCGCAACCTGTCCCGGGGTGGCTCCCTTCGCGTCGGCGACAGACGTGACCACCTCGACGAGGGCGAGGTTCTTGGCGAGTGCCTCGGGAGCGAACCGGGGAATCTGGGCGCGAAGGTCCGTGCCCTGCTCGAACGTTGTCGAGGCGGCGACAGTTCCGGTCAGGAAGCCCTTGCCGAGTGGGCTGAACGGGACGAACCCGATGCCGAGCTCCGCGCAGGCGGCCAGCACACCTTCCTCGGGGCGCCGCCACCACAGGGAGTACTCGCTCTGGATGGCCGTCACCGGGGTGACGGCGTGGGCGCGGCGGATGGTGGCCTCGGCGGCCTCCGACATGCCCCAGTGCTTGATCTTGCCGGCTCGGATGAGCTCTCCCAACGCGCCCGCGAACTCCTCGATCGGCACCTCGGGGTTCACCCGGTGCTGGTAGTAGAGATCGATGACGTCGACACCGAGCCGCTGCAGCGAACCGTCGACGGCCGAAGCCACCTCGTCCGGGAGCAGCATGCGTCCGGTGGGTCGGCGCTCGGCCGGATCGATGTGCTGGGCGAACTTGGTGGCGATCACCACCTGGTCACGGACGGGTGCCAGCGCCTCACCGACCAGTTCCTCGTTCGCGTGCGGGCCGTAGATCTCCGCAGTGTCGAAGAAGGTGACTCCCAGGTCGAGGGCACCGCGGATCATCGTGATCATCTCGCCGCGGTCAGGTGACTGGCCGTAGCCGCCGGTCGTGGTCATGCAGCCCAAACCGATGGCTGAGACCTCGAGGCCTTGTCCGAGTGTGCGCAGGTGCATGGGGTCATTCCTTCGTCGTTGTCAGCACATCCCGAGCCACTGCTCGGTGCTCCATGCTGTCCACCGTAGGTCCCCGATTGGCCCTGAGGCAGTCCCTGCCAGTACACCCCTGCCAGGACACCCTTGGCGGTAGGCATGGTGGTGACAGACTCCGTGACAGGCCACACCAAAGGGAAGCCACCATGCAGATCACTCCCAGCTCCATCGACACGGTCAAGGGACCGGACGACTGGTTCACCGGCGACGTCTACATCGACACCGTCGCCGATGCGCCCGCCCCGTCACGGCTCTCGGCAAAGCTCGTCCACTTCACGCCCTCGGCCCGCACCCACTGGCATTGCCACCCCCTGAGCCAAACCGTCTTCGTCACCGAGGGTGTGGGCCTGTGCCAACGTCGCGGGGGGCCGATCGAGGTGATCCGGCCCGGCGACAGGGTGCTGTTCGAGGCGGACGAAGAGCATTGGCATGGCGCTGCGCCCAACCGGTTCATGGTGCATCTCGCCATCAACGAGGCGGACGCCGACCATGCCGTCGTCCACTGGCTCGAACCCGTCACCGATGCCGAATACGGCGCAGCGCCGCCCATCCGCTGAGCCTCAGGTCTCAACCGCCCGTCGACGTGCCCGTGCGTTCGAAGAGCGCGGCCACGTCGATGTCAACGAGGCGGCCGATGATGAAGGTCGGCACCCGCATACCCAGTCCCGTGCGATCGAGCCGGGCGGTCACGTGTACCTGCGCGTGGTCCTGGTCGGTGGTCGTCCCGCTCACGTGCAATTCGAGCGGGCAGGACGCCCCACGCGCCGACAGGGTCGACGGCACCGTCCACTGCGTCACCTGGGGTGTCGTCGGGCCGGTGTGCACGCTGATGACCGGATGGCCCACACCATCGAGCAACGATGGCTTCTGCAGGTCGCGGTCACGGTGGGCACTGCCGGTGTCCACCCTCGTCAGGTCGAGGTCGACCCGGGATGACACCACGGATCCATCCGCGTCGGTGACGACCCAACCAGCGGTGATCGGTAGGGTGCCCCGGGTGGTGGCGACCAGCTTGTCCCGCACCGAGAAGGTGGCCGTCGAGGACTCGGGCACAACGGTCCACCTGGAGTTCTCGCTCGGCACCGACGTCAGGTCAGGCCCGGACGGGGCGTTCATCGCGCGCCAGCCCTGTGAGCGACGAACGCCTCGGCAACGGTGTATCGCTCCACCCGGGAGGGCCCCGGCAGCAGCGCTGGGTCCTCACCGGGCACCAGCTGCGAGGTCATGACGACCTCGGCGAGCAGGTCGAGAGTGGACTCCGAACCGGTGACCAGCAGGATCGCCCGGCCACCGTCGGCCTGGCGCAGGTCGTAGCGAGCCACGATGTCGTCACGCAGGCGCTGGTTCGCATCGATCAGCGGTCTGATGCGTTGGGTGTCGGCGAGTTCGGCGGCCGCGAGCAGCTCGGGCGATTGCGGTCCATCGAAGATCATGAGTTGGGCGTGCATGGCGACTCCTTCGGGTTCACCGGTGGTGGGAATGCCTCCACGGTGCGCCGCGAACGACCCGCACGCCTCAGTGCTGCCACCGAATTCGCCACTGAGATCTCCGCCCCGCCCTGGTCATCAGGGATGGGACACGTGATCGGGTCCCGGGACGCATGAATTCGGGCGTCCCCCGGCATCCCGCGGCGTGACAATGGTCACGTGGTCGCGATGGTGGGTCGCTCCGCCCAGCTTGCTGTCATCGACGACGCGGTCGCCGCCGCGTCGGCCGGTCGAGGCGGGCTCGTGCTGGTCACCGGAGAGGCCGGGATCGGCAAGACGATGCTGGGCCTGGCGGGCATCGAGAGGGCCGCCGCCGTGGGTCTGCGCACCGCTCATGGCTTCGCCGTGGACGACACGGGGGCCCCGGCTCTGTGGCCGTGGAGTCGGCTCGCGCGACAACTGCCCGAACTCGACACGGTGGTCGTCGCCGTGAAGCAGGCCGATCTCGACAACGACGCCGGACGCTTCGGGGTGGCAGAGGCGGTCGTCGATGCCCTGACCCAGGCCGCCGAGCCGTCCGGTCTGCTGGTGCTGCTCGAGGATCTGCACTGGGCGGACTCCCTGTCGGTGGCGGTCCTCCGTCACGTCGCCTTCGACCTGCCCCATTCGCGGGTTGTCGTGCTGGCCACGGCCCGGGATGACGCAGCGACCGCGTTCGGGCGCGCCCTTCCCGATCTGCTGCGTGGTGGCGGATCGGTGCTCGTCCGGTTGACGGGTCTCGACGCGGGGGCCGTGGCCCAGTGGCTGTCGAGCGACCCGTCGCTGACGGGCTGGGGTGCTCTGGTCCACGAACTGGTGTGCCGGACGGACGGGAATCCCTTCTTCATCCACGCCGTCACCTCCCAGGCGCCGCCCGCGTCGGGTGACCTCGACGACGTGCTGGCTGAGCGGCAGGACATCAGGGGCCTGCTCGCGGCGCCGCTGCTGCAGCTCACCGACGAGGCGCGTGACACCCTGATCACCGCTGCCCTGATGTCGGAGCGGCTCTCACCGACCCTGCTCGCCGCGGCGTGCGGGCGCACGGTCGCACAGGTCACCGACCACATCGCTCAAGGTTGTCGGGCCGGACTGTTGCAGCACCGCGCCACCGGACTGTCGTTCACCCACGCGCTGGTGCGTGACGCCGTCATCGCCGACACCGAAGCCCACCATCGCTCTGCCAGGGAGGCCTCGATAGCGGCGGCCATGCAGTCCAGTGGGGACGAGCTGTTGGTGGGTCCCAGCGCAGTGCACTGGGATCGGGCCGAGGGACATGCAGCCTCGGTCAACTGCCGCGACGCCGCCCGAGCGGCCGCCGCCCGGGCCGCGGCCGTCCACGCCCACGAGGAGGCGGTGGCGTTCGCGCGGATGTGTGTCCGACACACCCGTCGACTCGACCACGACGACGCCGAGCTTGCCGAGTGCCTGGTGGAGTTGGCCGGTTACGAATGGCTGGCGAACCAGGTCCCGGCAGCCGTCGACTCCTGTGTGGAGGCTGTCGACGTGGCGGAGGCGGCGGATCGTCCCGACCGGATGGCGCGCGCCGCCCTCGTCCCGCAGGGCATCGGCTCGCGTGAGGTGGCGCGTGTCGTCGCCGGTCTGTGTCGGCGAGCCCTGTCCCGGGTGCCTCCGGAGGACCTCACGACCAGGGCCCGTCTGACCAGCCAGATGGCCGTCGCTGCTGCCGAGGATGCCGTGGATGGGAGCGCCGACGCCTTGTCTGTCGCGGCCCTGACCTTGGCCCGCCGTTCGCATTCGCCCACCGCGGAGCTGGACGCCATCGCGGCGCGACATCTCGTGCTCTCCTACCCCCAGACCATCGACGAACGAGTGCCGCTGGCCGAACGAGCCGTCGAACTGGGGCGCTCGTCCACGACGGCGATGGGAACCCTCTGGGGCCACCTGTGGCAGGCCGACATCGCGTTGCAGCGGGGCGACCTGGTCGCTCTCGACGACGCCATCGTGCAGATCGCACGCGTCGCTGGCCGACGTTCCTCACCGGTGGCCCGCTGGCACGAGCATCGGTTGAGGGGGTTGGTCGCTGCCGTGTTGGGAGACTTCGACGGGGCCAGAACCCAGGCCGAGGCCGGCCTCCGGATCGCCGATCGAACCGGGGATCGGTCCCTGATCGGGATGTACCACATCGTCTGCGTCCAAATGGCCCTGCTCCGGGGTGACCCGGGCGAGATCACCGAGCCGGGGCTGCGCGTGCTCGAGGAGGCCACGGGCATCCCGCTGGTGCGCGCCAGTCTGGCCCGCGCCCTCGCCCTGGCAGGCGATCGCGGCCGGGCGGTCGCACTGCTGGCCACCCTGGCGGATCTTCCCGAGCGTGTTCCGGTGGGGCCGCGGTGGATGGGCACCTTGGGGCAGATCGGTCTGGCCGCCGCTGCGCTGGACGACCCTGACCTGGCCCGCAGGTGCCACGCCCTGCTCGCCCCCACCGCGCCTTGGTACGGCGCTGATGGTGGTGGGACGCCGTTCTACTCGGGATCGAACGAGTACCCCCTCGGGGTGATCGCGGTGGCTGCGGGTCAGCGGGACGTCGCCGCCGACCACTTCTCACGAGCCATCACCGAGAACCAGCGGATCGGGGCTCGTCCCTATGTCGCACTGGCCAGGCTCGGGCTCGCGGAATGCCTGGAACACGATCCCGCACCGTCCGCCGGACATCGGTCGGGGACACCGACCGTGCGGGAGCTGGCCGCGGCCGCCGCTGAGGAGTTCCGGCTGCTCGACATGCCCGGCCCCCTCCTGGGCGCGGAGCGGCTGCTTGCCCGTCCCGCTCCGACCGACGCTCCCTTGCTCACCACGCGGGAACTCCAGGTGGCGCGGTTGGTGGGCCAGGCGCACACCAACCGGCAGATCGCCGACCAACTCGTCGTGTCGGTGCGCACCGTCGAGTCCCATGTGCGCAGCGCGCTGGCGAAACTGGGGTTCAGTACGCGCACCGAACTCGCCCTGTGGGTGCGAGCGCGATCGGACGGCCGACCCTGAACTCCGGTTAGCCTGCCGCCATGGCTGAACTGGAGGAGCTGGTGCTCGCCGATTCCGAGGAGCTGCACGCCTGGCTGCTCGCCCACCACGACACGTCCCCGGGCGTCTGGCTGGCGTTGACCCGGAAGGGCGGCACCGTCACGACCCTGACCTGGCAGCTCGCCGTGGACGAGGCGCTCTGCTTCGGCTGGATCGACGGGCAGGCCCGCAGCCGCGACCAGGAGAGTTCCTGGATTCGGTTCACGCCTCGCCGACCACGAAGCATCTGGTCGCGTCGCAACGTCGAACACGTCGCCCGGCTCGAGGCTGAGGGAAGGATGCTCCCCGCCGGCCGCGCCGCCGTCGAGGCCGCGAAGGCCGATGGCAGGTGGGCAGCCGCGTACCCACCACCCTCGGAAGCGGAGGTGCCGGACGACCTACTGGCCGCCATCGAGGCGGTGCCTGAAGCCCGGGCCATGTTCGAGGTGCTCACCAAGTCCAACCGCTTCTCGATCATCCATCGCGTGAATGCGGTCAAACGGGCCGAGACCCGTGAACGGAAGATCAGGGAGTTCGTGGCCATGCTCGCCCGGCACGAGACGCCCTACCCCCAGAAGGCCAAGCCGGCGGAGTAGTGGCGCGCCATCCATCGGCCAACGCGCCCGTCCCTCGCCCGGACCTGTGGGGTTCGTCCGGACGAGGGCGGGGGGCTGCGGGCCACGCATCGCAGGTTCTGGGATCAGCGACCTCCCCACACCAGGGTGGCGCCCGAGTGGCCGACCAGGGTGACCAGCACCAGCGAGGCCAGCGCACTCACCACGACGACCACCGTCGAGGCCAGACGGAGCGTCCGGCGATCCTGCGGTGGTCCGACGCCAAGGGTTCGTCGTCCCGACCGTCCGCCGGCGATCGCGGTGCCGCTGTCGGACCACACCAGAGCGGCGAGCGAGAGGGCCAACACCAAGGCGGGCCACGGTGCCCACAGGCCCCACATGCGGTGCGTCGCGAACTGGGGGCTCGAGCCGATCCCGATCTGGGACGCGAGCGCTGGACCGGTGAGCCTGGCCGCCAGCGCCCCTGCCGCGCCCGCCGCCGCGAAGGCCACCGTCAGCCAACCGAACCGGGCGCGGAGCCCCGGACGCCAGCTCAGGACCAACCCTCCCAACGCCGACAGCGGCACCAGCACCACCGCGACGTGCACGATCAGCGGGTGCAGCGGAAGTCCACCGATGTTCATCGTCTACTTCTTGATCGGGTTGCCGTCGCGGTCGAGCACGAACCAGACCGAGCCGACATTCTGTCCGGTGGTGTCGCCCTTGGCCTTGTCGTTGAACCAGTAGTAGAGCGGCCAGCCGTTGTAGGTGGCCTGCTCACGACCGTCCTTGCGGGTGAACGAGCCCAACTTGGAGTCGTCGACCCCGGCCCCGGCCTTCGGCTTGCCCAGCAGGGGTGGCCACTTGACCAGGCAGTCGCCCTCGCAGGCGCTGGTGTCGGGGGCGTCCTTGGTGAACATGTAGAGCGTCATCCCGGTGCCGTCGACCACGATCGAGCCCAGCGAGGTGTCTGACATGGCGAGCGTCAGCGTGTCGCCCATGGGAGCGGACGAGCTGCCGGCCGAAGAACTGGAGGCGGAATTGCCCGACCCGTACTGGCCGTCACCGGCGGCGCTCGACGACTGCATCGACGAACTCGAGCTGGGCACGGTGTTTCCTGCGGACGGGGTCGCTGCCGGTGAACTGCAGGCCGCCATCGCGAGCACGACGACGGCACTTCCGGCGAGCACCCGGATGCGGGACGCTGTGGTGGTGGGGAGCGGACGCCCCATCACGCGAGGCGCCCGGTGGGGGTCAGCGGCCCGGATGAGGGCTGAGTGAGTGGGAGCTGGGTGGGTGAGAGCTGTGTGGGTGAGAGGTGAGTGGGTGGAGCGATTTGTTCGGGTGAAGAGAGCGGACACCATTCCTCCTGTGAATCGTCGGCCCGGTGTTCACCGTGGCCGCTGCCGTTCCCAGTGATACGGCTGCAGCGTCCGCAGGGATTGCGCCGACGACAGATTGGTCTCCGCGCAATCCCTGGGACGGGTTCATCCGTAGATCAGCATGTGACCCTCTTCTCGCTCGCCGATCGGGCGCCGGACGCTGCCCTCGTGGCTGGTCTGGTGGTCAACGACGACGCGGCCGCGGCAGCATTCGTCCGACGGTTCGAGGGACGGGTGTTCGGGCTGGCGCTGTCGATCACCCGCGATCGGGGGCTGGCCGAGGAGGTCAGCCAGGAGGCGTTCCTGCGGGCCTGGCGGGCGGCCGCAGTGTATGACCAGCGGCGGGCCTCGGTGCTCACCTGGTTGTTGGCGATCACCCGCAACGCCGCGATCGACACGATCCGCACCCAACGCTCGACCCCGATCGACGGCGAGGTGATGGAGCGTCTGATCTCGACCACGCTGAGCGGCAACCCCGACCAGTCCGGTGCTCGGGTGGAGCACCTGGACGCCGCCGAGCGGCTGCGGGCACTCCCGCCGGAGCAGGCACGAGCGGTGGTGCTGGCGGTCATCGCCGGACACACGGCCCAGCAGGTGGCCGACCTGGAGGGGATCCCCTTGGGCACCGCGAAGACGAGGATCCGCACCGGACTACGGCGTATGCGTGCCACCGTGGTGGCTGAACATTCTGAGGTGGACGATGACTGAGCGGCATCCCGACGACGACGCGCTGGTCGATCTGGTTCTGCAGACCCCGGAGCCGGACGAACGCGCCCGGCTGAGCGCCCACCTGGCTTCCTGTGACGCCTGCCGCTCCCGGTACGCCGAGCTCTCGGACGGAGCCCAGCAGGTGCTGGCCGCCGTTCCCTCGATCGCACCCCCGGCGGGATTCTCCGGACGAGTGCTGCAGGCCATGCAGTTGGGCGAGGAACCCGTTGCAGCGGTCGCCCCACCCCGCGCCCTTCGGGTAACGCGACCTCGCTGGACGAGGGGGGTGCTCTCGGTGGCTGCCGCCCTCGTGGTCGGCCTGGGGGTCGGGATCGGCGGCACGATCGTCGTCCACGACCGGCAGCAGCCGGTTGCCGTCAGTCCCACAGCGGTGCGGTCAGCGGCGGCGTTGGTGACGGCCGATGGCACCAGCGTTGGCACGGTGGGACTGACCACCATTGCGGGACGACAGGTGCTGGTGGTGACCGTCACGCGCGCGAAGCCCGGCAAGAGCTACGACTGCGTGGTGGTCGGTGGCGATGGCAGGCGCCGGACCGTCGGGTCGTGGACGCTGACCTCGACCTACGGGGCGGAGACGGCCGCTGGCACCTGGGCGGTGGATGTTCCGGCTGGTGGGGTGCAGGGCGTGGAGTTGGTGACCAGTGAGGGCAGGGTGTGGTCGCAGGCGGCCTTCTAGACCGTCAATCCCCGAGTGGCTGGGACGACAACCCGGCAGGCTCGGCGAGCGCCGCGTGGTTGTTCGTCTACGGCATGGTCACCGCTGCACCACCTGAGGTGTAGGAACGTCCCATGGCCATCACCAGGATCCACAACTTCTCCATCTCGCTGGATGGCTTCGCCACCGGCGAGCCCCAGTCGCTGGAGGCTCCGTTCGGGCACGCCGGGCACAAACTGCACGAGTGGATGTTCGCGACCCGGTCGTGGTCCCCGAAGGGAGCCATGGGCGCCGACAACGCGTTCGCCGAGCGCCACGGTCCGGGGATCGGCGCCGAGATCATGGGCGCCAACAAGTTCGGCCCGCCCGGGTGGCAGGACGACCCGGAGTGGCGTGGATGGTGGGGCGAGAACCCGCCCTTCCATACGCCGACCTTCGTGCTCACGCATCGGCCGCTGCCGCCGATGCCCATGGAGGGTGGCACCACCTTCCACTTCCTCGAAGCGTCACCGCAGGAGGCGCTGGCGGTTGCCAGGGATGCCGCGGAGGGTCAGGACGTGCGCATCGGGGGCGGGGCGAGCGTGGTGAAGGACTTCCTTGCTGCAGGCCTGGTCGACCACATGCACCTCGTTCAGGTGCCGCTCATTCTGGGACGAGGCGTTCGGCTCTGGGACGGTCTTGAGGGGCTGGAGCAGGACTACTCGATCGAGGCGGTCTCCACTCCGAGCGGGGTCACCCACTTCACCTTCTCCAGGAAGGCGCCTGTCGCTGACTGACGAGCACCTGCCGGCGGCGCAGCAGGTTGCGCCAAGACAGATCAAGACCCGCGAGGTGCGTCGCCAATGCCGATCTTGAGGCAACCTGCTGCGGAATCGGCCGCCTCGGGCGCCTCGCAGGAGGAATGGCCACCGAGAAACAGCGTCGGACGGGGCAGCTCACCGCACGCTTCCGTTCGGCCCGGTGACCGCCCATACCTCCCATGGCTCACTTGCGCTGGCAGACCATGAGGGGGTTGCCGTCGGGGTCCTCGAACTGGACGAACGACACGCTCCCGATGTCCTCGACGTCCGAAGTGATCGTGACCCCCAGCCGCTGCAGGTGCTGCACGGTTGCTTCGATGTCATCGGTCCACCAGAAGAACCGGGGCGGACCGGAGGGGTCGAAGTTCGGCTGATTCGCGTCCAGACAGAGCCGCGTCTGACCGTCGCACGGCAGATCGAGGATGGTGTCGCCGTGCGAAGCAGTGCTGGGCTCGCCCCCCAGCAGGTCGGCGTACCACCTTGCGGCTGCGTGGAGATCGCGCACCGGGATGAACACCTGACCGATGATGCGCTGGATGGGGCTCGTCACGTCCGTCAGGGTAGTGGCGCCGGACATCACCAGTCCCGCCGAGGCACAACTCCCCGATCTTCAGGCGTCACCCGGAATGCTCGATCACCCACCGCGGTTGACCAGACATGACAACAATCGGATTGATCGGGGCCGGACACATCGGCTCACAGGTGGCACGACTCGCAGTGGCCAGCGGCTACGACGTGGTGATCAGCAACTCCAGGGGTCCCGAGACCCTCGCTGATCTGGTCGCCGAACTCGGACCCAAGGCACGCGCCGCTACCCCCGTCGAGGCCGCGAAGGTTGCCGACATCGCCGTCGTGACGGTGCCGCTGAAGGTGATCGACACCATCCCCGTCGACGAGCTCGCGGGCAAGATCGTCATCGACACCAACAACTACTATCCGCAGCGTGACGGGCAGATCGCCGAGCTGGACGACGAGTCCACCACCACGGCAGAGCTGCTGCAGAGGCACCTGCCGACCTCGAAGGTCGTCAAGGCGTTCAACCACATCTACTCCGCCGAACTGACCACGCACGGTCTGCCCGCGGGCACTCCTGATCGGCGGGCGCTCGCCCTGTTCGGGGACGACGCCGAGGCAGTCGCCACGGTCGGCAAGCTGCTCGACCAGTTCGGTTTCGACGCGGTCGAGGTCACGCCGCTCTCGGAGGGATGGCGCATTCAGCGCGACACCCCTGGTTACGGACCCCGCCTCAACCGCGAGGGACTGACCGAGGCCTTGGCGCAGGCACGCCGCTACCGCGACATGTGAGCGGACGGGTTCGTCCCGGGCGGGCGCCGGATTCTCGACACGGCGCTCGTCCCCCTCGCTCCTACTCGACCGAGGGCACGCAGTTCAGGCCGGAGTGAGCCGGGCCACCGTGCAGGAGTTCGCCCTCACCTTGGCCGGCAGGTCGGCGAAGGTCTGCTCACACCACGAGGTGACCTCCGCTGAGCTGGTGAAGCCGCCGTCGAAGACCGTGACGTAGTAGGGCCGTCCGTCACGGGTGGTGATGCCGCGCCCGAAGCTGGTCGACAACACCAGGCGCACGCTGCCGCTGAACCGTAGGTCGTCACGCAGCTGCATGTGCTGGTCGTAGATGTCGGGCCAGGTCCAGGCTGCCGCCCCACTCGGCGGGGGATCCAGTGGGTCGACCGTGCCCAAGGCCTTCGACGCCAACTGCGCCACGTAGTGACCGTCGAACGAGACCTCCGGCGCGTCACTGCGCACCAAGTCGTCCAGACCCTGCTTGGCCAACTGATCGGCGCTCAGGGTCGGCGTCGGAGTCGGGGTGGGAGTCGGTGCGGACGAGGCCGCCTCGGTGGGTGTGGGTGTGACCACGGCTGAGGTCTCTTGCGCGGTCGCGGACGAGGCCTCGGTGGCCACGGCGCTCGTGACCACGGGACTCTGGCTCGCCGCCGCCACCGCGGGCCTGCTCGCCGCCCCACGCCTGAGGAAGATGATCACACCGATGGACGCGATCAGCGCCACGGCGAGTACGGCGGCCACCACCACGAGCAGGGGAGTGGCCCGTCCACGAGACGGTGGTGCGGACGCGTACCCGACCCCCGGGCCCGGCTGCCTCGGCCCGAAACCTGACGGTTGCGGGTAGCCCGGGCCGGGCGCCGGGAAATGCTGGGCAGACCCCGGTTGGCCGGGTCCGTAGCCCTGGGGACCAGGGCCGTACCCCTGCGGCGGCGGGGGATAGCCGTGTTGGCCCCCGTATCCCGGTTGACTCCCGTGTCCCGGTTGACTCCCGTATCCCGGTTGACTCCCGTGTCCCGGCTGGCCGTAGCCCTGACCGGGTCCTGCGGGCGGACCCTGGGGGCGAGTGGGATCGCCCCAGGCCTGGCGGTTCGGATCCGCAGGCCATCCGGCCCCTTCGTTCTGATTGCCCTCGTTGCTCACGGACAGACCCCTATCGGCCCCGTCGGCCTCGATCGGCACCCTCAGCGCCGAGCCGAACGCCACGATGCTAGCGCCGGGCGCTGCCCCGGGAACCAGCCACCCCGGCCTGCGAACCAACACGCGCGGGAATAGCCTGAATGGGCCCGAACAGCCGAGGAGAGGGCCCGTGAGCACCGCCGCCACACCCGTTCCACCACCAGTTCCGCAACCACGCGCTCTTCCGCGACCAGGCCTCGCTCCACGAGCGTCCGCCATCGGGCTGCCGACCCCGACCGAGTCGCGTCGGCGTCGTCCGTTCTCGTTGCTGGCCAAACCGACCGGGGCGGCGTGCAACCTCGACTGTTCGTACTGCTTCTTCCTCTCCAAGGAGGTGCTGTGGGCGGGCTCCGACCAGCGGATGTCCCACGAGACCCTGCTCACCTACCTCTCGGCCTACCTCGACTCCCAACCGGACGGCCCGGTGACCGTGGCCTGGCAAGGAGGGGAGCCGACGCTGCGCGGACTGGGGTTCTTCCGTGAGGCGGTGCGCCTGACCGAGGAGCTGGCTCGTCCGGGGCAGCGGGTGGAGCACGCGCTGCAGACCAACGGCACCCTGCTCGACGACGAGTGGGGCGAGTTCCTCGCCGAGCACCGCGTGCTGGTCGGCATCAGCATCGACGGGCCCGAGCACCTGCACGACACCAACCGGGTCAACAAGGCCGGCCGCGGAACCCACGCCCAGGTCGTCCGTGGCTGGCGGGTGCTGCAGCGCCACGGCGTCGACACCAACGTGTTGTGCACGGTGAACTCGGCCAACGCTGACCACCCGCTCGACGTGTACCGCCACTTCCGTGACGAACTGGGAGCGCGGTTCCTGCAGTTCATCCCGATCGTCGAGCGGGTCGCCGAGGGGGAGGACGAGGTGGCCGAGGCCGGGTGGCGCGACTCCTCGGGCGAGCACGTGCTCTACCGCCAGCACGGCGAGGGCGTCACCTCGCGCAGCGTGCGTCCGGTGCAGTGGGGCACCTTCATGTGCACGATCTTCGACGAGTGGCTGAGCCGCGACGTGGGTGAGGTGTTCGTGCAACACGTCGACGCCGCGCTGGGAGCCATGTTCGGGCGCTACTCCCTGTGCGTGCACGCTCCCGAGTGCGGGGGAGCGCTCGCCGTCGAGCACACCGGCGACGTGTACTCCTGCGACCACTACGTCGAACCCGAGCACCTGCTGGGCAACGTGCACCGCGACCGCCTCGTCGACCTGGTCACCTCGCCGCGGCAGCGAGACTTCGGACGATCCAAGCGCACCGCCCTACCCCAGCAGTGCCTGGACTGCCGGGTGCGGTGGGCCTGCCACGGAGGATGTCCCAAGGACAGGTTCGACCTCACCCACGACGGGGAACCCGGCCTCAACCACCTGTGCGAGGGCTACCGGATGTTCTTCGGGCATACCGAACCCCACCTGCAGGTGATGGCACGGCTGATCCAGCGCGGACGACCTGCCGCCGACGTGATGGCGGGGCCGATGCCGCGGTGATCGGGCCGCCTCAGCGCGCCAGGAACCAGACCAAGCTGCCGAGACCGGCGACCAGGCAGTAGAAACCGAACGGACGAAGCGATCGCTTCGAGACGTAGCGCGTGAAGAAGGCAACGGCCACGTAGGCGCCGATGCCGGCCAGTACCGCGCCCAGCAGGGCTTGCCAGCGGATGCCGTCCCCCAGCGGGCTGAACAGGTCGGGCAGCTTGAGCACACCGGCGGCGAGGATGACCGGGGTGGCCAGCAGGAACGAGAAGCGGGCCGCGTCCTCCTTCTTGAGCCCCTTCAGCAGCCCCGCGCACAGCGCGGCCCCGGAACGAGAGATGCCGGGAGCCAGCGCCAGGATCTGCGAGGAACCGATCAGCAGGGTCTGCCCCCAGGTGAGGTTGGCCAGCCGGGCATCGGACTCGGGACCGCTGACCCTCTCGTCCACGTAATCGGGCTCCACGTCGCCACGACGCCGGACGATGGCGTCGACCAGCAGGATGATCAATCCGTTGACGGCCAGGAATGCGGCGGTCGGCAGGGGGCGGCCCAGGTTCGTCCGCAGCCAGTGCTCGAAGAGCAGACCCACCAGCCCCACCGGGATGGTGCCTACGATCAGGCGCCAGATCAGCTTCTCGTCCGGGGTCTGCATGCGTCGGTGGGCGATGCTCGTGAAGAACCCTCGGATGAGGCGCACCCAGTCACGTCGGAAGTAGAGCAGCAGGGCGATCGCGGTGGCCACGTGGGTGGCGACGATGAAGGCGAGGTAGGTGGACTCGGGGGCGGAGACGTCCATGTCGCGGTGCCAGTGGCCGCCCACCCAGGCCGGCAGCAGCACGCTGTGGCCCAGGCTCGAGACGGGGAAGAGTTCGGTCACTCCCTGCAGGAGTCCGATGATGGCGGCTTCGAGCCAACTCAGGTGATTCACAGCCGCCAGAGTGCCACCCGATGCTGTGGATCAGGTGCGCCACTCCGCGGACCTCCCCTCACGCGCCCCGCGGATTCACCCGCACCCGATGCGCATCCATGAATACTTGATGCCCATTCAGTTCGCTCGGGCCTAGGCTTCTGCGGTGAGCACCCCCCAACTCGATCGCCACGCCCTGGTCAACTGGCGCAACGCGATCATCACCGCCTTCGCCCTCGGCGGCGTCGCGAGCGCGGCCTTCGGAGCCCGTCTCCCGAGCATCCAGGCCGACCTGGGTGTCTCCAAGGGCACCTTGGGCACCATGCTGATCGGCACCACCGTCGGTGCCCTGGCCGGACTCGCGTCGTCCGCGTGGATCCACCGCACGTTCGGTGCCCGCACGGGCATTCGAACCAGCCTGTTCATCGTCGCCGCCGGCGTGGCCCTGATCGGGCTCGGCGCCGGCGCGCTGCACTCGCCGGTGATGGTGATCCTCGCGCTGGCCCTCACGGGCTACGGCATCGGCTCGCTCGACGTGATGATCAACGTCGAGGGATCGATGGTCGAACGACAGTTCCGCAAGACCCTGATGCCGCTGATGCACGCCGCCTGGTCGGCGGGAGTGATCGTGGGGGCCGGCATCGGGGCCGGCAGCGCTGCTCTCGGACTACCGGTCGAGTACCAACTGCCGCTGCAGGGTGCGTTGGTCGCGGCCGGTGGGTGGGTGTTGTCGTGGGGCGTCCCCTCGCACGAGGCACCCGAGACCCCGGCCGAGAAGGTCACGTGGGGAGAGCGCGCCCGCGGCATCCTCGCCTCGGTCAAGGACGTGCGTCTGGTGCTGATCGGTCTGGTCATGCTGGGCTCGGAACTGGGCGAGGGCTCGGCCAACAACTGGCTCACGCTCGCGGTGCGCACCGAACACCTCCAGCCCGAGGCCATCGCCGGCCTGTTCCTGGTGCTGTTCGCCGCCTCCGAGACCTTGGCCCGTGCCTTGGGCGGCCCGGTCGTCGACCGGATCGGACGAGCCCGGGCCGTCCGTGTCACGAGCGTGCTGGGGCTGGCCGGGATCGCGTTGTTCATCCTCACCGACCACTGGCTCCTGGTCGCTGTGGGCGTGCTGCTGTGGGCGTTCGGTGTCTCGATGGGGTTCCCGCTGGGCATGAGCGCAGCCGCCGACTCGGGCCCGAACCCGGCCGCCCGGGTGAGCTTCGTCGCGGTCATCGGGTACGCCGCCAACCTGACCGGCCCTCCCGCCATCGGCAACCTGGCCGATCACGTGGGACTGCTGAAGGCGCTGTGGGTGATCGCGGCGCTGTTCGCGGTGGCCGTGCTGTGTGCGTCGGCGGTGCGCAAGGAGCCCGAGCCGGTGCATCCGGCGGACGACCAGTTCCGGCTCGCTGCCAGCTGAGCGTCCCAGCCGATACCTCCCACGGGAGGCCCGTCCGTGGTGCGATGGAGGCATGGAACTGACTTCATCGCTACCCCTGAACGACGGCACCAGCATTCCCACCATCGGCTTCGGCACCTGGCTGCTCGAGGAGGGGGACGAGTGCTACACCTCGGTCTCGGAGGCCCTGCGCCTCGGCTACCGCCACATCGACACCGCTCGGGCCTACGGCAACGAGGCGTCCGTGGGCCGCGCCATTCGTGACTCCGGGATCCCCCGGGACCAGATCTATGTGACCTCGAAGATTCCCGCGGAGGCCAAGAGCCACGAGGCGGCAGTGGCGGCGTTCGAGACCACCATGCGTGAACTCGACATCGACCAGCTCGACCTGCTGCTGATCCACGCTCCGTGGCCGTGGGACGAGATCGGCAAGGACTGCCGCGAGGAGAACAAGCAGGTCTGGAAGGCGATGGAGGACTTCGTCGCCGACGGACGGGTGCGCTCGATCGGGGTCTCGAACTTCGGGCCCGACGACCTCGAGAGCCTGCTGCCGGCGTGCACCATCACGCCCGCGGTCAACCAGATCCGCTGGTTCATCGGGCTCGACCCCTCCGACACCGTCGCCGCCTGCAAGCAGCACGACATCGTGGTCGAGGCCTACTCACCGTTCGCGCACGGGCTGATCGTCAACCATCCCGAGATCAGTGACATCGCCGCCCGCTACGGGGTGAGTGCGCCCCAGTTGTGCATCCGCTACCTGCTGCAGATGGGTGCTGTGGTGCTGCCGAAGGCCACCTCGTCCGACCACATCGCGCAGAATGCCGAACTCGACTTCGAGATCTCGGCCGACGACATGGCAACACTGACCGCCATGCGCGACACCGACAAGGGCTGAGCCGCACCAGGGCCCGAACAGGACTCAGGGTCGGCGGTGGTCACCTGACCGCCGCCGACCCCTTGGTCACCCAGCTCCTCGACCGAGCGCCGGCGGGGTGATCGGACTCAGCCGAGCGAGTCCCAGCCTTCGTCCGCGGCCTGCCAACGCTCGGCGACGTGGGCCAGCACGTCGTCGGGCAGCCGGCCCTTCTCGACGATGGCCAGGTTGTGGCTGAACCGCTCGGGCTTGATGGTGCCCACGATCGAGACCGAGACCGCCGGTGCGTATGCGGTGAACCGCAGGGCGAACTCGTCCATCGGCAGGTCGACCTCGTAGGCGAGCTTGGCCAGCCGGTCCCAGTAGTCCTCGTGGTACGAGCCCACCGGGCGCTCCGTGTCACGCCAGGCGGCGTTCGCGATCGGACGCTTGGCGATCACCCCGGGGGAGTTGGTGGCCGCAGGCAGGATCTCGCGCAGGTTGCGTTGGTCCGCGATGTTGACCGAGCACTCGACCACGTCGCAGCGTCCGCTGGCGAGCCCCCACGCCAGGCTGTCGCCGTCGTTCGAGATGCCGGTGAACCGCACCTTGCCCTCGGCCTTGAGGGCGTCGAGTTCGTCCAGCAGTGAGGCCTGCTGGTCGCCGAACGGGCGCGGCCCGTGCAGCAGCACCACGTCGAGGTGGTCGGTGCGGAGCCGCTGCAGCGACTCCTCGACACCTGCCCGGGTGGCGGCGGGGGTCCAGTCGTCCACGCCGGCGATCTTGTGGCCGGTCTTGGTGACGAGCACGTACTCGTCGCGGCGGTGGGAGAGGTGCGTGCCGATCTTGTTCTCGGAGTCGCCGTAGCAGTGGGCCGTGTCGATCAGGGTGATGCCGGAGTCGAGCAGGCCGTTGAGCAGGATCGACACCTCCTGGTCGGTGAGGGACTTGGCGCGCAGTTCGCTGCCGCCGAAGCCGAGGACGGAGGTGGTGAGGCCGGTGCCGCCGAGGGGTCGTTGTTCCATTTCCTCAACCTAGCCGCGTTGTCCTCGAGGGGAATGGATGCCCACAGCTCGCTCCGACCCGCTGGTCGAACCGGGCAATCGTGCCGATCGTGCGTTCTGGCGGCGAAAGTCACGGCCGGGGAGCAACAATCGCTGTCAGTCGACACGATCGGCACGATTGCCTCAGGAGCTTGCCTGGGAAGTTTGGGTGGCGGGAGCTTGGCCGGGGCTCTCCTCGGCGACCGGGCGCCGTGGAACAATCGGACCCATGGGAAAGCCTTGGGCGGTGGCGCGATCGATCATCATTGCGGCCGATGTGGCGCGGGTGCACGCACTGGTCAACGACTTCCAGCACTGGGCCACCTGGTCACCGTGGGAAGATCTCGACCCCTCCTTGGAACGCACCTACCGCGGGCCGGCGAGCGGAACCGGGGCCGAGTATGAGTGGTCAGGAAACACCCAGGCCGGCACGGGACGCATGAAGATCACCAATGTCACCGACGAGGCCATCGCCATCGATCTGGCCTTCCTCAAGCCGTTCCCGGCGACCTCGACGGTGCGCTTCAGCTTCGTCCCGGTGCAGGGTGGTACGAAGGTGACGTGGGCGATGCAGGGTGAACTGAGCACCGTGATGCGGGTGCTGTCGAAGATCCGCTCGATGGACGCCATCATCGGCCCCGACGTGGAGAAGGGTCTGGCCCAGCTCAAGGCTGAGGCGGAGGCCTGAGCGGGGTGCAGCCCGGGGTCTCGAAACCCTGGACCGCGGGCAACCCGATCAGTCCGCTTGGTTCTCGATGATCTCGTCGGTGGGGTAGTGCTCCTCCTCCGGTGCGGCCACCCGTACCACCAGCGAACCGGCGTTCATGCGTGCCTCGAACCGCGTCACCTCGTCGATGGAGTCACCGTCGACCTCGGCAGGGGTGGGTTCGGAGACCTCGACCACGACCTCGGTCCCGGCCCATTCCTGCACTCGTCCATGACCCTTGCGGTGACCGGTGATCATGTCGGCGACCACGGACGCCCACCCGAACACTCCCTTGGGCGAGACCATCACGGTGGCGAACTCGCCGTCGTCAATGGCCCCGTCGGCGGCGAGATCGATGCCGCCGCCGATGGAGGGTGAGTTGCACACCATCACCATCCGCGAGTGGGTCGCAGGACGCTTCGTGCCATCCACCGTCACGGTCGCCTCGAAACCACGCTTGGCCAGCGCCTTCACCCCGCTGGCGACATAGGCGGCGCGGCCGACCTTGGCCTTCAGACCTTCGTCCGTCTCGGCCATGATGTCGGCGTCGAGCCCGATGCCGGCGGCGATGACGAAGGGTTCCTTCTTGGACGAGTCGCCGAAGGTCGCCCAGCCGATGTCCATGGTGTGGTCGTCGCCGCTGAGGGCGATGGTGAGGCACTGGTCCAGGTCGTCCACCGGCAGGCCCAGGTTGCGGGCGAGCAGGTTGCCGGTGCCGGCGGGCAACAGCCCGAGCACGACGGCGGTGCCGCTGAGCACTCCGGCGACGTGGCGGACGGTGCCGTCCCCGCCCATCGCGCAGACGAGTTCCGCGCCCTTGTCGACCGCCTCCTGGGCCATGGACGCCCCCGGATCCTCCTCGGTGGTGGTGATCCAGAGCGGTTCGGGCCAGTTGAGGTCGGCGGCAACCTCAGTGAGGTGCTGCTGCACGGTCTCGAGGTCGTCGAACTTGGTCGGGTTGTACACGATGGCCCAAGTCCTGGTGGCGTCAGTCATGCGCCAACAGTAGGGGTGGCGAACCTGCCCCCGCGACGGTGACGCGCGCATCCACAGGTGGCGGTCGTCCCCAGGCGACGCCGGGGGACTGCTTGAATGACGCCGTGAGTGAGACCACCGGCAGCCCACGCCAGATCCTGTCGCTGGCCGTTCCGGCGCTCGCCACCCTGGTCGCCGAACCGCTGTTCCTGCTCGCGGACACCGCCATGGTCGGGCACCTCGGCACACCCGCCCTCGCGGGGCTGGGAGTCGCGGGTGCCGCCCTGTCGACGGCGGTCAGCATCTTCGTCTTCCTGGCCTACGCCACCACCGCGGTCGTGGCCCGGCAGCGTGGCGCGGGACGACCCGACCGGGCGTTGGCCGCCGGCCTCGACGGTCTCTGGCTCGCCCTGGGTCTCGGACTGCTGGTCGCGGTACCCACCGCCGTGTTCGCCCCCACCGTCAGCGGATGGTTCGGGGCAGGACCCGACGCCGTGGCCGCCGCCACCACCTACCTGCGCATCTCGACCTTGGGCATCCCGGCGATGTTGGCGGTGCTCGCGTGTTCTGGCACCCTGCGCGGGTTCCTCGACATCCGCACCCCGCTGGTCACCGCCGTGTTCGGCTTCGGCGCCAACATCGTGCTCAACTACCTGCTCATCTTCGTCGCCGGTCTCGGCATCGCGGGCTCGGCGTGGGGCACCGTCATCGCCCAGAACGCCATGGCTGCGGCCCTGGTGACGGTGGTCGTCCGTCGGGCCATCGAGGCCAGGGCCACGCTTCGTCCCCATCTCGGACGAGTCTGGCGCGCGGCTCTCGGCGGGGTGCCATTGCTCGTCCGCACCATGGCGCTGCGGGTCGCGATGCTGGCCACGACCTGGGCGGCGGCAGGCTTCGGTGACCAGACGCTCGCGGCCCACCAGGTCGTCTTCACCATGTTCGGCATGTTGGCGCTGATGCTGGACGCGCTCGCGATCGCTGCCCAGGCCCTGACGGGGACGGCCCTGGGGGCGGGTGATTCCGAGGGTGCCGTGCGGTTGACCAGGCGACTGACCTGGTGGGGAGTGTGGGGCGGCCTCGGGCTCTCTGCCCTGCTGGCGGCGACCCACCGGCTGCTGCCGGGGCTGTTCACCAACGATGCGCAGGTGCGCGAGCGGATCGCGGCGGGGTTGCTGACACTGGCCATCTACCAAGCGGTCGCGGGGGTGGTTTTCGTGCTTGACGGGGTGCTGATCGGCGCCGGTGACGGACGAGCGCTCGCGTGGCTGCAGGTGATCGTGCTCGCCGTCTACCTGCCTGTGCTGGTGTGGTTGCACGCCGGGGCCGAGTCGATGACCGGGAGCCGAGGCATCGTCGCGCTGTGGCTGGCCTTCGGCTGGTTCCTGGTGGCGAGGATGGTCGGGTTGCTGCTGCGGGCCAGGTCGAGGGCGTGGGTGCGGCTGGGCGCGTGAGCGAGCGCTCAGCGCAGGTCGAGGTCGACCATCAGTTCGCCGGCGAGCTTCTGCAGGGCCGCCACCGCAGCCTCGGCGTGGGCGGCGTCGTCGACGTGGGCGGTGACGGTGGCGCGGAAGAGGCGTCCCCCCGCCATCGGGGCATCGACGATGGCGGACTCGAACCGGTCGATGGAGACCTGGTGGTCGCGCAGCACACCCGTCACTTCCTGCACCAGACCCGGACGATCGTTGCCGACCAGTTCGAAGCCGATGGCCTCGCGCGGCGCGGAGGGTGCGGGGCTTCCCGTGTGGACGGCCACGTCGAGCAGACCCTGCAGCGGGGCCAGTGCTTCGGCGAGTTCGGACGAGCGGGCGTCGTCCACCTCGATCTCGACGATGCCGGCGAACTTGCCCGACAGTTCGGCCAGTTGGCTGCGTGACCAGTTGCCGCCGTGGCTCGACACCACGTCGGCGAGGGCGTTGACCAGACCGGCCCGGTCGTCGCCGATGACGGTGAGCACGAGAGTTGCCATGTGAGCGATCCTAGGCTGCCGGCCGGCGCTTCCGCGGCCATGGCTGCTCAGTCGACAGCGGCGGACTCCTCGGCCCTCACGACCTCGTGGTCGGCGCGCCGGTCCCTGCGCCGACGGTGGCGCAGCCGGGTCACGACGAACCACCCGATCAGCAGCGCGATCACCACGTAGACCACGGTCGAGAAGACTCCCATGTAGTTCTCGACGATGTGCCAGCGTTGTCCCAGCAGGAATCCCGCGATGACGAGCAGGGCGTTCCAGACCGCGCTGCCGACCAGCGTGTAGAAGCAGAACTGCAGCAGCGGCATCCGCTGGATGCCGGCGGGGATCGAGATGAGGCTGCGCACCCCGGGTACCAGGCGTCCGACCAGTACCGCGCGGCGCCCGTTCCTGGCGAACCAGTCGACGGATCGGGTCACGTCCCTGCCCTCGACCAGCGGTAGTCGGTCGAAGGCACGGGTGAGGCGTTCCTCGCCCCAGGCCCGACCCAGGTAGTAGAGGGTGAGTGCCCCGACCATCGACCCTGCGGTGGCCCACAGGATGGCTTCGACCAGTCCGTACTTGCCCTGACTGGCTGCGAAACCGGCGAGCGGCAGCACCACCTCCGAGGGGATCGGGGGGAAGACCGTCTCGGCCGCCGTCGCGACCCCGACTCCCGGTGCACCGATGGCCGCCATCACGGCCAGAACTGCATCAACGATCCTCTGCATCGGGCGATTCTACCTGCAGGACGCGTTTGGGCTTGTCGAGCGCACATCGGTTCCTCTCGGCGTCCGGACTGGCGCCCTCATATGCGGCCCGCGCTCACCGGAAGTGGTCGCCATTGTGTGGGATTTCTTCCATCTGGTGGGCGGCCGACCTAGCGTTGGTGCATGACCACCACCAGCACGGGCCCACTCTCGGCCGACATGGAGGAATGGGACGACGACCTGCACGACCGGTACCCCACACAGGAGTCGGCCGGCGAGCACAAGTTCCGTGACTACGCAGCCGAGGTGCGCCCCTCGGTGAGGGAGTTCTACCGCCTCAACCACATCAACCAGACCTACGACTTCGCGCGTGGCAAGGTCGAGCAGTACGGCGGCCTCAACCACAAGCGGATGGGCGTCTGGGAGGCGATGGAGTACCTCAACGAGTTGGTGGACGACTCCGACCCCGACACGGATGCCACCCAGATCGAGCACCTGCTGCAGACCTCCGAGGCGATCCGCGCCGATGGTCACCCGCGCTGGTTCGTGGCCACCGGAGCGATCCATGACCTCGGCAAGATCCTGTGCCTGTGGGGCGAACCGCAGTGGGCTGTCGTGGGCGACACCTACGTGCTGGGCCACCCGTTCTCCGACAAGATCGTGTTCAGCGAGTTCTTCGCCGACAACCCCGACTCGAACAAGCCGGAGTTCCAGACTCCGACCGGTATCTACGAGCCGGGCTGCGGTCTCGAGAACGTGCAGATGACCTGGGGTCACGACGAGTACATCTACCGGGTCGCCCGCAAGTACCTGCCGGTCGAGGCGCAGTACATGCTGCGGTTCCACTCGTTCTACCCGTGGCACCGCGAGGGCGCCTATCAGCACCTCACCAACGAGCAGGACCGCGAGATGATGCGCTGGGTGCTGGAGTTCAACAAGTACGACCTCTACACGAAGACGGACGTCCGTCCTGATCCGAAGGCACTCAAGCCCTACTACGAGGACTTGTTCGCGGAGTTCTTCCCCGCCGTCATCGACTGGTGATCGAGCCCCATCGCCGCAGACTCTCATTCCGGGACACACTGCACGCGTCTGACGCGAGAGTCTGTGCCGACGGTGAGAGTTTGCGTGTCGGACGAGGCCTGCTCCCCCGGTGGTGCCGGAGCGTTCCGCTGGGACTAGGGTCGTGCCATGAACGAGGCACCGACGCCCAGCGGTTCACCCGACGCGCCTGATTCACCCGACGCGCCTGATTCACCCGACGCGCCCGATTCACCCGACACCCAGGAACCGGGCGACCTGCCCACTCCCCGCAACTTCCTGCTGGTGCGCACCCCCACCGGTGAGAAGGTGCGCATCGCGGCTCGAGGACGAGGCCTGCTGGGCATTCCCATGATCAACCGGGGCACCGCGTTCACCTACGAGGAGCGCTCCCAGTTGGGGCTGACCGGGCTGCTGCCCTCGCGGGTCAGTTCGATCGAGACCCAGGTGCGGCGGGTGTACAAGCAGTACCAGATGGCACCCGGCGACCTCGGCAAGTACCTGATGCTCGAGGCCTTGCAGGAACGCAACCTGGTGCTGTACTACCGGCTGCTGGCCGAGCACATCGAGGAGATGCTGCCGATCATCTACACCCCCACGGTGGGACGTGCCATCCAGGAGTTCAGCCGCTGGTACTCCAAGCCCAAGGGCATCTTCCTCAGCATCGACAAGCCCGACGACATCGAGGAGTCCCTGGGCGCCTGGAGCCACCGGGCCGACGACGTCGACCTGATCGTGGTCACCGACTCCGAGGGCATCCTGGGCATCGGCGACCAGGGTGTCGGCGGGGTGGCCATCACCGTCGGCAAACTGGCCGTCTACACCGCTGCCGCTGGCATCCACCCGCACCGTGTGCTGCCGGTGGTGCTCGACACGGGCACCGACAACCTCGACCTGCTGGCCGACGAGAACTACCTGGGCGAGCGGCACGGCCGCGTCCGGGGTGAACGTTACGACGAGTTCATCGAGAAGTTCGTGACGACGGCCACCCGCATGTACCCCAAGGCGCTGCTGCACTGGGAGGACTTCTCGGCCGACAACGCCCACCGCATCCTGACCCGCTACCGCGACCAGGTGTGCACGTTCAACGACGACATCCAGGGCACGGCCGCCGTGGTCGTCGCCGCGGCCCTCGCGGCCTGCCGTCGCTCCCGGACGAAGCTGTCGGACCACCGGATCGTCATCCACGGGGCCGGCACCGCCGGCATCGGGGTGGCTGACCTGATGGTCGACATCATGGTCTCGGAGGGGACCAGTCCCGACGAGGCCCGCGCCAAGTTCTGGGGGCTCGGGTCACGGGGACTGCTGCGCGAGGGCACCAAGTTGCGGGACTTCCAGGAACGGTTCGCTCGTCCGGCCTCGGAGGTCGCGGCGTGGACGGGAACCGGCGAGTTCGACCTCGCCGACGTCGTCACGACGGTGCGGCCCACCATGTTGATCGGCACGTCGGCGCAGGCGGGTGCGTTCACCCAGGAGGTCGTCACCACGATGGCCGCCCATTGCGACCAGCCCGTGATCATGCCCTTGTCGAACCCCACCTCGAAGGCCGAGGCGCAACCGGTCGACCTGTTGAGGTGGACGAACGGCCGCGCCCTGATCGCCACCGGATCACCGTTCGGCGACGTCGAGCACAACGGCGTGGTGCATGAGATCGCGCAGGCCAACAACGCCCTGGTGTTCCCGGGGCTCGGGCTGGGGGTGGTGGTGTCGCGGGCGACCAAGGTCACCGATCACATGATCGCCGCCGCGGCCCGGGCGGCGGCGTCCGCCGTGACCAGACGCACCCCGGGCTCACCGATCCTGCCCAGCGTGGCGAACCTCCGGGCCGTCTCGGCGAAGGTCGCCCTCGAGGTGGCCGCCGCGGCCGCCGAGGAGGGGATCGCCACCGTCGAGCTGACCGACCCGGTGCAGGACGTGCTGCAGCACATGTGGATGCCCGACTACCCGACCATCGAGGTCATCTGACCCGGGGGTCTGCCCGCACGCCCTCGCGCTCCGGACACGCAGACGCGGACGAGCCTCAGTCGGTCTTGGGAGCGACCGGGGAGACGTGGTGCGGCAACTGGTGCTCCGCCTCCCAGCCGTGGTTGCCGGGGAGCCCGTCCAGTCCCGGATGCGGTTCCTCGGTGCCCTTGAGCGCCGTGCCCCGCTTCGAGGCGATCACCACGGCACCGATGCCGATGACGGCCGCCAGCACGGCGATCACGTAACGCCAGGTGCTGGGGGTGCCGTTCAGGTCTGACATGGCGACCGTGGCCGGGGCGATCAGCACCGCGACCAGGTTCATCACCTTGATCAGCGGGTTGATGGCGGGTCCGGCGGTGTCCTTGAACGGGTCACCGACCGTGTCACCGATCACGGTGGCGGCGTGGGCATCGGACCCCTTGCCACCGTGGTGACCGTCCTCGACCAACTTCTTGGCGTTGTCCCAGGCGCCACCGGAGTTGGCCAGGAAGACGGCCATCAGCGTGCCGCAGGCGATGGCGCCGGCCAGGTACCCGGCCAGAGCCGGCGCTCCCAGCCCGAACCCGACGGCGACAGGGGCGGCGATGGCCAGAATCCCGGGGGTGGCCAGTTCACGCAGCGAGTCGCGGGTGCAGATGTCGACGACCTTGCCGTACTCGGGACGGCCCGAGCCGTCCATGATGCCGACGATCTCCTTGAACTGGCGCCGCACCTCGAACACCACTGCACCGGCGGCTCGTCCGACGGCCTGGATCAGCAGGCCGCTGAACAGGAAGACGACCGACGCGCCGATGATCAACCCGACCAGCACGGCGGGGGAGAACACCACGGACTGCAGCTCGAACTCCCGGTACCTGGCAGCGCCGTCCAGTGCCTTCGCGATGGCATCGGTGAACGATCCGAACAGGGCGGTCGCGGCCAGCACCGCGGTGGCGATGGCGATGCCCTTGGTGATGGCCTTGGTGGTGTTACCGACGGCGTCGAGCTCGGTGAGGATCTGCGCGCCCTCACCGTCGACGTCACCCGACATCTCGGCGATGCCCTGGGCGTTGTCGGAGACCGGGCCGAAGGTGTCCATGGCGACGATCACGCCGACGGTGGTGAGCAGGCCGCAACCGGCCAGCGCGATCGCGAAGAGTCCGACCACTCCGCCGCCGCCCAGCAGGTAGGCGGCGAAGACGGCGAACGCGATGATCACCGCGGTGAACACACTCGACTCGAGCCCGAGCGCGATGCCCGACAGGATGACGGTGGCCGCGCCGGTGACGGAGGTGTTCCCGACGTCCTGCACTGGCTTGTCCTCGGTGCCGGTGTAGAAGCCGGTGAGCGCCAGGATGATGGCGGCCAGCACGATCCCGACGGCGACCGAGCCGAGGGCGACCAGTCGGGGGTCGTCCAACCCACCGCTGTGGTCGACCCCCATGGCCTGGAAGGTCGAGGGCAGGTAGGCGTACGAGGCGATGGCAGAGAGCACCAGCGAGATCCCGGCCGACAGGTAGAACGCGCGGTTGATCGTCCGCAGACCGTTCTCACCGACCTTCGGACGGGTCAGGTAGACACCGACCACCGCGGTGATCACTCCGACGGCCGGGATGATCAGCGGGAAGACGAGGCCGTACTCGCCGAAGGCGGCCCGCCCCAGGATGAGGGAGGCGACCAGGGTGACCGCGTACGACTCGAACAGGTCTGCCGCCATGCCGGCGCAGTCGCCCACGTTGTCGCCGACGTTGTCGGCGATGGTGGCGGCGTTGCGGGGGTCGTCCTCGGGGATGTGCTGCTCGACCTTGCCGACCAGGTCGGCGCCGACGTCAGCGGCCTTGGTGAAGATGCCACCGCCGACGCGCATGAACATGGCGAGCATGGCGGCGCCGAAGCCGAATCCCTCGAGGATGGTCGGGGCGTCATTGCGGAAGATGAGCACCACCAGCGCCGCACCCAGCAGTCCGAACCCGATGGTGGCCATTCCGACGGCCGCGCCGGTGCGGAAGGCGATCTTCATGGCCGGGTTGCGGCCCTGGCTGCGCGCCGCGGCGGCCACTCGGACATTGGCGCGGACGGCCAGCCACATGCCGAGCCAGCCGATCAGGGCAGAGAACGAGGCACCGACGACGAAGGCGATCGAGCGGGCAATGCGCAGCAGCCACGGGTTCCCGTCACCGTGGGCCGGCAGCGCCAGCAGGGCCAGGAAGGCAAGGGCCGCGAACCACCCGAGCGTGCGGAACTGGCGACCGAGATAGGCGGCGGCACCCTCCTGCACGGCCTTGGCGATGGTCTGCATGCCCACGGTGCCCTCGTCGGCGCGCAGCACCTCGGCGCGGAACTTCAGCGACATGCCGATGGCCACGGCCGCCAGTGCAGCGATCACGACGACGATGGTCAGGTTTCCGGTGCTGAGTCCGAGTTCGAGCGGGACGAGACCAAGGCGCATGGGGTGAGACCTCCAAGGACGGGACAGCTGGTGCTGCGGCGCCCGACCACGTCGTGCGGGCGCTGTGAGCCTAACAGCCAACCCTCGTGGCGGACACAAGCGGCGATGACGTCATGTGACGCGGTCACAGTATCCAGCCAGCGTGTCCATCCCCTTGGTATTGGGGCACGCCGTCGAGGGCGATCACGAAAGCTCCCTTGCGCAGACCCTCGCGGAACTCGGTGGTGAAGGCGTCGGCGATCTGGGGTACCACCTGCTGTCCCTCGTTCGAGATCCAGTGGCAACGGTGCTCGGCGACGGCCGCCAGCATGCGGTCGGCGAACGCGGCACGCTCGTCCTCCTCGAGGTAGGCGAGCACGGCCGAGTGCACGATCACCGGTTCGACGTCGCGGGGGACGAGCCTGAGCACCTCGTCCAGCACGCCCGGGCGGGTGATGTCACGGGGCAGGACGCGCACCGGATTGCGTCGGAAGGCCTCGAGGGCGGCGTCCAGCCGGGCCAGCCGATCCACCTGGCCGGGCCAGATCAGGGTGCGCAGCCAGTGCACGTCGTCGGGATTGAACGGCTGCAACGGGTTGATGTCGACCCCCAGCCGCCATCCGATCTGTGGAAAACCCTGGGGACAAGCTGTGGACCCCAGGCAGCGGACGGTGACCTCACCGACCGGAGTGGGCACGCGGTCGTGGCTGAGCGTGGCCAACGGTTGCCCTGCGCGATTCACGTAGTGGATTCGGAACTGTTCAGGGTTGAGGACCAGCCCCGCCGAGGCGCCGAACTCGATCAGCGCGACGGGTTTTCCACAGTTCTGGACGACCTTGTCCACAGCCGGCAGCAGGACCGCAGCCCTGGCTGCCTCGTTGGTCTGGGTGTGGTGATTCGCCATCACCGCGACGACCTCCGCCCAGTGCGCGTGCAGGCTGTCACGGAATCGTCCGTACTCGTCGGGGCGTGGCTCGGTCTGGTCGGTGGGCACCAGTGCGGGGTCGACGAAACGCGCGGCTGCGAACACCAGGTTGGGCTGGCGCTCGCGCGGCGGCCGGGTCGAGATCAGGGCGCAGGTCTCGGGGTCGGAGCTCAGTCCCAGGGCCCAGGCGGTGTAGACGGCGGAGTGGCGTGTGGTCTCCTGCTCGGCGAAGCGGGCCGAACGGGCGGCGACGTCGAGGGTTGCGGCTGGCTCCATGGCAGCAGTCTGCCGCGAGCAGCGGTGGACCTGCGCAGGGGCCTCGTCCGTTTCCCTGACCGGTGGACCGGTCACGCGGGTGCTTCGTAGGATGGAACCCGTGCCTCCTGCGAACCTCCAGCCCCTGCCCCAGCGGCCCATCGAGCAACGGCCGACCCCCCAACAGCGGCCGACCCCCCAGCAACTCGCCTGGCAGCGCGACGGCATGGGCGTGTTCATCCACGTCGGACTCAACACCTTCCACGACCTCGAGTGGAGCGACGGCACCCTGCCGGCTGCCTCGTTCAACCCGACCGCGCTGGACGCCGACCAATGGGTGCGCACGGCCAAGCTCGCCGGTGCCCGGTACGTCGTGCTGACCGCCAAGCACCACG
Source organism: Aestuariimicrobium sp. T2.26MG-19.2B (assembly GCF_950101875.1). NCBI lineage: Bacteria > Bacillati > Actinomycetota > Actinomycetes > Propionibacteriales > Propionibacteriaceae > Aestuariimicrobium > Aestuariimicrobium sp. T2.26MG-19.2B. The sequence goes on along the minus strand of NZ_CATNLW010000001.1, from coordinate 1,133,908 downwards.
ACGGCTTCTGCCTGTGGCCCACCCGCACCACCGAGTACTCGGTGAAGAACTCGCCGTGGCGCGGGGGCGAGGGCAACCTGGTGGCCGAGGTGCGCGCGGCCTGCGACCGGCACGGGCTGGCGTACGGGCTCTACCTGTCGCCGTGGGACCGCAACGCCGACTGCTACGGCGACGAGGCGGCCTACGACGAGTTCTACCTGGCCCAACTCACCGAACTGCTCTCGGGCTACGGAGACCTGCACGAGATCTGGTTCGACGGGGCCGGGTCCGACGGGCACACCTACGACTGGGCCCGGATCATGGCCGTGGTCGACGACCTGCAGCCGAACGCGATGGTGTTCAACATGGGCCGGCCCACCATCCGCTGGGTGGGCAACGAGGACGGGGTCGCCGCCGACCCGGTCGTCTACGTCGCCCGCGGAACGGCCCTGTCGAACTACACCGACGCCGCCCTCGACCTCAACGCCGACGTCTACCTGCCACCGGAGTGCGACGTGTCGATCCGTCCGGGCTGGTTCTGGCACGCCGACGAACGACCCAGGTCGCTGGCCGACCTGATGTACATCCACGATCGTTCGTTGGGGCTCGGGGCGGGTCTGCTGCTCAACCTTCCGCCGGACGACCGCGGGCTGATCCCCGACGAGGACGTCACCCGGGTGCAGGAGTGGACCGATGCACTCCAGCGGCGGTTCGCCGATCGCTTCGATGCGACCGTCACCCCGGTCGACGGAGGAACGATGCTGACCTTCGCGTCACCGGTCACCATCGACGCCCTCTGGTTGCACGAACAACTTGAGGATGGCCAGCAGATCTTCGAGCACCGCGTCTGGGCGGGGGACGGGGTCGCGGCCACTCAGGGGGTCACCCAGCGGGCCGTCCTCGCCGCGGAGGGGCGTGAACTCGCGCACGGCGGCACGGTCGGCGTCCGACGGTTGCACCAGTTCGACCCGGTGACGGTCAGCCAGGTGGTGGTGCGCCACGAGGCGGGAACGATCGAGTCGGCTTCGGGCCATCTTTCGCGCTGAACACCTCCCGGGTGAGCCGGGCCACCTGATTGAATCGTTTCATGGCTTCACTCGGTTGCGTGATCAACCCGTCCATGGTTCTGCCCGACACCCTCGACGCCGATTTCGTCGAGCCCTGCCTGATGGGTCGTTTCGTCGGATCCGAGAATGGACGGACCGTGGTGCTCCCGCGCGCCACCCACGGGCTGGGCGGGTTGCCGGTGAAGGGTGCGGCGGTGCTCTTTCCCGGCGACCTGGCCCTGGCCGATCCTGCGACCCCCCTGGAGCACATCACCCAGCACCTCGACCGCGTCGCTGAATCCTTGGCGGCGGTCAGCGACGGAGGCTGGGTCGTGCTGGGCAGTGGTGCCAGCCGGACGATCCCGGCCCACGTCGAGCGTGAGGTGGGGCTGGCCCGGCTGGCAGAGGTGGTGGGCGAGGCCACCCAGCGGTTCGCCGCCGTCGGGTTCGAGGTGCTCCTCGAGCCGCTGCGGAAGTCCGAGTCGAACGTCTTCAACAACCTCGGCGAGACCGCCGAGTACCTCGACGAGCACGGACTCGGCAACCGGATGGTGTGCGACACGTACCACCTGTTCAGCGAGGGTCTGACCTCCCCGCATGCCGTCGCCCAGGTCGGACGCATCGGACACGTGCACCTGTCGGGGCACGACCGGCTGCCGGTGCACCGCGACGCCGACGCGGTGTTCGAAGTGTCCGACGCCCTGGTCGCGGCCGGCTACCAGGGACGCTTCTCACTCGAGTGCGCGTGGCCCAATGGTGTGGACGACCTGATCGCCGACCTCGCCGTCTGCCGGGAGCGCCTCCCCGTCGGCTGAGCCGGCCTGGCAGCCGTCGGTTCACACGGCACGGAGATTGATCGGATCAGTCGCCGGACCCGGTCCGGGCCGCCGCACCGACGGTCGACTCGCGCTCCTCGAGGCTCCAGGGGACGTGCACCCGAGCGCCGTGGTCGCGCGCGACGGTGCCGTTGATGCGAGGGATGAGTTCGTCCAGCACCGCCGCCACCAGGGCGTCCATGTCGGGGGCGATCGTGGTCAGGGTGGGCACGGAGAATCGTCCCTCGGGGATGTTGTCGAACCCGGCGATGGCGATGTCCTCGGGGATGCGGCGGCCATGCTCATGGCAGGCTCGGATGGCGCCCATCGCCATCAGGTCGTTGAAGCAGAAGACGGCGTCGGGGGGTTCGTCCATGGCGAGCAGTTGCTGCATGGCCCGGTAGCCGTCGCGCCGGGAGTACTCGCTGACACCGACCACGAGGCTGTCGACGAGCGGCAGCCCCGCCTCGGTCAGCGCCTGCGAGTAGCCACGCAGGCGAACCGACGAGGTGGCCTGTCCCTGCGGGTCGAGCACCTCGCGCCCGATGGCGGCGATCCGGCGGCGTCCCAACCCGATCAAGTGGTCGGTCATGGCTCGGGACGCCCGCACCGAGTCGACGCTGACCAGCGGCACCCCCGCAGGCACGGCCCGCTCACCGAGCAGGGCCATCGGTGTCTGGGTGGCGCGCTCCTCGATGGTGGCCGCGTCGACCACCAGGGGTGAGAAGACGATGCCGTCGACGGCGAGCCGGGGGAGCCCGCGCAAAATGGTCTCCTCTGAGTTCAGCGACCCGTGGGTGGTCTCGAAGAGGGTGAAGAACCCGCGTTCACTGGCGGCAGCGCTGAACTTGGCGCCGAGGTCGGCGAAGTAGGGCGACTGGATCTCGGGCACCACGAGCGCGAGGAAACCGGATCGTCCGTTCTTCAACTGCCGGGCCGACAGGTTGGGACGATAGCCCAGTTCGGCGATGGCGGCCTCGACCCGCTCGCGGGTGGCCGCACGGATGTGGGGCTGGTTGTTGACGACGTTCGACACCGTCTTCACCGAGACGCCGGCCAGCTCGGCCACGTCCCTCAATCGAGCCGCCATGGTGCTGACTTTAGCCTTCTGACCGTGAACCTTCTGATCGAGTGCTTCACACCCGATGGGGGTGAAGAGGGAGCCGGTTCCGGGTCGCGGCGGTGGGCGCACGCGACCTTTCACCCGGTTCGGCAGTTCCGGTGGCCGGCGCCCGATCTCGGCCGATCCGCTGACAGGTGACCCCGGCGCATTGCACAGTGGCCCCAGCATTGCAGCGCTGCGCCTCAGCTCCCGAGGAGCACCCATGTTCCAGAACCTCATGCCGGTGTCGCGCGGGCTGGCCGCGCGAGCGATCGCACTGGCGGCCTGCCTCGTGCTGGCAGCATGCGGGTCGCCATCGGGGGGCGCCACCATCACCGAACCGCCACCACCGGCGACCACCGCACCGAGCCGGGAGGCCACCATGGGATTCACCAACCCCGTCCACGCGTTCAACTTCCCCGACCCGCAGGTGCTCCGCGACGGCGACCACTGGCTGGCCATCGCCACCAACGGGGCGGGCATGAACGTGCAGACCATCACCAGCCCCGACCTCGTCAGCTGGGAGCAGGGGGACGATGCCCTGCCGCGGGTGGCCGAGTGGTCGTCCTCGGGCAAGGTGTGGGCCCCCGAGATCATCGCCTGGCCCGGTGGTGGCTACCGGCTCTACTACACGACCAAGTCACCCGATCCCGCGCTGCAGTGCCTGTCGGTCGCCTCGTCGGCCACCCTTGCCGGCCCGTACACCGACGTGTCGACGGCGCCGATCATCTGCGAGACCACTGAGGGCGGATCGATAGACGCCTCGCCGTTCATCGACGACGACGGCAGCGCCTGGCTCTACTGGAAGAACGACGGCAACGCGATCAGCGCCGACACCTGGATGAAGGTGCAGGCGCTGTCGAAGGACGGGCTGCACGTGGTCGGCACACCCACGAGGCTGTTCAAGCAGGACCAGGTCTGGGAGGGTCCGCTGGTGGAGGGACCAGCGGTCGTGAAGGTCGACGGTGTCTACCACCTCTTCTATTCCGGCAACGGCTTCTGGAGCGACAAGTACGGGGTCGGGCACGCCGTCTCCGACAAGCCGACCGGGCCGTTCACCAAGGACCCCGAACCCCTGCTGACGTCCAACGACGTCGCCGCGGGCCCTGGTCACAACCAGTTGTTCAAGGTGGGCGACCAGTGGTGGACGGCCTATCACGCCTGGCCGCCGGGATCGGTGGGCGACGAGACCGTGGGGCGCCAGTTGTGGCTGGGGCGGGTGACCTTCGACGGACGAAAGGCGTCGATCGAACCTCCCACGGTCGACATGCCCGTCAGGCCCGGCTCCTGAGACGGTCTGGGTACTGTCCACAGACTGGGGGCATTCGTCCACAGGCGCTGTGGACAACTCCCGAAGACCGCTGCGAGTCCTCAGTTCCCACCCCGGGGGTTCGGCTCACCCCTGACCGCAGCTCGGAAGTCCGCGAGGAAACCGTGATCGGGGTCGCCTGCCGGTTCGCCCACCTCCTGTTGAACGGTCTCCTTCTCCGCGATCCCCTGTTCCGCCAACCACAGGGCAACGGAAAGCGAGATCCGCGCCGCGTACCAGTAGAGCTTCGTCCGGCACTGCTCATCGAACTCGATCCCCATCGCCGCCAGGACCTCCCCCCACTGCTGTTCGGGCAGGTACCACCACAGCAGCGGTCCGGCGTCGAGGCAGGCGTCCGCCAGCACGATGTCGTCCCAGTCGAGCAGCCACAGACGGTCGTCGCGCACGAGCATGTTCGAGGTGTTGGGTTCGTCATGGGTCGGCACCAGTGGACCGTCCACCAGCTGCGCCGCCCGGTCGAGGAAGAGGGCCGTGGACGACACCACCTCCTCGGTGTTGAGCCACGGTTCGCTGCGTCTCGCGAGGCGAGCCCGCAGTTGAGCGGCCTCCGAGGCTGCGGTCGCGCGTCGTCCGCCAAAGCCGTTGTCAGCAACGATTTCCCGCAACACGGCGTCACCATGGACGAGTCCGTACAGGGTTCCCAGCTGATCGACGTGGTGACCCAACCAGGCGCGGTCCGGGGAATGTCCGTCGATCCACTCCTGGGCCAGCCACGAGCGGCCTACGATCTGCCCATGCGCAGTGATGCGTGGTGTCACCCCCAGCTCCGCCAACCGTCTCAGGGGAGCGACGGGGACGTCGAACGCCACGAACAGGCTGCGCTCGGCGGAGCGCGCGACCCAGCACTCCTTGCGCCAACCCTGACCGGGTCGCTCGATCGAAAACCTCTCGCCTGACCAGCTCTGGGCCAGGGCAGCCCTCGCATCGTCCTCGGACATGGCTCACCTCACGTCGTGTGCCCACCTTGGGTCACCACCCAAGACTCGCCCACGTCCCCGCCACGAGCACGGCACACGCCCCTTCGGCGTGTATCACGGGCGACCCCCCGTGCTCCTCCCCTCCAAGCGCCACCAACGTGTCAGGAGAAGCTCATGCTCACCATCGTCGCGACCCTTCCCGGCATCAGTGCCACAGCGGTCGACAACCATCGCGGCCTGATCTGGGTCGCCCAAGCAGACAACACCCTCAGCACCGTCGACTTCGGCGGCAACCACGCCCCCGCGGTCGCCCTCTCCGGACCGGCCACCGGGCTCGCGCTCGGCGACCACCTGTACGGATCGAGGGCCGACGGTGTCGTGTTCAGGCTCGACCCCGATGACCCGGCGTCGGGTGACCAGACCGTGGTCGACACCCGTGACGGCTACGACCAGCTGGTGCTCAGCCCCCTGGGACGAGCCGCCCTGGTCGTCACCCCGACCACGGCGGTGCCGCTGCGACCACCCCTTCGTCCGCCGGTGCCCGGCCCGTGGGGCAGGCCGGGATGGGGACGACCGGGCTGGGGACACTTCGGCCCGCTCGACCCGGGCTGGCTCAACTTCCGGCTGCGCGGACGCGGCACCCTCACCCAGGTCGACCTCGACAACGCCACCACCAGCAATCTCGGGTTCGCCGGAGTGGTGGGAGTGGCCCAGTCGTCGGGTGTCACCTACGTCGCCACGAACCCGCTGGTGATCGGTGGCGGTCAGGTCAGCACCCTGGCGGGAGCCACACTGACCCCGATCGCCACCGGGCTGCCGCGCGTCGGACGGCTGGGCGTCTCGGAGGACGGCTCCGTGGTCGCGGTGACGCACCCGGCCTCGTCCGAGATCAGTACCGTCACCCCCGCGACCGGCACGGTGGAACGCTTCACCTCCGCCACGCTCCCGGGCACGCTGCTCGAGGTGCAGGGACGCAGTGGTGGCGGCTGGTGGGTGGTCACCACCGAGGTGATCGCCGCCGTCGACGCGCTCGCCGACCTGAAGGCCGACCCCACCATCGTGGCTCCGTCCGAACCCATCTTCGTGGGCTCGTGGGTGAAGCTCGACTTCGACCTGGGCACCAGTGGGTTGACCCCGCACGAGGTGCGCTTCGAGGTGCCGGACGGACCCGACGCGGGAATCGTCTCGCACACCCGACAGGACGGCGCCGCCGAGCCGACCCCGCTGCTGGTGGTCGGTGGCGCGCTGGGCGTGCACAAGGTGGTGATGATCGAGATCGCCACCGGCACCGAACTCGCCCACGCCGAGTTCGAGATCACCGATCTCTGGGAGCACGCCGACCACGGACCGGCCGGGTTCGTCAACATCGCCAGCAGTTTCGGCGGTGACTCCGGTTGGGGTGGTGGCCCGGGTACTCCCCAGAACATCAACACCCGTCCCCACACCGGCACGTGGCGCTCACTGGTGCTGATGGTCGACACCTCCAGCGGACGATGGCCGACCACCGACCCGGCGCTGGCCGACAACCGGACGAGCATCCTGCAGCACGTCAGCACCGGGTTCGCCACCGGCACCGCCACCCGCTCGGCGCGTGACTACTACGAGGAGAACTCCAACTTCGGCGGTGCCGTGGGCATGACGCTGGGAGTGCACAACTCGCAGACCTACGGCCCCATCAACCTGCCGAACGCCTGGGGCAGTTACTTCGTGCAGACCACGAACTCGGCCGGTGTGGTCACCGACAATCGGTTCACCTCGATCGGCACCACCCTGCAGTCGATCGTCACCCGCGGCATCACCGACGGCGTCATCACGCGGGCCCACCTGTTCGCCGTCGACGTGCTGATCGTGGTGGTCGCCTCGCCGGACGCCGCCGGAGGCCCGCCCGCGCGATTCGTGTGGCCGCACGCCAACGACCACGCCACCCTGCTGTGCGGCACCAATGTCACCACTGACATGCGCGACCTGGCGTTCGCCTACGTGCCGCTCGACTTCGCGGCCCATGACGGACGACACATGCACAGCACCCTATCGCACGAACTCGGGCACACCCTGGGGCTGCCCGACCTGTACTCCTTCCCGGAGTACTCCGCCGACATCGACGGTCGCCTCACCAGCGACTGGGACATGATGGCCGGCTCCCGCAACCACCTGCCGCACTACACCATCTCGAACAAGATGCGGATGGGCTGGGTCGACCCGGGGCACCTCAAGCTGTACAACTTCCAGGGCTCGAGCGCGGTCGCCGAGAACGTCACCCTGCACGCAGCCGAGTTGGGGGCACCTCCCGCGGGACGGGTGCGTGCCATCGAGATCAGGTTGGGCGACGGGTGGAACTACTACGTCGAGTACCGGGCCATCCAGGCCGGCGCCGATTCGGACGCCCTGCTCACCGACCGTCGGGTGGTGATCACCGACGTCACCTCCGACAGCTTCACGGCGCCGATGGCCCGTCCGCCGATCGTGTTCGTGCGCAAGGACCTCGACGGTGACGGACCGCTGCTGGGCAACGGTGCCGACCTCGAGGAGAAGGACCCCGGCACCCAGATGGACCTCAAGGTCGAGGTGGTCTCGACCGATGTGGACAATGCGGTGGTCAAGGTCTCCTACGGCTCCAACGGCAAACCTGAACCCGGGATTCGTCCGTGGACCGGTGACCCCGACTGGCAGAGCCCCGACATCGAGGTGCGCAACGCCAAGACCGCCGCCGACCCGGCCCAGTTCAACGTGCCGTGGCTGGGTCACGACAACACGGTGGTGGCGAAGGTGCGCAATTCCGGTGACCTGCTGGCACGCGGCGTCGTGGTCGACTTCTTCGTCACCGAGTACACGACCGGGGACGGCCCGTGGGTGCCGCTGGGATCCGACACCCGCGACATCGGACCCAACGCCGTCGTGGAGTTCACCGCACCGTGGGCACCGGCCGCGGCGGACGGACGCCACTACTGCGTGATCGTGCGCATCCGGCTCTACCAGGACCCGGGCAACCTGGCCATCGTCGACAACAACATCTTCAACAACGAGGCCAGGTCGAACTACACGCGGTTCGTCTCGTCGTCGGCCTCGCCGTCGTCGAGGGTGGGCGCGGAGGTGCTGCTGGCCAATCCGTTCTCGGACAGCACGAGGGTCTTCGCCCGGGTGCAGCAGACCCACCCGCAGCACCGCATCTTCATCGACCACACGTGGGTGCAGGTGCCGGCCAACGGCCAGGCTCCCATCAAGGTCTGGGACGAGGCGCTGTGGGGCCACCCGGACTGGTGGACCCAGGGCGGGAACGACCACCAGCAGGAGCGGACGCCGGGGCGGCTCTACAAGGAGCCCAACCGGGTCAGCATCTCGGGCTGGGCGGCGCGCCCGTTCGAGTCGGACTGCGGTGGGCTCACCCTGACCGGTGGGGTAGGCATGCGCGTCGACGCCGGCCGCGAGACGAGGGTGGTGCCGGGTCGGGTGGGGGTGCACTACACCACCGGGCAGGTGGTCCACGTCGACGACAAGTCCGGGGTGACCAGCGGTGGAGTGGTGCTGATCGAGGTGGTGTCGAACGGCGGCAAGTCGTTCACCGTGAAGACCGAGGTCGGTGACTCCGGGCAGTTCGGGGTCGACTACGCCAACGACTTCGACAACGACACCAGCCACGTCGTGGTGCACTACCTCGGCTCGTACGGGGCGGCGGCCTGCGAGTCGGAGAGACTTCCCGTCTGAGTTCCAGCGCGGGGGGCCAGGGCGGTGCGACGTCGGGGGATCGTCGCACCGCCCGCTCGCGCGTCAGCGGGTCGCTGGACCTGCGGCGGGGTGCCGGTTTGCCTGATGGACGCCCTCACGCAGCTGGGGTGGCACGTGGGCGCAGAAGGGTTCCTCGGCGAGGTGGTCCCCGGTCATCGCGTAGGCCCGGGCACGGGAGCCACCGCAGGCGTCGCGGAACCCGCAGACCCCGCACTTGCCCTTGAGCAGGGTGCGGTCACGCAGCTCACGGAAGATCGGTGACGTGCGGTAGATGTCGATGATGTCGTCCTCCCGGATGTTGCCTGCCTTCACGGGCAGGAAACCGGACGGGTACACGTCCCCGGTGTGGCTGATGAAGATGAACCCGTCGCCGTCGTTGACGTTGCGGGCGCGTCCGATGCCGTCGGACTGGGAGTAGTGCATGCCGCGGGTCATCACCTCACGCACGTCCTCGTCGGCACCGGCTCGCACCTCGGCGCGCTTGCGCTGCATCACCACCCGCGAGTACTGCGGGGCGGCGGTGGCCTTGATGTCGAAGGGGGCTGTCTTGCTGAGGTCGTAGAGCTGGTTGAAGACCTGCTCGAACTCCTCGGCCGAGGCGACGTCATCGGCCTTGGCTCGTCCCATCGGCACCAGGAAGAAGACCTCCCAGAAGACCACTCCCAAGGTGGTCATCAGCTCGGTCATGGCGTCCATGTCGGCGATGTTGGCCTTGCGGATGACCGTGTTCACCTGGGTGGTCAGACCGACCTCCTGTGCTTGTCGCAGCAACCTCAGGCCGTGATCGAACGACCCGTCGACGCGGCGGAACTCGTCGTGCAGACCGGCGTTCGACCCGTCGAGGGAGACCGCCAGTCGGGTGAGACCGACGTCCTTGAGTTCGCGGAGCAGCTCCGGGGTGGCGATGGCGGTGGTGGCCGGCGTGATGCCCATCCGCATGCCCAGCTCGGCCCCGTAGCCGACCAACTCGACGATGTCGGGACGCTTGAAGCAGTCGCCTCCCGAGAACACGAAGACGATCTGCCCGAACTCCCGCAGACGGCGCATCATGGCCTTGGCCTCGTCCGTCGTCAGTTCGAGGGGGTGGCGCAGCGGTTGGGCCATGGCGCGGCAGTGCTTGCAGGCCAGGTCGCAGGCCTGCGTCGTCTCCCAGATCGCGATGAACGGCGCCTGGTCGAAGTCGAGGTGGCGCCGCGGAGGGGCCGCCGGGTGCAGACGCTCGGGGGGTGCGGTGAGCTGGGCCATGGGGGTGAATCTACGACGTTGCGTCGTAGTGGACGAGGTCGGGCGCGGCTATGGGGTGGCAGCCCGTAAAGCCTTCAGGGACCGGTCCCGCAGGACCGGTCCCTCCCACAGCACAGCCCCCCAACCGCTCCCCCCCAGGAACGATCACCCCACAGCACAGGTCCCCCCGGACCGGTCCCCCCCAGGACCGTCAGAGTTTCGCCAGCGCCTGAGGCGTGGTGGTCGGTTGTTCCGAACCGCTGGCTGGCTCGTCCGTGACGGCGATCGCCTGTGCGCCGGGAATCCCCTCAATCCACACCTGCGTCCGGCCGCCGGAGCCAACCAGCCCGGCCGACTTCGGGGTGCCGTCGTGCATCGTCCAGATCTGCCAGGCGCGCCCCTGCTTGGGGGCCGGCAGACCGGACGCGACGAGCACGCCCTTGCCCAGTTCTCCCGAGACCACGTAGGTCAGCGGGGAACCGTCGCTGAGTTGGGTGCGGTGCACCCGTACATCGTCCGCGGCAAGCAGCAGCGTCAGATCGCGCTCGCTGGCCTGCGTCCGTTCCAGTTGTGACTGGTGTTGTTGCTGCTGGACGACCACTCCGGTGCCCAGCAGGATGCTTGCGACCATGGCCGCCGCGGCCACCAGCCAGGCCAGCCTCGCGGACGACCGGCGGCGTCCGATGGGCGTCACCGTCGCACCCGACTCACCGTGGCGCACCGCCGGCGATGACTGCTGGTCGATGCCGGGAGTCGCCGTGTTCGGCACGCCCGAGATGCCCGCCAGCACGGACGCCCGCAGGTCGGGCGGGGGAGCGGTCGCCACCGCGTCCGCCATCGTCGCCAGGCTCTCGCGGAACTCGCCCACCTCACGGCGGCACGACTCGCAGCCGAGCAAGTGGTCCTCGAACTGGGCGTGCTCCTCGGGTTCGAGGGCGTCGACGACATAGGCGCCGACCCAGGAATGGATGTCGGTCATGTCTGCACCCCCAAGGTGTCCCGTAGTCGGATCAGGCCGTCGCGGATTCTGCTCTTCGTCGTCCCCAAGGGTAGGTCGAGGGCGGTGGCGATCTGGGTCTGGCTGTACCCCCGGTAGTAGGCCAGGGTGAGGGCTTCGCGTTGGCCCTCGGGCAGTTGCTCCAAGCCCTTGCGCACCCGCTCGACGTCGAGATTGCGCTCGACGTCCGACCACACCTCGTCCACCTCGTCGGAATCGCTGAGGCGGTGCCAGCGCTGGTCGCGATCGGTCTGCTTCTGCACCGACCGCACCCGGTCGACGGCTCGCCGGTGGGCGATCGTGCACATCCAGGCCATCACAGATCCCGATTCGTCTCGATATTCGGCCGCCCGGCGCCAGATCTCCAGGTAGACCTCCTGCACCACCTCAGCCGCCAGGTCGGGGCCGCGCAGCACCCGCAGCACCAAGCCGTAGAGCCGCGAACTGGTGAGGTCGTACAACTCCGCGAAGGCCGCCTCGTTGCCACTGCTCGACCGCTGCACCAGGTCGCGAAGCACCGCCGAATCACCGCTCGGCGTGGACTCGTGGTGCGAATCGGCTCCCGGCACTGTCACCGCCTTGGTGTGTTCGCGTGGTCCGGATCCGATCGGATCCTTGGGTCGTGGCTTGGCCTTCTCCTCCCGTCATGTCGACGAGGTGAGGTCGGCCCACACGATCACATTGGAGTCGTACGTGTGCTGCGACCGATCGTACTGTCCACCACACGTGATCAGGATGAGCCGTGGCGTGGGGTCGGCCGAATACACCTCCTGGGCGGGGAAGCTGTTCTTGGGAAAGGTGCCGATCCTGCGCACGGTGAAGGTGGCGGTGGTGCCGTCGGCGCGGCTGACCGACACCTGCGTGCCGACCTTGACCTCGCCCAGCCGGTAGAAGACGGTCGGACGACGGTTCCAGGTCACGTGCCCCGCCACCACCGCCGTGCCCGGTCCCCCGGGGGTGTGTGCCCCGGTGAACCAGCCCGCCAGGTCGGGGTTGTCGGGGGTCTGCATGGCGCCCCCGTCGAGCCCCAGTGACACCAGCGACGACGAGACGCCGATGCTGCCGATGGTGAGGCGTTGGGGGATCGACTCCGTGAGCCGGGCAGTCTGGGGAGACGAGGACGGCCCCACCGTGGGCGCACTGCTCCCGGTGGTGGAGCCGGAACGCAAGGTGGTCGCCCCAGAACTTGGGCCTGAGCTGGTCGGACCCATCGACGTCGGGGGAGCCGACGCAGTGACGACCGGCCCCTCGGCGGCCACCGGAGCCGGGGGCCCCGGCTCCTGACCGGTCAGGGCGACCGCGACTGCGGTGACCCCGGCCAGAGCCATGACCGCCACCGCCGCCGCCCAGCGTGCGGGGGTTCCGACGAGGAGACGACGACGGGGTGGGGTCATGGCTCTGGACCTTTCAGGACGGACGTTCTGGGGTGCTGCTCGGGTGGTGTTCCAGCGCGGAGCGGGGGCCCGGAGGCACCGGCTCAGGACTGGCGGTTGGCGGAACGCGAGGCGCGGCGTCCGAGGGCGACGGTGGTGCCGGCGCCGGCCAGCAGCAGTCCACCGAAGGCCAGCAGGCCCTGGTGCTCGACGCCGACCCCAGCCTCACCGCCGGTGTTCACACCCGTGGGGACGGGCATCCCGCAGGTGGCACCGTCCGTGGCCTCCTCGGGGATCCCGGATACACCCAGCGACTTCGCGAAGGACGACTCGCCGAGCCCGTCCATGTCGTACTTGTCGTTGCCGTTGGCGTCGACTCCGTGCTGCACGATGTGCAGCATCGACAGGTGCTCGAGCGTGCCGGCGGGCAGTTCGGCTGCGGTCAGCGTGCGGGTGTAGCGCAGGTTGCCCTGGGCGTCGGCCACCGGCATGCGGTCGACCGCGAGGCCGCTCTTGGGCGAGGTGTCGCCCTTGGTGGTCAGCGAGATGTGGATGCCGCCGTACATGGGCAGACCCTCCTCGACGCTGATGTAGCCGTTGTTGTTGGTGTCGGCGTCCGGGCCGGGGCAGGTGAAGTGCTTGCCCGACAGGTCACCGTGGATGTGCTGGGCGTGAGGCATGCCCGGGGTCATGCCGTGGTCGTTGATCTGCACCTTGAGCCCGCCGTCGGCGGTGGGGGTGAGGACCGCGGTGCCGCTGGCGTTGCTGCCCTTCAGCGGGTCGAGGCGAATCGTGACGGCCTCGTGGGAGTGGCCGGGGTGGGCGTAGGCCGGGGTGGAGAGGCCGGCGGCCAGCGGGACGGCGAACGCCGCACCCACGGCGAGGCCGGCGGCGAGGGTGGTGGTCTTCTTTGACTTGAGAACTGACATGGTGTGTCCCTCCATCGGTGCCGCGGCTCTCCCGCGACGGTCTGATGGGGATTCGGAGCCCTCGGCGGATCGGATGGGACGGTTCGTGACTTTTCTCACCGAACTTCTCCGGACGACGGAATCTGTGGACAACTCGTGGAGGTCGCGGCAGTTGTCCACAGGTTCGCCTTCTCGCCGGATTCTTGACCCCATCGATTCGTAGCTTTCCGGTCATGGGGCAGAGCCGAGCCAGACCCACATCACCGTCACAGCGGACGGAAGACCCGTTCACGCCCTCCCCGGCGGCCGTCGGGCAGCCGGGTGCGGTGTTACGGCCGCGCCGGAGCCCCCGACTGATCGTGATCGGGGTGTTGGTGGCCTGTCTGGGCGCCCTGGGAGCAGCGGTGGCGTTCACCCAGACGACACATGCGCAGCCCGTGGTGGTGATGGTCGCCGACGTCGCCCGTGGTGAGGTCGTGGAGCGGGGAGACCTCGGGGTGGCCGAGGTCGGTGTCCCGCCGGGGGTCGAGTCGTTCTCCGCCGATCGCATCAGCGAACTCGTGGGTCGGCACGCGCTGGTCGACCTGCCAGCCGGGGTGCTGGTGGGGTCCACCTCGATCGGCACACCTGTCGCCGAGGAGGGGATGAGCCAGCTGGGCCTCAAGCTGGGCGCCGGACGACTGCCCGCCTCTCCGCTGCCAGCCGGAACCACGGTGCTGCTGGTACCGGTGCCCACCAAGGATGACGGTGGGTCGGCGGGGCCGATGCCGAATGAGGGCATCCCAGCGACGGTCGTCTCACAGCCGACAGTCCTTCCCGACGGTGCCACGTGGGTGGTCGACGTGGCGGTGGCGGACGAACAGGCGGTCAGGGTGGCCCAGCTCGCAGCCGGTGACGCCCTGGTCGTGGTGAGGCAGGAGCGCTGATGGCCCTCGTCTTGCTCGCCTCGGCAACGGGATCGCCGGGCGTGACCACGTCCAGCTTGTTGCTGGCGCTCACCTGGCCGCGCGACGTCGTGCTGGTCGACGCCGACCGAATCCCGAGTCAGGCCATCGAGTCCGGCTACCTCCGAGACCGCAGTTCGTCCTCGCCCGGGCTGATCGCGCTGGCCCAGGAGCGCCGCTCCCGCGTCAGCCTCACCCGTGCCGTCTGGGAGCAATCGGTGCGCCTCACCGACGGGGACCAACCGAGCCGCCGCTTCCTTCCCGGGTTCACCCACCCCGGGGCTTCCGACCTGTTCGCCCCAGCGTGGGAGGACTTCGCGGCGACCCTGGCCGACCTGGAGTCCGCCGGTGTCGACGTGGTCGTCGATGCGGGTCGGATTGGCTCCGGGCTGCCGACGGGCCTCGTGCGCCACGCGGATTTGGTGATGATTGCCACTCGGACGAGCCTGCGGGCGCTGGCCGCCACTCGGCTGAGCCTTCCTTCGGTCATGGAGCCGGTGGGCGAGACTGCTGCGCAGGCTGAATTCGGACTGCTGATCATCGGACCGGGCCAGCCCTACGGCGAATCCGAGGTGGCCCACCAGTTCGGGGTGCCCGTGCTCGGATCGCTGCCGCATGACGCGGCGGCTGCTGGCTTCCTCAGCGATGGCGACGGCACGGCCCGAAAGTTCGACAGATCGGCACTGCTGCGGGCTGGGATCGCGGTCTCCCAGCGGCTCGCGCAGCGGGTGGGACGTCGATCTCGGGTGCTGGGCGATGGTGAACCGCGCCCGGCGGGCACGGGTTGGGGTCTGCCCGCGGACCCCGCTGACCTCGGCGGTGGGGTGGCCCGGTGAGCCCCGACCTCAGCGAACCGACGCGTCTGGCCCTTGACCAGGCGTTGCGACGATTGCAGTCGCCATCGGCATCCCGTCCACCGACGACTGTGGTGACCGGACCAGGGGTCGGGGCGCCACCGGCAACCCACCTCGGTGTGTCAGGCGTCACGGCTGGTCGGGCGGCTCCGACGCCCGTCCGGGGAAAGGTGGCGTGGGCCGAGACCGTGGAACTGCGCCGCCGAGCCTCGGACGAGATCACGCGCCTGCTCGAGTCCGACCGCGAGTCGTCCCAGAGATTGTCCGAGGAGGATCGCAGGGCACGAGGACGATCGGTGATCCGGCAGGTCGTGCACCGCAGGGCCGAGGAGTTGGCGGCGCAGGGACGCGAACTGTGGGACGCCGACCGGGAGCAGGCCCACGTCCAGGCGGTGCACGATGCGATCTACGGGTACGGACGACTCCAGCCCGTCTTCGAGATCGCGGAGGCCGAGAACATCGAGATCCACGGGTACGACTCGGTGATGGCTCAGTTCGGTGACGGGCACCGGGAACAACTGGAGCCGGTGGCCGACTCCGACGAAGAACTGGTCGACGCCATCAGGTTCCTGGGCGAGCTGGCCTCACCCCCTCGTCCGTTCGACGACGCGCACCCCATGATGACGATCGCGGTGGGCGAGAGGTTTCGACTGCACGCCATCGGCTTCGGGCTGAGTCATCGTCCGTCGGTGATCATCCGGCAACACATCCTCACAGACGTGACCTTGGCCGAACTCGCAGACGGCGGCATGATGCCCGAGCACGTCGCTCGCCTGCTTCGTGCAGCCGTGCGCGGCCGGTTGTCGATGGTGGTCTCGGGCGATCAGGGGGCAGGCAAGACCACCTTGTTGCGCGCCCTCATCGACGCCATCCCGCAGACGGAACGTTTCGGGACGATCGAGACCGACTACGAACTGCTCACCCACCTGCAACCTCGTCGCCGCAACATGCTGGCGCTGCAGGCTCGGGTCGGCCTCGGCGAGACCCAGGACGGACGGGCAGTGGGTTCCTGGTCGGTCGCCGACCTGATCCCGGAGGCGCTCCGGCAGAAGTCCCGCCTCGTGGTCGGCGAGGTGCGTGGCAGCGAGGCCGGCGCCATGTTCGAGGCGATGATGTCCGGTGCCGGCACCTTGTCGACGACCCACGCGCACTCCGCGGCGTCCACCCTGGACAGGTTGGCGAGCAGGGTGGCCTAGGGCGGCACGGTGACGATCCCCGAGGCCTATCGCCAGATCGCGCACAACATCGGGCTGGTCATCCACGTCAGTCTGGTCGATGACACGTGGCGAGGGGGCGTGCGACGACGCCACATCAGCGAGATCCGGTCGCTGACCGGCGCCATCGAGGGCGATCGTCCGGTGACCCATCTCGTCTACCGGGCCGCAGAACCCGGTCAGCCCGAGATCTTCCACCCCGAACCGGAACTGGTCGAACGCCTGAGCCCGTTCGACACTGATTGGTCCCCACGCCGCGATGGGTCGGGCAGGTGAACGCCCTGGCAGTCGTGCTGTCGGGTGGCCTGTTCGCTGGGGGCCTGACCATGGTGGTGATGGGCCTGCTCAAGGTCCATCCGCCCTCGGTGCGGGCTGCTGCCGACGCTCCTCTGAGCCGAGCCCGACACTGGCTGAAGGGAGTGTCGCGACGAACCTGGATCGCCTCCGGTCTGGGGTTGTTGGCTGGACTCGTGGCGGCCATGGTCACCACGTGGCCGCTGATGATCGTGGTCGGACCCTTCGCTGCGGTTGGCATCCCGTGGCTCCTGACTGCACCACCCAACCGTGAACTCGAGCTGCTGGTCGCTCTTGACCGCTGGATCCGGGGGCTGGCCTCGTCCATGCCGACGGGGAAGTCGATCGCCGATGCTGTGCGTGCCACTCGTCGTCAGGTTCCCGCGACCATCGCTGAGCAGGTTGCTGTCGCAGTGCTGCGGATGGACGCTCGCTGGAGCGCGTCTGATGCCCTGAGGGCCATGGCCGACGACCTCGACTCGCCCCATGCCGATGCCTGCCTGGCTGCTCTCGCGCTGGCCTCGGAACGTGGTGGCACGGGCGCCACCGCGACCCTGAACTCGCTCGCCGACTCGATGCAGGCACGCCTTCGAGCGCTTCGTGAGATCGAGGCCGAGCGTGCCAAACCCAGGGTGGTGGTCAGGCAGGTGACCCTCATCACCATGGCCGTGATGGGAGCAGCCCTCGTCTTCGGTGGGAGCTTCTTCGAACCCTATTCGACCCCCCTCGGCCAAGCCGTCCTCGCCTTGTTGTTGCTCGCCTACGTCGGTTCGCTGGTCATGCTTCGACAGAGGACGATGCCTCCGCGCCGCGAGCGCATCCTCATGCGGGAGGGGCAGCGATGAGCGGCTGGGGGCAGTTGCCGTGGCTGGTCGTGGTGGCCTCGGGTGCTTTGGTCGCCCTCGGACTCTGCTTGGCGCTGATCGGGTTGCTGAGGAGGCCCGTTCGGCTGGGGGACGCCCTGGCCGTCTTGGACGGGGCCCCGACCTCGCGCCCCTGGGTTCCCCCGGTCAGCAGTGGTGTGGATCGCGGCGACCGGCTGGGCCACTGGGTCCTCACCCGACTGCGGGTACCGGTGTCCGAACCCACCCGGCGACTGCTCACCCTCAAGAACAGAAGTCTGAGTGACTATGCGGCCGAGAAGGCGGCACTCTCGGCGATCGGCTTCCTCGGCCCCGTGGTGTTCGGGACGGTGGCCCTGGGCCTGAGGCTCGGAGTGGGGTGGACGCCGTTCTGGGTCGCCCTCGCAGGCGCAGCGATCGGCTGGTTCGTCCCCGATGTTCGCCTCCGTTCCCAAGCAGCCCAGACCTCGTCGGACGCCTCGGAGGCCATCTGCACCTTCGTCGACCTCGTCACCTTGGAGCGGCTGGCCAACCAGTCGTCCAGCCAGGCGCTGCAGCGAGCGGCATCGGTTTCGCAGACACCCCTGTTCAGGGCCCTGCAGGCCGCCCTCGAGCGTGCCCGCCTCGAGCAGCGGCCAGCGTGGCAGGCACTCGCCCAGGTGGGGCGCGACCTGGACCTGCAACAACTCGCCGACCTCGCAGACGTGATCCGGCTCGACGAGCAGGGTGCAGCCCTCAGTGGAGTACTGCGCGCCAGGGCAGAGGAGCTTCGCGACGCCCAGTTGCTCAACGACAAGGTCCACGCCCAGGAAGTCTCGGAGTCGTTGACCATCTGGATGGTGATCCCGGCGATGGTGTTCGGGCTGATCTTCCTGGTCCCACCCCTGATGAGGTTGGTGGCGTCGTGACGTCGGACAACACCCGGACAACACCTTCGCCTGTGGATAACTGCCTGTCCGCCCCCGCCGCGTGTTCGACTGGATGCGCAGCACCACCCGAGAGGAATGCGCCATGACACTCACCACCGCCCTGTTCTGGACCATCGGACTGATGGGACAGGTCCTGACGACTGGCACCCAGGCGATGTCCACCCGCCACCCGGCGGTGCATGAGCGCCCGTCTGGCCCGGGCCGCCGGCCCGACGAACGTGGTCTCTCGCAGTCGACCGAGAACGCCATTCTGCTGGCCGGCGCCGTAGCAGTCGCGGGCATCGTGGTGGCGGTGATCACGGTCTACGTGCGCAACAAGTTGCCCCAGTGATCCCGTCCTGACCACCTCACCGCCGCTGATGCCTCACCTGTTTCCCGAGCGTGACCACCGCGGGCTGTCCGAGTCCGTGCAGTGGGCCCTGCTCGCGCCCCTGGTGCTTCTCGTCGTACTGGGACTGATCCAGACAGGGGTCCTCCTCAACGCGCGCAACACCGCGCATCACGCCGCGATGGCTGCCGCGGAGACGGAGTCGCTGCTGGGAGCACAAGCAGGGGACGGACGAGCCGTCGCCGACCGCATTCTGGCGCCAGTGGGTCTGCGCGACTCCTCGACGACCATCACCCGCTCGAATGAGAGCGTCACGGTGGTGATCAGCGGCAACGCGCCCCTGTTCTTCGACATCGGCCTGGGCAGGGTTGAGGCCCGCGCGGTGATGCCCTTGGAGCGTCCATGAACGGGCGCTCGCGACTGGCTCGCGATCGTGGGATGTCGCTGACCGTCGAGACGGTGTTGCTGGTGCCGGTGTTCGTGCTGGTCCTGATGGCGATGGTGGCCGGGTGGCGGATCTGGTCGGTTCGTGCCGAGGTGCGCCACGCCGCTGCCGCTTCTGCTCGGGCCGCAAGCCTGCAGCCTGCAGGTGCATCAGCGCGCTCGGCTTCCGAGCGGGTGGCGGAGTCGCAGCTGGCTTCGTCCTGCGACGACCCCGTCGTCCTCGTCGACACCAGCCAGTTCGGGCGTCGAGGGGGCACTCCCGCGGAGGTCACCGTCAGGATCAGCTGTCGAGTTCGGTTGGACGACCTCCTGGTTCCCGGGTTGCCGGGCTCCTTCGAAGCCACCGCCAGCGCCCACTCCAGCCTCGACCGGTTCCGGGAGCGACGACCATGAGGCTGCTGCGCGCCCTGGGCGCCTTGGTTGCCCTCACCGCCCTCCTCGTCGGAGTGCCCGCGGCCCTGTTCGCGTGGGGTGACCTCGGGGCACTGGCGCCCTCCCGCTGGGGCACGCTCTGGTCGGGTGCGGCCACCGCGGGAACGGTGATTGCCGTGGTCACGCTCGTGGGATGGGCGTGTTGGGTGTTGCTGATGGTCAGCACCGTGGCAGAGGTGGTCGCCACACTGTCCGGGGATCGAGTGCGCTGGCGAGTGCCCCTGACGGGCTGGGTGCAGCCGATCGTCGCTGGGCTGCTGGCGGCCGTCGTGGCAGGACTCCCAGGGGTGGCGTCGATGGAGCGCTTCGGCGAGCACGAGCCGATGACACCACCGTCGATCGCCGTCCCCAGCTCCGTGGCTGAATCGGACGTTGCGGCGGCCCCCGGTTCGATCCGGAGCAGTGACGCCGAACCTTCCTTGAGCAGTTCGCGAAGCGTTCACGTGGTCGCCGACGGCGAGGAGTTGTGGACGATCGCCGAGCATCGCTACGGGGACGGCCAACGCTGGCAGCAGATCGCCGAAGCGAACGGACTCACCCTCGATTCCCCGATCCTTCCCGGGATGCGACTGGTGCTCCCGGGCGATCCTCAGGCTCAGGCGGTGACTGGTCCGGGAGCCCCTCCCCAGTCGGCACCGGACCGGGTCGTCGTCCGGGCTGGTGACAGCCTCTGGACCATCGCCGAGGAGCACCTCGGTGATCCCGAACGCTGGCCCGAGATCGCAGACCTTAACCGCACCCTGATCATCGACCCGGATGAGATCGAGGTCGGCTGGACGATCGTCCTCCCACACACCGAAGAAAAGGACCCACCGAGCCCCGCCCCGATTCCGGAGGACTCCGAGCAGGACCCGCGGCAAGCTGAGCCGACAGGTACGCCTGCGCACCCATCCGCGACGTCGACCCCCACCACCATGGCTTCCCCTGACGCGACCGGCGCCGGTCAGCCACCATCGGGGAACACGGCGGCCCCAGCAACGTCGCCCGCGCCGCCGCCAACCCAGGTCGGGCCGCCCTCGGCTCGTCCGCAGTCCGAAACCGACGATGCCCCCTTGTTCACCCGCGAGCCTCTCCGCCTGCTCGCCGGTGGCCTCACTGCTGCCTTGGCGGCGGCGGTGAGCGCTGGACTCGCGGTGCGGCACCGCATCCAGAGTGACCAACGTGATCTGGGACGACGCCCGGTGCCCGCGGGGGAGTCAAGCCGTCGTCTCGAGGCAGTGTGGGCCGCCCAGGCCGACGAGGCCACAGAGCCCAGCGGCATCACGGGGACCACCGTCATCGTCGGCGAAACCCTCGACGAACAACAGCCCGTCACCCTCGACCTGACCGGCGTCGCGGTCGTCCGCGGACCGGAAGCACTCACTCGTGACCTGCTGGGCGCCGTGTGCACGTGTCTGGCGTCAGCCGAGTGGAGTGCCACCACCGAGGTGGTCGTGGTCGGACGAGGTCTGGCGTGGACCACCGCGCTCGACAGCCCCATGCTCCGGTACGCCCCCGAAGCTGCCGTGGAACTCCGTGCGGCGGCCGAACGCGCCCACCACCGACGCGTCGCGGCCGACGAACTGGATGCGGACCTGGCCGAG
Source organism: Aestuariimicrobium sp. T2.26MG-19.2B (assembly GCF_950101875.1). Lineage (NCBI taxonomy): Bacteria > Bacillati > Actinomycetota > Actinomycetes > Propionibacteriales > Propionibacteriaceae > Aestuariimicrobium > Aestuariimicrobium sp. T2.26MG-19.2B. The sequence continues at coordinate 1,112,630 of NZ_CATNLW010000001.1, read as the reverse complement.
GTCGTCGTCTTCGCCGACCTGCTGGAGGCCGACGAACGCGACCTGCTCATCGAGGTGTTCGAGGACGCTCCCGGGATGGCCGCCGTCGTGATCGACAACCCCGGACGGACCCCGTGGACGCGACACGGATGCGTCATTCGGGTCGACGACGAAGCGACTGCGCGCGTGGGTGAGGGTGCACCGTTCGTCCCCTGTCTGGTCGGCGCCCCGGCGCGCCGGGCCCTGATCGACCTGCACGCCAGCGCCACGAGCACGGAGACGACGCGGGCGCCGTGGTGGGCCGATGATCCGCCGCCGGGCGTGAGCACCATTCACAACCCGCCCGACATCCTGGAGGAGGCCAGCATGACCGCCGTCGACGCACATCGCGACAGACCGACGTTGCTGCTGCTCGGCCCCATCCAGCTGGTCGGGACGCGTGGCACCCGACCGTCTCGCGCGGTGAAAGCCTGCGAGGAGTACTGCGGGTGGCTTCTCGAGAACCCGGGCCAGTCCAGCCAGAAGATGGCCCAGTCGCTGATGGTGGCCGAAGCAACCAGAAGGTCAAACATGAGCCGTCTCCGCGTCTGGCTGGGCGCCGATGAACGTGGTCAACAGTTTCTGCCCGAGGCCTACACGGGGCGCATCCAGCTCCATCCCGCCGTCTCGTCCGATTGGGACGAACTGCAACTCCTGATCCAGGCCGGGGTGAACCGCACCCCCAGCCAGGCGTTGGTTCAGGCACTGCAACTGGTGAGGGGTGAGCCCTTGGCCGACGCCGCTCCCGGGTTGTGGCACTGGGCCGAGCAGTGGCGACGCGACATGATCGCCACCCTGCGCGACATCGCGTTGGTGCTGGCGCAACGCAGCTTCGACAGTGACGACCTCGATGCGGCCCGGTGGGCGCTCAAGCGAGGGCTGGCGTGCGCACCGACCGATGAGTTGCTGTTGAGCATGATGATCCGCGTGGAACACCGGTTGGGGAACCGCGGTGAGGCGGAGCGGCTCGTGATGTTGGTGACCCGTCTGGCCCGGACCCGCGGTTACGACCTGCGAGTCGACACCGTGATGCTGATCCAGGAGGTCATGGAGGGGCGGATCCGGGCCCGGAAGGCCTGAGCCGTTCCCTCGCAGACTCTCCACTAACCCCCTGACTCCGCCACCGCTACAACCGGGCAGTCTGTCCCAAAGGTGAGAGTTTGTGGGTGGTGGGGGAGGGCGGCGGATCCGGCGTCAGGCCGGCTCGGCCCTGGGCTCCTCCGCCACGGTCACGACGGGCGCAACCTCGTCCTCGACCGGCTGCTGTTCCCCAACCAGGCTGCCCGATCCGTGCTGGCCGACGTCAAAGGCCTCGCGGCCACCGGTTCGTCCGGTCTGCCACCAGAACCACACCGCGAGCAGCAGGTACGCGACGCCGGTGCCGATGAACACCAGGTGGCTGAACCCGTCGGCGGGCAACACGAAGATCGCCAATGCTGCGGCCGCCACGATCGCGGCGTTGAAGAGCATGTCGTAGATGACGAAGACGCGGCCCTTGTAGTTGTCGTCCACATGGATCTGGCAGACGGTGTCGACCACGATCTTGATCGACTGCGCGAACAACCCGATGCCGAAGGCGGCGATCAGCAGTGTCGTCCGGTGGAAGATGGATCCCGGAATGGCCTGCATCACGGCGCTGCCGAGCAGCAGCATCATCAAGGTGGTGCGCAGCCCGAACCGGTGGGCCAGCGGGGGTACCAGGACGGCCGAGAGCACGAAGCCGACGCCGGTGAACGCACCCCACAGCCCGATGTCTGCCATGGCGGCGTTGACCTGCTTCACCGTGTGGAAGTAGTTGCGATACCCGAGGATCACGCCGACCGAGATCAGTCCGAAGCACATGCGGGCGACGAAGATCGTGGTCAGCCCGATGCCGATGGGGGCCTGGTGGCGGATCACCGAGAGGGCTTCGCGCAGGTCGGGCAGCACCCGTTTGACGCTCGGGCGGGACTGCCCCGGTTCGGGTCCGAGTTCGTGCTTGCCGAAGCCGAAGGCCAAGGCCACCGAGGTGCAGAACATCAGCGCGGCCACGACGAAGACGATGGCGTCAGCCTGGTGGGTCTGCATGTAGCGGGGGGCCAGGGCGACCCGAAGCCCGCCGGCGATGGCGCCACCGATCAGCACCCCAGTGGGGCCGATGGTGGGCATGATCGAACTGGCGGTCAGGTACTCCGACTTGTTCACCGTGTAGGGCAGGCCGGCGGTCAACCCGGCCAGCAGGAAGCGGTTGGCGCTCATCGCCACCAACAGCAGCCCGAACATCACCGCCTGAATGCGGAACGATCGATCTCCGGTGAACACCAGCGCGGCCAGGCTCAGGGCGATGGTGGCGCGCAGGGCGTCGGTCCAGACCACCACCCGCTGGCGCGACCAGCGGTCGAGCACCACCGAGGCGAAGGGACCCAGGAACGAGAAGGGCAGCAGGGTGATGGCCAACACCGCGGCGATCGCGACCGCGTTGGGTTGCGACTGGGGGCTGAAGAGCACGTAGCTGGCCATGCCCACCTGCAGGGTTCCGTCGGAGGCCTGGGTGGCGATGCGCACCGCCAGCAACCGCTTGAACTTGGGGTGCCGCGCCATGCGCTGGATGCTGCGCCAGAAGTGCACGGGCTTCCTCGGGTGTGAAGGGTGGGCAGGGGTCGATCTGGCGCCAGCCTAGCCGCGCTCCAGACCCCACCCGCCCCCGCGCGTGAGCTCAGCGGAAGGTGCAGGGGTTTCCCGGGGGAGGCTCGGCCCACGCCGGTAGGCTCGGGGCATGAACCAGCGCCGGGAGGATGCGAAGCTCCGCTTCGAACTCAGCCAGGGCCAGGCCCGCAGCGAGGCGGTGGCCGCCCAGAAGTTGATCGACGACTTCGTGGCCACCTGCGTCGAACGAGGCATCGCTCCCGAACCGTTGAAGGCCCGGCTGATGACCGGGCAGGTGGTGAAGACCGACCGCAAGGGTTGGTACATCCGCGCCAACAAGTCGCTGGCCATCGGCGACGGCGGGGAGTTCTACCAGCTCACCGTGCCCGGGTCGATGCTCGAGCGACTGCGTGGGGTGAACCTGGAGCCCACCCAGCCTGTGCTGGTGGTCAATCGAGGCGGACGAGACGGTGACGCCGGCGACCTCGCCGACTTCCTGGCCTGGCGGCTCGCCAACTGAGGCTCCCCACCTGGGCCTCTTCACTGGTGGACCAACTCGTCCCAGGACGTGCACCGGGGGACTGCTGGTCACCCCCAACAGCCCCCCGGGCGTCTGTGCAGCCTGTCAAGGAGCCACTGCACCGTGTCTCACTTCAAGCTTGTGACAATGATGCATGTGGTCTCAGCTTGCGTCAAGGATTGCGGCAGTGTTGCCCGCCACGACTTCACCGGTTCTGCGTCTGCGACAAGCCATTTCCCTCACGGTCAGGGCTTTCACGCGGCGAAGCCGTGACTGAGTTATTCTCAGCCACGGCCTCGCCGGGGGGCGACCTGTCAGTTGCGGACGGCCGAACGGGTGCGACGCAGGGCGAGTGCTCCGACGAACGCGACCATCACGGCCGAGGCGACGATCGGCAGCACGTTGCTGGTGGGCTCGTCCGCCACACCGGTGTGGGGAAGTCCGCCGCCCATCAACGTCACCTGCTGCACGGCCAGCGCCAGGTTCTTGCCTTCGGCCGAACCCCACGCGTACACGATGGTGTTGTGGCCCTGGCTCAGCTTCACGTCGGCCGGGCCGATGGCCACGGTGTCGGTTCCGGCGAGCACGACATCGGCCGAGACGGTGCCGGGAGCGAGGTCGAGGGCGGCCTGCTTCGGGTTGACCAGTCCGGGGACGACGACCTTGCCGCCTGCACGAACGTCGACGGCCGGGGCGGCTGCGACGTGACGCACCGTCAGCCGGGCACCCTTCGACGAGGCGCTGGTGTCGTTCGCGAAGGCGGTGAGCACCGGCTTGCCCATGGCGTCGAGGTGGGCGACGAGGGTGAGGTTGGCTCCGGCGGGAACCTGCAGGCCCTTGGCCTCGATCACCGCTGCGGCGGTGGCGGGATCGCCGGCCTTGACGATCTTGATGTCGTAGCTGCCGGCGGGCAGCGCCTGCGGCTCGGTCAGGGTGCCGGGCTTGAAGTTGGTGAGCAACGGCTTGCCGTTGGCCCACACGTCGACGGTGGCACCCGGCACGGCGTGCAGCACGCTGACCTGCGAGGTCTGGGGTGAGGAGTGGGCCGCCGGTGAGGTGAGTGCCATCCCCAGGATGGCGAGCAGGGTGGCGCTGAGGGCCGCCGCGACTCGTCGAATGGTGTGCATGGGAGTCTCCTTGGAAATCTTCTGGGTGGGTCGGTGTGGGTGGATCGATCTGGCGAGGGGTCTGGTCCTCCTCGACCGCTTCCCCGTGTCGTCCATGTTGCGCAGACCTCGACAACAAATCTAGACAAGCGGACGTTTTGTCTAGCTTTTGGTGCTGGTGACCCTAGGCTTCGGGGTGGGCCGGGGCTCAGCCGGCGGAAGGACCACCATGGACGCACCACACTCCATCGGCGACGTGGCTCGGGTGACCGGCCTGCCGATCGCCACCCTGCGGGCCTGGGAGACCCGCTACCGCGTGGTGGAACCGCACCGCCACGACAGCGGCATTCGTCGCTATGACGACGAACAGGTCGCGCGCCTGCGTCGCATGCGCGACCTGGTCGAGGCCGGTATCCCTCCCCGCAAGGCGGCCCAGTTGCTCGACACGACCAGCGGCACCATCCCGCCTTCTGGGCTGCTCGACCACGAGGCGCTGCTGCGCTCACCCCGCGACCCCCAGACCCTCGAGGCACTCATCGACCAGCAGTTCGCCCAGGGCAAGGTCGAGACGGTCATCGACCAGTGGCTGATGCCCTCACTGCGCCGGGTGGGGGAGGCCTGGTCTGCCGGTGACCTCGACGTGGCCACCGAGCACCTGATCAGCGCGGCCGTGATGCATCGGCTGGCCGCCTTCTACGCTGCCGCCCGCGCCTCGGGCCCCAGGGTGGCGGTGGGGCTCCCCGCGAAGGCGCGCCACGAACTGCCCGCCCTGGCGCTCGCCCTGTGCCTGCGCCGCCTCGACGTCAACGTCATCTACCTCGGGGCCGACGTGCCCGCGCAGAGTTGGCAGGTGGTGGCCCACCGCTATCGTCCTGCCGCCGCGGTGGTGGGCGTCGCGACCGTCGCCGACGTCGACTCGGGCCAGCAGGCGGTGCGCGCGTGTCACGCAGCCGGACTGCGGCACGTCTTCGTCGGTGGACGAGCCGCCGCCGGCGTGGACGAGGCCATCACCCTGCCCGGCACGCTCTCGGACGCGGCCGCCGCCATCGCGGCGACGGTGGCCAAGGCCTGAGCCCTGACCACCGCCTGCCTGCTGTTCCTGATGGGAGTCGACTCCGATCAGTCGGCCGCCAGCGCCTGCGTGGGAGCAGCGTTCGCGGCACGTCGTCCCGGAAGGATCGATGCCAACGAGGCAGCCACCACGGCGATGGCGATCAGGGCGAGCGTCTGCCACGGGTCGATCGCGAAGTCGAGCCGGCCGGCGTCGACACCCGCGGCGCGGAAGATCGAGCCCACCCCGAGCCACGCGAAGAAGCTGCCCGCCACGATGCCCACCACGACACCGACCAGCGCCAGCGCCACCGCCTCGAGCCACAGCATCAGTCGCAGCTTGGCCTTGTGCATGCCCAGCGCCCGCAGGAGGGCCGACTCGCGGGTGCGTTCGATCACCGAGAGTCCCAACGTGTTGGCCACGCCCACCAGGGCGATCAGCACCGCCACCCCCAACAGCGCGGTGGCGATCGTCAGCAGCACGTTCAGCACGCGGTTGATCACGTAGGCCTCCATGGCCCCACCGCTCAATGACAGGTACTGGCCCTCGGACTGCGGCAGCGTCTGCAGTTGCAGCATGGTGCGGGCGAAGTTGTCGCGGTCGACCAGCTTGATCCACGTGGTCATCGGCTTGGCGTTGGGCATCAGCTGGGTCAGCGTCGATTCGCTGACGACCAGCATCATCGGGCCCGCCGCGTTGTTCTTCTGCACCGTGAGCGTGACCGTCCGACCGCCGACGGTGAAGGTACCGGTGTCACCACCGAACTCGTCCTTCACCTGGGCGAGGGTGCTGTTGTCGACCAGCGCGGTGCCCGCCGGGATGCTCGCGGGCAGCGTGCTGGCCACCTGGCCGGCGTCGGAGTTGGCCCCCACCACCATGAACATGTTGCCGTTCTGGGTGGCGATGGGCCCCCCCTTCAGGACGGCGGCGTGGCTCACCCCCGGGAGGGCACCCAGCTTGTCCTGCACCTCGGTGCTCAGACCCTCGGGTGAGGTGGCGCTGACCTGCAGGTCGACCGGGTAGCGCTGGTCGATCTGGTTGATGGCGGTCGTCCGGACGCTGGCCGTGGCGACCTGCAGGGTGACGATCAGTCCCATCGCCAGCATCAGCGCGACGGCCGTGGCCGCGGCCCGGTTCGGGTTGCGGGAGGCGTTCATGGTGGCCATCCGCGCAGTCGGGCCGGTGAGGCCCGTCAGCTTGCCCAGCCCCCGGATCAGCCACGAGACGTACAGCGGGGCGGCCGCGAGCACCGCGACCGCGATGAAGGCGGCGGCAGCCACGGCATAGGCGACGGTCGTGATCGCCTGGGTCGTGTTGGTGTCGGTGTTGACGCCCTGGCTGAGGGAGAGCGCCATGAAGCCGATCCCGATCAGCAACAGCACGCCACAGATGACGGCCCGCACGATCGACACCTTCTTCACCGCGTCGGCGGTGAGCACCGGCTGCAGGGCCTCGAGGGGCTTGACCCGCGAGGTCTTCCAGACCGGCACCAGCGCGGCCAGCACGGTGATCAGCACCCCGACGCCCACCTCGATCAGCAGTTCGACGGGCGGGAATCGCAGCCCCCAGTAGAGGGAGCCCGTGAACGCCGCCCCGGCTGCCGCCAGCCCGGCGCCGGCGGCGACACCGACGACCGATCCCACCAGTCCGGTGACGAGTGCCTCCGCCAGCAACTGGCGTCGCACCTGGCCGGTGCTGGCGCCGACGGCCCGCAGTAGGCCGATCTGACGTCGTCGTTGGGTGATCAGGATGGTGAACGTGTTCGAGATGATGATCATGCCGACGACCAGCGCGATACCCGCGAACACCATCAGGAAGGTGCGAATCGCGTCGACGCCCTGGGTGAGCTGGGTCAACTGGTCATCCATGTAGGCCTGCTTGGTCACGACGTGGTCGCGTACCTCGCTCGGCACGGCGGCCTTGACACGTTCGGCGACCTGATCGGCCGAGGAGCCCGGGTCGGTCTTCACCAGGACCATCGACGGGTAGGCGTTCAGGGCGGTGGCCGCGGCCGGCGCGAGGTAGCCCAGCGGCATCAGCAGGCTCTTGGGGTCGTCGGTGATGCCCACCAGGGTCAGCTTCTGCTGGCCGTTGAAGGTCACCGTGCCACCGACGGAGAGCCCGAGCTTCCTGGCGATGTCGTGGGGCAGGGCCAGTTCGGTGGCCGACTGCGGCCATCGTCCCTCGTCGATCTTCGCCCAGCGGAAGTCGGGGCCGGTGAGCACCAGCAGTTGCAGGTAGGCCACCGTCTCGCCGTTGTCGAGGGTGCCTCCGGTGGAACTGACCGGCTCGGCCGCCTTCACGCCCTTGACACCCGCGACCGTGGTCGCCAGTGCCTTCGCAGGGGCAGCGGGGTCGGTTCCCTCCGCCTCGGGGGGCGGCACATAGCTGATGACCACGTCGGAGGCCGTCACCTGGCGGTTCAGTTGGCCGCCCAGACCGTTCTTCTCGGTGGCCAGGTAGATCGAGGTGCCAGCCATGAACGCCACCGAGATCGCGATCGCGATCAGGGTGGCCACCATGCGGCCGGGGTGCTGCCGGATCTCGGCCAGCGCGTTGCGGAACATCAGCGCTCCAGGGTGGCCAGCGCGTGGGTGACCTGGTCGACGTCGGGGTCGGTCAGGTCGTCGACGATGTGCCCGTCGAGCAGCACCAGCACCCGGTCGGCGTAGGCCGCCGCCTTCGGGTCGTGGGTGACCATGATGATTGACTGCCCCAGGTCGTCGACGGAGCGGCGCAGGTAGTTGAGCAGGGCCGTGCCCGTCTTCGAGTCGAGGGCACCGGTCGGTTCGTCGGCGAAGATCACGTCGGGACGAGTGACCATGGCCCGGGCGATCGCCACCCGCTGCTGCTGCCCGCCGGAGAGTTCGGACGGACGGTGGGTGAGGCGGTCGGTCAGGCCGAGCGACTCCGCGAGTTGGGTCACCCATGCCTCGTCCGGTTTGCGGCCGGCCAGGTCGAGGGGGAGCACGATGTTCTGCCGTGCCGTCAGCGTCGGCAGCAGGTTGAAGCTCTGGAAGACGAAGCCCAGCCGGTCGCGGCGAACATTGGTCAGCTTGGAGTCGGGCAGCCGGTTGAGTTCCTCACCGGCCAGGAAGACCTGCCCGGCGGTGATGCGGTCGAGCCCCGCCAAGCAGTGCATCAGGGTCGACTTGCCCGAACCGGAGGGACCCATGATCGCGGTGAACGACCCCCGCTGGAAGCTCACCGACACCCGGTCGAGGGCCACCACCTGGGTCTTGTCGGTGCCGTAGACCTTCACCAGGTCGCGGGCCTCGGCCACCACCGAAGGGGTGAGGGACGACCGGGCTCCCGGCTGGCCCGCCACGGGGCCGAGGCCCGGGGCGGGGCTGGGACCAGTCGTGGGGACGGGGCTGAGGGTGGGGGACATCGCCCGGCGGGCGGGGGACTGCTCCTGGGTCACGGGTGTGCCTCTCTCTGGCTGGTGGCACCCGTCAGCCTAGGTGGCGGCCGTGGCAGCTCGACAGCCACCGGGGGTGGTCTCGTGCCAAGTCAGGTCTACGACCGGGGTCCTACGACCCCCCGGGACCAACCCGGTCAGCCCCGATCCCGAGCCCCGACCCGAGCCACTCGGCGCACACCGATCTCGGGCGCGTCAGCCCTTCGCCGGCTGCACGTCGACCGGCACACCGTCGTGGCGCATCGACCAGGCAGCCGACACGCCGGTGGCGACGGCATTGCGGGCCGCGGCCGAAGGCACCCGGGTGTGGTCGATGCGTCCGTAGGCGTAGTCGAGGAACTCGGAGATGATCTTCTCGTCGGCGTCCAGGTGCCCCCCGAAGTCGCCCGTGATCGGGAACTCCTCATCGGCCTCGTAGGCCATGTTCACCCGACGGTTCCACAGCTTCACGACCCCGCCCTCGCCGTCACCGAAGTTCTCGATGCGTCCGAGGTCACCGATCACGGTGTAGTTGCGCCAGTAGTCGGGGGTGAAGTGGCACTGCTGGTAGCTGGCGAGGATCCCGTTGTCGAGCATCATGTTGACCTGCGCCAGGTCTTCCATGTCGAGGTCGGCGTTGAGTCCGGTCAGTTCACGCGGGGGCCAGTTCGTCATGGGACGACGGTCGACCCAGTCGAGCCCGTGCGAGGGTTCGCGGTCGACGGTGTCGCCGAAGACGGCCAGACGCCCGAAGGCCTGCACGCGGCGGGTGTAGCCGCCGGCCAGGTAGTGGATCACGTCGATGTCGTGGGCGCCCTTCTGCAGCAGCAGGGTGTTGCCGTACCGCTGCTCGGCGTGCCAGTCACGGAAGTAGGCGTCGCCGCCGAAACCGACGAAGTGACGGCACCAGATCGCCTGCACCGCACCGATCCGGCCCTCGTCGATCAGCTTCTTGAGGATGCCGATCACCCCCATGAAGCGCATGTTGTGACCCACGAACAGCCGGGTGCCGGTCTCGTCGGCCAGTCGCAGCAGGGCGTCGGCGTCCTCGGTCTGGATCGACATCGGCTTCTCGAGGTAGGTGGTGACCCCGGCCTTGAGCAGGGCGGACGCGTGCTCGAAGTGAACCGCGTCGGGGGAGGTGACCAGTGCTCCGTCGAGAGGGGTGCCCAGGTGCTGGCGGGTGGCCAGCAGGTCGGCGATGGTGTCGTGCACCCGCACCTGGTCGCCGAACATCTCGCGGGCGCGCCGCTTGCCCGACTCGAACGGGTCGACCACGTCGCTGACCACCGAACGTGGGTCGACCTTGGAGATCACCTGCCCCAGGTATGACCTGTCGCCGGCCCCGATGATCGCGAACTCACCCACGGTGTGACTCCTTCTCGCTGCGTTTCCCTCAGCCGATCACACCGCAGCGGCGCTGACAACCACTCGCTCAGGGCAATCGGTGTCGCGGGCCGGTCGCGGTTGCGGGTGGCGCATCGACATCGCCCTGGCTCCGACACTCCGGCTCAGTGGGCCAGCCCCACCTCGAAGGCGAACAGCACCAGGCCCACCCGGTCACGGCACTGCAGTTTGCTCAGCAGTCGTCCGATGTGGGTCTTGACGGTGCCCTCGGCCATGTAGAGGTGCTGCCCGATCTCGGTGTTGGTCGCGCCCTTGGCGATCTCGACGAGCACCTCCCGCTCCCGATCGGTGAGCAGTCCGAGGCGTTCGTCGGTCTGGCCTGGGGCGCTCGGCAGGCCGGGCACCACCTGTTCCAGCAGCCGCTTGGTGGCGCTGGGTGCGACCACGGCGTCGCCGGCAGCGACGTTGCGGATCGCGTTCAGCAGGTCGTGCGGGTGGGCGTCCTTGAGCAGGAAGCCCGACGCCCCGGCCTTGAGGGCCGAGAACACGTACTCGTCCAGGTCGAAGGTGGTCAGCACCAGCACCTTGGTCGGCAGGGGTGAGGCTGCAATCCGCTTGGTGGCCTCGACACCGTCGAGTTGGGGCATGCGGATGTCCATCAGCACCACGTCGACCGGGGTGGTGCGCAGCAGTTGCAGCGCCTCGAGGCCGTTGCTGGCCTCGCCGACCACCTCCATGTCGTCCTCTGACTCGATCAGCATGCGAAAGCCGCTGCGCACCAGCGCCTGGTCGTCGGCCAGCAGCACACGGATGGGGGCGGCGGTCATGGGTTGCTCCTGGGGTGGGGAGGGGTCGGGTTGTCGTGGATCGAATGAGCAGGGTGGTTGAAACGTGGCGGCGCGCTCTGGGGCGGGAAGGGGTGCTCGTCGGGCAGACGGTGCCCGGGCATCGGGAACAGGGCACGCACCATGAACCCGCCCTGCGAGCGTGGACGAGCCACCAGCCTTCCACCCATCGATGCCACCCGCTCGTGCATGCCGCGCAGGCCGTGACCCTTGCCGTCGGACGAGGTGTGCCCCGGCCCGTCGTCGACCACCTGAACCACGATCAGTTCGGGCAGGTAGGTCAACGAGACCTCGGCACTGGCCTCGGGCCCGGCGTGCTTGAGCACATTGGTGACCGCTTCCTGGGCCACCCGGTAGACGGTCAGCCCCAACGTCTCGGGAACCACCGGCTCGGGGCCGGACACGGCCAGACTGATCCGATCACCCGCCCGCTCGACCATCTCGGGGATGTCGCCCAGACCGGGGCTGGGGGCGTAGTCGGCGTTGTCGTCGTCGGTTCCGCGCAGCACCCCCACGATGCGGCGCATCTCGCCGAGGGCGTCCCGTCCGGTCGACGCGATGGTGTCGAGCACCTCCGCCGCCTTCTCGGGACGCTTGGCGGCCACGGCTCGTCCGCCCTCGGCCTGGACGATCATCACCGACAGCGAGTGGGCCACGATGTCGTGCAGTTCACGAGCGATCTGGGCCCTGGCGCGGGCCTCGGCCATGCGCCCGGCTGCCTCCCGCTGGTTGATGGCGGCCTGGTAGCGCTGCACCTCGGCCTGCCGCGCCTGCTCCTGGCTGACCACCGACTCACGGATGCGGCGTCCGATCGCGTAGGGGGTGATCACCAGACCGGCGCAGACCATGACCGTGATCGCGTAGAAGATGGCCAGGCTCACCAGACTGGTCGAGCCGGCATCCATCGGGTTCTCGTAGCCGACCAGACCCGGCATCCAGCTGATCGGGCCGAGCACCGAGGCGGCCGCCCCCAGCGGGAGGATGAGTCGGGAGCGCCGGCCGTCGGTCCAGCGGGCGAACGAGTAGGCGGCCAACGGGATCACCACCACCGAGGTGGTGGGGTAGCGCAGCAGCAACAACTGGACGACGCCCGCGAAGGTGACCACACCGAGCATGAGGGTGGGGTTGCTGCGCCGCCAGATCATCGCGACGGTCATCATGGCCGTGGTCAGCAGCGGCAGCATGACGTGCATCGAGCCCACCACGATCGTGCGCAACCCGAACATCAGGTAGGGGCCGCAAAGGGCGGCGGTGAGCACCGCCGCGAGCACGACGTCACCCGCGCGGGGTTGCTCCCGCTGCGCGTGGGGCGGGGATGACACGAAAGACATGGTCGCTCCAGCCTAGGCCGGTGCTCGAGGTCAGGCATCGGACGGGGGTGCCGAGTTGTCGGGCGCTGCCCGCGACCGTGGTCGTCCCGGGTGGCCGAGGGGGCCTGCTGAACACGGGCACCCGATGGCCGCCGGATGGGCCGTACGGGGCTAGCGTGGTGCAATCGGTTCCGCAGACCAGGCGGTGCCGGGCAACGACCTGAGGGGGTGACATGGTCGACGACCCTTATCGTGTCGCGGCGCAGGCGCTGGCCTCGGGTTCGTCCGATGCCTGGGTCCGACGCCTGCTGGGCCCGGTGAAGCGGCGCCTCGATCTCGCGGACCACCGCCTGCTGGTGGTGTTGCGGCTCCGGCTCGGGGCGGGCGACCTGCTCCCCGACGCGTTGCGTGGCGAGATCGATTCGACGCTGGCGGGATTCAAGTACTCGTTCACCGAGCCGGGCGACGACTCCATGTGCACGTGGAGCGAGAACCACCAGGCCCTGTCGTTCACCTGTGAGTACCTCGCCGGCCGACTGCTCGGCAACCGCGTCTTCACAAACGACGGACGCACCGGCAACGCCCATGCCGACAGTGCGCGGCTGCACCTGCTCGACTGGCTCGAGGACCGGTTCCGGTGGGGATTCTCGGAGTGGCTGTCGGGCACCTACTACGAACTCGACGCGGTGGCACTGACGATGCTGGTCGACCACGCGGACGAGGAACTGGCCCTGCGCGCTTCGATGGTGCTCGACCTGCTGCTGCTCGACCTCGCGCTGCACCACTTCGACGGACGACTGCACGGCTCCCAGGGACGCGCGTACCGACGGCAGAAGGTCGACCCGTCCCACCAGGAGGTGGCGGCGATCGTGGCCGACGCCTTCGGCAAGCCCCCCTCATTCCACGTCGACCAGCTCTCGGGCATCTTCGGGGCACGGCAGCGTTACCGGGTGCCCCAGGCGATCCTCGACATCGCCCACCAGGGGGGAGCACACCGCATCCACGTCAGCCACGGTCGCACCATCGAGGAGACCATCGCCCACGCGGAGGCACGGGAACTGAGTCGTAACCCCGACGCCACGCCGGGCCAGTTGTCGCTCGCCCGGGTGCGCGCCTGCTGGGCCATGCAGGCCATCACCGATCCCGAGGTGATCGGCGACACCATCAGCGTGCTCAACCGCCAACAGATGTGGACCAACTCGTTCTTTGCGGGGCTTCGTCCGTTCCGCAAGTTCAACCCCGGCCTCGGGCCGCTGCTGGTGCGCGGGATCAACCCCATCACCATCGGCATGCAACTGGGTCGCGCCGACGTGACCACGTTCCGCACTCCCAACCTGTTCCTGTCGAGTGCGCAGCACTACCGGTCGGGGCAGTTCGGCGACCAGCAGCATCTCTGGGAGGCGGTGTTGCCCGGTGGTCTGGTGGTGTTCTCGACCCATCCCGGGTCGGTGGGTGCCAAGGCGCAGTCGCGGCCGGCCACCCCGTCCGACTGGATCGGCAACGGGATCAATCCCGACATCGCCCAGGCCGACAATGTCGCCCTGGTGCTGCACGACACCCGCGGACGCCGCGGCTACCTGGAGGGTCGCCGACCCGAACTGTCACACCTGCACTTCCCGATCGCCAAGTTCGACGAGACCCGGCTCACCGAGCGACGACTCCTGGGCCGCAAGGGTGACTCCTACCTGGCGGTGCTGTCGTCCCACCCCTACGAGGTCGTCTCCGACCACGAGGTGTTGCAGCGTGGGCCCGTGACGGGTTGGGCGGTCGTCCTCAGCGACCGCAGCGAGTTCCCCAGTTTCCAGCAGTTCGTCGACGCGGCCTCGGCCTGGCGACTGGAGTTGGGACGAGAGGGGCTGCAGCTGACCGCCCGCCACGTCATCGGCTTCGGTCGGGCGGCCTCGGAGCATGTCTACGAGTTGGGCTGGGACTCCGAGTTCACCGTGAACCGGGTCGTCCAGCGCAGTGACCACCCGCGCTACGAGACCGAGTGGGTCGAGATGCCGCGTGGGGGCACCCACTGCCTGATCCGGGGCACGTCGTCGACGCTGCGACTGGACTGGTCGGCCGGTCTGCGTGAGGAGACCGGGCCGGGCCTCGGGTCCTGACCCCGGCTCGGCTCGTGTCGCGTGCTTGGGCGTGAGTCCGGGCTGCACGAGTGCCCGTGCTGGGCGAGCGCCCGCGCCGGACGAGGACCCGCGCCGGACGAGAACCCCGATGGACCGGGGCGCGCGCGGTCAGTCGAGGGGGTCGGTCGCCTCGGCCCACAGGGCCGCCTCGTTCTCGGCGTCGCGCACCCGGCGCTTGGCCGCGAGGAAGGCGATCACGGCGGCGAGCACACCGACCAGCAACAGGGGCTTGTTCATGCCGCCAGCGTACGCACCCGGCGCGGGCCCGATGCGTCCACGGCGCGCCGTCCGCCCGTCAGTACCCCAGCAGCTTCTTGCGCTGCGGCAGCCACGCGATGGCGTCGCGCACCCCGTCGGCCTCGGTGAACTGCGGCTTCCAGTCCAGCAGTTCGGTCGCACGGTTCGAGATCGTGTAGGCGCCGGCCACGTCACCGGGACGAGCGGGGCCGAACTCCACCTTGAGGGGCTCACCGGTGCCGGCCTCGAAGGCGCGCACCAGTTCCTTGACCGTGACACCGTTGCCGGTGCCGACGTTGATCACCTGGTAGTTGTCGTCCGAGGTGATGTCGTCGAGCCGTTCGACGGCGGCGACGTGGGCCTGGGCCAGGTCCCAGACGTGGATGTAGTCACGGATGCCCGAGCCGTCGCGGGTCGGCCAGTCGACCCCGGTGACGGTGAAGGTGTCGTGGTTGACCCAGGCCTCGATCATCTTGCCGAGCACGTGGCTGGGCTTCTCGATCTGCTGACCGGTGCGCAACTGCGGGTCGGTGCCGATCGGGTTGAAGTAGCGCAGGCTCAACACGTGCAGGTCACTGGCATGGGCCACGTCACGCAGGATCATCTCGACCATGAACTTCGTGGTCGCGTAGGGCGACTGCGGGTCGAGCGCCGACGACTCGGTGACCTGGAAGTTCTCGTCGGTGGCGTAGATCGAGGCCGACGAACTGAACAGGATGCGGTTGACCCCGTGGTCACGCATGGCGCTGAGCAGGTCGAGGGTCTTGCCGACGTTGTTCTCGTAGTAGGCCAACGGCTGGGCGACCGACTCCGGCACCAGGATCTTGGCCGCGCAGTGGATGACCGCATCGATCTGCTGCTCGGTGAAGACCCGGTCGAGCAGCTCGCGGTCGGCGAAGTCACCCTGGTACAGGGTGCGGTCGAGCAGGAACTCGGGTCGTCCGGTCGAGAAGTCATCGAGCACGACCACCTGGTGGCCGGCGTCCTCGCAGGCCGAACCAACCGTTGACCCGATGTAGCCGGCACCGCCGGTGATCAAGATGCGCATGGGGCCAGCCTAGTGAAACGGGCTCGCCCGGACGGCCCGAACCCCCCAGTGGGCAAGTGTTGGCAACCCATGCGGCGGCGCTCGGGCCGCTGCCTAGGGTGAGGAAATCCCCAGCTCGGGATCCCCACCCCCTCATGCAGCGCAGCGGACAGGCACCAGTTCACATGATCAAGGCAGCACTCGTCGGCGTCGGAGACGTCTCGGTCGTCCACCTCGATGCCATCGGCGCGATCGAGGACGCCGAACTGGTTGCCCTCGTCGAGACCGACCCCGAACGCGCCGTCCAGGCCCGCGACCTCGGTGTGCCCGTGTTCGACGACCACCTCGAGATGTACCGCAGCATCCGTCCCGACGTGGTGCACGTCACCACCCCGCACCACCAGCACGCGCCGGTCGCCGTCGACCTGCTCGAGGCGGGCGCGAACGTGCTGCTCGAGAAGCCGCTGGCCAACTCCCGCTCCGCCGCCGACGCCATCATCGCCGCCGCAGACAAGGCCACCGGCAAGCTCGGCGTCTGCTTCCAGAACCGCTACAACGCCTCGTCGGTGCAGTTGAAGAAGCTCATCGACAGCGGCGAACTCGGCGACATCAAGGGGGCCTGGGCCAACGTCGTCTGGACCCGCACCGCCGAGTACTACGCCCGTCGTCCCTGGCGGGGCAAGCTCGCCGAGGCTGGGTCGGGCGTCCTGATCAACCAGTCGATCCACACCCTCGACCTGCTGCAGTGGCTGCTCGGCGACGTCGTCTCGGTGGCCGGCGACGGCACCACCACCAAGTTCGCCGACGTGATCGAGGTGGAGGACACGGCCACCGCCTACATCCGCCACGCCGGTGGAGCGGAGTCGACCTTCTTCGCCACGCTCAACACCCCGGTGCATCGTCCGGTCGAGATCGAGATCTGGGGCTCCGATGCCCAGGCGCGCATCTCGGAGGGACTGACGGTCACCTTCTTCGACACCGGACGAACCGAGTTCACCCCCGACCAGACCTCACCCACCGCTGGGCGCTCGTACTGGGGCTACAGCCACGAGCTGCTGATCCGCGACTTCTACTCCCAGCTCGAGACCGACGAACCCTTCTGGATCTCGGCCAGGGAGGCCGACGCGACCATGCACATCATCGGCGAGGTGTTCCGCTCCGGCGGTCACCTCGACCACCCGCTGGTCGTCGGCTGACCCTCGTCCAGCCTGACCATCACCTGCACTGCCCATCACAAGCACTGCCCCGCTCGCCTTCTGAACAGCTTTGGGGGTCCGCGCCTGCCGGCCCTCCACGAAAGGACAACCATGACCGACAACTCCACCGAAACCCGCCAGGTGCGCCTGGGCATCATCGGCCTGGGTGCCGAGGGTGGCATGTACACCCGTCTGCTCGAGGAGGGGAAGATCGAGCGGATGGTGCTCGGCGCCATCTGCGACATCGACGAGTCGAAGCGGTCCCGGGCCGAGGAGCTGGGCGTGCCCTTCCACACCAGCTTCGAGGAGCTGATCAACTCCGGTGAGGTCGACGCCGTCGTCACCACCGTGCCGCACTACCTGCACCCCGAGATGGGCATCAAGGCCCTCGACGCCGGTCTGCACGCGCTGCTCGAGAAGCCCGTCGGGGTCTACACCAAGCAGGCCCGTGAGGTGATCGACCACGCTGCCACCAAGCCAGACCAGGTGTTCGGGGTGTTCTTCAACCAGCGCACCAACCCCCTCTACAAGGACCTGAAGGCGCTGCTCGACTCCGGCGAGCTCGGCGCGCTGCGCCACACCAGCTGGATCATCACCACCTGGTGGCGTCCCCAGGGTTACTACGACCAGTCCGCCTGGCGCGCCACCTGGGGTGGCGAGGGTGGCGGTGTGCTCGTCAACCAGGCGCCCCACCAGCTCGACCTGTGGCAGTGGCTGTGCGGTGTGCCCAAGAGCGTCTTCGCCAAGTGCGCGTTCGGGTACAAGCGCGACATCGCCGTCGAGGACGAGGTCAACGCCCTCGTCGACTTCGGGGGCGGGGCGACCGGGCACTTCATGACCGCCACCCACGACATCGCCGGCACCGACCGCCTCGAGATCCTCTGTGACAAGGGCAAGATCGTGGTCGAAAACTCCCGCACCGTGACCATCACCCGGCTCACCGAGCCGGAGCAGGAACTCAGCAAGTCGATGTCGATGGAGGACGTCTCGAAGCTCTTCCGCGGGCAGCTGGACAGCTCGAAGTGGCTGTCGACCGAGACCAAGGACTACTCCTCGGTGTGGGGCCAGCAGCACGCCACGGTGCTGCAGAACTTCACCGACGCGGTGCTCGACGGTGCCGAGCTGGTCGCCCCGGGTGCCGACGGCATCCATGGCGTCCGGCTGGCCAATGCCATCCATCTGTCCAGCTGGCAGGGTCGCGAGGTCTCGATCGAGAACTTCGACGAGTCGGCCTACTTGGACGAGCTGAACCAGCGCATCGTGGCCGAGGGCGGCGACTGGCCGACCCGCTCCTGAGCGCGCGCACCCACCCGAATCCCGCACGACAACGAAAGGAACGCGCATGGCAATCATCGGCGTACAGATGATGATGGTGAAGGAGCAGGTCGCCGAACAGGGCATGTTCGAGGTGCTCACTCGCATCAAGGACCTGGGCTACGAGGCCGTCGAGGTCTCCCAGATCCCGATGGACGAGAAGAACACCGCCGACCTCGAGCGTGGGGTCAAGGAGCTGGGACTGCTGGTGGGTGCCCTCTCGGTGGCCCTGAAGGGCGGGCCCACCGCCACCGGTGACAACCTCGAGGACGACTACGACAAGATCGTGGACGACTGCCACCGCCTGGGTGCCACCCACGTGCGCATCGGCATGATGCCGTTCACGGCGATGGCCTCGAAGCAGGCCTGCGAGGACTGGGCGGCCGAGTGTGAGCTCGCGGCCCAGCGGCTCAAGGCCGACGGTGTGCAGCTGTGCTACCACAACCACCACGTCGACCTCGCGAAGTTCGACGGCGAGACGCTGTTCGACATCGTCCGTCGGGTGGCCCCCACGCTGCACTTCGAGGTCGACCTGCACTGGGTGCAGCGCGGTGGCATGAACCCGGTCGACATGCTCGAGCGGTACACCGGCGTGTGCGACCTGATCCACCTCAAGGACTACCGGGTGCGCACCCTGCCGCCGGAGTCGCTCGAGCTGCTGGCCGATCCGGAGCGTCGCGGCGAGTTCTTCAACATCTTCCGCAACGACGTCGTGCAGTTCGCCGAGGTCGGTCAGGGGACGATGAACTGGCCTGCCATCATCCCGGCCGCGGAGAAGTCGGGTGCCGCCTACTTCTTCGTGGAGCAGGACGACACCTACGGCCGCGATCCCTTCGACTGCCTCAAGGACTCCAAGGAGTACCTGGCCGGCATCGGGTACTGACGGACGGGCGGGCGGGCGGGCCGTCCGTCCGTCCTGAGGGTTTGCTGCTTCGTGGGGACGAGGCCTGCTCGGCTCCCGAGCCCTACTGGGCGACCACCAGAGCCGTCAGCACGGTGTGGATCACGTCGACCAGACCCTCGAGGTCGGGCTCCCGTCCCTCGCTGAGCTGGTCGAGCAGGTACTTGTTCGAGGCGCCCTCGAGCACCTGCATCGCCGTCGCACCGTCGAGTGACAGACGCAGGTTGTGGCCAGCCAGTGCCGACGAGATCATGTCGGCCTTGGCCTGTTGGCTCGCCACCCTGGCGCGGGTGAAGGCCTCACGGATGCTGGGCTCCCTCACGGCGTGGGTCTGCAGTTCGCTCATCAGCACCACCACCCACGGCGCGATTACTCCCGAGTCCACGAACTCGTGGATGGCCCGCGAGATGACGGCGTTCAGGTCACAGTCCTCGTTGATCTGCGAACGCTCGATGACCTGGCGGGCCATGTCGTTGATGCGGCTGCCGTGGTGGTCGAGCAGGGCGACCAGCAGGTCGTCCTTCGACTCGAAGTTGGAGTAGAAGGCGCCGCGGGTGAACCCGGCCTCCTCGCAGATGTCCTCGACCGTGGCGGCCCCGACTCCCTTGCGGACGACGACCCGCGAGGCCCCGTCGAGCAACTTGCTCCGGGTGGCGGCGCGGCGTGCGGTCACGGTCATGGCTCGGAATCCTAACCCAGCGACTCGCGCTTTGGATACGCGGGTGTATTGAATACACTTCTGCATCGGGTGCGTTGGGTGCCCATTCCTCCGGCCAAGGAGTGCTCGCGTGTCGACCATGCTCTACGACCTGGGTCGCTGGTGCTTCCGGCACCGCCGCCGCGTGCTCCTGCTCTGGCTCGCTGCCCTGATCGTGGTCGGTGGGGTGGCCGCGCTGGTCGCCAAGCCCTACAACGACGACTTCAACATTCCCGGTGCCGCCTCGCAGGATGCCCTGGTGCAGCTGAAGGCCACCTTCCCCCAGGCCGCCTCGCTGACGGCCACCGCCATCGTCGTGGTGCCGCAGGCATCGTCGGTCAATGATCCCGCCGTGAAGGCCGCCGTCGAGAAGATCGCCAAGGGCTACGAGGCCAACCCGAAGGTCGAGTCGGTCACCACCCCCTACGGCAGCATCGTCACCGGCCTGGTCAGCAAGGACGGGCGGGCCGGGCTGCTGCAACTCAACCTCAAGGGCACCACCGCCGACATCACCGACGCCCAGCGCACCAGCCTGCAGGACCTCACCCACCGACTGCAGAACGAGTTGCCGCAGGGCTCGACCCTCAACCTCGGCGGTGAGGCCTTCTCGATCGAGGTGCCCGCCTTGAGCGTGGTCGAGGGCCTCGGCGTCGTGATCGCCCTGGTCGTGCTGCTGATCACCCTCGGCTCCCTGGTGGCGGCGGGACTGCCCCTGGCCACGGCCCTGCTCGGGGTCGGCTTCGGCATGCTGGCCATCACCCTCGCGACCGCGCTCGGCTCGATCAACTCCACCACCCCGATGCTCGCGGTGATGCTCGGGCTGGCCGTCGGCATCGACTACGCGCTGTTCGTGGTGAGCCGGCACCGTGACCAACTGGCCGCGGGCATGGCGGTCGAGGAGTCGGCCTCCCGCTCGATCGCCACCGCCGGCTCGGCCGTCGTCTTCGCTGGCCTGACCGTGGTGATCGCACTGGTCGGACTCGCGATCGCCAACATCCCCTTCCTGACGGTGATGGGCGCGTTCGCCGCCGTCACGGTGGCGTTCGCCGTGCTGATCGCGCTCACCCTGCTGCCCGCCCTTCTCGGTTTCGCCGGCGAGCGGCTTCGTCCCCGGGTTCGCCCCCCCAAGATCGGACGAACCCGTGCCCAGGCCCCGAACCGGGGCGGAATCTTCGGCTGGTGGGTGCGGGTGGCCACCAAGGTCCCGCTGCTGACCGTGATCTTGGTGGTGGTCGGCCTGGGAGCGTTGAGCTTCCCGGCCAAGGACCTCTGGTACGCCCTGCCCAACCCGGGCCAGCACGCAGCCGGCCAACCCGACCGGGTGACCTATGACCTGGTCAGTGACCACTTCGGGCCCGGCTTCAACGGTCCCCTCATCATCACGGTCGACCTGCTGCCGACCACCGACCCGCTGAAGGTGATGGCCGACCTCAAGGCCGGCGTCGAGGCGCTGCCGGGGGTGGCGTCGGTGCCGATCTCGACCCCGAACCAGAACGCCGACACCGGTTTCGTCCAAGTGGTGCCGACCACTGCTCCCGACGACCCCAGCACCGCAGACCTGGTGCGAAGCATCCGGGCCCACCACGACCAGTGGCTGGCGCAGGAGGGGGTGGAGACCAATGTCACCGGGTCCACCGCGATCCAGCTCGACATCTCCCAGCGTCTGGGACGAGCGCTGCTGCCGTTCGGCATCTTCGTCGTCGGCCTCTCGCTGGTGCTGCTGACGATGGTGTTCCGGTCGATCGCGGTGCCGTTGAAGGCCACCATCGGTTACGCGCTCTCGGTGGGTGCGGCGTTCGGCGCCACCACCCTCGTCTTCAACGAAGGCATCGGCCGACAGATCATCAACCTCGACAAGCCCGGACCCGTGATCAGCTTCCTGCCCATCATCGTGATGGGCATCCTGTTCGGGTTGGCCATGGACTACGAGGTCTTCCTGGTCAGCCGCATGCGCGAGGACCACGTGCACGGCACCCCGGCCAGGAGGGCGGTGCACACCGGCTTCATCGCCTCAGGCAAGGTGGTCTCGGCCGCCGCCGTGATCATGTTCTCGGTGTTCGCCTTCTTCGTGCCCGAGGGCATGGGACCCATCAAGCAGATCGGCTTCGCCCTGGCCGTCGGTGTCGCCGTCGACGCCTTCCTGATCCGCATGACCCTGGTTCCGGCGGTGCTGGCGCTGCTCGGTGAGAAGGCATGGTGGCTGCCCGGCTGGCTCGACCGCCTGCTGCCCAGCTTCGACGTCGAGGGTGAGTCGCTCACCCGTCAGTTGGCGTTGACCGACTGGCCCAGCACCCCCGACGCATCCGGCCGCCGTCCCGAGGTCGCGCACCTCGAGGGCTTCGCGGTCGACCACCTCTTCGAACCGGTCGACCTCACCCTGCTGCCCGCCGAGGTGGCCATCGTCGTCGGCCCGCCGCGCTCCCGGTCGGCCCTGCTCCTCGCCCTCTCCGGGCGACTGCCCGCCGACTCCGGCCGGGCCAGGGTCGTCGACGAGCTGCTGCCCGACCAGCCCGCCAAGGTGCGCCGCCGGGTGCGCTGGATCGACGCAGTCAACGCCGAGGTCAGGCCGGCGCTGGCCGCACTCGACCGGCCCACGGGCAAGCCCGGCCGACCCACGGAGCGGCTGGTGGTGCTCGACGGTGTCGACTCACTCACCAAGGACGAGGACGTCGCCGCCGTCGCCGCACTCGTCGACCGTGCCCGCACCACCGATGGGTTCGCCGTGGTGCTGGGGGTCTCGGACGCGGAGCAGGCCCGCCACTGGCCGGCCGACCGGCTCGTCGAGGTACGGGTCCCTCGTCCGTCACCCTCGGCGGTCGACCCTGCTGACGACGAAGGCCCTGACGACGAAGGCCCTGACAACGAAGGCCCTGACGACGAAGGCCCTGACAACGAAGGCCCTGGCAACGACACCAACGGCGACACCGACGGCGAGATCTGGGAACCCATGATCGACCCGGACGACTCCACCCTGATCCGCGATCGCGTGAGCGAAGGAGAACTGCGATGAAGAACCTCTCCGGATGGTGGAAACTCGCCGCCGCCGTGCTCGTGCCGCTGCTCGTGGCGGCAGCCTTCCTGGCCGGGTCGTGGAACGCCGAGCACCGCACCGCCAACGTGCAGGCCGCGATCGTCAACCACGACCAGGCCGTCACCCTCAAAGGTCAGACCGTGCCGCTGGGTCGCCAACTCGCCGTCGCCATGGCCGAACGAAAGGGCGAGAACGTCACCTGGACGCTCACCGACACCTCCGGGGCGCAGCAGGGACTGGCGTCCGGCGACTTCGCCGCAGTGGTGACCATCCCGAAGAACTTCTCGACCGCGGCCACGGGCTTCTCGAGGAACGGTGATTCCGGCCAACAGGCCACCATCGACGTGCGGACGAGCCCGGCCGCCGGGGTCAGTGACGCAGCCCTCGCCCAACAGATCGCCGCCATCGCAGCCGACACCCTCAACCGCCAGCTGACCAGCACCTACCTCACCAACATCTACGTCGGCTTCAACGAGATGGGCAGCCAGTTCGTCACCCTCGCCGACGGCGCCAAGCAGCTCGACACCGGCGCCACCGCCCTCTCCTCCGGAACCACGCAGGCCTCCGACGGGGTCAACCAGCTCAACACCGGTGTGCAGCAGCTCAACTCCGGTGCCAACCAGCTCGGTGCCGGCGTGCAACCACTCAAGGACGGTGGCGCCCAGCTCACCGCGGGTGGCGCGCAGCTGGTGCAGGGCGGCAGCCAGCTGACCAGCGGTTCGTCCCAGCTCAGCGGCGGCGCCCAACAGCTCGCCACCGGGGTCAGGCAGTACGCCGACGGCACCAGCCGCTACGTCGACGGGGTCAGCCAGCTCTCCGGTGGACTCACGCAGCTGCAGCAGGGTCTCGCGAAGAGCTCCTCGTCGGAACTGTCGACCCAGCTCGACCAATTGGCCGCGGGCGGCGACAGTCTGGCCACCGGAGCCCAGCAGCTCTCCGGCGGCATCCAGACCTACCAGGCCGCACTCGGGCAGCTCAAGCAACAGCCCGCGCCCGTGCCCACGACCATCCCGGGGTCCGACCAGGTGCTGGCGGGCTGTCTGGCCCAGGGTGGCACGGAGACCACCTGTGCCCCGGTCGTCGCCGCCTACGAACAGGGATTCACCGCTGGCATGACCGGAGGCTGGCAGGCCGGGCTGACCGCCGCCGAGCAGGGAGTGACGGGAGCGGGTGACCCCTCGGCCTCGTTGGTCGGCGGTGCTGCAGGTCTGGCCACCGGGGCCGGGAAACTCTCGACGGGGCTCGACCAGTTGGCCACCCAACTTCCCCGGCAACTGGCCGCCCAGCAGGGCCAGCTGACCACGGCGGTCGACCAGTTGGCCTCCGGTGCCCAGCAACTGTCGAGCTCGGGCCAAGGCCTCAAGAGCGGCGGGACGAAGCTCGCTGCCGGGGCCGACCAGCTCTCGTCCGGTGTGGGCAGCTACACCACGGGAGTGGCCCAGTACACGACCGGCGTCGGCACCTACGTCACCGGCGTGGGCACCTATGCCGACGGTGTCGACCAGTTCGCGGACGGCACCTCGAAGGTCGTCGCGGGCGTCAACCAGGTGGCCGCCAACACCCCTGCGCTGGCCTCGGGCATGAGCCAGCTCTCGTCTGGGGCTGACAAGCTCGCCGAAGGTGTGGGGGCGTTCTCCGACGGCATCAACGCCGGCAAGGCCAAGGTGCCCAGCTACTCGTCACAGCAGCGGGAGAACCTGTCGACCGTCGCCACGCGTCCCGTGCAGAACCCCACCGAGGGGCCGGTGGGAGCCTCGGTCGTGCCGCTGACCATCGCGGTGGTGGCGATCGGTCTGTGGTTGGGTGCACTGGTGCTGAGCTGGGTGCGGGCCACACCCCCGACCCTCGGTTCGGGCGGTGCGCTCGGCTCGACCCGTTCTAGCGCGACCCTGCTGGGCCGCGCCCTGCTCCCGGGCCTGCTCTTCGCCGCCGTCGAGGCGGTGGTGCTGGGCGCCCTCGGGGCGAGCGTGATGCACCTGTCGTGGTCGACCTCGCTGAGGTGGACCGCCCTGGTGGGTCTGGTGGCCGTGGCGTTCGTCCTCGTCAACCACGCACTGGGTGCCTGGCTCGGTGTGCTCGGCCGGGTGCTGGCCATCGTGGCGGTCACCGCCGCGGCGGCTGTGTCGGTGACGGCCGCCGTGCCCGGCGTGTTCAGCTGGGTGCACGGTGTCACCCCGCTCGCACCCGCGCTGACGGGACTGCGTGACGTGGTGGCCGGTGAGTCGCCGGTCGCCGCGGTGGGGGCTCTGCTGGCTTGGGGACTGGTGGCGTTCGTCGCCAGCTTCCTGTCGGTGGCCCGGCAGCGTTCGTTGACGGTCAAGCAGTACCTGGCCCTGCACCCGGCGGCCGCCTGACCGACGTCTGGCCCGTCTGACCGACCCCGACCGACGTCGTCAGGTCACGTCGATGAAGCCGCGGGCACCGCGCTCGGCGTCGACGAAGGCGTGGCTGACGAAGGTGTAGCGCCCCGGTTCGGGGAACACCAGTTCCACGAACCCACCCTGGGCGGCAGGCAGGTCGAGTGCCTGAGCTCCACCCCCGGCCGACGTCGAGGGACGCAGCAGGTAGGCGCCCTCCTTGTAGACGGTGTCGAACTGGCCGCCGACCACATGGAAGCTGATGCCCCGGCTGGGGCCCGCCGCCAGCAACCACAACCGGACGCGCTGCCCGGTCCTGGCGGTGAGGGGTGCATGCACGTACTGGTTCGCGTGCCCGTTCCACAGCACCAGGCTCGGCTGCTCGGAGGCGATGGCGTCGGTCGAGACGTCACGGATGCCCTCGGCATCGGGGCCGGTCAGATAGGTCTCGCTGGCCACCAACAGGTACTCCAGGTCGGCGGGGGCCAGATCGTCCGGGGGGACGATGACCGCGCCGAACATGCCCGAGGCCAGGTGCAGGCTCATCGGCATGGTCGAGCAGTGGTACAGCCAGATGCCGTGGCGTTGCAGCGTGAAGGGGTAGTCGAGGGACCCGCCCGGGGCGATGGTGCGCATCACCTGGTTGGGCGCGATCGTGCCCGCGTGGAAGTCGATGGAATGGCCCATCGAGCCGCGGTTCACCAGGTGCACGCGCATCTGGTCGCCACGGGACGCGTGGATCGTCGGCCCCATCATCCGACCCTTCTGCCCGGGCTCGGAGTAGGTCATGGCCCGCACCCTCACCTTCGGCGCCACCTCGATCACCGGTTCGGTCACCTCGAGGGTCAGCGGGTGCACGTGCCCGGCGGGGCGGGCGGCCAACCGCGGGTCCCGGGTGACGAACCCGGCTCCCGGGGCCAGGGTCAGGTCGAACCTCTCCGACGACGACGCGGTGCCTCCGGCAGGGGCGGCGGACGATGAACCGTTCACCACCAGGTGGAAGACCATCCCCATGGCCCGGTGGCCGGCGACGGTGCACCAGCCCTCCACCGTCTCGGCGCCCACGACCGTCTCGAGGGTGCCGCTCTGGTGGGGGCCCAGTCGTCCGGTCGACTCACCGGTGGCCAGCGCGAGGTCGTGCACCGTCGAGTCGTCGTGGTTGGTGAGCCGGACGACCACCCGGTCGCCCGCGTGTGCCGTCACGGTGTCGGGCACGAACCGCATCCCGACGGCCCGCACGGCGACGGTGACGGTGCGTCCCGTAGGCACGACGTTCGAGGTGTCGCGGGTGGTCAGGGCTGGGATCACCACGGTGGCGGCGATGGCGCCCAGACCGACGGTGGCCTCGAGCAGGTCGCGGCGTGCCAGATCGGACGAGGGGGTTCCGGTGGCGGGGTCCCGGTCGCTCTTGTCGGGGCCGGCTGCCTTCGGGCCGCCGGTGGGTTTCTGGGTGCCGGCCGCCGACTGCTTGCGGGCGGCGACGTGCGCGCGCACCATGCCGGTCAGGACCGGAAGGAACAGGGCCAGCCCGAGCACGGTCAGCGCCGCTGCCGCTCGGCGGGTGACGCTGGTGGCCGGCGCGACCAACCAGACGACCAATCCGGCGTTCACCAGCGCCCAGCGCAGACCCGACCACCGGTTCGCCGCCGACGTGCTGGCGCGCACCACCGCCGGCCCGCCTCCCATCACGGTGGGCATCAGGTAGGTCATGGCCCCGAGCAGCAGTTGGGCGCCGAAGCCGACCACGATCACCAGGGTGACCCGCTGCAGGTCATGGGTGCTGCCGGGGTTGACCGCGGCATTCACCGCCAGCGCCACGTCTGCGGCGATCAGCCACAGGAAGGCTGATCCCATCGCGTATCCCGGGTAGTCGCGGGGCGGCTTGCGGAGCGCGGCCGTGGCCAGGGGGAGCCCCACCAACAGCAGCGCCGCCAGGTGCACGGCGAGACCGAGCACCGCGACCGCGGGGTGAACGAACGACCCGCCTGCGGTCAGCAGCACGCCGGTGCACAGCATCGGCAGGGCGATCCGGGCGGCCCGTTCGGTGCCCTCGGCCATGGGGGTGCGCAGGACGGTGGGCCACAGGGTGATCAGGGTCGCGACCGCGGTGGTCGCGACGAAACCGAGCACGTTGAGGGCCAGGTGGGCGAGCAGGATCCGCCCTGCCCAGGGCTCCGCGAACCCGAACGCCAGCGTTGCCCCGGCCGCCGTGCCGAGCACCATCAGCACGCACGCGGTGGCGTACCAGCGCACGACCGTGGTGAAGCGAGCCGGCAGCGAGACCTTGATCTGGCGGACGAGGGAGATCCCGTGGTCGAGCACGGCACCGGCCACCGCCAGCGCCCCGACCAGGGTGACCAGCGGAGCCCAGGAGAGCAGGCCACCGAGCAGCATGCCCACCATGGCGATGGCGATGCCTGCGTTCAGCACCCCCAGCCGCGCCAGTTGTCGTCCCCGTTGGCTGTCGGGCA
Source organism: Aestuariimicrobium sp. T2.26MG-19.2B (assembly GCF_950101875.1). Taxonomy (NCBI): domain Bacteria; kingdom Bacillati; phylum Actinomycetota; class Actinomycetes; order Propionibacteriales; family Propionibacteriaceae; genus Aestuariimicrobium; species Aestuariimicrobium sp. T2.26MG-19.2B. Next base: position 1,085,048 of record NZ_CATNLW010000001.1, on the reverse strand, counting down.
CGCGCCGCCGCAGCAGGGCCTCGGCGAAGTGCTGGCCCCACACCACGATCGAGTTGGTGACCAGGCCCAGGGTGACCATGTGCACCAGCAGCCAGCGCAGGTCGAAGAACTGGTCGACCACCAGGGCAACCAGCAGCAGTGACATCCAGATGCTGACGGGACGACCCGCTCGGCGGTGCCAACTGCGTCGATCCCCCGCGTCGCTCGGACGACCCCCCGGTCCTCCGCCGGGGCCGGGCAGGAGGGACGCGCGCGCGTCGGGTGGGGGTGGGGCGGTGGGGGTTGTCACCGGTCGAGTGTAGGAACTCACGACTGCGGCTGACCGGCCGGGGTCGGGATTCGGTCACGGCCCGGTGCCTCCGGTGGCGGGTGCGGCGCTCGGGTGAACTGGGGTACCGGGGAGGGCGTCCTCGCTCCGACGGCCTCAGCCGAGGAGTTGTTGGGCGATGAAGCCTGCGGCGACCGCCACAGCGGTGGCACCGGCGGCGACCAGGGGTGCGGCCGAGCGGCGGGCGACGGCTCGTCCGACCATGAACGGCACCAGGCAGAGCACCAGCGCCAGCACCACCAGTACGGCACCGCCGGTGGGGTCGGGGTTGGGTTCCTCGGCCAGGAACTGTGACGAGGCTCGGGTCAACTCGTGCGATCGGACGATCATGGCGGCCACCGGCGCGGCGGTGATCGCGGCGGCGACCGCCGTGGCCAGCACCGTCGTGCCCCGCAGCACCGGGCCGGTGGCGGGAGCGGGGTCCTCGGACGACACCGGCGCGATGGTGAGGGGGTCGAGGGTGGCGGTCATGGTTCGATCCCACCAAACCGGTCGTGCCCGTCGCCACCGTCGCGGCCCCCAACCGGCCCCCAGGGGAACCGTGTTCATCCCTGGGTGTGAGCCGTGCACCGGTGAGCCAGACTGGGGTCTGGATGCGTGTGGAGAAGGGAAGAGGGTCATGAGCGGGAACGAGAAGCCGATTCGGTTCGGCCGGTTGACCGAAGTTCCCCTTGAGGAGGTGTCCGCGCTGCTGAACGAACCGCGCAATGCCAGGCACATGCCGCTCGCTCATCGGCTCAGTGAAGGTGAGGTCGCCGCCTGGGTGCGCGGCAAGGACGCGCAGTGGTCGAGCGAGCCGTACGGACCGTGGGCGATCTGGGTGGGCGACCGGTTCGCCGGCTGGGGTGGGTTCCAGCGAGAGGACGAGGACGCAGACTTCGCCCTGGTGCTGCTCCCCGCGTTCTGGGGGTGGGGGAGCGTGATCACCACCGCGGCACTCGACCGAGGCTTCGACGAACTGGGCCTCGACTCGGTCACCATCGCGTTGCCGGACTCCAGGAATCCCGATCAGGCGGTCGCCAGGTTCGGGTTCGTCCCCGACGGCGAGGTGTCCTACGACGGCACGTCCTTCCGCAGGTTCCGGCTGTCGAGGTCGGTCTGGAGGGCGGCCACCGGCTCGTCCTGACGGCGCCCGGTGCCACGGTCACTCGGTGGTGGGGCGGCCACGGTGATTGCGCGGGTGTCGACCGCCCCGCCCCCCGGGCGGTCCGCTGTGGTTAGCGTTGAGCCATGAGTTCGAGCGCCCCCGCCTCCCCGACGCACGCCCCCACCTCGTCCGTGGCCGCCTTCGATGCCCGCTACCACGAGCGCTTCGCCCGGTCGCAGTGGTGGCGTGATGCCCGCTTCGGCATGTTCATCCACTGGGGGGCGTACGCGGTTCCCGCACGAGGTGAGTGGGTGCGATCGATCGAGCGCATCTCGAAGGAGGACTACGAGGCCTCCATCGACGCCTTCACCCCCGACGGCGTCGACTTCGGAGCCTGGGCCGACCTCGCCAAGGCCGCCGGCATGCAGTACGCGGTGATGACGGCCAAGCACCACGACGGCTATGCCCTGTTCGACTCCGCGGTCAGCGACTACACCACGGCCAAGCGCGGGCCCCGACGCGACTTCGTCCGCGAGTACCTGGACGCCTTCCGCAGCCGAGGCCTGAAGGTGGGGCTCTACTTCTCCGTGATCGACTGGTACCGCTCGGACTTCCCGCACTTCGGCGATCGGCAGCACCCCGAGCGCGACAACGAGGACTTCCGCGACCACCAGCCCGACCTGGAGAGCTACCGCCAGTTCATGCACGCGCAGATCCGGGAGCTGTGCGCGAACTACGGCCGCCTCGACGTGATGTGGTTCGACTTCTCGTACCCGGGCATGACCGGCGAGCAGTGGGGGGCCGAGGAACTGGTCGCGATGGTGCGTGAGTTGCAGCCCGACATCATCCTCGACAACCGGCTCGAGGTCTCCGGCGAGGGCAAGGGGACGATTGTCACCGATCACCCCTCGAGCTACGCGGGCGACTTCGTCTCGCCCGAGCAGATCGTGCCGCCGACCGGGATGACCTGCGACGACGGCACGCTCGTGCCCTGGGAGAGCTGCCTGACCCTCAACAACAACTGGGGCTTCCACGCCGACGACCACGACTGGAAGTCGTCGACCACGGTGGTTCGGCAGTTGGTCGAGTGCGTCGCGAAGAACGGCAACCTGTTGCTGAACGTCGGCCCCGATGCCGAAGGGACGATCCCCGCAGAGTCGCAGCGGATCCTGCGTGAGGTGGGGGAGTGGATGGACGTCAACGCCGAGTCGGTGCGCGGCTGCGGGTCGGCTGACCTGCCGAAGCCCGACTGGGGTTGGTACACCCGCAACCACGCCGACGGACGAGTCTTCGCGCACGTACTCGAGCAGCCGATCGGCCCGGTCGCCCTGACCGGGATCGCGCCGGCGGCGGTGGCTGGCGTCAGGGTGCTGGCGACTGGGGAGGAGCGGGGACTGTCGAAGTCCTGGACGACCTCGAACTACCCCGACGTGTCCTTCGTCTCGCTGCGGGACCCCGAGGAGCACACGTTCCCCCTCCCCGACCCGAAGGACACGGTGCTGGAGGTCCGGCTCAAGGACTGACGCAGGCCCGTCGGTCGACCGGTGAGCGGAGCGCCCGTGGCGAAGGCACACTCGCCGCTCCCATTTCGACACCTCGTTGACTACCCGGTTCGTCTCCGGGCTGAACACGGCAAACGTTTGCTCATCGGCCCGACAACCGATGTTGCCGAATCTTGCCAACTTGGTGCATAATGGATGCAGGTTCACAGCAAGGCTGCTCGTCCGAGCAGCGCACGCTGAGAACGGACGAGAGAGCGGCTGATCGTCCGATCGAAAGGGAACCTGCCATGTATGACCTCCACGCCGCCCACACCATCGCCCGCTGGGAGAACCAGCAGTCCTCGTCCCACGAGGCCGAGGCGCGTGACGACCTCAACCTCACCGCGCTGACCAGCCAGGTCGGCCGCCGTCGGGGAAGCCGTGGTCGCTCGACCGCCACCTCGATCACCCTCGACGCCGCCCGCAAGGGATTCGCGCAGCTGCTCGGCCAGCGCGCCCGCGTCGCCCACTGACCCCATCCGGCCCACGCCCCCTCGGGCGAACCTGCCAACCGGCAGCGGGCCACCCGAAAGGAAATCCAGCATGACCCCTCAGTACAGCGCCATCGCCCTCGCCAACGCCGAGGCCCGCATCCCTTCGATGAACGATCGTCTCGTCACCGAAGACCTCAACCTCAACGGCTACGACGAGACCCGTCTCGGCCTGACCAGCGGTGCGTTCCTGCCCGCCCAGCCCGACTTCTCGTTCGACTTCAGCTGGCTGGCGGGGCTGTTCACCCGTCGCCAGGTGCGTCACGCCTGATCGAGGCCTGAACCCGAGCCCGTGGGGGCCGTCACCCGTTCCGGGTGGCGGCCCCTTCGCCGTCCCGGGGACCATGCTCGCTCTCCCCGAGCGGTGACGGGGGCCAGGATCACCACCGTGGCTCGACCAACCCTCGAAAACGGGAGGTTGGTCCCGCCACGGTGGTGATCTTGGCGGGGATCGGGAATTTGAACGATCCAAACAGGGCGGCGGCAGCGGGGTAGCGTGGGTTGCGCCCGCCTACCCGACGGGCCCTCGACGTCCTCCCCTGGAGAGTCCCGTGACATCGGTGTCCATCCTTGCCCCGGCGGCCACGCGCAGCGCCCGCACCCGCCTTCGTCCCCTCGACATCCGCAACGTGCGGCTCGACCCGTCGGGTCTGCTCGGACGACGCCAGCGGGTGAACGGTGAGGCCACCATCCCCCACCTGGTCGAGCAGCTCGAGCGCACCGGGGCGGTCGACAACTTCCGCCGCCTCGCCGGCACCAGCGAGGCCGACTTCCGCGGTCTGCTGTTCTCCGATTCCGACGTCTACAAGACCATCGAGGCGATCGCCTGGGAGATGGGTCGCACCGGCACCACCGCCTTCGACGCCTGGCTGGACGAGGTGATCGGCCTGATGGCCGCCGTGCAGCAGCCCGACGGCTACCTCAACACGTGGATCCAGGGCGTGCACCCCGAACTGAAGCTCCAGGTACTGGCCTGGAACCACGAGATGTACATGCTGGGTCACTGGCTGCAGGCCGCGATCACCCTCGACCGGGCCACCGGACGCCGTGACCTGCTGGATCTCGCCGAGAAGTTCGTCACCCTGATCGACCGCACCTTCGGCCCCGGCGGCGAGCGCGACGGTATCCCCGGTCACGAGGAGATCGAGACCGCGCTGGTCGAGCTCCACCGTCACACCGGCGAGGAGCGGCATCTGCGGTTGGCGCAACACCTGGTCGACCAGCGCGGCAAGGGCATCCTCGACGGCGGCAACATGGGGCAGCGCTACTTCCAGGACCATGCCCCCGTTCGCGAGTCCTTCGACCCCACCGGGCACGCCGTCCGCCAGCTCTACCTCAACGCCGGGGTCACCGACCTGGTGATCGAGGGTGCCGACGAGGCTCTCGCCGAGGCCATGCGTCAGCAGTGGGAACGCACCCACGAGCGGAAGATGTACATCACCGGCGCCTTCGGCTCGCGTCACCGGGACGAGGCCTTCGGCAATGACTACGAGCTGCCCAGCGACCGCGCCTACGCCGAGACCTGCGCCACCATCGCCGACCTGCAGTGGACCTGGCGGATGTCGCTGATCGAGGACGACCGGCGGCACGCCGACGTGATCGAGCGGGAACTGCACAACGCGCTCCCAGCCTCGCTCGACGACACCGGTACCCGCTTCTTCTACTCCAACCCGGTGCAGCGGCGCCCCGACCGGTTCAGTGAGGGCAGTGCCCCCGCCGAGCGGGTGGAGTGGTACGAGTGCCCCTGCTGCCCGCCCAACATCGCCCGGGTGATCGCACAACTGTCGGGCTACGTCGCCGCGACGAGGCCAGACGGTGGTTTCGAACTGCTGCAGTACGCGTCCTGCGAGATCGACCTGCCCGCTGGCACGCTGCGCGTCGAGACCGACTATCCGCGCTCGGGCCTCGTCCGTCTCTCGATCGAGGGGGATGCACCCGAGGCTGCTGTCGGGTTGCGGGTGCCGGGGTGGGTGACCTCGGGCCGGGTGCGGATCGCCGGTCGCGACCGTGCGATCACGGCCGACGAGCTCGCCGCGGGACGGGTCGAGTTGTCGGGCAGCGACGCGGACGGGGCCGAGATCGAGTTCGACCTGCGGCCCCGTTGGACGGCCTCGCACCCCAGGGTCGACGCCACCCGCGGCTGCGTCGCCCTGGAGCGCGGTCCCGTCGTCTACTGCGTGGAGCAGGTCGACCTGGGTGAATCGGCCCAGGTGGACGACCTGAGGATCGACCCCACCGTCGCAGTCAACGAACAGGCCGACCAGCCTGCCGGCGAGGACGCGATCGCGCCCCCGCTCGCCGTCTCCGCCACGGCGTGGACCGATGCTCGTCCGTTGTTGCGCGATGCGCTCGCTGAGGAGGAACGATCGGACGAGCACCAGGTCGATGTCAGGTTGGTGCCGTTCGCGACCTGGGGCAACCGTGGCCCCGGGGCGATGCGCATCTGGCTGCCTCGCCTGTCGGAGCACTGATCGGTCGTCCCCAACGGGGCCAGCAGTCGGGTCAGCGGTTGATCATCTGCTGCATCTGCGGGGCGTAGCGCACCGAGTCGACCTGGAACTGCCTCGAGGTCTCGTCGAGCCGGGCCAGGTCATCGGCGTCGAGCTCCACCGAGGCCGCGTTGGAGTTCTCGGCGGCGCGCTCGGGCTTGCTGGTGCCGGGGATCGGAGCCGCGTAAGAGCGGGTCGTGATGATCCAGGCCAGCGCCACCTGGCCGGGGGTGCAGTGGTGCTTGTCGGCGACCTCGGTGACCACGTCGACCAATCCTTGGTGCTGCTTCATGGTCGCGTCCTGGAACCGGGGGAACATTCCCTTGCGTCGGTCGTCCACCTGGTCGGGGCTGGTGAGCTTGCCGGTCAGGAAGCCCTTGCCGAGCGGACTGAAGGGCACGAAGCCGATGCCGAGTTCCTCCAGCGCCGGCAGGATCTCGTTCTCGGGCTCGCGCCACCACAGCGAGTACTCCGACTGCAGGGCAGTGACGGGCTGCACGGCGTGGGCGCGGCGGATGATCTCAACCCCCACCTCTGACAAGCCGAAATGCCCCACCTTGCCGGCGTCGATCAACTCCTTGACGGCACCCGCCGATTCCTCGATGGGCACGGCCGGGTCGAGGCGGTGCTGGTAGAGCAGGTCGATGTGGTCGACCCGCAGCCGCTGCAGCGAACCGTCCACGACCTCCTTGATGTGATCGGGTCGGGAGTTCAGCCCGTCGAGTCCGTTGTTGACGTTGAAGCCGTACTTGGTGGCGATCTTCACCCGGTCGCGCACGGGTGTGAGCACCTCGCCGACCATCTTCTCGTTCTCCCACGCGCCGTAGACCTCGGCCGTGTCGAAGAAGGTGACGCCTGCGTCGAGGGCGGCGGGGATGACTGCCTTGGCCTGGTCGAGGGAGGTCAGGCTCATGCAACCGAAGCCGATGTCTGACACCTGCAGGTCGGATCGTCCGAGGAAACGCTGGTGCATCTGGGTTCCTTTCGTGGGTCGTCCCCCACGCTAATCCTGCCTGCGAGGCTGTGAGAGGCCTTGTCGCTACCCCCTTGACCGAGGCGACGGCGATGCCCCGGCAACGCTGGCGGAATCGATGGGACGCCGTCGGTTCCGCGACTTCGTCGGGGCGCGCACACTTGTGCCCATGAGTCGCGACACCGGGCAACCCCCCGACGAGCCGATCGCCCGTCCTCGGGCACTGCGCTGGGCGGGGTGGCTGACCTTGGCGGCAACAGTCGTGTTGGTGTCGGTGCTGGTGGTTCCTGCCTGGGTCGGGCACGGGCGACGGGCCCTGGGCGACCCTTCTCCGTCGCGGACGTCCTCCTCGCCGACACCCTCCCGTCGAGCAGGGAACGGGGACCCCTTCGACGCCGGCCCGCTGGTGGCGGGCCCCGGGGACCGGCTGATCTCGGGCGGGCAGGTGTTCGAGGACCCCTCCAACGGGCGCGGGCTGCAGTTCTGCGTGGGCAACATCGCCGCGAAGTACCCCCCGACCTGTACGGGCTGGACGACCCGTGGCCTGACCTGGGCGCACGTGGAGTCACGCGGGGTCGATGTCACGACCGACCGCGGGGTCCGCTGGGCGCAGGCGGTGCTCGTGGGCACCCTCCAGGACGAGACGTTCACGGTCGAACAGGTCTATCCCGACGATGACAGTGCACCGTGGCCACCCGGGCGTGACATGGGCGGCGGATTCAACTTCAACGCCTTCTGCGCACCGGCCCGCACCACCGTCGAACGCGGTTCCGCCACCGCCGCCCAGCGCGCGGCCGAGAGTCGTCCCGACTACCAGATGCTCTACGTCGACGGATCGATCATCAACGTGGTGGTGACCGAGGACGTCGAAGGGGCCAGGGAGGCGATCGAGAAGGTCTACCTCGGCCCACTCTGCGTCGGGTTGGGTCGTGGGCTGACCCATCGCCGGCTCGCCCAGGCCCAGGCCGCGGTGACTGCACTGATGACACCGTCGAGCGGGATCAACGCCGTCGGCATCCGTCCCGAGGGGCAGGGGGCTGCCCTCGAGGTGTCGGTCGACCTGCTCACCCAGGACCTCTACGACCAGATCGTCGGGGCGGTCGGGCCCGACGTGGCCCAGTGGCTCGTCATTCGCCCCAGGATGCTGCCGATCCCCTAGTGGCGCCGGCGTTGGGTCGTCCATTCGGTTGAAATCCCCGGGAGGAAGCGGCGTGGTGGCCCCGCCGAGGCTCGGGGGGTCCGAGCACGAAAGGGATGGCCATGCGCCGCCTCGACCTCGGGTTGGGGCTCCGCTTCCCCTGCCGGTTCACCTGCCGGTTCCGTCACGGCCCCGAAAGCCTCCAGCCCTGCTTCGGTCTGAGGTGGGCGGCCTCAGCCGCTCGGCGGATGGGCGGGATCGATCCTGAGGATGCGGTCGTCGCCCGGGCGCGGGCCGCCGCGACCGTCGGTGTTGTTGGTGAGCACCCACAGGTGCCCGTCGGGAGCAACCACCACATCGCGCAGACGCCCGAACTCGCCCACCAGCATCTCGGACGACCGACCCGGATCCCGGACCGGGACCCGTCGCAGCCGATTCCCCTTGAGGTTGGCGATCCAGATGGCAGCGCCCCTGTCGGTGTCGTCGCTGCCTGAGTCGCCGGTGATCGCGATGCCACTGGGACTGGCCTGGTCGGGGGTCCATTGCTGCACGGGATCGACCAGTCCGGACCGGTGCGCGATTCCCTCCACGGTCGGCCATCCATAGTTGGCACCCGGCCGGATGATGTTCAGTTCGTCCCAGGTGTTCTGTCCGAACTCGCTGGCGAACAGGGTGCCGTCGGGCGCCCAGGCCAGGCCTTGGGGGTTGCGATGGCCGAAGGAGTAGACCAGCGACCCGGGGAACGGGTTGTCGTCCGGGACCTCGCCGTCGGGTGTCATCCGCAGGATCTTGCCGTTCAGTGCGCCCCGGTCCTGGGCGCTGGCACGAGCACCGGCGTCACCCACCGTGGCGTAGAGCATGCCGTCCGGGCCGAACGCGATCCGGCCGCCGTTGTGGGTGAACGCCTTCCGGATGCCGGCCAGGATCACGGTGGGATTCGAGAGCCTGAGCGACGGGCCCGTGCCGGTCAGGGAGTACCGGACGATGCGGTTGTCGTCGGCGGCGGTGAAGTAGGCGTAGAGGGCGTCCTGGCGCACGGCGAGGCCGAGCAGTCCTCCCTCACCGGCGTGGACGACTCCGGCGACGGTCCCGATCTGCCGTGGGGCGACGGGCGTGCCTGGGGTGGCGTCAACCGCGGGGGGTACTGCGGAGAGCGCGAGCACGCGACCGGTGTCGCGCTCGCTGACCAGGGCAGTGGTGCCGTGGAAGGCGATCGACCACGGGGCACTCAGGCCCGTGGCGACCTGAGTGATGGTGGGCTGCTCGGAGGAAGTGGCCGGTGGACGCGCGGTCCCGCCCGGCGTGGCGGTGGTGGCACTGCCAGCGGTGGAGGTGCTTCCCGAGGGTGTGGGGGCTGGGGTGCTGGGCGAGGTTCGGGCGGCGTCCTTGGTGCAGGCACCCAGACCGGACACCAACAGACCGGCGAGGATCACGCTGCGTCGGTTCGGGTCCATGAGCAAGCTCCTGTCTGGTGCCCCGATGCTACGTGCCGGGCGGGAGCGGGGTGGGGCACGACCTCAGCCCAGCCGCACCAACACCTTGCCGGAGGCCTCGGAATCCCGTGCCACCTCGAAGGCCTGAGCCACCTGGCCCAGCCCGAAGCAGTGGGTGACGACGGCTGCGATCTCGGGACGACCGTCGAGCAGGACGATGGCGTCATCGATCTCGTCGATGAAGCGGAAGCTCGTGCGCACCGTGACCTCCTTGCTGATCAGCCGGGAGAGTTCGAGTGACTGCGGCCCGGCTGGGAGCATGCCCACCTGCACCACCGTTCCCCCTCGGCGCACCGCACGCCAGGCGCTGTTGACCCCGGACGCCGTTCCGGAGCACTCGAACACCACCTCGAACCCCTCGGGGAGTTCCTCCCCTCCTGCGGCCCCCACCCAGTAGGCGCTGTCGGCGCCGAGTTCCTGGGCGCGTGCCAGGGGCCCACGGGCCACATCGGACGCCGCCACCGTGGCGGCACCGCCGGCGCGCAGGGCCGCGACCTGCAGCAACCCGATGGGGCCGGCACCCACCACCAGGGTGCGCGCACGCGCGACCGGTCCCGCCTGCGACAGGGCATGCAGCGCGACGGCCAAGGGTTCGGCGAGGGCTGCTCTGTCCAGCGGAAGGGAGTCGGGCAGCACCCGCACCATGGTGCGGTCGACCACCACGAACTCGGCCATCACCCCCTGGGTGTGGGGCCAGGTGGCGGCGCTGCCCAGGTAACTGCCCCCGGGCCACAGGTGCGGACTCGATCCGAGGCCAGGCTGGGACACACCGAAACGGGCCGGGTGCACGGTCACCGGGGTTCCCGGCCGGAGCGTGCCCGACGGGTCGAGGTCGACGCGGCCGGACAGTTCGTGCCCCGGCACCAGCGGCTCCCGCACCACGAAGTCGCCGTTGGCGCCGTCGTACCAGTAGTGCAGGTCCGACCCGCAGATGCCCACGTGGCTGATGCGCAGGCGTACCTGGTGCTCGTCCGGTTCAGGGATGGGGAGCCTCTCGACACGCAGGTCACCGGCTCCCCAGATGCGGACTGCCGCCATGGTGGTCATGCCTGGCTCCAGCCGCCGGTGGCCTCCGTGGCCGCCTGTTCGATCCCGTCGGCGGTGATGACGCCGACGAGTTCGGTGACCCGGTCGATGAATGGCTCCTGGTCGACCAGACCGGGCATCACCGCCGCCACCACGGATCGGGTGCGGTCTGAGCCGAGTCGCCCATGGGTGAGCGAGAGCAGTTCGGCGCGGCGCGGTTCGTCCATCTGGTCGGCAATCGCGCCCGGACGGAATCGGTCGGGTGGGCAGACGCAGCAGATCCAGGCGGCCGTGGTGAGGGCCATCACGTGGGGAACCTCCCCTCGATCCAGGGCTCCTAGCGCTGGTCGGGGAAGGCGTTGGGGGAGTTTGGACGACCCGTCAGACCCCACCCTCGCGATGCTGTCACCCAGGGCCGTGTTCGACCAGCGCTCGTACAGCCGGCCCACGTGGGTCTCCACATCGAAGCCCGAGGGTGCCGTGATCACGGGCAGGCACTCACGATTGATCGCGGTGGTGACCGCTTCGCGCACGAACTCGTGCCCCCAGGCCTCCGGGATGGTCGCGCAGCCGGCGAGCGCGCCCGCGTAGCTGATGAGCGAATGCATGGCATTGAGCACCAGGAGCTTCAATTCCTCGAAGCGGTCGACCTGGTCGGAGAAGACGACGCCGGCCGACTCCCAGGCCGGACGACCAGCCGGGAAGGAGTCCTCGAGCACCCACATCGAGAAGCGTTCTGCGGGCACGGGCACGCGGTCGTCGACCCCCAACAGGTGCTCCACCCGCGCACGGGTGAGGTCGCTCGTGGCCGGCACGATGCGATCGACCATCGTGTTCGGGAAGCTCACGTGCTGAGCAATGTGCTCGATCACGGACGACTTCGCGCCCGCCAGGTCGAGGTAGTCGAGCACCGCGGCTCGGGTGGTGGTGCCGTTGGACGAGACGTTGTCGCAGGAGACCACCGCGATCGGGGACTGGTCGTGGGCGCGGCGTTCGAGCCCTCGGGCGAGCAGTCCGATCATGGTGCGGGGTTGAGCGCAGGCGAGGTCGGCGCTGATGGCGCCCCGGTCGGGACCTGCAGCACCCTACGCCCCCGGCATGCGCAGGTAACCCTTCTCGGTCAGCGTGAGCGTGACCACGCGGTGTCGGGGATCGGCGATCCGGTTGATCACGGCTTCCGGTTGGGTGGCGGCGACGAGGGTCTCGCGGTGCACGTCGACCACATCGGCCCGATCTTCGGCCGGGTCGAGTTGGAGCACCGCGTAGAGGTGGTCCTGCTCGGCCATGGCCCGAGCGATGGCCGGGGAGCGGTGGGCGACACCGACGATGCCCCAGTCACCCGGCTCGGCGGCGATAGCCAGGGCGGTGTCCACGGCTTGGTGGGCGCGGTGGAACTGTCCCAGTCCGAGGTGGACGATGCCCGTCGCCTCGGGCGCGGCGGCACCGATCCGAGCAGAAATGGGGAGGCTGGCTCGGCTGAGGCGCATGGTGTCATCCTCTCGCCAGCGACGTGGGCCCCGCTGGCGTCCTCTACTTCCAGCCCCCTAGACGGGCGGCCAACGCGTCCCACGCACGGGTCGGCAGCACCTGGCCCATCGCCACCATCGCCGCCGCCTGGACTCCTGCGGCGTACCTGGCGCGCGGACGGGGTGCGGTCAGGGCGCGTTCGACGGTGCGGGCGACCACGTCGGGGGAGACGGTGCGGGGTCGCAGCACCCCGACCAGCTTTCGCATGCCGGCCAGGTGCGCGGCGTAGAGCTCCCGGTGGTGCGGGGACAGCTTCGCCTCCATGTCGTCGAGTGCCCCGTCGATCGTCCGCCAGGCGGTCGTGTCTGTGGGGCCCGGTTCCACGACGACCACGTCGATCTCCCACGGCCGCAACTCGACCCGGAGCACGTCGGCGAGGCCTTCGATGGCGAACTTCGACGAGCAGTAGGCGCCCTCCATGGTCACCGCAGTTCGTCCTCCGGTGGACGAGATGAAGACGATCCGACCGGCTGCCTCGCGGATCTTGGGGAGCACCGCCTGGGTGACCGCGACCTGGCCGAACACGTTGACCTCGAACTGGCGGCGGAAGTCTTCGATGGAGATGGCCTCAACCGGTCCGAGCACCCCGATGCCCGCGTTGTTGACGACTGCGTCGAGTCGGTGCGGCAGCCGGTCGAGGAGTGCTTCGACCTGGCGGCTCTCCGTGACGTCGAGTTCGACGGGGGTGATGAGCGTGTTCCTCGCGGCGAGCCGTTCGCCTTCCGCGGCGGCGCGCACCCCTGCGAAGACCGTCCAGCCGGAGGCCGCCAGACGTAGTGCGACCGCCTCACCGATACCGCGACCCGCGCCGGTGACCAGTGCTGTGGGCATGTGTGTCCTCCCTTTGCTGCATCCGCTCGAGCCAAACACTACATCTGTAGTACACAGGTGTCACGACCTCTATGGTGTCCAAGTGACTTCACAGCGAGAACGAGTGCTGGACGCCGCCATCGAGGTGCTCGGCACCCAGGGGCTCAGGGCCCTCACTCATCGCCGGGTCGACCTGCAGGCGGGGCTGGCGGCGGGTTCGACCTCCAACCATTTCCGCACCCGCGAGGCGTTGGTCATGGGCGTCTCCGAGGCGATTCCCGAGCGGGAACTGCGCGGGTTCGAGGACGCTGTCGCTCCAGGCTCGGTGGAGGAGTTGGTCGACCTGCTGGTGGCCCTCATCGACCACGCGACAGATGGGAATCGGACGATGACCGCTGCCCGACTGGCGCTGTTCATGGAGGCCAACCATCATCAGGCCCTGCGCGAGTCCATCTGGCGCGGCCATCGGACGATGACGGCCTTCCTGGAGCCAGTCATGACAGGGCTCGGGGCGATAGAGCCGGTCGTCTCTGCGGGGGCGCTGATGGCCTGCGCTGAGGGCGTGATCCTGCATCGGATCGCGCGTGGCGACGACTCGGACGCCAAACCGCTGCTGGAGGTGGTGGTGAGGGGGGCCTTCTGCGCGAGCTGAGCGCGGGGCGCAGGACCCAATCGTGCCGATCGTGTGCTCTGACGGCGATTGTTGCCTTCCCAGCAGCACTTTCGGCGCCAGCGAGTACGATCCGCACGATTGCCCCACGTGACGCCAGCGGCGGGCGGTTCAAGGAGCGGGCAGTTGCCTCGTTTGCCTTGGGCAGCGTGCCGGCGATGTCTATCGTGGGGATTCCAGCGGGGCCAGCATCCGGCCTACCGCGCGAACGAAGGGACCTCCATGCCCACACCCATCACCAGCAGCGCGTCCGCCACCTGGAACGGTGACCTGTTCTCCGGATCCGGCTCCGTCTCCCTCGACACCTCGGGCTCGGGCTCGTTCCCGACCGGCTGGAAGTCGCGCGCCGAGGAGGCCGGCTCCACCACCACCCCCGAGGAGCTGATCGCGGCGGCTCACTCCACCTGTTTCTCGATGGCCTTCTCGAACGGCCTCGCCAAGAACGGAACCCCGCCCACCCAGCTCGACACCAAGGCCGACGTCGTCTTCGTCGCCGGTCAGGGCATCACCAGCATCGCCCTCGACGTCACGGGTCAGGTCGAGGGTCTCTCGGAGGAGGACTTCGTGAAGCTCGCCGAGGAGGCGAAGAAGAACTGCCCCGTTTCGGTGGCCCTGGCAGGTGTCCCCGAGATCACGGTGACGGCGCGACTGGCCTGACCGGTCCAGCTGCCGATCCCAGGCGGATCACGCTACGGCCGCCGGGGAGGTGACGGTCACTCCCCGGCGACCAGCTCGCGCATGACCGCCCGCGCACCACGACCGCGAATGGCGTGCAGGGCGCCGACGAATGCTTCGGCGAAGACCGGGTCGTCCGCGAGGGACCCGAAGACCACCTCGTCGCGGATGAAGGCCAGCTCGTCCCCGGCTCGCTGGCGTTGCGCTGCGGCTGTGAGTTCCGCGCCACGCTTGTCGTCCACCGCGATCGTCGATCCGTCCTCGGCGACGCCCTCGTCACCCAGCGCCCACGCGGCGACCATGGCAGCACCCAGTGTGACCGGCCGTCCTGCGGCGAGGTTGTCGCGCACCGTCGCCAGGACGAACTTGGGCATGCGGTCCGAGGCATCCTGGGCGAGCCGCGCGGTGGTGTCGGCGATGGCGGGATTGCTGAAGCGCTGGAACAGGGTGTTGATGTACTGGGGCAGGTCGATGCCGGGCACCGGACGCAGCGTTGGCAACGCCTCGCGCTGCACGTAGGCCCGAGTGACGGCCGCGATGTCGGGGTCCGAGGCGGCTGCGTCAGCGCGATCGACGTGGAGCAGTCGTCCCCAGTGGGCCAGCGACTGGTGTGAGGCGTTGAGCAGGCGCAGCTTCATCAACTCGTAGGGCACGACGTCGTCGACCAACTGCACCCCCACCCGTTCCAAGGGCGGACGACCCAGGGTGAAATCGTCCTCCAGCACCCACTGGGTGAAGGGCTCGCAGGTCACCGGCCACCGGTCCTCGATGCCCCAGGTGTCGGCGACCAGGGTGACGTCGGCCGGGGTGGTGACGGGCGTGATGCGGTCGACCATGCAGTTGGGGAAGGCCACCTCGGCCTCGATCCACGCTGCGAGCTCGGGGTCGGACATGCCGGCCTGGCCGACGACGGCCGTGCGGGCGATGTGACCGTTGCCGGGCAGGTTGTCGCAGGACATGACGGTGAAGGGTGGGATCCCGCTCTCGCGCCTGCGCCGGAGTGCCTCGACGATGAACCCGAAGGTCGTGGTGGGGGACTGCGGTTGCCTCGAGTCGTGGACGGCCCCCTCGGCTTCGGTGCGGAAGGTGCCGGTCTCGTCGTCGATGTTGTAGCCGCCCTCGGTCACGGTCAGCGAGACGATGCGGGTGGTCGGTGCGGTGAGCACGTCGAGGACGGCAGCGGGGTCGTCCGGTGCGAAGAGGTAGTCGTGGATCGACCCGATGACCCGGGGTTCCAGCGTTCCGTCGGGATGTTTGAGGACAAGCGTGTAGAGGCCCTCCTGAGCGCTCAGCACATCGCGCATGCGCGCATCTGACGGCATCA
Source organism: Aestuariimicrobium sp. T2.26MG-19.2B (assembly GCF_950101875.1). Taxonomy (NCBI): domain Bacteria; kingdom Bacillati; phylum Actinomycetota; class Actinomycetes; order Propionibacteriales; family Propionibacteriaceae; genus Aestuariimicrobium; species Aestuariimicrobium sp. T2.26MG-19.2B. Next base: position 1,069,476 of record NZ_CATNLW010000001.1, on the reverse strand, counting down.
CCCCCACCCCGCAGATTCCCCAGTCGAGGGCCAATCCCTCGCTCATCAGCCGGTCGAGGTACATCGCCTCGTGGGCCCGGTGGAAGTTGCCCACTCCGAAGTGGACGATCCCCGGGCTGACCAAGGAGCGGTCGTACCCAGGGGCGCACGGAGCGGAGGCAGGGTGCGAGGTCGGACGGTGGGGGTGGGCCGGGCTGCTCATGGGTGCGTGGTCTCCGTGCTGGGGCCGAGGAAGTGGTCCCCCCATTCTGGTGGCGTCTCGGCCCTGACGGGCGGAGGGGGCCCAGTGGCGCGCGGAACTGCAGGGGCTTGCTGGCACGACCCGGTGTCAGGCGACCACCTCGTCCTTGCACGGCTGCAGGTTGGCGTTCACGCGTTCGAGCAGGGCCGCCAGCTGAGCGAGTTCGTCCGCGCTCAGACCCCCCATGATCGTTTCGCGGGCGAGCGCCACGTGGGGCTTGGTGGCCTTGAGCCAGGTTCCTCGTCCCTCACGGGTGAGGACCACGTTGATCGAGCGTCGGTCGGTCGGGCAGGCGACACGCTGGACGAGTCCGCGGCTCTCGAGCCGGTTGACGGCCTTCGACAGCCGCGGCGCCGGCGAACTTGTCACCGCGGCCAGGTCACCCATCCGGAGCAGGTTCTCGGGAGCAGCCATCAACGCGCCGAGGATGGCGTACTCGAAGTTGATGACTCCGGCGTCGGTCGACAACTGCTGGTCGAGCGCGGCAGGCAGCACCTGGGCCGTGGTGACGAGGGCGAGCCAGGCGCGGGCCTGGGTGGGGTTCATTCGGGCGACGGTGGGCTGCATGAGTCCAGTGTGCCAAACAACTTGCCTGAGCAACGAATCCGGTCTACTGTTGTTGAACAGGCAACTACTTCATCATCCAGGAGACACCATGAGCACCATCACCATCATCGGTTCGGGCAACGTCGGTTCCGCCGTCGCCGCAGTCGTCGCCAAGGGCGGCGCCAGCGTGCAGGTGCTGGGTCGCGATCTCGACAAGGCCGCCGCCCTCGCCAGTCAGGTCGGAGGCACCTCCGGCTCCGTGGGTGACGCCATCACGGGCGACATCGTGGTGCTGACGGTTCCCTACGCCGCACTCTCGGAGCTCGCTGACCTCTACGGGTCGCAGCTCGATGGCAAGGCCGTCGTGGACGTGACCAACCCCCTCGACTTCTCGACCTTCGACTCCCTCACCGTGGCAGCCGGCTCGTCCGCCGCCGACGAGTTGCAGGCCAAGCTGCCGAACGCCAAGGTGCTCAAGGCCTTCAACACCGTGTTCGCCGGCGCACTCGCCGCCGGCAAGGCTGGCGACGCCCCCGTCACCGTGCTGGTCGCCGGTGATGACGCCACTGCCAAGCAGGCCCTGATCGATGCCGTCACTGCCGGAGGCGTGGCCGCCGTCGACGCCGGTTCGCTCAAGCGGGCCCACGAACTCGAGGCCCTGGGCTTCCTGCAGCTGACCCTGGCCGCGGGCGAGACCATCGGCTGGACCGGTGGCTTCACGCTCAACAAGTGACGCCGGGGCCCGCGCCCGGCCGGGCAGCCTCGGGTGATCGTGGCGTCATGGGGTACGGCCGAGGTCTCCGAGGATGATGATGGCGGCATGAACATCCTGACAATGGTGACGGCTGAGGTGGACCAGGACCGAGCCGTCGACCTGATCGCGGCCTTCGAGGCCATGCTTGCCGAGGGGCTGCCCGACGGGTTGCTCGAGAGTCGGCTCCTCGGCGATGGCGAGGGCCACTGGGCGATCCATTCACTGTGGAGGGACCGCGGGGCCCTGGACGCCATGCGCGCCGCTCCCGAGCCGCCGGCTGCGCCCACCCTGTTCCGCCGGTTCGGTGGTGATCCGAGCCTGGTGGTGTTGCCCGTCCTCGCCGCCGGCCAGCAGCCCCAGTGAGCCAGCAGAGTCAGTGCGTCGAAGCGATTGTGCGGATCGTCATGGCATCGACGTTCGGCAGATGGGCTTTGACGGCTGCACAGGCCTCGTCCTCGATCTGGTTGGCCTCGGCGAGGGTCACGGCGTCCACCCCGACCACGGCCTCGCCGCGGAGGCGGTGACCCACCCAGCGCAGTTGAACGGCCCTGATCGAGGTGATCGCCGGCACGTGCTCGAGAGCATGGTGCACGCGGTCGACTAGATCGGGGTCGATGCCGTCCATCAGGCGGGTGCCGACCGAACGGATGGTCCCGACCAGCAGCACGACGATCATGGCCGAGATGAGCAGTCCGACAATGGGGTCGGCCAGGGGGAATCCCAGGAGCACCCCCACCCCGCCGATCACAACGGCCAGTGAGGTGAAGCCGTCGGTGCGGGCGTGCACCCCGTCCGCTACGAGGGCGGCCGAGCCGATCCTTCGTCCGACCCGGATGCGGTAGAGCGCCACGGCCTCGTTGCCCAGGAAGCCCACGATCCCTGCTGCGATCACCCAGCCCACGTTTGCCATGGGAGCCGGGTTGATGATGCGGCCCACCGCTTCCCACGCCGCAACCACGGCAGAGAAGGCGATCATCGCGACGATGAAGAGCCCCGCCAAGTCCTCGGCCCGGTTGTAGCCGTAGGTGAAGCGCTTCGTTGCCGCGCGGCGCGAGAGCACGAAGGCGATCCACAGCGGGACGGCCGTGAGGGCATCGGAGAAGTTGTGGATGGTGTCGGCCAGCAGCGCGACCGAGCCCGACATGGCGACGATCACCGCCTGGGCGAACGCTGTTGCGAGCATGATCACGAGACTGATCTTGAGCGCGCGCACCCCGGCGCCTGTGGCCGTCAGGGCGTCGTCGATGGAGTCCGCTGGGTCGTGCGAGTGCGGGACGAAGATCTCGTGCAGCACTCCCTTGAGGCCGGTGGGATGCGAATGGCCGTGGTCCCCATGCCCGTGATGGTCGCGTCCCTCGTGGTCCTGGGGGTGGCCGTGGCTCTGGTGGTCGTCATGGGGGCGGCCGTGGTCGTGGTGCCCCTGAGCTTGGTGGCCGTGGGGGTGCCCGTGCTCGTGGTGCCCGTGCTCGTGGTGCTCGTGACCCTGGTGGTCGTGGCTCTGCTGTGCCACCTGCTCGTCCATGGGGTCGGTTGTGTCGTCCGCGCGAGTGCTCATGCCTGCTCCTTGACCGGGTCGTGATGGCGGGGATCATCGAGGGAGTGCTCGGCTTGGTGGATGGCATCGCGGACGAGTTGCGACGCATGCTCATTGCTGAGCCGGTAGAAGACGCGCTGCCCCACCTGCCGTGTCGCGACGATGCGCGCCATCCGCAGCTTCGCCAGATGCTGGGAGACGGCAGCCGATGACTTGTCGACGAGATCCGCCAGATGATTGACCGACAGTTCGTCGTGGCTCGTCAGCGCGAGAATGATGCGGACGCGGGTGGCGTCGGCCAACATCCCGAAGATCTCGACGGCCAGTTCCACGAACTGCGTGTCCGACTCGATGGGCGAAGCACCGTCCGACCGCACCTGCGTATCTGCATCCATGCGCAGATACTTTCACAGTTGTGAGGCGTGCGCTCATTGGACGATCACGAGGGGCTCACCAATCTCCTCCGCGCCATACTGAACACCGTTCAAATGAACACCGTTCAATTCTTAGGAGCGTCATGGCCCCCTACGACCGACTCGCCGACCACGTCTTGGCAGGCACGCCTGCCGAACCCGACGAGGCGCTGGGCGTGCTGCGCTCCGGCGACGAGGACCTTCTGCCCGTCGTCAGCGCCGCAGCCCGCCTCCGTCGTGCCCACTTCGGCAACTCGGTGAAGGTGAACTATCTCGTCAACCTGAAGTCGGGGCTGTGCGCCGAGGACTGCAGCTATTGCTCACAGCGGCTGGGATCCACGGCAGACATCCTGCGCTACACCTGGCTCAAGCCCGACGAGGTGATCGGACAGGCGACGGCTGGCCTCCGCGGCGGGGCGTCGCGGGTCTGCCTGGTCGCGAGTGGACGCGGACCGACCGATCGCGACGTCGATCGGGTGGCCGGCATGGTCGGCGAACTCAAGCAGCAGCACCCCGACGTCGAGGTGTGCGCCTGTCTGGGACTGCTCAAGGAGGGACAGGCCGAACGCTTGCGTGAGGCCGGGGTCGATGCCTACAACCACAACCTCAACACCGCCGAGTCGCACCACGACACCATCGTCACCACCCACGGCTGGGGCGACCGTGTCGAGACCGTCGAGAAGGTGAAGTCGGCGGGCTTGTCGCCCTGCTCCGGTCTGATCGCCGGACTGGGGGAGAGCGATGAACAGCTGGTGGAGGCGATGTTCGCTCTGAGGGAGCTGGACTCCGACTCGATCCCGATCAACTTCCTGATGCCGTTCGACGGCACCCCGCTGCAGGGCACCTGGGAGCTCACCCCTTCACGCTGCCTGAGGATCTTGGCGATGGCACGTTTCGTCTGCCCTGACAAGGAGATCCGCATCGCCGCCGGGCGCGAGCTCCATCTGCGATCCCTGCAGGGGCTGGCCCTGCACGTGGCCAACTCCATCTTCCTGGGTGACTACCTCACCTCCGAGGGGCAGGCGGCTCAGGCAGACCTGGAACTCATCCGTGACAACGGCTTCGTGGTGCTGGGCGCACAGGAGGTCGCTCCCACGTCGACGGGACGCACCCCACAAGGGGGCCGCTCGGCGGAATCCCACGGGCCTGCGGTTCGGCGGCGGGGAGCAGGGACTCGCGTCGCTCCGAATGCCTGAACCCAATCGTGCGGATCGTGCGCTCTGGCGACGATTGTTGCTCTGCAGGGGGGCGATGGCGCACCAGGACACACGATCCGCACGATTCCGCGCTCGCCCCCCGGGGCACGGATCACCCGCGCAGGGCGACCAGGGTGGCGACCGCCGCTTCGGCGGCCTCGGCTCCCTTGTCCTCCATCGACGAGGGAAGCCCGGCCCGGTCGAGGGCCTGCTGCTCGTCGTCGCAGGTCAACAGTCCGAACCCGACCGGCTTGCCGGTGGTCAGGGCCACGTCCATGAGTCCCTGGGTCGCCGCCTGGCAGACGTATTCGAAGTGCGGGGTTCCGCCGCGGATCACGACCCCGAGGGCGACGACGGCGTCCGTGTCCTCGTCCCTGGCCGCGTGGAGGGCCCCGATCGGGAGTTCGAACGAGCCCGGCACGCGCACGAGGGTGACCGACTCGACACCGCTCGCGGCGAGGGCCCGCTGGGCTCCTTCGATCAGTCCGTTCATCACGGTGTCGTGCCAGCTGGCGGCGACGATGGTGACGTGCAGTCCTGCGCCGTCGCTGTGGATGGTGGGTGCTCCGGATCGGCTCATGAGGGGTTCCTGTCGTTGAGGTAGTCGGACGGTATGAGGTGGCCCATGGCGTGTGCCTTGGTGCGCAGGTACGGGGTGTTGGCGGCGGTTCGTCCCACCAGCAGCGGGGTCGAGTGCTCCACGGTGATGCCGTGCTCGGCCAGGGCGGCCGCCTTGTCGGGGTTGTTGGTGAGCAGGTCGATGCGGGTCAGCCCGAGGTCGTGCAGGATCGCGGCTGCAGCACCGTACTCGCGCAGGTCGGGCGCCCACCCCAGTTCGAGGTTGGCGGTGACGGTGTCCCGCCCACGGTCCTGCAGGTCGTAGGCCGCCAGCTTCTCGAGCAGCCCGATCCCTCGTCCCTCGTGCCCGCGCAGGTACACGACGGCGCCGCCGTGTTCCGCGATCAGCTCGAGGGCGGCGTCCAGTTGGGGTCCGCACTCGCAGCGTTCCGAACCGAGCGCCTCGCCGGTCAGGCACTCCGAGTGGACCCTGACGGTCACCGGCGCGTCGGGGTCGGGCGGGGTGGTGCTCACGACGGCAAGGTGCTCGGCGCCGGTGGCATGGTCGCGGTAGCCGTGCACGGTGAAGGCGCCGTGCCGGGTCGGGAGTTGGGCGCTCCCGGTGTGGGTCACGCGCTGGGCGACAGTGGTGGGCACCTCCACGCTGGGCAGCGCCTCGAGCAGTTGCTCGATGGTGATCACCACGAGCCCGTGTTCACGCGCGAGCGGTTGGGCATCGGCCAGCCGCATCACCTCACCGGCGTCGTGCACGAGTTCGGCGATCATCGCCACGGGTGAGAGCCCCGCAGCCCGGCACAGCTCGACGGCCGCCTCGGTGTGCCCGGGGCGTTGGCTGACACCACCCGGCAGGGCGCGCAGCGGCAACAGGTGCCCCGGCCGGATCAGGTCGGACGGCCCACTGGCCGGGTCGGCGAGCGCATGTAGCGTGCGGGCGCGGTCGGCGGAGGAGATGCCCGTGGTCACTCCCTGGGCAGCATCGACGCTGATCGTGTACGCGGTCCGCAGGCTGTCCTGGGTGCGCGGCACCATCAGGGGCAGGTCGAGCCGGTCGGCGACCTCGGGAGGCATGGGCGCGCACAGGTATCCCGACGTGTGTCGGACCGTCCAGCCGACCCACTCCGGGGTCGCCAGTTCAGCGGCCAGCACGACGTCGACCTCGTTCTCGCGGTCGGTCGAATCGGCCACCAGCACGGGCCGTCCCGCCCGCAGTTCCTCCAGTGCCCTGGCGAGCAGGTCGTGTGAGGGACGAGCCACCGACAGGCCATCGGTGCTCATCGCACGCCCTCCCCGGTCTGCAGGAGCCGCGCGACGTGCCGGGCCAGCACGTCGACCTCGAGGTTCACGGCAGTGCCCTCCCGCGCCTCGCCGAGAGTGGTCGCGGCCAGCGTGGTCGGGATCAGCGACACCCCGAAGGTGTCGTCGGTCACCGTGGTGACGGTCAGGGAGGTGCCGGACACGCAGATCGCGCCCTTCTCGGCCACCAGCGGCGCCAACTCTCGGGGAAGGGCGAAGACGAGGTCGACCCATCGTCCGCCGTGATGGCGCGACACGACGGTGCCGACGCCGTCGACGTGACCCTGCACGATGTGACCGCCGAGGCGGGAGTCCGCTCGCAGCGAGCGCTCGAGGTTGACCTGGTCGCCCACCGCCAACCCGCCCAGGGTGGTCCGGCTGAGGGTTTCGGGAACCGCCTCGACGGCGAAGGTGCCGTCCCCGGGAAGGTCGACGACGGTGAGGCACACGCCGGCGACGGCGATGGAGTCGCCCAGATGTGCGTCCGAGACGACGAGCGGGCCCTGCAGGCGAAGCCGCGTCTCGCCCCCGGGCAGTGGCTCGACCGAGGCGAGGGTGCCGATCTCTTCGATGATTCCTGTGAACATGGCTTCTTCCTGGTGGTGGGTCCGCACGAGGGTGCGGTTCGGTGGGTGGGAGTCAGTCGGCGGTGGCGACCACGAGAACGTCGTCGCCGAGTCGCTCGATGGATCGGGTGTGCCAGCGGTGGGCGTCGCCCAGGGTGGTCGTGCCCAGGTCGTCGACCACGGACCGTCCCGACCCGAGCAACAGGGGCGCGAGGTAGGCGTGGATCTCGTTGACGATGCCGGCACGCAGGAAGGCCGTCGCGAGCGTGGGTCCGCCCTCGACGACGACGTGCCTGACGCCTCGGGATAGCAACTCGTCGAGCACCTGCTGGGGGTCGTGGCTGCGGACCCGGACCAGTCGCCCGTCGCCGCGGTCGACGGCGGCTCCCACCGGAATCGGACGATGCCCCACCACGACCCGTAGCGGCTGGTGAGGGCTCTCGACCCCCCAAGGCCGGGCGGTGAGTGAGGGATTGTCGGCCAGCACCGTGCCGGTTCCGACCACGAGGGCGTCGGTGTGGGCACGGACGGCGTGGGCGTGGGCACGGGCCTGGCGGCCGGTGATCCATTGGCTGCTGCCGTCAGCGGCGGCGATGCGGCCGTCCAGGGTGGCCGCGGTCTTGAGGATGACCCGTGGAACACCCGAAGGTTCTGGTTCGCTCGGAATCGTCTGCAGCCAGTCGGCGATCAGCGCGGAGGCTCGATCGGCCTGGAGCCCCGGGACGACGTCGATTCCGGCACCTCTCAGGGCCTCGCCGCCACCACCGGAGGCAGCCCCCGGATCGTCCACTGCGTACACGACGCGGACGATCCCGGCGGCGAGCAGGGCGACGGAGCAGGCGCCGGTGCGCCCGGTGTGACGGCACGGTTCGAGCGTGACGACGGCGGTGGCTCCCCGGGCGCTGTGACCCCTGGCGCGTAGATCGGCCAGGGCGGCGGCCTCGGCGTGCGGGGTGCCGGCACCCCGGTGGAAACCCTCAGCCAGGACGGTGCCGTCGGGTGCCAGGATGACGCAGCCGACCCGAGGGTTCGGGTCGTGCTCGGGACCCAGGGCGGCCAGTTCGATGGCTCGGAGCATGGCCCGGTGCTCGTCCGGCGTCGTGACGGACTCACGGCTGCCGACGGGCTCGGACGCCTGCGGGTCTGGTGCGGTGGGCACGCTCTGTCCTCCCCGGATGACGGACCGGGGTGATGGCGCGCAGCGACAGGCGGCCCCCACGAGACGCCCTCAGGGGGCGCGCGAAGGAGTCGCCACATCTCCTCCCATCCGGACTTTCACCGTCGGTCCCGGAGTTCCACCAGGTCAACCGGCTCCCGAAGGAGCCGGGTCGCGGACTGTCACCGCCGGCTCAGAGTTTCACTGACCCCGGAGAATGTGGTTCATTCACGTCGAAAGTACCACTCGCGACGCGGGTGGACGATGCCGGTCCGGTCCAGGCTGCCCCCGTCGGTCGAGCAGGGCGGGACTGTCGGCGCCGCTGACTAGGCTGCAGAGGTGAAACCAGACCGCCAGCCCATGGCACCCGAACTGTGGGTGCTGGTGGGATCGGCGTTCCTGATCGCCATCGGGTTCGGCATCGTCGCCCCGGTACTGCCTCAGTTCGCGAAGTCCTTCGACGTCGGCATCGCGGCCGCCTCTGCCATCGTGAGCGTGTTCGCGCTGGTCAGGCTCGTGTTCGCCCCGGCAGGTGGGTGGCTCATCAACCGTTTCGGTGAACGGCGCACCTACCTCGTGGGGCTGGGCGTGGTGATCGTGTCGACGGCCCTGTGCGGGTTCGCCTCCGACTACTGGTCGTTGCTGCTGTTCCGCGGGTTGGGCGGCATCGGATCGGTGATGTTCACCGTCTCGTCGATGGGGCTGTTGGTGCGGTTGGCGCCCCCGGAGCAGCGGGGGAGAACCTCGTCCCTGTACGGGTCGTCCTTCCTGCTGGGCAACATCGCCGGCCCGATCGTGGGTTCGGCCCTGTCAGGTCTGGGTCTGCGGGTGCCGTTCTTCATCTACGCGACGCTGGTGGCGCTTGCGCTCGTCTTCGTCCTGGTCTTCATGCGCCGCGACCCGGGAGCGGTGGGAGCGGCGGACGAGCGCCGTCGGATGACTTTTGCCGAGGCGCTGGCCAGCCCCGGCTACCGGCCGTTGTTGCTGACCGGTGCGGCCAATGGTTGGGCCAACTTCGGTGTGCGGGTGGCGTTGCTGCCGCTGATGGCGGCCGCCGTGCCCGCCATCGGTGTGCCCGGGGCGGGTATCGCGTTGACCTTGTTCGCCGCCGGCAACGCGGTGGCGCAGCAGGTCACCGGTCGTCTGGCCGATCGGGTCGGACGAGTGCCCCTGCTGGTGGTGGGGCTACTGTTCTCGTCCCTCGTGACAGTGTTCTTCGGCTGGTCGGCCACCCTGTGGGTGTTCCTCGCACTGTCGGCGGTGGCGGGCGTGGGCGCGGCCTTCATCGTGCCCTCGAGCCAAGCCCTGCTCGCCGACATCATCGGCACCCAGCGCAGTGGCGGGCAGGCCCTGTCGACCTACTCGATGGCCCAGGACCTCGGGGCCATCACCGGAACGCTGCTGGCCGGGGTGGTGGCGCAGTCGTTCGGGTTCGGGTGGGCGTTTGCCATCACCGCGGGAGTGTTGGCCGGGGCCGCCGTGCCGTGGTTGGTGGGGCGTCGGCCGAGCATGGCCAGCTAGGCGATTCCGGCCCTCTTCGCAGCTCAGCAGATGGGCGTCGTCCACGAGTTCGGAATGGCTGGGGGCTCCATGTCCAGACACGACCAGGCGCCGATCCCCGAGGGGGACCGGCGCCCGATCATGGCTCAGGAAGTCTTCTTGACCTGGGCGGCCTTGGCGTTCGCCTCGGTGTCAGCCAGCTTGGTCAGTGCCTCGTCGGTGGCGGACTCCTCCTCCAGCGACTGCGTCAGCAAGTCGTAGGCGTTGCCGATCGTGAGCATCTTCGCCCAGCGTCGCAGCGTCCCGTAGCGGGTGATCTCGTAGTGCTCGACCGCCTGTGCGGAGGAGATGAGGCCGGCGTCGAGGGCTGTGGTCCCCGCGTAGTCCTCCAGCAGGCCGTCACCCTCCTTGATGATCCCGTCGATGGCCTCGCACTTCTTGCTCATCGGCTTGCGGTCGATCAGCGCGAACACCTCCTCGAGTCGCGCGACCTGTCCCTCGGTCTCACCCAGGTGCTTGCGGAAGGCCGCCTTCAACTCATCGGACGAAGCGGCCTGCTCCAGCTTGGGCAGGGTCTTGAGGATGTTGCGCTCCGCGTAGTAGATGTCTCGCAGCGTGTCGTGGAAGAGGTGCTCGAGTCCCTTGTCGTCAGCCATGTCGTGACCTCCTGTGGTCGGGTGCATGAACGGTGATGTGCTCCGACGCTAGAGCGCGAGTCGCCGACGGGAGGGAACGGTGCCTCGCTTCCACCCCGAGGGGTGGAGCGCGTTTCCACGAACATGGGCAGACGGACGCGGTCCTCGGCCGGGCATGACGGCGTGGTCTGATGATGCCGCTTCATCTGCTGGGACTTGCACCTGGGGCTGGTCCGCGGATCGCCCCGGATGACCTCGGTGATGGTGGTGGAGCTAAGGGGACTCGAACCCCTAACCCCCTGCTTGCAAAGCAGGTGCGCTACCAATTGCGCCATAGCCCCGTGGTCTGATGACCGGCGCCCCAGTCTACTCGGCCACCCCGGCTCTCGCCAACACGACGCCGTGCCCCGGGAGGGGCCCACGGCGGCGCCGCGGACCCCGGATCGCCGGTGGTAGAGCGCCAGGATCACCACCGTGGCTCGACCAACCGCCGAAAACCGAGGGTCGGTCGAGCCAGTGTGGTGATCTTGGCAGCCACCGTGGGGAACATCCTGCCGACCCGAATCGTTCCACCGGTGCAACCCCTTGAGAGGACCCCACATGTCTATGCGCATCGCCGTCATCGGCGCCACCGGCTACCTCGGTCAGCACCTCGTGGACGAGGCCACTGCCCGCGGCCACCAGGTCACCAGCGTCAGCCGCTCCAGCGGCGCTGACTTCACCTCGTCCGACGTCGCCCAGCAGGTCGTGGCCGACCACGACGTGGTGCTCGTCGCCGTCGCCCCCCGCGGCGACATGGAGGGCAAGGTCCGGCCAGCGATTGCCCAACTGGCTGGCTTCGCCTCCGACGGTGGCACCCGCCTGGGAGTTGTCGGCGGGGCCGGTTCGTTGAACGTCGCCGGCGGCGGTCCTCGTCTGGTCGACACCCCCGAGTTCCCGGAGGCCTACAAGGCCGAGTCGCTCGAGATGGCCGACGTGCTCGATGACCTGCGCGCCAACGAGACCAAGCTCGACTGGTTCTACATCAGCCCCGCTGCCGGATTCGGTGGCTTCGCGCCCGGCGAGAAGACGGGTTCGTACCGTCTGGGTGGCGACGTGCTGCTGGCGGACGAGAAGGGTGAGTCCTTCATCTCCGGTGCCGACTTCGCGCTCGCGATCCTGGACGAGGTGGAGAACCGCAAGCACGTCAACCAGCGCTTCACGGCCGCCTACTGAGCCGAATGGCCGGACGACCGGGGGGCTCACCCGCCCACCGACGTCGGGTGGTCGACCCGGTGGGCCGCGAACCAGATCAGAAGGCCGACACCAGCAGTGATCCGGCCAGAGCGAACATGACCAGGCCGATCACCACGTCGAGCACCTGCCACGTGCGCTCCCGAGAGAACCAGCGGGCTGCCAGCCCCGCTCCGTAACCCAGCCCCGCGAACCACAGGATGCTGCCCAGTCCCGCGCCGAGGCCGAACCACCATCGACCGGTGGCTCCGTGGGAGGCGGCGAGGTTGCCCAGCAGCAGCACCGTGTCGAGGTAGACGTGCGGATTCAGCCAGGTGAGGGCCAAGGCGGAGGCCACGACGGAACCACGGGGGCTCGGCCCTCCCGGCAGTAGGGCCTCGGGACGCCTCGCGGACAGCAGCGAGCGCACCCCGAACCAGGTGAGGTAGGCGGCCCCCACCACGGCAATCGCCTTCAGGGCGACCGGATGCCCCTGCACCACGGCCCCGACACCGGCCACGCCAGCGGCGATCAGCACCAGGTCGCTCACCGCGCAGATGGCGACCACGACGCCGACGTGACGCTTCGCCACTCCCTGCCTGAGGACGAAGGCGTTCTGCGCCCCGATCGCGACGATCAGCGAAAGGCCGGAGAGCAGACCGCTGACCACGGCGGCGAGGATCGAGGTGTTCATCGCGGTCGACGCTAGGCCACAGCTGCGACCACAGCCAGCCATCGACGCCGCGGTGGACCCTCCCACATCGGCGAGCAATCGACTCGCGTTGGACCTTGAAAGCTCTGCAGGGAGTGCATCTGAACGGACCATCGCGTCCCATACGGGCTGCGATTGCCCGTTCAGGTGCACATCCTGCAGATCGAGGACTGCGCGACCCCTCGCCGTGTGCGAGACCCAACCCGCATCAGCCCCCGTGACCCGGCCCGGGGAATCCGGGCAACACGAGCGTCCGACCCGAACGACGACGCGTGACAGGCCTGCCGATCACATCACCAACCGCGCGAATCCCCTACCCCCACCGAGAGCCGCCTACTCTTGTTCCCATGTGGTCGCGCCGTAACTACATCTCCCACGCCCTGCAGCGCCGAGCAACGCTCGAAGCGCTCCGCAGGCCTGCGCTGAGCCTCGATGCCCCCGAGGCCTGCGATGCCGACCCGTTGTTGGTCAGCTCCGCGCTGCACCACGGCGAGCTCGCCGACACCCCCTGCCCCATCTGTGAGCGCCAGCACCTGATCACCCTCAACTACACCTTCGGTGACCAGTTGGGCATGTACTCGGGCCGCATCAAGTCGACCGAGGAGCTCGAGGAGATGGAGAACAACGTGGGCGAGTTCACCGTCCGCGTGGTCGAGGTCTGCCCTGACTGCCGCTGGAACCACCTGATCGAGACCTACACCCTGGGTGACGGACGCAAACGGCGTCGTCCCCGTCGAGAAGAAACCGTTGAGGACATCTATGGCTGAGCCCCGAACCCGCACCGCGTCCCCCGCCGGTCGCGGTGCACCCAGGCGCAAGCGCAAGCTCACCTGGAAGCGGGTGGTCGGACGCATTGCCGTGGTCACCACGGTCGGCGCCCTCGTGCTGGCGCTGGTGGCGGCCATCGCGGGGTTGATGTTCTACCAGCGCACCACGCTGCCCGACCCCAACAAGGACTTCAACACCAACACCACGTTCGTGAACTACCGCGACGGCAAGACCCGCATCGGCAGCTTCGCGGTGCAGAACCGTACGAGCATTCCGTACGCGCAGATGAGCGACAACATCAAGGACGCAGTGGTCGCGGCCGAGAACCGGACGTTCTGGACCGACCGCGGCATCAGCCCCTCGGGCATCGCGCGCAGCATCGTGCAGATCGTCCGCGGTGGTGAGATCCAGGGCGGCGGTTCGACCATCACCCAGCAGTACATCAAGATCTACTACCTCACCAGCGACCGCACCATGAGCCGCAAGTTCCGCGAACTGGCGTTGGCGGTGAAGCTGGGCAAGGAGCGCAGCAAGCAGGAGATCCTGCGCGACTACCTCAACACCATCTACTTCGGACGAGGTGCGTACGGCATCCAGGCCGCCAGCCGCGCGTACTTCAACATCGACGCCAAGGACCTCAGCCTCGACCAGGCGGCGGTGTTGGCGAGTGTGCTCAACAACCCGAGCCTGTTCGATCCGAGTGAGGGTCCGAACAACTCCAAGCGCCTGCTCGACCGCTATCGCTACGTACTCGACGGCATGCTCGAGATGGGCAAGATCACCAAGGCCGAACATGACAAGGCCTACCAGCAGCTGCCCTCCTTCCCCGAGGTGCCGCTGAACACGCGCTACGGGGGCACCAAGGGCTACCTGCTCACCGCCGTCCGCAAGGAACTGCTCAACAACGGCTTCACCGATGCCCAGATCTCGGGTGGCGGTCTGAACGTCACCACCACCTTCGACGCCACCATGCAGGCCCAGGCCGTGAAGGTCGGTCAGGCCTACCGCACCTCGGTCGCGAAGGCGGCGAGCCCGAAGCAGGACCCCGACAAGCTGCACATCGCCATCGCCTCGGTGCAGGTGGGAACCGGTGAGGTGTTGGCCATGTACGGCGGCGACGACTACGTGAAGAACTCCCGCAACTGGGCGACGACCGACCGGGCGGCCGCCTCGACCTTCAAGCCGTACGCCACGGTGGCCGGGCTGCGGAACGGGTTCTCGCTGCGCTCCCGACTCAACGGCGACACGTTCACCCCCACCGGTGACAGTTCGCCGATCCGCAACGAGTTCAACCACCAGTACGGGCAGGTGAGCCTGCTGAAGGCCACCGAGGAATCGATCAACACCGCCTTCGTCGACCTCACCGAGCAGATCCCGAACGGGCCGACTGCCGTGATCAAGGCCGCGACCGATGCCGGTGTGCCGAAGGGTCCCGGGTGGGACAACAACAACCGCATCGCCCTGGGCACGGCCGAGGTCAGCCCGCTCGAGCAGGCAGGTGGCTACGCCACCTTCGCCAATGACGGCAAGCAGGTCGGCAACCACGTGGTCGCGAAGGTGACCGACATCGACGGGAAGACCCTCTACGAGAACAAGCCCAAGGCCCAGCAGAAGATCGAGGCCGACATCTCGAAGGACGTCACCTACTCACTGCAGTCGGTCGTGAAGCAGGGCACCGGTGGACGAGTGGCCGACCTCGGCTACGACGTCGCCGGCAAGACGGGCACCTCCGGTGTCGGCACGGCCATCACCTCGGCCTGGTTCGTGGCCTACACCAAGCAGATCTCGACCTCGGTGATGTTCGTGGCGGGTGACGGTGGCAACGGGGACCTCGACCCGTACAAGCGTCCCGGTGACGGCACCTTCTTCGGCGGCACCTATCCCGCGATGGTGTGGGCCGACTACATGAAGGTGGCGATGAAGGGGCAGAAGAACATCCCCTTCGCCCCGCCGGTCTGGGTGAACAGCGGGTCGAAGAAGGACTCCACGGTGAACCCGTCCAGCCCCTCACCGACCCCCAGCTCGGCCACTCCCTCGGTCAGTACGCCGCCGCCCAGCTCGGCGACCCCGAGTGTGGCCCCCTCCACCCAGGCGCCCTCGTCCCAGGTGCCGTCACAGCCCGTGCCGTCCGCCCCTGCGCCGAGCCAGCTCCCGACGAGCGTCGCGCCGAGTGTTCAGCCCTCGGTGTCGGTGGCGCCGACTGCGGGGGCCAGTTCCGCGTCCGCCACACCCTGAACGCCTTGTCCGGTCGCAGTCGTGGGCGGCACTCCTGCGGCCCGGGCGGTTTGTCGTCCTCGCACGGTGACATGACACGATTCGTCCATGGCAGACAGGTGGGGTGACGCGGGCCGCCACGGCACCGGCGGTCAGCACCTGTTCAGTCCCACACCCGGATGGTTGGTCACCGGGGTCGTCGTGTGGTTGGCCGCCATGGCCCACCAGCGCACCTGCGAGACCCGGGTCGCCGGACAGAACGTCAACGCCCTGCTGCGGCTGTGCTACTCCGACCTGCCGATCACGTTCCAGAACCAACTCGCCGCCGGGCACTCGCCCTACGCGGGCACCAGTCCCGTCGACCAGCCACCCCTGGTGGCGCTGGTGATGGTTGTCCTGCGGGAAGTGGTCGGCCTCGTCCACCCCGTGGGGGCGGGGGTCACGGGCCAGCAGGCACTCGACGGCGCCAACCTGTTCACGATGGTGGCCGCCGTCCTGTTCGGGGGCTGCTTCCTGGTGGTGCTGTTCGCACAACTGGCCATCCGTGGACGGCTGGCCCCGGGACGACGGGCGAGCGGCTGGGTGCTCGCCGCCCTGTGCCTGACCGCCTTCACCGTCGGCATCGTGAATTGGCAACTGCTCGCAGCCGCCCTGCTGATGGGATCACTCTGGTCGTGGCACACCCGCCGCTGGATCTCCTCGGGGCTGTTGGCCGGCCTCGCCGTCAGCGCCAGCGGACACCTGCTTGCGTTGATCCCGGTGCTGGCGGTGCTCTGCCTGCGCGATCTCGACTGGTCCCGCCTGCTGCGCACCGCGGGGGTGGCCAGCCTGGTGACCGTGGTCGTCAACCTGCCTGCCGTGCTGCTGTGGCCCTCGGGCTGGACGACTTGGGTGACCTCGCAACTGTTGCCGCCGGTTGGCCTCGGTGGCCTGTGGCAGGAACTGCTGCCCGACGGTCCGGTGCAGGTGGTCGTGGCCCGGGTGCTGGTGGCCCTCACCGTGCTGGGCATCGTCGCGGTGCTGCTGCTCACCCTGCTCGGCCACCTGACCCCCCGTCCCGAGCAACTGCTGTTGGTGACCCTGGGTCTGACCTTCATCCTCGCCCCCGGCTACTCACCACAACTTGCGCTGCTGCTCGTGCCGCTGGTGGCGTTGAGCCGACCTGCCGGCTGGACGGCCGTGCTCGCGGCCAGCGAGGCCCTCTACTGGGCGGCAGTGTTCGCCTTCCTCAACGGATCGCTCCGGTTCGGGGAGCGCGGCGGCGAGACGCCTTACGCACTCGCCGTGGTCGTCCGTCTCACGGTGCTGCTGGTCGTGACCCTGTCGGTGCTCGCTGAGACGTGGACCGCACGCCCCGAGCGAGGACTGGCGCCATGAGCCGCACCATCAGGCGCGAGGGCGCTCCGGAGCCCTTGTTCTGGCAGGTGTGGGCAGCCTCGCGAGTGTTGTTGGCCGTGGTGCTGATGGTGGTGATCGTCCGTGACCGGCGACGGTTCAGCGATGCCCTCGGCAACTGGGACGTGCAGCACTACCTGACCGTGGCCCGCGACGGCTACGCGAACCCGCAGGAGATGGCCTTCTTCCCCGGACTTCCCGCCGTGCTGCGACTGGTGGCACAGGTCGGCGTCCCGATGTGGCTCGCGGGTGCCCTGTTCGCGCTGGCCTGTTCTGCCCTGGCGGCATGGGCGCTCTATCGGATGGGTGGGCTGGTGCCCGCGGCGCTGTGGCTGGTCGCGCCCACGGCCGTGTTCACCGTCGTCGGCTACACCGAGGCGCCGTTCTGCGCGGCCGCGTTCTGGGCGTGGGAGCGGGCCCGGCGCGGTCACTGGTTCGCGGCCGCGCTGCTCGCGACCGTCGCCTGCAGCTTCCGGGTCTCGGGACTCTTCCTGGTGGGTGCCTTGGTGGTGTTGGCGCTCGTGGGTGACGGGCCCGAGGGAGGGCGGCGGCGCCGGCCCAGTCGTCAGCCGCTGCAGGCGTGGTGGATGGTGCTGCCGGCGGCAGCGCTGGTCGCCTTCTCCTGGTACCTGCATTCGCTCACCGGGTCGTGGACGGCATGGTTCGACGCCCAGAAGGCCGGGTGGGGACGCGGTGTCCACACTCCCCGGGAATCGTTCGAGGCGACGTGGCGAGCCGCCCAGACCGTGGCCTGGCCGGATCGTCCCCGGGTGGCATGGGTGTTCCGGGCCGAACTGGTCGCGATGGCCACCGGACTGGCCACCACGCTGGCCTGCCTGGTCAGGAAGCGCTGGGCATCCGTCGCCTATGTGGCCGTGATGCTGGTCGCCTTCGGTACCTCGGTGTGGTGGATGTCGATCAGCAGGGCGGTTTTGCTGTGGTTCCCTCTCTTCCTGCTCGTCGGCGAGCTGGCGGCCAGGGCGGATCGGCAACGAGACTTCTGGCGGGGAACCGTGGTCAGGGCCGCTGTCGTCTGCGTCTTCGTGGCCTGCATCATTGCCGACGTGGTCTGGGCCTGGCTGTACTTCCACGGTGACTGGGCCAGCTGATGACCGGGCCAGCTGATGCCGGGCCAACCGATGACTGGGGAGGGCCTCCATGCCTGATCTCGTGATGCTCGTCGAGCGCACCGGCCCGGTGCTGGGCTTCCTGCTCGCCCTCACCATCGTCGCCGAGATCGCCGACCGGGCGGGCGTGTTCGACATCGCCGGCCACTGGTGCGCCCGCGTCGCCCACGGCGGCGTCCTCCGCCTGTGGCTGCTGGTGGTCGCTCTGGCGACGCTGGCCACCATCGTCCTCTCGCTCGACACGACCGCGGTGCTGCTGACCCCGGTGGTGTTGGCCATCGCCAAGGTCGCCGGTCTCGAGAGGCGCGTGTTCGCCCTGACCACGGTGTGGTTGGCCAACACCGCCTCACTGCTGCTGCCGGTCTCGAACCTCACGAACCTGTTGGCCCTGCACCACGTGAGCCGGCTGCACCAGCAGGGTGGGCCGCTGGGCGGGCCGTCCTACCTGGGGCTGATGTGGCGACCGGCGATCGCGGCCGTGCTGGCCACGGTCGTGGTCACGTGGCTGCTGCACCGTCGCACCCTGCGCGGACGGTTCGAGACCACCGAACCGGCCCACCAGCACGATCCCGTGCTGGTGCGGGTCTCGGCGCTGGTGTGCATCGCGCTGGGACCGCTGTTCGTGAGCGGGATCACCCCCGTCATCCCCGCCGCGGTGGCCGCTGTCGTGTTGCTGGCCGTGCTCGCCTGGCGGGACCGTGAGGGATTCTCGACCCTGCACCTGCCCTGGCTCACCATCCTCGCCGTGGTGGTGCTGTTCGTGCTGGTCGACATCGCCGGACGAGCCGGGCTCACCGCCCTGCTGCTGCAGGTCGCCGGTCGTGGGTCCGGTGTGGGTGACCTGCTGCGGCTCGCCGCGGCGTCTGCGGGGCTGGCGAACCTGGGGAACAACCTGCCGAGCTACCTGGCCCTCGAGCCCGTGGCCGGGTCGGCACACCGCATCGCGGCCGTACTGGTCGGGGTCAATGCCGGTTCGATCGTCACCCCGTGGGGCTCGGTGGCGACGCTGCTCTGGGCCGGACGGTGCCGCCGCGCCGATGCCCCCGTGAACTGGGGCGTGCACCTGTGGCAGAGCGCGGTCGTGGCGGTGGCGTGCGTTCTCACCGCCACGGTGGCCATCGTCCTGTGAGCCGCGTGCTGTGACCTGCGCGCTGTGAGCTGCGTGCTGTGAGCTGCGCCCGCGGACGCGGGGCATAGGCTCGGGCCCGTGGCCGACACCCCTGTTCCCCTCGCCGACCGACTGCGGACGATCGCCAGCTGGGCCGTCGTGCCGGCGCTGCTCGCGATGCAACTGTTCGACCTGCGTCGCGCCCTGGTCGGACCCGGGTGGATCTGGAGCACCTTCCTGCTCGGATTCACCCTGGCGTCGGTGCTGCTGGCCGTGCTGGCATGGCCGCGACTGCGGCAGTTCGGCGGAGGAGGCTGGCGGACCCAGCAGCCGGCGCTCACCGTCGTCGTGGCTGGCTTCACCCTGTTGCTGGGCTACGCGCTGGTGAGCGCCCTGGTGTCGGGAACGCCCTACCCGACCTCACGAACAGCTCCCGATGCGATACCGCCCGACACGTTCGCGTTCGCCCCGATGATCTACCGACTGGTGCCGTTGGCGACCGCTTTCGTCACCATGACCACTGCGGTGCTGGCCGTACTGGTGATCGATCCGGTCCGCCGCCTGCAGCGGCTCTGGTGGGCCGCCGTCGTCGTGGTGGTGAGCTGTTATGCCTTGTGGCCCAGGGGTGTGCTGGTGCATCGATCGTTCCGGATGGCGACCGGTATGGCGGGGTCGGCCACCCTTCACCTGGTGCTGCTGCTCGCCTGTGGGGTGCTGCTGGGTGCCGCCGTGTCCGGCCACCGGCGGGTGCTGAGCGCCATCGGTGCGGCTCTGGCCGCGGTCGGGGTGGTGCTGACCGGCTCACGCTCGGGTCTGCTCAGCCTGGCGGTCTTCGTCGTGCTCGTGGGGCTGTGGTTCCTGGGCCGGGTCTCGGCGCGGCTCGTCGTCGCGCTGGCCGTCGGGGGAGTGGTGGCGGCAGGATTGCTCGTCGCCTTCGTGCCCTACCTGCAGCGACTGCTCTCCTTCTCCGACGAGGGCCGCTCCGCCAACCTGCACACCTCCCTGCGCATCCTGGGACACGGCTGGCGCCAGTGGGTCTTCGGTGCGGGCTCGGGACGGGTGTGGCCCTGGTACGCCTTCGATGCCCGCTACTGGATCCAGCCGTGGCGGTCGATGGTCAACAGCTCCCAGGGACGACTGCTGACCAACCCGCACTCGGTACTGCTGGGAGTGGGCGTCGAACTCGGCCTGGTCGGCCTGGTCCTGCTCGCCCTGGTCCTCGTCCCTCTGGTGATCGTGCTCGTGAGGTGCTGGACGAGGGCCCGTCGCTCCGGGGGGACGGAGGCCTCCGACCTGGCCCTGCTGGCGGTCGTGGCCGGGCTGGTGGCGTTCCTGTTCGACTACTACCTGCTCAAGAACTTCGCGGTGTCGTTCTGGTGGTGGTTCGTCGTGGCGGCAGCCCTGACCTCACCGCCCGAGGTCAGCCGCGACGGCTCCTGAGCACCTCGACCACCTGCTCGGCGCGCTGCAGCCACCCGTGCCTCGTCCTCACCTCGAGCACTCGCTGTCTGGCTCGCGCCACCGCCTCGGGATCCTCCGACAACTCGCGCAGCAGCCTGGCGAAGTCGTCCGAGCGGTAGGGCTCGGTCCAGCCGATCTGGTTCCGACGGACGAAGTCACCGGCGAGGGAGCCCGCTGAGGCGATCTGTGGCAGCCCGTTGCCCAGGTACTCATACATCTTCAGTGGTGCCGCGAACCTCCAGTAGGGCTGCGGCTCGGTGGCGGTGACGCCGACGTGCGCCGCAGCGAAGAGGGGGGCGAGGTTCTCGGCAGAGGCGTGCACCAGGGTCAGGTTGTCGCCCGTGACCGGCCGGTAGCGGTCGCGGACCGCCTCCCATTCATTGGCCCGCGTGCACAGCGTCAGCCGCACCCCAGCGGTCTGGTGCACGGCGCGCAGGAACTCGTCCACCCGGTAGTTGGGCCCCAGCCCACCCACGTAGAACAACTCGAGGCGGTCGGAGACCGGCACCGGGGGCACCTCGCCGACCTCGTGGCCCGGGGGAAGGGCGGCCACCTCCACGTCGGGCAGCGGGAACTCGTCCGCCATCTCGAGTGAGGGCAGGAAGAGCACGTCGAGCACGCGGGCGTAGGCGGCCAGGTCGTAGCGGTACATGGCCAGCGCGGCTGCCTTGCGCACCGGATCCATGCCCTGGCCATACATCGGGAACCGCCACTGGATGTCGCGGTAGAACAGGCCCACGGGAATCCCGTGACCCCGCAGGAACCTGAAGAAGCTGAAGTCGAGCAGCGGATGGGTGGGCAGGTGGTGGGGTTCGGTGAGTGCGGTCGGCATGGTCGATGACTCGGAGTAGCACAGGTCGAACCGCTCCCCGGCGTTGACCCGCGCTCGAACCCCGGCCATCAGCCGCTTGCGGTGGGCGGCGTTGCCCTCGATGACGACCACCTCGCCCAACTGCTGGAAGGCGCGCAGCATGCGGGTCGGACGAACGGCCCCACCCTTGGGATTCTCGTGTTCCAGGGGGTAGGGCACGTGGAAGATGACCCGCAGACTCATGCCTGAGATCGTAGCGAGCGGCCACCCGGCGGCCCCGGCCCTACGCTGGGGGGCGTGACCCGAGTGCTGATCATGCTCACCAACGTGTTCCCCTTCGCCACCGGCGAGGAGTTCGTCGAGGCCGAGTTCCCCCACCTGGCTGCCGCGTTCGATCGCGTCGTCGTGGTGGCCACCAAGACCCGCCCGGGGGTCGAGATCACCCGCGCGGTTCCGGCCAACGTCGAGGTCATCCGAGCCGGACGAGACCTGCCCACCGACCGACGCGGACGCCTGCTGCAGGCCGCCAAGGGTCTGCCTCGTCTGCGCCCCGGCAACATCCGCGAGGCCGAGCGCAACCTGCGCCGGCTCGCGCTCGACGCCAGCTACGCCTCGCTGGCCGCAGGGACCGTCCGTGACCTGCGCCGCCAGCTCGAGCAGCACTGGCACGACTGGCAGCTCGAGACGGCCCGCATCACGGTCTACTCCTACTGGCTGCACACCCCGGCGCTGGCGGCCGGCGCCATCGCCCGCTGGCTGCGCGGCAGGGGGGCCCAGGTCGACGGAGTCCTCTCCCGGGCCCACAGCTACGACATCTACCGCCACGCCCACCGCGACCACTACGTGCCCCAGCGGGCGGCGACCCTGGCCGGCGTCGACCGGATCCACGTGATCAGCGAGAACGGCCGAGCCGCCATCCTCGCCGACAATCCCGAGGTGGCCGACAAGCTTGTGGTCAGCCACCTCGCCACCCCCGACCCCGGTCCGGTCGTACCGCCGTCGCGGCACCCCTTCCACGTGGTCACCTGCGCCTTCGTCAGCCCCATCAAGAGGCTCGACCGGCTTCCCGGCATCCTGGCGATCCTTCGGCGTCGCGGCATCGACGCCCGCTGGACCCACATCGGCCCCGGACCCCAGCTACCCGAGCTGGAGCGGTCGGCCTCCGACCTGCTCGGCACCACCGACGGGGGCACCCACCCCGTGGCCACCTTCGTGGGGTACGTACCGAACTCGCAGTTGGTCGAGACCTACCGGCAGCTTCGTCCGACGGTCCTGCTCAGCCTGTCGGTGCGCGAAGGGCTCCCCGTCACCCTGATGGAGGGGGCCTCACTGGGCATCGCGGTGGTCGCGACCGATGTGGGCGGGGTCGGTGAGATCGTGCACCCCGACACCGGTGTGCTGCTCCCCGCCGAGTTCACCGACGAGGGGGTCGCCGAAGAACTGGCACGGCTGGCCGAGCTGCCCGACGAGCAGTTCGCAGCGCTGGGACGCCGCTCCCGCCAGATCTGGGACGAGGGCTTCAACGAGGCCACCGTGTATCCCGCCTTCGTCCATGACCTGCTGACGCTCGGCGAGAGGAAACCTCGATGACCACACCCCCGGCCAGCGACCGCACCGCGCGACCCAGCGTGCTGATCTTCTTCACCCACCTGTACCCCTACGCAAAGGGTGAGGAGTTCATCGAGATCGAACTACCGCACCTGGCCCGGGCCTGGGACCGCGTCATCGTGGTCGCGACCAAGACCCGAGACGGAGACGAGGTCACCCGGCAGGTGCCCGAGGGGGTCACCGTGCTGCGGGCCGGGCGACAGCTGGACGACGGTCGGCT
Organism: Aestuariimicrobium sp. T2.26MG-19.2B; assembly: GCF_950101875.1. NCBI lineage: Bacteria > Bacillati > Actinomycetota > Actinomycetes > Propionibacteriales > Propionibacteriaceae > Aestuariimicrobium > Aestuariimicrobium sp. T2.26MG-19.2B. Next base: position 1,046,427 of record NZ_CATNLW010000001.1, on the reverse strand, counting down.
GTCCGAACTGAGGGCCGCAGCCAGAGGAGTGAGGGCCGAGGTGGCCAACTCCTCGAGCCCGGGGTCCCTGCTGCGGCGCAAGCTCGACCTGCTGCGACAGACCGGCGGGCACCCCATGAAGGTGGCGATGGAACTGGCCTTCGTCGGTGTCGCCGACGAGGTGACCACCGACCTGGTGGCACAGTTGCGCGACCACTGGGACGACTGGGACCTCGGCCGTGCCGAGATCGACCTGTACGCCTACTGGCTGCACTCCTCGGCGACCGCCCTGCTGGGAACGGCTGCGTGGCTGAGGTCGCGTGGCGCCACGGTCGGAGCCCAGGTGGCACGCGGCCACCGCTACGAGATCTTCCGCGAGATCGCCACCCTCGGCCACCTGCCCCAACGCCCCGAGCTGCTGGCCGGACTCGACGGGGTCTACGTGGTCAGCGAGATGGGAGCGAGGCGGGTCCGCGACGAGAACCCGGGATTCGCCGGCAAGGTGCACTGCCAGCACCTCGGCACCCGCGACCCCGGGCCCGTCCTGACCTTGGGCAGGGAGCCGTTCACCGTGGTGAGTTGCGCACTGATGACGCCGGTCAAGCGCCTCGATCGGATCCCGGGGATCGTGCGTCGGTTGCGCGATCGTGGCATCGACGCGCGCTGGACGCACATCGGCTCGGGACCCGAGGAGGACGCCGTCCGAGCGCTGGGCAGGGATCTGCTCGGCGAGCACGCGAGCTTCCCCGGCTACGTGCCGAACGCCGACCTGGTCGACTTCTACCGACGACTCAACCCCTCGGTCCTGGTCAACCTGTCGTCCTCGGAGGGGCTGCCGGTCAACCTGATGGACGGTGCCTCGCTGGGTCTGCCACTGGTGGCCACCAACGTCGGCGGCTGTGCCGAGATCGTCCACAACCGCGACAACGGATTCCTGCTCGATGCCGACTTCACCGACGACGACGCCGTGGCAGCGCTGACCGTGCTGGCGACCGAGCCGGACGAGGCCTACCGCGCCCGCGGTGCCAGAAGTCGTCAGCTCTGGGCCAAGGGTTTCGACGAGGCAGTCGTCTATACCCAGTTCATCGAGCAGGTGCGGGCGCTGGCCGGCCGCTGACTCAGGACCGGTCGCCGCGCTCGTCAGCGGCCACGTCCTCGGCCTCCTCGGCTGCGAGATCGCCCTCCGCCTCGGCGTCGTCGTCCGGATCGACGGGGGAGCGGTCGTAGCCGCGGGCCACGTACAGGGCCAGACCCGTGAAGACGATGAGCAGTGCCGTCATCGACCATGCGACCCAGGTGATGGTCTGCTCGAGGTTGCCGTCGGTTCGCCACAGCAGGGTGAGCGGCACGGCTGCGAAGAAGATGGCGTAGACCAGCATCAGGCCCTGCCGCCTCGCCACCACGAACACCGTCGAGATGGGCGAGGTGATGAAGTTGAGGAACAGCCACGGCACCAGACTGCGCGCGATCCGTCCGGCCGGCGTCCACTTGTCACCCAGGACGAAGGGCAGCAGCCACGGCGCCAGCAGCCAGATCAGCCCGAACGGCACCAACCCGATCAGGAAGGAACGCACCACCGACACCTTCATGAGGGCGTACATCCGGCCTCTCTGGGTGACGGAGATCTTCTGGAAGTAGATCTGGCTGATGGCGCCGTTGATCAGCGCGATGGGTGCCTGCAGCAGCCGCCAGGCGAGGCTGAACTGGCCCAGCGCGGCGCTCGAGAACTGGTTGGCGATCAGCAACGGGATGCCCTGCAGGCGGGCCGAGTCGACCAGCGCGTTGGGGCCGTTGAGCAGCGGCATCTTGCGGTACTCGCGGGCCAGGTCCCGGAAGCTCGCGGTGGGCTCGTCGGGATCGAGCCGGAACTGTCCACGGGTACGGCGCAGCACATTCACCAGGGCCAGACCCTGCCCCAGCACGGTGGCCAGCAGCAGCCCGGGTACCCCGGCCTTGAGCAGTCCCGCAGCGATCTGGGTACCCGACAGCGCCACCGCGTAGGTGATCTTGTTCTCGCTGACGGTGCGGTAGTTCTTCGTTCGGGTCAGCCAGTAGGTGAGCAGCGCCACCTGGGCCAGCAGCCACGTCATCGGGCCGACCAGCCACAACAGCCACTGGTCGCCCGCGGGGACTCCCAACCAGGTGCCCAACGGATGCGCCGCGACCAGCATCACCAGCGTCGAGGCGACCGCCACGCCGGTGTTGATCCAAGTGGCCAGCCGCACCAGTTGCCGCGCGTCGTTGGCCCGCTTGGGCAGCACGATCGCCATGTCATAGCGCAGGGCAGCCAGCGGCAGGATGGCCTGCGAGACCGACAGCACCGCGGTGTACACCCCGAACTGGCTGGGCGAGAACAGCCGGCCGACCAGCAACATGCCCACGATCTGCAGCACCTGGGCTGCCCCGGTGCCGGTGATCAGGGTGAGGAAGTGACGGGCGAACTCCCGCTGGGCCAACTGCGCCCGCACTCGTCCCCTGATCCCGCCCGCCGCGGGTGCCGTGGCTGGGTTCGGGGTGCCCGGGTCGGCGCCGTCGACATCTGCTGAGGCGGGCTGGCGCTCGTCCGCTGGTGGGTTCACGAGGACGAAGCTTACGCGCGGGCGCCCTCCGAGCCCGACCACGGGGCCGTCCGGGCAGGTGGCGCGCGAGGGTTGCACGACCCCCACCCGGAGCGCCTCGTATGATCGAGCACGGTCTCGCGATCACCGCGAGCCAGCGTTGATGGGAGACCCGATGAGCGACGCCCCACAGGTCGTGCACCCGGTCGCACCGTCAGGCACGCTGGACCGTGGTCTGCTGGTGGCCGCCAGGCGCGGACGATCGAGGGTGGTGCGCTACTCCCGCAGTCGCGGAGTGACCCGGCTGCTGTGGATCGTCGCTGCGGGACTGGTGCTGCGGACCCCCCTGTCGGTGGTGCTGGCGGCGCTCATCCCCCTGTTCATCCTGCTGGTGAAGGGGCTGCGCTGGCCCACCAAGCTCTCGGCCCCGATGTGGATCTTCCTGCTGGTCGCGCTCGGCACGTCAGGGCTGGCCTGGATCAACAACCCCGATCTGGCACTGATCAACAACTTCACCCTGATGGCCACCATGACCTTGGTCTGCGCCGCCGTCACGCTCACCCGCCACACCGTGGCGGCCGTCCGCTGGCTGATGGCCGGTACCGTCGCGGGGCTGTGGATCTGCCTGTTGACGGGAGTCTTCGAGGCCGTCAGCGGCATCAAGGTGCTGCCGCTGCTCTACCCCGACGCCAACACCGCGGCAGCGGTCGCCTCGAACCGATTCGTGGTGGCCGGTTTCTTCCCCAACTTCAACGACTTCGCCGTGGCGATGGCCATGTTCGGCACCATCCTCACCGCGCAACTGCTGCTCGGGGCCGGGGTCGGACCGCTGAAGAAGATGACGAGGGCCGCCGGCCTGATGGGTTGCATGTTCTTCATCGTGGTGATCGGGGCACGAGGAGCCCTGGTCGGTCTCGCCCTCGGCATGGTGTTGGTGGTGATCACGGGGGCACGCCTCCTCAACCGGCGGCTGGTGAGCGTGCCCACCCTGGTTGCCGTGCTGTCAGTCGCCGTGTTCGTGGCCGCAGCCCTGCTGACCACTCCGTACGTGCAGGACAACTCGGCGCTGCAGCGGGTGCGCATCATCCACGACAGCATCGCCATGACCCCCGCCTCCGAGGGCCACTTCTGGTACGGCTACGGTTCCATGACGTGGTTCCGGCAGGTTGCCGAGGAGGTCTACGGCCCGGTGCTGATGGACCCGCACAACCTGCTGCTCGAGTTCTTCACCATGTTCGGGCTGCCCACCCTGATCGCCTACATCGGGCTGTGGTTCCACATCGCCCATCGCGGACTGTGGCGACTCAAGATGGGTCCGGGCTGGCGCGAGACCTCGGTGGTGGTGCTCTCGGCGCTGATGCCCGTGCTCGGAATCGTGCCCTCGTCGACCCTGCGCTACTACCTCATCTACCTGTTCATCGCGGCGTCGATCGGGGTCTTCCAGACCGAGGCGATGCGTCGCCGGCAGATGGCGCTGGCCGACCACGGCTGAGCCGGCCCCGTGGGCCAAGACGCGACGGTCAGGCGCGAGGGCTCTTCGTCCGCAGACGTGAGATGACGTCGAGGGCCACAGCGGTGCCGAAGCCGAGGGCGAGAGCGGCCACCACGGCGAGGGCGGCGAACTGCAGCCTGACCGACGGGTCTGCCTCCAGGGGCAGTACAGCGCGGTCGACCACCTTGGCCGTCATCGACACGTTCTGCTCGCCGCCCGGCGAGAAACTGGGCACGGCCGCGACGAACTCGTCGGCGACCAGGTTCGTCAGCTTCTGGGCCTCCTCGGCGCTGGAGGCCTTGCCGCTGATGCTCAGCACGAACGAGTTGGCGGGGTTGCCGGTGGTGATCGAACCCTTCAAGGACTGGGCCGTCTTGGTGGGGTCGCCGAGCTTGTCGGCCACACGCTGGAGCACCAGCGGTTGGTTGACCATGTAGACGTAGGACTTCGTGACGAACGGCAGCATCGCCGCCTGCTGCGTCGCCTCGGCATCGGACTGCACCTTCTGGGGGGCGAACAGCACCACCGCGTCACCGGTGTAGGAGGGGGCGCGTGTGAAGGCGAACACCAGCCCGGCGACGAGCACCACGGCGGCCACGATGAGCGCCGGCAGGCGGTAGCGGCCCAGGGTGCGCACGTAGGCGATGACGTCGAGCGCCCGGTCGTCCTCGTAGAGGGAACTCGAGGCGAGCACCACAGGGGTGCCGGGAACGGTCAGTGCCCCGGACGAAGGGGCTTGGTCGGCACCGGCCGGTGATGAGGGAATCGTCGAGTCTGCCACCTGCACATCGTAGCCACGGGCGCCACCCATCAACCGCGACACCTGCGCCAGTCCGAGCGCGACTAGCATGGCTGCTCATGACGACGGTGGCCCCTCCCCGGGAGGAGACCTTGCATCCCGGGTCACCTCCACACCTGTGGGCCGTGCGCCTCTACGACTGGGCGCTGCTCGGGCTGGTCGTGATGATGAGCCTGTTCAACACCCTCGGCCCCTGGCCGGGGACGGCCCGACTGCCGCTCTACCTGGTGCTGATGGGCGGTTACGTGGCGATCGGGCTCGGCCTCGCCGTGTGGTGCGCCCTACGCGGGCAGCGTTGGTGGAAGCTGCCGACCGGGGCCTGGGTGACCCTGGCCGCGGGGACGGCCCTGTTCGTCTACGCGTTGGTCTCGACCACCTTCAACCGCCAGGTCATCTGGGTCGGCAAGGCCAGGCGGGTCACCGAGGTGCCCCACGACATCACCACCACCCCCCTGCTCTGCGCCCTGGTGACCCTGTGGGCCGCCTTCCTCGTGGTGGTGCTGACCCAGCCCCAGGACAGGTTCCCGCTGCTGTGGCGGCTCTCGGTGCTGGTGGCCCCCCTCTCCGTGGTCGGCTGGGCGCGCGTCTGGTTGGACGACCACTCCCAGCGCCTGTGGACGCAGATGGGGGGCAGCGCCGTCTATCCGGTCGTGCTCCTGCTCGGCGGCGCCATCGCAGCTGCTGGCGTGGTCCGGCCCTACCGTCCGCGGGCCTCGCTGTGGCTGGTGGTGACGCACCTGATCCTGCTGATGCTGACCGGATCGCGGGCGGCGTTGGTGATGCTGGCCGCCGTGGCCGTCCTGCTCGTGGTCCGGCTCGGCCGCACCCACAAGGGTCTGGGGGAGCGCCTCGCCCGACTTCCCAAGCGGGTCTTCGTGCTCGCGGGGGGTGCGCTCGTGGCCGGTACCCTGCTCTCGCCCGTGCTGGGACGACTCGACCAACGCTCTCTGGGACGTGTGCAGACCTGGCTGGTCGGCTGGGTCGCCATCAAGTCCCACTGGGAAAGGGTCGTCTTCGGCCTCGGCAGCGGCACCATCTGGCCGTGGTTCGCATACGAGTCGGGGTGGCAGCCACTGCCGTGGCGCAGCCGCCTCACCGGTCCGTTTGGCTACACCCTCTATCACTCGCACTCGGTCTACCTCGAGGTGATGGCCGAACTCGGGCTGGTCGGGCTCGCCCTGCTGGCCCTGGTCATCTCACCCGTGGTCATCCAGTGGATCCGCGGCGGTCCCGCTGCCTCGGTCGCGATGTCGTCGGGTCTGGTCGCCACCGGCATCGGGTTCGCCGTCGACACCTATCTGTTCAAGAACTACCCGATCTCGCTGGTCTGGTGGCTGGTGGTCTTCGTGGTGCTCACCACCTATCCCAACGGCTACCCCGCCGGTGCGGAGGATCCCCCACCGCTCGCGACCCCGGTGGTGGGCGTGCCCGTGGTCGAACCCGAGCCAGTCCATTCCCCGCTGACCAGCCAAATCGCCACAACGCCCGCCCCGGTCCCGGTCGCACCCGAACCGGAGCGGTAGGCTCGTCCTGCACTGCCAGCGGGGGCGCACCCTGCTGGCCGTCCTGATTCAGGAGGCTTCCTTGTCCAATGCGCGCATCCAGCCCTCCGCCGATCTCGATGACGGCGTGACGATCGGGGACGGATCCTCTGTCTGGCACCTCGCGCAGGTGCGCGGTGGGGCCGAACTCGGTGAGAACGTGATCGTCGGACGAGGGGCCTACATCGGCTCGGGCGTGCACGTCGGCGACAACTGCAAGATCCAGAACTACGCCTTGGTCTACGAGCCGGCCCTGCTCGAGGACGGCGTCTTCGTCGGCCCGGCCGCGGTACTGACCAATGACACCTTCCCGCGGGCCATCAACCCCGACGGCACCGCGAAGAGCGCCCACGACTGGGAGCCGGTCGGGGTCACCCTGAAGCAGGGCTGCTCGATCGGTGCCCGCGCGGTGTGCGTGGCGCCGGTCACCGTCGGCCGGTGGGCCACGGTCGCGGCGGGCTCCGTGGTGGTCAAGGACGTGCCAGATTTCGCGCTCGTGGCCGGGGTGCCGGCCAAGCGCATCAAGTGGGTGGGACGCTCCGGCTTCCCACTCGAACCGGCCGGTGACCGACGTTTCGTCGACCCCAGGACCGGCGACCAGTTCGTCGAAAACGACGAGGTCCTGACTCTCGTGGAGGAGAACAACTGATGACTGCTGAGTTCATCCCGCCGGCGAAGCCGCTGATCGGCGACGAGGAGCGTGCTGCGGTCGACCGCGTGTTGCGTTCGGGCATGATCGCCCAGGGCCCCGAGGTGGCAGCCTTCGAGGCCGAGTTCTCTGAGCACTTCAAGCTGGGACGCGCCTGCGTGGCCGTCAACTCCGGCACCTCAGGTCTGCACCTGGGTCTGCTGAGCTGCGGTATCGGTGCGGGCGACGAGGTCATCGTCCCGTCGTTCACGTTCGCGGCGACCGCCAACTCGGTCGCCTTGACCGGCGCCACCCCGGTGTTCGCCGACATCGAGCGGGGCTCGTTCTGCCTCGATCCCGCCTCCGTCGAGGCCTCGATCACCGAGCGGACCAAGGCCATCATGCCGGTGCACCTGTACGGTCACCCGGCCAACATGGTCGCCCTGCGCGAGATCGCCGACAAGCACGGGCTCAAGCTCTTCGAGGACGCTGCGCAGGCCCACGGTGCCTCGCTGAACGGCATCCCGGTGGGTGCCTTCGGCGAGTTCGGGATGTTCTCCCTCTACCCGACCAAGAACATGACCTCGGGTGAGGGCGGCATGGTAACGGCCGCCAACGACACCATCGAGCGCAACCTGCGCCTCTACCGCAACCAGGGCATGTTGCAGCAGTACCACAACGAGGTCGTCGGGCTGAACAACCGCATGACCGACATCCACGCCGCCATCGGTCGCGTGCAGTTGACCAAGGTCGACGCGTGGACGAAGACCCGTCAGCAGAACGCCGACTACCTCTCGTCCCACCTGGAGGGGGTCACCGCCCCGCCGGTGGCCGAGGGTGCGGTGCACGTCTACCACCAGTACACGATCCGCGTGGCCGACGACCGCGACGGCCTGGCCAAGGCGCTGAAGGACGAGTACAACGTCGGCTCGGGGATGTTCTACCCCGTGCCGAACCACCGACTGAAGCCCTTCCAGTCACCGGTCGAGCTGCCCGAGACCGAGCGCGCCGCCCTCGAGTGCCTGTCGCTCCCGGTGCACCCCTCGGTCACCCAGGAGCACCTCGAGCGCATCGTCACCGCGGTGAACACCCTGGCCAAGGCGGGTGCCTGAGATGGCGAACCTGCGTGCCGGGCTGATCGGCATCGGGTCGATGGGCAAGAACCACGCCCGCAACCTGAAGGCCATCGACGGGGTCGACCTCGTCGCCGTCGCCGACGCGTCGGGCAAGGACCCCTTCGGGGTTGCCGACGACCTGCCCGTGCTGCCCGACATCGACGCCCTGCTCGAGACCCCCGACCTCGACTACGTGGTGGTGGCCGCCCCGACGTTCACCCATGAGGAGATCGGGATCAAGCTGGCAGAGGCCGGCGTGCACGCCCTGATCGAGAAGCCGCTGGCTGCCTCCGCCGAGGCCGCCCGCAGGCTGGCCGACGCCTTCGAGGCCAAGGGCCTGATCGGTGCCGTCGGTCACATCGAGCGGTTCAACCCGGCGCTGCAGAGCCTGCGCAAGCGGCTCGAGAACGGTGACCTGGGTGACCTCTACCAGATCGTCACCCGGCGCCAAGGCCCCTTCCCCAACCGGATCGCCGATGTCGGTGTGATCAAGGACCTGGCCAGCCACGACATCGACCTGACCGCCTGGGTGACCCAGCGCAAGTACGAGTGGGTGGCTGCCCGCTCGATGTTCAAGTCGGGTCGTCAGTACGAGGACATGGTCTCGGCCACCTGCACGCTGTCGGGTGGGCTGATGTCGAACCACCTCGTCAACTGGCTCTCGCCGACCAAGGAGCGGCTGACCATGGTGACCGGCGAGAAGGGCATGTTCATCGCGGACACCCTCACCGCCGACCTCACCTTCTACGCCAACGGCACGGTCGCGACAACCTGGGACGACATCGCCAACTTCCGCGGTGTCGCCGAGGGTGACATGACCCGCTTCGCCATCCCGAAGCCCGAGCCCCTGCGCACCGAGCACGAGAACTTCCGTGACGCGGTGCTCGGCAAGGAGGGCGCCAGCATCGTGACGCTCGACGAGGGCGCCAGGGTGGTCGAGGTGTGCGAGGCCATGATCGAGTCGTCCAAGACCAACCAGTTCCTCAAGATCGAGGGCTGAGCCCGGTCCAGAGTCTCACCTCGCTTCGCTGTTGCACCACCCACGTGGTCAGGCGCGGCTCCACTGCTGGTTGGAGGCGCCCGTGCAGGCAGCGGCCACGACGGCCGCCCCGTTGCCCGGACCGGTGGCGGTCAGGCACAGGCCCGTGCCGGAGACGACCGTGGAGTCCGGCTGGATCGTCCAGTGCTGGTTCGCGGCGCCGGTGCACCTGTCGGCAGTGGCGGCGCCCTCTCCAGCGGTCAGGCACAGGCTGGCGTAGACGGTCAGTTCACCGGCGTCGGTGAGGTTCCAGGACTGGTTCCCGCCACCGTTGCAGTCCCACAGGTCGAGTGCCTCCCCGGGTGTCGTCGACCACCCCGGCACGTCGAGGCAGCGTCCTCCGTCGGCCACCCGCAACGGGTCACCGGGCGGGGAGGCGGGGTCGGTGTTGACCGGCTCCTGCTTGAGCAGTCCCCAGCCCCACTGCAGTTGGGCCAGCCCGCTGGCCGAGTTGACCTCCAGGTCGGACTCGCCCACGAGGGTGGTCATCGAGTACGAGTCACCGTTGCGCAGACCGGGCCAGTAGACCAGCCCCATCTGGTGTTCGCGCACGTACTGGGTGAGGGCGCCCAGGTAGGCTGTCGAGACGTTGCCCTCGTGGTTGCCGTAGTTGAGGCCGATCGTCATGGGGGAACCGGCCTCGTCCACGATGGTGCGGGACTCGCAGCCCTGCAGGCGGGGGGTCAGGTTCTCGAGCCACTTCTGCTCGGTGGTGTCGTTGCCCCAGAAGCCGTAGAAGTGCAGGGACAGCAGTGTGCCCGACAGTTCCGGTGCGGCGCAGACGCCCTGGACGCTGTCGTTGTACCCGGTTCCGGAGACGACGATGCGCGAGCGGGGCACCGAGGGGTGGTCGGCGATGAACTGCGCGTTGATGTCCACCCACTCGCCGAGGCTGTAGCCGTGCGGTTCGTTCATGGCCTCGAAGAGGACCTTGGGGTTCTTGGCATAGGCAGCGTCGACGGTGCGCCACATCTGGGCCCAGGCGACCGGGTCGTCGATCCGGCCGTCCTTGGAGGTGTCGGCCTCCCAGTAGCTCAGGATCACGGTGAACCCCGAGTCAGTGGCCGCGTCGATGGCTGCCCGGTACTTCGTCCACCAGTCGGTGCCGACGCTGGACGGGTTGATCGGCAGGCGGACGGTGTTGGCGCGCAGTTCCTTGCGGAACTCTCCGATGATGCCGCTGGCGATCCGGTAGTTGGTGGCGTAGTCGGCCTGGGGGTCGAGGCCGGAGGGGACGACGGCGTCGTGGGCGTAGTTGTCGCGAGGATCGGCCCAGTTCACGCCCCGGAAGGCCGAGGTGTTCTTGGGCAGCGGTGGTGCGGCGTCGCTGGGGGCCGAGGGCAGCGCGCAGGCCGCGACGGCCAGCGCGGCCACGAGCAGAACCCTGGCTGCGTTGCGCCACCTCGTGGGGGAATGGGGGGAGAATCTGGTCACGGGAGGTCCTTCGGTTCGTCGCTGAACTGGCCGCTCCCCGGCAGCTCGAGGGGAGCTGGAGCGGCTGGCCGCCACTCTGCCACAGGATGTTTGCGCAATCATGGATCGTTACAAGATTCCGTGTGCGCGTCGTGCGGGCGTGTTCTCGACGTCATGTGGACGAGGCTCCTGTGCGATCCCCCGGCTCCCGGTAAACTGCCGTTTCCAACGTTGTAAGTGACCGAGTCGTCAGCATTCGAAAGGTGTTCCATGTCCCTCCGGATCGATCATCCCCGTCCACGACTGCGGCGCGACCGCTTCACCAGCCTCGACGGGCCCTGGGACTTCGTCCGCGACCCCGACAACCAGGGCCTCGCCGAGGGCTGGCACCACGTCTGGCCGGTGGCTCCGGACCGGGCAACCATCACCGTTCCCTTCGCCCCGGAGTGGGAGGCGTCCGGTGTCACCGGCCACCAGCACACTCCCGTGGTCTGGTACCACCGAGCAGTCGCCCTCCCCGACGACACCCGCGAGGGTGAGCACGTCATGCTCCACTTCGGGGCCGTCGACCATGCGGCCGACGTCTGGATCGACGGCGAGCACGTCGCCCACCACTCGGGCGGCTACACCCCCTTCCGCACCGAGGTCTCGCGACTCCTCGCCCGGGAGGGCGAGCACCACCTCGTCGTCCGCGTCGTCGACGACAACACGCGCATGGACCAGCCCCGCGGCAAGCAGCACTGGTACGGCGTCAACGAGTCCATCTGGTACACGCCGACCACAGGCATCTGGCAGTCGGTCTGGCTCGAGCCGGTCGCCCCGTCCCACGTGGTCGACCTGGTCAGCACCCCCGACATCGGACGAGGCCTGCTGCACGTCGAGGCGGTCCTGCCCGAGCCCCTCACCGAGGCGGGTTCAGGTGATGTCACGGTCGAGGTCAGCGCCTCCTTCGAGGGTGCCCCGGTCGCCTGGGGCGCGGCACGGATCGACCGACGTGGCCGGGCAGCCATCACCCTGAGCCTGCGCGAGCAGCACGCCGGACTGCGTGGTGACGACCTGATCGATGCAGGCGGGGTGAAGTTGTGGAGCCCCGATCGTCCGAACCTCTACCAGCTCGAGGTCGTCGTCAAGCAGGGCGGTGAGGTGGTCGACACCGTCAGCAGCCACGCCGGCATGCGCGAGATCCAGGTGATCGACGGTCGCCTCTGCCTCAACCGTCGCCCCTACCCCCAGCGGCTGGTGCTCGACCAGGGCTACTGGCCCGAGACCGGGCTCACCCCGCCGAGCGCAGAGGCGCTCGTCCGCGACATCGAACTCTCCAAGGAACTCGGCTTCAACGGTGCCCGCAAGCACCAGAAGATCGAGGATCCGAGGTTCTTGTACGCCGCCGACGTGCTCGGCTTCCTCGTCTGGGACGAACTGCCCTCGGCCTACTCGTTCACGCCGAACTCGGTGGCCGAACTCTCGACGATGCTGACCGAGTTGATCGCCCGCGATCGTTCCCACCCCAGCGTGGTGACCTGGGTGCCCATGAACGAGTCGTGGGGCATGAACGACCTGACCAGCCCTCTGCAGCAGCACCTGCAGGCGACCCTGTACCACCTGGCCCACGCCATCGACGGCAGTCGTCCCGTGGTCGGCAACGACGGGTGGGAGCAGGTCGCCACCGACATCATGGCGGTGCATGACTACCGCACCCCCGACCAGGTCGCCACCGGGTTCGAGGAGGACGATGCGTGGGCCGTCCGCCCGCCGGCAGGGCGTCGGCTCGTCGTCGGCGACGAGGTGACCGAGGACGCACCGTGGCTGATGACGGAGTTCGGTGGACTGTCACTCTCCGACGACGACGGGTGGGGCTACCACTCCGTCAAGAACGGGGACGAGCTGCTCGCCGAGACCGCTGCCCTGATCGAGGCGCTCAAGCAGGGTCCGTGGCAGGGCTACTGCTGGACCCAGCTCACCGACGTCGGCACCGAACTGAACGGAATGCTCACCTTCGACCGGAAGCACAAGCTCGACGCGGCCCGGCTGAAGGCGGTGCAGGAGGACTTCCGCCCCTGAGTCGGTGACTCGACCGCTTCCTGTTGACGGGGCTTCACGATGACGGCTTCACGATGACGGGGCCGGGGGTTCCTGGCCGACCAACCGCACCACGCGGGGCATCACCAGCGACACCCCGGCCATCGTCACGAGCGCCCCCAGCAGCAACGCCGCGGGTTCCCCGGCCGCCAGCAGGCTGGCCGAGGACGAGGCCTCCCGCTGCGCGATCAGCGCGGCCGCGGCCACCGGTACGCCCAGTTGTGAGGCGGTGGTCACGGCGAGCGGCCACGGCTGTCGGGTGAGGGTCCCCACACAGTGGACGACCACCGCCCCCACTCCCAGACAGGCTCCGAGCGCGATCGCCGTGGGGTGCTGGGCCAGGGCCCGCAGGTCGAGGGATGCTCCCAGCCAGACGAAGAACATGGGGGCGAAGAAGCCCTCGGTGAGGGCGAACATCTGGTGCGCGACCCGGCGGGGTTCACCGATCGCGGCCACCACGAGTCCCGAGGCGAAGCCGGCCAGCATGACCGACACATGGGTGGCGGTCGCCAGGGCAGCCAGGGTGAACAGCACCACCAGGGTCACCCGCAGCTCGATCGCGAGCCCGCGTTGTTCGCTGAGGTCGTGCACGCGGCGGCGGCGTCCGTGGTCGGTGAGCTTCTTCAGCACCAGGAAGGCCACCGCGGCCGCCACGACCACCGTCACTGTGCCGACGGCCGCTCGTCCCGCCCTGGATGGTTCGATCACGAGGGGGAGCGCGATGATGCAGGCGGTGTCCGCCACGACCAGTTGGGCGAGCATCTCGAGGCCGGGCCGGCTGGTCACCTCGGTCGATCCCAGCGCGGGGAGAACGAGGGCAGCCGAGGACGAGGCCAGCAGCACCGCGTAGAGGGCAGCATGTCCGGTGCCGAACGCCGTCGCCAGACCCCATCCCGCCGGGACGGCCAGCAGGCCAACGAGCACGGCGCGCATGGCCCCGCGTCCCAGACCCGACAACAGTCCGGGACTGCGCAGCGGTACATGGGTTCCCGTGATGAACATCACCATCGCGAAGCCGACGTTGGCCAGGAACGAGAACGTGGAGTCGTGGGGGTGCAGCAGCCCGAATCCGGTCACGCCCAGCACCACGCCGACCGCCAGTTCCGAGATGACGACCGGCAGCCGCAGCCGGCGGGTGAGCGCCAGGGCGGGGCCCAGCAGCGCGACCACGCAGATCAGGGCGAGGGTTGCGAACGACATCGTGAGCCTGATTCTCGCAGGCACCCGTCCGCGTGACCACGACGTGTCCCGGTAGGATCGCAGACGACTTCCACGAAGGGATACCCATGTTGATTTCGGTCGTCGCGCTGGGCAAGATCGGCCTGCCGCTCGCGGTGCAATTCGCCAGTTCGGGTCACGAGGTGGTCGGCATCGATGTGCAGCAGCGCGTCGTCGACCTGGTCAACCAGGGACGCGAGCCGTTCCCCGGCGAGGCGCACCTGCAGGACAAGCTGGCTGAGTTGGTTCCCGCCGGCAAGCTACGCGCCACCACCGACTACTCCGAGGCGATCCCCGGGTCCGACGCCATCGTGATCGTGGTCCCGCTGTTCGTCAACGATGACACCTGGCAGCCCGATTTCGGCTGGATGGAGGCCGCCACCCGCTCCTTCGCCGAACACCTGCAGCCCGGCGCAGGCACGCTGATCAGCTACGAGACCACCCTGCCCGTGGGCACCACCCGCAACCGCTGGAAGCCGCTGATCGAGGAGGTCTCCGGACTCAAGGAGGGCGTCGACTTCCATCTGGTGTTCTCGCCGGAGCGTGTGCTCACCGGCCGCGTCTTCGAAGACCTGCGCAAGTACCCCAAGCTGGTCGGAGGACTGTCGGCCGAGGGCACCGAGAAGGCCATCGACTTCTACCAGCAGGTGCTCCAGTTCGACGACCGCCCCGACCTCGCCCCCAAGACCAATGGTGTCTGGGACATGGGGTCGGCCGAGGCCGCCGAGATGGCGAAGCTGGCCGAGACCACCTACCGTGACGTCAACATCGGCCTGGCCAACCAGTTCGCGAAGTTCGCCGAGAAGAACGGCATCGACGTCTTCAAGGTGATCGCCGCCTCGAACTCGCAACCCTTCTCGCACATCCACCTCCCCGGCATCGCCGTGGGTGGCCACTGCATCCCGGTCTACCCGCGGCTGTACCTGTACACCGATCCCGACGCGACCATCGTCCGGACGGCACGCGAGGCGAACATGACCATGCCCGAGCACGCCGTCTCGGCCGCCGAGGGCGCCCTGGGTGGGCTGGCGGGCAAGACGGTGCTGATCCTGGGCGCCAGCTACCGCGGCAAGGTGAAGGAGACGGCCTTCTCGGGTGTCTTCCCGACCTTCGCGGCCCTGCAGGCCCGCGGCGCGGTGGCCCTGGTCGATGACCCGATGTACACCGCCGAGGAGTTGTCGGCCCACCACCTCGACCCGTACACCCCGGGCACCCCGGTCGACGCGGTCATCATCCAGGCCGACCACCCCGAGTACGCCGACGTCACGGCAGCCGACTACCCCGGGGTCAAGGTCCTGGTCGACGGTCGCCACTCGTCCAAGGCCGAGAACTGGGCCGGGGTCACCCGCATCGTGATCGGTGACGGCGAGGCCTGAGCGCCACACCCCGCAGCACCCGGAAGCCCCCGCGATCCTCGAGATCGCGGGGGCTTTCCACGACGGCTGTGTGCGGCTCGAGCCGCGGCAGTCCTGCGGGTGCCGGGCCCGAGGCGACCGATCGGGCTTCTGGATGACCTGGCGGGCCCGAACAGGGTCGTCAGGCGGGTCGGGAAGCCGGAACGGGTCAGCCCGACCGGTTCACGGTCAGCGTGGCGGCAGCACCCGCTGGCGTTGCTCGCCCAAACCGTCGATGCCGAGCCGCATCACCTCTCCGCCGTGCAGGTACTGCGGCGGCTTCATGCCCAGGCCCACTCCCGGGGGCGTGCCGGTGTTGATCAGGTCGCCGGGCTCCAGCACCAGGAACTGGCTGAGGTAGTGGACGATGAACAGCGGGTCGAAGATCATGGTCGCCGTCGAGCCGTTCTGCATCCGACGGTCGTCGACGTCGAGCCACATGCCCAGGCCCTTCACGTCGGCGATCTCGTCGGGGGTGACCAGCCACGGACCTGCGGGATTGAACGTCTCGCACGACTTGCCCTTCGACCACTGGCCGCCACGCTCGGTCTGGAACTCCCGCTCCGAGACGTCGTTGACCACGCAGTAGCCGGCGATGTGGTCCGCGGCCTCCTCGACGGTGTCGAGGTAACTGGTGCGGCGACCGATCACGATGCCCAACTCCACCTCCCAGTCGGTCTTGACCGAGTTGCGGGGAATCCGCACGTCATCGTTGGGTCCGATCAACGTGTTGGGGGACTTCGTGAACAGGATCGGCTCGGCCGGCACCTTCTGCCCAGTCTCGGCCGCATGGTCGGAGTAGTTGAGACCGATGCACAAGATCTGGTGTGGACGGGCGATCGGCGCGCCGATGCGCTGGTCGCCGATCGGACGAGCGTCCCCCGCCCGTTCAGCGATCACCGACGGCAGGGTCTCGAGGCCCCCTCGTCCGAAGAACTCCTCGTTGAAGTCGGGCACCACGTCGGACAGGTCGACGTAGGCGTCGTCACCGACCAACGCAGCCGGCTTCTCGGCCCCGGCGGGTCCGATGCGCAGCAGTTTCATGGGGCTCCTTCGTCCAGGAATCGGGTGGTGCTTGCGAGCATCTCCACTCTAGGGACGGGCCACCCGCCCGGAGCGCCGCGACCGCGATCCGTGCGTCACTGCTGGTCGCTGGTCACTGGTCACTGGTCACTGGCCACCGGCCGCCCGGATCAACTCCGCGATCCGCGGATGCCCCGTTGCCACCGCCCATCCCAGTGGGGTGCCGTGGAACTGCGAGTCACGGGCTGTGAGGTCGGCACCGGCGCCGAGCAGCACGACCGTGAGCCCCTCGTTCCCCGAGGCCGCCGCGTGGTGCAGGGGACGGGCATCCCACGGTTGGGTGACCAGTTCCCGAGCCCTCGGGTCGTCTGCGGCGGCGGTGGCCTCCCGCGTGAGGCCGAGGCTCCACATCGCGACCAGGTCGGGCACCTGACCGCGCCGCACCAGGGCGTGCAGTACCTCTGGTTGTCCGAAGCGGGCCGCCAACTGCTGGCCCGACAGGCCGCACCAGAAGAGCTCCGGCACGTCAGCCTGCCACCTGTCGATCGCCCCCGACCCGATGGCGCGCACCCCAGCCTGTTCGTGCTCGGGTGGGTCGGCGAGCAACCGGTTCGTCGAGCGCAGCCAGGTCTGGCCGACCCCGACCTGGCGGAATCCCGCGGTCTCGTAGACGTGCTTGGCCATCGGGGTGCTGTTGAGGCCCATCATGGTGGCGCCACCATCACGAGCCGTGCGCACCGCTGCGGCGGTCAGCGCCCCACCGATTCCCCGGCGGCGGTACTGGTCGGCGACGCCGACGTTGAACAACCCCGCCCAGCCATGGTCGTCGAGGTGGACGACCGCCTGCCCGACGGCGCGACCGTCCTCGTCCGCCACGAGCCAGTGGATGTCGTCAGTCTGCCGCGCGAACTGCTCCAACTGGGGCGCGGAGGCGTAGGGAACCGCCGCCGCGAGCAGCGGCGCGATGTCATCGGGCCGGCCCAGGCGGACGACGCCCGGCCATGCGGGCGAGCAGGAATCAGGATCAGCAGGGACGGCGTCCGTTCGCAGGTCGGCCACCATCCACCACGGCTCGAACCCGACCCGCCAGCCACCCGCCAGCAGGGTGAGGTCGAGTCCTGGGTCGGGGGTGTGCGACCACACGATCGCGTCGAGAGCACCCATCCTGCGCACCCAGTCGATGGCCGCCCCGAGGTGGGCGACCGTCTCGTCCGCACTGTCGGGCAGCATCAGGTGGGCGAACGTGCCGGTGACGCCGGCCCGTAGCGTGCCGAACCCACGCACCCGATCGGGCGGGGTGAGTCGCTCCTGCCATCGGATCTGGTTGTTGAAGAAGGGTGCGGACGACATGGCATCTCCTGTGGTTCACGCACGGTGGCGAGGGGTTCCCCCACCATCCCAGAGCATCTGGGGGCCACGCGCCCCTGCGACCACACGGTGCGGCGGTGAACGGGCCCCCTCTCGCTAGAGTGGGCCCGTCTGGTCAGCGGTTCCGCTGGCACCCCGCCGCAAAGGAGTCCTGGTGCGCGTCGTCAGCATCGTGGGAGCCCGTCCTCAGTTCGTGAAGCTCGCCCCCGTGGCCAAGGCGTTCGCCGAAGCCGGGATAGACCACAAGATCGTCCACACCGGGCAGCACTATGACGTCAACATGTCGGACTCGTTCTTCGTGGAGTTGGGCATCCCCGCCCCCGACGTGCACCTGGGTGTCGGCGGCGGCACCCACGGCGCCATGACCGGACGCATGCTCGAGGGGCTCGACCCCATCCTCACCGACCTCGCCCCCGACTGGGTGCTGGTCTACGGCGACACCAATTCGACCATCGCCGGAACCTTGTCGGCGGTGAAGATGCACATGAAGGTGGCCCACCTGGAGGCCGGACTGCGGTCCTTCAACCGGCGCATGCCCGAGGAGCACAACCGCGTGATGACCGACCACGCGGCCGACCTGTGCCTCGCCCCGACCAAACTCGCCATGCAGCACCTGGCCGACGAAGGCCTCGCCGGGCGTTCGGTGCTGGTCGGCGACGTGATGACCGATGTCTGCCTGCAGGTGCGTGACGCGGTGCTGGCCCAACCCCGTCCTGTCCCGGGCATCCCGGACGACCGGCCGTTCATCCTCGCGACCATCCACCGCGCCGACAACACCGACGACCCCGAGCGCCTGACCGCCGTCCTCAATGCACTCGGTGCCCTCGACCGCGACGTCTACCTGCCCGTGCACCCGCGGGTGAAGGCGCGAGCCGAGTCGCAGGGCATCGCACTCGAACGGGGCAACCTGCACGTGATCGAGCCGCTGGCCTATCCCGACATGGTCAACGCTGTCGTCCACGCCGACGGGGTGGTCACCGACTCCGGCGGTCTGCAGAAGGAGGCCTTCCTGCTCGGCACCGTCTGCACCACCGTGCGTACCGAGACCGAGTGGAGCGAGACCGTGGACAACGGTTGGAACATCCTCGACCCCGAACTCACGCAACTGGCCACCTCGGCCGCTCGCCCCGCCCCCGCAGCGGACCCCTCGGCCCCTTACGGCGACGGCCGCGCCGCAGCCGAGGTGGCCCGCGTCCTGCTGGCGCAGCCCGGTCAGGACTGACACCTTGCGCATCGTCCACCTGTCGACGGTCCACCACGACTGGGACAACCGGATCGTCAACAAGGAATGTCGCGCACTCGCCGAGGCCGGGCATGAGGTGCATCTGGTCATCTCCGCGGACGAGGACAGGGTCACCCACGGCGTCCACGTGCACGCCATCCAGCGCCGTTCGCGCGCGAGGCGACTGCTCGGCTCGCAATGGGAGGGCTGGCGCAAGGTCGCGGAGCTGAAGCCCGACCTCGTGCACATTCACGACCCCGAACTGATCCCCATGGGGGTCACGTTCGCCCGAACCCGGGGCGTGCCGCTCATCTACGACGCCCACGAGGACCTCGTCAAGCAACTGACCACCAAGCCGTGGCTCGGTCCGCGCACGGCCAGGCTGATCAACCCCGTGGCGCGGCAACTGCTGCACCTCGCGGACGCCAACTGTGCCGCGATCGTCACGGCCACCGATGACATTGCCGCCTCGTTCTCACCCACCCGCGGGGGCCGGGACCGTCCGGTCGTGACCGTGCGCAACCTGCCGTGGGGTCGGGACTTCACCGTCGTCGATGTCGCCCGCAACCCCCGCACCGCCGTCTACACCGGCGACCTGACCCAGGAGCGCGGGGCGTCATTGATGGTCCACGCGATCGAACAGACACCGGAGGCGACCCTGGTGCTCGCCGGACGACTGCTCGTCCCCGAGTCCGAGATCGAGCGTCCCCAGGTGGACTACCGCGGACTGGTGCCCCCGTCCGAACTCCCCGGGATCATCGCCGGAGCCCGGGTGGGGCTGATCTTCCTGAAGAGGTTGCCCAACTACGAGAACTCGATCCCCACCAAGGTCTTCGAGTACATGGCATCGGGGGTCCCCTTCCTGGCCACCGACTTCGCCTCGTGGAAGCAACTGTTCGGGGGCTGTGAGGGTGGTGTCTTCGTCGACTCCGACGATCCCGAGGCGGTCGTCCGCGAACTGAGGTCGCTGCTGGATGATCCCGAGCGCTGCGCCGAACTCGGTCGTCGGGGTCGACGGGCCGTGGAGCAGGAGTTCAGCTTCGAGGCCGAGGCCACCAAGCTGGTGGGACTGGTCGAGACACTGGGCTGATCCGGTTCGGCCTGGTTTCGACCGTCATGGCGAGCTCAGTGCAGCACCACGGTGCCCGAGGGCAGGGTGATGCCCTCGACCGCCTGCTCCTCGTCGGCACCAGCCGAGGACACCTTGTCGAACAGGATCTTGACCGTCTGCAGCATGATCTTGAGGTCGAGCACCGGTGAGTAGCGCTTGATGTAGAGCAGGTCGAAGTTGAGCTTCGACTCGAAGTCGCTGGCGTACTTGCCGTACACCTGCGCGTAGCCCGTGACGCCGGCACGCACGTTGTGCCGCAACGGGTAGTGGCGGTTCAGTTCGGTGAACTGCTCGACGAAGAACGGACGCTCCGGCCGCGGCCCCACCAGCGACATGTCACCCTTGAGCACGTTGATCAGCTGCGGGAGTTCGTCGATCCGCATCGAGCGCAGGTACTTGCCGATGCCGGTGACCCGAGCATCGTTGCCGGTGGCCAGCACTGGTCCCGACTGCTTCTCGGCGTCCGCGGTCATCGACCGGAACTTGAGGATGTCGAAGCGACGGTTGTTCTTGGTGATCCGCACCTGCCGGTAGAACACGGGACCGGGTGAGGTTGCCTTCACGAGCAGCGCCGTCACCACCAAGATGGGGGAAGTCAGCACGACCCCGACCAGGGCCACCAGGAAGTCCCCGGCGCGCTTGAGCAGTTCGTACTCAGCGGGGATCTTGAAGGGGGTCACCAACACGATCGACTCGTCCTCGATCGACATGATGTTGGGGTTGATCATCAGCAGCCGGTTGAAGTCGGCGGTGAAGAAGACCTCCTTGCGCTGTCCCAGCAGGTAGTCGACGATGGCCCCTCGGGTGCCGGCGTCGATCAGGTCCGAGACGTGCACGGAGTCGTACTCGTCGAGGTGGCGCTGGAGGTGCTCGACGTAGTTGCCGTCGACGACGTGGGTGAGGCGGTGTCGGCTGGCCCGGTTCGAGGTGAGGTTGCGGACGGCCCTCGACGCGTGGTCGGGGATGGTGAGCACCATCACCCGTTTGTTGCCGCGCACCTTGCGGTAGATCGCGTAGACCAGCACCCGCCAGATCGAGAGCACCACGAAGCCCAGCACGAGGTTGATGACGATCACACCGCGCGGGAACGCGAAGAAGTTGCCGAAGAAGGTGGTGACGCCGATCAGGCCCGAGACGATGATCTGGTTGATCAGCGTGATGATCACCAGGTCGAGCGGGGTCTTGTTGTAGAGCACGTAGATGCCCGAGAACGCGCTCACCACGACGAACGCCACCAGCGCGAAGCTGAAGGTCGAGGTGATGGCATCGAGGTTGCGGGCGGGCACGGGGTTGCGCAGCCCGAACCGCAGCACGGCCGAGAAGAACAGCACCGCCGTGAAGATCGCCGCCTCTGCGACCACCATCAGCAGCTTCTGTGCCTTGGCGAAGTTGTCCTCGCGCGTCAAGGTTCCTCCGCGGTGTTGGGGAAGTGTCGTCGGCTGAGTCTACTCAGTGAGCGGCGAAGGCCTTGTCGAGCACCGCCTCGAGCTTGTCGGCGGCGGCCTGCAGACTGAACCGCTCCACCATCAACTGCCGCGACCGCTCCCGCCAGCGCCGGTGGGTGGACTCGTCGGCGTCCCGCACCCGTTCGATCGCCGAGACGAGGTCATTCGGCTCGACGACGGCTCCGACCTCGTCGTCCTGGATCACGTCACGCAGGGGGACCCGCGCATTCGACACCACGGTGAGACCGGCGGCCATGTAGTCGAACAACTTGTTGGGGCTCATGCCCTTGTCGAAGACCGACTGGGGGCTGACCGTGTGCAGACCGGCGTCGCCCGCGCGCAGCACCCGCACCATGCGGTCCTTGGGCATCTGGTCGAGGAAGCGGACGTTGGTCAGCCCCTTCGCCTCGACGGAATCGATGGCTGCCTGCTTGCCCGACCCGGAACCGATCAGCACGAAGTCGACGTCGGGCAGGTGCTCGGCGGCGTCCACGATCAGGTCGAGCCCCACGTAGGGGGAGTGTGAACCCGAGAAGATGCACGTGAAGTGGGTGAACCCGAACTCCTCGCGCAGTTGGTCCTTGGTCTCGGTGCCCTCGAACTCGGCGAGGTCGGCCCCGTTCGAGATGACGTTGACCTTGTCGACGTCGATGCCGAGGGCCTCGAAGTGGTCCTCCCAGCCCTTGGTGACGACCACGATCTGGTCGGCGTGCCGGTAGAGGCGCCGCTCCACCTCGACCAGCACGCGGTGCATCGTCGAGCCGCGCTCGAGGGCACCGCCGGCGACCAGCGACTCGGGCCACAGGTCGCGCACCTCGAGCACGAAGGGCACCCGCGACAACCACGAGACCAGTGCGGCCGACACTGCGGCCAACAACTGCGGGGACGAGCCGAACACCAACCTCGGACGCTTCGCGAGTCCCACCGCGAAGGCCTCCGCAGCGAACACCCCCCAGCCGACCAGCCGGGCGGCACCGTTGCCGGAGTAGGCGGGCACGGGCATGAGGGTGAACCGGTCGTCCACGGCCGTCATGGTCTCGCCGGTGAGGTGGTGGCGGCTGGTCGCGACGATCGCAGGCGTCCACTTCTTCAGCCGGGTGAACATGTCGAAGTTGCGGGTGATGCCGCCGTACTCGCGGGGGAAGGCGTACTGGTTGATCACCAGCACGAGACGCTTCTCGTCAGTCGTCTGTGAGGCCTCACGTGGGTCGGTCACTGGTTCTCCTCCGGGGTCTGCTGGTCGGGCCTGTTGGACGAGTCCGGTCTGTCGGACGAGTCCGGTCTGTCGGACGAGTCGATGATCCGGTCGACCATCACGGTCGTGAGCCGCGCCTCGACCGGCACCTCGTCACCGATGGCCACGGCTCCCGCCCCGGGCAGGAAGACGAGCGAGGACTGCATGTGCGGGGGTTCGACGAAGAACCGCTTGCGGCCCGCCAGGGTGTAGGGCGACAGGGCTCGTCCGGTCGCGTCGACCCCTCCGAGGATCACCGCCTGGGCGCGCTGTCTCAGGGTCGCGCCGGCGGACGGTGCCGTCATCGCCACCCCGTTGGCGGTTCCGCCGGAGACGACCACCACCCAGCCGTCGGTCAACACCCGGTGTTGCCAGTACCCGACCTTGTCGCCGCGACTCACGGGGTGCAGGTCGAGCACGGTGGCCGTGACCCTCCGGGTCTGGGGTGCGCCGAGCCAGAGCTTCGTCCCCAACCGCAGTCGGGTCTCGACCCCCAGCTCACCGTTGAGGGTGTCGTGGTCGCGGGGGCTGAGGTGCGAGAGCCAGACCGGCCCGGTCGCCACGGCCAGGGCCGACGTGGCGAGCCGACGTGCCTCGTCGAGGGTGGGTCCGACCATCGGCAGGTGGATCGTCCAGCCCTCGAAGGTCAGCTCACGCAACAGGTCGGCGACCCGCGGGAGTTCTGCCGGCTCGACGCCGAAGCGCTGCATCGAGGTGCGCACCTCCACCACGACCCGGGCACCGGGGTGCTCGCGGACGATCGTGCGCAGGTCATCGAGGCGACCCACGGTGCTGATCACGCCCGGGTCGTCGAGCAGTTCGGTTGCGACCGGGTCGTGGGACGCCCACGGGGTGAGCACGACGATGTCACCCGACCAGTCGTCCCGAACGGTGGCGACCTCGTCGGCGACCCCGACGGCCAACGTGGCGACCCCCAACCGGGTCGCCTCCCGAGCCAGTCGGGGAAGGCCGAACCCGTAGCCATTGCCCTTCGCCACCGGCACCAGGCCGGGGGTGCGGCTGGCGACGGACGACAGGTGGTCCCGCCACGCCACCGTGTCGAGGTGCAGGGTGAGGCTCATGCGGTCGGCTTCTTCCCGGCGCGTCGCTCCATGTAGAGGGTGAAGGCCCGGTGCACGGGCCAGATCAGCGGGAGGTCCCACTCGCCGACGTAGCTGACGGCCTGACCGCCGGTGCCCACCTTGAACTGGATCAGCCCGATCTCGGGGTCGTCCTCGGCCACACCCTCGGTGATCCCGCGCAGGTCGTAGACCTCCCCGCCGGCGGCGAGGGAGTCCTGGATCATCTGCCACTGGATGGCGTTGGAGCCGCGCACCTCACGCTTGGCGTTGGTCGAGGCGCCGTAGGAGTACCAGCAGTGCCGTCCGACGCCGACCCAGGTCGTGGCCGCCACCAGCTCGCCCTCGTGGCGGGCCAGGTAGACACGCATCCGGTCGGGGTCCTCGTCAGTGAGGGCATCCCACATGGTCTGGAAGTACGACAACGGACGACCCGTGAACCCGTCCCGCGCAGCGGTCTCGAGATAGGCGGTGTGGAACGCGGCCAGGTCGTCGCGGGTGCCGCGGGTGACCTCGACACCTGACTTGTCGGCCTTCTTGATGTTGCGGCGCCAGAGCTGGTTCATGCCCTTGAGCAGTTCGTCGGGGGTCTTCTGGCGCCGCTCGCCGCTCTCCTCGTCGACGACGGTGAGGGGCAGCTGGAAGTTGAACTTGGGCTGGCCGGCCTGGAATCCCTCGCCGTCCTTGGGTGCCTTCCACCCCAGTGAGCGCAACTGGTTGGCGAGCCGGGTCGCCGCGTGGTCGGTGTGGTCGGCGGTTGCCTGCGAGAGCCGGGTGATCGCAGGGTCGGCGATCGCTGTCTTGATGGTCTCCGGCCCCCAGCTCTGGTGAGGCAGGGTGGGGCCGATCCGGAGCCCGAAGGCTCCCCGCTCGCGGGCGTGCTTCGCCAGTGCCGTCAGCAGTTCGGGCACATCGGGACGAGTCCAGTCGAGAACGGGGCCCTCGGGCAGGTAGGCGAGCGAACTCCTCAGTCCCAACCGGCTGACGTGGGGCAGTAGCCGGTACAGCACCAGCCCGACACCAATCAGCTCGGTCCCCTCGAACCAACCCAGCGACTCCGACGTCCACTCGGGCTTGACCTTCGCCCAGGCCGGTGTCTGCAGGAAGCTCACTGTGGTCGGGAACGTCGACCCCGGTGCGGACACCTCACGGATGAAGCCGAGGTGCTCGTCGGGGGTGATCCGGCGCAGATGAATGCTCACGCGCCCAATCTATCGGGCGGGCACCGTGGCCCGGGGCCCGGCGGCGCGAGGGCCACCTGCAGCAGGTGCACCCGAGCGGCCCATCGCAGCCCGATCGGGACGCGATGGGCTGTTCAGGTGCACAGGCTGCAGGTGTCGCCGCGCTGCCGGTGCTCGGCTTCGCGGACGACGCCACCCCCGGTCCCGGCCTGCGCAAGGCTGGACCCATGGCGACCACCCTCGACGTGATGACCTTCAACCTGCGCACTCCCGTCCGAACCGCCCAGCCGGGCGACCCGGACCACTGGCCCACCCGACTCGTGGCCACCGTCGAGTTGCTGCGGCAGCGTCGTCCGGCGGTGGTCGGCACCCAGGAGGGCTGCGACCCGCAGTGGGAGCGGCTGTTGCCCGCGTTGCCGCACTACCAGCGGCTCGGCTCCGGACGGGAACTCGGTCACCGGGGCGAGTACTCGGCGATCCTGGTCGACACCGCCCTGCTCGAGGTCGACGGCTGGCAACAGTTCACGCTGTCCGAGACCCCGGACGAGCTGGGCTCCCGCAGCTGGGACAGCGCGTGCACCCGCGTGGCCGTGGTCGCCGACCTCGTGGTGCGGGCGACCGGCGACAGGTTCACCGTGGCCAACACCCACCTCGACCACGCCAGCGAGCGTGCGCGGGTGGAGGGGGCGCGGCTGCTGAGGTCACGGATCGGGCGAAGGGCCACCGTGGTCACCGGGGACTTCAACAGCCGGGCCGGGGTGGCGCGGGCGTGGCACGAGTCGATCGAGGACGGCTTCGTCGACACCTGGCTGGCGAGCCACCCCGACGGGGCGTCCATCGACACCTTCAACGGCTATCGCGAACCGGGGGTCGGTGGTGACGAGCCTGGTCGCATCGACTGGATCCTGGCCACCCCGGACATTGCGGTCGCCTCGTCCGAGATCATCACCGATCGTCCACGTTTGGGGGAACACCGGCGGGTGTGGCCGAGCGACCACTGGCCGGTGGTGGCAACGCTGCGGGTGGGATGACGGCAGGGCCCCGTTCCGGCGTGCGCAGGGGCCTGCTCAACCGGCGTGTGGACGGGCCGGCTGGCCCGTCGGCGTGTCGAGGGAACCCTGGTAGCCCTCGATCGGGAAGGCCACGTCGCAGACCAGCTCGTCCATGCGGGCGGTGGAGAAGTCGGCGAAGTAGACCTCCCGCGGTGAGTCCGAGACGACCACCCGGCGACGGTTCACCCATTCGTCCACCGCACCGTAGGCGCCCATGATCTCGGGGTAGTCGGTCTCGGCCTTGGTGATGGTGACGTAGGCCTCGACATGTTCGGGCTCGACCCGGGCCACCACCTCGTCCCTCGCCGGCATGCCGACCAGGGACCGCACCGGTTGGCAGACCTCGACGGGGTTGGCCGTCACCTCGGAGACCTCACCGTGGTACAGCACGAACACCGGCGCCACAGGCTCGGCGAGTTCGCCCAGGATCTGCGAGGCGCGTTCGATGTGCTCGTCGATCTGCCCCACCCGCACGGTACGGGTGAGGCTCACCACCTGCTGCTCAGGCACCCTTCGCACCCTGACCTGCACGACGTCCTCCGTCACTCGCCCTTCGCGCCCCGGCGGGCGGCCAGCTTGGCCTTGGACTCCTGCTCCGGCAGCGAGTTGGACGACCATCCGGGCACCCCGTCGTGCACGATCTTGCCGGGGTTGAGGTTGCCCTGGGGGTCGATGCCGTCGAAGAGGGTGCGCTGGATGTGCACGCCGGCCTCCGAGATGTCCTCGGCCATCCACGGGCTGTGCTCCTCGCCGACACCGTGGTGGTGCGAGACGGTGCCGCCGTGCTCCATGAAGGACGACTGCACCGCGCGCTTGACCAGGTCGTAGCTCTCGAGGTTGGTCTCGGAACCGTCGGCCACCGCGAACGTGAAGTACTGGCAGGCACCGCCGTGGTAGCTGTGCGAGACGTGGCACATGATGTAGCCGCGGTGACCCGAGGCGGCGAAGGCCTCCTCGGCCCGCTTCACGGTCTCGTCGTGCACCGTCTGTGCCTTCGACCACGGGGTGGCGGTCTCACTGACGTCGGCGGGGATGCCCGTCGACAGCAGGAAGTCGCGGATCTGGGGCACGTCGTACTTCTTCTGGTCGTACATGGCGCCGGGACCCTTCCCGACCCCCATGCCGTTGTGCTTCGCCACGATCTTGTTGACGATGGACTTGGTGTAGCGCACGTGCGTGGCCGAGCCCTCGAAACCGATGAAGCTCAGGCAGATCTTGCCCAGGTCCCAGCCCTTGCGCACCATCAGCTTCTCGATCACCTGACTGCCCAGGTGCGAGATCTTGCCGGAGGGCTTCGCGGTCGACATCGAGAACTGGGTCTCGTTGTTGTCGCTGACGCGCACCAGGAAGGGAGCGGCATCGGAGTGGCAGATCTCCTCTGCGGCGCGCAGGCCGTCGGCGTAGGTGGCGAAGAAGTACGCCTGGATCTCCCGCACCTCGGGCTTGCGGTGCACGTTCATCCAGGCCTCGGTGATGATGCCGAGACGTCCCTCCGACCCGATCACCATCTCGCGCACCGACGGGCCCGACGAGCTCGAGGGGAGCGGACGAAGCTGCAGCACCCGGCCCTCGGGCATCACCATGCGCAGTCCCCGGGTGATGTCGGCGATGTCGCCGTACTTGTCGGACTGCATGCCCGAGCTGCGGGTCGCGATCCACCCACCGACCGTCGACCAGATGAAGGAGTCGGGGAAGTGGCCCATCGTCCAGCCGCGGGCGTTCAGCTGGGCCTCCATGTCGGGGCCGAGGGCGCCGGCCTGGATGCGCGCGAGGCCCGACTGCTCGTCGATCTCGAGCACCTTGTTCATCCGGCCCATGTCGACGCTCAGCACCTGGCGGGTCTCGTCGGGCAGGGCCTCGAGGGCAGCCACGATGTTGGAGCCGCCGCCGTAGGGGATCACCACGGCATTCGCCTCGAGGGCGGCGGCCACCAAGGCGATCACCTGGGCCTCGTCGGAGGGGTAGAGCACGGCGTCGGGGACTCGTCCCAGTTCACCGCGACGAACCCTGACCAGGTCGCGAATTCCCTTGCCGTAGGCGTGGGCGACGCGGCACTCGTCGTCGAGCACCACGAACTTCTCGCCGCCGAGCGCCTCGACGAGGCGGACCCGCAGGTCGTCCGACAACTGGCTCGCCGGCACGTCCAGGTCGCGGAAGTCGGGGGCCACGGGGTTCATCGTGGTGATGTCGACGCCGAGCTTGTCCATGACGAAGCCGGGGAACTTGGGCTTGTTGTCGTAGGTGAAACCCTTGCCCTCGTCGCCCCAGCCCCACCACTTCTGGTTCTTGACGCCCAGCATGTGAACTCCGTTCAGTTCTTGGTTGTGTTGTCGTCGTGAGGCGCACGCGTGCGGTCGACCTCGATCCTCGCCTGCGACTTCTCGATGGCCACCGTACGCGCATACTCGGCCAGCGTCTTCATGCCGTAGGCGCGGGCGGTGGTGTCGTGCAGTTCGATCACCTTGCGGCGCACCCGCTCGTTGAAGGCGTGCGCGATCTCACCGGGCACGGGGAACATCGGTTCGCCGAAGACGACGTGCACCGGCGGACGGCCCTTGGGCAGGTGGTTCTGGTGGTGGGGCCACGCGGCGTAGGCGCCCACCAGGGCAACCGGGACGATGGGGACGTTGCGGCTGATCGCCAGCGCTGCGGCACCGGGCTTGAACGCTCCCATGGCGCCGGTGCGCGACCGGGTACCCTCGGCGAACAGCAGGATCGGGACGCCGTCGGAGAGCAGAGCGGCCGCGAGGCCTCGCCTGGAACTCTTCTTCTGGTCGTCGGAGGTCGACTTCGACCCCCGCTCGATGGGGAAGGCGTTGAACAGCAGCGAGGTGTAGGCGGCGGTGTACCACTTGGTGAAGAAGTAGTCGGCGGCGGCGCCGGTGGACAGGTACTTCGACATCCGCCCGGGCAGTGCGCCGAAGATCAGGGGGGCGTCCAGGTGGGAGGAGTGGTTGCCGACGACCACGAACGTGTCGGGGGAGTTGGCGAGCCGATCGACACCGTGCACGCGGACGTCGAGCAGGCGCCAGACGAAGGGCTTGAGCAGCAGCAGTCGTGTGGCCGACCTCGCGGCGCGCTGCATCGGCGAGGTGTAGCGGCTGCGTCCGTCCGACTTGTCGGGCTTCGGCCTGGGAGACCTGGGGGTCACTTCTTCTTCTGTCTGCTCGAACTCAGGGCGCGCGAGACGAGGCGCATCGACCAGCGGGGGGCGTGCTGGGCGATCTGGATGGCGGCCTTCCACTTCAGCGTCGGGACCGAGATGACCTTGCCGGCCTCGGCATCGTCGAGAGCGGACTGCACGAGGGTGTCGACGTCGACCCAGACGATGTCGGGCAGGGTGCCGGCGTTGATGCCGGCCCGGTCGTGGAACTCGGTGTGCACCCAACCGGGGCACAGTGCCGACACCTTCACCCCCGTGCCGTGCAACTCGTTGGCGAGTCCCTGGGTGAAGCTGAGGCACCAGGCCTTGACCGCTGAGTAGTTGCCGCTCATGATCCAAGCGCTGGTCGAGGCAACGTTGATGATGGTGCCCCGGCCGCGGGCCTTCATGGCGCGTCC
This sequence comes from Aestuariimicrobium sp. T2.26MG-19.2B, assembly GCF_950101875.1. Classification (NCBI taxonomy): domain Bacteria; kingdom Bacillati; phylum Actinomycetota; class Actinomycetes; order Propionibacteriales; family Propionibacteriaceae; genus Aestuariimicrobium; species Aestuariimicrobium sp. T2.26MG-19.2B. Next base: position 1,016,896 of record NZ_CATNLW010000001.1, on the reverse strand, counting down.
GGCGGCGGTGGAGAGTTCGAGCACCGCCCAGCACATGACGTCCATGGCCCGGCGCTGGAGCCCGAGTTCGTCCTTGTCGAGCAGCTTGGCGTGCAGCCCGAAGCCGGCGTTGTTCACGACCAGGTCGACCGGACGATCCGCGTCCTCGACCCGCTCGGCCACCCGGGTGACGTCAGCGGCCACCGAGAGGTCGGCCGGCAACACCTCGACCTCGGCCCCGTAGGCCTGGTGGAGTTCTGTGGCGAGGGTGTTCATGCGATCGACGTCACGGGCAACGATGACCAGGTCGTACCCACGGGCCACGAGATGTCGGCAGAACGCGTTGCCGATCCCTGCGGTGCCGCCGGTCACCAGTGCTGTCGCCATGCCGCCCAACTTACCGTGTATCAGCGGTGGTCATGGTGGCTCTTGGTCGGTGGGGGATTCGCGAGCTCCCGGGCCGCAGGGGTGACGACCTGTGCGGCCCGGTGAATCCACCGGGGGGACCGATCAGTCGCGACCGAGCTCGCCCAGACGCCGTGACAGGTGCGCCCTCTCCGCGCTGTTGGTGGCGAGTTCGAGAGCCCTGGAGTAGGACGTGCGGGCTCCCCTGCCGTCGCCGATCCGCCTCAGCAGTTCGGCCCTGACGACGTGGAACGGGTGGTAGCCGGAGAGCGCCTCCTCGAGTGGGAGGATCTCAGCCAGGGCCACCCTGGGCCCGTCGAGTTCGGCCACCGCGACGGCCCGGTTGAGCGCCACGATCGGGGAGGGGTCCACCCGCCTCAACTGGTCGTACAGCGTCACGATCTGCTCCCAGTCGGTGTCGCGCGCCTCTGCTGCCGACGTGTGCACCGCGTTGATGGCGGCCAGCAGTTGGTAGCGACCTGGTGGCACACCGGTGGCGATCCGCTGCCTGACCAAGGCCTGGCCCTCGGTGATCGCGGCCCGGTCCCAGCAGCCGCGATCCTGTTCGTCCAGGGTGACCAACTCACCGGACGAACTGACCCGCGCCCGATGGCGGGACCCGATCAACAGCATCAGCGCGAGCAGTCCGGTCACCTCACCCTCGTCGGGCAGCAGCACGTGCAGCAGCCGTGCGAGCCGAGTGGCCTCTTGGCAGAGGTCGACGCGGACCGGTGAGGAGTCGGGTGAGGAGGCCAGGTATCCCTCGTTGAAGATCAGGAACAGGGCGGCCAGCACCCCCTCAAGGCGCACCGGCAGGTCTTCGGCCGTCGGCACGCGGTAGGGGATCCCCGCCTCGGCGATCTTGCGCTTCGCCCGGCTGATCCGCTGCCCCATCGTGGTGTCCCGGACGAGGAAGGCGCTGGCGATCTCGGGGACGGTCAGGCCACCCACCATCCGCAGGGTCAGGGCCACCCGAGCCTCCATCGACAAGGCGGGATGGGCGCAGGTGAAGATCAGGCGGAGCCGGTCGTCGGGCAGGGCCGTTCCGGGATCGTCGTCCGCTGAGGCAAGCGGGTCGGCGAAGGGGTCGCCCGAGAGCGAAGGGTTGATGAGGGACTCGCCCATGGTGACCTCCTCGAGCTTGCGTCGACCGAGCTGGTCACGGCGGATCCGATCGATCGCCTTACGGGTGGCGGTGGTGGTCAACCAACCGCCGGGCTGGGGTGGCAGACCCTCTCGTCGCCAGTGCTCCACGGCGGTGGCGAAGGCCTCGGCCGTGGCCTCCTCGGCGATGTCGAGGCTGCCGACGCGACGGGTGAGTGAGGCCACCACCCGCGCCCACTCGGCGCGGTGGATGCGGGTGATGGCCTCGTCGATGCGCGTGGTGATGGCTGTCTCCCTTCGGGTGGCGCGCCCGGGAGGGGCGCACTCACCAGAACCACGACCAGCCTCGTCCGGTTTCGACACCGGCGGTGGCTGCTGGTGGGAATTCCCGGGGCACGGGTGATCCGTGTTGCCGGGAATGGGCGCACGTAGCTGCTGTTCTTCCTCATGGCTGCTGCTGTGGACGCCAGCCACGTGCAAGAACGCCAGCCACGAGGGTGGTGCGGTGCCCGGCCTCAGTCCAGCAGGGCCAACGTCTCCCGGGCCATGGCCAACTCCTCGTTGGTCGGCACCACGAGCACCGTCACCCTGGATTCCGGGCTGGAGATCACCCGCGGATCCTTCGAGCGGACCGCGTTGGCCACCTCGTCCAGGACCACCCCGAAGGGTGCGAGTCGCCCGACGACGGCGGCCCGCACCCAGGCGGCGTTCTCGCCGACGCCGGCGGTGAAGACGAGCACGTCCAACCCGCCGAGCAGGGCGGTGTAGGAGCCGATGTAGCTGACCAGCCGGTGCACGTACACGTCACGTCCGAGGATGGCATCGAAGTCACCCTGCTCGATCAGGGCCAGCACGTCGCGCATGTCCGTCTTGCCGGTGAGACCGAACATGCCCGACTGCTTGTTGAGGAAGTTGTCGGTCTCGGCCACGTCCCAGCCGTACTTGCGCTGCAGGTAGGCGAACAGCCCGGGGTCGACGTCACCACAGCGGGTGCCCATCACCAGTCCCTGCAGCGGGGTGAGTCCCATGGAGGTCTCGATCGGTTCGCCCCCGTCGATCGCCGAGGCGGAGGCGCCGTTGCCCAGGTGCAGGACGATCTGCTTGAGCGATCCCAGGTCTCGTCCGAGGAATTCGGCGGTCTTCTTCGACACGTAGCTGTGGGAGGTGCCGTGGAAGCCGTACTTGCGGATGTTCAGCGCGTCGGCCACCTCGTGCTTGATGGCGTAGGTGGTGGCCTCGTCGGGCAGGTTCGCGAAGAAGGCAGTGTCGAAGACCGCGACATGGGGCACGTCCGGCAGGGCCGCGCGGGCCGCCTCGATGCCGGCCACGGCCGGCGGATTGTGCAGCGGCGCGAGTCCGTAAAGCTCCTTGAGCTTGGTCACCATCGCGTCATTGATCATGGTCGTCTGCTGGAACATCCGGCCGCCGTGCACGGTTCGGTGGGCCACCGCGATCACCGGCTCGAGTGAGGGCCCGTGCTCGGCGAACGCGGCGACCACGGCCTCGAGGCCGGCGGTGTGGTCGGGGTAGACGTCATCGCTGTGGAACTCCTGCCCGTCCACCTCGTGGTCGAGGGTGCCACCGGCGGTGTCCCCGACCTTCTGCAGCAGCCCCACCGCCAGCACCTGTTCGGTGTCACCGTCGATCATCTGGTACTTGATCGAGGAGGAGCCGCAATTCAGCACCAGGATCGGACGAGCCATGTCATTCCTTGTCGGGGGTTGTTTCGAGAGGGTGGAGGGGGTCGGGCGGGGCGCTCAGTCGGACGAGGCCCGCTCGGCCTGCGCCTGGATGGCGGTGATCGCCACGGTGTTGACGATGTCGTCGACCAAGGCCCCGCGGGACAGGTCGTTGACGGGCTTGTTCAGCCCCTGCAGCACCGGCCCGACCGCGACGGCGCCGGAGGTGCGCTGCACCGCCTTGTAGGTGTTGTTGCCCGTGTTGAGGTCGGGGAAGATGAACACGGTCGCCTGCCCGGCCACCTCGCTGCCCGGCATCTTCTTGCGGCCCACGGCGGGATCGACCGCCGCGTCGAACTGGATCGGTCCCTCGACCTTCAGATCGGGACGACGCTGCCGCACCAGGTCGGTGGCCTCGCGCACCTTGTCGACGTCGGCACCCGACCCGGAGGTACCCGTCGAGTACGACAACATCGCCACCCGCGGTTCGATGCCGAATGCCTCGGCCGTCTGTGCGGACGAGATCGCGATGTCGGCCAACTGTTCGGCGGTGGGGTCGGGGTTGACCGCGCAGTCGGCGTAGACCAGAACCCGATCGGGCATGCACATCAGGAAACTCGACGACACGATCGTGACCCCGGGCTTGGTCTTGATGAACTCCAGGCTCGGACGAATGGTGTTGGCCGTGGTGTTGACCGCCCCCGAGACCATGCCGTCGGCCATGCCGAGGTGCACCATCATCGTCGCGAAGTACGAGAGGTCCTTGAACGTCTCGCGGGCCCGTTCCAGCGTCATCCCCTTGTGTGCCCGCAGACGGGTGTACTCCTCGGCGAACTGTTCGAGGAGTTCCGGGTCCTGCGGGTTGACGATGCGGGCGCGGTGCACGTCGAAGCCAAGTTCGAAGGAGCGCTGCTTGATCTCGGTCTCGTCCCCGAGCAGCACGAGATTGGCCACTCCGCGCGACAGCAGGATGCTGGCCGACTCGATGATCCGGTCATCGGCTGCCTCGGGCAGCACGATCGTCCGCTGGTCGGATCGCGCCTGCTGCATCAACTGGTACTCGAACATCAGCGGGGTCCGGATGTCGGGGCGCTGCAGGTCGAGGGCGGCGATCAGGGACTCGTGGTCGACGTGTTCGTTGAACAGGCGTCGGGCGACCTCGATCTTGCGTGGTGAGTTCGTCATCGTCCCGCCCAGGCCGAACAACCTCTCGGCGGTGCGGAAGGTGCCGGACTCGACCAGGGCGATCGGGATCTCGACCTTGGTGCCCTCCAGCAGTCGTCGGATGGTGGGCGGCACCTCGTACCCGCCGACCAGGAAGATCGCGGCAAGGTTGGGGAAGGTGCCCGAGTTGTGGGCCATCAACAGACCCGGCAGCAGGTCGAGTCGGTCGGACGGTGCAACCAGCGTGAACTCGTTCTCGAGCCGGTCGAGCAGGTTGGGCAGGGTCATCGACCCGACCAGCACGCCGAGGGACTCACGGTCCAACATCCGCTCGTTGCCCATCCACAGGGTGGCCTGGGTGGCCTCGAACTGTTGCTTGACGGTGGGCGCCCCCAGGACTGGGTGATCGGGGATGACGGCGGTGACCAGGGGCTCGTCCGAGGTCGAGAACTCGGCCAGTTCGGCGCGCAACTGGTCTGCGATGGCGGGGTTGACGCGGTTGGCGATCAGTCCGATGACGTCGTTGTGCACGGCGGTGAACTCGGTCATCGCGAGCCGCATCGAGGCCTTGATCTCGTCGACGTCGTGGCGGGGTCCACCCGCGACGATCACCACGGGGGAGTTGAGGTGGGCCGCAACGAGCGCGTTGAACTTCATCTCGGTGGGGGCCTGCACGTCGGAGTAGTCGGAGCCGACGATGACGATCGCGTCGTAGTGGTCGCGGATCGCCCCGAACTTGTTGACGATGGTGGCCATCGCCTCCTCGGGGTCGCGGCCCACCTCGTCGTAGCTGACGCCGAACGCCTCGTCGTAGCTCTGCTCGATCGTGGGCAGGTTCACCAGGGTGTCGGTGACCTCGTCCTGGTGAGCCCCGCTGCGCACCACCGGACGGAAGACCCCAACCCGTTTCACCTCGCGCGTGAACGACTCGATCAGGCCCAGGGCGATCGCGGACTTGCCGACCCGGCCCTCAGGAGACGCGATGAAGATGCTCTTGGTCACGTTCGGCAGCCTATCGGGGAGGCTGCGGGCCCGAGCCCGTGGGGTGTGACCGACCTCTCAGGCCGACCACCCACAGCCCACCAGCGAGGGCCACGGCCGCCAGCGCCCAGCCCCACCTGCTGGTGTCGGGGACCGGCAGAGGACGTCCCGCCAGGGATCCGATCAGTTCAACCGCTGTCACCGACGCCACCGCGACGGCAGACCCGATCGAGAGCACCAGCAGGGCGATGTTGACCCGCCGGCGGCCTCGGGTGTCCGCGGCTGTGTAGACGCGCAGCATCAGGTGGGCGTTGACCGAGTCGCCCAGGGTCATGGCGGCGGCGAAGGCAATCGGGAACGCGAGCAGGGTCACGGCCGGGGCTCCCGCCAGCGACAGACCTGCGGTCAGCATCAGCACCGCAATCGTGGAGGCCGTGTCGAATCCGAGCCCGAACAACAGCCCGAACAGGTAGACATGCCCCGCGTGGCGCACCCGCGACAGCGGCGCCGACAGCGCGCGCGACCACCATCCCGACAGAGCCGCCTGAGGGTGGCTGTGACCGGGGTGGTCGTCGCTGCCGGTGGCCGGGTGAGGCTCCCGGGCACGCAGGGCGCGGACGAGGAGCGGGACGTTGGCGGCCGCGACTGCGACCAGGTACAGGGACGAGACGCCCGCACCGATCGACCCGAGCACCATCGCCAGGGTCGTCCGTTCGTCGACGGCCGAGCGCACCCAGTGTGAACCGAGCACCACGGCGACCCCGGCCACCATCACCACCGTGGAGTGACCGAGGCTGAACGCCAGGCCCACCCCGCGAGGGTTGCGGCCCTCACCGAGCAGTTTGCGGGTCGAACCGTCGATCATCGAGAGGTGGTCGGCGTCGATGGCGTGCAGCAGTCCCCGTGTCCAGGCGAAGACCACGCCCCCCAGGGCCAGTCCACCGGCCAGATGGCCCGCCACCACCAGCGCGAGGGCAAGCAGGTGCAGTCCACCCACGATGCACACCGTCAGGCAGCGGACCCTTCCCGGGCGTGGCCGCACGAGGCGCGTCCTCCCGCGGGAGCGACCGGGACGGGCCCCGGAAGGGTCCGACCGCTGGGTCACCTGTTGACGTCTCACCCGTCCACGGTATGCCGGTCGACCCTCGCGCACACCGCCGTCCGTCGTGTCAGTGCGCTGTTCTAGGCTGGCGGCATGCCCACACCCATCCGCATCGGAGCCCATGTCGACAACCTCGATCCCGTGGCCGAGGCGCAGGCCCGCGGAGCGCAACTGTCCCAGTTCTTCCTGGGTGACCCGCAGAGTTGGCGTGCCCCGAAGCTCGCCTTCCCGGCCGGGGCGGTGGCGCTGAAGCAGTCGGCCCAGGAGGCCGGGGTCGAGTTGTTCGTGCACGCCCCCTACGTGATGAACGTGGCGTCGACGAACAACCGCATCCGCATCCCCTCGCGCAAGCTGCTGCAGCAGACGGTGACCGGGGCCGCCGAGGTGGGGGCCTCCGGCGTCATCGTGCACGGCGGGCACGTCACCGCAGCCGAGGAGCCCGAGGTCGGCTTCGAGAACTGGCGCAAGTGCATCGACGGTCTCGACCTGCCGATCCCGATCTTCATCGAGAACACGGCCGGGGGCGGCAATGCGATGGCCCGCAAACTGGAACGCATCGACCAGCTCTGGTCGGCCATCGAAGGCTCGGCCAACGCCGATCGGGTCGGATTCTGCCTCGACACCTGCCACGCCCACGCCGGCGGAGAGCAGCTGGTGGGCTTGGTCGAGCGGGTGCTGGCCATCACGGGACGCATCGATCTCGTGCACTGCAACGACTCCCGCGACGCCTTCGACTCGGGAGCCGACCGCCACACCAACCTGGGCGCCGGCCACGCCGACGCCGAGGGGATCGCTGAGGTGGTACGGCTGGCGCAGGCGCCGGTGGTGCTCGAGACGCCCGGTGGGGCCGACCAGCACCTGCTCGACATCGCCTGGCTGCTCGAACGGCTCTGAGGGGCGCTGCACCCCTGGCGGACTGGTCTCGTCCCATCGGGTGAGAACGTCGACAACAATGCCCTGACTAGGCGACCCGCGCCGCCGTGGCCCCAGTAGGCTGGCTGCAGACCCAAGGAGGAGCCTTGACCAGCGCGCTCGACCTGATCACCACCGATCACCTGTGGCAGTTGTTCGACACAGCGGCCGACCAGCATGCGGATCGTCTCGCGACCCGCGTGAAGCGGGGAGGGGTCTGGGACGACCTCACCTACGGCCAGTTGCGCGACCTCGCCCGCTCGGTGGCACGGGCGCTCGTCAGGCAGGGCATCGGGGTGGGTGACCGGGTCGCCCTGTTCGCCCCCAACCTGCCGGAGTGGACGGCCATCGATCTCGCCGTGAACCTGGCCGGGGCAGTGCTGGTGCCGCTCTACGCGACCTCGACCCCCGAGCAGATCAGCCACATCGTGGGGGACTCAGGTGCCCGTCTGATGGTCATCGGCGGTGAGAAGGAGGCCGGCCGGGTGCTCGCCTCGCGCGACCAGATCAACGCCGAGTGGCCGGTGATCAGCATCGACGGCCAGGTGCGAGACGGCATCATCGGCCTGCGCGGGTGGCTCGACGCCGAGACCCCGGACGAACGAACCGAGGGCGACGCCGAACTCGACCGGCGGGTGGCCGAGGCCAGGGCCGATGACCTGACCGCCATCGTCTACACCTCGGGCACCACGGGCGACCCCAAGGGGGTCATGCTCACCCACGGGGGAATGGTGGCCCAGTGCCGGGCAGTGGGCGACCTGTTCGAGTTCAGCCCCGAGGACCACTCCTTGTCCTTCCTGCCCCTGAGCCATGCGTTGGAACGCGCGTGGCAGTTCATCGTGATCGCGTACGGCTGCCGCAACACCTACTGCCCGAACCCACGCGAGGTCGCCGGCATGCTGACCGAGGTTCGTCCGACCCTGCTGGTCAGCGTGCCCAAGTTGTACGAGACCGTCTACCGCGTGGCGCACGAGAAGGCCGACGTCTCGCCCGTGAAGCAGACCGTCTTCTCGTGGGCCGTGCGGGTGGGCGGACAGATGCAGCACTCCTACCGCAAGGGCCGCCGGCCCTCGATCGTGTGGCGGGCCCAGCTGGGGCTGGCCGACAAGCTGGTGCTCAAGAACATCCGAGACGCGATGGGCGGCACCAAGACGGTGCTGGCCTGTGGGGGCGCTCCGTTGCGCCGTGAGGTCGAGGAGTTCTTCTCGGCCGCCGGCATGCCGATCTTCACCGGGTACGGGCTGACCGAGGCGTCGCCGCTGGTCAGCTTCAACTCCCCGAGCGCCTTCAAGGTGTCGTCGGCCGGCCGCGTGATGGGCGGCGGGGAGTTGCGCATCGGCGCCGAGTCGGAGGTGCTCTACCGGGGACCCAACCTGATGGCCGGGTACTGGAACCAGCCCGAGGCCTCCGCGCAGGTGATCGACGAAGCGGGCTGGCTGCACACCGGTGACGCCGGCTATGTCGACGGTGACGGATTCCTGTTCATCACCGACCGCATCAAGGACATCATCGTCACGCTGGGCGGCAAGAACGTCGCCCCCCAGCCGATCGAGGGTCTGGTGCTGGCCGACCCGCTGTTCGAGCACGCCGTGCTGATCGGTGAGGGACGACCCACCCTGACCATGCTGGTGCGGCCGTCACTGCCCCACCTGGAGGAACTGGCCGAGAAGTTGCAGCTGCCGAAAGGCAGCCCCGCCGACCTGGTCAACCACCCTGCGGTGGTCGAGGAGTTCAAGGCGAGGGTGGCGGCCCTGACCGCCAAGCTGCCCAGCCATGAGCAGATCCGCGACCTGCGCGCCTCCATCGAGGAGTTCACCATGGACAACGGGCTGCTGACCCCCACCCTGAAGGTGCGCCGCCGCGAGGTCGAGAAGAAGTTCTCGAATCTGATCGACGAGATGTACGCCAGGATCGCCGAGTTCCGCAAGCACCGCTCCGACGAGTGACCCCACGGCTCGTCCCGACGGGGGACGAGCCACGGACGCCCCGGCACGCTCAGCTCAGAGCTTGGCCTGCCACTTCTCGGTCCACACGAGATCGTTCGGCGTGCCCTTGAACTGCGATCTGCCCTCGAGCTTGTCGAGCGTGGCCCGGACGTTCGCCTCGTTGGGGTGGTAGGCGTTGATGTAGGCCTTCACCATGGTCGCGTCGTGCAGGTGGGTGGTGAAGTTGTGACTCACCATGAACGTCGGCACCTCCCACACGTACCAGGGGCACTCGTTGCTCATCGCCGTCTTCCACTGGATGCGGTAGTTGTTCTGCGCCCCGTAGCCGATCACCTCGGCCAGGATCAGGGCGGCGTCCACCTCGTCGCGATACTTCAGGGTCGGACCCTTCACCCGGGTGGTGCCGTCGTTGATGGTCACCTCGTACCCGCGCTCGGTCAGCAGGCGCACGTAGAGGTCGAGCATGTCGGCCTCGCCACCCCCGGTGATGCCCCCCACCTCACCGGTCAGGTGATAGATGCGCACCCGCCTGTGGTCGGTGGGGTTGAGCGGTAGCTGGTCGAGGGTGTTCTTGACCAACGTGATGCCGAGGTCCGCCGCCTCTGCCTGCATCCGCAGGTGCTCCTCGCAGCCCACCACCTCGAGGTCAGCCGGGGTGCGCAGTAGGGTGCCGGAGGCCTTCTTCTCGTGCAGGCGCAGCTTGGCCTTCAGCCCCAGAATGCGCCGGTTGGCGTCATCCAGTCGCTCCTGGGTGATCACTCCCTTCTCGACCCCCGCCTTCATGAAGGCGAAGTCCTCCTCGAGGTTGTTGAAGAACAGGAAGGCGTCACAGCCGGCCGCGATCGACAGCGGGACGTAGTCCTCGCGACGCATCGCCGAGGTCATGCCGAGCATGTGCGAGGCATCGGTGATGACGGCCCCGTTGAAACCCAGCTGGGTCTTGAGCAGCCCGGTGAGCAGTTCCGGCGCGAGCGTGGCCGGCATGATCTCGGCATCGCTCAACGCGGGGTTCAGCTTCTGCGAGTAGTACGGCAGCGCGATGTGGCCCGCCATGATCATCTCGACACCGTTGGCGATGTGGGCCTGGTAGACGCGACCGAAGGTCTCGTCCCAACGCTCGGGTGACAGTTCGTTGACACCGAGGACGAGGTGCTGGTCGCGCTCCTCGGTGCCGTCGCCGGGGAAGTGCTTGATCGCGGTGAGGATGCCCGACTCGCGCTGCCCCTCGACGAAGGGGATCGTGTACCGGAGGACGTCGTCGGCGGTGGTGCCGTAGGCGCGGGTGTTCACGATCGTGTTGCGCCAGTTCTCGAGGATGTCGACGCAGGGATCGAAGTTCAGGTTGGCGCCGATCGCGTGCATCTCGCGTCCGGACACGTAGCCGGCATTGCGGGCCACCTCGACCGAACCGGTGGCCTCGGTCTGGGCTCCGGAGGCGATGTAGGTGCCATCCTTCATCGCCCCGTTGCCGCCCGAGTCGCAGTTGGCGGCGATCAGCAGCGGCACCTTGGAGGCCTGCTGCAGGCGGTTCAGCAGCGCCTGCACCTGGTCGGAGGTACCGCCGTGATACCGGGCGATGCCCACGTGGAACTTCTCGATGATCTGTTCGGCGGTGTAGGGATTGCCCGAGAAGGCGTCGTCGCCGAAGAAGAACAGGTTGGTGAACAGTTGACCGACCTGTTCGTCCAGGCTGAGGCCGGCCAGGGTCTCCTCCACCCAGGCGACCTGGTCCTCGTCCAGGCTGTAGGGGGCGGCTTTGAGGTCGACGAGTTCGGCCATGATCACTTCACTTTCGGCATTGGTACGGTCCGGTTGCCGGAGATGGTCTCCCACGGCACGTGGTCGGGCAGCTTGCTGGTGAACTCCGCGATCAGCTGCCGCTGGTAGTCGCCGGCGTAGGTGCCGGCGAGGAATCGGGGTAGGGCCTCGGCGGTGAACCGGGCCCAGGACTGCTTCTCGTCGCCGGGAAGGATGGGGTAGTAGAGACAGCCGACCTTGTCGGCGGCGTCGCGGTCACCGGGGGCGTCGCCGATGAGCAGGATCTTGTCGTCGTCGTACTTGCCCTTGGCGGCGTACTGCACGTGGTCGGCCTTCGAACCCATCTCCTGGCCCGCGATGACCTTCACGTACTGGGCGATGCCGTGGGCGTTCCACTCGTACTCCAGGGCATGCAGGGGTGTCGCAGAGACGGTCATGCAGTCGACCTCGTCCTGCATGGCACGCATGGCCTCACGCACCCCGGGAAAGGGGCCACACCCGTGCACCATGTCGGCGATGGCGGCGTTGACCGCGTTGCCCCAGGTGACGGCCCGGTCGATGGTCTCGGAGGGCTGGTCGGCCTGGTACCTGAGGATGCCGGTGTCGGAGAGGGGGTACCCCTCGGCCTCGATGAAGTCGGTGAGTTCGGGGTAGTCGGGGATCGTGACCCCACGCTCGGCCACCTCGACGCGGTCGCGCAGCAGGTCGAGCACCTGCTTGAGCGCCAGCCAGCGGTTCAGCCCGCGGGTGACCGAACCGAGGTTGACGAACAGGGCCGTCTCGCGCGCCAGCGTCGAGACGGGCTGCAGGTCCCAGTGCTTGATGTAGCAGGGGGTGAAACACTCCTGGTGCTTGATGTCCATGGCGTCCATGGCGCACCCGTCGGAGTCGATCCCCACGAAGAACTGGCGCGTGGGGACGAAGTCGACGAGCGGCTGGGCGGCCTCCGGATGCTGGCTCACGAGTCCTCCGTGTCGTCGGATGGTGGATGAGTCCATCGTCGTCCCGACACCCCGTGCGCGGGCATGTTTGCCAAGGTTTGCCGAGGGCACCAGCCGTCCGCTCCCGGACCAACCGGCCGGGGACGACACCGCGCCCCCCGCTCGGGGCGTGGGGCGCGGTGGATGGGCCAGGGTGAGGGCCAGTCGACGTGTCAGGGAGCCTGACGGTCCGGGTCAGCGAAGGGGACGTCCCTGTGCGTCCTTGGGGTTGCCCGTCAACATCAGGATGCCGTCGACCAGACCCCAGATCGCCCCGATGCCGAAGGTGACGATGGTGACGGCCAACTGCGCGATGCCCAGGCCGGTGTGGCCGGTGTAGAAGCGGCCGACACCGAGGGAACCGAGCAGGATCTGCAGGATGCCGGCGGTGGTCTTCTGCTTGTCGGAGAAGGGCAGCCCCGAGACCGGATCGATGCCGTAGGGGGCGTTGGGGTTGGCGCCGTAGGGCACCATCCCGCCCTGCTGGTAGCCGTAGGCCGCGTACGGGTCGGCGGAGTAGCCGCCCTGGGCCGGGTTGGTGTCGCCGTACACGTAGTTCTGGGCGCTCTGCTGGGAGGTCGGGTCGGCGTACTGGTTCTGCGAGTACTGATCCTGCCCGTACGCGCCTTGCGAGTACTGGCCCTGCTGCCCGTACTGGCCCTGCCCGTACTGGCCCTGCCCGTACTGAGCCTGACTGGGGTACTGGGCTTGGCCGTACTGGCTCTGGCCGTACTGGTTCTGGGGATCGGCGCTGGACTGGGGGTAGGGGTTCGCGCTGGCCTGCGGGTAAGGATCACCAGCGGGCTGCGCATACGTCTGCTGATAGCCCGACTGACCCCATCCGGACTCGCCCGTGGCGGAGGGCTGGCTGCTGGCAGACGGCTGCGTCCAGGGCTGGGAGGCGGATGGCTGGCTGCTGGCCGACGGCTGCGTCCAGGGCTGGTCCGCCGGTGCCGCGGGGGCAGGAGTGGGCTGAGGGGCGGACGGCTGCCACGGCTGGTCGGTCTGCGGAGCGGAGGGAGCACTGCGTGCTGCGTCACTGGGGGCGGACTGCTGATCCGCGTCGGAGGTGGTGCTCTCGGCCGCGCTGTCGTCGGTCGCGGGCTCGTCCACCTGGTTCAGTGAGGACCCGTTCCAGAGGCTCTCGTCCGAGGTCTGGGGCGCCCAAGGATTGGGTTCCCCCTGCTGCTGGTTGTGCCAGTCGTTGCTCATCGTCTGCCCTTTCACTGAGCTGTCGCCCAAGCCTAGGGCCGAGCGCGGTCCAAGGGCAGGGGCAATCCCTGCTGTCAAGGGTGCGCTCGGGGCCTTCCCCTGCTGTGATGGGCACATGGGACTTCGGGACTTCCTGGCCAACAAGGTGATGCCACAGGGTGGCGTCACCGTTGACGAGGCATTGGCCCTGCTCAGCAAGGGCGGGGTGCTCGTCGACGTGCGCACCCTCGACGAGTACGTCGCCGGTCACGCTCCCGGAGCCAAGCTGGTCGACCCCAAGGAGTTGGCCGCCGACGCGTTCGGTGCCGTGCATGCAGGCAATCCACTGGCAGAGCCCGAGGGCACGTTCGTGCTCATCTGCGACTCGGGGCTGCGCTCGGGACACCTGGTGCCGAAGGTACGCGAACAGGGGCTGAACGCGGAGTTCGTCGAGGGTGGCCTGAGGGCCTGGCGGGCCGCTGGGCAGTTCCTGCTCCCGGGACCTCCTCGCCGCTGAGCACTGACTGCCCCGTGGGAGCGGGCCGCTCCCGGCTCGGCGCGCAACTAGGCTTGTCGCGTGCGCTACCTCTCCACCCGTGACACCGACATCCGGGCCAGCTTCTGCGACATCCTGCTCGAGGGTCTCGCGGCCGGAGGTGGGCTGTACCTTCCGGAGAGCTACCCCCAGTTGACCCGTGAGGATCTCTCCGGTCTGCGTCGGCTGCTCGCCGAGGGCGGGTACGCCGCCGTCGGCCACCGGGTGCTCTCGCTGTTCATCGACGACATCCCCTCGGACGACCTGCTGGCCATCTGCCGGCGCGCCTGGAACGGACAGGTGTTCTCGTCCGACGAGGTGGTGCCGGTCACCGAACTGGGGGACGGGCTGTGGCTGGCGCACCTCTCGGAGGGCCCCACCGCCGCCTTCAAGGACCTGGCCATGCAGTTGCTGGGCCAGCTGTTCGAGTACGAACTCGACCGCCGGAACCAGACCCTCACCATTCTCGGCGCCACCAGCGGCGACACCGGGTCGGCCGCGGAGTACGCGATGAGCGGCCGTCACGGCATCGAGACGTTCATGCTCACCCCGGCCGGTCGCATGACCCCGTTCCAGCAGGCGCAGATGTTCTCGCTGGACGACCCGTCGGTGCACAACCTCGCCGTCGAGGGGGTGTTCGACGACTGCCAGGACCTGGTCAAGGCCGTCATGGGTGATGCCACGTTCAAGCGCGAGCACCGCATCGGCGCCGTGAACTCGATCAACTGGGCCCGCCTCGTCGCTCAGGTCGTCTACTACGTGGTGGCTTGGCTGCGCACGACAACCTCCGACGACCAACAGGTCTCGTTCACGGTCCCCACCGGCAACTTCGGCAACATCTGCGCCGGGCACGTGGCCAGGCAGATGGGGCTGCCGATCGCCCGTCTGGTGGTGGCGACCAACGAGAATGACGTGCTCGACGAGTTCTTCCGCACGGGGGTCTACCGCCCCCGCACCCCGGCGGAGACGCCGGCCACCAGCTCCCCCTCCATGGACATCTCGAAGGCGTCCAACGTCGAGCGGTTCGTCTTCGACCTGGTCGCACGCGACGCCGCACGGGTGCGACAGTTGTTCGCCGCTGACCTGCCCGAGCAGGGCTTCTTCGACCTGTCGGAGGAGATCGGACGGGTGCACGAGCAGTTCGGGTTCTCGTCGGGTTCCTCCACCCACGCCGACCGGGTCGCGACCATTCGGCGGGTGCACGAGCAGTGGGGTGTCACCGTCGACCCGCACACGGCCGACGGCGTGAAGGTCGCCCTTGACCAGCGGGGGAGTGAGCCCATGGTGGTGCTCGAGACCGCAGTGCCGGTGAAGTTCGCCGAGACCATCCGGGAGGCACTGGGCGAGGAGCCAGAGCTTCCCGAACGGTTCGCCGGACTCCTCGACGCCCCCCGTCACGTCGATGAGCTGACCAATTCGCCGGAGGCGCTCAAGGACTACATCCGCGGGCATCGGAACCCGATTTCGTGACCGGACGAACCCGCGCGTAGACTTCTCGCCGGTGCACTCCGCCCCCTGTGGGGTGTGCCAGGCATTCGCCCTCCTGCCACGGGAACGACTCGTGGCCGCTGAGACCAGAGGAGGTGGAGTTCGCGCATGCGTAAGTACGAAGTCATGGTCATCATCGACCCAGACGTCGACGACCGTCAGGTTTCTCCCCTTGTTGAGAAGCACACCGCCGTCATCACCAACGCCCAGGGCACGATCGACAACGTCGACGTGTGGGGCCGCCGTCGGTTCTCCTACGACATCAACAAGAAGTCGGAAGGTTCCTACGTCGTCATCACCCTGACCGCCGAGCCCGCAGCTGTGAAGGAGATGGACCGTCTCATGTCCATCGACGAGCAGGTCATGCGAACCAAGGTTCAGCGGCTCGACGCCTGAGTAGTTGTCCACAGCCTTGGGTCGGGGCCTTCACTCTGTCAGTGCTCACTGGCAGGCTGAGGTCGACAGCCCAAGCTCACGTCCGATTCGGAGACCCACATGGCAGGCGACACGCCCATCACCATCATCGGCAACCTCACCGCCGACCCAGAACTGCGCTTCACCCCGTCGGGTGCGGCCGTGGCCAGCTTCACCGTGGCCTCGACCCCGCGCACGTTCGACCGTCAGTCCGGTGAGTGGAAAGACGGTGACGCCATGTTCCTCAACTGTTCGGTGTGGCGTCAGGCGGCCGAGAACGTGACCGAGTCCCTCACCAAGGGCATGCGCGTCATCGTGAACGGTCGACTGAAGTCACGCAGCTACGAGACCCGCGAGGGTGAGCGGCGCACCGTGTTCGAGGTCGAGGTCGAAGAGGTCGGTCCCTCCCTGCGCTACGCCAACGCCAAGGTCAACCGGAACCCCAGCGGTGCCGGTGGTGGCCAGGGCGGTGGCGGCGGCTGGCAACAGCAGCAGTCGCAGGGCGGCGGTCAGGGTGGTTCAGGCCAGGGCGGCTGGAACAACTCGGGCAGCCAGGGTGGCGACAACCGCGGCGGCGGCACCGATCCCTGGGCCTCGGCCCAGGCCGAGGAGCCCCCGTTCTGATGAAGCGCCCCTGATCGGGAGACCGATCGGATTCGGGTCGTCAACTGACCACCCACCCGTTCCCGGCGGCTCGTCCGCCATCCACGACAGGCCCTTCCGGCGAGAGCCGGGCCCACACGAAGGAGCACCACAATGGCCGGTCCACAGCGCAAGCCTGTGAACAAGAAGAAGATTGTCCCGGTGAAGGCGGTTCGCATCGCCAACGTCGACTACAAGGACACCGCAACCCTGCGCAAGTTCATCTCCGAGCGCGGGAAGATCCGCGCCCGCCGCGTCACGGGCCTCTCGGTCCAGGACCAGCGCAAGGTCGCCATCGCGATCAAGAACGCGCGTGAGATGGCTCTGCTGCCCTACGCCTCGACCGCTCGCTGAGAAAGGGATTTGAACAGATGAAGCTCATTCTCACCGCCCCGATCGCCAAGCTCGGCATCGCCGGCGACATCGTCGAGGTCAAGGACGGCTACGGCCGCAACTACCTGCTCCCGCAGGGCAAGGCGATCGCCTGGACCCGCGGCGCAGACAAGCAGATCGAGGGCCTCAAGCGCGCTCGGGACGCCCGCGAGGTGCGCGACCTCGGCCACGCCAACGAACTGCGCCAGCAGATCGAGGGTCTGACCATCGAACTGCCGGCTCGTTCCGGTGGCGAGGGCAGGCTGTTCGGTGCGGTCACCGCCGCCGACCTGGCCCTGGCCGTCAAGAAGGCCGGTGGCCCGGCCGTCGACAAGCGGTCCATCCAGATCGCCAAGCCGATCAAGACCGTGGGCAGCCACACCATCGGCATCAAGCTGCACGAGGGCGTCACCGCCCACGTCGCAGTGTCGGTCCTCGCCGCCAACTGATTCATCCACGGCGGTTGCGCGTCCGTGACGACAGGGGCTCGGATCCTTCGGGATCCGGGCCCCTGTCGCGTCTGGTCCCACCTGTCGCGTCTGGTCCCCCGGTCCGACACGGGCCGAAGTGCCGGACCCGCCAGGATCACCACCCTGGCTCGACCAACCCGCGAAAACGGATGGTTGGTCGAACCACGGTGGTGATCCTGGTCACCGTTCCTTCCCGCCCACCGTCTCGACCACCGGCCGCCCCTCCCGCCCGCTCCTCGCGCCCCGCCGAGGGAAGGGATGCGCCGCCACCGGGCTGGTCCGAGCAAGGCAAGTCTTGGCAACCACGAGGAGGTGGTCGAGTGGACACGATTGGATCACGGCACTGGGCAAGCGCTTTCCCTGCGCGTAGAGTGCCGGAAACGGACCTACCCCACCGGTGGACAGTCCACCTTCGTCAATGTCGATGAAACCGGCCGTTCGCGGCCGAAGGAGGAAACATGCTCAACCGTCGTCAGCTGCTCGGCGCCGCCGGCGCCGCCGGTCTCGGACTCGCCGCATCCGCCTGTGGCACCACCTCGACCACAAGCGGCTCGAATACCCCCGCGAAGGCCAACTCCAGCGCCGAGCTCAAGGGCACGATCAACCTGTTGACCCCCGAGTTCGCCGGTGCTGAGGGCAAGGCCGCGCTCGAGGGCAAGGTGCTCAAGGGCTTCACCGACAAGCACCCCGGCGTGAAGTTCCAGGTCGACTACACCCCTTGGGACAAGCTCAACGAGAAGCTCTCGACGCAGATCGCCGGCGGCAGCCCGTCCGACGTGATCATGTTTGGCATGGGGTGGACGCAGCCGTTCGCCCACAAGAAGATCGTGGCCGAGATCGACAAGTCGGCCATCGGCGCCGACGACGTCGTGCCCAACCTGCTCGAGAACGCCTCGTACAACGGCAAGCTCTACTCGGTGCCGATGCACCTGGAGTCTCGTCCGTTCATCTACCGCAAGGACCTGCTGGGCAAGGCGGGCATCGGCGAGGACGCCATGAACGTCGAGACCGTCGACCAGTTCACCAGCCTGCTGAAGGAGATCAAGGCCAAGACCGGCAAGACCCCGCTCGACATGTTGGCCTCGAGCCTTCGTCAGGCCTGGGGACAGATGATCTTCGCCTTCGGTGGCACCCAGTTCGCTCCCGACGGCATGAGCATCACCTTCGACCAGGAGCCCGGGGTCAAGGCGCTGCAGTGGCTCGTCGACCTGCAGAAGGAAGGCCTGTCGGACTTCAACCAGCGTGTGGCCACCGGTCAGCCCGGGGCGTACCAGACCGGCAAGGCGATGATCGGCTGGCAGTCGTCGGGTGTCTGGCCCACCTTCGCGAAGCAGGCGCCGGACCTGCTCAAGGACGAGAACCTGGGCATCATGCTGTGCCCCGGCACCTCGGCCGACAAGAAGGTCATCTACCAGGGCGGCACCCTCGCGGCCCTCTCGACCCGCTCCAAGAACCCCGAAGCCGCCATCGCGGTCATCGAGTACATGATGAGCGACTACGGCCTCACCGAGCAGGTGCGTTTCACCGGCAAGGTGCCCGCCCGCAAGCTGCCCCCGGACCCCGAGCTGGACGCCAACAAGTTGGCCGCCTTCTCGTCGGAGAACCTCAAGTACTCGGTGACCGATGGTGGCACCCCGGCGTGGATGGAGATCCGAGGGAAGATGGACCCGGTCATGGAGGCCGCGATCCTCGGCAAGAAGTCGGTGAGTGACACGATCGCCGAACTCAAGAAGTTGGCCGAGGACGCGATCGGCCGCGTGAAGTGACCGCTACGGTCACCGCGGCGCCTGCGGGGGCCACCAGCCCCCGCAGACGGTCGTCGCAGCGCTCCGAGAAGCTGTGGGGCTGGCTGCTCACGCTCCCGGCGTTCGTGCACACCCTGTTGTGGGTCGGCGGCCCGGTGATCGCCGCCATCGTGCTGAGCTTCACCGACTTCGACGTGGTCAACCCGCCGGTGTTCAACGGTGGCGTCAACTACTCCGAGATCATGGGCGACGACGTCTTCTGGCGGGCGCTGTGGCACAACCTGATCATGGTGGCCATCGGCGTGCCCATCTCGATGTTCATCGCGCTGGTGCTGGCCGTCGCCCTCAACCAGGGTCTGAAGGGGCAGTCATGGTTCCGCACCATGATCTTCATGCCCCACGTCACCGCGACGGTTGCCATCGCCATGATCTGGTTGTGGATCTACGCCCCCAACGCCGGCGGTCTGGGGAACGTGATGCTGGGCTTCGTGGGCATCACCCCGCAGTCGTGGCTCACCAACTCCAACCTGGCGTTGCCAGCCGTGATCATCGTCACCATCTGGCAGGGAATCGGCCTGAAGATGCTGATCTACCTGGCTGCCCTCCAAGGGGTGTCCCAGGAGCTCTACGAGGCCGCCGACGTCGACGGGGCCTCGACCATCAAGAAGTTCGTCCACATCACGGTGCCGATGCTTCGTCCGGCGACCTTCTTCGTGCTGGTCACCTCGATCATCGGCAACTTCCAGACCTTCGACCTGATCTTCAACCTGACCAACGGTGGCCCTGCCAATGCCACCACGGTGATCACCTACCAGATCTATGTGGCTGCCTTCCAGCAGTTCCGCATGGGCTACGCGACCGCCCAGTCGGTGGTGCTGTTGCTGGTGCTGATCGTGATCACCCTGATCTCACGCAAGGTGGTGGGTGGTACCGATGGCGACTGACCTGCACATCCCCGGTGACGTCACTGACGACACCATCGAGGAGATCAGACCGGCTGAGGTCTCCCACACCGTCAAGGGGGTCTCACAACGCAAGCGCCGACGGCTCGGGCGCACCATCCTGTGGATCGTCCTGCTGATCGTGTCGCTCGGCATGGTGCTGCCGTTCGTGTGGATGTTCTTCACCGCCGTCCGCTCACCCGCCGAGATCGGTATGGAGCGGCCACCCTTCATCCCACAGGAGTGGCACTTCGAGAACTTCGGACGAGCGCTTCGGGCCGCCCCGTTCGGGATCTATGCCCGCAACAGCTTCATCATCGGCGCCTTCAACGTGGTGTCGACGCTGGTGCTGGGCAGTGCCGCCGGGTACGCGCTGGCCAAACTGAGGTTCAAGGCGGCCCCGTTCATCTTCGCCTGGTTCCTGGCGACGATGATGATCCCGTTCTATGCGACCGTGATCCCCGCCTTCCTGATGGTGCGCTTCATGCCCCTGTTCGGCGGCAACAACATCCTGGGTCAGGGGGGTCAGGGCTGGATCGACTCCTGGTGGGGTCTGCTGGTGCCCGGCATGGTGTCGACCTTCTCGATCTTCCTGCTGCGCCAGTTCTACGTGACCACGCCCTCGGAACTGATCGAGGCGGCCCGTCTCGACGGACTGTCGGAACCTCGCATCTGGCTGCAGATCATGACTCCGCTGATCAAGCCGGGGCTGCTCACCGTGGGCCTGCTGGCCTTCGAGGCCGGCTGGAACAACTTCCTGTGGCCCCTGCTGGTGACCTCGAGTGAGAACCTGCGGGTGATCCAGTTGGGTCTGTCGGTCTTCAGGCAGGAGTCGGTGACCGAGTGGGAACTGCTGATGGCGGCGACCACCATGGCTGCTGTGCCGATGATCGTGCTGTTCCTGATCTTCCAGCGCTACTTCGTGAACGGGTTCGTGAACTCGGGCATCAAGTGACGCTGCCCCCCAGGAAGCCGACGGCCCGGGTGTCCGATCACCCGGGCGGTTCGGTCATCGGGCACTGATCGGCCACACTCGACCCATGGCGAAACGTTCACCCACCCCCCGCACCGGCCCCGACCGCACCCAGCGGTTCATGGGCTTCCTACGGAGGCCCACCGCGTTCCTGGCGTCCAACTGGGCGGGAATCATCGCCGTCGTGAGCGTGCTCCTGTTGGTGCCTGGTCTGGCCGGTGTCACCCGGGTCGTCACCTCGCTCAACCGGCACGCGGACGACGCCTGGACCACCGTGTGGAGGCAGGTGGCGAGCACGTGGCGGCGCGACCTCCCCGTCTCGCTGTTGCTGTGGATCGTGACCTGGGGCTCACTGGCCAATCTCTGGGCCGCGGCGCAGGTCGACTCGAGCACCCGCGTCCTGGTGATCGGTGTACTGGCACCGGTGGTCTGGGCACTGACCGTGCTCCTGGCCGCCTACACGCTGGCCGCCTCGGCGAGACCGGTGACGGCCACGCGCACCGAGGTGCTGCAACTGGCCGCGATGGTGATGAAGCAACGCCCCGTGCGTGCCTGGCTGACCCCGCTCGTGCTGGTGGTCTGCCTGCCGGTCGTGCTCTTCCCGCCCCTCACCGTGGCGGTGGGGTTGAGCGTCCCCGCCTGGTTGGTGGGCGACTGGTGGGGCATCAGGGCCTGGCGCGAGCAGCTCGACACGCACGTGGAGGACGGTCCTGCCGTCGATCCCCCCGACCTCGAACGGCGATGGCGGGCGATGCTGCAGCAATCGGACGAGGGATGAGTCCCGACCTCAGCTGATCGACTCCTGGTGCAGCGGGAACTCGCCGCGCTCCAGATCGTCCACCCAGTGGCGCAGGGTCAGCCGCACCGTGCGGAAGGCCAACTTCTCCCACGGTATGTCGGCGACGTCGAACAGCCTGTTCTCGATCGTCTCGATGCCGGGTGACAGGTCCAGGTCGGCAAGGCTCGCCCGGAAGAAGAGGTGCACCTGCCCGGCGCGGAGCACGTCGATGGCCGTGTACAGCCCGTGCATCGTGACCCGGGCACCAGCCTCCTCGCGGGTCTCGCGCTCGGCCCCCGCCGCGATCGTCTCGCCCAGTTCCAGGAAGCCACCGGGCAGCGTCCAGAAGTACTTGCGAGGCTCGATGTTGCGGCGACACAGCAGCACGCTTCGTCCGTCGTCCCAGGTCGGCACCGTGCCGACGACATTGATCGGGTTGACGTAGTCGATGTATCCACACGCCGGGCAGACCGGGCGGGGGCGGTCCTCCATCGGCGGTACCTGCTGCTGCATGGGTGTTCCGCACAGACGGCAGAAGCGGATGTCGGGGGCGGTCACGGGTTCACCCTAGCCGCGCGGGCGGTGCGGCTGGTGGGGCGTCGTCCCCAACCCCGGGACGACCACGGCGTAATTACACGCTTGTGGTTTTCCACACTGTGGACAACCCCTGTGGACAACTCTCACCGAGGGGTGCGCCCCAGCTGGTCAGGCGGCCAGCAGGTCGGCGTAGTCGTCGTGCTTGTCGATGTAGGAGGCGATGAACGGGCAGGTCGGAATGACCGTCTGCTCGGCTTGCCGGATCTGGTCGAGGGCACCGCGGACGAGCTTGGCCCCGACGCCCTGGCCACCGAACTGGGGGAACACCTCGGTGTGGGTGAGGTCGAGTACGTCTCCCGCGGCCTCGTAGTCGATGAACCCTGCGAGTTCACCGTCGAGATGCGCCTCGAAGCGGGAGGAGTCGGGCTGCTGGGTCACGGTCAGGTCTGCCATGCGTCCAGTGTGCCTCGGCCGGCGTGCTCAGGGGGAACTGTCGTGACCACTACGCTGGCGCGATGGACGACGTGATCCTCGAGGGCTGGCCCGATCATGGCTGGTTGACCCAGCACTGGCCTCAGTTGGCGCACATCACCCTGACCGAGGTCAACGGCGGCGGGCTGCGGATGCTCACCGAGCACGGCGCTGTGCACGTCAAGAAGCGGCCGCGCCAGAGCGTGGGCGCGGAGGTGTGGATCCTCGATGAGCTCACGGCCCGCGGGGTGCCCGTCACCCAGCTGTTGCCCAGTGTCACGGGTGCCAAGCACCAGATGCACGGCAATGACGCGATCCTGGTCTACAGCGAGATCGACGGGCATGCGTGGCACGACTACACCCTGCCGGGCACCGATGATCGGGTCCGGTTGGTCGGTGGGGCCGCCGCCAGTCTCCACGCCGCGATGGCCGACATCGACATCACCGAGGCGATCGCCCGTGGTCTGCACGTGCGCCGCCGACGTCGTGGCACCGAGGGCCTGCCGCTGCAGATCATCCATCGTGACTTCCACGCGGGCAACGTCCTGTTCGTTGGCGAGCAGGTCAGCGGCTACATCGACTTCGACCACCTCGAACTCGGACCCCGCTGGGTCGACCCGCTGTACGGGTCACTGTCGGTGATGGCCCGATTGTTCGAGGCGGGACGCGAGGACGAGTGGTTGCCGCTGCTCGAGTCGATGGTGCGCGGCTATCACGCCGTCAGCCCCATCACCGACCTGGAAGTCGCACGCACGGTCGAGCTGATGATCGGCATCGAGGAGGACTTCCTCGCGTGGTTCCTGCCTGAACAGGACGAGGCCAACGCGCTGCTGACGGTGTTGATGATCGAACGTGTCCACCGGCTGCGCCGACCCATCCTCGACCTCGTCGGTGACATCGCGAGATCTGCACCTCGCTGAGATCTGGGTCTGGGGTCAGATCTGGGCCTGGGTGAGATCTGGGCCTGGGATCAGATCTCGGCCTGGGACTGCCTGACGAAGTCCTTCTTCACCGAGCGCCACTGCTCGTCGTCCAGGCCACGTCGCCAGTACGGGGAGCACGACAGCAGTTCGCGGTCGACCCGTCCTTGTCGAAGGACCACCCGCCGGGCCAGCCTGGTCTCCATGGCCTCACCGTGCACGAACGCGCTGACCCTGCCCTGCTGGTGAGGTAGGGACGCGATCGCGTTCGCCAGCAGTCTGTCGGGGTCGTCCACCCCTGCACGGTGCACCCAGACGATGGTCAGGTCGCCGGGTGAGCTGAGGTCGAGTTCGCCGTCGGCCGAGTCGACCTCGGCCACCACCGTGACCGGACGACCGGCCGGCACCCGCTCGCAGGCGACGGAGATCGCGGGCAGGGCGGACTCGTCACCGACGAAGAGGTAGGCATCCGCCTCGGGGTGGGGCGTGTACTCGCCCCCGGGGCCCTTCAACTGCAGCAGGTCACCCGCAGCGGCGGTCCTGGCCCAGACCCCGGCGTGACCGACGTCTCCGTGGGCGACGAAGTCGAGGGTGAGCTGACGGGAGTCCTCGTCCCAGTGCCTGACCGTGATCCGCCTCGGGAAGGGGCGCTGCTCCCGCGGCAGGTCCTTCACCTGATCGGTCTCGAAGGGCACCCCGTACGGTGCTCCCTCCGGGATGAAGGAACAGTTGACGTAGGAGTCCGCGAACTCGCTGGGCACGAAGTCGGACAATCCCTCACCGCCGAGCACGACCCGCCACAGGTCACCGCCGAGTCGCTGGGTCGAGATCACGCTGCCGTACATGGCGCTCCTGTCGTGGGTGCGGAGTGGCTGGGTCTGGTGGGCATGTCACGGAGTGGGACGGCGGTAGGCCCGGTCGTCATTGAACTCCTGGGCCGCCGAGGGGGGCGACTCGTCCACCGATCGGGCCCCCGCCGGGTCGCCCTGCAGCGGGCCGGGCCGGGCCGGCATCGGCTCGTCCAGGGGTACCGGCTGGTCGAGTGCTGGGGCATCGTCCACGGGCCGGCGCTGCGGTACCTCCAACGGCGGCTGGTGCGGGGCATGGTCGTCGGTTGCCGGATCGGTGGCCGTGAATGGGGCCCGGTGTCGACCCAGCCCGATGGCGGCGACACCGACCGCAGTGGTGACGGGCACGGCCAGCACCAGCCCGATCGAGGCGATCGTGGTGCGCAACACCTCGGCCGCGAACACCTCCGAGGTGAGGGCCTCACCGACGGGCCTCTGCAGCACCGACAACAGCAGCAGCACCGGGAGCGCCGCCCCCGCCGCCGCGAAGGCGATGGTGTAGACCGTCGATGCGATGTGGTCCCGACCGATGCGCATGGCGCTGGAGAACAGCCTGCGCCGGTCGGTGACGGTGTCGGCCAACTCCCAGACGGCAGACGCCTGGGTGATGGTCACGTCGTTGAGCGCCCCCATGGCCGCCACGATCACCGCGCAGATCACCACCGAGGTCAGCTTCAGGTCGGGGGAGGCCGCCGAGAGACTGAAGTCGTCCTCGCCGCCGATGCCCGTCAGGTGGGCCCAGCGCACGCCCACCGCGCCCAGGACGGCCGTCAACAGCAGCCCGAACAGCGTGCCGACCAGAGCCGTCGTGGTGCGAAGGGTGAAGCCGTGGGCGAAGTAGAGCACCACGAACATGATCGCCGCGCTGCCCACCACGCCCACCAGCACCGGGTCCTTGCCCTCGATCAGGGCGGGCAGCATGAACCGGGCAATCATGAAGAAGGCGAACCCGAGTCCGACGATCGCGAGCAGTCCTCGAAGCCTCGCCACGGCCACCACGGCAACGGCGAACGCCACCGCGAACACCGTCAGGGGGATCGTGCGCTCGAAGTCACGGAAGGAGTAGATGACCTCGGTGGGGCTCGTCCCCGCCAGCGGGATGCGATAGACCGAGACCTTGTCGCCGACGCTGACCCCCGAGCGCAGATGCGCATTCGTGAGGGTGAACGACTGGCTGGTGCCACGGTCGGGGCCGTCGTCGATGCGGACGTCGATGGCGACACACTCCGAGTCGGCGCCGGGCACGGCACCCGCCTGACCGTTGCAGCCGACGCTCTGGGTGGCGGTGATCGTGCCCACCTGGGTTGTCGCCCCGGGGACGACCTGCTCGATGCCGGTTGTGTCGATGTGCTTGGTGACGTCGTCGGGCCACAGCGCGACCAGGCCGATCAGGGTCGCCACCGCCAGTGGGATCAGGGCACCGACCAGCCAGGCCAAGGCCGAGCGGCGGTGCTCCCGCTGCGTCGGCGTGAGGTCGACCTCGGTCGAGCCGTGGTGGTGGTGTGACACCCGCACCCCCTTCGTCGCGGTCGATGCGGCCCCCGGTCGTCCGCGTCGTCGAGGGCGGTGCCCGTCGATGGCGCCACACTACAGTGACCCCATGCAGCGCAAGGGCCCCGTCGGGCGGGTGGTTCCGGGGCTCGCGCCCTGCCTCGACTCGAACCTCGCGCGACACCAGCGAGGCCACGGGGACCCCACCCATCGGCACCGTCACGGAACTTGGTGGCGTGCCTCGACCACTCCCGAGGGGCCGGCTCTCACGGAGTTCACCGCGCGGGGTGAGGACGTCGACGTGCGGGCCTGGGGCCCCGGCGCCGGCTGGGCGCTGGCCTCGGCGCCACGGCTGCTGGGCTCCGACGACCGCCTGGACGTGATCGCGGAGGACCATCCCCTGCGCACCCACCCGGTCGTCGGCCCCCTCGCGCGGGCACACCTGCAGCCCATCGGCCGCAGCGAGTTGGTCGCCGAGTCACTCGCGCCCACGGTGATCGAGCAGAAGGTCACCGGCGCCGAGGCCTTTGCTGCCCTGCGCACCCTGATCCGCCAGTACGGGACGGCGGTCACGTGGGTGGACCAGGGCCATCCCGCGGCGGGCATGGTGTGCCCACCGTCGGCCGAACAGTGGGTCGCCATCCCGAGTTGGGCGTTCGTACTGGCCGGGGTCGACCCCCGACGCGCGCGCACCCTGGTCGCAGCGCTGGCTCGGGTGCCCGCGCTGCAACGGATCCTCGACCGTCAGGGGTACGACGACGCCGTGGCTGCCGGCGAGGCGCTGGCGGTCGCGCTGCAGTCACTGCCAGGGATAGGTCCGTGGACGGCCGCCAGGGTTCGGCAGGCCGCCGTCGGTGATCCCGATGCCTGGAGTGTGGACGACTACCACGTGCCCGGGGCCATCAGTCACGCGCTGACCGGTACCCGGTCGTCCCTCGAACCGGGCGACTCGAGGCACGCGACAGTCCTTCTGGTGCCGTTTCGTGGCCACCGCTACCGAGTTGAACTGTTGCTGGCGAGGGCACCTCGTGCCGAGCGCCGGGGTCCACGGCGCAGCCTGCCGACCCACCTTCCGACGCGCTCCTGGTGATCCAGCGGCCTGGACGCGGCTGAGCCGGGACCCCGGTGAGGGGTCCCGGCTCAGCTGGGGGAGGGGGCGCTGTCTGCGCGGGTCAGGAGGCTTCGGCCACGTCGACGGCCGGTTCTACTTTGAGGTCCTCCAGTTCTTCCCCGATGCGCATCGAGTAGAAGGAGCGGCGGACGAAGACCAGCGAGGCGAGCAGGAAGACGGCGGCGAGGACACCGGTCAACACGCCACCGAAGTCGTGGCGCAGCAGCACGGCCAGTTCGACGGCCAGCAGTCCGAACAGGGTCGTGAACTTGATCACCGGGTTGAGCGCCACCGACGAGGTGTCCTTGTAGGGGTCACCCACCGTGTCGCCGACGATGGTGGCCTCGTGCAGGGCAGTTCCCTTGCGACCGAGGTCGACCTCGACGAGCTTCTTGGCGTTGTCCCAGGCGCCGCCGGCGTTGGCCATGAAGATCGCCTGGTAGAGACCGAACATCGCCAACGAGATCAGGTAACCGATGAAGAAGTACGGGTCGACGAACGCGAAGGCCAAGGTGGCGAAGAAGACACCGAGGAAGATGTTGAACATCCCTCGCTGGGCGTACCTGGTGCAGATCTCGACGACCTTCGACGAGTCCTCGGCACTGGCGCGGGTGTTGTCACCCTTGAGGTCGATCGTGGCGCTGATGAACTCCACCGCTCGGTAGGCACCGGTGGTGACGGCCTGGATCGAGGCGCCCGTGAACCAGTAGATGACGGCGCCACCCATCAGCAGGCCGAGCAGGAAGGGGGCGTGCAGCAGCGACAGGTTGGCCACGTCATGGGTCAGACCGTCGGTGAGACCCATCATGATCGAGAAGATCATGGTGGTCGCGCCCACCACGGCGGTGCCGATCAACACCGGCTTGGCGGTGGCCTTGAACGTGTTGCCGGCACCGTCATTGGCCTCCAGCAGCAACTTGGCCTGCTCGAAGTCGGGACGGCGACCGAACTCCGCCTCCAGTTCGTCCTCGACCCCCAACTGCTCGATGGTCGACAGTTCGAAGACCGACTGGGCGTTGTCGGTGACCGGTCCGTAGCTGTCGACGGCGATCGTCACCGGTCCCATGCCGAGGAAGCCGAAGGCGACCAGGCCGAACGCGAACACGGCAGGTGCGGTCATGAATTGCCCCAGCCCGGTGGTCGACATCCAGTACGCGACCGCCATCAGCGCAGTGATGGCGCCGCCGATCCAGAAGGCCGAGAAGTTGCCGGCCACCAGGCCCGACAGCACGTTCAGTGATGCCCCGCCCTTGCTGGACGAGACCACCACTTCGCGGGTGTGGCGGGACTTGACCGAGGTGAACACCTTGACGAGTTCGGGGATGAGCGCACCGGCCAGGGTGCCGCAGGAGACGATCAGCGACAACTTCCACCACAGTCCGTCCCCGAGGCCACTGATCAGCAGCCAGGAGGTGCCGAACGTGGCGGCGAGGCAGACCACCGAGGTGAGCCACACCAGACTGGTGAGCGGCTTCTCGAAGTCCATGGTCACGGCATCGGACCAGCGGGCGTTCGTGATGGCGGCATTGAGGTAGTACGACGCGGCCGAGGCCACCATCATCACGGCGCGGATGACGAACAACCAGACGAGCAGCTGCACCTGCAACTGCTGCTGGTGCACGCCCAGCAGGATGAAGGTGATCAGGGCCACGCCGGTGACACCGTAGGTCTCGAACCCGTCGGCCGAGGGACCGACCGAGTCGCCGGCGTTGTCACCGGTGCAGTCGGCGATGACGCCGGGGTTGCGGGCGTCGTCCTCCTTGATGCCGAAGGCGATCTTCATGAGGTCGGCACCGATGTCGGCGATCTTGGTGAAGATGCCGCCGGCGATGCGCAGGGCCGACGCGCCAAGGGACTCACCGATCGCGAACCCGATGAAGCAGGCGCCGGCGATCTCACCGGGCAGGAAGACGAGGATGATCAGCATCATGGCCAGCTCGACCGAGATCAGCACCATGCCGATGCTCATGCCCGAGCGCAGCGGGATGTCGTGGACCGGAAGGGCCTTGCCGCTGAGAGAGGCATGGGCGGTGCGCGAGTTGGCCAGGGTGTTGACCCGGATGCCGTACCAGGCGACACCGTAGGAGCCAGCCATGCCGATCAGCGAGAAGGCGATCACCACGGCGGTGCGGCCGACACCGAAACCGAGCCACAGGTAGTAGCCGATGATGATGGCCGCGATGAAGGCCCACAGCATCAACAGGAACTGGCCCTGCTTGCGCAGGTAGGCCTTGCAGGTGGTGTAGATCAGTTCCGAGATCTCCCGCATGGAGGAGTGGGCGGGCATCGCCTTGAGCTGACGGTAGGTGAGCAGCCCGAAGCCGAGGCCGAGGGCGCACACGATCAGGCCGAGCCCCAGCAGCAGGTTGCCGGGCAGACCCAGGAAGTCGACGCTGCCCAGGTCGGGCAACTGCAGACTGGCCTCACCCCCCACCCGCGTCCCTGACGGGCCGGAGCACCCGGCCAGCAGTGCGGTCAACCCGATCGCGACCATGGCGCCGCGAGCGCGGCGACCCAGGAATCTGGACGGGCTGGATGGTTGGGGAGTGACTCTGGGCCGCGTGACCTTCATCGGTGACAGCTTTCCTGCGCTGGGCTGGTGGGGCGGCGTCGAAAGCGCCGTCAACTAGATACTACGACGCGTAGTATCGGGCGATTCGGGGGGTGCCCTAAGCGGTGGGGGAGGGCCTCAGGGCTCGTCGAGAGGGCGCTGGCTACCGGGCAGGATCACGGTGAACTCGGCACCACCCTCGGCCGAGTGCCCCGCGCGGACGGTGCCGCCGTGGGCCTCGACGGTGTGCGCGACGATCGACAGGCCCAGCCCGGTGCCCGGGGTGTTGCGAGCGCGGTCGGAGCGGAAGAAGCGGTCGAAGACATGGGGGAGGTCTTCCTCGGCGATGCCCGGGCCCTGGTCGGAGATGCGCAACCGGTCGCCCTCGAGGTGGACCCGGATGGTGCCTCCCGGCGGGGAGAACTTCACCGCGTTGTCGAGCAGGTTGGTGACGGCTCGCTCCAGGTTGTCCGACTCCCCGAGCAGGTAGAGGGGGTTGAGTTCCACGTCGAAGACGAGCCCCGGCCCCCGACGTCGAGCCCGGACGATGGCCGAACGCACCACCTCGGCGAAGTCGATGGGCTCCCGCGAGATCGCCACCCGGTCGTCCCGGCTCAACTGCACCAGGTCGCCGACCAGCGAGGTGAACTCGCCCAGTGACCCGGCGACGTCGTGCAGGATCTCGGCCCTGGCCCCGGGTGGCAGCATGCCGGTCTTGTCGTCGGCGATGAGGAGTTCGACGTTGGTGCGCATCGAGGTGAGCGGGGTGCGCAGCTCGTGCCCGGCGTCGGCGATCAACCTCTTCTGGCGCTCGCGGGAACTGGCGAGCGAGTTGAGCATGGTGTTGAACGATTCCGTCAGATTGCCCAGATCGTCCGACTGCGCGATCTGCACCGGACGAAGGTCGTCGGTCTCGGTGATCCTGGCCACGGCGTTGGCCAACTGGCGCAGCGGCTTCACCGCCGATCGTCCCAGCGCCCAGCCCAGGAGGCCGAGCCCCACCACGCCAGCGGCACCCACGAGCACCAGCACCACGGTCAACCGGCTCAGGGTCTCGTCGGTGGGGGCCAGGGGTTGCGCGACCACCAAGGCATAGGACTGACCGTCGATCACCAGCGGTGTGGCGAGCACCCGCAACCGTTGCCCCTGCAGGAGTTGGGTGTGCGCGGGGCTGGCGTGTTGGGTGCGGGCCACGGTCAGCTCGTCCGGACCCGGGGTGAGCACCGTCTCGGCTCCCGGCAGTCCGGTCACCTGGCCGTCGGCGCGCACCAGCACGAGGCTGGTCTGGGTGGGGGCAAGGGCCTCGGCGGAGAGTCCACCCATGTTCTCGAGGTCACCCTGGATGGGCGCGGAGAACTGACCACTCATGGCCACCAGTTCGTTGTCGAGCTGGTGGTACAGCGACCAGCGGGTACTGGCCCAAGCTGCGCCTCCCACGAGCAGCACGGCCACCACCAGCCCGACCACCAGCATCGACACCATCCGCCGGCCCAGCGGGGCCGGCTCCGGGGACGACCACGAAGGGGTCAGTCGTCGGGTCAACCAGTCGATCACGGGGGGGTTTCGCGCAGCACGTAGCCGATCCCGCGCACGGTGTGGATGAGGCGCGACTCACCCTCACCCTCGGTCTTGCGGCGCAGGTAGCCGATGTAGACCTCCAGCGAGTTGGCCGTGGTGGGGAAGTCGAACCCCCACACCTCGTTCAACAGCCAGCCGCGCTCGAGCACGCGCCGCGGGTGCTCCATGAACACGTGGAGCAGGGCGAACTCGGTGCGGGTGAGGCTGATCCGGCGACCGTTGCGGGTCACCTCGCGGGTCTGGGGGTCGAGGTGCAGGTCCTCGAAGCTGAGCGTCTCGGAGTTCTGCTCCGGTTCGGGACGACTGCGGCGGGTGAGCGCGCGCAGCCGTGCGAGCAGCTCGTCGAGGGCGAAGGGCTTGACCATGTAGTCGTCGGCACCCGCGTCGAGCCCGTCCACCCGATCGCCGACGGCGTCACGGGCGGTGAGGATCAGGATCGGCACGTCGTTGCCGCCGCCGCGAAGCATGCGGGTGGTCTCGAGTCCGTCGAGTCGAGGCATCATGACGTCCATCACGACCGCGTCGGGACGCACGGCCGACAGCTTGGCCATCG
Source organism: Aestuariimicrobium sp. T2.26MG-19.2B (assembly GCF_950101875.1). NCBI lineage: Bacteria > Bacillati > Actinomycetota > Actinomycetes > Propionibacteriales > Propionibacteriaceae > Aestuariimicrobium > Aestuariimicrobium sp. T2.26MG-19.2B. Next base: position 985,277 of record NZ_CATNLW010000001.1, on the reverse strand, counting down.
CCTCCAGACCGTCCTGGGCGGTGGCGACCTCGTAGCCGGAGTACTGCAGCGATCGCGCCAGCGAGTCGCGCACGGCTTGGTCGTCGTCCACCACCAGAATCTGCATGAGGCTACCTTGCCATGTCGAGGATCGATCGTGGCACCGGACCCGGAGCGTCAGCCCTCGTCGCTCGTCCGCACTGGTTCCTCGGTGTGGACGAGAACCCCGTGGCTCTCCTTCGAGAACCAGCGCAGCCGACCTCGTCCGAGTCGGGTGGTGCGTCCCGACGCCGGCTCGACCACCAAGGCGGTGCCCTCGTCGATGGCAACCGCGTGGCCCGCGAGGTTTCGCTCGATCGCCGAGATGACGATGCCCTCGTTGGACCACTCATCGGTGTGCACCTGCACGAGCGCGCTCACCAGGGCGAGGCCGTCGACCACGGTCAATTCGCGAAGGTCCTCGGCGGCGAACTCCTGCTGAACCCGGATGCCGTCGGCGAACTGTCCGCCCACCAGAGCGTGCCGAGCGGCGATCGAGGCCCCCGCGGAGAAGCCGAGATAGGGCAGGTCGCGGCGCACAGCTCGGGCGATCTGGTCGCGGTGCGGGAGCAGGCAGTGCAGATATCCCGGGGTCCAGCCGCCCCCCACCACCAGACCGGCGGCCTGCGAGAGATCGGGCAGGGTCGGGGTGGGGGGTTCGGTGACCGGTTCAGGGGTGGACGACGGTTCGGTGGCGTCCTGGGCGGGTGTGGCTTGGGCGGGGGTGGCGTCGTCGGGGGTGGGTGTGGACGACCCGAACGTCGGGTGTGCCAGGAAGGCCTCGGTCGGGCGAAGGGTCACCAGTTCGATCGGCGCCTCTGGCCAGCGGGCCAGGATCGGGTCGGTGTAGCCAGCGGTCCACTCGGGCGACAGCCCACCGTCCTCGGGCAGTTCCAGCAGGCAGACCACGATCGGACGAGCCCCATCGCCGCCCGAGCGTCGCTTGGCCTCGGCCACGAAGGAGTCCCACACCCCGTCGAGGCCCTCGACCTGTGCACCACTGCCCACCAGATGGATCGTCATGGTCCCGATGCTAGTGGGCCCGGTCGGGGCAGGGCTGGTCACTCGTCCGGGTTGGGGGACGGTGGAGGTCGGCGGGACCAGGACCGACACCTCCGGCCCGGTCGAGGTGAGGGGGTGCGGGCGGCGTTCTGGTCCATTCTGTGACCCGATCCTCGGGCCACGGCGGCGCCGGAGGAGCGCAGTTGGTGCGGCACCTCAGGTTGTGATGCAGCAGGTTGCATCAGGATGGCCCGCACAGCCGCATTCGGGGCCGCGGTCGTGGTCGTGGCGCAACCTGCTGTCCCAGTCCACGCTGTTCGTCCCCTTCCCCGGGTCCCTCTCGCCGGAGCCTGCGCGTCTGACACGCCCGTCACTCTGCGCACTTGCCTGCTCTGCGCACTTGCCTGCTCTGGGCGCCCGCCACCACTCCGGTTCCGCCCCCTCGGTGGGGCCCTCCGTCCCGGTTCGCCGCGACTTGCCCTCATCCCGCCCAGTTTGCCCTCGTTGGGACCGCTTGCCCTGCCCTGGAACGAGGGCAACTGCGCCGGACGAGGGCAGCTGGCTCGGAACGCGGGCACCCGCGCCGGACGAGGGCAGCTAGCTCGCAACGGGGGCACCGCGCCGAACCCGGGCCTGCGACCACCTCCGCCACGGCGCCAGATGCGCACGTGGTCCGCCGACGCGGCAAGTCGTCCTCGTTCCACCTAGTCGGTGGCAGCTCGTCCCACGATGCGGGCGCTCACTATTCGCCTTGCGTATGACATCAATAACATGTGCTTATGACCCAAGCCCCCTCCGCGCCCCAGACGGCTGCAGCCGAGCACACCGGCGCCCGCACCCGTGGCCCGCGCGCCGGCACCAACAACGGCCAGTGGCTCGTCAGCGGTCGTGAGCCCCTCAATGCGAACGAGGTCTTCAAGGCGGAGTCCGATGTGCTCGAGGTGCGCGACCGCATCATCTCGACCTACGCACGGGACGGCTTCGACTCCATCGACGGGGACGACCTCCACGGCCGCTTCCGCTGGTGGGGCCTCTACACCCAGCGCAAGCCGGGTATCGACGGGGGCCGGACCGCCCAACTCGAGGCGCACGAGTTGGAGGACAAGTTCTTCATGATGCGGGTGCGCCTCGACGGCGGCGCCCTCACCCAGCAGCAGGTGCAGACCCTCGCCGACATCTCGCGCGACCACGCACGCGGCACCGGGGACATCAGCGACCGCCAGAACCTGCAGTACCACTGGATCTCCATCGAGGACGTCCCCACCATCTGGGACAAGCTCGAGGCCGCGGGCATGCGCACCGTCGAGGCCTGCGGTGACTGCCCCCGCGTCATCCTCGGTTCCCCCGTGGCCGGCGTCGCGGTCGACGAACTGATCGACCCCACTCCGGTGATCGACGAGATCCTCCACCGCTACATCGGCGACCCGGAACTGGCGAACCTGCCTCGCAAGTTCAAGTCGGCCATCACGGGGCATCCGAGCCACGACGTCGTCCACGAGATCAACGACATCTCCCTGGTGGCGGTCGAGCACCCCGAACTGGGCATCGGCTACGACCTGTGGGTCGGCGGTGCACTGTCGACGGCGCCGAGGTTGGCCGAGCGGCTCGGTGCGTTCGTCCGACCCGAGGAGGCGGCCGAGGTCTGGTACGGGGTCACCCGCATCTTCCGTGACTACGGCTACCGCCGGCTGCGCAACAAGGCCCGACTGAAGTTCCTGCTCAACGACTGGGGTACCGAGAAGTTCCGTCAGGTGCTGGAGCAGGAGTACCTGGGCCGGGCGCTGCCCGACGGCCCCGAGGCCCGCCCCGACGGGTCCGCCTCCGACCACATCGGTGTGCACGCCCAGAAGGACGGCAACCACTACATCGGGGCCGCCCCGGTGGTGGGTCGCATGGGTGCCGACACCCTGCAGGGTCTGGCCGACCTGATGACCAGCGTCGGCTCCGACCGGGCGAGATTCACCCCCCACCAGAAGGTGCTGCTGCTGGACGTCGCTCCCGACCACCTCGACGCGGCTGTCGCCGGGCTCGATGCCCTCGGGCTGCAGACCCGAGCCAGCGCTTTCCGCCGCGGCACCATGGCCTGCACGGGCATCGAGTTCTGCAAGCTCGCCATCGTCGACACCAAGGACACGGCGACCGCCGCGATCCGCGAGTTGGACGATCGCCTGGCCGATCTCGAGCTGACCGATCCGCTGACCCTGCACCTGAACGGCTGCCCCAACTCCTGCGCCCGCATCCAGACCGCCGACATCGGCCTCAAGGGGCAACTCGTCCTGGGCGACGACGGCGAACAGGTCCCCGGCTTCCAGGTGCACCTGGGCGGCGGCCTGGCCACCCACGGTCGTCCGGAGGCGGGACTGGGTCGCACCGTGCGCGGCCTCAAGGTGACCGCCGACAACCTCACCGACTACGTCGAGCGGGTCGTGCGGCGGTGGCACGGCGAGCGCACCGACGGCGAGACCTTCGCCGCTTGGGTCCATCGAGCCGAGGACGAGGCACTGGTATGACCCTGAGCCCATTCCGCACCGCCACCCATCCGGCGACCCCGCGGGACCGCACCCTGCACCACGTTCCCGCCGACACCACCGCACCGTTGTGGGCGCAACCCCACGCGTTCGAGCACGAGGGCATGTTCGCGGCCCTGCGCACCGTTCCGCGTGAGCGCCAGCGCACCTCGGACGAACTGCGCACCCTCGCCGACGCCGGGAACCGACGCTTCGCCGCACCACCCGCCGATGCCCTGCAGGGTGCGACCGAGGTCATCGCCTGGGCCGCCGAGGCGTTCGGTCACCGCGTCGCGGTGGCCTGCTCGATGGCCGCCGACACGGTGCTCGCCCACCTGGTGAGCTCACGGATCCCCCAGGTCGACACGCTCTTCCTCGACACGGGCTACCACTTCCCCGAGACCCGGGGTCTGCGCGCTGAACTGCCGCTCGCGATGCCCGTGAACGTCGTCGATGTGCTGCCCTTGCAGACCGTCGCCGAACAGGACGCCGAGTACGGGGCCAAGCTGCACGATCGCGACCCGGGCCTGTGCTGCCAGCTGCGCAAGGTCGAACCGCTGGCCCGGGAGTTGAAGGGCTACGAGGCGTGGTTCACCGGGGTCCGCAGGGACGAGGCCCCCACTCGCGCCACCACCGAGTTGGTGACCTTCGACGAGCGGCACGGACTGGTGAAGATCAACCCGCTGGCCCACTGGAGCTTCGACGACGTCATCGACTACGCCGAGGCACACCAGGTGCCCGTCAACCCGCTGCTGGCCGAGGGCTACCCCTCCATCGGTTGCGCTCCCTGCACTCGTCGGGTCGCCCCCGGCGAGGACCCCCGCTCGGGCCGCTGGGCCGGACTGTCCAAGACCGAATGTGGCATCCACCTCTGAGAGGGCACGATGACTGTGACTGAGAAGACCCTGGCCGACGGCCCCGTCGACCCACTCGACGTGCTGCCCATCGCCGACGAACACCGCGTCGTCGACAACCTCGACCTGCTCGAGGCCGAGGCGATGCTGGTCATCCGCGAGGTCGTGGCCGAGCTCGAGCGTCCCGTGATCCTGTTCTCGGGCGGCAAGGACTCCGCCGTGCTGCTGCACGTGGCACTCAAGGCCTACTACCCGGCCAAGCCACCGCTCACCCTGCTGCACGTCGACACCGGGCACAACTTCCCCGAGGTGCTCGAGTACCGCGACAGGCAGGTCGGCAGGTACGGTCTGCGGCTCGAGGTCGCCCGGGTGCAGGACTACCTCGACGACGGACGGCTCAGCGAGCGCGCCGACGGCACCCGCAACCCGCTGCAGACCCTGCCGCTGCTCGACGCCATCGCCGAGCACCGCTTCGACGGTGTCTTCGGTGGCGCCCGCCGCGACGAGGAGAAGGCCCGCGCCAAGGAGCGCATCGTCAGCCTGCGCAACGAGTTCGGTCAGTGGGATCCCCGCGGTCAGCGCCCCGAACTGTGGAGCCTGTTCAACCCCCGGCATCGTCCGGGTGAGCACGTGCGCGTGTTCCCCCTGTCGAACTGGACCGAACTCGACATCTGGCGCTACATCGAGCGCGAGCAGATCGACCTGCCCAGCCTCTACTTCGCCCACCAGCGCGAGGTCTTCCAGCGCGACGGCATGTGGCTGGCCGTCGGCGAGCACAACACGGTGCGCGCCAACGAGACCGTCGAGACCCGCACCGTCCGCTACCGCACCGTCGGCGACATGTCGTGCACGGGGGCCGTCGAGTCCGACGCCGCCGACGTCGACGACATCGTCCGAGAAACCGCCCTCAGCACCGTCTCCGAGCGGGGCGCCACGCGCGCCGACGACAGGATCACCGAGGCTGCCATGGAAGACCGCAAGAAGGAGGGGTACTTCTGATGAGCACCTCAACCCTGCTCCGCCTGGCCACTGCAGGCAGTGTCGACGACGGCAAGTCCACGCTCGTTGGCCGGCTGCTGCACGACTCGAAGTCGGTGATGGCCGACCAGTTGGAGGCCGTGGAGCGGGCCAGCCGTGACCGTGGCCTGACCGCCGCCGACCTCGCCCTGCTCACCGACGGTCTGCGGGCCGAGCGTGAACAAGGCATCACCATCGACGTGGCCTACCGCTACTTCGCGACCGCCCAGCGCTCCTTCGTGCTGGCCGACTGCCCCGGGCACGTGCAGTACACCCGCAACACCGTCACCGGTTCGTCGACGGCTGACGTGGTCGTACTGCTGGCCGACGTGCGCCACGGGGTGGTCGAGCAGACCCGCCGGCACCTCGCCGTCGCAGCCCTGCTGCGGGTGCCGCACGTGATCGTCGCCGTCAACAAGATCGACCTGGTCGACTACGACGCCGACAAGTACGCGGCGGTCGATGCCTCGGTGCGCCAGCTGGCCGACCAGTTGGGTGTCGTCGACGTGCACACCATCCCGGTGTCGGCACTGGCTGGTGACAATGTCGTGGACGAGTCGAACCGCACTCCCTGGTACGAGGGTCCCTCGCTGTTGCACCTGCTCGAGCAGTTGCCGATCGAGGCCGAGGAACTGGCCGCCGACCGGCAGGTGCGGTTGCCCGTGCAGACGGTTCTTCGTCCCCAGCAGGCAGCCCGTGATCCCCGATTCGTGGAGTACCGCGGCTACGCCGGACCGGTCGTGCAGGGCACCATCACTGTCGGGGACCCCATCACCGTGCTGCCCTCGGGGTTGCGCTCCACCGTCACCGGCATCACCATCGGCGACCGTGAGGTGAGCCGGGCCAGCGCGCCCCTGTCGGTGGCGGTCGAACTCGCCGACGACATCGACATCGCGCGCGGCGACGTCATCGTCGGCGGCGATCAGCAGCCCGTGAACGCCCGCGACCTCGACGCCACCGTGTGCTGGCTGTCGGAGCGTCCCCTGCGTCCCCGGGCCAGGCTGCTGCTCAAGCACCTGACCCGCACCACCCAGGTGATCGTCGACGACATCTCGGGGGTGCTCGACCTGCACAGCCTGGTCGCGCAGCCGGCCGAGACCCTCGGACTCAACGACCTCGGACGAGTCCGCCTGCGGTTGGCGAACCCGATCGTGGCCGAGCCCTACAGCACCTCACGGCGCACCGGGGCCTTCCTGCTGATCGACCCCAGCGACGGTTCGACCCTGGCGGCCGGCATGATCCGTGAGGCCCGCGACCCCGACTCCGCCGAATCGGCCGAGAGGGACCTCGAAGCCCGCAGCCAGGCCTCCCAGGACTGGATCATCTGATGGGCACGCCGGGGGACGAGGCGCTCGCACCGCTCTGGCTCGACCTGTCGGGCCGTCGCGTGACCCTGGTCGGCGGCGGACCCGTGGCTGCCCGCCGCGCCCGCACCTTCCTGGCCGATGGGGCACGCGTGCTTGTGATCTCTCCCGAACTGGACGAGGACCTGTCGGCCCTCGTCGGGCAGGGGCTCGTCCGGTGGGTCGAGCGCGAGTACCGCGGCCCCGGTGACCTCGACGGTGCCTGGCTGGTGCACGCGGCCACCGGCAACCTCGACGTCGACCTCGCGGTGGCCGACGACGCCGACGACCTGCAGAAGTTCTGCATCGTCGCCTCCCGAGCCGTGCTGGGGTCGGCCGCCGTGGCGGCCCGCACCTCGGCGGACACCCCGACGGGGAGGGTGCAGGTCGCCGTCCACGGTGGAGGGGACCCTCGACGGTCGGTGGCGGTACGCGACGCCGTCGCCCGCCTGCTCTGTACGGGCGGGGCTGACCTCAGCCCCCGGCGCGACGCGTCGCCCAGCCGGCACGTCGCCTGACCCCGTCCACCTCGATTCGCTCCCGGAAGGAGCCCACCCATGCGCAAACTCATCGGTCTGGCCATTGTCGGACTCATCGCCCAACTCGTTGACGGTGCCCTCGGTATGGGCTACGGCGTCACCTCGACCTCACTGTTGCTGATCGCGGGCCTGACGCCCGCAGCAGCCTCCGCCTCGGTGCACCTGGCCGAACTCGGCACCACCCTCGTGTCGGGCATCTCCCACCACAAGTTCGGCAATGTGGACTGGGGGCTGACCATCCGGCTCGGCATCCCCGGGGCCGTCGGCGCCTTCCTCGGGGCGACCCTGCTGTCGCGGTTGTCGACCGAGAGCGCCACACCGGTGATGGCCGGACTGCTGTTCGTGCTGGGCGCCTTCCTGCTGACCCGGTTCGTCCGGGTGGCAGGCCATGCCCAGGTGCTGAAGCCGGGCAAGCTGCCCACCGGCTTCCTCACCCCTTTGGGGCTCGTGGGTGGATTCGTCGACGCCACCGGGGGAGGTGGCTGGGGTCCGGTCTCCACGACCACCCTGCTGGTCGTGGGACGTACGAAGCCGCGCACCGTCGTGGGTTCGGTCGACACCTCTGAATTCCTGGTCACGATCTTCGCGTCGTTGGGCTTCCTGCTGGGTCTCGGCACCGCCGGCATCAACCTCGGCTTCGTCGCAGCCCTGTTGCTCGGAGGACTGGTCGCCGCTCCCATCGCTGCCTGGCTGGTGAGCCGACTGCCATCCGCGGTGCTCGGAACCGGCGCTGGGGCGCTGATCGTCGTCACCAACCTGCGCACCCTGCTGAAGAACTTCGGCGTCTCCGCCGACGTGCGCGCCACGGTGCTGGCGACGGTGGGTGCCACCGGTGCCCTGCTGGTGGCCATCGCGGTGCAACGCCACCGGGCCCGGGTGCTGCGCGAACGCCGCGACGAAGCGTTGCTGGCCGGTAGCCTCGACTCCCTCACTGCTCCCGAACAGGCAGGAACCCCCGCCTGATGTCGCGCCCGATCGTCGTCGCCGCCCACGGCACCCGTTCCCAGTCGGGTCAACGGACGATCACCCGCGCCGCCGAACTGTTGGCGTCGGCGACCGGGGCGGCGGTGACGGTCGGGTGGATCGACGTGCTCGAACCGACGGTGGACGAGGTGGTGGCCGGTCTCGACTCACCGGTGGTCGTCCCGTGGCTGGTGGGCGGTGGTTTCCACCTGCTGGTCGACGTGAAGAGGGCCGCGGCGGCCAACCCCGGAGCGACGGTGCTGGCGCCCGTCGGCGACTCGCCGGGCCTGGTCGATGCGCTGGTGGAGCGGCTGGGCGACCAGGCTTCCGACGCCACCACCCCCGTGGCCCTGCTGTGGGCCGGTTCCCGGATGCCCGTGGCCCAGGAGCGGGTCGCCGAGATCGCTCGCCGTCTGGGCGAGCGGGTCGGTCGTCCGGTCACCCCGGTGGCCCTGGCTGCGTCTGCGGTGCCTGCGGACGAGGCAGTGGAGGCCCTGCGCGAGGGCTCGGACGAGCCTGCTGCCGTCAGTCTCCTGCTGGCTCCCGGCTACTTCCATGACCTGGCCCGGGAGGTCGCCGCAGTCACCGACCCCATCGGCACCCATCCGGCCCTGATCGCGGCGGTGGCGCGGGACTACGCCCACCTGGACGCCTGACGGGTCAACCCACGGGTTGGTCGTCCGGCACGGCCTTGCAGGCGTTCGTGCGCAGGGCCTCCAGAGTGGCGGCCACGGCGGGCACCCGCTCGAGGTCCTCGGTGGTGACCACGTGGATCTCGCGGACAGTCCGCTGCGCCAGCCGCTTCACCACCACGTCGTCGTTGTGGGTCGAGTGCCTGATCAGGTCGGGGATCATGGCAACACCCAGACCGGCTGCCACGAAGCCCTGGACGGCGACATAGTCCTCGGTCTCGAACGACAACTTCGGCTGGAAGCCCGCGTCCGCGGCCACCTGCAGCAGGTGTCCCCGACACCGGGGGCAGCCCGCGATCCAGTCCTCGTCGGCCAGGTCGGCCATGTCGACGACCTCGTCGCCGGCCAGGCGATGCGTGGTGGGCAGCGCCACCCTCACCTCCTCGGTGAGCAGGTGGTGGACGACGAAGTCCTCGAGGTCCTCGCCACGTCCCACGGGCGAGCCGGGGTAGGAGAAGGCAACGGCCAGGTCGCACTCGCCCGCCCGTAGCGCCGCAATCGACTCGGGGGGCTCGGCCTCGGTGAAGGTCACCTGCACGCCGGGGTGCTGGCTGCGGACATGGGCGAGGGCCCTCGGCACCAGGGTCACCGAGCTCGACGGGAAGGCCATCAGGCGCACCCGCCCGCTACGCAGCCCGGTGATCGACGCGATCTCCTCCTCGGCGGTCGCCAGAGCAGACATCACCGGGACCGCTGCTCGGCTCAGCACCTCACCGGCCTCGGTCAGGCGCACGTTGCGGCCCACCCGCTCGACCAGCACGGTGCCGAGTCGCTGTTCCAGTCGCTTCACCATCTGCGAGACGGCGGGTTGTGAGTAACCGAGGTGCAGCGCGGCGGCCGTGAAGCTCCCGTGTTCATCGATGGCGCGGATCACGCGCAGTCCGGCGGCGTCAATCATGGGCCAAGTGTACAAGCTCACATAAGCGCGCGTTATCGAAGTCGCCGGTTTGTATCGCTCAGCGTATGGATCTGAACTGCCTGGCTCAGACGGTCTGGGTCTCGGGCTGGGGCCTGCGGCGGCGGACGGTTGCCTCATCGGTCATGTCCTCCAGTTCGATGCCCTTCGTCTCGGGCACCCTCAACCACACGAAGACGAACGACAGCGCGGCAAAGGCGGCGTAGAGGCCGTAGGCCAGGGTGAGTCCCACCGCCGACAGGGCCGGGAAGGTGGTCGAGATCACGAAGTTGGCGACCCACTGGGCTGCAGCGGCCACGGCGAGGGCTCCGGCGCGGATGCGGTTGGGGAACATCTCGCCGAGCAGCACCCACACCAGCGGACCCCACGTCGCACCGAAGGCGACCACGAAGGCATTGGCGGCGACCAGCGCGATGGTGGCCCACGGCTGGGGGAGGGTGACCTGGTCACCGCTGCCCTGGCTGAACGAGAAGGCGAGGGCCATGGTGCCCAAGGCCAGGGCCATGCCGACCGAGCCCACCATCAGCATGATGCGGCGTCCGACCCGGTCGACCAGCAGGATCGCCACGATCGTCACCACGATGTTGGTGACCGAGGTGATCACGCTGGTGGTGAGGGCCTGCGACTCGTCGAAACCGACCGAACGCCACAGGGTGGTGGAGTAGTAGAAGATCACATTGATGCCGACGAACTGCTGGAACACCGACAGCAGGATGCCCACCCACACGATCGGCTTCAGACCCAGCGCCGAACCGCGCAGGTCGGAGAACGACTCCCGCTTCTCGCTGGCGATGGACGAGCGGATCTGCTGGATGCGCAGGTTGACGTCGAGTTCGCCGGTGAAGTCGAGCAGCACGGCCGAGGCCTTGTCGACCTCCCCGCGCGCCACCAGGAAGCGGGGCGACTCGGGCAGGCGCAGTGACATCACGCCGTAGACCAGAGCCGGGATCGCGGCGACCATGAACATCCAGCGCCAAGCGGGAAGACCCAGCCAGAGGGTGTTGGCGGCGCCGCCGGCGACATTGGCCAGCAGCGCGTTGGAGAGCAGGGCGACGAAGATGCCGCTGACGATCGCGAGCTGCTGCAGCGAGCCGAGGCGTCCGCGCACGTGGGCGGGGCTGACCTCGGCGATGTAGGCCGGGGCGATCACCGATGCGGCGCCGATGCCCAGGCCGCCGATGACGCGCCAGACGATCAGGTCGACCACGCTGAAGGCGAGGCCCGAGCCGATCGCCGAGATCAGGAAGAGCAGAGCCGCGACCACCATCACGGGGATGCGTCCACGGCGGTTGGCGATGGGTCCGGCGAACCAGGCGCCCGCGGCACACCCCAACAGAGCCGACGAGACCGCGAACCCGGTGAGGGTCGCCGAGAGGGTGAACCGCTCGCTCAGGGCGTTGACGGCACCGTTGATGACGGCGGTGTCGAAGCCGAACAGGAACCCTCCGAGTGCTGCGGCGAGGGCGATGGCGATGACGCGCGGGTTGACGCGGTCCTGTCCGGTGTCGGCCATGGGAGTGCCTCCTGGGTTGGGTCCGGCCGTTCACCCTACCCCTGCGCAGATTCTGGCCAGCTGCGAGCGACCCGCGTCAGCTCGGGCCGGCGGGACGGCGGTGGCTCACCGCCCGCGGCTGCCCGCGATCGACATGGCGGCAGGCCGGGAAGGTCGAACATCCCAGGAAGGGGCCGTGCTGGCTCGTCCGCGCCACCAACACTCCCTGTCCGCACGCAGGGCACGGACGTGCTGCGGTTCCGTCGGGGCTCTCGACCCGCACACGAGGATCCGTGAGCAACTCCGCCACGAACGGCGACTCCGACCCGATGACCGTGATCAAGGTGACACTGTGCCTGGCTCGGGTGAGCGCCACGTAGAAGAGACGCCGTTCCTCCGAATGCGGGAATCCGTCGGACGAAGCCATCGCCAACCCCAGCACCGAGTCGTCGTGGTGCAGGCTGGGGAAGCCTCGTCGTCCGGTGGTGACCCTGGGCAGGATCACATGGTCGGCCTCCAACCCCTTCGAGCGATGGATCGTCCGGTAGGTGACGTCGACCCCCTTGATCGTGGCGCGCGAGAGGTACTTCTGGTCGTCGCGGTAGCGTCCCAGCACCTGCACGGTGACCGGCTCGTCCTCGGGGGACCGTCCCTCACCCAGCTCTTTCAGCCGCTTCCCCACCACCTCGGGAATCGCCCCCTCGTGCGCGACGCGGATGATGGCCACCGGCTGGGCCACGCCGGGGTGCACCGACCGCACCAGTTTGTGGATCTGTGCGGGGTTCCGGCGGACGAAACCCGAGGCCACGTCGCTGATCGACTGGGAACTGCGGAAGGTCGTCTGCAGGTGCAACGTGGTGGTGGGTCCGAACATGCGGGCGAAGTCGGTCATCACGGACAGGTCGGCGCCGGCGAACCGGTTGATCGACTGCCAGTCGTCGCCGACGGCGAGCAGGGTTCGTCCCGGACCGTGCAGCAGCGCCCGGGTGAGGCGGGCGCGCGCCTGGCTGGCGTCCTGGAACTCGTCCACCATCACCAGTCGGTGGTCGGTCAGGTGGGGACGCTGCTCCAGCAGGTCGGCGGCCTTCACCAGCATGTCGTCGAAGTCGATGCTGTGGTGTTCGCGCAGGTCAGCCTCCCAGCGGTCGTGCACCTGCCAGTAGAGCTCCAGGAAACGCAGCGTGCGCGGGGTCGGCTTGTCGGGGAGTCGGGCAGCCACCTGTTCGCGGGTCAGGGAGTTCGACTTCACGTGCGTCATGAAGGTGCGCATCAATTGCACGATGCGCTTCTGTTCGACCGGGGGCGCTCCCGGGATCGGACGGTCGGCGTCCCATTGCAGCTCAAGCCCGTGGGAGCGCAACTGGGTCGCGAGCGAGGTGAGCCCGTCCGGCTGCATCACCCCGTGCCAGGTGGTCTCGATCAGCGGGGTTCCGTGCCGCTGGTGCAGTGCCTTCTTCCATCGCATCGATTCGCGGTAGCCGGAGAACTCCCGGGGAGCGCGGCCCTCGGCGTCGAGGGCCCAGTGTTCGTGCCAGACGCCGACGTCGGGGTAGTGGAAGTCGGGCCGGTACTGTCCGTGGCGTGAATCGCTGACGTCGTGGTCATAGGGGTGTTCGTAGGCGTAGTTGACCCCGTGCATGAACAGGAAGTTGGCGATCATGCACTCGCCCTCACTGCGGACGATCTCACCGCGGAACGTGCGGAGTCCGGCTCGGCCACTGGCCTTGTCGTAGCTGTCGGCGGCCTTCGACCCCTCGGGAGCGGGGGGAGACCCGAACAGCATCCGGAAGACGTCCCACTGTTGGCGGAACCGCGGAGATTCCTGCCGAAGCCGCTCGATGATCTCTGCCAGGTGGGCGAGTTCCTCGCCGTTCTCCACCCATGGCGCGATGCGGGGCTTGTGGCCGGTGGCGAGGCCGATCAGTTCGAGTCCGAATCTGTGGAAGGTGGCGACCTTGACCCCTTCACTGGGGATGCCCAGTGCCGTGCACCGGCTGGTGACGCGTTCGGCGAGTTCGACGGCGGCGTCGTTGTTGAAGGCCAGCAGCAGGATCTGCTCGGGCGGCACCAGTCCCCGAGCAAGGGTGTAGGCGGTGCGGGCGACCAGCACGGACGTCTTCCCCGACCCGGCAGCGGCGATCACCCGGATGCGACTGTCCTCACACAACACGACATCGATCTGTTCCTCGGTGAGGGGGCTGCGTTCGACCTTGGCCAGGAAATCGGTCCACGACTGTCGCGTGTGGGCGGTGACCTGCGCATTGGCCCGGGCGACGGCCTGCCAGGGGTTCTGGTCGATGCGGGTGAGCACGGCAATGTCGTCCGACGTCAGCAGCGGCATCACCAACCGCACCTCATCGGGCTTCAGCCTGCCCAACACCGCACCCGACCCCACGTGTCCGGAAACGGCGCTTGCCGCCTCGTCGTGATTGATCCATCGGTGGGTCGCGGCGCGGTCGGACAGAAAGGCATCGAAGGTGCGCCACCACTGGGCCGCCGACGCCAGCATCGGACGAATCATCGCCAGCGCTAGGTGACACTGAATGGCGCTTCGCACCTCGGCAGCAGCACGGTGGGGGAGCCCGGGCAACTGCAGGTCGGGTCGCCCCTCGACCACCAGGGAGTGCCCCAGCAGTCCGCGACGGACCGAGAGTTTGCGGACGTCGTAGCCGTGGAAGACCTCGGAGCCACGGGCGGTGGCGAGCACGAGACCGCGTTGGTCGTGGTGCAGCGTCCAGCCACGCCCAGCCCAGGATTCCCCCATGGGGCAATTGTGGTGTGGTTTCAGAATGTGCGACAAGCTGTGTCCCAAATCCTTCTCCCACAGCGTCGATTGGGCTCGCCGCCCGATACGGTGGGCGCGACAATGCTGAGGGAGTGGGGGATCATGTCGGCAGAACAGACGGACGAAAATGTGGCGACGGTGCCACGCAGTGACCACGCACCCTTGGGTGAGAAGCGGATGAAGCTGCGATATGCAGGCAATTGCCGCTTGTGTGGCGTGGAATTGCCGGCGAAGGCCGATGCCATCTACGAACGCGACAGCAAGACCGTGCGGTGTGTGGTGTGTTCGTCGGTAGCGGTCGAGGAACCCAGTCCAGAGCCTGTGGCTGAGGTGATCCCGGCGCCGGAGTCGGTGCCCGTGTCTGTGGACGTGGCTGTAGAGACGCCCGCGCCCGAGCAGGTGCCCGCGATGGAGGTGGTCGACGACTCCGGGGTGGCCGGGTCGTCGGCACGCCGGGAGTACGAGCGGCGCAAGGCCAAGGACGAAGCCCGCATCCGCGAGAAGTGGGGACGATTCGGCGGGTTGGCCGTCGCGCTGTCGGACGAGAAGCAGAGCACCAAGGCCTGGGCGATCGGCGCCGTGGGCGAGGAACGGCTCGGGGCTGGGCTGGATCGCCTGGTGGGCGAGCACATTGCCGTGCTGCACGACCGGCGCATCCCCAAGTCGAGGGCGAACATCGATCACATCGTCATCACCCGCGCAGGCGTGTGGGTGATCGACGCCAAGCGGTACAAAGGACGACCGCGACTCGTGATCGAGGGTGGGATTCTGCGGCCGCGGGTCGAGAAGGTCTACGTCGGCTCACGCGACGGCACCCCGCTGGTCGACGGAGTGCTCAAGCAGATGGGGTTGGTGCGTGACGTTCTCCCGGAGGTGAGGGTGAACGGAGTGCTCTGCTTCGTGGAGGCTGACTGGCCCCTGATCGGTGGCTCGTTCACGAGCAGGGGAGTCACGGCGCTGTGGCCGAAGAAGCTGATGGCGATGCTCAGGGAGGACGAGGGGACGATCGACGTCGCGGCGACGAGGCAGCTGCTGGCCGGGGTGTTCAAGGCGACATAGGAGAGCTGGATTCATGAACTTGGTGAACATTGGTGCTCGGGCGAGCCGGCTGGATCCCGGGCAGGCGTTGCGTCTCGTCTGTCAGCCGACGTCAATGATTCATGCGCAACGGGCCCACGTGGGGTCGGGTCCTCAGGCGGCGTCGCCGCCGGTATGGTCGTCACTGTGACTTGGCCCAATGACGCCACGCTCGTCGAAGAGCGAGGCATGACCAGCTCGACATCCCGGCCAGCACTGCCGGAGGCAGGCCAAGTGGTTGAGGTGCGCGGATCCACCTGGGCAGTGGCTGACGTTCAGCTGCAAGGCCTCCCGCGAAGCCCGGCAGACGATGCTACGGCGCAGCTCTCGCATGTCGTCCACCTCCAATCGCTGGACGAAGACAGGCTTGGCGAGCAGCTCTCTGTCGTGTGGGAACTCGAGGTTGGTCACACTGTGACTCCGGCGCAGGGGCTGCCGGAGACCATTCGCGTGGATGCATTTGACGATCCGATCACGCTGGCTGGCTTCGTCGATGCGATGCGGTGGGGTGCAGTCACCAGCGCTGACCCCAATCGCTACCAAGCCCCCTTTTGGTCAGGCGTCAACGTCGAGGCCTACCAGCTCGAGCCTCTCCGGCGCGCCCTCGGGGCCCCCCGGGCGAATCTCCTGTTGGCCGACGATGTGGGTCTCGGCAAGACCATCGAAGCGGGCTTGGTGATACAGGAATTGTTCCTGCGCCACCGCGCACGGACTGCTGTCATCATCTGCCCACCCAGCCTCTCGCTGAAGTGGCAGGACGAGATGCGCGAGAAGTTCGGCCTGGAGTTCACCATTGTCAACTCCGAGTTGATGGCTGAGGTGCGTCGCACGCACGGCCTACATGCGAATCCCTTCCAAGTCTTCCCGCGTGTCATCGTGAGCATGGCTTGGCTGCCCCAGATTCGCGCGCAGCGGCTAATGCGGGATGTCTATGCGCAGGCCACGAACCCGAAGACCGGGAAGCGGTACGCGTTCGACATTCTCGTCGTTGACGAGGCCCATCACGTCGCCCCGTCCAGCCCCTCGGCCCTGGCGGGTGGCCGTGGCTATGCGGTGGATACGCAACGTACGGTGGCCGTCCGCCAGCTCGCTGAGAAGTGCGAGCACCGCCTCTTCCTGAGTGCCACGCCCCACAACGGCCACCCCGAGTCCTTCACCGCGCTGCTGGAGATGATCGACCCCCGCCGCTTCGCACGAGGGGCAGACCTCGACTCGGAGGCGCTCAAAGACGTCACTGTTCGCCGTCTGAAGACGGACTTGAGCGGGAAGGGCTTCAAGAAGCGCAAGGTCAACACGCTCGACGTCACGCCCTCAGACTCCGAGCAGGAGATGTTCTCCTTGCTCGACGACATTGTCACCCGGAGCGCCAAGCGAAATGGCACCAAGCCCGGCGGCGACATCGTGACGATGCTGCTGAAGAAGCGCTTCCTCTCCAGCCCGTTCGCCTTCGGCAAGACCCTGAGTCAGTACATCGCTTCGAAGGCTGGGCGAGGGCTCATCGAAGACGAGTATGACGACATCTTCGGCGAAGGTCAGGCTGACGAAGAAGAGGGCCTGTGGGAGCAGGACGAGGCGGCGAAGCTGCGCGAGTCCAAGGGCTCGGACCCACTCGTGGCGGCTCGACCCGGTCAGCTCGAGAAGCTGATGGAGTGGGGCCTGAGCTACGAGAGCCGTGGCGACTCGCGACTGGACCGTCTCATTCACTTCCTCGACGGGGTGTGCCGGCCCGACGGCAAGACGTGGTCAAACGAGCGGGTCGTCGTCTTCACCGAGTACGCCCACACAGTCGATTGGCTGGCGCGAGTGCTGAACCAGAGGGGTTACGGCGACAGCCGCCTCGCCGTCATCCAAGGCTCCACTGCGACCGAGGATCGGGAGTACATCCGCTCCCAGTTCACTGCTGATCCAAGTGCTGAGCCGGTCCGGGTGCTGCTGGCGACCGACGCTGCCGGCGAAGGTATCGACCTTCAGACCTACTGCCATCGGCTCGTGAACTTCGACATCCCGTTCAACCCGTCACGACTGGAACAGCGCATCGGCCGCATCGACCGGTACGGGCAAACGGAAGCGCCCCAGATCTTCCACTTCGTGCCAGTCGCTACTGCGTCGATCTACGCGGACGACCTGAGCTTCATGGAGCGCATCGCCCGAAAGATCGCCCAGGTCGAATACGACCTTGGCTCCGCAAATCAAGTGGTTGGCGAAGAGATTCAGGGTCACTTCGGGAAGCGCACACCGGCCAAGATCAAGTCCAAGGCCGTCGACTCGAACGAGGTGATCAACTCGGCTCTCGCTGGCGGCATGGAACTCAATGCTCGCCTCACCCAGTTGGAGCAGGGGTACGACGAGTCCCGCAGCGAGATGCACCTTGACCCGGGGAACCTGCGTCGCGTGGTGGATACCGCGCTGCGGATCAACCATCAGTCGCCGTTGGTGGCGAACTACGACTTTGCTCAAGACACCGATGCGGAGGTCTTCACTGTTCCATCCCTCACGGCTGGCTGGCACGACACGCTGCGCGGCTTGGATACGCGCCTCAAGCCGGGCGATCTCCGCCCCATCACTTTCGACGCTGACGCTGCCGAGGGACGTGCTGACCTGGTCTACGTTCACCTGGGTCACCCCATCGTCCAGAAGGCCCAGCGCTTGCTTCGCCGCTCTCTTTGGAGCGTCGATTCACCTCTGAATCGTGTGACCGCTGTGGTGGTCGATGACCTGGAGGAGTCGTTCGTTGCAGCCGTCACCCGCATGGTCCTCGTTGGTCGTGGCGGCGTGCGTCTGCACGAAGAGGTCTTCCTGGCCGGGGTCCGTCTGCGGGGTCGCCGTGCAATGGCCGAAGGGAAGGCCGAAGCCGCCCTCGACAAGGCGCTTGACCGTGATCGGCTCTCTGTCGCCGACGATCGCGTGCGCGAGCAGCTCTGCCGCCTGTGGAATGTCCCTGACGCGCCGCTACGCCTCCGACTTGAAGAGTCGATGCAAACCCGTGCCGGGCGGCGGCATGAACTGGTGATCGAGCAACTCGCCAAGCGCCAAGCGGCCGACATTCAGCGTGCGAAAGACATCTTCGCGGCTTTCCGCGCCAACCTGCGGGACTCACTTGCACGGCTGAGGGCCGCAGAAGACCAGGCGCAAGGGCAGTTGTTCGCTGATCCGGACCAACAACGCCAATGGAGACGGGACATCGACGCCATGAGCCGTCGCCTCGACGAACTGGACGACGAAGAAGCACGCGAAATCGCCGCCATCGCAGACCGCTATGCAGATGTGAAGCCTCACACCACCGCAGCGGCCGTCGTATTTGCGTTGACCCGCGATGACGCGAAGGGCTGGGCGGAGTGATGGCAAGCCTCAAGAAGTCCGTCACGGCCCGAGGTCGCAGAACCGTCAACGCCACGGACCAACACCGTGCATGGCTCGAGCTCGTCGACACCGAAGGGCCCTTCCTCGCCATCCCGCCGCTCAAGCGGGTCTGGCCCCAAGGAATGCCCAGCCTCACGGACGAGCGCAAGGCCACACTGGTTGATGCTCGTAAGGACTTCGAGAGCGCCTGGGAGGCTCTTGATCGAGCTCCAGACGCAGAGAGTGCTCAAGACTCCTACCGCGTTGCACGCGACAAGTGGGTCGAGACAACTCTGCGTGACGTGGCCGGGTGGGCCGATTCCCTGACGTGGGGAGAAGTCCCGGGCGTCGAAGCCCAATCGCCCAACCGTGCTGTCACCATCCGTGCCCAGGCTTCGCTCAATGGCGCGAGCGGAGTCGGTGCGATTGTCCACGTCATCGACCCGGTGGATTCGTTGCGCCAGACTCCCGGCGACCTGTGGGCGGCGAGCCCCATCGACCGCGTCGAGGCCCTGCTTCGCGAGAACAAGATTCCTATTGGCATCGTTACTGATGGCCGCTGGTGGGGCTTGGTCTGCGCCCGTGAAGGTGCCATGGCCGCCTCGGGCATCGTCGATGCACACACGTGGATCGAAGAGTCACGTACCCGCGATGCCTTCTTCGCTCTCATCGGAAGGCAGCACCTCATCGGTGGCGATCCGAAGGAGCGCCTGCATGCGTTGTTCGAGGAGTCCGTCGCAGCCGCAGAAGAGGTTACCGAGGCCCTCGGTGCCCAGGTTCGAAGAGCGGTCGAACTCCTCATCCAGTCTTTCTCCGAGTGCGCTGTCGACGCGCAGCGTCGTGGGCTCGGCGATCCCCTTCCCAGACGCGCCCATGACATCTACGAGGCCGCAGTCACGGTGATGATGAGGTCCGTCTTCCTGCTCTTCGCCGAAGAGCGCGGACTATTGCCCTCGGGTGAACTCTTCGAGCAGGGCTACGGCATCGCCCGCGAGCTGGAACGGCTTGTTGTCCGCGAGACCGCGGAGAGCGAGGAAGCCCTGGATGCCACATCTCTCACTTGGCACCGTCTGCTCGCTACCAGCCAAGCGCTGTACCAGGGGGCGAGCTTCGAGAGCCTTCGCATGCCTGCTTACGGTGGCTCACTGTTTGATCCCGCTCGGTTCCCGTTCCTCACTGCTACCAACGAGCAAGGCACGCTGGCCATCACCGTCTCCGATCGCGTGATGCTCCACGTTCTGCGCTCGGTGCAAGTCGCTGACATCAAGGGCGAAGCCCGACGCATCTCCTTCCGGGACATCGACGTCGAGCAGATCGGCTACATCTATGAGGGGCTCCTCGGCTACACCGCCGCCATCGCCGATCAAGTCACCGTAGGGTTGAAAGGAACACTTGGTGAAGAGCCTGAGATTCCTCTCGCCAAGCTCGAAGCACTGGCTGACGAGCACTTCGACCCGAAGGAGCTCGCGGCGGCGATTCGAGGCTTCGTCGAGGGTGACCAGCCCTCGGCCAAGCCCTGCTCGGTGGCCGCAATCGCGAAGGCCATCAACGCCGAAGTCGAGCCGAGCATTGTCAGTGCGCTCACCCAGGCAGTCGGAGGTGACCTCGAACTACGTGACCGCGTGATGCCCTGGCTCGGGCTCATCCGCCTTGATCTTCGCCAACGACCATTCGTCGTGCTTGAGGGTGGCTTGATCGTCAAGGAGACACCGTCCCGCAAGAACGCTGGAGCGCACTACACGCCGAAGTCCCTCGCAGAGGATGTGGTTCTCCACGCCCTCCAGCCCCTGTGTTACTCACCCGGGCCACACCAGACAGGCAACGCGGCTGAGTGGATCCTGAAATCCTCGGACGAGCTGCTGAGCCTCAAGGTCGCCGACATCGCTTGTGGCTCGGGAGCATTCCTCGTGGCGGCAGCTCGCTACCTCGCGGAGCGCATCGTCGAAGCTTGGAGTTTCGAGGACCCACGCAACGCCGCCCGTAAGGACCTCTACACCCGCGCCATCCGCCAGGTCGTCGCGCACTGTCTCTACGGAGCCGACATCAACGAGATGGCGGTGGAGATGTGCAAGCTGTCTCTCTGGCTCGTGTCCCTCGATCGGGACCTACCGTTCTCCTTCGTCGACGACAAGGTCTTCCTTGGAAACTCGCTGTTAGGTGTTACTGAGCTCGAACAACTGCGTCGCCTTCACATCGACCCCAAGGCGAAGACGGAGATGGCGGGCTATTACGCCTATGACGTCGACATCGATTCCATCATCGATCGAGCGAAGACCCTGCGCCGAATCCTTCTGACCGAGATTGATGAGAACGATCCGGCCCGGACCAGCGCATCGAAGCGGCGACAGCTCGCTGAGTTTCGGAAGGTCACCTCGGACCTCCGTCAGATCGCTGACGGTGTCGTGGCGGCCGGACTGACGTTGGGGGGCAAGCCGGGTAAGCAGTTGAACGAAGCGTACGACAACCTTCGTCTCGCCGTGCGTGCTGCACACCCGGACAAGGGCGAAGCAGATCCCGCCTGCCTCGCAAGGCTGATCCATGGGGGACTGGCGCCGACAGTGGTGACCGACTATGAGCGGTGGCAACCCCTGCACTGGGTGATTGAGGCCCCTGACGTCATCATCGACAACGGCGGGTTCGACGCCATCATCGGGAACCCCCCGTTCCTTGGCGGAAGCAAACTCACAGGGGCCATGGGGACGAACATTCGTGACTGGCTCGTCAACATCATCGCAGGGCGCCGGGGCAATGCGGATCTCGTTGCTTACTTCTTCTTGCGTGCCAAGTCTCTCTTGCAAGCAAACGGGGCTCTCGGTCTGATCGCGACCAACAGCGTTGCTCAAGGCGAGAGCCGGCAGGTCGGTCTCGACACGATGGTCGCTGCCGGGTTTACCATCACCCGAGCGATCCAGTCCCAGACTTGGCCGTCCGCGAGCGCCAACCTTGAGTTCGCTGCCGTCTGGGGCACCCGCGGATCCGTTGCCGAGCACGTCTCCCGGATCGCCAACGGCACTGCAGTCAGAAGGATCTCCACCCTTCTCGAACCGGCCGGGCGCGTGGAAGGGCTACCCCACCGACTCAGCGAAAACAAGGGCATCGCCTTTGAAGGATGCAAACTCGCCGCGAGGGGTTTTGTAGTCTCGCGCGAAGATGTGGATGCGTGGCAGTCCATCGACGCAGCAAATGGCGATGTCCTATTTCCGTACTTAAACGGGGAGGACCTTAACTCCCGCCCCGACACGTCTGCCTCCCGCTGGGTCATCGATTTCGATAACAAATCAATCGATGAGGCATCCGAGTTCGTGCTGCCTTTCGCCCGTGTGGAGGCGACTGTCAGAGCGGAGCGAGCGCACAATAACCGCAAGGTCTATCGCGACACCTGGTGGCAATACGCCGAACGTCGTCCGGCGATGCGCAAGGCGATCGCAGACTTGTCTGAAGTGCTGGTCATCGCTCGTGTCAGCAAGACGGTCATGCCTCTCAGAATCGCAACAGGACACGTCTTCAGCGACGCCACCGAGGTCTTCGCCTTGTCCAGTTACTGCGACCAGGCCGTGTTGTCATCAAGCCTCCATCAACTCTGGGCGATCACCTACGGGTCTGGTATGCGCAACGACCCCAGGTATACGCCCTCCGATGTCTTCGAGACGTTCCCGCGTCCGGCCGCCACCGCCACGGTTGACAAGCTCGGACGCTCACTCGATCGCCTTAGGCGTGATGTCATGCTGAGGCGCGACCTTGGGCTCACAAAGCTCTACAACCTAGTCAACAGTCCTGATGTTACTGACAAGAGCGACCCCGAAATCGCGGGGATCAGGCAAGCGCATGTCGAGCTTGACAATGCAGTCCTCGATGCATATGGGTGGGATGACCTAGACCCTCAGCATGGTTTCCATGAGTATCGGAAGACGATGCGATGGACACTCAGCCCACTCGCTCGGGTGGAGGTCCTTGACCGCTTGCTCGAGGAGAATCATAGGCGAAAGAAGAACGAAGGTGCTGGCGCGGCGACAACGCGCAATCAATGTCTGAGCATCGAGACCGACACTCTGTTTGACTAACTCCAGCCGGTGACGACACGCTCAGAACACGTCAAGCAGTGTGCCTTCGTCGTGCTCGACGATCGATTTCGAGCCACTGGTAGTGGAGGGCGAGGCTGCTGCCCGTGCATGGTTCTCCAGCAGCAGGCGATCCAACAACTCGGTGCGAGCCTGAGGACTTGGCCCCCAGCGATCCTCTTGGCGGTAAGTGTGGAAACCGGGGCGAATCGACAGATCTGACCAACCGAACGCAGTCACCACTGCCTCGTCAATCTCAACGTGGATCATGCGCAGACGTTCGACGTCGGGGTCATCCGTGACTACCGGGTCATTGACAAGGTTATAGAGTTTGGTGAGCCCGAGGCCACGACGGAGCATCATCTCGCGCCTGTCATCTTCAAGGACGCGGCCAATGACTGATAGCCGATCTGTAGCAATCGGTCGCGGGAACGTCTCGAATACGTCTGACGGCGTGTACCGAATCCGAGTCTCGAGCGTGGAGCCATAGGTGATCGCCCAGAGTTGATGGAGGCTTGATGACAACACTGCCTGCTCGCTGTAGTCCGCAGTGGCGAAGACGTCGAGTGCGTTGCTAAACACCTGTCCCGTGGGGACACGGACCGGCATCACAGATTTGCTGGTACAGGCGATGACCAGCACTTCAGACAAGTCCGCGATCGCCTTACGCATCGCAGCCCTAGGTCGCTCATACAGCCAGAAGTTGTCACGAAGCTGAGGCTCCAGACGTCTCCGTTCACCACGTACTGCTTGGGACACCCGCGCAAACGGGAGCGAAAAATCCTCTGCATCACTCAGACTCAATCCGGTGAAGTCTATGACCCATCTGGAAGCCGAAGCGTCTGAACGGGAGTTAAGATCGTCACCGTTCAAGTATGGGAACAGGACATTGCGATTGGCGGCATGCGTAGCGATCCATTCGTGTGCCTCCGTAGATTCGACGATGAAGCCAGTGCCCCGTAATTTGCATCCTTCAAAGGCGATGCCCTTGTTTTCGCTGAGTCGGTGGGGTAGCCCTTCCACGCGCCCGGCCGGTTCGAGAAGGGTGGAGATCCTTCTGACTGGAGTGCCGTTGGCGATCCGGGAGACGTGCTCGGCAACGGATCCGCGGGTGCCCCAGACGGCAGCGAACTCAAGGTTGGCGCTCGCGGACGGCCAAGTCTGGGACTGGATCGCTCGGGTGATGGTAAACCCGGCAGCGACCATCGTGTCGAGACCGACCTGGCGGCTCTCGCCTTGAGCAACGCTGTTGGTCGCGATCAGACCGAGAGCCCCGTTTGCTTGCAAGAGAGACTTGGCACCCCTGGGGAAGGAGCCGCGTTCCGCCCGTGGGATGGATGGGGTATGACTACAGAACGAGAACGACGCTGCGTGCTCTACGCGCGCCTTAGCGTCACCAAGGAAGAGTCCGTATCCATCGCTCGCCAGCTTCAGTCCTGCCGGCGGTATGCCGAGGCGCGCGGGTGGGAGGTGATGGGGGAGTTCATCGACGATGGGGTGTCCGCCACTGTCATTCGCCCCGAGGACCGCAAGGGCTGGGCCGCGCTTCTCGCAACTGCCGACTTCGATGCCGTCATCATCTGGAAGGTCGACCGGTTGGCTCGGCGGGTCCTAGATTTCCTTCATGCCGACGAGGCGCTCCAGAAGCGGGGAGCCGGCTTGGTCGCCGTCGAGGACCCGATCGACATGACCAGCCCGCAGGGCCGCGCCTTCGCGGTCATGCTCTCCGTGTTCGGTGAAATGGAGGCCGAGGCCATTCGAGCTCGGGTGAAGGCGGCCCGGGTTCAACTTCTGAAGGACGGCCGCTGGGCTGGAGGAGGGGTTCCGTACGGCTACCTGTCGGCTGCGAATCCAGACGGACCAGGTTGGGTGCTCGTGCTAGACCCCGCACGCCAACCCTGGCTGGCGGAGATCGTCGCCAAGGTTCTCGACGGCGCGACTGTCAACGCCATCACGACGTGGCTGACGGCGGCTGGTGCGCCGCTACCCCTAGGTTCACTCGCCCGCAGGAAGTCCGGGGGGACCGCATGGAACCGGCAGACCGTGGACGGCATCCTCCGAAACCCGGTGCTTGCTGGGATGACGCCGCACAACCCGGGGCGGGCCAAGAGCGCGAAGCGAGCTGATCCGTTCGCCGTGTTCTGCGATGAGGATGGCGTGCCTGTGGTCAACAACGGCTTGGCGGTGATCAGTACGCAGGACTTCGCAGCACTTCAAGACCTACTCGCCAGCCGGAGCACCCCGCAGGCCCGGCGGCGTAGCGAGCGGGTGCCCACCAGCCCATTCCTGTCGCGCGTCGTCAGGTGTGACGACTGTGACGTGTTCTTGTGCCGGGGCACCAACCAGAGGCGCCCAGTTCTCTACTGCCCGATCTGCCGTCAGACCTTGAGCCGAACGGCTTTCGACCCATACCTCGTCGACCGCCTCCTATCTGAACGAGGGGCCGAACCGCTTGGAGGCTCGACCGTGGCGGCGCACTGGGCAGTCGCCGGAGCGAGCGATGGGGCGAGGCGCGAGATTCTGTTGACACAGGTAGAGAGTCTGCGTGTCCGCCGCGGGGTAGTGGGCCGCCGCTTCGACGAGGCTCGCGTAATGCTGCGGTGGCGTCCTGGGTGCAGGGAATCTCCATAACCGCTGAGGCCCTTGGGTCGACTCGCCAGGATTCGGGAATCACTGCACTGTGTTGTGCATGGAGACTGTGGAAAGGCCCCTCTCAGAGCTAGGCCATTGCCCCTCGGCTCGGGCGCTTCCCTCTCGTGATATCTGGCGAGTCGCAGGCGCGGCAGCGGGACCCGGGATTCTGTCAGCGCTGTACGGCAGACTGTGACCCATGACAGAGGTGACCGCAGAGGCGGCTGGACAAGGGGTGTCCTACGCGTTGAACTACGAGTTGGATGGATCCTCGTATGCAGTGCGTGAGAACCTCGTAGACATTCTCCGACGTGAGCTCCTCGGGCCGATCCACGGCCCGGATGAGACGCTCCCATTCAGCCCTCGGTCGCAGTACCTCGTCGGACACATCGCGCCGGTCAAGCTGGTGGGTGGCTCGTCAGCCCCAACATCCGAGCCGGGCGCGGACCCCGCGGGCAGGAACGAGCTGGTTGAGATTCGTAGTGATGACGACG
Source organism: Aestuariimicrobium sp. T2.26MG-19.2B (assembly GCF_950101875.1). Classification (NCBI taxonomy): domain Bacteria; kingdom Bacillati; phylum Actinomycetota; class Actinomycetes; order Propionibacteriales; family Propionibacteriaceae; genus Aestuariimicrobium; species Aestuariimicrobium sp. T2.26MG-19.2B. Next base: position 959,550 of record NZ_CATNLW010000001.1, on the reverse strand, counting down.
GCATGACCGAAGGCCGTGGAGTTCCGGTATTCGCTGCCGAAGACAACGATGCCGACGCCGAAGATGAGGAGGTGGAGGACAGCGCCCCGAAACAGGGTCTGATGCTTCCGGCATCCATGGGTCTGCGGTTCCAAGTGCCCGCCGACCTCGACGCGTTTCGAGTAGTGGCTTCGTGGGGTACCTACGAGACCGTGGAGACGGACAAGGTCACCAAGGCTGGCCGCCCCGTTCGTGAGTACCAGCGCACTCCGGTTGAGGAGAGCCGAGTGCTCCGCTTGGCTGACCTCACACCGGGTCAGACCGCGACCGTCGAATTGAGGGAGTCGATTGTCCTGCGGGTGGATCGCTACGACGATCCCAAGTTCAGCCGCGTGCTGGTGGAGATCGCCCTGTGCAACGACCGCGAGACGCCCATGCCGATCCCTTTGAGCATGTGGATGTTCCAGACCAAGCTGCTCGTGGATGCAGGTGGGGCTGAGGTGTTCCTGCCTGTGCAGGACGTGATGGAGCAGGAGTGGCCGGAGCACGACGATGAAGTCAAGCGACTCAATCTGCAGTACCGAAATCGCCTGGAGTTCGCCATCGGTCGTACCTGCTCGGCTGACTGGACGTTGAAGAACGGTTCCCGCCGAGCGAGCGCAGTCGAGACGACGTGGCTGCCGGTGGGGGAGACGCCGCAGACCATGGCTCGCGCGGTCGAGGATGCGACTCTGTCAATGGACGCACTATCAAGCATCACGGCTACCGACCTCCAGGCCGGGCTCGCCCCATTGGTCGATGGCTACGCCGCATGGCTGGATACTCAGGAAGCGGAGGCCGCCAAGCTGCCAGGCCACCTGCGGGAGACGGCAGAGGTGGCATTGTGGGAAGCGCGAGAAGCGCACGAGCGGCTCGTCGCTGGGCTGGACCACGTCACGACTGACGCCGAAGCACTGCGCTGCTTCCACTTCATGAACCGGGTGATGCGCGACCAGCGCATCGCGTCGCAGGTGGCTGCCGCCCGTGCTGCCGATGCGGCCCTCTCGATCGATGAGGCGCGGAGGATCGTCCATGCACGCGGTCCATTGGCTGCATCGTGGCGTCCGTTCCAGCTCGCCTTCATCCTGATGCAGCTCGGTGCGCTGACTGACCCCGCAGCCACGATTCGAAGTTCAGATCACTTGTCGAAGGTCGAGCTCTTGTTCTTCCCGACCGGTGGTGGCAAGACCGAGGCATATCTCGGGCTCGCCGCGTGTGCCTTCGCGATTCGCAGGCGCCAAGGCATCGTCGAGTCAGCCGATGGACCGCTCGATGGCCGAAATGGCGTCGCAGTCCTCATGCGATACACGCTCCGGCTGCTCACAGCGCAGCAGTTCCAGCGTGCCACGGCCATGGTTTGTGCAGCTGAGCTTGCTCGGCTCGAGGATGAGGCGACCTGGGGAGTTGAGCCGTTCCGTATCGGTCTGTGGGTCGGAACGGACGTGAGCCCCAAACGGTTCGAGGAGGCCGACGAACAACTCAAGAAGGCCAACGAGGGATTTGGACATCGTCTGACCGTCCTCCAGGTCCAGCGGTGCCCGTGGTGCGGGACCCCCATCACGGGTGCTCAGGTCAAGGCGGACGCGAACCGCCGCCGGGTCTTCGTGCACTGTGGCGATGAGCTGGCTCGGTGCCCGTTCTCCAAGGGAGGTGCGGTCCGCGAGGGTTTGCCGATCCTCACCGTGGACGAAGAGATCTACCGCCTCACACCGGCGTTCGTGATCGCAACGGTTGACAAATTCGCTCGGCTCGCGCGTGAGGGGGAGGCGGCTGCTCTCTTTGGGTTTGTCAGCAGGCGATGTGGCCGACACGGTTACGTTCACGCGGACTATGGGCCCTGCCAAGTCGGATCTCACCCCGTGAAGGATGGCTTGCCCGGCGCGACGGTCGCACCCGTCGGACGACTCCGACCGCCGGACCTCATCATCCAGGACGAGCTGCACCTCATCACGGGGGCGCTCGGAACCGCTGTCGGGCTGTTCGAGGTGGCCATCGAGACGCTTTCTTCCTGGGAGACGCCCGACGGCGCCCCCGTCAAGCCTCTGATCGTGGCGTCGACTGCAACCGTGCGCAACGCGCAGGAGCAGGTGCGAGGGCTCTATGGCCGACAGGTGGCAATCTTCCCTCCGCAAGTGCTGGACGTCGCCGACACCTTCTTCTCACAGGAAGTTCCCATTGACGACGCCAGCCCCGGTCGTCGGTACATCGGCGTCAGTGCACAAGGTGTACGAATGTCGAACGCCGAGATCCGTGTGTCCGAGGTTCTGTTGTCTGCTGGACAGCTGATGCTTGATCGGGCTGGTGCAGCCGCAGACCCCTACATGACACTGGTCGCCTATTTCAACGCCACCCGCGAGCTGGCCGGCATGGCTCGGTATGTCGCCGACGACGTCCAGACCCGCGTGAAGCGACCGCGGAGAGACTCGGGATTTCCGAGCCGCCGCGGTGCGACGTTTGGCCTCCTCAAGACAGGCGAGTTGACCTCGCGTATTGCCTCGTCAGAGATCGGCACGACGCTCGACCGTCTTGGACTGGAGTTCGACCCGGCCTACGACACCACCGACGCCGCTCGGCAGCGTGTCTCTGATGAGAAGGAAGGCAAGAAGTCCCCTCGGCGTGCCGAAGCCGACTCGCCTTTTGACGTCGTGCTCGCAACATCGATGTTGCAGGTGGGCGTCGACGTGCAACGGCTTGGTCTGATGCTCGTTGTGGGTCAGCCGAAAAACACCGCCGAGTACATCCAGGCATCCTCGCGAGTTGGTCGCGACCCTTCAGCCCGCCCCGGGCTGGTCGTGTCCCTTGGCAACTGGGCCCGTCCTCGGGACCTCGCGCACTTCGAGCAGTTCAGGCATTACCACGAGACGTTCTACGCGCAGGTCGAGGCGCTCTCGGTCACGCCGTACTCGCCGACCTCGCTTGCGCGGGGTATCGATGGGCTGCTGATCAGTGCCACCCGTGTTCTGCAGGCCTCTGTCAATGACGGGCTTTCGCCGGAGCGGGACGCATGGCGGATCAGGGAACAGCGTCCTGCCGTTGGGGCCATCGCAGAGAAGCTCAAGAAACGGATCGCCGCCGCCGCGCTCGACGACACAGCCACCAAGCGAGCCAACGACCTCCTGGTGAACCGAATCGACCGATGGACGGAAAGAGCGAAGCGGGCCGCAGGCAAGCACCAGACCTTGGTCTACGAACGGACTGGTGACAGTGGGAAGTATCTGCCGCTGATCATCAGTCCGGAAAACGCCAAGATGTCAGTCGGCGGATCGACGGAAGCCCCCTTCGTCATTGCGAACTCCATGCGAGAGGTCCAACCCGAGATCAACCTGCTCGTCAGTCCGCTGCCCGATCGACTCTTCGTCAGGACCCCTGACGGTGTCGCCGACTGGGCCCTTCCTGTTGGTGAGGAGAACTGATGACCGACCTGCTGCCTGAGCAAGGCGACAACATGGTGCATGTTGAGGACGAGGTGCTTGACCCCTTGGGCGATGCCGAAGATGGCGTGGCCAAGAACCGGGCGAAGGTCGGATCCGCGCGCCCCTCGTCGCTTCTGTACACGTACGGTCCCGGCGCGATCATGGATCTGCCGAACTTCTCGATCATGCCCGCTGGTCTCGACGACTGGGAAAAGATCTGGAAGCGACGAGAACACGTGCCGTCCATCCTCGAGCCCAGACTGCTCAAGGTCGTTCGGCTGCATCTGGGCAACCAGGTCGACTCGTTGCGGCCGTTCCCCTGGCAGCCCAAGCGTATGGGTATGTCGGGAGAAGGTTCAGACCTCGGCATCCCTGGGCGGGTGTTCCCTCAATGGTTCCGATGCACGGGTTGTGACTACCTCGGCCCGCTGCCCCGCTTCCAGTACATGAACACGCATCCCTTCCGGCCCGATCTTGCCCAGTTCACACACAAGAACTGCCCAGGGCGAAACGGTAACGCCAAGAAGTCCGGCAGCCCGGCCGTACCGGCTCCGCACCTCCTGACCTGCACCAATGGTCACCTGGATGAGTTCCCGTACACGTTGTGGGTCCACCGCGGCAAGAAGTGCCCCAAGGCAGAACTTCCCGACCTGAAGATGAAGGAGGCCAACGTCGGAAAGAGCATCGGTTCCATCGTCGCTTGCGCATCATGCGGCCAGACGCGAGGCATGGCAGAGGCACAAGGTTCGCTCGGTCGGGAGAAGATCCCGCAGACGTGCCGCGGTCGTCACCCGCACCTCAACGCCTTTGACAACGGCTGTGACGCACGGCCGGCGCTCATCATGATGGGAGCGTCCAACCTGTGGTTTTCCTCCACGCAGTCGATCATCGTCATGCCACGCACCGATGCCGAGGAGAAGCAAGCACTCGGTGACCAATTGCGAGTGGCTCTCGGTGTAGATCGGATCGCCAAGTATGCCGACGATCTGGACACGCTTCGGGACGTCGCAGATGGCAAGGTCGACCTGTCGGATGTGGACGACGCGACCCTTGAAGGTGCGGTCGCTGATGCTCTTGCACCCGTGGACTCGGAAGAAGAGCGCCAGGAGAAGCTCGCGGACTGGGACCCGGTCGATCTGTTGGTGCCGGAGTGGAGGTATCTCCAGAAGCCGTCACTGTTTCCCCAGCAGCAGAACTCAAGCGGTCTCATGGTGACGGAGATGCAGCGAGACGCCGACCTCCATCCACGGATCAGCCGGGTAGTTGCAGTCAACCAGATGAAGAAGGTCAATGCTGTCCTCGGTTTCACACGTCTGGACGAGATGGACCGCGTCAACGATCTCGTCAGTCGACTGGTCAAGCTCACCCGCAACGGCAAGCCGAGGTGGGTGCCCGCAACGGAAGACCGCGGCGAAGGGATCTTCCTCCAGCTCGACCTCAGCGCCGTCGCAGCCTGGGAGCGGTCGATCTTGTCGACGCACCTGTGGCAGGCACACCGTTCGGCTCACCGCCGTAATTTCGAGCGCCGTTTTTCGGAGACTGCCAAGAAGGTCGACCCCGACGTTCGGTTGCCAGCTCCGCGCTACTGGCTGCTTCACACGCTCTCGCACGCTCTCATCCGTGAAATGGCGATGTCCAGTGGGTATGGAGCGGCAAGCCTGACAGAGCGCATCTACGGCTGGACCAGCACCCCTCAGCGAGAGGCGGCCGCCGGTCTGCTGATCTGCACGACGGCGTCCGACAGTGAGGGAACCTTGGGAGGGCTGGTCGCTCTGTCTGAGCCGGATCGGCTTCGCGCGCTCGTCGTATCGGCCTTGCGGCGAGCCGGTCGGTGCTCGTCTGACCCGGTGTGTGCAACAAGGACTCCGAGTGATCCGGAGGACTTCCTCCATGGAGCTGCCTGCCACTGCTGCTCGTTCGCCTCGGAGACCTCATGTGAGAGGTCCAATCGCTATCTCGACAGGCGGTTCCTGCTCGATCTTCCGACGGCTTCCGGAGAAAGCGTTTCTGGGTTCTTTGGGGGAACGGATGGTGGCTGATCCGTTCGCGGCGCTCGGGGAGTTTCTGACAGCAAGTGAAGCCCACGCTCTGGCGGTGCACCTTGCTGCTGGTCAACACACGGTCAAGGCACTCGCCGTCGTCAATGCCGCCCGGCGCGGGGAGGTCAAGCGGCTGCTCGCACTCGCTGGTCTCAGCCACGAGGACAGAGAGCGAGCTGGAGCGGTACTCCATGCGATCGCGGGGGCGAAATCCCTGAAACACGACCTCACTCCGGTATGGACGATGCCCGGCAACGAGGCGAAGACCGGGCACTTGACTGGCGAGTTCCACAGGATCGTCCAAGCCGCCCGGCAGTCGGTGGTGTGTGCGACGTACAACTTCGAGGAGTCATCGCACATGTGGGGCGTGCTCAGGCAGGCATCCGAACAGCCTGGAGTCGTGGTCACTGTCTACGTGGACCGGCGGACGGCGGACTCGACGAAGGTCAAGGCTCAGCTGCCGAGGGCGACGGTCTACCGATCTGCAAAGTTGCAGGATGGAACGAGCGTCGTCAGTCACGCCAAGTTCACGGTCGTTGACCACGAACTGCTGTTGGTCACCAGTGCCAACTTTTCGGCCAGCGCCGAGACGCGCAACGTGGAGTTTGGCGTCCTGGTGCGTGATTCGGCACTCGCCCGGTCGGTGGAATCCACGATGGCGAGCAAGCAGGGGAGCCTGTACGAACTCGTTCATGGCGTGGGTTGAGACCGCTGAGCAGGGGGCGCTTCTACAGAACACCGCGACTCTCCCAGGCTCCGAACATCGTTCCGTCGACCCCGATCCATTCCCTTCGTCCATCGCACCACCGCCCGAGGCAGATCGCTCCTGCCGTCGAGGGCGACCCGAACACGACGTCACGGGTAAATACACCGACGCTGTCAACTGGGGAGATCGAGCTTTCGGCAAGCAGCCGCTCATGTTCTGCACGATACGACGCGTAGGCCTTAATCGTGCTGTCGGTTTTTCCGGTCCCATGCCACCTGGCAACGCACTTGGATCCGGCTAGGACGGTGAACTCACCACCGACTTGCTGGGTCTGGGCTTCCACACCCAGCCTGGGCTGTCGCAGGTGGAACACTGGCGAGACGAGCTCATCGCGGCGGGTGGGCAGGATGGCGTCAAGCTCTCTCGCGCGGATCGCATCGACACAAAGCACCGGGAGCACGATCTGCAGTTGCCCGACGAAGTAGTCCATGTCTTGAAGTCATCCGTTTCGCCGATGTAGCAGCGGGTACCGCCGCCCTCCTCGGGGCCGAGCAGAAGGTAGACGCATGTACCGGCGAGCTCGGTGCGTGCGACCAGGGTGCTCATCTGGGAGCGGGGCGCGCTCAGAACCTGCCCCGTCCAGTTCAGGATTTCCGCAGTCGTCAGCCCTCCGGGGGTCCCCTCCACCAGGAACAGTACGATGTGATCGCCCGCCATGAGTGCATTGTGACGCGGGGTCTGACACAAAGGTTGATTGGTCGTGATGCTGCGCCACCCCGGGTCGTGCATCCGTTGGATTGAAGCCCTTAATGGACAATGCTTCCCGCAACGTCGTAGAAATGTCAGAGCCATGATCCATGATCGAGTCATGGGCGCCGGAGCCCATCGACTGAGAGGCATGCATGAGAATCGTCGAAGAGCGGGATCGGTTGTTTGAGCCCGTCGCTCGGCCGCTGTCAGCAGTGTCGCTCTATCCCTGGCAGGAAGAAGCGCTGAATGAGTGGCGGCGGGCCGGCCACCGTGGAGTGGCGCAGGCTGTCACTGGGGCTGGCAAGACCCGAGTGGGTCTGGCCGCCATCGACCTGGCCTGTCGCCGTGGACGGCAGGCAGTGGTGCTCGTTCCATCGGTGGCTCTGGCGAAGCAGTGGATCGCCAACCTCCGATCTCACCTGCCACACCTCAAGGTGCGCAAAGACCTGACGTCCTTGGCTTCTTGGGATGTCACGGTCACGACAGTGCAATCGGCCATGAATCGGCCGGCTCTGACTGCTGTGGGTGGCTTGCTCGTCGCGGACGAGTGCCACCGCTACGGAGCCGGGACCTTCGCATTGGCTCTCAGCCCGGCATACACCTGGCGCCTGGGGCTCAGCGCCACCTTCCACCGCAATGATCTGGGCGATGAAGTACTTCGGGACTACTTTGCCGGCCTGTTCTTTGACTTGGGGTACCAACGAGCAACGGCCGATTCCCTCATATCTCCGTTCAAGGTCGCGTTTGCTTCTGTTCCGCTCAATACGAAGGAACGGACGAGGTACGTGGAGGTGGATGCCGAACTGAAGCATCTGCGTCAGGCCTTGGTGCAACGTTACGAGGTGGTGAGCGACCCGGTGGCCGAGTTCCTCAAGGGAGTCTCTGCTCTCGCAGAAGATCGAGATCCTCTGTCGGGTGGCGGGGTGGCCCGGCGATACATGGCGCGGTTCTCCGAGCGAAAGTCACTGCTCGCCGAGACCAGGATGAAGTACATGGCACTGGCGGGCGTCTCGCCGGCGGTGCGCGGGGCTGCAGGAACGATCGTCTTCACACACACCCAAAGGTCGGCCGAGGAAGCCGCAGAGATCCTCGTGTCCACCGGGTGTTCAGCGGCCGCCCTCCACGCCGAACACCCCAGCGATGAGCGTGAATCTCGTCTTGAGATGCTCAGGACTGGTGAAATCACCGCCCTCACAGCCCCGCGGGTGCTCGATGAAGGCATCGATGTTCCCGATGCCGATCTGGGCATCATCCTTGCCTCCAACCGCAGTCGTCGCCAGATGATCCAGCGGCTCGGTCGGGTGCTACGACGCCGCGACCAAAAGGTCGCCCGGTTCCTCATCCTGTATGCCGAAGGAACGGTTGAGGATCCGTTCGCGTCGGGCGGCATCCCTGACTTCTATGACGAGTGTCTGCCCTTCGCCGTCGCCGAGGGCCGCTTCGATCTTGGGGCGAATCAGCTCCCCGAACTGCTGCAGTTCCTGGGCGTCAGTGTGGACAGTGCCAGTGCGCGTGTGGGCAACGAGATCGTCGAGGCGAGTGGAGAACGTGATTCCACGCCCCCGGCGGACGAGGATGATCGGCTGGCGGAACCCGAGCCTCTCGTGGAGATGCAAGCAACCCGTGAGGTGGCCGACTTCTGCCGGTTCCTCCAAGCTCCACCGGCGATGCTTGCCCGCTGCACCGCTGATGTGGTGGAGGACTACCTGCGCACCCTGAGGCGATATCCGCTGTTGTCTGCTGTCGAAGAGGTGCACCTTGCGAAGGTCATCGAGGTGGGTCTCTTTGCCCGCCATCTCCTCGACACCACGGACTCTGCGCGTCCGGCGGGCGAGCTCCGTCAACTCGCAGGCGAGGGTGACCTGGCCTTCCAGTGGATGGTGGTGTCCAACCTTCGGCTGGTGGTGAGCATGACCAAGGGGTACTTGGGGCAGGGGCTCGACTTCGAAGACCTCATTCAGGCTGGCACCGAGGGACTCATCCGAGCTGTCCACAAGTTCGACTTCACTCGAGGTCTCAAGTTCTCCACGTACGCCATTTGGTGGATCAAGCAGTCCGTGACCCGGACTCTCGCGGACGAAGGAAGACTCGTCCGGCTCCCAGTCCACTTCGTCGAGAGGCTCCGTCCTGTGGATGCGCTCCGGCGGAGGAACAACCAGTCGTGGGATCAGTTCCTCGTAGCCCACCCCGAGGGGCTCCCTGACTTTGAGGTCAGCGGTCAGGACCTGAGGCGCATGGCGAGCCTGTCTCGGTCCTGGCTGAGTACGGAATGGTTGACTGACGAGGTGGCCGACTCGTGGGTGGCCTCCCCAGTGGGAGAGGTGGATGAGGTCTCGGAGATTGACGCCTGCGTCGACACCGTCGCGAATCGGGCTCAGGTGCACCAGTTCCTCGCCGAGCTGAACGAGATCTACCCCGCGGGTGTGTTCGTGCTGAAGGCCCGTTATGGTCTGGTGACAGGGCAGCCTGAGACCCTCGACACGATCGGCAGAATGCGTGGCCTCACCCGTGAACGCATTCGCCAGATCGAGAAGCAGGCGCTGGAGTTGCTGTCCATCACCGCGGCGTTTCCACGACGCCGGCCCGAGGGCACCGGACGGCGGCCAAGAGGCCGGATCGCATCCCTCTCGTCGGCACAGTGACCGCACGCGAGCAGTGGGCCACGGCCGAGCGCCGGCCGGGCTTGCTCACAGCCGCGTTCCAGACGCAGCTTGCCCTGAACAGGCAGGGCCCGGTGGCTCCACGACGTGCGATGCAGCCATCGGCGACGGACGCTGGGCCGGTGGTCGGCGCAGCGCCTCGGCGCGCCCTTCGCGAGCCCGACGGTGGCTAGCCCTCCGCGCTCCGTCGGCAATGTCGACGCTTCATGACACGATCGACCTAACACGCAGGGGAAGGAAGACAGAGCATGGCTGGAGGCTACGAGAAGGCCATCACGATCGAGTCGGCGATCAGGAGCATTGCCGAGCGGCGCTACCTGTTGCCCTCGATCCAGCGCAAGTTCACCTGGGACATGGATCAGGTGTGCCGTCTCTTCGACTCGATCATGCGGCACTACCCGATCAACAGTCTGATGCTCTGGAAGGTCGACTCGGCGGAGGTGCGCGCGGGATTTCGGTTTTACGAGTTCCTGACCAAGTACGCGGAACGCTACGCCGAGGACAACCCGGACTTCGACACCAAGGGACACGGTGAGTTCTACGCAGTCATTGACGGCCAGCAGCGCTTGACTTCCCTCTATATCGGGCTCAAGGGGCACCTACGCGGTGAAGAAGCACCGGTCGTGGTGGCCCAAGGCGTACGACCCCGCTGTCCCGCCGCCGAGGAAGCTCCATCTCAACCTTGCCGCCGGCCTCGACCCTGAGCGAAACGACGACCAGCTCATGTACGACTTTCAATTCCTCTCCGCCGACGGGCTGGCGAAGAAGTCTAATGACGACAAGAACCTCTGGTTTGAGGTTGGCGAGATCCTTCAGTTTCCGCCCGTGGAGACGGACGACGAGATCCCTCGGCCCTGGCCGGTGTGCTGTGTCTCGACCACGTCATGGAATACCTCGATAGGGCAGGCCACGGCAACAACCAGTTCGCCCGGAAGGCACTCCTCCGCCTCTACTTCGCCATCCGGCGCGAGGCAGCCCTGAACTACTTCGTCGAGGAGAGTCAAGACATCGGACGAGTCCTCGACATCTTCATCCGAACCAACGAGGGCGGAACGCCCCTTCGCTTCTCAGACCTGCTCATGTCGATCATGTCGGCCAACTGGGAAGATGCCCGTGCTCGGGTGGATGATCTGGTCAATCTCGTGCGCATCGAATTCGGCTTCAGCATTGATCGTGACCTCGTCATGAAGGCAACGGTCATGATTACCCAGGCAGACGTTCACTTCCAAGCGCGAAACTTCGACGCCGGCAATGTCGCGAAGATCAAGGACTCCTGGGACGACATCCGCGACGCAGTGGTCGCGACCTTCCGGCTGATCGCCTCGTTCGGGCTCAACGACGCGGCCCTCCGATCCAAGAACGCCATCCTGCCGGTCGCCTACTACCCGTTCCACAAGGGACGGGATACCTCCACCGGGGCCCGTGGTCGCTTCGGGGTGATCAACAAGCCAACCGCGCACCACGAGGATCGCACGAGGATCCGGATCTGGCTCATGATGTCGCTGCTCCGAGGCGTATTCGGAAGATCTGCGGACTCACTGCTCATCAGCCTGCGGAGAGTCATTCGCGACAACATCAACGATCCCGGCGGGTTCCCTCTCGACCAGATCGTCGCGGCATACCTCGGTAGCCCGCGCGACCTGACCTTCGACGATGCCTTCGTCGATCGGCTCCTCACCACGCAGAAGGATGACCCAAGCTGTTACTCGATCCTCGCCCTGCTTCAGCCAGAGGTCGACATCCAGCAGTCGCTCCATGCCGATCACCTTCACCCGGCAGCCGACTTCCGGGCCGATCGCCTGGAGAAGCGCGATTTCCTGCACGGTGCCCCCGAGCTGTGGGCCTTCTACGAGGATCGCTCGAACTGGAACGGTGTCGGCAACCTGTGGCTGCTCACGGAGAGCGAGAACACCTCGAAACAGGACCTGCCACTCGAGGCTTGGCTTGAGCCACGTATGGGCAAGACCACCCTCGACCCCCTCATCCCGCCAGGCGCGAGCCTCGACTTCGCCGACTTCAAGGACTTTGTCGAGGAGCGTCGAGCTCTTCTCAAGAGCAAGCTCCAAGCGCTGGTCGGCGCCACACTCGTCGCGGCAGGAGCGGCCGTGCCGGATGTGGGCGAGGACGACTGAGCGGAGCCGGTCACAGCCTCGAGTAGTACTCGCGGATCACAGATGCCATCAAGTGCCGTCGCTCGGCCAAGAACTCGGGGTAGTCAGCTGCGGTCACATGGTCGATGCCGTTCGGGACAGCGTTCTCGGCCAGGTTGGCTTCCAGGTCGGCCAAGCTGGTGATCTCGCCAAGCCGGAGCGTTCCCGTCTCGATCTGCCCCCGCACCAAGGCCATGTAGTCGGCTGGTGGAAGGTTGCTTATGGCGATGTTCACCCCCGTCTCGGTGAGGGCAAAGTTGGCGACCTGGTTGTAGTCCCCACGATCGGGGTAACCGTTCTTGATCAGGTAGTCCTTCGGAACGATGTGGTGGATGTCGCCGCTCTGTTGGTGCATCGCAGCGATCGTCACCGCCTTGGCAAGGAATCCGCGCGCCCCGGTGGCGACCTGGGCTGCCAAGAACGTCTGGAAGTAGGGGCTGACTGTGCTCGTCGTCTCGAGAGCTGCCGGCAGAGTCACCGCCCAAAATGCATCCGACAGATCGGAGTCCTCGATCTGGCTAAGGTACTCGGCTGCGCCCTGTTCGTTGATGCGCCGGATGTCCTGCTCCCATGTCGACTCGAAGCTCCCGGAATGCCGCCCGGTCAACATCGACATCACGAACCACCGCTTTACAATGCGCTTGCGCTCACCGTCGGTGAGATCGGGTTGGGCTCGGAGTCGCAAGTAGAGCGCGTAGGCGAAGTTCAGCGCGTTCTTCGAGTTCACCATGCCTGCAGAGATGAATCCCGCAGCCTTGATCGTCATGACGAAATTCTCGAAGTTGTATTTCTTCACGAGTTCCAGGAGTGATGTTTCCAGCCGGTCGTAGGCGAGGGGAATCAGCTCCTCGTCAACCTTGCGCGTCTCGGGGTCTCGTCCCGAGAGCTCGCTCACGATGCTCGAGGCCTTGCCGCGGTTGAAACCGACCAGCCCTGCGACGCGGATGATGTCGCTATAGGTGGGATCGTACAAGTCTTCCGAGTCGTCCTTCAACCACGTGATCGCCTGTAGATAGGGAGTGGCAGCGAACTCGCGATCGTTGTCGCGGATGTCGGCGAAGGCGTGAGGCGCGACCGCGAGGTGACAGAAGTAGTCGATGAGCTTGCGAATGTTTCGGCCGCGGTCGCCATAGGTGGCGATCTTGCTCATGGCGAAGTCCGCGCTGCTCAGGGGCACGCCCTTGGAGTTGATGCGAATGAAGATCTCAGAAACCGTCTCCACGTCCAGGTCGTCTGCCAGTGCGATGATCCCGATCTGAGCGTTCTTGATGCCTTCGAGGCGACCAAGGTTCGTCTCGAAGGTCACCTCGTCTGCGTCCGGATTCTTGGCCAGGTAGCCGCGTGCGAACGACAAGGGCGAGGTGGAGTTGAAGAACTGGCTGATGTCGGGAATCCACTGGGGGTTCTTCGCGATGAAAGGTGTCTGGGTTGCGAACTCCTCGGTCACGGGGTTGAACGCGATGTGGATGCGGATGGATTGATAGCGCTTGTTGATGACCGGGAGTCCGGCGACGGCGGCGCGAAGTGCGGTGATTCGCTGTTGCCCGTCGATGAGGATCTGCTGGTGGGCCGCAATTTGTCCGCCCTTGAGCTTTGCCCCGACCGACTGCCACGTGATCAGGTAGCCAACCGGATAGCCCTTGTAGAGGGAGTCCATCAGGTCTCTTACCTTCACGCTGTCCCAGACGAAGGGACGCTGCAGTTCAGGGATCGCTATCTTCTCACCCTTCACGTCGGCGAGGAGTTGCGTCACCGCTGATTGGGTCACGGAGTACTTGGCCATGAGGTCCCCTTTGCTCGTGAGCCAACGTAGTAGACCGTGGGTTCCATGGGGCTGCGACAGAACGGACGCACCCTGTGTCGGGCCTTGGCGCGGCGTCTCGCGATCGCTCCCGCGCAGCGCCCCTCGTCGCCAGTTCAGGACGTGAGGTCAAAGCTGCCCGTAGGCGCCTGGTCAGCGCCGCGAACGGTGCCCATTCCCCTTGAACACCAACCCAGCCAGCCAACTCGCCACTCCGACGATCACCGCACCCCACGCGGCCGACCCCCACGATCCGACGTGGAACCCGAGTCCCACCTGGCCGGCGACCCAGCCGGTGAGTTTGAGCATGGCCGCGTTGATGACGATGGCGAACAGCCCCAGGGTGAGGATCAGGAAGGGCAGCGAGATCACGGTCAGCACCGGCTTGATCAGCGCGTTCACGATGCCGAACACGACGGCCACCACGGCGACTGCTATCACCTGGTGCTGGGTGTCGCCGGTGAGCCAGATGCCTCCGACCAGCCAGACAGCGGCCAGCAGGGCGACGACGTTGATGAGGAAGCGCGCGAACATGGCTCCACGGTAGGCGCGTCACCGTACCGACCGGCAGTCGGACCGTCCCGGAACCTTCCCTGAGCCCTCGTCCCTGAGCGCACGTTCCTGAACGCCCGAGCCCAGTTCTGCCCAGATTCCCGAGCCACGGACCACGGCCCATCGGGCTACGGAAGAATCGAGCCATGACGATCAACGTTCTCTGCATCTTCCACGCCATCCCCGAGCACCGCGACGAACTCAAGCGCCGACTCGAGGTGATGGCCGCCGCCACCCAGCAGGAGGAGGGCTGCCTGCTGTACGCGCTGCAGGAGGGGGTCGATGACGAGAACGTGCTCGGCTTCGTCGAGAAGTGGGAGTCGGACGAGGCGCTGGCCCGTCACCTGCAGCAGCCCCACGTCGTTGACGGTGGCGACGAGCGCCGGGCGATGATGTCGCAGCCCGGCATCGTCGTCAAGACCCGTAACTCCGACCACGCTGCTTGGCCCGTCGGGCTCTGAGCCTAGGCTGGGGGACATGACTGAACAGGTGCGTGCCGAGTCCGATTCGATGGGGACGATCGAGGTCGCCGCCGACCGCTATTGGGGGGCCCAGACCCAACGAAGCATCGGCAACTTCCCGATCGGACGAGACACCTTCATCTGGGGGCGGACGATGATCCGCGCCCTGGGCGTGCTGAAGTTGGCGGCCGCTCAGGCCAACGCCGACCTCGGACAATTGCCCTTGAGCGGGGTCGAGATCGCCGCGCTGGAGCAGGCCGCCACCGAGGTGATGGACGGCGAGCTCGACGACCACTTCCCACTGGTGGTGTTCCAGACCGGCAGCGGCACCCAGTCGAACATGAACGCCAACGAGGTCATCTCGAACCGTGCGATCGAGATCCTCGGTGGAAACCTGGGCTCGAAGTCGCCCGTCCACCCCAACGACCACGTCAACCGTGGCCAGTCGAGCAATGACACCTTCCCCACCGCCATGCACATCGCGATCGTGCTCGAGTTGCACGACCGCCTCTACAACCAGGTGCAGGGCCTGCGCGAGGTGCTGGCGGCCAAGGCCGAGCAGTTCGCCGGAGTGGTCAAGGTGGGCCGCACCCACCTGCAGGACGCCACCCCCATCACCCTCGGTCAGGAGATCGGCGGCTGGGTGGCCCAACTCGACTTCGCGCTCGAACAGGTGCGCCACGCCGAGCAGGGTCTGGGCGACCTTGCCATCGGTGGCACCGCAGTCGGCACCGGCCTGAATGCCCACCCCGATTTCGGGACGACCACCGCGCGCCGCATCTCGGAGTTGACCGGCCATGAGTTCCGGCAGGCGTCCAACCTGTTCGCAGCGCTGTCCGCCCACGATGCCCTGGTCAACATCTCGGGTGCCCTGCGGGTGCTGGCCATGGCGGCCATGAAGATCGCCAACGACGTGCGCTGGTTGGCCTCCGGTCCCCGCAACGGCATCGGCGAGATCACGATCCCCGAGAACGAGCCGGGCAGTTCGATCATGCCGGGCAAGGTGAACCCGACCCAGTGCGAGGCGCTGACCATGGTGGCCACGCGGGTGTTCGGCAACGACGCGACCGTCGGGTTCGCCGGCAGCCAGGGGAACTTCCAGTTGAACGTCTACAAGCCGGTGATGGCCCACGCCGTGCTCGAGTCGATCAGGCTGCTGGGTGATTCCTGCCAGGCCTTCACCGACAACTGCGCGATCGGCATCGAGCCCAACCACGCGCGCATCGAGGCGAATCTCGCCAGCAACCTGATGCAGGTCACGGCCCTCAACCGGCACATCGGTTACGACAAGGCTGCGGCCATCGCCAAGAAGGCGCACAAGGAGGGCACCTCACTGCGCGAGGCGGCCCTCGCCTCGGGTCACGTCACCGGCGAGGAGTTCGACGCCTGGGTCGTCCCGATCGACATGACCCACCCCAGCTGAGACTCCCCACAGCGCGCACGAGACCCGGCGCCGGCGACCAGCCGGGCCGGGTCTCGCTCGTTGTCAGGCGGTGACCGTGATCGGGGTGGTGCCCCAGACCAGCTTCCAGTCGACCCGGTGGAACTGGGCCGGGTCGATCACCTGGTGGGCGGTGACCCAGTCGATGATCAGCTGCCGGATCTCGTTCTGGCGGTTGTAGACGACCTCGGCGGTGGTGACACCGGGGAAGTTGCCGCCACCGGACTGGCGGTAGTTGTTGATGGCGATGACGAAACGCTTCTCGTCGGCCACCGGGGTGCCGTCGTAGGCGAGGTTGCGGATCCGGTCGCCGGCTGGCACCGACAGGTCGATGTCATAGGTGAGGGCCGCGTCGAGCCCACCCATCACGTCGTAGTTGTAGTCGGGAGTCCCATTGGGGGCCGACGAGGTGACCGCATTGGTGACCTGGGCGGCGGGCAGCGGCCCGGCCGAGGACACCTGCTTGAAGTAGCTGGCCGACTTCTCGAGGTACGCCTTCACCTGCGCCCCCGTCATGGCGATCCCGAACAGGGTGTTGTCGTAGATGTAGAGCCCGGCGACGTCGCGGACGGTGACGTCCCCCGCGGGGATCACCGCGGTCCGCGAGAACGGGGCCGCGATCGACAGCACCGGGGTCGTCTCGTCGGCCGTGCCCACCAGTCCCGCCTTGACGGCCTGGGCCTGCACGTAGTTGATGAAGTCGACGGCCGCCGAGTCCTCCCAGCAGGCGGTGGCGCCCGTCATGTCGGCGAGGCTTCGTCCGATCACCGAGTTGACGTAGGCGAGCACCGTGCGGTGGGCGGGCTCGATGACGGCAGCCACCTCGGGGTCCTCGTCGACGGTGTTCGCGTTCAGCAGGGTCGCCGACGACGAGGTCACCTGCCACTTGCCCTTGACCATGGTCAGGTTGAGGTCCATCACGCTGACCCGCATGCCCCAGTAGAGGGGTTCCGAGAGCAGCACCTGGCGTCCGGTGGTCTGGTTGGTGACGAACCGCTGCGGCACCTCGAGGTGCGCGTGGCCCACCAGGATCGCGTCGATGCCTGGCACCTGCTCGGCGAGCAGGGTCGAGGCGTTCTCGGGCCAGGGGAGCGCGTCACCCCATGAGGACGAGGTGGTAGCGCCGGAATGGCACGAGACGATGACCACGTCGGCGCCGGCGCGCTTCACCTGCGGGATGAGCACCTTGGCCTGCTCGACGATGCCGTTGAACCACAGCTTGCCCTCGACATTGTTCTTGTCCCAGATCGAGACGCCGGGGGTGACCAGACCGACGAGGCCGACGGTGATCGGCTGCTGCCCCTTCAGTTTGATCGTCTTGAGCGTGTGGGTCGGGTAGGCCGGACGATCGGTGTTCTGCCCGTCGACCACCTGCAGGGCGTTGCCGCACAGGAGCGGGTGGTCGAGCTGGTCGGCGAAGGCCGCGAGCGTGTCGAGCCCGTAGTTGAACTCGTGGTTGCCCATGGCCGCGGCGTCGTAGCCGATGGCGTTCATGGCCAGCGCCATGGGGTGCTTCGACCCCTGGGTGATGGGGTCGATCTTGGCGTAGTAGTACGCCAGAGGGGTGCCTTGGATGGTGTCGCCAGCGTCGAGGGTGATGCAGGTGTCGGCTCCACGTTCGGCGCGCAGGTGCCTGATCAGGGTGGCGCACTTCGCGACCCCGATCTGGTTGCCCTTGCCGTCGGAGTAGGCGGCGTTCGAGAAGTAATTCCAGTTGTGCACGTTGCCGTGCAGATCGGTGGTGCCGAGCACCGTGAGCCGAACGTTCTTGCCGGCCGCTGCTCCGGCTGTGGGATCGGTCGGACGAGCCTGGGCCTCGGGTGACAGGGGGCCGGCGAACAGTCCGGCACCGCCGACGACGGCTCCGGCCAGCAACTGGCGACGCTTCAGGGTGGGGTTCATGGGTTCTCCAGGATTCCTCGGGTACGGGTCAACCGCGCTGACGCTAACGCCGCCGGGGTGGTGCGCGGGGCCATCGGGGGAACAGTTCATCCACATGTCATCGCGTCGTCCGGGGGAGCGGGGCGGCCAGATCGGTTCGGGGGCATGGGAGGTCTCGTGCGGCTCAGGCTGCGGACGATGGGCTGTTCGAGATGCGGAGCCGCCGGGGCGTTCAGGACCCGACCCCGTAGCGTGAGCCCATGACGAACCTGACCGGACGGCACTTCCTCAAGGAGCTGGACTTCACCCCCACCGAGTGGCGCTCGCTGGTGGAGCTCAGCCGGGAACTGAAGCTGGCCAAGCGCGAGCGCCGCGAGCAGCGGCGCCTCGAGGGTCTGAACTTCGCCATGATCTTCGAGAAGACCTCCACCCGTACCCGCTGCGCGTTCGAGGTGGCTGCCCATGACCAGGGCGCCCATGTCACCTACCTCGACCCCGCCGGATCCCAGATCGGGCACAAGGAGTCGGTCGCCGACACGGCTCGCGTGCTCGGGCGGATGTTCGACGGCATCGAGTACCGCGGCAACGGCCAGCACACGGTCGAGGAGCTGGCCCGTCACGCCGGCGTCCCCGTCTGGAACGGGCTCACGGACGAGTGGCACCCCACCCAGATGCTGGCCGACCAGTTGACCATGCTCGAACACTCCGACAAGCCACTCGAGCAGATCAGCTATGCCTACGTCGGCGACGCCCGCAACAACGTCGGCAACTCACTGCTCGTCTCCGGGGCCATGATGGGCATGGACGTGCGGATGGTCGCCCCGGCCGCACTCCAGAACTCGTCCGAGGTGATCGCTCGGGCGCAGCGACTGGCTGCCGACAACGGTGGACGAGTGACCGTCACCGATTCGGTCGAGGAGGGCGTGAAGGGCGTCGACTTCGTCTACACCGACGTGTGGGTGTCGATGGGCGAGCCGAAGGAGAAGTGGGCCGAGCGCATCGAGTTGCTGCTGCCCTACCAGGTGAACGCCTCGCTGATGGCTGCCACCGGCAATCCCTCGGCCAAGTTCATGCACTGCCTGCCCGCCTACCACGACCGCCTGACCACGATCGGCGAGCAGATCCACGCCCAGTACGGGCTGGACGGGGTCGAGGTCTCGAACGAGGTCTTCGAGTCCGAGGCCACGGTCGCGTTCGACCAGGCCGAGAACCGGATGCACACGGCCAAGGCCGTCATGGTGGCCACCCTGACCTGAGGGCGCACCCGCCTCACGCCAGCCGCCGCGAGCCCCAGTCACCACGCCGCGCAAGCCCCCGAATTACGCGGTGAGCGATCGTCCGACCACAAAGATGGTTAGTCGGGCTAATCAATGGACAAGCCCCCACGGGCGTGCCTAGGCTGGTTGGAGCGCCTGCGTCCTGCCTTGGGTTTACCACGTTGCAAGGATGTCGCCCGCGTCTCCTTCCTGCCCCACGCACACACGAACGTTGCCACCGCTGTGAGTTCATACGCACCGTCCACACCCCGCTCCGACACCCCCACCAGCGCGCCCGACGCATCAGTCGACCACCAGGCCGACGAGGCCCTGGCCAGCGTTGCCCCGCACATTCGCCGTCACTACGCGGACGCCCTCACGCGTCCCGCCTTCCTCGCACCGCCGACCGCCAAGCCGTGGCCCAAGCAGGTCTCGGGCCTCGCCGCCCTGTGGCGCATGCGCAGCTACATCGGCCCCTACTCCTTCCGCTTCTGGGCGATGATCGCCCTCGCCGTCGCGACCGTGCTGCTGTCGGTCGTCACCCCGCTGATCACTCGCCGCATGATCGACGGTCCGATCGCCACCGGTGACCGCACCGGTCTGTGGGTGCTCGGGTCGATCGCGCTGTTCGTCGGTGTGATCGAGGCGCTCATGCAGTTGGGACGACGCTGGGTCACCGGCGCCACCACCCTGTCGATGGAGACCGGGGTTCGCCTCGACTTCTACGCCAAGCTGCAGCGCCTTCCGATGAGCTTCCACTCCCGCTGGCAGTCCGGACAGTTGCTCAGCCGCATGATGAGCGACCTGTCGACGGTTCGCCGGTTCATGAGCTTCGGGTTCACGTTCCTGATCGTCAACATCGTGCAGATCGCCGTGGTCACCGCGCTGTTGCTGCGCATGTACTGGCCGATGGGCACCGTGGTGCTGATCTCGGTGATCCCGATCGTCTGGCTGTGCCTGGTCAACGAGCGGGTCTACACGAAGCTCTCCCGCCGCATCCAGGACCAGACCGGTGACGTCGCCAGTTCGGTCGAGGAATCGATCCAGGGACTGCGCGTCATCAAGGCCTTCGGCCGCACAGCTCACGTCTACCGCCGCTTCGACGAGCGCGCCCGCGCCCTGCTCGAGACCAACCTGCGGCGGGTCGAGAACACCTCGCGCTTCTGGACCTTCCTCGAGGTGGTTCCCACCATCACCCTGATCATCGTGCTCGGCATCGGGGCGATGGCCGCCGCCGGTGGCCACCTCACCCTGGGCACCCTGGTCGCGTTCATCACGCTGATGCTGTCGCTCATTTGGCCGATCGCAGCCCTCGGCTTCCTGCTGTCGATGACCCAGGACGCCATGACCGCTGCCGACCGCATCTGTGAGGTCTTCGACGCCCCCGAGACCATCTCGGACGGCCCGGACGAGGTGACCGAGCCCCGCGGTGCACTCGTCTTCGAACATGTCGACTACCGCTTCCCCGACTCCGACGAGGACGTGTTGCACGACCTGAACCTGACCATCCACCCCGGCGAGACCATCGCCGTGGTGGGTGGCACCGGATCGGGCAAGTCGACCCTGACGGCGCTCGTCCCACGACTGGCCGATGTCACCGGCGGTCGGATCACCCTCGATGGCCACGACCTTCGTGACCTCAAGGTGGCGAACCTGCGCCGTCTGGTCGCGACCGCCTTCGAGGACCCCACCCTGTTCTCGATGTCGGTGAGGGAGAACCTCACCCTCGGACGCCCCGAGGCCACCGACGACGAGATCGCCGAGGCCATCGAGGTGGCCCAGGCCGGCTTCGTCCACGACCTGCCCTGGGGGCTCGACACCCGCATCGGCGAGCAGGGCATGAGCCTGTCCGGCGGCCAACGGCAGCGACTGGCGCTGGCCCGGGCGGTGCTCGTGCGACCCACCGTGCTGGTGCTCGACGACACCCTCTCGGCGCTCGACATCCACACCGAGGCGCTGGTCGAGGAGGCGCTGAAGCGGGTGCTGGTCGGTGTCACCGGGATCGTGGTCGCCCATCGCGCCTCGACGGTGCTGCTGGCCGATCGGGTGGCGCTCCTGCAGGACGGGACCATCACCCACGTCGGCACCCACTCCGAACTGCTGGCCACCACCCCTGAGTACCGGGAACTGCTGTCGGCGGAGTTCGACACCGAGACCCGTCTCGACGAATACGAACGTGCCCACCCCCAGCCCGAGGTCGTCCGATGACTGACACCCAACAACAACGCAAGCAGCGCGACCGCCGTGACCGGAGCGACGGGCGTGACCGCACCGACGGGCGCGACCGGGCCCTCGACCTCAACCAGGAACTCGACCACGACACCGACTTCGACTGGCGCGGGGTGATGGACGAGGCGTCCGACGACCCCCGCGACACCCCTGGGCGTCGGTCCCTCAAGATCCAGGAGTCGGCCAGGGCCCTGCTGTGGGACCTGATGCGTCCCTATGTGAAGTTCCTGCCGCTGCTGGTGGTGGCGGTGCTGGTCGAGAACGTGGCCCGTCTGTCGTCCCCGTGGCTGGTCAGCCGCGGCATCGACCGCGGAGTGCCGCCGCTGATGCACGAGGGATCGGCCACCGTGCTGATCGAGGTGCTGGTCGCCATGGGCGTGGCCGTACTGTTGCAGGCCGCCAGCCGCATCATCTTCCTGCGGCTGTCGGGCCGCTTCGGCCAGAACATGCTGCTCGAGCTGCGCCGCCGCGTCTTCCGGCACTTCCAGAAGCTCGACGTCGGCTTCCACGACAAGTACACCTCGGGTCGAGCGGTGAGCCGTATGACCTCAGACATGGATGCCATCGCCGAACTGCTGGCCGGCGGCTTCGACGGTCTGGTCACGGCCGTGCTGACCATGATCGGCGTCTCGATCATGCTGCTGGTGCTCGACTGGAAGCTGGGCCTGATCTGCCTGACCAGCCTGGTGTTCGTCTCGGTGCTGGTGCGCTGGTTCTCGGTCGCCAGCCGGCGCACCTACCGGTTCGTCCGCGAGGCGTCTGCGATGACCATCGTGCAGTTCGTCGAGTCGATGACCGGCATCAAGGCCGTTCAGGCCTACCGCCGCGAGCCCCGCAACCAGCAACTGTTCACCCAGCTCAGCGACCGCTACCGCAAGGTCAACACCGACGCCTTCCGCAATGTCGCCATCTTCATGCCGGGCATCCGGCTGATCGGCAACGTGGCCGTCGGGGTGGTGCTGCTGGTGGGTGGCTACTTCGTCATGCACGGCGAGATGACCGTCGGTGTGCTGGCGGCCTTCCTGCTGTACCTGCGCCAGTTCTTCGAACCCATGCAGGAGATCAGCCAGTTCTACAACACCTTCCAGTCGGCGAACTCGGCGCTGGAGAAGTTGTCGGGGGTGCTCGACGAGCAGCCCCGGGTGCGCGAACCCCAGCATCCCACCGCCCTGGCGGCGGCCCGGGGTGAGCTCGACCTCGACCACGTGGCCTTCCACTACGTCGAGGGAGTGCCGGTCATCCCCGACCTCGACCTGCACGTTCCCGCAGGCCAGACGATCGCCCTGGTCGGCACCACCGGCGCCGGCAAGACGACCATCGCGAAGCTGGTCAGCCGGTTCTACGACCCGACCGGCGGTCGGGTGCGCCTCGACGGTGTCGACCTGCGTGAGCTGGGAGACCGTGACCTGCGCAGGGCGGTGACGATGGTCACCCAGGAGAACTTCATGTTCGACGGCACCATCGCCGACAACATCGGGTTCGGACGGCCCGAGGCCACCCGCGAGCAGGTGGTCGAGGCCGCCAAGGCGGTGGGTGCGCACGGATTCATCACGGCCATGCCGAAGGGCTATGACACCGATGTCGAGAAGCGAGGCGGACGACTGTCGGCCGGCCAGCGCCAGCTGGTGGCGTTCGCACGGGCCTTCCTGGCCGATCCCGCGGTGCTGATCCTCGACGAGGCGACCAGTTCGCTCGACATCCCCTCGGAGCGGCTGGTGCAGCAGGCACTGCAGACGATCCTCGCCGACCGCACCGCGATCATCATCGCCCACCGCCTGTCGACGGTCGAGATCGCCGACCGGGTGCTCGTCCTCGAACACGGACGGGTGCTCGAGGACGGCTCACCCGAGCAACTGACCGACACCTCGGGCGGTCGCTACGCGGCCCTGCATCAGGCCTGGGTGGAGTCGCTGGCCTGAGTTCGGTCGAGCTGGTCGACGATACCGTCGACCAGCACGACCACCACAACCCATCCGCTCACCCGACCNCTCTCGGCGCCACCCTCCCCTCCCCCCCCACGACCACCTCTCCGGATCCGCTCACCGGACCGGCAGCCAGCCTGCCGTCTGTCCCGAGCAACACCGCCCCGGGCAGTCCACGCACCAGGTTCAACTGCGACCACAACTGGCGCTGGTGGTCGAGCAACAGGTCATCGGGCGGCAGGTCGAAGGCACGCCTCAGCAGCACCGGTTCGGTCGGCGTGAACACCATGATCCGCAGCGGAGCGAGCCGCTGCCGCCACTCGGGCAACAGCACAGCCACCTCGGCCACCGACGCGCAGGTGCAGTCCATGCCCAGCAGGAGCACCGCAGATTCGCGGGTCAGGTCGGCCAGCGAACGCGGACGACCGTCGTGGGTCAGCAGGGTCGCCGGCGGGAACGTGGTGCCCAGGTGGGGGAGCGGTCCCTCGTCCACCCCACCGGTCGGGGGGAGGTCCCACGGGTCAGCCCCTGCCCGCCCTCGCACGCGCCCGCGCTCCCGAGCCCGGTCCTCGTCCCGCTCCTCACCTCCAGGAGCAGGCAGGGTGACCAGCACGAGCACTGCCGCGCCGAGGAGGGCAGCGAGCAGCCACCACCCCTCGTCCCGATTCAACGAACCCAGTGCACCCGGCACCCAGAAGCCGCGCGCCGTGGCGACCACCAGCCAGCCGGCCAGCACCACCAGCAACAGGTTCCGCACGAGGGTCTTGGCCGAGACCCGCTGGTCACCGATGCGTCCGAAGCACCCGCAGGTCGGCCGCACGGGGAAGGTCAGGGCGCGGCCGATCACGGCCAGATAGCAGACGAACAGCACCGCCACGGCAACGGCGGGCACCACGGCCAGCGGGCGGGGAGTGACCAGCACCAGCGCCGCCAGCACCAGTTCGCCGATCGGCAGAGCCGCCGTGAACCAGCCGGCCGCCAGGAATTGGGGCAGGCGAAGCATCCGGATCGACGACAGCGTCGCCCCTCGGTCACGCAGCTTGGCGACGCCGCTGAGCGCCAGCACCCCGCTGAGCACCACGGCCACGAGCACGGACGCGTTCATGGCCGCAATCTATCGTCGGCGGGCTCCGGGGGACACGGCACGACCCCCGGACGATGGTCTCGTCCGGGGGTCGTGGACCCGGTGGTGCTGGTGCTCGGATCAGGCCAGTTCGTCGGTGGCGTTGAAGCCAGTCGCGACCTTGACGGCCGGACCCCAGGAGGTGTGGCCGGTGTTGGTGTAGCTGTACAGCTCACCGGAGCCGTTGACGCCGAGCAGGTCGAGGCGACCGTCGCCGTTCACGTCGCCAGCCGACAGGGCATGGGTGAACCCGTTCCAGTGCTGCCCGACCTGACGGTTCAGGCTCAGCTGCCCGGTCTTGCCGGAGGTGTACAGGAACAGCGCGTAGTCGCCCTTGCGCACGGCCAGCACGTCAGGCAGTCCGTCGCCGCTGAAGTCGCCGACGGTGAAGACGTGCTCCATGCCGTTCCAGTTCTGACCCATCTTGGTGGTGCCGGTCAGCGCCTTCGCGGTGATCAGGAAGCGGTAGAGCGTGCCGTCGACATGACGACCCACCAGGTACTGGCTGGACGAACCGCCCAGGCCCTGGATCGCGAACATCTGCGAGATGGCACCGAAGCCGCGTCCGACCTGCACCTGCTGGTCGAGCCCACCCTTGGCGTTGCCGGTGTGCAGCCACATGGTGTTGTCGGCGTGACGCACGATGGCGTCGGGACGACGGTCACCGTTCACGTCTGCGATCTTCACCACGGCCGTGGCACCGGCGATCGACCCGACACTGTCACCGACACGGCTGAACGAGAAGCTCGACCCCTCCCAGAGGGCGAGGCTGCCGTCGGCCTGCAGCTGCCACAGATCGGCCTGACCGTCACCGGTCACGTCGCCGTAGACACCGGAGGCGGGGAACCCGGCCGGGCTCGGCACGGTCAGGGCGACGCTGAGACGAGCCTTCGTCCCCGTGGCGGACGAGACGAGCCGCAACTCGCCGGTTCCCGAGGTGTACCCGGCGTTCTTGGGCACCGTGATCGACACGGTGGCCTTGCCGTCGGTCACGGTGGCGGTGCCGACCTTCACCTGCCGGTCGTCCTTGGCGAACCAGACGTCCAGCGTGGTGTTGGCGACGGCGCCCGGGGTCATGAAGTCGAGCGTGTCGGGGTCGACACCATCGGTCTTCGGCACACCCACGGTCAGGGTCGCGGCGGTACCAGCGGTCAGGCTGGTGGGGGCGTCGGTCACCGAGACGGCCTGCTTGGCGAAGCTGGGCGAGATGGTGCCCTTCGACTTGAGCCAGTTCACCCAGGCCTCGAGGTCGATCCGGCCCGAGTCGGTGCGGGTGTCGGGGTGGGCGGCCATGGTGCGGAAGTTGTCGCCGCCCGCGACCAGGAACGATCCGGAGCCGACCGTGTAGGTGGCTGCCGGGTTGATCGGGGCTCCGTTCACGAAGATGCCGGTGATGCGGTCACCCTCGGGGCGGGTCTCGTCGTAGGTGTAGGTGACGTTCGTCGACAGGCCGAGTTGCAGGTAGGGACGACTGGGCACGTTGCCGTTGGCGTCTCGTTGCCACTGCTCCTCGAGCACCTTCTTGATCTCGGCGCCGGAGAGCTTGGTGGTCATCAGGGTGTTGGCGAAGGGGAGGACGAGGGCGGCCTCCTCGTAGGTGATCGGACCCGCATTGAGGTCGGCGCGGGTTCCCCCGGGGTTCTGGATGCCGATGAAGGTCGGATCGCCCTTGCCCAGGGTTTCCGCGAACATCTGGGCGACCAGGTTGTTCAGGGCGCCCTCGTTGTTGCGGGCGCCCGCGCTGCCGTCGGAGCCGTAGCCACGGGTGACCGCTGCCGAGGCGTTGCCGATCTGAACCGAGCCGATCTGGGAGGCCTTGGTGGCCGCGTCGTCGTTGATCTGCTTGATCGTGGCGATCGCCGGAAGGCTGGTGTCGGCGGTCACCTTGGTGGCGTCGATCATTGTCGGGACGCTGCTGCACAGGGTGTTGGTGGTGGTGTCGACCTTGAGGTCGAGCTGCAGCAACTTCTCGCCGTACGAACCGGCCTGGGCCAGCGGACGACCGTCGGCGGTCGTCCACAGGTAGGTCTGGTGGGTGTGGGCGTTGAGCACGATGTCGGCCTTGGGCGTCACCCCCTGGTAGATCGGCCCGAAGTTGTTGGGGGAGGCGGCGGCATTCGCGGCCGCGGTGGTGGTGCCGTCGGCGGCCCCCTCGTGGAAGGCCATGATGACGATGTCGGCCTCGCCGTTGTTCGGGTCGCCGTCCTTGAGCTGGTCGGCAACCTTGTTGGCGGCGGCCACCGGCTCCTCGATGGTCAGCCCGGTCAGTCCGTCGGGTGAGACCAGCGATGGCAGGTCGCCGGTGACCGCGCCCACGATGCCGATGGTGAGACCACCCTTGGTGACCGTCGTGTATGCCTTCAGCGGTGCGGGCACGGCGCCGGTGCCGTCGACCACATTCGCGGCCAGGTAGGGGAAGACGGACGCGACGTCGGGGACGACGCGGTCCCTGAGGTCGGACCAACCCTTGTCGAACTCGTGGTTGCCGGCGGCGGCGGCCTCGACCTTGGCCGCCTTCAGGATGTCGAGGGTGGGCTGGTCGTCCTGCGAGGCCGAGACGAAGGTGGAGCCACCGATGTTGTCGCCGGCACTGAGCAGCAGCACGTGGTCGCTGCCCTGGGCGACGCGCGCCTTCTCGACGGGCGTGAACAGCGCTGCGGCCGCGTTGACGCGTCCGTGGAAGTCGTTGAAGTCGAACACCGAGATGGTGTCGTTGGGCGTGCAGGTGGCGGCCGGGGCGAGGGGCCCCTGCGGCTGCTGCGGTGCTGCGGTGGCCGTCAGGCTGGCCGTCGAGAGCAGAATGGCCGAGGCCAGACCTCCCACGGCGAGCCGACGTGCGCGGGCACTGTCAACCATGTTGTCTCCAGGAAGTGAGCTGAACGGGCGACCGTGCGCCCCGAGCGGCCAGACATTGGCCGCTCCCACCCAATCAGCCCACGGTGTCGCACGGGCAGCCCTCGTGACGAGGTTTCACGAACTGTTCACGTGCTGTCACCCGGGTGAGCCATCGCCCGTCCCTCCCCGAGAGCGCCAGCCCAAGCGCCGGCCCCAGCGCAGACTCTCGCCCTCTGGTCAAACTGCTGCGTCAGGACGCGCGAGTTCGTCCCAACGGTGAGAGTTTGCGGCGGAGGGTGGCGCGGGCGAAGGGACGACCGCACTCAGCTCCGGGGCAGCGCGCCGATCGCCTCGAGCCAGGCTCGGGTGTCGTCGTCCGAGGTCCAATGGTGGGCGTGCCAACCCGAGGCGATGGCACCGTGCACGTTGAGCAGCTTGTCGTCGATGAACCACAGGTCACCCGGGTCGAGGTCGAGGGTGCGGGCCACGTGGGCGAAGATCTCGAGCTCGGGCTTGGCGACCCCGAGCACTCCCGAGACGAACAGCGGGCCCACCAGGTCGCGCCACTCGGCGCGGTCGATCGCCTCGTACATGTCGACGGGGGCGTTCGACAGGATCGCCGTGGGCACGCCGGCGGCGTGCAGGTCGGCCAGGATCTGGCGGGCACTGGGGCGGATCCGGGCCCAAGCGTCGGAGTCAGCGGTGCCGAGCCGGTCAGCCAGCTCGGGCGAGACCTCCACCCCGAGGGCGGCGCCCACCCGCGTCCAGTACTCCAGGTTGCCCGAGCCCTCGTCGTAGGCCTGCCGGTGCGCCCAGTACGGCCCGATCAGCGCCTCGACCTCGACACCGAGCAGCTGGGCGGTGTCGAGTTCCTTGTGGTCGGGTTCGGCCAACACCCCGCCGAGGTCGAAGACGATCATGCCGTCATCCTTGCAAACGCGAGGACCTCGTCGGCGACCGCTCGACCGGCCTTCACCGTCGAGCCGATCCCGAGACCGTCGACCGCCGATCCGGCCAGGTGCACGCCCGGGGCGGCGTCGGCCAGCGAGGCACGCGCCCGGGCGATGCGTCCCAGGTGTCCGGGGCCGAGCTGAGGCATGCCCTGCGGGTAGCGCACCACCGCCGAGAACGAGGGATGTGCCGTCAGACCTGTGAGGGCGGCCAGTTCGCTGGTGCACCGGGCGACCAGTTCCTCGTCCGAGAGTGAGGTGGCGAGCTGGTGGGTCGATCGTCCGACCGAGACCCTGACCAGGTGGTGCTCGGCCTCGTCGAGGGTCGGCCACTTGCGGCCGAGGTTGGTCATGGCCTTCGCCGTGATCGTCTGGGCGGGGCTCAGCATGAGGCCGTTGTACCGCGTCAACACGTCATTGGTCGCCGCGTCGGCGCGGTCATAGCCCAGCACGACGGTGGCAACGGAGGCCCGTCGCACCCAGGCCATCGCCAGCCCCACCTCGCGGCACAGGGTCCTGGTCAGGTCATGGGTCACGCCAGCAGGGGTGGCCAGCACGACCTGGTCGGCGGGGAACACCTCGTCCCCCGAGCGGACGAGCCAACCGTCCCCGTCCCGCTCGAGGGCGGTGGCGGGGGTGTTGGTCCGTACCGTGAACCCAGCCCCCGAGACGAGCGCGTCCACCAGCGTGGTCAGCCCGCCCGGCAGGGACGCGAACAGGGGCAGCGCCGAAGCCGTGGGCCGATCGCCGGCCGCACCCGCATGCGGTCCCCGCAGCCGGGAACGCTTCCGCCAGGACGTCCGCAGCGCCTGCAGCAGCAGCGATCGTCCCTGGGTCACCACCGGCACCAACTGGGGTGCCGTCTCTGCCACACCCAGCCCGTGCACGTTGCCCGAGTGCAGATTGCCAAGGAGTGGTTCGACGAAGCGCTCGACGACCTCGACCCCGAAGCGGTGGCCGATGAAGGCACCGACCGAGATGTTGCCGGTGATGCGACGCCGCGCCTTGATCGGTTCCAGACCGGCTCGAAGCAGACCGCGGGTCGACATCACGCCTGACTTCACCACGGGCCAGACCTGGGTGGGTCCTGCCGGTCCGACACCGGCGGGCAGCGGGACGAGTCGTCCGCGGCTCAACAGGGCCGAGGTGCCCGGACGAGCACCGACGACCTCGTCGGCCAGACCCAGTTCACGCACGAGTGCAGCCACGTGTGGTGCCCCCAGGTGCATCGATTCGGCGCCGACGTCGACCCTGACGGTGCCGCCACCACGGCGGGGTGCCTCGATCGCCTCGAGCTGCCCGCCCACCCGGTCGGACGCCTCGAGCACGGTCACCTGACAGGTGGCGGCGAGTTGGCGGGCGGCCACCAGCCCGGTCAGACCTCCGCCGACGATCACCACCCGAGGACGCGAGCTCGGCGTGGACAGGTCGACGGCTTCGGGGGAGGGGTGCACCCTCGGAACTCTAGTCGGCCGTGTCGGTGCGGTGGCAGGCCGGGGTGGCTCGACCCGGCGTCCGGGTCAGTCGCCCGCCGGGCCGGCGGGCCGGTAGTGGCGCTGGGTGCGGTTGGGCACCATGCCGTGCTCCATCCCCCACGCCACCGCCTGTGAGCGGCGGACGACGCCGATCTTGCGGTAGGCGGAGCGGATGTAGGACTTCACCGAGTTGGGGCTGAGGAACACCGATCGCGCGATGTCGGCGTTCGTGTGCCCCTGGGTGATCAGCGCGATCATCTCGGCCTCGCGCTGGGTCAGGCCCGCATCGGCGCCCGGCCACCGAGCCGGGTCGGCCGGCAACTCGTCATCGGGGCCCTGGGCGAAGACCTCCGGGTCACTGACGACGGTCTCGCCGGCGTGCACGGCCTCGATCGCCTCGACCAGCGCCTCGCCGCTGATGGTCTTCGAGATCACTCCGCGCACACCCGAGTCGAGTGCCTTGCTGACCAGGCCGGGGTCGGCCTTCCAGGTGTAGAGGACGGCACGGACCCCGCGGTTGTCGTGGGCCACCTCGGCCGCCGTCCGCAGTCCGGACAGGTCTCGTCCGAAGCTGTCGTAGAGGGCCACGTCGACATCGGGGGACACCTCCGTGTCCTGGATCACCATTTCGACGACGTTCACCCTCGACTGGAAGGGGGCGAGCATGGCGCGGAGCCCTTCGACGACCAGCGGGTAGTCGTTGACCAGGGCGACTCTGATGGGGGAGACAGCTTCGGACACGCGCATATCATCCCACGTCGGAGCCGAATCGCACGCTCAGGGACGCACTGTCAGGCATTGTTGGATCACCACAATCAGGATCGGCTGGATTGGTGACTTCCCGACACTCCCCGGGCAATTACCTACGCTAGCGTAGGTAACCAGCTGATCACGGCGTGACTGACTTGTCGGAAGGATGGGACATGTCCCAACTGGGTGCGGATCACCACTCCCGAGGACTCGAACGAGACCCCAGTGACATGGTGCAGCTGCTCACTCCCGAGGGTGAACGGGTGGAACACCCCGACTTCTCGTGGCACGGCACCGAGGACGACCTGCGGCGCATGTATCGGGACATGGTCATCGCTCGCCGCTACGACCTCGAGGGCACCGCGCTGCAACGCCACGGCGAGCTGGGCCTGTGGCCCCCGCTGCAAGGACAGGAGGCGGCCCAGGTGGGTGCCTCGCACGCGTTGAACGACCGCGACTACATCTTCCCCACCTACCGTGAGCACGCCGTCGCGTTGCACCGCGGGGTCGACCCGGCTGACATGTTGGCGTTGTGGCGCGGCACCACGATGGGTGTCTGGGACACCAAGGGCACCGGCTTCTTCCAGTACGGCATCGTGATCGGGTCGCAGACCCTGCACGCCACCGGCTACGCGATGGGCATGCAACTCGACGGCATGGTGGGAAACCCCGACCCCGACCACAACGGGGCCGTGCTCGCGTTCCACGGCGACGGTGCCTCGAGCCAGGGTGACGTCAACGAGGCCTACGTGTTCGCCGCGAGCTACAACTCACCCGTGGTCTTCTTCTGCCAGAACAACCAGTGGGCGATCTCGGAGCCGATCTCCCGCCAGACCCGCATCCCGCTCTACCAGCGTGCTCAGGGTTTCGGCTTCCCCGGCATCCGGGTCGACGGCAACGACGTGCTCGCCGTGAACGCGGTGACGGCCTGGGCCATGGAGCGGGCCAGGCAGGGGCAGGGGCCGGCCTTCATCGAGGCCTTCACGTATCGCATGGGCGCCCACACCACCTCGGACGACCCGTCGAAGTACCGCCTCGCCGAGGAGACCGAGCACTGGCGGCTGAAGGACCCGATCGAGCGCCTGAGGGTCCACCTGACCCGTAACGGGCTGATCGACGACGACTGGCTGCACGCGCTGGAGCAGGAGGCGGACGAGTTCGGTGCCAGCGTGCGGGCCGCCTGTCACGGGCTCACCAATCCCGACCTGGAGCAGATCTTCGCCCAGACCTACGCCGACATCACCCCACCGCTGGTGGCCCAACGGGCCGAGCACGTGGCGTGGGTGTCGAGCTTCGAAGGAGGCAAGTGATGGCCGCCACCATGACGCTCGCGAAGGCACTCAACGCAGGTCTGCGCCGCGCCCTGGACGCCGACCCGAAGGTGCTGCTCGCCGGGGAGGACATCGGCAAGCTCGGCGGGGTGTTCCGCATCACCGAGGGGCTGCAGAAGGACTTCGGCGAGGACCGGGTGATCGACTCGCCGCTGGCCGAGTCGGGCATCGTCGGTACTGCCGTGGGGTTGGCTCTGCGCGGTTACCGTCCGGTGGTCGAGATCCAGTTCGACGGGTTCGTCTTCCCGGCGTTCGACCAGATCGTCACCCAGGTCGCCAAGATGCACTTCCGCACCCACGGCCAGCACCCGATGCCGATGGTGATCCGGATTCCCTACGGCGGCGGCATCGGCGGTATCGAGCACCACTCCGAGTCGCCTGAGGCCTACTTCGTCCACACCCCGGGCCTGAAGGTGGTCACCCCCGCCAACGCCAACGACGGGTACTGGATGATCCAGCAGGCCGTGGCCAGCAATGACCCGGTCATCTTCCTCGAACCCAAGCGTCGCTACCACCAGAAGGGCGAGGTCGACGAGACCTCGACCCCGATGCCGTTGCACCAGGCGCGGGTCGTTCGTCCAGGACGTGCCGTGACGCTGTTCACCTACGGGCCGATGGTCAAGACCTGCCTCGACGCGGCTGCCATCGCGGCCGACGAGGGCCAGGAACTCGAGGTCGTCGACCTGCGGTCGGTGTCGCCCATCGACTGGGTGACCGTCTTCGACTCCGTGCGCCGCACCAAGCGGGCCATCGTCGTGCACGAGGCCCAGCGCAGCGGTGGGATCGGCGCCGAGGTGGTCGCCCGGCTGCACGAGGAACTCTTCTACGTGATGGAATCGCCGGTGTTGCGTGTGACCGGGTTCGACACCCCCTACCCGATGAGTCGGGTCGAGGAGGACTACCTGCCCAACCTCGACCGCTTGCTCGACGCGGTCGATGAGTCCCTCAGCCACTGAGACGCGCCACCCGACAAGTCAGCAGTACCAAGGAGTCAGCGATGAAGCAGTTCAAGCTCCCCGATCCCGGTGAGGGCCTGGTCGAGGCCGAGATCATCACCTGGCACGTCAAGGTGGGCGACCAGGTCAAGATCAACGACATCCTGCTCGAGATCGAGACCTCGAAGTCTCTGGTCGAACTCCCCAGCCCCTACGCCGGCACCGTCACGGCCCTGCTGGTCGAGGAGGGACAGACCGTCGAGGTCGGCACCCCCATCATCACCATCGACGACGGGGTGGACGACGCCCCGGCCCCGGCGCCCGCCGCACCGGGTCGTCCGA
Organism: Aestuariimicrobium sp. T2.26MG-19.2B; assembly: GCF_950101875.1. Classification (NCBI taxonomy): domain Bacteria; kingdom Bacillati; phylum Actinomycetota; class Actinomycetes; order Propionibacteriales; family Propionibacteriaceae; genus Aestuariimicrobium; species Aestuariimicrobium sp. T2.26MG-19.2B. Next base: position 926,530 of record NZ_CATNLW010000001.1, on the reverse strand, counting down.
CCACTCAGGACGCGGTGACCCAGGACTCGGGGGACCAGGATTCCGTCGCCGGTGACGTGCAGGACGATGCCGCTCCCGGTCCGATGCTGGTCGGGTACGGCCCCAAGGGTGACTCCGGGCAGCGTCGCCGTCGACGTGCGTCCTCGGCCGAGGAACCCTCCGCCGGGCAACAGTTGGCGGACTCCTACCGACAGGCGGTGCCCTCGCGTCGGGCCGACGATGTCACCCCGCCCCACACCATCACCGCCGAGGCCCACGGAGACCCCCTGCCCGAACCCGGTGAGGCACCCCACGGCACCGACATGGTGCTGGTGGGCGTCGACGGGCCGATCCTGGCCAAGCCCCCGGTGCGCAAGTACGCCAAGACCCTCGGGGTCGACCTGTCGACGGTGACCGGAACGGGACCCGGCGGGGTGATCACCCGCGGCGACGTCGAGGCGGCGGCTGCCCTGCAGCAGTTGTGGCAGCAGGAGGCGCAGCGTCCCCGCAATTCCTGGGTCGGCGAGCCCGGCGAACCCCACGTGCAGGACCCCCAGACCTCGTCCACCCATGGCGGCAGCGGCCCCCGGCTGCGTGGCGGCGAGAAGCGGGTGCCGTTCAAGGGCGTCCGCAAGGTGACGGCCGAGGCGGTGGCCGAGTCGATCGTCAACCACGTGCACGTGACCGAGTGGATCACCGTCGACGTGACGGCGACCATGCAGATGGTCGAGCGGCTGCGTTCGCGGCGTGACTTCGCCCACCTGCGCGTCTCGCCGCTGCTGGTCTATGCCAAGGCGGTGTGCCTGGCGATGGCCAACACACCGATCATCAACTCGTCGTACGACGCCGAGACGAACGAGATCGTCCTCCACGACGACGTCAACCTCGGCATCGCGGCCGCCACCCCCCGCGGACTGATGGTGCCCAACATCAAGGGCGCCTCGCGCATGAGCCTGCTCGAACTGTGTGAGTCGATCAACTCGCTCGTGCAGGTCGCCAAGGAGGGACGACTGCAACCGGCCGACTATTCAGGCGGCACCTTCACGATCACCAATGTGGGCGTCTTCGGCATCGACTCGGGCACTCCGATCATCAATCGGGACGAGTCGGCCATCCTGTGCATGGGATCGATCGAACGCCGCCCCTGGGTCGTCGGCAGCGGAGCCGACGAGCGGATCGAGCCGCGGTGGGTGACCACCGTCTCGATCACCTTCGACCACAAGCTGATCGACGGCGAGCAGGGGTCACGGTTCCTGGCCGAGGTGGCCGGCATCCTCAACGATCCGCAGTTGGCCCTGCTCTACTGAGGGCAGCCCGGGCTAGCGGGCCTGGCCACTCTCGTTGAGGGTCTCGTCCGCGGTTGCGTCGTCCTCGCCGGCGGAGGCCTTGCGCAGCACCCGCACGTCCTCGGACGACCGCACCAGTGCCAGCATGGCCTCGAGCCCGACCCGGACCATCCCGACGAAGAACAGCGCCGGGATCCAGCCGAGCACCAGCATCAGGAACCCCAGCGTCATGGCACCGGAGGCGGCGCCACCGTAGGAGTTGGCGCCGGTGACGAAGAAGAACAGGAACGAACCAACCCAGGCCAGCCCGGCCAGGGCCAGCGAGAGCGCCTGGAGCACCGGGACGATGGTCGGGGCGCTCGTCCGCTCGGTCCCCAGGTCGAACAGGCTGCGCAGGAAGCCACCCAGGTCGAGCTTCTTCTTCGCGATGGTGTGCTGCTGCACCGTCTGGCCGGGCTGGTTCTGGGACCACCCGCCGGTCTGCATCCAGGGGGCACCCGGGCCGGTCTGCGGGGACTGACCCGCGGACTGGGGGCCGGCCATCGGCTGACCCTGTCCGGGCTGGGGGTACGGCATCGGCTGCCCCTGGGGAGTGGGCTGGGAGTAGGGGCCCGGCTGCGCGTAGGGGGTCGCGTGACCCTGGGGCGAGGCCCATGGGTCGCTCGGGCCCTGCTGGGCGTTCGCGTCGGAGGGTCCCGCCTGCCAGCCCTGGCTCACGGGCGGCTGCCAGCCCGTGTCCTCCCACGGCTGGTGCGGGGGGTTGGCGGAGCTCCACTGCTTGCTCGGGTCATTCGACATGGCTTCATTCTTGCCCACTCGCGGTCACCACCCGGGGAACCCGCTCACCCACCAGACAGAGCACCTCGTAGCTGATGGTTCCCATCAGGTCTGCGACCTCGTCGGCGGTGCGTACGAGGTCACCGCTTCGTCCGATGATCACGACCGGCTCGCCCACCCCCACGTCGGGACGGTCGGGGCCGAAGTTGATCATGGTCTGGTCCATGCAGACCCGACCGACGACCGGCACCATGCGCCCTGCGACCAAGACGACGCCCCGGTTGCTGTTGAGCCTGGAGAACCCGTCCCCGTAGCCCACGGCGATCGTCCCGATCCAGCTGTCCTCCGGCGCCGTCCACGTGCGCCCGTAGCCGATGGTGGTGCCGGCCCTGACGTGCTTGAGGAAGGTCAGGCGGGTCGTCCACCCCAGCACCGGACGAAGGTCGGGCTCGGGCATCGCGATCGGGTCGGGGGAGTAGCCGTAGACCATGATTCCCGGCCGCACCATGGTCATCCAGTCGCGGTGCCGACGCAGGGTGGCCGCCGAGTTGGAGGCGTGCACGTGGCGCACCGGGCCGCGGGCCGAGGCGATCGCCTCGACCGCCGCACCGAAGGCGTCCAACTCGTCTTCGGTGAAGCCCCCGTCGTCGGGCTGGTCGGCGATGGGCAGGTGGGTGAAGACCCCCTCGAGCCGCAGGTGCGGGCTGGCGTCGATGGCCAGCGCCAGGCGGGTGGCGTCGGTCAGGGGGCTACCGATGCGGCCCATGCCGCTGTCGAGTTTCAGGTGGACGACCTGCTCCACCCCGGCGCGTTCGGCGGCAGCCTCCGCCTCCGTGATGGTCTGGTCGTCGACCACCGTGAGCCACATGCCGACCGCAACGGCCTCGTCCAGTTCCCCCGGAAGGCAGTGGCTGAACTTGAGGATCGGGAGGGTGATCCCGTGCGAGCGGAGTTCGTGGGCCTCGGCGACCAGCGCGACCCCGAGGGCGTCCACCAGACCACTGCTCTCAAGGGTGCGGGCGATCACCGGGGCACCGTGCCCGTAGGCATTGGCCTTCACCGCCACCAGTATGTCGGCCCCGGCCGCCCGTGCGCGGGCGATCGCGACATTGTGGCTCAGGGCGTCGAGGTCGAGGGTCGCGACGGTGATGGGCTCGGGCATGGCGTCATCATTCCACTCGGCCACCGGCGACGGCCGGGTACCAGGGGGGCGGACCGCTCAGCCGCGTCGGCGGTCGATGAACTGTTCCGAGGCGTAGCGGCCGATCTGGTAGGTCGACCAGCCGTCGGTTCCGGCACCCACGAATCCGCCGAGCAGCGGCACCCGCTTCGAGAACAGGACTCCCACCTTCTTGCCACCCAGACCGGTGAGCAACACGCCCAGCACCGCCTCCGAGATCTGCTGCTCCAAGGCCTTGTCGAACACGGGGGCAGTGGCAATGGTCAGGGGGTTGCCCGGCAGGGTGCCGTTGCCCATCAGCTTGGTGACGGCCTCATGGCCCAGCAGGCACATCATGATCGCCGCTCGCACGCGGGCGTCGTCCACGTCGTAGCCGCGCAGGTGGGCGATGCTCGCGACCATGCGACTCTGCACCACCATCACGCCGGCGAGGTTGGCCGGGATCGACACCGCCAGGAGGGCGATGCCCCCCAGGTTGGTCACGAACCCCTGGGCTCCTGCGAGGCCGACGTGCTGCATCGCGATCGCGTCGATGGCCGCGTCGCGGTCCTGTCTCCTGGCCAGATGTCCGGCCGCGACCTCGCGGGCGCCGGGCAGCCCGGTGTAGCCGTCGATGGCCAGATCGAGCACCCGCCTCAGCGCGGCCCCGGCGACTCCGGGAGCCTTCCTGGGGCCCTGCACGATCGACTTGCCGATGTCACTGGGGTTGACCATGGTTCCTCCTTCTGGCCTCTCCACCCTACGGGGCGTCGGCGGCCCAGCCCACGGACGAGACCCTGAATCCTCCCCCGGTCAGCTGGACGAGCGCCCGCCCGTCCCCTGCTCGACTGTCAGGGCCTCGACTGTCAGGGCCTCGACTGTCAGGGCTGGGTGCCAGACTGGCCACGTGCTGCTGCAGGCCTTCGGGCCGGAGTCGGAGTGGCCCGACCAGGACCTGGTGGGTTTCTCCGACGAATTCGACCCCATGCTCACCCTCGCTGCCTACCAGTCGGGGGTCTTCCCCATGCCCTTGGGCGAGGTCGGGGGCGGAGTCGCCGGGCCGGACGCGATGGGGTGGTGGTCGCCCGTCCACCGCGGCATCCTTCCGCTCGACCGGCTGCGGGTGAGCCGGAGCCTGCGCAAGTCGGCCCGTCGCTACACCACCAGCGTCGACCGCGCCTTCGACGAGGTGATGGAGCGGTGCGCCGCGCCGACCCGCACCGGGGGATGGATCGATGCCCGGGTGCAGCAGGTGTTCAGCGATCTGCACCGCGCGGGTTGGGTGCACTCGATCGAGGTCTGGGACGACCGGGACCGGCTCGTCGGTGGTCTCTACGGGGTGTCGATGGGTGGCCTGTTCGCCGGCGAGAGCATGTTCCATGACGAGGAGTTCGGCCGTGACGCATCGAAGGTGGCGCTGGTGCGGTTGGTCGAGGAACTGCACCGCGGCATCACCACCGAGGGCCGTCTGCTCGACGTGCAGTGGGTGACGCCCCATCTGGCCTCGCTGGGGGCGGTCGAGGTGCCTCGACGTCGCTACCTGGCGATGGTCGCGCACGCCGTCGAGCAACCGATGCCGGCCTGGCCTGCGCCCGAGGGGTCGACGCGGCCGGTGCTGCTGGTTCAGGATGGAAGCCATGCCTGAGATGCCCGAGGTCGAGGCCCTGCGAGGGTTCCTCGAGGAACGTGTGGTCGGACGAGCCATCGCCCGCGTCTGGCTGGTCGCCTTCTCGGCCCTGAAGACCCACACCCCGCCGCTGGACGCGCTGAGTGGACTCGAGGTGACCTCGGTGAGCAGGCACGGCAAGTGGATCGACCTCGACGCCCAAGGCGTGCACCTGATCTTCCACCTCGCCCGCGCCGGCTGGCTGCAGTGGCGTGACGAGATGCCGGCGGCACCCCCTCGTCCCAGCAAGAACCCCCTGGCCCTGCGAGTGGTGCTCGACGACAATTCCGGCTTCGACCTGACCGAGGCCGGCACGCAGAAGCACCTGGCGGTGCACGTGGCCACCGATCCCGCCGACGTGGCCATGATCTCGTCTCTCGGGCCCGACCCGATGGGGCCGGAGTTCGGTCAGGCGGAGTTCGACGCGATCCTCGCCAAGGCCGGACGGGCCCAGCTCAAGGGGGTTCTTCGCGACCAGCGCGTGTTGGCGGGCATCGGCAACGCCTACTCCGACGAGATCCTGCACACCGCCCGGCTCAGCCCGTTCACTCCTGCCTCCTCGCTGGACGAAGCAGCACGGGCCCACCTGCTCGCCACCCTGCGGCAGGTGCTGACCGACGCGCTCGCCCACACCGCGGGCCTGGGTGCCAACCAGTTGAAGGACTCCAAGCGATCCTCGATGGCCGTCCACGGACGAACCGGTCTGCCCTGCCCGGTCTGCGGTGACACGGTGCGTGAGGTGTCGTTCGCCGACTCCTCCTTGCAGTACTGCCCGACCTGCCAGACCGGTGGCAAGCTGCTGGCGGACCGTCGGCTGTCCAAGCTGCTGAAGTGAGCCCACACGCCAGCAGGGGCCCGACCTGATGGTCGGACCCCTGCTGTCATCTGCACATGAGTGCGCGGGTGTTGCCTCAGTGCGTGCGGCCCGCGAGGGCTTCGATCAGCCCCTCACGGCCGTGGCTCAGGACCAGTTGCCCTGGATCGTGCGCTCGTTGTCGTCGTAACCCTGCGAGATCTGGCCGAGAACCAGGGTCATCCTGTTGGTGATGTCGGCCATCTTCTGCGCCGAGGCATCCCACTGTCGCTGAACGTCGGCGTAGGCCTGCCGGGCGGCGCCGTCCCACTGGGCCAGCGACTGGTTGAGTTCGCCCTTGAGTCGTTCCAGGTTGTCGGTGAGGCCCTTGTGGGCCTGTCCGAGATCCTGGATGCCGGTCTGCATGGCGGCCGCGTTGACCTGGGTCAGATCGCTCATCGTGTGCTCCTTCGAAATCGTGTGCGGTGGGTGGGTGGGTCAGAGCATCTGGGCGATGGGGTTCGCCGCAGCCTTCTGCTCTTCCTCGTTGCGGGTGTAACGCATCTGCGAGTCGACGAGCTTGGAGTGGATCTCCTCCAGGCCGGCCTTGACCTTCTGGAACTCATCGTCGAACTGGGAGTAGGCGCGGTAGAACGCGTCGGAGGCCTGACCGGTCCAGCCCGCGCGGAGTTCGTTGATCTGGTTCGACAGCGTCGTCTGGAGCTGGTGAATGCCCTGGTGTGAAGCGTCGATCTGGTCCGCAGCCTTCTTCATTTCTGCGCGGTCGACCTGCTGGTTGCCAGCCATGACTTCCCTTTCATGAGAAGGCGACGGGTCGGTCCCGACGCCTGGAGGGTTCCCCGCACGAGGCACCCGGGGGGCTCATGGGGTCGTTGTCCTGCTGTCGAAAACACTAGGAGAGGGCGGGGTCATCTGTGCCTCCGTTCCACCGGCCTGGGAGGCATCAGCCCAAGTCAGAGGGATTCGACGGGGCAAAGTTGAGCACGATTACTCAGGACGACCAGGTCAGGAGGTGACGCGGATCTGGGTGGCGCTCAATGACACACCGGCCGGTAGCCCGTCCTCGAACAGGGCCATCACCCCACCGGGCACCCGCATCAGGGTGGTGTTGCCGGAGGTGTAGCCCAGAGCCCGACGCGAGGCAGGGTCGGGGATGCCGTAGATCTTCTGGTTGACCACCAGGAACGAAGCCGTCTCGGTGCCCTTCAAAGCCCGGTTCATCAGCAGTGCGCCGCCCTGGTTGGGCATCTCGACCACATCGGCCTTGTTGCCACGCGGTGTGGTCGCGTTGACCGGCAACGCCGGGGTGGGCAGGTCGACGTCGAGTCGGGGGTGGTCGGGGTCACTGCGGGTGTACGTCGCGCACACCGAGACCTGCTGCATCGACACCTGCAGTGAGGGCCCCACGGGGCGTTCGTAGGGCAACCCCGGGGTGCCGACGTCGGTGAGGGTCGCCACGGAGGCGTAGTCGGCCTCCGAGATCGACACGGGCTCTCCGACGTTGAGGGTCGAGACGGCCAGCTTCATGTCGAGGTAGGTGATCCGGGCGAGGCCCTCGTCCAGTTGCACGTAGTAGCGCACCCGGGGCGAGTTCTCGTCCCCGACGCGTGCGAGGTCGCCCACCCTCAGGTTCTTCAACCCCTTGGACGGCATGGAGCCGCGCCCCTCGATGGCCAGCGGCTCGATGGGCGAGCCGACGGGCAGTGCGGCCAACCATGCGTCGCTGACGCGGGCCACGGGCAGGCCCTCGATCAGGGGAGAACTGCCGCCCCCGGGGGTCGAGAGTTGGTGCGAGGTGCCTCGCATGATCACGTACTGGGTTCCGTCGGGCGTCTGCACCGCCAACGACGAGTCCTTGCCGGCGGGTTGCTGGCCGCCGATCTGCACGGTCAGGAATCTCTCGGAGCGCACATTCTCGGCGGTCATGCACGCGCGCAAGGGGTACGGGTCGATGTCGCTGGGGTCGGGGAGTTCGTAGGGCGCGGAGGGGATGCCCAGGCGGCTCAGTCGGCGCACGTCCTTGATCAGGCTGCTGCGCACCTGCACCGTCGCCGGCGTGGTCGAGGTGTCACCGGCGCCGGCTCGCAGCCGCGCCGAGGTGATGTCCGCCATCGGGTAGAGCGCCTGCTGCTTCTCGTCGTAGACGAACAGGGAGCCCGAGTCCATGTCCTGCAACACCACATTGGGGTTGCGCCAATCCGTGGCCAGTCCGGGCCTCAGTTTGCCGAGCAGCAGGAACCCTCCGAGGGCAACCACGCCGATCAGCACCGAGACGAAGGTGGCAGTGGTGATGCGTCCCAGGGGTGACTTCGGGGCGTCGGGATCGCGGTCGACCAGCGCCGACACGAGCCGTTGGGTGACGAACGAATGGGCCTTCAGCAGGTCCTTGCGCTCCGCCATCGCTGCCGTTCCCCATCCTTGTCCTGCACACCGGTCGCGGCCCATTCTTGCCCGAGCGGGGGCCAGCACGGCAATCGCGTGAACGATGCACAGGTCTCGGGGCCGGCCGCACACTGGGTGCTGGCCCTCGGGCTGCCTAGAGTGTTGTCGATCGCGGGCTCTCATGGCCGCCCGCCCACACCACGAACCCAGCATGACGCCCACGAGCGAGGCAAGCACAGAAGGGAAGCCGAGCGATGACCGGTGGACCCCCCTCGCGGCAGGCGCAACGTGCCTGGACCCTTCCACTGCCGACGGCGCTGCGCTGGGAGGTTGCCCTGCTGGTGCCAGTGACAGTGGCCCTGGTGGGTCGAACGACCGGCTGGCTGGTCGTCGCTGGTGTGCTGGCCCTCGCCGTGGTCGTGCTGGGCATCCCCTGGAGCGGGCGGAGCCTGCTGGGGACGGTGCTCAGCCGTCTGCGTTTCGGACGGCGCCGAGCCCGCCGGGTCGAGCATCCCGACCTGCCCGTCGACCTGGTACCGCTGGCGCAATGGCTTCCGGGGCTGCAGGTGACGCAGACCCGCTCGGCCTCGGGCACCGACGTCGGGGTGGTCACCGATGGCGAGTCATGGACGGCCATCCTCGCCCTGAACTCCGACGACCTGATGATGGCCGACGCGGGGGAGCGAATCGATCTCGATGCCCTCTCTGGCCTGACCCGGCAGGACGACATCATCTTCGCCGGCCTGCAACTGGTCACCTACACCGTCCCGGCGCCCGTCACGGCACTCCTGCATCCCGGCAGCCCGGCGGCCAGGGCGTACCTCGAGATCTCGGACGAACTCCCGCCGGCCATTCGGCGAACGTGGTTGTGCGTGCGGCTCGACCCGCGCCTGTGCCTGGAGGCCGTCGCCCGTCGCGGTGCATCCACCGAGGGCATCCACGGCACGCTTCGCTTCGGTCTGCACCGGGTGCAGGCGGCGCTCAAGAGACAGGGCCTGAGCACTCGGGTGCTGAGCCCCGTCGAGATCCACGAGGTGCTGGGACTCACCGCCGGCTCGACCCCGGACCATCCCGAGCAGCGTTCGGTGGAGTCGTGGACCTCATGGGACTGCGATGGCCTGGTGCACCTGGGGGCCCGGGTGAGGGCTGGCGGGGACGCGTCGCTCGCCCATCAGTCGCTGCTCAGTGCCCTCGACCGGGCGCCTGTGCTGTTCGCCGTCACCAGCTACACCATCGACGACCGCAACCGCCCCAGCGGTGCGGTGAGAGTCGCCGCGCCGAACCGACAACTGGCTGAGCAGGCGTTCGAGCAGTTGCGTCGGCAGTTGCCTCGGCACGTCACGTTGTCGGCCCGGGGAGGCGTGCAGGTTCCCGCTGTGCTGGGCACGGTTCCCCTCGGACGGGCGGTGCTCGGATGAGCCAGACGGCGCCGGCTGGTTGGCAGCTGCCCCCGGCCGAGGAGTCCGGCAAGGCGGCGGTGGTGCGCACCGGGCCGTCCGGTCTGGTTCTGGGACGAAGCGCGCGAGGGGCTCAGGTGGCGATTCGCCTGTTCCGCCCCCAGGGAACCCGGATCCTGCTCGACCTGCCTGCCTACGCCACCTGGCTGGTGGCCTTCCGGGCGATGTGCCTGGGCGCGCACCTGTCGGTGATCAGCGAGGACCATCGTGGCTGGCGAGGGCTCGCCAAGGTGGTCGGTGAGGCCGGGGGCACCATCGACCTGTTGCGCCGTGCCGAGAACCTGCCGGCTCAGGGGCGGCCGTATCGTCCCAGCCTGGTGATCGACGATGCCGAGAGCTTCGACGGCATCCAGGCCCCGATGGGGGCATGGCAGGCGATGGCGACGATCACCTCGACCTCGTCGAGTTCGGCGGTGCACGCTCTGCGGAACTGTGACCTGGCGCTGATCGGGCAGACGAGCGGCAAGTCCGTCGACCACCTGCGGAGGGCCTATCTGCTCAGCCCCCAGCACACGGCCCTGTTCGATGACCTGGGTTCGGCGGTGGTGCTGGCAATGCCGCGCAGGGCGGTCCGAGTGGAGTTCCCGCCCACCCAGACCGAGTACGAATTGCTGTTCGCATGACGTGCTGGACCGGGGGCGGTGAGCCGTGACCTCCGAAACTCCGCTCCAGGAGCAACCCCCGGATCACTACGACGCCTTCGCGGATGCCTACGCGACGGCGAACGAGAACGGCCTGTTCAACCGGTGGTACGCGCGGCCAGCAGTCCTTGACCTGCTGGGTGACGTCACCGGACGCCGGATCCTCGACGCCGGCTGTGGGTCGGGGCCGCTGCTGGGCGATCTGAGGGAACGGGGAGCGAGCGTCGCTGGCTTCGACGCGAGCCCCGAGATGATCCGGCTGGCGCAGCAGCGGCTCGGGGACGACGCGGCACTTCAGGTGGCCGACCTCAGCCAGTCGCTGCCGTACGGGGACGAGTCCTTCGACGATGCACTGGCCGTGCTGGTGCTGCACTACCTCGAGGACTGGTCGGGGCCGCTGCAGGAACTGCGCCGGGTGCTGAAGCCCGGTGGGCGCCTGGTTGTCGTGGTCAATCACCCGGCCATACCGCTGGTCATGTACCCGGAGGTCAACTACTTCGCGACGGTCGCCCATGAGGAGGAGTACGACTTCGGCGGGGTCTCGGCGACGCTGACCATCTGGTACCGACCGCTGGGCGCCATGTCGGAGTCGTTCACTGCGGCGGGGTTCAGGATCGCGGCGATCCGCGAGCCAGCCGTGTCGCCTGGGACGCCGCCCGAGCTGCTGCCGTCGAGCGCGTCGGACCCCCGTCGCTTCATCGGGTTCCTCTTCTTCGCCCTCGAGGCGATCGCGTAGGCAGCTCCTCTGTCGGGGCGGTCGCTGTCGAGTTCTCGTCAGCGTCGGGGCCCACGCGCCTGCGAGTGGCGAAGAGCCCTGTCGCAACGGCCGCACCCCAGAGCAGGAAGAGCGGATCCCACAACCAGGCGTGACCGATCATGCCAGGCCGGTCGAAGCCCGACTGCGGCTCGATGGCACCTGCGAGAACCAAGTTGGCGACGACGGTGTTCAGACCGCCCCAGATGATGAGGACCGAAGCGCCGAGCCAGCAGGCCGACCGCGTGAGGCGCCGAGCCGGCCAGCCCCAGAGGACGAGCGCCATCGGAGCCACGGCTGCGATCAGCTTGATCGCCCCGATGGGCGCGAGGAGCCACTCTCGCCCGTGGAAGCGTGCCACCAGGTCGCTGCCCAGCGACCACGCCAGAGCCGTCCCACCTGCCGCCCAGTAGAAGCTGAACCCGGCGTGGATGCCGCCCAGTACTGTCGCCGCAACGAACCAACGACTTGGCCCGGGGAGACCCGCGCCCTTGGACGCGCGAGTGTTCCGACTCACTCGCCGGCGACGCGGGGAGAGTTCACCCCGGCCCCACTCAGTCGCCTCATCCGCCGAGACCCCGCACGCGCACGTAGAGGTCGAGGACGCCCAACAACAGCGGCACCATGGTCAACAGCGAGACCCACTCGAGAATGTCCCCGGCCCGTCCCCAGGTGGGGGCGACGATGGTGTTGTACATGCTGGTGGCGAAGATCGCCAGCAGCAGCACGGCACCCACCAGCACCAGCCCGCTCACCAGGGCCTGCCACACCGGTGGCAGCCGTACGAGCGACAGGCCGAGGGCCCCCATCAGCACGAATGCTCCCGACAGCAGCAGGGCCAGGCGTTGCTGCAGGCCGACGAACGCTCGTCCGCGCAGGGCGAGGGCCAGACCGACGGCGGCGGTGAACCCCAGGGCCCACCACGATCCCGACAGCACCAAGGGGACGGCGAGCACGCTGACCACCAGACAGGTGGCGACCAGCAGGGCGGCCACCAGACGGTCTGCCAACAGGGCACGCGACACGATGTCGGACTGCACGGGCGTCTCGTCGGCCATCATCGCCTGGGCGTCGGGAGGAACGGCGGGCAGGGCGATCCGGGCGATCCGGTAACTCCACGTCGGGAGGACAGAGGTGGTGGCGACCATCACGGCGATGGTGACGGCTGCCACCGAGGTGGCCCAGGTGGGCTGCACCACCATCACCGTCGAGGCCACGAGCAGCACCGCCGCCGTGACCGCCGCGGTGAACAGTCCCATCACCTGCACCCCGGCCGCCAACGCACAGGCCGCAGCCACGACGAGCACCGCCGCCGCAGCCACCGTCACCCGCAGGGGCAGGGCAGAACCCGTCGGCAACACACCGAAACCCGCGAGCGCGGCGAGCGCCACGGCCGTCCACGAGAAGGTTGAGGCGACGCGGTACTCCCCGGCCGCACGTGACACCGAGACGGCAGCGATCGCGCAGCCGAGGGCGAGCACGCCGGCGGCCGCCGCCGCCCAGGCCGCGATGTCACGGAGCCCCGGTTCTCGTAGGGGTTGCACGACCATCAGCAGGGGGAGCCCGAACAGCAGGGCGACCATCACGCCGAGCGCCAGGCGCTGGGAGTGACGGGGCGCCCAGGAAGGACGGCGCTCGGTCGAGGTCGCGACAGCGTCCACCACGTCATCGAACGCGGCATCGGGCAGGGCGTTCTCGCGCTGCCTCAGGTGCAGCGTCTCGCCGTCGTTGAGCCCCAACTGCGAGACCAGCTGATGGGGGTCGAGCGGATCCTCCCCGAGGCGCTGCAGCACCCACGAGTGCACCGCATCGGAGGTCGTGTTCGACTCAAGACCTGCGAACCGGACCACACTGGGCAGCACCTCACCCAGGGTCACCTGACCCGGCAGGGCCAGGTCGACCCGCCGGTTCGGCGAGATGACGGTGACCCGGGCGATGTCTTCGTCGGTGGGGGTGCTCACGAAGACGCAGACTAGTGCCCGCAGGGGGCGTGAGCCGTTCGCCGACGCGACGGCTGAGCCTGACCACCGGCATGATGAGCGGGTGGCGACGATCACTTTCAACCGTCCGCGGCGTGCGACCCCACCGGTCATGCCGCGGGGTGACCTGTTGCTCGAACCGCCGCCCGAGATCCCGCCCCCGCAGAGCGCCAAGATGTTCACGCGCCTGCTGCAACTGCTTCCGATGGGCGCCGGCGCGGTCGCGATGGGTCTGATGATGATGGGCGGCAGCGGGGCGCGCGGTCCGATGGCGGGGGTCATCGGCGGCATGTACGCGGTGTCCATGCTGGGCATGATGCTGAGCCAGGGCGGACGTGGCCAGGACGAGCAGGCCCAGCAACTCGACGCCGGACGACGCGAGTACTTCCGCTACCTCGGGCAGACGCGCAAGCAGGTCAGGGCCGCCGCCGACCAGCAGCGTGCGGCCGTCGCCTACCGCCACCCCGATCCCGAGACCTTGTGGACCGTCGTCGGCAACAAGCGCATGTGGGAACGGCGCCGCGACCACGACGACTTCGCCTCGATCAGGGTCTCGGTGGGCCCGCAGCAGTTCGCCAAGAAGCTCACCCCACCCGAGGCCCAGCCACTGGAAGACCTCGAGCCGCTGACCACCGGGGCACTGCGCCGGTTCATCCGCACCCACCGGCTGGTGCAGGGTGTGCCGCTGGCCATGAACCTCGACGGATTCCGTGAGATCAGGCTGGTCGGTGACGTGCAGGCCTGCCGCCAGCTGGCCTGGTCGATGGTGGCGCAGATGGCCACGTGGCACGCCCCCCAGGACGTGCGGTTGATGGTCTGCGCCGACCCCTCGGTGCAGCACCAGTGGCAGTGGGTGAAGTGGTTGCCGCACCTGCAGCACCCCGCCAAGGTCGACGGCGTGGGCAGGGCACGCCTGTTCGCCACCAACGCCGACGACCTGGTCGAGCTGTCGCTGGGCGGTCCGGGCCTCGAACAGCCACCCGCGCAGATCGTGGTGGTCGTCGACGGGGTCGATGAGGTGGCCGCCGGACAGTTCCAGACCGGCACGTCGCACGCCATCGGGCTTCACGTGACGGGTGAGACCACGGTGCCGGCACGCCTGCTCGACCAGGTGGCCGTGCTCGAAGTGCGTGACCAGACGGTCACCCTGCACCGGCGCACCTCGCGTGGGGTGATCGCGAGGACGCCGCTGGGTCGTCCCGATGCCGTTCCCATGGTCTACATGGAGATGCTGGCGCGGGCCATGGCCCCCTATCGGCTGCCCGTGACGAGCGCCACCGGAAGTGAGGACGACGAGTCGTCCGAGGTCGTCTTCGAGCCTCCCCAGGACTACCCGGCCATGCTCGGGGTGGGTGATCCGCTCACCCTCGACGTGCGGCAGGCGTGGAAGCTCCGGCCCCTGCGGCAGCACCTGCGCATCCCCTTCGGCACCGCCGAGGACGGTCGTCCGGTCGAGCTCGACATCAAGGAGGCGGCCCAGGGCGGTATGGGGCCGCACGGCATCTGCATCGGCGCCACCGGGTCGGGCAAGTCGGAGTTCCTGCGCACCCTGGTGCTCGGGCTCGCCATGACCCATTCGACCGAACAACTGAACTTCGTGCTGGTCGACTTCAAGGGCGGCGCCACGTTCCTCGGGCTGGACGACCTGCCCCACGTCAGTGCCGTGATCACCAACCTCGAGGGCGAGGCCAGCCTGGTCGAACGCATGCAGGACGCCATCGGCGGCGAACTCGACCGCCGCATGGAGGTGTTGCGCGCAGCCGGCAACTTCAAGAACCGCGAGGACTACGAGCACGCCCGTCAGGCCGGCGCCGACCTGCCCCCGATGCCCCACCTGTTCATCGTGGTCGACGAGTTCTCGGAACTGCTCACGGCTCGTCCTGAGTTCATCGACCTGTTCCTGCAGATCGGACGGGTCGGCCGCTCCATCGCCGTGCACCAACTGCTCGCCTCCCAGCGTCTGGAAGAGGGCAAGCTCAAGGGCCTCGACACCTTCCTCTCCTACCGGATCGCGTTGCGCACCTTCTCACCGTCGGAGTCGCGCACGGTGATCGGGGTACCGGACGCCTACGAACTGCCACCGGGCCCCGGGAACGGTTACCTCAAGTTCGACACGGTGGGCATGACCCGGTTCAAGGCCGCCTACGTCTCGGGACCGTGGCACGGCAATGCCGCCACGCCCGCGGCCAGCGGGGTGGCCGGTGAACTCGGGGCCTCGGTCATCGAGCGGCGGTGGGTACCGCCGGTGCTGGAGTTCCTGGCCGAACCCGTCCCCGTCGTGCAGGCACCGCCAGCGGAGGACCCACGCCCCCAGGCCGTCCGGGCCGGGGTGGAGGGTGCCTCCGTGACCGACCCCATGGCTCAGCCCGCCGACGCGGCTGCCCCGAAAGCCGATGCCGACCCCGAGGACGACGAGGAGACGATGCTCTCCATCGCCGTCAACCGGATGAAGGGTCACGGTTGGCCGGCGCACCGGGTGTGGCTGCCACCGCTGGACGACCCGCCGACGATGGACCTGTTGCTGGGTGCCCCGGTCGTGGTCGCCGGACGAGGCCTCACCGCTCCCGACCCGTCGACGCACGGTCAGTTGCGCGCCCCCATCGCCCTGGTCGATCGTCCTCGTCACCAGCGACGCGACCCCTGGTGGCTCGACTTCTCGGGCTCCGGCGGCAACATGGCCGTGGTCGGGGGCCCCCAGTCGGGCAAGTCCATGGCCCTGCGCGCCACCATCGCCGGTCTGGCCCTGACCCACACCCCGCGGGAGGTGGGCTTCTACGTGCTCGACTTCGGCGGCGGGGCGCTCACCTCGATGCGCGAACTCGTCCACGTCGGCTCGGTCTGTGGACGACTCGACGTCGACCGGGTGCGCCGGACCATCGCCGAACTGACGAGCCTGCGCACCAGCCGTGAAGTGTTCTTCGCCGAGCACGGCATCGACTCGATGGCCACCTATCGGCGCGGTCGCCGGGACGGGACCATCCCGGCGGACCGGTTCCCCACCGATGTCTTCCTGGTGGTCGACGGGTGGGGCACGGTCCGGCAGGAGTTCGAGGCGCAGGAGCAGGTGATCACGAACCTGGCGAACGGCGGCCTCGGATTCGGCATCCACGTGGTGCTCGCCGCGTCCAAATGGTCGGAGATGCGCTCCACCATCCGCGACAACCTGCAGACCCGGGTCGAACTCAAGCTCGGTGACCCATTCGAGTCCGAGGTCAACCGCAAGGTGCAGGCGCTGGTGCCGGCAGGTCGTCCGGGTCGGGGGGTGCAGGCCGAGGGGCTGCACACGCTCATCGCCCTGCCTCGCATCGACTCCGTCGAGAACGCCGACGACGTGCAGCGCGGGCAACGCGACCTCATCGCCCGCATCAACCAGGCCTGGGACGGGCCCCGGGCCGCCGAGGTGCGCCTGCTGCCGCTCAGCCTGCCGCCGCAGACGCTGCCGGCCATCGGGTACGACGGCACGGACCGCCGTATTCCCTACGCCATCGACGAACTCGAGTTGGCGCCGGTCTGGTTCGACCCGACCGCTGATCCGCACCTGGTCGCGTTCGGCGCTCCCGAGACGGGCAAGTCCAACCTGGTGAAGCTGATCCTGCGTGGCATCACCGAGCGGTACACGCCGAAGGAGGCCAAGATCGTCCTGATCGACTACCGCCGCTCGCAACTGGGCTTCGTCGAGACCGAACACCTGATCGGCTACGCACCGTCGGCCGGTGCCGCCGGGGAGATGCTCAAGAACTCGGCGGACGCGGTGCGAGCCCGGCTGCCCGGGCAGGACGTCACCCAGCAGCAACTGCGGGATCGGTCGTGGTGGACCGGCGCCGACCTGTTCGTGGTCGTCGACGACTACGACCTCGTCGCCACCTCCATGGGAAACCCGCTGGCACCCTTCGCCGACCTGGTCAACCAGTCCCAGGACATCGGGCTGCACCTGGTGATCGTCCGCTCAATGGGTGGTGCGGGACGCACCGTCTTCTCCGACCCGATCGTCGCCCGCATGAAGGACGCCCAGATGCCGGCACTGATCATGAGCGGCACCAAGGACGAGGGGGCACTGTTCTCGGACGTGAAGCCCTCACCGCTGCCGCCTGGACGGGCGACCCTGGTGAACCGCTCGGGCAAGGTGATGGTGCAGATGGCCCACCTCGACCACGGACGGGACCCGGGCCAGCAGCCCGACTGAGACGAGGTCAGCCGCGCCGCGGCCGAGCCGCCCGGAACCCTCGCCGGGCCGCGGCCGGAACGACCAGCCGCAGCACCAGACCGGCACCCGCGAGGGTGAGGGCAACCGCGGCCACCGCCAGGGCCAGCCACATCGGACCGCGGTCGATCGTGACCGACTCGCGTGGTGGCACCGGCGGGGGAGTGGGGCTGGACGAGGGGTGGCTCGAGGTCGGCGCGGCCGGTCCGGTGAGCGCCCGCAGTGGGTTCACCACACCGCTGCCCAGGTAGGGGTCGGGCACCGATGCCACGGGCGGGTCGGCCGTCTCGACCAGCCGCTGCTTCACCTGGGCCGGCGTCAACCCGGGATGGCGTTGCAGCATGAGCGCCACCACCCCGCTGACGATCGGGGTCGCGAAGCTCGTGCCGCTCACCTGCGCGTACGCCTGGTTGGCCAGCTTCGCCTCGACACCCGACCCCTTGCCTGACGGAAGGGGCCGGCTGGGGGAGAGCGCGAGGATGCCCGCGCCGGGGGCGGCCACCGTCACCCGCATGGCGGAGTTCTGGTAGGCCTCCGCGGGTACCGCCTGGTCTTGTGGGTTGGTCATGCCCACCGCGATCACACCCGGGTACGAGGCGGGGAAGGCCGGCCCCTGCAGTCCTTGGGCGGCGTTCCCGGCGGAGGCGACCACCACGACCCCGTGGTCGATGGCGTTGCGGACGGCCGCCGCGTACTCATCGGTGCCGAAACTCATGGCCTGCGAGATGTTGATGACGTCGACCCCCATGGCCACCGCGTCGTTGATGGCGGCGATCGTGGCGCTGGGGTCCTCCTTCTGGGCCGAACCCTGGTCGTCCGCCTGGTTCGTGAGGGCACGCATGGCGATCACCTTCGCCCCCGGGGCGACACCGGAGTAGCTGGTGCGCGGGTCTACACCGGGCTCGCCGACGATGATCGAGGTCACATTGGTGCCGTGGGTGCAATTGATGCCCTGCTCGGTGTCGCCCGGACCGCGCGGCCGCAACCTTTCCTTGTCGTCAAGGGGGAGGTAGTTGCGGGTGGAGATGCGTCGAGGGTCGAGCAGGGCAGAGTTGAGGTTCGAGACCCCGGTGTCGATCACTGCGATCGTCACCCCCGAGCCGTCGGCCAACTGCCACGCGCGGGTCAGGTCGAGTCGCTCCAGGTGCCACAACTTGGGAATGGCCGCCCCCGGTGTGGGCGAGACCGTCTGACACAGCGAAGCGTCCAGCCCGACGCCTTCGGCGCGGGCCGGGACGGGTGCCTGCGTGACCAGCAGCGACACCAGCGCACCGACGACGGCCGCCTGTCCCAGGCGGGAGCGAGGGGCCAGGCGGGGGCGGGGAGCCACGGTGGAGTGGGGGGCCAGTCGTGGTTCTCGGGGGCTGGTCACGCTGATCAGGCTAATGGGCCCCGGTGGCAGCGTCCGCGCCGTCGCCCGCACGCAGGGGGCCGGTGACATCACCCGCGGCTAGGGTGTCGGCCATGGTCGGCAAGCGTGGACTGCCCCTCGGCAAGGGTCCTCGGGCGGGGTGGTACCCCGACCCGGACGTGTCCGCGCGGTTCCGCTGGTGGGACGGCGGCCGGTGGACGACCTGGTTGTCGTCGACCAGGGAGCAGACCTTCCCGCCGCCCGGCGGAGCCACCGTGGTGCCCGTGCCCACCCGTCGCGACCGGGTGACCCGCGCCCTCTGGCTGGTGCTCGCGGTGCTCGTGCTGGCGATGGCCGTGATGGCTGCCGTCGGCATGGTCGTCAACCAGAGACGTGCAGAGGCTCGTCCACAGGTGTCGTGGGCACGGTCGGTCGCGCCGGCCCCCACACTCACCCCGGCAGGCCAGTACGGCACCATGCGCATCGACGGGTCGGGACTGGTGACCTTGGACGGCTACCTCACCGTGCGAGCCCCGCACGGCAGCGGGTGGACCGTGGGGAACGATGGGGGGACCACATCGTTGTCACCCTTCCTCGACCCGGCGCTGACCGTCGCTCATGCGTCGTCGGTCGACCCCAAGGGGTCCAATGGCACGTTCCTGGTGGGTCTCCCCGAACAGGCGCTGATCCCCGAGACGATCGACCAGACCGGGCCGGCGACGACACGCGCGCTGATCGAGGCGGCCTGGGGGGCCGACGAGAAGGAGCCCACCCGGGTCTCGATCCGCTCCTCCCGCAAGGCACCGGCGATCGGCCAACCGCAGGGCACGACCGGTGCCGGGACCTCGCTGAGCGCGTGGCGGGTGACCGCCGACTTCGTCACGGGGCCGCGCTCGTCCGAGAAGGCCATGGTGCTCGACCTGACCTTCCTGCAGGTCACCCCGGGGCAGTGGGTGGTCATCGGCATGGCGATGGGACGCGCCGTCGAACCCGAGTTGATGCCGCAGCTCGACGCGGCGCTCGCCTCGGCTGCGACGGCCCAGCGCTGACCGACGCAGCCATCCGGACGAGACCCCGGGCGAAGGGGGCGGGTGGTCGTCCTAGAGTGACAGCCATGCTCGGATACTTCGGCCCCGCCGGAACCTTCACCCACCAGGCACTGCTGAGCCTCGACCAGGGTGATGGCATCCCCTTCGCGACCGTGGGGGCAGCCCTCGACGCCGCCGCGGTCGGTGAGGTGTCAGCGGCGCTGGTGCCCATCGAGAACTCGGTCGAGGGAGGGGTGTCGGCCACCCTCGACACGCTTGCCTCCATCGGCTCGCTGTGGATCGTCCGTGAGGTGCTGCTGCCCGTTCAGTTCGGGCTGTTCGTCCGTCCGGGCACCCCGCTGACGGAGGTGCGGCGGGTGCTCACCCACCCCCACGCCGCGGCCCAGTGCCGCGACTGGTTGCGGACGAACCTGCCCGGTGCCATCGTCACCGAGGGCGGCTCGACTGCCGGTGCGGCCCAGGAGGTGTCGGATCCCTCGTCCAAGTACGACGCCGCCGTGTGCGCGCACGTCGCGGGCGAGATGTACGGGCTCGAGCTGGCCGCCGACGCCATCGCCGACAACACCTCGGCGGTGACCCGGTTCGTGCTGGTGGCCCGCCGCGGGCAGGTGCAGGAACGCACGGGCGCCGACAAGACGACCCTGGTGGCCTACATGCACGAGGACCACCCGGGCGCCCTGCTCGAGATCCTCGAACAGTTCGCCACCCGCGGCATCAACCTCTCGCGCATCGAGTCGAGGCCCACCAAGACCACGCTCGGCTCGTACTGCTTCTCGATCGACGCCGACGGCCACCTGAGGGACGCACGCATGTCCGAGGCCCTGCTCGGGTTGAAGCGGGTGTGCAAGGACGTCATCTTCCTCGGTTCGTACCCGCGTGCCGACCGTGCCCAGCCCTCGCTGGCGCGGGGCACCTCGGACGCCGAGCACGAGGCCGCCAAGGCCTGGCTGGAGGGCCTGGGCGCCTGACCCCACCGCCGGCAAACTCACCTCTTGGTCACACTGCATGGCCATGAGCGTGAAGTTTGCGCGAGAAGGTGAAGTTTGCGGGTGCCGCCCAGACGATCAGGGGCGAACGATCAGCAGACAGCCGGGCTCGATCCGGGCCTCGAAGCTGCGTGCCTGGTCGATGGTGTCGCCGTCGAGTTCGTAGGGCAGGGGTTCGGCCACGTCGAAACGCAGGTGGCGCCCTTGGCGCATCAGTACCTTGTGCCGTCGCCTGAGCAGCACACCCACCCCGTAGGCGAACCACTCCCCGACGTTGCGGGGTGCCGTCACGACCACGTCGAGCAGGCCGTCGGACGGGTCCGCCTCGGGGAACAGCGACAGCCCCGACTGCACCTCGCCGACGTTGCCGACCAGCATCAGGGTGGCCGGCCCCTCGTGGATGACGTGCCCATCGAGGGTGACCGTGGCCTGGACCGGCGGGGTCAGCAGGTTCTGGGCGATGGCGACGGCATAGGCGACCGACTTCACGGTGCGCTTGAGGCGCGGATCGGTGGAGGCCATCACCAGTCCGTCGATGCCGAGCCCGGCCATGACAGCGACGTGCTCGGACTGCCCGGCTCGTCCGTCAACGGTGACCTTCAGCAGGTCAATGGCGCTGGGACGACCGTCCAGGGCCAGGGCGAGGGCGGCGTCCAGGTCGGTGGGGACCCCGAGGTTGTGGGCCAGCAGGTTCGCCGTGCCACTGGGGATGAGGGCGAGCGGCACCCCACTGCCCGCGAGTTCCCCGGCGACGATCCGGACGGTGCCGTCACCGCCGGCCGCCAGCACCAGGTCAGCCTTCGCCGCGATGGCGTCGCGCGCCATCTGGTGACCCGGGTCGGCCACCGACGTCTCGAACCACAGCGGCTCAGCCCAGCCCCGGGCAGCGAGTTCTCGGGTGAGCACCCTGCGGAAGGTGGCCAGGTCGAGCACCTTGGCGGGATTGACGATCACCGCGCACCGCGGCAGCGGCCCCTCGACCGCCGGTGGTGCCAGCGCCCAGCGAGGGTCGACGTGCACCCCGCAGACCCACAGCGACAGCGAGGTCAGACAGGCGCCCAACAACACCGCGCCCACGAGATCGGTGGTGTGGTGCGCCGCGAGCAGCCATCGGTTGACCCCGATCGCCACCACCGTGAGCACCGCCAGCACCCGCACCAGCACCTGGGTTCGGCGCTTGCGGCGGGCGATGGTGACCGCCACCGAGACCAGGATGGCCGCGACGGTGAAGGCGAGCACGTGCCCGGACGGATAGGCCCAGCCCCGGTCGGTCGACAACTCGGAGAAGTCGTTGGGCGGACGAGGTCGGTGCAGCACCCGTTTGAAGAGTTGGTCCACCAGCCAGCCCACGGAGGCCGCCACCACCACGGCGGTGCCGAACCGACGCAGATTGGCCCGCAGGGCCCACCAGCCGAGGGCGATCGTGAGCAGCGGCATCACCACGACCGGCTGGGTGACGAACGCGATCGCGGTTGCGGCCTCGGCCCACCAGGTTCCTGGTTGCACGGTGAAGTGGTCGGCGTCCAAGGGGGCCAGCACGGTGGTGCGCAGGGTCAACCACGTGAAGACGGCGAAGGCGACGCCGAACCCCAGACTCGTCCACGCAGCGAGTCGCACGGGGTGGGGACGCGGTGCCATGGCGCGAGCCTAGCGAGAGCGCACCCGCCAACGGTGTCGAATGGGTGCCACCCCATCCGTGGACCAGGTGAGGCGGCACCCGACCGTCGCACACGAGAGGAACCTGTCATGCCCCAGTACCTGATCGCGTTCAATGACGAGTGGGTGCCCCCGCACACGCACGACCAGCTCATCGACAAGCGCGACCGGTCCCTGGCCGTGCTCGACGAGATGGAGCAGGCGGGGGTGTTCGTGTTCGGCAACGGAGGCATCGACGCCTCCACTGCCCTGTTCTCGGTCGAGGCCCGCGAGGGCCAACCGGTCTTCACCGACGGCCCCTTCGTCGAGACCAAGGAGCACCTGGGCGGGTTCACGGTCATCGACGTCCCCGACGACGAGGCCGCCCGAGACTGGGCCGGACGACTGGCCGTCGCCCTCGACTGGCCGCAGGAGGTGCACCGTTTTCCCGGCATGCCCGAGTGAGCGGTGGCCGATAGGCTGAGGCCATGATCGACCCGAAGCTGCTGCGCACCGACCCCGACCGCATCCGTCGCTCCCAGATCGCCCGCGGCGAGTCGGTCGAGATCGTTGACGAGCTGATCGACGCGGACGAGGGACGACGCGCGGGTATCGGTGGGTTCGAGGCGCTGCGTGCCGAACAGAAGGACCTCGGCAAGCAGGTCGCTCGCGCCTCCGGCGACGAGAAGGCCGCCCTCCTGGCGCGAACCAGGCAACTGGCCGGCGAGGTCAAGCAGGCGCAGGTCGACGCCGACCTTGCCGGAGCCCGATATGACGAACTCATCCGCCAGATCGGCAACCTGGTGATCGACGGCGTTCCGACCGGGGGGGAGGACGACGGCGTACTGCTCGAGACCGTCGGCACTCCCCGTGACTTCGCCGCCGAGGGCTTCGAGCCCGAGGACCACCTCGCCATCGGTGAGCGGCTCAAGGCCATCGACATGGAGCGCGGTGCCAAGGTCTCCGGCAGCCGCTTCTACTTCCTGACCGGGGTGGGCGCCCAGTTGGAGTTGGCCCTGCTCAACCTGGCCATGCAGAAGGCCGCGGAATGGGGCTTCACGCCGATGATCCCGCCGGCCCTGGTGAAGCCCGAGGCGATGGAGGGCACCGGGTTCCTGGGGCAGGCCGCCCAGGACGTGTACCGGCTCGAGGCGGACGACCTGTACCTGGTCGGTACGTCCGAGGTGGCCCTGGCCGCCTACCACTCCGACGAGATCCTCGACCGGGGCTCGCTGCCGCTGCAGTACGTGGCCTTCAGCCCCTGTTACCGGCGCGAAGCCGGTTCCTACGGCAAGGACACCCGTGGCATCTTCCGGGTGCACTGGTTCGACAAGGTGGAGATGTTCGTACACTGCCGGCCCGAGGACGCCGAGGAGTGGCACCAGAAGTTGCTGGGGTTCGAGAAGGAGTTCATCCAGCTGCTCGAGATCCCCTTCCAGGTGCTGGACGTGGCCGCCGGGGACCTGGGGTTGTCGGCTGCCCGCAAGTACGACTGCTACGGCTGGGTGCCGAGCCAGAACCGCTACCGCGAGATCACCTCGGCCTCCAACTGCACCGACTTCCAGGCCCGCCGGCTCAACATCCGCTCCCGGGACGAGCACGGGGTGGGGCCGGTGGCCACGCTCAACGGCACGCTGTGCTCGATGGCTCGTCCGATCATCATGATCCTCGAGAACCACCAACAGGCCGACGGTTCGGTGCGGGTGCCGCAGGCTCTTCGTCCGTACTTCGGTGGCAAGGAATTCCTCACGCCCCCGAACTGAGCGTCAGCCGAACCAGCGATCGAGCTCTGCGGCGGTGCCGTGGTCGTCGAAGTCGCCGGTGACGTCGTCGGCGACCTCGTGCACGCCGGTGGGGGCGTTGCCCATGGCGACCCCGCGCCCGGCCCACTGCAGCATCTCGAGGTCGTTGAACCCGTCACCGATGGCGAGCACGTCTGCGCGGTCGACACCCAGGTCGTCGGCCACCTGCGCCAGGCCCGAGGCCTTGTTGACGCCCAGCGGCGCGATGTCGAGCCAGGTCGACCAGCCGATGGCGTAGCTGACCCCGTGCAGGCCCACGTGTTGGGCCAACTCCTCGAACTCCTCGATGGGGGCATCGGGGTCGCGGATCACCACGCGGCTGGCGGGCTCGGCGCACAGCTGTTCCACCGACTCGATGATCATCTCGCCCTGCAGGTCCCCGTCGGGAAAGGGCTTGGTGATGCGGTAACCGGTGCCGATCACCTCGACGGCGATGGCCGCGTTGGGCGCCAGTTCGTTGACCCGCCGGATCACGGGCCCCGGGTCGAAGGTCTGCACGACGCGCAGGTCGAAGGGTGGGTAGTGCACGACCACCGCCCCGTTGGAACTGACGTGGACGCCGCGGGGGAGCCCGAGTTGGTGGACGACCGGCTCGGTCGAGAACCAGCCTCGTCCGGTGGCGAGCACGACGGGAACGCCGGCGTCGACCACGCGCCCGACCGCCTCCCTGACCGGGTCGGGCAGCACACCGTCATGGGACAGCAGGGTGCCGTCGATGTCGAGGGCGACAAGGCGGGGGCGGAAGCTCATGGACCCAGCCTGCCAGTCGTTGCGGCATGCACCACATCGGCCCGTGTGGCCCGGACCCGAACTTTGGGTGACACGCCCATGTCAACGCTCCGCGCGACTACCGGCCAGCCGCCTTCTTCGCGGCCGCCCGCAGGATCTCGATGATCCGGGGACGAAGCCTCGCCACCGACACGATCTCGTCGACCGAGCCGACCTGCACGGCTCGCTCGATGGAGTGCACCGCGTCGAACTCCTGACCGACGATCGAGATCATGTCGGCCCGCACCGTCTGGCGCAGTTCGCTGAGCTCGGCCTGCAGCAGGGAGCGCTCCTCGTCGCGGGCGCACTCGAGCCGGGTGCGCAGGTCGACGATGCGGGGATCGTCCTCGACCCGCTTGGCGACGTCACGGGAGAAGACGACGGCTGCGGCCGGGGCGCCACCGAGCACCGACGCGTAGGAACCCTCGAGCGCCAACACCGTCATGTTGGGGTTGAGCGCCTTCGAGAAGACCACGAAGGCCCCACCGTGGTATCGGGAGATGACCACGAAGATGATCGGTCCACGGAAGTTGACCATCGCCCGGCCGATCTCGGCGCCGTACTCCAACTGCAGGTGGCGCAGGCTCTCGGGCGACCCGTCGAAGCCCGACAGGTTCGCCAACACGACCAACGGACGATTGCCCGAGGCCGAGTTGATGGCCCGTGCGGTCTTCTTCGAGGACTGCGGGAACAGGGTGCCGGCCGTGAACTGGTCGGGACCGTCGGCAGGGAGGAAGCCAGCGCGGGGGATCGCCTTGGACTCGATGCCGACCAACTGCACCGGCATGCCGCCGATGGTGGTGTCGTGCACCACTGCGGTGTCGGCGTCGGCCATGCCGGCCCACCGCTCCAGGGGTTCGTGGTCGCTGTCGGCCAAGGCCCTCATCACCGTGCGGATGTCGAACGGCTTCTTGCGCTGCGCGTTCTTCTCCACCGAGAAGATCTCGCCGACGGTGGCGAAGTCGCTGCCCTCCAGTTCGTGGGGGGTCGACGAGATGTCGCGGTCGTCCGGGTCGTTGGTCTCGATCACCCGGGGCCCCGGTTCGCCGGGTGCGACCCAGGCGTGTTCGTGGTGGCGCATCAGCACGCTCTGCGCGGCAGCCAGGTCGGGCGCCCAGTACTGCGCCTCACCGTTGGGACCCATGATCCGGTCGTAGCCGCCCAGCCCGAAGTTGTCCTCGGCGCTGACGCCACCGGAGAAGTCGAGTGACTGCTTGCCCGTCAGCACCATGGCCGAGTCGGGGGTCATCACCAGGATGCCCTTGGTGTGCATCAGCATGGTCGCCTCGGCGTTCCAGTACGGCTGGGCGCCGACGTTGATGCCGGCCACGACCACGTTGATCTCGCCGCCGTCCTGGGTGAACTCCACGATCCGCTTGAGGGCGAAGGCCACCGCGTCCATGTTCTCGGTGCCGGAATCCATCGAGATCCGCGCCCCCGAACTGAGCGTGAACCAGTCGACGGGTACCTGCAACTGCTCGGCGAGGTCGAGGGCAGCGACGATCCGGTCGGCCTCGGGTGCGCTGATCGATCCCAACGACTTCAGCGGGTCACCGAACAGCACGATCCGACGCACACCGTCCGGGTGCACGGCGGTCGGCGTCGAGACGTCGGCGACGACGATGCCCGCGGTGTTCCGTCCGGGTGCGCGGTCAACGGGGACGAGGCGACCCGACTCGTCCAGGTCGAGTTCGACGGCGCGGCCGCGTGAGCTGGCGACCAACCCGAACAACTCGTAGGGGTAGACCAGGCCACGGCGGCGGGCTCGGAGCACCAGTTCGTCGTAGCGGCTGATCTCGGCGACCGGGTCGGTGGTGGGATCCTCGATCTGGAACCGCACCCCGAAACCGGGCTGGTGCGAGAAGCGGACGACCGTGGGCACCGGTTCGCTGGAACCGGGGCGGGTCACCAGCGACTGGATGCGTACCTCGGTGATGCCGGCGTCGGCGGTCAACGGTGCGAGCTGTTGTTCGATGCGTCCGAGGTTGCGCAGGTCGACGTCGAACTCGCCCCACACGTGGATCCACACGTGGTTGTGGTCGAGTTGCTTGGGAGCCAGGTCGGCGCGGGCGCGGCGGATGGCCTCGACTGCGGTGATCAGGGCTCGCTCCAGGTGGGGGAGTGCAGAGATCTGACCGTCCTCGTCGCGCACCAGCGACAACCGGCGCACCTGGGTGAGGGCGAACAGGCGCTCGTCGGCGGGGTTCGACTTGGCGACGGCGTCGAGCAGCAGCAGGTTGCCGGGGGTCTCGATGCGGGTCAGGTCGAAGTTCGACAGTCGCCACAGGTTGAGTCGACGGGCGACCATAGGGTGCACCCCGCGCTCGAGGCGGTCCTCGACCACCTCACCCGGCTCGTCCGGGCTGCCCGAGGAGCTCAACCGGAACGTGTACGAGCCCACCTGGCCGCTGCGCATGGGCAGTACCGCGATGGCGATGCGGCGCAGGTCGCGCATGACGGGCAGGTCGGCCAGTGTCGCCCGCAGTTGGTCGGCGAGGGGGTCGCCGTCGTCGCCACGTTCGCAGGTGAGATACAGGTCGACGACGGCCTGGTGACCGGCCGGACGGGCCGCCACCTCGGCAGCCAGCAGGTCGGCCAACTCACCGTCGGGGGTCAACTCGTCGAGCGTCGCCACCATCGAGACGAGCCAGATCGGGTCGCCGTCAGCCACGAAGCTGGCGGTGGCGACCGCGTGCATCTGCACGACCTTCTCGTTGAGGTCGGTGAGCTGCATGGCGTTGTAGTGGCGCAGGGCCAGGATGCCGAGCAGGGGCTGTTCGGCCGTCACCCGCTGTGCCGGGTCGGTGGTCAGGAAGCCCACCAGTCGGTCGGGGGCGGCCACCAGTTCGTCGGCCACGACCCTGCGGGCAGGGCCGTGGGGGAGGGCGTCGAGGTGTCCCAGGAGTTCGGGCACCTGGGCCAGCGCCGCCGACTGCTCGGCGTCGACCATCGGCTTGTCGAACCAGCGGAAGCGGATGGAGCGGGCCAGGTCACCGATGGCGGGGAAGCGAACCTGGGTGGCCAGCACCAGTCGGTCGAGGGTCGCCCTGGTCGAGGGACGGGGTCGGTTCGAGCGGCTCCAGGCGCGCAGGATGCCGGTGGCCACGGCCAGTGCCGGTGACCAACGCTGCTGCACGAGGAACAGTCGGAAGACGGCCTCGCTGAGCTCGTCGCCCTGCTCGAGGTCGTCGACCCCGTAGTGGGCGAGCACCGTCGAGAGTCGGCGGGCGAAGGTGCCGGGCAACTTCTCCCGCTCGACGTCGAGGCTGCGCAGGTAGCGCTGGAAGAACTCCCGCGAGGTGTGCACCCGGGAGTCCGAGAAGGCCTCCTGGTCGCGCTCGTCGGTGGCACGTCCGTTGCTCGGCTTGTTGCGGTGCAGTTCCGCCACGTCGGCGAACACCTCGAGCAGCACGGCCTCACGGGCCAACGTCTCGGGGTCGTCGGTGCGACCGTCCAGGTAGGTGCGCAGCAGGGTTCCGGGGTCGCCCTGGTCGGCGTCGTACCCCAGCACCACGTTGCGCAGGGAGTCGAGCAACTGTTCCTGGCTGGCCTGTTGGGCAGCCTCGGGGAGTTCCAGGTCGATGCTGGACTCCTCCTCGTCGGCCTCCGGCTGGTCCTGCAACGGCTCGAGGCGAGCCAAGGGGGCACCGGTCTCGACCTGGGTGCCGGCGCGCACCATCACCTCACGCACGCGGGCAGCGAAGGGGGCCGCGATGATCGTCTCCATCTTCATCGACTCGAGCACCAGCACGCGGTCGCCGGCAGCGACCAGGTCGCCCTCCTGGACGGGGGTGGCCACGACCAGGGCCGGCGCCTGCGAGCGCAACACGCCGCCCTCGTCCCGGCTGACCCGGTGGGTCTGGCCGTCGATCTCGATCATCTGCACCGGGCCCGGTGCGCCCAGCAGCACCCGGTGCACCCGGTCGCCGAGCGTGAGCCGGGCGTTGAACTCGTCGAGCCGGTCGAAACGGGCCAGCACCGATTGGGCCGCCGCGTCGGTTCCGATGGTCACCTGGAACTCGTGCCGTCCGACCCGCAGCGCACGGACCACATGGGTGACCCCACGCAGCTTCAGTTCGATCGGGCGTTCCAGGTCGTGGTTGGCCAACGGACGACCCCGTCGCGCCGTGTCGAGGAAGCGGGCCCGCTCGATCTCCTCGGCGGCCAGGTAGGCCTCGATGGTGGCCACCACGAGGGCGGCCCCGGAGTGGGCGGTCTGCTGCAGACCACCCTCGGCGCGCACCCGGTCGATCCAGCCGGTGTCGGCCCAGCCCTCGGGGCCTGACCCGTCGGTCACCTCGGGGTGGCGCAGCAGGTCGAGCACGAAACTCTTGTTGGTGGTGCCTCCGTCGATCACCACGGAGGTGTCGGCCATTGCGCGGCGCAAACGGGCCAGCGCCTCACGGCGGGACGATCCGTAGGCGATCACCTTGGCGATCATCGAGTCGAAGTCTGCCGGGATCGTGTCGCCCTGCTCGACTCCCGAGTCGACCCGGATGCCCGGGCCCTGGGGCAGGTGCAGGTGTTGGATGCGTCCCGGGGCGGGCGCGAAGTCGCGGTCGGGGTCCTCGGCGTTGAGGCGGGCCTCGACGGCATGGCCCAGTTCGGCGGGACGATCGCCTTCGAGACGCCCGCCCTGGGCGACGTGGATCTGCAACTTCACCAGATCGGTGCCCGTGGTCAGCTCGGTGATCGGGTGCTCCACCTGCAGTCGGGTGTTGACCTCGAGGAAGGCGAAGGCGTCCTGGTCGGGTTGGTAGAGGAACTCGACGGTGCAGGCGCCGCGGTAGCCGACCCGCAGGGCGAGTCGCTCGGCGCTGGTCTTGACGTCGGCGACCCGCTCGCCGCTCAGCAGGGGGGAGGACGACTCCTCGATGATCTTCTGGTTGCGCCGCTGCACGGTGCAGTCACGCACGCCCAGCGCCCAGGCGGTCTCGCCGTCGCTGATCACCTGCACCTCGACGTGGCGGGCGCCGCTCACCAGGCTCTCGAGGAAGACCACCCCCGAACCGAAGGCCCGCTCGGCCTCTCCCCGAACCCGGTCGAAGACGTCGCTCAGGCTCGCGTCGTCGACCACCTTCTGGATACCGCGACCACCGCCGCCGGCGGTCGCCTTGAGCATCAGCGGGTAACCGATCCGGTGGGCGACATCCAGAGCCTCGTCGAGGGTGTGCACCTCGCCGCGGCTCCAAGGCGCGACCGGGACACCGACCTCCTCGGCGATGAGCTTGGAGCCGATCTTGTCGCCCAGTTGCCGCATGGCGGCCCCGCTCGGGCCGATGAAGGTCACGCCCAGTCGTTCGCACAGTTCAGCGAAGGCAGGGTCCTCGGCGACGAATCCCCAGCCCACCCAGACTGCGTCCGCGCCGGTGGCGAGCAGTGCCTGCTCGAGCAGTGCGTGGTTCAGGTAGGGGCGCTCCGAGGCCGGTCCCAGGTTGTAGGAGACGTCGCTCTCGCGGACGAACATGGCGTTCGACTCGCCCTCGGTGTGCAGGGCGATCACCTGGATGGGTGCCTCGTCCAACCGGTCGGCGTTCAGGTCGCGTACCGCACGGATGAGGCGGACCGCCGCTTCTCCACGGTTGACGACGGCGATGCGACGAAGCCGCGTGGGCGAGGCAGGGGTCGAGGCCATGGGTACGTCCTGAGGATGGGCGAATGGGTCACCCTGACGCTACGGCCAAGTGGGTGTCGGGGGTGGGATGCTCGCTCAGGACTTCACCGACGGATTTTGTGGGGTTCCCACAAATCCGGCTCGGTCAGGCGGCGGATCGCTCGCGCCGGTTCGAGCGCTCCACGACGTCACGGTGGGCTTGGAGCACCTGCTCGACCGAGGGCCTCACCGACTGCAGCGTGGCTGTCGGCTCGGGCGCGTCGGCGGCGCGAGCCTTGCGCAGGTGCCGCTTGACCGTGGAGAGCGAGCAGCCGAGTCGACGCGCGATCGAGTCGAGCGATTCGTACGGGTTGGCATTGCGGAGCCGGATGACCTCTTCGTGGTCGATCTGCCGATTGGGGGTGGTGACGCCGGCCAGGGTGTCGAGGTCCTGGGCTGCCACTCGGACGCCGAGTCGGGCACGGATCTCTGCCCGCTGCCGTTGGGTGGTACCAGCGACGAACCCGGCCACATCGTGGTCGACGACTGCTGTGTAGAGGCAGTCGGCCATCAGGGGGCAAGCCGCGCAGGCACGTTCCGCCCGGCGGATCAGCAGGTTCTGCTGCTTGCGGGCCTCGGCCCCGGTGACGGTCCCGTCCTCGAGGAGGGGGTGCTGGAAGACCTTGGGCATGGTCGCGCAGGCGGGGGCGGTGATCGCGGTGGTGCTCATCAGTGGTCCAACTTTCTTTCCCTGACCTGACCCCAGCGTGGGCGATGCTCAGTGGGACAGATCTTTCTTCCATGGGCGTTCAATGCCTCGTGTGACGAATCCATTGGCCCTCCGGTTCCCCCGGAAAGTGCCCGGGTTCAACCCTTGCAGAGGGCGCCCGAACCGGCCATGGCTAGCGGTGACGTGCGTGACTCAACTTCTCTGTGCGCCCTTGCCCAGACCGTCTGAGTAGGTGCACAAGTGGCACTGAGTACCGCTACTTATATTGCTTCAATGCTGAATTCTGCAGCCGTGAACCAATGGCGTGGAGGTGCGGCCAGGACTCGGTCGGCATGAATGCTGCATGAACGGACGGCTCTGTTTGATCGCGTTGAACGACTGCCCTTCTGCTACGTCTTGTCGTAGACGTCTGACGCGCGACACGATTCAGGGCCAGACCTCCATGTTCGTGGGCTTTGACGGGCGGCGGACGGCCCCGGCATGGGCTCGGACGTGCTGCCCACGGGCAGTTCTTCCCCATCGCTTGACAGTCCCCGCGGTGCGGGTGAGGGTGAGGGAATGCATTCCCAACAATGAACTGGCGTGGAAATCTCGGTTCCGTTCAGAATCGCGCGGATCGTCGAGACCCATACCGTCATTGTGTCCTTGGGGGGAGGGTCTGACGCCGTCGTGTGCTCCTCTGCCGCGGTGGCGACCTCTGGATGCTGGTCGGCGACGTCGCCGAGGGGCGACGTCACACCGATGTGATGTCAACCACGGACCATCCCACCACCACAGGAGAAACATCCATGCAGGTTCATCGCCGCTCCATTCTTTCCGCGGGAATTGGTGCCACAGCACTGTCGCTCGCCGGTCACATTGCCGGTGCCCCACCCGCCCATGCGGGTCCACAGCCGTCCACCGGCATCAGCTGGCCGCAGGGTCAGGTGTTCCCCACCTTCGCCAAGGCGAAGAAGGTCGTGATCGCAGACGCCACCAGACTGGACGGGTTCGACCGGTTGCTGCTGACGAGCCTGCAGGGGGTCATCAACGCCCGGGTACCCGAGATCTACCTGATCGTCGACCCCGTGGACAGCACCTGGGTGGCGAACCTGCCCGTGACCACGTCCTCCGTCGCTGATCCCATGTCACTGGTGTCCCGCTACCGCGACCGGGTGAACGGTGCGATCGTGTACGACCTCGCTGCTCCGGACACCATCAACCTCGCCACCACCATGGCTGGACTCAAGGGTTGCGTGGTGGCGTCGGCGGCACAGGCAGAGGCCCACCAGTTGCCGATCGTCACCGACCTGCGGGGTCAGTTCGCCGATGACCCAGCGGCCATCCATGAGTGGCAGATGGCCAATCTGTGGCCGCAGTGCACCCACCGCGTCCTGGTCGGGTTGCCGCCCGCCACCACCGTTGAGGTCGCCGATGTCACCTGGACGGAGGTGGCGCGGGAGGGAAACGAAGTGCGCGACTCCTCGAATCGGAAGGTGTACACGTTCGACCTCTCTGCCCATGTGTCGGGCAGTGAACTGTTCGTGAAGTTCTCGGACTCGTTCCCGACAGACGGATGGGGAGCCTCCGTCCACAGTGTGACAGCGCTCGCGAACGGCGCCACCATCGCATCCTTCACCCCCGGGTCGGATGAGGAGGCGAGTCATCTCTTCGATGGTGCGCACAGCCAACTGGGGGGCAGCAGCAATCGCTTTGCCGATGGCAACAATTACTTCATCTACCGATTCGCGATTCCTGCCGGCACGACGTCGTTCGTTCTCGAGGTCGACCTCGAGAACGAGTACGTCGTCTCCACCACGGCGACAGCGCCGACCCGACTCGAGCCGTTCGCGCAGTTCCGCGACTTCGCCGTCGCCACCAAGGCCCTGGTGTCGTGGCTGCCACCGTCGGGCGACAGTGGTTCGCAGTTCGCGGACCTGCTCAACCGCGTCGAGCCCGGCAGTGCCTACGCGGGGTGGTTCTCCAACGACGTCTCGGGCGAGTGGTCGGGAGTCCAACTCTGCAGTGAGCACGGCGTCGTCGTGGTGGCAGCGGACTTCTATGCCAACGCCAGCGTGCTGTCAGGAATCCAGGTCAGCACGAAGGCGTCCCCGTCCAGGCGCACCACCCCGTCGGTGCGCAACACCACCTATCTGACGCTCACCATCGGGGAGGGCGACAACGTCCAGTACTGCCAGCGCCGCATGCGTGACCTGTGGGACGACCCGGGGCGCGGTCGCGCGCCCATGAACTGGACGGTCTCACCCCTGTTGGCCGAGATCGGTCCGGCCCTGCTCCGCCACTACCAGCAGACGGCGACGACCAGTGACCTGCTGGTGTGTGGCCCCTCCGGGGCCGGCTACACCTACGGTGACTCGTGGCCACAGGACACGCTGGACACCTACACGACCATGTCAGGACGCTCCATGGCGGCGACCGGGCTCGACATCGTCTACGCCTACTCCACGCCGAACTCGTCGGGCTTCCCGAAGCTGCCCGACTGGGTCGTCCAGTCCTATGCGCGCAACACCAACCTGCGCGGAATCATCCAGACCGACGAGCACGGCCGCTACAGCGAGCCGGGCGCGTCCGTGCCCCTGATCGGCACCCTGTGGCCGCAGGGGAGCCCCGCCGACTACAAGCAGGGGCTGCTGGACCACATCTCGGCCATGGGCGGCACCAGCGATCAACCCCTGTTCATCGCGGGCCTGGTCAACGCCTGGCAGTGGACGCCCTACGACATCTGGACCCTCGTGCGGTCGCTGCCCTCGTCCATCGAGGTCGTGCTCGCCGACCGCTTCTTCGACCTGTTCGCCCAGACCCGCCAGCGGGCGACCACCGCGCCCGCCCAGAAGGTGACGGTGGCGTCGTCGGCCAAGCCCCACGGCTCGTCCAGCGCGGCGCCGACACCCGGCCCCAAGCGCTGAGGAAGTCGGCACCGCATCGACGACCCATCGCGGCCGGTGGCTGCCAGCTTCGCCACCGGACGCAGGGGGCCGTCACCCCCACCGAAAACCGGTTTAGTGGGAGGTCCTCCCGCCCTTAGGCTTGACCCCGTCATGGAGACCTTCCCGCCGCGGATTCACGCGTATGGGCTGCCCTCGGTCGCAGCCAACCCCACCCCTCGTCCCCTTCCCACAGCGGATGAGCGCCCCGACGTCCGCTCACCCCTGCGATTCCTGCTCTGGTTCCTGGGCAGGCAGTGGAAGATCCTCGTCCTGTCGGCGCTCAGCTCGGTGCTGTGGTTCGGTTCGTCCGCCATCACCCCGTGGATGTTCGGACGAGCCGTCGACACCGGTATCGGCCAGCGTGACCTCCCAGCTGCGCTCGGCTGGGCAGGCTGGATGCTGCTGGCCGTCTCGATCGGCGTGTTCTTCGGTGTCTTCGGGCACACCATCGTGGTGGCCGGCTGGGTCGTGTCCATCTACCGCACCGTCGGGCTGATCAGCCGACGTGCACTGTCGATGGGTCACGTGCTGCCCCGGCGCACCCCCACCGGGGAGGTGCTCTCGGTGGCCGGCGGTGACGCCGACACCTTCGGTGCCACCCAGGAAGTGCTCACCCGCGCCATCGGGGCAGTCTCCGCCTTCATCTTCGTGACCGTGCTGGTGTTGGGGGAGTCCCCCAAGTTGGGTCTGGTCGTGCTGGTCGCCGCGCCGCTGCTGGTCGGCGCCGCAGCACCCTTCCTGCGCCCCCTGCAGGCAGCCCGCACCAAGGAGCGCACCCGCTCGTCCGAGCTCACCGGCATGGCCACCGACATCGTCGCGGGACTGCGCATCCTGCGCGGTATCGGCGGCGAGAAGACCTTCGGCGACAACTACGTGCGCCAGTCGCAGCACGTGCGTCGGGCCGGCGTCGAGGCCGGCGCCTGGCAGTCGGCCGTCGACGCCCTGGCCACCCTGCTGGGTGGACTGCTGCTGGTGCTGTTGACCTGGCTGGGCGTGCGGGAGGTGCTGGCCGGGACGTTGTCGGTGGGCCAGCTGATCAGCTTCTTCGGCTACGCCGTCTATCTCGTGTGGCCCGTCTACACCATGTACGAGTTCGTGCAGAAGTGGGTACAGGGTCTGGTCGCTGCCAAGAAGACCGTCGTGGTGCTCGGCCAGAGCGCCCCGTGGAAGGCAGGCACCGACACCGTCGAGCTGCCCCGCGATGCGGTCATCAAGGACGAACAGTCGACCTTCCTCGCCCAGCCGGGACAGTTGACCGTGGTCGTCTCGTCGCTGCCCGACGACTCCGCTGCCCTGGCCGACCGGATCGGTCGCTACCTCACCGGCAGTGAGGACCCCGTCAGCCACGAGATCGACGAGAACCTCAAGGGACGAGCCGCCAAGCGCGCCCGGGCCGAGAAGGCGGCCGAACTGGAGGCCCTTGCCCAGGCCGACGAGGAGCGGGCCAATCTTCCGTGGGGAGTGACCTACGACGGCATCGACGTCTCGCGCTTCGACCTCGCCGAGTTCCGCCGCCGCGTGTTGGTGAGCGACACCTCCGCGATGATCTTCGCCGGCACCCTGCAGCAACTGGTCGACCCGCTGGGGCGAGCGACCCGCGAGCAGGCGGAGGAAGCCCTGCGCGTGGCATCGGCCGAGGACGTCTACGACCTGGTTCCCGGCGGCTGGCAGGGCCGCATCGACGAGCGGGGACGAGGCCTCTCCGGTGGCCAGCGCCAGCGGCTGGTGCTGGCCCGCGCACTGCTCGCCGACCCCGAGGTGCTCGTGATGGTCGAGCCCACCTCGGCCGTCGACGCGCACACCGAGGCCCGGATCGCCACCCGCCTGGCCGAGGCCCGCCGCGGTCGCACCACGATCATCACCACGGTGTCGCCGCTGGTGCTGCACGTGGCCGACGAGGTGGTCTTCATGGTGGACGGGGTCTGTGTCGAACGTGGCACCCACCACGACCTGATGCAGCACTCCCCGGCCTACCGCAGCGTCGTCGAGCGGGGCATCGACGACGACCCGGCCGCCATCGAGCACCCCCTCCGCGACCACGCCCTTCTCCCGACCCCTTCCGGGGCAGTGCAGGACCACTCATGACCGCCACCGACAACCTCGTGATCGAGGGCCTCGCCGTGACCACCTTGGTCGACTCCGCAGAGACCTGGCTCGACCACACCGGCGACGACACCCGCGTCGACCCCTCCCTCGACACCGACCACCGCGGGTCCGCGGTCGAGCGGTTGACGGCCTGGCGTGCCCGCCACCGGATGCGTCGCCAGTTGGCCGAGGCGGTGCTGGCCCGCCAGCGCAACCCCGACCGCGGCCTGCCCGTGGCCAGCAACGAGCGGGTCTTCGCCTTCCTGCGCACCCTGGTCGCCAGCCGCAGACGGACGATCATCGCCCTGATCACGTTCTCCCTGCTCGCCGCCGTGGCCGGGCTGATCGTCCCCCGCATCCTGGGTGGTGTGGTCGACCGTGTCACCGGCGGCGACCCGACCCTGGCCTCGTCCCTGAACGGCATCTGCCTGGCGGCTGCCGGAGTCGTGCTCGTGCAGGGAGCGCTCACCTACCTCACTCGCCTGATCACCACCGTGTTCGGCCAAGACCTGCTCTCGTCGGCCCGCGAGGAGGTCGTGCGCACCGTGCTCCGCCTGCCGCTGTCGCGCGTCGAGACCGCCGGCACCGGTGACCTGGTCACCCGAGTCACCCGGGACGTGTCAGCGATGGCCTCGGCGGCGCAGTGGGCCCTTCCGCAGTTCGTGACCACCGTCGGCCTGGTCGGCCTGACCCTGGTCGCCCTGTTCCTGAACTCACCGTTGCTGACCATCCCCACCCTGCTGGGCATGGCCCTGCTGTTCTTCACGGTGCGCACCTACCTCAAGCACGCCCTGGCCGGCTACATCGCCGAGGGCGACTCGTACTCGACCATCAACTCCACCCTCACCGAGTCGGTGGAGGGCGCCCGGACGGCCGAGGCTCTGGGCCTGCAGCGTCAGCGTGCCCGCCAGACCGACCTCGACGTCGAGGTCTCGGCGCAGACCGAGCGCTACACCATGAGCCTGCGCAACCTGATGTTCCTCACCATGGACTATGCCTTCCAGGGTCCGCTCATCCTGGTCGTCGTGCTCGGCGCCGTCGGCTACACCCAGGGCTGGGTGACGCTGGGGCAGGTGACGGTGGCCGCCCTCTACCTGCAGCAACTGATCGGGCCCATGGACGTGCTGGTGCAGACCCTCGACCGGGCCCAGGTGGGCATGGCCTCGACCACCCGACTGCTGGGCATCGCGGAGGTGCCGCAGGACCGCACCCCCTCCGGTGAGGAACCTCGTGACTCCCACCTGGTGGGCCGCGACCTGCGGTTCGCCTACCGCGAGGGTCATGACGTGTTGCACGGTGTCGACCTCGATCTGGTGCCCGGTGAACGGCTCGCGATCGTCGGGCCGTCCGGGTCGGGGAAGTCAACGTTGGGACGACTGCTGGCCGGCATCAACGGACCGCGCACCGGCGAGGTGACCGTGGGTGGGGCGAGCCTGATGGGGCTGCCGCTCGACCGGTTGCGCACCGAGGTGGCCCTGGTCACCCAGGAGCACCACGTCTTCGTCGGGACGATTCGCGACAACATCGTGCTGGCCCGCGAGACCACCGCCACCGAGGACGAGGTGCGCGAGGCGCTCGCCGCCGTCGACGCCCTCGAATGGGTGGAGCGGATGCCCCTCGGCATCACCACCAAGGTGGGGTCGGGCAACACCAGGCTCACCCCGGCCCAGGCCCAGCAGGTGGCGTTGGCCCGCCTGGTGATCGCCGACCCGCACACGCTGGTGCTCGACGAGGCCACCTCGCTGATCGACCCCCAGACCGCTCGTCACCTCGAGGGTTCGATGTCCTCGTTGCTGACCGGACGAACCGTGGTCGCCATCGCCCACCGTCTGCACACCGCACACGACGCCGATCGGATCGCGGTGGTCATCGACGGGAACATTGCCGAACTGGGTTCCCACGATGAGTTGATGGCCCTGGACGGGGAGTACGCCAAGCTCTGGCGGGCGTGGACGAGTTGAGCTCGCCGGCCATGATCGAGGTCGACGCGCTGGTCAAGGAGTTCCGGACCGCCGGCAGCGTCGACGGTCGTCTCGCCGGGCTCCGACGCCTGTGGGCGCCCAGTCGGCTCGTCCGCGCCGTCGACGGCGTCTCGTTCACGATCGAGCGGGGTGAGGTGGTCGGCTACCTGGGCGCGAACGGTGCCGGGAAGTCGACCACGATCAAGATGCTGACCGGGATCGTGCGTCCCACCTCGGGCACGGTGCGGGTGAACGGAGTCGTGCCGTGGCAGAACCGGCGGGCCCATGCCCACAACATCGGGGTCGTCTTCGGCCAGAAGTCGCAACTCTGGTACGACCTGCCCCTTCGGGTGTCGCTGGAGACGATCCGTGACCTCTACCGGGTCGAGGACCGCGACTACCGTGCCCGGCTGGCCGAGTTCGACGAGGTGCTGGGTGTGCGCGACTTCCTGGACACCCCGATCAGGTCG
This sequence comes from Aestuariimicrobium sp. T2.26MG-19.2B, assembly GCF_950101875.1. NCBI lineage: Bacteria > Bacillati > Actinomycetota > Actinomycetes > Propionibacteriales > Propionibacteriaceae > Aestuariimicrobium > Aestuariimicrobium sp. T2.26MG-19.2B. Next base: position 888,078 of record NZ_CATNLW010000001.1, on the reverse strand, counting down.
CTGTCGTTGGGTCAGCGGATGCGCGGCGACCTGGTCGGGGCGATGCTCTACCGGCCCGAGGTCTTGTACCTCGACGAACCCACCGTCGGTCTCGACGTGGTGGCGAAGCAGGCGCTCCGGGAGTTCATCGCCGCCCAGAACCAGCAGTACGGCACCACCGTGGTGATCACCACCCACGACATGGACGACATCGAACAGTTGTGCCGCAGGATCGTCATGATCGACCACGGGTCGGTCGTCTACGACGGGGACCTGCCGGTGCTCAAGAAGCGCTACCTGCCGTTCAGGGATGTGGTGATCACGCCCGCGGACGACTCCGATGCGGCCCTGATACGCGCCGACCACAGCGAACGGATCGAGGGCGAGGACGGCACCATCACCCTGCGCTTCGACCCCGACGTCACCACGGCGCCAGCGGTGATCGCCCAGGCTGCGTCCGCCACGGGGATCGACGACCTGAAGGTGATCGAGCCCGACCTGGAGGACGTCGTCAGGCTGATCTACGCCGAGGCGGGCCGGTGACCGCAGGAGCCCGGACGTCGGTCGCCCGTGGTGTGCATGACACCGTGGGCAGGGCATGGGCGATGGTGCGCCTGGGTGCCGCCAACGCGCTCGTGTTCCGGGCCAACGTGGTGGTCTCGATGCTCAGCGTCGCCCTGCAGACGGTGCTGCTGGTCACCGTCTGGAGGGCCGTCTACTCGGGTCGCCACTCCGTCGCCGGCGTGACCGGTGAACGTGCGGTCTCGTACGCGGTGCTGGGGCTGGTGCTCGGGCACCTGGCCCTTCCGTGGCGGCTCTCGTCCCTGCCCGAACGGGTGCGTGAAGGGACGGTCGCCACCGACATCATCCGCCCCGTGGGAGTGGTGGGGCAGAGTCTGCTGCAGTCGATCGGTGCTGCCGTCGGTGCCCTCCCGGGGGTGGCCACGGCGCTGCTGCTCGGTGCACTGCTGGGAGGGCTGACCATGCCCGCCACCGTGTCGGCCGCGTTCGGCTTCATGCTGACAGCCGCCCTCGGCTGGCTGATCGCGACCCTGCTGAACCTGGTGGTGTCGATGGTCGCCTTCTGGACGACCGACACCAGAGGCCCCTTCTATGTCTACCGCGCCGTCGCCAGCTTCGCCTCGGGAGCCCTGGTGCCGTTGTGGTTCATGCCCGACTGGCTGCGCCCCACGCTCGAGGCGCTCCCGTTCGCGCTGCAGGTCTTCGCACCGCTCCAACTGTGGTTCTCGGAGCAGCCCCTGGGCGGGGTCGGGGGAGTGGTGCTGGCACAGGTGGGATGGCTGGTGGTGGCGGCGCTGCTCACCGCCCTCGTGTCGTGGCGTGCCCTGCGAACGGTCGTGATCAACGGTGGTTGAGGTGGCCAGGGACTTCCGGACCCTGCTGCGGGTGGCCTGGCTGACCGAGATGGAGTACCGGGCGAACTTCCTCATCTCCATCGTCGGCGCGCTCGCCTACAACGCCAGCCAGTTGCTGTTCATCTCGGTGTTGTTGCACGCCTTCGGAGGGGTCGCGGGCTGGACGGGCCCCCAGGTCTTCGTCCTGTTCGGCATCCGCATGGCCAGCCACAGTGTCTGCGCCTTCTTCTTCCGCCGGATGACCGACCTCGACACCGTGGTGCACACCGGCGAGTTCGACCGCTACCTGCTCCGTCCGGTCAGCCTGTTCCTGCAGTTGTTGATGCGTCGGTTCAACCTGCAGCAGTTCGGCGACGTCGTGATCGCCGCCACCGTCCTCGGCTTCGCGCTGCCCCGGGCAGCCATCGACTGGACACCGGCCAAGGCCCTGTGGCTGGTCGCTGCGGTGGCGGCCGGGGGCATGTTGGAGGCAGGGCTCCAACTCGTCCGGGGGGCGCTCAGCTTCCGGTGGACGAACACCGAGTCGATGACGGGACTGATCGAGACCGTCTTCGGCACCTTCGGGAACTTTCCCCTGCAGGTGTTCGGCGCGGTGGGGGCCGTCTTCTTCACCCTGGTGCTGCCGCTCGCCTTCGTCGGCTGGATTCCCGCCGCCATGCTGCTGGGTCGGCAGGACTCCTTGTGGTTCCCCGGGTGGCTCGGTTGGTGGAGTCCCCTGGTGGGGCTGGGCTGCTTCGCTCTGGCCATCGTGTTCTTCGGCCGCCAGTCGCGCCACTACGCGAGCCCCGGCAGCTGAGGCGGTGGGGTCGGGGCGCCGACTTCTGTCAGGTCCCACCGGCGGGCATGGGGATCCGCCGCTGTGGGCTGCAACTCGGAGCGCAGCGGCTCACGGATTCGCTCACTCGCCCCTACCCATTCGGACGAAACCGTGCTCTGATGGGTCCGTCGAGCTGACGGGGGGAGGCACGATGCGACGCCGCGCCGTGTACGGGCACAGGTGCGCCACCATGGTGGTGGCGCTCTGGCTCGGTTTCGTGGCGTTCGTGGGCGCCCATGCCGCCTCCCTGAGTGTAGGCGCGGCCTACCTGGCGGTGCCGGTGCAGGAGCCATCGTCGGTGGTCGTGCAGGCAGTCACCCGGTCTGCACCGTCCCAGCGACCCGAGGGTGGTGCCGTGCTTCGCGTGGACGAGGAGGCGCTGCCCTGGGTTTCGCTGCTCACCGACCCTGGCCATCTCGTGGACGAGGGGGTCGCCGTCGACCTGAAGCCGCCGCGGGTGATTCCCACGCGCGTGACTCCGGCGGTGGTCTCCACGACCGGTGCCCTGCTGTCCCGGCCAGTGATGGGGGCGATCACGTCGCCGTTCGGCATGCGGGTGCACCCGATCACGCACATCTACAAGTTGCACACGGGCACCGACTTCGGGGTCCCTTACGGCACCCCGGTCGGTGCCGCCGCGGCCGGAACCGTGCTGTCGGCCGGCTGGGGCGGTGCCTACGGCATCCGGGTCACCATCGACCACGGCATGCTCGGTGGCCACCGGGTGGTGACCACCTACAACCACCTGTCCTCGCTGGCGGTGCGCGCCGGTGATCGGATGAGGGTGCACCAAGGGGTCGGGCGGGTGGGCAGCACCGGCTACTCGACCGCAGCCCACCTGCACTTCGAGGTGATCGCGGACGGGCAGTTCACTGACCCCGTGCCGTGGCTGGACGGCCGTCCCGTGGTCGTCGACCTGAATGCGGCGGAGTATCGGACCGGTGGTCTGACGCCTGTGCGCCCTCCCGCAGGGGCGCTGGCTTCCAGTCCTTCGGCCACCAGTTCGCCGCAGCCCACCCCCACGCCGAGCCCAACACTCACGCCGAGCCCAACACTCACGCCGAGACCGACACCGGCGCCGATCCCGACACCCACCGTGGCCCTGACCCCCACACCGAGCCCGACACCCACGGGCGGGGCATCGCCCGAGGCCAGCCCCGACCCGACCGGCTCGCGCTCGCCGACGGCTTCGCCCACGCCGACGCCAACTCCCACGCCGAGCCCAACACCGACGCCGACGCCGAGCCCAACACCGACGCCGACGCCGAGCCCAACTCCGATGCCGAGCGCGACGCAGCCACCCCCCGAACCCAGCCCGGTGCCGACCAGTCCGGCCGCGTCCAGCCCAGTCCCGACCACTCCAGTCCCGACCACTCCAGTCCCGACCACTGGGTCATCGTCCGCGGTCAGTCCCGAGCCCTCAGCCTCACCCTGACGACGATCCACTCCCCGGCGGCCACCTCGAACTCGACGCCCGCCACCGTGACCGCCGCAGCCATGGGCTGATCGGCGTGGGTGGCGACCACCCGGCGCCGCACCTGCCCGCGCACCGGGTCGATGGTTGTCTCGAGGTCGGGGCCGACGGCCCAGCCGCTGAGGGTCACGAGCCCGGGTCGGTCGAGGCGGACGGCGCGCAGTTCACCTCCGTCGACGACGGTGGCCAGCGCCGTCACCACGGGGGCGTCGGCGGCTGTGCCAGTGCGGTTGCCCGTGCTCCAGCGGCTGAGGGCGACCGGTCGTCCGCGTCGGGTGTGCCGCATGTCGCAGTCGGTGAGCAGTCGCTGTGACCAACGGCGACCTGCGGCGTCGACGACCGCCACCTGGTTGTCGACGAGCGATTCGGGGTCGTCGGTCTCGACGGGGGCGGTGGCGGTCGAGTAGGCCAGCCGGTCGTAGAGCGGGTCGCTGGTGCCACTCGGCGAGGCGTGGTCGACACCGTGGTTGAGCACGCGGACGATGCCGTCATCACCGGGGTCGATGATCCAGCCGACTGCGCCCACAGCCATGGGCTCCGACGGGCGGTCGGCGGGACCAAGGGGCGGCAGGGTTCGGTCGATGTGGGCCGGGTCGGGGGTTGGCGTGGTCGTCCACACCGGATGGTCGACGGGCAGCGCCAGACCGGCGAACCCGTGCAGGGCCCAGTACGGCGAGCCGGGCCCTGAGTAGGGCTGCCGGAGGCGCTCGTGGGCACCGAACCAGCCCAGGCTCAACAGTCCGTCGGGCTCGGTGAAGCAGCCATGGCCCACGAAATGCTGCATCGTCCGCCCGGCGATCCTGCGCACACGGGCCGGATCGGGGCCCACACCGCTGGCCGCCGCGTCCCACAGGCCGGCCAGCACGCCGAATCGGTAGGTGAGCGACCGGCCCTGGTGGAGGGGGGCGCCGTCGTCCCCGAAGAGATGGACGGCCTGTTCGGCCCAGTCCCCCAGGCGCTGCTTCCACAGGGGAGCGAGGCGTGCGGTGGTCGGCTGGTCGGGGGCCATGCTCGCCTGGTGGTGGAACAGGTGATGGATGACCCAGGAGTTGTACCAGTCGACCTGGGGTCGTCCGGCGTCGAGGGGGGCGTCGGAGTACCAACCGTCCCCGAGGTGACAGGAGGTCATGAACTCCAGGTGCTCGGCCACCCGGCCGTCGTCGCCCCCGGCACCCACCGAGGCGAGGAAGGCCTGGGTGACGGTGTGGAAGAGCACCCAGTTGCAGCGCGGGTAGTCCACGGAAGCCGAGTCGGCCAACCAGTCGACCAGGTGTTGCTGGGTGCGCCCGGGCAGCCGCTCCCAGATCTGGTCGCGGGTCTGGTGCAGGGCGACCGCCAGTGCGGCAGCCTCCACCCGGGGCTGCCCCTGCTCGGTCAAGGTCGGCCAGCGCTCGGGGGATGCTGGATCGACCCCCGCCGAGATGCCCGCGGCATACCACTCGGCGAACCCGTCCGGGTCGTCCGCCTGCCCGGCGAGCAGGTTGCCGACCCCGATGAACGAGCGGGCGAAGGCCTCGAGCGCGTCGGAGTCACGGCCCGATGAGGAGGTGGGACCGGGCAGGTCGAACCGTGCCCGGCCAGGCGAGGCGAACGGACGAAGCGCCAGCAGCGCTCGGGTGAGGACCTGTGCGTGCTCGGCTCGTCCCCAGCCGGGCTCAGACTCGGCGTGCACGGTGGCGGTGGATCAGTCGACGCCCGACTCGATGGCCGCCCGGTCGAGCGACTCCTCGTCGTCGGTCGTGGTGAGGCCCAGGCTCGGGATGGTTCCCGCCTGTCCCTGCTCGAGTTCGCCCACCAGCTTCGCCTGGGCACCCCCCAGCTGCCCCTGGGCGGCGTAGAGCTCGAGCTTCTCGCGGGTGTCGGCGATGTCGAGGTTGCGCATGGTCAACTGGCCGATGCGATCGGTGGGACCGAAGGCGGCGTTCTCGACGCGCTCCATCGACAACCGATCGGGGTGGTAGCTGAGGTAGGGGCCGGTGGTGTCGAGGATCGTCCAGTCCTCACCGCGGCGTAGTCGCACCGTCACTTCGCCCGTGACCGCTGAGGCCACCCAGCGGATGATCGACTCGCGCAGCATCAGCGACTGCGGGTCGAGCCAGCGTCCCTCGTAGAGCAGCCGACCCAGCCGCAGGCCCTGGGAGTGGTAGTTGGCGAGCGTGTCCTCGTTGTGGATCGCGTTGAGCAGACGTTCGTAGGTGATGAACAGCAGGGCCATGCCCGGCGCCTCGTAGATACCGCGGCTCTTGGCCTCGATGATGCGGTTCTCGATCTGGTCCGACATGCCCAGGCCGTGGCGTCCGCCGATGGTGTTGGCCTCCATCACCAGGTCGACGGGTGAGGCGAAGGTCTGGCCGTTGATGGCCACGGGACGTCCCTGGTCGAAGCGCACGGTGACGTCCTCGGTCTCGATGACCACGCTGGGGTCCCAGTACTTGACCCCCATGATCGGCTCGACGGTCTCGAGCGAGACGCTGAGGTGCTCCAGGGTCTTGGCCTCGTGGGTGGCCCCCCACAGGTTGGCATCGGTGGAGTAGGCCTTCTCCTGCGAGTCGCGGTACGGGAGCTCGCGTTCGGTGAGCCAAGCGCTCATCTCGTGGCGGCCGCCGAGCTCGCGGACGAAGTCCTCGTCGAGCCACGGCTTGTAGATGCGCAGGGCCGGGTTGGCGAGCAGCCCGTAGCGGTAGAAACGCTCGATGTCATTGCCCTTGAAGGTCGACCCGTCGCCCCAGATGTTGACGCCGTCCTCATGCATGGCGCGCACCAGCAGGGTGCCGGTGACCGCTCGTCCCAACGGGGTGGTGTTGAAGTAGGCGCGCCCGCCGGAGCGGATGTGGAAGGCGCCGCAGGCCAGGGCCGACAGGCCTTCCTCGACCAGCGCCTCGCGGCAGTCGACCAGCCGTGACAGCTCGGCGCCGTACTGCATCGCGCGCCCGGGCACCGACTCGATGTCGGGCTCGTCGTACTGCCCGATGTGGGCGGTGTAGGTGCACGGGACGGCACCGTTCTCGCGCATCCAGGCGACGGCGACGGAGGTGTCGAGACCACCGGAGAAGGCGATGCCGACCTTCTCGCCGGCGGGGAGCGATGTGAGGACCTTGGACATGCCCTCGAGCCTACCGCATAAGTATTCCGTCCTCCGAATAAGTATTCCGTCCTGAGATCGGGGGGCGGAGCAACGGACTGACGGCCGGGCGATCAGGGGGTCGGTGCCGCCAGTCGTCGACGGCGCAGGCCTTGGAGGGCCATCAGTGCCGGAGCGAGGACAAGACCGACCCCGCCCGCGAGGATGAAGCCCGCGTGCCATCCGCGCAGGTCCATCGCCAGACCGACGGCGGGTGGGGCGAGGGTGTTGCCGGCGGTCATGAAGGATCCCTGCCAGCCGAGCAGCTGGCCACGCTCGCGCGGGGAGACGATCTGCTGGAGTTGGTCCTGGGCAGCAACCAGGGTGGGAGCGCAGAAGGCCCCGGCGACCAACAGCAGCAGGTTGAGGGTGAACACACCCGTGGCCAACGAGACCAGGGCGGTCGACGCGCCCAGTCCCAGCACCAGCCAGACGACGGGGACTGCCCGGTGGAGGCCGCCGTAGGCCAGACCCGCGACCGCCGACCCCAGCCCCCACACGGCCAGGGTGAGCCCGATCAGTTGCGGGGCCCCCAGTTGGCGCAGGGCAGCCACGACACCGATGTCGGTGCCGGCGAGGATGAACCCCGCCACTGCGCTGGCAGCGAGGATTCCCAACACCTGCGGGGTCGCCCAAGTGAGTCGGCGGCGGCCGGGCTCGGGCTCCTCCGAGCGGTGCCCTGCCTCGTCCGGGCTGACGATCGCGACGTTCACGAGGGTGAGAACCAGGGCGCCCAGGACGGTCATCATGCCGAAGATCAGCAGCGCCCAGGTGGTGCTCCACATGGTGCCGATCCAGATTCCGAGCGCGGGGCCGACCATGAAGCAGACCTCGACGATGGTCGAGTCGAGCGAGATTGACGTCCGTCGCATGGCCGGCGGGGTCGCGGCCAGCACCGCCTGCCGGATGACCGAGAACGAGGGGAACATGACCAGGCCGAGGAGCGCCGCCAGCACCAGCAGCAACCAGTACTGGCGCACGAAGGGCAACAGGATGAACACCGGGGTGAGCACCACGAGCGAGGGCACCATGGTGCGACGCAAGCCGATGCGGTCGAGCAGGGATCCCCGCCAAGGGGCGCTGATGGCCAGGCCGATCGTCCACACCGCCGAGACGATGCCGGCTCGCGAGTAGGGCAGGTGCAGGGCCTCGACCAGATGCACCGTCAGCAACACTCCGAAGCCGAACTGCCCGATCCGGGAGATGGTGCCGAGGATGATGATGGTTCGCACGCTCGCCAGGGCCAACACTTCTCGATACGCGCCGAACTTCACCGGACGATCATAGGGCCCGGGCCGGGTGGGGCTTCGGGGGGTTTCGCCGGGGTTGCCGGGAGCGGTTGGGTGTCTCTGCCGATGCCTGGTTGCGCGCGGTTGCCCTTGTTCAGCGCGGATGCCCGCGTGAGGAGCACTTGCACTCGTTCCTGCCCAGTTGCCCTCGCGAGGCGCACTTGCCCTGCCCCTGGCCGGGGGCAACTGCACCGGACGAGGGCAGGTGGTGCGTTACGTGGGCAAGTGCGAGCGGGACGAGGGCAGGTGGTGCGTTACGAGGGCAAGTGCGAGCCGGACGAGGGCAGGTGGTGCGTTACGAGGGCAAGTGCGAGCGGGACGTGGGCAGGTGCGAGCCGACGCCGTCCCGAACCTCAGAGCATGTCGCGCAACTCGGCGACCGACTCGACCACCAGGCTGGGCTGGTAGGGGAAGCGCTCGAGGTCGTCCCGGCTGGTGATTCCGGTCAGCACCAGCACGGTGAACAGGCCTGCCTCCATGCCAGCAACGATGTCGGTGTCCATGCGGTCGCCGATCATCGCGGTGGTCTCGGAGTGGGCCTCGATCTTGTTGAGGGCCGAGCGGAACATCATCGGGTTGGGCTTGCCCACGATGTAGGGACGACGGTTGGTCGCCGTGGTGATCATGGCGGCCACGGCGCCGGTCGCGGGCAGCAGTCCCTCGGGGCTCGGGCCGGTGGCGTCCGGGTTGGTGCAGATGAATTTCGCACCCTTCGAGATCAACCGGACGGCGGTGGTGATCTGCTCGAAGGAGTAGGTACGTGTCTCGCCGAGCACGACATAGTCGACGTCCACCTCGGTGAGGATGAATCCCGCCGAGTGCAGGGCGGTGGTGAGACCAGCCTCACCGATGGCGTAGAGACGGGCCCCCGGGTGCTGGTCGCGCAGGAAGGCGGCGGTGGCCAGGGCAGAGGTCCACAGTGTCTCCTCCGGCACCGACAAGCCGCTCCGCTCCAGTCGTGCGGCCAGGTCGCGCGGGGTGAAGATGGAGTTGTTGGTGAGCACCAGGAACCGGTGCGAGGTGTCGACCCACAGGCTCAACAGGTCGGCCGCTCCGGGGATGGCGGCGTTCTCGTGCACGAGCACGCCATCCATGTCGGTCAACCAGCATTCGATGTCGCGAGGTGTGCGCATGTCGGCAGTGTAGGCGGGCCATGTTGCGCTCCGATGACAGGGGTCGACGCGGCGATCCCGACCTAGAATCTGACGGGTGAGCTTCTCGCAGGCGACCTTCGACTTCTACCGCGACCTCGAGGTCGACAACTCCCGGGAGTTCTGGACGGCCCGCCGCCAGGACTGGGAGGAACACGTGCGCCAACCGATGCTCGAACTGGTCGAAGCGCTCGCCGGCGAGTTCGGGGAGGCCAAGATCTTTCGTCCCAACCGCGACGTGCGGTTCGCCAAGGACAAGTCGCCCTACAAGATGCACCAGGGCGCCTGGGTGCCGGTGGGACCAGCGATGGGCTGGTACGTGCAGGTCTCGGCCGACGGCCTGATGACCGGTGGAGGTTTCTACCATGCCGAACCGGCGGTGCTGAAGAGCTTCAGGGACGCCGTGAACGGCGACGGCGGCACCTTGCAGAGACGGCTGGACGAGCTACCCCGGGCCTTCGAGGTGGCCGGGGACCGGCTGGTGCGCGTCCCCCGGGGCTACGACCCTGAGCATCCCCGGGCCGATCTGTTGCGGCACACCACGCTGACGGTTGGCAGGCGCTACCAGACCCTGCCGGCCAACGTCGTCTCCCAGGTGCGTCGCGACTGGCGTGCCCTGCTTCCGGTGATCGACTGGCTGGACGAGGCACTCGCCGACATCTGAGGGTCGGCTCGGCCGTCAGTGCACCAGCACCAGCTTGCCGCTGACCTCACCCGACTCGAGTCGGGCATGCGCGGCCGCGACCTCGGTGATCGGGAACCGCTCCACGGGAGCGGGACGGATGGCACCCGATTCGAGCAAGGGCCAGACCACCTCCGCGACCCGGCTGCAGATGGCCGACTTCTGGTCCACGGGCCGGAAGCGCAGGGAGGTCGCTGTCACCGTTGCTCGCTTGGCCAGCAACGAGGCGATGTCGAGGGTGCCCTTGGTGCCTCCCTGCATGCCGATGATGACGCAGCGGCCATCGGTCGCCAGCGCCTCGACGTTCTGCTCGAGGTACTTGGCGCCCATGATGTCAAGGACGACGTCGGCACCGTGGCCGCCGGTGGCCTCCTTGAGCCCGGCCAGCCAGTCATCGTGGTAGTCGAGCGCGATGTCGGCGCCCAGGTCACGGCAGTACTGCAGCTTCGCCTCGCCGCCTGCGGTGACGGCGACCCGGCAGCCGAGGTGCTTGGCGTACTGGATCGCGAACGAACCGATGCCGCCCGCGCCGCCGTGCACGAGGAAGGTCTCCCCCTCGGAAAGGTGTACGTGGTCGGCGTTGGAGACCACGGTGGCCGCCACCTCCATCAGGGTCCCGGCAATGACCAGGTCAACACCTGCCGGTGCCCGCACGACCTGACCGGCCGGCACCACGAAGTACTCGCCGTAGCCGCCACCCGACAGCAAGGCCACCACCTCGTCGCCCACCGACCAGCCGTCGACCTCGGAGCCCACCTGTGCGACCACGCCGCTGGCCTCGAGGCCGATCACATCGGTGATGCCGGGCGGCGGCGGGTACAGGCCCTGGCGTTGCAGCAGATCGGCTCGGTTCACCCCCGACGCGACGGTGCGCACCAGCAGTTCGTCCGATGCAGGGGTGGGTCGGTCGACCTCGACCAGCCGGAGCCGGTCGGCGCGCGGACGGACGGGTCGTCCCTTCTGGTCGAGGGGTGCCTCACCGGCGGGGTAGGGCTCAACGCTCACGGCTCGCATGCCCCCAGCCTGCCATGGACGCTACGATGACGCTCGAGCAGGGCAACCTGCTCTGGCGAGGTCGCATAGTGGACTAGTGCAGCCGCCTTGAAAGCGGCCGAGGGCAACCTCCGTGGGTTCGAATCCCACCCTCGCCGCGTACCCAACAATCGCCAGCTCCGGGACTCGCGGCACTCTGTGTCGCAGGCGCCAGGTGTTGCCGGGACCAGGCAGGGAGGCCACCGTGGCGGAATACGTGCTCCGACCCCGTCCGGCGATCCGCGCGTTCGCCGTGGCGGCCGTGCTGAGTGTGATCGGTGCCGTCATGGTGGTCGGCGGCCAACTCGCCAGCTCGACGACCTGGGTGACCATCACCGGTGTGGTCGTGCTGGCTCTCGCCGTCGCCCTGGTGGCGCTCGCGTGGCTCGCGAGCCGGACGAACGCGGTCACGGTGCAGCTCGACGCCGAGGGCTATCGCGTGCTCGCGCCGAAGCTCTCGCGGGGCGGCGGCGGCGACAGACACGGACGGTGGTCGGAGGTGACCAAGGTCGGGGCCTCCGAGGACGGGTCGCACCTGGTGATCAGCCACGGCGAGGTCGAGCGGGTGCACATCTGGTCACCCCTGGGCGGCTCCGACCCGCAGATGCTGGGGCTCCAGGCCGAGATCGTCGAGCGACTCGACGCCGACCGCGGTTACACCCACTTCGGCTGAGGCTCGTCCCACTCACCTCGCACTCTGCAAGGACCGGATGTGGCACGGGGCTTCCGGTCTCTCCTCGATCCGCGAGTCGGGCAGATCAGCGACGAGGAGTCGCCGACGGACTCGCCGTCGAAGCCGGGTCCCAGGCGCAGGCGTCGACCAAGCTCTCGGCCGGTGCCGGCGTGGCCGAGGTCGACCCGGCGGGGGCGCTGGGCGTGGCCGAACTCTCTGATCCGCTGGGAGTGGCCGAGCTCGGCACGGCACTGGGAGTACCGGACGGCTGCTCGTCCACGGCCTTGATCGCGGCGGCGACCCGGGCGCGCATCATCGCGTAGTCGGGGTCGTAGGTGATGAATCCGTCCTTCTGGTGGACGAAGAGCACCCGCGCCTGCCGACCGTTCTTCACGCGCACGGCCAGTTCCAGCAGTGCCGGCAACAGGTCTTGCGGGATGTCGGTCTCGACCATCTTCTCGGACGCCTTGGCGATCGCCTCGTAGCGGGTGAGCATGGTGGCCGGGTCGGCCTGGTCGAGCACTCCCTTGATCACGCAGGTCTGGCGGCCCATGCGTGAGAAGTCGCCGCCGTCGAGACCGTGCCGGGCCCGGGCGTACCACATGGCGTAATAGCCGTTCAGCAGCTTGTTCTGGCCGGGTTCGATGTAGCCGACCGGCCCGCGGACGTCGTTGCCACCGATCGGGATACGCTGGTTGACGTTGAGGCGGACGCCGCCCATGGCGTCGATCAGGGCCATCAGCCCGTCGATGTTGAGGGCGACGAAGTAGTCGATCTTGAGGCCCAGGGCACCTTCGAGCCCGTACTTGAGGGCGTCGGCGCCCGGGTAGTCGGTGTTCTTGAACAGATCGGGCTGCTCCGCAGGCAGGTGGCCCCAGATGGCGTTGGCGAAGTAGTTGGAGTTGTCGGCGTTCTTGCCGTCGTACCAGCCACGCGGGTACCGCTTGGACAGCTCACTGCCGGTGGGGAAGGGCACCCGGGCCATGTTCCTCGGCACCTGGGTGATCACCATGTTCCCCGTGGAGGTCTCGATCGAGGCCACCATCATGGTGTCCGTGGAGACGTCGACGTCGGAGTAGTGGCGTGCCGCGGTGTTGTCCAGACCCACGAGCAGGATGTTCAGACGCGGCTTCTTCGCCCACACGTCCGCGGCCTTGCCCTTCGTGTCGATGGTGGGGCGGGTCTGCGACTTCTTCTGGTCGCTGCTCGAGAAGACACCCTCGACCAACCCGGCCTGGGTGGCGGAGTAACGGCTGGCGACTGCCATCGGTGCCGCGATGGCGAAACTCAGCCCGCCCACCACGAGCGCGCCCACGATCGACTGCGCCCGGGTGCGGTGCGCCGGACGGGTGATCAGGTGCGTCCCCACGATGACGACCACCCACAGCAGGGCGACCACGACGAGGACGATCGACAAGGGGTGCAGCACGGAGGGCTTGACGGCGGTGGCGGCAGCCGCCACCGGGTCGCTCAGGGCCCATCCGCCGATCACGATCACGGCCAGCAGCACGGCCCCGGTCAGTGTGACGCCCAGCCACCGCGCCCGGGAACGGATCAGTCCCAGCCCGGGGATGATGGCCGAGGCCAAGGTCTTGACCAACGAGCGGGTGAACGGGTGGTGCCGGTCGAACTCGCCCACCTGGGGACCGCCCTGTGGCGGCTCGCCCGACTCGCCGGCGGCGGTGAAGGGGCGTTGGGCGCCTCCGCCCGGGGGGCCGCCTCGTGGCTCGTCCGTGGGCTGGGCGGGGCGGGCCGCACCGGCCGCGAAGGCCTGATCCCACGAGCCAGGGAAGTCAGAGGCAGGAAAGTCAGAGGCGGGCAGGTCGGAGGACAGGAAGGGACCGAAGGCGTCGACCCGTTTGGGACTGTAGCCACCGGTCTGGGGGTTGACCACTGCCTCGGGATGTCCGTCGTCGGGGGCCGCCCGTCGCCGGCTGCGCCGGAAGAGGGTGTCGTCGGTGAGTTCGTCCCCGAACTTCGAGACCGGACGATGCCACATGCCCTCGCCCTCGGTTCCACCGCGGAACAGCCCGTCGGGCAGGCGCGAGCCATCGTCGGGCTCTCCCGACTGGTCGTCGCTCATCCTGCTCCCTCCGCAGCGCTGCCAAGCAATCATAGGCACGCCGATCCACCGCAGCGGAGTCGCCTGCGTTGGCGGCATGCTCGGGCGTCGGATAGTCTGAGCCGTCGATGCCAGCCTCGTGCTGGTGTCATGGAGCCCCACGGGGCACCACGGAGGCGTCGCCTAGTCCGGTCTATGGCGCCCGCCTGCTAAGCGGGAGCGGTCTACAAGCCGCACGCGGGTTCAAATCCCGCCGCCTCCGCCAGACCAGACAGCACCCCCGGCCCACCAGGGCCGGGGGTGCTGTCGTCCTCAACCGAGACGTGCCTCCACCTCGTCGACCTGCCGGTGCAGCGCCGCAGGCACTCGCTCGCCCAGGGACGCGAGCCACGCCCGGATGCGCGGCACCTCGGCCCGCCACTCGTCCGGGTCGACCCTGAGCGCCTCGCTCACCTGTTCCACGGCTAGCTCGAGCCCGGTCAGGTCGAGCGCGTCCACCGTCGGGACGACCCCGATCGGGGTCTCAATGCCGGTGGCGGTGCCCTCGAGGCGGCCTACCATCCACGCCAGTACCCGGCTGTTGTCGCCGAACCCCGGCCACAGGAAGCCGTGCTGGTTGCGTCGGAACCAGTTCACCTGGAAGATCCGCGGCAGCTGGCGTCCCGGGGCGTCCTGCGCGAGCCAGTGGGCGAAGTAGTCAGCCACGTGGTAGCCGATGAACGGCAGCATCGCCATCGGGTCACGGCGCAGCACACCCACCGCGCCGGACGCTGCGGCCGTGGTCTCCGACGAGAGGGTCGCTCCCAGGAACACCCCGTGCGTCCAGTCACGTGCCTCACTGACCAGTGGCACGGTGGTCGCCCGACGCCCGCCGAAGATGATCAGGTCGACCGGCACCCCGGCCGGGTCATCCCAGTCGGGATGCAACGTCGGGCACTGTTCGAGCGGGGTGCAGAAGCGACTGTTGGGGTGGGCCGCCTTCTCGGGTGAGTCGGGGGTCCAGTCATGGCCGCGCCAGTCGATCAGGTGGCCGGGACGGTCCGGGGTCATGCCCTCCCACCAGACGTCACCGTCATCGGTCAGAGCCACATTCGTGAACAGCGACTGCCCCGGCTCGAGGGTGCGCATGGCAATCGGGTTGGTCGCCATCCCGGTGCCCGGTGCCACCCCGAAGAACCCGAACTCGGGGTTGATCGCCCTCAGCCGCCCTTGGTCGTCCCAGCGCAGCCAGGCGATGTCGTCGCCCAGCGTCTGCACCGTCCAACCGGGCAGCGTCGGTTCGAGCATGGCCAGGTTCGTCTTGCCACAGGCCGAGGGGAACGCGGCGATGGCGTGGTGGGAGCGTCCCTCGGGACTGGTGAGACGGATCACCAGCATGTGCTCGGCGAGCCATCCCTCGTCTCGCCCCATCACCGAGGCGATGCGCAGGGCGTAGCACTTCTTGCCCAGCAGGGAGTTGCCGCCGTAGCCCGATCCGAAGCTCCAGACGCTGCGTTCCTCGGGGAAGTGCGCGATCCAGATGTCGGGGTTGCAGGGCCAGGCGACATCGTCGGAGCCCGGCTCGAGTGGGGAGCCGACCGAGTGCAGGCATTCGACGAACTCGACCTGATGGGCATCCATCACCTGCTGCACGGCGGAGCCCATCCGGGTCATCACCCGCATCGACAGCACCACATAGGCCGAGTCGGAGACCTCGACACCGAACTTGGCCCCGGGGGTCACAGGGCCCATGCAGAACGGCATCACGTACATCGTCCGGCCGCGCATCGACCCCCGGAAGAGGGGACGCAGGTGCTCCTTCATGAGGTTCGGGGCCATCCAGTTGTTGGTGGGCCCGGCGTCGGCCTCGTCCACGGAGCAGATGAAGGTGCGGTCCTCGACCCGGGCGACGTCGCGAGGGTCGGTGCGCGCGAGGTAGGAGTTCGGACGACGGCGCTCGTCCAGCCTGATGAAGGTGCCCACGTCGACGAGGTGGTCGGCGAGGCGATCTGCCTCCTGCCGGGATCCGTCGCAGAAGTGCACGGCGGCCGGTTCGACGAGTCGGACGACCTCGCGCAACCACGCCAGCATGCGGGTGTGCGTCGGCAGGACTCCGGTGGCGGGGACACCCTCGAACAGGTCGTCGGTCGCCTTCTGCTGCGTATCGGCGAGGGGTTCGGTGGCCGGGGGTGTGGCGGCGCGGGGTTCTGCGGCCAGGTCGGTGTGGGAACGGTCGGTGAGGGTCATGACGCGGTCTCCTGTACGGCGGTGTACGACAGCGAATCGGATGGCCACCGACGGTGGTGGGCTGGGCGGACCTCGTCGTCCGGCAGTTCCGCGACATCGTCGGCAACGTGTCTGACTCCACGGTACGAAGCTGGAGGGTGCGGACGAAATCGCCGCACGCGGTGTGGGGTGCTTCGGTTTGGCGACTCGCGCGCGGCTGGTCTAGAGTGGGGGACTGCCCAACGATGTTCCGCATCGGGGCAAAGCGCTCGTGGCTCAACGGATAGAGCATCTGACTACGGATCAGAAGGTTGGGGGTTCGAATCCCTCCGAGCGCGCAGCTGGCCCCGCAGAGAGTTCTGCGGGGCCGTTTGCGTTCCATGGTCCCGGGCTGAGTGATCGTTCAGTACGAACGGGCTGGTGGGAGAGGGATTCCTCTCGGTGATGTGGGATGAATCACACCGGACGCTGGGCCCGACCCGACCCCGCGGCTCCCTACCATCGACGCATGGCTGGAACGGGATTGTTGGTGCTGGCGCTGATCGCCGGCCTCGGGGTACTACTGGTGCTCGGCGTGGTGTTGCTGGTGGTGACCCTGACCCGTCGGCGGGAGCCCGAGTCGTACGGGGAGCCCTCCCAGTACGGCGACGCCGTTCCGAACGAGTCAGCCCAGTACGAGTCAGTCCAGTACGAGCCAGTCCAGGACGAGTCAGCCCACTACGACGAGCTTGGGGGCAGTCCCGCTGAGTCGCCCTGGGCGCCGCGGACCACGATGGAGCCACCCACGCAGCGCTGACGGGTAACGTCAGGACCATGACGAAGATCCTCGCGCATCGAGGCGCCAGCGCCTACGCACCCGAGAACACCATGCCCGCCTTCGAGCTCGCCCTCGAGCAGGGGGCGGACGGCTTCGAGCTCGATGTTCACCTCACCAAGGACGGCCAGATCGTCGTCATCCACGACGAGACCGTCGAGCGCACGAGCAATGGCGAGGGCCGGATCGTCGACCTGACCCTCGAAGAGCTGCGCGCGTTCGACTTCTCGGCGGGGATGGGTGGCTATGCCAACTCGACGATTCCCACCCTGCGTGAGGTGCTCGACCTCGTGGTCGGCACGGATGCCCTCGTCAACATCGAACTGAAGAACACCATCGAGCCCTACCCCGACCTGGCCCAGGACCTCGACGCCCTGGTCACGAGCATGAACCTCGCGGGTCAGGTCATCTACTCCACGTTCAACCACTACTCGGTGCGCGACATGATCGCCGCCGGCACGCCGGTACCCGTGGGGGTGCTGCACTCCGACATGCTCGTGGAGCCGTGGGACTACGCCGTCTCGCTCGGCGCGCAGGCCCTGCACCCTCACTACGGGCTGGTCGCGGTCAACGGCGACTACGTTCCCCACGCCCATGAGGCGGGGCTGCGGGTCAACGTCTGGACGGTCAACGACCCCGGACACATGGCGATGATGCTGCGCGACGAGGTCGACGCCATCATCACCAACCACCCCGACGTGGCGGTTGCGCTGCGCGGCTGAGGATCGTCCGGTTTCATGTCGCTGTTCCGGACGACACCGGGCGCCGAGCTCCACCGGACCCCCCACCCCCGCAAACTCTCACCGTTTGGGCAAACTCTCGCGCCAGAGCGCGAGAGTTTGCCCCGAAGGTGAGAGTTTGCGCACGGGGCGGGGGCAGGGGCAGGGGCACGGGCCGGAGCCGACGGGTCAGGCGTCCAGACCCAACCGGGCGAGCAGGTGGCGCACGTCCGGGTCGGAGCCGCGGAAGCGTCGGTACGACTCCTTGGCCTCGATCGAGCCACCGCGTCCGAGCAGCTCCCGGCGGAACCGATCACCGGCGGCGCGGGTCATGCCACCGGGCTGCTGGTCGTCGGCCTGCTCACGGAACCAGGCGACGGTGTCGGCGTCCATCACCTCCGACCACAGGTAGGAGTAGTAGCCGGCCGCGTAACCACCGCCGAAGATGTGGCTGAAGTACGACGACCGGTAGCGCGGCGGGACGAGGCGCGACCAGGCGCCGGTCCGTTCCAGGGCCGCGCGCTCGAACTCCTCGACACCCTCACCGCTGGCGGGTAGTTCGTCCACCGAGGCCTGGTGCCAGGCTTGGTCGAGCAGCATCGCGGCCAGCAGTTCGAAGGTGTGATACCCCGACTCCTGACGGTTGGCGACCAGTTGGTCGATCCACTCCTGGGGCACCGGCTCGCCGGTCTGGTGGTGGCGGGCGTAGCGGGCGATCAGGGCGGGCTCCCAGGCCCAGATCTCATTGACCTGGCTGGGGAACTCCACGAAGTCGCGCGGCACGGCCGTGCCCGCCTTCGACGGGTATCGCACCTTCGACAGCAACCCGTGCAGGTCGTGGCCGAACTCGTGGAACAGGGTGATCACGTTGTCCCAGCTCATCAGGCTGGGTGACCCCGTCGCGGGCGGTGGCACATTGCAGGTGTTGGTCACCACTGGCAGGTCGCCGAGCAGGTCGGACTGGTCGACGATCGAGGTCATCCAGGCTCCGCCCTTCTTGGTGGGCCTGGTGTAGGCGTCGATCACGACGGCACCCACGGGGCTGCCGTCACCCTCACGCACCTCGAAGACGCGAGCCTGGTCGGTGTAGCCGACCAACTCGGGACGCTCCACGAAGGTGATCCCGTACAGGGCGGTGGCGGCGGCGAAGACGCCTTCGTGCAGCACGCGCTCGAACTCGAGGTAGGGCTTCAACTGGTCGGTGTCGAAGGCTGTCTCGGCCGCCTGCTGGGTGGCCAGGAACTGCCAGTCCCACGGCTCCAGCGTTGCTCCCGGGTCGATCGCGTGCAGACGCTCCTGCAGCTGGATGGCCTCCCGGTTCACGATGCTGGCGACCCCCGGGGTGAGCTGCGCGAGGATCTGGTTGACGGTCGCGGTGTCGCCCGCGCACGTGACCTCGTGGGCCCACGAGGCGTGATGGGGGTGGCCGAGGAGCTGGGCACGTTCGGCCCTCAGCCGGGCGATCCGCACCAGCGTCTCGCGGGAGTCGTGCTCGCCCGACAGGTTGCGGGTGACGGAGGCCTCGTACACCCGGCGGCGCAGTTCTCGGTTCTCGAGGGAGTCGAGCACCGGCTGCCCCGAGGTGTTGACGATGGGGATGAGCCACCCGTCCAGGCCGCGGGCGGCCGCATTCTCGGCGAGGGCCTGCCGTTCCGCTTCGTCCAACCCAGCCAGTTCAGCCTCGTCGGTGACGTGGACGGCTGCCGCGTTGCGCCCGGCCGTCAGCTGGGTGTCAAAGGTGGTCGACAGGCTCGCCAGTTCGGAGTTGAGCGCCCGCAGCCTGTCCTGCTGGTCCGCCGGCAGTCCGATGCCCGAACGGTCGTAGTCGCGCAAGCGATCGGTGAGCAGCCACCTGTCCTGCTCGTCAGCCTCGACCTCACCGGCATCCACGCGCGCCTGCAGGGCCAGCAGGCGCTGGTGCAGGCGGGAGTCGAGGGCGATGGTGTCGCTGTGCGCGGCCAGCAGCGGCGATGCCCAGGCCATCAGTGCGTCCCGATCGGGCGTGGAGTGCGCCGACCGCGCCACCCAGAAGGCGTTCAGTGAACGCTCCAGGGTTGCCCCCGAGCGCTCCCAGGTGCCGAGCACGTTGTCGAGGGTGGCGGGTGTCTCGTCCGTCGCCACCTGCTCGAGTGCGGCCAACTGCTCGGCCATGCCGACCGCGATGCCCTCCCGGTACTGCTCGGTGGTGAGGGTCGCATAGTCGGGCAGCTTGAACGGCAGCGTCGAGGGGGAGAGCAGGGGATTGGTCATGGGTGTCCTGTCGTCATGCGTGCTGGCTGGTCATGGTTGCGGGTTCGTGAGGGGCGATGCGGCGTTGGGAAGTCAGGCCTTGACGGGGAGGTGCTTGCCCCAGAACTCCAGGATCTTCTCGAAGCGCTGGCGACGGTGCCACGGGCTGCCCGACCGGGTCAGTTCGTGGTTCTCGCCCGGGAAGACCAGCAACTCGGCGTCAACCCCCGCCTGCTTCAGTCGTCCGTAGTAGTTCAGACCCTGCGCGATCGGGCAGCGCAGGTCGAGTTCGGAGTGCAGCACCAGTGTCGGGGTGGTCACCTGGTCGGTGAGCCACATCGGTGACTGGCGGTTCATCTCCTCGGCTGAATGGCCCTGGTACTCACCGGCGAAGAACCAGCCGATGTCGGACGATCCCACGAAGGTCGCCCCGTCGAGGAAGCCGCGTTCGACGATGGCACCGGCCCAGCGGTGGTCGTGACCGATGATCCACGCCGTCATGTAGCCGCCATAGGAGCCGCCCATGATGCCGACCCGGTCGGCGTCCAGATCGGGGTTGGCTGCGAGCGCCCCGTCGAGGAAGGTGAGGATGTCGGCCATGTCGAGATTCCCGAAGTCGCCCTTGATGGCCTGACCGTGCTCGGCTCCGTAACCCATCGCACCGCGGGGGTTGCAGGCGACCACGGCGTACCCGGCCTCGAGGTAGGCCTGGAACTCGTCGAAATAGGTCTCGTGGTAGGCGGCGTAGGGCCCGCCATGGATGTTGAGCAGGACCGGGGTGCGTCCCTTGCCCCGGCGGGTCGGCTTCAGCACCCAGCCGTGCACGGGGTAGCCGTCGGCGCCGGTGGTCTCGAACTCGATGGGGTCGACGATGCTGGTCTGCTGCTGCAGGGCTGCCGAGAAATCGGTCAGCACCGTGACCGAGCCGTCGCGGACGAGGGCGACCTCGCCCATCGTCCGTGAACCGGCCACGGTCGCGACCACGGTGTCGCCCACTGCGGCGACGGCCTGGGCCATCAGCGCACCGTCGAAGATCACCTCGACCTTGCCCTTCGCCGTGGCCGTGAGGATTCGTCCCGACCCTCGATGGTCGTCGGTGAAGATGACCCCGTCGTCCCCGAAGGGTCGGGGCTGGCTGGCCACGGTGATGGAGGCATCGGTGACGATCGTGGGCTTGCCCTTGACGCCCTTCTCGGTGGTGGCAGGCAGCACGTACACCTGCGCGTGGTGGCCGATGAAGTCCCGACCCGTCTCACCCAGGGGCTGTCCCACGAAGAAGAGGTGCTTGCCGTCGGACGAGTGCACCGGGGCAGCGGCGCCGATCCACTGCTTGGGCTTGCCGGTGTTGGTGAGCCGGGTGAGCTGCCCGGACTTCTTGCCCTGCAGTTCGAGGCGGTAGAGATCGTCGACCAGGTCATTCTCGCGGCCGTCGTGGGCCTCGCCGGAGACGATCAACGCGGCGCCGTCGGGGGTGAAGGTGGGGTTGGACCAGTCGACCTGGTCTTCGGTGACCCGCGTCGCCCTCGGAACCAGCGTGACGGCCTCGGGGTCGTCCTTCTCGCCCGAGGGGCTCGGCTTGGCCCGCCCGACGGGCTTCAGTGCCGGTTCGCCATCAAGGGCCGGCACCGTCAGGGTGAACACCTGCAGCGGTCGACCGTTGAGCCACCCCAGGCCGTTCATCTGCAGCTTGTTGCCGGTGAAGTGCCGGGGGTCCTCAAGGGCGGCGGGAATGTCGTCGTCGGTGCCGTAACGCCCCGCCTCGGGCACACGGGCGGTGAAGGCGATGGTTGACCCGTCGGGTGAGAAGCAGAACTCGCGCACCCCCAACTTCTGGTCGGTCACGGCCAACGGCTCCCCGCCGGTGGCCTCCATCAGGTGCAGTTGGGGCTTGCCGTCGACGGCGCGCAGGAAGGCCAGCACGCTGCCATCGGGGCTGAACCGGGCACCGGAGTCGGCTCGTCCGCGGGTGATCCGCCGCGGCTGGCCCGCCCCGTCAAGAGGGATGCGCCACAACTGGCCCACGTAGGAGTCCACCTCGAAGCTGGGGCGGCTGGTCGAGACGACGGCCCAAGTTCCGGAGGGGTGGATCTCGGGTTCCGAGACGGTGGTCAGCAGGTCAAGTTGGTCGGGGCGCATGGGCCCAACTTACCCAGCCGAGAAGTCACGCATGAATGTGGTGGGTTTGGTCGCCACCCTGCCGCCGGCCAGTTCGACCAGGTGGTGTGCGAGCACCCGGACGTCCTCGGGGTCGTGCGTCACGAGCGCTGCCGTGCAGCCGGCCAGACGTGCCCCGAGCACCGACCTCAGCTCCGGCAGCGCGGTCGCGTCGACGCCCGCGAAGGGCTCGTCGAGGAGCACGAGTCTCGGGTCGACGGCCAGCGCCCGGGCGATCGCCACCCGCTTGGCCTCGCCCCCACTCAACTGCCGCGGACGACGGTCGGCCAGACCGGACAGGCCGAGTGAGTCGAGTTCGGCCCTGGCCCGGTCGCGGGCGAACCGTCGGGAATGTCGGTGGGCGAGGGGGCCGTAGGCGACGTTGTCGAGCACCGACAGGTGGGGGAACAGTCCCGTCGTCTGGCCCACCACCGCACAGCCCCGTCGTTCGGGGGGCACCCACACCCGTCGTCCCTGACCGATGCGCACCCAGCGACGCTCACCAAGCGCGATCTCCCCCTCGTCGGGCACGACCGAGCCCTGCAACAACTGCACGAGGGTCGACTTGCCGGCCCCGTTGGGCCCGACCACGGCGGTGGTCAGCCCCGCCGGCAGGGTGAGGTCGAGCGCGACCCCTCGTGCGTCCACCACGGCCCGCACCCGCGCCGCGTCAGCCACGGTTCCCGCTCCAGCGGGAGGTGGCGACCACCAGCACCGCGGCCACGACCAGCAGTACCAGGGAGAGGGCCAGCGAGAGATCGGAATCGGACTCACGGAGCAGGTAGATCTCCAGCGGCAGGGTGCGGGTGACCCCCGGCAGGGAGCCGGCGAAGGTCAGCGTGGCGCCGAACTCCCCCAGGGCGCGGGCGAAGGCCAGTGCCGCCGCGGCGCCGATGGAGGGGGCAGCCATCGGCACCGTGACCGTCAGGAACACCCGAAGAGGGCTCGCTCCCAGACCCGCAGCCACGACCTCGTGTTGGGTGCCGGACGACCGCAGCGCCCCCTCGAGCGAACCGATCATGAACGGCAGCGAGACGAACACCTGCGAGATGACCACCGCCGTGGTGGTGAACCCGATCTCGATCCCTGCGTGGGAGAGCGGACGGCCCACCACGCCCCAGCGGCCGAAGGTGGCCAGCAGGGCCAGTCCCGCGACCACCGGCGGCAACACCATCGGCAGGCTGAAGAGGGTGCGGGCCACCTGCACCCAGCGCCCGGTGGATCGGGCCAGCACCAGCGAGGTCGGTACTCCCAGCACCACCACGACCGCGGTGCTGACCAAGCAGGTGCCCAGACTCAGCACGAGCGCCTGCTGTGCCTCGTGACCGGCCAGCAGTGAGGGCAGGCGCGCCCACGGGGCACGCACCATGAGCCCGAGCAGGGGCAGCCCGATGAGGGCAGCCGCGAGGCTGAACGCCAGCCAGGCGGTGCGGGGTGGTGGAGTGACGAGCGGTTCAGCCACCAGCGCCGAACCCCCGTTGGCGCAGCAGGGTCTGGCCCGTCGTGCCGACGACGGCGGAGATGAACGCGTCCGCGGCCGCAGGGTGCGGGGAGTCGGTGACGACGGCGATCCACAGGGTGGTGAGGTGTCGTTCCGCGCCGGGCAGGGGGACGACGCTCACCCGGTCGGTGCCGTCGGTGGTGTAGGCCAGCCCGGCGTCGGCTTCGCCAGAGGCGACCTTGCCGACGACGTCGGCCACCTTGAGTTCCTGGGAGACGGGTCGGAGCGGGATCGACCGGTCGGCGGCGATCTGGGCGGCGGCTCGTCCGCAGGGAACCTCGGGCGCGCAGACGACGAGTTTGCGCCCCGTCAGGTCGGTGAGGTCGGTGATGGACAGGGGGTTGCCGCGGGCGACCACGATCGCCAACCGGTTGGTGGCGAACTGACGGGGGGTGCTGACCAGTCCCGCCTTGACCGCGCGGTCCATGGTGGTGCGGTCGGCCGTCGCGAGCACGTCGGCCGGGGCCCCGCCGGCGAGTTGGTCGACCAGGCCCGAGGAGCCGTCGAAGCTGAAGGTCGCGGGGGCCCGGGCCGCGTCCGAGATCTGCGGGAAGACGGTGGCCAGGGATGATGCGGCGAAGACCGTGGTCGTCCCGTTCCCGGAGCGACAGCCGCTGACGGTCAACCCCACGATGAGGAGCAGGACCATGCCGAGCCTGGTCCGGCGAAGCGATCCAGAACCGTGCTGAGGCAGGGAATGTTGCTCACCACGAGCAACATGTCCGGCCACGGCACGGTTGTGGATCGGAGCTTGCGAAGCACCACGGGCCGACGTCACTCCGGAGCTCCTTCGAGCCCGACGTTGGTGGCCTTGATGACGGCGGTGGCAACGGATCCGACCTGCAGACCCAACTCGTTCACGGCCTCGGTCGAGATCAGGGAGACCACCCGGTTGGCGCCACACTGCAGTTCGACCTGGCTCATGACGGGGTCGCTCACCACCCGGGTGACGATCCCGGTGAGGTGGTTCCGGGCGGAACGCCGGTGGCTGCCCGGGTCGAGGCCGTCCCGATCGAGGTCGGCAGCCAGGTCCTGGGCCAGTCGCGCCACGTCCGCCCCGTCGGCGACCAGTCGATTGGCCTCGTCACGGTGGGCAGGCAGGCGGTCCTGGTCAACCCAGCGACGCACCGTGTCATCGCTGACGCCCAGCAGCGTCGCCACCTGTGAGATCCGAAGGTGCGGCATGGATGAAAGGTAGCAGCCGCATCTGCGGAGGGAACGCGGTCCGCGAGGTGATCCGGTCGAGCCCCGGCTGGAGCCGGTGACCGGGCCTCCCTGCCCCGTGGCCGGTGCTGGCTCATCACTAGGATGAGTGCATGAGTCGAGCCCTCGTGATCACCTGCTCCGACCGCGCCCATGCCCAGCTCTACGAGGACAGGTCGGGCCCGATCCTGCGCGACGGGTTGGTCGACCTGGGGTTCGAGGTCGACGCGGCGGTGATCGTGCCGGACGAGGTCGAGGCGATCAGGCAGGCGATCATCGACGGTGTCGAGTCCGGCGCGCGGGTGGTGATCACGACCGGGGGCACCGGGGTGGGGCCGCGTGATGTGACGGTGCGGGCCACGCGCGACCTGCTCGACCAGGAGATCCCCGGTATCAGCGAGGCGATTCGCGCTGCTGGTGCCCACAAGACCCCGCAGGCGTGGTTGTCGAGCGGTCTGGCCGGGGTCGCTCGACGAGAGGGACGAGCGCCGGCGCTGGTGGTCAACGTTCCCGGCAGCCGGGGTGGTGCCCGCGACGCGCTGACCGTGCTCGGCCCGCTGCTGGGCCACGTGGTCGACCAACTCGACGGCGGCGACCACCCGGTGGACCCCGTCTGACCGGGACCACTCTGGCGCGACCCGTCCCGTCGGCCCGCTACTGGGACGAGGTGTCCGGTCGCTCCCAGTCGCCTGACTTGCCACCGGTCTTGGCGACCACCATGGCCCCGGTGATCTCGGTGAACTTGTCGACGCCCTTGACCATGTCGACCACGGCCAGCGCGGCCACCGTGGCGGCCGTCAGGGCCTCCATCTCGACGCCCGTGCGGTCGGCCGTGCGTACGGTGGACCGCACCGACACGCCCTCGTCGGTCACCTCGAGGTCTACCACCACCCCGTGCACACCGATGACGTGGGCGAGGGGGAGCAGGTCGGGCACTCGCTTGGCGGCGGCGATCCCGGCCACGCGGGCCACGGCGAGCACGTCGCCCTTCGGGACCGTGCCGTCACGCAGGGCTGCCACCACTGCGGCCGAGGTGCGGACGAAGGCAATCGCCGTCGCGCTGCGCACGGTCGGTTGCTTGCCCGTGACGTCGACCATGCGCGCCTGACCGCTGGCGTCGAGGTGGCTGAACTCGCTCATGGGCCAACCCTAGGGCCGTGCAGGGGGAGCACCTCGACCAGGTCGCCGACCCTCACCTCGGTCACCTGCTCGTCGACCACCACCAAGCAGTCGGCCAGGGCGAGGGAGGCCACCAGGTGCGACCCGGAGCCCAACCGGTGCACCGGCTCCACGCCCGAGTCGACGCGTCGGGCCGGCAGGTACTGGCGGCGGCCCGGAGGGCTGCGCCAGCCCTCGCGCGCCGGCAGGTCCACCCCCGGACCATCCCGCAGCCCGTCACCGGGCCAATCCTCACTCCACCCGCCCAGCTTGGCCACCAGGGGGCGGACGAACAACCAGCTCGACACGAACACACTCACCGGGTTCCCAGGAAGGCCGAGCAGGGGGACGCGTCGTCCGTCGGGCGCGGCGACCAGGCCGCAGGCCTGCGGCTTGCCCGGTTGCATGGCCACTCGGGTGAACGTGACCTCACCCTCGACCACCTGTCGGACCACCTCGAAGGCCCCCACGGAGACCCCGCCCGTGGTGACGACCAGGTCGCTGGCGCCGGTCGCCTCGGCCAGGGCGGCCCGAAGGGCCTGTGGGTCGTCGCCCACCCGAAGGACGGGTCCGAGGTCGGCGCCGAACGACGAGAGCAGACCGGCGACCAGCGCGCTGTTGGAGTCCGGGATCTGCCCCGGCCCGAGGCGGTGACCGGGTGCGACCAGCTCAGACCCGGTGGCGATGACCGACACCCGCGGGCGGGCCACCAGCCTCACCTGACCATGACCCAGCGAGGCCGCGGACGAGGCTGCGCCGGGGGTCCAGCGCAGGCCGGCGGGGAGCACCACCTCGTTGACCTCGACGTCCTCTCCTCGCTGGCGCACGTGGCGGCCGGCGGGGACCGTCTCGTGCACGACGACGAAGGCCGGCAACGCCACATCACCCCAGGGCTGGTCGGTGAGTTCGACCGGCACCACGCAGTCGGCGCCGGGGGGCATCGGCGCACCGGTCATGATTCGCGCGGCCTCTCCCGGCCCGATCGACGGCCACGACGTGGCCCCGGCGGGAATGTCACCCACCACCCTCAGCCGGGCTCCGGTGACCAGGTCGCACGAACGGACCGCGAAACCGTCCATCGCCGAGTTGTCGAAGGGGGGAACGGCCACCCGGGCCGAGACGTCATCGGCGAGCACCCGTCCCAGACCCTCGTCGATGGGGCACCACTGGGGAGGTAGCCGTTGGCCGAGGGCGAGCACCTGCTCGAGGTGGTCCTCGACGCTGAGCAGGGGGCTGCTCAACGCTGTCCCCTCGAGCGGAGCGGCAGTACGGACCAGCGGGCCGTCAATGCGTCGAGCACCATCACCCGCCCGACGAGCGGCTGGCCGACCCCGGCGAGCAGTTTGATCGCCTCGGTGGCCTGCAGTGACCCGATCTGGCCGACCATGGCGCCCAGCACGCCGATCTCGGTGGCGCGAGGGTAGTCGTCGGGGTGTGGCTCCTCGGGAATCAGGTCACGCAACCACAGCCGGTCGCCGTGCCTGTCGGGCACCCCGAACACTGAGCACTGGCCCTGCATGCCCACGGCGGTCGCCCAGACCAGCGGCCGACCCGCCCGGCGACAGGCATCGCTGATCATGAACTTGGCGTCGAAGGTGTCGCAGCAGTCGACCACCAGGTCGTAGCCGGCGAACAGGTCGGGGGCCTGATCGGCGCTCAGGTACTGCTCGAGCGCCTCGACCCGCACGTCGGGGTTCAGCAGCCGCAGCCGCTCGGCGGCCGATTCCGCCTTGTTGCGTCCCAGGTCGGTGTGCAGCACCTGCCGCTGCATGTTCTTGAGCTCGACGACGTCGCCGTCGACGATGCCGATCCGGCCCACGCCGGCGGCCGCGAGGTAGGGGAGGGCCGCCGAGCCCAGTCCTCCGGCGCCGATCACCAGGACGGACGAGGCCAACAAGCGCAGTTGCCCCTGCTCACCGAGTCCGACCACTGAGGTGTTGCGCAGGTAGCGCTCCCGCTGCACCTCGTCCAGCCCAGCCACCGGCACCCCGCTCACGGGCATTCAGACCACTCGTGACTGCCGTCGGCCAGGTACTGCTTCTTCCAGATCGGTAGCCGGGCCTTCACCTCGTCGACCAGTTCGCTGACGGCGGCGAACGCCTGCCCGCGGTGGGAGGCCGCGACGGCCACGAACAGCGCCACGTCGCCCACCACCAGTGAGCCCACCCGGTGCTCGGCCGAGATGGCGTGCACCCCCTGGCGACCGGCGAACTCGGCGACCACCTGGGCCATCACCTCGGACGCGGTGGGGTGGCCCAGGTAGTCGATCGAGGTGACGTCTCGTCCGTGGTCGTGGTTGCGGACGATGCCCGCGAACGTGGCCACCGCGCCCGCAGCCGGGTCGTCCACCTCGGCCAAGAGGCGGGCGGTGTCGATGGGGTGGTCGGTGACGCCGGACGAGCCGATGCGTGCCGTGGTGGGGGCCGCTGCCATCAGCTCGGCTTCGGAGCGTGCTTGCGGGCGTAACGCCACCATGTGATCGCGATGCAGGCAACGGCCCAGCAGGCGCCGATGACGTAGAAGGCGGTGGCAGACATGATCGTCAAACCTACCCCGAACAGGAAGGGGCCGAACGCTGCGATCGCGGCGGTCCAGCCGATCACCCCGCCGGCCTGGCGGCGCTCGAAGATCATCGGCATCTGTTTGAAGGTGGAGGCATTGCCGATGCCCGCGAACAGGAAGATGGCCAGCATGCCGCCCAGGAAGAGGTTGAACCCGCTCTGCAGGCTCGCGGCCGATGAGGTGTCGGGGGTGAGGGAGGGGATGGTGACGATGATCGACACCAGGATTCCCAGTCCCGAGATGAGCGTCCAGATGGCACCGCCCATGCGGTCGGTGAGGGGTGAGAAGATCACGCGGGCGGCGGCACCGACCAGCGGCCCCAGGAAGACGAACTTCACCGGGTCGGGCACGTGGTAGCCCTCGATCAGCACCCGCGCGGCGGCGCCGGTTCCCTGGACGATGGCGGAGTTGCCACTGCCGTAGAGGTTTGACATCAGCAGTCCGAACTGGGCCGAGAGCCCCGAGAAGGTGCCGAAGGTCATGATGTAGAGCACCGTCATCCACCAGGTGTCTTGGTTGCGGAAGATGTCGAACTGCTGGCGGATGCTGGCCTTCACCGGCACGGACCGCAGCACGATCCACGCCCAGATGGCCACGCACACGATCAGCGGCACGTAGAAGAAGGCTGCGTTCTGGTACCAGACGTCGACCGGCTGTTGGCCGGGGCGCTTCATCGCCTGCGAGGCACCCAGGAAGCCGACCATCGAGAAGCCGATCATCCACGGGGTCAGCAGCTGCACGAGCGAGACACCGAAGTTGCCGATGCCGGCCTGCAGGCCCAGGGCGGTGCCCTGCATGCGCCGCGGGAAGAAGAACGAGGTCGAGGGCATGAATCCCGAGAAGGCGCCACCGCCGATACCGGCGAGGAAGCTCAGCGCGAGGAACTTCCAGTAGGGGGTCTGTCCGATGTGCTGCACCTCCACTCCCCAGCCCAGCATCGGCAGCAACAGCAGCAGGGTGGTGGCGGCCACCATCTTGCGGGTGCCGATCTTGGGTGGCAGCACCATCCAGAACAGGCGCAGCAGACCGGCCGACAGTCCCGGCATCGAGGCGAGCCAGTAGAGCTGTGACTTGGTGAACCCGAAGCCCAGCGCGTTCAGCTTCGGGATGATGGCGCTCGGCAGGAACCAGGCGACGAAGCAGAGGGTGAGGCTGACGGTGGTGACGATCAGGGTCTGCCAGGCGAGCGGCTTGTTCCAGCGCTGCTCGTCCTCCGGGTCCCAACTGGTCAGCCAGTCCCCCTGGGTGGCGGGTCGTGTGGTGGTGGTCATGGTGATGTCCTCGATTGTTCTCGTGAGGGGTTTCTCAGGTGGGTTCGATCTGGCCGGCAAGTTCGGGGGCTGCCCGGTGCAACATGCCGTGGATCGTCCACTGCATCCAGGCGCCGCAGATCACGACCAGCACGAAGATGCAGAAGAAGGTGGACGAGGGAAAGCCTGACCACTGCTTGGAGTAGGCGAACAGGGGCGGCAGCACGAACCCGCCCAGGCCGCCGAGCATGCCGACCAGCCCTCCGACGGAGCCGACGTTGTCGGGGAAGTACTCGGGGATGTGCTTGAACACCGCCGCCTTGCCCAGACCCATCGCGCAGCCGAGCACGAAGACCAGGGCCACGAACGCCGGCAGCGCCATCCGGTAGGCGAGGTGTTCGGTCTGGGTGCCGTCGGGGTGGGCGATCACGATGTGCCCGTTCGGCATCATCAGGATCCCGGAGGTGATCGCCATCAGCACGAAGGTCAGGTACATCACGCGTCTGGCCCCGAAGCGGTCGGACAGCCACCCGCCGACCGGACGCAGCAGGCTGGCGGGGAAGATGAAGGTGGCGCTCAACAGTCCGGCGACGGTGAGCGACACGTCGAAGTTGTCGACGTAGTACTTCGGGAGCCAGGCCGACAGGGCGACGTAGACCCCGAACACGGCCACGTAGTAGAGGCTGAACCGCCACACCCGCACGTGCCTGAGCGGTTGCAGCATCTCGCGCACCGGCTTCGATCGGCCGGGCACGTGGTCGGGACGGGGCACGACCAGCAGGGTGATGACCCCGACGACGACCAGCAGCCCGGAGTAGATCACCGGCACCAGCCGCCAACCACCCTGGATGCCGAAGGCGAAGGTGGTGCCGGCAGTCGCGAGGATGAGCGGGGGTCCGATGAATTTTGTCACCGACGCGCCGACATTGCCGGCCCCGAAGACGCCCAGGGCCAGTCCCTTGCGCTCCTTGCCGAACCAGGCGGAGTTCCACGCGGTGCCGACCGAGAACAGGTTGCCGGCGAAGCCGACCAGGAAGGCGAGGACGAGCACGGCCCCGTAGCTCTCTGCCCGCGACACCAGGAAGGCCGGGACGGCGGTGGCGAAGATCAGCACCAGCGTGACCACGCGTCCGCCGAAGCGGTCGGCGAGGATGCCGGCTGGCAGTCGCCACAGCGAGCCGTTGAGCACGGCCAACGCTGAGATCCAGCTCAGTTGTTCGTCCGAGAGGCCCAGTTCCTTCTGGATGGGGATGCCGAGGATGCCGAACATCAGCCAGACGGCGAACATCAGCGTGAACGCGATGCTCGACATGGCCAGCACGCGGCCGGCCCCCCGCTGCGTGGGGACCACGGTTGCCTCGCTCATGTCAGCGGCGGCGGTTGTCGGGGGTACCGATCGGGTCCCACCCACGGCCCTTCACGGTGGCCGAACGGCGGGCTCCGACCGCGTCACGGGAGCGGTAGACGATGTAGGGCCTGAACAGGTAGTGCACCGGTGCAGAGAATGCGTGCACCAACCGGGTGAACGGGATGCCCGCGATCAGCAGCAGGGCGATCACGACGTGCGCCTGGAACTGCCAGGTCGAGGCGGCCATGGCGTCGACGTCAGGCTGGAAGGTGAACAGCGAGCGGAACCACACCGAGACGGTCTCGCGGTAGTTGTGCTCGGCTCCCGACGGGGTGCGACCACCGGTCAGGGTTGCGAACAGTCCGAGTCCGACGACCAGCGCCAGCACCAGGTACATGATCTTGTCGTTCCAGGTGGTGGCCCGGAACACGGCCGGCGTGCGGCGTCGCCGCCAGACGAGCAGCGCGAGGCCGAGCACCAGACCCAGCCCCGCCAGGCCGCCGCCGTAGAGGGCCCCGGCGTGGTAGTTGTGCTGGCTCAGCCCGATCCAGTCGGTGAACGACTTGGGCACCATCAACCCGACCACGTGTCCACCGAAGACGGCCAGCAGTGAGAAGTGGAAGACGGGTGAGGCGATGCGCAGCACCTTCGACTCGTACAACTGGGACGACCGGGTCGTCCAGCCGAAGGCGTCGTACTGGCGCCTCCAGATGAGACCACCGACGAGCATCAGCAGCGTCAGGTAGGGCAGCACGCCCCACAGCAGCACCTTCACGGATCAGCTCCTCACGCTGGGATAGGGCAACAGCACGGGTTCGACGCCGACGCTCTCGGCGGGGGGCCCGGCCATCAGGGTGCGAACCAGCTCGCGGGTCTGCGGCGACTCCCCGCCGAGCTCATGGCAGATGGCGGCCACCAGGCCGGCGTGGGGGAGGGAGTCCTTCTCGAGGCCGATGCGCAGCAGTTCGAGACTGGCGCGGTAGCGGTTGAGGATGGCCCGTCCCAGCTCGGGGTGTCCGGTGGCGGCGAACTCCAGCACCATCGGCAGGTGGTCGGGCAGTTCACCGTCGAGGTCGACCAGCAGTCCGGAGTCGCGGTAGGTCTGCTTGATGCTGGCCAACACCTCGCCGCGGCGACGGGTGTCCCCGTCGGTCCAGTAGGTCAGGTGCAGGGCGTGACGGCGGGAGAGGTCGAACTCCTGCACGTGCCACGACTGCAGTTCCATCAGCGGCAGGCGACGCAGGTGGGCCAGCGTCTCGACGAAGAACTCGCGTGCCCCCACCTCGGTGACCGCCTCGTCGATCAGGTCGAGGTTGTCGATCATGGCCTGGTCGGGGTAGTCGAGCAGCAGGCCAGCGGCCCGGAACACGACAGCGCTGCGGCGTTGGGCGTCGATGGGTGAGTGCTGGCTCGTGGCGGACTTCGCCATCACGCCCCGCTCTCGTCGCGCTGGCGCGCCTTGGCGTCGGCGTACGACTCGATCGCGACCGGCACCACCCGACCGGACGAGGACCCGAATGGCCCCTCACCACCCGAACCGGGACCGCCCTCGAAGTCGAGCGAGCAGCCCATCTCCTCGAGGTTGTGGGCCTGTTCGCGGTGGGCCTTGGGAATGACGTAACGGTCCTCGTACTTGGCGATGGCCAGCAGCCGGTACATCTGTTCCATGGCGGCGGGCTCCATGCCCACGGCCCGCGCCAGTTCGGGCTGGCGATCACGCCCCAGGGTGACGTCGCGCATGTAGGAACGCATCGCCGCCAACTTCTGCAGCACCCCGCGGACGACCTCGACGTCACCGGCCGAGAACAGTTCGGCCAGGTACTCCAGCGGGATCCGCAACGAATCGATGGCCCCGAACAAGTTGCCCCCGGCCTCGGAGTCGTGACCCTGCGCCTTCAGCAGGTCGACGACCGGCGACAGCGGCGGCACGTACCAGACCATCGGCATCGTCCGGTACTCGGGGTGCAGCGGGAGGGCGACCTTGAAGTGCTTGATCAGTGCGTAGACCGGGGAGCGCTGGGCGGCCCGGATCCAGTCCATGGGCACGTCGTTGGCCTGGGCGTCGGCGATCACCTGGGGGTCGTTGGGGTCGAGCATCAACTCGAGTTGTGCCTCGTAGAGGTCCTTGTCGTCGGCCAGGGCGGCCTCGGTGACGCGGTCGGCGTCGTAGAGGATGATGCCGATGTAGCGCAGTCGTCCCACACAGGTCTCGGAGCAGACCGTCGGCAGTCCGACCTCGAGGCGGGGGTAGCAGAAGGTGCACTTCTCTGCCTTGCCCGAGCGGTGGTTGAAGTAGATCTTCTTGTAGGGGCAGCCGGTGATGCACTGGCGCCAACCGCGGCACTTGTCCTGGTCGACGAGCACGATGCCGTCCTCGGCGCGCTTGTAGATGGCGCCCGAGGGGCAGGAGGCCATGCACGAGGGGTTGAGGCAGTGCTCGCAGATGCGGGGCACGTAGAACATGAAGGTCTTCTCGTACTCGAGCTTGATCTGCAGGTTCGCCTCGTCGCGAAGCTTCCTCAGGATCGGGTCGGACTCGGCGGTGGCGCCGACGCCGCCCAGCGCGTCGTCCCAGTTTGCCGAGGCCTTGATCTGCAGGTCGTCGCCGGTGATCAACGACTTGGGACGGGCCACCGGGAAGTCGTCGCCCAGCGGTGCCTGGACCAGGTTCTCGTAGTCGTAGGTCCACGGCTCGTAGTAGTCACTGATCTCGGGCTGCACTGGTGAGGCGAAGATGCTGATCAGCTTCTTGAACCGCCCTCCGGAGCGCAGCTTGAGGCGTCCCGAGCGGGTGCGGACCCAGCCGCCCTGCCACGTGTCCTGGTCCTCGTAGCTGCGCGGATACCCCTGCCCGGGTCGGGTCTCGACGTTGTTGAACCAGACGTACTCGGTGCCGGCCCGGTTCGTCCAGGCCTGCTTGCAGGTGACCGAGCAGGTGTGGCACCCGATGCACTTGTCGAGGTTCATCACCATGGCCACCTGGGCCATCACGCGACGTGGCTTGGTCGCCATCAGTACTGAACCTCCTGGGAGCGGCGGCGCACGGTCGAGACGATGTCTCGCTGCACGCCGGTGGGGCCGATGTAGTTGAAGGCATAGGCCTGGTGGGCGTAGCCGCCGATGAGGTGGGTGGGCTTGAGCAGGATGCGGGTCACCGAGTTGTGGATGCCCCCGCGTCGGCCCGTCGCCTCGGACTTGGGCACGTCGATCGTCCGTTCCTGGGCGTGTTGCACGTAGCAGATGCCGTCGGGCAGTTTCGAGGTGACGACGGCGCGGGCCACGAACACGCCGTTGGCATTGGTGAGCTCGATCCAGTCGTTGTCGGCAACCCCGATCGAGGCGGCATCGGCGACGCTCAGCCACGCCTGGGGGCCGCCTCGTCCGAGGCTCAGCATGAACAGGTTGTCCTGGTACTCGGAGTGGATCGACCACTTGTTGTGCACCGTCAGGTAGCGCACGGTGATCGCCTTCTCACCGGTCGGGCCCAACTCGGGTTCCCCGTAGGCCCGCCGCATGTCCAGGGGTGGACGGAAGATCGGCAGCTGTTCGCCGGCGTCGATCATCCAGTCGTGGTCGAGGAAGAAGTGCATCCGGCCCGACAGGGTGTGCCAGGGCTTGAGCCGCTCGGTGTTGATGGTGAACGCGGCGTAGCGGCGTCCACCGGTCTCCGACCCCGACCACTCCGGTGAGGTGATCACCGGCTGGGGGCTGGCCTGGGTCTGGGCGAAGGTGATCAGTTTCTCCTCCGAGCCCGCAGCCAGGTCGACCAGGGATCGTCCGGTCTTGTGTTCGAGGGTGCGGAACCCCTGGGTGGCCAGTTCGCCGTTGGTGGTGCCCGAGAAGGTCAGGATGGCCTCGGCCAGCCGCTGGTCGGTGTTGATGGCCGGACGACCCGCCGCAGGGCCCGACGGGTACACGCCGTGGAGCCTGCCCAGTCGCTGCACCTGGTGGGTGACGTCGTAGGTGATGTTCTTGGTGGTGAAGCCGAGCTTCTCGGCCAGCGGTCCGACCGTGAGCAGCTTGTCGGCGATCGCGGTGTAGTCACGTTCGACGACCTGCAGCACCGGCAGGTTCTTCCCGGGGACGGCCGGCAGGTCGGTGTCGAGCCATTCGGGCACCCGACCGCCGGGTTGGGCGATCTGTCCGGGGGTGTCGTGCTGCAGTGCGACCGCCACCAGGTCGCGGCGGGTGTCGAGCCGTCCCTTGGCCAGTTCGGACAGCTTGAGGGCCAGTTCGGTGAAGACGTCGAAGTCGCTCTTGGTCTCCCACGGCGGGTCGATGGCCGGGGTGAAGGCGTGCACGAACGGGTGCATGTCGGTCGAGGAGAGGTCGTGCTTCTCGTACCAGGTCGCCGCCGGCAACACGATGTCGCTGAGCAGGGTCGAGCTGGTCATGCGGAAGTCGGCCGTGATCAGCAGGTCGAGCTTGCCCTCGGGTGCCTCGTCGTGCCAGACGACGTGCTCGGGTCGCAGGTCTGCTCCGTGGCCGTTCTCCATCACGTTGTTGTGGGTGCCGAGCAGGTGCTTGAGGAAGTACTCATTGCCCTTGGCCGAGCTGCCGAACAGGTTCGAGCGCCACAGGATCATGGTGCGTGGCCAGTTCTGGGGGGCGTCCACGTCCTCGACCGAACTGCGCAGCGTGCGGTTCTTCAACTGTGCGGCCACCCACGCCTGCGGGGTCTCCGCCTCGCCGCGTTCCACGGCTGCGGCGGCCTCGTCGGCGAGGTCGAGGGGATTGCGGTCGAACTGGGGGTAGAAGGGCATCCATCCGAGGCGGTGCGACAGGGCCACGGCGTCGGCGGTGTGCAGTCCGTCGAGCTTGCCGGTCGACAACGGCGACTTCACCGAGTCGGACGAGAACCCGTCGGTGCGCCACTGGTCGGTGTGCATGTACCAGTAGGCGGTGCCGATCATGGTGCGCGGGGGCCTGCTCCAGTCGAGTGCGTTGGCCATGTTGAACCAGCCGGTCATGGGTCGGCACTTCTCCTGGCCGACGTAGTGGGCCCAGCCGCCGCCGTTGCGACCGATGCAGCCGGTCATCATCAACAGGGCGATGATGGCCCGGTAGGTGACGTCGGCGTGGAACCAGTGGCAGATGCCCGCACCGATGATGATCATGGTGCGGCCCTTCGACTCGGCCGAGTTGGCGGCGAACTCGCGGGCGATGCGAACGCAGGCCTCGGCGGGCACCGAGGTGATCTCGGCCTGCCAGGCGGGGGTGTAGGGCACCGATGCGTCGTCGTAGTCGGCGGGCCAGACACCGGGAAGGCCCGGGCGTCCCACCCCGTACTGGGCGAGCATCAGGTCGAAGACGGTCGTGACCAACTGGCCGTCGATGACGGTGGCGGGCACCCCACGACGGATGATCGTGCCCTCACCCTTGGCGTCCTCGAAACAGGGCAGGGCGATCTCGACGGCGCGTGTGTCGGGTTGGTCGATCAGGCTGAGGGCCGGCTGCAGGTCG
The DNA here is from genome assembly GCF_950101875.1 of Aestuariimicrobium sp. T2.26MG-19.2B. Lineage (NCBI taxonomy): Bacteria > Bacillati > Actinomycetota > Actinomycetes > Propionibacteriales > Propionibacteriaceae > Aestuariimicrobium > Aestuariimicrobium sp. T2.26MG-19.2B. The sequence continues at coordinate 851,816 of NZ_CATNLW010000001.1, read as the reverse complement.
CCGAGCTCGAGGTTCCACTGGCCCGCACCGTCCTCGGAGTAGCGGTCGCCCATGGTGCCGTTCGGCACCACCGGTGCGTGGCGGGCGGTGTCGTACATCACCGTGCGGAAGGAGGCATCGCTGCGGTGTGCCTCGGCGGGCAGGTCGGCAGCGGTCAGGAACTTGCCGGCCGTCAGCCCATGTCCCTCGGGGTGGTCGACGAGGGTGACCAGCATGCCGAGGTCGGTGTACTGCTTGACGTAGTCGGTGAAGTAGTCGACCGACCCGTCGACGAAGTTCTCCTTGAGGATGACGTGCCCCATGGCCATCGCCAGGGCCGCGTCGGTACCGGCCTGGGCGGGCAGCCACTCGTCGGCGAACTTCACGTTGTCGGCGTAGTCGGGGCTGACGGCGACCACCTTGGTGCCGCGGTAGCGCACCTCCGCCATCCAGTGGGCGTCGGGGGTGCGCGTGACCGGGACGTTCGAGCCCCACATCATCAGGTAGGTGGCGTCCCACCAGTCACCCGACTCGGGAACGTCGGTCTGGTCACCGAACACCTGCGGGCTGGCCACCGGCAGGTCGGCGTACCAGTCGTAGAAGCTGGTCATGGCCCCACCGATCAGGTGGGTGAAACGGGTGCCGATGGCGTGGCTGACCATGCTCATGGCCGGGATCGGCGAGAACGAGACGCAGCGGTCGGGTCCGTAGTTCTTGATGGTGTTGACATAGCTGGCGGCCGCGATCTCGACGGCCTCCTGCCAGCTGATGCGCACCAGTCCGCCCTTGCCGCGGGCCCGCTGGTAGCGGCGACGCTTCTCGGGGTCGGTCGAGACCTCGCGGAAGGCCTCGACGGGGTCGCCGAGGCGGGCCTTCGCCTCGCGGTACATCTCGATCAGCACCCCGCGGCCGTAGGGGTAGCGCACCCGGGTCGGGGAGTAGGTGTACCACGAGAACGCGGCTCCGCGGGGGCAGCCGCGGGGCTCGTACTCGGGACGATCGGGACCGGTCGTCGGATAGTCGGTCTGCTGCGACTCCCAGGTGATGATCCCGTCCTTGACGTAGACCTTCCAGGAACATGATCCGGTGCAGTTCACCCCGTGGGTCGAGCGCACCACCTTGTCGTGGCTCCACCGGTCGCGGTAGAAGACGTCACCGGCCCGGCCGCCCTCGCGGAAGACGGCGCGCCCGTCGTCCGTCTCGTCCCAACGACTGAAGAACCTGCCCAGTTTCAGCAGGGCATCCGAGGCAGGTCCGTCGATCCGGGCGGGTGAACTCATGCCGCGATTCAAGCATGCCCGCTCAGGTTTCCACCGGCGGAGGGGGGAAATTCCTACAACGTGTCGTAGACCCCTGCCTCGCGGGCCTGCTCAGGCGTGTCGAGATCGGAGACCGCGCTCGTCGGGGCGGGAATCAGCCTGAGGCGCAGTGGCTTCAGTGCCCGGTGCACGCCGCGGTTGCGGGCATGCTCCGGGGTGCCGACCAGGGCCGCGAGCGGTCGCCGCAGGTAGCGGGCCGCCAGGAACTGCGTGAATCCCTCCGCATCGACCAGGGCCGCACCGTCGAGCGGCGGCTCACCGGCGTCGGGCAGAGGGTCGGTCAGCAGGTCGACGGTCTCGTCGGGATGGGCCAGGTCTCCGGCCAGTACCAGCACCTGGTCGACATCGGGCGGCAGGACGGCAAGCGCCGCAGCCAGACCGGCCAGGGGTCCGCCCAGGGGAGGGTCCTCGGCCACGAAACCAACCGACCCCCCCAACCCTTCGCGGGACGGCCCCGCCACCAGGACCCGATCACTCACCCGCTGGGCGGCGTGAACCGCCCGCTGCAGCAGGCTTCGGCCCTCGAGGGTGAGGGCCAGCTTGTCGGTGCCCATCCGCTGCGAGGTGCCCCCGGCCAGGATGATCGCCGCGGTGGTGGAGCGGCCGCCCGGGGCCATCGGTCAGCCGCCGGCGAAGGGCGGCAGCACGTCGAGTTGGGCCACCCCACGCAGCGAGAGGGACGGATCGTCCACCCTCACCCCGTCGGCCAGCAGACTGCTCACGCGCAGCACCTTGGCGAGTCGCTCGGGGTCGTGGTCGGGCAGGTGGGCGGGCAGTTCGCTGAGCAGCCCCGTCACCGTGAGGTCGTCGGCCAGCAAGCGGGTCTCCTCGGTGCCGGCCGCCTCAGCGGCACCAGCGAAGAAGCGGATCAGCATGGTTCTCCTGGGCTCGGGCGGCGTCAACCGCCGATGGCGCTCATGGTACGCAACGGGGGCAGGAAGGTGGGCTCATCGATGCCATGGCCGGCGGGCTTGGAGGCGTGGGCCCCGACCCACGCTGCGGCCAGGTCGTCGTCGGATCCTCCCGAGCGCAGGATCGTCCGCAGGTCGGTCTCGGTGCGGCTGAACAGGCAGGTCCGCACCTGGCCGTCGGCGGTGATGCGGGAACGGTCGCAGGCCGCGCAGAAGGGGTGGGTCACCGAGGCGATCACCCCGATGGTTCCCCCGGCGTGTGCGGTGCCCGGGCGGGTGTCCGGCTCGACCCGCCACAGCTCGGCCGGAGCATGCCCGCGCGGCTCGTCGACGGGGGTCAGGGTGTGGTGCTGGTGGAGCACGTCGAGGATCTCGGCCTGGGTGACCATCGCGGAGCGCACCCATTCATGGCGGGGACCCAAGGGCATCTGTTCGATGAAGCGCAGCTGCAGGCCGCGCTCGAGGCAGAACTGGGCCAACGGGGCAATCGCCTGCTCGTTCTCGCCGCGCATGATGACCGCGTTGATCTTGATCGGGCGAAGCGGTGAGGCGATCACCGCGTCGATCGCGGTGAGCACGTCGGGCAGGCGGTCGCGACGACTGAGCCGGGCATAGGTGGCGCGGTCGAGGGAGTCGAGGGAGATGTTGACCCGGTCGAGGCCGGCGGCCACCAGGTCGTCCAGCCGTTTGTCGAGACCCAGTCCGTTGGTGGTCAGCGAGGTCTCGGGGGGTCGGCCGTCGGCGGTTCGCAGCTCCTTCGAGGCGGCGATGATGCGGGCAAGTCCTGGCCTGAGCAGGGGCTCGCCGCCGGTGAATCGCAGCTTGGTGATTCCCAGGCGTTCGACGGCGACCGTCAGGACGCGCACCACCTCCGGGTCGGTCAGCGCCTCCTCGGTCGGAAGCCACGGCAGGCCATCGGCGGGCATGCAGTAGGTGCAGCGCAGGTTGCAGCGGTCGGTCAGCGAGACCCGCAGGTCCGTGGCCACCCGGCCGTGGCGATCGCCCAGTTGCATGGGCCGAGACTACGCGGACGCCCCCCGCTCACCACAATGGCCCGGGCCACGAGAGACCGCCCCAACGACGGCGCCGCGGGGTGCGGGTGGCAGAATGAGCGCGTGACCGGTGAGCATGCCCCCCTCGGGGCAACCCGCAGCGAGGTGCTGCGCGTGGTGCAGTCCGCTGGGTCGCCCGTGGGAGTGTCCTGGGTGGCCAGTGTCCTTGACCTGCACACCAACTCGGCCCGCAACCACCTCGAGGAACTGGTGGCCGCCGGGTTCCTCCATCGGGCCGTTCAGCCCAGCGGTGCGCACGGTCGTCCCCCCGCCGTCTACGCCGCGACCGCCGACGCCCCCACCTTGGGGCAGACCCATCTGGTCGAACTGGCACAGGTGCTGATCGACACCTTCGTGCTCCCGCTGGAGGGTTCGGAGCAGCGGTTGGTGGAAGCGGGTCGTGCCTGGGGACGAGGAGCCGAGCCGCAGGTCGACTCGGGAGACGATCTCACGGCCGTGGCTCGCATCTTCGGTGAACGCGGGTTCTCTGCCCTGGCGGGCGATCGTCTGGTCACCTTCGTCAAATGCCCGTTCCGTGAGGTGCTGGACGGGTCCCAGCTGCCTGCCGCCTGTGCCCTGCACCGCGGGTTCATCGACGGGGTGCTCGAGCGACGGGGCAGCCGGGATCGGCTGGCCACCCTCCAGGTGGGGGAGCGGGAGTGCCTGGCCAGGGTGGAGGACGTCCCCGCCCTCTGAGAGGGTCGGACCCGGTGAGGTCGCCCGTCAGGTTCGGTGTTGTGCTGTCCGGTCTGTCAGGGTTGAGCGGTGAGTGAGTGGCCCGGGCATGCGGTGTTGCAGGTGCCGTGCCCCCCGCTGGAGCCATGGGTGCGGGCCCGCTACCAGCACTACGACGCAAGCCTGGTCTCGTCCGATCCGCGGCACGTGCACGCCCATGTCACCCTGCTGGGGCCGGTGCCGGCTGCACTGAGCCCTGCACAGTCGACCGCGGTGGAGTCGATCTGCAGCGGTCATGCCAGGTTCGAGGTGAGGCTTGACCGGGTGGCAACCTTCCCCAACGGGGTGGTGCACGTCGTCCCCGAGCCGCTCGACCCGTTCCGCCGCCTGACGGACGACCTGGTCGCCGCCTTCCCCGAGTGGCCCGCCTACGCCGGCGCGTTCACGCCCACCCCGCACATCACCCTCGATGCCCTCTCGGAACAGGTCAGCGAGTCGTCCGTGGCGGCCGCGGTGGCGCACCTGATGGGTCGACCGTGGCGACCCGATCGGGTGGACCTGGTCTGGTACCGCTCTCATGAGGTGAGGGTGTTGCGCACTTGGGCGCTCGGCTGAGGCACCCGCCAGCGGTGGACGAGCGATCATGCTGCCAAGACCACCACCGTGGCTTGACCAACCCCCCGTTTTCGGGGGTTGGTCAAGCCATGGTGGTGATCCTGGCGACACGGCGTCCCAGGTCAACTGCAGCAGGGGCTCAGGCCCGTCCGAACACCAGCACCGAGTAGGCGGCGATCGAAATGACCGCTGATGCCGGCTGGCCGTCCTGGTCGACGGAGTCGTCGGCCGTCACGTCGGTGGCCGGCTGGTCACCGAAGGTGTCGGAGTAGACCTTCGCGTCGGAGTTGAGCAGGAGCTTCCACTCGCCGGCGGCGGGGAAACCGATGCGGTACTCGCCCCAGACCTGGTTGCGCAGGTTCACCACCACCACGACGTCATCGCCGGGACCACCGTTCATGGACCGGTGGTAGGCGAACACCTTGTTCTCGTCGTTGGCGTGCAACACCGCCGTGTGCTGGCCCATCAGTCCCAGTGAGGTGCCGTGCGCGTTGAGCCGCAGCCGAACCAGGTCGCGGTAGAGGCGAGCGATGCCGACGAAGTCGTCGAGCAGGTCCCAGTCGAGGGGGATGTCGTCGGAGAACCAACCACCCTGCAGGAACTCCTGCCCCTGGAACAGCATGGGCACGCCCGGGCTGGTCAAAGTGAGGGCCGCCCCGAGGGTTGACCGCTTGGTGGCGAACCAGCCCTGCGGATCGTCGGGGTCGACTTCCTGGTTCACCCGGGCCTTGCCGTTGGCGACCTCGTCGTGGCTCTCGGTGTAGATGGTCCGCTCGTAGGCGTCGCCGTAGCTGAAGGTGACGGCATTGGCCACGGCCGTGACCGAACGCGAGTTGTCGTCCAGGGTCGTCAGTTGGGCCCGCACCGGATGCACGAAGTGCTGGTCCCACTGCGAGTGGAATCCGGCGCCGCCCTCCTCGATCGAGGTCACGTCTGCCTCGCCGTGGAGGTCCTCGGCGATGGTGATGGCGCCGGGGTGCAGGCGGCGGACCTCGTCGTTGATGAACCGGCAGACGTCCCAACCCTCGGGGATCGACCGGTCGAAACCGGTGACCGAACGCATGTACGGGGTCATGTCGAAGCGCAGACCCTGCAGGTGGTACTCCCTGAGCCACATCAGGGCGTTGTCGCGCAGGAACTGGCGCACCTCCGGTCGTCCGTAGTCGGGGCGGGTGTCGCCCCAGGGGGTCTCCGAGCGCCAGTCGTTGAAGAAGTAGATGCCGCCCTTGTCGTTCTCGCTCCACCCGTCGAACTGCCACAGCTCGAGGTCGGAGGGTCCGAAGTGGTTGTAGACCACGTCGACCAGTACCGAGATGCCGCGCTTGTGCGCCTCGCGGACGAAGACCTTGAGGGCGTTGGGGCCGCCGTAGCTCGACTCGACGGCGAAGATGTGGGCGGGGTTGTAGCCCCAGGACTGGTCGCCGGCGAACTCCATCAGGGGCATCAACTCGATGCAGTTGATGCCGAGCCGGTCGAGGTGGTCGAGCTGCTTGGTGACGGCCTGCAGGTCACCGGTGCCGTCGGGTCCCTGGGCGAACGAGCCCACGTGCATCTCGTAGATGACCAGGTTGTTCAGGTGGGGGGTCTCGAAGGTGTCGCCCTGCCAGTCGAAGCTCGAGTGGTCGACGATGACGCCGTTGCCGACCGAGTTCGTGACCTCGTAGGCGTACGGGTCGATCTTCCACAGTTCCTGGTCGCCGTTGCGGAGCACGAACTGGTACTCCTGGCCGGCCTTGGCGCCGGGCACGTCGGTGTACCAGTACCCGTCCTGTTCGTGGTCGAGCGGGTGGGCGTCCTTGTCCCAGTCGTTGAACTGACCCACCACGGTGACGCTCTGGGCGTTGGGTGCCCACACGCGGAAGGCCACCCCTCCGTCGTGGACGATGGCGCCCATCCCGGTCTGCACCTCGGGCTCGCTGCGTCGGGCGGGGACGGAGGGTGCCTCGTCCGGTTCGTCATCGGTGTCGGCAGGGACGACGGTGGTCTGGTTCGCGCGCCGGGGGGCACCGGCCGGGGTCACCTCGGCGTCGTCCCACCGGGCGTCGTCGTTGTCCGACGGGAAAGGCGTCGAAGTGGGCAAGGTGACCTCCGTCTTCCGTCCCGAGATGGAGTCGCGAATGCGGGACCACACATTGTTCATGGGGCCACAGTATCGGCCGGTCGGTAGGCGCCCGGCCGCAGCACTAGGCTGGCCCGGTGCTGACCATGCAAGACGCCCTGACCAAGCTGTCCGAGTACTGGACCTCGCGTGGCTGCCTGATCTGGCAGCCGTTCAACACCGAGGTGGGTGCGGGAACCATGAACCCCGCCACCGTGTTGAGGGTGCTCGGACCGGAACCGTGGGACGTCGCCTACGTGGAGCCCTCGGTGCGTCCGGACGACTCCCGCTACGGGGAGAACCCGAACCGTCTGCAGACGCACACCCAGTTCCAGGTGATCCTGAAGCCTGAGCCGGGTGACCCCCAGGAGCTGTACCTCGGCTCGCTCGAGGCCATCGGCATCGACCTGTCGAAGCACGACGTCCGCTTCGTCGAGGACAACTGGCGTCAGCCCGCCATCGGGGCGTGGGGGCTGGGCTGGGAGGTGTGGCTCGACGGCATGGAGATCACCCAGTTCACCTACTTCCAGCAGGTGGGCGGGGTGAACCTCGACCCGATCCCGGTCGAGCTGACCTATGGCATCGAGCGCATCCTGATGAACCTGCAGGGGGTGACCCACTTCAAGGACATCGCCTACGCCACCGCAGCCGATGGCCGCATCGTCACCTACGGCGAGGCCTACGGCCAGCAGGAGTACGAGATGAGCCGCTACTACCTCGACGACGCCGACGTCGAGGCGAACCGCACCCTCTACGAGACCTACGTGGGTGAGGCGACCCGCATGGTCGAGGCCCGGCTGCCCGTGCCGGCCCACAACTACATCCTGAAGAGCTCGCATGCGTTCAACGTGCTCGACGCCCGCGGAGCCATCTCGACCACGGAACGCGCCAAGGCCTTCGCCACCATGCGCCGCCTGATGCGCGACACCGCCAATCTGTGGATCGAACGTCGCCAGGAACTGGGTTTCCCGCTGATGCGAGAAGCCGAGCAGGAGCCAGCCGCTCCCGAGGCGACCGATCCCGCCAGCCTGCCCACCGAGGCCCAGACCTTCGTCCTCGAGATCGGCCTGGAGGAACTGCCCCCGCACGAGGTGCCTGCCCAGGTGGCTGCGGTCCGTGTGGCACTCACCCAGGCCCTCGCCGGCACTCGCCTCGAGCACGGCGAGATCCGGGTGGACGGCACTCCCCGTCGGTTGGTCGCCGTCGTCGACGGCGTTGCGGCCCACGAGCCCGATGCCGAACTGCTGCGCAAGGGCCCCAAGTGGTCGGCCGCCTTCGACGGCGACGGCAACCCCACCAAGCCGCTCCAGGGTTTCCTGCGCGGGCAGGGGGTGAGCATCGACCAGGTCGAGAAGGCCGACTTCAACGGCACCGAGCACGTCGCCGTCCGTTCCAGTCAGGAGGGACGTCCGGCGCTCGAGGTGTTGGCCGCGATCGTCGAGGGCCTGCTGCCGGGGCTTCGCGCCGAGAAGAACATGCGCTGGAACGATCCCAAGTTGTCCTACTCCCGCGCCATCCGCTGGCTGGTCGCCCTGTGGGGACCGGCCGTCGTGCCGGCGCGGGTGTCGTCCGTCGTCGCGGGACGTACGACCCGACTGCAGCGCGAGGTGACCGGCCACAGCGACGGCCGGGTGCGCGGCGAACTGGCCCTCGAACGGGCGGACGACCTGCTGCCGGCCCTGGCGGCGAACGGCATCGTGCTGAGTTCGGACGAGCGCCGTGCCTCCGTGGTCCAGCAGGCCCAGCGGCTGGCGTCGAGCGTCGGGGGGACCATCGACGTCGAGGCCGAGGCCGCCCTGATCGACGAGATCACCAACCTGGTCGAGGAACCCCACGGGGTGCTCGGTGCGTTCGAGCAGAAGTACCTCGACCTGCCCGCGCGCATCCTGACCACCGTGATGCGCAAGCACCAGCGCTACCTGCCCGTCAACGGACCCGACGGTGCCCTGCTGCCGCACTTCGTGACCATGGCCAACGGCACCTGCGACGACGACCTCGTGGCAGCCGGCAACGCTTCGGTGGTGCGCGCCCGCTACGAGGACGCCCAGTTCTTCTGGAACTCCGACCTCAAGGCGACCAAGGCCGACGAGTTCGTGCCCGGGCTCGAGCAACTGACCTTCGAGGACCGGCTCGGCTCGGTCGGGCTGCGCGCCCGCCGCATTGCCGACGTGGCCGGCAAGCTCGCCGACCGAGTGGGGCTGGCAGGGGACGACCGGGCCACGCTGGAGCGTGCGGGGCAGTTGGCGAAGTTCGACCTGTCGAGCCAGATGGTCGTCGAGATGAGCTCCCTGGCCGGGTTCGTGGCCCGTGAGTACGCGGTCCGGCTGGGCGAGTCCCGAGCCGTGGCCGACGCCCTCTACGAGATGGAGCAGCCGCACACCTCCGCCGACGCCGTGCCCGCCTCGGTGCCCGGGGCTTTGTTGGCCCTGGCCGACCGGTTCGACCTGCTCGCTGGGCTCTTCGCCCTGGGCGCCAAGCCCACGGGCTCGTCCGACCAGTTCGGTCTGCGCCGGGCTGCCCTCGGTGTGGTGCGCATCCTGCGCGAGAAGCCCGAACTGGCCGCCATCACCGTGCGCGACGGCATCGTCGACGCGGTCGCCCGGGTGCGCTCGCAGGGGGTCGAGGTGGCGGACGACGCCGTCGAGGCAGCCGTCGAGTTCACCGTCGTCAGGTACGCCCAGTTGTTGCGGGACGAAGGGGTGTCAGCCGATCTGGTGGGCGCCGTGCAGCCCGCGGCGGAGGCTCCCGGGGTCGCGCAGGCTTTGTTGTCGCAGGTGCAGTCGCGGCTGGGCTCGGATCACCTGCGTAGTCTCGTCGCCGCTCTGGTGCGCATCGGACGGATCCTGCCGGCCGGCGTGGCCGCTGATTACGACGAGTCGGCGCTGTCGGAGCCTGCCGAGAGGGACCTGGCTTCGGTGGTCGGTCATTCGGTCGGTCACGGGGAGTTCGGCTCGTTCGTGGACGGGTCGTCCGATCTGGTCGCCAAGACGCAGGCCTTCTTCGACCAGATCCTGGTGATGGCCGAGGACCCCGCGGTGCGGGCAGCCCGGCTGGGGCTCTTGGCCTCGGTGCTCGCGTCGGCCCCGGCCGGCATCGACTGGCGCTCTCTCGATCTGGCCCTGGGTCAGAACTGAGTCCGATCGTCGGTTGAGCAGCGAGGAATGATCCGGCCAAGGTCGGTTGAGTAGCGAGGAACGAGCGTGTCGAAACCATCCCAGCCCTTCAACCCCGACCTGTGGGACGAGATCACCGGCGACCAGGTCGACGGGGGCGCCGCCTTCACCGACATCACCTACCACCGCGCCAAGCGGGTGCCGGCGGTCAGGATCGCCATCGACCGGCCCGAGGTGCGCAACGCCTTTCGTCCGCACACCGTGGACGAGCTGTACCGCGCCCTCGACCACGCCCGCCGTTCGGCCGATGTGGGCTGCGTGCTGCTGACCGGCAACGGGCCGTCCGAGAAGGATGGCGGGTGGGCCTTCTGCTCCGGTGGTGACCAGCGCATTCGCGGACGATCCGGTTACCAGTACGCCGAGGGTGAGACCGCCTCGACCGTCGACGCCAGGCGAGCGGCCGCCGAGGGAGGACGGCTGCACATCCTCGAGGTGCAGCGGTTGATCCGGTTCATGCCGAAGGTGGTGATCGCGCTCGTCAACGGATGGGCCGCCGGTGGCGGTCACTCCCTGCACGTGGTCTGCGACCTGACCCTAGCCTCGGCCGAGCACGCCCGCTTCAAGCAGACCGATGCCGATGTCGGCTCGTTCGACGCCGGGTTCGGCTCGGCGTACCTGGCGCGGCAGGTGGGGCAGAAGGTGGCCCGTGAGATCTTCTTCCTGGGTGAGACCTACGACGCGCAGCGGGCCTACGAGATGGGCACGGTCAACAAGGTGGTGCCGCACGAGGATCTCGAGACGGTGGGTCTGGAGTGGGCGGCGAAGGTGTGCGGCAAGTCGCCGACCGCCCAGCGGATGCTGAAGTTCGCGTTCAACGCCATCGATGACGGGCTGATCGGGCAGCAGGTGTTCGCGGGGGAGACCACGCGGTTGGCGTACATGACGGACGAGGCGGTGGAGGGGCGGGACTCATTCCTGGAGAAGCGTCCGCCGGACTGGTCGGCCTTCCCGTACTACTACTGACGGGCGATCGGGCGCCGCTCGCGGTTTCGACACACGGTCGCTTCGCTCCCCACTCAACCGGCGGAACTCGGGTCGCTCGTGCTCGAGATCGGTGGTCCCACCTGCCCGCGTTGCGTCGCACCTGCCCGCCTTCGGAGCACCTGCCCTCTCCCTGTCCATGGGCAACTGCGCCGAACGTGGGCAACCGCCCCCGCACGCGGGCAAATGTGCCGTTCGCGGGCAACTGCGCCGGACGAGGGCAACCGCCCCCGTCCGCCCTTGGTTCCTGCCCGCGACGAGGGGACGATGGTGATGTGAACTCCGTCACCAGCCCTGCGGACGCTGCCGCTGATCCGTCCGGCCAACAGCCGCCGCCGAAACAGGCCAGGACACCGCCGCCTCGTCCGGCCACCTCGCCGCGGCTGGCGGGGTTGTGCGGCGTGGTGGCGACCGGCACGGGGTTGGCAGCGGCCGCGCTGGTCGCGCAGGCGACCGGTCCCGGGTCGGCGCCCGTGACCGCCATCGGGAATCGGCTGATCGACCTGATGCCAGCCCCGCTCGTCAACTGGGGCAAGGAGACACTCGGCCACGCCGACAAGCCGGTGTTGCTCGTGATCGTCAGTCTGGTTGCGCTGGCCCTCGGCGCCCTGGCCGGTCTCCTGGCGGCCAGACGAAGACACCTCGGCTGGGTCGTGATCGCCCCCTTGGCCGCGCTGTCCCTGCTCGCAGCTTCCACCGACCCGGCTGCCTCCTTCCCGTCCTCGCTCGTCCCCACCCTGGTGGCACTGGTGGTGGCGGTACCGCTGCTGTCGGCCCTGGTCGAGAGAGCGCACTCACGCACCTTCGCCGACGGCACTCCCGACACCGAGGCACGCCGCCGGTTCTTGACCCTGCTCGGGGGAGCGACCACCGCTGCCGTGGTCGGAGTCGGTGCCGAGCGCGTGATCGACGCCCGCGTGGGAGCGGGCTCCGACGCCGGACTGCCCCCACTGCCGACCCCCCCAGCGACCGAGGCCGTACCCGCCCGCGCAGAGTTGGGCATCGCCGGGCTCAGTCCCTACGTGACCCCGGCCAAGGACTTCTACCGCATCGACACCGCCCTGGTGGTTCCCCGCGTCTCCGCCACGAAGTGGACGCTCTCGATCGTCGGCCAGGTGCGCAAGCCCGTCACCATCGACTACGCCACCCTCCTGTCGCGCGGACTCATGGAGCACGTGACCACCCTGACCTGCGTGTCGAACGAGGTCGGCGGCAACCTCGCCGGGAACGCCGTGTGGCTGGGCCTGCCGGTGCGCGAACTGCTGGCCGAGGCCGAGCCCCTCCCTGGTGCCGACATGGTGCTCTCGCGCTCGGCTGACGGGTGGACCGCTGGCACCCCGCTGGAGGCCCTCACCGACCCCCACCGCCAGGCACTCCTCGCCGTCGGCATGAACGGCAAACCGCTGCCTCGTGAGCATGGCTACCCCGTGCGGATGGTCGTCCCCGGTCTCTACGGCTACGTCTCGGCGACCAAGTGGGTGGTCGAGTTGAAGGTGACCTCCTTCGCTGCCGACCAGGGCTACTGGACCCCGCTGGGGTGGTCCGCCAACGGCCCCATCAAGCTGGCCTCGCGCATCGATGTCCCCGTCAACGGGGGTGCGGCCAACGCCACCACGGTGCCCTCGGGGGACGTGGTCGTGGCAGGCGTCGCGTGGGCCCAACACACCGGGGTTCGCGCCGTCGAGGTGAGGGTGGACGAAGGTCCTTGGCAGCCAGCCACCCTGGCCGAGGTGACATCGGTCGACACGTGGCGGCAGTGGCACTGGACGTGGCCGTCCACCAGGGGCAGGCACCTGCTGCAGTGCCGCGCGCAGGACGCCACCGGAGCCTGGCAGACCGAGGAGCAGGCACCCCCGGCGCCCGACGGGGCGACCGGCCTCCACAGTGTCGACGTGGTGGTCGGCTGATCACCGTGCGGTCGGCACCTGCGCGCTGGACCCTCACGAGCACGCGACACTGACGGCAGGGCTGCAACCACCTCCCGTGCGCCCCCCGGTACCCCTACAGTGACGGCGTGTCCTCCCTCAGGTCGGGTACTTACCGGTGGTGGCTGGTCTCCGACTCCTCCGGCGTGGTCGGAGGCTCACTTCGCGGTTTCGCCGTGCCCCTGGTCGTCTACCTGCTGAGCGGGTCGCCGGTGTGGGCGGGCGCGGTGGGCACCTCGGCAGCCGTCATCACCACCATCGTCTCCCTGCCCGGTGGGGTGATCGTCGACCGGTACGACCGCGGACGACTCGTCCGCCTGTACGCGCTGGGGTGCGTGGTGATCTGGGGCAGCGTCACCGGGTTGGGGGTCGCGGGTCTGTTGACCTGGCCGATCGTCTTCGCGGCGGCCGTGGTCGGAGCCGTGCTCGCCGCCCTGTTCGGATCGGCCACCGATGCCGCCCTGCGCAGCGTGGTCGACGTGGAGGACTTCCCCGGCGCCATGGCCGTCAACCAGGGGCGCGACGCGGGCATCCGACTGGCGGCCGGACCCTTGGGCGGCCTGCTGCTGGGGCTCACGACCTGGCTGCCGTTCGCCGGTACTGCCGTGGCGCACCTGATTCAGGGGATCACCATCTCCCGCGTGGCCACCGATCTCGCACCCCCAACTCGTGAACCGAAATCGGTGCTGCACGACCTGCTCGAAGGTCTGCGCTGGATGCGTGGCCAACGGGTGATCATCGACATCTCACTGATCGCGATCCTCACCAACTTCGGGTTCGGCGGTGCCTTGTTCACCTTCAACCTGGTGCTGCTGGCCAACGGCCACACTCCCTTCGAGGTGGGCATCCTCGACGCGGCCTCGGCCGTCGCGGCACTGATCGGCTCACTGTTCGCCGCCCGCCTCGTCAGCCGCCTGCCCACCGGGGTGCTGGTGATCGGTGCGATCGGTGTCGACACGCTGCTGTTCGTGCCCGCAGTCGTCTGGCAGACCTACCCCGTGCTGATCGCCGTGGTCACGGCGGTGAGCTTCGTCGTCCCGGCGCTCAACGCTTCCGCGCTGGGCTACCTGTTCGGGCGAACCCCGGTCGAACTGCAGGGGCGCATGCAGTCGGTGCTGGGCGTCGTCTCGATGGGACTGGGGTCTCTCGCTCCCGGGTTGGCCGGGTTGCTGTTGCACTCCAGGAGCGCCGGTCTCACCATCGGGGTGTTCGTCGCGGTGATGGTCCTGGCCACGGTGATGACGGCGTCCTCCCGAGCCGTGCGGACGATCCCCCGCCCCACCCAGTGGTGAGTCCTTGGTTGTTGCCCGCAGGCCTAGACCACCTCGAGGTGGTCGACGCCTCCCAACCCGGGGAAGGGGGCGTGCGGCTCGGACTGGTACCAGAAGGTCGTTGAGGCGATGTCGTCGCGCAGGGGGAGGTAGCGTCCCTCGCCGTCGCGCTCCGACCCCCAACCAAGGGCCTGGATCGTGACCCTCAGGTCGGAGCTGAACCTGATCGGGTCGGGCACGTGCCAGCGGTACATGCCGAACCGCTGGTTCATGCGGTAGAGGCCATCGGGCTGGATCACCTGGTGCAGTCCCAACCACGGCGTGGAGTAGACGCCGTACTGGCCCTGCGGCTGTTCGAAGTTCCACGCGCCGCCGAAGTAGTCCTCGGTGCCGGTGCCACAGATGGTCGGCCACTCGTCCCCGTCGAGGTGGAACTTGATCTCGCCCTCGCCCCACCACCCGTTGTTGTTGGCCTGCCACGCCAGATAGGTGCCGACGTAGTGGCCCTGTCCGCTGACCCCGTCGAGCAGGGTGTGCACCTCGCCACGGCCGAGTGGCGCCGACCGACGCCATTGGGCGTGGAAGTACGCGGCATCGTCCGGCACCCAGGACAGCGCGTAGGTCGCCTGGTAGTAGAAGCCCTGGCAGACGTCGCCGACCAGGTTCTCGATCGTGATCCGGGCGCGCTGGCGGAAGGGCATCTGCCAGTAGGAGTTGAACCCGCCCGCCGGGTTCACCGCGATCGGCATCGACGCGACATTCGCCCGTTCGCACCATCCGTTGGCGAAGAAGTCACCCAGCGGGGTCTCGACCGAGGGGGCGTCCTCGTCGTCCCAGTACATGCGCAGCACGAGCCGGCGCCACCAACTCGGGTGCACCGTCAGCCAGAGGTGCTGCAGGCAGCCCGGGCCCTCGATGTCGGCCAATGTCACCGTCTCGTGACCGCCGATGTCGATGGATGGCGAGATCTTCCAGCCCTGCCCGAGTTCTCGTCCGACGACGGCGCCCGTGCCCTCGGTCGCGCGACCGCCGGCTCCCTTGGCGCCGGTCGGGTTCTCGGCCGAGATGGATCGGGTCTGGGCCGGTGAGAGCAGCGCGAGGTTCCCCAAGTGAGTACCGAGACCATTGAACGAGTACGGGTGAGAGGTCATGACTCGACGCTTTCACCGGTCGACGCCCGATGGGCGGTATCGCGGCAAAACTGGTGCAGGTTCCACGCGAATCGGGGCACGTGAGGGGCCTTGTCGTCACGTGGCGTGACGAGCAGGCCGCTCACCTGCCTGATCTGGCGTGGAAATCGGGCGCGAGACCACCGGCAGGCGAGGACTGAGAGCCGCGGCCCGGACGTCCCCGGCACGCCGGGCACGCCGGCGGGCCACCTCAGGCGCCCTTGCCCCACTCGCTGGTGAGTCGGGTGGCCCGGGCGATCGCCTCGTCGACGGGCATCCCGCGCCCGACCGCGACCCCCACCAGGAAGGTCGTCAGCGGGGCTGCGGGTCGCATCACGGCGTGGGCCGCGTCGCGTGCCAGGTCGAGCACCCCGTCGACCTCGCAGCAGCCGCGGTCGATCCCCAGGTCGGCGCAGACGGCTGTCGCCCAGTACTGCAATTCCTGACCGGTCGCCATCACCGGACCACCGACGCCATCACCGGACCACCGACGCCATCACCGGACCACCGACAGGGCGTACCCGCGCTTGACCACGGTGCGGACGATGTCCCGGTTCCCGGCTGACTCCCGCAACCGGTTGATGGCAGCATCCAGGGCGTGCGAACCGGCCCGGTCACCGGGCAGGAGGTCGCTCAGGTGCTCGCGGGGGAGCACGCCACCGCGAGCCTCAGCCAGGGTTCGCAGCAGATCGAGCCCCGTCGGTGACAGGGGCAGCACCTGCCCGTCGAGCACCGCGGCATTCGCCCTCATCACCAGCCGTCCCGCCGAGGTCGGGACACCTGCGGTGGGGTCGGAGTAGTGCTGCACCACCCACCGCACCAGCGCGCCCAGCCTCCACCGATCGGGGTGGTGCACCTCGAGGCCCGCCTCCTGGAGCGGGGCGCCCGTCACGGGACCGACGGCTGCCAGCAGCACGTCACCGGCCACCGATCGTGACCGGATGGCATCGACCAGGCCCGCCGACCGGGCCGTGTCGAGCCAGGACCGCGAACCGGGGGCCGAGGTGAACAGCACCGCATCGGCCCGTCCGGCGGCGACCCGCTCGATCCACCGGTGGTGCGCGTCGGGGTCCGGAGGCGGGCCCCAGCCGTAGACGACCACGGGAACGACGTCGGCGCCGGCCGCAGTGAATGACTCGTCCAATCCGTCGGAGCCGTTGCCGTGGTGCTGCACCGCGACCCGCAGTCCGGCCAGCCCCTCGGCCACCAGGTGGTCGCGCAGTTCGGCGGCTGTCTCAGACTCGGCGACCCAGTCGGCCTCCAGCCCCGCGGCCTGGATGGCACCCCGTGCCTTGGGGCCGCGCGCGACCAGCCTGGCTCCGCGCATCGCCGCGATCAGGGCATCGGCGAGCCCGGCTGCGTCCGCCGCCTCGATCCACCCGCGGAACCCGATACCGGTGGTGGCGACCACGACCTGTGGGGGATGGGCGATCAACTCGCGGCTGCGTGAGACCAGCTGGGCATCGTCCAGGTGGGGGATGGTGCTCAGGCTCGGTGCGTGGGCGACGGTGGCACCGCGTCGCTCGAGAGCCGACGCCAGTTCTCGTTTGCGCCGGTCGGCGGTGATCACGACGGTGCACCCCACCAGCGCTGTGCCCTCCTCGGACATGGTGACCCTCCCTCGCTCCGACCAGCGCTTTCGACGCTAGACGTGAGATGTTTCACTGCTGTTTCAGGCAGGCAACGAGCCCGAGCCGAACAGGTCGGCGATGGCATCGCGGATCGCCATGCTCCGTCGTGGGTCAGGGGCACCGGACGAGACCACCCCCACGGTCACCGGGCCGTGAGTGGTGCTGGCGGCCTGCTTGGCCGATCCCGACCCCGACCGTGAGCCGTTGATGCACCATGCCCGGCGCTCGTCCGCCCAGCCGGCGACCCGCTCGTCGACCTCGGGGGAGTCCGTGGCCGCCACCACGAACCACACCCCGTCCAGGTCGTCCTCGCACACCTCACGCCGGACGAGCGCGACCACTCCCGCGTCGACCAGGCGTTGCAGGTCGGGGCACACCCGTGGCGAGACGACGGTGATCCGCGCCCCGTCGGCGAGAAGGCAGCCGACCCGTCGGGTGGCGATCCGTCCACCGCCCACCACCAGCACCCGTCGCTCGGCGAGGTCGAGTTCGAGCATCATGATCGCGAGTCCCCGGGAAGGGCCCGCCCCGCCAGCGGGCCAGGACTCCCCAGGAGCCCATGCCCATCCAGGACGGCATCGAGGGGAACCTCGACCACCACCCGAGCGCCGTCGAGGGTGACCGGGTAGACGGTCAGGTCGCGATCGAGTCCGGGGCGTGGCTGTTTGTCGAGATCGGCGAGGCACCGCCCGTCGAGCAGCGAGAAGACCTGCTTGTACAGCGGTGATGCGACGGTTGGTTCCCCACCCAGCGACCCGGTGATCCCCCGGCTCATCACCGAGGCCCCCGAGAACGGGCACAGGTTCTGCACGGCGTGCACGCTGCCGTCGTCCAGTCGGAACACCGCCACCTGCAGGGCCCCGGCGAGGGCGGCCACCCCCAACTCGGGAGTGAGCAGGTCGTACTCGCACACGGTCACCAGAGTGGTGACCGGGGTCTCCACGTCCACGGTCGGGTTCATCGACGCACCTCCAGGGTTGAGCCGGCGATCAGCACGGCGGGGTCTCGTTCCTCGGTCGTCGCCGGACGACGCTGGCCCCGCTGCTCGACGTAGGCCAGCGTGGGGTCCGGTTGTTCCGGAGCGTTGACGAAGCTGGTGAACTGACGCAGCCGTTCAGGGTCGTTGAGCACCGCCTTCCACTCGTCCTCGTAGGACTCGATGTGGCGCGCCATGTGGGCGTCCAGGTCGGCGCAGATGCCGAGGGAGTCGTCGATGATCACCGCCCGGATGGCGTCGAGACCGCCCTCGTGCTCCTCCTGCCAGGCCGCTGTGCGCTGCAGTCGGTCGGCGGTGCGGATGTAGAACATCAGGTAGCGGTCGATCACCCGCAGCAGGGTCTCGTCGTCCACGTCCTCGACCAGCAGCTGTGCATGCCGAGGGGTGAACCCACCGTTGCCGCCGACGTAGACATTCCAGCCCCGGTCGGTGGCGATCACGCCGACGTCCTTGCCGCGGGCCTCGGCGCACTCCCGGGCGCACCCGGAGACGCCGAGCTTGAGCTTGTGAGGGCTGCGCAGTCCGCGGTAGCGGAGTTCGAGGGCGATCGCCATGCCGACGGAGTCCTGCACCCCGTAGCGGCACCAGGTCGAGCCGACGCACGACTTCACGGTGCGCAAGGACTTGCCGTAGGCATGCCCCGACTCCATGCCCGCGTCGACGAGCCGCCTCCAGATCTGCGGCAACTGTTCGAGGCGCGCACCGAACAGGTCGATCCGCTGGCCCCCGGTGATCTTGGTGTACAGCCCGTGGTCCTGGGCGATCTGGCCGATCAGGATCAGGTGCTCCGGCAGGATCTCACCGCCCGGCACCCGCGGCACCACGGAGTAGGTGCCGTCCTTCTGCATGTTGGCCATCACGCGGTCATTGGTGTCCTGCAGGGCCGCACGGTCGTCCGCCAGCACGTGCTCGTTCCACAACGAGGCGAGGATCGAGGCGACGGTCGGCTTGCAGATGTCGCAGCCACGGCCGCTGCCGAAACGCTGCAGGATCTGCGAGAAGGTCGTCAACCCGGCCACCTGGACCGCCTCGAACAACTGCGCTCGCGAGAGGGGGAAGTGCTCGCACAAGGCGTTCGACACCTGGATGCCCGCCCGGGCGAGTTCGTTGCCCATGATCTTCTTCACCAGCGGCAGGCATGACCCGCACGAGGTGCCGGCGCGGGTGCACGCCTTCACGCCCGCCAGGTCGGTGCACTGTTGCTGGCAGACCGCCTCACGGATGGTGCCCGCCGTGACGTTGTTGCAGGAGCAGACCGTCGCGGTATCTGGCAGTTCGACCGACGGACGTTCCACGGCTCCCTCGGGCAAGAGCCAGCCAGCGGGGTCGACGCCCAGGTTCGACCCGACCAGCGGACGGAGGGCCGAGTACGCCGAGGCGTCCCCGACCAGGATGCCGCCCAACAGGGTGCGGGCGTCGTCGGTGAGCACGAGCTTCTTGTAGACCCCGGCGACGGGGTCGGAGTAGACGAGTTCCAGGGCTCCGGGGGTGGTGGCGAAGGCGTCACCGAAGGAGGCGACGTCGACACCCAGCAACTTCAACTTTGCCGCCGTGTCCGCCCCCGGGAAGGTGGCGCGCCCACCGAGCAGACGGTCCACGGTGATCTCGGCCATGGTGTAGCCGGGGCCCACCAGTCCGATGCAGGCGCCCTGGATGCAGGCCACCTCACCGATCGCAGAGATCCCCGGGTCGGCCGTGAGGCAGGTCTCGTCGACCACCACGCCGCCGCGCTCGCCGATCGGCAGACCCGCGGCTCGCGCGAGGTCGTCGCGGGGCCGCACACCGGTGGCGAAGATGACCACGTCGACCTTGAGGTCGTCCCCGTCGGTGAACGTCAGGCGGGCGGCTCGTCCACGATCGTCGGCCCGCACGGCCTTGGTGGCGGTGTTGCAGCGCACCGTCACCCCGAGGCCCTCGATCAGCCGGGCCAGCGCGTTGCCGCCGCCCTCGTCGACCTGCAGGTTCATCAACCGGTCGGCGAACTGGATCACCGTCGAGGTGGCCCCCAACTCCTGGAGGGCTCCGGCGGCCTCCAGCCCGAGCAGTCCGCCACCGATCACGGCACCGCGCACGGGGCGTCCCAGCTCCTCGGCGCGCTGCACGACCCAGGCGTTGAGCGCGGCCACGTCGTCGATGGTGCGGTAGACGAAACAGCCGGGCAGGGTGGCCCCGTCCATCGGCGGGGTCCACGCGTACGATCCGGTCGCCAGCACCAGGTGGTCCCAGGCGAAGACCCGTCCGTGGCGGTCGGTGGCCGTGCGCGCCTGCCGGTCGATGGCGACCACCCGCGACTCCCGCTGCAGGCTCACCAGCGGGTCGTGCCACAGCCCGGCGTCCCCCAGGGAGAGTTCCTTGGGGTCGCGTCCCGTGAAATAGGTGGTGAGGGCCACCCGGTCGTAGGGCGCGCGCGGCTCCTCGGCGAGCACCGTGACGTGGAAGCGTGCCTCGGTGTCGCGGGAACGCAGGGCCTCGACGAAGCGGTGGGCGACCATGCCGCCCCCCACCACGACGATCTTCTCGGTTGTGGTCATGGTTCATCCCTCCGATCGGCCCGCGAGTGCGGGAATCCGGTTGGCGTTGCCCGTCGGGCAGTCGCGAATGATGTCGCCCACGAGCCGGGCGCAGTCCCCGCAGCCGGTGCTGGCGCGGGTGGTCCGGCTGACCTCGTCGACGGTGGTGCAGCCCTCGTTGACGGCGCGCACGATGCGTGCCTTGGTGACGCTGTTGCAGCGGCAGACGGTGTCGTCGTCGGTCAGGTCGGCAGCGGTGGCCGAACTCGCCCGGACGGTGGCCAGCGGGCGGACGATCAGGTGGGCCGGGTCGCGGGGCACCGGGAGCATGCGGGTGTAGAGGGCCGACAGTTCCGAGGCGCACTGCTGGTCGCCGACGACGGTGGCCCCCACCAGCAGTCCCTGGCTCACCACCACCTCGACGTGACGTCCGATGGCAGGGTCGGAGAGGCGGACGGTGCGCACCTCGCGCTCGCCGTGGTCGACCTGACCCGACAGGCCCATCGTCACCACGTCGAGGCCCGGGGCCTTCACCCGCACCACGTCGGTCAGGTCGGGCGTTTCACTGCCGGACGGTTCACCGGCGGACGGGGCGACCGTCGCGGGGTGGCCGGTGAGCAGTTCGACCAACCGGGACGACTGCCGCCACCCTTGGGCGACCAGACCGGTCGCCCCCTCGGGCGGCTGAGCACAGTCGCCGATGGCGAAGACGTCATCGGCGGCGGGTGAGCAGAGGTCGTCGCCGACCAGGATGCCCCGGTCGCAGGGCAGTCCCGCGCTGCGGGCGAGGGTGGTCTCGGGGATCGTGCCTGCGCACATCACCAGCAGCTCGCACGGCAGGTGGGTGCCGTCGGTCAGGGTGAGACCGGTGAGCACCCCGCGACGGTCGGTGACGGCGGCGACAGAGGTGTTGGTGACCACCCGCACCCCGAGTTCGCTGAGGCGCGAGGTGGCGACCTGCGCCGCGGCTGCCCCGAGTTGGCGTTCCATCACCCGCCCCGAGTGGTGCACGACGGTCACCCCCAGCCCCCGCGAGGCGAGCCCCGTGGCCACTTCGAGCCCGAGCACGCCCGCACCCAGCACCACGGCCTGCCGGGACCTCGGCAGCGCCGCCATGATGCGGTGGGCGTCGTCCAGGTCCTTGAGCACGCAGATGCCGGGCAGCAGGCCACGGGGGTTGGCGATGCCGTGGATGTCGGGGATGCGAGCCTGCGATCCCGTGGCGAGGACGAGTCTGTGCCACGGGTGCACCTCGCCGTTGGCGTCGGTGACGGTGTGCCCGTCGAGGTCGATGCGGCCGGCAGGCACCCCGGTCAGCACGCGGGCCCGTTCGGACTCGACCCGGGGCAGCGCCAGAGTCGACGGGTCGGTGCGTCCCGAGACGACACTCGACAACAGCACCCGGTTGTAGGGGGCATGTGGCTCTCGGGCCAGCACGGTGAGGTGCGCCGACGGATGCTGTTCGACCAGGTCGGCGGCGAATCGGGACCCGACCATGCCGTGACCGATGACGACGACCCTCATGCGCTGATCACCCCGTCCGGTGCGCCCGCGGGTTCGATCCTGACGGCGGTCACCTTGAACTCGGGCATGCCGCTGATCGGGTCGGTGGCGTCCTGGGTGAGCCGGTTCGGGCTGCCGAGACCGGGCCAGTGGAAGGGCATGAAGATGGTGTCGGGGCGGATCCCGTCGCTGAGCCGCACCTCGGCGATCGCCTGGCCGCGACGCGTCGTGAGCACGGCGTCCTCGCCCTCGACGAGCCCGAGGCGGTCGGCCAGCACGGGGTGCACCTCGACGAAGGGCCCGGATTGGGCGGCGTTGAGTTCGGCCACCCGGCGGGTCTGTGCTCCCGACTGGTACTGCTGCAGCACGCGGCCGGTGACCAGGTGCAAGGGTGCGTCGGCGCGCACGTCATCGGCCGGGCCGTGATGCCGCACAGCGATCATCCTCGCCCGCCCATCGGGGGTGGGGAAGCGCTCCAGGAAGGCCCGCGGGGTGCCGGGGTGGTCGTCCTCCCCGTCGCCGGTGGCCGGGCACGGCCAGTGCACCTGCTCGCCGGCATCGAGTCGCTCCCAGGTGATGCCCGAGTAGTCGGCGACCCCACCCGCGGACGCCCGGGCCAGTTCCTCGAAGACGGATCGGGGATCGTCCGGGAAGCCCGTGGTGACACCCAGGCGGCGGGCGAGCTCGCGCAGCAGCCACAGTTCGGAACGGGCGCCGGCGGGGGGATCGACGACGGCACGCCGCCGGAGCACCCGCCCCTCGAGGTTGGTCATGGTGCCCTCCTCCTCGGCCCACTGGGTGACCGGGAGGATCACGTCTGCGAGCAGCGCTGTCTCCGACGGCACGAAGTCGGCGACGACCAGCAGGTCGAGCCGCCCCAACGCCGCCCGGACCGCGGTGGCGTTCGGCGCCGAGACGATGACATTGCTGCCGTGCACCAGCAGCGCCCGAGGGCCCCGGGGTTCCCCGATCAGTTCGAACAGGCGTACGGCGGGTACTCCCGGGCCGGGCAGGGTGTCGGGGTCGACCCCCCACACGGCGGCGACGTGGGCCCTCGCGGCCGGGTCGCTGATGGAGCGGTACCCGGGCAGTTGGTCGCACTTCTGGCCGTGCTCGCGGCCACCTTGGCCGTTGCCCTGCCCGGTGAGGGGTCCGAACCCAGACCCCGGACGACCGACCAGTCCCAGGGCCAGTGAGAGGTTGATGGCCGCCTGCACGGTGGCGGTGCCCTGGGTCAACTGCTCAACCCCACGACCGGTGAGCACGTACGCGCCCGCACCGCCACGGTTCGGGGAGGCGGCCGCCAGCAGGCGGGCAGTGCGCCGCAGGTCGTCCGCGGCCACGCCACACAGCGACTCGGCTCGTTCGGGCCACCACTCGGCGACCGAGCGGGCCACCTCGTCGATTCCGGTGGTCCGGCCGGTCAGGTATGCCTGATCGGCCAGTCCCTCGGCCAGCACCACGTGGGTGAGGGCCAGCAGCACCACCAGGTCACTGCCGGGTACCGGAGCGAGGTGGATCCCCTGGCCGTCCCGCGTGAGCGAGGCGGTGGCGGACTCGCGGGGGTCGACCACCACCAGCCCACCGCGGGACCTGACCCCCGCCAGGTGCTGCACGAAGGGAGGCATGGTGACCGCCACGTTCGAACCGAGCAGCAGCACGGCGTCCGCGCCGTTGAGGTCGACCAGCGGGAAGGGCAGACCGCGGTCCATGCCCAGACCGCGATTGGATGCCGCGGCCGCCGATGACATGCAGAACCTGCCGTTGTAGTCGATGAACCGGGTGCCCAACACCACCCGTGCGAACTTGCCCAGGGCGTAGGCCTTCTCGTTGGTGAGTCCGCCGCCGCCGAAGACCGCCACCGCATCGGGGCCGTGCTGACGGCGCAGGTGACGGAGGCGATCGGCCACCAGGTCGAGTGCCTCGTCCCAGTCGGCCTCGCGGAAACCACCGTCGGCGGTGCGCAGCAGCGGGGTGGTGATCCGGTCGCTGGCCCGCAGCACCTCGGCCGAGGTCCAGCCCTTCTGGCAGAGCCCACCCCGGTTGGTGGGGAAGTCTCGTCCGTCCACCTCGACGGGCAACCTGTCGCCGGGGGTGGGGGTGAGGGTCTGGGCGCACTGCAGGGCGCAGTAGGGGCAGTGCGTGGCGACACCGGGCGGCGTGGGCGCGGTCACGGTCAGACCTTCCGCATCAGGGTGCCGCGTCGCAGGAAGAACAGCCAGGTGATCGCGGCCAGCACCAGGAAGACACCGACGTAGACCTGCAGGGCCGGCACGATCGACCCGCCGAAGCTCTCCCGCGACCACTTGTAGACGAAGGGGATCGCGAACCCGCCCAGGGCGCCGACGGCCGAGATGATTCCGACCGCACCAGCGCTCTGCCGCTTGAACTCGAGGCTGACCTCGGACGAGGTGTCGGGGTCGAGTGCCCGCAGCCGGCCGAAGATGGCGGGAATCATGCGGTAGGTCGAGCCGTTGCCGACACCGGTCACGGCGAACAGGGCGACGAAGCTGGCGAAGAACAGTCCGATGCTGTGGGTGCGCACCCCCGCCACCGCGATGCAGCCCGCGGCCGCCATCAGCACGAATGAGGTGAGGGTGATGATCGATCCGCCGAACCGGTCGGCCAACCTGCCGCCGAACGGACGGGCCAGTGAGCCCACCAGGGCACCGGCGAAGCCCCAGCCGAGTGCGAGGTCGGGTCGCCGGAAGACGACGGTCAACAGGGTGGGGAAGGCCGCCGAGTAGCCGATGAATGATCCGAAGGTGCCGATGTACAGCAGCGCCATCAGCCACACGTGGGAGTGACGGACGGCCCGCAGGGTGGGCGCCGGGTCGGCCTTCGCCTCACGCAGGTTGTCCATCAGCAGGAAGGCGCAGACGGCGGCAGCGATCGCCAGTGGGGCGTACACCAGCCCGGCGGCGGCCAGTCCCACCCCACCCAGTCCCACGACGAACGGCACCACCTTCTGTGCCACGGCGACCCCGATGTTGCCCCCGGCCGCGTTCAGTCCCAGTGCCCAGCCCTTCTGCCTGTCGGGGTAGAAGAACGAGATGTTGGCCATCGACGAGGCGAAGTTGCCCCCACCCAGACCCGCGGTGGCCGCAATCGCCACCAGCACGCCGAACGAGGTCTCGGGGTGGCTGACGGCCCAGGAGAGTCCGAGCGTGGGAACCAGCAGCAGCAGCGCCGAGACGACGGTCCAGTTGCGTCCGCCGAAGATCGGAACCATGAACGTGTAGGGCACCCGCAACACCGCTCCGACCCCGGAGGCGACCGCCAGCAGGGTGAGTCCCTGCCCGGCGGTGAGCGCCCAACCGTTGACGCCGGGCTCCACCAACGTCCCGGCCGAGTCGTAGGTGCCGTACATCGTGACGACGACGATCGACCACAGCATCCACACCGAGAACCCGATGTGTTCGGCGACGATCGAGAAGATGAGGTTGCGCCGCGCCACGGCCTTGCCGTGGGAGGCCCAGAAGGTGGGGTTCTCGGGGTCCCAGTGCTCGATCCAGCGACCGGTGGCGAGCCGCGAGGGGGACTCGGGGGCGATCTCGCCCGAGAGCGTCCCGGCGCTACCCGCGGCCTCGGTGCTGGCGTCGGCCTCGGTGCTGGAGTGGGCTCTGGGGGGGCTGGTGGTGACGTCCTGCGTGGTCATCGGGCACTCCTGGTGTGATCAGCGGGGATGTGGTTCCACGCTAGGGAGCCCATGTTTCGGACGATCAGCCGCATGTGACGCACCCGCGAACACCTGCTCACAGCCGCCGGGCCGTCCGGTGTGAGGTCCTCGGAGGGACCCCGCCCGCGGCCCCTCTACCGTGGAGCCCATGGATGCCCTCCCCCCTCATTTCTCCGTCCTCGGTGCCGTGCCCGCCTCCGGACGTCCCGACCTGCTCGCCGAGCCGGTGGCGGCGGCCATCGCGCGGTTGCCGGAGGCGTTGGTCTTCGAGATCGACCCGGCCCTGGCCGACACCGCGGCGCTGAACGCCGCGTTGAACCTGCCCGCCGACTCCGCCGCCAACTGCGTCATCGTCACCGGCAGACGCGCGGGGGATGAACGGACCGTCGCCTGCCTGGCCCTGGCCACCACGCGGGTCGACGTCAACCGCACCGTGAAGCAGAAGCTGGACGTGCGCAAGGCGAGCTTCGCCCCGATGGAGCACGCCACCGAGGTGTCGGGCATGGAGTACGGCGGTATCACCCCGGTGGGCTTGCCGGCGGGGTGGCCGATCTGGATCGACGCAGCGGTCGACGCCCAGCCGTGGGTGTGCATCGGTGCCGGCACCAGGGCGGCGAAGTTGCTCGTGCCCGGGTCGTCCCTCAAGCACCTTCCTGGTGCCGAGGTGGTCGAAGGACTGGCAGGCTGATCCCATGACTGAACCCGTCAACGACGCTGTCGACGTCCTCATCATCGGTTCCGGGCCAGTGGGCTCCACGTGGGCGCGCACCCTCGGTGAGGCCGACCCGCAGCTGTCGATCCTGATGGTCGAGGTCGGCCCTCCCACCCACGGCGAGGGCATCCCCGGACCCCGGGGGAACCACACCCGCAACCTCGACCCGCACCATCGCCACGCCGTCGAACTGCTCACCCAGGGACCCGACCGGGGCATCGTCCGCGCCGATGCGCTCGACGACATCGCTCCCGGGCTCGACCCGAGCCTGGAGTTCCGACTGACCATCCTGCCCGGGCTGTTCTTCCTCGACCCCCGACCCGAGCGGGCCGACGACGAGGTGGGCCTGCCTGCCGCCAGCATGGCCTCGGGGGTGGGAGGCATGGGCATCCACTGGGGCACCTCGTGCCCTCGTCCCCACCAGTCGGAACGCATCAGCTTCATCCCGGCCGAGGAGTTGGACGAGGCGCTGGATGCCGCCGAGCAGTTGCTGCAGGTCACCACACCACCGGTGCCGGGGCACGGCCTGGCCGAGGCGGTGCGGACGGCCATGGCCGAGGTCTTCGACGGCCCCGGTCTGGCGCCGGCCCAGTTCATGCCCACCGCCACCCATTGGGAGCAGGTGGAGGGCCAGCCCGACAGGCTGGTCTTCTCGGGGGCCGGCACGATCCTCGGTGACCTCGAGTCGCATGTGCCCGGGTTCCAGTTGCTGACCGAAACCCTGGCCAAGCGGGTGATCATCGAGAACGGACGGGCGGTCGGTGCGCTGCTCGAGGACCGTCGCACCGGTGCGACCCGCGAGGTGCGTGCCGGCCGGGTGATCGTGTGCGCCGACGGGCTGCGCACCCCCCAGGTGCTGTTCGCCTCGGGTGTGCGCCCCCCGATGCTCGGGCGCACCCTGAACGAGCACTTCCAGGTGAACACCTTCGTGCAACTGTCGGACGAGTTCGATCCCGACCACTTCGAGCACGGCCCCCGCGACATCGTGCAGCCGATCGTCCCCTTCTCCGATGACCGACCCATGCAGGGGGGCGCCATCCTGCTGGCCAACTCGGCCTTCGCCGACGCCGACGACCAGCACGAGCACTCCAAATTCGCGCTGCTCGCCTGGTACGGCGCCAAGGACCTGCGCGAGCAGGACGCCGTGGAGTTCTCCGAGGAGGAGACCGACTTCTACGGGATGCCCAGGATGCGGATCCGCTACGGCCACTCGGAGGTCGACCGGCAGACCCTGGCCGAGATGAAGGCCAACTCCGTGCGGATGGGTGAGCGCATCGGAACGATCACCATGCAGCCCACCGAGGCGGCGGGCGGTTCATCCCTGCACTACCAGGGGACGGTGCGGATGGGCGAGACGGACGACGGAACGTCGGTGTGCGACCCGTGGCTGCGGGTGTGGGGAGTCGAAGGGCTGTACGTCGGCGGGAACGGGGTGATCCCGACGTCCACCGCCTGCAACCCCACGCTCACCTCGGTGGCGTTGGCGTGGCGAGCGGCCCGAAGGCTGGCCCAGGAGTTGTGAGTCCGATGAAGGCGCGGAAGGCTTCCACCCCCGCGTACTCGATGGGCTGGTCAGGGCGGACGAACCCCTGCGGGTCCAGCCGGAGCATGTGATGGGTCTGCCAGCCCTGCTCGTCGGCTCGCGCCTCACGGGTCGTGTCGACGATCTCGTAACCCACCTTCCGGCTCACTCCGAGCGAGCGGGCGTTGTCGCTGAACGCTCCCGAGCGGCACTCGACGGCGCCCAGGTGGTCGAAGGCCAACGCGCAGACGAGTTGCCTCATCAGGGTGCCCACGCCGCGTCCCTGGAACTCACGGCCCAGCCAGCTGCCGGTCGACGCGGTACGGGTGGCCACGAAGTGCTTGCCGGCCAGTTCCTGGATGCCAGCGATCCGACCGCCGACGAACACCCCGAACGTCAGGTTCCAGTCCTCCGGGGTGATGGCGGCCCGCCTGGACCACAGGAAACGAAGGGTGTTGGTCGGCAGTTCGGCGCGCGGGGCCAACGTCCATGGCGACTCGAAGGGCATGTAGTCCTCGTCGTGCACACCGCGCAGCGCCACCTCGACGAGGCCGGGCAGGTCGTCGTCCGACAACCAACCGAGACGCAGGTCGCCGCAGCGTACCTCGACTCCGGCGGGTGGGAACATCTGGGCCAGAGGGGTCATGCAGCCATCCAATCACTGGGCCCCCTCACCGCGCCCTCTCGATCACTGGGCCCTCGCAATCACGGGGGACCCTCAATCAGGGGCTGCTTGCCCCGACGGAGCGCCACCGTGTTCCCAATATGGCACCCCCGGTGCGAGGGGTACGTGGGCAACGGAAGAGTGTCGCCATGATCACACGTCGTCAGCTGGCCATCGGTGGGCTGGGTGTGGGTGCCGTCGTCGGCCTCGGCGCGTGGGCGCGTGGTGCTGCGGACGGGGACGACTCGGCCCGGGTGCTGCTCGAGAAGTACGGCCTCGCGCAGCTGACACCCGAACAGGTCATCGACACCCTCGACGCCGACGGCCGCGCCCGACCCCTGCCCCTGTCCGGTTCGGTGCGCGCCCGCGAGGTGATCCTCTCCGACGGTGAGACCCGGGCCTCGGTCGCGCTCACGGGCGACCGGTTCTACCTGGCCGTCATGCCCTTTCGCAGCCGGACCCACGAGTGCTTCTTCCACGACGTGGGTCGCTGCTCGGGGGAGTACGCGCGGCAGGCCGTGCACCTGACCATCACGGACTCCTCCGGTGCCGTGCTGGTCGACGAGGACGCGGTCACCGGGGCCAACGCCTTCGTCGGTCGCTGGCTCCCGCGCAACCGCACGGGCACCGTCACTGTCACCGCCGAGGGTCTGCGCGGGGAGGCCGCCTTCTCGTCCAAGGACGATGCCGCCACCTGCCTGACCACACTGCAGCTGGTCTGACCAGCCTGCCGGCGGGCTTACTCGGCCAACCCGTAGAGCCGGTCGCCGGCGTCACCCAGTCCCGGCACGATGTAGCCGTGCTCGTTGAGTCGCTCGTCGACGGCGGACACCACCAGGGTGCAGGGCACCTCGAGGTCGGCGACCAGCTTCTCGAAGTTGGCGATGCCCTCCGGTGCCGCCAACAGGCAGATGCAGGTGATGTGGTCGGCGCCTCGGTCGACCAGGAACTTCACGGTTCCACCCAGTGACCCACCGGTGGCGAGCATCGGGTCGAGCACGTAGCACTGGCGCCCCGTCAGGTCGTGCGGCAGGCGCTCGGCGTAGGTGACGGGCTGCAGGGTTTCCTCGTTGCGGGCCATGCCGACGAAACCCACCTCTGCGGTGGGGACCAGCTTCATCATTCCCTCGAGCATGCCCAGACCCGCGCGCAGGATGGGTACGACCAAGGGGGCAGGGCGCGACAACCGCACGCCCATCGTCGGCGCCACAGGAGTCTCGATCGGGTGTTGCTCGACCCGCACCTGTCTGGTCGCCTCGTAGGCGAGCAGGGTGACGAGCTCCTCGACCAGTTGCCGGAAGGTCGTCGAGTCGGTCTCACGCTTGCGCAGCAAGGTCAGCTTGTGATCGACGAGCGGGTGTTCCACGACTCTCAGTTCCACGGCCCCACTGTCCCACACGCCCATCGGGGCGCACACGTCGGGCTGGCATGGCACGATGGGGACGTCGTCGCGATTGCACTGGGTGCTCGAGGCGGCACTGGGACATCGAGATCGCACTGGGTTGTCGAGATTGCACTGGGTTGTCGAGATTGCACTGGGTTGTCGAGATTGCACTGGGTTGTCGAGATTGCACTGGGTTGTCGAGATTGCACTGGGTTATCGGATTGCACTGTGGAGGAGGCCGCGATGACCGCATACGGTGATGACGTGAACACCCACACTCGTGCTGACGAGGACCTCCTTCCCGATGCCCCCGACCTGGACGACGATGCTGCTGACCTCGATGACGACGCCGTCGTCGACGGGGATGTCGACGTCGATGATGATGACGACGATGACGACGATGACTCCGACGACGAGGATGACGACGACTCGGACGACGACGACTCGGACGACGACGACTCGGACGACGACGACTCGGACGACGATGACGACGACGACCTCGAGGACGCCACGGCCGAGGACATCGACTGCGTGGTCGCCCTGTACCGGGAGGACGGCCTGCCGGTCGGCCAGGCCTTGGCCTTCGAGCTCGCCAACGACCTCGACGAACTGATCGACCAGTTGCGTCGGCTGCCCGGTGACGCCGGAGCCCTCGGTGCGGTCTCGATCGCGGGTGAGTTCTTCGTCCTGGTCAGGGTGCGCGGTCGCAACGTGCAGACGATGCTGTCGGACTCGATGTCGGCCAACGACTGGCCACTCGCACGCGACGTGGTCGAGTTCCTGGGCATGGACGTTCCCGACGAGGACGAGGACGACTCCGAACTGGTCGGTGACCTCGACATGCTGGCCGATCTCGGCATCAGCGAGTTCGATCTCGAGAACCTGGTCGAGGACCTCGACGAGTCCTCCGACGACCAACTGGCGGGCATCGCCAAGCGGCTCAAGTTCGGGCCCCAGTTCCAGCGCGCCATCCAGTCGCAGCGCTGACCGGGTCCTGGCGCATGGGCGATTGCCGTCCGAGGTTCACTGCCGTCAGCCGGTCGGCGGTGTGAGGGTGTCGAAGTGGGACGACGCGATGGGACTCGCACTGGCCGAGGCCGCCTTGGCCCCCGGGCACGGCGACGTGCCCATCGGTGCCGTCATCCTCGACGAACACGGAACCGTGATCGCGCAGGGCCACAACGAACGCGAACTCACGGGTGACCCCACCGCCCACGCGGAAGTGTTGGCGCTCAGGCGCGCGGCCGAACGGGTGGGCCACTGGCGACTGTCGGGGTGCACCCTCGTCGTCACCCTCGAGCCCTGCACCATGTGCGCCGGTGCGCTGGTGCTCTCCCGCGTCGACCGGCTCGTGATGGGGGCGTTCGACCCGAAGGCGGGGGCGGTGGCGTCGCTGTTCGACGTCGTCCGTGACCCTCGGCTCAACCACCGGGTCGAGGTCGTGACCGGAGTGCTGGCCCAGGAGTGCTCCCTTCCACTGATCGAGTTCTTCGCCGGACACCGTCAGTGACTGGGTAGGGAGGCCTGAGGGCGACGATTGGCGGCCGACGGCCGGCTCACGGTATGGTTTTCGGCGGTGACGTGTCTGAGCGGCCGAAAGAGCTCGCCTCGAAAGCGAGTGTGGTGCAAGCCACCGAGGGTTCAAATCCCTCCGTCACCGCCACGCAATGAGCAGCCCTCGAACCTCGCGGTTCGGGGGCTGCTCGGCGTCAGGGCCCAGATGGCCATCCGATAGAGTCGGCCCACAGAGTCACAGCTCGATGGAGTCACCGCCTCGACATCGTGACAGCACCGCTCGAACACGAGGTGAGCACCATGCCGGACGAGGCCCTGACCCGCGAGCCCACCGGTCGAGGTGCGCAGGCAGTGAGCCTGCTGCTGGTGGTGCTGGTCACAGTGGCTGCGGTGATGGTGCCGGTGCAGGCCACGTTGGCCGGGGGTGAACAGGCCTACCGCAGGATCGGGCTCACCCACCCCGGCGCTCTGACCGGTTCGATCACGGCCGCCCTGCGCGGACTCGCGGACCTCGCCTCGGCCACCACGGTCGGCGCTCTGGTCTGGCTGCTCCTGCTGGGGCGCACCCGCAGCCGCAGGGCTGAGCACGGACGCTCCCTCGAACCAGATGACCGACTCGTCCAATCCGTGCTGCGTCATGCCGCGGGGTGGTGGCTGGCCACGGCAGCCGGCTCGGTGCTGTTCACGGCGGCCGACAGCAACGGCCTGCCCGTCGAGACCCTCAGCGACACCACCGCCTTGAGGTTCGCCCTCTTCTCCGGCGACCTTCCCCGCGCCTGGATGGTCAGCGTCGAGGCCTCGTTCGTGATCGTGCTGCTGGCCAGCCTGGCACGCGGGTGGACCCCCCACCTGGTCGCCCTCTGGGCGGCGCTGATCGGATCCCTCGCGCCGGTGGTCGTGGGTCAGGTGTTGGTCGGTCCCAACCATGACTTCGGGGGCGACGCCGCCGTCGTCCAGACGGTGGTGGGGCAGGCGCTGCTGGGTGTCGCCCTCGTGATGGTGCTGAGGCTGGCCACCGGACAGGTCCCAAGGTGGCGCACGGGCGGGCTCCCGGCTGGGTGGATCCGGGCCGCCTGGGTGGGCTGGTTCCTCCTGGTGGCCACCGAAGTGGTCGTGACCTGGTTCAAACTGGCCGGCAGCGGTCCCACCTCGAGCCCCACGGGCATGCTGGCGCTCGTCCGGTTCGGCGCGCTGGTGCTGCTGGGTGTCGCGTTGGCTGTGATCGGTCGTCGACCCGCCGTCGGCACTCTCGTCGGCGGACTTGCCGCGGGGGCGACGGTGGTGGTCGGCGCTGCGATGACCCGCATCTCGCCACCGCAGTTCTTCGTGCCCACCAGCATCAGCCAGACCCTGCTCGGGTTCGACGTGCCCGACGCCCCCAGTCTTCGCGTGCTGCTCACCCAGTGGCGACCCAACCTGCTGTTCTGCACCGTGGTCGCGACCGCCCTGGTCGCCTACGGCTGGGGTCTGTGGCGGCTGCGCCTGCGCCGCGAGGGCTGGCCTGCGATGAGGACGCTGGCGTGGGTGCTGGGCTGGCTGGTCGTGCTGATCGCGACCAGTTCCGGCTTCGGCAAGTACTCGGCGCCGGACTTCGCCGTGCACATGGGGGTGCACATGACGCTCAACATGCTGGCACCGGTGCTGATCGTGCTGGGCGCCCCCATCACCTTGGCCC
Organism: Aestuariimicrobium sp. T2.26MG-19.2B; assembly: GCF_950101875.1. Lineage (NCBI taxonomy): Bacteria > Bacillati > Actinomycetota > Actinomycetes > Propionibacteriales > Propionibacteriaceae > Aestuariimicrobium > Aestuariimicrobium sp. T2.26MG-19.2B. Next base: position 818,856 of record NZ_CATNLW010000001.1, on the reverse strand, counting down.
TGCGGGCCCTGAGGCCCTCGTCCGAACCCGACCAGGTGGGTGTCAGGGAGAAGCTGGTGGCCCTGCTGCCGTCGCGACTGTTGGCCTTCGTCTACCATCCCCTGCTCGTGTTCGCCCTCTACATCGGTTCGTACTACGGCCTCTACCTCACGGGGCTGTTCGGCGCCTTGATGCGGTTCCACTGGGCGCACCAGCTGATGAACCTGCACTTCCTGATCGTCGGGGCCCTCTACTTCGGGCTGGTGATCGGTGTCGACCCCAACCCTCGGCGCCTGCCCCACCTCGCCAAACTGGGCATCCTGATGGCGGCCATGCCGTTCCATGCGTTCTTCGGGGTGATCCTGATGGACTCGACCCGGATCGTCGCCGAGACCTTCTACCGCTACCTCGCCCTGCCGTGGGCCCACGACCTCGCCGCCATCCAGCGGGTAGCCGGGGGAGTGGCATGGGCCGGGAGCGAGTTGCCCCTGCTGGTGGTGGTGTTGGCGCTCGGTGCCCAGTGGGCCCGACAGGACGACAAGGAGGCCAAACGCATCGATCGTCACCTCGACACCGGTCTGGACGACTCCCACGAGGCCTACAACGTCATGCTGCAGAGGCTCGCCTCCGAAGGTGAGGCACGCCCGTGAGCACCGATCAGTCCGAGGTCGTCGAACTCAACATCGGCGGCATGACCTGTGCCGCCTGCGCCACCCGTGTGCAGAAGGCACTCAACAAGCTCGACGGCGTGCAGGCGAGTGTCAACTACGCCACCGAGCGTGCCGTCATCACCGGACCTCCGAGCAGCGACGACGGCACCCTCGTCGAACGCAGTCTGGCGGCCGTGGTCCGCGCCGGGTACGAGGCCCAGCAGCGTGCCGACGAGAGCGACGACTGGTTGCATGACGTCTCGAGCCAGCGGATCACCTCGTTGCGGCGCCGACTCATCGTCTCGACCCTGCTGGCGGTGCCGTTGATGGACGCCACCATCATCCTGGCCCTGTCACCCAGCCTGCGATTCGCCGGCTGGGAGTTGGTGTGCCTGCTGCTGGCGCTGCCGATCGTCAGTTGGGCCGCCTGGCCCTTCCACCGCACGACGGTCCGGAACCTGCGCCACGGTGCCGTCAGCATGGACACCCTGGTCTCGCTCGGCATTGTGGTCTCGTTCGGGTGGGCCGTACTCACCCTGCTGTGGCCCGCTCTGGCGCAGGGACAGAACCGTGGCTTCTGGTTCGGCTACGGGCGGGTGCCCGAGGGCGCCAGCAGCGTGTACCTCGACGTGGCTGCCGGCATGACCGTGTTCCAACTGGCCGGTCGCTACTTCGAGACCCGATCACGGCGACGTGCCGCCGACGTGTTCAACGCGATCGGCAACCTCGCCGCGCCCACCACCCGGCTGCTGGTCGACGGCGCCGAGATCGAGGTTCCCACCCTGCAGGTGCGCGCCGGTGACGTGGCCGTGGTTCGTCCGGGGGAGATCATCCCCGTCGACGGCACCGTGGTCGAAGGGACCGCCTCGGTCGACACCAGCATGGTCACCGGCGAGGCCCAACCTCGTACCGTGGCCGTCGGCCAGGCCGTGGTCGGCGGCACGATCTCGACCGACGGACGACTCGTCATCACCGCCACCGCGGTGGGCGCACACAGCCAACTGGCCCAGATGGCCGCCTTGGCCGAACAGGCCCAGGACCGCAAGGCGCGGGTGCAGCACACGGTCGACCAGGTGATCAGCTGGTTCGTGCCAGCCGTGATCGTCTGCGCGCTGCTGGTGGCAGCTGGCTGGCTGGTGGCAGGATCCTCGACCGCCACCGCCGTCGGCATCGGCGTCTCGGTGCTGATCATCGCCTGTCCCTGCGCCCTGGGTCTGGCCACGCCGACCGCCCTGATGGTGGGCATCGGGCGAGGTGCCAGTCTGGGGATCCTGATCAAGGGCCACGACGCCCTTGAGGCCAGCGGCGCCATCGACACGGTGGTGCTCGACAAGACCGGAACCCTCACCACCGGCCAGTTGCAGGTGACCGACGTTGTCGTCACCGACGGCGAATTCACGCACGGGGACGACGAGCCACTGCTCGGCTGGGCGGCAGCGCTGGAACGCGGCTCGGAACATCCGGTGGCACGTGCCATCACCTCGTTCGTGGATGAGGGCACCGCCGGGGCCTTCACGGTGGAGCAGTTCGAGGTGATGCCCGGCCTGGGCGTCAGCGGGCGCGTGGCAGGTCACCACGTGGTGGTCGGCAACCGCGCCCTGTTGACCGGTCACGACATCGACCACTCAGCCGCCTCGACGACCTTGGCGGACACGGCCGGGCCCCTGGCCCTGGTGGCCGTCGACGGCACCCTGCGTGCGGTCGTCCGGATGCGCGACGAGCTGCGACCCGGTGCCCACGAGGCAGTCGCGGCGCTGCGTCGCCAAGGTCTGCGCACGGTCCTGCTGACCGGGGACGAGCAGGCCGCGGCCGACCACATCGCCGCTGAACTGGGGATCGACGAGTCGTTGGCCGGGGTGCTACCCACCGAGAAGGTGGCGGTGCTGGCACGCATCCAGGCCGACGGTCACAAGGTCGCCATGGTCGGCGACGGCATCAATGACGCCGCCGCGCTGTCGACCGCCGACCTGGGCATCGCGCTGATCTCGGGCACCGACATTGCCCTGAAATCCGCAGACATCATCCTCGTCCGCGAGCACCTGGCGGTGCTGCCCGACTCGATCGACCTGGCCCGACGCACGCTGCGGACGATCCGGGGCAACCTGGTCTGGGCTTTCGGCTACAACGTCGCCGCCATCCCCATCGCCGCCGCCGGGCTGCTCAACCCACTGGTCGCCGCGGGCGCGATGGCGGCCTCATCCCTGCTCGTCACCTGGAACAGCCTGCGCCTCAACTCGTTCGCGGGAGCGGGACGCCGCCCGTGAGCCTTGACCTCTCCCTGCTGCTGGCCGCCGCGGTCACCCTGGTGGCGATCGGTGCGGCCCGGCTCTCGGCGCGGGTGGGGTTGCCGGCCCTGCTGCTCTTCCTGGGGGTGGGCATGTTGCTGGGGGACTCCGGGTTGGGCATCTCGTTCTCCGACCCCCAACTGGCCGCCAAGCTCGGGTTCGCCGCCCTGGTCATCATCCTGGCCGAGGGGGGACTGACCACCAAGTGGTCGGAGATCAGGCCAGCCGTCGGGGTCGCCATGCTGCTGGCCACCGCGAGCGTCGGCGTCAGCGTGGCCGTGGTGGCCCTCTTCGCGCACTACGTCTTCGGCCTCACACCCGCGGTGGCCGTCGTGCTCGGTGGCATCGTGGCCTCGACCGACGCGGCGGCCGTGTTCGCCGTGCTGCGCAATGTGGCGATCCCCGGGCGGCTGCGCGCAACCCTCGAGGCGGAATCCGGTCTCAACGACGCGCCCACCGTGTTGATCGTCACGATGGCCACCTCGGTGGCGCTGCATCGGGCGCCCGAGGGCGGCACCTGGGTGGCGGTCGGGCTGGTGGTCATCGAACTGCTCGCCGGTCAGGCCCTCGGTCTGGGGGTCGGACTGGTGGCCGCCTGGCTGATGCGGCGGGTGCAACTGCCCTCATCGGGTCTGTACGCCATCGCCGCGGTGGCCTGGGCCTTCGGAGTCTATGAACTGGCCGGCGTGCTGCACGTCTCCGGGTTCGCCGCTGCCTACGTGGCCTCGGTCGTCCTCGGCAACTCCCAACTGCCGCACCGTCAGTCGGTGCGAGCCTTCGCGGAGGGACTCGGCTGGATCGCCCAGATCGGCTTGTTCGTGATGCTGGGACTGCTGGCCAGCCCCTCCCGCATCACCTGGGGAGTGGTGGGCGCCGGCCTGGTGCTGGGTCTGTTCCTGCTGCTGGTGGCCCGCCCCTTGTCGGTGGTGCTGGTCGCTGCCGGTTTCCGCCTCCCCTGGCGGGAGCAGGCCTTCATGAGCTGGGCCGGGCTGCGCGGGGCGGTGCCCATCATCTTGTGCACCATCCCGATGGCAGCAAGGCTGCCCGGTGCCGAGCGACTGTTCGACATGGTGCTGGTGCTGGTGATCGCCTTCACCTTCCTGCAGGGCCCCACCCTTCCGTGGCTGGGGCAGCGCCTGGGTCTGGTCGACCCGCACGGACCTCGCGACGTCGACATCGAGGCAGCTCCCCTCGACCGGCTGCGGGCCGAACTGCTGCAGGTGCGGGTGCCCGACGGGTCGAAGCTGGCAGGAGTGAGCGTGCGCGAACTACGTCTGCCCAAGGACACCGTCGTGTCGTTGATCATCCGTGACGAGACACCCTTCGCTCCCACCGGCCGTGACCGGCTCGAGGTCGGCGACGAGATGATGATCATGACGCCCACCCAGCACCGGGCGAAGGTCGAGGTGCGGCTGACCGAGATCGGACGAGGCGGACGCCTGGCCCGATGGAACGGTGTGCGGGCCGACTAGCGCTTGGGCGTCACCGAGGGGGCCGGGGTGCCCGAGGACGAACCCGACGGGGTCGGGGTGGCCGAAGTGGGCAGGCAGACGGCTCCGCCCGGCACGGCGATCGAGGTGGCGGCCTTGGCGTTCATGCCCGCGTAGGCGGTGCCGATCATCACGTCGACCGTGTGGTCGGGACGATCGTCGGCCTTCACCGTGGCGCCCTTGAAGTGTCCGGCCACCAGCTTGACCTCGGGGTTGGTGGCCGCGGCCCCGACGATCACCGTCTGCTTGATGCGCTGGTCGGTGTTGTCGACGTGCTTGATGATGAAGCCCTTGGCCTTGAGGGCCTTGGCGACGGTGTTGGCCTGACCCGCGACGTAGCCGCCGTTGTAGACGCTGACGGTGACCTTGTTCGCCTGCAGGGTCTGACCGACGCTCTGCGTCACGCACGGGTCGGGCAGGTGAGCTGGAACAGGTGCCATCACGTTCCGGTATCCCCACCACGCGCCCCAGGTCAGGAAGCCCAACAGGGCCAGCAACAGCACAGGGGTGGCGATCATCCGCACGATGCGCATCTGGCTCCTTCGTCCCCTGCTCGCGGGATCAGTTGAGGTCGAGCACGCGCGCGTGCATGGTCTGGCGCTGCTGCAGTGCGGCGCGCAGGGCTCGGTGCAGTCCGTCCTCGAGGTACAGCTCGCCGCGGTAGCTCACCACGTGCGCGAACAGGTCACCGTAGAACGTGCTGTCGTCCTCGAGCAGCGCCTCCAGGTCGAGGGTGCGCTTGGTGGTCACCAACTCGTCCAGTCGCACCTGGTGAGGAGCAATGGCCGCCCACTGCTTCTGAACGTACCCGTGGTCCGGGTAGGGCCGGGTGTCACCCACACGCTTGAAGATCACCCCGCCACTCTAGCCAGCAGTGGGTGCCGACCGCCCCATCAGCCTCAAGCCGTGCTGAAGCCGTGACCAAGTCTTTGGCGAACTGTCAGGCTGGTCTCAGGCGGTGGCATAGATTCTGGCCATGAGCGATCCGGCCGCCGATACCGCCCCCCAGACCCCCAGCACCCAGAGCCCCAGCACCCAGAGCCCCAGCACCCAGAGCCCCAGCACCCAGAGCCCCAGTACCCAGACCTCCAGCGCCCAGACGTCGGTGATCACGAAGGGCTACACCTTCGACGAGCCGAGCATCGAACTGGGGGTGCTGGTGCAGGACGACGTTCCGGTGCCCGAGACGAAGATCCGCATCCCGTTGAGCATGCTGAACCGGCACGGCCTGGTCGCGGGTGCGACCGGCACCGGCAAGACCAAGACCCTGCAACTGATGGCCGAACAGGTCTCGGCGGCGGGGGTGCCGGTCTTCGCAGCCGACATCAAGGGCGACCTGTCGGGACTGGCCTCACCGGGGCAGTCAAGCCCCAAGCTGCTGGAACGCACCCAGAAGATCGGTCAGGACTGGCAGCCGTCGGCCGCACCCGTGGAGTTCTACGCGTTGGGCGGCGAGGGCATCGGCGTCCCGCTGAGGGCGACCATGTCGTCCTTCGGTCCCATCCTGCTGTCGAAGGTACTGGAGCTCAACGACACCCAGGAGTCGACCCTGGGCCTGGTGTTCCACTACGCCGACCAGGCCGGGTTGCCGCTGCTGGACCTGTCCGACCTGAGGGCCGTGCTCACCCACCTGACCTCGGACGAGGGCAAGCAGGAACTGAAGAACCTCGGCGGGGTCTCCGCGTCGACGGCCGGCGTGATCCTGCGCTCGCTGATCACCCTGTCGGACCAGGGAGCCGACGCCTTCTTCGGCGAGCCGGAGTTCGACACCGCCGATCTGCTGCACGTCACCGCCGACGGACGAGGCGTGATCTCGCTGCTGGAACTGCCGAACCTGCAATCGCGTCCGGCGATCTTCTCCACCTTCCTGATGTGGCTGCTCGCCGACCTCTTCCACGACCTGCCCGAGGTCGGCGACGTCGAGAAGCCCAGGTTGGTCTTCTTCTTCGACGAGGCCCACCTGCTGTTCGACGGGGCGTCCAAGGCCTTCCTCGACGCCATCGCGCAGACGGTGCGCCTGATCCGTTCGAAGGGTGTGGGTGTCTTCTTCGTCACCCAGACCCCCAAGGACGTGCCCGATGACGTGCTGGCCCAGTTGGGTTCGCGGGTGCAGCACCAGTTGCGCGCCCACACCCCCAACGACGCCAAGGCCCTGAAGCAGACCGTGCAGACGTTCCCGACCTCGGACTACGACCTCGCCCAGGTGCTGCAGCAACTGGGCATCGGTGAGGCGATCGTCACGGTGATGGACCCCGACGGGGCCCCGACGCCGGTGGCGTGGACGAGGATGCGTGCCCCCCAGACACTGATGGCCCCCACCCCCGAGGACGCCATGCGCGCTGGGGTCGCCCAGTCGCAGATGCAGGCGAAGTACGGCCAGCCGATCGACCGCGACTCGGCCCGCGAGATCCTCGCCCGCAAGCTCGAGCAGGGTGCCGCGGATGCCCGGGCCGAGCAGGACAGGGCCCAACAGGACACGCCCCAGCGGGACAGGTATGAACAGACCCAGCAGGACGGGTATGACCAGCCCCAGCCCCGCCCCGAGCGCAGTTCGACCCGCACCACCCGGCAGCAGAAGTCGGCGGTCGAGAACGTCATGACCAACCCCGTGGTCAAGTCGTTCATTCGCACCGCGGGCAATGAGATCATCCGCTCCATCTTCGGCACGGCTCGCCGTCGTCGGTGAGGGCTGCTTGGATGAGCCGGTGACTCCACCAGAACACCGACACCACGTCGGCGCCACGATCATCATCGCGATGCTCGGCATGATCGGCCCGTTCACCATCGACTCGATGTTCCCGGCGTTCGCCCAGATCGGGCGTGAGTTCAGCGTCGACACGGTGGCCCTGCAGCAGTTGACCAGCGTGTACCTGGTCTCGTTCGCGGTGATGTCGCTCTTCCACGGCCCCATCTCTGACGCCGTGGGCCGCAAGCCGGTGATGATCACCGGCCTGCTGGTCTACGCCCTGGCGTCGGTGGGGGCCGCACTGGCACCCAGCTTCGGTGTCCTGCTGGTCTTCCGCGCCATGCAGGGACTGTCTGCCGGTGCCGGCCAGATCATCTCGAGAGCCCTCATCCGCGACCTGTTCCATGGAGCCGCTGCCCAGCGACTGATGGCGCAGGTGTCGATGATCTTCGCCATCTCCCCGGCCCTGGCACCGGTGGTGGGCGGCTGGATCCTGCTGGTCGGCAACTGGCGGCTCACGTTCTGGTTCCTGGTCGCCTTCGGTGTGTTGCTGTGCGTGCTGGTGAGGTTCGGCCTGCCCGAGACCCACCCCCACCAACGCCGGGTGCCCCTGCGGGTCGGCACCCTGCTGAGGGGGTTGGCGCAGGTGATGGGCAACCGGGTCTTCCTGCGGCTGGGGTTCGCGTCGGCCTTCGCGTTCGCCGCCCAGTTCCTCTACATCTCGGCGGCACCCATCTTCATCGTCGACCTGTTGGGCAAGGGGGAGCAGGACTTCTGGATCTTCTTCGTGCCCATGATCGCCGGCATGATGACGGGTTTCTTCCTCAATGCCCGCCTCGCCGAGCGGGTGCCGGGACGCCGTCTGGCCACCATCGGCTACGTGGTCGCCATCTCGGCTGGGCTGGTGAACGTCGCCCTCTCGGCCCTGCCCAGCGCCCCGCAACTGCCGTGGGCGGTGGTGGGTCCCATGCTGATCGCCTTCGGGGTGGCCCTCAGCTTCCCGGTGGTCAACCTCGTCATGCTCGACCTGTTCCCCAGCCTGCGTGGTTCGGCCGCCTCGGGCCAGTCGTTCATGCAACTGATGCTCAACGCCGCCCTGGCCGGACTGGTCGTACCCATGGTGACCGGGTCGGTGCTGCAACTGGCGCTGGCGGCGGCCTGCTTCTCGCTGGCCGGGTTCGGGATGTGGGTGTGGCACCTACGAGCGGTTCCCGCCGACGCCACGGCGGGCCAGGTGGTGGTCGCGTGATCGTCGTGGGCGTCGATGCCGGCGGTACCTCCACCCGTGCGCTGGCCTGGGACGACACCGTCCGGGTGGTGGTGGGGGTGGGACGATCCGGCCCCGGCAATCCGAACTCCTCGGGGCACGACCTGGCGAGGCTGAACGTGCTGCGGGCCGCGCTCGACGCCGCCGGCGGCAGAGCCGACGAGGTCACCCGTCTCGCCGTGACCATGGCGGGCGGATCGGCCACCGGGGGAGCCCTCGACGGACTGGCCGCGGCCGCCGCTGCTGCGGGACTGGGGTGTCCGATCGACATCGAGCCCGATCTGCTCGGGGCATGGTTCTCCGGCTGCTCGGAGGAGCAGGGGGTGGTGCTGATCGCGGGCACCGGTGCCGTGGCCGCCACCATCGTGGGCGGACGCATCAACCGTCTGGTCGACGGCGCCGGCTGGCTGCTGGGTGATGACGGAGCCGGGTTCTGGATCGGGCGTCGGGCGGTGCACGACGTGCTGGCTGCCATCGACGGACGAGGCCCCGACACGGCCCTGACCGACCTCGTGCTGGCCCGCACGCCGCAGTTGGCGAGTCATCGCGATCGCCCCGGCGACCCCCGCAGGGTCGCCCTGATCGAGCACTGCTACGGGCTTCGTCCGGTGCAACTGGCCGGCTTCGCCCCGCTGGTGGTGCAGTCGGTGGGTGACCCCGTGGCTGACCGCATCCTGGCAGATGCCGCAGACCTGATCGAGAGCACGGCCAGGGCTGCGCTGGTCGGGGTGCACGAGAGCAGTCCCGTGGTGCTGGCGGGTTCCGTGGCCGGGCTCGACTCGGTCATCCGCGACCGGCTGGTCAGCCTGCTGGGCGACCGGGCCAGACTGGCCTCGGACGGGGTGGTCGGGGCCACCATGGTGGCGCTGAGGGCAGCCGGCCGACCGGCGGACGAGGCCACCCGGGTGGCGATGGGGGTGCCACCCGAAAGGGTTCAGGGGCAACCCTGAGCCCACCCGCGCGGGCCCTCGCTGTCGGCAGAAATGCCGCTGACTGCGACTTTCCCATGCCACTGTTGGGGATGGGTCAGGCTCACGCCGCCCCCGGGAGCCGGATCAGTCGGCCCCGCGCACCACAGGAGGACACCATGGGACTGTTCGACATGTTTGACAAGTCCAAGGACACCAAGGCCCCCCAGCGCCCTGCCATGGATGCCGCGACCGACGGCTCGGGGGACGACGTCGCCACCAAGCTGATCGAGCAGCTGATCTCGGTGGGCATCGACGGCAGGGGGCCCGCCAAGAGCGCCCAGGTCGTCGCCGACAGGGCGCTCGCGGATGCCAATGGCGATGTCGAGAAGGCGATCAACAAGCTCTCGGCGGCCTACCTGCGCACCGCGGCCGGCGCCGGGTTCCTGACCGGACTGGGTGGCTTCGTCACGATGCCGGTGGCCCTGCCGGCCAACATCCTCGAGTTCTACGTCGTCGCCACCCGCATGGTCGCCGGCATCGCGCACCTGCGCGGTTATGACCTGAACAAGCCGCAGGTGCGCACGGCCGTGCTGTTGACCCTGTCGGGATCGGGCGGCTACGACGTGCTGCAGAAGGTGGGCGTCAACCCCGTCACCGGCAAGGCGACCGCCGTTGCCCTGGAACGGCTGCCCCAGGCGGCGTTGATGATGGTCAACAAGGGGATCGGCTTCCGGTTGATCCGGCAGCTGACGACCAAGAGCCTGTCGAAGCTCGGCAAGCTCGTTCCCTTCGCCGGCGGAGTGATCGGCGGCGGACTCGACCTGTACCTGATGAACCGGATCGCCGACAACGCCCGCAAGGAGTTCCCGCTGGTGGTCGGCTCGACCCTCTGAGCCCTGACGGCTCGGGCACACCTCGGTCGGACGATGCAGGCCCTCGGGCCCCGGCATCGTCCGACCGTTGTGTCCGGGCCGGTTCGATCACACAGGCCGCGGTCATGGACCCTGGTGTGACAGGTCGCGACCTTGGTCTGATTGCCCGTTTCGTGCACGCGCGCAGAATGGGTGCATGAGGAATCTGGCAGCTCTCACCCGTGCGCGCCGAACCCGCGCAGCTCTGGCCGGGGCAACCCGAGCTGGGGCAGCCCGAACCCGGGCAGCATGGATCGCCCCCGTGGCCGTCCTGGGCGTCGCACTTGCCGTGCCGGCGCTGGTGCAGACCACCGCCAAGGCTGACCCGACCCTGCCCCCGATCACTGCCCAGCAGTTGGTCGCCGACGTGATCGCGGCCAAGCCGGTGGCGATGCAGGGTGAACTCACCCAGACCATGGACATCGGACTCCCCGAGGTGCCGGGTGGGGTGCAGAAGCCCTCGACCCTCGACCCGTTGAACCTGCTGCAGGGCAGCCACACGTGGCGGGTCTGGTACGACGGCAAGCAGTCGGCGCGAGTCGCCCTGGTGGACGGCACCAGCGAGGCAGCCGTGATCACCAACCCCACCGACACCTGGGTGTGGAGTTCGTCCACCCGGGAGGCCGTGCACTCCAAGACCCCCGACACCTCGGGCCCAGGCCCGAGGGAGGAGCTGAACCTCACCCCGGCCGAGGCCGCCAGGAAGCTGCTCACCACCGCTGACCAGTCGACCACCGTCAGCGTCGCGGGCACCACGACAGTCGCCGGGCACGCCGCCTACGACCTCGCCCTGACCCCCAAGTCGGGCACGACCTTGGTGAAGAAGGTGTCCATCGCCGTCGAGGCCACCACCAAGCAGCCGCTGCGCGTTCAGGTCTACTCCACCCGCAGCTCCGGCCCGGCGGTGAACATCGGCTTCACCCAGCTGAGCTTCGCCCAGCCCGACCCTGCGATGTTCCGGTTCACCACCCCGCCGGGCACGAAGGTGACCGAGAAGTCGGCCGACACGACCGGTGCGAACGACCACCCGTCGATGCCCACCAAGGTCGACCCGAAGTCCGGTCACAAGCCCACCGTCACCGGTCAGGGCTGGGGCACCGTGGTCGTCGCGGACCAGCTGTCCGACCTGAGCGGGGTGCCCGCCGAGCTGCAGGGGGTGCTGTCCAGCTTCCCCAAGGTCTCGGGTACGTGGGGGAGTGGACGCATCTTCGAAGGGACCCTGTTCACGGTCGTCGTGACCGACCAGGGCAAGGTCGCCGCCGGTGCGGTGCCCGCCGGCACGCTGTTCGCGGCCCTGGGATGAGCGAGGGTGGCGCCGCCGTCGTCACCTCGGGACTGACCAAGACCTTCGGCCACCAGACGGCGGTCGACGATCTTGCCCTCGAGGTGCCCACGGGCTCTGTCTACGGATTCCTCGGCCCCAACGGTTCGGGCAAGACCACGACCATCCGCATGCTGCTCGGCCTGGTGCACCCGACCGCCGGTCACGTGAGGCTGCTGGACGAACCCATGCCGGCTCACGCCAACCGGGTGCTCCCCAGGGTCGGTGCGCTGGTCGAAGGTCCTGCGTTCCACCTGCACCTCAACGGACGAGACAACCTGCGCCGCCTCGATGCCGCTGACGCGACCGCCGAGGCGCGCACCTCGTCCGCCCGGATCGGAGCCGCGCTGGAGCGGGTCGGACTGACCGCGGCGGCCAGGAAGCGGGTCAAGAACTACTCCTTGGGCATGAAGCAGCGCCTCGGTATCGCAGCCGCTCTGCTGCAGCCGCACGACCTGCTGGTGCTGGACGAGCCCACCAACGGGCTCGACCCGCAGGGCACCCGTGAGGTGCGGCACCTGGTCGCGGGCCTCGCCCATGACGGCACCACCGTGCTGGTGTCGAGCCACCTGCTGGCCGAGGTCGAACAGATGTGCAGCCATGTCGGGGTGATGAGCCGCGGACGACTCGTCGCCCAGGACTCACTGGCGGGACTTCGCCGTGCCCACGGGGTGCGCGTGCGGGTGACCACCCCCGACCTCGCGCAGGCCACCCAGGCGCTCACGGTGCTCGGGTTGGACGAGGTCGCGTCGTCCGCCGGTGAGGGTGCCTCGGGTCAGGTGACAGCGGCCCTGGGAGACCATCCGGTCGAGGCCGTGGTGCCCGCGCTGGTGTCGGCGGGGGTGCGGGTGCTCGGCTTCAGTGCTGACTCCGCCAGCCTCGAGGAGCGTTTCGTCGAGCTGACCGGGGAGGGCTTCGATGTCCGTTGAGGCACGACCGGTTCGTCCGTTCGCGTTCTGGCGACTGGTCGGCAGCGAGATCTCATTGATGATGTCGCGGCGCCGCAACCAGTTGGGGCTGGTGATCCTGGCGGCGGTTCCCGTGGTGATGGCCATCGCCATCAAGACCTCCGGTGACACCGGGCTGATGGTCTCGGTGGCCAATGGCACTGTGCTCCCGATGTTGGCGCTGATGATGGAGTCGGCCTTCTTCCTGCCGCTTGCCATGTCGTTGTTGGCGGGTGACGCGATCGCGGGGGAGGCGCACGGCGGCACGCTGCGCTACCTGCTCGTCACCCCTGTGGGACGGGCCAGGTTGTTGGCGGTGAAGTTCGCCGGCCTGCTGGTGGGAGCGTTCTTCGGCACCTTCCTGATCGCCGTGGTCGGACTCGTCGCCGGTGTGATGGTGTTCGGGTCGGGTGCGTCCATGACCCTCTCGGGCACCGCGATCACGTTCACGGAGTCCTTGGGGCGACTGGCCCTGATGGCCCTGTTCCTGGCGCTGATGATGACGGCCGTCGGCACCATGGGGTTGTTCCTGTCGACCCTGGTCGACCAGCCGCTGGCGGTGACGGTCGGGTGCATGGTGGTGGTGATCCTCAGCTGGCTGACCGAGGCGACGAGCCAGCTGGCGTGGCTGCAGCCCTACCTGCTCACCCACTGGTTCCTGCAGTTCGCCGACGTGCTGCGCGACCCTCCGCTGTGGTCGCGTGCCGTGAAGGGGCTGGGCGTGGCAGCCGCCTGGATGGCGGTCACCGGCGCGGCCGCCTGGGCCAGGTTCACCAGCAAGGACATCGGCAGCTGAGACCAGGGTCGTGGAGTCCCCTGCCACCTGTCAGGATCTCTCACGCCCGGCCGGGGGTCCACCTGCCGGCAAACTCTCAGGCTGTAGCGCGCGAGTTCGTCCCGGAAGCTGAAGTTTGTGCGGGGGGGCCGGGGGCTCAGGGAGCGGCGGGGGCTGCGGGGGCGGTCGGAGCGGAGCCCGCCCCGCCGTTGGCCGACCGCGCAGCCACCCCGACCAGCACCAGTCCGATGAAGGCCGTGGGCACCGCCAGGTAGAACACCCCCGGGTAGTTCCAGGTCTGGTTGGCCCCCAGCGCGATCAGGGCCCCGGAGACGATGGCCCCCACCTTCGAGGCATTGTTGAACAGGCCCGAGGCCAGACCCGGTCGGGCGATCACGGCCTGGAACAGGGTCAGTCCCACCCCGGTCATGGTGGCGAACCCCCAGGACTTCAGGGCCTGCAGGGGCAGCAGCAGCCATGGGTCCCTGACCAGCGACATGCCGGTGTAGTAGGCCATGAAGCTCACCGCTCCCGAGGCCACCAGTGCGAAGGACGAGAACCGTCGGTTGAGTCGTCCCAACACCAACAGGGCGGGGATCTCGAGTCCGGCGGCCAGCCCCAGCGCGATGCCGGCCCAGATCACGGGCAGTCCGCGGTAGTCGTGGACGAGCAACTGGGTGACCGCGACCGTGCCACTGTTGGCGGCGCTGAGCGCGACGAAGGCACCGAAGATGGCCACCAGCGACAGCCGTGAGATGTGCAGTTCTGGTTCCTCGCGGCGATGGGCGGCATGGTCCTCGGCGCTGACCCGAGGACGGGTCAGTTGCAGGCCGACGGTCACGACGCAGACCAGCACCGAGGTGCCCAGGATGAGCCACAGCACCGAGCGGGCGCCCCAGGCGCCGATCGAGAAGGTCGCCAGCGGCTGACCGGCGATCCAGGCGAAGGACACCCAGGCGCGCACACTCAACACGTCCGAGGCGGTGAATCCGGCGTGGCGCATGTGCGCGAACAGCAGGGTCATGCCCACGGTCGCCGGCGCCGCCAGGAGCAGCAGGGCCCCGAACGCCACCACCAACGAATGCGTCATCAGCAGGGCCGCGCACCAGGCGGCCGCAGCGATCCCGCACACCAGCATCGGCCGCAGGTAGTTGCCGTGTCGGTCGGCCCAGGCCGGGATCAGCAGTGAGACCACCAGCCCCAGGCCGTTGTAGATGCCCAGGATCCAGCCGACCTGCTGCGGGGTCGCCCTGAACAGTTCGGTGAGGATCAACGCCAGGGTTGGCCCCAGGAAGCTGAACAGCAGTCCCCAGAGCAGGGCCGAACTCGAGACCAGGAATCGCTGCACCCGCTCACCTTGGCAGGTGTTCAGTTCGGGTGCGAGGGTGCCCGCAGATTCGCTCAGTGGTCACCGGACGATGGCGGGATCGCCCCCGGTACCCGGCTGTCGGCCCCGTTGTCGTCCCTCCTGCCCGGGCCTAGCGTCGAGACATCGACCCGACAGGAGAGACCCCATGACCATCACTGCCACCCAGCAGCGTGACCTGACAGCGCCGTCCTCGGTGTACGACCCCGACCAACTGGCCGACTACGCCCGCCAGTACAACGAGCAGGGCTTCGTGCGAGTACGGGGGATGCTCAGCAAGGACGAGGCCGCCGCCTACCGCGCCGAGACCCACCGGCTGTTGGCGGCCCTCAACCGCGGCGACGACCCCACCTGGGCATCGGCCGCCGGTGTCGCGGGAGGCCAGAAGACCTCGCTGCAGCACCTGCATGACGCGCAGTTCTACTCGTCCGCCTTCACCCGGTTGCTGGTCGACCCCCGGTTCACCGAGGTGGCGACCGCCGCACTCGGCACCCCCAACCTGCAGTTGCACCACACGAAGGCGTTCGTGAAGCCGCCGGCCAACGGCTCGCCCTTCCCCTTCCACCAGGACCACCCGTTCTTCCCGCACCGCGACCACAAGGTGGGGGCCGTCATCTTCCACTTCGATGACGCCCCCGTGGTCAAGGGCTGCGTCAAGGTCGTGCCCGGCAGCCATCTCGCTGGCCCGCGGGAGCACGACCCCGAGGGCAGCTTCCACCTCAACGACATCGACCCGACGACAGCAGTCGACATCGAGTGCGAGGCGGGGGACGCCATCTTCTTCCCCTACCTGACGGTGCACGCGTCCGGGGTCAACGTCTCCGACGAGGCCCGTACGACCTGGCTCGTCCAGTTCCGTGACCCGGCCGACCGTCCCACGGCGAAGACCCATGACCACTCGTTGGGGCAGGGGCTCATCCTGGCCGGGGTCGACCCGACCGGACGCTCCGGTGGCGAACCCCCGGCCCCCGCCGCCGGTGCGCCCGCCATGATGGGTGGATGAGCGAAGACCGTGACGTCTCCGGCTTGATCGGACGCCTCACCGCCACCCGGGTCGAGGGCTTCGAGGTCGACTTCACCGACTGGGGGTACTTCCCCGGAGCCGACCTGGGTGGGGTGTGGTGGCGGAACCACTGGCACCGGCACACCTACCTCGAGGTCTGCCTGGCCAACTCCGGAAGTGGCGTGTTCCGCCACGGTGACGAGAGCTTCTCCGTCGCGGCCGGGGACCTCTTCCTCGCCCGTCGTGGGGTGCTGCACGAGATCGAGTCCAACCATGATGACCCCTTGGGGATCAGCTTCTGGGGCTTCGACCTGACGCCGGGGCGGCGAGCCCCGCGCGTGGGGGAGGGCGGTTGGTGGTCGGGACTCTTCCGCGGCGCGGTCGTCTCGCGCCGGGTGGGGCAGGTGCCCGCGCTGCTGCAGGCGTTGGCCGCCGAGGCGGGCTCCTTCCGCTCGGGCCACCGGCCGGTCACCCGGGCGCTGGGCGCGGCCCTCGTGGTCGAGACCGGACGGGCCTTCAGCGAGGCCGAGGAACTGGTGACCGAGCCGCCGGCCCTCGACCGGAGCGAGCAGTCGTATGCCGTGATGCACCGCTTCCTGCAGGACAACCTGGCCCAGCCGGTGAGTGTGCGCGACGTCGCCTCGGCTGCGCACCTGTCCGACCGGCAGGCCGAACGACTCTTCCACCGGCACGGCGGCGCGTCGATGATGACCGTGCTGAGGCGGTTGCGGATCGAACGCGCAGCCAGGCTGCTGCGCGCGGACGACGCCGTGGTCGGTGGCGTCGCAGCCGAGGTGGGCTACACCGACCTGCCCTCGTTCCGCGCCGCCTTCAAGGCCGTCACGGGGCAGTCCCCACGTGACTTCCGCCGGACCAACGGCACCGTGCACCTGGGCTGAACCGGACGGTGTCGCTGGTCAGCGGGTTTGGCCAGCCTCCTCCAGCGCGGGAGGATGGGCGGAGCCCGAGGAGCCCCGGGTGAGCCGGAACGGGAGGACGCATGCCACGCCGACATCGTCCGTTGCCCGTTCCCGCCTGGGTGTTGGTGAGCCTGGTGACGGCCTTGGCCCTCGCCGTGGCTGCGGCCGGAGTGCTGGCACAGCGACTCGCCCGCGATCGGGCCCCTGAACCCCGTCCCGTGGTGTCGACGGGCGCCGACGGCCTTCCCTCGACGAGCTGTGACAAGCAGGCGAGGGCCGAAGGGCTGGTGCCGATGCGGGTGCTCGACGTGCCCGAACGAGCGAGTTGGACGAGCACGCCACCGGTCTGGTCCTACGACCGGGTGCCCGAGGGATTCGTGCCGGACAGGGTCGGCTACTGCCTCGAACTCGGCGGCCCGTCCTCGTCCGGTGGGCCTCAAGCGGGCGAGGGCACGACGAAGGGGAGCAGCCAGGCGCCCCGGTGGGCGTTCGCCTCGATGCTGCCCACGGGCAAGGCCTCTGACCTGGCCATGCCGGTGAGGGTGGGTGAGATCACCCGACAGTCCGCGCGTGACCTCACGGTGTCCAGCAACGACCCCGCGGTCACGGCAGTGCAGCACGGGCAGGGGTGGCTCGAGATGTGGCCCAATTCCTACGTCGCCACCGCCTCCCGGCAGGTTCCGGGCCCGTACACGGGCGACGACTACCCGTCCGACCACAGCTACGACTCCGACGACACCCCCAGTGGTGGGGAGTACGGCTCATTCCAGGTGCACGAGGTCGACACCACAGCGCGCACCCCGGGGGCCGGGGCCTCCCGCACGGTGCTGGCGCTCAACGGGTGGGCTGGCAGAGGCGGCATCGACGTCGGGATCGGCACCGCCCCGGCTCCGGGCAGCCCCGACTGGACCTTCTCCCAGGACGCCGGCCAGTACTCGATGCGCAGGCTCACCTTCTTCGCCCGACAGGCGACGGCGGTCGTCGAGAACGGTCCCCGCCCGATGCAACTCCTGGCTCGCGCACCGGGTGCCACCCAGGTCGCGACCACCATTTCGGGGGGTGTCACCGACCCTCGCGCCACGGTCGCCCTGGTCACCAGCCGGGCCGGTCGATCGTCCACCCAGCAGCTGAAGCTGAGCCAGGGACGATTCACGGTGCGGGTGCGGGTGCCTGTTGCGTTGGTCGGCACCACCTTCGAGGTGCGCTCGACCTTGGACGGCGTGACCCGGCTGGCGTGGCGGGCCGAGGACGTGCTCGCCGGTGACGCGCTGCTCGTGCAGGGACAGTCCAACGCGGTGGCGGCGCAGGTGCAGGGCTCCGCGCACGCCGTGGAATCGGAGTTCGTGCGCAGTTTCGGGTCGCAGACCCCTCTGACCTCGGTCAGCCTCGCCGACGACCAGTGGAACCGCGGCATCGCCGACACCTTGGGCAATGCGGGTTCCATCGGTCAGTGGGCGGCAGAACTGGGCCACCGCATCGTCACCCAGCAACGGGTGCCGGTCGCCATCATCAACGGGGGCGAGGGTGGTCGTCCGGTCGCGTTCTTCCAACGCTCGCCCGATGGGGCGGCCGATCCCGACACGAACTACGGGCGGACGATCCTCAGGCTGCGCGGGGCAGGAGTCCAGTCCAGCCTGTCGGCGGTGCTCTGGTACCAGGGCGAGGGCGACCACGACCAGGCCGACGTGTATGCGGCCGGGTTCACCCAGCTGGTCAGCGACTGGCGCGACGACCTCGACGGCCCTCGCATCTACCAACACCAGGTACGGGTGTCGCCGTGTGATTCGGCCACCGCCATCAATCTGCGCGAGCGCCAGCGCGAACTCGGACCTCAGCTCGACGTGGGGCTGCTCACCACCCAGGGACTGACGGCCCAGATCGGCTGCCACTTCGCGTTCGAGAACGGGTACCGCACCCTGGGCGACTGGAACCACCGGGTGTTGGCGGCCGATCTGTACGGCGGCAGCAGGCGTGGAGTCCTCGCCCCCGACGTGACCGGCGCCCAGCTCGATCCGTCCGACCCGCGGGTGGTGTGGCTGAGCCTGCGCGCGACCGACCCGTTGACGGTCGAACCGGGGGTGGAACGGGACTTCCGGGTCAACGGTGCGGCACCGACGTCGGTGGCTTTCGAGTCCGGACGGCTCCGCCTGACCAGCGCGACGGCTGTTCCCACCGGCACAGAGGTGCGCTACCTGGGCCACGTGGGGGCGGGCGCCTTCGTCCGCACCGGCGACGGGGCAGGCATGCTCGCTTTCGCCGGGGTGCGGGTGCGGGGCTGACAACCTTTGGCAAGCCGGGGGGACCGTCCCGGCCCCTTCCTAGGGTGGGGACCATGAGCCCTGCACCCTTTCGCTTCGCCGCCATCGGTCTCGACCACGCCCACATCTTCGGGCAGGTCAAGGGCCTGCTCGAGCAGGGGGGTGAGCTGGTCGGCCTGTGGACCGGGGACCCTTCGTCCGCCGTCGCCCAGACGGTGAAGCAGACCTGGCCCCAGTTCCCCTGGGTCGAGAATGCCGATGACCTGTACGACGACGCGACCATCGACCTGGTCGTGACCGCTGCAGTGCCCGGGGACCGCTCCGAGATCACCGTCAAGGCACTGCGCACTGGACACCACGTCGTCACCGACAAGCCGGGTGCCATCTCGATGGAGCAACTGGACGAGATCGAGCGGGCCGTCCAGGAGTCGGGCAAGTTCTGGTCGGTCACGTTCTCGGAGCGATTCGAGGTGCCGAGTGTCACGAAGGCTGGCCAGTTGGTGCGTGAGGGGCGGATCGGCACCGTCGTCCAGACCTTGGGCCTCGGCCCCCACCGTGAGATCGACCGCGTGCACCTGGGCACGGGGGCGACGGGGCGTCCCGACTGGTTCTACGACGACTCGCGCTTCGGGGGCATCCTCTGCGACATTGCCTCACATCAGATCGACCAGTTCCTGTGGTTCACGGGGAATTCCGACGGTGAGGTCGTGCATTCAGCCGTCGGCAATTTCGCCCACCCCGACACCCCGAAGATGCAGGACTTCGGCGAGATCCTGCTCAAGGCCGGCGATGCCCAGGGCTACATTCGCGTGGACTGGTTCACCCCGCAGGGCCTGCCCACCTGGGGCGACGGGCGACTGATCATCCTCGGCACCAAGGGCTACATCGAGCTGCGCAAGTATGTCGACATCGCCGGGCGTGAGGGCAGGGACCACCTGTTCGTCGTCGACGACAACGGCACCGAGTACCTCAATTGTGAGGACGTCGCCCTCGACTACTACCCCGACCTGGTGCGGGCACTGTCGCACGGACTGGATGCGGCCGAGCAGCAGCAGATGTTCACGGTGATGCGGTTGGCGATCACGGCCCAGCAGAAGGCCGGGAAGCGCGGGTTCGCTGTCTGACTCGCATCCACCGCCGGTCAGGCGGGACGTGCCTCCACTAGATTCCGTGCATGGCAGTGATGCGTGCTGGCGGGTTCCCGTTCCCTCGTGAAGGGGCCGACTGGTGGCGGTCGGCGGTGGTCTACCAGATCTATCCGCGCAGCTTCGCGGACTCCGACGGCGACGGCATCGGTGACCTCGCCGGCGTCACCTCCCGGGTCTGGCATCTCGCCGCCCTGGGGGTGGACGCAGTCTGGCTGAGCCCCTTCTACCCCTCGGCCCTGGCCGACGGCGGCTACGACGTCGACGACCACCGCGACGTCGACCCCCGCCTGGGTACGCTGGCTGACTTCGACGAATTGGTGGGCGCGTTGCACGGGGCCGGGCTGCGGATCATCGCCGACATCGTGCCCAACCACACCTCCGACCGTCACCCATGGTTCCGGGAGGCGTTGGCCAGCGGACGAGGGGCTCGGGAGCGGGAGCGCTACATCTTCCGCGACGGCAGGGGGCCCGGCGGCGCCGAGCCGCCCAACGACTGGCAGTCGGGATTCGGGGGACCGGCGTGGGAGCCGGTCGGCGATGGCCAGTGGTACTTCCACTACTTCGCCAAGGAACAGCCCGACCTCAACTGGGACGACCCCGGCGTGCGTGAGGACTTCCGCACCACCCTGCGGTTCTGGTCGGACCGAGGCGTTGACGGATTCCGGATCGACGTGGCCCATGGGCTGGTGAAGGACCTCTCGGAGCCGTTCGCCCCGTGGTCGGAGGTGGCCGAGGTGACCCGCGCCGACGGCACCCACCCCCTGTGGGACCGCGAGGGCGTGCACGAGATCTACGCCGACTGGCGCAGGGTGTTCGACGAGTACGACCCGCCCCGGTTCGCGGTCGCCGAAGCAGCGGTCCATCCCACCCGGCGCGCCCGCTACGCCTCCGCTGAGGGGCTCGGGCAGGCCTTCAACTTCCAGATGCAGGAGGCGGGCTTCCAACCGGACGAGTTCCGGGCGGTGATCGACGCCGGTCTTGCCGACATGCGAGTCAGCGGGTCGACCACCACCTGGCTGCTCGGTTGTCATGACACGCTGCGGGTGGCCACCCGCTACGGACTGCCCCGTGACCCCGACCTGAACTCCCACCAGGTGGGCCAGCGGTGGTTGCTGACCAACGGGGCGGAGCCCGTGGCCGACCTGGCCCTGGGTGAGCGCCGCGCCCGCGCCGCAGCCCTGGTGCTGCTGGCACTGCCCGGCGCCACCTATGTCTACCAAGGAGACGAACTGGGCCTGCACGAGGTGCCCGACCTGCCGCCGGAATCCCTGCAGGACCCGATCGCGACGCGCTCGGGTGGTACCGCCAAGGGACGCGACGGCTGCCGCGTTCCCCTGCCCTGGACGCCCGACGGGCCGTCCTTCGGTTTCGGACCGGGTGGTGCGCAACCGCCCCAGCCCGCCTGGTTCGGGCGCTACGCGGTCAGCGTCGAGGCGGACGACCCGGACTCCACCCTGTCGATGTACCGACGGGCATTGTCGTTGCGGCGTTCGCTGACCAGCGAGGAGGAGTTCGCCTGGGTGTCCGATCCGGACGAGTCGGTGCTCCACTTCGTCCGGCCGGGTGGCTGGCACTGTGTGTCGAACTTCGGGGGCGCTCCAGTTGAACTGCCCCACGGGACGGTGGCGGTGAGCAGTGTTCGGTTGGAGGACGGACGACTGCCCAGGGAGGCGACGGCCTGGGTGCTGGTGGAGGACTGACGTTGTCGGGGCTGGGGGTAGCTGCCCAGGAGCTGCAGCAGTTGCCCTCGTTTCGCGCCAGCTGCCCTCGTTTGTTGCAGTTGCCCCCGCCCAGGGGTAGGGCAGGTGCCCCGCGAGGGGGCAGGTGGTGCGAGATGAGGGCAGGTGCGCCGGACGCGGGCAGGTGGTGCGCGATGAGGGCAGGTGCGCCGGACGCGGGCAGGTGGACGAGCGGTCGGCACCTGCGGCACCGATCCAACCCCCGGCTCCAACCACCCCGCAGCACAACGCCCCGCCCGGCTCGAGGCCGGACGGGGCGTTTCCCTGATCCACAACTGGTCGGAAATCCCAGCTGTTCAGGGGCTGGCGGAGGATACGGGATTTGAACCCGTGAGGGCTTGCACCCAACCCGCTTTCCAAGCGAGCGCCATAGGCCACTAGGCGAATCCTCCGCCGGGCAGCTTACAGGCTCACGCTCGTCCGGCGCGAACCGGGGGTGACCGGCGCGAACCGGGGGTGGACCGTCAGCGCTCGTGCATCAGGGCGGAGCGCTCAAGGTACTCGTCAGGGGTGATCTCACCGTCGGCGAGGCGCCCAGCCAGCACTTCGGAGGGAGACGGCTTCTCCGGTGCCGACGGACGAGCACCCAGCATCCGTGGGTGTGACTGGCCCGCGAGGTGTTCCCGGCCCGCCCAGGTGAGGGGTCCCACTCGTCCCCGCGTGTACAGCAGCACGACCAGCAGCACGACGGCTGCTCCGACGATCACTGGTCTGCCTTCGGCGGGGCAGTGGTTCCCGAGGGGCTGCGGAGGACTGAACTGCGCTCGAGGAACTCCTCAGGAGTGATGTCGCCCGTGGCCAAGCGCATCTTCAAGGTCTCGAAGGCTTGGTCCTCGGCGGCCCTGGCCGACGTCCAGCCCGAACCCGATCCGGGGGTCGAGCCGTTGCGGGTGCGGTCGAGCCGGATCGGCCCGACCCGTCCCTTCGTCAACAGGAGCACGACGACGACGATCAGGGCGAGCACCAGCAGCAGGCCCGGCAGGAATCCGAGGAATCCGAATCCGTATCCGTGGTGGCCCCCCATGGGGCCACGGTTCATGTGCATCTCGAGCAGCGGCAGCTGGAGTGCAGGAAGCAGTGTGGTCAACATGCATCCAGTGAACTCCGCCGTTCCCGGGCACACATCGGTCACGGTGTTGATCTTTGACCCACGAGACCTACGTCAACTGACGTAGTCGAATCTCGTCCCGACAACCGATGTCATGGCCGCCCCGGCCTCGTAGGCTCGAGGGGTGACCACAGGGATGCCCGCACTGACCGAGCGCACCCGCGCGCACGGGTGGAGGTGGCTGCTCGACGTGGCCCTCGCCGTCGCAGTCGGGTGGGTGATGTCGATCGCGTGGGTGGCCGTTGCCACCCCCGACCGCATGGGCATGGGCATGGGTCGGGGCCGGATGCGTCCCGAGGTCGAGCTGACCTGGTCGCCCATCGTCCAGCTTGCGGTCGCGACCGTCGCCGTCGCGGTGGTGCTCGGTCGCGTGCTGCCCCGCACCGGTTGGGTGCTGGGGCTGGTCGGCGTGGCCGGCTACCTCGCGGCGGGCGGATCCCCGGTCGCCGCCGTGGTGGCAGCGATCGTCCTCGGGGTCCGGTTGCTGGTCCTCTCGTCCGTTCCCGTGACCACGCCCGGGAGCGCGGAGTCGGACCGCCACCCTTCACACCTCGCCCCCGCCCGGCTGTGGCCCTGGCTGGTGGCGCTGGTGCCCGCCTACCTCGCCAACGGTCTGGGCGACGGTCACCCGTGGGTCTCGGTGTTCACCACCGCGACCATGCTGGTGTGGACGACCCTCCCCCTGGTCGCCGCCGCGGCCTTCCTGGCCCGCCGGGGGCAACGGGTGAGGGAACGAGCCCTGGAACTCGAGGGGGTGGCACGGGCCGAACGGTTGCGCCTGGCCCGAGACATCCACGACGTCGTCGGGCACTCCCTGTCGCTGATCTCGCTGCAGTCGGGAGTCGCGCTGCGAGTGCTCGACACCGACCCGACCCAGGCGAGACGCAGTCTCGAGGCGATCCGGCAGACCTCGAAGGAGGCGCTCGCCGAGGTGCGCACGACCCTGGGCGTCTTCCGCGAGTCCGATGAGGCCCCGTTGGCCCCCACCCCGGGCCTGGTCGCCATCGAACGCCTGGTGCAGCAGGTGGCCTCGTCCGGTGTCTCCGTCACGTTGACGGAACTCCCGGATCCGGCGGAGGTTCCCGCCGTGGTGCAGTCGGTGGCCCATCGCGTCGTTCAGGAGTCCGTGACCAATGCCCTGCGCCACGCCCCCGGCTCACCGATCACCGCCGTGGCGGTCGTGGTCGGCCGCGACCTGAGGGTGCGGGTCGCCGACAGCGGTGCCCCGTCCCTCCCGATCCGCGAGGGCAATGGTCTGACAGGCATGCGTGAGCGGGTGCGCGCGATCGGGGGGACGATGACCATCGACGCTGGGCCGACGGGGTTCGCGGTCATGGCCACCCTGCCGCTCGAACCCCCGCTCGGTGTGGTCCCGACCGGGGCTGACACATGATCACCGTGGTGCTCGTGGACGACCAACCGCTCGTCCGGATGGGGTTGCGCGCCCTGCTCGATGCCGAGGGCGACATCGAGGTGGTCGCCGAGGGCGGCGACGGGTCCGAGGCCCTCCCCCTGGTGCGGCGCCACCACCCCGACGTGGTGCTGATGGACATCCGCATGCCCGGACTCGATGGTCTGGCGGCGTTGCGGCAGATCGTCGAGGATCCCTCGCTGTCCGGCTCGAAGGTGGTGATGCTGACGACCTTCGAGTTGGACGAGTACGTCTTCGCCGCGCTCGAGGCCGGAGCCTCGGGTTTCGTGATCAAGGACGCCGAGCCTGACGAGATCGTCCGTGCGGTACGCGCCGCGGCAGCCGGCGAGGGGATGCTCTCGCCCACGGTGACCAAGCGGGTGATCGGCCGTTTCGCCTCACCCGCCGGCCACGGACGACGGGCGCGCCCCCACCCGGGGCTCAGCCAACTCACCGAGCGGGAGAAGGAGGTGCTGGGGCTGGTGGCCGAGGGCCTGAACAATGACGAGATCGCCGGCCGACTGGTGATCTCGAAGGCCACAGCCCGCACCCACGTCGGCAACATCC
The DNA here is from genome assembly GCF_950101875.1 of Aestuariimicrobium sp. T2.26MG-19.2B. Classification (NCBI taxonomy): domain Bacteria; kingdom Bacillati; phylum Actinomycetota; class Actinomycetes; order Propionibacteriales; family Propionibacteriaceae; genus Aestuariimicrobium; species Aestuariimicrobium sp. T2.26MG-19.2B. The sequence goes on along the minus strand of NZ_CATNLW010000001.1, from coordinate 794,114 downwards.
TGGGCAAGCTGGGGGCCAGGGATCGCGCCCAGTTGGTGGTGATCGCCTACCAGTCGGGGTTGGCCTGAGGGCTCACTCGGTCGGTCCCGGCACCCTGCTCCCGTGCACTCCGGCCAGGCCCCAGCGCACCGCTGCCACCCCGATCCGTCCGCGGGCTCGTCCGCCACGGGGCTGGCGCAGTCCGAGCATCTGCGCGGCCCAGGGCTGCAGGATCGCCAGTCCGCCGGCGGCCAGCAGCCCGTAGGCGGGACGAGCCCACCACTGCAGGGGCGGGTCCTCGAGCAGGAAGTGGGCGGCCTCCACCGCGGCGGGGGAGACCTCGAGTTCGGGGCGGAAGGAGTCGATGGCCGCCTCGAGTCCGGCGACCGTGGTGGGCGGGTCGAGCACCCCCAACTTGGCTGCGGCGTGGCCACTCTGTTCGACGTAGCGGTCCTGCTCCGTGGGAGTGAGCGGGTCGATGCCGTAGGCGCGGTGACCGGCGAGGAACGACCAGATCTCGGCGACGTGCACCCACTCGAGCAACCGTGGGTCGCCGGCCCGGTAGGGGCGTCCGCGGAAGTCCTTGCCGCGTACGCGGTCGTGCACGGACCGCACCCGCGCGATCATCGCCTCGGCGTCGTCGATGGTTCCGAAGGTGGTGCGTCCGATGTAGTCACTGGTGCGTTGCAGTCGGCCCCACGGGTCGGACTTGTAGCCCGAGTGGCCCGCGACCCCGGCCATCGCCAACGGGTGCAGCGACTGCAGCAGCAGCGCCGTCACGCCGCTGGAGAACATGGCGGCGTCATCGTGCACCCGCCAGACGGGGTCGGTGCTCGTGAACCATCGGGGACCGGGCTTGTCGACCGTGTCCGACCTGCGTCCCAGCGCATCGTCACCGCCGACCCGACCCACCACCGCCAGTCCCACCCGGTACTGCAACGCGGAGAGGGGCTGCAGGGGGGCGGGGGCACGGGTCATGTCGTCCAGCCTAGTCGGGGCGGGCGAACCCCCCGGGGGCGACGACCCGGGCGGTGAACACCGGGGAGTTGGGGGTGCGGGCGGGCACCGGATAGACTTCTGGGCAACCCCCGTGCGGCGGCACCTCGCCCAACTCCCCCAGGGTCGGAAGACAGCAAGGGTAAGTGAGCTCTGTCGGGTGCGCGGGGGCCCTTTCATGCCTCCGTCCGGAAGGTCCGTCGGGGAGTGCTCCGGTCGTCCGGTTCGGGTGGAAGTGTCGGGAGCCTTCTCTAGAGTGGGTCCCGTGACTGACGACAATGACGACGACGCCCTGGATTTCGATCTCGACCAGGGCGTGACGGAGCAGGGCGGGCCCGGCCTGTTCGACTTCGACGAGTCGTCAGACCTCGACACCGCCGGTGAGGACGTCGGCTCGGCTGATGCACCCGACGACCCAGCCACGAGCATCGAGCGGGACGAGGCCTGGGCCGACCAGGTCGCCGCCGCGGACGCCGAGGGCCCCTCAGTCGCCGAGGTCGGCGCCGCATCCCCCGGTCTGGCCCCTCCGGCCGCGCCGGTGCGCGCCCCTCGTGCCCAGACTCCCGACGCCCCGCTGGCCCTCTACCGCCGCTACCGCCCCGACACCTTCGCGGACGTGATCGGCCAGGAGCACGTCACCGAACCGTTGCAGCGAGCCCTGGCCAACAACAAGGTGAACCACGCCTATCTGTTCTCGGGGCCTCGAGGCTGCGGAAAGACCACCTCGGCGCGCATCCTGGCCCGCGCCCTCAACTGCGAGCAGGGGCCGACCCCGACGCCGTGCGGGGAATGCCTGTCGTGTCGGGAACTGGCTCGCGGTGGCTCCGGTTCGATCGACGTGATCGAAATCGATGCGGCCTCCCACGGTGGCGTGGACGACGCCCGAGACCTTCGTGAGCGGGCATTCTTCGCGCCCGTCAACAGCCGCTACAAGATCTACATCGTCGACGAGGCGCACATGGTGACCTCGGCCGGTTTCAACGCCCTGCTGAAGTTGGTCGAGGAGCCGCCGCCCCACGTGAAGTTCATCTTCGCCACCACCGAGCCCGAGAAGGTGATCGGCACGATCCGGTCGCGCACGCACCACTACCCGTTCCGGCTGGTTCCGCCGAAGGTGCTCTCCGGCTATCTCGGACGACTCTGCGAGGCCGAGGGGGTGCCCGTCGACGACGCGGTGCTGCCACTGGTGGTGCGCGCCGGCGCCGGTTCGGTGCGTGACTCGTTGTCGGTCCTCGACCAGTTGTTGGGTGGCGCCGGCGAGGGGGGTGTCAGTTACGACCAGGCCGCCAGCCTGCTGGGGTTCACCCCGGACACCCTGCTCGACGAGATCATGGACGCGTTCGCCGCCGGTGACGCCAAGGGCGTCTTCGCCACCATCGACAAGGTCATCGAGGTGGGTCAGGACCCTCGCCGGTTCGCGGAGGACCTGTTGCGCCGTCTGCGTGACCTGGTGATCGTGGCCGCGGTGCCCGACGCGATGTCGTCCGGCCTCATCGACGTCGCCGGCGACCAGGCCGACCGACTGACGGTGCAGGCCCAGGGCTTGGGGGCCGGGGAACTGACCCGCGCGGCCGAGGTGATCGCGCAGGGTCTCACCGACATGCGGGGCACCACGGCCCCGCGGCTGCACCTCGAGCTGATGTGCGCGCGCGTGCTGCTCCCCGGCGCCGACGTCGACGGACGAGGTGTGCACGCCCGCCTCGACCGTCTCGAGCGACGCCTCGCCGACACCGGCGTGCCGGTCGACCGCCAAGGGGCCGCCACGCAGCCGGAGCCCCTCGAGCCCAAGGTGTGGCCCGACCAGGAGCGGGTGCACCAGGGTCGCCCCGGCCACCCCGTCACCCCCGGCCACGCAGCCGCAGCGGAAACGGTGGGACCTCCCACCCCTGGGCAGGAGCGGCCGGTCGAGCAACCCCCGTCGCCGGCGAGCCAGGCCCACCAGTCGCAGTCGGACGAGCGCCCGGCGGATCAGCCCCCGGAAAGTCCCACGGCGGAGCAGCAGCCGCGGTCCCTCCAGCGAGCCCCCGGACCGCGCGCCGCCACCCCGCCCCCGACGGACGAGTCGACGAAGCGGTCGCAGGCCCAGGTGCCGCCGGGCACCATCGATGTCACCCGCCTGCGTGCCGAGTGGCCACGGGTCCTCGAGGAGGTGCGCTCCCGACGACGGTTCTCGTGGATCCTGCTCAGCCAGAACGCCCAAGTGCTGGATGTGACCGATGGAGTGCTCACCCTCGGGTTCGCCAACCCGGGTGCCCGTGACAACTACACCCAAGGAGGCACGCCGGACGTGCTCCTGGACTCGCTGGTCGAGGTGCTCGGAGCCAACCTGCACGTGAACGCCGTGGTCGACGGCACCGAGCGCAGTCACGCGGCCCGCGGCGGCCAGCCCACCCACCCCAGCCAGCAGCCCTCGGGCAGGACGGCCCCTGACGCGGGACGCCAGCAGGAGTCGGCGCGCCACCTGCACGCGGTGCCCGACACCGCGCACCCCTCCGCTGTGGGACACGACCTGCCCGCCGAGCCACCACACGACCCCGACGAGGACCCCGACCCGGCCGGTGGCCCGTTCCCCCCTGACCGGACCTCCCCGGCCCAAGCCACCGACGCCGCTCTCCCGAACAAGGCCCGGACCAGCCGTCCGAGCAGCCAGCCGGGGGCGTCCGAGGACAGCCGACGCGAGCACGTGCGCCGCGCGAAGGAGGCGATTCGTCCGATGGCCCGGGGGAGTTCCACGGCTGGCTCACCCACCACACCCCAGGACGACGCCGACGAGGACGTCTTGGCCGAGGACGACGACCCGGTGATCGACTCGGGGGAGTCGGCGCACGAACTGATTGCCAAGCACCTGGGTGGCACGGTCATCGAGGAGGGGTGAGCAGCCCCACTAGGCTCACGGGCATGGACTTCCGCAACAGCTACGCCCAGGGGTTCGCACGCGTCGCCGCCTGCACCGTGCCCGTCGCGGACTTCGACGCTGCCACCAACGTCGAGCGCATCCTGGAGCAGGCCGCCGTCCTCCACGACCAGCACGTGGCGGTGGCCGTGTTCCCCGAACTCGGTGTGTCGGGCTATGCCATCGACGACCTGTTGCTGAACGACTCCCTGCTCGACGCCGTGCACGGCGGGATCACCGAGATCGTCCACGCCTCCCGTGAGCTGATGCCGATCCTGGTGGTCGGTGCACCGTTGTCGGTCGGCAACCGTCTGTACAACTGCGCAGTGGTCGTCCACCGCGGCGAGGTGCTGGGGATCGTCCCCAAGACCTACCTGCCCAACTACCGCGAGTTCTACGAGAAGCGTCACTTCGCCTCGGGCGCCAGCCTCGAGATCGACGAGATCGAGCGTCCCGAGTGGGTGCGTCCCGGATCCGACCCGTGGGTTCCAGTCGGTGCGCGGCTGCTCTTCCAGGTGGACGACGTGCCGGGTCTCACCATCCACGTCGAGGTCTGTGAGGACATGTGGGTTCCCGTGCCGCCGAGCGCGCACGCGGCCCTGCACGGCGCCACTGTGTTGCTCAACCTCTCGGCCTCGCCCATCACCATCGGCCGCGCTGCCGACCGCCACCTGCTGGCGCGGAGCGCCTCGTCCCGCGACAACGCCGTCTACGCCTACGCCGCCGCCATGTTCGGGGAATCGACCACCGACCTGTCCTGGGACGGCATGACCATGGTCTACGAACTGGGCACGCTGCTGGGGGAGACCGAGCGATTCCCCCAGCAGGCGCAGGCAACGGTCGTCGACGTCGACCTGGACCGTCTGCGCCAGGAACGCCTCCGGCAGGGCTCCTTCGACGACAACCGGGCTGCGCTGACCTCCCAGGGCTGGGACGACACCTACACGGTCGTCCACACCGAACTCCAGCCGCCCTCCGGCGACCTGGGTCTGTTGCGCAAGGTCGACCGGTTCCCCTTCGTACCGGACGACGCAGCCCGCCTCGCCCAGGACTGTTACGAGGGCTACAACATCCAGGTCTCGGGGCTCGAGCGTCGCATGCTGGCCATCGGCGGGGGCAACCCCGAGAAGGCGCCGAAGATCTGCATCGGTGTCTCGGGCGGGCTCGACTCCACCCATGCCCTGATCGTCGCTGCCAAGGCCTGCGACCGACTGGGGTTGCCGCGCACCCACATCCTCGCCTACACGATGCCCGGTTTCGCGACCACGGCCCACACCAAGTCCAACGCCCAGGCATTGTCGGAGGCGCTCGGCGTCACCTTCGAGGAGGTCGACATCCGGCCCTTGGCGACCCAGCTGCTGAAGGACCTCAAGCACCCCTTCGGCGACGGCCACGAGGTCTACGACATCACCTTCGAGAACGTTCAGGCGGGGGTCCGCTACGACTTCCTCTTCCGGGCCGCCAACCATCACGGTGGCATCGTGCTGGGTACCGGAGACCTCTCGGAACTGGCCCTGGGCTGGTGCACCTACGGGGTCGGTGACCAGATGAGCCACTACGGGGTGAACACCGGTGTGCCGAAGACCTTGATGCAGCACCTGATCAGGTGGGTGGTCTCGTCTCGTCAGTTCGGGGACGACGTCAACGGCCTGCTGACCAGCATCCTCGACACCGAGATCACCCCGGAGTTGATTCCCACGAAGGAGGGCGAGACACCCCAGTCGACGGAGGCCTCGGTCGGTCCCTACGCGCTGCAGGACTTCACGCTCCACCACCTGCTGCGCCACGGCATGCGTCCCCGTCGGATCGCGTACCTCGCCTGGGTGGCCTGGCATGACGAGTCGCTGGGGGAGTGGCCCGAAGGGTTCCCCGACGACCAGCGGGTCGCGTACGACCTGGCAGCGGTTCGGGCCTGGCTGGTGGTGTTCGTGAAGAGGTTCGCCACCAACCAGTTCAAGCGCTCGGCCCTGCCCAACGGCCCCAAGGTGATCGCCGGCGGAACGCTCAGTCCGCGCGGGGACTGGCGGATGCCCTCGGACGTGTCGGCCAAGCTGTGGCTCGACGAGATCGAGCGCGACGTGCCGTCCGCATAAGCTGGACCGGTATTGCGGCTCGACACCCCACTCAACCAACCCGGGGTTGAGCCACCCACTCGACATCCCAGACAGAGGAGACGCCATGTTCGGTGAAGGCATGGACATGAACGCCCTGCTCGCCCAGGCGCAGGCGATGCAGTCGCAGTTGCAGACGGCCCAGGAGGAACTGGCCGCCAGCGAGTTCACCGGATCGGCAGGCGGCGACCTGGTCGTCGCCACCGTGCTGGGCACCGGCGAACTGACCCACCTGGTCATCAAGCCGGAAGCCATCGACCCGGACGACGCCGAGGGTTTGGCTGATCTCGTGCTCGCAGCCGTCCGTTCGGCCAACTCACAGCTCCAGGCCAAGGCCGCCGCCGTCATGCCGCAGCTGCCCGGCGGGCTCGGCTTCTGAGGTGTACGAGGGAGCACTGCAAGAACTGATCGACGCCCTCGGCACGTTGCCGGGCATCGGTCCGCGCTCAGCCCAACGGATCGCGTTCCACCTGCTCGACGCGCCCACCGAGGACGTGAACCACCTCGCGGACGCCCTGCGCGAGCTGAAGTTGCGCGCCAAGTTCTGCGAGGTCTGCTTCAACGTCTCGACGGAGGACAAGTGCGCCATCTGTCGTGACCCGCGCCGTGACCACAGCTACCTGTGCGTGGTCGAGGAGTCCAAGGACGTGATGGCGATCGAGCGCACCCGCGAGTTCCGGGGGCTCTACCACGTGTTGGGTGGAACCATCTCGCCGATCGACGGGCGGGGCCCCAGCGACCTGCACATCCGGGAACTGTTCGTCCGGTTGCAGGATCCCGCGATCAGCGAGGTGATCCTCGCCACCGACCCCACTGTCGACGGTGAGGCGACGGCCACCTACCTCACCCGCCAGTTGGCACCGACCGGGGTGACCGTCTCCCGGCTGGCCAGTGGACTCCCCGTGGGTGGTGACCTGGAGTACGCCGACGAGGTCACCCTCGGACGAGCCTTCGAGGGTCGCCGCGTGGTCGCGTCCCCGCCTGCAGCGCAGGTCTGAGGCCGGACGAGGGCAGCTGGTGCGGCCACTGGCGCCGACGAGCCTCGAGACTCAGCGGCGTCGCGAGGCCTCGGGCACGTTCCGTCGCCACGCCTTCAACAGCGAGCGCCGCTGTTGCGGGTCGTCCGGCAGTCCGAACGGACGAGCAACCATCGCCCCGAACGCCGATCCGGCTGCCAACCAGACCGCCGTCAACACGGCCGTGAGCAGGAGCCGGGGCGACTCCGAGGCCAGCACCGTCTGGCCCTGGTTGAGCTGGACGGTGGCGAGCAGACCTCGATAGGTGACCATGCCCGGCAGCAACGACACCACCCCCGCCGAGAGCAGCGCCAGCTGGGACACTCGCCACCGGCGGGTGCCCAACTGGGCGATGAACGACACGGCGAACGCCCCCAGACCGGCCGCGGCGGCCGTCCCGACCTGGCTGGTCAGCAGTCTCGACACGGCGACTCCCAGCCCACCCAGGGCGGCGCTGAGGGGGAGCGACCGGGGCCCGAGGTGGCAGACGACGGCGAATGACACCGAGATCACCATGGCGGCGGGCACCTGCACCAGCAGGGGTGTGAGTGCCCCCACCTGCGGGGTGAGGTAGGCGGGAACGCCGAACCGCAGCCCGACCCACAGGGTCGTCAGCAGACCGAGGATGATGCCGCCTGTCTGCAGCAGCACCTCGACCATCCGAGCGCCCGAGGTCACGTAGTACCCGTCGATGGCGTCGCGTGCGGCGGTCATCAGGGCGAGGCCCGAGAGCATCGCCACCATGCCGGCCGAGACCACCATGGACGGTGACACCGACAGCGGCACCCAGGGGGTGGAACGTCCCAGCATGATCGCGATCGCGACCAGTCCCAGGGCGGAGGCCCCGGCGATCTGCTGGAAGAAGCCCGGCATCCGGCTGCGCGCGACCCACCCCTGCACCCGTTCGATCAGGCCGCACACCAAGGCAGCGAGCACGATCTCGAGCCCGTTGGCGCCGATCAGCCACGCGACCGCACCCCCCAGCGCGCCGGTGGCCGTCGAGACGAGCCAGCGGCGGTAGGTCCGGGGGCTGTGGGACTCGTCCAGTACGGCTTGGCGGGCATCGTCCAGCGCCAGTCGTCCCGAGGCGATGTCGGCGCCGATCCCTTCGAGGCGAGCGAGCCGCTGGTAGTCGGTCTCCCGCGAACGGACGGTGCGCAGCAGCGTGATGGGGTCCTCGTCGTAACCGCGCTGGTGGGTCATGGTGACCGAGGTGAAGGTGACGTCGACATGGGCGGGAACGTGGTGGTGGTCGGCCACCAACAGCGCGATCGCGGTGGCGTCCGCGGCCGAGGCACCCGCACCCAGTGACAACGAGGCGAGGCGGGTGGCGATGTCGAGCACCATCCGAGCCTGTCTGGCCTCCATCTGTCGCAGCGTCTCGTCGTCGCTGCGAGCGGGCGTCTGATCGCGCCCGGCTTGCCAGACGGCGCGAGCCCGGTCACGCCAGCCACGTGGGTCGCCCATCGTCGCTCTCCTGTGGTCTGGGATCGTGGCATCTGTGGCACGATCGGCCCACGTCGTGGACGGGGCCGGTGCGAGCCTGATGCTAGTGGTGCACCCCTTCGAGCGCATCGGCGGCCCGCACCCTAGGGTCGAGTCATGATTCATTCCCGCCTCGAATTGTTCAGCGAATCCCTCGGCATGTGCACCTCGGTGACGGTGCTGCTGCCCCAGCGCACGAGCGGTCAGATCGGCATGGCGGGGGCGACCGCTGCCGGCCCGCCACCGGTGCTGTGGCTGCTGCACGGTGCCAGTGACGACGACACCATCTGGCTGCGGCGCACCTCGATCGAGCGCTACGCCGCCGAGTACGGCCTGGCGGTGGTCATGCCCCATGCCGGTCTCAGCTTCTACTGCGACGAGGCGCGGGGGCAGAAGTGGTGGACCTGGATCTCGCAGGAACTGCCAGCGGTTCTCGACGACACCTTCAAGCTGGCCACCGAGCGTGACCAGACCTTCGTCGCGGGGCTGTCGATGGGCGGGTTCGGTGCCTTCAAACTCGCCCTCAACCAGCCCGGACGATTCGCCGCCGCCGCCTCGCTGTCGGGGGCCCTGTGGAAGGCGAGCCCGGATCTGCGCGAGCGCCTCGGCGAGTGGTACGACCGCATCTGGGGCGAGGCGGGTCTGCAGGTGGGCGGGGTGGACGACCTGGCTGGGCTGTTGGGATCGGCCGACAAGAACTCCCTTCCGAAGCTGTGGACGACCTGCGGCACCGAGGACTTCCTCTACCAGGACAACCTGGACTTCGAGGCTGCTGCCGCCGCCGCCGGGGTGCCGCTCGAGATCGAACACCGGCCCGGTGGGCACGAGTGGGGGTACTGGGACCAAGCCATCCAGGACGTGCTCGCGTGGTTGCCCATCGAGAAGCTCGCCTGAACACGCCCCTGTGACGGGCGAGCGAATCCGCCGAATCGGGGGCCCATGGCCCCCCGGCGTGTTTCGCTGGGCGAATCCGCTCCGCAGGAGCGGTCCGACTCCCGGAAGGTTCGCCATGTCCCCCCACGGTTCCCTGCCGTCCCGAGATCCTCTGCTGCCCGGCTCCGCACTGTCGCGGCGCTCGCTCATCAGCGCCGCCGCGGTCGGTGCCGCGGCCAGTTCCCTCGCTCTCGGCCAGACTCGGACGGCGGCAGCAGCTCCGCCGTCCGATCCGGCCGCCGTCACCCCGGGTGACCCCAACGGCGCCGGCACCGACCCCCACCTGCGCAAGTTCGACCTGCGCGCGATGTGGGTCGCGACCGTCGCCAACATCGACTTCCCCTCCAAGCGGGGCCTCTCCGCCGACCAGATGAAGGCGGAACTGGTGGCCTGGCTCGACCTGGCCCGAGCCTCGAACCACAACGCTGTGGTCTACCAGGTTCGTCCCACGGCCGACACCTTCTGGCCCAGCGCCCTGGAGCCGTGGTCACACTGGCTGACGGGCACCCAGGGGGTCGATCCCGGCTTCGACCCCCTGCAGTTCTGCATCGACGAGGCCCATGCGCGGGGCCTCGAGGTCCACGCCTGGTACAACCCCTTCCGGGTCGCCATGGACGAGGCCGGTTCGGCCCTCATCCCCAGCCACCCGGCGAGGGTGCATCCCGAGTGGACCATTCCCTACGGCGGCAAGCTCTACTACAACCCCGGGGTGCCCGAGGCGCGGCAGCACACCATCGACGTCATCATGGAGTCCGTCGCGGCCTACGACGTCGACGCCGTGCACTTCGACGACTACTTCTACCCCTACCCGGTGGCGGGCAAGGTATTCCACGACGAGGAGCAGTACGAGCAATACGGCGACGGCCAGAGCCTGGCGGACTGGCGCCGATCGAACATCGACGACCTGGTCGTGCGGCTGGGCCGGGCCATCAAGGCCGTCAAGCCCACGGTGCAGTTCGGCATCTCGCCGTTCGCGGTGTGGCGCAATGTCGGGACCGACCCCGAGGGCTCGGACACCACGGCAGGTGCCCAGACCTATGACGACCTCTACGCCGACACCCGTCGCTGGGTGCGTGAGGAACTGATCGACTACATCGCCCCGCAGATCTACTGGTCCCTCACCCTGGCGGCGGCCGAGTACGACAAGGTCGCCGAGTGGTGGCTCGAGCAGTGCGAGGGCAGGAACGTGCACCTCTACATCGGGCAGGCGACCTACAAGGTCGGGGTCAACTTCGACCCGCCGTGGAAGGACCCGCTCGAACTCAACCGGCACCTCGAGTGGAATGCCCAGTACGGGTCGCGGATCGGCGGGAACATGTACTTCTCCGCCAAGGACGTGCGCGCCAACCGGCTGGACGCCACCGGCATCGTCAACCGCACCTGGTACTCCAAGCCGGCGCTGACCCCGCGTTCACCCTGGCTGGACGCCGTGGCCCCGCCGACCCCCCAGCGCGCCTGGTTGTTGCCGGGCGGCCGGATGAACGTGCTGTACGGGTCACCCGAGGCGACATCCGTGCTCGTGTACCGGCTGCCGGAGGGGGTGGCGGCCACGCCGACCACCCTCGCGGACACCCAGTACCTCGCAGCCGTCGTGCCCGCGGTGCCGAACACACCGGACGAGCGGCTGCAGACCATCACCCTGCCGCCCTCGTCGACCGGTGACCGCTGGTGGGTCAGCGTCGCCGATCGCTGCAGCAACGAGTCCGCGGCCGTACCTGCCAGCTGACCGAACCCGGAAACTCGTCGCCAGTCGACGTCCGTGCCCCCCAGGAGGGGGTCAGGGACGAACTGGCGACGAGTTTCCGGGTTCCTGGGTCCATCTGCGTGGTTCTTGGGCCTGTCTCCGTGGCCCAAGTCGCTCACTGTCCGACCGTGACCGTCACCACCTGGTCCAGAGCGTTGAGACGGACGGTCCCGGCGCCGCGCACGTACACCGCGAGGCGTCCGTGGTGTGTCCGACGCCACGGCTCCCGGTAGGCCGTCGTGTCGGACAGGTTGCCGCTGTCGAGACCGAGCAGCTCAGCACCCTCGACCTCCACGGTCACCACCGGCTCGTGATCCTCGGAGGGGTCGGAGGGCCCTGACCCCGCGCCCGTGACGGCTGGACGGCCCTGGTCGTCCACCACCTCGCACAACAACTGGTGCACGTCCGAGACCCCGGCCACGTCTGCGACGAGCGGGGCGAGGTCGTCCGGTGCTGACCACATCGTCACCCGCAGGGAGGCCGGAGCCCCGGCCGACACCAGTTCGTCGGTCAGCTGCTCGTCACCGGACCCGGCCACCACGCGCAGCGCTCCCGATGCGGGCACGGCGCGCCCGAGATGGTGCCCACGGGTCTCGTCGAAGACCAGGTCGACCGGTTCACCGCCGCAGGTCACCTCGATCGAGTCCGCATTGGTGAAGACGGCCACCTCGACCTCGTCGGTGCCGACCCAGTCACGCCCGAAGGGGCGCTGCCAGTCCTCCCCGTCAGCGATCGGCCGTGAGGCCAGGCGGACGACGGGCTCCTCACTCCACCAACTGCGACGCAGGTGCCACCGCTCCTTGGGGAAGCCGGCGGTCGTCATCAGGCCGGCGGGGGAGCCGTGGCTCGGCCAGCCGTGGGTCTCACCCAGGTAGTCGATGCCGGTCCACAGGAACTGTCCGGCCACGAACTCCTGGTCGACCACGGCCCGCCACTCGGCCCATCCGTGGCCGTTCTCGGAACCGACCAACGGTTGGTCTGGGAAGCGCGGGTGGTCGTCGGCGTAGAGGTGTTCCTTGTAGTTGTAACCGATCAGGTCGAGCCGATCGAGCAGACCGGTGCGGCTGGAGAGTTCCGGGAACGCTGCAGCCAGGGTCACCGGTCGCGAAGGATCGGTGCGGCGCACGATGTCGATGAGCTCGTTGGCCAGCGTGGTGAGTCGGCGGGTGTCGGGCCGGCTGGGGTCGTACGCCCGCTCGGCGGCCGGCTTGTTGGCGTCGTTGTTGCCCGTCATCTCGGCGAACAGCGGGTTCGCGTAGGGGTCATTGGGGTAGTCGATCTCGTTGCCGATGCTCCAGGCGATCACCGAGGGGTGCAGCTTGTTGACCTCGATCATCGCCACCAGGTCACGCTCGTGCCAGGCCGGGTAGTCGTGGGCATAGCCCTCGTGCTTGGGCGGGTACACGTTGTGTCCCTGCCACCACTTGTTCTTCGGGTTCTCCCACTCGTCGAAGGCCTCGTCGATCACGAAGAACCCGAGCAGGTCGCACAGGTCGTACAGCTCGGGGGCGTGGGGGTTGTGCGCCATTCGCACGGCATTGCAGCCTGCCTCGCGCAACGTCAGCAGGCGCCGCAGCCACACCTCGGTGGGCACGGCGACGCCCAGGTTGCCGGCGTCCTCGTGCAGGCAGACCCCCTTGAGCAGGCGCGGCTCACCGTTGATCGAGAAACCGTGGTCGGGGTCCAAGGCAAAGGTGCGCAGGCCCACCACCTCGACCCGTCGGTCGAGTTCAACCCCGTCGGCCGAGGTCACGGTGGTGGTCCAGCGGTGCAGGTGCGGGTGCTCGTCCGACCACAACTGCGGCTCGCCGACCCGCTCGGTGCTGGTCAGTTCGGCCCGCTCGCCGGCGGCCAGGTCGAGTCGGTGTTCGCGGCTCGCGACCGTTCGGCCCTCGGCCGTGGTCAGGGTGTGCGCGACGACCACCCGCTGCGGCTGCAGGGAGTGGTTGACGACCGTCTGCATGAGGTCGACCACCGCGACGCCGGAGTCGGTGCTGGTGGTGGTGAGCATCGAGCCGTGCTCGGCCACCGAGACGGCGCCGTGTGCCTCGAGGGTCACCCGGCGCGTGATACCGGTGCCGTTGTACCAGCGGCAGTCGGCCAGGTCGCGGCGGTCAACACGCACCGCGATGACCAGGTCGTCATCGGGGGCATACCCCACGATCTCGGTGAGGTCGAACGAGAACTCGACCCAGCCGTTCGGACGACCGCCCAGGTGGTAGCCGTTCACCCAGACATCGGCGTTCTTGTAGACCCCGCTGAAGACCAGACGCAGGTGCTCCACCCCCGCGACCCCGAGCTGCGCGAGGGAGACGTGCGCGCGGTACCAGCCGATGCCGCCGGGCAGGTACCCGGTGCCGCTGGAGGCGGTGGGGTCGAAGTCCAGTTCGACGGCCCAGTCGTGGGGCACGCGGACGGGTCGGAACGCTGACTCGTCGGCATTCTTGCGGCTGGCCGCTGGGTCGTCACCGAGCAGGAAGAGCCAGTTCTCAACGGGGAGGGTGTGCATGCGGGAGGTCCTTGGGAGGGTGGCGGGGGTCGGGGACGGACTCGAAGGTGTCGGGCCCCGGTTCGGGGAAGGCGCCGTAGCGGCGGAAGACCTGGACGAAGGTGATCGAGTTGAGGAACGCCACGGCGGCGAACCCGAAGGCCAGCCACGCGATGCCCCAACCCACGACGATCGGGTACCAGATCGAGACCATCACGGCGAGCACCGTGACCAAGGCCACGGTGAGGGACGAGATGGGGTGCCTCGCCGACAGACGGCGAGAGGTGTTGAGCACCTCGAGAGGGGTGTTCTCGAAGGTGGCCTGGTAGGGAAAGACGAACATCACCGTCGAGATCACCCGCACCCCGAACAGGATGACGGCGACCCACAGCGCCACCCGCACGGGGGTGGAGACGTTGAGGTTCTCGGCCACGACCCACCAGGCGCCCACCACCGCGAGCAGACCCAGGCAGGCGAGGCCCAGGATCGTCCCCTGCTTGAGGTTCGCCCGGAACGTGTCGAGGTAGCGCTTCGAGACGGAGTCACACTCATCGGTGACCAGCCTCATGGCCGTGTCGTGCAGGGCCGTCAGGGAGGCGCCGAGGGTGACGATCGGCAGCGAGGTGGCGATGAACAACAGGTTGAGGATCATCAGGTCGGCGAGCTTGCCGAGGAACCGCGAGAGCGGCGAGTACGGGCTGAACAGTGAGCTCACGGGCATCCGTCAGTCGGTGTGGACGAGGGGAGGTGACGAGACGAACCCGGGTGCGGGCTCCCGTCCAGCAAGGGGGAGGGCGCCGCACCCGGGTTCGGTCACGTCAGGCGGCGGGCAGGGGGCTCACTTGAGCTTCTTGTCGGTGGCCCACTTGTCCATGTCGGCCTGGATGGACTTCTTGGCGTCCTCGTAGCCGGCCTGCTTCAGCTTGTCGCGCATCTCGTTGATCGCCTTCTCGGGGTCGGCGAACTTGCCGTACTGCAGCTGCGGGATGTACTGCGAGAACACCGAACCCATGGCTGCCAGGGTCGACTCGATCTGGGTCTTGTCGAAGATCAGCGTCGAGTACGGGTAGTCCTTGGCCATGCCGTCGAGTTCCTTGAACAGGGCCTCCTTGTTGGCGGGCTGGTTCACGCGCGGCAGCTCGAACTCGTCCATGCGACCGGCCCAGAAGTTGGTGCCGAGACCGTCCTTGGCGGGGTCGAACCCCTTGGGCTGGTCGATCTTCTTGTCGCTGGTCAGCACGTAGTCGGAGCCCTCGATGCCGAAGTTCATGAGGCGGTAGCACTCCTCGTCATTGCGGATCAGGTCGTAGACCTTCAGCGCACGCTCGGGGTGCTTGGAGTTCGCCGCGACCGCCATGGCGCCGTGGGTCTTGATGTCACGGAAGATGTTCTTGTTCTCCTGACCGAACCAGAACATCTTCGGGTTGGCATCGGGCTGGCGCGTGGCCATGGTGGTCTCGACGCCGAGGAAGGTCTGGGTGTGGTGCTGGTCGGCACCCGACAGACCGGCGAAGAACTCCTCGCGGGTGTCGCCGTCGTAGTTGAGGGCGTCCTCACGCCAGACGCCGATCTCGGCCCACTGCTTGGCGATCTTGGCGGCGGCGAGCAGTTCGTCCGACTCGGCGTACCAGGAACCGACGGTGTAGGGGTCGGCAGCCGTCGTCTGGAAGGGGTAGTAGTTCCCGGCGCTGAGCTGCTGGATGGTCTGACCATCGGTGTGGCCCTGCAGGTAGCCGGTGAGCGGGGTCTCGTTCGCCCCGGCGACGTCCCAGGGGAAGGCCTTCTTCTGGTTCTGCTTGACCCAGGTGAAGTAGGTGGTGAGCTCGTCCCACTTGGTGATGGTGCCGTCGGGGATGCCGGCCGCCTTGGCCCAGTCGCCACGGTAGAAGTAGCCGTGGTTCGTCCACTGGGTGTAGTTGTCCTCGGGCATGAAGTAGATCTTCCCGTCGGGAAGCTTGCACAGGTCCCAGTCGCCCTTCTTGTTGACCTGCTCCCAGGTCTTGGGCGCATTGGCCTTGAGGATCTCTTCGTCGAGCGCGTAGAAGGCACCCTTCTGGGCGTTCTCCCAGCCGAACAGCCAGTCGGTGGCGGTCGTGATCAGGTCGATCTTCGAGTCGCCCGACAGCAGCTGGACGTTGTACTGGGTCTGCCAGTCGGCCCACTCGACGTAGTAGAGGTCGAGGGTGGCGTTGGCCTTCTTGGTCAGGATCGGGTTCAGCTTGGCCAGCATCTTCTGGTAGCGGCCGTTGGTGGGCTTGTCGCCGAGCACCAGCATGGTGATCTTGACGGGAGCGCCACCGGTCGGGTCTGAGCTGGCGGTGTCCTTGCTGCAAGCGGCCAGGCCGGCGGCTGCGGCGACAGCGGCGACCGAACCGAGCACGGCCCGGCGAGAGAGTGCGGAGTTGAACATGTGGGTTCCCTTGGGGGTAGTGGTGGTTGGGTCGGTTGGTGGTCGGGACGGACGGGGACGAGCGGGTGGTGCGAGGTGAACGGCGTTTCGGTCAGCCCTTGACGGCGCCGACGGTGATGCCGCTGACGAAGTACTTCTGGACGAACGGGTAGAGCAGGATGATCGGACCGGTGGCGACGACGGCACTGGCCATCTTGAGGGTGTTGCTGGGCAGGTCTGTGATGGTGACGTTGGCGCCCGCCACCGAGGTGCGCAGGGCATTGGCGGTGTTGATGATGTTGTAGAGGTAGTACTGCAACGGCTTGAACTCGACAGTGCTGCCGAGGTAGAGCGAGGACAGGTACCACTCGTTCCAGTAGCCCAGGGCCAGGAAGAGGCCGATGGTGGCCAGGGCGGGCTTGAGCATCGGCAACACCAACTGCGCGAAGATGCGGAAGTCACCGGCGCCGTCGATCTTGCCTGACTCGATCACCTCGTAGGGCACCGAGCGGGCGAAGTTCTTCATCAGGATGATCAGCCACGGCGACAGCAGCAGTTGCAGGAACACCGCGAGGTAGTTGCCGCGAAGCCCCAGCGTGACCGCCACCCACAGGTAGGTCGGGGCCAGGCCCGCCGAGAAGAGGGTGGTGAAGTAGATGAAGAACGAGATGTGGTTGCGCAGCGGGAAGTCCTTGCGCTGCAGCGCGTAGCCGGTCATCGCCGTGATCGCCAGGCCCAGGGCCGAACCGGCGACCGTCATGATCACGGTCACGGCGTACGACCCGAGGATCTGCCGCGGCGAGCGGAAGATCAGTTGGTAGGCCTCGGTGGAGAACCCACGGGGGAGCAGGCTGAAGCCGTGCTCCATGATCTTCGACTCCTGCGAGAACGAGGCCGACACGATCAGCAGGAAGGGCAGGGCGCACAGCAGGGCGAACACCCCCACGACGGCGTACGAGATGGATCGCAGCGCCACCTCTGAGTTGTCGAGCTTCATCTTGCGCGGCGCGCCGGGAAGGGTCGTCCCGGTGAGATCGGGGGTCTCCAGGCTCGGTCCCCCGGGGACTGCCCCGGCGGCTGCGGGAACTCCGGCCCCGGGCAGGGCACCTCCGGTCGCTGGACCGGTCACGTTGGTGGTCATCGCTTGCTCCTCAGTTCCTGGTTCCCGCTCAGAAGAGGGCGTAGTCGGAGTTGATGCGGCGGACGATCCAGTTGACCGTCATCACCAGCGCGAAGCCGAACAGCGACTGGTAGAGGCCGACCGCGGTCGAGGTGGTGAAGTTGTTCTGCGAGGTGAGCATGCGGTACACCGAGGTCTCGATGATGTCGGTGGTCTGGAAGAGCTGGGCGTTGTTGCCCACGAGGTTCCAGAACAGGCCGAAGTTGCCGCGCATGATGCCGCCCAGTGAGAACAGCAGCAGGATCACGAAGGTCGGCTTCAGGCTCGGCAGGATGATGTAGCGGATGCGCTGCCAGGCCGACGCCCCGTCGATCGCGGCCGCCTCGAACATCGACGTGTCGAGCCCCATGATGGCCGCGAAGTAGACGATGGAGCCGTAGCCGGTGCTCTGCCACAGGTGGGCGATCACGATGATGAACGGCCACAGACCCGCTTCGGAGTAGATCTTCACCGGGTTGCCACCGGTCGAGATGATCAGGGCGTTCAGCGCGCCGGTGTCGTAGTTGAGCAGGTTGAACGCGATCACGCCGATCAGCACCACCGACACGAAGTAGGGCAGGAACATCAGCGTCTGGCTGACCTTCTTGAAGTACTTCGAGCGGATCTCGTTCAGCATCAGGGCCAGGGCGATCTGCAGCACGTTGCCGATCACGATGAAGGCGACGTTGTAGAGCACCGTGTTCTTGGTCAGCAGCCACAGTTGGCCCGACTTGACCAGGAACTCGAAGTTCCGCAGGCCCACGAACGGGCTGCCGAAGATGCCGTCGCGGTAGTTGAAGTTGGTGAACGCGATGTAGGCACCGGGCATCGGGCCGTAGGCGAAGACCAGGAAGAAGACGATGGCCGGCAGGCACATCACCAACAACACCTTGCTGTGCCGCATGGACTTCCAGAAGCTGGCGCTGCCCGAGCGGGTCGCAGCCGGGGTGGAAATGGCGGGTGGTTCGGTGGTTCGGGCTGCCACGTACCGGTCCTCACTGTCGGTGGGGGGCTGGTCGACCATCGGTTTCGCGCCTGTGCGGGCAATGGTCGGGGGCCGCCCCGGGTTGTCGTCCTTGACTGGATGTCGTCCTTGACTGGTTGTCGTCCTTGACTGGGTCGTCCTGGACTGGGAGGGTCTCGCCGACGTTGACGGCCCCTCGGTGAATGGAACGATACAAATCGCTTCGCGCGAGTGTCAAGGGAAATCATGGTTGCGTTGCCATTTCGTGATCTTGCTTGTCACGGGGTGGTCGGTCGCCGGGGTGGGAGTGGGGCTGCTGGGGCGGCGGGTGGGCTCTCGTCCGGCGCAAACCTCACCTCCTGCGCAGACTCTCGCCGCCGAACGCGAGAGTTCGTCCCCGAAGGCGAGAGTGTGCGCCCGACTGGTCGGGTGGGACCAGGTGGCGGGGTGAGGGGGTCCACGTCGACCCGGTCCGGGGCGAGCAGGCGTCCCAATGGCGACCCCCGCTGTTTTCCACAACGAGGGTGTAGTAAATATGGACCCATGACCGAAGAGCGCCCCACCCTGACCCTGACCGAGACCCACCACTGCGCCTGCGGGGAGCATGACTCCGAGCTTCCCGAACTCGACGCGCGCACCATCCCGCATGCCATCCGCCACGGGGCCATCCTCGGCGCCCTGGGTCAGCTGAGCCCCGGATCCGGCCTGGTGCTGGTCGCCCCCCATGACCCACAGCCGCTGTTGCGTCAGATCGACGAACTGTTCGGCGATGCCGTCACCATCAGCTACGACCAGCGCGGCCCGGAGGCCTGGAAGCTGCGGATGGTGCGCTCCTGATGTGCAGCTACTGCGGCTGCGACTCGATCGACGTGATCGGCAGGTTCATGAGTGAGCACGTCGAGATCATCAATGCCACCGGCGACCTGCGCCGGGCGGTCGAGGCGGACGAGCCCCCACTCGTCCACCAGCGGGTCGCGGAGGTCGCCGGGCTGCTCGGCCCGCACACCGGTGCCGAGGAGGTGGGCCTGTTCAGCGTGATGAAGCGCCAGGACGAGTTCACCGACTACATCGGCCAGCTGTGCGGCGAGCACGTCACCCTGGACGACCTGCTCGAGCGGGTGGCCGAGGCCACCGATCCAGCGGTGCGACAGCACTTGTTCGAGGCCTTCGAGCAGGCGCTCCGCACCCACATCGACCGGGAGGACAATGCACTCTTCCCCGCCGCTGCGGTCTCGTTGGTGGGGCCGGACTGGGACGAGGTCGACTCCCTCACCCACGACCACGACCACACCACGGGCCGCCCGCACGCCCATCAGCACTGACCGGTCCGGATTCGGTCCGGGACCGGGGAGCAACGGTTCGGGCGCGCGTCTGCGCTCGAGGCGAGGCCCGTGTCGAGGAGGGCCGCGCCGAGCACTGCTCGTCGCCCTGCGGTCGGCTCAGGCGCGTCCGCCGAGCAGTGCCCGGTGCAGGTGGTGGGCCGCCTCGACGACGTCGTCGGGAAGTGGTGATGCCCCCGTCACCTGTCGTGCCGCGGAACCTCCCGACCACACCGGGACGAGCGGTGACAGGTCGGCCAGGGCCGCGGCCACCTCTGTGGCGCCCGCGGCATCGGTACCGCAGTGGGCGCCCACCACCGCCACCCTGGCCTGACTCCTGATCGCCGCTGCGCGCCAGTCGTCCGGTGGCAGGTCGGCCCCCAGGTAGATGACCCGAGATCCCAGTCGACGCAGACACGTGGCGAAGGCCAGCAGCGCCAACTCGTGACGCGCGCCCGGTGGGAGTCCCACCAGCGCCGTTGGCCCACCCCGGTCGGGGGCCTCATGGAACAGGTGCGAGAGAGCGCGCATCAGCTCGGCGGTGATCTGGTGCTCCTGGGCGACCGAGATCTCACCCCTGGCCCACGCCTGCCCGATCCGGTGCAACTGAGGCATCAGCCAGGTCCTGACCACCTGCTCGAACTCGCGGGAGTCGAGCGCGCCGTCGACGGTGTCGGCGAGGCGTCTGGGATCGAGGGAGACCACCGCCTCGACCAGGTCGAACGCGACCCGATCGTGGCCATCCGCGTGATCGTCACCGTCAGGCCGACCCGCGTGTCCGCCAACCTGTCTGCCGTCGAGTGAGGCTCCGGCCAGGCTCGCCGCGGCCTGGGCCGCCCGCATGCCTCCCTCCACCCGCGCCGCCATCTCGCGCAGCAGGGCCACCTGGCCCGCGTCGTAGAGGCGATAGCCACCCTCGGTCCGGGAGGGGTGGATGATGCCGTAGCGCCGCTCCCAGGCGCGCAGGGTGCTCTTGGAGACACCGGACAGTGCTGCAGCCTGGCTGACTGTGTACACCCTTCCCCCTCCTGTTCCCCGTCCCGGGCGAGCCCGACAAAGATGGCACGGATTGCTTGCGCCGACCGATCGGCCCAGCTACGTTGGTACAACATTAGACAAACATTCGACAGCTTCGTCGACTTGAGGGGGACGACATGTCGCAAACTTCCACCCAGGGGGGCTCTCCCTCGGGCGATGACGTGGTGTTGCTCGACGACGCGGCCCGACCCATCGGCAAGGCCGACCGGTTGACGGTGCACTCGTCGACCACTCCACTGCACCTGGCCTTCTCGACCTACCTGTTCAACGCGCACGGCGACGTGCTGCTGACCCGCCGGGCCGTCACCAAGGCCACCTGGCCAGGGGTGTGGACGAACTCGGCGTGCGGGCACCCTCGTCCGGGAGAAGACCTGGAGTCCGCCGCCCGGCGCCGGATCAAGGAGGAGTTGGGACTGACCGTGGGGCCGCTGGTGCCTCTGCTGCCCGACTTCCGCTACCGCGCCACCGATGCCTCGGGGGTGGTGGAGAACGAGGTCTGCCCGGTCTACGCAGGCTTCGTGACCGATGACGACCCGACCCCAGACCCCGACGAGGTGGCCGAGTGGGTCTGGGTGCCTTGGCGCAGCCTGACCACCGC
Organism: Aestuariimicrobium sp. T2.26MG-19.2B; assembly: GCF_950101875.1. Lineage (NCBI taxonomy): Bacteria > Bacillati > Actinomycetota > Actinomycetes > Propionibacteriales > Propionibacteriaceae > Aestuariimicrobium > Aestuariimicrobium sp. T2.26MG-19.2B. The sequence continues at coordinate 773,002 of NZ_CATNLW010000001.1, read as the reverse complement.
CGTCGCTGCCGTCCCGCAGGCCTACAGCCCGTGGGCCGTGCTGCAGGTGCCCCAGGTCGACCGCGCCCTCTCGGCGGGCATGGCCGGGGGTCTGACCGTCACCCCGGACCTCGCCGCCGCGAAGCGGGAGGTCGACCAGTTGTTGCGCGAGACCCTGGTCACGCTCGGCGCCCAGTGGGCCGTGCACACCGAGGGCCTGGGGGTCGACGTGCTCGCCGAAGACCTGCCGGACTGGTTGCTCGGCCTGCTCGCCAACGGAGGCAAGCGGCTGCGCACCACGATGGTCTACTGGGGATTCATCGCCGCCGGCGGTGTGCAGGACGGTCAGGGGCACCGGCACATGGTGCGTGCCGCTGCCGCCATCGAACTGCTGCACCTGTTCGCATTGATCCACGACGACGTGATGGACGAGTCCGACCAGCGCCGCGGTCACCCCTCCGCGCACGTCCGTGCCACCCGCTGGCACCTGGCACACGGGGCGCGGGGCGACAGCGACGTGTTCGGACGCAACCTCGCGATCCTGCTGGGCGATCTCGCCCATGCCCTCGCCGACGGCCTGGTCGACAGCCTGCCCGAGTCGATGCGCCGCATCTGGCGGGAGTTGTCGGTGGAACTGATCGCCGGACAACGTGCCGACCTCACGGGGGCCGCGGCCGGGCGCCTCGACCGCCCCCACGCCGAGCACGTGGCGCGCACCAAGTCGGGGCGGTACACGGTCACGCGGCCGCTGCAGTTGGGGGCGGCCGCGGCTGGCGCCCAGGACCGGGTGCTCGACTGCCTGACCACCTGCGGAGACCATCTCGGACGAGCCTTCGCCCTTCGGGACGACCTGCTCGGGGTCTGGGGCGACCCGGCCCAGACCGGCAAGCCCGCCGGCGATGACCTGTTCGAGGGCAAGGCCACGGTGCTGCTCTCGCTGGCCAGGGAGAATCTGACCGGGGAATCGGCCGCCCTGCTGGCCAGGGTGGGCACGCCCGCGTTCACCCATGAGGACGTGCCCGTCCTGGCCGATCTGATGCGAGAAGCGGGGGTGGAGTCGATGGTGGAGTCCATGATCACCGATGCGGTCGACGACGCCATGGCGTGCCTGTCCGGCGCACCACTGGCCCGCGCCGGCGTCAACGGTCTGACCGAGGCGGCGCAGGTGCTGGCATGGCGCTCCGCATGACGGGCCGCCACACCGTCGTGGTCGGGGCCGGGCTGTCGGGGCTCGCGGCCGCGATGCACCTGGCCGGTGCGGGAGAGCGGGTGACCTTGCTGGAGCGGGAGGACCAGCCCGGCGGCCGCAACGGTTCCCTGGAGCAGGACGGGTTCCGCTTCGACACCGGCCCCACCGTCTTCACCATGGTCTCGCTGCTGCAGGAGGCCTTCTCAGCGGTGGGCCGACGGGTCGAGGACTACGTCGGCATGACCCTGCTCGACCCTGCCTACCACGCGTTCTTCGCCGACGGCTCGCGACTGCTGGTTCGCCCGGGACACGAGAAGATGCGTGAGGTGATCGCCCAGGAGTGCGGGGAGCACGATGCGCGGGCCTTCGACGACTTCGTCGTCTGGTTGCGTCGGCTGAACGACGTCGAGGTGCCCCATTTCATCGACACGAACTTCGACTCCCCGTTGGGTCTGGTCCGATCCCCAAGGGCGGTGGCCGAGTTGCTGCGCCTGGGCGCGTTCCGCAGTCTGGGACCGGAGGTGGCCAGGCGCTTCCGCGACGAGCGACTGCACCGGGTGTTCAGCTTCCAGGCCATGTACGCGGGCCTGGCGCCGCGGCAGGCCCGCGCCCTCTACGCCGTGATCACGTACATGGACTCCATCGAAGGGGTCTGGTTCCCCGAGGGTGGCATGCACGCGGTCCCGCGGGCCATGGCACGGGCGGCCACGGATGCCGGGGTCGAGATTCGCTATTCGTCCCCGGTCGAGCGCGTGGTGAGGCGACAGGACGGCTCGGCTGGAGGCCTGGAACTCGAGTCGGGGGAACGGATCTCGTCCGATGCGGTCGTGGTGACGGCAGACCTACCGGTGGCCTACGAACGACTGCTTCCCGACCTGCGGGGGCCACGGGTGGCCCGACGAGGACGTTTCTCGCCCAGCGCCGTGGTCTGGCACCTGGGGGTCCGGGGTGGGGCTCCCTCGGGTCACGGACACCACAACATCCACTTCGGACGGGCCTGGGACTCCGCCTTCGACGACCTGTTGGTGCGCGGCCGGGCCATGCGCGACCCGTCGCGGTTCGTGGCCATGCCGTCCTTGGACGACCCGACCGCAGCCCCCGCGGGGAGCAACACCCTCTACGTGCTCGAGCCGGTTCCGAACCTCGAGGTGGGCAGGCTCGACTGGACGACGGAGGGTCCACGACTGCGGGAGCGGATGCTCGCCTTCCTGGCCGGCGCCGGCTACCCCACCGACATCGTCACCGAGCAGCTGGTCACCCCGGCCGACTGGAAGCAGCAGGGGATGGCGGCCGGGACCCCCTTTGCACTGGCCCACACCATCGCCCAGACCGGCCCCTTCCGACCCAGCAACGTCGACAAGCGAGTTCCGGGCCTGGTGTTCGCGGGCTCTGGCACCACACCCGGGGTGGGAATCCCGATGGTGCTGATCTCGGGCAAACTGGCCGCCCAGCGGGTGAGGGAGATGACCCGGTGAACCAGCTCGAGCTCGGCTACCGGCGCTGCGGTGAGCTCACCCGCCAGTACGGCACCACCTACTACTGGGGGGCACGGCTGTTGCCGCCGGCCCAGCGCAGGGACGTGTTCACCGTCTACGCGCTCTGCCGCCTGGCCGACGACATCGTGGACGAGCCGGACCGGGTCGACCTGGCCGTGCCCCAGCAGGGCACCTCGGCCGAGCGGCTGGCCGCCTTCCGCGCCCAGTTCTTCGAGGCCCTCGCCGTGGGCGGGTCGCAGGAACCCGTGATGGCCGCCATCGTCGACAGCATCAACCGCCGTGGCACCGACCCCGAGTGTTTCGAGCGCTTCTTCGCAGCAATGGCCGCCGACCTCGACCGCACCACGTGGGAGACCTGGGACGAGCTCCGCGAGGTCTACATGGAGGGCTCGGCCGCCGTCATCGGCGAGATGATGCTGCCGGTGCTTGAGCCCTACACACCTGAGGCCAAGGGCCCGGCCCGGGCACTGGGCAACGCCTTCCAGCTCACCAACTTCCTGAGGGACGTGGCGGAGGATCTCGACCGCGGACGCGTCTACCTGCCGCAGGCCGATCTGCGGCGCCACCACGCCGATCCTTGGCTGCGCGAGGTGACCCCGCAGTGGCGGGCCATGATGACCGAACAGATCGCCAGGAACCGGGGGCTCTACGCGGAGGGTCAGCGTGGCCTGGCGATGCTTCCCCCCGCCTCCCGACGCTGCGTCGGTACCGCGTTGGTGCTCTACAGCCGCATCCTCGACCGGATCGAGCGCGCCGACCACGACGTCTTCTCCGGGCGGATCAGGGTGCCCGACTCCGAGAAGCTTGCGGTACTGGTGCGTTCACTCGTGGTGGGAGTCCCGCGGGTCGACTTCGGCGCTCGGGGCTGATTCCCGGGATCGGCGTCCACCAGCGTCCACCCTGGGGGCGAGCAGTCCACGCAACGGCACCGTCCAGACGTCGACCCCCTGCACCCCCCACCCCTGCAGCAGCTGGTTGGCCGCCTGGAAGCCGGTGGTCGCCGCCCGCTCCATCAGGGCCACGGGTTGGTCACAGCGCACCCAGTCGCCGGCCAGCACCAGCCGGGGGGAGGGAGTCGCCACCCCGGGACGCTCGTCCCACGGGTCGGGGGTGATCAGCCCGCAGTCGTCCCGCACGAGCACCTCCCGGTGCAGGACCGCCGACGTGGCCGTCTCGGGGTAGGCGCGATGCAGCTCTGACTCCAACGCACTCACGATCGCATCGGCCGCGGCGGGATCGTCCATCACGTTCGCCGGGCAGGCGTAGGCATGCAGTTCGACCACGGATCCACCATGCTCACTGGCCCAGGTCGCCGCGCCGGCCTCGAACCGTTCGAGCACGGAGATGTTGTCCAGCGGGCCGTAGCCCGCCGTCCCGAGGAAGGGGGCACGGTCGGGGGACACTGGCGTCCCCAGCCACAACCTGACCACCACGAAGGGCGGGGCGTTGCGGGTGCCTGCCACCCGCCCGGCCCATGCGGGATCGACACCGGGCATCCCTGCCACCAACTCACGGGCCGTTCGCGGGTCGGTCGCCAGTACGCAGGCGTCGGCCTCGAGGACGACGTCCGAGAGGTGCACGCGGACACCGCGACCCCCAAGATCGGTGGAGGCAGAATCGGTGGGGGCAGGTTCGGTGTGGGCAGGATCGGTGGGGGCAGAATCGGTGGGGGCAGCATCGGTGTGGGCCCCCTCCGATGGGCTGACGTCGATCCGGGTCACCGGCGACCCCGTCAGCACCGTCACGCCCAGATCGCTCAGGTGGCGCCCCAGCGGCGCCCAGAGGCGGGTGTCGTAGTCGTCGTCGGGCACGTCGAAGAGCAGGCCCTCGGCCGACCCCATGAAGTAGGTGTGGAACATGGCGACCAGTTCGCCGGCCCCGAACTCGCGTGGGTCGGCGAAGAACGACCGGGCGAACACCTCCAGCGCCAGCTCACGGGCGGGCTGGGGGAACCGGAGCCGGTCGAGGAAGTCGGCCGCGGACTGACCGTCATAGGCGGCGTGCGTGCCGGGGAACCGAGTGCTCAGCAGTTCAAGGGCTGCGGGGACGTTGACCCGGCTCAGCGAGCGCAGCGTGAACGCAGGGCTGCGCATCACGAACCGCAGCACCGACCACGGCGGGGTGGTGGGCAGGCCGGCGAACGAGTCCCGCATGCCGTCGGGGCGCTGCAGCGGGTAGTCCTCGATCGGACGAAGGGAGTCCATACGGGGATCGACCCGCTTCAGCAGGGCCCGCAGGTTGTAGTACTGACGGAAGAAGGCATGGAAGCCGCGGCTCATGGTTCGCCCGTCCGGCAGACGCCATGCCGCCACTCGGCCGCCCAGCCGGTCGGTCGCCTCGAGCAGGGTCACCCTGACGCCGGCCTCCGCCAGCACGGTGGCGGCCGCCAGTCCGGCGATGCCCCCTCCGACCACGACCACGTGCCGCGAGCCGTCCACGCGCGGGCTCCCGGAGGGCCCGGGGTGACGGGCGGCCCGTCGGTCGCGACCGGGGAGTTGACGGTCCACGGAGCTCATCGTGCTTCCTCCTGCAGGGCGCGGCGCGGGCGTGGCCCCTGGTCGGCCCGGCTGCCCAGGCGGCACCACATGAGCAGCGTCAGGGTCACCATGGCCCAGCCGAAACCGAAGTCCTCCACCGGGATGTCCCACGGCGCGCGAAGCCCCAGGTGTTCCTGGGGCGAGTAGAGCACGATCGGGTTGCTCAGCTTGGTGAGCCACCCGTCGACCGGCACCTGGAAGGCGAAGACGATGGCCATGGCGAGCCAGTACTGCAGGCGCCGGAACAGGCCGGTCCGCAGCCACACCACCTCGACCAGGGCGACGGCCACCACCGCGAACACCGTCAGGGCCGTGTACTCAGGCATGGTCGGTCCCCCTCGGTGCTCCGACCCGCTCTCGTCGCAGCGGACCTCGCCCAGCCCTGTCCGGTCGGACGCGGTCGAGCACGGTGCCGACCGCCTCATAGGTCAGCAGGCCGCAGATCGGGATGACGATGAAGAAGACGAGTTCCTCGAGCGGCATCGGGCCGATCATCAGCCCGCTGGTGAAACGAGGGCTGTAACTCCAGTGGTCGCGGATGATGCCCAAGACGTCCCAGGCGACGAACACCGCCACGGTGGGCAGCAGCGACACCAGCAGCCGGAGCGGTCGGCGATAGACGCGGGCGCGCAGCACGAACTCCAAGGGCAGGGTCAGGACCAGGCAGGCTGCCATCAGAGCCAGGTACTGCAGGTGGTCATTCACTCCACACCTCCTGGTGGTGGGGTACGGCCGCTGGCGGCCTCGACACGGTTCAGGCTCACTCGCAGCCCGCGCAGCACGTATCCCTCGATCAGGTCGACCCACCCGATCTCGGGTTCGGAGACCACGACGGGGTGCAGCTCCAGCAACCTGCTCAGCAACACTTCCGCCTCGACGATCGCCAGCGGCTGCCCGGGGCAACGGTGTGCGCCGTCTCCGAAGGTGAGCCCGGTGGCATTCACCCCTGTGGGCATGGCACGTCCGGGGCACAGGTCCATCGCGTCGGCCCCGAAGGAACGCGGATCGGTGTTGGTCTGCCTCACCGAGACGTCGACCAGTTTGCCGGCTGGGATGGTCCACCTCTGCTCACCCTCGACCAGGTCGACAGGTTCTGTGGTGCGGCGGTAGAGGTGCCCGACCACTGGTTCGAGGCGCAGGATCTCGGCAAGGATCGTCCGCCTGCCCTCACCGTCGGCGGCGCGGTAGCGGTCGGCGAGTTCGGCGTCGGTGAGCAGGTGCCAGGCAGCCATGGTGATGAACTCCCGGGTGGTCACCATGCCGGCTGTGCCGTAGGTGACGCACTCGACGAGGATGTCGGTGTCGGTGTACCCCTCGGCGATCAGGTGACTGATGATGTCATCCTGGGGGTGTGCCCGGCGCTCCCGGATCGCCGGGCGGACGTCCGCGACATGGAAGCGGAGGATCGGCAGCAGCCCGTTCACCGCGGCCATCGCCCACTGTCGTCCGGTGCGCCCCAGGCGTGGTTTCGACAGGTCGAGAGGCGGCTGGCGGAAGAAGGTGGTCAGTCGTCGGGCCATCGCCGGAGTGCTGGAGTGGGTCAGTCCCACCACCGCCCCGGTGACCTCGACGCTGAAGTGGAGAGCCAGCAGGTCGAGGTCGAAAGGAGCGGTCCAGGCGACCTGGGCCAGCATGCGGTCGGCCGTGCGCTCCATTGACTCGAGGTAGCGCTGCTCGATCACGGTCGGGGCGAAGAAGCGGGCCACCTTCGAGCGCTGGGCATCGTGCACGGGCCCGTCGGAGAGCAGGATCGGGTGGTTCCTGAGCCAGGTCTTCGGGATCCATTCGGCGGTGAACCCGGCCTGGGTGGTCTGGTGTCTCGCCCGCAACACCTGGCGGGCGACCATCAGCGACCGGATCCGCCAGATGCCCTGCTCGTACGCGACCCGCGGTTCGGTCGTTTCCCCGCGACGGACCGCCCGGCGCCGGGAGCGCGCCGAACCCGGTGCGGCTGCATCGTCGCCCATCCGTCCCCCTCAAGCCTGGATCCCTGCATCCACCCTAGTGGGTCGATCACCGGTTTTGTGCACTGTTTGTTCAACGTTGGGCGTGAGTCGGTCTAGGCTGACCCATGAGCAGGGGCGAAACGTTCGTCGGACCAGCGGGGAGGATCGCGATGACGGCCATGGTGTGGCTGCGCAGGGATCTGCGTCGCGCTGACCTGCCGTTGCTGGCGGCCGCCCACGACCACTCCGGCGGTGCGCCGGTGAAGGTGGTCTTCGTGCTCGACCCTGTCTTCCTGGAGGGAGCAGGCGCCGCCCGAACGGCATGGCTGGCTGCGACCCTGCTCGCGCTGCGACAGAGCTACGAGGGAAGGCTGACCCTGCTCGAGGGTGATGCCACCGAGGTGATCCCCCGAGTGGTGTCGGCTGGGGGAATCACCTCCGTCCACGTCTCGACGGAGACGGAACCGGGCGGTGTCGAGCGTGACCGGCAGGTGGCTCGTGCCCTCGGCCGCGTTGGCGTGGAGTGGGTCGAGACCGGCAGCCCCTACGCCGTCACCCCGGGCCGGGTGCGCACCAAGGCCGGCGGCCCCCATGGAACCTTCTCGAGCTTCGCCCGCACCTGGGTCGAACACGGCTGGCGCGCCCCGGCCGAGGAGCCCGCCGACCTCGCTCTCGTCCCGGACGCGTCCGACCAGGGCGCGTGGGCACGGGTCGAGCAGCTACTGCGGGCACCCGGTGCGCCGGAACTGCCTCCCGCCGGCGAAGTGGCTGCCCACGAGCGCTGGTCGCAGTTCCTCGCCGATGACCTCGACGGGTACTCCACCCAGCGCGACAGAGCCGACCTGGCCGCCACCTCGCAGCTGTCACCCCATCTCAAGTTCGGGGTGCTGCACCCGAGGACCCTGCTGGCCGACCTCGCTCCTCGTCCGGGGCAGGGCGCCGAGCGGTTCCGCACCGAACTGGCGTGGCGTGAGTTCTACGCCGATGTTCTCCACCATCACCCCGGGAGCCTGACCGGAGACCTTCGTCCCACACTCGCCGGCATGGCCTATGACCCGGATGGCGACCATGTCGAGGCGTGGCGCCGGGGGCGCACGGGGTTCCCGCTCGTCGACGCAGGGATGCGCCAACTGTTGGCCACCGGCTGGATGCACAACCGGGTGCGGATGGTGACCGCCAGCTTCCTGACCAAGGACCTGCACGTCTGGTGGCCGATCGGCGCCCAGTGGTTCCTCGACCACCTGGTCGACGGCGACCTTGCCTCGAACACCCACGGCTGGCAGTGGGTGGCGGGCACCGGCACCGACGCGGCCCCCTACTTCCGCGTCTTCAATCCCGTCAAGCAGGGGCTCACCCACGACCCGCAGGGCGACTACGTGAGGCGCTGGGTGCCGGAGTTGGCCCATCTCGCCGGTGACCTGGTGCACCAGCCGTGGGAGGCGTCCGACGGCTACGCCCACGGGTACCCCACCCGCATCATCGACCACGCGGACGAGCGCCGAGAGGCCCTGGCCCGACTGGAGATGGCCAGACATGCCTGAGGTGACCACGCACCGGACGAGCCGGCTGGGACTCGGCCGAGGGGTCTCGGAACTGCGGGCCTTCGTCGAAGCGGCCCTGCTCGACCCGGTGGACGAACCACCGATGCAGACCGGTCGACAACTCCTGCGCCGCCGGTTCGTCGTCGTGGTCACCATCGCCGTCGGCGCCGTGGCCCTCGGGCTCGCCCTCGACATCGCCCCCGGGGACGTCAGCTTCTACCCCGCCGCCCTCGGTGTCGCCGCGTTGTGGATGGTGGGGGCCGTCGCCTCCGGGCCGCTGCACCTGGGGCGTGGCCGTACCCGCTCGGGTGGCGGCAGCCGCGGCGTGCTGCAGGGATTCCTGCTCGGGCTTGGTCTGCTGGTGGTGTTCCTGCTCGGTGCCGTCGTCGTCGGCCGCATCCCTGTGCTGCGTCGACCGGTGGACGACCTGCTCGCCCACGCGGCCCACGGCTCGCTGCCCATCGTGGCCGCCATCACGTTCGTCAACGGTGTCGCCGAGGAACTCTTCTTCCGCGGCGCCGTCTACAGTTCGTCCCCCCGCCGGTGGGCGATCCCCGTCTCGACGCTGTGCTACGCGGCGTCGACCCTGTGGTCGGGGGTACCACTGCTGACCTTCGGCGCGCTCTGCCTGGGTCTGCTCACCTCCGCCCAGCGGCGGGTGACCGGCGGTGTCGCCGGCCCCATCGCCGCCCATCTGACCTGGTCGCTCGGCATGCTCCTGCTGCTCGGCCCCGCCCTTTCCCTGGGAGATTGAGATGACCTCGACCGTGCTCGTCACCGGCGCCACCGGCGCCATCGGGACACCGCTGGTGTCCTCGCTGCTCGATGCCGGCTGGCACGTGCGCGTGCTCGCCCGGCACCCCGAGCGGATCGATGCCCACTGGCGCGACCGGGTGGAGGTGGTGGTCGGCGACATCTCCGACGCCTCGGTGCTGGACGAGGCACTGTCCGGATGTCGGGTGGCCTACTACCTGGTGCACTCCATGAGCGCCGGTCACGACTTCGTGAGCCGTGACCGCGAGTTGGCCACGTCGTTCGCCGAACGGGCGAAGGCCGCGGGGGTGCAACGCATCGTGTACCTCAGCGGACTGCACCCGCGGGGCAAGTTGTCGCACCACCTCGGATCGCGCGTCGAGGTGGGCGACATCCTGCTGCGGTCCGGGGTCCCGACCGCCGTGCTGCAGGCGGGGGTGGTGCTCGGCGCCCAGTCCGCCTCGTTCGAGATGTTGCGCTACCTCACCGAGCGGCTGCCGGTGATGGTGGGTCCCAAGTGGCTGCGCAACCGCATCCAGCCGATCGCCCTCGACGACGTCATCCACTACCTCACCGCAGCCGCCTCGCTGCCCCCCGACGTCAACCGCACCATCGACATCGCGATGCCCGACGTGATGACCTACACCGAGATGATGCAGCGGTACGCCCGTGTCACCGGCAGGCGTCGCCGGATCGTGGTCACCCTGCCCGTGCTGACGCCGTGGCTCGCCTCCCACTGGGTGGGCCTGGTGACGCCCGTCGACCCGGACGTGGCCAAGCCCCTGGTGGGCAGCCTCATCCATGAGGCCGTGGCGCACGAGGACGACGCGGACTCCCTGCTGGGAGCGCCCCCGGGCGGGATCCTGGGATTCGACGATGCCGTCAGGCGAGCGCTGGACGAGAGCCACTCCGGGAAGAAGGACGAGCAATGAACACGACGCGTCGACTGGTCGACACCGCAGCCCTGCTGATGATGATGGTCGGAACCCTGTGGGGCTTCGGGCTGCTGGGCAGCCCGGTCAACCAGACCAATGGGGGAGCGCTGTCGGCCGAGGCGACCCTGCTGGCGCCGTCGACCGCCGCGTTCTCGATCTGGTCGGTGACCTACCTGCTGCTGGTGGCCTACGTCGTCTGGGTGTGGACCCCCAGTGGTGGCCGGTCCCGCCGGGCGGCGAGCCTGGGCTGGTTGCCCGCGGCGTCCATGGTGCTGAACGGGGCCTGGCTGGCCATCACCCAGGCGGGTGGGCTCTGGCTCAGTGTGGTCGACATCGCCGCGTTGGCCCTGGTCCTGGGACTGCTGATGCGCAGACTCATGGTGCGTCGTCCCGCGGGAACCCTCGAGGCATTGCTGCTCGACGGAACCTTCGGGCTGTACCTGGGGTGGGTCACCGTGGCCACGTGCGCCAATGTCACCGCCGCGGCCGTCGCCTCCGGCGCGAATCTGGGCCGGGTCGGAAACACGGTGGCCGCGGTCGTGGTGCTGGTCGTCGCCGCAGCCCTCGGTGTCACCTTCTCGCGCGTCTACCGGGGTGCCGGCGGGGTCGCTGCCGCCATGGTCTGGGGGCTGGGCTGGATCGCCCACGGACGACTGGCCGTCGGCCCCCACAACACGGTCGTGGGGGTCGTCGCGGCCCTCAGTGCGCTGGTGGTGCTCGCCGCCTTCCTGCGCCTGTGGTGGCGCGCCGAGTCGCTGCGCGGTTCAAACGAGTTGGATGGCGCCGTCGCGGCGAACTAGAATCTGTCCGTCCACACGGCTGGGATGGGGCCATCACCCCGGAGCCGCCGGAAGAACGGGCACTCCTGCGGGAGTGCCTCACTAGAACCGGCAGTGGCGGCGATGAGTGGGTGCGTGACCTCGTGCAGACGGGGAACGCGCCAAGGAGGGTGGTACCGCGGGGTCCGCGTGAGCGGGTTCTCGTCCCTTCGTCCGTGAACACAGACGAGGGAACCATGAGCACCGAGATCTCCCCGGCCGCGCCGAACGACGCCCAGCAGCAGGGCGGCACCACCTACCACCCCGTGCCAGCCAGCGTCGACCTGCCCGAGATCGACCGGCAGGTGCTCGAGCTGTGGTCACGACAGGGCACCTTCGACGAGTCGCTCGCGCAGACCGCGCAGGGTCCCGCCTGGACCTTCTACGAGGGACCCCCCACCGCCAACGGCCAGCCCGGTACCCACCACGTCGAGGCGCGTGTCTTCAAGGACGTCTTCCCCCGCTTCAAGACCATGCAGGGGTTCCACGTCGAGCGCCGTGCGGGCTGGGACTGCCACGGGCTCCCTGTCGAACTCGCCGTCGAGAAGGAACTGGGATTCGACGGTCGCGCCGACATCGAGACCTACGGCATCGAGGCCTTCAACCAGAGGTGTCGCGAGTCCGTGGGCCGCCACGTCGGTGAGTTCGCCAAGCTGACCGAGCGGATGGGCTACTGGGTCAACATGGACCAGGCCTACTGGACGATGTCTCCCGAGTACGTGCAGAGCGTCTGGTGGGCCCTCAAGCAGATCTTCGAGTCGGGGCTGCTGGTCGAGGACTTCCGGGTGGCACCGTGGTGCCCGCGCGACGAGACCACGTTGTCCGACCACGAACTGGCGCAGGGCTACGAGGATGTCGTCGACCCCTCGGTCTACGTCACCATGCCCCTGACGTCGGGCCCGTTGGCCGGTCAGGCGTCGCTGCTGGTGTGGACCACCACCCCCTGGACGCTGCCCTCCAACACCGCCGTGGCGGTGCATCCCGGGGTGACCTACGTCGCCGCCACGAACGGTGAGCAGACCTTGGTGGTCGCCGAGCCGCTGTTCGAGAAGAACCTGGGCACGGTCGCCGAGGGGGAACGGCCCTGGCAGGTCACCCAGCGTTTCCTCGGCTCCGAGATGGAGTACTGGACCTACGACCGCGTCTTCGACCTGGTCGAGTTCCCCGAGAGCGACCTGGTCGGCCCGCCCGGACGCGAGGCGGTCGGCACCCGCAGCCACTTCGTCGTGCTGGCCGACTACGTCACCACCGAGGACGGCACCGGTCTGGTGCACCAGTCGCCGGCCTTCGGAGCCGACGACATGGCCGTCTGCCGCGCCTACGGATTGCCGATGGTCAACCCGGTTCGTCCCGACGGGACCTTCGAGGCCGGCATGCCGGTGGTCGGTGGGGTGTTCTTCAAGACCGCCGACCCGTTGCTGGTCACCGACCTGGCCGAGCGCGGTCGTCTGTTCAAGAAGGTCGACTACGAGCACAGCTACCCCCACTGCTGGCGCTGCCACACGGCCCTGCTCTACTACGCACAGCCGTCCTGGTACATCCGCACCACCCAGCGCCGCGAGGAGTTGCTGCGCGAGAACGAGAAGACCACCTGGTACCCCGACAACATCAAGCACGGCCGCTACGGTGACTGGCTCGACAACAACATCGACTGGGCCCTGTCCCGCAACCGGTACTGGGGCACCCCGCTGCCGATCTGGCGCAACGATGCCGACCCGTCGAAGCTGGTCTGTGTCGGCTCCCTGGCCGAACTGTCGGAGCTGACCGGCCTCGACCAGTCGGGGCTCGACCCGCACCGTCCCTTCGTGGACGACGTCACGTTCACCAAGCCGGGGGAGCCGGGCACCTATCGTCGGGTGCCCGAGGTGATCGACGCCTGGTTCGACTCCGGGTCGATGCCCTTCGCCCAGTTGGGCTACCCGCACGCGACCGGTTCGGTCGAGGCCTTCCAGAAGGCCTACCCCGCCGACTTCATCTGCGAGGCCATCGACCAGACCCGCGGCTGGTTCTACACGCTGATGGCGATCGGAACCCTCGTGTTCGACGAAAGCTCGTACAAGAACGTGCTCTGCCTGGGTCACATCCTCGCCGAGGACGGCAAGAAGATGTCGAAGCACCTGGGCAACATCCTGCTGCCCATCCCACTGATGGACGAGCACGGTGCCGACGCGGTGCGCTGGTTCATGGCAGCCTCCGGGTCGCCGTGGGGGGCCCGCCGGGTCGGTCACACCGCCCTGCAGGAGGTCGTCCGCAAGGTGCTGTTGACCTACTGGAACACGGTTGCCTTCCAGGCCCTGTACGCCCGCGCCAACCACTGGTCACCGGCCGACGGCCTGGTCGAACCGACCCATGTGCTCGACCGGTGGTTGACCTCCTCGCTGAACCAGTTGGTCGGAGAGGTCACCGCCCGACTCGAGGACTTCGACACCCAGGGCGCCGGCGCAGCCCTGTCGGAGTTCATCGACGTGCTGTCGAACTGGTACGTCCGCCGCTCCCGCCGTCGCTTCTGGGACGGCGAACCGGGTGCGCTGTCGACCCTGCACCGGGTGCTGGTGACGCTCACCCAGTTGATGGCACCGATGATGCCGTTCGTGACCGAGCGGGTCTGGCAGGACCTGGTGGTGGCCACCGACCCGTCGGCGCCCGCCTCGGTGCACCTGTCGACGTGGCCCGTCGCCGACCCGGGCCTGGTCGACGAGTCCCTCGACCGTGCCATGCTGACCACCCGCAGGATGGTCGAGTTGGGCCGGTCGGCGCGGGCCGAGTCGAAGATGAAGACCCGCCAGCCGTTGTCGCGGATCCTGATCCCCTCGCAGGCGCATCGTCACCTCGACGAAGCCCTGCTCGCTGAGATCAAGGCCGAACTGAACGTGCAGGCGGTCGAGTCCTTCGCCTCGGCCGGAGACCTGGTCGACCACTCGGCCAAGGGCAACTTCCGCGCCCTCGGCAAGAGGTTCGGCAAGCAGACCCCGCAGGTGGCCCAGGCCATCGCGGACGCCGACGCGGCTGCCCTGGCGGCCGCCCTGGCCGCCGATGGGGTGGCCACCGTCGACTACGCCGGAGGCACCCAGGTCACCAGCGAGGAGGTGCTGATCTCCGAGCGTCCGCGCGAAGGGTGGTCGGTCGTCAACGAACAGGGCGAGACCGTCGCGCTCGACCTCGTGCTGACCCCCGCCCTGGTGGCGGCGGGACTGGCCCGCGAGGTCGTCCGCTTCGTGCAGGAGACCCGCAAGTCCTCGGGACTCGACGTCTCCGACAGGATCTCGCTGGACTGGGCGGCATCCTCGGACGACCTGGCCGCTGCCGTGCGCGAGCACCAGGCGATGATCGCCGACGAGGTGCTCGCGACCAGCATCACCGAGGTGGACGAGCCGTCCTTGGCCGAGGTCGGCAAGGAGTGGGTCCGGGAGCCCGATCTCGGCCTGACGGTTCGCGTCAGTCGTCGCGCTGGGTGACGCCCAGGTCGTCCAGCGCCCGTTGCATCAGCGACTGCACGTGCAGGGTGTCGACCACCGGCACCCGGTCGACCTCGGTGCGGCCGGCGCGGACGGCCTCGGTGGCCGCGATGAACTCGTGGGTGTAGCCCTTGCCGATCAGACCCTCCGCCGGGAACTCGCGGCTGGGCTCACCGGGGCGGTTGAGCACCAGCCCGGGTGAGTGGTGGAAGCGGGGCAGGATCTCGATGAAGCCGCGGGTGCCGCACAGGATCACCCGTCCGGGGCCGGCCGCAGCCAGGGAGATCATCAGGGACGAGTGCCGTCCGTTGCCGTGGTCGAGCACCATGGTGGCCTGCCCCTCGACACCGTTGGGCAGCTTCGATCCCCAGGTGTGGATCGACTCGGCATGGCCCAGGAAGTCGGTGGCCACGTGCAGGGCGTACGGACCGAGGTCGAGCATGGCCCCGCCCCCCAGTTCTGGCTTGAACAGTCGGTCGTCGGCGTCGAACTCCCGCAGCGCGTAGAGGTCGCCCTGGATGCTGCGCAGTTCGCCGATGTCGCCGGCGTCGATGAGGGCGTGGGCCTGCATGATCACCGGATGGAAGCGGGTCCACATCGCCTCCATGCAGAACACCCCTGCGCTCTGGGCCGACTGGACGACCTCCTCGGCACCGGCGAAGGTGGCCGCGAACGCCTTCTCGACGACCACCCCGGCACCAGCCGCGATGGCCTCGAGGGCCGCCCGTCGGTGGCCCGGATGGGGGGTGCCGATGTAGACCACGTCGACATCGGGGTCCGACGCCAACGCGGTGACGGAGTCGTAGGCCTGGGGCAGGTCGTGTTCGTCGGCGAAGGCCTGGGCACGGTCAAGGCTGCGCGAGGCCACCCCCACCACTCGCACGCCGGGGACCAGTCGAAGGTCGCTCAGCACGGTGGCACTCACGCGCCCCGGGCCGACGATGCCCCAACCGATCTCCCGCTGCTCGGTATTCGGCTGTTCGGCATTCGGCTGCTCAGTCACGCGGTCGCCCGTCCCTCGGTCATCAGTCACTCGGATTCCTCCCTACGCCGATCCCGGCCCAACTCTCGCTGTTCCGTCTGACGCTGGCGACGCTGCCGTCCGGACTCCAGCCCGACCGCGTTCAGGATCGCAGGCGCCGCGAAGATCGGCACGAGGAACAGCCACCACCACTCCCACCCGAAGGCGAAGTTGATGACCAGCGCCAGCGGCCACATCAGCCCCACCACCACCTTGGCCGCACGCTGCAGCGAGGTCTCGGCAGATTTGGCCAGCGGGGCCAGTGCACTGGAGGGAGCACTCGGCACGGCGAGGGTCCGGGCGGAGAAGTCGGTGCTCGGCAGGTCTCGGAACAAGGGAACCAGGTCAGCGTTCGTGCGGGCCTGGAGGGCTGCCTGCATGCGCTCGTCGAACTCCGCGAGATCGAGTCGACCCGCGGCGTGGTGGGCCTGCAACTCCTGCACGGCCCGGTCACGCTCGGCATCGCCGATTCGCTGCGGCACGTCTGACATGAGTGCAGCCTAGTCACCTGCGTCGTTCGGCAGCGCACGGGCACCTGCTCGGGGACGGCTCGGGGACGCGCGTGACGGGTTGGCGTCCGTCTGCTCCCCAGCCGTGGCCGACCACCTGCTCCATCTGGTGCACCTGCCCTCATCCGGTGCAATTGCCCCCTCGCCGCACCAGTTGCCCTCGTCCGGTCCAGGTGCCCCCTCACCGGACCAGTTGCCCTCGCCCGGTGCAGTTGCCCCCGTTCAGGGATAGGGCAAGTGGCGCGAACGAGGGCAGCTGGAGCGGAACGAGGGCAGCTGGGAACGGAGCGAGGGCAGCTGGGGCCGTCGGGACAGGGTGCGCCGACAAACGACGACCGAACGAGCACACCCTGACGGCCGGACCTTCGCCGAGGTCGTACCGCAGGCGGACTCCGCACCTGTCACCGTGCGGCGATGACTACAGTGGTCGGCGACCCAGGAGGTGTGATGGCTCGAGTCGTCCAGAAGTTCGGTGGATCGTCTGTCGCGGACGCGGAATCGATCAAGCGCGTGGCCCGGCGCATCAGCGCGACCAAGCGTGCCGGCAACGAGGTCGTCATCGTCATCTCGGCCATGGGTGACACCACCGACGAGCTGATGGACCTCGCCCTGCAGGTGTCGCCGCAGCCGCATCCCCGCGAGCTCGACATGTTGCTCACCACCGGGGAGAGGCAGTCGGCCGCGTTGTTGGCGATGGCGCTGTCCGATCTGGGCATGAAGGCGAAGAGCTACACCGGTTCCCAGGCCGGTGTGATCACCACCGGCACGCACGGCGATGCCCGCATCACCAAGATCACCCCCGGCCGCATCGAGGACGCTCTCGTCGACGACAACATCGTCATCGTGGCCGGCTTCCAGGGTGTCAGCCAGGACTCGAAGGACGTCACCACTCTCGGACGAGGCGCCTCCGACACCACGGCGGTCGCACTCGCCGCCGCGCTGCAGGCCCAGTACTGCGAGATCTACTCCGACGTCGACGGCGTGTTCACAGCCGACCCACGCATCGTCAAGGGCGCCCAGCGCATCCCCGAGATCAGCTACGAGGAGATGCTCGAGATGGCCGCGAACGGTGCCAAGATCCTGCATCTTCGGTGCGTGGAGTACGCGCGCCGCGAGAACGTGCCGGTGCACGTCCGCTCGTCCTTCTCGGACAAGCCGGGAACCTGGGTCAAGGACGCCAACGACATCAAGAAGGACGAGGACAACGCCATGGAGCAGACCATCATCTCGGGTGTCGCGCATGACCGCAGCGAGGCCAAGATCACCGTCGTGGGTGTGCCCGACCAGGTGGGTCAGGCAGCCCGCATCTTCGACGTGATCGCCCGCGCGAACATCAACGTCGACATGATCGTGCAGAACGTCTCGGACATCTCGTCGAACCGCACCGAGGTCTCGTTCACCCTTCCCTCCAATGACGGTCGCAAAGCCATCGATGCCCTGCGCGCCGCCCAGTCCGAGATCGACTTCACCGACGTGTTGTTCGACGACGGCATCGGCAAGGTCTCGGTGATCGGCGTCGGCATGCGCTCCAACCCCGGCGTGACGGCCCGGTTCTTCTCGGCCCTGGCCGCCGAGGGCATCAACATCCAGATGATCTCCACCTCCGAGATCCGCATCTCGGTGGTCGTGGCCGCCGAACGGGTCGACGACGCCGTGCGCGCCGCCCACACCGCGTTCGGTCTGGACGCCGACGGCGAGGCCGTGGTCTACGCCGGCACCGGTCGCTGAGCCCGGCCGCCTTCGACGTCTCGGTGGGTGCAGCGCGACCGCTAGCCTTGCGGCATGTCTGATCCAGGGGTCGAAGCGGGTGCTCGTCCTCAGCGTGGTTTCGAGCTGCCGGACGCGGCCCCCGAGGTGAGTGGTGAGGCCGGAGCGGCGCCTCTTCGCGGAGCCGAACCGGCGGCACCCGAGGAGCCCTCGATCGGACGTAGCTCCGCGCTGATGGCGGCGGGCACCCTGGTCAGCAGGGTGCTGGGCATGGTCAGGGCCTCGCTGTTGGCCGCGTGCGTGGGCATCTCACTGGGCGCCGACGCCTTCGCCATCGCCAACACCCTGCCCAACTACATCTACATCCTGCTGTCGGCGGGCGTGCTGAACGCCGTGCTGATCCCGCAGATCACCAAGGCGATGAAGAACCCCGACGGTGGACGCGACTTCGTCGACCGCCTGATCACCGCCTCGCTGTTGTTGGTGGTGGCGGCCGCCGTGGTCGCGACCGCTCTGACCCCGCTGTTGGTGCGCGCCACCTCGAACCTTCCCCCCGAGCAGTACCGGTTGGCGGTCATGTTCGGGTTCGTCTGTCTGCCACAGATCGCCTTCTACGGCCTGTACGCCGTGCTCGGCCAGGTGCTCAACGCCCGGAACCAATTCGCTGCCTTCATGTGGACACCCGTGCTCGCGAACGTGGTGCAGATCGGCGGGCTGGTCTACTTCCTCGCGGTGTGGGGCAGGCAGGGGAGCAACGCCGCCTGGACCTGGCCGATGGTCGGCGTGCTGGCCGGCACCACCACCCTGGGCATCGTGGTGCAGGGGCTCGCGCTCATCCCACCGCTGGTCCGTGGTGGCTTCCGGTACCGTCCCCGCTTCGGCGTGCGCGGACGAGGATTCGGATCCGCGTCCAAGATGCTCGGGTGGACCTTCACCGCACTCGTGCTCGCGCAACTGGGCGGGTTCGTCGTGCAGTGGGTGATCACCACGGTGCGCGGCGACAACGGCGGCGTGCCGGGTGTGATCGCACGCGACAACGCCTTCCTGATCTTCATGCTGCCCCACAGTTTCGTCACCACCTCGATCCTGACGGCCCTGTTCCCCCGCATGACGAGGGCCCACCAGGCCGACGACCTGACCGCACAGCGACGTCTGGTGCGCCAAGGGCTCGAACTTCCCGCGGTCGCCGTGCTGCCGATGAGCGCCGGCATGATCGCCCTCGCCCTGCCGATCTTCCGGGTGCTCTTCCCCCGGTTGACGCCGGGGGAGGCGCAACAGGAGGCGTGGATCCTGACCGCGATGGCGATCGGGACGATGGCCTTCGGGGTGACGACCCTGCAGCAGCGGTACTGCTTCGCCCGCGAGGAGGGACGCAAGAACCTGTGGCTGCAGGCCCTGCTCACGACCGTTCAGGTGGGCTTCGCCGCCGCCGCCTTCCTGGTGCCGGTCGGCTGGGCCGTGGCGGTGACGGGACTCGGCATGTCGGTCGCAAACATCGTCACCGGACTGGTGTTCGTGCTGGTGGCCCGGCGTGACCTCGGCCACCTCGGCCTGGCCGAGACCCTGCGGCTCTACGTCAGGGTCGGGTTCGTCTCCGCCTGCGCGGGGCTGATGTGTTGGGGAGTGTCGACGGCCTTGGGGGTGCTGGGCAGTGGGTTGCTGGTCCAGGGCCTGCGCCTGGCCGCGGCGGGGCTGGTCTTCGTCCTGGCCTACCTGGCATTGGCCAAGCTCTTCCACATCACCGAGGTCGACGACTTCGTTCGTCCCGTGCTGCGGCGCCTCCCGTTCATTCGCCCTTCTTCCCAGGAGTCCTGATGTCTGCAACCGCCCGCCCGGGCGGGGCCGCCCTCGCGGTGGCCGTCCCCGTGGTCACCGCACTGCTGGTGCTCGGCGTCACCAGCGCGTGGGCCTGGTCGGTGCGCGACTCGTTGGGTGACCGGGTGGCGGTGCACTGGGGAGTGGCCGGACGACCTGATCGTTGGACCTCGCTGACGTCGGCCCTGGTCACCACCGCGGTGCTGACCGGGGTGATGACCGCCCTGCTGGTCGGACTCGCGGTGGTGATGCGCGATCGCATCGCCGTGCCGTCGGCGGCCAGCGGGATGGCCGTGTTCCTGGCCGGGTCGGGCAACGGGCTGCTGGTCACCCAGGCCGGTGACCCCAACCACAGGCTGGGCTTCGAGCTGGTGTTCGCGTTGGTGGCGGGACTGGTGGTGGGGGTGCTGGTGGCCGTGGTGCTGCGCGCACTGGACCGGCGCCGCCCCCACCCCGTGGCCGCTCGCCCGACCCCCGCAGCCGGGGACGCCAGCGTCCCCCCCATGCCCTGGTCGGGGCTCACGCGTACCGGTACGGCCGTGTACGTGCTACCCCTGGTGGGCATGGCTCCCACCGCGGTGCTGCTCGCCTACGCCGCTGTCTACCGCGTCTGGGGACTGGTGGTGTTCATGCTCATCCTGATGCTGGTGATGGGGCTGCTGTTGACCATGCTGAAGTGCGAGGTCACCGTCGACGAGCGGGGGCTGCGCGCCACGGGCGGGCGCCTGACCTGGCTGAACGTGCCCCTGGAGCAGATCGAGTCGGCCGAGGTCGACCACGTGGAGCCCATGCGCGACTTCGGCGGCTGGGGCATCCGCTTCGGGCCTCGTGGCCTCGGTCTGGTCACCTCCCGCGGAGCCGCTGTCTGGGTGCAACGAGCCGGTGGACGGCCCGTCTGCGTCACCGTCACCGAGCCCGAGGCCTGCGCGGCGGCGGTCAACTCCTGGGCGCGGGTGGGCTGATCCGTTCGAGGTGCTCCACCAGCCGGGAGTCGGCCGACACAGGCATGAACCCGGTCGCACTGAGGCGTTCGAGCGACAGCGTGCTGTGGGTGGGGCGTGGCGCCGCTCCCGTGCCGGCGGTGTACTCCTCGGTGCTGACTCCGGTGACGTCCTTCGGGTCCCGTCCACACAGTTCGAACACTCGGGCGGCGATCTGGGCCCAACTGGTCACGGGGCCGGAGTTGGTCAGGTGGTAGGTCCCCGGCTCCGCCTGTGAGGTGAGCAGGTGGACGATCCCGGCCGCCAGGTCGGTGGCGAAGGTGAGTCGTCCGAACTGGTCGTCGACCACCCGGGGGCTCACCCCGCGTGCGGCCAGCGAGGCCATGGTGTCGACGAAGTTCCGGCCCTCCCCGATCACCCAGCTGGTGCGCACGATCCAGTGCCGGTCGACGGTGGCGGCCAGCAGGTCACCCGCGGCCTTGGTCTGCCCGTACACCCCCAGGGGAGCGAAGGGTTCGTCCACCTCGTGCACCTCGTGGGTGCCGTCGAAGACGTAGTCGGACGACACCTGGACGAACCCGAGCCGGTGCCGACGGCACAACCCGGCGAGGTGGGCCACGGCTGTCGCGTTGAGGGCCCAGGCGGTGCGGCGCCCGGTGGTGGTCTCGGCATCGTCGACGGCGGTGTGGGCCGCGGCGTTGATGATGGTCTCGACGCCGGTGACATCGAAGGCGTCGATCGCGGCGGGGTCGAGCAGGTCGAGGTCATCGCGGGTGAGGGCGGTGGCGTGGGGGAGCAGCCGCACCAGCGCTCGTCCGAGCTGACCGTCGGCACCCAGGATGACGGTGGACCGGCTGTCGACGGCTGGGGGTGCCATCGGGGTGACCTCGGCCAGCGGCGGATGGTTGGCATCCGCGGCCGAGACCTCGCACTGCTCGCGGGGGATCGGCCAGTTGATGCCGAGGTCGGGGTCGAACAGGTTGACGTAGGTGTAGCGCTCGCGTGCCTCGGCGCTCCAGTGGTCGTTGACCAGGTAGGCGTAGGTGGTTGCGTCCTCGAGGGCCTGGTAGGAGTTGCCCACGCCGCGCGGCACGAAGATCGCGGTCTCGGGGCCCAGTTCCACCGTCACCGTGGTGCCGAAGTGGTCGCCGGGGCGCAGGTCGACCCAGGCGCCGAAGACCCGACCGGTGGCGACACTGACCAACTTGTCCCACGGTTCGGCGTGCACACCGCGGGTGGCGCCCCGGGAGGCATTGAACGACACGTTCTGCTGCACCGGGCCGAAGTCGGGCAGCCCGAGTGCGGTCATCTTCTGCCGCTGCCAGTTCTCCTTGAACCAGCCGCGGGCGTCACCGTGCACGGGCAGGTTCACCACCAGCAGCCCCGGGATCGCGGTCGGGTCGATGGTCAACTGGGTCACCACTGTCGCCTGTTCCTTCGGGTCACTGGGATGGGTGCTGGATGGTCTGCTCGCACTCGGCCGGGTCAGCCCACCTTCAGGGGATCCTACGGCCTGTGCGGGCGGGTGCGGGCCGCGCGCCGTGGGTGAGCGACGGCCAGCATCCCTGCCCGGGCACGGACGGGGTCACACGTGCAGGCGCTTGCGCACCTCGTGCTGGATGTCTGCCCCGTGGAAGACCTGCATCCACACCAGCATCAGGAATCCCATGGCGACCGAGATCCACGAGGGCAGGGTGTGGTGCACCCAGCCGAAGGCGAGGAAGAGGGCGGGCACCACGCTGAACAGCAGTGTCAGCCACGAGTACACGAGGTAGTCCGGTGGGCGCATCCTGGCGATCCGGACGGCCACGAGCAGGGCGATGATCGAGACCGCGCAGATGATCGGTATGACGAAGGTGGTCGACCAGGCGCGCCACCCGCTCATGAAGTCGGCGTAGACGCAGAGGCCGCAGGCAGCAACCACCAGGTAGACGATCGTCTTGGCGATGTTGCGTCGTTTGCGCACCGTGATCAGGGCAACCAGCCACAGGGCGGCGAGGCCCATGACCATCAGCCGCACCCACGGCACGGGGATGAACACGACCGTGCCCAGGGTGCCCGCGATGACGACCAACGAGACCAGCCCGACCACCTTCAACCACACCCGCCTGTCGAAGCGCAGCGGCACGTCCGGCCACGGGGCGGGTGCCGGGGCACCCTCGCCGACGATCGGTCCGCGGCAGAGCGGGCAGGTCGTCCACCCACCCCTCACGTCGACCCGGCAGGCGGGGCAGCGGTTCATGGGGCCACCGCGGCCAGTTCATCGGCGGTGACCTTCACCGCTGCCACGGTCACCTGCACCCCGCGCTCGGTCAGTTCGCGGACGAAGGCTGTCTGGTGCGCGGTCTCGGTGAAGGGCGAGGTGAAGTCGACCGTCAGCAGGTCGCCGTGACTCGCCATCGAGAACTGCGGACGGGCCGCCGACACGGCCAGGTGCACGGCACCCACGTGGGCGTCGACGGGGTCGGGGAAGCTGACCCGTCCGATGTTGGTCATCGCCACGGTGAGGTTGCGGTTGTTGAGCCGGTTCACCGCTCCCAGCACCAGGTCCTTGAGGGGGCGCGGCAGCACTCGTCCGATCGGATGGTGTTCGAACCCGATCAGCTTGCGCAGCTTCGCCTCGAGCGCGGCGGGTGTGGTCTGCTCGGCGAGTTGGCGGGCGAGCGAGGTGCACATGGCGTCGAAGCTGTCATCACTCTGGCAGTGCTCCAGTCGGGTGGTGGCGAAGAAGTTGCGCGCCGACCGCGACCCGAAGCGTTGGCGCAGGTCGACCGGCACCGACACGGCCATCGTCCGACCGGCCGCCGTCTCGGCGTCCACGTCTCGGATGGCGTGCAGGAACAGGGCCGTCAGGTAGACCGTCAGCGACACCCCCTGGGCTCGGGCCAGGGGCAGCACCTGGCCGACGGGCATGGTGAGTTCGATGATGCGGGTGCGGTGGTCGGGGTTGAGGTGCCCGCGCACCCGATGGACCCGTCGACGACCGCGGCGAAAGAGGTCATGGGCCACCAGGTGGCGCGGTGGCGTGGCGGCGGCGACCGCGGCCGGGGCGGAACCCTCGACCGCGCCCTCGGCCTGCAGCGGGGCGGGTTCGGCTGCGACGGCGAACTGCCGGGGTTGGCGCGGGTGGAAGGCGCCGAAGCTGTCGGGGTCGAGGCCGTGCTTCACGCGGGTGGGCAGGGCCGGCGCTCCGGGCTGCCCGCCGTCGAGCGGGCTCTCGCCCCATTCCTCGGGGTGTCGCAGCCGTACGTACTCGCGGACCAGGTCGTGCAGCACCCAGGAGGCGCCGGTGCCGTCAGTGAGGGCGTGCAGCACCTCGAGGATGATCCGCCGGTCGTGGTGCATCACCCGGAACAGCAGGTTGTGGCGGTCGAAGTGGTACAGGTGGTCGCAGGGTGGCAGGACGTCGTCGGTGACCTCGGGACGCAGCTCGCTCTCCTCGAGGTAGTACCAGAACACGCCTCGCCGCAGCACGGAGTGGTAGAGCACGTACTGGTCGTAGACGATCTCGAGGGCCTGCTGCAGCAGCACCGGGTCGACGACGTCGTCGAGTTCGGCGCTGATGCGGAAGACCTTGGTGTCGACATCGCTCATGGCGGCCAGGAAGATGTTCGAGGCGTTGTCGAGACGCACCCAGGCGCGACGATCACTCACGGCACGCTCCGGTGCTCGGTGACGCGGGGAGCGTGGTCGGTCTCTTCGAGGAACTCGTTGACCAGTTCGTGCAGCCGCACGACCGGACGGGCGAACCGCGGCAGTGTCATGAACCCGTGCAGGGCACCCGGGAGCCGTTCGAGTCGGACGAAGGTGCCGGCCTCCTGAAGGCGCTGGGCGTAGGCCTCGCCCTCATCCCGCAGCAGGTCGAGTTCGGCCGTCACCACCAGGGTGGACGGTTGCCCGCTCAGGTCGCTGGCCAGCAGGGGAGCGATCAGCGGGGTGCGGCGGGCCTCGGGGTCGGGTTGGTAGAGGGCCATGTAGTCGCGCAGTTCGGTCGACGTGAGGCGAAGCCCGCTGCCGTAGGTGCGCACCGACTCGTAGGGTGAGGTGAGCGGGTCGTGGTCGTACCAGGTCGCCGGGTACAACAGGATCTGGCGGCTGGGCATCGGGCACCCGCGCTCCGCCAACCGCAGGCTGACGGCCGCCGCGAGGTTGCCGCCCGCGGAGTCGCCGATCAGCGTGATGCCGCCGGCGTCGTCAAGATCGAGGGTCTGGGGTGAACGAGCCAGCACGTCGGTCACGCGGAGGCAGTCCTCGAACCCCTGCGGGAAGGGGTGTTCGGGGGCGAGTCGGTAGTCAACCGAGAGCACCAGCCGCCCGGTCGCATCGGCCAGGGCCGCACAGGCGGGGGTGTAGCTGTCGATGTTGCCGACCACCCAACCGCCCCCGTGGAAGAAGACGAGCACGTCATCGTGGGTGCGCTGCTTGGGCAGGAACACCCGCACCGGGATCTCGTGGCCGTCTGTGGCCCGGATGGACTGGTCGAGGGTGTGGAACCGTCCCGTCGGTCCGGCCGCCAGTCGCTGGACGAGCCGCACGCGGCGGTAGTCCTCACGCATGTTGAGCCGCGGGGCGGCGAAGAGTCCCAGGACGGCGCTGACCACCGGGTTGATCGGTGGGTCGGGCTCGTCGGTGGGCATGACGCCACCCTACGAGGTGGGTGCTCGGTCGTACGTCGGGCGCGGCGGGAGGGAGGCCCCCTGACTCCGACATGCATCGATTCGAGGTATAGGATGCGACCGTGATCGAGTTGATGATCCTCGGGTTCCTCGCCGAGGGCCCGCTTCACGGCTACCGGCTGCGGGAGCGGATGGAGCAGTTGCACGGGCACGCCCGCGCGATCAGTGACGGCACCCTGTATCCCGCCATCTCAAGACTGGTGGCCCAAGGACTCGTCCGATCCGACTCCGCTCCCGGTCGGGCCGGCGCTGCCAAGCGGATGTTGAACCTAACCGAGGTGGGACGCGACTCCCTGCGGCAACGGCTGCGGGAAGCCGGCGGCCACGACATCACCGACGGACACCGCTTCATGGTGGTGCTCGCCTTCCTGTCACTGCTGCCCGAGCCCACCGAACGCGACGAGGTGCTGCGCCGCCGGCTGCAATTCCTGTCCGAGCCCGCTGGCTTCTTCTACGACGGGGATCATCCTCTCCGGGCCGACGAACTCGACGACCCGTACCGGCGGGGGATCCTGGTCTCTGCCCGGGCCACCAGTCGCGCCGAACGCGCGTGGCTCACCGAGATGCTGGAGGGATCCAGCGGAAGGGTCGCACCATGGACGAACTGATGCGAGCAGTCGTGCTCACCGCCCCCGGGCCGGTGTCGAACCTTGAGGTGCGCGACCTCCCGATCCCCTCCCCGCGGGCCGGTGAGGTGCTGATCCGGGTGATGGCCTTCGGGCTCAACCGCTCCGAACTGTTGACCCGGCTCGGCTTCTCGGGGGACGCGGTCACCTACCCCCGGGTGCTGGGCATCGAGGCCACCGGAGTCGTGGCGGCCGCTCCCGGTGGGGAGTTCAGACCGGGCCAGCAGGTGGTCACCCTGATGGGCGGAATGGGCCGGACGATCGACGGGGGCTACGCCGAGTACACCTGCGTCCCTGTCTCCCAGGTGATCGGCTTCTCCTCCTCCCTGCCGTGGTCGGTGCTGGGCGCTGTCCCCGAGATGCTGCAGACCGCCCATGGCTCCTTGACGGTGGGTGTCGACGCGCGTCCGGGCCAGACCCTGCTGGTGCGGGGCGGCACGTCCTCGGTGGGGATGGCCGCGGCCGTACTGGCCCACCGGTGGGGGCTGACGGTGATCGCGACCACCCGGGACCCGGGCAAGGCCGAGTCGCTCACCCGCTTGGGGGTCGACCACGTGCTGGTGGACGATGGCCACGTCTCCGACCAGGTTCGCCGGATCATTCCGGCGGGGGTCGACGGAGCCATCGAGCTGGTGGGAACCGGGACTTTGCCCGACACCCTGCGAGCGACCGCAGTGCACGGGACGGTCTGCCTCACCGGCATGCTCTCCCACCAGTGGACGGTGCCCGACTTCTACCCCATCGACTACCTGCCGGCGGGGGTGCGGCTCACCGCCTACTCCGGCGACGCGGCCGACCTGCCCGCAGAGGTGTTGCAGGACTTCCTGGACGATGTCGCCGACGGTCGGGTGCGGCTTCCCCTCGGGCAGGTGTTCGGTCTCGACGAGATCAGGCGGGCCCACGAGGTGATGGAGGCCAATCAGGCCCGCGGCAAACTCGTGGTCGTCACCCGGACCGAGGACCTGCCCCGATGAGCCTCGACGTCGTCCCGGCCGGCCACCGGGCACAGGTGGGTCTGGTGCCGGTCACCGCCACACTGATCGGCACCATCGCCCTACAGACGGCCGTACCTCCGTTCGCCACCGACATGTACACCCCTCGTGTGGCCAGCTTCACGCTCCTGACTCGGAGGACGAGCAACCATGACCAGTGAATTCGTCCACCGCCTCGACGGTGTGCCCAAGGGTGCCCGCGCGCACTCAGTCTCAGCCGTCGCCGCGACCGTGGAGGGACGCGGCGCCTTGCGGATCTCGTTGACGGATGAGGTCTCCCTGCACGGAGTGCCTGGCAGGGACTACATCGATGCCCCGACCTTCCTGGAATTGCCGGTAGCTTTCGCCGACGGCACCATTGAGGTCGACATTCGCAGTGGTCTCCATCGGTTGGCCCCCGACTATGCGAGAGGTTTCGCAGGTGTCGCCTACCGGATCAGTCCGCGGCGTGATCACTTCGACTGTGTCTACGTGCGACCCCTCAACGGTCTGCGGACGAACCCACCCCCGCCTCGGGACCGTCGTGCCGTACAGCACTTCAGCTACCCCGAATGGACCTTCGACAGGCTGCGCGAGGCCTACCCCGACGGCCGTTACGAGGCCGGGGCCGAGATCGGACCGGACCAGTGGCTGCACCTGAGGCTGGACGTGCAGGGCGAGCGGTGTCGGGTGACCGTTGACGGGGTCCCCGTGCTCGAGGTCACGACGCATGGGAGATGGGGGATGGGCGCAGTGGGGCTGTTCGTCGACATCGGCACCGAGGCCTACTTCGCGGACCTGAGAGTGGTCAGTGGCTCGGTGCTCGATTGATGGAGAGCAAAGCGGTCGCATCGGGACCACCTACCGCCACGGCCGCGACAATGCCGGGGGTGCCCATAGCGCCCGGGACCGGCCGGATAGCGTGACGCGCATGACCCCCAGCGTTGGGCGCAGACCACGACTCGTGGTGTGGACCTCAGTGATCGTCCCTCTCGTGCTTCTCGCCAGCCTGATGGGCTTGTTCCACCCAGCTCCCTACGCGGATGAGACCCGCAACTGGGCGCTGCAGGCGAAGGGGCAGGACGTCGGGAACCTCATCGCCGTGGTGGTCCTGCTGGTGGCGGCACTTCGCCATCACCGCCGGGCGTCCGCGAGGGCTGCGTCGATCTGGCTCGGAGCCATGCTCTACCTGATCTACGCGTACATCGTCTATGGCGTCGCGGTTCACCTGAACGCGCTGTTCCTCGTCTACGTGGCGATCCTGGGTGTGTGCTCCTGGGGGGTCATCCTCACCGTGCCGGGACTTGGGGGCGACACGGTCCTCCCGAGCCGCGGACGACGGAGTTTCCCCGCTGTCACCCTGATCGCGATCGGGGTGGTCTTCGCGTTGCTGTGGCTCAGCGACCTGGTGCCAGCACTGCTATCGGGGACGGTGCCGGCAACGCTCAAGGAGGCAGGCCTGATGGTGAACCCTGTTCACGTCATCGACCTCTCCGTGGTTCTGCCCGCCCTGGTCGTCGCAGGAGTCGCGACCCTTCAAGGGCGTCACCACGGACTCTTCTGGGCGGCGCCATGGCTGTGCTTCTCGGCGCTCATGGGCGCCAGCATCGTCGCCGCCATGGGATGGATGGCCGCGGCGGGCTTCCCGTCCGTGCTGGCTCCCGCGCTGATGGTGTCGGTGGTCGTGCTCGTGAGCCTCGCGGCACTCGCGTGGTTGCTCGGGAGCAAGCCGTCCTCGTCGGAGTCGATGTCCCTCGCGTGATCGCAGGGGACGCGGCGGTGCGTGGCTGCCCTCGAAACACACACCTACCCTCGTCCTGCACCGCCTGCCCGCGAAGCGCACACCTGCCCCAGTCCTGCACTACCTGCCCGCGAAGCGCACACCTGCCCCCAACCAGGGGCAGGGCAACTGCGCCGGACGCGGGCAACACGCACGGGACGAGGGCAAGTGCGCGGCAGCCCGTCACTGCGGGTGCGTCAACCGCAGCTGCGTGGCGGCCGCCATTCGCGCCGCCCGTCCAGCCCGACCTGGCCCGCCGTGAGGACACCGGCCATACGATCGTGCTGGGACGAGAGGCCGTGCCCGGGAACCGAACCGGCCGCCGAGCGCCAAGGGCATTCTGGATCGTGGCGACTGTGGGAAGGGGTGGCTGCCCATGGGCACGTGGATCGGGACATCCGGGTGGTCGTACGACCACTGGCAGGACGTCCTCTATCACGGCTGTTCTCCCGCCGACCGACTCTCGCGGTACGCCGCGGAGTTCGACACCGTCGAGCTGAACGCGAGTTTCTACCGATGGCCCCGGGACGTGACCTTCAGCTCCTGGCAGCGTCGCCTCCCGGAGGGCTTCCGGATGTCGGTGAAGGCGCCGCGTGCGCTCACCCACGCCCGCAAGCTCTACTCACCTGAGTACTGGACGGGACGGATCTCGGCCGCCTGGGATCGGCTCTATGACAAGCGGGGACAGTTGCTCGTCCAGTTGCCGCCCGGGATGGAGCGCGACGACGCCAGGCTCGAGTACTTCCTCGGACTGCTCCCGTGGTGGGTGCCTTCAGCCGTGGAGTTCCGCCACCCCTCGTGGGTGTGTGACGAGGTGTTCGCGCTGCTGGAGCGACACCAGTCGGCCTATGTGGTGATGTCGGGTGCCGGTCTGCCGTGCATTCTGCGGGCCACGGCCCCGACGGTCTACGTGCGGCTCCACGGCCCGGACGAGCACGCGCTCTACGGGGGGTCCTACTCCGACGATGACCTGAGGTGGTGGGCCGACCGGATCGCCGAGTGGGAGTCCCAAGGTCGGGACGTCTACGCCTACTTCAACAACGACGGGGGCGGGAACGCGGTGCGGAACGCTCGCACGCTCCGATCGCTGGTGTCGGGGAATCGGGGCTAGGTCGTCCCAGGCATCGACGCGGCGGCATGTTGAGCCGCTGGACCTTCCCGACGGTGGACGGCCATCGCCACACTTGTCCGTCCGATCGGCTGCTTTGGGTGACCCGCCACCCCAGACCGTCGGGAGGCCGTACCTGCCCCCATGTCGTCCCATCTGCCCCGGGACGGCTCACTTGCCCCATCCCTGGACGAGGGCAACTGCGCGGCGCGAGGGCAACTCGGACGGTACGCGGGCAACCGCGCGGAAGGCGCGCAACTCCCACGGTGCTGGGGCAACCGCGCGGGACGGGGGCGACGTGGCCTCTACGCCGGCGCCCGGCAGGGGTTGCGCAGGGCCAATAAACGAAGAATGGCCCTGACCACTACGTAGTCAGAGCCATGTTCGTGCGCGAGAGAGGAGTTGAACCTCCACGTCCCAAGGGACACTGGCACCTGAAGCCAGCGCGTCTGCCATTCCGCCACTCGCGCATCGCCGGATCGCTCCAGCCCGAGAAGACTAGCACGGGCAACTTGGACGACGCACATCGAGCAGAGCTCCCCAGCAGAGGCCTCGCCCGAGTCACTCGCTCTGGCTCGCCTCGGCCAGCGGCAGCCAGTTCCAGTGGAGGATCGCCGGGTTGTGGCGCTCGTAGCCGAGCACGCACAGCCCGCCGGCGTCCAGGATCAGCTGGGCTCCGAAGCGCGGCTCGGTCCGCAACCACACCGAGGCCAGCACCCGCAGCAGGTGACCGTGGGCCACCAGGGCCACGTCACCGTCCTGCAGGGCCGGTAGCACCCGGTCGATCACCGAGCGGGCGCGGGCCGAGACCTGTTCGATCGTCTCGCCGGGCGTCTCGCCCGTGACCACGCCGTCGTCCCACACGTTCCAGTCGTAACCGAGCTCCTCGCGGATCTCGGCGGTCGTCCGTCCCTCGTAGCCGCCGTAGTCCCACTCGACGAGGTTCTGGTCGACCTCGTTGTCGCCCAATCCGGCCAGTTCGGCCGTCCTGCGAGCCCGCTGCAGGGGAGAGGTGAGCACCATCGAGAACTCGAAACCACCCAACTGGGGGGCGATCTCGGCGGCCAAGCGCTCGCCCTTGGGCAGGAGGGGCACATCGGTCAGGCCGGTGTGCTTCATGGCCTCCGACCACTCGGTCTTGCCATGGCGAATCAGCACCAGTCGGTGCTGGGGAATCGGTCGGGCGCTCATGGCACTACTCAAGCAGGTGCGCCCCGCGGACGTGCCCGAACGTCACGTCGCGGGGCCCGGGCGCCAGCTCAGATGGGGACGGAGGCCTCACCGACACCGTCGAGTTCGACGCCCTTGCGTTCGGGGACGAGAGCCAGCGTGACCACCAGGTCGATCACGTAGATGGCGGCCAACATGGCGATCGCGAACGCAAAGCCGCGCCAGCCCACCACGAGCCCGATCAGCCACGGCGCGAAACCGCCGATGCCTCGTCCGACATTGAACAGCAGGTTCTGCGCCGTGCCGCGGGCGTGGGTGGGGAACAGTTCGGCGGTCAGGGCTCCGTAGCCGCCCATCATGCCGTTGACGAAGGCGCCCATCACGGCACCGCCGATGAGCATCGCGATCGGGTCGTCCAAGCGGCTGAACACGACCACCGAGACGGCCGCGCCGACCTGGTAGGCGAGGAACATCGGGCGTCGTCCGACCCTGTCGGCCAGCACGCCGAAGATGAGGATGCCGATGATCATCCCGAGCACCGTGACGGCCGTCCACAGGGCCGACTTGTTGATCGAGAAGCCGTGCTGCTTGGACAGGTAGCTCGGCAGCCACAGCATCAGTCCGTAGTAGCCGAAGTTCTGCACCGAGGTGAGCACCATCACGGCCACCGAATGCTTGATGCGCGTGGCGGTCGAGAACAGTTCGCGCACGGGGTTCTTCGACCGCTCCATGCGGGTGAACATCTCGGGCTCGTCGATGTGACGGCGGGTGAAGAACGCCAACACGGCCGGGATCGCGCCGATCAGGAACAGTCCGCGCCAGCCGATCGAGGGGTGGCTGAGGGCCCACGCCGAGACCCCGGCCGCGAGCAGCACCCCCACCTGCCAGCCGACGGCGACGAAGGACGCCGCCCGGGCGCGCCACTTGGAGGGCCACGCCTCGGTCGCCAAGGTCATGCCGACCCCGTACTCAGCGCCCAGACCCACACCGGCCAGGAAGCGGAAGAACAGCAGCCATCCGTGGCTCGGCGACAGGCCAGTGGCGGCGGTGAAGACGGCGAACACGAGGATCGAGACGGTCAGCACCCTGACCCTGCCGATCCGGTCGGAGAGCACCCCGCCGATCGCACCGCCGAGCACGGCACCAATCAGGGTGACGGTCGCCAACATGCCCGATTCACCCGGCGACAGGGTGAAGTGGGCGGCGATGGCACCCAGCGAGAAGCTGAGGATGAGCAGGTCGAACCCGTCCATGGCGTAGCCGACGCTCGAGGCGAGCAGGGCCTTGAGGGCGTAACGGTTGGGTCTGGTCTCGACCGGCGCTTCGATGGTCATGCGGTCTCCGTGGGGGTGGGGAGCGGACAAAATCGCCGCTCACCCTAGCCCGAAACCGACCCTCCGCCCGACTCACTCACTCCATGCGGGCATGCTCGGGTGACGCTTCGGCGGAACCGTCGGTGACGTCCGACCTCCCCCGCCCTCGTCCGTGCCGGTGCCCCATCAGGTAGGCGACCACCAGCAGGGGCAGGGCGCTGCCCACCGCCACCAGCACCAGTCCCCACTGTCGATCGACCGTGGTGGTCGTCACGGGGGCTGGCTGCTGACCGTTCGGGTGCCGTCCGCCGTCGGGGGCGGACGCCGAGGAACTGGGCGCGGGTACGGCGAGGGGTGGGAGCTCAGCGATGGCCACACTGGCCTGGGCCAGCGTCGCCTCCAGCACCTGCGGTGTGTAGCCCGAGTGGATCGGTCGGGTACGGCTGATCTCGGAGTCGAGGGTCGTGTTCTGCAGCATCACCTGTGCCATCGAGGGACCTGCGTCGCACACGAGGTCGCCGCTCTGGCACACCGAATAGGTGGCCTGGTAGGCGCCGGGCGGGATCTCGGCCTGCTGGCCCACCATGGCGGCCCGGATCGCGGCCGTGTCGATCTTGCCCTCGTAGAGGTTGATGGTGGTCTGGATGAGATTCCGCACCGCCTGGTCGCGGTTGGTCTCGCCACCGCGACGGGCCTGTTCGCGCAGCAGGGCGAGCATCGCTCCAAGACCGATGGCGTTCTGTGACGCCGACCCAGACAGTTCGCGGACGCTCTGCCCCGGATAGTGACTCGGGTTGCCGATCAGGATCGCCGCCGCCAACCTCGACGGGGCCTGGGGGACTGCATCCAGCGCCGAGGTGATCACCTGGGCTCCCTGCGAGTAGCCGGCCAGGATCGTCCGCTCGGCGGGGCAGCGGTTGGCGGAATCGGCCAGCACCGTCGCCAAGTTCTTCGCACCCGTCTCGGCCGAGGTGAAGTACTCGGTGGTGGGCATCGGCTGGTCGAGCAGCAGCGACTGCATCGGTACGTTCGCCAAGGTGTGGGGGTCGCTCGCCGGGTACTCGAGCCACAGTTGGCGCACGGTTCCCTTCGTCCATCGGGACGCCAAACCGTCACGCACGCGGGTGACGGTCGGGCCGTAGCCGGGGGACTCGCCCGAACCCCTCACCCCGATGAACACGAAGTCGGCGCAGGCCTGCTGGCCGGCAGCGGACGAGGGTTGCACTCGGTCGGTCCACGCGGTGGGCACTGCGTGCGCAGGTGTGGCGCCGACCACACCGGTCGCGAGCGAGAACAGGCAGGCCAGCACCACCAGGCAACCGTGGACCGCGGAGCGCCGGCAGGCGACGAACCACACCGCCCCGACTGGCGGCGGGGCGGTGGGGGTGGCGGAACCCGACCTCACTCGGGCTGGGCGAAGGTGGCCGTGAAGCTGGCCTGGTCGAGCGCTTGCGCGAGGATCGTGAACCGCACCTGCGCCGAGGTGGCACCGTCAGGAACGTCGAGGTGCGCCCTCGGCAGGGCGTACACCGTGTGCACGTAGCGGTGCGCCGGTCCGGGCGGGGGGCACGCGCCTCCGTACCCCACGTAGCCGTAGTCGTTCACCCAGGCCCGGGCTCCGGCAGGCAGCGGCCCACCCTCGTCGATGCCGCTCAGCGTGCCGGGAATGTCGACGACCACCCAGTGCCACCACCCGGAACCGGTGGGGGCGTCCGGGTCGTAGATGGTGACGGCGAACGACTCGGTGCCGTCGGGTGCCTCGCTCCAGCGCAGGTCGGGAATGACGTTCTGTCCGCCGGCTCCCTGCTCGGCGTACTTCAGCTGGATGGCCGTGTCGGCCGGGATGGCGGTCGATTCGAGTTTCATGGTCTCCCCCTGTCGTGGGCAACGGCTCGTCGGTGGTGGTCACGTGTCCTGCCTCGAGGCTATCCCCCGCGCGGGAAGCCGTGGGCGAGGTCGGGTGCCCCGGTCGTCCTGAGTGCTGTCGACAGTCATCGCGACGAGGCGGCTCGAGCGATCTCGGTGAGCGCCCTGGTCAGCTCGTCCTCGTCGAGTGCGCCGAAGCCGAACACGAGCCCCGAGCGGTTCCCTCCCCCCGACCAGTACTCCGAGAGGGGGCTGACCTTGACCCCGGCTTGGACCAGCTGCGCCACCACTTCGGCCTCGGGACGAGCGGTCTCGACGACCGCGTGGAGTCCGCCGTCCATCGGGTAGACCGTCACACCCGGCAGCTTCGACAGCGCGGCAACGACCTGGGTGCGCCGGCTGCGGTACCGGCGTCGCATGCGCTGGGTGTGCTGCCGCAGGGCCCCCGAGGTGAGGTAGTTCGCCAGTGCGCGTTGGGTCACCAGGCTGACCGGTTGGCCGAGGTCGAGCCGGGCCTCGAGGACCGGTTCCAACAGTCGGGTCGGCAGGGCCAGGAAGCCCAACGCCAAGGTGGGGGTGAGGGTCTTCGAGAGGGTGCTGAGCAGGACCACGGTGCCGTCGTCCGGGTCGTCGAGGGAGGCCAGGGCGGGCAGGGGTTCGGAGGTGTAGCGCAGTTCGGAGTCGTAGTCGTCCTCGACCACCACGACCTGTTCGGCCCTGGCCCAGTCGAGCAGTCGCTGCCGCCGGTCGATCGGCAGTGAGCCGCCCAGCGGGTACTGGTGACTTGGGGTGACCACCAGCACGTCCGGGGCGGCGGTGCCTGTGGGAAGGTCGGTGGTGACCACCCCGTTCTCGTCGACCGGCAGGCCGACCAGCTCGGCCCCCAGTCGCGCCGGCACCCGGCGCAGGGAGGGGTAGCCCGGCTCCTCGACGGACACCCGCAGCGGTCGTCCACTCCGTGGGCCAGTGGTGGACGAGCCCGCCGCCGGTGAAGCCGACCCCGACGATCCCGGCGACTGCGACCCCGGCTTCAGTGACCCCAGGTTGAGCGCCCCGAGCGACAGCAGCAGCAGGGCCAGACCCTCGCGTCCGCCGCCGGTGACCACGACGTGGCCGGGGTCGCGGACGACGGCCCGCATCCGCCGCAGGTGCTCCGACCAGGCCTGTCTCAGCTCTGGCAGCCCCAAGGCCGGAACCGATGCCAGCACCGGAGCGGTCGAGGCCTGTCGCCACGCCGAGGTCCACGCCCGCCCCACCACCTCACCGGGCCACGGCCTGCCGGGGGTGAGGTCCAGGGCGGGGGGAGCGGGTTCCTGGCCCTGCCTGCGGCCGGCCGCCAGCGAGGGGCGAACGCGGCGCAGCTGTGGGTTCACCACCGTGGCGCTCCCGGCCGCGGCGCTCACGTACCCCTCGGCCATCAGCTGCTCGTAGGCCGCGACGACCGTGCCCCGTGACGTGCCGATCTGGGCCGCGAGGGACCGGGTGGACGGCAGGGGATCTCCCGGCACCAGCACCCCTTGGCCCAGCAGTTGACGCAGCTGGCGGGCCAGCTGGGCGGGCAGTGGCTCGACGTCAGTCCGGTCGAGGACCAGCGGAAGGCTCACCTCGCGGGTCGTTCGCATGGGCACCAGATTACTGGCGGACCCAATACTGGTCCACCAACATGGATCACTTCTGGATCTGGTGATGGTCCACTTTCGCGGAGATGATCGGTCCATGAACTCCATGCAGACCGTCACCGGCTCACCTCTCGTCAAGCGCGGCCTCGCCGACATGCTCAAGGGGGGCGTCATCATGGACGTCGTCACCCCCGACCAGGCGCGTATCGCCGAGGACGCCGGCGCCGTCGCAGTGATGGCCCTCGAGCGCGTGCCGGCCGACATCCGCGCGCAGGGTGGGGTGGCCAGGATGAGCGACCCCGATCTGGTGGAGGCGATTGTCGAGGCCGTGTCCATCCCGGTGATGGCCAAGGTGAGGATCGGGCACACCGTCGAGGCGCAGGTGCTGCAGCACCTCGAGGTCGACTACATCGACGAGTCGGAGGTGCTCTCGCCGGCCGACTACGCTCACCACATCGACAAGCACGCCTTCACCGTGCCGTTCGTCTGTGGCGCCACCAATCTGGGCGAGGCGCTGCGCAGGATCGCTGAGGGAGCGGCGATGATCCGGTCCAAGGGCGAGGCCGGCACGGGCGACGTGTCGGAGGCCACGAAGCACATCCGCACCATCCGTCGCGAGATCGCCGAGTTGAAGGCGCTCGCCGAGACCGCCCCCGAGGAGCTGTACCTGGCGGCGAAGAACCTGCAGGCGCCGATCGACCTCGTCCGCGAGGTGGCCTCATCCGGACGCCTGCCGGTGGTGCTGTTCACTGCCGGGGGAGTGGCCACCCCCGCCGATGCCGCGCTGATGATGCAACTGGGCGCCGACGGGGTGTTCGTGGGATCGGGCATCTTCAAGTCGGGCAACCCGGCTGCGCGTGCGGCCGCCATCGTCAAGGCCACTGCCTTCTTCGACGACGCCGCCGTGGTCACCGAGGCCTCCCGCGGACTGGGGGAGGCCATGGTCGGCATCAACGTCGCCGACCTGCCCGCACCCCACCGCCTGGCCGAGCGGGGTTGGTGACGGTCGTGACGACCGTCGGGGTGCTGGCCCTGCAGGGCGGGGTGCGCGAGCACCGTCTGCTGCTGGAACACCTGGGTGCCACCACCGTGCCGATCCGATCCGAGCGCGACCTGAGGGGTGCGGACGGCCCGCGGGTCGACAGCTTGGTGCTGCCCGGTGGGGAGTCGTCGGCCATCGACCGGCTGCTCCGCCTGTATGACCTGGCCGAACCCCTGCGCGAGACCATCGCCGCGGGAGTGCCAACCCTGGGCACCTGCGCCGGATTGGTGCTGCTCGCTGACGAGGTGCTCGACCCCGCACCGGGGCAGCAATCCCTGGGGCTGCTCGACGTGAGCGTGCGTCGCAATGCGCTGGGGCGACAGGTCGACTCGGCAGAGGTCGACCTCGACACGGCGCTGGGCGCGGTGCGGGTGGCCTTCATCCGCGCCCCCGTCGTCGTCCGAGTGGGTGGCGGAGTTGAGGTACTGGCTCGGCGCGACGACTCGGTGGTCGGGGTGCGGGCCGGGGCGATCACCGGCGTCTCGTTCCATCCCGAACTCACCGGCGACGAGACCTTCCACCGAGCCCTGCTGCAGTCATCGCCTGCGGCCATCAGCAGATAGGGGGCGCGCACCCACCACTGGGCCGCGCCCACCCCGTCAGCGGCGTTCGGGACGCTGGATGCCCACTGGCATGATGGGCGCATGAACGCGTTGCCCGCCTGCTTGGCCGAGCCGCGGCTGGTTGCCGCCCTTCCCCTGCGACCGGCTGAGGCCTCGTCCCTGCCGCGGGTGGGTGCCGTGCTCGAGATCCTCGCCCAACGCGGTTTCCGGACGGTGTCGTTGCACCACGGCAACCGGGACTGGCTCGCCGAACTGGTGCCCGTCTTCGGTGCCCGGCTCGCGTTCGGGCTGCACGGTGTGGTCTCCCCGGACGAACTGCAGCCCGCACTGGCGCAGACTCCGGCGTTCGTGCTGGCCAACAATGCCAACCCCGCACTGGTGCGCACCGGTATCGATGCGGGGGTGACGGTGCTGCCCGCGGCCCTGACCCCGAACGAGTTGCTGGCGGCCAGTGACCTCGGCGCCCCGGCGGTGCAGGTGCTGCCCGCCGACGTGATGGGTGGTGCCTACGGCGAGTCGCTCCAGCACGTGCTGCCGCCTTCGGTGCAGTTGGTGCCCCGTGGTGGTCTCGGGGCGTGGGCCCTGGGCCGTTGGTACAAGGTCGGTGCTGCCTGCTGCGTCGCCGACGACACCCTGTTCGCGGACGCATTCGACCCGGACGGTCACCTCGGACAGTTGCGTGAGCGGTGCGGCAGCTTCGTCGAGCAGGTGCCCGAACCCCTCGGCTGACTCGGCGGGTCGCCTTGCTCCCTACTCAACCGAAGCTGCGTGGTGGCCGCTGTCCGGAACCACCAGGGCTCGCCCGATCAGCGAGATCGACATCCGGTCGCCCACCCGCACCGGCTGGTCGGTCGACACCGTGAACGTGGCACCGCCCCCAGCCTGTTCATGGTCGACCGAGCCATCGGCCGAGCCCAGGGTCAGTCGACGGTGGTCACCGTGGAAGGCCAATTGGCGCACCACCCATCGTCCGCGAATGTCGAGTCGAGCCGACACCTGGTGGGGCCGGGCGATGACCGTGGCGCGCCCCTCGTCCACCCCCAGTGCCGGTACTGGCCCGATCACGGTCTGGGCGATGCCGCCCGAGACGATGGCATCCAGTTCGAGGGTTGAGCCGAGCAGACGGGCCGTGGCGAGGTCGACGGGGCGTTCGTAGACCACTTGCGGTGCCCCGACCTGGCGCAGTTCGCCGCCGTCGAGCACGGCGACCAGGTCGGCGAACGCCAAGGCCTCCTCCTGGTCGTGGGTCACCAACAGGGTGGTGACCCCGGCCCCCCGCAGCACTTCGCCGACCAGGTCACGGGTGGCCTCGCGCAGGTGGGTGTCGAGCGACGAGAACGGTTCGTCCAGCAGCATCACGGCGGGTCGCCGGGCCAACGCCCGCGCCAACGAGACCCGCTGCTGCTGGCCACCCGACAACTGGTCAGGACGACGTGACGCCAGGTCGGCGGAGAGGTTGACCTTCGCCAGCAGGTCAGCGATCCGGTCGGTGGTCCGCTCGTGGCGGGGCAACCCGAAACCGACGTTCGCGCCGACGCTCAGGTGAGGGAAGAGGGCGCCGTCCTGCGAGACATAGCCGATCGAGCGCTTGTGCGGCGGCACCCAGAGAGGGCCGCAGACGGGAGTGCCCTGGATGCGGACCTCACCGGCAGTGGGTGGCTCGAACCCTCCGATGCACCGCAGCAGGGTCGTCTTCCCGCTGCCGGAGGGTCCGACGACCGCCAGCACTGCCCCCGTGGGCACCGACAGGTCAACCCCGTGCAGCACCTCGGTGGGACCGTAGGAGGCGCGTACCCCGCGCACCTCGAGCGCCGCCGTCGTTGACGCTTCGCTCACGGTCGGTCTCCTCCGGTCTGGCGGAACAAGATGATGGTCATCGGCACCGACAACGCGATCAGCAACAGCGCGTACGGCGCGCTGGCAGGGTAGTCCAGTTCGCTCGAGAGCGACCAGAATCGCGTCGCCAGCGTGCTGGTGCCGGTGGGCGACAGCAGCAAAGTGGCGGTCAGTTCACCGGCAATGCCCAGGAAGGCCATTGACGCGGCGGCGCCGAAGGCTGGGGCGAGCAGCGGGATCGAGACGCGCACCAGCGACCTCACGGGACCCTGGCCGAGCGAACGCGCCGCCTCGCCCAGCCCCACCGGCACCTGCGCCATTCCCGCCCGGAGGCTGGCGACCGCGCGCGGCAGGAAGAGCACCACGTAGGCGGCGATTAGCAACGCGGCGGTCTGGTAGAGCGGCTGCACCCAGCGGATCGCGACCGTGACGAAGGCGAGGCCGACGACGATGCCGGGCAGGGACGAGCACACGAAGGCCAGCCCCTCGAGGGCGCGCGACCATCGCGCCGGACGACGAACCGACAGCCAGGCGATCGGTCCGGCGGCGAGACAGGTCGCCAGCGCGCCGACGAGGGCCAACCCGAGGGTGCTGCCCAGCGCGCTCACGATGGCCGGGTCGAGGGCCACCCCCACCGACAACCAGTGACCGAGCGACCAGACGGGAACGCCGAGTGCAGCGATGAGCAGGGCCGCCACTGCGATGGTCACGGGCAGGGCCCACCAGCCGAGCACGATCCGTCGTTGTCGGCGCGCCACGCCCGACCCGATGCGGGCGTGACGCTGTCGTCCCCGGACGGCTGACTCGCCGCCCAGCACCAGCAGGCAGAGCAGCACCAGCACCCCGGCGAGCATCGACGCCGCGGGAGCCGCGAAGGTCGAACGGAACTGGTCGTAGATGGCCGTGGTGAAGGTGTCGTAGCGGACGAACGCGAACGCGCCGTACTCCGCGAGCAGGTGCAGGGCAACGAGCAGCGCACCGCCCAGCACGGGGAGGCGGAGTTGGGGCAGGACGACCCGGCGCAGAACGCCGCCCGGGGTGAGCCCGAGGGCTCGTCCGGACTCCTCGAGCGAGGGGTCGAGCCTCCGCAGGGTGGCGAGCACCGGCAGGTACACGAAGGGGAAGTAGCTGAGGGTGGCGATCAGGGACGCACCGGCGAGACCGGCGATGGAGGGCCACACCGTCGCCCAGGCGTAGCTCATCACGAAGGCCGGCACGGCGAGCGGGGCCACGAAGGCCGCAGACAACCAGCCCGGCACCCTGGTCCGCTCCACCAGCAGCGCCGCTCCGACCCCGATCAGCACCGTGGCGGGCACGACGACGACCATCAGCGAGAGCGTGTTGACCAGCAACTCGCCGATCCGAGGGCGCCAGACCAGGCGGCGTACGAGGGCGGGCCCCGCGTCCACGGTGGCGGCGACGATGAACCCCAGCGGCACCAGGCACAACGCGACCACGAGCACCGCGGCAGCGATGGTCACCGGTTGGTGGTCCATCGGCCGCGATGCCCGGGTCGCGAGGAGGTCGGGTGCGCCGGTCGACGGCGCCAGCACCGGGGTGGTGGTCAGAGCAGTCCTGCCTCTTGCATGAGTTCGACGACCTTGGGACTGTTCAACGTCGCGGGGTCGATGGTCGGGGCATCCAGCTCCGACAGCGGCTTCAGTTTCTCATTGGCGGCCACCTTCGAGGCAACCGGGTACTCGAACGAGGTGCCGTCGCGCAGCACCGCTTGGCCGTCCTTGCCAGTGACGTAGGCCAGGAACTTCTGCGCCGCCTCCTGGTTCTTCGAACTCTTCAGCACACCGCCGCCCGAGATCGAGACGAAGGCACCGGGGTCCTGGTGGCCGAAGTAGTGCATGCCCACCTTGGCGCTGTTCTGGCCGCCCTTGGCCTGGTCGCCGAAGTAGTAGTAGTGGTAGATGACGCCGCCCTCGAACTCGCCGGCGTTGACGGCCTTCATCACCGCCGAGTTGCCCTTGATGGCGGTCGAGTTCTGCTTCATCGCCTTCAGCCAGGACAGGGTCTCGTCCTCGCCCTTGAGCTGAAGGATGGCGGTGATGATGGCCTGGAAGTCAGCGCCCGAGGGGGAGGCCGCCCAACGGCCCTTCCACTCCGGCTTGGCGAGATCCATCAGCGAGGCGGGCAGGTCGGCCTGCTTCAGCTTGTCGGTGTTGTACACGAAGACGGTCGAGCGGGCCGCGATGCCGGTCCAGGCGTTGGTGCTGGGACGGTACTGGCTGGGAACCTGACCCCGGATCTCCTCCGAGGTGGCCGCGAGCAGGCCCGCGTTCTCCACCAGGGTCATGGCCGGTGAGTTCTCGGTCAGGAAGACATCGGCGGGGGAGTTCGCCCCCTCGGCGACCAGCTGGTTGGCCATCTCGGTGTCGTCGCCCTGGCGGTGGGTCACCTTGATGCCGGTGGCCTTGGTGAAGCCGTCCATCCATTCCTGGGCGAGTGTTTCGTGCTGGGCGTTGTAGATGGTCAACGTGGCCCCATCGGCGCTTCCGGGGGTGGACGTCGACCCCGGCTTGGAGCACGCGGCCAGTGCCGCGGCTGAGATGGTCGTGGCAGCAGCGCCGATCAGGGCGCGACGGGTGATGCGAAGGCTCATGTGAGTAAGGGTTGCCTAACTACTGGCAATTAGGCAACTCGTCGGTTGTGAAATCTGACATGTGGACCGGTCCGGGGGTGGGAACGGTTTCTCGACCGGGCCGGGGCCGGGCTGGCCGACGGGGGTCGGTCAGCCGTCGATGAAGGAGTCAGTGGGCTCCTCGTCGTCCCCGCGGCCCCGGTTGAGCACCAGCCATCCGACCGACACCACCACTCCGGCCCCCACCAGCAGCCCGAAGACGAGCAGGACGACGCCGGGGGTGCCCCCGCCGCTGGAACCGGCTGGCGGGGCAGGGCTCATCGAGGGTGTCACGGGAGTCGCGGCGATCGTTGGTGTCGAAGGTGTGGCGCTGGGCGTGGGCGGTGCAGAAGTGGAGGGTGCTCGCTTGGGACTGGGAGCAGGTGTGGTCGTGGCCCGGGGTAGCACGATCGCCTTGGGCACCGTGATTCGGAGCCACGTCTCGCTCGCCGCGTATTCCGGGGTGCCTGCGAATCTGACCACCACCTTCATCACCTCGGGGGCATCCATCGGGGCCAGCAGCACGAGGGACCAGCGGCCAGCGGTGTCGGTGGACGAGATCAGACCCACCGGCCGCCCTCCCATGGACGCGCTGAGCTCGGCCTGAGGAACAGGCGATCCCGAGCTGGCGCGCAGCTTCCCGGTGAGCTCGACGGTGGTGCCGCGTGGGGCGACGACAGTGGGCAGGTCAGCGGTGAGGCGGGTGGCATGCACCGGCAGCGGCTGGATGACCGCGGGCGCGTCCCCCTCGGCCGGGGGATCATCGGCCAGGGCGGGCGGTGAGGTGGTCATGGCCACGGCCGCGCAGAGACAGAGGGTCCACCACAGCCGACGGGACAGCCGCTGTGGCCAGCGTGCCGCGGCGGCGTCGGGCTCCCGGGTCGAGCACGCGGAAGCGCCCTCAGGTCGTGCCCACACCACGCTCGTCCCTTCGCTCGGATTGCCACACGATAGCCACCACCACACCCCTGAGGGGGTGGATTCCTCCCCAGTCGCTTGGTTTTCCTGAGAAAATGTTGGAAAATACTCAGGTGGCCCGGAGGTGAGAGACCGGGCAATCCCCCCCCGATCTCGACCCAGAGGACGCGATGAAGAAGGCAGAATCTGCCGCCCCGCGCCGCGGCATGGCCGTCGATGAGGGTTCGCGGAACTCCAGGGATCGGGCCCCGGGCACCGTCCCTGCCCGTCATGCGCAACTCGATCCGTCCCTCACCTCTGGGCTGGCCACCCCCTCGTCGCGGAGGCACGGCGTGTCGGCTGCTGCCGTGGCGATCGCGGCCCTGCTCGCCGCGTCGCTGACGGCCTTCGCCAGCGGTCCACCGCGCATCGAGGCGGCAGTCCCGCCCCCGTCCTGGGCATCGAGCCAGTCGGCTGCCACGACCACCGGTCTGCCAGCCCGCCAGACCGACCAGGTCGACCGCTCCAATCGGCGCGCTCCCCTGATCGGTTCGAGCGAGGTCGCCCGGACGAGCGCCACCGCCTCCTCGACGAGTCCCGCTCCCAGCCGCACCCGGGCCCAGGTGAAGGTGACCCAGCCCACGAAGAAGCCCTCTGCGGCAAGCCAGCCGAGCTACCCCCGGGCTCTGTGGAGGGTCACCGGCACGCGCTTCGCCACCACTGGCCTGAACCTCAGGACGATCCCCGTGGCCGGGTCGCCGGTGGTGACGGTCGTCGGGGCCGGACAGGCGCTCAAGGTCACCGACGCCACCTTCGGGTCCTTCCGGCAGGTCAACTGGAGCGGCCAGTCCGTGTGGGTCAGCAAGGCCCATCTCGCGTCGTCCAAGCCGGTGGTCAGGTCCTCCTCGACGGGCGACAGGTCCGCGACGCCGACCGGCTCCTGCTCCAAGCAGATGCCCGCTGGGGTCACTGCGGCAGCCAGGACGGTGGCATGGGAGGCCTGCGCCCGGTTCCCGGCGATCTCGTCCTTCGGTGGTTACCGTGCAGGTGACAGCGGAGCCCACGGGTCGGG
Organism: Aestuariimicrobium sp. T2.26MG-19.2B; assembly: GCF_950101875.1. NCBI lineage: Bacteria > Bacillati > Actinomycetota > Actinomycetes > Propionibacteriales > Propionibacteriaceae > Aestuariimicrobium > Aestuariimicrobium sp. T2.26MG-19.2B. Next base: position 729,192 of record NZ_CATNLW010000001.1, on the reverse strand, counting down.
CAGGGCCGTCGACATGATGATCAGCGGCGATCCGGGCTGGCAGGTCGCCTTCTGGGCGCGTGCGAACGCCGGTCGCCTCGGCATCACCGAGGTGATCTACGCCCAGAAGATCTGGACGGCGCAACGCTCGTCCGATGGATGGCGCCCCATGTCTGACCGCGGCGGGCCCACGGCGAACCACTACGACCACGTGCACGTGACGGTGGGCTGAACCACACCTCCGGGGTGCCCGTCGGGGCGGCCCGAGCCATGCAGAGCGCTGCTGTGCCCCCGGCGGAGTTCCCCCGGGCACAGGGCGCGGTGGAAGGAGCCGGTGTCTAGGCTGGGGCCCATGACTGCTCCGGTTGATCCCACCACCACCCAGGCCTGGCAGAAGCTGGCCGACCTCGCCGACGACTTCACGCCCGACCTGCGCGGGTGGTTCGCCGGGGACGCCGACCGCGCCGATCGCTTCACCCTTGACGCCGGCGACCTGCACGTCGACCTGTCGAAGAACTGGATCAGCGACGAGGTCCGTGACCAGTTGTTGGCGCTGGCTGACGAGGTCGGTCTGGCCGGACGACGCGCCGCGATGGTCGCCGGGGAACACATCAACAGCACCGAGGACCGCGCCGTCCTGCACACCGCACTGCGGTTGCCCCGTGACGCCGCCCTCACCGTCGACGGGCAGGACGTCGTCGCGGACGTGCACGCCACCCTCGACAAGGTCTACGCGTTCGCCGACCAGGTTCGCTCGGGCGAATGGGTCGGGGTCACGGGCAAGCGCATCGAGACGGTCGTCAACATCGGGATCGGTGGCTCCGACCTGGGCCCGGTGATGGTCTACGAGGCACTGCTGCCGTACAAGCAGGAGGGACTGGCCTGCCGCTTCGTGTCGAACATCGACCCGACCGACATCGCCGAGAAGACTTCCGACCTCGACCCCGAGACCACCCTGTTCATCGTCTGCTCGAAGACCTTCACCACCCTCGAGACGCTCACGAATGCGAGGCTCGCCAAGGCCTGGCTCCTCGGTCGACTCGAGTCCGCAGGCCTCATCGAGGGATCGGACGAGGCCCGTGCCGAGGCGGTCGCCAAGCATTTCGTGGCGGTCTCGACCGCCCTCGACAAGGTGGCCGACTTCGGGATCGACCCCGCCAACGCCTTCGGGTTCTGGGACTGGGTGGGAGGCCGTTACTCGGTCGACTCGGCGGTTGGCACCGCCGTGGCCGTGGCCATCGGCAAGGAGAACTTCGCCGACTTCCTCGCCGGCTTCCACGCCATGGACGAGCACTTCCTCACGGCCGACCCCGCGAAGAACGTGCCGCTGCTGATGGGGCTGCTGAACGTCTGGTACGTCAACTTCCACGGAGCGGCCAGCCATGCCGTGCTGCCCTATGCGCAGTACCTGCACCGTTTCCCCGCCTACCTGCAGCAACTCACCATGGAGTCGAACGGGAAGTCGGTGCGCTGGGACGGGTCCGAGGTCACCACCGACACGGGGGAGGTGTTCTGGGGGGAGCCCGGCACCAACGGGCAGCACGCCTTCTACCAGCTGATCCACCAGGGCACCCGGCTGATCCCGGCCGACTTCATCGCCGTCGCCAACCCGGCCCACGCACTGCGGGACGGTGACGCCGACGTGCACGAGCTGTTCCTGTCGAACTTCTTCGCCCAGACGGCTGCACTTGCCTTCGGCAAGACCGCCGACGAGGTGCGGGCCGAGGGCACCGCCGAGGCGATCGTGCCGGCCAGGGTGTTCGAGGGCAATCGTCCGACCACCTCGATCATGGCCTCCGCACTCACCCCCTCGGTGGTGGGCCAGTTGATCGCCCTCTACGAGCACATCACGTTCACGCAGGGCATCGTGTGGGGCATCGACTCCTTCGACCAGTGGGGCGTGGAGCTGGGCAAGAAGCTGGCCCTGCAGATCGCTCCCGCCGTGTCGGGCGACGACCAGGCCCTCTCGCACCAGGACGGGTCGACCCAGTCCTTGGTCCGCTGGTACCGGGCCCAGCGGCGCCACTGACCGAACGAGCCGCCCCGGGCGGCGGGTCAGGCATCGGCGACCCGCGCCATGGGCTGGACCTGTCTGCAGCATGTGCACCTGAAACGGCCATCGCATCCCATTGGGGCTGCGATGGCCGTTTCAGCTGCGGGTCCTGCACGTCCTCTGCGATCCCTCAGTCGGACGAGGTCTCGATCACCCGCCGCAGGAGTGCCCCCAACTGCTGGCGCTCCTGCGGAGTGAGGCCCCGCAGGTGTGCCTCGTGACTCTCCCGCCGGACGCGCTGGCCGGTGGCGAGCACCTCTCGTCCGCGGTCGGTGAGCAGCACCCGGACGGCCCGGCGGTCGGTGGGATCGGGCTCGCGCAGCACCAACCCCATCAGCTCGAGGGAGTCGACCACTTCGGTGGCCGAGCGCGGATTGATCCGCAGTTCCTGGGCCACCACCCCCACCCGCGGACTCTCGGCCTGGTCGATGGCGACGAGTGCCCGGAACTCATGAGGAGACACCCCGACCGGCTCCAGCGCTTCCAGCCAGCGGCGGCGCATGCCTCGCGTGGCCCGCATCAGCAGACCGCCGAGGTCGTCCGGCTGTTCGATCACCCAGTCATCGTAGCGACCATTGACCCCATGCCACAATGTGAGGTAACCTCATAATTACATCGGCTAAGTGGGACCCCCGTGCGAGTGGACCACGAGAGCCGACCCTGCAAGGAAAGGAGGCATCCATGACTGCGATGCCACCCCCCGAAGGACGAGGCGGAGGTGGGGGCTGGAGCCCCCGCAGGATCGATCCTGCCGACCGACGCCAACTGGCCGAGTCGCCGGTCTCGCTGCGCCGGATCGCCCGTCTCTTCTCGCCGTGGAAGGGGCAGGTGGTGGTCGTGATGGTGCTGCTGGTGGGCGCCTCGCTACTGGGCATCGTGCCCCCTTTCCTGACCCGCGAGATCATCGACCGGGCGCTGCCCTCGCGCGATGTCCACCTGCTGGTGGCCTGCACCGTCGGCATGGTGGCGGTGGCGGCACTGGCGGCAATCTTCAACGTGCTGCAGACCTGGTTGTCGACCGTCATCGGGCAGAAGATCATGCACCGGCTCAGGGCCGATGTGTTCAGCCACCTGCAACGCCAGTCCGTGGGCTTCTTCACCCGTACCCGCGCCGGCGAGGTGCAGTCGCGCATCACCAATGACATCGGTGGAATGCAGTCCGTCGTCACCGACACGGTCACCTCGGTGGCCTCCAACCTGACCACTGTCATCGCCATGGCCGCGGCGATGGTGATGCTCGACTGGCGGCTGTCACTGGTCTCGCTGGTGGTGCTGCCGCTGGCCGTGTTCTTCTCCCGCCAGGTGGCGATGCTCCGACGTGAGATCACCTCCCGGCAACAGCGCACGCTGGCCGACCTGCTCAGTCAGGTGGGTGAGGGACTCTCGGTCTCGGGCATCCGGCTGACCAAGACCATGGGGGCGCAGCGGCAGGTGACCGACCACTTCGTCGACACCTCGCGCCAACTGATCGACCTCGAGGTGCGCTCCCAGCTCGCCGGACGCTGGCGGATGGCCACGATGAGCATCGTCTTCGCCGCCATTCCCGCGGTGCTGTATCTGGCCGCCGGTCTGCCGGGGGTGCGCAACGGCATCACCATCGGCACGTTGGTGGCGTTCATCGCGATCCAGGGCGGCATCTTCCGCCCCGTGATGGGGCTGCTCAACACGGGGGTGTCGGTGGTCTCGTCCATGGCCCTCTTCAGCCGCATCTTCTGCTACCTCGACCTGCCCGTCGAGGTGGACGACCCGGCCGACCCGGTCGAGCTCGACCTGGCCGCCGTGCGTGGCGAGTTGGGCTTCGACAACGTCACTTACCACTATCCGGGGGCCCAGGAGCCTGCCGTCGATGACGTCTCGCTGGAGGTGCCGGCGGGTTCGTCCCTGGCCCTGACCGGTGAGACGGGATCGGGCAAGAGCACGCTCGCCTCACTGGTGGCTCGGCTCGCCGACCCCACTTCGGGGCGGATCACCATTGACGGCGTCGACATCCGTCGGCTGCGGTTGTGTGACCTCGCCCAGATCGTCGGCGTGGTCAGCCAGGAGACCTATCTGTTCCACGCCACCATCCGCGAGAACCTGCTGTTCGCCAAGACGTCCGCGACCGACGATGAGCTGTGGCAGGCGCTCAGGGCGGCGCAGATATCGAGCCTCATCGAGTCGCTGCCCCAGGGACTCGACACGATCGTGGGGGAGCGAGGGCAGCGGTTCTCGGGGGGCGAGCAGCAACGCCTGGCGATTGCCCGGGTCGTGCTGCGCAACCCCCGCATCATCGTGCTGGACGAGGCCACCTCGGCCCTCGACAACGACACCGAACGTGAGGTGCAACGGGCTCTCGACGCGCTCGCCGAGGGGCGGACCTCGGTGACCATCGCGCACCGGCTGTCGACCGTTCGGGACGCCGACCAGATCGCTGTGCTCGACCATGGGCGGGTGGTCGAGATCGGACGCCATGACGACCTGGTGCTCGCGGGCGGACGCTACGCCAGCCTCGCCCGGGTGCCGCTGGTCGCCTGACCCCGTCCCGCCCAAACTGCCCCAGCCCAACCCGCATACTTCCACTTCCCGGACGGGCCCATTTGGCGGCCTCAGTCGGAGCCGAACAGGTCCCTCGTGTACACCTTGTCGGCCACGTCCGCCAGGGCCTCGGACTGCCGGTTGGCGACGATGACGTCTGCCGTCCGCTTGAACTCCTCGAGGTCGTTCACCACCCGGGAGTGGAAGAACTCGGCCTCCTCCAGCGCCGGCTCATAGACGATCACCTCGACGCCCTTGGCCTTGATCCGCTTCATGATCCCCTGGATGGACGATGACCGGAAGTTGTCGGAGCCTGCCTTCATGGTGAGGCGATGGATGCCGACCACCTTCGGGTTGCGGGCGAGGATGTCGCGGGCGATGAAGTCCTTGCGGGTGCTGTTGGAGTCGACGATCGCCTGGATCAGGGTCTGTGGCACATCGGAGTAGTTGGCCAGCAACTGTTTGGTGTCCTTGGGCAGGCAGTAGCCGCCGTAGCCGAAGCTCGGGTTGTTGTAGTGCGAACCGATGCGGGGGTCGAGCCCGACCCCGCCGATGATCTGGCGGGTGTCGAGCCCGTGCGTCGCTGCATAGGTGTCGAGTTCGTTGAAGTACGAGACGCGCATGGCCAGGTAGGTGTTGGCGAACAACTTGATGGCCTCAGCCTCGGTCGAGCCGGTCAGCAGCACGGGGATGTCGTCGTCCTCGGCTCCTTCGACCAGCAGATCGGCGAACCTGCGAGCTGCCTCCGTCTGGGATCCCACCACGATCCGCGACGGGTGCAGGTTGTCGTGGAGCGCGCGCCCCTCGCGCAGGAACTCGGGGGAGAAGAAGATGCTGTGCCCGGGGTGCTGTTCGCGCAGCGACGCGGTGTAGCCCACCGGGATGGTCGACTTGATGACGATGGACGCCTCCGGGGCCAGCTCCACCGCTTGGCCGACGACCGCGTCGACGGTGCTGGTGTTGAAGAAGTTGCGGTCGGGGTCGTAGTCGGTCGGGGTTGCCACCACGATGTAGTCGGCGCCCCGGTAGGCATCGGACGGATCGGTGGTCGCCCGCAGGTTGAGCTGCCGACTGGCCAGGTGGTGCTCCAACTCGTCATCGGCCACCGTGGAGCGGCGGCGGTTGACCAGCTCGACGCGCTCGGGGTTGATGTCGACGGCCACCACCTCGTGATGTTCGGCCAGCAACACGGCCAGCGACATTCCCACATAGCCCAGACCCGCCACGGCAATCTTCATGGCGTCACCCTATCGGCGCTCCTGCACCGGCCCAGGAACGACCCCGCTCAGCGCAGCCCTGACAGGTCGTGGCTGACCTGCTCGACCACGCCAGGCAGGCGCGACGCCAATGTCGGCTCAGACACGAGCCACGGCAGGGTCTCAACCGCGACCACGATGCGGGTGGTGAGGAACTCCCTCCAGTGGTCGTCGGCCTCACCACCCATCTCGGCGGCCGCGCACCATCGCTCGAACAGGGAGCGTTCCGCCTCCCCAACCAGGCCCGACACCTCCCGCAGCAGCGTCGCCGGGTCGGTGAACCGCGCCCGGGGGAAGCAGGTCTCCAAGTCGACCATCACCAATTCTCCCTGTGAGGTTCGTCCGATGTGCTGAAGGGCGAATTCGCCATGGCTCAGCGCCCGCGGGAACCCCGCGAGGGCGGTCCCGGCCGTTCGGTAGGCCAGAAGCCAAGCGGCTGGGTCCACCGCGAACCCCTCCTCGGTGAGGGCACCCAGAGTGCGGGCAACGATCCCCTCGAACACTGTCTGGTCCATCCCCGGCTGGTGAGGGAAGACGCTCTGGTCGACATCGGTGACCCGGGCCAGGCTGGCCGACAGCTCGAGCACGGAGTCGACCTCCGCGCTCGAGCCTGGCGTCATGGACGCGGCATCGGGTCCGGTCCGGGGCAGGTGCTCCAGCACCATCACCTCGGCCTCGTCCCGCTCGACGACGGTCAACAGCTTCGGGAGCGGGACCCGGCCGGCCAGCGCACGGTATCGGTTGGCCTCCCGGCGCAGCCGGTCCGCGGTTCTCTTGACGAAGACCGAACGGCGCTGGCCGTCCAACGGGACGACACTGATGACGGCGGTGTTGCCACCGCCGGTCAGCGGGCCACGCCGTCCCACGGTCAGGTCGAGTCGTTCACCCTCCTGGGGTGACACCCAGGGCAGGTCGGCCGGGACGAGGCCGAAGGGAAGTGTCGCGGTCACCCGATGTCCGCCCTCCCAGCGCGTCGCCCCAGAACCCCGGCCCAGAACCCCCGGCCCGAGGACCCCCGCCCCAGGAACCCTGCCCCAGAACCCGGGATCCCGGCCTCAGAATCCCGCAGTCACCGGGTCGGCGCCCTGGCGGAACCCGCGATCCAGACCGTTCAGCACCGCCATCTGGTCGTCGGACAACTCGAAGTCGAAGACGTCGAAGTTCTCGGAGATGCGGGTGGGTGTCACCGACTTCGGGAAGACGACCAAGCCCTGCTGCAGGTGCCAGCGCAGCACCACCTGTGCGGGGGTCTTGCCCACGGACTCTGCGAGCGCAGTGACCTCGGGCAGGGTGATGTCGCCCGGCTGCGACTGGGTGCCGAGCGGCGTGTAGACCTCGGTGGTGATGCCCCGCGAGGTGTTCAGCTCACGCAGTTCGCGCTGCTGGAAGGTGGGGTGCACCTCGATCTGGTTCACGCTGGGGGTGGTGCCCTGCAACTTGTCGAGGTGCTGCTGCACGAAGTTCGAGACGCCGATCGAGCGCACGAGCCCTTCGGCCTTGAACTGCTGCATCGAGTCCCACGCCTCGATGTAGGCGTCGCCGTACTTGACGGTCGCCGGCCAGTGGATGAGGTACAGGTCGAGGTGGTCGAGGCCCAGCTTCTCGAGCGAGGTCTCGATGGCGCGACGGGCATCGTCGGCCTTGTGGTCGCTGTTCCACAACTTGGTGGTCACGAAGAGCTCTTCGCGTGCGATGCCCGACTCTGCGATCGCCTTGCCGACGCCGTCCTCGTTGCCGTAGGCGGCGGCGGTGTCGAGGTGGCGGTAGCCAGCCTCGAGAGCGGTCGCGACGGCGGGCACGATCTCGTCGGCACCGACCTGCCACACGCCGAACCCGAGCTGCGGGATCACGACGCCGTCGTTCAGGGTGATGCTGGGAACGTTCGTGGGAACACTCATGGAGGAGAAGTCCTTCAACTGGAGGCCAATGGTCGCCATCGACCCTACCGACGCCGGAGCGTTCACCCCCAGCCCCGAAGGGGTGCACGTCGCCCATTTCGCGCGTGGAAGAATGACCCCCATGTCGCATGAGCCCGCTGCCCTCGTCGCCCCGGAGGAATCCCTCGTCACCATCCTGACCTCACGATTCGCCGCCGCCGTCGGGTCCGACCCGGAGCTGCGACCGGCCAGCAAGCCCCAGTTCGGCCACTTCCAGTGCAACGTGGCGATGCGGCTGGCCAAGCAGCAAGGACGAAACCCGCGCGAGGTGGCCGCCGACATCATCGCCGCCGCACAGGTGGACGACCTCTGTGAGCCGCTCGAGATCGCCGGACCGGGCTTCATCAACATCCGGCTGAAGCCCTCGGTCCTGGCCGCCGAGGCGGCCCGGGTGCTCGCCGACCCCCACGCCGGTGTCGCTGCCGCGAGCAACCGGCAACGGGTGGTGATCGACTACTCCGCCCCCAACGTGGCCAAGCAGATGCATGTCGGCCACCTTCGCACCACGATCATCGGCGACTGCTTCAACCGGGTGCTGACCGCCGTTGGCCACACCGTCATCCCGCAGAACCACATCGGCGACTGGGGCACCCAGTTCGGCATGTTGATCGAACAGATCCTGGACGAGGGTCTTGACGCCTCGACGCTCACCCTCGCTGACGCGGATGCGCTCTACAAGCGTGCCGCCGCCCACTTCAAGGACGACGTCGAGTTCGCCACCCGGGCCCGTGCCCGAGTTTCGATCTTCCAGGGCGGTGACGAGCAGTCCTTGGCCATCTGGCGGCAGCTGATCGAGGTGTCGAAGCAGGGATTCAACCAGGCCTACGAGCGTCTCAACGTGAAGCTGGTCGACGCCGACCTGGCGGGCGAGTCCACCTACAACGATGATCTGCCGGTGCTCGTCCGCGAACTGGAGGAGTCCGGTGTCGCTGTGGTCGACCAGGGCGCCCTGTGTGTCTTCGTCGACGGCATCGAGGCACCGCTCATCGTCCGCAAGTCGGACGGGGGCTACGGCTACGCCACCACCGACCTGGCCGCGATCCGCCGCCGGGTGAACCACCTGCACGCCGACCGCATCATCTATGTCACCGACGCCCGGCAGGGAGGTCACTTCGCCCAGGTCTTCGCCGCCGCCCGCAAGGCCGGCTTCCTGCCCGACGGCGTCGAGGTCGAGCACGTCGGCTACGGCATGGTGCTCGGCGACGACAACAAACCACTGAAGTCGCGGGACGGGTCGGCGGCGAAGCTGGTCGACCTGCTCGATGCCGCCGAGGAGGTGTCGGCCCCGTCCATCGCGCTCGCGGCGATCAAGTACGCCGACCTGTCGTCCGGCCTGCAGAAGGACTACGTCTTCGACCCGGCCCGTATGACCCAGACCACCGGCAACACTGGCCCCTACCTGCAGTACGCCCACGCCCGCTGCCAACAGATCCTGCGACGGGCCGAGGCCGAACAGTTGCCGGTCGGTCCGTTGACCCTCACCGAGGAGGTCGCCGAGCAGACCCTGGCCCTGATGCTGTCCAGGTTTGGCGACGTGGTGGCCGAGGTGGCCGAGACCTTGCAGCCCCACAAACTCTGCACCCACCTGTACGAGACGGCGGTGGCGTACGCGACCTTCTACGAGCAGTGCCCGGTGCTGCGCAGCGAGGGCGAGGTGCGTGCCTCGCGGTTGGCGCTGTGCGAGGCGACCGCCAAGGTTCTGGCGGCCGGACTCGACCTGCTGGGGATCGAGGCTCCCGACCGGATGTGACGGTCGAGGGCCCCCGCGTCAAAGAAGCACGCGTCAAGGAGGCCTGCGTCAAGGGCCCACGATCGGGCGCGTGGCGGAGCCAGCGCCCGACCATGGGCGAGCCGGTGGCTCAGTCCTCGTCGACGACCGTGTTCTCGGCGTGCGGCAGCACCGGTGCGGTGTCGGGATGCTCCACCCGCTGCTGGGCGAGCGTGGCCGCCCCGATGATGCCCGCCTTGTTGCGCAACACGGCCGGGATCATGGGGGTGCGCAGCTTGAGCAGGGGAATGAACTTCTCATGGTCCTTCGAGACCCCGCCGCCGACGACGAACAGGTCGGGCCACATGAGCGCCTCGACGACCTCGTAGTAACGCTGCAGGCGCTCGGTGGCCCACTTGCGGTACGAGAGGCCCTCCTTGTCCTTGATGGACGCCGCGGCGCGCGACTCGGCATCGTGGCCGTCGATCTCGAGGTGGCCGAACTCGGAGTTCGGGATGAGGATGCCGTTGTTGATGATGGCCGAGCCGATGCCCGTGCCCTGGGTGGTGAGGATGACCAGACCCTGCACGCCCTTGGCGGCACCGTGGTGCACCTCAGCGACGCCGGCGGCGTCGGCGTCGTTGACGACGGTGATCGGACGACCCAACCGCTCGGCGAAGAAGGTCTCGGCCTCGAGTCCCTTCCAGTCCTGGTGCAAGTTGGCGATCATCGGGATGTGGCCGTGCACGACCGGGGCGGGCACGGTGAGTCCGATCGGTGCGTCGCCGATCTGGTCGGCGAAGTGATCGACGATCTGCGCCACCACGTCGGCCACATTGCCCGGGGTCGATTTGGCCGGTGTGTCGATGCGCAGGCGGTCGGCGGCGAAGTCGCCGGTCTCGAGGTCGACGGGCGCGCCCTTGATGCCCGAACCACCGATGTCAATGCCAAGAACGATGCTCATGGGCTCAGCCTAGGGGGTGGGTGTCGAGGTCGACCGGTGCGGTCCGCGTGTCGCTCGCGGCAGGTCGGCGGACGGACCACCGAGCCCTCATGACGCGCTGTTCCGGCTGGCGGCCACGGCGTGCCCGATGACCCAGGAGGCGTGCCGTCCGAGCAGCGGAAGCGGGGCCGCGGTGGGGCTCGGAACTCGCTCAAACGCTCATTCAGCCGAGAGGAAACCTGAAGTTTTCACCCATCAAGCAGAAAACCTTTGCATTTGAAGGAAACACCCGTAACCCTGTTACGGAGGGCATCGATCGGGATGCGATCACTGTCCTCATGACTGTCGCTGGGGGGCGGCAGACAGGGCTGGGTCCGCGCAGGACCCGACCGGTCGGGATGCTGGGTCAAACAGTGTCCTGGAGGTCAGAGCAGCGCGGACCCACCCTGAAAAACTCTCAGCGAACGCCCGAGCCACTGTCGGTTCCACACCGGTCACGTTGAGAGCCACCACATGACCACTGATCTGAACCGAGAACCCGCTCAGTCCGAGCCGCCTCTCGAGTGGCCCCTGCTGCACTGCCCACGACTGGGCACGGGCGGGCGCCACCAGGCTGATGCGACGGTTCAGTCGTCCGGACCGGTCGGCCACCACCTGCGGGTTGACGGCCCAGCCGCGCTGGCGCCAGTCGAGAGGGTGCAGCCACCGGGCTCGCGAGGGCAAGGCCTGCCACTGCAGTGAGCCCAGGTCAAGACCTGGCCAGACGGCCGACAGTGCGACCTGGACCTCGGCCCACGAGCCGACGGGGAGCAGGACCGTGCTTCCCCCCTCGTCGGCGTCGTCGCCGCGATACCCCAACACGGTGAACCGCACCCGCCACCAGCCGAATCGTCGCCACAGCCATGACTGGGTCAGCTCGAACCCCTGCACGCGCTCGACGGGCACGGTCTGGCTGACGGTGTCGGTGAGCCCACGAGCCACCCTGACCACGCCCCGCTCAGGCGCGTGGAGGCGGTAGTCCCACTCCTTCACCACCCGGTTCACGACCAGCGCTCCCAGCCCCCAGACGGCGGGCACCAGGAGCCCGGCCAGCACGAACTGTCGGGTCAGGATCGATGGCAGGAGTGCGACCAGTGCGAACACGATCGAGCCGAGGAACTCACCACTGGTCACCACCGCTGCCACCAAACGTGCCGGCGGCACGCTCACCACCACGTCGTCGGACCGGTCCAGGGCACCCCGCTGCTGCGGCAGGGCACGAGCGTCGTCGGTGCGAACGGAGGTCGCTGCCCCGGCCATGGGGGTGCCGCCCCGACCGGCGTCCCGGACGAGAGCCGCGCGCCGTGCCAGTTCGTCCCTGACGCGTTCGGCCCTGGCCCGCCCCAAATACTCCAACTTGTGCGGGGCGCCGCTGCCGACGTCGATGCGCAGGCTGCACACCCCCACCAGTCGAGCGGCAAGCGGCGAGACGATGTCGATCGACTGCACCTTGGAGTAGTTGATGACCGTCGAGGTGTTCCAGATGAAACGGGTGGCGAGGCGCAGCGCGTCGTCGTCCATTCGGAAGGTGGTGGCACGCCAGCTCGCGAATCCTAGCAGCACGGAGCCGACCATGGCGGCCAGCAGGATCCACACCCACCAGGTGACGTGGTCGACGTCGAAGCGGCCCCCGTTCTCGAGCCATGAGCGACCCACGAAGAAGACGATGGCCAACAGCCCCACCCACCCCTTCACGAAGGGGGTCAGGGGGTGGAGCCGTTCGGGTGGTAGTTGGTTCACAGACCCATCCCGCGGGCCTCGGCGGCTGCGGTGAGACGGTCGCGCAGCTCACTGGCGGCCTCGGCTGACAGTCCGGGAATGGTGGCGTCGGACTGGTCGGCGGCCGTCACCAGCTGCACGGTGGCCAGTCCGAAGGCCCGCTCCACCGGACCGGAGCTGATGTTCACCGCCTGCATACGGCCGTAGGGGATGATCGACAGCGACCGCCAGAACAGGCCGTGGGTGAGGTACAGGTCGTCGTCCCTCTCGGCATAGCCCCAGCTGGCAACCCATCGCGCGATGCGCATGAACCGCCACACCATCACTCCCGCCAGGGCCACGCCGGCGAGGGCGGCAACCCACCAGGGCGCCCAGATCGCCGACGGCACCACGGCCAGCACGATCAGCACACCCCACGTGGCCAGGACCATCCGCCTCTTCAGGCGCAGGAAGTTCGGCGAGAGGCGCTGCCAGGTCTCGCGCGGTGGGGCGAACAACTCGTCCATGCTCGCGACCCTATCCAGTCGCGGCCTGAACCGGGTGGTGGGGTCAGTGGTGCCGCATGGCCCGGCGGTGGGCCTTCCGTAGTGTCTTGGCGAAGGAGGTGTGGTCGGGGCCCATCACCTTGATGTCACCCAGCACGACCACGCCGGTGATGGTGATGGTCGGGCCTTCGCCTGGCTTGGGGCGGGTGCCCATGACCTTGGAGTCGCCCAGGATGTTGGTGACCCGATCGATCACCTGCACGCCGGCGGGAACGATCAGCTTGAGGTCGCCCAACCCGATCATCACCTCGATCTCGACGTGAGGACTCTCCATCACCCCTTGGGTGAGGTCGATGATGGCGTCGCCGAGCCCCACGAGCACGCTGGTCTTGCGATGCATCCGCCAACCCGGCGCGCTCCGGCGTGCCGTACCGAGCAGCCCGAACAGGTTGTCGGTGTCGGGTGACTGGTGCGCGGGGTCGACCACCACCAGTGCGTCGACGTCGGCCGGACGCGGTGAGGGCAGGGGACTGGAGTACTCCTTGACGGGGGCGCTCGGCATCAGGTCGGCGGTCACCGGAGCCAGGTCGTTGAACGTCTTGGCCATCAGCACGGCAGTGCTGCGCTCGTCGAACTCCTCACGGGTGATCCGCCCCTCGGCGTACGCCGTGGTGAGCACGGTCGTCACCAGTTCGCGGTCCCCGTCGGAGATGCGCAGGTGCCCCCCGGGAAGCACCTCGAGGGGCTGCTGGCCCATCGCGTCGGGATCGTTCGTGGGGGAGTTCGGCGCCGTCATGGCGCCCACGGTAGGCCGCTCGGCGGCTGCTGGCGAGACCGTGGGGCGAGGTTCCGGGAGGGTTCGGGGTCGCCCCCGATCCGCCCTGGCGCGGGAGCGGATCACCTCCAGCTGTGCCGGTGGGTCAGCGGGGCTGCAGGGCTTCGAGGATCGCTGCTGAGGCGGCGTCCGGCGTCCACTGCATGGGTTGTCCGGCGGAGTCCGTCCAAGTGAGGGCGGTTGTGGAGCTGGGCATCGCACGAACCCAGATCAGCTCACCGTTGGTCCGCAGCAGCGCGAGCACCACTCGTCCGGTGTTGACCCCGGGTGCCGTGGTCTGGGGGGCGGAGGGTGCGGTGGACCCCGAGGGGGACGAATGCGTGGCCAGGTCGTCGAGCAGGGTTTGCGCGTCCGTGGGCTTCAGTACCAGTCCAGCCACCCTCGAGCCGTCGTCCTGGGTGACCTTCGACAGGTCACAGAAGCGAACCTGGGTGACGTCCTGCAGGCGGACGGGCATCAGCGTCTGCCAGCTGTCCCACGCGCACAGTTTCTGTGGTGGTGCCACGACCGTGGGCGTCCACCCCGGGGCCGAGCGCTGCTCGGTCATCAGCCGGACGAACGTGGTGACGGCCCGGGGCTGCGGATGACACGCGCCAGCTGGCATTCGCAACTTCACGGCGGTGCCATCGGGGTACACGGCCACGAAGGACTCGTCCTGGGGGTTGGCCAGGCAGGGTTCGATGCCACCACCGGTGCTGGCGAGGAACTCGTCGAGGTGGGTGTCCAGGGGCTCCGCGGGACCGAAGCGCCAATTCGAGCAGAACCAGACCTTGGTCGCTCCGCTGGGCAGCCCCGACGCTGGGGCGAGGGAGGCGGGCAGCGAGCAGGCCGGCACCGTTCCCTCGCTGGGGATCGTGGGCGACGCAGGGGGAACAGGGGTGATGGCCGATGGGGTCGTGGGAGTGGACGCCTGCGCGATGGCAACGCGGCTGGCCTCGTCCGGCGACCAGGAACGCTGGGCGCCGTCGAGGCTGAAGGTCCAGACCCCGCTGCTGAGACTGAAGGTGAGCACCAGCATCTCCCCATTGGCCTGCAGCAGCTGCATCGTCGGGCCGTCTGCGATGATCCCGTCGCCGGCGGATCGGTGATGGTGCCGGAGGTCGGCGAGCAGTGCCGGCAACGAAGAGCTTGCCACCTCCTTCGCGGTAGGTGTGGGGTAGCCCTCGCAGACCACCGCGCCGGTGATCCACTCCAGTCTCGCCGGGATGGTCGAGCCGTAGGCGGCGCACGGTTGGGACGACTCGGCGGGCGGCGCCTGGTTGCCGAACATCGAGGTGCGCTGTGCAGTGAGGGCGTCGATGGTGCGAGTGCGCATCGCCTCGAATCCTCCGCGTCCGCCGATGGTGCCGCAGCCGGCCCGCATGCCAGCTACCATCCGGGTGGTGCCGTCGGCGTAGGTGAGCAGGGCAGCGCCCGGGATCGACCAGTCTGCCGTGCATGCCGCGTCGCGCGGCAGCTTGGGCAGCGCGTTGAAGGCGGTCACCCACGCGTCGAGCCCCCGGGTGAGGGGTTCGGGTGGGGGGTACTCACTCAACATGGCGTCGCCGCCCCCGGTGCACCACCGCAGCGAGACAGCTCCCAGGGGCAGGGTGATGGTGGTGCCGTCGACGTAGTCCGACGCCTCGCGCGGACACGGGGCAGCGACGGGGCCGGTCGATCCTGCAGGCAGGGGAGTGGCTGGGATGCGGCCGTCGGCGTTCTGGCCGTCACCGATGCCTGGCAGGTACTGGGTGGCGAGTACGGCGGCGAGGGCCACGACCGCTGGCGCTGCGGCGCTGGCAGCCGCGTTGCGGGTGCGGCGGCGGGCTCGTCCGGTGGTGGCCGCTCGGGCAGCCCAGTCGTCGGTCGACGGTGGACGAGGGGTGAGGCCGTGCAGGCGGTCGCGGAAACTGGTCATGGTTGCTCCATGGGGTCGGTGGGCAGCACGGCCCGGTCGGCTTCGGCGAGGTGGGGGGAGCGGCGCAGGTTGGCCAGGGCGCGGTGCGCGTGCTGCTTCACGGTCCCGACGCTGACACCCAGCAGGTCAGCCGTCTGCGCCTCGGTGAGGTCGTCGTAGTAGCGCAGGACGATCACGGCTCGCTGCTGGCGGGGAAGTCCAGCCAAGGCGCGGGCGAGGTCACCCTCGTCGGACGAGGCCAACGGAACCTCGGGCCTGAGGTCGGCGGTGTCATCGAGTTCACGGGTGCGCTCACGCCAGGTTCCGCGACGCCACCAGCCCAGGTGGGCGTTGAAGATGGCCTTGCGCACGTAGGCCTCGTAGTTGTCGTCGGCGGTGTTGAGGCGGTCGAACTTCGACCAGCACCGGGCCAACGCGTCCTGCACGAGGTCCTCGGCTCGTTGGCGGTCACCGGTGAGCAGCCAGGCCGACCTCCACAGCGCCGGACCGCGGAGTTGCACGAACTCGTCGAAGCTCGACCAGTCCCGGCCCGTACGGGTCTGCACCATGGTGGTCATTCTCCCCCCCCTCACCCGGTAGAAGTCGGGTGGATGCCAAAGGGTTGACCCGCGCGGCGGCCGTGATCAAATCGTGACGTCGTTGGCTGGGGCGGGCGATCTGGGGAGTTTGGCCGGGTGAAGAAGTGCGCCCATTACGCGCAGCAGCCCTTGGTTTTCTGAGCACGTGCTGTGGGGCGACGGGAACCGGAAATATCCCAGGCGTTTTTGGGACTCCCTCTTGCGCTCGATCAATGGTGTCGTGCAATGATTCATTCTGCGCACAGGAGCGGTTAATGGGGACCGCGGCGCACCGTTTGAGTTGGGGGACTCCGTGACAAAACTTCGCAATGCCCTGCGCCGCTGTGCGGTCGCTGGATCTGCCGCCGCTCTGCTGCTGGTGGCACCGCTGGGCGCACATGCCGACAACACCGTGGTCGACGGGGACGGGGTCGTTCCCGTGACTGAGTCGGCCTCCATCGACCTGGGATCGTCCTGCGTCGGCACGCCCCTCACCAAGGTGGTGCAGGTGGCCGCCAAGCGGAATGGGAACTACGGGAACCCGCAGGTGTTCGCCAATGACGCCGTCCTGACGACCACCGCCAGCGTCACCGGCGCAGCTGCCGTCTCCGTGACAGACGGGTCGCTCAAGATCCCGTCGAACTGGGATCGTGCGGACAACAACGTCATGGCCGAAGGGTCAGCCCTGTCGATCACGGTGACGCCCACCGTGCAAGGCGGTCTCAGCGGATCTTTGACCGTGGAGCTCTCCGGTACGGGGTCCAGCAACAAGACCGGATACCCCGTCACGACGACGACTCGAGTGACCCTGCCGTGGACGGCCACCGGGGTGACCTGTGGGCCAGCCAAGGACACCACTGACCCGGTGATCCGGTGGGTCAGCACGACGCCCGCCGCCAACGCCCAGGGCTGGAGCAACGTGCCCGTGACGGTGACCTGGTCGTGTGAGGATGCGGGAGGCGTTGCCGCGCCCACCGTCAGCCAGACGCTCTCTTCCGAGGGAGCCAACCAGTCGGCCACGGGAATCTGTACCGATGCGGCCGGCAACACGGCCTCGGACACGGTGAGCGGCATCAACATCGACCTGACCGCCCCGACCATCGGTGGGAGCGCCTCGCCGGCGGCGAATGGCAACGGTTGGAACAACGGCGCCGTGACCGTGACGTGGACGTGCTCGGACAGCTTGAGCGGTGCCCTCAACGACACCGTGACCAAGGTGCTCAGCGCTGAAGGCGCGGGCCAGTCGGAGACCGCTACCTGTGCGGACAAGGCGGGCAACACCGCTGATGACACGGTGGGTGGCATCAACATCGACCTGACGGCGCCCAGCCTCAACATCAGCGGTCCCGCATCCGGCGCCTCGATCGACCTCTGCACTGCCGGGGCCCTGGATCGTCCGTCGTTCGCCCCTTCGGATGCACTGTCGGGTCTGGCCACCTCGAACGACTCGTGGTCACAGCCCACCACCGGCTCGGGTGTCGGCAGCTACACCTACAGCGCCTGGGCCACCGACAAGGCCGACAACAGCACCGCCGAGTCGCGCACCTACACCGTCAGGTACGGCGCAGCCTTCGGTGGTTTCTCCCAGCCGATCAATGGCGATGGCAAGAGCCGCTTCAAGCTGGGCAGCACCATCCCGGTGAAGTTCCAGCTCACCTGCAATGGATCGCCGATCTCGACCGCGGTGGCCAAGCTCTACGTGAGCAACGCCGACCTCAATCCTGATGCCGGTATCGACGAGGCCATCTCGACCTCTGCCGCGACCTCGGGCAACCTGTTCCGCTTCAGCGATTCGCAGTACATCTTCAACCTGAGCACGAAGGCCGGCTACACCAACCCGGGCAGCAGCACCGCAACCGCCTTCACCGCGGGTTCGTGGAAGCTGACGGTCGCCCTGGATGACGGCACCACCCGCTCGATCAACGTCCAGATCATCAAGTAGCTCCATTCGCCAAGGGCCCGGCCATTCGGCCGGGCCCTTTGGTGTGCCCGAGGCGAGTTCTTCCGGTGTGGCGAATCACACAACGCTGCTCGTGGAATGCACGGTGCAGCAGCGGAGTCAACCCCCTTTTGGGGTGCATCGACGCGTGGCCGTCACTTGCGAGGGTGGACGAGCCGTGCGTGCGCAGCCGCTTGCGGCGCTAGTCGTGGCTCTGCCGCTGAACGAGTATCGTGAGCAGTGACGCATGAGGATGAGTTCCTGACCGCATTGTTTCGGCCGTCGGCCCAGCCGGCAGCGACGAGCGCACGGCCACGGTGGTGAGGGTTGATCGGAGTAGGAAATGCAGCGACTGCGTCCAGGTTTGGTGCTCTCGGAGCGCTACCGACTGGTCCGTCACGTGGCGTCGGGAGGCATGGGTCAGGTCTGGGAGGCGCTGGACGACACCTTGGGCCGTCGAGTGGCGCTCAAGATCATGCATCCGAACAGCCCGGACGAGGCCGTCCTCGCCGACCGTTTTCGCGACGAGGCCAGGTTTGCCGCCCAGCTGTCGCACCCCAACATCGTGACCATCCATGACTTCGTCGACTTCGAAGGTCTCTCCTACCTGGTGATGGAGTTCGTCGACGGCCCCACGCTCTCGCGGGTGTTGTCGCTGGGCCCGATGGGACCGGAGGCGGTGCGGACCGTGCTCGCCGAGCTGGCCTCAGCCCTCGTCCAGGCCCACGAGGCGGGCATCATCCACCGAGACATCAAACCGGCCAACGTCCTGATGGCCGAGGGGGGCGCCAAGCTGACCGACTTCGGCATCGCTCGCCCCGTCGGCGGGGAGTCGCGGACCATGACGGGCCAGGTGCTCGGAACGGCGCACTACCTCAGCCCCGAACAGGCGCTCGGGCAGACGGTCAGCACCGCGACCGACATCTACAGCCTGGGTGTGCTCGCGCACGAGATGCTGACCGCCTCCAAGCCCTTCGACAAGGGAACTCCGATCGCCACGGCGCTCTCGCACGTGCAGGACCCGCCACCTCCGGTGCCCCCGGGCACCCCGGCAGACCTGGAGGCGACGATCACGGCGTGCCTGGAGAAGGAGCCGGGGGACCGCCCGACGGCTGCAGCCCTGTGCGTCATGCTCGAGGCTCAGTCGGCCCCGGTGGACGACCGGGAGCCGGTCGACCCTGAGGCGACTGTCGCCATGGCCGTGCTGCCACGCCGCATGGCCGCCAGCTGACACCTCTGGCCCCACGCAAGGGTTGCGCGAGCGCAAAAGCTGTGGGGATACTGTGCCGTGGAGCATCCCGAGCTGAGCAGCCGACCGGCACAGGTCGAGGCCGTGATGAGGGCCGCCGATGTGCTGTTGCGGGTTGCGGCCCGATCGGTCATCGAGGTGGAGGATCGAGTCACCTCCCCCCAGCTGCGGGTGTTGGTGCTGATCGCCCTCCACGGTCCGCAGAATCTCGGTGCGGTGGCGCGCGAACTGGGCGTGCACGCGTCCAATGCCACACGAACCTGCGATCGCCTGGTCGCGGCTGATCTGTTGAGCCGCCGGCAGGAACCGACTGACCGCCGCTACCTCAAGCTCGACCTGACCGCCCAGGGTCGGGCCCTGGTCGATTCGGTGCTCGGGCACCGCCGCACGGCCATCGCCGACGTGATCGAACGCATCCCCTCCCCGGAGCAGGAGTCGGTTGCTCGTGCCATGCAGGTGTTCGCCGATGCCGGCGGTGGGGAAGGGTCCGAGGACGGCCGGTTCGCACTCGGCCCGGCACGCTGATTCAGCGAAGCTCTGCCCAGGCGAACCCAAGTGCCGTGGCGGCATTCGCCGCAGCCGCAGTTCGGCGCGCCGGATCGGCCGTCGCCACCACGATCATGCTGATGGCGTGCAGGACGTCCACGAGCCCTCCCAACCGGCGCACACCATGCCCTCCGACCGCCCCGACTGCGGCCTGGACGACGTGGCGTGCCCCCAGTACTCGCAGCGCCGTCCGCCCCCTCGCGTCGTCCGTGGGGAGCAGTCGACCCTCGAGGAGCCGAGGGGCCGCAGGCTCGGCCAGCCCGTACCCGAGCCGGAGCGCGTCCTGTGCTCTCATCGTGATCCCTTGCGGGAGAGGATTCGGGCCGTGATGGACACTCCCAGCAGGGCCCCGGCCGCCGCGACCATCGCCCCATGGTGCTGGGAGCCCCAGAGCTGGTGGCTGCGCGAGGTCGACCGCGCGTCGAAGATGCCGTGGGTGCCGAAGTCGCGTTCGGAGTCCGCCGGTTCCCACAGGTTGGCGGGTTGGTCGGCCGGCTTCGGGTCGGGGGCCTGCTGGGACGAGAACCCGGTCTTCGCCAGGTACCGGTCGAGCAGGCCGGGCACCACGGCGTTGGCGATCAGGGTGGCCGCGGTGCTCCCGCCCACCCAGTACTCGCGCCGCTGGGGATGGGCCGCGGCGAACAGCACCGCGTCGGCGGCCACTTCGGGCTGGTAGATCGGCGGCACGGGCTGGGCCTGCCGTGGCAGCCGCGACAGCACCCACGAGAACTGGGGTGTGTTCACCGCGGGCATCTGCACCATGGTCGTGTGGATGCGGCTGTGCTCGTGCATCAACTCGGTGCGCAGTGATTCGTTGAACCCCTGGATCGCGTGCTTCGCGCCGCAGTAGGCCGACTGCAACGGGATGCCCCGGTAGGCGAGGGCTGAGCCGACCTGCACGAGGGTTCCCCGGTCGCGCGGCCGCATGTGGGAGAGGGCCGCCATGGTGCCGTAGACGTAACCGAGGTAACTCACCTCGGTGACACGCTTGAACTCCTCGGGGGTGATCTGGTCGAACCGCGAGAACACGGAGGTGAAGGCGACATTCACCCACACGTCGATCGGACCAAGCTCGTCCTCGACCCGGTCGGCGGCGGCCTGGACGGCCGCATGATCGGCCATGTCGACCGGGATCGTCATGGCCCGTCCGCCCGCTCGCTCGACGTCGGCAGCCGCCCCGGCCAGGCCTGCCTCCCCACGAGCGAGCAGGACGACGGTGGCCCCCTGCCTGCCGAACGCCACAGCGGTCGCGCGACCGATTCCCGCGGTCGACCCGGTCACGACGATGATGCGCTGATCAGTGCCCATCTGGACTGCTCCTTCGGTTGTCAGCTGGTGGTCGTCGACCGCTGCGCACGAACCGCAGCACCCGAACCCATTCCAATGACGCTAACGCAACGATTGCGTGCACGCAATGGTCGACTAGGGTGGGGGCATGGCCCACTCCGACCAGTTCCCGCCACACGTCCTTCGTGAATACGCGTTGCTCGCCGACGGGGAACGCGGCGCACTGATCGGCCCCGGCGGGGACATCGCGTGGATGTGCGCCCCCCAGTGGCACGACGACGCTGTCTTCTCCGGACTGCTGGGCGGGCGGGGCGGCTTCGCCGTGACCCCGACGGATCCGCGCTACGTGTGGGGTGGCAAGTACGAGGACGGGACCCTGATCTGGGTGAGCCGGTGGATCACCAGCACCGGGATCGTGGAGTGCCGTGAGGCTTTGGCCTATCCCGGCGACAAACATCGATCCGTCCTGCTGCGGAGGGTGCAGGCGGTGATGGGGGAAGCCGAGATCCGGGTGGTGTTGAACGTGAGGGCCGGCTTCGGACGGCATGCCATGGGCCACCTGCGCCAGCGCGGCGAGGTCTGGCTGGCGCGAAGCGGACCACTGAGGGTCCGGTTGGGTGGTGCCGCCGAGGCGGTCGTGCGAGACGGCGAAGTCGTGCTCGATCTGCGGCTGCGTGAGGGGGAACAGCACGACCTCGTCCTCGAGATCTCGGACGAGGCGCTCCCGGACGAGCCCGTCGATCCCGACCAGGCGTGGAGCGCCACCGAGTACAACTGGCACCGCGAGGTGCCCCAGTTCGACAACACGATCGCACCGGACGACTGCCGCCAGTCGTACGCCGTGTTGCGGGGCATGACCGGGGGCGGTGGCGCGATGGTCGCGGCCGCCACCATGGGACTGCCCGAGCGGGCGCAGGAGAAGCGCAACTACGACTACCGCTACGCCTGGATCCGCGACCAGTGCTTCGTCGGGGTCGCTGTCGCGGCCTGCGAGGAGTTCGCCCTGCTCGACGACGCGGTCGGTTTCGTCTCGTCCCGGCTGCTGGACGACGGCGCCCAGATGCGCCCCGCCTACACCGTGCAGGGCGGCCCGGTGCCCGATGAGTACGACACGGGACTACCGGGCTATCCGGGTGGGTCGGGCAGGGCAGGGAACTGGGTGAACCAGCAGTTCCAGCTCGATGCCTTCGGCGAAGCCCTCTTGTTGTTCGCCGCGGCCGCCGAGAACGACCGCCTCGATCTGGAGCAGTGGAAGGCCGCGGAGATCGCAGCGGACGCCATCGCCCAGCGGTACCAGCAGGCCGACGCGGGCATGTGGGAGTTGCAGGACGCCCACTGGACGCACTCCCGCCTGATCTGCGCCGCGGGGCTGCGCTCGATCGGCCGTCACGCCCCCGGCCCGCAGGGCGCCCTGTGGAGTTCGCAGGCTGACCAACTCGTCGCCGACGTCACCCGCGACTGTCTTCATCCTTCGGGACGCTGGCAGCGGTCGCCCGATGACCCCCGGGTCGACTCCTCCCTGCTGCGGCCGATGCTGCGCGGGGCGCTGGCCCCGCAGGACCCACGCTCGATCGCGACGCTGCGGGCGATCCAGGAAGACCTGGCCCGGGAGGAGTACCTGTACCGGTTTCGGCAGGACGAGGGTCCACTGGCGCAATCGGAGGGTGCGTTCCTGTTGTGCGGGTTCGACATGGCGATGGCCCTCCACCAGGGCAACCGTCCCCTGGAGGCGGCCCGCTGGTTCGAACGCAACCGCGCTGCCTGCGGCTCACCGGGTCTGTTCACGGAGGAGTACGACGTCGAGCAGCGGCAGTTGCGGGGAAACCTGCCCCAGGCCTTCGTCCACGCCGCGCTGCTGGAGTCGGCTCGTCGCCTCGCGAGCGAGCCACCACCTTGGGGCGGCCTGCGGAGCTGAGGGACGACGGGTCCAGCCACCCGGACGCAGGAGAGCGGGCGACGGGAATCGAACCCGCGTGTCCAGCTTGGGAAGCTGGCGCTCTACCATTGAGCTACGCCCGCGAACCGGCCTCACAGCCGGACGATGGTCGAGTCTAGCGGCTCTTGTCCGCGGCTCCCACTCGGGCTCACCGGTGTCGACGAACCTCGTCCGCCACCTTCTGGAAGACCCCTTCGTCCAGCCTGATTCCCGCGGTCCGGCAGGCCGCCGGATCGACCCTGATGATCCGGTCGACCCTGGCTTCGCTCTGCCGTCCACGCTTGTCCCACGTGCCGGTGCCTATGTCGATCCAGTGGCGCCCTGCCCTGGCCTCCTGCTCGACGTCCCGGTCGTGGTCCTTGCTCGTCAGGGGAAGCGCCAAGAGCCAGTCACCGTCTCGCCCGATCAGCAGGACCGGACGATCCTTCCCCGCACGGTGGTCCTCCTCGTAGGGCACCCACGTCCACACCACCTCGCCGGGGTCGGGCAGGTCACCGGGGTTGGGGGCATAGGTGATCGACAGGTCACCTTGGTAGTCGCCGGGATAGGCGCTGGTGTCCGCTGCGTCCTCGTGGGGACGTGCGCCTGGGGGTCGAGCGCCTCGCGCCTTGGAGGTTGTCCTCGTTGTCGGCCGGCGGCGGGTGGTCGTCCGCTTCGATCCCGTCTGCTTGCGCAACTGGTCGCGCAGGGTGCTGCGCGCAGCGCGAGCGAGAGCGTCGGCAATGATGCGGCCCCAGGAGTTCGCCATGGCGGCGACTCTAGCGGCCGCGCACCGACCGGGAGGGGCTCAGAGGTAGCGCGGCTCGGGCCCGTAGTGCACGTTGCTGAGGTCGCGGGGGTGGCGCTCCTCGGGAGTGCGGAACGCCTGCCAATGGCCGAAGTAGCGACTGACCGGCGGGAGCCACAGCACGGCGGCGCCGATGGCCGACAGCGGGATGGCCGCGTAGGACCAGTCGTTCAACAGGATGGAGAGCAGCGTCAACGCCACGGCCGCGATGGCGGCGATCCTGCTCCAGCGGTATCCGTTCCAGGCATTGAAGCCGGCGATCGCGGGAGCGGCGACCATGGTGGCCCCTGCCGCAGCAGCCGCCACGGCCAACAGGACCGCCGTGAGTGACCAGGAGTCTGGCTTCGCCCACTCGACCATCCGGATCGAGGTGGGGAAGGTGTGGAGGTGGATCATGTCCCACCACACCTTCACCAAGGCCACCGCCGACACAATCGAGGACGCATAGAGGAAGCCGATGCCGACCAGCATCACGGGGTCACGCCGGGGTTGCCCCGTGGCCTCCGAGACGGGGATGCCGGGTTGGATCTCGTCCAACGGGGGCAGGGTCAGGATCGGTTTGGGGGCCGGGGCCGGATGGGGCTCCTCGGGTTGGCTGCGCCGCGGACGAATCTGGGTGGCATCCAGGTCCTCAGGTTCGTCCCACGCGGGCACGGACCGCGCGCCCATCTCGGGGTTCTCGCCCACGATGCCCTCCTGACCTGCCCTGAACTGACCGAACCACCGTTCGGCTCCCGACCAGCCTAGCGGCCGCGCGGGCGAGACCCCGAGGCCATCGATGTGCAGCGACGCCGTCCCCGGACGGGCGCTGCCGCGAGTGCCGGCATGGCGAAGCCCGGGTCTCGAGCACGTGCAACGAGACCCGGGCTTCCCGCGGGTGGGCCCATCAGTGGGTCAGTTGGTGACTGCCTCGCCGAGGTGCTTGCCGCGGCTCTCCTTCAACGTGAGGATCGTGGCCGCGGAGATCAGCAACGCCACGATGGCGTAGCCGGCGAAGTGCCACCGGCTGTAACCCGACAACCAGGTGTTGATGTAGGGCGCGGTGCCTCCGAAGGCTGCAATGGCGATCGAGTAGGGGAGCCCGAAACCGGTGGCCCGCACGTGGGTCGGGAACATCTCGGCGTACGCCGCGGGGGCGATCGCCAGGAAGGCGCCGAGCAGGATCAGCATCACGCAGATGGCGACCAGCAACTGCCAGAACTGTCCACGGACGAGCATGAGCATCGGCACGTAGGCAATGGCTGCCCCCACCATCGCGATCAGCATGGCGGGCTTTCGTCCGTACCGGTCGGAGAACATGCCCCAGAAAGGCAGCACCGCGATGAACACGATGTTGCCGATCAGGGAAGCCTCGAAGGCCTGTTCGGCGGAGTAGCCCAACGACTTCTGCGCGACGGCGGCGATCGACACACTCCAGATGTAGTACGTGATGGTCAGACCGACGGTCATGCCGATCACCTGGAGCGCCGGCTTCCAATGGGCGGCCAGGTCTCGCCAGACCGAGACCTTCGTCGCCGCCGCGTCCGACTTGCCTGACTCGAACACCTCCGACTCGTCCATGCGGGAGCGGATGAACAGGGCGAACAGGCCCAGCACGGCACCGACCACGAAGGGGATGCGCCAGCCGAAGTCACCCATCTGTTCCTTGGTGAGCACCGCCTGCAGCAACAGGCCCAGACCCAGACCGACCAGCAGTCCCAGCGTTCCCGTCATGTAGATCGCCGAGGCCCACAGGCCACGTCTGGCTGCCGGAGCCTGCTCCGAGAGGTAGGTCTGCGCGCTGGGCAACTCACCGCCGTGGGCGAGTCCCTGGATCAGCCGGGCGACGAGCAACAGGGCCGACGACCACGCGCCCCAACTGGCGTAGCTCGGTGTCAAACCGATCAGCAGCGAGCCGAGGGAGGCGAAGATGACGGCCAGCGCCAGCGAGTGCTTGCGCCCGATCTTGTCGGCGATCCAGCCGAACACCAGCCCTCCGAACGGACGAGCCACGAACCCGACCGCGAACACGGCGAGCGTCTTCAGGAAGGCCGACTGGGGGTTGTCCGTCGAGAACAGGGCGGCTGCGAGGTACACCGAGAAGGTCGCGTAGACATTCCAGTCGTACCACTCCAGGGCATTGCCGACACCCGTGCCGAACAGTGTCTTGAGGGCACTCTGGCGGGGTCGGACGGTGCCGGGGGTGGGCAGGGTGGACGTGCTCATGGGGAGTCTCCTGGGGGCAGGGGGCAGGGGGTTTGGGGTCGCGGAGCGGTCAGCCGTTGAGCTTGGCGAACGTCCGTACGGCCAGTTCGGCCAGCAGCGCCGCCCCGTCGGCGATGACGCCGTCGTCGAAGGTGGCCTGCGGGGCGTGGTTGTAGGTGGCGGTCGCGGGGTCGACGTCCGCCGGCACGGCCGACAGGGCCACGTAGCAGCCCGGCACCTCGAGCAGGACGCGGCTGAAGTCCTCCGACCCGGTCAACGGGTTGGCCCATTCGGTGAAGCGGTCGTCGCCGAACACGTCGCGAACCGTCTGCGCGGTGAAGGCTGCGTAGTCGGGGTCATTGAGGGTGACGGGGTACGACTCGGTGTAGGTGGCGTCGACCTCGAGACCGTGGGCCGAGGCGATCCCCTCGGCAAGGCGCACCAGCGTCGTCCCGAGCTTCTTGGTGTTCTCCTGCGAGTAGCAGCGAACGGTGGTCTCGAACATGCCCTCGGCAGGGATCACGTTCTCGGCGGTGCCGGCGGCGAGCTTGCCGACCGTGACCACCACCGGGTCGAAGGGGCTGTACTCGCGGGTGACCATGGCGTGGGTGGCCGTGACCAACTCCGCCAGCGCCGGTACCGGGTCCTTGGCCATCCACGGGGCCGACCCGTGGCCGCCTTTGCCCTTCATCGTCACCTTGAACTTGTTGGTCGCCGCCATGATGGCGCCGGGACGAGTGGCGAAGGTGCCGTACGGCTCCAGGGCTGAGAAGACGTGGATGGCGAAGGCGGCGTCGGCCTTCTTGCCCGCGGCGGTGAGGATGCCCTCGTCGATCATGGACTGGGCACCGTCCATGCCTTCCTCGCCGGGCTGGAACATGAACACCACGTCACCGGTCAGGTCGTCCTTCACGTGGCACAACGTGCGGACAGCACCGATCAGCAGGCTCATGTGCAGGTCGTGACCGCAGGCGTGCATCGCGCCGTTGGTGCTGGCGAAGTCGAGGCCGGTCTGCTCGGTGACGGGCAGCGCGTCCATGTCGCCGCGCAGCAGAACGACGGGCCGGTCGGCCACCCGCTCGGGCGCCTTGCCGCCGCGCAGCACCGCGGTGATGGAACTCACCTGCTCGCCGGTGCTGATCTCGAGGGGGAGACCCTCGAGTTCGCGCAGCAACACTGCTTGGGTGGCGGGAACCTGCAGTCCGATCTCGGGGATCTGGTGCAACTCGCGGCGAAGCCGCACGAGGTCGTCCTGAAGCGATGAGGCGTGGTCACGAAGGTTTGACAAGGGGCTTCCTTTGGTCGAGGGGTCCAGGATTCCTGTCGACCGTAGACCCGTTGCGGGCCCTGGGGCAGCCAATGACGCGGAAGTGGAAACCCCCATGACGTGGAACGGAGGACGAATCCCCGAGGGGTTCGTCCTCCGTCTCGCGGCCAGTCTGCGTGGCACACTGCCGTGGGCTGGGGCCAGGTCAGGCCTTCATGGTGCCGTCTTGCAGGAACTTGACGTGCCAGCTCAGGGCGGTCGCCAGGTCGTGCGGGGTGTGCAGCCCGTTGGCCTTCTTCTCGGCCTGCGCGACGTAGTCGAGCAGTTGCTCCTTGTAGTCGGGGTGGGCCACCTTCTCGATGATCACCTTCGCGCGCTTGCGCGGGGCCAGTCCACGCAGGTCGGCCAGACCCTGCTCGGTGATGATCACGTCGGTGTCGTGCTCGGTGTGGTCGACGTGGTTGACCATGGGCACGATGCACGAGATGGCCCCGCCCTTGGCCGTCGAGGGGGTCACGAAGGCGGAGATGTAGCCGTTGCGGGTGAAGTCACCCGAGCCGCCGATGCCGTTCTGCATGCGCGAACCCATGACGTGGGTCGAGTTCACGTTGCCGTAGATGTCGGCCTCGATCATGCCGTTGCAGGCGATGACACCTTGTCGCCGAATCAACTCGGGGTGGTTCGACACGTCCTGGGGACGAAGGATGATCAGGTCGCGGTACTTCTTCGCGTTGTCGTTCACCTTCGCCGCGGCTTCGGGCGACAGCGAGAAGGCGGTGGCCGAGGCGACGGTCAGCTTGCCCGAGTCGAGCAGGTCGACCATGCCGTCCTGGATCACCTCGGTGTACGAGGTGAGGTTCTCGAACGGACCTTCGAGCAGACCGGCCAGCACCGCGTTGGCAATGTTGCCCACCCCCGACTGCAGGGGCAGCAGGTTCTCGGGGAGTCGTCCGGCCTTGACCTCGACGTCGAAGAAGTCCAGCAGGTTGCTGGCGATCGCCTTCGAGTCCTCGTCGAGCGGCTTGAAGGGGCTGTTGCGGTCGGGACCGTGGGTGACGACGACGGCGGCCACCTTGTCGGGATCGACGTGAAGCGTCTTGCCACCGATGCGGTCAGAGGGCTTCGTCAGGGGAATCGGGACCCGATTCGGGGGCAGCGCGGCGATGTCGTAGTAGATGTCGTGCATGCCGAAGAGGTCTTCGGACTGCCACTCGTTGACCTCGAGGATGACCTTCTCGGCGGCATCGAGGTAGGTGCGGTTGAGGCCCACCGAGGAGGAGGGGATGAGCTCACCGTCGGCGGTGATGCCGCTGATCTCGATGACGGCCACGTGCAGCTTGCCGAAGAAGCCCTGCGAGACGTAGGTGGCGGCGTGGGAGAGGTGGATGTCGGAGTAGTAGGCCGACCCGGCGTTGATCTTCGAGCGCATGGAGGGGTCGGACTGGTACGGCATGCGCCAGTCGACGGCGTCGGCCTCGGCCAGGGCACCGTCGAGCTCGGGGGCGGTCGAGGCGCCGGTCCAGACGCCGATCTTGAACTCCTCGCCCTTGCTGTGCGCGGCCTTGGCCCGCTCAGCGATGGCCATCGGCACATCCTTGGGGTAGCCCGAACCGGTGAAGCCCGAGAAACCGACACTCATGCCGTGGTGGACGATCGCGGCAGCCTCGTCGGCGGTCATCACCTTTTGGCGAAAACCCTCGTTGGCGATGCGGTTGGACATCTTTCCTCCTCGAAAGTTCTGCGGGTCGTGACCCATCTGGGGTCACGCTACCGGAGGGGCTTTCGCGATCGGGCCGCGGGTCGAGAGATCGCTGGCGCCCGACGATCGATGACCACCGACGCCGGCGGGGCCGCGTCGGGAGTGGCGGGGTGGGCCCGGTGCTCGACCTGCAGCCTGTGCACCTGGAACGGCCTTAGCGTCCCGAATGGGCCGCGATGGCTCGTTCAGCTGCACTGCCTGCAGTGGAGGGCCATCCCGCCCGGGGCTGGTCACTGGGTCGGGGTGACCGTCAATCGGGTGACGAGACGGTGGGTGGCTCCGGGGGCGAGGGGGAGCGCATGCTCGCGGCACAGGGCCGATTCGATGCAGACGAATTCGCGCCAGTGGTCATTGGTGACCCCCAGCCCGGGGTCGACCGCGGGCCGGGAGTTCCACACCACGACCTGGGGTGACCCCTCGCGCTCCACGGTGATGCTGCGACCCCATCCAGGGTCGCCCAGCCTGACCACGCCGGTCGTGTCGATCACGGCATCGGTGCGCGGATGGATGCTCACCGGGCCTGGTGGGATGACATCGCGGCGGTCGCGGGCCGCATCCCAGTACGGCGCACCGGCGAGCCCGTCGATGCTGACGCGGGTCACGTCCGAGACGGCCAGGTAGGTGTGGTGGGCAGCCTCGACCCGCTGCTCGTCTGGGCTGTTGTTGGTGAACTCGAGCACCAGTTCGAGCGAATCGGGGGTCATCGTGACCGTGTGGAACGCCTCCAACTGGTCATGGATCAGCCAGTGCCTCACCCGCAGCGTTGCGCCGTCGTCGGACCAGTCCTCGTCGAGCCGTTCCCAGACCTGCCTGCGCGCGAGCCCGTGCGCCGGTGTGCCGCCGGTGCCGAACCAGGGGAAACAGATCGGCACCCCGCCGCGCAGGTAGGCGCCGTCCTGGTCGTCGAGGGCTGACTCCCACAAGGATTCCGGTGCGTGCCACAGCACCGGGTGATCCGACGCCGCCGGCTGCCACGCCATCACGTGGGATCCGTGGTCGGCCACCCACCACCTGCCGTCGTCGGCCCCGACACCCTCGAGTGCGGTCAGTTCTGCTCCCATGCCCCCACAGTAGTGAGGGCATGCCGGGGGCGCCCCCGGGTTCAGTCCTGATGCACCATCGGGTCGACGACCAGCGCCATTACCGCGTCGAGTCGGGGGAACGAGATGGACGCGTCGGCCCGCTCGGCGGTGAGGGGTTTGGCGCAGTAGGCGATACCCAGGCCGGCGGCGTCGAGCAGGTCGAGGTCATTGGCGCCGTCGCCGACGGCCACCGTCAGGTCGAGCGGAATGTCACGTTCGGACGCCCAGGCGCGCAGCTGGTCGGCCTTGAAGGCGCGGTCGACCACCGGGCCGCGGGTGCGTCCGGTGAGTCGTCCATCCACGACCTCGAGCACATTGGCCGCCGAGAGGTCGATGGCGAGGTCGTCCACCAGCGGGTCGACCAAGGCCGTGAAACCCCCACTGACCACGCCGAACAGTGCTCCCAGGGCGTGCACCTGCTGCACCAGTTCACGCGCGCCCTCACTCAGCCGGACGCTGCCGAACACCTCGTCCAGCACCGTGGACGGCAATCCCTCGAGCGTGGCCACCCGCTCGGTCAGGCTCGCCGTGAAGTCCAGTTCGCCGCGCATCGCCCGCTCGGTGATCGCAGCCACCTTCCCGCCCATGCCGGCGGCCTCGGCCAGCAGGTCGATCGCCTCGGTGGTGGTCAGGGTCGAGTCGACGTCGGTGACCACGAGCCGCGGGGGCCGGGTCGCCAGACGCCCGGTCACCACCGCGTGGTCGCAGCCGTGCTCGCCTGCGAGCGCGCGAAGGCGCGCGGCCGTCGTCCGCACCTTCTCGTCGGACGAGGGCGCCAGCGCAGCGACGCACCAGCCCCAGTCGCCGCGTCGGATCTCGATCTCGAAGTCCTGGTCGGTGATGGTGGCGTCGTCGAACAGGTCGAGCAGGTCGTCGCCGACCGAATCATCGAGGGTTCCGGGGCCGAACAGGACGTGTCGCACGGGCTGGGTCACGCTCCCAGCCTAGGCATGCGCCGGACGGTGCTGGGACTGCTGGACGCCCCGGTGGTGGGGGCGGGCACCCGAATCACCGAGAAGTGGCGGTCCTGCGCCAACCGCTCGGCACCCGGGTGTCGCTGGCGCAGCAGCGGAAGCCACGGCAGGTGGGTGTTGTGGACGAGCCAGAAGGCCCCTCCGGGCGCGAGGTGCGATGGGGCCTCGTCCAGTAGTTCTCGGGCGAAGGCGGAGTCCTTGGCCACACCCTGGTGGAACGGCGGGTTGCTGACGATCAGGTCGAACGGTTCACTCTCGCGCAGCACCTCGATGCCGTCGGCCCAGAGCACCCGTGGCTGCGGGTGCCCCGGCGCCACGTTGGCCCGGAGGGTCTCGCCCGTGGCCGCGGCGCCCGCCCACGACAGGTCGACGGCGGTGACCTCGCACGAGGGCAGTGCGCGCATCAGCACCGCGGCGATGGTGCCGTTGCCCGACCCGACGTCGAGCACCCGCAGCGGCCGCGACCGGTCGGCTGCGTCGACCAGGATCTCGTCGAGTTGGGCGAGCAGCAGGCGGGTACCGGCGTCGAGCCTCGTCGTGCCGAACGTGCCTCCGTGGGCGACGATGGTGAGGCCGTCCCGGAGCGCCCGACGGGGCCATCGCGCCTCCGCGGGAACCCGCGGCTGGGAATGGGGCAACGAGGCGTGCAGCACGCGGTGCTTGTTGCGACCGCGTGAGGCGTGCACCTCGCCGAACCATCGTCCGAGCACGTCGTTGAGCCGGTGGACGAGGTCTTTCTCGCGGCCCACCGCGGCGATCTGCTGGACCCCGCTGTCCCAGGCCCAACCCACGTACTCGTCCCACTGGTCGAGCGAGGTGGGCAGGCGCAGCAGGGCGACCGAGGCGTCCGCGGGCATCCCGGGCTCGACGCGCGCGACCCCCGCCGGCAGACAGGCGTGCAGGTCGCCGCGGTCACAGAAGGCCGACACCTGATGGTCGGGGCTGAGCTGATCGGCGAGCAGTGGTTCATCGACGACCAGCACCCTGGACTGTGGGGGGAGCTCGACCTCGTCGAGGAGCAAGCGGGTGCCATGGTCGAGGGCGGGGGGGTCAGCGGGTGGGCGTGCGGGGTCGAGGGCCATGCGGCCGAACGTACCGGTCGCTCTCGAGGGCGTCCGCCCGGACGGACCCGCGACCGGCTGCGGGCCCCGGGAATCGTGACTGATCAGAGACCCACGTGGCACTGTGGCACGACACAATGGTTCCGCCCGTGGCCCGGGAGGAGCCGCAAGCCTGGAGGAGACCGTATGCCGCAGCGTCACGCAGCCTGGCGAGCCACGTACACCCCGGGTCGCTGGGTGGTCCTGGCGGGTCCGAGCGCCCTGGTGATCCTGCAGCCCGCCCCGGCGCGCGTGTCGAACCTGCTCAACAGCATCTGGGACTCGGTGGTCGACGCATCGTCCATCGACGACCTCGTCACCCGCATGGCCAGCTTCGGTATCGAACGGATGGGACATTTCGCGGCCTTCAGCTGGGACGAGAACGGCATGCACTCGCTGTGCCGGGGCAAGATCTCGGTGATCGACCCCCGCACCGGTGACCTGCTCAACACGGGCGAGGGGATGGTCACCTGGCGTGAGGTCGGCATCTCGGTCGACCTCGTGCGTGTCGACATGGAGCAGGTCGACCAGGAGTCCGAACTCCAGCTGCCGCTCATGGTCGGGGCCGTGACTGCGTCGGCGATCGTCCTGGACGCAACCGGCACCGTGCGGGCGAGGTTCCCGTCGGTGGTGTCCCCCGAGCAGCAGCCGGTTCCCGAGGCAGAACCCGAGCCAGAACCTCAGCCCGAACCCGAGCGCGCACCCGAGCCAGAATCTGCACCTGAGCCAGAACCCCAGCCCGAGCCAGAACCAGAACCGCGCCCCGATCCGCCGACACCCTTCGGCCAGCAGGCCCAGCCGCGTCCGTTCGGTGCCCCAGCGCCCTTCCCCACGCCACCGACTGCACCGCTGCCCGCCGTTGTTCCTGCACCAGCACCCGCAACGGCAGCCCCTGTGCCGGAGCCGACCGTGGCGCTGGACGTGGCAAGCCTGGGCGAGGCAACCGGGCCGACCGAACCAACCAGGCCGACGGAACCAACCGCGCCGGTGGAAGCAGCGCCAGCACCAGTGGGGGCAGGCTGGGCCCCGCGGATCGGGCGCGCGGATGAGGACTCCCAGGACGGCGACACCATCTTCGTCACCGGCATCGCTGCGACCCACAAACCAGGCGCCGGGGCCCGCGCTGACGAGGGCTTGGTGCTGGCCTCCGTGTGCGCGGCCGGTCACCCCAACCCGCCCGGCAGCCAGCACTGCCGTCTCTGCCCTGCCCCCGTGGCCCCCCAGAGCCAGCGCCTGGTGAGTCGTCCCAGTCTCGCGACGTTGGTCTCGTCCGCCGGTGACCGCCTCGACGTGGTCGGGGCCGTCGTGATCGGACGAGCACCGTCCACGGCCGGGCACGAGGCTGGTGCGACCACCCTGAGGGTCCCGTCCCCCTCGAGCGACATCAGCCGCAACCACCTGCTGGTCGCGCCTCGTGAGTGGAACCTGGTGGCCACCGACCTTCACTCCACCAACGGCACCATCGTCCGGCACGGTCACGACGCCCCGATTCGTCTGAACCCGGGGGAGGGTGTGACGATCG
Organism: Aestuariimicrobium sp. T2.26MG-19.2B; assembly: GCF_950101875.1. Lineage (NCBI taxonomy): Bacteria > Bacillati > Actinomycetota > Actinomycetes > Propionibacteriales > Propionibacteriaceae > Aestuariimicrobium > Aestuariimicrobium sp. T2.26MG-19.2B. The sequence goes on along the minus strand of NZ_CATNLW010000001.1, from coordinate 695,638 downwards.
GGGTGGGAGATCTGCTCGACCTGGGTGACGGAGTGATCATCCGAGTCGAACCCCCGACCTGAACCGATGTCGACCGCAGCGAGACGCCATGGCCGCCCATGACCGCACCCTGATCGACTCCCGGCTGCTCCGCCGAGCGGCCCGGGGGTTCCGTCGTGTGTGGGGTGCGCTGCTGGTCCTGGTGCTCGCCCTGGGGATCAGCATCGCTGCGTGGCTCCTGCCGGGGCTGAAGATCCGCGACCTGCATCTCAACGAGGGTTCGATCTTCGCGGTCAACACCTCCCAGTCGTTGGTGGGCAACCTCAACCTGCAGTCGGACGACCTGACCAACGCCGCACCCGTGGGGGCGGCCAACTACCAGGTGATGCAGGACGAGACTACGGTCATCGTCCGCTCGACCAGCCCGAACCAGCTGTCGGCCTACGACCCGGCGCGCAACCAGATCGGCAGCCCCGTGACGCTGCCGCCGAACTCCGTGGTCGCCTACGGTGCGCGCGTGCTGGCCGTTGCCAACCCCGACAACGGCAGGGTCTGGTACGGCAGCGTCGACGAGATGTTGCAGACCGACTTCCAGCAGGCCAAGGCCCAACTCGAGGTGGGCGACCAGGGCACGGCCACGGTCACCGCCACCGGGCACGTGATCGGGCTGTCGGTGGCCTCCTCCCGGTTGGTGCGCCCCGACCGGACCACGGTGCAGCTGCCGTGGACCCTCGACCCGGCCGCCGACGTGCAGCTCAGCGCCGTGGGCGAGAAGGCGGTCGTGCTCGACCGCACCAGCCAGCAGATCTGGGTCGAGGGCACCGACCGCCCGCGTGCCGTCGACGCCGGTTCGACGGCCCAGTTGCCGCGCCCCACCGACGACCTCTCCGGGTTCGACGGTGCCGAAGCGGTCTACGCCACCCGCGCGGGTCTGATCGCCCTCACCAGGAACGGTGCGCGCTCGCTCTCGGGGCTGGTCAACCAAGCCCCGATCGTGCCGGTGGTCGTGGGCTCGTGCGTGCACGGGGTGTTCGGGTCGCAGTACGTCCGTCGATGCATGGGTGACCCCCGACCCACGGTGCGGACGATCCCCGAACTGCCCTCGGGAGCAGACCTGAGCCTGCTCGACAACCGCGGGGCCACGGTGCTCAACGACTCGGCCACGGGCTACATCTGGCTGGTCGACAAGGACCTGAAGCTGATCAAGGACTGGACGAGGGTTGCGCCACCCGACAAGCGCTCCGACCAGGACTCCGACCAACTCGAGCAGATCGTCAACCTCGACCGCAGCAAGCCCAACCAGCCGCCGATCGCACGCAATGACCTCGGCCTGACTGCCCGGGTCGGCCGCTCGACGGTGCTGCCCCTGCTCGACAACGACTCCGACCCAGACGGCGACATCCTCACCATCCTCGGACCACCCAAGGTGTCCGGGGCCTCACTGGAGCTGATCCAGGGCGGTACCGGCATCCAGGTCACGTTGCCTGCCGGGGCCACCCAGCCGGTCGAGTTCAACTACACGATCTCGGATGGACGAGGCAAGACCGCCACCGCCCGGGCGCAGGTGAAGCCCATCCCGGCCGACCAGAGCGTCTCGAACCAACTGCCCCAGCACTTCCGGCCCACGGTGAAGTTGCGGGTCAACTCCGGCCAGAGCGCCACCAAGCGGGTGCTGCTGGACTGGCGTGACCCCGATGGGGACGACATGATCCTGCTGGGCGCCAAGGTCGAGGGTCTCGACGACGAGGTGACGTTCACCTCCGACGGCACCGTCACGTTCCAGGACGCGGGCAAGACCACCGGTCTGAAGAAGATCGAGCTGACGGTGTCCGACGGCAATCCTGCGGGCAGGACCACGGTCTCGGAACTCCTGGTCGAGGTGATCAAGGACAAGATCGTCCCGCCCATCGCCAACGGCGACCAGGTGGCCACCCGGGTGGGCAACGAGATCACCGTCGACCCGCTGGCCAATGACGTGGGCAACAACCTCACGCTGCGCGAGCCGACCCTGGAGGGCTCGTCCAAGAACGCCACCCTGACGCCCAACCACCAGGACAACACGTTCAGGTTCAAGGCCTCGGTCGAGGGCACCTACTACGTGCAGTACAAGGCCAGCAACGGACCCTTCGACACCGGCCTGGTACGGATCGACGTGGCGGGCGCGACCAGTCAGAACTCGCGCCCGGTCGCCGCCCGTGATGTCGTCCTGCTGCCTCCGGGAGGTTCGGCGCTCGTCGACCCCCTGCTGAACGACTCGGACGCCGACGGCGACGTGTTGGTGCTGCAGACGGTCTCGTCCGATCCCGACCTGAAGATCGTGATGGAGCAGCGCCGCTACCTGACCGTCACTGCGGAGCGCACCCCCGACAAGCCCGTCACCCTCACCTACCGGGTCTCGGACGGAACCTTCACCGCCGACGGCACCATCGTGGTGATCCCCACCAAGCTGGTGGGCAGCCAGAAACCGCAGGCCGAACGCGACCGGGTCAAGGCCAGGGCAGGCTCGATCGTCACCATCAACCCGCTCGACAACGACTCGTCCCCGATCGGGCTGCCGTTGAGCGTCGACAAGATCGTCGAGGGTCCACGCGGACGCGCCTGGGTCGACGGCGACAAGATCCGTGTGTCGGTTCCCCCCACCTCGACCGGCGTGGGGCTGACCTACCAGATCAAGGACTCCGACGGCCAGACGGCTTCGTCGACGATCGAGATCGCCGTGGTCTCGACCGACGCCCAGAACGAGGCACCCCAACCCGTGTCGGTCGAGGCCAGGGTGCTGGCCGGCACGTCGAATCGCATCCTGATCCCGCTGGACGGCATCGACAACAACGGTGACCCGGTGCGCCTGCTCGGGCTCGATGCGGGGCCCCGGCTGGGCCGGGTGACCGCCGTGGGTGACCACTACCTCACCTATCAGGCCTTCCCGAACTCGCAGGGCACCGACGCGTTCCGCTACAGCGTGGTCGACTCCTACGGGGCGGTCGGGGTCGGCGAGGTGCGAGTGGGGGTCGCTCCGTCGGTGGGCGCCAATGCCCAACCGGTCGGCACCGACGACTCCATCACCGTGCGCCCGGGGCGTCCCGTGCACCTGCTGCTGCTCGGCAACGACTACGACCCCGACGGCGACAACTTCGGGTTCGCGGCTCGCAACCCGATCGACCTGCGCATCCCCACGAAGGTCGTCAACCGCAACGCCATCACCTTCACCGCACCGAAGCAGGTGGGCCAGGTGCCCGGCAAGTACTACCTGCAGGATGCCCGCGGGGCCACGGGTTCGGGCACCATCACCGTCGACGTGCGCTCCGATGCCCGCAACCTGCAGCCGGTGGCCGTCGATGACCAGGTCGACGTGGCCGAGATCATCGACAAGGACTACATCGAGGCTGCCGTCCTCAAGAACGACTACGACCCCGACGGGTCGGCCAACCGCCTCACCGTGACGGTGCCGCCCCAGGAGGGTGTCGAGGCGACCGCGACGCCCGGCCGCCAGACGATCCGGGTCAAGGTGGCCGACAACGCCCAACAGGTTCGCTACACCATCACCGATGCCGAGGGGGCGGCCGCGACAGCCATCGTCAACGTCCCCGGACGAAACGACGTCGTCCCGCGGCTCAAGGACCCCAGCACCGCCCTGCAGGTGGTCGCCGGCCAGCGCACGACGCTCGACCTGAACGGTCTGGTCAAGGGGACCAACGGACGACGGGTGCGGCTCACCTCGGTCGACCGGGTCTACCGCACCAACGGCGAGGTCATCCCCTCGGTCGACACGATCGACTGGACACCGGCGATCGAGTACGCCGGTCCAGCCGCCATCGTGTTCGAGGTGATGGACGACGTGCCCGCCGGTGACAAGAGCGCCAAGCGTGCGGTCATCTCGATCCCGGTGACCGTCAAGCCGGCCCCGAACCTGTCGGAGACCGACCGCAAGAAGCAGCAGCGGCTGGAGCAGCCACCACAACTGCGGGGGGAACCGCCGGTGCTGGAGGTCGGCCAGGGCGAACCCGAGGAACGCATCGACTTGGCTGGGTTCTGGGTCGACCCCAACGGTCAGGACTTCCACTTCGAGAACTGGCGGGTCGCCTCCGGGTCGGGCATCAGCTGGCGAGCGGACGAGTCACGGTCGAGCATCTACGCCGCCGCTCCCGTGCAGACCAAACCGGGCACGTCGATGAAACTGCGTGGCACCGTCGTCGATGCCGCGGGCTCGACGGTCGGCGCTGAACTCACCATCCGCGTGATCGGGTCGACCCGTCCTCGGCCCACGGCCGCCAATGACGTGGTCGACGACGCGAACGCCGGGCAGGAGCGCGCCGTCTCGGTGCTCGCCAACGACAAGTCGAACCTGCTCAACAACACCAGCCTGAAGCTGGTCAGCACCGCGGTCGAGGCCGGGCAGGGCACGGCCCGGGTGAGCGGTGACCAGGTGCTCGTGAGACCCGCTGACGGATTCGTCGGCACCATGACGGTGCGCTACACCATCGTCGATGCCACGGATGACCCCTCGCGGCAGTCGGACGGCCGCATCAGGCTGACCGTGCGGGCGGCACCCGGGGAACCGGGCACGCCGCGTGGGGACTCGGTCGGTGACGGCAAGGTGGTGCTGGTCTGGACCGACGGTGCGGCGAACGGGCTACCCATCGACAAGCGAGTGGTCCACGGGTCCGCGCCCGGCGGTGCGGCGGTGGAACAGTCCTGCGGTGCCAACACCTGCACCGTCACCGGGCTCACCAACGGCCGCGACTACACCTTCACCGTCACCCAGTACAACCAGCTGGGTTCTGCCACCTCGCGGCCGTCGGCCACCCTTCGGCCGGACGTGAAGCCAGAGACGATGAGCCCGCCGCAGGTGCAGTTCGACGACCGGGCACTCAAGCTGAACTGGGCAACCGGGGTCACCCGGGGTTCGCCCATCGTCGAGTACCGCGTGACCATGCTGGGCACCACCCAGACCATGACCACCAAGGGCACCTCGCTGATCTGGCCCAACCTCGAGAACGGCAAGGACTACCAGTTCACGGTGGCCGCCTCGAACCGCCGCGCCGATGCCGGCCCCGCAGACCCCACGGGGTGGTCGGACGAATCCGAGGCCTCGACCCCCGAACACCCCACGGGTGCACCACCGGCTCCGACAGCGGTGGTCGCCCGCGACACCGGCTCGGCGACCGGCGGCGAGGTCGAGGTCAGCTGGCAGGCGCCCGAGGTGCCCTCACCGGCCAACCGCGACGCGGTGCAATACCTCGTCTACGCCAACGGCAAGCTGATCAGCGGGGCCGACCCGATCAACGGCACCAGCCTGTTGTTCCGCGAGGCCCAGAACGGCACCGGCTACACGTTCACGGTGCGCGGCAAGACCCGCTACCAGCAGCCCGGCCCCGAGAGTGCCCCGTCGGAGTCGGTCACCCCCTTCGGCAGGCCGGGACGACTCGTCGGCGCCAACATCGTGGGCCACGACCGCTACGTCACCGTGGTGTTGCCGAACTCCCTGCCCGAGAACGGCAAACCGATCGACCGGGTCTTCGGTGAACTGACCGACCTCGGGGGGCGCTATGACTCGGTTCCGTTCGATCTCAAGGTCGTCAACGGCCAGGTGCAGGGGTCCATCCGGACGCCCAAGAACGGCCCGCTGTACTACCTGGTCATCTCGGCGTCCGCCGGTGGCAAGGACTCCGTCGAGCCGGGAGGCACGAACTCGGTGCGCACCGTGGGCTCGCCCCTGTCACCGGCGGTGATCTCCCGTGGGGTGGTCCAGGGTGACCAGAACCTGCCGACGATCTCGGTCGAGGTCTCGGTGCCCTATGACTTCGCCGACAGTACGGGTCGCTACAGCAACGGCAACCTGGTCAACGACCTGACCGTCAGGGTCACCAGCGTCAACGGTCCGGGCACCCAGGCCGGCAACGAACTCAGGCGCTGGACGAAGACCTACGGCAATGACCCGGGCACGGTGACGGCGTCGATCGTGAACAGCGACGTGTCGACGACCAAGACCTTCCAGCCCCCCATCCACTATGTCGAGAAGGCCGACTCGCTCGACGTCAGCGTGGTCGGCTGGCTCGGCGGGGGAGCCACCTGCTCGGTGCGCGACGGCTACCTCGGCCTCGAACACATCAGCAACGACGGCACGGTGACCTACCAGCGTGCTCCCACCCCACCGGGCCAGACAGCGCCACCGACCGCCGGCCCCTTCAGCATCCGCTGCAGCGAGGACGGCTTCGGCACCGTGGTGGCCCAACTGAACGGCCCCTGACCACGTCCCCTCGTGACGGCACCCCACGACCCCTCCGACGACCCCCACCGAGCAGCAGAGCAAGGACACCCCCATGGCCATCACTCCCGACCAGGTCGCCTGGTTCTCCGAGACCTTCGGCAACGTCGTCCACAACGTCGAGCGCGTCATCATCGGCAAGACAGAGGCGATCAGGCTGGCCGTGACCTGCATGATCGCGGAGGGCCACCTGCTGCTCGAGGACTACCCGGGCACCGGCAAGACGACCTTGGCCCGGGCCCTGGCCCAGTCGGTCGAGGGCACGTCCAGCCGCATCCAGTTCACTCCCGACCTGCTGCCCTCCGATGTCACCGGCGTCACGATCTACGACCAGAAGTCGGGGGAGTTCGAGTTCCACCAGGGGCCCATCTTCGCCTCGGTGGTGCTGGCCGACGAGATCAACCGGGCCTCGCCCAAGACCCAGTCGGCGCTCCTCGAGGTGATGGAGGAGAGCAGGGTCACCGTCGACGGCAAGACCTACTCGGCGGGGAGCCCGTTCATGGTGATCGCCACCCAGAACCCCATCGAACAGGCTGGTACCTACCGGTTGCCCGAGGCCCAGCTCGACCGGTTCCTGATGAAGACAACCCTCGGCTACCCCGACCGCGAGGGCACCCTGCGCATCCTCGCCCAGGGAGGAACCCGGCCCAGGTCGGCGGCCCTGTCTGCGGTCATCACCTCGCAGGCGGTGGCGGAACTGAGCCAACTCGCGGCAGCGGTGCACATCGAGCCCTCGGTGCTCGACTACATCGCCCGTCTGGTCGAGGAGACCAGGCACACCGCCGACGTACGGCTGGGTGTCTCGATCCGCGGGGCGCTCGCGCTGGTGCGCACCTCCCGGGTGTGGGCCGCCTCGCAGGGTCGCCACTTCGTGGTGCCCGACGACGTCAAGATGCTGGCGGTGCCCTGCCTCAGCCACCGCATCATCCTCGACCCGGAGAGCGAGTTCAACGGGGTCACCGCCGCCGACGTGATGGCGCGCGTGATCGGTACCGTCCAGCCGCCCACCGAGCGCGCCTCGGCCTGAACCGCATGACCCAGACACAGGTGACCGCTGCACCCACCGTCACACCGACGGCCGGGGTGCTCGGCGCGCCCGAATTGCCAAGGGTCCCGGGGGAGTCCCCGGCGTCCGGGTGGCAGCTGCCCGACAGCGTCGAACCGCCCAGCCTGGCAGGGGTGCGCGGGGCCATCCTGCGGACGAGCGACCTGGTCGGTCTCACCCCCGCTGGCTGGACGGCGCTCGTGGTGGTGCTCGTGGCCGCGAGTCTTGGCCTGGTGCTGCACTGGCAGGAACTGGTCTTGGTGGCAGTGATGGTGCTCGCCCTGGTCGTGGTGGCGGTGGCCTTCACCATCGGACGCCCCCGGTTCGCGGTGCGCCTCGACCTCGAGTCGAGCCGGGTGCGGGTCGGCGAGACCGCCCACGGCGCTCTGGCCGTGCGCAACCAGGCGGTCCGAAGGAGCCTGCCGTCGCGGCTCGACCTGCCGGTGGGCGAACAGGTCGCCAGTTTCGGCGTCCCCACCCTGGCAGCCGGGGCCGAGCACGAGGAGCAGTTCGTCGTGTCCACCGACCGGCGCGGGGTGATCCTCCTGGGGCCGGTGCAATCAGTGCAGGGCGACCCTTTCGCCCTGGCCGGTCGAGCCACCCGCTGGACCCAGGTCGCCGAGTTGTTCGTGCACCCGCTGACCGTCGACCTGCCGGGACGCCACACCGGGTTCGTCCACGACCTCGAGGGCCACGCCTCGAACCAGTTGACCAATTCCGACATGAGTTTCCATGCCCTGAGGGAGTACGTGCCGGGTGACGACCGACGCCACATCCACTGGCGTTCGAGCGCGCGCACCGGCCAGCTGATGGTGCGCCAGTTCGAGGAGAGTCGCCAGTCGAGGGTGGCGGTCGCCCTCGACACCAGCCCGCAGTCCTACCTCACCGACGAGGAGTTCGAACTGGCCGTGAGTGCCGTCGGCTCGGTTGCCCTGCAGTGCGTGCGCGAGGACAACCCGTTCGCCGTGATGACCCAGACGGCAAGCCTGCCGGCCGTGGGGGCGTTGCGGGTGCTGGACGAACTGGCGCGGGTTGAGCAGTCCTCGCGAGGGGGCGTGCTTGCCCTGGTGCGAGCCGTGCAGAACCGGGAACCCGGGGCGTCCATCGTGGTGCTGGTGACCGGGTCGGGGCAGGGCCTCGAGAGCCTGCGGCGGGCCGTGCGCGCCTTCGACGTCGACACCCGCGTGATCGCCCTCGCAACCCAACCCGATGCCGAGTTGTCGGTGCGCACCGTCGCGAACACGACGGTGGTGCGGCTGGACGACCTGGCGAACCTGCCCCGCGCGATGCGGAGGGCGATGGCATGAGCGAATCCCAGAACCGGCCACGCCGGGCCATGGCCGACGCTGACCGACGTTCCCCGCGCCGGCTCTCGGCGAAGGCGCGCACCCGGGTCGATGCGAGGGTGCCGTTCGAGCGGATGCGTGGTTCGGCCCGGTGGTGGTGGCTGGGCGTCGACCTGGGCGTGCTGATGCTGCTCGCCGGATTGCAGGTGGTGGCCTGGCTGCCCACCTTCGGCTGGGGTTGGGTTGCCGTGACCGTGCTCGGCGGGTCGGCGATCGGACTGGTGATCGCCTGGTTGGGTTGGCGGTTCCGCTGGAACAGCGCGGGGGTACTTGCGGCAGGAATGGTCGCCTGGTTCGCGATCGGTGGGGTGCTGGCCATGCCCTCGTCCACCATCGCGGGCGTGGTGCCGACGATGCGCACGCTGGTCGGACTGGCCACCGGCCCGGTGACCGCCCCCAAGGCGGTGCTCACCCTGGAACCGCCCATCGGTGAGACCTGGAACCTGTTGACGTCGCCGCTGCTGGTGGCGTTGGTGTCTGCCGCCGCCGGACTGTCGATCAGCCTGCGCTCGCGTCGTCCGGCTCTGGCCTGGGTGCCCTCGATCGTCGCCCTGATGGTCAGTTGGGCCCTGGGCACGGCGGTCACGCACCTGCCCGCTGCGGTGGCCATCGCCACCGTGGTGATCGTGCTGGTGTGGACGAGCACCCGGCGTCGCATGATCCGCGAGACGCTGGTCGGCCAACGCCGTCGCTCGGCCTGGCTGACCCCCCTGATCGGCGCCCTGGTGCTCGCCTTCGCCGGTGGACTCACGTGGGTCGTTGCGACCCCGCTCACCCCGACCGCGGCCCGGGCGATCGCCCGCCGCCAGGTGGAGCCCCCACTCGAGATCAACCGCTATGCCTCCCCGCTGCAACAGTTCAGGGGTGAGATCACGATGGACGAGACGACGGCACTGCTCTCGGTCTCGGGCATGCCGCGTGGTGCGGCGATCCGTGTGGCGACCCTCGACACCTACGACGGCCTCACCTACAACGTCAGCAATGCCGACACCGGTGACCCCGACGGCGGAGTCTTCACCCGGGTGGGTGCCCGCATCGTCGATCAGACCCCTGGCACGAGGGTCGAGGCGACGGTCACGGTCCTCGGTTACGACAATCCGTGGGTGCCGACAGTCGGTCGGACGACGGCGGTGCGGTTCGAGGGCGCACGAGGCGTCGCCCTGACCGACTCCTTCCACTACAACCGGTCGTCGGGCACCGGGATCGCCACGGCTGGGCTGCGTCAGGGCGACACCTACACGGTGCTCGCGATCGTGCCCCAGCGCCCCAGCGACTCGCGCATCTCGCAGGCGGGGGCAGGGGACGCCGACCTTCCCGCTCCCCAGAACGTGCCCGACTCCGTCAAGGACCTGGCCCTGAGGTGGACGGCCGGTTCGGCGACCAAGGGTGAGGCGGCGCTGAAGCTGGAGAGGGCCCTGCAGCAGGGCTGGTTCAGCCACGGGCAGGACGACGAGGTGCGCTCGTTGTCGGGCCACAGCTATGACCGCCTGCAGGCATTGTTGGCCAACCCCCAGCAGATGGTCGGCGATGAGGAGCAGTTCGCGGTGGCCATGGCGTTGATGGCGAGGCAACTGGGGATCCCGGCGCGGGTCGTCTACGGCTTCCGGGCCCCCGAGAGCGGGTCGGGTGAGGTGCGCGGGCAAGACGTCAGGGCCTGGACCGAGGTGCAGTTGGAGGGACTGGGGTGGGTGATGTTCAACCCCACCCCCGACCACGACCGGGTCCTGAAGAAGGTCAGCGAGGAGACGCCCCCTCGACCCCGACCCCACGTCGACAACCCGCCACCGGTGCCCAGGAAGCCCAAGGCTCCCCCGGGTGACAACAACCTCGAGGTCGACGCCGCACCCCCGCCCGAGGCGCAGGCACCCATCGACTGGCGCCGGGTCGGAACCGTGGCCGCCGTCGTGGGACTGCCCGCCGTCACCGTCGTCGGTCCGCTCGTGCTCGTGCTGGGGCTGAAGACCCGGCGCCGGCTGCAACGGCGCCACCACCCGGTGGTCGCCAACCGGGTCGCCGGCGCCTGGTCGGAACTGGTAGACAAGGCACGAGACCTCGGACGAAGCCCAGCCCCGACCGCCACCCGGTCGGAACAGGCCGAAGCGATGGTCGTGCAGTTCCCGCGGATGATCGAACTGGCCGATCCGATCGCGCTGGCCAAGCGCGCCGACGGGGTCGTCTTCAGCGCCGACGACATCTCCGAGGACCACGCCGCGGGCTACTGGATGACCCTCGGCGAGGCAGAGAAGGGGGTGCGGCGCTCGGTGCCCTGGTGGCGTTGGGTGCGCTCCCGCCTCTCGACCCGATCGTTCAGGAGCTACCGATGAGCCCGAAGCAACCGATGAACCCGAAGCAACCGATGAACCGGGTCGGTTGGCAGACTGTCGCCGTGACCGACCGGGTGGAGGAGGGCTGATGGCTGCGAACATGCCTGCAGGCGTGCAGGTGGCGTCCTTGGGACGAAGGCTCGTGGCCCACGTGATCGACTCGCTCGTGCCGGCGGTGCTGGTGGCCGGATTCGTGCTGCTGAGGCCGCACCTCGACAGCGCCACCCTGCTGGTGGCCTCACTGCTGTTCGGCATCGCTGGGCTGGGTTGGTTCCTCGTGCTGTGGTGGTCCTACGGCACCCGCGCCACGGGTCCTGGCTTCGCTGCGACAGGGCTCAGGCTGGTCGGGCTGCAGGACGGCCGTCCGATCGGCTGGGGACGCTGGCTCGTCCGCCAGATCGTGTTCTCGGCGATCAGTGGCACGGGTGTGGGGTGGATCGCGCTGCTGGTCTTCCTCGTCATCCAGGAGCGGCGGCAGGGTTGGCATGACCTGGCATCCGGTGCCGTCGTGATCCAGCTCGCGAACGATCAGGTCAAGCCGCAGGCCCGTCCGGCCGCTCCGGTCCGGCAGCGTCCGACGACGGTCGCGTTGCCTCCGCACCTGGTCGCGGCCGCGTTCGATGGGTCCGGCTCGGGTCAGGCCGGGTCGTACGGCCCACCTTCGAACCAGGAGTACAACGCTTACGGGCAGCAGGCCCCCATGGGTCAGCAGGTCGCGAGTGCACCGCCGGATCAGACCCCGTGGGCTGCCGGTGGCCACGAGACCGACTCGGGCGGAGGATGGCGGCCCCCCGCTGGTCCGGTTCCTCGCCAGGCCGGGGCGGCTCCCCAGACGGCATCCCCGGGTTCGTCCATCTGGCCGCCCTCGACCCGTGATCCGGAACCTGAACGAGCTGCCCGAGTCGTCCAGCGCGAGGCTCCCGTCGACGAGGAGGACTACGGCACCCGGCTGATCCCCACCCGCGCCAACCTCCCGGCGCGCCCGGCCGACGAGGGCTGGTACGTGCAGATCGATGACGGACGCCGCGTGCCCGTCGAGGGCACCGTCGTGATCGGACGACGACCCAGCCAGCCCACCGACGGACCCACGGCGACCCTCGTCGAGGTGGGCGAGGGGGGTCAGGCCGTCTCGAAGACGCACCTGGCCGTGGGCGTCGACGCCCGTGGTGTGTACGTCACCGATCTCGGATCGACCAATGGCACAGCGCTGGTCAACGGATCAGGCGAACTCGACCCCTGCCAGCCCGGGGTCGCGGTTCGGGTGCGGGAGGGGCAGTCGGTCAGCTTCGGCGATCGCGCCCTGGTCGTGATGCGCCACCCACCAGCAAGCGCGACCCAGTAGTCCCTCGCTCCCCACCCGACCGGCGTCGATCGAGGAGGGGGCGAGGGGAGGCCTCAGGATGGCTAGTCCTTGGCGTCGGCCGCGAACTCCGTGGCGGTGCGGTTCGACATCTGCTCGTAGTCGCGCCAGCGCCGATTGACCTGGTTCTGACCGACCGCGAGCATCCGCTCAGCGCCCTCGGGGTCGGAACGGCTGAGCATCCGGAAGCGCAGTTCGTTCTCGTGGTAGGTGCGCAGCGGCACCCTCGGACGAGGGGAGTCGAGCAGGAACGGGTTCTTCCCGGCCTCCCTGAGCACCGGGTTGAAGCGCATCAGCGGCCAGTGGCCGGAGTGCACCGCCAGGTACTGCTGGTCGAGTCCCTTGGTCATGTCGATGCCGTGGGCGATGCAGTGGCTGTAGGCGAGGATCAGCGAGGGGCCGTCGTAGGCCTCGGCCTCACGGAAGGCCTTCAAGGTCTGCTCGGGATCCGCACCCATGGCCACGCGGGCCACGTAGACGTTGCCGTAGGCGATCGCCTGCAGCGCCAGGTCCTTGCTGATGGTCTCCTTGCCGCCGGAGGCGAACTTGGCGACCGCGCCCATCGGGGTCGCCTTGGAGGCCTGACCGCCGGTGTTGGAGTACACCTCGGTGTCGAGCACCAGCACGTTGACGTTGCGACCCGAGGCCAGCACGTGGTCGAGCCCGCCCGACCCGATGTCGTAGGCCCATCCGTCCCCGCCGACGATCCACACCGAGCGCCGCATCAGGTGATCGGCCACCGACCTCAGGTCGGCGGCGCGCGGACCCTCGACGCGGTCGAGCAGGTACTTCAGTTCCTCGACCGCCCGGAACTGGTTCGACAGGTCCGACTCGTACAACTGGTCGTTCTCGAGGATGGCGTCGACGAGGGCGTCGTCACCGATCTCGGGACGAAGCTGCTCGAGCCTGGTGCGGGCCAGGTTCGTCTGCAGGTCGGCGGCCAGCCGCAGGCCGAGACCGAACTCGGCATTGTCCTCGAACAGCGAGTTCGACCAGGCGGGTCCTCGTCCGTACTTGTTGCTCGCCCACGGGGTGGTCGGCAGGTTGCCGCCGTAGATCGAGCTGCAGCCGGTGGCGTTGGCGATGGACGCACGACCGCCGAACAATTGGCTCAGCAACTTCAGGTAGGGGGTCTCGCCACAGCCGGTGCAGGCACCGGAGAACTCGAACAGCGGCTGCAGGTACTGCACCCCCCGCACCGTGCCGAAGTCGACCCGGCTCCGCATGTTGACGGGCAGCTTCTCGAAGTGGGCGATGTTGGCGCGGGTGGTCTCCCGTTCGGGAGCCGGGGCCAGGTTGATGGCCTTGCGGCCCCCGCCGTCGGGGACCGTCACGGGGCAGGCCTCCACGCACAGCGAACAACCGGTGCAGTCCTCGGCGTACACCTGCAGGGTGTAGCGCGCCCCCGGCAGCCCGGCAGCGTTCAGGTCGGCGCTCTGGAAGCTCTCCGGGGCACCCTCGAGACCGCTCTCGGGGTAGTACTTCGCCCGCAGCACGGCGTGCGGGCACACGAATGCGCAGTTGCCGCACTGGATGCAGGCCTGCGGATCCCACAGCGCGACGATGTCGGAGATGTTGCGCTTCTCGTACTGGGTGGTGCCCGACGGGTAGGTGCCGTCGACGGGAAGGGCGGAGACCGGCAGGTCGTCCCCTTGGTCGAGCAGCATCTGGCTGGTGACGTCACGGACGAAGGTGGGCGCGTCCAGCGGTACCGGGGCGACCATGGCCACGTGCGAGGCGGGCTCGGCTGGCACCTCCACCCGGTGGAGGTGCGCGAGGGCTGCGTCGACCGCGGCCTCGTTGCGGGCCACCACATCGGGTCCGCGCTTGCCGTAGGTCTTCTGGATGGACTTCTTGACCTCGGCGATGGCCTCCTCGCGAGGCAGCACCCGCGAGATCGCGAAGTAGCAGGTCTGCAGCACCGTGTTGGTGCGGTTGCCCATGCCCGCCGCCCGCGCCACGGCGAAGGCATCGACCGTCCACAGTTCGCAGCCGAGTTCGATCAGCCGCTCCTGCATCGGCCGGGGCAATCGGGCGAACAACTCGTCGGGTGGGTAGGGCGCGTTGACCAGCACAACGGTGCCCCGGCGGGCGTACCGCAACACGTCGACCCGCTCCAGGATCGACCAGTGGTGCACGCCGATGAAGTCAGCGGCCGAGACCAGGTAGGGCGCCGTGATCGGCTGGGGACCGAACCGCAGGTGCGAGACCGTTCGTGAACCCGACTTCTTCGAGTCGTAGACGAAGTAGCCCTGCGCGTGGATGCCCTCGCGCTGGCCCAGGATCTTGATGGTGTTCTTGTTGGCGCCGACCGTGCCGTCGGAGCCGATGCCGTAGAAGGCGGCGCGCTGCGTGTCGGGCGACTCGACGTCGAGGTCGGTGGGGTAGTCGAGGCTGAGCCTCGACACGTCGTCGTTGATGCCCACCGTGAAGCGTGGACGAGGGTGCTCGCGCGCCAACTCGTCGAAGACGCCGACGACCATGCCGGGCGTGAACTCCTTGCTCGACAGGCCGTAGCGACCGCCGATGACGCGGGGAAGGTGCTCGCGGACCCCGGTGGCCACGGCCTCGGCCAGAGCGCTGGTCACGTCGAGGAACAGCGGTTCGCCGCCGGCTCCCGGTTCCTTCGTCCGGTCCATCACCGCGACCCGGGTGGCGGTCGCGGGCAGGGCGGCGAGCAGGGCCTCGACGGGGAACGGACGGTAGAGCCGCACGTGCACGACCCCCACCTTGGCGCCGGCAGCGTTGAGGTGGTCGACGGTCTGCGCAACGGTCTGGGCGCCCGAACCCATGATGACCAGCACCCGGTCGGCGTCCGGGGCCCCGTGGTAGTCGACCAGGCCGTAGCCGCGACCGGTGAGTGCGCGGAACTCGTCCATCGCCTGGGTGACGATGCCGGGCACCCGGTCGTAGTAGGGGTTGACGGTCTCCCGTGACTGGAAGTAGGTGTCGGGGTTCTGGGCCGTGCCACGGATGTAGGGGTGCTCGGGCGACAGGGCACGCCGCCGGTGCTCGAGGATGAGGCTCTCGGGCACGTAGGCGCGCAGGTCGTCGTCGCTCAGCAGGTGCACGGTGTTCAGTTCGTGACTGGTGCGGAAGCCGTCGAAGAAGTGCAGGAATGGCACGCGGCTGCGCAGGGTCGCCAGTTGGGCGATGGCGGCGAAGTCGTGGGCCTCCTGCACGGAGGCGGAACTCAGCAGCGCGAACCCGGTCTGGCGCACGGCCATGACGTCCTGGTGGTCGCCGAAGATCGAGAGCCCCTGCGCCGCGAGGCTTCGGGCAGCCACGTGGAAGACGGTGGAGGTCAGCTCGCCCGCGATCCGGTACATGTTCGGGATCATCAGCAAGAGGCCTTGTGAGGCCGTGAAGGTCGTGCTGAGCGCCCCTCCTTGGAGGGCTCCGTGCAGGGCTCCCGCCGCGCCGCCCTCGGACTGCATCTCGATGACGGTGGGCTTCACCCCGAAGACACTCAGCCGCCCGTGGGAGGCCCATTCGTCCGCGAGTTCGGCCATCGTCGACGACGGCGTGATCGGATAGATCGAGCAGAGCTCGTTGAGTCGGTAGGCGACCGAGACTGCCGCCTCGTTGCCGTCGATGATCGCGATCTGGTTCATTCCGGTGGCCTCTCAGCGCTCGGGGATCATCTCGATGGCGTGGACGGGGCACTGCTCGTAGCAGGTCCCGCAGCCCGTGCATTTGGTGTAGTCGTAGCGGTATCGCAGACCCTCGCCGAGTTTCAGCACGGCATCCTCGGGGCATGACCCCAGACAGCCGTCGCACTCGATGCAGTTGCCGCAGCTCAGGCAGCGCCACGCCTCGGTTCGCGCGTCCTCCTGGCTCAGACCCCCGACCACCTCGTCGAAGCTCTGCCTTCGGGCCACGTCGAGTTCCGGCTGGTCGTGGCGGCGGTCGTCGTCGCCCCAGTACCAGACGTTCAGCTTGTCGAAGCTGGCCAGGTCGTGCTTGGGCGACTCGACGATGGGCCGACTCGACAGCCACTGGTCGATCACGCGGGCGGCCTTCTTGCCGTGGCCGACGCCGATGGTGACGGTGCGGTCGGATGGCACGGCGTCACCCCCGGCGAAGATGCCGGGCACGTCGGTCATCAGGGTGCTGGGGTTGACCTGCACGACATCGCCGTCGAACCGGAGCCCGGGGATCTGCCGCAGGAATCCCGAGTCGGCCTCCTGGCCGAGGGCGAGGATGACCGTGTCGGCCTCGAGGGTCTCGAAGCGTCCGGTGCCGACTGCCTTGCCGTTCTCGTCGATCTCCATCACCTCGACCTGCACCTGGCCCTCGTCCACGAAGTTGATGGTGCGCAGCCAGTTCATCTTCACTCCCTCGCGCACCGCCTCGGCATGTTCGTCGGCGTGCGCGGGCATGTGGTCCTGGGTGCGCCGGTAGACGACGATGGACTCCTCGGCGCCGAGGCGCCGCGCCACGCGGGCGGCGTCCATTGCGGTGTTGCCGCCGCCGTAGACGGCGACCCGTCGTCCGATCACGGGACGATCCCCGGAGGCGACCCCGCGCAGGAAGCTGACGGCATCGACGATGCGGCCGGCGTCGCGGGTGGGGATGTCGACCCGCTTCGAGAGGTGGGCGCCGATGGCGACGAAGACGGCGTCGAAGTTGCCCTTCTGCTGCTCCTCGAGCAGGTCGTTGACGGTGTGGTTCTGCACGAAGGTGACGCCCAGCGCGCGGACCCGCTCGATCTCGAGGTCGAGCACGTCGCGGGGGAGTCGGTACTCGGGGATGCCGTAGCGCATCATGCCGCCCGGCAGGTCGGACGAGTCGTGCACCTCGACCTCGTGGCCGAGCATCGCCAGGTGGTAGGCCGCGCTCAGCCCGGACGGTCCGGCACCGATGACGAGCACCCGTCGTCCGGATCGGTGGGCCGGCGGGGTGAACTGCCAGCCGTTCTCGAGGGCCAGGTCGCCGAGATAGCGCTCCACGGAGTGGATGGAGACCGAGCCGTCGAGTTCGATGCGGTTGCAGGCGGTTTCACAGGGGTGGTAGCAGACGCGTCCGTGGATGGCGGGGAACGGATTGTTGCGGGTCAGTTCCCGCCACGCCCCGAGGTCGTCCTTGGCCTTGACCAGCCGCAGCCACTCCTGGATGTTCTCGCCGGCGGGACAGGCGTTGTTGCACGGGGGCAGCAGGTCAACGTAGATGGGCATGCGCAGCCGGGTGGGTCCGACCCGCCCGGTGGATGCCTCGAGATCAGGCAGGTGGGTCAGGTTGCGATCCACTGCCCCGATGGGCTGTTCAGCCATGCTGCACCTCCGTTGGTAGCTGCTCGAAACACTACGCCGTGTAGTAGATCGCTCAACTGTCAGGGGAGGCTTTGGCTGGGGTGGGGCCGACTCAGATCGCGGTGCGGTGGAAGTTCAGGTGTGAACGGCTCGCCGTCGGACCCCGCTGCCCCTGGTAACGGGACAGGTGTGCACCCCGGCCGTAGGGCTGCTCGGCCGGGGAGCTCAGCTGGAAGAAGCAGAGCTGACCGATCTTCATGCCCGGGTAGAGCTTGATCGGCAGCGTGGCCACGTTCGACAACTCCAGCGTGACGTGCCCGGTGAAGCCGGGGTCGATGAATCCGGCAGTCGAATGCGTGAGCAACCCCAGCCGGCCCAGGGACGACTTGCCCTCCAGTCGGGCGGCGATGTCGTCGGGCAGGGTGACCAGTTCGAGGGTGGCTCCCAGCACGAACTCCCCGGGGTGCAGGACGAAGGGGTCGTCCCCCTCGGGCTCGACCAGTCGGGTGAGTTCGGCCTGCTCCACCGCCGGGTCGATCACGGGGTAGCGGTGGTTCTCGAAGATGCGGAAGAAGCGGTCGAGGCGAACGTCGATGCTCGAAGGCTGCACCATCTCGGGGTCCCAGGGGTCGAGTCGTACTCGTCCGCCCTCGATCTGGGTACGGATGTCACGGTCTGACAGCAGCATGGTGGTTCCTCAGTAGGACGAGTCGCCGGTGGCGGGGGAGCCGTCGAGCACGGCGCGTGTGCCCGACAGGCCGAGCCGGGTGGCCCCGGCCTCGATCATGGCCAGCGCGGTGGCGTGGTCGCGGATGCCGCCGGAGGCCTTGACGCCGAGGCGCCCACCGACGGTCTGCGACATCAGCTGCACGGCGTGC
Organism: Aestuariimicrobium sp. T2.26MG-19.2B; assembly: GCF_950101875.1. Lineage (NCBI taxonomy): Bacteria > Bacillati > Actinomycetota > Actinomycetes > Propionibacteriales > Propionibacteriaceae > Aestuariimicrobium > Aestuariimicrobium sp. T2.26MG-19.2B. The sequence continues at coordinate 677,189 of NZ_CATNLW010000001.1, read as the reverse complement.
ACCGAGGCGCCGCCGGCGGGGTGGAAGCCGGTGGAGGTCTTCACGAAATCGGCGCCGGCGGCCTCGGCCGCGCGGCAGGCGGCCACGATCTCGTCGTCGTCCAGCGCCGCCGACTCGATGATCACCTTCAGGACCTTGGGGGCCGGGATCTCGGCCCGGACGGCGGCGATCTCGGCCTCGACCGCGTCGACGTTGCCCGCCTTCAGCAGTCCGATGTCGATCACCATGTCGACCTCGTCCACACCCGCGGCGACCGACTCCTTGGCCTCTGCGGCCTTGACGGCCGCGGTGTGCTTGCCCGAGGGGAAGCCACAGACGACCGCCAGCTTCACCGCTCCCAGATCGACCTGCACCGGCAGCATGTTCGGCGAGACGCAGATCGAGTACGTGCCCAGCAGCTTGGCCTCCTCGGCCAGGGCGGTGACGTCAGCCGGGGTGGCATCGGTCTTCAGCAGGGTGTGGTCGACGTACTGCGCGAGCTCGGCTCGGGACATGGAGGGCATGGTGCTCCTTCGGCGGGTGCCACGGTGGTGGACGCGACCCACTCTAGGGACTCGTGGACGCGCGGGGTGTCGAGGTCGGCTCGATGTGGCGGACGACCGTGCCCTCAGTCCCCGGTCGAGGGCAAACCGATCGGACGACTGGTCCGCTGGGGTGCGGTCGTCGCTCCGCCCGCGGCCGCCGGGCGATCGGCAGGATCGGTGGACGGCGTCCGGTTCGAGGGTGTCGAGGGCGTGGGGGCTGAGTCCACACCCTGGGGGAGCGCGTGGATCATCGCCGGATGCACGATCTGGGGATCCTGGGGCTGCTGACGTGCCAGTGGGGGCTTCTCGAGGACGATGCCCGCGGTGGTCGAGGTCGTGCTGGCCGAAGGCCCCGCGCTGGTCGAAGCGGACGGGGTGGTGTCGGACCGTGCGGAGCTGGGGCTCGCCGTGCTCGGCCGGGTCGATTGCACTGGGGTCGACTGGACTGGGGTCGATTGCACTGGGGTCGATTGCACTGGGGCCGACTGCACGGGGGTCGACTGCGACTGGGTCGGCACACTGAGTCGGCCCACCATGGTCGCGCTCGGACGGATGGCTTGGCCGATCCGGGTTCCCTGGTCGTACTGGAAGAGGTTGTTCGAGACCATGATCCGGTACAGCAGGTAGGCGTAGTTGGGGTCGGTCGCGTAGCCGCCACGCTGGATCTCCTGGGCGAACAGGCGCGGGTCGGCGTTCACCGTGAACGCGGCGTTGTAGATGCCGCGGTTCTTGAGGTAGTAGCCGTGGTCGGCCAGCGAGTCGGTGGCGCTGGCGTAGCTGCGGAAGTAGGCGGTCACCGTCGTCCAGGAGCCGTAGACGTACTCCTGGGTCTGCATGCCCACACAGCCGGACTGGTACGGGCTGACCGACCCGCCGGGCACGCACTTGATGCCGAAGTAGGCGTTGTACTGCTTGGACAGTTGGGAGCCACCCCAGCCGCTCTCGAGGATGGCCTGCGAGATGGTCACCGAGACCGGCACCCCGAACTCCTGCCAGCCCTGCACGGCACCGGGCAGCATCTCCTGGATGAAGGCCTGCTGTTCAGCGGCGGTGGCACCCTGGGCCGGACGAGCCGACTGCCAGACGGCCAGGGTCATGGCCGCGACAAGGCTCGCCAGCAGCACGACGACGCCTCGGCGAAGGGGCATCCCGACGGCGCGAACGCCAGAGGTGGGGAAGCCAGAGGAGGGGAGACCAGACGACGGGAAACGGAGGGGGGATCCATTCACCCGCTCATCCTCAGGCGGCGCGGGTCGCCTTGTCACACCCAGAATCAAGTTGAGGTTGAGCCTCGCGGCACCGTGCACCCCTCTGGTCAGCCAGGCTCCCTGACCCGATCCGGCTTCCCGATGACCTCACGGGCCCCCGAGAGAGGCCCGGCACCCCGTCGGGAAGCCGGATCGGCGCACCGGTCCGGGCACGGCACCGCCGCAGCGGTCGCTGGCGAGTCAGTCCTGGGCAGGGGCGGCGGGGAAGCGCAGCTGGAATCTGGTGTCGCCGGGGCGGCTGGACACCGTCGCCGTGCCGCCGTGGGCGGCCATGACGGCCTCCACGATCGCCAGGCCCAACCCGGTGGACGGCTCCGCGGAGTGGGCCCTGGCCACGTCGGCGCGCGCGAATCGCTCGAACACCTGACCCGACACCGCCTCGGGGATTCCGGGACCGGTGTCGGCCACCTCGATCAGCACCCAGCCGGGCTCACTGCGCACCGACGCGGTCACCACGGTGCCCGCGGGTGTGTGCTTGCGCGCGTTCGACAACAGGTTCACCACCACCTGCACCAGCCGGTGGCGGTCGGCCATCGCCAGCACCTCGTGACTGGGCAGGTCGACCTGCCAGCGCTGCCCACCGCCAGCGGCACGGGCGTCCGAGACCGCGTTCAGCACCACCTCGACGCAGTCGACGGGCTCGGGCTGAAGATTGGGGTCACTGTCGAGACGGGCGAGCAGCAGCAGGTCCTCGACGAGGCTCGACATGCGGCTCGACTCCGACTCGATGCGCTGCATCGCGAATTGCGACTGGTCGGGCAGGGCCTCGCGGCCACGGCGGGTGAGCTCGGCGTAACCCCGGATCGAGGCCAGCGGGTTGCGCAACTCGTGCGAGGCGTCCGCCACGAACCGCCGCACCTTGGTCTCGGACTCCTGCCGAGCCGCCAGGGCCGACTCGACGTTGTCGAGCATCTGGTTGAAGGCCCGCCCCACCTGGCCGACCTCGTTGCCGGGATCGGTGTCCAGGGCCCTCATGGGCAGTGCGACCTCACCGGTCCGCAGGTCGAGCTGGCCCACCTGGTGTGCTGTCTCGGCCAGCCGATGCAGGGGACGAAGGCTCCGGTGCACCAGCGGTCGGGTCACCATGACGGCCACGGCGATCGCCACCAGCGTGAGGGCCGACATGAACAACAGCACCCTCATCGTCATCTGGTTCACCTGCTTCAACGGCAGGGCAGCAACATAGGTGCCGTCACCACGGGTCACGCTGATCACCCGGTAGGAGCCGAAGTCGTCGAGCACGAGGGTGCGGATCTCGCCGTCGTCCGGCAGGTTGAGCAGGTCGGCGATGACGTCGCCGCTGGGAACCACGAGCGCGCCCTCGGAGACAACCCGTGCGCTGGCGAAGCTGCCGTGTTGCTCGACGATGATGGTGCCAATGGGGTTGCCGAGTTCGGTGGCCCCGCGGGGCGCCTGTTGGTCACCGTCCGGGGTCTCCGAGCGTGCCTGCCGGGCCGCCACCGCGTGCAGTTGCACGTCCATCTGGTCGACCAGCACCTGTCGCACCGCCAACAATGCAATCAGGGTGGTCAGCATGAGCACCGCCGCCACCACGAGGCTGACCCGCACCACCAGCTGATGGCTCAGCGACGCCCCGCCACGTCGAGGTCGTCTCCGCGACGTGGCGGACGGGGACTTCCGGTCGGGGTTCGGGCTGATCACCCCCGGCGAGGAGGGCGGTGCGGAGGGTTCGTCCGAACGAGGGGACGAGGTCACTGCGGCGCCTTCAACACGTAACCGGCGCCGCGCATGGTGTGGATCATGGGTTCACGCTGCGCGTCGATCTTCTTGCGCAGATAGCTGATGTAGAGCTCGACCACATTGGCCTGACCGCCGAAGTCGTAGTTCCACACCCGGTCGAGGATCTGGGCCTTCGACAGCACCCGGCGCGGATTGCGCATCAGGTAGCGCAACAGTTCGAACTCCGTCGCGGTCAGCGAGATGGGCTCGCCACCCCGGGTCACCTCGTGGGAGTCCTCGTCGAGGGTGAGGTCACCGACCACCAGGGTGGTGTCGGTGCGCGCCTCCGTGGCGCCGCTGCGGCGGAGGAGGGCCCGCAGCCGGGCGACCATCTCCTCGAGCGAGAAAGGCTTGGTGACGTAGTCGTCGCCACCGGCGGTCAGGCCCTGGATGCGATCGGAGACCGCGTCCTTGGCGGTGAGGAAAATGACCGGCACGTCGGGCTGCTCGGCCCGGATCCGCCTCATCACCTCGAGCCCGTCGAAGTCGGGCAGCATCATGTCGAGGATGATCACGTCGGGTCGCACAGCGCGGGCCACCTTGACCGCCGACAGCCCACTGTTGGCCGTACTGACCTGCCACCCCTCGTAGCGCAGCGCCAGCGCCAACAGGTCGGTGATGCTGGGCTCATCATCGACGGCCAGCACCTGGATCGGTGAGCCGTCGGGCTTGGTGAGGGGCGGGGCGGTGCTCATGGTGCAACTGTGACACCCGGGTCACCGATTCGGCTGTGTGAATCCTGTGGGAAGCCTGTGAACACCGCAGCCCAAGGGACGACCGTTCAGGCCGGGTCCGCGTCGTCGATGTAGCGGGCATCCGGGCCGTCAGGGGCGCGCCGGAACAGCGCGTCGACCCCTGCCCGTCCGGCGCCGAAGGTGAGGAAGACGAGCGCGAGGCTCGCCAACGCGACGTTGTACTCATAGCCGTTGTTGGCCAGATGGGGTCCGAGTCGCCACTTCGCGAACGCGACGATCATCACCTGCTCGACCAGGAGCACACCGCCGAGCAGTGGGGTGAGCAGCCCGAACACCAACAGCGCGCCACCGATCACCTCGAAGGCGATGGCTCCCCAGGCGAACACCTCCGGGTAGGGCACGTGGGCTGCCGTCAGGATCTGCACCTGCTTGGGCACTCCGTCCTGCCATCTGGTCCAGCCGTGCACCATCATGATGGCGCCGGTGGCGATGCGGGCGATCATCAGGGCGAGGTCCTGACAGACGCGGATGAATCCCTTCATGGGGGTCTCCTGTGCTGTGGGTGGTGGCCCGATCGTGCCAAACCCGCCGGGGCATGTCCACGCACCGGGCCGTCACCCGTCCCCCCAGCGCCGCCCTGGCCGAGGACCCGGAAACTCGTTGCCAGTCGACCTGACCGCCCCTACGGGGTGCCCCACCCGCTGCTGGCGACGAGTTTCCGGGTTTGGGTGCAGCAGATGCGGGGGAGGGGGGCCGTTAGGGTGACGGGGTGCTGATCCTGCTGCCGCCCTCCGAAGGCAAGGCGACCCGCCGCCGAGGGGCGCCGATGAGGCTTGATCGGTTGGGTCTGGCCGGCCTGAACCCGGCTCGGGAGGCTGCCATGGCTGCCTTGGCGCAGGCCAGTGCACGCCCCGACGCGCTCGAGGTGCTCGGTGTCGGCGCCAGTCTGGCCGATGAGGTGAGGGCCAACACCCGGCTCGAGTCCGCGCCGGCGCTGCGTGCCAGCGAGCTCTACACCGGGGTGTTGTACGAAGCGCTCGCCCTGGGGCAGCTCGACCCAGCCTCCAGCCGCCGGGCCGCCCGGCAGGTGCGCATCTTCTCCGCGCTGCACGGGGTGCTCAGCCTCGGCGACCGGTTGTCCCCGTACCGGCTCTCCGCAGGGGTGACCCTGCCCGGGCTCGGCAACGTGACCAGCCACTGGCGTGAGTCGTTGTCACTGCTCGACGCCGAGTGGGCGGACGAGCTCCTGGTGGACTGTCGCAGCGGTCCCTACCGATCGATGTGGAGACCGGTTGATCGGTCCCGATGGGTGACGGTCGACGTGCCCGCGGCGAGCCACTTCGCCAAGCACACGCGAGGACTGGTGGCGCGCGCCCTCGTGCAGCACGGAGGGCGACTCAGTCGTCCCCAGCAGTTGCTCGAGGCGCTCGACGGTTTCTCACCGTCGCTGTCGGGCAGCGGGGCCGGGGGCTGGCAGTTGACCGTCGTCGCGCCGCAATGACCATCGCCGCCACGGTGGTGCCGGCTCAGCTGCCGGTCACCCCACGCCTCCAATAGCCCATGAACGACACCTCGTCCTTCGGCACGCCGGCGGCCCTGGCTTCCGCGCGCAGGGCTCGCACCCACCCGGCTTCCCCCGCGATCCACACCTGACGTGTGGCCCCGGGACGCCTGCCTGCGGCAGCCTCGTCCCACAGCAGCGGTTCGTCGTCCGATGGGCGCTCGGCCGATGCCCCCTCGTCCGATGAGCCCTCGTCGGGCGTGGCCGGAGCCCGGTCGAACACGCGCGGCATCCGCTCCCCCCGGTCGCGAACCACCCACTCGATCGTGACCCCGACGGGCAGGGGGACCTCACGCACGTCGTCGGCATGGGGCACCTCGAGCACCACTCGTCCGTGGGTGTGCGAGGGCAGGCTGGCGACGATGTTGAGCACGGCGGGCAGGGCTGTCTCGTCGCCCACCAGCAAGACCTCGTCGCTCACGGGGGGCCGCCACGCGACACCGACGGTGTCATGGCCGGGGACGGTGCGATCCCCCGCCACCAGCACCGTGCGTGCACCCAGCGGGGCGTCGAGGGCGAACCTCATGCCCGGCGCCTCCTGGTGTTCGTCCACGGGGTGCACGGCGACGTCGATGTCCACCTCGCCAGAGGTGCCCGGATCTTCCGACGAGGGTCGCACCGCCACCAGGGTGTAGGTGCGCAGCGCAGGGCGCTGATCGCCGGCGGCGAGCAGCGCGGCGTACCAGTCCTCCCCGCTGGTCAGCATGAGGTCGAGCGCAGCCTCATCGCCGAAGAGCAACTTCACCCGCTGGTCGAGCAGGGTGGGGGAGCAGTCACCCAGGTCGTCCCCCGCGAGCGTGATGCGCACGAACGAGGACGACACCCGGGTGCGAGCGGCGAGCCTGGTTGAGTAGGTCCTGTACGGGGTGGTCATGGGGAACTCCTTGGTCGGGCGGGGTGGGGCCGGAGCGAGGGTCGCATCAGCGCAGCGCCCGGTTGCGGTACAGCAGCCACCAGAAGACCGGCGCCCCCACGAGGGAGCAGACCAGTCCGACGGGCAACTGCGCCGGGGCCAGCACGGTGCGTCCGAGGGTGTCGGCCGCGAGCACCACCAACCCACCGAGGGCCACGGCCAGGGGGGTCTGGCGGCGATGGTCGGGCCCGACCATGAGTCGGGCAAGATGTGGGGCGATCAGGCCGACGAAGCCGATCACGCCGATGGCGGCCGTCGCCGCCCCGGTCAGCAGCACCGCGGCCAGCAGCGCCCCACCCCTGATCCGGGTGTGGCGTACTCCCAGCAGCCTGGGGGTGTCGGGGTCGAGTTGCACCAGGTCGAGGTCACTCCGGAAGGCCCAGACCCCCACCATCACCAGCACCACGAGCAGGCCCACCGGTGGCAGGTTCGAGGCGACCGTCGAATAGGTCGAACCGCCCAACCAGGTGATGGCGCGGGTCTGGTTCCATGGGTCGGTCGACACCACCAGCAGCGTGCAGAGCGCTTGGAAGCCGGCTGCGAGACCGAGTCCGACCATCACCAGTCGGGTGGGGTCGAAACCCCCGCGGGAACTCAGCGCGATCAACAGGCCGCCGGCAACCAGGGCCCCGACCAGGGCGAAGGTGTTGATCGAGGCCACGCTCAGCGGAACCGCCAGCGCCCTCGCCCCCACGATGACGGTGAGTGCCCCCGCACCGGCTCCGGCCGAGACTCCCAACAGTCCGGGGTCGGCGAGTGGGTTGCGGGTGACGGCCTGCGTGAGGGTGCCAGCCAGGGCGAGACCCATGCCCGCGAGCACGGCCGCGGCGACCCTGGGCCACCGGGTGTCGAGCATGAAGCTGATCCGCCCCGAGGCCTCCCCCTGCAGCCAGTTCCAGACGTCGCCCATCAACAGCCCACCGTCCCCGAACAGCAGTGCCACCCCGCCGCCCACCACCACGAGGAGGAACGCAACCAGCACCACCATCGGTGCGAGCCGGCCGAGGGGCGGTCGCCCGTGGCCCACCATCGCGGTGGCATCGACCCGACCGGTCCGCATGCCCTGGCTCAGCACCACCAGGAAGACGGCGCCGACCAGGGTGGTGATCACGCCGGTGGGAATCCTGGCGGCGTCGGCGGCTCCGATCACGGACCGCAGGGCGACGTCAGACCCGACCACGAGCATCGCCCCGACCAGTGCGGCGCTCGGCACCAGCCAGCGGTGCCGGTGCAGACCGGGCAGCCAGCGGGTCGACAACCGGACGATCGCCGGCGCACACAGCCCCACGAAACCCAGCGGCCCTGCCAGCGCGACCGCCGTCGCGGCCAGCAGCACGGCCAGCACCACGACCACCAGCCGGGTGCGCACCACATTGAGACCCAGGGTGCGGGCCTGGTCATCGCCCAGGGTGAGCAGGTCGAGGCGGCCACCCATCGCGACCAGCGCCAGCAGGGCCAGACCGATGACGACGGTTGCCCGCACGGCTGCGCCGGGATCGGCTTGGCTGAGCGAGCCGGCTCCCCAGGCGAACAGGCCCTGGGTCTCCTGGCTGAAGATCAGCATCAGGGCCGAGGTCACGCTCATCAGTGCCATCGTCAGCACCGATCCGCCCAGCACCAGACGCACCGCGTCACCGGACGCCCCGGTCAGCAGGAAGGCGAGGCCGGCCGCCGCGAGCCCTCCGGCGAGAGCGACACCCGTTCCCCCCAGCAGTCCGAGGTGCAGGCCGAAGGCCGAGACCACGGCCAGCGTCAGGTAGGCGCCGGCGTTGATGGCCAGGGTGTCGGGTGATGCCAGTGGGTTGCGGGCCACCGATTGCAGGGCGGCGCCGGATCCACCGAGAGCCAACCCGACCAGCAGCCCGGCCGCCAGACGTGGCAGCCGCGATGCCAGCACCACGTCGGCCGTCTGCCCACCGGCTCGGCCGATGGCCCACTGCCAGACGTCAGCGGCGCCGACGCCAGCGGTGCCCTGGGTGAGGTGCAGCAGTGACAGGGCAGCGAGCGCCACCAGCCCCACGACCATCCAGCCGAAGAGGGGTCGGGTGGCGCGGGTGTGGCTCATGGGGGAACCCACGGTGGTGGGTCAGGCGGCCAGCAGGGTGACGAGTTCGTCCACCCACTGGGTCAGGGAGGCGGGACCCCCGTAGACCCAGATCCCGTTGGCGGCGGCCTTCACCCGGCCGTCCCTGACGAACGGCAGGCCCTTCCAGACCGCGTTGCCGGCCAGAGCCTTGGTCGGGTCGGTGGTGCCATTGGCCCAGTTGAGGAAGGTCAGGGAGGGGTCGAGCGTGGTCAGTCCCTCGAGGTCGAGCGATCCGATGCCCCAGGCCTCGTCCCCCGGTTCGGTGTACGCGTTGGTGAGACCCAACTTCTTGGCCACGGCACCGGGCACCGAACGGTCGGAGTGCATGCGCACGTCGACGGACGACCCCTGCACGTTGACGTAGCTGAAGACATAGGGCGACGTCACCGAGGCGAGCTTCGCGGCCGAGTCGGCGAGATGGGTCTCGAACTCCGACCAGATCCTCTCAGCCTCGGCGCTCCTGCCGAGCAGCAGCGCGGTGTCGGTGAAGTTTCGGCGCACCTGCCCCAAGGGATCACTGGCCTTGGCCCCGGTGAGCAGCACGACGGGTGCGATCTTCTCGGCCTGCGCCAGCGCGGTGTCGGGAACCGATCCCTCGACCCCCAGGATGAGGTCGGGTTCGGCCCTGGCGATGGACTCCAGGCTGGGCTCGGAACGCATGCCGACGTCGATGGGAGCCGCTGAGAGCTTCTGACTCGACACCCAGGAGCCGAACCCCTTCACATCGGCCACTCCGACTGGCTGCACACCCAGGGTCAGCACGTCCTCGGTGGGCCCCCACTCCAACGTGACCACGCGGGTGGCCGGCTTCGCCAGGGTGATGGTCCTGCCGCGCGAGTCGATCACGGTGATGGCCCGGGCCGTCGCCGCCGAGGAAGAGCCCGAGGAGGCTGCGGACGAGCCCCCCGAACTCGCGGACGTGCGCGGCTGTGCGGCCTCGGTGGTGCCGCAGGCAGCGAGCAGGGCGGTGGCGGAGAGGCCAGCGGATGCCCCGAAAAGGGCGCGACGGGTCAACGACATGGCGGGTTCTTCCTGTGGTGGGGGATGGAGCGGGTGAGAGTGGGCTGGTGAGGTGTCAGGCGATGAGCTCACCGAGGCGTTGTCGGGTGGCGCATCGCGGCAACGGACGAACCTGCAGCAGCCCGGCACTGTCGATCACCTCGATGGGCGTCTGGTAGGCCCGGGTGAGGGCTTGCTCGGTGAGCACGTCAGTCGGGGTTCCCTCCGCGACGATCGCCCCGTCGACGAGCAGGACGACCCGGTCGGCCACGGTGGCCGCCTGGTTCAGGTCGTGCAGCACGACCCCGATGGCGACGCCGTGGTCGTCGGCCAGGTCGCGGATCAGGTCGAGCAGTTCGGACTGGTAGCGCAGGTCGAGGTGATTGGTGGGCTCGTCGAGCAGCAGCACAGGAGTCTGCTGGGCGAGGCAGCTGGCGAGCCAGACCCGTTGCACCTGACCTCCGGAGAGTTCGTCGATGGATCGTTCGGCCAGCTCGTCGACCCCGGTGAGCGCCATCGCTCGCCGCACCGCCTCGAGTCCGGCGGGGTCGGCACCCGTCCAGCGCGACCGGTGGGGGTGCCGTCCGAGACCGACGATCTCTCGCACGGACATGCCGGCAGGGGTCGGACGATGCTGGGTCAGCATGGCGAGTCGGGTCGCGAACCGACGGGGGCTCAGGGTCAGGCAGTCGACGGGGTCGCCGCAGTCGACGGAGTCGACGGGGCCGCCATCGTCCTGGGCCGCGTCGGAGCCGCCAGTGGCGAGATGGAGTGCACCCGCGGAGAGCCCGTGCAGCCGGGCCATCCCGCGCAGCAGGGTCGACTTGCCCGAGCCGTTCGGGCCCACCAGGGCGAGCACCTCACCGGCACGCACCTGAAGGCTTGCCTCGTGGACGACAGTGTGGCTGCCGTAGGCGAGTCGCAGCTTGCTGGCCGTCAGCGCGGGCGGGGGAGCCGCCTCAGTCCGGATCATGAGGAAAGGTTAGGCTCACCTAACTCAATATGGCAAATGTCCCGTGCGGTAAATCACGCCGCGCGGTGCCGTGGTCCAGGCCAGCCTGCCCCCGGCGGGCCGGGGCAGGCTGTTGTTGGCGGAGTGCCTCCAGGCGTGCTCCCGGACCTCGCGAGTCAGCTGGCGAGGGCGATGGAGGTGGCTGCGGGTGACACGACCCACGTCTTGTAGCCACCATCGAGGTTGCGCGACTCGCGGCCGTGCTCGGCCAACAGACGTGCGGCCGCGTGCCCGCGCACCCCGACTGCGCAGTGCACCACCAGAGGGCCCTCGGGAAGTTCGGTCAGGCGCTCGCGCAGTTCATCGAGGGGCAGGTTGATCGCCCCCGGAATGGCGCCGGCGGCGAATTCGCCCTCGGTGCGCACGTCGATGACCGCCTCCCCGGCAGCCATGGCATCGGCGAGTTCGTGCCACTGGATGGAGCGGGTGAGCCCCGTGGCGAGGTTCTGGTCGACGTAGCCGAGCATGTTGACCGGGTCCTTGGCCGAGCCGTAGGGCGGTGCATAGGCCAGTTCGAGATCGGCCAGGTCAGAGGCGGTGAGTCCACCTGCGATCGCCGTGGCGATCACGTCGATCCGCTTGTCGACCCCGTCCCCTCCGACCGCCTGGGCGCCCAGGATCGCATCGGTGTCGGGGTCGACCAGCAGCTTGATCGACATCGTCTCCGCGCCGGGGTAGTAGGAGGCGTGCGAGGCGGGGTGGGTGTGGATCACGCGCACCGGACGGCCCGCCGCCCGCAGGCGCTTCTCGTTGAGGCCGGTCACCGCGACGGTCAGCCCGAACACCGAGACGATCGCAGTGCCCAAGGTCGGACGATCCTTGCCGGATCGCCCGCAGAGCACGTCCGCAAGGACCCGCCCCTGCCGGTTCGCGGTGTTGGCGAGCGGCACCAAGGTGTGCTCGGCGGTCAGCCCGTCGATCTTCTCGACGGCGTCGCCGATGGCCCAGACGTGCTCGACATTGGTGGCAAAGTGCTCGTCGACGGCGATGCCGCCCCGGGGGCCGAGTGCGACCCCGGCCGCGGTCGCCAAGGCCGTCTCGGGTCGGACCCCGATCGCTGCCACCACGAGGTCGGCAGGCAGGCTGGCGCCGGAGGCAAGTTCGACCCGGTGCTCGCTGATGGAGGTGACGGCGTCCGACAGGTGCAGGTCGACGCCCTGGTCGCGCAGGCGGGCGTGCACGATGGCCGCCATTTCGGGGTCGAGGGGGGCCATCACCTGGTCGGTCGCCTCGACGAGGCTGACCCGCATGCCGCGATGGGCCAGGTTCTCGGCCACCTCGAGTCCGATGAAGCCGCCTCCGATGACGACCGCCGTGGCCGGACCCGCCGTCGCGCCCGTGGCCAGTGCGACCGCGGACGAGAGGCGGTCGGTGTCCTCGACCGAGCGCAGCGCCAAGGCGCGCTCGATGCCCGGGATGGGGGGTACCACCGGACGCGCGCCGGGGGAGAGCACCAGCTCGTCGTATCCGAGGGTTGACTCGACCCCATCGGTGATCGCGCGGAGGGTGACGACTCGCTGGTCGGGGTCGATGGCGGTCACCTCCGTGGCGACGCGCACGTCGAGGCGAAAGCGTGCCCCCAGTGATGCGGGGGTCTGCAGCAGCAGGGACTGGCGCTCGGTGATGACACCGCCCACGTAGTAGGGCAGCCCACAGTTGGCGTACGAGACGTGGTTGGTGCGTTCGACCACCACGATGTCGAGGGACTCGTCCAAGCGGCGCAGGCGGGTGGCCGCGGACATCCCGCCGGCCACTCCGCCGATGATCACGATGCGACGGGGGGGAGTGGAAGGTAAGGTCATGTCAAGAATGGTAGATACCCCCCAGGGTGTTTGACAAATACCCCCCTGGGTATCTAGTTTTGGAGTGTCGCCCTCGCAATGGGGCTTCATGACCATCACGATTGACGATCAACAAGGAGACGACATGTGTCGTGCAGTCAGCTGCAGGGTTTGTGGCAAGACCACGTGGGCCGGATGTGGCCAACACGTCGACCAGGTGAAGCGCCAGGTGGCGGCCGGCCAGTGGTGCAACGGCCACGCTGACCAGCAGAAGTCCGGGTCGGGCCTCTTCGGTCGTCTGCTGGGGCGTTGAGGCGCGCCATGCAGATGGACACGACCGAGCTCGGCGCGGTGCTGAAGCGTCTGCGCCGGGCCCAGGGTCAGATCGGCGGGGTGATCAAGATGATCGAAGAGGGGCGTGACTGTCGTGAGATCGTCACCCAGCTCGCCGCCGTCAGCAAGGCGCTCGACCGGGCGGGATTTGCCGTCATCGCCACCGGGCTGCGCCAGTGCGTGACCGCTGTCGACGTCGAGGACCCCGAGCTCGACGTCGCCGAGTTGGAGAAGCTCTTCCTGGCACTCGCCTGAGCAGCACCCACCGCGGGTGGGGTGGAATGGGGGCATGACCGATCCGGTTCCTGCCCCCTTTCCATCACCCACGGTGCGCCTGTCCTCCGGTGGGGCCCTTCCGCAGTTCGGCTTCGGTACCTACAAGGTGCCGGCGGACGAGACCGAGGCCCTCGTCCGCACTGCCCTCGAGGTCGGTCACCGCCATCTCGACACCGCCACCATGTACGGCAACGAACGGGGTGTGGGTCGAGCTCTCGCGGCCAGCGGCCTGCCTCGTGACGACGTCTTCGTCACCACCAAGCTCGACAACCCCGACCACGAGCCGGCGGCGGCCCGGGCCGCCTTCGCCCGTTCGCTCGACCTGCTCGGTCTCGAGTGGGTCGACCTCTATCTGATCCACTGGCCGATGCCACGCACCACGGACTTCATCGCGACCTGGCGCACGCTCACCGAGTTCGTCCAGGACGGACGAGCCCGCGCCATCGGGGTCTCGAACTTCCAGCCCGATCAGCTCCGGGCGATCATCGACGCGACCGGGGTCGTGCCCGCGGTCAACCAGATCGAGGTCACCCCGTACCTGACCCAGGAACCACTGCGAGCCCTGCACGCGGAACTCGGCATCGTGACCGAGGCGTGGTCGCCACTCGCGCGCGGCCGGGTGCTCACCGAGCCGGTCGTCGTCGACGCGGCTCGCCGGTTGGGCTGCACCCCCGCCCAGCTGGTGCTCGCCTGGCACCTGCAGCGCGGTGACGTGGTCTTCCCCAAGAGTTCGACCCGTGAACGCATGCGCGAGAACGCCGGGGCCCTCGACCTCGTCCGGTCGGGGCAGGTGGACGAGGCCACCATGGCCGCGATCAGCGGCCTCAACCGTGATCGGCGGGTGGGCTCCAGCCCCGATGCGGTCGAGCTGGACGTGCAGCGCTGACCCAGTCCTCGATCTGCAGCGCCGGCTCCGCACGGGTGGGCCCACCAGTGATCCCGCCGCCCCGGTCGGCAACAACCCTGAGGCGACCATGGTTGAGTCAGGTGCACTCAACTCTGACTTGATCCGGATCCACGGTCGTCCTAAGGTTGAGCCAGCAAGACTCAAGTACGTCTTCATTTCCAATCACCTGGAGGAATCCCCATGGCTCGTGCAGTCGGTATCGACCTCGGAACCACCAACTCGGTGGTCGCCGTGCTGGAAGGTGGAGAGCCCACCGTCATCCCCAACGCCGAAGGTGCCCGCACCACCCCGTCGGTCGTCGCGTTCGCCAAGGGCGGCGAGGTGCTGGTCGGCGAGGTTGCCAAGCGGCAGGCCGTCACGAACGTCGACCGCACCATCCGCTCGGTCAAGCGCCACATGGGCACGGACTGGTCGATCGAGATCGACTCCAAGTCGTACAAGCCCCAGCAGATCTCGGCCTTCGTGCTGCAGAAGCTGAAGCGCGACGCCGAGGCCTACCTCGGTGAACCCGTCACCAACGCAGTCATCACGGTGCCCGCCTACTTCTCCGACGCCGAGCGTCAGGCGACCAAGGAGGCCGGTGAGATCGCAGGTCTGACCGTCGACCGCATCATCAACGAGCCCACCGCCGCCGCGCTGGCCTACGGCCTCGACAAGGGCGACACCGAGCAGACCATCCTGGTCTTCGACCTCGGTGGTGGCACCTTCGACGTGTCGCTGCTCGAGATCTCGGACGGCGTCTTCGAGGTCAAGGCGACCAAGGGCGACAACCGCCTCGGTGGTGACGACTGGGACCAGCGGATCGTCGACTGGCTCGCCACCCAGTTCAAGAACAAGTTCGGGGTCGACCTGTCGAAGGACAAGATGGCCCGTCAGCGCCTGCAGGAGGCCGCTGAGCGCGCCAAGATCGAGCTCAGCTCCGCGCAGGACACCGCCATCAACCTGCCGTACATCACTGCCGGCGCCGAGGGCCCGATGCACCTGGACGAGAAGCTCACCCGCGCCGAGTTCCAGCGCCTCACCCAGGACCTGCTGGATCGCTGCCGTGCCCCGTTCAACGCCGTGCTCTCCGACGCCAAGCTGTCGGTCGGACAGGTCGACCAGGTGATCCTGGTCGGTGGCTCGACCCGCATGCCCGCTGTCACCGAACTGGTCAAGGAACTCTCGGGCAAGGACCCCCACAAGGGTGTCAACCCCGATGAGGTCGTGGCGCTGGGTGCCTCGCTGCAGGCCGGTGTGCTGAAGGGCGAGGTGAAGGACGTGCTGCTGCTGGACGTCACCCCGCTGAGCCTCGGCATCGAGACCAAGGGCGGTGTGATGACCACGATCATCGAGCGCAACACCACCATCCCGACCAAGCGCTCCGAGGTCTTCACCACGGCCGAGGACAACCAGCCCTCGGTGATGATCCAGGTCTTCCAGGGCGAGCGTGACTTCGCCCGCGACAACAAGTCGCTCGGCAACTTCGAGCTCACCGGTCTGATGCCGGCCCCCCGCGGCCTGCCCCAGATCGAGGTCACCTTCGACATCGACGCCAACGGCATCGTGCACGTGTCGGCCAAGGACATGGCCACCGGCAAGGAGCAGTCGATGACGGTGACCGGCGGCTCGGCCCTGGGCAAGGAGGACATCGACCGCATGGTCCGGGAGGCCGAGGCCCACGCCGACGAGGACAAGAAGCGTCGTGAGGCCGTCGAGCGCCGCAACGAGGCCGACGCCCTCGCGTTCCGCACCGAGAAGTTGCTCAGCGAGAACGCCGACAAGATCTCCGACGACGTGCGCAAGCCTGTCGAGGAGTCGCTCGAGACGTTGAAGGAGGCCCTGAAGGGCACCGACAACGACGAGGCCGTCAAGACCGCCATGGACGACCTGAACACCAAGGCCTCGGCCATGGGTCAGGCCATGTACGCCGCAGCGCAGGCCGAGGCGCAGGCCGCTGAGGCCTCGTCCGAAGGTGGTCAGGCGAGCGACGAGCAGACCGCGTCGGACGATGACGTGGTCGACGCCGAGATCGTCGATGAGGACAAGCCGAAGAACGACTGAGTCCGACCGACTCGAGCGCGACCGGGGGTGGGGCTTCGCCCTCACCCCCGGTCGCGTGCCACTACCGCCCCGGCTCCGGGACCAAGGAGCGTCAGTGGCGGTATGGGGCACACTCGAGGTGGGTGCCACAGGTGAGTCCAGAGGCTGTGAGGAGAACGAAGTGAGTGACGAGAACGTCCGCGAGGAGCAGGTCGACCCGGCCGCCCCCCAGCAGAACCAGAACGACCAGAACCAGAACGACCAGGACCAGAACGACGTCGAGAATCGAGCGGCGTCCGACCCGGGCCTGCAGACCCCCGACGAGAGGGAGTTCGAGCAGATGCTCGTGGAGGAGAAGGACCAGACGGATCGGCGGGAGCAGGAACTGCAGGCTCTCGTCAGTGAGCGCACGGCCGACCTGCAGCGTCTGCAGGCCGAGTACGTGAACTACAAGAAGCGGGTCGACCGCGACCGTGCGCATGCCCGCCAGGCCGGTGTCGAGAGTGTGGTCACCGAACTTCTCCCCGTGCTCGACTCGATCGACATGGCCCGCCAGCACGACGACCTGGGTGATGGCTTCAAGTTGGTGGCCGAGGCGCTCGAGAAGCTGGCCGGCAAGCACGGACTCCACGGCTTCGGTGAGGTCGGCGACCCGTTCGACCCGAAGCGCCACGACGCCCTCATGCAGGTTCCGATGGACGGGGTCGAGGTGACGACCTGCTCCCAGATCATGCAGCGCGGCTACGAGTTGCACGGACGGGTCATTCGTCCGGCCCGGGTGGCCGTCGCGGAACCGAACTGAACCAGACGAGTGAGGCCGGAAGGAGGCACGAATGAGTACCAAGGATTGGATCGAGAAGGACTACTACAAGGTGCTGGGTGTCTCCAAGGACGCCAAGCCCGACGAGATCAAGAAGGCGTTCCGCAAGATCGCCCGTGAGAACCACCCTGACCAGAACCCGGACGACAAGGACCGCGAGAAGCGGTTCAAGGAGGCCTCGGAGGCCAACGCCGTGCTCTCGGACGCCAAGAAGCGCAAGGAGTACGACGAGGCTCGTTCGCTGTTCGGCGGTGGGGGCTTCCGTTTCCCCCGGGGCGGTGCGTCGGGTCCGGGCACGGGCGGGGTCGACGACCTGTTCCGCCATGCCACCGGCCAGGGCGAGAGCTTCAGCGACCTGTTCGGTGGGCTGTTCGGCCAGTCAGGCTCGGCCGGGCGTCGTCCCAGTGGCCGGGGTCCGCGCCGAGGAGCCGACGTCGAGGGCGAGGTGACGATCAGCTTCGACGAGGCGATCGACGGCACCACCGTCGGCGTCCAGATGGTCTCCGAGCAGGCCTGCGAGGCTTGTCGTGGCACCGGCGCGAAGGCCGGGACGGTGCCGCGGGTCTGCCCCACCTGCCACGGTTCGGGCATGACCGCCACACAGTCCGGTGGTGTCTTCTCGGTCTCGGAACCCTGCCGCGACTGCAAGGGTCGAGGACTCGTGGTCGATGACCCCTGCGAGGTATGCCACGGCTCCGGTCGTGGCCGTTCCACCCGCACCATGCAGGTACGCATCCCCGCCGGTGTCTCCGACGGGCAGCGGATCCGGATCAAGGGCAAGGGCTCTCCCGGCGAGAACGGTGGAGCCGCGGGTGACCTGTACGTGCTGGTGCACGTGCGCGCCCACAAGTTGTTCGGACGAAGCGGTGACAACCTCACCATCGACGTGCCCGTGACCTTCTCCGAGGCATCGCTGGGCGCGACCATCGAGGTACCCACCCTCGGCGGCCCCGCCGTCAAGCTGAAGGTGCCCGAGGGAACCCCCAACCGCCGCACCTTCCGCGTGCGCGGCAAGGGCGTGGGCAGGGCCGACGGCACCAAGGGTGACCTGCTGGTGACCGTCGACGTGCAGGTTCCCACCGAACTGTCGGACGAGGCCAAGCAGGCCCTGGCCGACTACCAGAAGGTGGCCGGGGGCTCGAACCCCCGCGGCAGCCTGTTCGGGGTCTGACATGTCCGCCCAGGTGCCACAGGTGATGGACCGCGACGCCCCGATCTTCGCGATCGGGGTGGCCGCGCATCTGGCTGGCATGCACCCGCAGACGCTGCGTGGCTACGACAAGCTCGGGCTCGTCCAACCCCGCCGGGCCAAGGGACGAGGCCGCCGTTACTCCCTGCGGGACGTGCAGCGGTTGCGGCTGATCCAGCACCTCTCCCAGACCGAGGGCATCAACCTGACCGGCATCCAGCGCATCCTTGACATGGAGGCTGAGATCGAGCGCCTGCGCGCTGCCGTGCAGCGGGTGAGTGCCCAGCGCGACGAGTTGGCGCAGCAACTGGCCGCCGGGGGACGGGTCTTCACCGCCGAGACCTCGGGTGCGGTGCACCTGGGACGAGTGATCCACGGCCAGAGGGCGCTCCCGGGACGCTGACCCCAGGCCGCACTGGGGCACAAGGACGGGGCTGGTCCCCGGAGCGGCGCGAAATTCTTCTAACCTATTGCCCGTTAAGCGTTCAGTATGGTTCGCTCGTCCCAGAGCGCTCATGAAGATCGGCCCCCCGCACCGGAGCGGGATGGCCGCCCCCGTCGCCGAGACCGGTCACGGGTACCCACTGCCTCGGCAGTCTCGCCCACCCCTGCCATCTCGTCCGTCGACCCGTCGGCCGACGCGGTGGAGTACATCCAGACGAAGGAGTCTGTCTTGTCCGCCATCATCCCTCCCCTCAGCCGTCGCTCCATCCTGGGCGCGGTAGCCGCCGTCCCGGTGGTCGCCGCCGGAGCCACGACCGCCTTCGCCGACACCGGCACGGCCGTCCGATTCACTCTCCATGCCACCGTGCTCGACGGTGGCGAACAGGTCAGCGCGGTCTCGTTCGATGCGAGCTCGCTCGGACCGATCGACCCCGCCAGCCTGACGGCGAGCACCTTCACGGTGCACGCCAAGGCCACCAGCCCGGTGCCGCTCAACGGCAGTCCCATCTTCTCGGAGTACGACCTCGACAGGGTCGTGGCCGCGGCCACGATCGACGAACGGCGGGTGATCACCCTGCACCTGTCGACGGCCGAGGGGCAGCCCGGCGGTGGCACGCTCGGATACATCCTCGCCACCGGGCGCAATGTCGAGCTCGACCTCGTCTACACCATCACCCAGGCAAGGCCGCTGCGGTTGAGGAACGGCCGCAACGCCACCATCTCGTCCTTCGAACAGGGCAGGCTGGTCAGCCCCGAGGTCGACGCCTTCTCGTACGGCGCCTCCAAGGGGGGCATGAACTACCGCCTCTTCACCCCCAAGCGGGCCAGGAACAACGGCGAGGGCAAGAAGTTCCCCCTCATCGTCTGGCTGCACGGTGGTGGCGAGGGCGGCATGGGCGACCGACAGACCAACGAGGCGCAGTTGCGCGCCAACCGGGGTGCTCTCGGATTCGCGACCGACGAGGCCCAGTCGATCTTCGGTGGCGCCTACGTCGTGGCTCCGCAGTCCGTGTCCGCCTGGATGGCCAATGGCAAGGTGTTCTCGCCCCAGGTGAAGGCTCTGATCGACGAACTGGTCGACAGCGAGCACATCGACACCTCGCGCATCCACGTGCTGGGGTGCTCGAACGGCGGTTACATGACACTGCGCCTGCAGTCTGACTACCCGACCTTCTTCGCCACGGGTGTGCCCATCTGCTGCGGGGCGACGCCGAACTTCTTCACCGACGAGGAACTGATCCGGGTTCGTTCCACACCCACCTGGCTGGTGGCCTCCAAGGACGACACCACCCTGCCCTACCTGCCCAATTCGGGCCGGGTGAAGGCGCTCGTGCCCGAGGCGCGCACCTCGTTCTACGACCACGTCATCTGGGACGGCTACCAGTTCCCGGGTCACTGGTCATGGATCTACGTCGCCCACAACGACCCGAGCCATCAGGGTGAGCACGTGTGGCAGTGGATGTCGGCCGCGCGGCGCTGACCTCGACACTGGTGATCGCTGACCGGAGCTGAGCAGGTCACGACAGCGGACACCACCTCCCGCCGGCATCGGCGCGGGGTGGTGTTCGTCGTGACAGACTCGCGATGAGACCACCGGCGATCACGTCGTGGAACGAACAGCAGGAGAGATGATCATGACTCAGATCAGCGTGCCGGGTGTGCCCTTCGCACTGGAGCAGTCCGAGCCGTGGCCCTGGCAGGTCAACGAGAGCGGGGTCGCCGTGACCGCGAAGCCGACCAGCGACCTGTTCGTCGATCCCCGCGGTGAGGAGACCGGCGACTCCCATTCCGCGATGAACGCGGTCACCCTGCTGGGCACCCCGACCGACGGCGACTTCACCCTGACCGCACGGGTGCGGGTCGATTTCCTGGACACCTTCGACGCCGGCGTCCTCCTGGCCTGGGCGGACGAGGCCCACTGGGCCAAGTTGTGCTTCGAGTACTCGCCCCAGGGTCAGCCGATGGTCGTCTCGGTCGTCACGCGCGGGGTCAGCGACGACGCCAACTCCTCGCTGGTCGACGGGAACGTCGTCTGGTTGCGCCTCTCCCGGGTCGGTCGCGTGCTCGCCCTTCACTCGTCCACCGACGGCCAGACCTTCTCGTTCGTGCGCGTCTTCCACCTGGGGGACGCGCCGATCCGGGTCGGGTTCGAGGCCCAGAGCCCCACGGGACGGGGCTGTGCCGTGGAGTTCACCGAGGTGTCCTTCACGAGCCGGACCCTGGACGACCTGCGCGACGGTTCCTGACCGCTCAGGAGAAGGGGTCGTACTCCTCGCCGACCACGGCTCGGCGCGTGGTGCCCTGAGGGAGGGTCACCTCGACCATCATGCCGTCGGCGAGTTGTCGTCCACGACGCGTCTCGACGTCACCGTCGACGGTCACCTTGCCGGCCTGGATCCACTCCCGCGCCTCCCCGCCGGTGTCGGCCAGGCCGGTGAACTTCAGGAATTGCCCCAGCCGGATCGGTTCGTCGCTCATGGGGTGAGGCTATCCCTGCCGCATGGACGACCGCTCCCACCGGCTCAGCTGGTGAGGTAGTGCTCGAGGTGGTCACGCTCGGCCTGCAACTCGTCGAGACGGATCTTGACGACGTCCCCGATGCTGACGACGCCGCGCAACCGGCCGTCGACGACAACAGGAACGTGGCGGAAGCGCCCCGCGGTCATGGTCTCGGCCAGCGCCCGGGTGTCGTCGTCGGGTGAGCAGGTGACCACGTCGGCGGTCATCATGGTGGCGATCGGGTCGTCGGGGGACGCTCCCTGCCGGAAGTGCCGCACCACGTCTCGTTCACTGGCAATGCCCACCACCCGGTCGTCATCGACCACCACCACCGCGCCGACCCGGTGATCGGCGAGGACGGCGAGCAGATCGGTGACCGACGCGCTCGACGGCAGGGTCAGCACCGCCGATCCCTTGGCGGAGAGGATGTCATGGACTCGCATGCCACATCTGACCACGGGGAGACGCTCCGGCGCCATGGCCGGGTCAGCCCGTGACCCGATTCGTCTCATCGTCCGGCCGTCGGCGCCGAGAGCCGGGAATATCGCGTGGTGGCTGGCGTTGCGAGAGGTGTGAAGGCTTTCGGATTCCTCAGTTTCGGCCACTACGCCGCCAAGGGCTATGACGCGCGGGCCATGTTGCAGCAGGCCGTGGTCCTGGCCCACGGTGCCGACCAGCTCGGCGTCAACGGCGCCTACTTCCGGGTGCACCACTTCGCTCGGCAGGCCGCCTCGCCCATGCCGCTGCTGAGCGCCATCGCCGCCGTCACCGACAGGATCGAGGTGGGCACGGGCGTCATCGACATGCGGTACGAGAACCCCCTGCAGCTGGCCGAGGAGGCCGGGGCCCTCGACCTGCTGAGTGACGGACGAGTGGCCCTCGGCGTCTCACGCGGATCGCCCGAACCGGCCCTGCGGGGCTGGGAGGCGTTCGGCTACACCGGCTCGTCGGATCCTCGCGGAGCCGACATCGCGCGGCCCAAGTTCGAGCATTTCATGCGCGCCGTCCGCGGCGAGACCGTGGTGGACGCCGATCCACGCCAGTTCGGCCCGGGGCAGCGCCTGCGCGTGGAACCCCACTCGCCCGACCTGGCTCGCCACATCTGGTGGGGGGCCGGCACCCGCGAGACAGCCGAGTGGGCGGCACACCAGGGGGTGAACCTGATGAGTTCGACGCTGCTCACCGAGGCGACCGGCCAGGCTTTCGGCGACCTGCAGGCCGAGCAGATCGACCGGTACCGCGAAGCCTGGAGGTCCGCCGGACACGACTGGACCCCGAGGGTGTCCGTGAGCCGTTCCATCGTGCCCGTGGTGACCGACGAGGACCGCGAACTCATCGGCATGGGGCTGGGTGGCGGAGCGTCCGACCAGGTCGGTGTCATCGACGGGTTCAGGTCGACCTTCGGCAAGACCTACACGGGCGAGCCACACGAGTTGGTCGAGGCGCTCAAGCAGGACGCCGCCGTGATGACGGCGGACACGCTGATGATCACGATCCCGGCCCAGTTGGGGGTGGCCTACAACCTGCACCTGCTGGAGTCGTTCGCGACCCACGTCGCTCCCGAGCTGGGTTGGCAGCCCAACGACCGGGGACCCGTCGAGGGATACCCGCTCGCCTGAGCTCGCCTCACCGCGCACCCACCACGCTGTGCCCTAGCTCAATCGTGCCGATCGTGTGCTCTGGCGGCCAAGAGTGCTCCTCCGGAGCAACATCTGGCCCCACAGCACACGATCGGCACGATTGGCCCCTGGGACCCCGCCCTGGCGACGACTCCCGTCGAGTCGGCCCGCCCGCTCCCTAGGATCGGGTGATGGCCACGCACTACTACACCGCGAGCAGTCTCGACGGCTTCATCGCGACGTCCGAGCACTCCCTGGACTGGCTCTTCGCCCACGACATCGACCTCGATGGGCCGATGGCCTACCCGGGGTTCGTGTCCCGGGTCGGCGCTCTGCTGATGGGCGCCTCCACCTATGAGTGGTTGCGTCGCCACGAGGAGCACTGGGGCTATCAGCAGCCGACCTGGGTGCTGACCCATCGTGATCTGGACACCCCCATGGGCGCGGAGGTCAGGCTGGCCAGCGGGGAGGTACGCGAGGTGCACGCACTGGCTGCCGCGGCGGCCGGTGACAAGCACGTCTGGATCGTCGGCGGCGGTGAGGTCGCGGGGCAGTTCGCCGACGCGGGTCTGCTGGACGAGGTCTGGGTGCAGTACGCCCCCGTCACCCTCGGTTCAGGCCAACCGCTGTTTCCCCGCGCCCTCGACCTCGAGCTGCTGGAGGTGGAGCGCAATCGCGACTTCGTCTGTGCCCGCTACCGGGTTCCCCACTGAGGCCGGTCAGCGGTTCACGTCGGACGAGCCCATCCCGCGTTCGGCGGCATCGAGCTCGAAGCGGCGAGGGAGCCCTTCCCAGTCGCCGCGATGGCCCACGCAGGCGGCGCCCATCAGGTTGGCGCGCGCCAGCAGCCGCTCGGGGGAGAGCCTGTCGATCAGCGAGCTCACGACTCCCGCGGTGAAGGCGTCCCCCGCCCCCACCGGGTCGACCACGTCGACGGAGGTGGTCGGACCCGGCAGCGACCCTTCCCGGGAGACCAGTCGGGCACCGGCCGCCCCCAGCTTCTCGATCACCATCGTCGGGCCCAGGTCGAGGGCCGATTCGGCCGTGGGAGCCACGAGCCCGATCTCGTCCGGTGAGCCGACCAGCACGTCGACCGCCTCGACGAGGTGGGAGAGCACGCGCGAGGCCTGCTCGGGTGACCACAGCCTCGTCCGGTGGTTGGCGTCGAGGACGACGGTGGCCCCCAACTGTCGGGCGCGGGCCGCGACCTCGAGGGTTGCCCGCCGGGGTCCTTCGCCCAGAGCCGGCGTGATGCCAGAGAGCACGACCACGCCTGGCCCCGTCGCATCGAGATCGGCGACGGCGAGGTCGGGGTCGAGCGCCGAGGCGGCCGATCCGGAGCGGTGGTAGTCCACCGCCGAGGCGAAGCTGGTCGGGGTGAGGAACAGGTGTCCGGTCGGACGGCCCGGATCAACCGTCGCGGCCACGTCGACGCCCTCGGCGCGCAGTTCGCGCACGATCAGGCGCCCGAATTCGTCATCTCCGACGCGACTGACCCACCGCACGGTGTGACCCAGTCGGGCGAGCCCGACGGCCACGTTCGACTCCGCTCCGGCGACGTGGGTCGTCCATCGGGGCGACGAGCCCACGGGTGCATCGGCGCGCAGGCTGATCATGGTCTCGCCCATGGTCCAGACGCCGGTGATCATGGTCGGCAGGCCTCGACGAACCTGGTGGCGCGCACGGCCAGGTCGTCCAGCGAACCCCCGGTGGCGGCGTCACCGATCAGGGGTGAACCGATGCCCACCGCGAGGGCTCCGGCCGCCCGGTAGGAGGTCACGTCGACCAGGCTCACCCCACCGACCGCCACCAGGGGAACCTGCGGCAAAGGCTCACGCACCGCCTTGAGATGTCCCGGCCCACCCGAACTCGCCGGGAAGACCTTGACGGCCGTGGCGCCGGCCAGGTGCGCAGCCAACACCTCGCTGGGGGTCCAGGCTCCCGCCAGCACCGGCACCCCTGCGTCGATCGATGCGCTGACCGCCTCGCATGCGGCCGGGGTGACCGTGAAGCGCGCGCCCACCGCGACCACGGACTGCAGGTCCTGGCGGGTCAGCACGGTGCCGGCGCCGACCCAGGCCCGGTCATGGTCGCGGGAGGCGATGGCGGTGAGTTGCTCGATGGCCTCGATGGCGTCGGGGGTGGTCAGGGAGACCTCGAGCACCTCGACGCCGTTGGCGAGCAGGGTTCGTCCGATGTCGGCGGCGAAACCCGCCTGCGGGCAGCGGATGATGGCGCACAGTCCGGTGCGGGCCAGTGTCTCGAGCATGCTCACCACTCCGCGAACGAGCCGTCGAGGTGGCGCCAGATCGGACCGCGCCAGCCGTGCGGGGTGCGGTCGGCGAGACGGACGGCGGCCTCGTCCAACTCGATACCGAGCCCGGGGGAGTCCCAACGCTCGACGTGGCCATTCGCCGCCGAGAGGGGCGCGGTGTCGACCAGGAGGTCGAGCAGGTCGGCATCGCGGTTGTAGTGGATGCCGAGCGACTGTTCCTGGATGACGTGGTTGGGGGTGGCGAAGCCCACCTGCAGACAGGCGGCCAGGGCGATCGGACCGAGGGGGCAGTGCGGTGCGAGCAACGCCCCGTGGGCCTCCGCCAGCGAGGCGATCTTGCGGGTCTCGGTGATCCCTCCGGCGTGGCTCAGGTCGGGTTGCACCACGGCGACTCCGGCGGCCAGCACGGGCAGGAACTCCTGACGCGAGTAGAGCCGCTCACCCGTCGCGATCGGGAGGTGGGTGTGCGCCACGAGGTCGCCGAAGAGATGGCTGTTCTCCGGTACCACCGGTTCCTCGATGAACATCGGACGGACCGGCTCGAGGGCCTTGACCAACAGCCGCGCGGCCGGGAACGAGACCCGACCGTGGAAGTCGATCGCGATGTCACCGTCATCGCCCATGGCCTCGCGGGCAGCCTCGGCGCGCGCCACCGCCTCGTTCAGGTCGCGGGTGCTCGGCAAACCCCCCAACACGCCGGTGGCGTTCATCTTGATGGCCGACAGACCAGCCCCCCGCGCAGCCGAGGCGGCCTCGGCGACACCGGCCGGCTCGTCACCACCGATCCATCCGTAGATGCGGATGCGGTCACGGACCGCCCCGCCGAGCAACTGGTGCACGGGCACCCCCAGTCGCTTGCCCAGGATGTCCCACAGGGCCTGGTCGATGCCCGACACGGCGCTGGCCAGGATCGGTCCACCGCGGTAGAAGGACCCCTTCGTCATCACCTGCCACAGGTCCTCGATGCGTCCCGGCTCGGTGCCGATCGCCACCTCGGCGAGTTGCTCGACCGCGACGCGCACTGTCTCCGAGCGTCCCTCACAGGTCGCCTCGCCCCACCCCACCAACCCCTCACGGGTCTCGACCCGCACCAACAACCACCGCGGTGCGACGAGAAAGGTCTCGATGCGGGAGATGGTGTCGCTCATGGGCAGCCCTTCGATGCGCCGGAAACGGGGGTGGCGCCTGCGTACAGGGCCACGGGGGGAGGGGAAGTGGTGGGACAGGTCCCAGTCAACCAGCGTTGCCGCTGCGATGTCGCGGGGAAGGACACCCCGTTCGTGTCGGGCCCACCGGAGGTTCTATCGTCGTGGTCATGAGCAGGAGTCCTGCCCGCGGACGTCGCGAGGCCTCGCTGGCCGATGTGGCCCAGGTTGCGGGAGTGTCAGCGCAGACGGTGTCGCGGGTGGCGATGGGCAAGGAGCAGGTGCGACCCGAGACCCGAGAACGCGTGATCGAGGCCATGCGGGAGCTCGGCTATCGTCCCAACGGTGCTGCCCGGGCCCTGAAGTACGGACGGTTCCGCACCATCGGGGTGATCATGTTCACCTTGGCGACCTACGGCAACATGCGCACCCTCGGTGCCATCTCGGACGAGGCGACCCGCGCGGGTTACTCGCTGACCCTGATCTCGCTGGAGGCGGCCACCCAGGCCTCGGTGTCGGGGGCCTTCGCGCAGCTGTCGGAGCAGGCCGTCGACGGGGTCGTGCTCGTGGTTCCTGCCGACATCGCCCGCGGTCGCGGGGTGATGATCCCACCGGGACTGCCGGTGGTCGTGATCGACTCGAGCCCGGACGAGACCCACCCCTTCGTCGACCATGACCAGGCTCAGGGTGCCAGGCTCGCGACCGAGCACCTGCTCGACCTGGGTCACCGCACGGTCTGGCACGTGGCCGGTCCGACCGGTTCGTGGTCGGCGAAACGGCGCCGTGAGTCGTGGGCCGACGTGTTGGCAGAGCGCGGGTGCGAGCTGCTCGAACCCTTCGTGGGTGACTGGTCGGCCGATTCCGGCTGGGCGGCCGGCCAACGCTTGGCCGAACTGCCGCAGGTGACGGCCGTGTTCGCGGCGAACGACCAGATGGCGCTGGGCCTGATGCGGGCGCTGCACGAGGCGGGACGGTCCGTGCCTGCCGAGATCAGCGTGGTGGGCTTCGACGACACCCCCGACTCCGGCAACTACTGGCCGCCCCTGACCACGGTGCACCAGCACTTCGAGCTGGTGGGTCGGGAAGCGCTGCAGGCCTTGGTCGGCCAGATCGAGCAACAGCCGGTCGCGGAGCTCCCGCTGGTGGCGACCGAGTTGGTGCTGCGCGCGAGCACCGCGCCGCCACCGAAGCTGCCTTGAGCACCCGCGTCCTCCCGAACCCCTATCGTGATCGCCATGCAGAAGCGTGTACTGGTGCTCGGTGAGGCGCTCATCGATGTCGTGGTGCGACCCGGGGTCGAACCGGTCGAGCACCCCGGCGGATCACCGCTGAACGTGGCCGTCGGCCTGGCCAGGCTCGACCACGGCGTCGACCTCGCCACGTGGTTCGGTCGTGACGACCGTGGCGACCGCCTGCACGAACTGATCGAGTCCTCGGGGGTCGGTCTGGTCAAGGGCAGCGACGACGCGGTGGCCACGCCGATCGCGCTGGCGAACGTCGACGACGAGGGACGAGCCAGCTACGTCTTCGAGTTGGAGTGGCGGCTGCCCGAGCTGGACGCGGAGCAACTCGCCGCCTACGGTCACCTCCACACCGGGTCGTTCGCGGCCACTCTTGCTCCCGGGGCCGATGAGGTGGCCCGGGCCGTGGCGGTGGCCCGCGACCACGCCACCTTCAGCTACGACCCGAACATCCGTCCCGCCCTGATGGGCGCCCCCGGCCTGGTGCGTGATCGTGTGGAACAACTGGTCGCGGCTGCCGACGTGGTGAAGGTCTCCGACGAGGACCTCGCCTGGCTCTACCCCGACACCATCGAGGACAACGTCATCCGCGACTGGGCCGGCAGCGGCCCGGCGCTGGTGGTCGTCACCCGCGGACCCGAACCGGTGAAGGCCATGCTCGCCCGCGATGGCGAGCTGCGGCTGGTGGAGCGTCCACCGGTCGAGGTGGCCGACACGGTGGGCGCGGGCGACTCGTTCATGGCGGGTCTGGTCTCGGCCCTGCTCGACGCCGGTCATCTCGGGTCCCGTGAGGCGGCGGCCGCCCTCAGGGCCGCGTCGTGGGACCAGCTCTCGTCCGCGGTCGAGCAGGGGATCGCCACCTCCGGCATCACCGTCGGCCAGGCCGGCGCCTACGCGCCGACCCGGCTCGAACTGGTGTGAGACTCACCCCGTCTGTGTCACTGCGTCTGTGTCACTGCGTCTGTGTCACTGCGTCTGTGTCACTGCGTCTGTGTCACTGCGTCTGTGTCACTGCGTCTGTGTCACTGCGTCTGTGTCACTGCGTCTGTGTCACTGCATCTGTGTCACTGGGGCTGCTGCGCGGGGGTGATGATCTGGAACATCGCGCCTTGGTCATCGGCGACCGTGGCGAGCCGGCCGAAGGGTGAGTCCATCGGACCGTCGACCACCCTGCCGCCGAGTGGGACCAACGTCTCGATCGTCTGGTCGACGTCGGGCACGTTGACGTAGATCCGCCAGTACGAGGGCATCGGGTCCTTCAGCCATTCCGAGGCGTCGCAGATGCCGGCGACGGCGTCGCGGCCCTGGCCGATCGTGGAGTACGCCCACTGGTCGGTCTGCTCGCCCATCGGGACGACGGTGGCGCCGAAGGCCTTGGGGTAGAACTCGATCGCCGCAGGGTAGGCATTGGTCATCAGCTCGTACCAGCCGCTCTGGAACATGCCCAGCTTTGCCATGCCGACCCGGGTGCCACCCTGCCAGGCGCCGACGGCGGCACCCGCCGCGTCCTGGTAGAAGGCCATGGATCCCTGGGTGCCGACCGCCATCGGCTCGACGAGCACCCTTCCGCCGGCCTCTCGCACCGCCGTGGTGGTGGCGTCGATGTCGGTGGTGCTGAGGTACAGCGCGAACGTGTCAGGCATCTCGCCCCATTCGGCCTGCTTGACCATGGCGCCGCCGATCTCGGAATCGCCCTGACTGATGATCTGGTAGTGACCGAATTCCTCGCCCTGGTCGTGGAACGACCAGCCGAAGAGTTCGCCGTAGAAGGTGTGGGCCTTGGACGCATCGCTGGTGGTGAGTTCCATCCACACGGGTTCTCCAGGGATCGGCATGTCCCAACTCCTCTCATCGTCGGGGCGCTCACCCAGACCAGTCCACGATATGACGAGCCCCTGACAAACTCGCCCGCAGCGCTCGAAGTTTGTGGTCCAACCCCGCCAGTGGCTTAGCATGAGGCGCACGCCACGATGTGGATGGCGACGTGACAAGGACCAACGGTGCTACGCAGCCTGTGGGCGATGGCCTATCTCTCCAACGATGGCAGGACCCGTCATCTCGCCCAACAGGGATTCATCGTGGGCCTCGCCGGCACGATCTCGGTCGTCTTCGGCATTTTCCGAGGGGACGACTTCATGGCCCCGGCCATGTGGATCGGCGGGGTGTTGCTGGGGATCGCCACCCTCTCGGTGGTGCTGGTCCCCTGGCGGCGTCTGCCGCCGCTGGCCTCCGCACTTCCGCCCCTGGTGGACATGCTCGCGATCGGGTTGATGCGCATCGGCCTGCCGCTGGACGGCGTCAGCATCGCCTACCTGACCTTCCTGCCAGCCGTGTGGCTTGCCATCTCGCACCGCATGCGAGGGGTACGTCTGGCCGTGCTCGGCTCGGCGCTGCTGGTGGCCGTCCCGGGGCTGCTCGCCCAGATCTTCCTCGCTCGGCCGGCGCCGCCGCCGGGTGGTCAGCCCGACGTCGCCCTGGTCATCAGGTACCTGGTCCTGCCGGTCGTCGTCGGTGTGGTGGCCATCATGCTGGAAGGACTCCACGGTCGACTCCAGCGCGCCGTGGAACTCCAGCACCACTTCGCCATGCAGGTCGAGTCGGAGAGCCAGCAGGCGAGCCATACTGCCGACCTGCTGGAGGCCGTCGGCCAGAGCCTCCCCGTGGGAGTGGTCGTGCTCGACCGCGATGGCCACGACCTCATGCACAACCGCATGAAGGACACCTTCGACTCCTTCATCCAGGGCCCCACGGGAGACGGTGACTTCGTGCACCACCCCGACGGGGTCACGAGGATGCCCGAGGAGTCACGACCGTCGGTGCTGGCCATGGCGGGGGAGACCTTCGACGGGCGGGTGATCGTGATCGGCGAGCCCGGAACGGCCCAGCGGACGATCTCGGTGAGCGCGCGCCCCATCCTGGTCGACGGCGACCTTCCCGATGGGAGCGTCCTGGTCCTCAGTGACATCACCGACCTGAGGAACGCCATTCGGGCGCGCGAGGAGTTCCTGGCCAAGGCCTCACACGAATTGCGTACTCCCTTGACGTCGATCGTCGGTTACCTCGACCTCGTCAGTGAGGAAGTGGTGAAGGACCAACCCGATCTGGGGCTGGTGGGTGAGTACCTGCTGACCGCGACCCGCAATGGCGACCAACTGATGACCCTGGTGCAGGACCTCCTTCTGGAACAGCAGAGCGTCATCGGTGTGCTGAACGTGGTTCCCAAACGCGCCCGAATCACCCAGTTGGTGCAGGAGACCCTCGATTCCGCCCGTCCGCTGGCCGAGGCGAAGGACATCACGTTGTCAGGCGACCTGGATGTCACCCCGGTGATGGTCGTCGACCCCGCCAGACTTCGACAGGTCTTTGACAATCTGGTGTCGAATGCGATCAAGTACACCCAGCCCGGGGGAGAGGTGTCTGTCATGGTCCGGATCTCGCGCGGATCCGTCGAGATCTCGGTGCTCGACAATGGCCCGGGACTTTCCCAGGAGGATGCCGACCAATTGTTCACTCCATTCTTCCGTGCCGGGGGCGGACTACCCGGCGTGGGCGGTGTCGGTCTGGGGCTCACCATCGCCAAGACACTGACCGAGGCACACCACGGATTCATCTCGGTCGACTCGCGACTCGGGCACGGAACCACCGTGCGCGTGACCATCCCCCTGAGCGCACTCGGGCAGCAGGAGTGAGCGCGACCTCGGGTGGCAGACGACCTGTCACGGCGCGCGGCGCCCTGTTCGCAGCCCTGTACGGCGTCGCCGCGGCTTACATCTTCTGCTTCTCGGGTGCCTACGGTTCCGTCGGCAGGGTCTGGTGGCGCGACGTGCTGCTGGTCGTGGTGTCGGTGACCGCTGCCGCTGCCCTGACCTACATCGCCCTGCTGGTGACGGCCTTCCTGCAGGGCAGCGCCGTGGAACCAGGCGATGTCCGGGCGTTGAGCTGGCACCTGCTGGTGCCCTGTCGTGACGAGGAGAGCGTGATCGCAGCCACCGTCTCGGCCGCGAGGACCTCGTTCCCGGACGCGAACGTGTGGGTGATCGACGACGGTTCCGACGATGCCACGGCCTCGATCGTGCAAGGCCTGATGGACTTCGACCCTCAGGTGCACCTGGTGTCA
The DNA here is from genome assembly GCF_950101875.1 of Aestuariimicrobium sp. T2.26MG-19.2B. Lineage (NCBI taxonomy): Bacteria > Bacillati > Actinomycetota > Actinomycetes > Propionibacteriales > Propionibacteriaceae > Aestuariimicrobium > Aestuariimicrobium sp. T2.26MG-19.2B. The sequence goes on along the minus strand of NZ_CATNLW010000001.1, from coordinate 645,723 downwards.
CGTCGGCGCCCCCACGCGCGCACGGGCAAGGGGGATGCGCTGAACACGGCCTATGCCGAGGTGTCGGCCGCCATCGGGGATGACCCCGTGCTTCGCACCCGCTCCGTGATCGGCGTGCTCGACGCCGACGGCTACCTGTCGGAGAACGCGTTGGCCCTGTTGGCCGGGCCCGAGGGATTCGCCAACCCGTCGGTGGGGGCCGTGCAACTCGAGGTTCGGATGAAGAACCGCAATGACCGGCGTCCCCTGCCGCGCGAGGGCCGGCTCAAGAACCTCATGGCGCGGTTCCTCGTCCGGATGCAGGACATGGAGTTCCGGACCTCCAACTCCGCGATGCAACTGGTCCGGATCGGCACCGGAACCGTGGGTATGGGAGGCAACGGCCAATTCACCCGACTCACCGTTCTCGACGCGCTCGCCGAACGCCAGGGCACGCCTTGGGGCAGGAAGCTTGCCGAGGACTACGAACTCGGACTCAACATCCTCAGCCTGGGTTTCACGAACCATTACCTGCGCGACGCCCATGTCTCCCAGGAGGCCCTGCCCCGATTCGGGGCGCTGGTCCGACAGCGAACCCGCTGGGCCCAGGGAAATCTTGAGTGCACCGAACTGCTGAAACTGCTGCGACGTTCGGGCCAGTTGTCGCGTGCGGGCCTCGTGGAGATCCACTACTTCATGGCGCAACCGTGGATCCTTATGGTGAACCTTCTCGGGGTACCGCTGCTGGCCTACCTGGCATTCCGCGACGGTTCGCTGGATCTCACCCATCAGGTGCTGGCGGTGGCGGGGGTGCTGTTCCTGATCGCCCCCTATGTGATGTGGGGTCCCTTGTACCGGATGCGTGGTGGCGAACGCATCGGAGCCGTGACCTCGGTGGCACTGGGGCTGGGCTATCTGGTGTACGTGTACTTCACCTACGTCTACTACCCCCTCGCCGTGACGCGCCTGGTCACGGGTCAGAGCTCATGGATGAAGACCGCACGCAACGCCGACGGTCGGACCCTGAGCACCGCACTCCCCTCAGAACTTGAGCGGGTGCCGGTGCTCGAGGTCGAGCGTGTGCACGAACTGGCCGACGAACTGGGCGGTAGCGAGCAACACGCGATGGAGGTCGTGGCGGCCTACGCGGTCATCTGGCCCAGGCGACTGGCCCAACTCGAACAGTCGGTCAGCGCCGAGGATCGTCGGGCTTCGCGGGACGCCGCGGCGAGCATCCGGGTGGCTTCGTTGATGGTGGGCGCCGAGCGACTGGCCCAGACGGCGCAGACCGTGACCAGTTTGGTCGACGGGGCCGACTTCGACGGCGCTCGCGAGTCCCTGGACGTCGTGACGGTGGTCGGCTCCTCGACGGTTGAGGCACTGAGAGGCCAGTTCCTGCGGAACGGAGCCCCCGGGAATCACTGACGACTTCCGGCGTGAGAGCCCCGTCACAACTCGGTGTGGGGCTCCGTCAGGAGTTCCTCCAGTGCCGTGCGCAGCTTGCTGGGTCGGAAGGGCTTCGTGAAGTACGCATCGGCGCCGGCTTCGAGCCCCTTGGACTGTTCCGAGGCCGAGGAGCGGGCGCTGATCATGACGACCCGACCGTGGCGAGCGTTCATCCGCTCGTCGGTGCGCAGCTGGCGGACCACCTCGGTCCCGTCGATGTCAGGCAGTCCGGCGTCCACCGTGATCAAGTCGTAGCGAGCCCCTTGGCCCGCCAGGTCGAGACCACCGGCGCCCGTACCGGCGGTGCTGACGAGGAATCCGCTTCCCTGCAGCACGATCTCGAGCAGGCGTCGGATGTCGTCGTCGTCCTCAATGACCAGCGCGGCTCGCTGGGTGGTCATGATGCCTCCGGGGGCGGATCGTGAGCGGGGGGTGTCGGCCACTGGCCCGGCGCGGTGGGGTGCGGTCGTCCGGCGGCCTGCAGCCGATGCTATCCAAACCACGATGTCACCGAGAGGTGCCCGAGCGCTGGCCGAACCTGCTTCCGGGCACGGAATATTGACCCGAGGCGTAGAGTTGAGTCAGGTACGCTCAAGTTTGCGCGAACCCCTTCGATACGCCTCTCCCACGAGAACGTTGTGAACCAGGAGACCTTGTGAACACTGACAAGCTGACCACGATGAGTCGTGACGCCGTCTCGACGGCGGTCCGCACTGCCCTCACCCAGGGCAACCCCCAGGCCGAGCCCAGCCACCTGCTGCATGCCCTGTTGCTGGCACCCGACAACACCGTCGGCGCGCTGCTGCAGGCGGTCAAGGTCGACCCCCAGGTCGTGAAGGCGGCCGCCCAGGGAGCCATGGCGAAGTTGCCGTCGGCCCAGGGCTCGTCCGTCTCACAACCGACCCTGTCCGGCCCGCTGGCTCGCGTGCTGGCCGATGCCGAGACCCGCGCGCAGTCGCTCGGCGACTCCTTCGTCTCCACCGAGCACCTGCTGATCGCGCTGGCGGCCATCACCTCCGATGCGAGCGCCATCCTCACCCAGTTGGGGGCCACCGCCAAGAAGCTCACCGACGCCTTCCAGGCCAACCGTGGCGACAAGCGGGTCACCTCGGCCGAGAGCGAGGGCGGTGAGTCGGCGCTCGACAAGTACTCCGTCGACCTCACCCAGCGCGCCCGCGACGGCAAGCTCGATCCCGTGATCGGGCGGGACGCCGAGATCCGCCGCGTCGTGCAGGTGCTGGCCCGACGCACCAAGAACAACCCCGTGCTGATCGGCGAGCCCGGCGTCGGCAAGACCGCCGTCGTCGAGGGTCTGGCACAACGGGTGATCGCCGGTGACGTGCCCGACTCGCTCAAGGGACGACGGGTCGTCTCGCTCGACCTGGCGTCGATGGTGGCCGGGTCGAAGTACCGCGGCGAGTTCGAGGAGCGGCTGAAGGCCGTCCTCAACGAGATCCGCGACGCAGAGGGCCAGATCATCACCTTCATCGACGAGTTGCACACCGTGGTCGGTGCGGGATCGACGGGTGACAGTTCGATGGACGCCGGCAACATGTTGAAGCCGATGCTGGCCCGCGGTGAGCTGCGGATGATCGGTGCGACCACCCTCGACGAGTACCGCGAGCGGATCGAGAAGGATCCCGCACTGGAACGGCGCTTCCAGCAGGTCTACGTCGGCGAGCCCTCGGTCGAGGACACCATCGCCATCCTGCGTGGGTTGCGGGAGCGCTATGAGGCCCACCACAAGGTGCGCATCACCGACGGGGCGCTGGTCGCCGCTGCCTCGTTGTCGAGCCGCTACATCACCTCTCGTCAACTGCCCGACAAGGCCATCGACCTGATCGACGAGGCGGCATCGAGGTTGCGGATGGAGATCGACTCCTCGCCGGAGGAGATCGACGCCCTGCGCCGCAGCGTCGACCGGATGTCGATGGAGGTGTTCGCCCTCGAGAAGGAGGAGGACGCCGGATCGAAGGCCAGGCTGCAGCGACTGCAGGCCGACCTCGCGGACGCCAAGGAGCAACTGCGCGGGCTCGAGGCACGGTGGGAGCAGGAGAAGTCGGGCCTCAACAAGGTGGGTGAGATCAAGGAGGAGATCGACAAGCTCCGCACCGAGGCCGACCGGTTGATGCGTCAGGGCGACCTGGCGAAGGCGGCCGAGATCCAGTACGGACGGATCCCCGAGCTCGAGAAGCAACTCGAGGCAGCCTCCCAGGCCGAGGAGACCGCTCCCCGGATGGTGTCGGAGGAGGTCGGCTCGCACGACATCGCCGACGTGGTGTCGGCCTGGACCGGGATCCCGGTCGGGAAGATGTTGCAGGGCGAGTCCGAGAAGTTGCTGTCGATGGAGGCACACATCGGTGAACGGCTGATCGGCCAGAAGAAGGCCGTCACCGCGGTCTCCGATGCGGTCCGTCGTTCGCGGGCCGGAATCTCCGACCCGAATCGTCCGACCGGGTCCTTCCTCTTCCTGGGACCGACCGGTGTCGGCAAGACCGAACTGGCGAAGTCGTTGGCCGAATTCCTCTTCGACGACGAGAGCGCCATTGTCCGCATCGACATGAGCGAGTACTCCGAGAAGCACTCCGTCTCGCGGCTGGTCGGGGCTCCTCCCGGCTACGTGGGCTACGAGGAGGGTGGCCAGCTCACCGAAGCGGTGCGCCGTCGTCCGTACTCGGTGGTGCTGCTCGACGAGGTCGAGAAGGCACACCCCGACCTGTTCAACATCTTGTTGCAGGTGCTGGACGACGGTCGGCTCACCGACGGGCAGGGGCGCACGGTCGACTTCCGCAACACCATCCTGATCATGACCTCCAACCTGGGATCGCAGTTCCTGGCAGACCAGAACCTCGAACCGCAGACCAAGCGTGATGCGGTCATGGGGGTGGTACGGCAGAACTTCCGGCCTGAGTTCCTGAACCGGCTCGACGACATCGTCTTCTTCGACCCGTTGACCACCGAGGACCTGACGCGCATCGTCGACACCAACCTGGTCAAGGTCAACAAGCGCCTTGCCGAGCGTCGGATCACCATCGACGTCACCCGCGGTGCCAAGGACTGGCTCGCCGCGACCGGTTTCGACCCGGTCTACGGTGCTCGTCCACTGCGACGTCTGATCCAGACGACGCTTGAGGACCAGCTGGCCCGCGAACTGCTCGGTGGCCAGGTCACCGACGGTGACACGGTGGTGGTCGACGTGAACGACACCTTCGACGGCCTCGCGGTACACCGGTCAGACCGCGCTGCCGATGCCGTCGGGGAGCGGGCACCGCTCTCCTGAGCGCTCCGCACGGGGTGATCCCCGCAGATGATCCTGAAGGGGCCGGGGGCGGGTGGAGGCACCGCCCCCGGTCTGGGGTCAGCCGACCCGTGAGACCTCGCGCAGCGAGATGTCGCCGGTGACGGTGCTGGCCCTGATCTCCAGGTGGGCATCACCCTCCCGGGGCTGTCCGGCGCCCTGGAGGTCGGACGAGACTCGTCCGGTCAGCGTGTTCACGTCGGTCCACACCGGGATGCCCGCTCGGACGCCGATGGTGATGTCACCGGCGGCAGTGTTGCACTGGAGCGACCCGCCGGCGAGTTCGCGGACGCTGATGTCGCCCGACCCGGTGCTGACCCGAACGAGACCGTGCACGGTGGCGATCGAGATGTCGCCCGAACCACTGTTGAGGGTGCCCTCCTCGACGACGGACGACACGGTGAGGTCACCGCTGCCGGTGCGGGCCCTGACGGTCGAGTTGTTCTCATGGACGGTGATGTCACCCGACCCCGTCGAGACGTCGAGCGGGCCGAGCACCCGATGGGCCGAGACGTCACCCGAGCCGCTGCGCGCCGTCAGCGTCGCGGCCTCGTGCACCGAGATGTCGCCATGACCCGTGGTCAGGTGGCCGTCGTTGATCCGACCCTCGGCGCTGACATCCCCGTGGCCGGTGTCGACCCGGAGATCGGACCCCGCCGGCGCCTCGAGGCGGATGGTGACAGGGAAGCTGTGCCCACCGTTGAGCCGGTCGGCATGCGCCAGGTCGACCACCAACTGCCCGTCCGAGAAGGTCGGCGCCACCGGCTCCAGGTCGATCGGGTGGCGGGTGTCGAGCGTGACACCGACGGTGCCTGCGTTCTCGACGAGGTCGATGATGACGTCACCGTGCTGGTTGCGCACGACGGCGCGGATCGGGGCGGTGCAGTCGAAGGTGCGGTCCAAGCTGGTCATGGTTCTTCCTTTCAGACCCAGCCGGTCAGGCGACGACCGGGCTGGTGGGAGGGGCGGGTGCTGAGTGCCTGCCGGACGGCCTCGGTGATCCAGGTGTTGAGCGACTGGCCCTGACGACCGGCGGCCTCGTCGGCGCGCGATTTCAGGGATTCCGGCAGTCGGACGGTGATACGGGTGAGCGAGGAGTCATCGTCCTCGAGCACCTGCGTGGGTTCCTCGGCGCCGGTGCGGGTGACCGCGAAGTGCGGGTCCCGTCCGGCCATGCGCACCTCGATCAGCGTGTCACCGAGGGTCGACGTGAGCTCGGCGGCAGCTGTCGACAGGAGGTCGACCAGTGTCAGTCGCAGCGAAGGGTCGAGCGCGAGCAGCAGGCGGTGGGCCGCTGCCCTGGCTTCGCCGTCACCCAGGGCGGCGGCGTTGGTGAGGTCGCGGCGGACGGCCTCGACGTGGGGTGCAAGTTCCATGACATCAGTCTGACGTCGCCATGACGTCATGTCAAGCAATCTGTGACGTCATTCTGTGTCACTTGCTGCGTGGGACGATGGGCGGGTGACATTCGAGGTGCTCCCTGATCCCGCGCAGGCCGGGAACTGGCTGGTCAGGATGGGGACGACTGACCAGTCCCACGTGAACCCCGACGACCCGACCCACCTCGAGTTCGACTACATGCAGCGCATCGCCGTGCATCTCGACCACCATGCGCCAGCCGGTGAGCGCTACCGGGTGGTGCACCTCGGCGGTGCGGGGCTGACGCTCGCCCGCTACCTCGCGCACACTCGTCCGACCTCACCGCAGATCGTCTGCGAACCCAACGAGGCCCTCACGGCGGCGGTCCGTGAACACATCCCGCTCCCCAGGAACTCCGGCATCAAGGTGCGCCCGGTCGACGGACGATCCGGGGTGGCGGTCATGCCGGACGACTATGCGGACGTTGTCATCATCGACGCCTTCGCCGGGGCCAGGGTGCCGGCTGACCTGGTCACCGCCGAGTTCTTCGCCGACGTCAGGCGGATCTGTCGCCCCACCGCCCAGGTGCTGATGAACGTCACCGACACCCACCCCTTCACCTGGACCAGACGCGTGGTTGCGGGTTTGCGGCTCTACTTCAGCGAGGTGAGCCTGTCGACCGAGTCGGCCACGTTGAAGGGCCGCCGGTTCGGCAACGTCGTGATCGGCGCGTCCCGGGTGCCGCTGCCGATCGAGGCGCTCAACCGGGCGGCTGCCGGTGCACCCTTCCCCTACCGCGTGGTGGTGGGCGAGCATCTCGACACCTTGGTCGCGGGGGCCCAACCGTTCCACGACGGCGCCTCGGAGCAGTCACCGCTCCCACCCTCGGGACGGCTCGCCTTCCTCTGAACGACTCGACCCGGGTTGCGCCCCCGGAACTCGTCCCCAGATCGGAAGGGGAGGCCCCGGGGAGTGGTCGAGCACCGACTGGCGACGTGTTTCCGGGATCAGGCGACGGCGACGGGCAGAATGGCTGCCATGCCTTCCGCCCGTCCCCGCCCCCGAAGCACGCGCGGTGGGGGTGTGGTGCGCGGGCTGCTGCTCGGGATGGTGATCGCGGTCGTCATCGCCGGGCTGACGCTGGGGTGGATCGGGTGGGGATCCGATCTCGTGGCGAGGGGGCGAGCCAGGGACGCGATGGCTGCTTTCGGGGCCTCGGCACCCGCCAGCGTCGGCGAGGCGACGGCCCACCCGGGGGCCACGATCGCGATCGTGTCGATCCCGCGCCTGGGACTCACCTGGCCCCTCGTCTCGGGCACCGACCACCTCGACCGCGGTCTGGGGTGGGTGCCCACGACCAGCTTGCCCGGCGAGACCGGGAACGCTGCAGTGACCGGGCCTCGCCTGACCGACGGCTCGCCCCTGCGCCACTTCGGTGACCTGCGGGTCGGCGACGACATCGTCGTTCGCACCAGCGCGCGATCGTTCACCTACCGGGTCGTCGTGCCACCGTCCTCACTCACCGTCGATCGGGACGACACCTGGGTGCTCGACGGCGTTCCCGGTCACCCCGGTGTCGTGCCGACCGCATCGGTGCTGACCATCATCTCGAGCCAGGACCTGCTGGCCTCGAGGGAGCGATCGGTCTGCTTCGCCGTGCTCAGTGGAGGCTGACCCCTCAGGCGGTCTGTGCCGCGTCGAGGTCGGCGCGGGTGAGCACCGAGACAACCCGTAGCCCGACATCCGCGAGCGGGTTCTCGTCCGCAGGGGAGCGGTCGATGGCGCACACCACCGTCTCGACGATCGCACCCTCGGCGCGCAGTGCGCGGGTGGCATCGCGGACGGCCCCGCCGGTGGTGATGACGTCCTCGATCAGGGTGACGCGGCGGCCCTGGACGTCGGGCCCCTCGGCGAGTTTGCAGGTTCCGTACTGCTTGGCCTGTTTGCGCACGAACAGGGCGGGCGTGCCCGTCTTGGCGCTCACCATGGTGGCGATCGGGATCCCGCCGAGTTCCAGGCCGCCCAGCAGTTCGGTGCCCTCCGGCAGCAGGGCGACCATGGCGGCGGCCACCCGGTCGAGCAGGGCGGGCCGGCACTCGAAGAGGTACTTGTCGAAGTAGGTGTCGGCCACCTGTCCGGAGCGAAGTGTGAAGCTGCCGGTGAGGCGGCAGACCTCGTTGATGTCATGGGCGAGAGTGCGGTCGGACATGGCTGAGACTCTAGTGCCGTACCCTCCCGGCGACCCCCGCGAGGTCCATCGGCGCCACCGGTTGTGACCCCCGCCGGGAACCCGTGGGGGGAACCGCCCGGGCGCTAGGGTTGCTGGCATGGAATGGGTCATCCTCATCGTCGTGGTCGCACTGATCGCACTCGCCCTGCTGCTCTTCGTGGCTCCCTACAACAGCTTCGTCCGGCTCCGGAACACCATCCAGGAATCGTGGCGGCAGGTCGACGTCGAACTGAACCGACGCTACGAACTGATCCCCAACCTCGTCGAGACGGTGCGCGCCTACGCCGCGCACGAGCGGAACACCCTCGAGGAGGTCACCCGCCTGCGCAACCAGGCAGCGACCCTCGCCCACCAAGGAGGCGGAGACGTGCCCTCGGAGCAGCGGGCACAGCTCGAGGGCGCCCTCTCGGGTGCCGTGCGCAACCTGATGGTCTCGGTCGAGGCCTACCCCGATCTCAAGTCGAACCAGAACTTCCTCGAGCTGCAGCGCGAGCTGACCGACACCGAGGACCGGATCGCGGCCGGCCGCCGGTTCTACAACGCCAACGTGCGCGCGTACAACACCAAGGTCGAACAGGTGCCGAGCAACATCGTCGCCAACCTGTTCCACTTCGAGAAGGCCACCTACTTCGAGGTCAACGACCAGGCGGTCCGGCAGGCCCCCGACGTGAACTTCGGCGAGATCTCCTACCGCGCCGGTGACCCGCAGTCGCAGCAGACTCCCGCCCTGCCCCAGCAGACCAGCCAGCCGACGTGGGACCAGCAGTCTCCCCAGCAGAACCAGGTTCCCCAGCAGTACCAGCAGCCGGCTCAGCCCCAGTACCAGCCGCCCCAATACCAACAGCCCCAGTACCAGCAGCCGGATCAGAACCAACAGCCGGGGCAGTACCAGCAGCCGGGTCAGTACCAGCAGCCGGCTCAGCCCCAGCAGCAACCCGACCAGCCGCAGCAGGGCTATCAGCCGCCAACCTACGGGCAGCACTGATCCAGCACCGGTCCCGGATCCGATACCGGGAGACCCGTCGCGGGCCGGGACGACCGAAGGCCGCTCAGGATGTCTGGGCGGCCTTCCGCCGTGCCATCAGGTATTCGATGCCCATCGGAACCAGCGAGACGAACACGATCGCGATCAGCACCGTCTCGATGTGGTTGTGGATGAACGGCACCTGCCCGAGGAAGTAGCCCAACGTGGTCACCCCACAGGCCCACAGCACGCCGCCCAGGGCGGTGTACGAGATGAACTTGCGGAAGTCCATGCGCGCGACGCCCGCGACCAGGGTCACGAAGGTGCGCACGAGCGGGACGAAACGGGCCAGCACGAGTGCCCTCGCGCCGTACTTGTCGTAGAAGGCCTGGGTGCGCTCGACATGGCGCGGGTCGAACAACTTGCCCATCAGTCCCTTGCGCGGTTTGAACAGGGGCGGGCCCACCAGTCGTCCGAGGTGATAGCCGGCGACATTGCCGAGCACGGCGAAGAAGGTCAGCACCACGCACGCGATCACGAGGGTCTGCACCGGTGAACCCATGGCAATGGCTGGGGCAGCGGTGCCCGCACCCGCGATCAGCATGCCCACCGTGAACAGCAGCGAGTCGCCGGGCAGCAGGGAGAACAGGCCGCACTCGGCGAAGATGATGGCTGCGACCACCCACAGGGCCCATGGACCGGCAGCGGCGATGATCTTCTCGGGATCGAACCACGAGGGGAGCAACATCGGCACCAGGGTCGGGAACGACGAGAGCAAGGTGGGAATCAGCACGAGCCAACGGTAGCTTCTCGACTGTGACAGACCCCGCTTCCGTGCAGGAGCCCGACCTCTCGTCCCCCAGCCTGGGCGCCGGCATCGGCGTGGGGCCGCACCCCCGGCCGTGGCCGGTCGGACCCCAGTACGACCCCGAACTGCTGGCCGCGGGTGACCGCCGCAACGTGGTCGACGGCTACCGCTACTGGACGATCGAGGCGATCGTCGCCGATCTCGACCGCTCCCGGGCACCCCTGCACGTCGCCATCCAGAACTGGGAACACGACTTCAACATCGGTTCCATCGTGCGCACCGCGAACGCGTTCAACGTTGCCGGGGTGCACATCCTCGGACGGCGCCGCTGGAACCGGCGGGGGGCCATGGTCACCGACCGCTACCTGCACGTGCACCACCACGCCAGCGTCAACGACTTCCTCGACTGGTTGGCCGAGCACGACGTCGTCCCGGTCGGGATCGACAACCTGCCGGGGTCGGTGCCCTTGGAGACAGCACGGCTGCCCGAGAACTGCTGCCTCGTGTTCGGTTCGGAGGGTCCAGGGCTGACCGACGAGATGGTGGCCGCCTGCAGCCAGGTGGTCGAGATCAGCCAGTACGGGTCGACCCGTTCCATCAACGCTGGGGCGGCGGCCGCCATCGCCATGTGGGCATGGGGTCAGCAGCACCCACGCTGACCCGGTTGCCGCGAGGGCGACCCCCTAGCATGGGGCTCATGCAGACTCCCGAGGCCTTCGTCGTCGGCTTCAACCCGGTGGCGAGCGCGACCCGCGTGGCCAAGGCTCAGTCCCAATTGAAGTGGTCGCTGTGGATGGCGCTGCCCTATGCCGGTCTGGGGGTCGTCTACTACTGGCTCGGCTCGGGACCGGGGCGCATGACCACCGTCATCTCGGCCTTGGCGGTCAGCTTCGTGATCTGGGCCGGCTTCCTGGTCTGGCGGATCGTGAACCTGCGGAGCGCCAGGTCTGCCCTCGCGAAGGTCGGCGCCGGCGAGGCCTTTCGCATCTCCCACTCCGGGTTGACCCTCGCCGACACCTCCGAGCAGATCGCCTGGCACGACATCTCCGAACTCAAGGCCGTTGGACGACCCGCTGGCGCGGGCCCGGAACTGCAGGTGCGGCATCGGGGCGGCACCTACCAGGTGCCGCTGAGCTTCCTCGACGCGATGCCCGGATCCATCGACTCGGCCCTGCGTGCCTACTCCGGTGGACGACGCGGTCTCGACCTGGGCGAACTGGACTCGGTCTTCTCGCAGTAGGGCCGTGGCCCGAGCCGGCAACCCGTCCGGGGTGGCCTCCCCGATCCCGCAGCGCTCCCAGCCAAGATCCGACCCGGGTGCGTGGGGTCGCCCCCGGTTTGCCAGAATGGGGGACGACCGCAGAGTCCGCGAAGTAGAAAGAGGCAGACATGCCCATTGCAACTCCCGAGGTTTACGCCGAGATGATCGATCGGGCCAAGGAAGGCAAGTTCGCCTACCCGGCCATCAACATCACCTCGTCGTCGACCATCACCGCTGCCATCCAGGGCTTCGCCGAGGCCGGCTCCGACGGCATCATCCAGGTCTCGACCGGTGGCGCCGAGTACGGCTCGGGCGCGACCATCAAGGACATGGTCACCGGTGCGACCGCCCTGGCCGCCTACGCTCGCGAGGTCGCCAAGAACTACTCGGTGAACATCGCCCTGCACACCGACCACTGCCCCAAGAACAAGCTGGACGGTTTCGTGCGTCCCCTGCTGGCCATCTCGGAGGAGCGTGTCGCCCGCGGCGAGGACCCCCTGTTCAACTCGCACATGTGGGACGGCTCGGCCGTCGAACTGGGCGAGAACCTCGACATCGCCTCCGAACTGCTCGAGCGCACCTCGAAGGCCAAGATCATCCTCGAGATCGAGGTGGGCGTCGTCGGTGGTGAGGAGGACGGCGTCGTCGGCGAGATCAACGACAAGCTGTACACGACCGTTGCCGACGGCATGGCCACCATCGAGAAGCTGGGCCTGGGCGAGAAAGGCCGCTACCTGACGGCACTCACCTTCGGCAACGTGCACGGCGTCTACAAGCCGGGCGCGGTCAAGCTTCGTCCCGAGGTGCTGAAGGAGATCCAGGACGCCGTCGGCGCCAAGTACGGCAAGGAACGCCCCTTCGACCTCGTGTTCCACGGTGGCTCGGGCTCGTCCCCGGAGGAGATCGCTGCCGCGGTCGACTACGGAGTCGTGAAGATGAACATCGACACCGACACCCAGTACGCCTACACCCGCCCCGTGGTGGAGCACATGTTCCGCAACTACGACGGTGTGCTGAAGATCGACGGAGAGGTCGGCAACAAGAAGCAGTACGACCCCCGCGCCTGGGGCAAGCTGGCCGAGGCCGGCATGGCCAAGCGCGTCGTCGAGGCCTGCGAGTACCTGCGGAGCTCGGGCACCACGCTCGGCAAGTGACCGACCGTCTGGGTTGCACCAATTGGGTTGAACCAATTGTGGTGAACCACCGGCGGGTTTGAGCGGGCCATCCCCGCACCGACACGGGCCGTCCCCCTCGTGGGGGCGGCCCTTCGTCGTCCACGTGGCAACGCTGAGCCCGTGCTCACAGTCTGTGCACAGGGACGCCACAGCGCAGCCATCACCGGCGTCGATGGAGTGTCGCCATGACGACCAGCGCCCTCGACGCCACGCTCCCTTCTCGACAGGAACTGCCCGTGCAGGCACCGGTGGTGGGAGTCTCCGAACTGTCCCGCCGTTCGAACGCGTGGGTGTGGGTGGCGCTGGCCGCCTTGGTGCTCGCCGCGGGAGTGCTCTATGGGACCGGCATCAAGCTCGGTATGGTGCACAACTTCTACAACCCCGCGGTGCACTCGATGAGCGTCTCGTGGCGGGCCTTCTTCTGGATGGGCTATGACCCGGCCGCGTCGATCACCCTCGACAAGCTGCCGCTCAGCTTCCAGGTCGAGGCACTCTCGGCCAGGGTGTTCGGGTTCAGCACCTGGTCGGTGCTCCTTCCCCAGGTGGTCGAGGCCTGCCTCACGATCGTGGCCATGTTCTGGGTGGTGCGGCGCTGGATGGGCGCCCGCTCCGGACTGGTCGCCGCCGCCATGTACGCGACCACCCCGATCGTCGCGGCTCTGGCCCACGCCCAGATCACCGACACCTTGTTGGTGCTGCTGCTCGTCATCGCCACCCACTTCCTGCTCAAGGCCGTCACCACCGGCCGCTGGACGTGGTTGCTGCTCGCCGGGGTCTTCGTCGGGTTGGCCTTCCAGGCGAAGATGGCGCAGGCGTGGGGGGTCCTGCCCGCCTTCGCGCTGGTGTACTTCATGGCCGCACCACCGCGCTGGACGAAGCGGTTGCTGCAGTTGGCCGTGACGGCCGTGGTCACAGTGGCGGTCTCGGTCTGGTGGCTCGTGGTGGTCAGTCTGGTGCCCGCCTCGCAGCGTCCGTGGATCGACGGGTCGCGGACCAACTCAGCGTGGGACATGGTCTTCGTCTACAACCTGTTGGGGCGCTACGAGTCCGGCCAGGGAGTGCAGTCTCCCGGGGGCGGCGTGGGGCAGGGCTGGCGGTACATGGTCTCGAACGCGATCACCACGCAGGTCGGTTGGTTCTACCCCTTGGCCACCCTCGGGCTGCTGCTCGGGCTGGTGTGGCGGTGGCGTCGTCCTCGCACCGACCCGGTGCGCGTCGGGATCGTGCTGTTCGCTGTCTGGTTCATCGTGCACGCCGTCGCCTTCAGCCTTGGCCGGGTCGCCCACTCCTTCTACGTGGTGGCTGTGGCCCCGGCCGTGGTCGGTCTGGCCGTGGTCGCGGTGAAGATGGCGGCCCTCGCCTGGCGGGCAGGTGGTTGGCGGCGCGGGCTGGCGCCATCGGCGCTGGGTCTGCAGATCGGATGGGCGGTCTGGTTGCAGCACCAGTTCCCCGATTTCCGCGCTTGGTCGATCCCGCTGACGATCGGTCTCGGGGCGGGGGCCTTGGTCCTGCTCGCCCTCTCGTGGGGCGTCGCGCGGCGGGCGAGAGGTTTGGCTCGATGGCTGCAGGGCGCAGCGGCAGTCGTCTCGGTGGGAGCCGTGCTGGCCATCCCGGCGACGTGGGCGGCCTCGACCATCGAGCAGGGCTACTCCGGTTCCAGCATCGGTCCGGCCGCGGGCCCGAGCCAGGGTGGCGGAGGCTTCGGCGGCGCCGGTGGCGGTCAGCCCGGCCAGGGCACGGTGCAGGCGCCAACCCGCGACGACGGCCAGCGGCCACCGTTCGGCCAAGCTCCCAGTGGTGTCGCCGGGTCGCCCGGCCAGGTGGGTGGCGGCTCGGCGACGGGTTCGACCGCTCGCGTCGGGGAGGGCGCCGGCGGGGGAGGGGTGGGTGGCTCGGTCGACCGCACGGTGGCCGAGTGGCTGCAGAGCCACGATCCCGGGTCGAAGTACCTGGTCGCCATCCCCGGATCGCAGGCTGCGGGGCCGTGGCTGCTGGCCGGCTACGACGTGCTGCCGATGGGTGGGTTCACCGGATCCATCGGCTACCCCAGTGTCCCTGAGCTGCAGAAGCTGATCAGCGCGGGCGACCTTCGCTACGTGATGCTCGGCGGGGGGATGGGGGGTGGTGGCATGGGGTCGTCCGGCGCCTCGGCCCTGAACACCTGGGTGCAGGCGAACTGCACACAGGTCACCGACTCGGCCGTCTCTTCGGCTCAGATCTACGACTGCCAAGCCTGAGGGCTCAGGCGACTCAGCAGCGGTTGGGGGGCGCAGGCGTGCGTGCGGCGACTCAGCCAATCGTGCGGATCGTGTGCTCTCACGCCAGGAGTTCCGTCCAGCGAGCAACCATTGCTGTCAGCGCGCACGATTCGCACGATTGCCGTCAGCGCCCCGCCCCAGCGCTCGGCCCGCGCCGAAGCGACAGCCCGGGACCTGCCCCGCGTCGGCTGCAGTAGCGTCGGGGTATGGCGCAACTGATCAGCATCGATGTCGATGGCCACCCGGTCGAGGCGTGGTTCTCGGCCCAGGCCGAGCCCCGGCCCGGCGTCCTCCTGTTCATGGACGCCCTCGGGCTCCGTCCCCAGATCGGTCGCATGTGTGACCGCATCTCGTCCTGGGGCTACACGGTGCTCGCCCCGAACCTGTTCTGGCGCTCCGGCACGGCGCGCGAGACCTCGCCCACGGCCGACCTGACCATCGCTGAGAACCGAGCCGCCTTCTTCGAGCACGCCGGACTCCGCGTCCAAGGGCTCACCGCTGCCATGGCCGCCCATGACATCCCGTACTACCTCGCCGCGCTGCGCTCCCTGCCCGCCACCGCCGGGGACGAGGTGGGAGTCACCGGCTACTGCATGGGGGCGCGGTTCTCGGTGCGCGCGGCCGGTCTCGACGAACGGGTGGTCGCCGTCGGTGGCTTCCATGGTGGCCGCCTGGTCACCGAGGAACCCGACAGCCCCCACCTCGCGCTGGCCACGGCGAAGGCGGAGTTCCTCTTCGGCCACGCCGATCAGGACCGTTCCATGACCCCGGAGAACGTCGGGGCCCTGGGCCGAGCCCTGTCCGAGGCCCACCTGAACTCCTCCAACCAGATCTACCCCGGATCACCCCACGGCTACACCATGAGCGACTCGTCCACCTATGACGAGGCCGGCGCCGAGCGCCACTACCGGGAACTGAAGGACCTGCTCGATCGCACCCTGACGTCCTGAGGGAGTCGTCCACGGTCCTGAGCAGATGGGTCGAGCCCGTGCCGTGACGAAAGTCGCGTGCGTCGCGAGCCGCCCGGCTGGCAGAGTTCCACAGGTGTTCACCCCCCGGATCTCCTGGCCTGACCTGCCCGTCCCCGTCCGCGACGAGGTGCAGGGAGCCATGGGCTCGTCCGTCGTGTCGTGGCAAGGACAGACGGGCGGGTTCTCCCCGGGGACGGCCGACCGGTTGACCCTCGCCGACGGCCGCAGGGTCTTCTGCAAGGCGGTGGGCGCCTCGCTGAACGAGGTCTCCCTCGACCTGTTGCGCATGGAACTGCGTGTGAACCGGCTGCTGCCCAGCGGTCTCCCGGCCCCGGCGTTGATGCACGGCTCTGAACTCAGCGTCGGCGACGACCCCTGGGCTGTGCTGCTCTTCGACGACCTCGAGGGGCGTCACCCCCATACCCCGTGGCAGATCGACGAACTGACCGCCGCTCTGGCCTCGGTGGCCGAGGTGCCTCGCCTCGTCCCCGTGGCGCCCGCAGAGCTGCCCACGGTGGACGAGTTGTTCGGCCCCGACCTCGCGCACTGGGACGACGTCGTCGCCGACCCGCCCGGCAGCCTGGACCCGTGGCTCGCCGAGCGCCTCGACGACCTGCGCGCCAGGGGTGCGCGGGCCCGAGCGGCCCTGGTCGGGGAGGCGCTCTGCCAACTCGACACCCGGTCCGACAACATGGTGGTGGACGCGACCGGAACCGTGTGGCTGGTCGACTGGCCCTACGCCTGCCGCGGCCCGGCCTGGATCGACACCGTGCTGCTGGGAGCCACCGCGTCCGTTCCGGGATGGACCCCCGCCCACGAAGGAGCGGTCGAGGCAGCAGCGGCCAGGCTCGGCTGTGACGCCGATCTGCTCGACGACGTCTGGGCCGGTTTCCTCGGCTACTTCGTCTGGGTCGCCGAGAAGCCTGCCCCGGACAACCTCCCGACCATCCGCGCCTTCCAGGCCCGCTCCCGCGATGCCCTGCTGGGCGTGCTGAAGCGCCGCCTTGCCTGATCCGCGGCCGTTCTCACACCCGCCGTGTCTGCGGGCACGGGTCGGGTCCGATCGTCACCAGGGGCTGGTGGCGATCGGATGAGCCGCCCGCTCGGCAGCCACCTCGGGGCTCAGCTCGCCGTCGGCGTTGCGCGGGGTCCACGTCTGGTCGTGGGTCCACTCGGAGTCACATGAGGAACAGGTGAAGACCTCCATGTGGTCGATCTGGTCACCGGAGGGTCCCCAGTTGCACGTGCCCTGGCAGTCGCCGGACCTCAGTTCTCGTCCCATGTCTGAAGTGTGTCAGCGACCGGCGGCGTATCCCTGCATTCCGCGCGGATTCGCCCCCGCCAGCAACTGCCCGGTGTGCGGGTGACGCGCGACCACACACAGTCGTCCCTCGCTCCACGCCGGTCCGACCTGCACGATGTGCCCGCGCCGGTGCAGCCCTCCGACCACCGCCGGGTCGGTGTTCCCCTCGACGGCGATGGTGTTGGGGATCCACCCCCGCGGATAGAACGAGCCGACCACGTGTTCGGTGTGCCAGTTCGGGGCATCGAGGGCCGTCTGCAGGTCGAGCCGGGCCCGTCCCCCGCGCAGGCTCGTCCCGAAGTCGTGTGCGATGCGGCAGAACAGGTGGAACGACCACTGGTCCTGCTGGTCGCCGCCGGGAGTGCCGAAGGCCAGGGTCGGACGACCCTCGTACTGCGCGATCGAGGGGGTCAGGGTGGTGCGGGGCCGCTTGCCCGGGGTGAGGGTGTTCGGCAGGTCCTCGTCCAGCCAGGCCATCTGCAGCCGCGAGCCGAGCGGGAAGCCCAGTTCGGGGATGACCGGGTTCGACTGCAACCAGCCGCCCGAGGGGGTGGCGGCGACCATGGTTCCCCACCGGTCGACGACGTCGATGTGACAGGTGTCGCCCAGGGTCTCGCCGCGGCGGGTGACATAGGGGTCGGTGGGCTGCTGGTGTTGCACGGTCGGTTCGCCCAGACCGGACGCCGCGGCGGCGACCCGGTCGCCACGCAGCAGTCCCGTGATGTGGCTGGCCACGTGCGCCGGGATGCCCTCGAAGGGCTCGCCGGGAACCCAACCGAGCGAGGCGACCTCGCGGATCAATGACCGGCGAACCGCGGTGTAGCCACCGTCGAGCAGCAGGTCGAGTGGGGTGGGGCGGGCGTCGCCGTACCAGGCGTCCCGGTCGGCGAATGCGAGCTTGGCCCCCTCGACAAGCCGGTGCACGGTGGCCGCGTCGAAGTCACCCGAATCGGTGGTGGTGAGGTCCGCGGGGGTGAGGTCATCGAGCAGGGCGAGTTGCTGCAGGAAGACTGGCCCCTGGGTCCACTGGTCGGCCTTGTGCACCGTCCAGTCCCCCCAGCTGTGGCTCACGGTCGGTTCCCAGGTGGGCTCCCAACGGAGTTGCTCGTCCGGTTCCCAGCTGGCGGCATGCTCGGTGCCGGTGGCGTCGAGGGTGGGGGTGTTCGCAGCCCGGACGAGGGCCTCCGCGATGAATCCCTGGCGCCACACCTGCCTGGCTCGCTCGATGCGGGTCTCCCGGTCTCCACCGCCGGCCTCGGACTCGGCGAGCCAACGCTTCCAGGTGGCGGCGAGCGCGGGGTTGGTGAGCCGCTCGTCGGGACTGGGCGACCTGCCGTCGCGCAGGTAGACGTCGGCGGAGGTCGTCCAGTGGTCGGTGAACAGTGAACGGACCGATTCGACGGTGCGGCCGATCTGGGCGATCGGGAAGTGGCCGCGCTCGGCCAGTGCGATCGCGTGTTCGAGCACACCTTCGAGCCCCCAGGTGCCCTTGTCGCGCAGCAGTACCAGCCAGGCGTCGACCGCTCCGGGCACGGCGGCGGCGAGCGGCCCCGAACCCGGGACGAGGTCGAGCCCCATGGCGCGGTAGGCCTGCGCGGACGCGTGGCTCGGGGCGGGTCCCTGGCCACCCAGTACCTGGGGCTCGCCGTCGCTGGCCGTCCACAGGATGGGGGCGTCGCCACCCGGTCCATTGAGGTGCGGTTCGACCACGTGCAGGGCGAAGGCCGCGGCGCAGGCGGCGTCGGCCGCGTTGCCGCCGCGCTCGAGCACGCTCATGCCGGCGGCGGTGGCCAGCCAGTGGGTGGTGGAAACCATCGCGAAGTCGCCGGACAGGGTGGGGCGGGTGGTGAAGGCCATGACGCGAAACTACCGCTCAAGGGCGAACGGGTGCTCGGATCCGCCGCCGCGCTCACCCCTCGTGGAACTCGCAGCGCCATGGGTCGACCAGGATCACCACCGTGGCTCGACCAACCCCCGGAAATCGGGGGTTGGTCGAGCCACGGTGGTGATCCTGGCGGGCTCAGCCGAGGGCAGCCCAGGTGTTGGGTCCCACCACGCCGTCGGCCGTGAGGCCGTTGCCGCGCTGGAAGGAGCGGACGGCCGACTCGGTGGCCGGACCGAACTGGCCATCGGTCGAGAGCGAATAGCCGTTCTCGTTGAGCCGCTGCTGCAGGTACACCACGTCGGGTCCCTTCGATCCCCGCCGAATCGTCGCCCTGGCCGGTTGCTCCCCGGTGCCGGTGTCACTGTTCCCCGGGTCGGAGTTGCCGGGGTCGCTGTTGCCGGGGTCGCTGTTGCCGGGGTCGCTGTTGCCGGGGTCGGTGTTCCCTGGATCGTTGTTGCCGGGGTCCGAGTTCCCGGGATCGCCCCATCCGGACCCGGTGTTCCCGGGGTCCGAGTTCCCGGGATCGCCCCATCCGGACCCGGTGTTCCCGGGGTCCGAGTTGCCCGGGTCCGAGTTGCCGGGGTCCGAGTTGCCCGGGTCCGAATAGCCGGGGTCGGTGTTCCCTGGATCGGAACCGTTGCCCTGACCCTCGCCGAGGGCCGCCCAGGTGTCGGGTCCCACGATGCCGTCGGCCGTGAGCCCCTGGCTCTGCTGGAACGAGCGGACGGTCCGAGCTGTGCCCGGGCCGAACTGGCCATCGACCGTCAGCCAGTAGCCGAGATCGCTGAGCCGTTGTTGCAGGAAGGTCACGTCGGGCCCCGAGGAACCCTGGCGAAGGGTGGGACGTCCCGAACCCTGCCCGCCGGAACCCTGCCCGCCGGAACCCTGCCCGCCGGAACTCTGACCGCCACTCTGGCCTCCGGAACCCTGCCCACCGGAACCCTGCCCTCCGCTGGGAGGAGCCACGGTGAACGGTTCCTGCGCCTGGTAGGCCGCGGTCATCGCTCCGGTGGGGTAGTAGTTCGGCACCTGATCGGCGGGCATCCGGTTGACGATGGCCGAGTGGAAGCTGTGGTAGTCACCCACGAAGCCCCCGTCAGCCCAGACGGCCTTCAACGCCTCGGTGAACACCCCGTTGCCGTCCCCGTCGCCCGAGAGTTGCGAGTCCTGACAGCCCGAGATCAGCAGCACCTGGGCACAGATGTCGGTGCCACGGGTCTTGCCCGCCAGCGCCTGGACGCTGCGGTACACGTCCTGGCGGCGGTGGAAGTCCGCCAACGAGTCGCTGAGCGGCAGGGCTCGCGGCCTGAACGACTCCACCCTCACTCCTTGCGGCCACAGTTCGCGGCCCAGTGGGTTGCGGACCAGGGCCTCGCGGGTGGCGATCGCCAACACGGCGCGGGTCACGGTGCCCGAGTGACAGGAGTCGGAGAAGACGAGCACCCGCACCCCGGGCGCGAACTGGGCGTACATGCGCGACAGTTCGTCGTCCACGACCTGGCGGTCGTAGAGGCACCAGGTCTCGTCCATGCCGTCCTCCTCGTCACCGTTGGTGTCGGGCATCTGGCCGCCGTGCCCGGAGTAGCTGATCAGCACGATGTCGTCGGCGGTGGCCTGTTGGGCGAGATCAGACATGGCGGTGAGAACGGCCGTGGAGGTGGCCTGGCCATCGACCAGTCGGCGGGTCTGGAACCCGCAGTTGCGGGCAATGGTCTGCATGTCATTGGCGTCGTTGATGCAGCCCGCGAGCACGGGTGCGGTGATGCCATAGGCCTGGTTGTCGATGACGTTGAGGCCGATGTGCAAGGAGTAGCCGGTCATGGGAGTGGTTCCTTTCGCTGGGTCGGTGGGTTGGTGATGGCTGGGTGGCTGGGTGATGGCTGGGTCGCTGGGTGATGGCTGGGTGAATGGTCGCCCGACGCGGCAGTGCGTCAGGGGTGAGGGATCGCGATCAGGGCGCCGTCGCTGTGCACGTGCCAGTCGACGGGGGGCGCCGAGGTGCGGCTGCCGTCGGTGGCGATGGTGGTGACCGTGTAGTGCAGCACCGGGTCGGCGGCGTAGACGGTGAGCGGGAGCACGAACTGCACGTCCCCCTGCGGATGGGCGGCCGACAACTCGACGGGTGCGGGTTGGTGGCCGAGCAGTTCGGTGGCCACCTCGAGCCCCACGATGTCGGTCAGGTTGCCCGTGGCGATGAACGAGAGCCCGAGGTTCAGGTCATCGATGTAGCTGCGGTCCTCGTCCAGCGCCTCCGACCCGGGTTCGAGCTGCCAGTCCAGGGCGAGGTCGCTGCCGGTGCCCGCCGGCAGGTCGACGACGGACGAGCCCTGCGGGTCGATGGTCGTCGCCGGTGTGGCGACCGGCTGACCCGCCACCAGCACGGACGCGACCGACACCCGTCGTCCGGCCTTGTTGGTGAGCGTGAGTTGGTCGCCGGACCGGCTGACCGAGATCGGCCCGTCGGGCGGCCCGACCACCTGGTTGAGGGCCAGCCGCAGGGTGCACTGGGGATGGTCTCCCCCCGGCAACGTGTAACTGGCGGAACCCATCAGTGACGAGGCGGTCAGGATGCTCTGCAGCAGCAGCACGCCCGGGATGTCTGTCGTGAGCAGCAGCGTGAATCCCGTCGCGATCGGCATCGAGGCCACCGTCATGTTCAGCGGCACCGCCCAACTGATGGTCGGCACCAGGCCCGCATCCCAGGGGTTGACCAGTTCGACCGGTCGGCCCGCCCTGGCGCTCAGCTCCGCCGCCAGCCTCGCCCGTTGGGCGGTGGTGACGGGTGACTCGAGTGCGGCGACCAGCACGCAGCGGATGTTGGTGGGGTTCTCGGTGTCGAGCACCGTCGACAGCAGCAGCGTCGGTGCGAGGGGTTCCTCGGTGTCGTCGAGTCGGTGTCGTCCGACGTCGTAGGTGTTGGGCAGCAGCAGGTAGCGGCCGGGTTGGGTGAGGGAGCGGAAGACCTGCACGCCGGCCACGGAGGTGACCGTCTCCCGTTGCCACGTGCGGTACTCGGCCTGTCCGAGGCTGAGCGCCGGTTGGCAGCCGATGGCCTGCCAACCGTCGGTTCCCGACTGCCGGTAGAGCTGGCCGTCATCGGCGCACGGGAACAGCGCCGGCAGGTTCGTGGTCGCGGCGGTCTGGATCCACGTGTAGCTGGCCACCGTGACGGTGGTGAAGTCGGGGTCGTCGACCACCTGCAGGGGCGGACGGATCTGCAGCCGCGCCTTGGCCATCGCCGACCAGTTGACTCCCATGCCACGGTCGATCCGGTCGTGGATCCGATCGAGCATGATCTGGTGGCGTTCGGCCAGACTGGGGATCCTGGTCAGCCGCGGGTCTGCACGCCAGCCCGAGTGGGCCAGGGTGATCTGCAGTTGGGCCGGGTTGGGTTGGAAGCCGGGTGTGGAGAGCGCGCCGTAGGCCAGGCGGGCCCACGAGTCGGAGACGGCGAAGGTCAGGGTTGCGGTCGATCCGGCCTCACCGAAGTTCGCTGGCAGCGCCACCGAGGTGGCGGACACCACGTCGACCTGGTTGGCCGAGGTCTCGTCGCGGAACGGGATGGACAGTCCGGCCTGCACGGCGCAGGGGATCGGCTTCATGGCCGGTTGCCCGGCTGCCTCCCACGCCGCGGTGGTGGCGGCCGAAGGGCCGGCGGCGATCGTCAGGGTGATGGTGGCCTCCAACCCGGGTGTGCCGTCGGCCTGGTGCCCGACGGTCTGCAGGTCGAAGCGGAAGGGCGAGGTCTCGGCATCCACGCCGGGTGCCGGTGCCACCAGGGTGACCTCAGGCAGGTACCAGCGCGTGCCGTCGCCACGGTCGGTCATCAGCGGGCTGCCGTCGAGCACGGGTCCGGTCTCAACGGGCTGGATCGGGATCATCATCAGCCCGGGGTCATACCTCAGCCGGGTGGCGATCTCGATCGGGGTGACGCGGGTCTGCGCCGGTTCGATCGCGGTCGCGATCGCGGGTGGACGGATCGGGGCGACCGCCACCTGCAGGGGCACCATCGCCCCGCCCATGCGGCGCATGATCGGCAGTTCGAGGTCGAAGGCACGTCGTCGGCTCACCTGGGTGGGCCGAAAGACCTGCTCCCATCCGGCGCCGTTGACGGCGACCAGGTGGACGATGTCGGTGCGTTCGGACACCACCGGTGCCAGCACGGTGGCCAGCGGCACCCGCCAGGAGCGGGTGAGGCCGTCCACCCGTCGTGCCTCGATGCGCAGCAGCGGATCGTCGGGTCCCGGTTGCCCGTCCGTTGCCCCCGAGAGACCGGCGAGCAGGAGTCGGGCCTGGTCACCCGAGAGGGTGCCCTGCAGGGCGGCGGCACCGAACGGACCGTTGGCCTCCACCGAGGCCCACCCGTCGGGCCGGGCGAGGTCCACGAGTGTGAACCTCACCCAGCTCAACCGGTCCAGCGGACAGACGAGCTCGAGGGTGACGGTGGCCGACCTGACCAGCTCACCGATGGCCTCGTGAGGGGCTGGTGAACGGTCGAGCAGCACTGTCACGTTCGCCAGGGGAGTCCCCTTGGCGTCTCTGCGGACGTCGACTCTGGACATGGCCCGACTCACAACTTGTAGCCGAGGAAGGTGGCGGGGGCCTTCGCCGGAGCCTTGGCACCGAACAGGTCCCTGCTCGCCGGGGCCTTCGTCCCGGCTGCCGCAGCGGTGACGGGCTGACCGGTGGCCGGCTTGCCGGCCGACGAGGAGCCGGTGTCGCTCCCGGTGCCGAGCTGGTCGGGATCGGGCGGCAGTCCACGGCTGAGCTGGCGCAACTGGTGCACCCGGTCGTCCACCAGGCCACGGGTGGTGACACCCGGATCGTCCGGCATCGGAACCTGCACGATCATCGGGCCGTTGCCGTTGGCCGTGACCCAGGGCCCCGTCCACGACTGGCCCTTGCGGAACAGCGTCCCCTTGACGGTGGCGGTCACCTGGTAGCGGTAGAACGGCAGCATTGCCGGGTCACCGGAGAAGACCGTCCAGGTGCGGTCGGTGTCGAGGTCGTCGACGCCGAACCGGAACCTCACCGGAGCCATGCCCAGCGACTGGTAGTTCTCGTCGGTGGCCTCCATCACCACCTCGACCGCCTGGCTCTTGTCCTCCAGCATCGCCCCCAGTGAGATCGGTCCCACTGCGATCCGGCCCGCGTTGTCGGCACGCACCTCGAGGGTGGTGTCGTTGAGCAGGGTGCCGTTGGGTTCGGGGTCGAGATCGATCACGTTCTTCTCGATCTGCACGCGGTGGAAGGGGTCGAGCACCTCGCTGGGCGGCTCTGCCAGGAAGACCTTGCGCTTGACGTAGGTCTTGTCAGGGGTCCAGTCCGAGGGCGCGTTCGAGACGTCGCTGGCCACCTTCTGGGTGGTGGCGAACTTCCAGGTCGGGTCGGCACCGTCGGAGGAGGAGAAGCTGTGACCTTCCCAGTTGAGCTCGCCGGCGGTGTTCGGGTAGCCGATCTGCACCGACATGAACTGCACCGTGTGGTCGTCCCAGCTGGCCACCGGACGAACCACCCGGGCCAGCTTGCGTGGCCAGTCGTCGAGGTAGACGGTCAGGAAGTACTTGCGCTCAGCGTCGGGGTCGGCCTTGATGTCGTCGGCCATGCCGGCCAGCGAGGACGAGACGGTGTGGTCCTGCAGGTAGGCGAACTGCTTGGTCTCCTCGTAGTGCAGGTCGAGGTGCGATTCGTCGCGGCGGTACTTCAGCGCGACCGAGACTCCCCACGGCGAGAAGATGCTGCCGGAGCCGGAGTCGGCCTTGGCGGCGTCCACCTTGGGTGCGGGCGGGTCGAAGATCACCTTCTGGGCCATCTCCATGAACTTGTTGAACACCAGGTCGGAGCGCTCGTCCATCTTCTTGGCGATCTCGTCGGCACCCGGCAACGTGGTGTCGACCTTGATGTCGACCTTGATGTCGCCCGACTTGCGCATGTTGTTGAACTCGGCCTGGATGTCGACCTTGGCCCACAGGTAATGGGCAGAGGCGGCGGCGGAGAAGTGGGTGAAGATCGAGTCCCAGTTGCCGTCGATCTTGATGGTGCAGACCGGCGACCAGACCTTCAGCTTGTAGTTCTGGATCACGATCAGCGGGCTGGCCGCGCCGTGGAATCCTGCCCACGCGATCGAGGTGGGGTAGGTGCCCAGCAATCCCGAGAAGGCGTGGGTGCCGGTGGGGTCGATCGAACCCGCTCCCTGGCCCTGCAGCACGCAGTACCACGGGTCGAGGTTGTTGTCGGGGGCGGTGGGCTCGGCGTCGCGGGTCAGGGCCTTCGCGCGCGGCATGCCGATGGTGCGGAAGCCACCGTTCGCGAGGCTGCGGTTGCCGCCGGCGGGGTCCTGCGTGGGGAACCCGGTGGGGGTGGGTGCGAGGTTCGACACGCTCGTGGTGGTCTCGCAGATGATCGCCGGCCGGAACATCGGTGGTTTCTGGTGGCCCCTGAGTCCCCAGAAGGCGTCATCGGAGTCGGCGAACATGGCCGTGATCTGGCCCTCCGCCTGACTTCGGGTCGCCTCGGGCAGGGCGCCGGTGACCGAGAAGGTGAGCATGCCGCCCGCCACCTCGCCACCCCCGCCGACCACGCCCTCGCCGCCGGTACCGGAGAAGCGCAGCAGGTTGAACAGGTAGTCGCCGGAATCGGGGCCGTTCTTGCGGGCCATGCGCACCTGGTTGGGGATGTAGTAGAAGACGGGTGCTTCGCCGGCAGCGATCAGCTCGCGGTTGCACACGTCTGGCAGGTACAGGACGGCGTACCCGTCCTTGACGATCGGTTGGGTTCCGCCGGCGTAGGTCGGACCCATTGCCTGGACCATGGTTTCGCCTTTCCTCATGGGATGGGTGGGGACGAGGGTGTCCTCACTTCTTCCAAGAGGCGCAGCGCGGGCATGGTGATACGTGCGCAGGGAAGTGTTGCGTTGAATCTTGGGACCGATCGATTCGTCGCCGGCTGGCTTCGGGGAACCATGATCGCGAAAGGTGCTCTTCGCCCGATGAATCCCGTGAATGAGAGTGCGGTGAAGGGCGGGGCCCTCAGCTCGCGCGCCAGGTCGACCCGAAGCAGGTCCAGGCGCCCGCGGCCGGGCTGATCGCGGTCGCTTGGGCGAGGGCGCTGGCGGAGTCGTGGCCGTCGGCCAACAGGGCGTGGTAGTCGTCCATCACCTGTGCTGCCAGTGCATCGGGGATCGGTGCCACCGGCGCCACCACGCAGCTGACGCCGCAACTGAGCAGTGTGTGGGTGAACCCGAGCGGCTGGTCGCCGGGACGATGGGTGGCCCGTCCGACCTCGCAGGCGGACAGCACGACGTGGCTGGCCCGGATGGCAGCCCCCTCGAGCTCGTGGGCCCAGACCGGGCCTTCGGAGGTGAGCAGGTTCGAGAACAGGGGGTTGTCACCACGATGCTCCCCGTGGGCTGCCACGTGGGCCACGTCGGCGTCGGTGAGGGCTCTCACCAGTCCGGTCACGGGGGTGCCCGGCCAGTGACGCTGCACCGCCGCGGCTTCGGCGGGAGCAGCGGGCAGTTCAGGACCGACCACGCACGCCACCCGAGGGGCAACGACCTCGCGCTGGGTGAGGGCCCACGACGACGCGGTCGGCGCGACGGTGACCGGGCGCCCGACCCACGGCGGCAGTGCTCCCCAGGGAAGACCCGACAGCACACGCGAGGGGACGATCACCAGGGGACCAGCGATGCTGCCCAAGGGCTCGACCACCTGCGCCGCGAGTTGCCCCAGGCGCGCTTCCAGGGAGGCCCGTACCGGCACCGACAAGGGGTGTGACGCTCCCAGTCGGGCGTGGGCCGACAGGTCGGCCCGGGTGGCGTCGACCAGCTCGACGACCCGGCTGGCAGATCCCAGCTCGATCAGGCGCGTCGGCGACGATGACACCACGACCGCCGCCAAATCGTCCCCCCGGCGTACGGCGACCACCAGGGTCGCGTCGCGCTCGATCGCGGCCCGCCGAAGCTGGGCGTGGCTGAGGGGGGTGACCTGGTCGGGAAGTTGCTGCACCCGCATCCAGGTGTGCTCGCGCAGGCCCCGCTCCAGCTCCGCAATCTGGCGGACCATCTCCCGGTCGCCGGGCTGCAGTCCGGAGCGCAACACCCTCAGCTGAGAGGCCATACGGGCCAGTTCGGGGTCGTCAGCGGGGCGTTGCTGGGGGGTGCCACGGGTCGCCGCGCGCCATCGCTCGCTGACCTCGAGCAGTGCGACCGGGCCCCGCTCGGCCGCGAGGTCGAGGTCGAGTTGGGCCGCCGCCTCCCCGTGCACCGCCAGGGCCGTGCGCAGGTCGATGCTGGCAAGGCCCAGTTGCGCCCTGACCAACCGGCGGCTGGCTGCCCGTAGCACCTCCCTGGCCTTCTCGGGGCGACCGCTCGCCACCCATTGGCGCGCCTGCCCCAGTCGTGCCGAGGTCTGCTGGGACAGCGCCGGCCCCCTGGCCAGTGCCGACAGGTCACGGGCCAGGTCGCGGCCGAGTGGGGTCCCGACCGCCACCACACACGGGTCGGGCAGGGGCGCGCGCAGGGCCACCTCGGCGGACTGGCGCGCGATCTGCGGGTCGTCCAACTCCCGTGCCGTCGTGCGCAGGGCCAGTGCTGCCTCAAGACTGGGACGAGAGGCGATGGCCAGCAGCCGGGCCCGTCGCTCCCAGAATCCCTCGTCACGTGCCCCGAACGCGACCGCGGCGCTCTGGGCGGCAGCGTGGCCGGCCTCGTGGTCGCCCAGCAGCAGGTGGCACTGGGCCAGCGCCAGGTCGATCTCTGCCAGCAGCTGGTCACCCTCGGCGTGATGCCTGGTCTCGGAGAGTCCGTCACGGGCGTCGGCGAGCAGCCCCGACTCGAGCAGCACCTTGGCCCGATCCAGCCGCAGCACCGACCGGTCCATGTCGACGGGCATCTCGTCGGCGGCCTGCATCGCGGCCAGCGCGGCAGGGGTGTCGCCCCTGAGGAACTGCACCCAACCGAGGTTGTGGCGGGCCATGAACTCCAGCGGGGCGAGACCTTCGGCCCGAGCGAGGTCGGCAGCCGAGGTGAGGTCGGCGACGGCCTCGGGGTAGCGGGCCACCTGCGAGGCGATCGTCCCCCGGTTGAGCAGCACCCTCATCCGGTCGGCGGGTGGCAGGGCTGCTGCGTCGACCCTGTGGAGGGCCCGCCATGCCCCCGGTAGGTCACCGGAGCGAGCGAGCAGGATGCCGATCTGGCTTCGCGCCGACGCCTCCACGGCTGGCAGTCTTGTCCGCTGGGCGTCGGCCACCACGGCCGTCAGGGCTTGTCGGGCCGGTGTCGGGCCGTCCCTCTCGAAACCCACCCAGGCCTGGGAGATGCGAATGCGAAGCCCCAACTCCACGGCCCAGGGCGGGCACGCGGCCACCGCGCGCTGCAGCAGCACCGCCGCCTCGTCGGTGCGGTGCTCGGTGAGGGCCACGCGGGCCTGCTCGTAGAGCCGGTCGGCGTCGTCCACTCACACCTCGACGACGGGGGTGGCCACCAGTCGCGCACCGGCGCGACCGGGGTGGATGAGGAAATGGATGCTGCCGTGGGGAACGTCGGTCCACACCATCCGGCCGGTGGCGTCCGAGGTGCGCGGCCAGGTGCCGAAGTCGCCGACCAGGTCGATCTGCAGGCCACCTCCGGTGACCCAGCCGTCGATCCGGACGACGGTGTCCTCCTCCGCGATCATCACCGTCAGGCTGATCGTCGAACTGGTGAAGGTGATGGTGTCGGCCTTCGTCGACCCGCCCCGGGCGAACGCGAGGTCCTGGTCGGCGATGGTCGCGAGTTCGGCCTCCATGGCCTGCAGGGCGATGCGGAAGTGGATGCGCTCGAGCATGCCCTCGGGCATCGGGTCGTTGGCCTCCTGCGCGGCCTGCAGCCGGGTCAACAGCAGCAGGTCGTCGTCGGTGAGGGGAGCGTCCGCGCCGGGCACGGGAATGGTCTCGGGCATGTCGTCACCAACTCCAACTGGGATCGGCGGCCAATGAGGTGCGCAGTGCTGCCAGGCAGCGGCCGCGGGTGGGGCCGATCGAGCCCATCGGCATGCCGAGGGCTGCGGAGATGCCGGCGTAGTCGGGTGTCTGGGCGTGCGCGACCACCCGCAACAGGGCCTGGCAGCGCGGGCTGAGCCGTTGCACGTGTCCCCACAGGGTGCGGCCGGTGTCACGCTCGACGGCCTCGTTCTCGGGGTCGTCGGTGGCCACCAGGAACTCGGGTTCGGGGGCGGTGGCGCGCTGCTGGCGGCGAGCGCGCCAGGCGTCCCGACGCACCGTGGTGAGCAGCCAGGCCAACACGGTCTGCGGGTCTCGGATCGAGGCGGACGACTGCACCAGCTTGAGCCACGCGTTCTGCACGGTGTCCTCGGCCTCGGCCGGCGAGAGCCCCGCCGATCGCGCCACGGCCCACAGGGCAGGGGTGACCAGGTCGACCAGGTCACCCATCCGTTCGGGACGTCCCGCGAGGTGGTCGCGGAACGCCGCGGCCGCCGCATCGGCGAGCGAGGTGCTGGGCACGGTGGCGGTCATGGCTTCCACCCCACCGTCTGTTCGATGGCCGACCAA
Source organism: Aestuariimicrobium sp. T2.26MG-19.2B (assembly GCF_950101875.1). NCBI lineage: Bacteria > Bacillati > Actinomycetota > Actinomycetes > Propionibacteriales > Propionibacteriaceae > Aestuariimicrobium > Aestuariimicrobium sp. T2.26MG-19.2B. The sequence continues at coordinate 616,238 of NZ_CATNLW010000001.1, read as the reverse complement.
CCACGCCTCAGCTGGTGGTCGCAGCCGCGTTCGGCCAGCGAGTCGTCAGCGGCGAGACAGGCCGCGATCTCGCCGGCCAGCACGGGACCTGCGAAGGAGGTGCCCGACCAGGTGGCGAACCCGCCGGCGAAGTTCTCCGGGTCGATGGTGGATCGGCGCAGGGGCCCGTCGCTCAGTCCGGCCGCTGCCTGCAACTCGCCGTCCAGGGTCTGCGGCACGGTGCTGACCAGGGCCGCCCCCGACCGGTGGGCACTGACCCAGGGGCCGGCGTTGCTGAAGTAGGCCACGGTCGACCGGTCGGGGTTGAGCGCCGCCACGCAGGCCATCGGAACCTGCCCGGGATCGAGCACCGTGCCCGGCGGCGGTGCGAATGCGGCCGGGAACAGGGGTTCGGTGGTCGACTGGTTGCCCGCCGAGGTCACGACGGCGACGCCCGCTCGTCCGAACTGGTCGAGCACCTGGCGCAGCGGGGCGTCCTCGAGCAGGTCGCTGGGGTCCTCGTGGTAGTAGCCCAACGAGAGCGAGAGCACGTCGATGATGTCGTCGTCGGGCCCGTGGTCGAGGGCGTCGAGGTGGCGGACGAGCAGCAGCGACAGCACCTGGATGAGCACCCCCTCCGGCATGCGGCCGGCGTCGTCGAGCAGGGGCACCACCTGCACCCTTGCCTCGGGGCACAGTTGGCGGATGATGCCGGTGATGAACGTGGCGTGACCAGCGTCGGACGGAACCGAGCCGTCCAGCCTGTCCCGCGGGGGCGGGGGTGGCACGTTGGGCACGTCGCCGCCCAGCCCGAGCCGCAACCCCAACGCGTGCACCTCGTCGGTGGCGAAGGCCGGGTCGGTGAACCATGCGTGGCTGCCCAGAGCGGTGTCGGGCACCACGACCAGTGGGTGCCGTGTGAGGCTGCGGCGGCGCAACGCCGGGTCGGGGAGCACGACCGAGACGGGTGCTCGTCCGCCGCTACCCGGCTGGCTGTACTGGGCGGCGGGGGGAGCACCGGCGGGCATCGACACGTAGTACGGCATCGAGACGTAATAGGGCATCGACACGTAGTACGGCATCGAGACGTAGTAGGGCATGCCCTGGTAGTCGGGCGAGGAAGCCTGCATCAGGTGGTCGAGGGCCAGGCCCCGGGCCACCTGGGGGTCGCGCCGACGGGCCTCCTGCAGGATGGGCCACGCGTCCACCGGGGCGGAGTCGGACACCAGACGCACCCGGGTCACCCAGCACCGATCCAGCTGTTCCGCGTGGTTCCTGGTGAGCGTGTCCAGCACCTCCGCGCCCCGCGGTGCGGACCGTCGTGAGTGCGTCAGGTCCCGCAGTCGTCCGGCGATCCCCTCACCGATTCCTCGGACGAACGGTCCCCGGGCGGCGTCGTTCGGCGCGCCGGTCTCGGAAGCGGGCACCCGCCGGTCGGCCACGAAGTTCTCGGGCTCGACCCGCAACCCGTGCTCGGCCGCGACCTGCTCGAGCAGGGCCAGCGGTGCGTCCTGCGCCAGACCCGGCAACCCACGCACCAGCAACACGTCCCCGAGGTGAACCGTCGGGTGCGGCGGTGCCCCCGACGGGAGCGGGGCCGAGGTGAGGGGATCGATCAGTCGGGGCAACGAGGCGGGCACGGGTTCCTCCGGTGGAGTCGCAGGGTTCGTTGCTGGTGAGGAGGAGTGCGGTGGTGCTCCTGATACATCCCGGTGCGGGTGACGACGACGTGGGCCGATGGGGTCGGCCACAGCACCCATTCCACACCTTGGAGGCACTCAACGGAAGGCCCTGTCGTTGCCCGGGTGGGACGGCCCTCAGGCGCCGCGGACCGCCTCGTTGAACCAGCCGGTGATCGAGGTGGGATGGGTGATGGCCGTACCCACCACCACAGCGAACGCCCCGGCCCGGCGACACTGCCGGGCCTGCTCGGTGGTGTGGACTCGTCCCTCGGCCACCACCACGTGGTCGGGGAGGGCCTGGACCAGCTGCACCAGCAGGTCGAGGTCAGGCCCGTCGGTCGTCGGACGAGCACCCGTGTACCCGGCCAAGGTGGTCCCGATGATCTCGGCCCCGGCCTCGGCGGCGGCCAGACCGGCCTCGAGGGAGTCGCAGTCGGCCATCACCGGTGCGTCGGTGTGCTGGTGGAGCCGGCGGATGGTCTCGGCGAGCGAGAGGCCGTCGGGACGAGGCCGCTGGGTACCGTCGAGCGCCACGATGTCGGCGCCGGCATCAGCCACGGCGACGGCGTGCGCAAGGGTGGGCGTGATGAAGACCCCGTCATGGCCGTCCTTCCAGATGCCGATGACCGGCACCGCGACCGACTGCTTCACCAGTTCGATGTCACGAATCCCCTGGGCGCGGACGGCGCTGGCTCCGCCCCGTTCCACGGCAGCCGCCATCTGGGCCATGGTCTCGGGGTGACGCATGGGTTCGCCGGGGTAGGCCTGGCACGAGACGATCAGGCTGCCCTCGAGGCCGGCGAGCAGGGGGTGCCGGCCAGGGGCGGCAGTGGGAGGGGGCACTCCGCGAGCATGACACGGACGATGCCCGGCCGGGGTGACGCACGCATAGCACGTGCGTCCGGGGAGCAATCGCCACCCCACCCCCACCAGAGCCCCGCCCGCTTCGTAGGGTGAGGCCATGAGCCAGCGAAAGATCGGCGTGACCGAGGTCGCGTTGCGTGATGCCCACCAGAGCCTGATGGCGACCCGGATGGCCATGGAGGACATGGTCGACGCCTGTGCAGACATCGATGCCGCCGGTTACTGGTCGGTGGAGTGCTGGGGCGGGGCGACCTTCGACTCCTGCATCCGGTTCCTCAACGAGGACCCGTGGGAGCGGCTGCGCACCTTCCGCGAGTTGCTGCCCAACTCGCGCCTGCAGATGCTGCTGCGCGGGCAGAACCTGCTCGGTTACCGCCACTACGAAGACATGGTGGTCGACACCTTCGTGCAGAAGTCCGCCGAGAACGGCATGGACGTCTTCCGTGTCTTCGACGCGCTGAACGACCCCCGCAACATGGAGCGGGCGATGAGGGCGGTCACGAAGACCGGCAAGCACGCCCAGGGCACCATCTGCTACACGATCAGTCCGCTGCACACCGTCGAGGGCTACGTGAAGCTCGCCGGCCAGCTGATCGACATGGGCGCCGAGTCGATCGCGCTGAAGGACATGGCGGCACTGCTCAAGCCACAGCCGGCCTACGACATCGTCCGCGGTATCAAGGAGACCTACGGCGACGTGCAGGTCAACGTGCACTGCCACGCCACGACTGGTGTCACCCTGGTCAGCCTGATGAAGGCCATCGAGGCCGGTGCCGACGTGGTCGACACCGCCATCTCGTCGATGAGCCTCGGCCCCGGACACAACCCCACCGAGTCCCTGGTCGAGATGCTGGAGGGCACCGAGTACACCACCGGGCTCGACATGGCCCGCCTCGAGAAGATCCGCGACCACTTCGCTGCGGTTCGTCCCAAGTACGCGGAATTCGAGTCGGCGACCCTGGTCGACACCGACATCTTCTCGTCCCAGATCCCCGGCGGCATGCTCTCGAACATGGAGTCACAGCTGCGCGCCCAGGGAGCCGGTGACCGCATCCGTGAGGTGATGGCCGAGGTTCCGGTGGTCAAGAAGGACGCCGGCTACCCGCCGCTGGTCACCCCCTCGAGCCAGATCGTCGGCACCCAGGCCGTGTTCAACGTGCTGATGGGCCGCTACAAGGTGATGACCGGGGAGTTCGCCGACCTGATGCTCGGCTACTACGGCGAGTGCATGGGGGAGAGGAACCCCGAGGTGGTCGAGATCGCACACGCGCAGACCAAGAAGGAACCCATCACCGAGCGCCCGGCCAACCTGCTCGAGCCCGAGTGGGAGAAGCTGCACGACGACGCCGAGGCGCTGCCCGGTTTCAACGGCTCCGAGGAGGACGTGCTCACCAACGCCATGTTCCCCGGGGTCGCACCGAAGTTCTTCAGCACCCGCGCGGACGGCCCCAAGAGCGTCGGCAAGACCACCGAGCAGTTGGCCAACGAGAAGGCCGCGGCCGACACCTCGTCCAAGGCAGTGCGCGGCCCGATCACCTACAACGTGACCCTCGCCGGTCGCACCCACGCGATCAAGGTCGAGCCGGCCTGAGGCCGCTCGTCCCACCCGCCCACCTCCCCAATTCGACCCACCTCTCCACCTCGAAGGGACGACGATGGCTGACACGATGGCCAAGCTGCTCACCCAGCTGGACGAACACCGAGCCCAGGTTGCGCTCGGCGGCGGCAAGGCCCGCCTCGACAAGCAGCGCGCGCAGGGCAAGCTGACCGCACGCGAGCGGATCGACGCCCTGCTCGACCGGGGCAGCTTCCAGGAGATCGGAGCCTTCCGTCGCAACCGCACCACCGCGTTCGGCATGGACACCGCAGACATGCCGGCCGACGGGGTGGTCACCGGTTCGGGTGCCGTGCTCGGTCGACCGGTCAACGTCGCCAGCCAGGACTTCACCGTCGCCGGTGGTTCGGCAGGTGAGACCCACTCGATCAAGGTCGCCCAGGCGCTGCGCGAGTCGCTCAAGAACGGCGCGCCCTTCGTCTTCATCAACGACTCGGGTGGCGCGCGGGTGCAGGAGGGCATCGACTCCCTGTCGGGATACGGGCAGGTCTTCTACGCCAACGTGCTGCTGTCGGGTGCGGTACCGCAGATCTCCATCATCGCCGGCCCCTGCGCTGGTGGTGCCGCCTACTCACCGGCGCTGACGGACTTCATCATCCAGACCCGCAAGGCCCACATGTTCATCACGGGCCCCAACGTCATCAAGCAGGTCACCGGCGAGGAGGTCACCGCCGACGCCCTGGGCGGTGCCGATGCGCAGATGGCATCAGGCGTGGTCTCGTTCGTGGCCGACGACGACGAGCAGGCGATCATGATCGCCAAGAAGCTGCTCAGCTTCCTGCCGCAGAACAACTCCGAGGAGCCCCCGGTCGTCGACCCGGACGACGGCGTCGACCCCCAGCCCGCCCTGCGCGACATCATCCCCGACGACTCGCGCAAGGGCTACGACGTGCGTGAGGTGATCCGCCACATCGTCGACCGTGAGGACTTCCTCGAGGTGCAGGCCGGTTTCGCCGCCAACCTGGTGGTCGGTTTCGGACGCATCGTGGGCCAGAGCGTCGGCTTCATCGCCAACCAGCCCTCGGTGATGTCGGGTGTGCTCGACATCAACTCCTCCGACAAGGGCTCGAAGTTCATCCGCTTCTGCAACGCGTTCAACATCCCTGTCGTGAACCTCGTCGACGTGCCCGGCTTCCTGCCCGGTGTCGCGCAGGAGACGGGCGGCATCATCCGCCACGGCGCCAAGATGCTCTACGCCTACTCCGCCGCCACCGTGCCGAAGATCACCGTCGTGATGCGCAAGGCCTACGGGGGCTCCTACCTGGCGATGTGCTCCAAGGACCTGGGCGCCGACCGCGTGTTCGCGTGGCCCACCGCTGAGATCGCCGTGATGGGTGCCGACGGTGCCGCCGCGGTGGTCTTCAAGAAGGAGATCGCCGAGGCCGACGACCCCAAGGCTCGTCGCGCCGAACTCGTCGAGGAGTACCGCAGCACCTTCTCGTCGCCCTACATGGCGGCCGCCCACGGCCTGGTCGACGACATCATCGATCCGGCCGAGACTCGCTACCAGATCGCCACCGCCTTGGCGCAGCTGGTCAACAAGCGCGAACTTCGTCCGGCCAAGAAGCACGGCCTCGGCCCGGCCTGACCAGGAGCCTGACATGACTGACACAGCTGGCATGAGCCCCACTGGGACGGGTGGCCACCTTGCCTCGGACCAGGTCGAACTGTCCGAACTGAAGGCCCTGCTGCTCGAGCTGAACGGACGAATCGCCTCGCTCGAGGGCGACGTCGCCCACCTCAAGGCACAGCAGGCCGAGGCCATGCAGACGTTGCCCGACGACGTCGTGATGGCGATCAGTGCAGCCGTCGCAGCGTTCCTGGGCCACAAGGCCAAGGTCCGCGCCATCCACCTGTCCGGCGAACATCGCTGGGCATCCGAAACCCGCACCCGCATCCACGACCGCTCGGTCGGGCGCCGCTGACAACCCTTGAAAACGGGAGACAACTGATGAAGCTCAAGGTGACGATCAACGGAACCGAGTACCTGGTCGACGTCGAGGTCGAGGAGGAGGAGCGTCCCACGCTCGGCCCCATCGTGATCGGTGGCGGTTCGACCGGGGCGCAGATGCCCACCACCGCCTCGGTGCCTGCCGCCAGCGCCAATGCGGTCGTGGCACCGCTGGCCGGGTCGGTGGCCCGGGTGCTGGTGAAGGAGGGTGACGCGATCGAGGCAGGCGCCGTGCTGCTGGTGCTCGAGGCCATGAAGATGGAGACCGAGATCACCGCACCCCAGGCCGGCACCGTCGACCGGGTGATGGTCGCGGCCGGGGACGCCGTGCAGGGTGGGCAGGCCCTGATCCGGCTGGCCTGACACAGCCCCACAGTCGGTGCATCTGGCGGACGGATGCACCCGGTCGGCCGTGTTGTCTGGCACGGCCTGCCTTCGGACTGGTCTCGAGAGCAACGGCCGTTGACCGCAAGGGAGCGTGCTGCGGTCGTCTCGGGGCCAGTCTTCTGCCACATGGACGAGGAACGACCCCGCGCAGGTACTGCGCGGGGTCGCCCTGTTTCCGGTCGCCGGTTCGGCGGCGTGCCGTCGGGGCGCGCCCGATCAGGCCAGGATGGCCTGCACCACGGCCGGACGCGGCTGGCTGCCGGTGTAGGGGAACCTCGAGGCGACGTTGTCTGGGCTGGCCCCGTCGACCTCACCGGGGTGCTGCACCGCCACCAGCAGCGAAAACTCGTCGTCCATGATCCAGGGACCGCAGGTCTCGGCACCGAAGGGCACCGACAGGAACTGGCGGAGCCTGCCCTTCTCCGGTCCTGCGACCGGCATCACGAAGAGACCATCGCAGTGGTTCAGGGTGCCCGGCTGGCCGTCGGTGGCGATCCACAGGTTCCCGGCCTTGTCGAAGGTGACGTTGTCGGGGCAGCTGATCGGGGTCACCGCCGACTTGTCGTAGCCGTCGAAGTAGGTGCTGGGATCGTCCGGGTTCCCGGCGATCAGCACCAGCTTCCAGGTGAACGTGGCGTTGCCGTGGCGGCCGTTGCCCGGCGTGAGCTCGACGATGTGGCCGTGCTTGTTGTTGGCCCGCGGGTTGACCTCGTCGACCTGGCTCGGGACTCGCTTGGTGTTGTTGGTCATCACCATGTAGAGCCGGTTGTTGACGGGGCTCACCTCGACGTCCTCGGGGCGGTCCATGGCCGTCGCGCCGACCTTGTCGGCCGCGATCCGACTGAAGACGAGCACCTCGGCCACAGACATCCCGGACACCTTCGACTCGCCACCGACGACCAGCGGCAACCAGGTGCCGATGCCGTCGTGCTCCCCGTCCGCAGCTCCGTCACCGGCGAACGAGGCGACGTACAGGTCACCCTCCTCGAGCAGGGTCAGGTTGTGGGCCTTGGCCCGGGGGCTTCCCGAGCCGTCGAACTTCTTCGACGACACGAACTTGTAGACGTACTCGAAGCGGGAGTCGTCACCGGAGTAGACGACCACGGTGCCGTCGGGATCGACGGCGACAGCTGCACCCTCGTGCTTGAAGCGCCCCAGCGCCGTGTGCTTGCGCGGGGTGGACGTCGGGTCATCGGGGTCGATCTCGACCACCCAGTTGAAGCGGTGCGGTTCGTGCGGTTCGACGGCCACGGCGAAGCGGTCATCGGCGCGTTCCCAGCCCCGTCCACCCGAGGTGACGGTGTACCGGGCCAGGGTCTCCAGTTGGTCTGCCGGTGCACCGGTGGCATTGAAGTACTGGTCGACGTTCTCCTCGCCCGACAGCACGGTGCCCCACGGGGTGACCCCGCCGGCGCAGTTGTTGAGCGTCCCCAGCACCTTGGTACCCGAGGGATCAGCGGCAGTGGCCAGAAGCGCGTGCCCTGCGGCGGGGCCGGTCAGCCTGAACTCGGTGTGGGTGTGGATGCGACGGTTGCGCTTGCCCGAGACGACCGGCTTCCAGGTCTTCATGGGATTGCCGCGCTCGACCTCGACCACCGTCATGCCGTGGGCGGCCATGATGGTGCGCAACTGGTCGGTGGTCAGGTCGGCCGAGCTCGAGATGTCGCGGAACATCAACTCGTCGTCGGTGTACTCGTGGTTCGAGACCAAGGTCGCCTTCGTGGCGCCACGCGACAGGATCGCGAGGTAGTCATTGTTGTAGCCGAACTGCTTCAGCTGTGCGTCGGCGGTCTGGTTGTCGAAGTCGAAGGCGGGCGCGCCGGGCAGCACAGCGTCGCCCCAGGCGATGACCGGTTCCCAGCGCCAACCCGCGGGCACGACCAGGGCGTCGGTGGTGGCGGGCTGGAGAGCGATACCGGTGAACCTGTCGATCACCAGCGCGGCCCCGCGCTGGGCATGGGGGTTGCGCTGTTCGTTGCCGTTGCCGTGGCCGTGGCCCTGGGCGAAGGCGGGGGCGGCGATGCCGGCGACACCCAGGCCGACCAGTCCGGCGAGCGCGCTGCGGCGCGACACCGAGGCGGCGACGACGTCGCCGAAGTAGGGGTTGGAGGAGGTGTTGGCGTCAGGCTTGGAGCAGGCGTCGCCACACTTGTAGTGGCAGGTCATGGCCGTGCGTCCGCCCTCGTGGGAGCGGGTCAGCAGGGGCAGGAGTGAACGCATCAAGGTTCCCTTCGGTGTGATGTCGGCCGACGAACGGCCCGGCACCGCCTGGGGCGGGTGCTCCTGAACCTAGGCAGCGCAATGGCCCGGGCAGCGGCGCTGGGGTGAACTCCCGGTGACCATTGGGTGGGGTGCTCAATACATGCGCTGCGGCTTGCGAAAAGAGCGGTTGCCCCTGACCGCGGAAGGTGCCGCCGGCCAATCGGGCGGATCGTGTGCTGTGGCGGCGATGGTTGCTGCCCCAGTGCAACAGGTGGCGTCAGGGCACACGATTCGCACGATTCGTCCGCAAGACCCGGGCCAGGTGGCGCTCAGGTGGTCAGGTCAGCCAGGTACTGGTGCACCAGGGCCACCACCGCGGCCCCCTCACCCGTGGCGGAGGCCACCCGCTTCATCGAGCCTGCCCGCACGTCGCCCGCGCAGAAGACACCGGGGACGCAGGTCGCCAGGGCGGCGGGTGGAACGTCGTCGGGCCAGCGGTCGGCGGGCACCTCCGCTCCCGTCTGCACGTACCCCCGCTCGTCGACGCAGACCTCATCCGGCAACCAGTCAGTACGCGGGTCGGCGCCGATCAGCAGACACAGGGCCCGGGCCGGGAACAGCTCGTCCTCGCCGTTGTCGTCATGGTGGGCGATCACCCCGGCGAGCATTCCCTCGGCGTCGGTGGTGGCCCCCACCACCCGGGTGTTACCGCGCACGGTCACCCGGGGGTTCCACGTCAGTTCATCGATCAGGTACCTCGACATGGTGGCCGTCAGGTCGGGCCGTCGCACCAACACGGTCACGCTTCGGGCGAACCGTGCCAGGTGGATCGCCGCCTGTCCGGCCGAGTTCCCCCCGCCGACCACGACCACGTCCTGGTCCTCCAGCTCGGCCGCGACGGTCATCGCCGAGCCCTGGTGAACGCCGTGGCCGACCAGGTCGTCCAACGCGGGGACCCCGAGTCGGCGATAGGTCACCCCGGTGGCGAGCACCACGGCGCGGGCCCGCACCTCGCCGCCATCGGTGTGCACGCGGTGCGGCTGATCGAGGCCCGTGCCCAGGGTGATCCGGGTCACTGGCCAGCCGGTGAAGAACCGGGTCCCGAACCTGATCGCCTGACTGCGCGCGCGCTGGGTGAGCCGCATGCCCGAGATTCCCCGGGGGAAGCCGAGGTAGTTGCGGATCATCGAACTGGACCCCGCCTGCCCCCCGATCACCTCTGCCTCGAGCACCACGGTCGACAGTCCCTCGCTCGAGGCGTAGACGGCCGCGGCCAGACCCGCCGGACCGCCACCCACGATGACCACGTCCACGACCTTGTCGACGTCGATGTCGTCGGGTCGTCCGTACAACTTCTCCGCCACCTGGCGCACCGAGGTGCAGGCCGCGACCTCGCCCTCGGTCGAGACGATCAGTGGCCACTGGCCGTCGAGGTCGGGCCTGGTCGCCAAGGCCCTTCGTCCGACCTCCGAGTCCGGCGGGTGCACCCCGTACGGCGTGCCCGCGCGCAGCAGGAAGTCGCCCAGCTTGCGGGTGAGCGGGTCGCGCGTGGGGGTGACGATGCTGATCGACTCGACCAGGCTCTGGCGGGTCGAGGCCCAGTCGTTGAGCAGTTCGCCGATGGCCGAGTGGAACTCCTCGTCGCGGGGGCCCCGGGGCAGCAGCAGGTAGGCGTCCGCCTTGCCCTTGGCGACCACGGCGCGAAGGGTCGGCGCGACGGCCAGGAACCTGTCCCAGGGCACCACGATGGCGCGACGGGTGTTGGCCGAGACCGTGCGCATGGCATGGATGGCCTCGAAGCAGGGGGCGTCGCTCAGTTGGTCCTCGACGACGAGCAGCGCCACCACCCCGCCGTCGTCGAGCACCCGGCGGGTGACTGACTTGGCCTCAGCCGCCGTGGTGCACACCCTGACGTCGTACTCGTGGGCGTAGCGCTGGAACTGGTCGGCCATGACGTCGGCGTTGTGGCTCGACAGGCAGACGATGGTGGGGTCGTTCGGCACGGGTTCCTCCCCTCGCTGGGCGGCTGGCTGATCGGTGCTGGCTGATTTGCGGCAGTGGCCCGTTGGACCGAGACGTCAGGACGTGCGGGAGTGCACGTAGCACCATCGCCAGTGTTCACCGGGCTCGGCCGACTCCATCACCGGGTGCCCCGTCGCACGGAAGTGCTTGGTGGCGTGGCGCCCCTTCGACGAGTCGCAGCAGCCGATGTGTCCACAGGTGAGGCACTGTCTCAGGGCCACCGGGGTCAGCCCCTGTTCGATGCAACTGCGGCAGACCGGGTGCTCGTCGGTGTCGACGGCGGGGTAGCTGCGAAGGTCTTCGCAGTCCCCTCCCTCCGACCCGAGGCTGGCGTCCGGGCCGGACGCGCGGATGGTGGCGCGCTCGCTCCGGGCGTTGTCGATCATCGACTCCTCGAGGTCCAGCATCCCCAGCACCTCGCGCACCACGTCGGAGGGAGTGTTCCCCGAATTCCTGATCTCGAGCACTCGGGCCCGTTCCGCCTCCAGCATGGCCAGGCGGGCTCGTGCGTACTGCTCGCTGGGCGCCTCGTCCGCTCCTTGGGTCGACAGTCGCTCCCAGGCGGCGAAGGTGCGTTGGTCGAGTCGATTGCGCAGCGTCGAGGCCATGCCGTGGGTGTTGTCGAGGTCGAGTTCGTCCAGACGCACCAGGGCAGCCTCACCGGCCTGCTGCAGCAGGGTTGCGCGGGCCAGGGCGTCGACGGCGGGGTCAGGCGGACGAACCTTGAGGGCTCGGGTGATGATCGGCAGGGTGAGGCCCTGGCCGAAGAGGGTGCCGAGCACCACCACCAGCGCCACCAGGATGAGCAGCGGTCGCTGGGGGGTGTCCTCAGGCAGGATCAACGCAGCCGCGAGCGTGACCACGCCACGCATGCCTGCCCAGCCGATGACCACGGCGTGCCTGGGAGGCATCCGGTCATCACTGGTGCGCAGCCGGTTGGCCAAGGCCTGCGTGGCGAGCACGAACACCATGCGCACGAGGATCACGCAGGCCAGGGTCGCCGCGCACACCGCCAGCACGATCGGCCATGGCACCACCGATTCGGCGACCTGTCCGAGGATCTCGCGGGCCTGCAGGCCGATCAGCAGGAAGACGGCGTTCTCGAGCAGGAACGAGATGGTGCGCCACGTGAGCGTCTCGTTCAGCCGCGACTGTGCCGACTGGATCGTGGCGGCCTTGTGACCGAGCAGGATCCCCGCGACCACCACCGCGATCACCCCGGACGCGTGCACCTGCTCGGCCACCAGGTAGGCCGTGAAGGGGGTGATGAACGACACCGACGTGTCGAGCAGGGGAGAGGTGAGCAGTTTGCGAACCTTCGCCACCACGATGAACACCAGCAGTCCGACCAGCACACCACCGCCGGCGGCGACGACGAAGTCGAGGCCCACGCGCTGCCATGAGACCGCCGCGGCCATGGCCACGATGGCGGTCCTCAGCGCCACCAGGGCGGTGGCGTCGTTCAGCAGTGACTCGGCCTCGAGGATCGAGACCACATCGCGGGGCAGGCCGATCCGGCGGGCGACGGCCGTCGCGGCGACAGCGTCGGGTGGGGCGACCACGGCGCCGATGGCGAGGGCGACCGGCCAACCCACATCGGGCACCAGCAGCATCACCACTGCGGCCACCACTGCGGTGGTGAGCAGGACCAACAGCACCGAGAGTTGCGCGACGGTCCTGAAGTTCGCCCGCAGGTCGATGATCGAGGTCTGGATGGCGGTGGCGTACAGCAGCGGCGGCAACAGCCCCAGCAGCACGACCTCGGGTTGAAGGTGCACCTGCGGCACGTGGGGCACGTACGAGACGGCGATGCCCAGGGCGATCAACAGCATGGGGGCAGCGATGCGCAGCCGATCGGCGAGGGCGGTGCCTGCGATCACGACCACGGCGATGCCCAGCAGCACGATCAGGGTTTCCACGGCGTCATTCTTGCGCGTGCGGACTGCCCCGTGAACAGGTTCCGCTGTCCGCGAGCGACGGGCCTCGGCAGTGGGTCAGTTCTGGCGGTGCACCTTGTGGTTGGCGGCCTGGGCGCGCGGACGAACCACCAGCCGGTCGATGTTCACATGTGCCGGTCGCTCGGCGACCCAGCCGATCACCTCGGCGATGTCCTCGGCCAGGAGGGGTTCGGCCACTCCCGCGTAGACCTGGTCGGCCTTCTGCTGGTCACCGCCGAATCGGGTGAGCGAGAACTCCTCGGTGTGCACCATGCCCGGTGCGACCTCGCAGACCCGGATGGGTTCGGCCACCAACTCCAACCGCAGGGCCCCGACCATGGATCGCTCGGCAGCCTTCACCCCGCAGTACCCGCCGCCACCCTCGTAGGCAGCCTCGGCAGCGGTGGAGGTGACGAACACCACCGTGCCCTCGGCCACGCGCACCGCGGGCAGCAGCGCCTGGGTCACCCGGGCGGCGCCGAGCACGTTCGAGTCGTACATCCGTCGCCACAGCTCCAGGTCCGTCTCGGCCAAGGGCTCCTGGCCGAGCGCCCCGCCGGCGTTGTTCACCAACAGGTCGACGCGACCACCCCACTCGTCCACCACAGCCTTGAGGGCGGCGACCTGTTCGGCGTCGGAGACATCGCAGCTGACCGCATGTCCGCCGATCTCGGCGGCGAGGGCCTCGATCCGATCGGTGCGACGGGCCACGCAGAGCACCCGCCAGCCGTGCGCAGCGAGCCAGCGGGCGGTGGCTGCACCGATGCCCGACGAGGCTCCGGTGACGACTGCGGTGCGGGTGGTGGGCCTGGCGTCGTGGCTGCTCATGAGACGATTCAACCAGTCCCGGACCCCCCACTAGCGTTGCGGTCCATGAGTGACCAGCCCATCCAGCACACCGTCAGCTTCCGACTCGTCCATGCCCCGGGTTCGGACCAGGAGCGGGACTTCCTCGACGTGGCCAGCGGCCTCGCCGACATCCCCGGGGTGCAGAACTTCCGGCAGCTGCGGCAGGTGAGCCCCAAGTCGGACCACACGTTCTGGTTCACCATGGACTTCGCCGACCAGACGGCCTACGACGCGTACACCAACCACCCGGTCCACGTCGCGTTCGTCCGTGACCGGTGGGAGCCAGAGGTGACCAGCTTCCAGGAACTCGACTTCGTGGCCCTGTGAGGTCGTCGCCCGACTTCGTGGGCCCGTGACGTCGGCGTGGAGGCCCGCCGATAGACTCGCGGCCATGAGCTACAACCTTGTGCTGCTCCGCCACGGCGAGAGCGAATGGAACGCCAAGAACCTGTTCACCGGCTGGGTGGACGTCGACATCAACGAGAAGGGTGTCGGCGAGGCCAAGAAGGCCGCCGAGCTGCTGAAGGCCGAAGGGTTGCTGCCCGACGTGCTGCACACCTCGGTGCTGCGCCGCGCGATCCACACCGCGTACCTGGCTCTCGACGGCTGTGACCGGCACTGGATCCCGGTCAAGCGCAGTTGGCGACTCAACGAGCGCCACTACGGCAAGCTCCAGGGTTTGAACAAGACCGAGATCCGCGACCAGTTCGGTGACGAGCAGTTCATGCAGTGGCGCCGCTCCTATGACGTGCCGCCGCCCCCGATCGAGGTCGACAACGAGTTCTCCCAGTTCAACGACCCCCGCTATGCCGACATCCCGGCAGACCAGCGTCCGTTGACCGAGTGCCTCAAGGATGTCGTCGCACGCATGCTGCCCTACTGGGAGTCGGACGTGAAGCCCGACCTCGCCCAGGGCAGGACGGTGCTGATCACCGCTCACGGGAACTCGCTGCGGGCCCTGGTGAAGCACCTCGACCAGATCTCGGACGACGAGATCGCCGGCCTCAACATCCCCACCGGTATCCCGCTCTACTACGAGCTGGACGAGAACTTCGCCCCCGTCACCCGCGGTGGTCGCTACCTCGACCCCGAGGCGGCTGCCGAGTCGATCAAGGCCGTGGCCAACCAGGGCAAGAAGTGATCCTGGCCTGACTTGCGCCCGCTCGCTGAGCACGCTGGGCCCCATTGGGCCCGGACGTACGAACGCGCGGCACCCTCGCTGGGTGCCGCGCGTTCGTCGTCCGTGCTGCTTCCGATGGGGCGTTGCCCGGACCGTCAGGTCGGTCTGGGCCAACACGGATCGGTCGATCAGTAGGTGGTCGGCCAGTTCTCGCCCTCGGGAACGTCGCCGGTCAGCACCAGGATGATGCGGCGGCCCATGGCGACGGCATGGTCGGCGATGCGCTCGTAGTAGCGGCCCAGCAGCGCCACGTCGACGGCCTTCTCGACACCGTGGTTCCAGTCGTCCCCGAGCAGCAGCTTGAACTGGTCGCGACGCAGGGAGTCCATCTCCTCGTCCTTCTCGGCCAGTTCGCGAGCCGCGTGCGCATCGCGGCTCTCCAGCGTCGAGCAGGCAACCGTGATCATCTCGTCGGCCACCTCGGCCATGCGCGCGAAGTTCGCCTCGAGGTCGGACGGTACGGCCTTCTCGGGGAAGCGCATCCGGGAGATCTTGGCGACGTGAGCCGCGAGGTCACCCATGCGGCTCAGTTCGAAGGTCATCCGCAGCACGGCGACGACGGTGCGCAACTCACCGGCAACCGGTGACTGGCGGGCCAGCAGGTTGAACGCCCGATTCTCGAGGGTCTCGGCCTGGTCGTCGATGCGGACGTCGTCGGCGATGACGCGCTCCGCGATGGCCTGGTCGGCGGTGAGCAGGGCGGCGGTGGCGTCCTTCAGCGCGACCTGGCTGTCGCGGGCCATGGCCACGAGGTCGGTGATGAGGCCGTCGAGTTCGGCATGGTAGCTCTCGCGCACGGTAGCTCCTGAAAGTGGCGGTGGGTACGTCTGATGCCATCAGCCTAGTCAGCCGACAGGAGCAAAGTCCTGTCCCGGTCATCGACAGCGCCCACCTGCGGCGAGCGTCGGCATCGGCCTCGACAGTAGGGGGCCCGATGGGGCACCGGCGGGCCAGTCGCTGAATCGCCGGTGAACACTGCCTGAACGTCCGGGGTGGGCCGGGCGCAGGGGTGGCCACTGCACCGGGGGGAGGCGTCCCGCCGCTGGCTCCCACCCTATGATCAGGCGTTGTGAACCCTTGGCTCGTGCTGGCGCTCGGCATGGTGCTCGGCGCCGCCGCGACGACGGCACTGTTCGTCGCGCTCCGGGTCCGCGAGCGTCGCCGCGCCGCGCTCAGGCACGAGGTCACCGAGATCCATCCGCAGTTGGGCATGGTGCTCGCCGTGCTCAGGAGCGCCGGCATGATCGTCGGTTCCCATGACGAGGTGGCGCACTCCAATGTGCTGGCGCGCACCTGGGGACTGGTCCGCGGCGACCGGCTGTCGCTGCCCCCGGTGCTCGATGCGGTCCGGGAGGCCCGCCGCACCGATCGGGCCGTCACCCGCGAGGTCGAACTCAAGCGCGGCACCGGCACCCCCGTCATGCACCTGACCGTGCGCGTGGCGCCGCTCGAGAACGGCACCATGATCGTGCTGGCCGACGACCGCACGCCCCTGCTTCGGGTGGACGAGACCAGGCGCGACTTCGTCGCCAACGTGTCGCACGAACTGAAGACCCCCATCGGGGCGATCTCACTGCTGGCCGAAGCCCTGCTCGAAGCCGCGGACGACCCCGAGGGTGTCGTCCACTTCGCCCAACGCATGCAGTTCGAGGCGGCCCGACTCTCGGAGTTGGTCAAGCAGATCATCATGCTGTCGAGGCTGCAGTCGGACGACCCCATGCTGGCCGCCGAACCCGTGCGGGTCGGCGAGTTGTCGCGCATCGCCGTCGACCGGTGCCAGGCCCTGGCCCTGAAGAAGAACATCAGGGTGCTCACCTTCGGTGACGGTGACCTCGAGGTACTGGGTGACGTCGACCAACTCGCGGAGGCGGTCACCAATCTGTTGCAGAACGCCATCGCCTACTCCGATGACCACTCCCGGGTGGTGATCACCCATCGTCTGTCGAGCGAGCCCGATGGTGACATGGTCGAGATCGCGGTGGCCGACAACGGCATCGGCATCAGGCCCGACGAGCAGGAACGCATCTTCGAACGCTTCTACCGGGTCGACTACGGCCGGAGCCGTGACCAGGGTGGCACTGGGCTGGGGCTGAGCATCGTCAAGCACATCGCGTCGGTGCATGCCGGTACGGTCGACGTGTGGAGCCAACCCGGCCAGGGCTCGACGTTCACGCTCCGTTTCCCGGTGGCCACCGAGGGTGCCGACGGCGTGCCGCCGCTGACAGCGCACGCCCCCACCGACGCCCAGGCGTCCCTGACCGAAAGGTGATTGATGACCCGCATCCTGATCGTCGAGGACGAGCAGTCCTACCGTGAGGCCACGGCCTACATGCTGCGGAGGGAGGGCTTCGAGGTCGCCGAGGCGGCGGACGGTGATGGGGGACTGGCAGAGTTCGACCGGTCCGGGGCCGACCTGGTGCTGCTCGACCTGATGATGCCCGGTATGCCCGGCACGGAGGTGTGCCGCCAGTTGCGTCGGCGGGGGAACGTGCCGGTGATCATGGTGACCGCGCGCGACTCAGAGGTCGACAAGGTGGTGGGGCTCGAACTGGGGGCCGACGACTACGTCACCAAGCCCTTCAGCCACCGAGAACTGGTGGCTCGCATCCGGGCGGTCCTCAGGCGGGGCCAGGACGTCGACCTGGCTCCTGACGTCATCGAGGGCGCGGGGGTGCGCGTTGACGTGGAACGCCACGAGGTGAGCGTCAACGGGGCACCGGTGAGGCTGGCCCTGAAGGAGTTCGAACTGCTCGAGATGTTGCTGCGCAACGCGGGGCGGGTGATGACCCGGGGCCAACTGATCGACCGCATCTGGGGAGCTGACTACGTCGGCGACACCAAGACCCTCGATGTGCACGTGAAGAGGCTGCGCTCGAAGATCGAGGCCGATCCGGCCAATCCCGTGTTGGTGGTCACCGTGCGGGGTTTGGGCTACAAGTTCGAGGCCTGAGTTCCCGAGGGCCCCTGCCCAGTGAGCCCGGATTCAGCTGCCCCGGATTCAGTTGTCCCGGATCCAGTTCTCCTCGACTCAGGCCCGTCGGATCCGGGCCGGCTAGGACTCAGGCCCGCGGAACGCTGGAGTAGTCGGGGGACGAGGCGTCCACCACCGGAACCAGCGTCGTCACCTCACCGGCCTTGGCGAAGGTGAAGGTGATCCGGGCGTAGAGGCCGGGCTGCAGCTTGTCGGAGTTGAGTGCGACCTTCTGCTGGGTGAGGCTCACGAGCTTGCCGGCAGGCAGTTCGACGTTGACCGAGCCGACTGTCAGGGCTCCGGTGTCCTCGAAGTTCGAGCCTGTCGCCTGGCCCGCGACGCCGGTCAGGGTGTCGCCGGTCGGGCTGTCGACCGACCCGGCCAGCACGCCCGCTCCATCCTTGGCGACGACGGTGATCGCGCGCAGGTGCACGCCCGGGGCCTGGGCGTCGACCCCGACGCCGGGAGTGTAGGGCTGGGCCACCTCGGTCGAGACGCAGCCCGCGAGCACGACGACGGCGAGGGCCGATGCGGCCATGCCGAGGCGGACGAAGCGGCGGCGGGGAGCGGGGCTCATGTCATTCCTCCACGGGCGATCAGGGGCGACGGTCACCGCGAGTGCAGACGACCCGTCGGCGACAGCCTAGCGAAAACCGAGACGTTGCGTTTGGGCAAGTCAGGGCCAAGATCTGCCGTCCCGGCACACATCTGACCCCTTGTCAAGGGTGTGAATGGGCCCCGATTGCGCCTCTGGCTAGGACGAACACCTGTGAGGTCACCCTCATGCCGTGCTAGACTGGGCTTTGCGAAAGGGGTTGCAACTCATGACTTTTACGGTCGGCGAAACGGTGGTCTATCCCAATCATGGGGCGGCTGTCATTGAAGACATCGAAACCCGTCAGATCAAGGGCGAGGACAAGCTCTACCTCGTGTTGAGGATCATCGGTCAGAACGACCTCGTGGTGAGGGTGCCGGCGTGCAACCTTGACCTCGTGGGCGTTCGCGACGTGGTCGACGCGGCGGGGCTCGAGCGAGTGTTCGGGGTCCTGCGTGCGCCACACACCGAGGAACCGACCAACTGGTCGCGGCGCTACAAGGCCAACCTCGAGAAGCTGCACAGCGGCAACGTGATGAAGGTGGCGGAGGTCGTCCGCGACCTGTGGCGCCGCGAGCGTGAGCGCGGCCTCTCGGCCGGCGAGAAGAGGATGCTGGCCAAGGCGCGGCAGATCCTCGTCTCGGAGCTCGCCCTGGCTGAGAAGGTCGAGGAGGACCGGGCCGAAGTGTTGCTGGACGAGGTTCTCGCGTCCTGACAGACTGACAGACATGCAAGAGCCGGTCGTCGCCCTCGTGGTGGCGGCCGGCTCTGGCGTTCGCTTCGGGGCCTCCGTCCCGAAGGCGCTCGTGGAACTGGGGGGACGAGCCTTGGTGGCCCACTCGGTCGACGCGCTGGCTGCCGGCGGAGTCTCCCGGGTCGTGGTCGTCGTACCGGCCGACCATCGTCCCGATTTCGAGCGAGCCCTCGCCGATGCCCCCGTTCCGGTCGAACTCGTGGCGGGCGGACGGCGTCGCCAGGATTCCGTCCGGCAGGGGTTGGAGGCACTGGCCATCGACCTGGGAACCGCTGACTCGGCCATCGTCCTCGTGCACGATGCGGCCCGGCCCCTCGTCCCCGCCGAGGTCGTGGAGCGGGTCCGTGATGCGGTCACCGCCGGCGCCACCGCTGTCGTGCCCGCCGTGCCGGTCGTCGACTCGATCCGCTCCATCTCGCACCAGGGTCCGGACGGGGCATCGTCCGTCGTCGACCGGTCGGGCCTGCGCGCGGTGCAGACCCCTCAGGGGTTCTCGTTCGCGGCACTGCTGGCCGCCCACCGGGCGGTTGCCGACACAACCGAGGAACTCACCGACGATGCCGCCGTGGCCGAGCGCGCGGGGCACCGCGTCGTGCTCGTGCCGGGCAGCCGGGACTCGATCAAGATCACCGAACCCCTCGACCTGGTTCTCGCCGAGGCGCTGCTGGCGGGCCGCCGGACGGGGAAGGCCCGATGAACCTTCGCACCGGCATCGGCACCGACGTGCACCGACTCGTCGAGGGTGAGTCCATGCACTGCGCAGGCCTGTCCTTCCCGGACGAGACGTATGGTCTTGCCGGTCACTCCGACGGTGACGTCGCCGCCCACGCCCTGTGTGATGCCCTGCTGTCGGCGGCGGGCCTGGGTGACCTGGGGTCGAACTACGGAACCTCGGCGCCTGAATGGGCCGGTGCGAGCGGCGTCGCGTTCGTCCGGGAGACCGCTCGCCGGGTCCGCGAGGCTGGTTGGCGGGTCGCCAACGCCTCGGTGCAGGTGATCGGCAATCGGCCCAGGATGGCAGCCCGCCGGGTCGAGGCCGAGGGCGTGCTCAGCGAGGCCCTGGGTGCCCCGGTGAGTGTGTCGGCGACCACCACCGACGGACTGGGTCTGACCGGCCGCGGAGAGGGTGTGGCGGCCATCGCCACGGCCCTGCTCACCGGCGACTGAGGTCAGCCGCCGGACACCAGGGCCGGGACCGGTTCCCGGCCGGGCCCGCAGCGGATCACTTCACGAGGGTGGCGGGGGCCACGAAGGTGTTGCACGCCCCGACCTTGGTCGACGCCAGACCCATCTCGGCCCAGTACTGGCGTGAACTGCCGTGCCCGTGGTTCCCGACGACGGCCGGCTTGCCGCTGAGGGTGTCATCGCCGATCGCCACCATCAGGGTGCGGATGTTGGCCAGGTCGGTCTGCGACATGCCCCGCGACCGGGCCACCGATTCGAGGAAGAGCCCGGCGAAGCAGTCGGCCTGCACCTCGAGGCGCCGGTTGACCTCCAGTGACTCGGCCTTGGGCAGGTTCTGGATCTCGTACGACGCGGCGGCACCGATACCGGTGCGGTACTGCACGGCGTGGCCGACCTCATGGGCGATGACGGTCTCGACGACGAAGCGTCCCCCGGCGACCTCGGGCGGGAGCACCTGGTTCAGGGTGGTCGACAGGTAGATCTGCTGGTTGGCGGCGCAGTAGACCGCGTTGCCCGCCGGGATCTTGCCGCAGGGGCTCTGGATGGAGGTCGAGTAGACGTTCGAGACGGGGCGGACGAAGGTCAACCCGGCCTGCTGCAGGGTGGGGTCCCACACCCGGGAGAGACAGGCCGTCAGTTCGTCCATCGACTTCTTGATCTGAGTCTTGGTGGCAGTGCCGAGCTTGATCTCGGTCATCTCGCAGCGGGTCGGCGACGGCACGGTGGAGTCGTAGACCTTGTTCCGCTTCGTGAGCCTGTCGAGATCGGCCTCAACCTTGGGCAACGGCAACTCCGGGGGGTTCGCCTCGGGGGGCGGTACCTGGTAGTCCTCCTGCTGGTACTGCGTGGTCTGGCCCTGGGCCCTCTGACCGCCGACGAGGTCGGTCACGACATTGGCGATCAACGCCACGGCGATGATGCCGACGATGGCCGCGACCACGACCTTGAGAACAGGGTTGCCGCGCTGCGGCGGACGAGGGGTGGGCAGCGGCGACGAGGGCTGCTGCCACTGGCCTCCCCACGGTCCACCTGCACCCGGGACCTGGGACGGTGGCCCCCACGGTCCGGCCTGGACACGGCTGGACGGTTGGGGTGCGACGGGGCGTTGACCCGTCGGCGGACCCCACTGGCCGCCCCCGAATCCCTGCTGGCCCTGTCGGCCCCACTGCTGCTGCGTCACTGCGCCAGACTAACTCGCGCCAGTGGCAGGGGGTTGGTCGATCGGTTGCTCGTGCCCATGGGCGACGGCCTCGGGCTGTGCCATAGTCGACCGTGTGGGCCCCGCACGGCCCGCACGGCCCTGTGGGCCCGTGTGATCGAAGACAGAAAGGCCCCGCGTTGACCGGCCCCTGGAACCTCGTACGATCGACCTCCCCACGATCGACCCCCTCGCGATCGATGGTCGGACGACGGCTCGCCACCGCCGCGCTCGCCTCCGCCGCGCTGGTGGCCGGACCTCTCGCCGGTGCCGCGCATGCCCAGGGGGAGGCCGTCAGCTACGTCGTCGACGGGTCCGTCGACGCCCACGGCGTGCTCAACCTCAGCGAGACCATCACCCTCGGCGACTCCGCACCCGGTCAGCTCACCCAGCGGATCGCGACGTCGGCACCAGCCGAGCACAAGATGGAGTACCACTACACGATCGGCGGTCTGAAGGCCACGGCGGGCGGCGCCGATCTCGGCGCCCAGGTCAGCGACGACGCCGGCTACAAGGTGATCCGTATCGACACCGCCAAGGCCAAGGGCAAACCCATCGTCATCAGCTACACCGTCAGCGGCGCCACCCATGCCGATCCGGCAGTGTCGGGTCGTCCGGCGACCACCACGATGGACTACCGCGTGCTGCAGGGACTCTCGGTGGGTGTCGACGAGGTCAGCGGCACCATCAAGGCACCCAGCCTGGTGAGTCAGGTCGACTGCAAGGCGGGGCCGCCCGTCAACCCTGTCGCCTGCAACTCGTGGACCGGCGGCACCGGCGAGGAGCCCAACCCCACCTTCACCGACGGTCCCCGCGGCGCGGGTGAGGTCGTGCAGGTCTCGTTCACCACCCAGGCACAGGGCATGGCGGCCAGCGAGTCGATCGACCACCAGTGGAGCCTCGACCGTGCCTTCGAGCCCAGTGCCACCTCGTTGTTGCTGGCCCTGGCGACCCTCGTGCTGGGTGCGCTCGGGCTGTGGGCTCTGCATCGACGCACGGGCCGCGACGTGGCTGCGGCCAGTCGTCCTACCCTGATCGCTGAGTTCGTGCCCGTCGGCGCCGGAGAGGAGGAGTTCCACCTGGTCGAGGACATTCGTCCGGGGCAGATCGGCACCGTCGCCGACGAGAGCGTCGACCCGATCGACGTGACCGCGACCCTGCTCGACCTGGCCGTACGGGGGCACCTCCGCATCCGTGAGCTGGGACCCGAGTCGCAGCACAAGCCCATGGACTGGTCGTTCGAGCGTCGCGAGGGTGGACGCGGTCAGCTGCGTCCGTACGAGCAGGTGCTGCTCGACGCGGTCGCGCCCCTCGATGGCCGCGTCGTCAAGGTCTCGGGGATCGCCTCGGCGATCGGTGACGTGATCCCGCAGGTGCAGGACGAACTGTACGAGGACGTCGTGCGCCAGGGCTGGTTCGACAAACGACCGGACGAGGCTCGCAACGGCTGGATGCTGCTCGGTTGGATCTCGCTGACCCTGGCGGTCCTGGTGGCCGGCCTGCTGGTCGCCTTCACCACGCTGGGGCTGTGGGGGCTGGCCCTGATTGCGATCGCCGCCGGGGTGGTCTTCCTGGCACCGAGGATGCCGCGCCGATCGGCGCGCGGATCACAGCTGCTTGCCGGTCTGCACGTGTTGGCCCACGACCTGCAGAACCATCGCACCGACCAGATGCCGCGGGGGCAGGAGTTGCGCGAACTCTCCGAACTGCTGCCCTACGCCGTGGTGCTGGGCGGACGAGGACGATGGCTCGAAGCCTTCGCGGACGCCGATGACGACGCCACCCCCGACCCCACCGACCTCGACTGGTACCACGCTCCCGACACCTGGCACCTCGCCGACCTGCCCGACTCGGTGACGGCGTTCATCACCTCGGTGCAGGGGCACCTGTTCGGGCGCTGATCCGTACCGCAGCGCCGGCGTGCTCGCGAGACCTCGCGAGCACGCCGGTGTCGTGCTCCCTGCTCAGAGTTCCAGCCCGGGGTACAGCGGGTGCGCCGTCAGCATCTCGCCGGCGGCGGCCTTGGTGCGTTCGGCCACACCGTCGGCAATCGTGTACTTGGCCTTGCCCGGGGCTCCGGATGCGGTCGGGTTCGCAGACGTGTTGGTGAGCACGTCGACGATCAGTTCGGCGACCCGGTCGAAGTCGTCCGCGCCGAAACCGCGCGAGGTCAGCGCGGGCGTGCCCAGCCGGACGCCGGTGGTGTACCAGGCACCGTTGGGATCCTGCGGCACCGAGTTGCGGTTCGACACCACGCCGGCGTCGAGCAGGGCAGATTCGGCCTGGCGTCCCGTGAGGCCGTACTGGCCGACGTCGAGCAACACCAGGTGGTTGTCGGTGCCGCCCGTCACCAGCTTCTGGCCACGCTTGAGGAATCCTTCGGCCAGCGCCTTCGCGTTGTCGGCCACGTTCTGGGCGTAGGTCTGGAACTCCTGGGTGCGGGCCTCGGCCAGGGCCACGGCCTTGGCGGCCATCATGTGCGACAGCGGACCGCCGAGCACCATCGGGCAGCCACGGTCGACTGCGCCCGCGAACTCCTGCTTGGCCAGCACCATGCCGCCACGGGGTCCGCGGAGGGACTTGTGGGTGGTGGTGGTGACCACGTGGGCGTGGGGCACCGGGTCTTCGTCGCCGGTGAAGACCTTGCCGGCGACCAGTCCCGCGAAGTGGGCCATGTCGACCAGCAGGGTGGCGCCCACCTCGTCGGCGATCTCGCGCATGGTGGCGAAGTTCACGCGGCGGGGATAGGCCGAGTAGCCGGCGATCAGGATGAGCGGCTTGAACTCCCGGGCATCGGCCCGCAACTTGTCGTAGTCGATCAGCTGGGTCTCGGGATCGGTGCCGTAGGAGCGTTGGTGGAACATCTTGCCCGAGATGTTGTGGCGGAAGCCGTGGGTGAGGTGACCGCCGGCGTCGAGCGACATGCCCATCACGCGCTGCTCACCGAAGGTCTTGCGCAGGGTCTCCCAGTCGGCCTCGCTGAGGTCGTTCACGGTCTTGGCGCCCAGCTTCTCCAGGGCAGGTGACTCGATGCGCTGGGCCAGGATCGCCCAGTAGGCGACCAGGTTGGCGTCGATGCCCGAGTGGGGCTGCACGTACGCGTACTCGGCTCCGAACAGTGCGCGGGCGTGCTCGGCGGCCACCGACTCGACGGTGTCGACGTTCTGGCAGGCGGCGTAGAAGCGGTGGCCGACCGTGCCCTCGGCGTACTTGTCCGAGAACCAGGTCCCCATGGTTGCCAGCACCGGCAGCGAGGCGTAGTTCTCGCTCGCGATCAGCTTCAGCGACTCACGCTGGTCGACCAGTTCCTGCCGGGTGGCCTCGGCGATCCTCGGCTCCACCTTTTCGATCACGGAAAGGATCGTCTGGTAGGCGCTGGCGAGTTCGGCGTTCGCATTGGACACGGGCGTGCTCCTCGGAGATCGGTGTGGTCGTCAATCTACCGCGAGGGGCCCGGAGGAGTTCCGCGCTTCCATGGGCCGCGCCACGGTGGTGTTGGCAGCCCTGTCGGTGCAGCAGGTTGCTCCGAGATCGGGCCTGGCCGTCGACATCAGCCCGGGAACCCCGTCTTGCAGCAATCTGCTGTTTGCGCTGCGACTGGCTGCAATCTGTGGACAGATTCTTGGTCCACGGCTGGTGCTGTGGACATCCCCGGAACGGCCGTCCATGGCCGTGCACTGAAGTCATGGACCACTCCGTCATCATCCGGCGACAGCTCCCCTCGGACCAGCGCAGCCGGCTTGACCAGAAGGTGCGCCACGGGAATCTGGCCCGCATCCTCCCGGGCGCCTACACGGCCGACGAGTCCGGCTCGTGGATTCACCGAGTGCTCGCAGTGCAGGGCTTGCGGCCGAGCGCTGTGCTGTCGCGGACGACCGCAGCCCGTCTGGACTTCTGGCCCGACCTGCCCAGCGACGACGTCCATGTCGACGGGGCCCGGTTCCGGGGGGCTCCGGAGTGGCTGCACCCGACCGCGCGCGCCATCCCCGGAGGCTTGGTCATGCGTCGGGGCGAGCTGAGACTCACCGCAACCCCGCTGACGGTGCTCGATCTGGTGGACGACGTGGGTGGGCGAGCGATCGACGAGGGCCTGCGCCGTCGGGTTGTCACGCTGCCGCTGCTGCACCAGACCATGGATGAGTTCAACTGGCGCCGTGGCAACACCCTGCGCCGCAGACTCCTGCACGAATCCCGGGACCAGCCCTGGTCAGAGCTCGAGCGTGACGGGCACAACCTGATGCGGCGCCACCGCATCAAGGGGTGGCACGCCAACCATCGCGTCCGGATCAAGGGCCACGTCTTCTACATCGACATGGCCATCCCGGCTCTCGGGCTGGCCATCGAACTCGACGGCTGGTCGTTCCACCGCACCCGGGAAGACCTCGAGCGTGACGCCGCCCGCCACAACTGGCTGCAGTACGCCGGCTGGACGGTCCTGAGGTTCACCTCGACAACGCTCGAGGAGATACCCACCTGGGTGCACCGGTTCCGGACCCTCAGAGCGCGGGTGACGCAGCAGGTTGCGTGAGGACGGCCGCGCCCGTGTCGGGGGAGGCCCTCTGTCCGATCCTGGAGCAACCTGCTGCCACGAGGGCGCCGGGGGAGTCGAGGAGCAGCCGCGTCCATGAAACGAGAGCAGGGAGGCTCAGCCCCGGCAGCGCATCACTTCGTAGAGCGCGATCGAGGCGGCCACGGAGGCGTTCAGCGATTCGGTGTCGCTCCCGATCGGGATGCGGGCCAGCACGTCACAGTGCTCCCTCACCAACCGGGCCAGACCTTCACCCTCGGAACCGACCACGAGTACCACCGGGCCGTCGACCCCGGGCACACCCGAGATGTCGGTCTCGCCGTCACCCGCCAGCCCGATGATGGTGAAGCCCGCCTTGGTGAAGGTCTCGAGTGCGCGGTTCAGGTTGGTCGCCCGAGCCACCGGGATACGAGCCGCGGCCCCGGCGGAGGTCTTCCACGCGGCGGCCGACATCTGCGCGGAGCGCCGCTCGGGGATGAGCACCCCGTGGGCACCGAACGCTGCGGCCGAGCGCACGATCGCGCCAAGGTTCCGCGGGTCGGTGACGCCGTCGAGTGCGACCACCAAGCCGGGCTCGTCCGACTCGACGGTCTGGGCCAACAGGTCGTCGGGGTGCAGGTACTCGAAGGTGGGGAGCTGCACCGCCACGCCCTGGTGCACCAGACCCCCGGTCATGCGGTCGAGCTCGGCCCGGGTCACCTGCAGCATCGGGATCGAGTGCTCGGCGGTGAACTTCAGGATCTCGCGCATGCGGTCGTCGCGTTCGGCGCCCTCGGCGATGTAGGCCCGCCGGACGGGTAGTCCCGCCTCCAGCGCCTCGAAGACGGGGTTGCGTCCGATCACCCAGTCGGCGGCGGTGGCCGCCTTGGGCACGTTGCCCCGCGAGGACGGCTGCCTGCGGGCGGCGGCCTGCTTGGCCTTGTACGCCTTGTGGTAGGTGCGGTCCTCGGCCTTGGGGGTGGGCCCCTTGCCCTCGAGGGACCGGCGGATGCGTCCTCCGGAGCCGGCAGTCTTGTTCTTGCCCTTGGTGGTCGCGCCGCGACGCGATGAATTGCCGGCCATCAGTTCTTCTCCAGTTCCTTGGGGTCCAGCTGCCAGGTCGCACCCTGGGGGGTGTCGGTGATCCTGAGACCCACATGGGCCAGCGTGTCACGGATGGCGTCGGCCGCGGCCCAGTCCTTGCGGGCCCGCGCCTCACCACGCTGCTCGAGCAGGGCCTGCACCAACCCGTCGACGACCGGCTCGAGCCCGTCATCGGACGCCGACCGCAGGTGCGCCCACTCCGGCCCCGCGGGGTCGAGACCCAGCACGTCGAGCATGCGGTGAACGGCGAGGTCATGGTCGATGATCGCCTGCAGGTCCGACGCGGCGATCGCCTTGTTCCCCTCGGTGACGGCGTTGAAGAGGGCCGCCACCGCACCCGGGGTGCCCAGGTCATCGTCCATCGAGGCCGAGAAGGCCTCCCATTCGGGGGTTCCTTCACTGGTCACGCCGACGGCACCGGCCCCGAAGTGCCCTGCCAGTGCCTCGGACGAACGGGCCAGGTAGGAGTCGATCCGATCGATGGCCCGGGCGGCCTCGTCCAGTGAGCCGCGGGTGCCCTCGTCCGAGGCCGAGAACTCGATCATCGAGCGGTAGTGGGGCGCGAGCAGGAAGAACCTGACGGCGCGGGGGTTGTGCACCCGTGTGACCTCGGAGACCCGGGCGGTGTTGCCGAGTGACTTCGACATCTTCTCGCCGGCCATGGTCACCCACGCGTTGTGCATCCAGTACTGGGCGAAACCGCGCCCGGCGGCAGCCGACTGCGCCAGTTCGTTCTCGTGGTGGGGGAAGCGAAGATCGATCCCGCCACCGTGGATGTCGAAGGTGTCGCCGAGGTACTTGCCGGCCATCGCGGAACACTCGATGTGCCACCCCGGACGACCGCGACCCCACGGGCTCGGCCAGGAAGCGGTGCTGGGCTCGTCCGGCTTGTGGCCCTTCCAGAGGGCGAAGTCACGAGGGTCACGCTTGCCGCGTTGGTCGGCGTCCTCGGCGGGTTCCATCTCGTCGACCCGCATGCCCGACAAGGAGCCGTAGGCGGGCCAGGACTGGACGTCGAAGTAGACGTCTCCGGAGCCGTCGGCGGCCGGGTAGGCATGGTTGCGCTCGATCAGGGCCTCGATCAGCTCGATCATCTCGGGGATGTGTCCGGTCGCCCGCGGCTCATAGGTGGGTGGCAGGCAGCCAAGAGAGCGGTAGGCCTCGTGGAGTTCGTTCTCGAACTCGTAGGCGTGGGCCCACCACGGCACCCCGCGTTCCGCCGACTTGGCCAGGATCTTGTCGTCGATGTCGGTCACATTGGCCACCACGGTCACCTCATAGCCCGAATGGGTGAGCCAACGACGCAACACGTCGAAGACCACCTCCTTGCGGATGTGGCCGAGGTGGGGGCTGGACTGCACGGTCAGGCCGCAGTGGTAGATCGAGACCGCGCCCTCGACGAGGGGCTCGAAGTCACGAATGCCACGGGAGGCGGTGTCGTACAGGCGCAAGCTCACCCGAGGATTCTAGGTGCAAGCCCCGACCGTGCGCATGACGAGGCCTGCCCGTTCCCGTTCGACACCGGGAGGCCCCTCCCGCGCTCGGGCCACGCCCGGTTAGTGTCGTGCCATGCTTCGCACCGAGATCCTTCATCCCGACCTGCTCGCCGGTCTGGCCCGCGCCGGGCACGGCTCCCAGATACTGGTCGCCGACGCCCTCTTCCCGCACGCCACGGGCGCTGCCCCCGGCGTCCCGAGGGTTCAGCTCAACCTCACCCCTGGCATGGTGCCCGCCGCCGAAGTGGTGCGGCTGATCGCGGGTGCCTGCCCGATCGAGGCGGCCTCGTTCATGGTCGACCCGGGCGCGGACGACGGCCGTTCCCCGGCCGTGGTCGACTTCGCCTCACTGCTGGCCGACCAGCACCATGCCGGCGGACGGCCCGTCGACTGGTCGGGGATCGAGCGGATGGCCTTCTACGAGGCCTGCTGGTCGAGGGACGTGGCGCTGGTGGTCGCCACCGGTGAGGTTCGCCCGTACGCGAACCTGCTGCTCACCATCGGCGTTCCCTGAGCCTTCAGGCCTTCTTGGCCTTGGCGCGCAGGGCGTTGATGTCGAGCCGCGAGGCGGCGGCCAGGTCGACGTTCTCGGCCTCCTGCTCCCACGGGTCGACCGGACGCTCGTAGTCGGGGTCGGCGAAACCCTCCGAGGGGTCGAACGGGTTGTGCAGCTTGAGTGGGCTGCCGTCGGCGAGCTGGATCATGGAGTCCTGGCTCATCGCCTCGTCCGGCAGTGTGGAGAGCACATCCCTCACGTAGCCACCCGCTGCCTCGAGCAGGGGCACCTCACGGTTCTGGTGCTGCCCCTCGTACCACCGGTAGTCGAGCACCTCATGGAAGATCTGGGCGTTGTCGCGCTTGCCCTTGAGGTCGTGCGGAACCTGGTCGAGCACCGGCTCGAACACCTGGGTGAGCCACTGGTGGGCGACGACGGCCTCGTCCATGTGCTTCTGTCCGGTGCGGGCACGGTAGGTGTCGAGGTCGTTCAGCAGGCGCCGGGCCTGGTTCTCCTCGGTGTCGAGCCCCGTCAGTCGCAGCAGCCGACGTGAGTGGTGGCCGGCGTCGACGACCTTGGGCTGGATGCTGATCCGGTCACCCGAGGCGGAGGTGTTGATGGCCAGTTCGGCGACGTCGAACCCGAGCGCGTTCAGCCGACGCACCCGACCCTCGACACGGTCGATCTCCGAGCCGGGGAACTCCTCGACGTCGGTCAGCTCGGCCCACAGTTCGCGGTAGCGGGTCTCGATGGTGTCGACCAGGGCGAGCGGGTCGAGGGACTCCGACAGCAGTCCGCCGGCCTCCAGGTCGCAGAACTCTCCGAAGATGTTGGTGCGAGCGATTTGCAGGTCGTGTTCCCGCTGACCCTTGGTGAGCACCTCGTGCAGTTCGCCGGTCTCGGCGTCGACCAGGTGGGCCGCGAACTCCTCGGCGTCGCGACGGAAGAGCACGTTCGACAGCGAGATGTCGCCCCACAGGAAGCCCAGCAGGTGCAGCCGCGCGATCAGCACCACCAGCGCGTCGATCAGCCGGATGACGGTGTCATGGCGCACCCCGGAGTGGAACAGCGAGCGGTAGGGGAGCGCGAAGGTGAGGTGTCGGGTGATCAGCACCGGGTCGAGTGCCTGACCCTCGGAGTCGACTCGTCCGGTGACCACGCCGACCGGTTCGACGCCGGGGGCTCCCAACCGCTTCAGGTCGTGCAGCAGCCGGTACTCGTGGATGGCGAGGTGCTCGATCACCTCCTTGGCGGCGTAGACCGAGTCACCCACCTTGATGAACCGGACGACGTGCCGCGAAATGCCTCGTGGCAGCGCCACCAGTCGCTCGACCGGCCACTCCGCGAGGGGGGTGCCCCACGGCAGCGGCACGAGTCGCGTGTCGGGACGAGCGGAGAGGAATCGAGGCACGTCGTCCATTCTGGCATCCACGGCCAGTGGGACGCTCAGATCTGGTCGAGGGCGTGACGCAGGTCGGCGAGCAGGTCGGCCACCGGTTCGATGCCAACGCTCAGGCGCAGCAACCCCGGGGTGATCCCGGCGGCAGCCTGCACCTCCGGGGGCATCGCCGCGTGCGTCATGGACGAGGGGTGGGCCACGAGCGACTCGACCCCGCCGAGCGATTCGGCCAGGTCGAAGCAGTGCAGGTTGCGCACCACGGTCGAGGCGGCGTCTCGTCCAGCGTGCAGGTCGAGGCTGACCAGCGACCCGAAACCCGACTGCTGGCGCACCGCGACCTCATGGCCGGGGTGTTCGACCTGACTGGGGTGGTGCACGGCGTTGACGGCCGGGTGCTGGCGCAGCAGGTCGACCACCGCCAGGGCGTTCTGCTCGTGCACCCGCTGCCGCACCTCGAGGGTGCGCAGCCCGCGCAGGGTGAGCCAGGCGTCGAACGAGCTGCCCGTGACCCCGAGGGTGTTCGCCCAGGCCGACAGGTCGTCGTGCAGGGCCTGGTCGCGGGACACCAGGGCGCCCGCGATCACGTCGGAGTGGCCGTTGATGAACTTGGTCGCGGAGTGCATCACCAGGTCGGCGCCGAGGTCGAGGGGCTGCTGCAGCAAGGGGGAGCAGAAGGTGTTGTCGACCAGCACCGTGGCGCCGGCCGCGTGCCCGAGGTCGGCCAGGGCGCGGACGTCGCTGATCCGCAGCAAGGGGTTGGAGGGGGTCTCGACCCAGAGCAGGTCGACCGGCCGCTGCAGCGCGGCGCCGGCCAGGTCGAGGTCGGTCAGGTCGACGAAGTCCACCGTGAGCCGTGACTGGTCACTGAACCGTTCGAGCAGTCGCCAGGTGCCGCCGTAGAGATCGTGGGTGGCCACCACTCGTCCGCCCGTGGGGACGAGCGCGAGCACTGCCAGCGAGGCCGCCGACATGCCCGACGAGGTGAACACGCAACCGGCACCCCCCTCGAGCGTGGCCAGCGCCTCGGCGACCAGTGACCGCGTCGGGTTGTTGGTGCGGCCGTAGTCGTAGTCGCCCCCCGGCTGGCCGAGGTCGTCGAAGGAGTAGTTGGTCGACGGGTACCACGGGGGCACGATCGCGCGCTGACCGGTATCGGTGCCCAGACCGTGACGAAGTCCCCGGGTGAGCCGTGAGATCGCAGGTGGTTCGCTCATGGGACGAGGGTAGTGCCGCAGCCTGAGGCCGACCCCTGGTGGCCACGGTGGGGGCCGAGCTGGGCGTCAGCGGGACGCCGCGCCCGGGGGACGCAGCGGGGTGACGCAGCGGGGAAGCGAGGCGGGCGCGGAGCGAGTGACGGCGGGACCGGAGGCATCTGTGGCACCGTGGGTGAACCATGAGTGATGACCTGCTGCTGCGCCCCTGGACGCATGCCGACGCGCCCGCCCTGCTGCGGCTGTACCGGAGCACCCCCGATCTCGGGCCGCAGTTGCCCGACCTGAGCGACCTCGCCGCTGCGCGTGACTGGATCTCGTGGACCCAGGTGCCGGGCAACGCCATCTTCGCCCTGACCGAGCGTGGGGTGGCCATCGGATCGGTGGGTCTGAGTGCGATCGACCAGCACCACTCCACGGGTTGGTTCCACTACTGGATGGGCCAACCGGGGCGCGGGCGGGGGCTGATGTGCCGGGCGGCGGCAACGGTCGCCACCTGGGCCCTGAGCCCGATGGCAGGCCCGGGACCGAGCCCGCACGCAGACCCGGACCAGGCGCCCGGTCTCGGGCTCCACCGACTTGAACTCGGCCATCGGGTCAACAACCCTGCCTCCGGTCGGGTCGCCCGCGCGGCCGGGTTCGTGCAGGAGGGACTGCAGCGGGACAAGCTCACCCACGGCGACCAGCGCTTCGACGTGGTGGCGATGGCCAGACTGGCCACCGATCCCCAGCCGTCGCTGACGCCCATCCGCCTGCAGACCTGAGGGACCCTGACGCGAGCCGACCGCTGGCCGGTGACGGTGAGCCGGGTCACCAACGGACGAGGGCCCCGTCGCCTGCAGTTGCAGGGGACGGGGCCCTCGTCCGACGTGGTCCTCGTGCGAGGAGCACGGATCAGGAGTGACGGTGCTCCGAGATGCGGTCCTGGGTCTCGTTCGAGAACACGTGCACGTGCTCCGGGTCGACGGTCAGGCGGACCTTGGCGCCACGCTGCGGTGGGCGACGGCTCGAGATGCGGGCCACGATCTGCTGGGCGGTGATCTTCTGGTCCTCCGACAGGCCCGACAGGGTGCCGTACAGGTAGGCGTCGGCACCGAGTTCCTCGACCACCACCACGTCGACGCCGATGCCGTCCTGGCCCTCATCGGCCAGGTTGAAGACCTCGGGACGGATGCCAACGGTCAGCGACTTCTCGCCCTTGGCCCGCTCGAGGGTCTCGCGCGAGACGGGAACGACGTAGTCGCCGATCTTGATACCGCCCTCGGTGGGAGAACCTTCCATCAGGTTCATGGCGGGCGAACCGATGAAGCCGGCCACGAACAGGTTGCGCGGGGTGTCGTAGAGGGCCAGCGGGGTGTCGACCTGCTGCAGCACGCCGTCCTTCATCACCGCGACGCGGTCACCCATCGTCATGGCCTCGACCTGGTCGTGGGTCACGTAGACGGTGGTGACGCCCAAGCGGCTCTGCAGGGCGGCGATCTGGGTACGGGTCTGCACGCGCAGCTTGGCGTCGAGGTTCGACAGCGGCTCGTCCATCAGGAAGACCTGCGGGTTGCGGACGATGGCACGACCCATGGCGACGCGCTGACGCTGACCACCCGAGAGCGCCTTCGGCTTGCGGTTGAGAAGTTCCTCCAGGCCCAGCAGCTTGGCGGCCTCGAGCACGCGGGTCTGACGCTCCGCCTTGTTGACATTCTGCATCTTCAGCGCGAAGCCCATGTTGTCGGCCACGCTCATGTGCGGGTACAGCGCGTAGTTCTGGAAGACCATGGCGATGTCGCGGTCCTTCGGGGGAAGGTCGGTGACGTCGCGGTCACCGATGAAGATGCCGCCAGCGTTCACCTCTTCCAGACCTGCGAGCATGCGCAGGGAGGTGGACTTGCCACAGCCCGAGGGGCCGACGAGCACCATGAACTCGCCGTCACCGACCTCGAGGCTCAACTTGTCGACGGCGGCCCGCTCGGCCCCGGGGTAGACGCGCGTGGCGTCCTTGAAACTCACAGTTGCCATTTCTGACAATCCTTTCCACGGGCAGGTACGTGCCCGACGATCCGTAGTGGAATCACGGCACCCCGGTGGGGCGCTTGAGTTGTGGACCCCTTCCCCGCAACGGAGCGGGCTGGTGTCTGGGATGGAGTCTGCCACAGCAGGGTTCGCATGGGCAGGGTGGTTGCCCATTGGGTCAAATCGAGACCTCGGCGTGACCTTTCACGCTCAGCCGACCCGGCAAGGGTGTCAGCACTCGACGATGTTGACCGCGAGCCCGCCCCTGGCGGTCTCCTTGTACTTGGTCTTCATGTCCTGACCGGTCTGCATCATCGTCTTGATGACCTGGTCGAGGCTGACCACCTGGTTGCCGTCGCCGGCGAGGGCCAACCGTGAGGCCGTCACCGCCTTGATGGCGCCGACCGCGTTGCGTTCGATGCAAGGGATCTGCACCAGCCCGCCGACCGGGTCGCAGGTGAGTCCCAGGTGGTGCTCGAGCCCGATCTCGGCGGCGTTGCACACCTGCTGGGTCGTCCCACCGCGTACTTGGGTGAGCCCGGCGGCGGCCATCGAGCAGGCCACACCCACCTCACCCTGGCACCCCACCTCGGCGCCCGAGATGGAGGCCGTCTGTTGGTAGATCGAGCCGATGGCACCGGCGGTCAGCAGGAAGTCCAGGACGGCCTGCTCGTCATCGCGCAGGAAATGGTGCACGTAGCTGAGCACCGAGGGGATGATGCCGGCGGCACCGTTGGTGGGCGCCGTCACCACCCGCCCGCCCGCAGCGTTCTCCTCGTTGACCGCGAGCGCCCACAGGGTGAGCCAGTCCATGCCGGCCAGTGGGTCCGGCCTCTGGCCGGGAAGCCCCGACTGGGCCTCCAGGTCGCGAAGCATCTTCGCCGCCCGGCGCCGCACCTTGAGCCCCCCCGGCAACACCCCGGTGGTCGAGGTGCCGTGGTCGATGCACTCGGTCATCACCCGCCAGATCTCGAGCAGGCCCGCGCGCACCTCATCGGCGGCGGTGGCGGGATCGGGGCGACGGGACAGTTCGTTGGCCCACATCAGTTCGGGGATCGAGAGCCGATGGTCCCGGCAGACCGCCAGCAGGTCGGTGCCGCTGCGGAACGGATGGGGCACCACGGTGGGGTCGGGTGCCAGCCGCAACCCACCCTCGGGGGCACCCTCGAGCACGAACCCACCCCCGATGGAGAAATACGTTCGGCGTGCCACCACCTCCTCACCCGCCCAGGCGGTGAAGACCATGCCGTTGGGGTGGCCGGGGAGGGCGCGATTCCGCCACATCACCAGGTCGTCGTCGTCGAAGCGGAGGTCTCGTCCGCCGCCTTCGAGGGCGCCTCCCAGTCGTAGCGATCGGTGCTCCTTGATGGCGGCCACCCGCTGGGCGGTGCTCGAGGTGTCGACCGACTCGGGCCGCTCGCCCTCCAGGCCCAGCAGCACGGCCGCCTCGGAGCCGTGTCCGTGGCCGGTGGCACCCAGCGAGCCGAACAGCTCGGCCTTCACCCGGGTGACGGCGGGCAAGGCGGAAGACCCGGCCACCACTTCGGCGAACGAGCGGGCCGCGCGCATCGGTCCGACCGTGTGCGACGAACTCGGCCCGATGCCGATCTTGAACATGTCGAAGACGCTGACCACCACGATCGCCAGTCTGCCCGAGAACCCGCCCGTACATGGCATCGCGCAGGGCCGGTGCTCTGTCCGCCCCCTGAGATGACAGGCCGGGAACCGGTGTGGTGGTGTGGTCACCACCGCGACACCGGCAACCGCCGGGCGTGAAGACCGCAAAGGGGAGAACGTTGAAGGCGCTCGTCAAGACTCAGGCCGCACCAGGACTCGAGTTGGTCGAGATGCCCATGCCCCGGGTCGGGCCCAACGACGTGCTCGTCAAGGTGCGCCGCACGGGCATCTGCGGCACCGACCTGCACATCGAGTCGTGGGACGGCTGGGCCCAGGCGAACATCCGCACCCCTCTCGTCGTGGGCCACGAGTTCTGCGGTGACATCGTCGAACTGGGGTCAGCGGTCACCGATCTCGAGGTGGGCGAGTTCGTCTCGGCCGAGGGTCACTTCGTCTGCGGACGCTGCCGGGCGTGCCTGGCGGGCAAGCGCCACCTGTGCATCAACACCCGTGGCATCGGGGTGCAGATCGACGGTGCGTTTGCCGAGTTCATCGCCATCCCCGCCGGGAACATCTGGGTGCACCGGTACCCGGTCGACCCCGACGTGGCTGCCATCTTCGACCCCTTCGGCAATGCCGTGCACACGGCCCTGCAGTTCAACCCCCTGGGCGAGGACGTCCTGGTCTCGGGAGCTGGTCCGATCGGAATCATGGCGGCCCTGGTGGCCAAGCACGCCGGGGCCCGGCACGTGGTCATCACTGACCTCTCGGACGAGCGGCTCGAGCTCGCGAAGGGACTGGGCATCGACACCACCATCAACGTCGGCCGCGAGCGGGTCACCGACGTCTGGGACTCGATCAACCTGCGTGAGGGGTTCGACATCGGTCTCGAGATGTCCGGGGCCGGTCCTGCGCTGACCGAGATGATCGCCAACATGACCCATGGTGGCCGCATCGCGATGCTCGGCATCCCCTCGAAGGAGATCTCGATCGACTTCTCGAAGCTCGTCTTCTCGATGCTCACCCTGCAGGGTGTCTACGGCCGCGAGATCTTCGAGACCTGGTACTCGATGGCCGTCCTGCTGCAGTCGGGCCTGGACATCTCCGGGGTCATCACCGACCGCTTCAGCCACCGCGAGCACGAGGCAGCCTTCGCGGCAGCGCGCTCGGGCGGTTCGGGCAAGATCGTCATGAACTGGGAGGACTGACCATGCACGCGCCAGCCGAGCGTCTGCTCGCCGATCTCGAAGCCCAGCTCAGGCAGCTGCGCACCGACGGTCTCTACAAGGATGAGGCCCCGCTGACCACCCCGCAGTCGGCCCACATCGGGGTCGGTGCCAGCCCGGCCGGGCCCGGGGGACAGGCGATTAACCTCTGCGCCAACAACTACCTGGGCCTGGCCGACTCGTCCGTGCTGATCGACGCCGCGAAGTCGGCGCTGGACCGGTGGGGATTCGGGATGGCCTCGGTGCGCTTCATCTGCGGCACCCAGACCCAGCACTCGGAGTTGGAGCGCGCGATCGCGAGGTTCGTCTACGGACCCGGGCACGCCGACCATGCCGGGGGACGCGACACCATCCTCTACTCGAGTTGTTTCGATGCCAACGGCGGACTGTTCGAGGTGCTCTGCGGAGCTCAGGACGCGATCATCTCCGACGAGCTCAACCACGCCTCGATCATCGACGGTGTCCGACTGTCGAAGGCCGCCAGGTACCGCTACCGCAACCGCGACATGGCCGACCTCGAGGCCCAACTGGTCGCGGCGAAGGATGCCCGCTACCGGCTGATCGCCACCGACGGGGTGTTCTCGATGGACGGGTACGTGGCCCCCCTGGACGAGATCTGCGCCCTCGCCGACGCCCATGACGCGCTCGTGGTGGTGGACGACTCACACGCCGTCGGTTTCGTGGGGCCGACCGGTGCCGGCACCCCCGAGAAGTTCGGGGTGCAGGACCGCGTCGACATCGTCACCGGCACCCTCGGCAAGGCACTCGGCGGGGCGTCGGGTGGCTACACCACTGCCCGCGCCGGGATCGTCGAGATGCTGCGACAGCGGTCTCGTCCGTATCTCTTCTCGAACTCACTGGCGCCCGCCATCACGGCCGCTTCACTGGCGGTGCTGGAACTGCTCGGCACCTCGTCGGGGCTGCTCGACCGGTTGAACGAGAACACGGCCTGGTTCCGCGCCGAGATGACCGGTCGCGGGTTCGAGATCCCGAGCTCCGACCATGCCATCGTCCCGGTGATGATCGGTGACGCGGTGAAGGCCGCGCGGATGGCCGACCTGATCCTGGCCGAAGGGGTCTATGTGCGGGCGTTCAGCTATCCGGTCGTGCCCCGGGGCAAGGCGAGGATCCGCACCCAGATGTCGGCGGGGCACACCCGTGATGACCTGGAGCGGGCGGTGGCAGCCTTCGAGCTGGCGCGCGAGCGGGTCGGCTGAGGCTCTCCGCCCCGGCTGCTGCGGGGAAAGCGCCGCTACAGTGGAGACGACCTCGTAGCCCAGTCGAAGGTGGATGACCCCCGATGGAGTCCCACAGTCCGGAGCCTCCCAGTCCGGATTCACCCAGTCCGGATCCAGCCAGTCGGGAGCCTGTCGGTCCTGAGCCTCCCTCAGGGAGGGCCGGCAGTCCCGGGCGTCGTGGGCCCGGCGGCACCCGCGTGGGGTGCCCATGACCGCCTGGATCCTGCTCGGGCTGTCAGCGGTGCTGGTCGTGCTCTGTGGTCTCTTCGTCGCGGCCGAGTTCTCGCTGGTGACCGTCGACCGTTCGGGGGTCGAGCGCGCGGCCAACGCCGGTGACGCCGGCGCCGGCTCGGTCCTCACGGCCCTGCGCTCGCTGTCGACGCAGCTCTCCGGCGCCCAGGTCGGGATCACCCTCACCAACCTCGCCATCGGTTTCCTGGCCGAACCGGCCATCGCGGTGATCGTCGGCCCTTGGCTGCTCGGCTGGGGCGTGCCCGCAGCAGCCACCCACCCGACCGCGATCGTCGTGGCGATGGTGCTCAGCACGGCCGGCACCATGATCTTCGGTGAACTGGTACCCAAGAACCTGGCCATCGCGCGTCCCCTCGCCACGGCGAAGGCGACGGTCGGCCCACAGCGGATCTTCACCTCGGTCATGCGAGGCCCGATCAACCTGCTCAACGGCTCGGCCAACTGGGTCGTCCGCAGGTTGGGCATCGAGCCCCAGGAGGAACTGCGCTCAGCCCGCACCAGCGCCGAACTCGCCTCGCTCATCCACCACTCGGCCCACGAGGGCACCCTCGACGAGGACACCGCCGACCTGATGGAGCGATCGGTCGAGTTCGGCAGCCGAACGGCGGGCGAGATCATGACCCCCCGGGTGCGGGTGCGATGGTTGCCCAGCACCGCCCCGACCGTCGAGGTGATCGCCCTGGCCCGCCAGAGCGGCCACAGCCGATTCCCCGTGGTCGACGAGGCCGAGGAGGTGGTCGGCACCGTTCACGTCAAACATGCCGTGGTGCTCCCGGTGGCCGATCGCAGCTCGGTCACCGTGGACCGGGTGATGGCCCCGCCCATCCTCGTGCCGGACTCATTGAGGCTCGATCCGCTGCTCGAACTGTTGCGGCGCGACGGCTTCCAGATGGCCGTGGTGCTGGACGAGTACGGGGGCCACGCCGGCATCGTGACCCTGGAGGACGTCGTCGAGGAGATCGTGGGCGACATCGCCGACGAGCACGACCGGATCGGTGCTCGGGGGAATCGCCGCCCCGATGGCAGTTGGTCGTTGTCGGGACTGCTGCGCCCGGACGAGGTCGACGACCTCACCGGGGTGGCCCTGCCCGAACACGACGAGTACGACACGGTGGCCGGCCTGGTCCTCCGCCGACTCGGACGAGTGCCTGCGGCGGGGGACTCCGTCGACGTGGTGCTGGCGGCCCGGCTCGACGACCACGGTGCCGAACTGCCCCGCACGGTGGCCACCCTGCGGGTCGATCGAATGGAGGGCAACCGGATCGACCGGGTCACTCTCTCCACCCGTGGGGCGACCGCGGAGGACCGTGATGAATGAGTGGGTGGCGTTGGGGGTGGCCGTCGTGCTGCTCGCGTTGAATGCCTTCTTCGTCGGCGCCGAGTTCGCCCTGATCTCGGCCCGGCGCACCCAGATCGAACCCCTGGCGTTGACCGGGTCGGTGCGCGCCCGGGCGACGCTGCGCGCCATGGAGAACATCTCGGTGGTGATGGCGGGTGCACAGCTGGGCATCACCATCTGCTCGCTCGGGCTGGGTGCCGTGGCGGAACCCGCGCTCGCCCACCTGCTCGAACCGGTCTTCCATGCCGTCGGGGTGCCGGGTGAACTCGTCCACCCGGTCTCGTTCGTGCTCGCGCTGATGGTGGTCGTCTACCTGCACGTGGTGCTGGGTGAGATGGTGCCGAAGAACATCGCCATCGCCGGTCCCGACCGCGCGGCGCTGGCGCTGGCCCTGCCCATGGTGGGGATCGTCACGGTGCTCCGTCCCCTGATCGTCGTGGTGAACGCGTGCGCGAACCTGGTGCTTCGAGCGCTCAGGATCGAGCCCAAGGACGAGGTGTCGTCCGCGTTCACCCGGGAAGAGGTGGCAGGTCTGGTCGAGGAGTCCCGCGGTGAGGGACTGCTCGCCGACAACGAGTACGACCGACTCTCGGGTGCCCTCGGCTTCACCGAGCAGACCGTGGCGACGGTGTTGCTGCCGGTGGCCCAGCTGGCGACCGTCCACCGTGGTTGCACCCTCGACGAGGTCGAGGCCCTGTGCGCCGAGACCGGGTTCAGTCGGTTTCCCGTGCGTGACCACGGCGAGTTGGTGGGTTACCTGCACATCAAGGACGTGCTCGAGGTCGACCCGGAACGGCGCGGGAGGGTCGTGGACGACAAGTGGATCCGCCCCTTCGCCGCGGTGAGGCCCACCGACGTGCTGCACGACGCGCTGGCGACCCTCCAGCGCAAGCGTGCCCATGTGGCTCGGGTGGTGGACGCCGAGGGGACGACGTTGGGGCTGGCCACCATGGAGGACGTGCTCGAGGAACTGGTCGGTGAGATCCGGGACGCTGCCCACACCGCGGAGGGCCCGACCGAGAGGTAGGGGAGCGTGACGGGTACGCTCAGGCGCCGCGCGGACAGCATTGCCCAGCGCGACACGTCACCACTAGATGTTGTGGGTGACATCACCTCCATTCACTGGATATGGTGTGCTTGTTGCTGGTTCGCCTTCCCGTGAAGGAGAGGCGAGGCAAGAGGGAATCCGGTGTGACACCGGGACTGCCCCGCAGCGGTGAGTGGGAACGACCGCCGTCACCAAGCACTGGGAGCCTGCTCCTGGGAAGCGACGGCCAGTAGGACCGGCCACGTCGTCCGTCGACTGGCCCTGCCCGCGAGTCCGAAGACCTGCCAGCAGCGGCCCCGCGCCGCGGGGTCGTGGTCCCGGCTCCGTGGGAGGGCCTGCCATCGTCCGTCCCCGTGTGGGACCGGACGGTCCGTGCACCCTGCCCGCCGTGACCCGTCAGTCACGTACCGAGGGAAACGCACATGACCC
This sequence comes from Aestuariimicrobium sp. T2.26MG-19.2B, assembly GCF_950101875.1. Lineage (NCBI taxonomy): Bacteria > Bacillati > Actinomycetota > Actinomycetes > Propionibacteriales > Propionibacteriaceae > Aestuariimicrobium > Aestuariimicrobium sp. T2.26MG-19.2B. The sequence continues at coordinate 575,501 of NZ_CATNLW010000001.1, read as the reverse complement.
ACATCCCACCCACCCCTGAGTCCACGGCCCAAGCCAGCGCTGACACGAGCAGTGGATCCGCCGCACCCGGCCACTCGCCGACCATCCGGGTGCGCAAGCGTGACGGCGACCTCGCCCCCTACGACGGTGCCGAGATCGCCCGCTCCATCGAGCAGGCCTCGGTGGGGCTCGACCAGTCCGTCACCCGCACCGTTCAACTGCTGAGCGAACTCGACATCGTCATCTTCGACCAGATGACCTCCGAGCAACTGGACGAGGCGGTCATCCAGGTGGCCCTGCAGAACGTCAAGGACGACCCCGCCTTCGACACCATCGCCTGCAGGCTGCTGGTCAAGCAGATCCACAAGACCGTCTTCGGTGACACCTGGGACCTGTTCGGCGACGCCCAGCCCGAGACCATTCGGGCGCTGCACCGGGAACGGTTTCCCGACCATGTGCACGACCTGGTGGGGTCAGGACTGGGCGACCCACGACTGGTCGACCTGTTCGATCTCGAGGTGCTGGCCGCCGCGCTCGATCCCCGGCGTGACGACCTTCTGGACCACGTCGGTGTGCAGACCATGCGCACCCGCTACCTGCTGACCGGGGCCGACGGTCGTCCGGTGGAGACCCCCCAGTTCTTCTGGATGAGGGTCTCGATGGGCTTGGCCCTGAACGAGGCAGACCCGACGACGGTCGCGCTCGACTTCTACGCCCGCATGAGTCGACTGGAGTACCTCTCGGCCGGGTCGACCCTGGTCAACGCCGGAACCGCCCACCCGCAGCTGTCGAACTGCTTCGTCATGCAACTCGAGGACGAGATCGAGCACATCGGCACGAGCCTGCGCGACGTGATGTGGATCACCAAGGGCACGGGGGGCATCGGCCTGTCGGTGACCAAGCTGCGCGCCGAGGGGTCGCCGATCCGCTCGAACAACACGGCCTCGACCGGGCCCATCCCGTTCATGCACACCATCGACTCGACCCTTCGGGCCGTCAGCCGCGGTGGCAAGAAGTTCGGTGCCCTGTGCTTCTACCTCGAGAACTGGCACCTCGACTTCGACCAGTTCCTCGACCTGCGCCAGAACTCCGGCGATCCCTACCGACGCACCCGCACCGCCAACACCGCAGTCTGGATCTCGGACGAGTTCATGAAGCGCGTGCACTCCGACCAGGACTGGTACCTGTTCGATCCCCTGGACGTTCCCGAACTGGTCGAGCTGACCGGTGCCGCCTTCTCGACCCGGTACCGGGAACTGGTCGACGAAGCCGAGGCGGGACGGATCGTCCGGTGGCGCAAGGTGCGTGCGCGCGAGCAGTTCCGGGCCATGCTCGTCTCGCTGCAGACGACCTCGCACCCGTGGCTGACGTGGAAGGACACGATCAACACCCGGGCGTTGAACGACAACACCGGCACCATCCACCTGTCGAACCTGTGCACCGAGATCTGCCTGCCTCAGGATCGCGACAACATCGCCGTCTGCAACCTCGCCTCGGTCAACCTGGCAGCCCACCTCGTCGACGGGACGATCGACTGGCCCCTGCTGGCGGCGTCGACCCGCTCGGCCGTGCGCCAACTCGACAACCTGATCGACATCACCCTCTCGGCAGTTCCCGAGTCGGAGGCGTCGAACCGGGCCAACCGGGCCATCGGTCTGGGCATGCTCGGGTTCACCGACGTGCTGGAACGGCTCGGACTGGCCTATGACAGCGCCGAGGCCGGCGACCTCGTCGACCAGATCAGCGAGTTCATCAGTTGGCACGCCATCGACGCCTCGGCGGAGTTGGCTCGGGAGCGAGGCAGCTACCCCAACTTCGCAGGATCGGGGTGGTCGCGCGGCCTGGTGCCGATCGACACCCTCGACCGGCTGGACTCCGACCGAGGGCAGCCGGTCGAGGTGGACCGGACGGTGCGCCTCGACTGGGAGTTCCTGCGCGACAAGGTCGCAGCCGGGATGCGCCATGCCACAGTGATGGCCGTCGCTCCCACCGCCTCGATCGGTCTGGTGGCGGGAACGACCCCTGGACTGGACCCGCGCTTCAGTCAGTTGTTCAGTCGGGCCACCGCCTCGGGCAAGTTCCTCGAGGTGAACCGCAACCTGGTCACCGCCCTGAAGGAGCGCGGGCTGTGGGAGCAGGTGCGCGGACAGCTGCTGCGACACCAGGGTGACCTGCAGCCGATCGACGGTGTGCCCGACGAGATCAAGCAGGTCTACCGCACCAGCTTCCAGCTCGACCCGGCAGCCTTCGTCCGTGTCGCCGCCCGGGCCCAGAAGTGGATCGACCAGGCGATCAGTCGCAACATCTACCTGGCCAGCCGCGACATCGGGGCCATGGTCGACCTCTACAGCCTGGCGTGGCGGATGGGGGTGAAGACCACCTACTACCTGCACATGATGCCCCGGCACACGGCCGAGCAGTCGACGGTTCGGGTGAACAAGGCCGAGCAGGTGCGTGCCCCGGGGAACCGCCGGGCGGGATTCGGCCGGGCCGGTTCGGGGCTGGGCGCGGGCCCGGTTCGTCCGGTGCTGGTCGCCGTCGAGCTCTCGAACGAGCCGGACGAGCCCGAGGTGGTGCCCGAGGCCTGCCCCACCGATCCGATGGAGCGGCTCCAGTGCGACAGCTGCCAGTGAGTTCCCAGGCCGTCACCCACCCCACCGAAGCGAACGGAAGCACCATGGACGAGACCTCTCCCGTCGACCCCCCGACCAGCAGCGCCCAGACCAGCAGCGCCCAGACCAGCAGCGCCCAGACCAGCAGCGCCCAGACCAGCAGTGCCCCGACCAGCAGTCTCCCGAGCGCGAGGACCGGAACTGTGGCCGTGCCCCACACCTCCCCGCGTCCCGGGATCCTGGGCACCGGTATCCAGGAAGGGCTGCTGCTCAAACCGCTCACCCATCCCTGGGCGATGGACCTCTACCAGCAGGCCGTGGCCAACACCTGGTTCCCCCACGAGGTGCAACTGGGGGAGGACCTCGCCGACTTCGGACGCATGTCCGCCGGCGAGCGTCACGCGGTCAGCCACCTGATGAGCTACTTCAACCCCAACGAGTTGCTGGTCAACAAGGCGCTGGCGTTCGGGGTCTACCCCTACCTCAACGCGGCCGAGTGCCACCTGTACCTGGCCAAGCAGATGTGGGAGGAGGCCAACCACTGCATGGCCTTCGAGTACGTGCTCGAGACCTTCCCGATCGATCGGGACGAGGCGTACTCGGCGCACGTCACCGTGCCGTCCATGGTCGCGAAGGAGGAGTTCGAGGTGCGCTACATCCGGCGCATGACCGAGCAGACCCTCGATATCAGCACGGTGGCCGGCAAACAGGACTTCATCCGAAACCTGGTCGCCTACAACGTCATCCTCGAGGGCATCTGGTTCTACTCCGGGTTCATGGTGGCGCTGTCGTTCCGCCAGCGGAACCTGTTGCGCAACTTCGGGTCGCTGATCGACTGGATCGTGCGTGACGAGAGCCTCCACCTGAAGTTCGGCATCAACCTCGTGCTGACGGTGTTGGACGAGAATCCCGAGATCGCCACCGAGGAGTTCTCCGACGAGATCCGCCAGATGGTGATCGATGCGGTCGCGATGGAGGAGGCCTACAACCACGACCTGCTGCCGACGGGAGTCAGCGGACTGAACGCCGACTACGTGAACCAGTACGTGCGCCACCTGGCCGATCGTCGACTCGAGGAGCTGGGTTTCGAGCCCCATTTCGGGGACGCGAACCCGGCCAAGTGGATGGCAACGGCCAACGACACCCTGCAACTGGTCAACTTCTTCGAGTCGATCAACACCTCCTACGAGGTGGATGCCAGGGCAGACAGCTGATCGGGCGTCCACGGGCGCAAGCCGGAGCAGGTTGCGCCCGTGGACCGGGTCACCCGGGTGGGAGGGCGATGGCAGGTAGCCTTGCGGCGTGACCGAGCCCAGCGACCTGTCGAAGCTCCCCCCGCCAGCCGTGGCCGCGGTGGAGGAGAAGGTCGGTGCCGTAACGGGCGGGGCCGGTGCCGAGCAGGAGTGGTGGCAGGCGGAGGGAATGCCGTGGAAGCAGCAGCCCACCCGCGCCGACAAGTGGTGCATGGGCTGGATCGTGTTCATGGGATTGTTCGGGCTCGCCCAGCTGCCCCTGCGTGGGTGGCTGTTGGGGCTGGACCCGCCGCTGCTGTTGGCGCTGACCGGGTCGCGGACCGGTGCGGCTGCCACCGGGGCACTGGCCTCCCAGCACCTGGCCCCCGGCTGGTGGCCGATCGCCGGGGTGCTCGGGTCGCTGATGAGCATCAAGTTCGACTGGGTGTTCTGGTGGGCCGGCAAGCTCTGGGGTCGCGGCATGATCGACATCTGGGCCGGTCGCAGCCAGCGCGCCGCCCGCCACTACGCGCGGGCGGAACGCTGGGCCGGGAAGCTCGGCTGGCTCGGCATGTTCGTGGCCTACGTGCCCATCCCGTTGCCGTTGATGCAGGTCATCTTCGTGCTGTTCGGGGCCTCGGGCATGAGCTGGAGGAAGTTCATGCTGCTCGACTTCCTCGCCTCGACTCTGTGGCTGGGTGTCTACTTCGGATTCGGCTGGATGGTCGGCGAGCCCGCGGTCGCGCTGCTCAAGACCTACGCCAAGTACGCCAACTGGGTCGCGATCGCCCTGGTGGTCTTCGTCGTGTTCACCACCTTCCGCAACGGTGCCAAGCAGAAGCTCTGAGCAGGCAGGAGCTCTGACTCACTTGGCCTCGCGGCGAAGGTTGCGCACCACCCCGATCACGATCGGGACGACCACCCACAGCACCACGGCGGTGGTCAGCTTCCACCAGCCCAGGTGCACCGGCTGGTCGGAGTAGAGCACCAGGGCGGCGCGGTTGAGGTCGATCCAGTTCATCACCGACTGGGCGTTGCTCCCCAGCAGTCCGACCGCACCCAGCAGGTTCGGCAACGCCATGTAGGTGACGATCGCCGCGGGAGTGTTCATCAGCAGCAACCCGAACCCGGCGGCCATGGCGTTCGACAGCACGAACGTGGCGGCGAGCCCGAGCAGGGTGGTGGCATCGTTCGTCCAGTCGACGGTCTGCTGGGTCAGGGCTGCTCCGGCAGCCGAGCTGACCACCGACAGCCCTTGGGTGAGCAACCAGCCCACCACGGTGATCGCGAGGGCGACAGCCCCCTTGGCCGCGAGGATTCGTCCGCGGCGTGGCTCGATGGCGAAGGTGGTCAGCGTGGTGCGCTGCCCCCATTCCTGGGTGAAGAGCAGGATCACCATCACCGGCACCAGCAGGTTGATCGGCAGGGCGATGAACGAGGACGGCGTCGACCAGACGGTGTTGCCCATCACGTCGGAGAACTGACGGTAGAAGATGGCCAGTGCGACTGCGACGGCGAGGGCACCGAGCAGCGCGATCCCCAGCAGGAACATTCCCGCCCGGGTGTCGAGGAACTTGCGCAGTTCCACCCGCACGAGGCGGCCTAACCCGATCCGGTCGGCGACGGCAACGGGGGCCAGGGTGCGGATGGAGTGGGAGGCCTGCTGGGTCGACGCCTGGAACGACGGGGCCGGCGCAGTGGGCTCCGACGGCTGGCCCGGCAACGAGGGCGCGGAGGACGAGGAGGGCTGGGTGGTGGTCATGCTGCGTACCCTTCGCGGGAGGTGGACATGGTGCGTTCGAGGAACATCTGCTCGAGGTCCTGGCCCTCGCTGAGCAGTTCCTGGATGGAGCCGTCGGCGACGATTCGGCCGAGGCCGATCATCACGATCCGGTCGGCCACCTGCTGCACCTCGTGCAACAGGTGGGAGCTGAGCAGTACCGTGCCGCCCCGGTCGGCGAACCCGCGCAGCAGTCCCCGCATCCAGTGGATGCCGTGGGGGTCAAGTCCATTGGCCGGCTCGTCGAGGATCAGCACCTCGGGATTGCCGAGCAGTGCGTGCCCGATGCCCAGTCGCTGGCGCATGCCGAGCGAGTACTGCCCCACGCGCATCTTCGCCTCCTTGGTGGTGAGGCCCACCAGGTCGAGCACGTCGTCGACCCGGTGCTTGTCGATGCCCATGGCGAGCGCCCCGAGGGCCAGCACCTCACGCCCGGTCCGTCCGGCGTGCTGGGCGGACGCGTCGAGCAGGATGCCGACGTGGGCGGCTGGATTGCTGATGGCCGCGTAGGGCCGTCCCAGCACGGTCACCTCGCCTGCGGTCGGACGGGTGAGCCCCACGGCGCACCTCATCAGGGTCGACTTGCCCGCCCCGTTCGGGCCGAGGAACCCGGTGACGAGGCCGGGCTGGGCGGTGAACGAGACATTGTCGAGCGCTGTGACGGGGCCATAGCGTTTCGTGAGGTTCGTGACGGTGATCATGGGCACCACTGTGCTCAGGCCGAGTGGTCGGTGACCACGGGCGAAGGGCTGGTTGCGAGCCGACCTCCGGCCGCGGTGCATCGTCCAACTGCGAGGGCAGCATCGACCAAAGTCGTCGGGGCGTCGACCTGGGCGGCGCCGACCCGGGCGCCGACGCCCCTAGGCTGGCGAGCATGTCGTCCCTCACCGCTCCACCCCCTCCCCGATTGCGCGAGTGGGACCTGGTGTGGCGCTACGGGATCTGCATCGCCATGTACGTGGTGACCCTCGTGGTCACCGTCACAGTGCGCGGGGACTCGCCCGAGTTCCACCTGCCCTGGTGGCTCTTCGCCGTCAACGCCGCGCTCGGCCTGGTGGCCCTGGGCATCATCAGGTTCCGCCACCGACACCCGGTCGCGATCGCCGTCGTCCTGGTCGTGATGAGTGTCGCGGGCAGCACGCTGACGACCGTGACGGCCTGGGCCCTGGTCCACCTGGCCATGAGGCGACGGTGGCGCGAGATCGTCCCGATCACCGCCCTCGGACTGCTGATGGGCGTGGTCGCCGTCTTCCTGCAGGTGGACGTCTTCCGGACCGTTGACCCGGTGGGCATCCCGCGGTGGCTCGTCTATGCGCAGGCGCTGATGTGGGTGGTGCTGGGCATGGCCGTTGAGGTCTCCATCGGTGTCTACCTGGGCGCGCGCAGAGCCCTGATCCAGTCGCTGCGCGATCGTGCCGAGCATGCCGAGCGCAACCAGGAACTGCGCGTGCTGCAGGGGCAGGCGGCCGAGCGCAACCGCATCGCCCGCGAGATGCACGACGTGCTGGCCCATCGCATCTCCCTGGTCAGCATGCACGCCGGGGTGTTGGCCTACCGCACCGATCTGAGCGCCGACCAGACCCGTGAGATCGCGACGCTGATCCAGGAGAACGCGCACCAGTCCCTCGCGGAGTTGAGGGCCGTGCTCGGCTCGCTGCGCGAGGACAGGGTCGGTGACACCCAGGCCACCTCCGGGGCCCCGTCTGGCGACACCATCGAGAAGCCGCAGCCGACCCTGGCCGACATCCCCGACCTCGTCGAGGACGCCCGGGCCGCCGGGGAGAGGATCGACGTCGTGAGTGAGGTGGAGCACCCCGAACTGCTGCCGACGCTCGTGGGCCGCCACGCGTACCGGGTGGTGCAGGAGGCGCTCACCAACGCCCGCAAGCATGCGCCCCACGCGCGGGTGACCCTCAGTCTGAGCGGTCGCCCCGGTGAAGGGCTGCTGATCCGTTGCGCCAATCCGCTGGTGCTGACCGACTCCGGGGTGCCCGGCGCCGGAGTGGGACTGCTGGGGTTGGCGGAGCGGGCGCAGGTGACCGGCGGGCGGATCTCGTACCGCGAGACCGCCGACCGACGATTCGAGCTGGAGGTGTGGTTGCCATGGTGAACGAAGCGACGATCCGGGTTCTGCTGGTCGACGACGACCCATTGGTGCGTGCAGGTCTGCGGCTGATCCTGGGTGGCAGTCCCGACATCGAGGTGGTGGCCGAGGGCGCCGACGGCTCCGAGGCCGGGCCGCTGGTGGCCCAACACCGTCCCGACGTCGTGCTGATGGACATCCGGATGCCGCGCCTCGACGGACTGGTCGCCACCGAGCAGCTGCTCGCTCGTCCCGACGCCCCCAAGGTCGTCATCCTGACCACCTTCGACGCCGACTCGATGGTGCTTCGGGCCCTGGCGGTCGGGGCGTCCGGGTTCCTGCTCAAGGACACACCACCGGCACGCATGGTCGAGGCGATCAGGCAGGTCGCGGCGGGGGAGCACAGCCTCTCGCCGACCGTCACCGCCCAGGTGATCGCGGCGGCCACCCACGGTCAGGTGTCGTCCCGCAAGGACGAGGCCAAGGCCTCCCTGTCGCTGTTGACCGAGCGGGAGCACGAGGTCGCGCTGGCGATCGGACAGGGGATGACCAACGCCGAGATCGCGCGCAGCCAGTACATGTCGATCGCCACCGTCAAGGCGCACGTCACCAAGATCCTCGAGAAACTGGGCGCCAGCAACCGGGTGCAGGTGGCGATCAGGGTGCACGACGCCGGCCTCTCCTGAGGCGGCTGTCCTCGACCCCTGAACCGCAAGCTCTCGCCTCCGGGGCCAAACTCTCGCCCCAGAACGCGAGAGTTCGTCCCGGAGGGTGGGAGTGTGCGTGGCGGGCCGGGCTCAGCCGACCGCGGCCATCGACTCCTCCCCGCGGCCCTCCTGCTCGGCGGCGACGTGGCAGGCGACCTCCACCCCCGGCACGAGTTCGAGCAGCGGTGGGGTGGTCGTCCGGCACACCGGCAGCGCCAGGGGGCAGCGGTCGGCGAAGCGACAACCGGGGCCGGGATCGATGACCTTGGGAGGTTCACCCTTGGCCATCTCGGCGGTGACGGTGAGTTCGGCGCGCGGGTCGGGCACCGCCGCCACCAGCAGCTGGGTGTACGGATGACGAGGGGTGCCGAGCACCTCGTCCACCGGCCCTGACTCCACGATCCGGCCGGCATACATCACCATCATCCGGTCGGCGACGTAGCGTGCGCTGGCGATGTCATGGGTGATGTAGAGCAGCGAGACGCCCTGCTCGTCCCTCAACGCGGCCATCACGTTCAGCAGCCCGATCCGGATGGAGATGTCGAGCATCGAGACGGGCTCGTCGGCCAGGATCACCTGGGGACGGTAGGCGAGGGCCTGGGCGAAACCGATCCGCTGGCGTTGGCCGCCCGACAGCTCGTGCGGGTAGCGACGCAGGATCTGTGCCGCCGGTGACAGTCCGACGGCGGTCAGCACCCGGGCCGCTTCCTCCTCCCTCTGGGAGGCCGGGATGTCGGGCCGGTGCAGGCTCATGCCACGCAGGATCGCGTGTGAGACGGGGTAGGCGGGGTTGAGGGAGCTGAACGGGTCCTGGAAGACCATCGGCACCGCCGCCCGGTAGCGGAGCACGTCGGCGCGTGAGCGCAGCCGGGACAGGGGCTCGCCGTCGAAGAAGATCTCCCCACTGGTGGGCGGGTGCACCCGGGCCAGAAGCCGGGCGATGGTGCTCTTGCCGCTGCCGCTCTCGCCGACCAGGGCGAGGATCTCGGAGCGTCCGATGCCGAAGGTCGCGTCGTCGACGGCGTGCAGGTGTCGGCGTCGGCGAAGCCCTCCGCCGACCCGGAAGGTGCGGGTGAGGGCGCGTCCCTCCAGCAGCCACCGGGGTTCCGTGGCGGCCGGGGGTTCCGTGCGGGTCTGGGTCGAGAGCTGTGCCTCAGGTTCGGTCAACGTCGTCACCCTCTCTGCTGGTCGTGGGTGTGGTCGCGTGGGACGAGTACGCCGGGTCGTGCAGCAGGCAGCGCGAGAGCACACCGTCCACGTCGTACAGCGGGGGGCGCGTGGTCGCGCACTCCGCGAAGGAGACCGGACAACGTGGCTCGAACCTGCACCCTGGCGGCAGGGCCGACAGGCTGGGCGGGGTTCCCGGGATGCCGACCAGGGCCTTGCGCTCCCCACGGATGGAGGGGAAGGCGTCGAGCAGTCCTTGGCTGTACGGGTGGGCCGGGTGGTCGAAGACCTGCCTCGTCGACCCGAACTCCACCACCTCGCCGGCGTACATCACCATCAGCCGGTCGGAGAAGTGGCTGACCAGCGACATGTCGTGGGTGACGAACAGCACCGCGAAGCCCAGTTGCTGCTGCAGTTCCTTGATCTGCAGCATCAGTGACCGCTGCGCCACGACGTCAAGGGCCGAGGTGGGTTCGTCCATGATCACCAACTCGGGGGTGAACAGCAGGGCCATGGCGATCATGGCTCGTTGGCGCATGCCGCCGGAGAGTTGGTGGGGGTAACTGGCCAGGTGGGCACGGTCGATGCCGACCAGTTCCAGCACCTGCTCCGATCGCTCCCGGATGGCCGCCTTGTCGCGTACCCCGTGGGCCTGCATGGTGTCGGCGAACTGTGCGCTGAGTCGGGCGACCGGGTTGAGGGCGTTCATGGCGCTCTGCATGACCACCGACAGGTTGCGCCACCGCGTCGGGGCCAGGGCCCGAGCCGACATGGTCACCATGTCCTGGCCACGGAACACCACGGACCCCCCGGTGGTGCGGGCCGGTGCCCGCAACAGTTGGGCGATCGCGAAGAGCAGGGTCGACTTGCCACACCCGGACTCGCCCACGATGCCGAGGAACTCGCCGGGGGCCACGGCCAGGTTGACGTGGTCGACCGCGGTCACCGGGCCGTTGGGGGTGTCGTAGGCCACCGACAGGTCGGTGACCTCAAGCAGGGTGCTCATGCGCGTCCTCTCCGACGCCGTACCGGTCGCAGGGCGGGGTTGCTGATCTCGTCGAAGGCATAGTTGAGCAGGGCGAACGAGGCGCCCAGCAGGGCGATGCACAGTCCTGGTGCGATCACCCACCACTGCTGGCCCGTCTGCAGGGCCTCGTTGCTCTGCGCCCAGTGCAGCATGGTGCCCCAGCTGACCGACGAGGAGTTGCCCAGCCCGATGAACTGCAGACCTGCCGCGGTCAGGAGGGCGTAGAGGGCGGCGCCGAGGAAGTTGGCCGCGATCAGCGAGACCATCGTGGGCAGCATCTCGAAGATGATGATGTAGGACGACCGTTCACCCCGTACCCGGGCCGACTCGAGGAAGTCACGGTTGCGCAGCGACATCGCCTGCGCCCTCAACTGGCGAGCCCCGTACGACCAGCCCGTGAGCACCAGCACCCCGATCACGACAGCCATGTTGCCCCCGCCGGCGTAGGCGGCGATGACGATGATGAGGGGGAACGCGGGGATGACCAGGAACACGTCGGTCAGCAGCGAGAGCAGGTCGTCCGCCCAGCCACCGAGATAGGCGGCGGAGACGCCCACGATCACCGACAGCACGCTGGCGAGGGCGCCGGCCACGACGGCGACGAACAGTGACAACCGCGTGCCGTAGACCAACTGCGACCAGATGTCCTGGCCGAAGGCGGTCGTCCCGAGCGGGTGCCCGGGACCGGGCGGAAGCATCAGTTCGAAGCGTTGGTTCGGGTTGTGGATGGTCGTGAAGACCTGCGGCACCACCGCGGCCACGACGAAGACCAGCAACAGGACGGCCCCGACCAGGGCCTTCGGGTTGCCGAGGATGGCCCGCACGATGCCGGAACCGGTCCGGGCACGGGTGGGCAGGGCCGGGTCGACCGGCGTTGCCACACTGACACTGCTCATGTGTTCCTCCTCAGCTCGCGGTCCGGACGCGGGGGTCGAGCCACGCGGTGAGGAAGTCGCTGATCAGCACCGCCACCAGCACGGTCACCGTGATCAGCACGAAGAGGGCCTGCATCAGCGGGTAGTCCTGGTTGTTGACGGCGCTGAGCAGCATGTAGCCCACGCCCGGGTAGTTGAAGGTGTACTCGACCAGGATGGAACCGCTGACGACGAACCCCAGCGACATCGCGAACCCCGACAGGTTGGGCAGCACGGCGTTGCGCGCGGCGTAGTGGATCATGATCTTCCGGTCGGGTATCCCCTTGGCCCGGGCCATGGTGATGTAGTCCTCGGCCAGGGTGGTGACGACGTTGTTGCGCATGGTGAGGATCCAGCCGCCGATCGAGATCAGCAGAATGCTGACCGAGGGCAGGACCGCGTGTTTGAGCACGTCGACGATGAAGGCTCCGTTCCAGCCCGCGTCGAGGATGGGGTCGTAGCCGCCGTCATTGGGCAGTGCACCGTTGGTGCCCAACGAGAAGACCAGGATCAGGATCAACCCCACCCAGAAGTAGGGCAGTGCCGAGGTGATCACGAACACCGGCGGCAGGATGCTGTCGACGATGCCGTTGCGTCGCCAGCCACCGATGGTGCCGATCAGCGTGCCGACGACGAAGGCGATCACCGTGGTCAGTCCCACCAGGCCCAGCGTCCACGGCAGGGCTTGGAGCACCACCTTCCCGACCTGGGTCGGGAAGAAGGTCAGCGAGATCCCGAAGTGGCCGGTCAGGGTGTTGCCCAGGTATTCCACGTACTGCACCAGGAGGGGCTTCTGGGTGTCCAGGCCGAAGGCGACCTCCAACGCCTTCAACGCCTCGGGGTTCACTCGTCCCTTGTAACGGGCCATCATGGCCTCGGCTGGATTGCCGGGCATCAGCCGGGGGACGAAGAAGTTCACCGTCAGGGCCACCCAGAGGGTGACCACGAAGAACCCCAGTCTCCGAAGGATGAATCTCATCGGACCCTCCTGGTGCAGTGCGCATCAGACATGTCGTGCGAACTCCCTCACGCCTTGGGCTTCAGCTTCAACAACACCTGCTCGACATCGGGGACCGCATACGGCGCGGGCAGCGCGTAGGGGTCCTCGGCCGTCGGCCAGCCGGTGAAGTCCTTGGTGTTGTACTGGAACCAGCTCACGCTCTCCAGCACCGGGATGACGGGAACCTGGGAGAGCATGACCTCCTGCAGTTGGTTCACGATCTCGTGCTGGCGCTTGTCGTCGGCTCCCGGGTACTCGTTGAAGAGCGCGTCGGTCGCCTTGTCGGAGTATCGCGAGTAGTTGGTCGACGCGTTCTCGCCCAGTGGCGCGGTGTTGCCGCTGTAGAGGTTCTGGCGCAGCTCGTAGTACGGGGCGGGGCCACCGGTCTGCGACCCGTAGGCCAGCTGGAAGTCACCCTTGTACAACTTGGTGTTGTAGGTCTGACCAGCGATGTTCTGCACGTCGAGGGCAATCCCCATGGGCTCGAGCTGCGACTTGATCTCCTGCAGTTCGGCCTCCCAGTCGGTGTAGCCGGCCACGCTGATGATGCTCAGCTTGAGCGGCTTGTCGGTGGAGTAGCCGGCCTTGGCCAGCAGTCCCTTGACCTTCTCGGAGTCCTGCTTGTAGCCGTACTTGTCGGCCGCGGCCTGGTCGAACCAGTCCTTGTGGGTGGGCAGCACGATGCCGGCCTGGTTGGACGAGGGCAGCTGCCCGCCGACACCGATCTTCGAGACCTGGTCCTTGTCGATGGCGTAGGCCAAGGCCTGCCGGACGGCCAGGTCAGTCGTCGGACCCTTCTTCAGGTTGAGGAAGATCTGCACGTTGGCGACCGGCGGGTACCAGTAGTGGTTGTTGGCCTTGTCCTTGTCGACGTAGTAGCGGTCGACGCTGGGGATGTACTGGCCGCCCCACTGTGCCTTGCCGGTGGCCAGGTCGAGGTTGGCCGGGCTGTTGTCGGTGTAGGACGGGTAGTTGATCGTCTTGACCGCGGGCTTGCCCTGCTGCCAGAACTTCTCGTTCGCCTGGTAGCGGATGTTCTGGGGCTTGCAGTCCGACACGGTGTAGGGGCCGCTGCCGATCGGCTTGGCGTCCGCGAACTGCACCGGGTCCTTGGCGGGCTCACCGGTGCTCCACACGTGCTTGGGCACGATCGGGGTCTGGTCGGCGATGTAGTAGAAGTACGGCTTCGAGGGTGTCGAGAACTTCATCGTCACCTTGTTGCCGCTGGCCTCCACCGAGGTCAGGCCCGACGACCAGAGGGCGTTCAGGTCGAGGCCCTTGTTGGCCTTCAGCAGGTTGAACGTGAACGCGACGTCGTCGGCGGTCAATGCCTGGCCGTCGCTCCACTTCACCCCGTCGCGGATGGTGAAGGTGAGGGTCTTGCTGTCAGCACTCCACTCCGAGGACTCCGCCACCATGGGCGTCTCCTTGGAGTTCTGCAAGGGGTTGACGTAGACCAGCGGCTCGTAGACGAAGCCGATGCTCAGCCCGCTGACGGAGGGGTTGAAGGGGTTGAACCCGCAGGTCCAGGTCGTTCCGCCGACGTTGGCGATGGTCAGGGAGGTCGACGAACCGCTCTTCTTCGTGTTGTTCGACCCACCACCCCCACTGGCGCAACTTGCGATCAGGCTGAGGATCGCGATCACCGCGATGACCAGCGTTGTGCGCTTCATCATCTGTTCCTCTCGTTGTTCGAGTGCGCCCGGCCGGCGACCTGGTCGTTCACCCGAAGATCTCTTCCTGCATCTGCCGCACGGCCGCGTCAACGGCGCCGTGTCGGACGGCGTCCGCTCGTCCGGTGGCCGGGGTGACCTCGGGACGGTTGTCGACCAACCCGTGCAGCGAGGTGGTCACCAGTCCGGCGAGTCGGTCCCCACCGGCGACGCCGATGTCGCCGGCGAGCACGACCAGTTGGGGGTCGAGCAGCGACACGGGGATCACCAGCGTCTGCGCGATGCGCGCGGCCAGTTCTGTGAGGAACCTCGCCGCTGCCGTGGACGCGTCGGTCCCGTCGTCCTCGGCGGTCGTCGCCGCGCGGACGGCGGCGCTGGCCTCGGTCGCGGTCACGCCGCTCGCGGAGGCCAGTGCCAGCACCCCCACGGAGTCGACGAGGCGACCGAGGATGACCCCGTCGGGCCCGATCGGTGCGGCATCGATCTCACCGGCCGCGCCGCGGGCGCCGCGGTGCACGCGTCCCCCCACGATGATTGCGGCGGCCACGCCTTGGTCCATCCAGAGCAACAGGACGTCGTCGCGGCCTCGCGCGCAGCCGTGCATGAACTCGTCGACCACGACCAGATTGACGTCGTTCTCGACCGTCACCGGGATGCCGAGCGCCTCGCTCAACCGGGCCGGAACGTCGAACCCGAGCCACTGGGGCATGTGTTCGGCGTGGGCCAGCAGTCCAGTGGCGGGATCGATCGAACCCGAGATGCCGACCACCGCGCAGCTGAGCTCGGAGACCTGGAGGTCGAGGGTGGCGGCGCCCTCGAGCACCGCCCGGCGAAGGTCGGCGATCGGGTCGTCCGTGGTTCCCGTCAGCGTGGTCTCGAACACCGTGGCGCCGGTCAGGTCGACGATGGCGAGGTCGATCGAGGTGGTGGTGACGTCGACGCCGACGGCGTGGCCCCGGTTCTCGTTCACCCGCCACAGGCGGGCATTGGGTCCCGGGCCGCCGTGCTCCTGGTGGCCGTCGGGACGAACCAGCTGTGCCTGCTCCAGCCGACGCAGCAGCTCAGCTGCCGCGGGCCGGGAGACGCCGATCTCGTCGGCGAGTTCGGTTCGGGACATGGGGCCGCGCAGGGCCAGGGCCTGCAGGGACGCTCGGTCGTTCATGGCCCTCAAGGCGCGGGGACCACCGATGCGCATGCCGTCCCCTCTCGCCCCAGAGCTGGCCGCCGTCGTCGGCGATCAATCATCTGGAAAGTTTCCAGATGGCTAGAGCATTCGCCCCGAGGGGGGCATCGTCAAGGGTTCCGAGTGAGATTGTTCACGCAGGCTGCACGGGATCTTTCTCACCCCCGTCCGAAGACCGCCACCAGGAAGGTGGACTCCTCCTCGAAGGGCTTGAGGTCCCAGGTGCTCAACCCCAGTTGCAGGCGGAGACCTGCCTCGTGTGCGTCGCGGATGAAGTCAGCGAACTCGTATCCCCTGCCCTGGCCGAAGCCGATGACTGCTCGTCCGCCGGGTGCGAGGTGCCGGGCGAACGCGCGCAACACGCCCACCCGGGTCGAGGCCGCCAGGAAGGTCATCACGTTGCCGGCGCACACGATCGCGTCGAATCCCTCGTTGATGCCGACGGCGGGGAGGTCGAGCAGGGCCAGGTCGGAGACCACCCAGGTCGCCTCGGGGTTCACCCGTCGCGCCTCGTCGATGAGCACGGGGTCGACGTCGACCCCCACCACCCGGTGGCCACGTCGCTGGAGTTCACCTCCCACCCGACCCGGACCGCAGCCCGCGTCGAGGATGTGCGCATTGCGCTGCACCATCGCGTCGATCATGCGGGTCTCGCCGTGCAGGTCGGCGCCGTTGGAGGCCATCGTCTTGAAGCGCTGGATGTAGCGGTGGCTGTGGTCGGGATCGGCGGATGTGATCCGCACCCACTGGCTCGGTTCGGGGCTTCCCGGCTCGGGCTGGGCCTGGCTGGGCCGGCGCTCGGTCGGCTGTATCGATGTCGGCTGCGTCGATGTTGGCTGGGTGGGGGGATTCTGTTCGGCTGCCACCCGGTGATTCTTGCAGGGCTCGCTCCGGGGCAACGCCTAGGGGTGGACTTGGCTCGACCGGGTGACCCGATCCAGCAGCCCGTTCCCGCTGTGACCGGTATGGGGTGCCGGAGGGCCATCGGCAAGCCAGTTCGGAGCGGAATGCGTCGGAGACTGTCGGTACGGACCTTCCGTGGCGGCTGCGGCGGTCGGGTCGCGGCCACTGGCCGCGGTGGGCCACAATGGTGCGAGCCCGCGCCGGGTCACCGGTGGGGCAGCGCCTCCTTAGCTCAGCGGCCAGAGCACCTGTCTTGTAAACAGGGGGTCGCGGGTTCGACTCCCGCAGGGGGCTCTCGTCGTGGGTGGGCGCCGATGCGGTTGCCCTCGTCCCGTGCGGTTGCCCCTGTTGCGCACCGCTTGCCCCATTTGCGCACCGGTTGCCCTCGTCCGGCGCAGTTGCCCTGTCCTACTCCGAGGGCAAGTGATCCTCGTGAGGGCAGCTGGCGCGGAACGCGGGCAAGCGGTCCGGGACGAGGGCAAAGGGCCCCCTCAGAAGCGCAGACGCGGTCTCAGAACCCGCACGCCGCACACTGCCAGGGAAGAATACGGCGGGTCACCCTTGCACTCGTCCCAGGTTGGAGCCTCGGTTCGGCCGGGGGTTGAGGCGTCCAGCACTCGGGGGGAGTGGGGCGATGAGTTGAAGGGTGACCCGCACTTCGAACGCTACAGTCGAAGCGGTTCGCATGGGGGGCGGGCCCCTCAATTTCTCCAAGACATTTACTGAGAGAAGCCCAGCATCACGTGCTGCCCCGGGCCACGGGCCACCCGGGCCTCAGACCCCAGCGGCAGCCAGGAATGCCGAACAGTTCCCGTCGACCTGCACCTGTTCACCGGCCGGGACGAAGACCGCCTTGCCCTGCACCAGTTCGATGGTCTCGCCCACGGTGGCCACGGCGGCGTGCCCCGCCACCACCAGCAGGATGCGGGCGCTGTCGAGAGCGGGAAGCATCACCGAGTGGTCGGCATGGGTGTCCAACTGCCAGAGGGCGAACTCGGGTGCCGGGGTGCGGAAGCGCAGCAGCCCGTCGGACTCTGGCTCGGCCCGGAGCACCTCGACGGGTCCGGCGGTGAAGTCGACCACCTGGACGAGGGCATCGACGTCGATGCGCTTGCTCGTGAGGCCGCCACGCAACACGTTGTCGGAGTTCGCCATGATCTCCACCCCGGTGCCCCTGAGGTAGGCGTGCATGTTGCCGGCCGGCAGGAAGATCGCCTCGCCCGGTTGCAGCTGGACCCGGTTCAGCAGCAGTGCGGCGAGGATCCCGGGGGAGGAGGGGTGGAAGGCGTCCAGCTCGACGGCGGTACGCGCGAACTGCCCCACCTCGCCCTCGTCGCCGACGTGATTGACGGCCGCGGCGACCACCTCGTTCACCAGGTGCACCCGACCGTCGTCGAGGCTGAGTACGTCGAGGAAGGTCTCCGCGAGGCCGGCGTCGCCGGAGCGTTGGGTGAGCGGACCGATCACCTGCTCGAGTCCCGGGATGGGACCGATCCGGTCGAACAGGTCTGCGGTCTCGCGCGGGTCGCGGAAGCCGCAGAGCGCCTCCATCTCGGTGAGCGCCACGATCATCTCGGGCTTGGGCCAGTCATCGGCATAGGTGCGCTGGTGCGAACCCAAGGGAATGCCGGCCTCGTTCTCGGCCGCGAACCCGGCCTCGGCCTGCTCGCGAGAGGGGTGCGCCTGCAGGCTGAGCGGTTGGTCGGCGGCCAGGATCTTCAGCAGATAGGGGAGGCGGTCACCGAAGTGCTCCCGACTGCTGGCGCCCAGGGCCTCAGGGTGGTCGGCAAGCCAGGAGTCGAGGGTGCCGTCACCCTCGACCACGGCCGGTCCGGCCAGGTGCGCCCCGAGCCAGTACTCGGCCTGGGGTTCCCCGGTCGGCTCGGTGTGCAGCAGCGTGGGGATCGAGTCGGTCGACCCCCAGGCGTAGTCCTTGACCACACCGGTGATGAGCTTCATCGGCCGACCGTCCCGGTGCCCACGCCGGCGCGCCACTGGTCGAGCAGTGCGGCCACGTCGAGCGAGGACTGCCAGGGCACCGCGGACGATTCCGCCTTGCCTGCTCGCAGGCATCGATGCACCTCCTGCACCTGCCAGAGGAAGCCGGCGTCCTGGGTGACGAACTTCTGTGGCTCCCCACCCTCGGGTGTGAAGGTCATCTCGAGGGGGGCGAGGAAGTTCTCCAGCACCAACTGGCCCTTCGTCCCGAAGACGCTCAGCCGCTGGTCGCCCCGTGCATCGATGGAGCTGACCAAGGTGCCGAAGGTGGTGCCACCGGGCTTGTCCCACGTCAGGTGGGCCACCGAGGTGGCGTCCACCCCCGTCCGCGGGTGTTCGGTGCCCTCAGCGGTGATGCCGGTGGGGGCGCCCAGCAGGACGTGGGCTGCGTGCATGGGGTAGACGCCCAGATCGAGGATCGCCCCACCGGCGAGCTCGGGGTCGAGCAGGCGGTGGCTGTCGTCCCCGTCGAAACGGAAGGCGAAGGTGCACCACATGAACCGGGGATCGCCCAGCGCGCCGTCGGCGATCAACTGCCGCGCCTGCATCACCAACGGGTTGCAGCGGGTCCACATCGCCTCCATGCAGAAGACCCCCTGATCCGCGGCGGTCTCGATGATGGAGCGTGACGAGTGAAGGCTCTCCGACAGCGGCTTCTCGACCAGCACGTGCTTGCCCGCGCGCATCGCCAACTCGGCCTGCTCGCCGTGCAGGTTGTGTGGCGAGGCCACGTAGACCACGTCGAGGTCGTCCCGGGCCACCAGTTCGGCGTAGGAACCGTGGGAGTGCGGGATGCCCCAGCGTCCCGCGAAGTCTGCAGCCCGTTCGGCAGAACGGGAACCCACGGCCACCAGCTCGGCCTCGTCCGGCAGGGAGGTGACTGCCTTGGCGAACTTCTCGGCGATGTGCCCCGGGGCGATGATCCCCCAGCGGACCTTCTCGCCGGTCACGGGCGTGATCGGACCGGGCGCCGGGGCCACGGGTGGGGCCGCGAGGGAAACGTTCGCTGGGGTGTCGCTCATGGGCCCATCCAAGCACGGGGCGGCGGTCACCGGCGCCCGGATCGTCCGGTTGTGGGACGGCTGCGCGCGGCCGGCTGGTGCTCCGCCCGCCCCCGCGATGGCTGGATCAAGAGGGTGCACGTGGTGCTAATGACAGTCATGTGATTCCGACCTAGAATGACGTCCATGTCAGCCGCCGCACCCGAGCCCCGCACCGCACTCGACGCCTCCGCCCTGAGCGAGCGCGACACCGCGATCCTGGACTTCGAGGACTCGTGGTGGGCTGCACCCCGCGGCAAGGACGCCGAGGTCATGGAGCGATTCGGGATCACCTCGACCGTCTACCACCAGATCCTCAACCGACTGCTGGACGACCCGGCCGCGCTGGCCCACAAGCCGCTGCTGGTCAAGCGCCTGCGTCGTCTGCGCGCCGCCCGCCGTGACCACCGTTCGGCCGGGCGCCTGAAGTCCGTGCGCTGAGCCCCACCAGTCGGCGTACCCCGTCGGCGAGGGGTCTGCGCGGCCGCTCGACGTAGCCGCCCAGCGCGAGGTCGGCCGCCCGTTCGAAGGCGTTCGCCGAGGAGCGGTCACCAGTGCGCAGCCACGACCACCCCATGGCCGCGGTGTACAGGGGGAGGAAGGGTGCACCCAGGCACAGCGTCCACTGCCACGTGTGTGACTCCTCGTGTTCCAGGGTGCCGGGCCATGCCGCCTCGGCGGCGGCCCAGGTCGGATGGGCGGTGATCACCACGCTGCCCACCGTGAAGGCGCCAGCCATGGGGAAACCGAGTCGGTACCCCTCTGCCAGGGTGAGCCCCCGCGGGCCGCGGACGATCCGGCTTCCCCCGGCCCGGGCGATCGCCAGTCCCATCGGGGTGGAGAGGTTGGCCCAGTTGCCGACGTTGCGCACCCGTTCCATCGCCGAGGGGCGGGTGCGGGTGGAGGAGGTGGGGGTCACGACCTCCATGCTGCCAGCGCACCACCCGCGACGGTGCGGGTGCGCGTCCACAGGACTCGAGAATCCTTTGCACTCGCATGGGGAGAGTGCTAAAAATGAGTTGGCACTCGATGCGTCCGAGTGCCACCGACAGGTCTGGTGAGGTCCCCATGGGCCGTCCGTCGCGGGCACCATGCCTGACGCACACGTATCCGACGCTGGAGGACTTACCCCATGGCAAAGCTCATTGAGTTCAACATTGAGGCCCGCCGCGGTCTTGAGCGGGGCATGAACACCCTGGCTGACGCGGTCAAGGTCACCCTCGGCCCCAAGGGCCGCAACGTCGTCCTGGAGAAGAAGTGGGGCGCCCCCACGATCACCAACGACGGTGTGTCGATCGCCAAGGAGATCGAGCTCGAGGATCCCTACGAGAAGATCGGCGCCGAGCTGGTCAAGGAAGTTGCCAAGAAGACCGATGACGTCGCTGGCGACGGCACCACCACGGCGACCGTGCTGGCCCAGGCGCTCGTGCGCGAGGGTCTGCGCAACGTCACCGCCGGCGCGAACCCCATCGAGCTCAAGAAGGGCATCGAGACCGCTGTCAAGGCGATCACCGACGAGCTGCTCAAGCAGGCCAAGCCCATCGAGACCCGTGAGCAGATCGCTGCCACCGCCTCGATCTCGGCCGCTGACCCCGGTGTCGGGGATGTCATCGCCGAGGCGATGGACAAGGTCGGCAAGGAAGGCGTCATCACCGTCGAGGAGTCGAACACCTTCGGCATCGACCTCGAACTGACCGAGGGCATGCGCTTCGACAAGGGCTACATCTCGCCCTACTTCGTCACCGACGCCGAGCGCATGGAGGCCGTGCTCGACGACCCCTACGTGCTGATCGTCAACTCCAAGGTCTCGAGCCTGAAGGACCTGCTGCCCGTGCTCGAGAAGGTCATGCAGTCGGGCAAGCCGCTGCTGGTCATCGCCGAGGACGTGGACGGTGAGGCCCTGGCCGGTCTGATCGTGAACAAGATCCGAGGCACCTTCAAGTCGATCGCCGTCAAGGCTCCCGGCTTCGGGGATCGCCGCAAGGCCATGCTGACCGACATCGCCATCCTCACCGGCGCCCAGGTGATCTCGGAGGAGGTCGGCCTGTCGCTCGACGGTGTCACCCTCGAACTGCTGGGCAAGGCCCGCTCCGTGGTCGTCACCAAGGACGAGTGCACCATCGTCGACGGTGCTGGCGATGCCGACCAGCTCGCTGGCCGCGTCTCGCAGATCCGCAAGGAGATCGAGAACTCCGACTCCGACTACGACCGCGAGAAGCTGCAGGAGCGACTGGCCAAGCTGGCCGGTGGCGTGGCCGTGATCAAGGTCGGCGCTGCCACCGAGGTCGAGCTCAAGGAGCGCAAGCACCGCATCGAGGACGCCGTCCGCAATGCGAAGGCTGCCGTCGAGGAGGGGATCGTCGCCGGTGGTGGCGTGGCCCTGCTCCAGGCCGCCAAGGCCGCCAACGTCGACGGGCTCACCGGCGACGAGGCTACCGGTGCCCAGATCGTGTTCTCGGCCGCTGGCGCCCCGCTGCGCCAGATCGCCGTCAACGCCGGTCTTGAGGGTGGCGTCGTGGTCGAGAAGGTCGGCTCGCTCGAGGCCGGCCACGGTCTGAACGCTGCCACCGGCGAGTACGTCGACATGATCGCCTCCGGCATCATCGACCCCGCCAAGGTGACCCGTTCGGCACTGCAGAACGCCGCGTCGATCGCCGCGCTGTTCCTCACCACCGAAGCCGTGATCGCTGACAAGCCCGAGAAGGCTGCGCCCGTCCCGGGCGGCGGTGACGGTGGCATGGGCGGCATGGACTTCTGATCCAGCCGTTCCGGGGCTGAGCCCCACCCGTACGAACGCCGGTGGGCGACCCTCCTTGTGGGGGTCGCCCACCGGTGTTTTTCTGCGCCTTCGGGCGAGGCTTCGGGCGTGGAGCAGGAGTTCCACCAGACTGGTGCCATGTCAGCACTGTTGGAAGTGATCGCGCTCCACGAGAACGATGCCCGTCGCGCCGAGGAGGGTGGCGCCGACCGGGTCGAGTTGCTCGGGTCCATGGACCACGAGGGCAGGGCCCCGGAGCCCGCACTGGTCGAACGCACCCGAGCCGCCACCTCGATCCAGATTCGTCCGATGGTGAGGCTGCGGGAGGGCTGGTCGACCGACGGAGGCGAGGCCACCCGCCTGAAAGGTCTGATCGGTGCCTACGTCGACGCCGGCGCCGACGGTGTGGTGCTGGGCTTCCTCAACGGTCTGGGCGAGGTCGACACCGAGGTGGTCACCAGCCTGACCGAGGGCATCGGCGTGCCGTGGACCTTCCATCGCGCCATCGACTGGGCCTTCGACTACCGCAAGGCCTGGGCTGCCCTGCGTGGCTTCGCGGGGTTCGACCAGGTGCTGACCGCCGGTTCCTCGCGCGGTCTCGAACACGGGTTGGACGAGGTGCTGGCGGTGGCCAGGGACGAACCCGGTGCGGCGCAGGTGATCATGGCCGGCGGCGGACTGCGAGCCGAACACGTGCCGTGGCTGGTGCGAGCCGGGGTCCGCGCGTTCCACATCGGCACACCCGCCCGACCCGACCGCTCGTACAAGGCGTGGGTCGACTCCGGTCTGGTGCGCAGTTGGCGCACGCTGATCGACACCGAGGTGCGCCACCTGGGCTGAGACCCTCGGCCCCCTGGGCGTCCGCCGAGGGGTCAGCCGAGCCAATCGTGCGGATCGTGTGCCGTGGAGCGAGAGATTGCGGCCGGGGTGCAACAAGTCCCGTCAGACGACACGATCGGCACGATTGCCCGGTCGTACCCGACCGGGCCGGGCCGCGGGGGAGCGGATGAGCCCCCCGCAGCGCTCAACCGATGGTGAACAGGGCGAGGTCGCGAGCGCCGATGACGACCTCAGAGGTCGCCTCGCCCGACCAGACCTCGGTGACGGGTCCGTCGTGCCCGATCTCGATGACGTTCTCGGTGCCGTTGTCGACACGGACCAGACCATCGCCCACCTGGACGCGCAGCGGCTGGGTCGTGGGCTCCGAGGCACGCTCGCCGGAACCGAGCACCCCGACGGCCACTTGTCCGCCGGAGAGTTCGCGCAGCCACACGTCGAATCGGAACTCTCGCTGGATGCGGCGACCCTGTCGCCCCAGCGGGTCCTGGTCGATGGCCACCAGCCGCGGATTGGTGAGCACTTGGGCCACCGATCGGTTCATGGTGCGGATGTCGTTGCCGGCCATCAGGGGCGCCGCGAGGAGGGCCCACAGACCCAGGTGGGCGCGGCACTCGGCGAGGGTGAGCCCGGGGTTGCCGACCTGCAGCATGTCCGGGTCGTTCCACGCTCCCGGACGCGACCACCGCTCCAGGCCACGCTGGGCGTCGGCGATCCCCCGGACGGAGCTGAAGCTCGGGTCGATGTCGGGCGTCGTCCGCCACAGGTTCGCCAAGCCGGGCGCCCACTCCCACGGGTTCGTCCGACCGTACTCACTGATCGAGTACACGAACTCCCGCGGGGAGTCCGCGATGAGCTGGCCCATCTTCTCGAAGGCGCCCCGGTAACTCAGCCCGGTGTCATCGCGGCAGGCCTCGCACCAGTCGTACTTCAGGTAGTCCACACCCCACTCCCCATACGCGGCGAGGTCGTCGGCCTCATGACCGAAGCTGCCCAGCCCCTCGCCGGGGTAGGCGTCGTAGATCATGGCGCAGGTCGCGCGACCCGGTGCGAGGTACATGCCTAGCTTGAGCCCGCGCTGGTGCACCTGGTCGGCCAACCAGTCGATGCCCTGGCCGAATCGCGCCGGGTCGGGCTGAAGGTTGCCACCGGACGAGCGCCGCGGCGCCTGCCAGCCGTCGTCCACGACCAGGTACTGGTAGCCAGCGTCACGCAGACCAGTCGAGACGATCACGTCGGCCATCGACACGATCTGCTGCTCGTCGATGCGGGTGCGGAACGCGTTCCAGGAGTTCCAGCCCATCGGAGGGGTGGGGCAGGCGGCGAGTGGCACGTGGTCTCCCGGGAGGCTGGCAATGATGGGCGCGAACGCTCGTCCTGCACGGTAGCGTCAGTCGGCGATGCATGACACGAGCCGCTCGGATCCGCGCGCGTTGGCTGCCGCGATCGCCGCACGCCACGGCCTCGAAGGGCCCCTCGACCACCTGACGGAGGGCCAGACCAACCACGTGTTCGGCACCCCCGAGGCGGTCATCCGTTTCTCCCGCGACCCCCTGCGCGGAACCGTCACCGACGTGGACGAGTTCGCGAAGGAAGCGTGGTGCTCCCGGGCAGCCGAGGCTGCCGGAGTGGTCACTCCCCGGGTGCTCGCGGTCGGCCAGTTCCGGACGTGGGGGACGGGGGCAGGCGCGGCCGGGGCAGACCCGCTGTCGGTGCCCTACCAGGTTCAGGAACGCATGCCGGGAGAGCACCCGGACGAGGCGACGCCCCGGTTGTGGCAACGGCTCGGCGACTGCGCGGCTGCGCTGGCGCGGATTCCGCTGCACGACGCCCCGGGACAGCTCTTCAGCCGATTCGGTCGGGACCTCACCAGCGCCTGGGCCCAGCACGTGCACCACAACCTCGTGGCCCTGGGTGAGGACGACCCGCTGTTCGAGTTGGGCGTCTACCGCGCCGGCGACCTCGAGTGGCTGACGGACTGGGTCTCGTCCACGAACCCGGTGGGTCAGCACCACGGGTTGTTCCACGGTGACCTGAACCCAGGGAACGTGCTGGTCGCGCCGGATGGCGAACTGGTGCTGCTCGACTGGGGATCGGCCGCCACCGGCCCCGTTCCCTGGGGTGACCTCGTTCACCTGCAGCGGGGGCGGTTCCCGCACCTCGCGGAGGACTTCGCCGCCGGGTTCGGCATCGACCCCGAGGAGGTGGCTCGCGGGTTGCCGAGGCTGGAACTGCTGCAGGCGCTCGACCTCGTCCGTTGGGCGATCGACCGTCGACCAGACCTGCTCGACCACTACCGCACGACCGCGACGCAGACCGTCAGGCGACTCGCGCCCCGGTGAGCTGCTCCGAGACCGCCCACAACCGTGCGGCCACCACGTCGTCCCGCATCCGCGCGTTCAGGCTGGCCGGCCCGGCAGCACCTCGCATTCCGAAGGCCCCCGTGGGGCCGAAGTAGTCCCCGGACGACGCGGTGGGTGAGGTGGCGGCCATCAGCAGGGGCTGGGCCCCCATCTCGGCCGACTGCCCGAACCGGGCGCCCACCGACGTGATCCGCTCCATCAGGCTGCTGCCCTCACCCAGGCTGGCGCCGGAGGTCTGCAGGTTGGTGAGGGCGTAACCGGGGTGTGCACCGACACTGCGCAGCGCCCAGCCGCGACGGCCGGCGATGGCCGCGAGCTGTCGGTACAGGTGGACGTCGGCCAGTTTCGACTGGGCGTAGGCCTGTTCGGGACGGTACCGCCGGCGAGTCCAGTGGAGGTCACCGAAGTCGATGCGGCCGATGCGGGCGATCCCGCTGGCCATCGTGGCCACCCGGGGCGCGGGGGACTCACGCAGCACCGGCAGCAACCCCACCGTGAGGGCGAACGGACCGAAGAAGTTGCTGCCCATCTGCAGTTCGAACCCGTCCTCGGTCTCGATCCGTTGCGGCGGCGTCATCACCCCTGCGTTGTTGACCAGCAGGTCGAGATGGTCATGGTCCTCGGTGAAGGACTCGACGAAGGCGCGGACGGAGGCGAGGCTCGCCAGGTCGACGATCCGCAGTTCCAGGTCGGCGTCCGGCAGGGCGTGCCGGATCTCGTCCAGCGCCCGCTGACCCCGCTCGACGTTGCGGCAGGCGAGCACCACTGTGGCCCCGGCCGCGGCCAGCCCCTTGGCTGTGTGGAAACCTGTGCCTGAGTTGGCTCCGGTGACGACGGCGGTGAGTCCGGACTGATCGGGTACGGCGAACATGGCGCCAAGTCAACACCCTGCCCTCAACCTCGCGAGCGCCTCAACGTCCCGAGTCCCTCACCGACCACGATCGTGGGGGACGAGGGTGACCACCCGCGGCAGCAGGGCGACACCCACCACCAGCAGCACCACCAGGCTGGTCGCGCCGAGCGCCCACCCTCGGCCCGCAGCGACATCGACGACCAGCAGCACGGTGGCGCAGAGGATCATGGCGACTCCGACCAGGCTGGCGCGCAGGCACAGGTGCCCCAGCCGCACCAGCCGCGGCTTCACCTGCTTGCGGAACAGTGAGCGATGCAGGCTGACCGGGGCCAGCGCGAGCACCGTGGTGATCACCGCAGTCAGCACGAGCATGAGGTAGGTCGCGCGCTGGAACTGGTCGAGTGCTCCGAACTTTGGCTGGAAGGCGACCGACAACAGGAAACCGGCAAGCACCTGGGTACCCGTCTGGGTGGCCCGCACCTCCTGCAGGATGTCGGTCCAGTTGCGGTCCATCCGCTCGTTGACGGTCTCGTCGCGGCCGTCGCCCGGGTCGGCGTCCGGTTCCTTGCTCATGCTCACCCGTCCTGGTCTCGGTCAGATCGTGAGGGTCACTGTGTCACACGGGGATGCTCGGGTCACACGGGGATGCTCGGGTCACACGGGGATGGTCGGCTCCAGACACCGATCGCGACTGCTGGCAGGTGTCGCCCGGCTGCCGACACGGTCCGCGACCCGCGACCCGCGACCCGCGACAACCCTCACCCCAACTGCCGTGGCAGGGGCTGCGCATGGACGATCGCCAGACTGGTCACCGCTCGTGTCAGACAGACGTAGAGCCTGCGCAGCCCGGTCAGTTCGTCGGACTCTCCCGCCACGATCCCGGCCGGTTCGGCCAGCACGACGTGGTCGAACTCGAGACCCTTGGCCAGACTGGCCGGCACGACCTCGACCGGCACCTGTCGGGCGGCCTCCACCTGCCGGGCGTCGGCCTCGTCCGGTTCACTCGTCTGCGGGGCGTCATCGCGGCCCAGCACCACGTGCTCCACCCTGAGGGCGGACGACACCGGGTCGACCATCGTGTCGGGCACGATCACGCCGATCATCCCCTCGCGAGCCGACACCAGCTGCACCCTCTCGGCGAGGGCCGCGAGCAGGTCATCGGTGAGCTCGAAGACCAATTCACCCCGCGCATGCCGGATCGAACGCGGTG
This sequence comes from Aestuariimicrobium sp. T2.26MG-19.2B, assembly GCF_950101875.1. NCBI lineage: Bacteria > Bacillati > Actinomycetota > Actinomycetes > Propionibacteriales > Propionibacteriaceae > Aestuariimicrobium > Aestuariimicrobium sp. T2.26MG-19.2B. The sequence continues at coordinate 548,182 of NZ_CATNLW010000001.1, read as the reverse complement.
GCGTGAGTCCGGGCGCGATGACCGGAAGCAGGCGGGCCGCGTAGTCGATGACGTCACCCGGGACCCGGAATCCCTCGACCAGTTCGTTGACCAGTGCCTCGGGATGCCCCACGTGGGTCAGGGCCTCGTACCAACTGGTCGAGCCCCAACTGGTGGTGGCCTGGGCGAGGTCGCCCAGCAGCGTGACCGATCCCGTGGAGGCGCGCCGCCCGACGGCTCGCAGCATCATGGCCGACAGGTCCTGGGCCTCGTCGATGATGACGTGCCCGAGGCTGGGGGTTCGTTCGAGCAGGTCGACGATCTCGTCGAGGCAGACCACCTCGGCCAGCGTCCACGACCGACCGGCGGGGGACTTGCGGGGCATCCGGTCGAGCAGCACGGTCTGCTCCTCTGCCGAGAACAGACCTTCGGCGAGCGTGGCGAGGAACTCGGCATCGGTGAACAGGCGGTGCAACAACGCCGTCGGCTTGAGCTGGGGCCACACCTGTTTCACCATCGCCTTCACCGCGGGGGAGCGTGCGATCTGGTTCTGCAGCCGGTCGTCGGTGGTCTCGCCCTGCAGTTCGAGGCGGAGCAGCACCTGGTGGGCGAGCCTCTGGGGCAGCATCACCCGCCCCGCTTCGTAGCGGACGCCGCGGCTGAGCACCCCCTCGACGGCCTGCGCGAGGTGGGGGGCCGGCACCCTGAGTACTCGGTGCCCGACCTTGACGGCGAGTAGGTCAGTGGGCAGGCAGACGTGACTCCACACGGCCCGGTGCAGGAGTTCGGCCATCCGGGCATCGCCCAGGAGCAGAGCGCGCACCGATTCGTCCGCGGTGACCGCCCGTACTCCCGACGACGCCTCGCACAGGCTCTGCACCGTCTGCTGGTCGGTGTCGATCTCACCCAGTGCCGGCAGCACGTCGCCGATGTAGCTGAGGAACGACGCATTGGGCCCCACCACCAGCACCCCTGACCGGGACAACTGGGTGCGGAAGGCGTAGAGCAGGAAGGCCGCGCGGTGCAGTCCGACGGCCGTCTTGCCGGTGCCGGGCGCGCCCTGGATCGCCATCGACTGGTCCAGCGAGGTGCGCACCAGCAGGTCCTGGTCGGGCTGGATGGTTGCCACGATGTCGCGCATGGGCCCGGTTCGGGGGCGTTCGATCTCGTCCTGCAGGATCTGCGAGGTGCCCGTGGCAGCCCCGGCGGTGAGCGGTTCGTCCTCGAAGGCGGTGATCTGCCCGTCGCGGAAGCCGAACCGTCGGCGCAGCGAGCACTGCATCGGGTCGACGGACGAGGCCCGGTAGAAGGGCAGCGCCATCGGGGCCCGCCAGTCCATCACCAGCGGGTCCTCGCCGAGCCCGGCCGAGACGTGTCGTCGGCCGACGTGCACCACTTCGTCGCGTTCGGCGCCCAGGGAGGCGGCGTAGTCGATGCGCCCGAAGAAGAGGGGCACCGCCGGGTTGTCGACCAGTGACTCCGCCCGGCGGTACAGCATCTGCTTGAGGTACTGGGTGCTGACGTGGTTGGCGCCGGTGACGGTGCGCCAGTCGCTGGTCTGGGTCCTCATCTGGGCCAGTGCCTCGCGGGCACGGGCGAGGTGGGTGCGTTCGGCGGCCAGGTCAGGGTTGGCGTCGCTGGGTGGTGTGGGGGCAGACATGCGGGGTCCTCCGGTCGACGGACGGTGAGCATGTCCGGCGGGACCACCCGACGGACGACCCGCGTCGGCACCCTCAGAGGGCCCCGCGAGTTCTGGAGCAGACGCGACAGTCTACTCCAGCGCCCGCGACGGCGGGCGGGACCTGGCGACCGGCCGTTCGGCGGGGGTGGATGCCCTGCGGGTGGGCTCAGCCGCGTGGCTCTCCCAGCACCCGTACCGACCACGGTCCGAGCACGAGGTCGTCGCCCGCCGTGAGGGTGCTCCCGTCGGCGAGGTCGGTCACCTCATCGAGATCGGTCGGCAGGCCAATGGTGACCTCGTCCCACGACCAGTTGTGGACGAACCAGACGCGCTGGTGGGTGTCGCTGGTGCCGGAGGTGACCGTGACCTGGCTGGGGGCGTGCCATGGCTCGGCGATCGGTGAGGGCTGGGCGAACCGGGCGACCTTCGCGCCCAGCGCCAGATCGGGGATGGTGCCGACCACCGTGATCCTGCCGCGTCCGTGTTCGCGGGTCGTGACCGCCGCGAAGCTGCCCAGGAAGGGGTGCTGGTAGCCGGCCAGCACCTCGGCCGACTCGCCCTCGAGCCCCGTGGGTGCGCCGGGCAGCAGACCGTCGGCCCACTTGGTGGCTCGCCCGAGGGTGGTCTCGGTGCCTGCCTGGTCATCCCAGGTCCCGGTCACCGCCACCGGCTCGGGCAGGGTGGAGTACTCCTCGTACCAGACCCCTGCGGCCTGCCAGAGGCGGTCGGGCGCCACGGCCTGACGGGCACGCGCCAACTCGTCCGCGTACCCGGTGCGGGGTCCCACGACCAGATGGCCGCCTGCCTCGGCGTAGCGGCGGAGCCGGTCGAGCAGGTGGTCGTCGGCGACGTAGACGGCCGGGGCGAACAGCACCGGGTAACGCTCCACCCACTGCGAGGGGTCGGTGGCGACGAACTGGCGATCGTGGAGGAAGGTCAGCTGCAGTCCGGCTGCCCGAGCGCCGTCGACGAAGCCGTTGACGATGCGTTCGTAGGCTCGGCGGTCGGGATGGGTGAACCCGTCGACCCCACCAGTGCTGACCAGGGGTCCGGCGAACTCGAAGGTCCACTTGGAGTCCGTCGACCAGATGACGGCCGCGTCGGCGTCGGGACGGTAACCCTCGAGCGCGGGGCCGAGCCTGCCCAGCAGTCGTCCCAACTCCGCGACCTCGCGGTACACACGACCGGGTCGTCCGCTGTGGGGGATCACTCCGCCCCAGTAGGTCTCGGCGCCGAAGTGCAGGGTGTGCCAGTGCCAGTACTCCACCATCCGGGCGCCGCGGGCAACCAGGGCGGTGCCGGCCTGCAGCAGTTGACCCGGATAGGGCGGGTACTGGTCGGCGTGGCCGCCGATCGACTGGGCATCGGTCTCGGTCACCAGGAACGGTGCCTGGGCCGACGACCACAGACGGTCGGCCTGGGTGAACAGGGCGGACGGCCCATTGGTCCACCAGCCGGCGTCCGCAGCAGGGTCGACGGCCGACGACAGGCCGTCCTGCATGCGGTAGTAGGGGTTGCCGGCCGTGACGTCGAGTCGCTCGACCAGTTGGTCGTCGCTGATGCCGGGTCGGGGGTACGAGATGCACGTGGTGACGAACTGGTCGGGCCGGGCGTGTTCGCGCACCAGGTCGGCCTGCCACCCGATGAACTCGGTGACCAGCTCGGCGGAGTAGCGGCGCCACTCCAGGTCATGCTGGGGCTGGGCATTGCCCGCGGGTGCCCACAGGTCGGCCCACTCACTGAGCCGGTGCGACCAGTAGACGAGACCCCACGCCTCGTTGAGTGCCTCGACGGTGCCGTACCTGCCGCGCAGCCACTCACGGAAGCCCTCGATCACGTGGGCGTTGTGGGGCAACTGTTGGCTGGGCTCGTTGTCGACCTGCCAGCCGATCACGGCCGGGTGGTCAGCCCAACGGGCGGCGATGGCGCGGACGACCCGTTCGGCGTACCGGCGGAACGTGGGGTGGGAGTAGTCCATCTCCTGACGGGCACCCCAGGCGGCGCGGGTGCCATCACGATGGACCGCGGCGATCTCGGGGTGCAGCCGAGCCAACCACGGAGGGACGGCGTAGGTGGGGGTGCCGAGGATGACGCCGATGCCGCGGGCGTGGGCCCCGTCGAGAACGGGCTGCAACCAGTCGAGGTCGAACTCACCCGGACGAGGCTCCCAGGTCGACCACACCGATTCGCCGACCCGGATGACCGTGAAACCGGCCTCGACCATCAGGTCGAGATCACGGTCGACAGCCGCGGCGATGCCCTGGGGCTGGTACTCGGCGTAGTAGGCCGCCCCGAACAGGATGCGGCCCTCGAGATGGCTCAGGGGGGTGGGCGAGGCGGGGGGCGTCGTTGCCATGCGGGTCTCCAGGTGGGCGTGCCAGATGCGTTTGTAACCATACAAGCTGACGCTCGCCCGGGGTGACGCGATGCCGGACCGCTCATGCGCCGCTCGAGGATGCTCACTAGAGTTCGCACGGGCGAGAACCTGCAGGATGTGCAGCTGAACAGCCCATCGCGTCCCGATCGGGACGCGATCGGCCGTTCACGTGCACGTCCCACAGGTCGAGGCTGGAGCCCTCGCCCGCCACCCTGATCATGCCGAGGAGGCACCCCGTGACCGGCACCACCGCCCTCCAGGAGCAGGCAGCGGTCGAACCCGTCGACCCGGCCTTCGGAGCCAACCAGTGGCGGCTCGCGCTGGCCCAACTGCTCTCGGGTGTCGGCATCGCGTCCGGGGTGGCGGTGGGCGCGGTGCTGGTCGAGGAGACCTCGGGGAGCACCCAGTTGGCCGGTTTCGCGCAGACCGCCACCGTCATCGGTGCCGGACTGCTTGCCTTCCCGCTGTCACGCCTCGCTCGTCTGCGTGGACGACGCGTGGCTCTCGGGCTCGGTTTCGGTCTGGGCGCCCTCGGGGCCGTGCTCATCCTGACCGGGGTGCAGATCGGGCAGCCGGTGCTGTTGTTCCTCGGGTTGACGCTGTTCGGCTCCGCCACGGCCTCGGGCCTGCAGTCCCGCTACGCAGCCACCGACCTCGCCCCGGAGCACATGCGCGCCCGGGCCATGTCTGTCGTGGTGTGGGCCACCACCGTGGGATCGGTGGCGGGACCGCAGTTGTCGGCACCCGGGGCGGCGTTGGGCCGGGCCCTCGGGCTGAACCATCTGGTGGGTCCCTACCTCTTCTCGGTGACGGCCTTCGTGCTCGCGGCCCAGGTCACGGTGAGCATGCGCAAACCGCAGCGTCCCCTGCACCAGCCCGGGGTGCACCGCAACGTCTCGATGAAGGAGTGCCTGCTGGTGGCGTGGCGCCATCCCGTCGTGCTGCTCGGCATGGTGGCGGTGATCACCGGTCAGATGATGATGACCGTGGTCATGGTGATGACCCCGTTGCACATGTACCACCACGCGATGGGCCTGGAGATCGTCGGCATCGTGATCTCGAGTCACATCCTGGGCATGTACGGACTCTCCCCGTTGGTGGGATGGCTGGTCGACCGGTGGGGGGCCCAGCGGGTGATCGTGCTCGGCATGGGCATCTTCCTGGTCGCCTTCGCCGTCGGCATCCTCGACGCGCTGGGGCAGTCCCACCTGGTGCGGCTCATCCCCGCCCTGGCGCTGCTGGGCATCGGCTGGTCGTGCACGCTGATCGCCGGGTCGACGCTGGTCGCCCAGACCGTCGAGCCAGAACTGAAGGTGCCGATGCAGGGCACCGTCGACACGTTCATGAACTTCGGGGCCGCAGCCATCACGGCCTCGGCAGGCACCGTGCTGGCGTGGCAGGGATTCGTCGGCATCAACCTGCTGGCGACCTGCGTGCTGGTGCTGCTGGTCGTGTTGGCCGTCCGGGCCTGGCGGGTACCCGCCGCGGTCCACTGACGGACCCCGTCCTGGCGGGACCTCGTGCTCCTGGGGAGCGTCAGTCGGACAACTGGTCGAGCTGGTCGAGGTCCTCGGCGTCGACGATCCGGTAGCTGTAGCCCTGCTCGGCCAGGAACCGCTGCCGGTGCTGGGCGAACTCGGCGTCGACGGTGTCCCGGCTGACCAGCGCGTAGAACCTGGCCACCAGCCCGTCCTTGGGACGAAGGATCCGTCCCAGCCGTTGGGCCTCCTCCTGCCGTGACCCGAAGGCGCCCGACACCTGGATGGCGACCTCCGCGGTGGGCAGGTCTACGGAGAAGTTGGCGACCTTCGAGACGATCAGCAGGCCGATCTCGCCGTCGCGGAACTGCTGGTAGAGCACCTCGCGTTGCTTGTTGGAGGTCTCGCCGGTGATGACGGGCGCGTCGAGCTTCTCGGCCAGGTCGTGCAGCTGGTCGACGTACTGGCCGATCACCAGCGTCGGCTGGCCGCGGTGCCGTTCGACCAGGTCGATCACCGCGTGGGTCTTCGACTCGGCGGTGGAGGCCAGCCGGTAGCGGACGTCGGGATCGGCCGTCGCGCACAGCAGACGCTCCTCCTCGGTCAGTGTCACCCGCACCTCGACACAGTCCGCCGGTGCGATCCAGCCCTGGGCCTCGATGTCCTTCCACGGGGCGTCGTAACGCTTGGGGCCGATCAGCGAGAACACGTCACCCTCACGCCCGTCCTCGCGGACCAGGGTCGCGGTCAACCCCAATCGGCGACGGGCCTGCAGATCGGCGGTCATCCGGAACACGGGCGCCGGCAGCAGGTGCACCTCGTCGTAGATGATCAGTCCCCAGTCGCGGGCCGAGAAGAGCTCCAGATGGGGGTTCTGGCCCTTCCGTTTCGTCGAGATCACCTGGTAGGTGGCGATCGTCACGGGACGGATCTGCTTGACCGCCCCCGAGTACTCGCCGATCTCGTCAGCGGTCAGGGTGGTGCGCCTCAACAGCTCGTCGCGCCACTGCCGGGCGGCAACGGTGTTGGTGACCAGGATCAGGGTGGTGGCCTTGGCCAGCGCCATCGAGGCGGCGCCCACGACGGTCTTTCCGGCCCCGCAGGGGAGCACCACGACCCCCGAGCCGCCGTGGTGGAACGACTCGGCCGCCTGGGTCTGATAGGGCCTGATGTGCCACTCGCCCTCGGCCAGCGAGATCTCGTGGGCCTCGCCGTCGACGTAACCCGCGAAGTCCTCGGCCGGCCACCCCAGCGTCAACAGCACCTGCTTGAGGTGACCCCGCTCCGAGGGGTGCACGACCACGGAGTCGTCATCGATGCGTGCCCCGACCAGGCCCTTCACCTTCGCCGAGCGCAACACCTCGGCCAGCACCGCCTTGTCGGTCGAGACCAGCACGAGACCGTGGGTGGGGTGCTTCTCGATGCGCAGGCGGCCGAATCGTCCGATCGTCTCGGTCAGGTCGATCAGCAGCGAACTGGGCACCGGGTAGCGCGACCAGGTGAGCAGGGCGTCGACGACCTGTTCGGCGTCATGGCCGGCGGCGCGGGCGTTCCACAGCCCCAGCGGGGTGATCCGGTAGGTGTGCACGTGCTCGGGGGCACGCTCCAGTTCCGCGAACGGTGCGATCGCGATCCGGCAGGCATGGGCATCGGGGTGATCGATCTCCAACAGCAGGGTGCGGTCGGACTGGACGATCAGGGGGCCATTGGTGGGTGTCGACATCGCCGTCCATTATCCCCCCGCCGCTTGGCCGCACCCCCCTGTCACGTTCTCCCTTGGCACAATGGGCACCTCGTCGGAAACTGCGCGGCGGCGCGGTCAGGGCTCGACGCGCACGATCCTCGACAGCGCCACCAACGACTGCCCCTTGCCGGGTTCCACCAGTCGGGCCTGCCCCGAGGCCACTGCCAGCACTTTCGCCCGCATCCGGCCGCGGCGGCCGGAGTCGTCCACCCTGGTCAGGTTCACCCAGGTGCCCGCTGTCTGTGCCTCCAGCAGGGCCGCCACCATCGCCTCGGCGTCGACTGCGGCCTGCACCGACGTGCTGGGTGCCAGCAGTTCGGCTGACAGTTGTCGCAGTTGGTCGGAGGAGGGCACCGGCTGCCTGGTCGACCTGGGTACGGCGACCTGCTTGAGGCGTCTCGCTGGGGGGGTGGGCACGACAGCGCCACGCTCGTCCTCGGCGACGGGGGCGTGGCCCAGTTCACGCAGCACCTCGACCACCTCGGCCGCCTCCGCGCGGGCGGCGACCAGCGAGGGTGCCACCTGCCGCAGGCCCAGTGATGCCGCCTGCGGGTGTCGCAACAGCGCCTGCATGGTCGCCCCGTCGGCGATGGTCAGGAGGGCGCCGACGCTGGCCACCCGGATCGCCCCGTGCAGCCTGGCCACGTCACCGACGAGGTAGCGCAGAGGCTGGGGGATCGGGGTGGCGGAGTGCGCGGTGAGCCAATCCAGCAGCGCGTCGCCCGTCCACCCCGCATCGAGGCCCCTGCGCACCGACGAGGAGGTGAATCGGTGCACGGTCGCCGGTCCGGGTGACTCGCGGTCGGCCACCAGATCGAGTTGGCGGAGCACGTCGATCCGCAGCGGTCCGGGGGCCACGGCCGTCAGGTCGGACTGCACCAGGAACCCATCGGTGGCCTCGGGGAAGCCGGGGTCCTCGGTCACCTCCCACAGGCTGGTGCGGCGTCCCATGGCCACCAGCCCCAGTTCGGCGGCCTCGGCCAGGGTCTGCTCCGCTGCGTGGTCGACCTCCACCCGCGACCACGTGGGATGGTGCCACGCCAACCGTTCCGCGAGCCGATCGATGGTCACCTCTGCCCCGGACGGCGCCGACCGTAGTTCGCGGGCGGCAGCGATCCGGCCACGTTCGGGACTGGTCACCTCGTCGCGACCCGCCTGGGCACCGGGCTCGAGTGGCCACCCGGCCAGGTCGAGCCAGGCCTTCACCAGCCCCTGCCACCGGACGAACGGACCCGTGCCCAGCCACTGGTCGAACGTCACCGTGGGCAGCCACGCCGTGCCGCCGCGTCCCACCAGGCCCAGACGGTGGGCCAGCTGGAGCAGCAGGACCACCGCGTCGCCGGTGCCGGTCGCCCGAGCGAGGTTCTGCTGGTCACGGCGGCTGAAGGCACCGGTGGCCAGTGGTCGCGGGCTCGTCCGCTCGACCTCGTCGATCACGGCGGCCACGGAGTGCACCAGCGCCTGCGCCGTGCCGAGACCGGCCGCCTCGACCACCCGTGACTCCTGGGCGGCGGGCCATCCGGGTACCTGGGTGGCGACGGGTTGGCGGAAGAGTCTTCCCCCGCGCAGCCTCAGGGACACCTCCCGGGGCAGCACCACCGTCTCGGCGTCGACCGGTCGCAGGAGTTTCAGCGCCAACAACCGTTCTGTGGGGCTGGTTGCCTGCTCGAGCCGTACCGGCCGGTCGGCGCCGCTGACCCGGCCGACAGGACTGTTCCAGAGCAGCTGGTCGAGCACCGGCTCGGCCTCGGGTCCGGCCTCACGCACCAACCGGTCGATCTCTGCGTCGGGAAGAGGTGAAGGGCTCGGTTGGGCCAGACCCGCCGGATGGGTGCCGAAGCACGACCGGACTGCCTGGGTCACGCGCAGGTGGTTGTCGTCCCCCCAGGCCAGGGCGCGGTCGCGTAGCGCAGCCACCGCGTGCTCGACCGCACCCCGGTCGCCGCCCAACAACGCGGCCAGTTGGCGCACCGAGATGAGATCGGGTGAGGCGGCCAGCGCGTGGCAGACGCGCCGTTGCCACGTGTCCAGGGCATCGATGGCCGCGCGCGTCGAGGCATGGGTGGACGCCCGTTCGACCACCTCGGCGACGCTGTCGGGCCTGGGCAGCGCCAGATCCGGCCGCAGCCGCAGCAGGGTCGTCAACTGGGTCTGGTCGAGGGAACGCACGACATCGGCGATCGACCTCGGAGCGGTGGCGCTCGCGGGCGGGGTCGTCAGGTCCTGGCCTTCCCGAGGTACTTCCAGACGACGTAGAGGTCAGCACCCAGCACCACGAAGCAGGCGAACTGCGCCCATTCGAAGACCGCGTCGATGGTGTCCCGGTCACCGGGAACCAGCAGCCCCAGCACCAGCGCGGCCGCCGCGCCGATCGCCCCGACCCGCACCAGGGTCTGCTTGGCCACCGGCGCCATCGCCGAGAGCGCGACCGCCGACAGCAGCAGCACGAACGAGAGCGGACGAATCAGCATGCCGGCGAGCAGCACGATCACCAGGGCGTAGCCGGCGGTCCTCACCACGGTCATCAGCCCGTTGCCCGCAGCGGGCGGTCGGGACTGGGGTTCCCATTGCAGCGGGAGCGGTCCTGGTGTGGGGTACGAGCCGGAGGGGGAGAACTGGCCGGTGGCGGCCGATGGGCCGTTCGTCGGGAACTGCTGGCTGACAGCGTTCCCGGGAGGGGGGTACTGGGTGGTCGGGTCAGGCGGGGCCCAGGCCTGCCCCGGCGTGCCTGAGGACACGTGGGGCGAAGATCCCGACAGCGGCCCGAAGTTGTGGCTGGTGACCATCGGCTGGGTCGGGTCCCAGGCCCGGTCGGTCCTCCCGGGCGCAGCATGGGCCGATCCCCAGGCCGACCCCTCGTGGATGCTCATGCCCGAGCCGAACGGCAGGTGCGGGTCACGCTTGGGTGCGCTGGAGGGAACCAAGGCATCGAGCGGTGGGGTGGGGGCCGGAGCGGGCTCGAACGCCTCCGGCCCCTGGGCGGGCAGGCCGTCCGCCAGGTGTGGGGGCTCCGGGGCGACGCTCAGCGGAGGGGTGCGCGGGGTAGCGAACCCGTCGGGGCGCTCCCGGGGCGCATATTCCGCGCCGTCTCGCCAGTCAGCCATGTCGAAGAGTCTAGTGGGGGCAGCGTTCATCGTCCCTGCGCGCTTGCCCTGCCGGGGAGGCACCCGTGGCGGGCCCACTGCCATGCTGGGTCGCGTCAAGCTCGCCCTGAGGAGGTGCGATGGAAGTCATCATCTGTGCCGACGCCGACGTGGTGGCGCGTACCGCCACGGGACGGATCGTGGGAGCGCTGGCGAAGCGTCCCCAGCCGGTACTGGGACTGGCCACGGGCAGCTCCCCGTTGCGGATCTACGACCAGTTGGCGGCGCTGAACCGCGCGGGACGGATCGATCTGTCCGGCACCAGGGCCTTCGCGCTGGACGAGTACGTGGGCCTGCCGCCCTCGCACCCACAGAGCTACGCCGAGACCATCCGCACCACGGTGACGGTGCCCTGTGGGATGAACCCCGACCTGGTGCACGTGCCCGACGGCATGGCCACCGACATCGAAGCCGCCTGTCAGCGGTACGAGGACGAGATCGTCGCCGCCGGGGGCATCGACGTGCAGATCCTCGGGATCGGCTCCAACGGACACATCGGCTTCAACGAGCCCACCTCGTCGCTGCAGTCACGGACCCGCATCAAGACCCTCACGGCCCGCACCCGGCAGGACAACGAGCGCTTCTTCAGCCATGACGTGAAGGTGCCGACCCACTGCGTCACCCAGGGACTGGGCACCATCATGGACGCGCGCCGTCTGGTGCTCGTGGCCACCGGCACCAAGAAGGCCGACGCCATCGCCGCCGCTGTCGAGGGACCGGTGACCAGCATGTGCCCGGCCTCGGTGATGCAATTCCACCGCAATGCGGTGGTGGTGGTCGACGAGGCGGCCGCGTCCAAGCTCACCTTCGACGGCTACTACCGCGACATCTTCGAGCACCTGCCCGAGTGGCAGCAGGTTCCCGGGCTCTGACCAGCCCGCGCTGAACAACCCCCCACTGATCGGCCCCCCGATGGGGACCGGTCCGGCGACTGCGGCCCTCCGGCCTCAGGCGGGTGGTTCGTGGTCGGTCACCTTCGGCAACGGACGAAGCGGTGCCCGCTCGGCCCGCTCGACCGTCTGCCCGGCCCGTTCGACCGCGACCGAGGCGTCACGCAGTGCCATCCGGACGAACCGGGGCACCTCCGGATCCTGGATCCGCAGCCCCCGCCGGCTGACCCGCACCGTCTGACCGGTGAATCGTCCGATGGCGAGCGACGACAGGACGGTGCCCACGGCGAGCAGTCCTGCCAGCACCAACTGGGCCAGGCGCGGACCGACGCCGTCGACCAGCAGGCCCACCAGGGGCTGCGACAGGCTCATGCCGCCGAAGGCGATCAACAGGTACAGGCCCATCACCCGGCCGCGGGCCGCCGGGTCGACGCTCATCTGCACCAGGGCATTGCTGAGCAACTGGAAGCAGGTGATGGTCACCGAGTGCACCACGATCACCGCGGCATAGAGCAGGGGTGAGGGAGCGACGGCGCCGATCGCGAGGAAGCAGGCTGAGATCCACAGCAGGCCGACCAAATGGCGCAGTCGTGCCTTGCCACGGGTTCGTCCCGCGAGCAGGGAACCGACGATGCAGCCGGCGGCCATCACGGAGTTGAACACCGAGTACCCGGGGATGCCGCTGTGGAACACCTCGTTCGCCATCCCGGCGAAGACCAGGGGCATCGCCAGGGCCAGCAGGGAGACGCTGGCCAGCAGCACCATCGTCCAACCGATCTCGGTGGTCTCGCGCATGGTGCGCAGGCCCTCGCGCAGCGTGATCCGCTCGTCCTCGCGCGGTACGGGATCCGCGGTCGGCGCCCGAAACAGCAGCACAGCGGTGATGCAGCAACCCAGACCGTTCATCCAGAACGCGAAGCCCGGGCCGATCGCCGCCACCATGGCGGCCGACATCGGCGGACTCCAGAAGCCGGCGGCCTGGAAGGCGATGGAGTTCATCGACAGGCCTTGTGCGATGTGTCGTCCCGACAACTGCACGATCATCGACGAGCGGGCCGGTTGTTCGACCACCGCGGACAGGCCCGTGATCGTGGCGGCGGCGTAGATGTGCCAGGGCTCGACCAGGTGGAGCAGGGCCAGGGTGCCGACCGCGAAGGCCCCGGCCGCCTGCATCAGTTGGGCGCCGGCGATCAGCCCGCGCACGTTGAACTTGTCGGCGAGCACCCCACCCCACAGGCCGAACAGCAGGATCGGGCCGAACTGGAGGGCGGCAGCCGTACCGACGGCCGTGACGTCACCGGTCAGCTTCAACAGCAGCCAGTCCTGGGCGATGCGGGCGATCCAGTAGCCGGTTGCCCCCTGCAGCATGGCTGTCAGGTAGCGAGCGAAACCCGGTTCGCCGAGGGCGCCGCGACGAAAGAGGGGAAGGGTGGGGACAGCAGTGGTCATGAGGCACACAGAGGGGGGAGGAAGCGGTCCCGACGTCGCCTGGTGGCGCGGGCTGACACCAGACTAGAACCCCTGCGGGGATGACGTGAACGGGTGCTCACTTTGAGGCGTGCACGGTTCGCAGGGCGCTCAACGGCGGTGCGCACAATCGGGTGGGCGAGGTCAACGGCTGCGGGGTAGGATGAGCGTTCAGTTGACCGCCGGGGGACCGGCCAGAGCAGGAGTTTCGACGTGGCCATCGGCAAGGTGCGCTTCTACGACGCCGAGAAGGGTTTCGGCTTCATCACCAAGGACGAGGGCGGCGACGTCCACTTCCGCAGCAGTGTGCTGCCCTCGGGGGTGACCATCGTGAAGCCGGGGCAGAAGGTCGAGGTGTCGGTCGCCGAGGGGCGCCGAGGTGAGCAGGCCCTGTCCTTGCGCCTGATCGATGCACCGCCGTCGCTGTCGAAGCAGCAGCGCAAGAAGCCCGAGGACCTCGCTCGTCTCACCGAAGACCTGATCAAGCTGCTCGACGGCTTGGGGAACGGCTACCGTCACGGTCGCCACCCCGACGCCAAGGCAGCCGCCAAGACCGCCGCGTTGCTGCGGGCGGTCGCCGACGAACTGGAGCTGTGAGCGTGTCCGTGACCCCTGTCGCCACCCGAACCCCGGCAGCGCGTTCCGCTGCCTCCAAGTCCGCCAAGCCGAAGCTGGACGCGGTCGCCGCGGCCGCCATCGAGGTGGCTCGGGTCGCCGCCGAGGAGGAAGCAGGGGACTTCGGCGTCGGGGAGCACCTGGGTGTCGTGGCCGACGGTGAGCGGGTGGTGACGCACCTGTTCGAGTGCACCCACGCTGCCTACCGGACGTGGCGGTGGGCGGTCACCGTGGTGCGTGCCTCCCGGGCACGCGTGGCCACCGTCAACGAGGTGGTGCTGCTGCCGACCGCCGACTCGCACCGCGCCCCCGCGTGGGTGCCGTGGGGCGATCGGATCCTCGCCGGTGACGTCGTGCCCGGCATGCTTCTTCCGACCCCTGACAACGACCCCCGCCTGGAGCCCGGTTTCACCGGCGGTGAGCAGGCAGCCGATGCCGACCCGGTCGAGTGGTCGATCACCCGTTCGGTGGTGGCCGAACTCGGACTGGGCCGCGAACGGGTGCTGACGTCGTTCGGTCGTGACCTGGCGGCCGAGCGGTGGCTGTCGGGCGACGCCGGAGCCGACAACCAGTTGAGTCGTCAGGCCCCCGCTGAGTGCGTCAGCTGCGGCTACCTCGTCCGCCTGCAGGGTGGGCTCGGAACCATGTTCGGTGTCTGCACCAACGAGTTCTCCCCCTCGGACGCCCACGTCGTCTCGATGGACCACGGCTGTGGCGGCCACTCCTCCGTCGTCGCCGAGGAGCGGGGGGTCGAACTCCCGCTGCCCATGTTCGACACCGTGACGATCGATCAGTCCCTGTTCGACTGATCCAGCGCGAGCCGGCGGGCGCGTCGACGTGTCCACCACAGTCCGACCAGACCGATCACGGTTCCCGCGAGGGCCACACCCAGCCACCAGCCTCGTCCGACCTCGTCCAGTCGGTTCCTCAGCGCGAACAACACCACCGTCGCCACCGCGAAGGCGAGCGTGCCCGCGCGGAAGGCGCCGACCCCACTGTCGTCGACCGGCTCGATCGGGGCCTGGACGAGGCCCCGGGGGCGCTGCCGGGCCGTGGGAACCTCGGAGTTCGGGGGAGCGGACGAGTTCGACATGCGTCCGAGTTTACGAACGGCGGAGCCCCGCCTCTACCATGCGTGCATGGTCACCAACTCCCCCAAGGCCGCGCGTCGGCCCGACAGCCACACAACTGACGTCCGACAAGGCCGTGGAGCACTCGATCGGTGGTTCCAGATCACCCGTCGTGGGTCGACCACCGCCACCGAGGTGCGCGGCGGTCTGGTGACCTTCTTCACCATGGCCTACATCCTCGCCCTGAACCCCCTGATCATCGGCACGGCCGCCGACCGGAATGGCAACCTGATCAACGGTGCCCCCAAGTTCCTGGACGCCGCGAAGTCGCAGCTCAATGACGCCGCGCTGACCGAGTCGAAACTGATGGTGGCGGCGGCGACCGCGCTGATCGCGGGACTGCTGACCATCCTGATGGGTGTCTGGGGACGGTTCCCCCTGGCGCTGGCCACGGGTCTGGGACTGAACGCCCTGCTGGCCTACAGCATCGCCCCGCAGATGACCTGGCCGCAGGCGATGGGACTGGTGGTGTGGGAGGGAATCCTGATCACCCTGCTGGTGCTCACCGGCATTCGCAAGGCGATCTTCACCGCCGTGCCCCCCAGCTTGCGTGCGGCCATCTCGGTCGGGATCGGACTGTTCATCACCCTCGTCGGTCTGGCTGACTCCGGGCTGGTCCGACAGGGCAACCCACTGGTGCAACTGGGGGTCAACGGCACCTTGCAGGGCTGGCCGATCGCCGTCGCGGTGTTCGCCTTCCTGTTGCTGGTGCTGCTGCACGTTCGCAAGGTGAAGGGCGCCATGCTGATCGCCATCGCGGCCGCCTCGGTGGTGGCGCTCGTGCTCGAGGCCGCTTTCAAGGTGGGACCCCGCATCGGTGAGAACGTGACCGGCTGGTCGCTCAACGTCCCGAAGCTCCCCTCCGGGTCTGACTTCGTCAGCCCCAACCTCGGGCTGATCGGGCGGGTCGACCTGCTCGGAGGCTTCCTCAAGGCCGACGGCAGCTTCTCGATCGGCGTCTTCCTCGGCGTGCTGCTGCTGGTCTTCTCGCTGCTGCTGGCCGACTTCTTCGACACCGTCGGCACCGTCGTGGCCGTCGGTTCCGAGGCGGGCCTGCTCGCCAAGGACGGGAACCCGCCGCACCTGCAGGAGATCCTGATGGTCGACTCGATCGCGGCCATGGCTGGTGGCCTCGGCTCCGTGTCGTCCAACACCTCCTACATCGAGTCGACCGCCGGTGTCGGCGAGGGTGCCCGCACCGGTCTGGCCTCAGTGGTCACCGGTCTGGCCTTCCTGGTGGCGATCTTCCTCGCCCCGATCGTGAACATGATCCCCTCCGAGGCAGCCGGGCCGGTGCTGGTCTTCGTGGGGTTCCTGATGATCGGGCAGGTGCTGCAGGTCAAGTGGGACGAGGCCGAGGAGGGCATCCCCGCCTTCCTGACCATCGTGCTGATGCCCTTCACCTACTCGATCACCGCCGGTATCGGTGCCGGGGTGATCTTCTGGGCCGCCATCAAGGCGATCAAGGGCAAGGCCAAGCTCGTCCACCCGCTGCTGTGGGCAGTCGTCGTGCTCTTCGTCATCTACTTCGCCCAGGGCCTGCTCTCGAGCCTGCTCAGCTGAGGCCAGTCGCGCCGACCGGCACCGGCGTGACGACCCCTCATCCACTGCCACCGGGGCACCAGGATCACCACGCGGGCTCGACCAACCTTCGGTTTCCGGGGTTGGTCGAGCCCGCGTGGTGATCCTGGCGGGGTGACCGCTCGTCCCGGCACGAGGAGGAGCCGCCGTCAGGCGCCGCGGGAGGGCGTTCCAGGGCCCTCGATGAGCCGTGATCCGGCGCCGTGAGAAGCCTCCGGGGGCCTCTGGTGCCTTCTGTATTGTCAGCAGCATGTTCTCCAAGGTTCTGGTCGCCAACCGTGGCGAGATCGCAGTCCGTGCATTCCGCGCCGCCTACGAGCTCGGCCTCAAGACGGTCGCCGTCTTCCCCCTCGAAGACCGCAACGCCGAGCACCGCATCAAGGCGGACGAGGCCTACCAGATCGGCGAGCCCGGCCACCCGGTGCGCGCCTACCTCGACATCGACGAGATGATCCGGGCCGCCAAGGAGGCGGGGGCTGACGCCATCTACCCCGGTTACGGCTTCCTCTCCGAGAATCCCGGCCTGGCCGAGGCATGCGCCCAGAACGACATCATCTTCGTCGGCCCCCCGGCCGATGTGCTCGAGCTCGCCGGCAACAAGGTGCGCGCCCTCAAGGCCGCCCGCAAGGCGGGAATCCCCGTGCTCGCCTCCTGTGAGCCCTCGACCGACGTCGAGGAGCTCAGCCGCGCCGCCGACGAGATCGGTTTCCCCGTCTTCGTGAAGGCGGTCGCCGGCGGTGGCGGACGAGGGATGCGCCGGGTCGATCGTCCCGAAGACCTGCGGGAGTCGTTGGGTGCTGCCATGCGCGAGGCCGAGTCGGCCTTCGGCGATGCCACCGTGTTCATCGAGCAGGCCGTCGCTCGTCCGCGTCACATCGAGGTGCAGATCCTCGCTGACCAGCACGGCAACGTCATGCACCTGTTCGAGCGGGACTGCTCGATCCAGCGGCGCCACCAGAAGGTGATCGAGATCGCCCCCGCTCCTCACATCTCGGACGAGCTGCGCGCTGCCCTGACCCGTGACGCCGTGGCCTTCGCCGAGTCGATCAACTACTCCTGCGCCGGCACCGTCGAGTTCCTCGTCGAGACCGAGGGCGAGCGCGCCGGACGCCACGTGTTCATCGAGATGAACCCTCGCATCCAGGTCGAGCACACCGTCACCGAGGAGATCACCGACGTCGACCTCGTGCAGGCGCAGATGCGGATCGCCTCGGGCGAGACCCTGGCCGACCTGGGCCTCAGTCAGGACAGCGTCGCCATCCGCGGCACCGCCATGCAGTGCCGGATCACCACCGAGGACCCCGCCAACGGGTTCCGTCCCGACACGGGCATGATCACCACCTACCGTTCCGCCTCCGGCGCCGGTATTCGCCTGGACGGCGGCACCGTCGGCACGGGCGTCGAGATCTCGGGCCATTTCGACTCCATGCTGGTCAAGATGACCGCTCGTGGGCGCGACTTCCAGATGGCCTGCGCGCGCGCCCGCCGGGCCCTGGCGGAGTTCCGCATCCGTGGCGTCAGCACCAACATCCCGTTCCTGCGGGCAGTGCTGGACGACCCCGACTTCCAGGCCGGCGACATCTCCACCAACTTCATCGACGAACGCCCCTACCTGCTCACGGCGCGCACCCCCGCCGACCGTGGGACGAAGATGATGAGGTGGCTGGCGGACGTGACCGTCAACCGTCCCAACGGTGAGGCCCTCACCAGCCTCGACCCGTCGGCGAAGCTGCCCCAGGTCTCCCTCAAGGACGCCCCGGTGGACGGGTCGCGCCAACGCCTGCTCGAGCTCGGCCCCGCCGGGTTCGCGAAGTGGCTGCGCGAGTCCGACCACGTCGAGGTCACCGACACCACCTTCCGCGACGCCCACCAGTCGCTGCTGGCGACCCGGGTACGCACCCGCGACCTCACCTCGGTCGCCCCCTACATCGCCAAGATGCTGCCCGAGTTGCTGAGCGTGGAGTGCTGGGGCGGGGCCACCTACGACGTGGCCCTGCGCTTCCTCGGCGAGGACCCCTGGGAGAGGCTGGCGCAGTTGCGGGCCGACCTGCCCAACCAGGCGCTGCAGATGCTGCTGCGCGGACGCAACACCGTCGGCTACACCCCTTACCCCACGGAGGTGACCCGCGCCTTCGTCGCCGAGGCGGCGGACACCGGGGTCGACATCTTCCGCATCTTCGACGCCCTCAACGACGTCGAGCAGATGCGTCCTGCCATCGACGCCGTGCTCGAGACCGGTACCACCGTGGCCGAGGTGGCCCTGTGCTACACCTCCGACCTGTCGGACCCCGACGAGAAGATCTACACGCTGGACTTCTACCTTCGTCTCGCCGAGAAGATCGTCGAGGCGGGCGCCCACGTGCTGGCCATCAAGGACATGGCGGGACTGCTTCGTCCGCCGGCCGCCTTCACGCTGGTGACGGCACTGCGCGAGCGGTTCGACCTGCCCGTGCACCTGCACACCCACGACACTGCCGGTGGCCAGCTGGCCACCCTGCTGCGTGCCGTCGATGCCGGTGTCGACGCGGTCGACGTCGCCTCGGCGCCGATGGCCGGCACCACCTCTCAGCCACCTGCGTCGGCGCTGGTGATGGCCCTGCAGCACGGCAAGCGGCAGACCCGCCTCAACCCCAAGGCGGTGGCCGACCTCGAGCCGTACTGGGAGGCCGTCCGCCGGGTGTACGCACCCTTCGAGTCGGGGCTGCCCAGCCCGACCGGTCGTGTGTACACCCACGAGATCCCCGGCGGCCAGCTGTCGAACCTTCGCCAGCAGGCGAAGGCACTGGGGCTGGGCGACCGGTTCGAGCAGATCGAGTCGATGTACGCGGCGGCTGACAAGATCCTCGGACGACCCACCAAGGTCACTCCCTCGTCGAAGGTCGTCGGGGACCTCGCCCTGCACCTGGTCGCGGTCAACGCCGACCCGCAGGAGTTCGAGGCCGACCCGCAGAAGTTCGACATCCCCGATTCGGTGATCGGCTTCCTCAGCGGCGAGCTCGGCACTCCTGCCGGTGGCTGGCCCGAGCCGTTCCGCTCGAAGGCGCTGGCCGGACGCAAGACCCCGGTCCGCCAGACCGAGGTCGACGCGGACGACCTGGCCAAGCTCGCCATCCCCGGACGCACGCGGCAGGAGACGCTCAACCGTCTGCTGTTCCCCGGTCCCACCCGGGAGTTCGAGGAGTACCGCGAGACCTACGGTGACCTCTCGGCGGTGCCGACCATTCCGTACCTCTACGGGCTGAAGCCCGACACCGAGCACGTCATCACCCTGTCGCAGGGAGTGTCGCTGATCGCCAGTCTCGAGGCGATCGGTGAGGTGGACAAGCGAGGCAAGCGCACGGTGATGTGCCTGCTCAACGGGCAACTTCGTCCGGTGCGGGTGCGCGACCTCTCCGTGAAGCCGGAGGTGGCCGCTGCCGAGCGCGCCGAATCGTCCAACCCCGGTCACGTGGCCGCCCCGTTCGCCGGGGCCGTCACCGTGCAGGTCGAGGAGGGCGAGAAGGTCGTCGTCGGGCAGTCGGTTGCGACCATCGAGGCCATGAAGATGGAGGCCTCGATCACCGCGCCGATCGCGGGTGTGGTGCAGCGGCTCGCGGTGCAGGGGACGCGTCAGAGCGAAGGTGGCGACCTGCTGCTGGTGATCCGTCCCTGAGCCCCGCCCGCATGGTCAGCGCTCAGCTGCCGAGCTGCTCACGTGGGGTCTCCCACCAGACCAGGAACAGGTCGGGGCCGGGGCGTCCGGCTCCCCGGGCCTGCTCGGCCAGTCCCGGGAAGAGTGACAGGAAGGCGTGCAGGCTGCGCGCCCGGGCGAGGTTCTCCTCGCCCTCGACCCGGTCGAGCACCGCTCCCAACTCGCCAGCAGTGGCGGTGACGTGCCCCGACTTCGAGTAGCCGATCCGCATGCCGTTCGCGGCTCGCAAAGGCAGTTGCGGATCGTCCGCCATCAACTTGCGCAGCCCGAATCGGCTGGGCAGACCGGCCTTGGTGAGGGCGAAGTCGAGGTCATCCAGCTGTCGGGAACCCAGGTCGGCGTGCCAGGTCTGCCAGTCGAGCGCATCGACCCACGCGTCGACCACCTTCCACGACACCTCGAGCCGGTCGGGGGCGACGTAGTGGCCACGGATCAGGGTCTCCCAGTCCGAGGGCAGCGGCGTGCCATCGGGCACGACCGGCCCGGGGTTGGACCGGAACATCGGTCCGAGCTTGCCCAACAGGCCTCGGGGGCGCTGCTCCGCGGCTGGCACCCGGAACGTGTCGGAGGCGATCGCGCGCAGCCGGCCGGCCAGTTCGGCGTCGGCGCCGAACATGTCGCGCACCTCGTGGATCGACAACGCGTGCATCCGCAACTCGCCCATGGGCCAACGGTAACCAATGGGTGCGGGCTTTACTCTGGTCAGCGTGAACCCACGCTCCCGCCGCCTGATCGTCACCAGTGTGCTGGTCGTGCTGGTGATCATCGTGGTCGTGGGAGCATTGCTGTCATGACTGTTGCCGGTCGCCACCACGGACGACGCCCCGATCGTCGGCTCACCACCCGGGTCACGCGTCGACTGGTCCACGCCGCGGTCGCGGGGGCCCTGCTCGCCTCGTCCCAGGTGATGGGCGTGCTGCCGGCGGGTGCCGACGACGGCGTGCTGAAGCTTGAGGGAACCCCCGCGCTGACCGGTCTGGCCGGGGACGCCGAGCGGTCGGTGTTCTGGATGGTCAGCAACCCCACGGCCAACGAGGTCACAGCCGTCGGCGAGACGGGTGCCACGGTGAGCACGGTCAGTTGGCCCGCGCCCAAGGTGACCGACGTGCAGGCGCTGGCCTGGCGTGACGGTGTGCTCTACGTGGGCGACATCGGTGACCGCGAGGCCACCCGCAGCTCGATCCAGGTGCTGCGCATCGCCGAGCCACGTGGTGGGTCACGCAATCCCCAGGTGTTCACCCTCACCTACCCCGACGGGGCGCACGACGCGGCGGCCCTGCTGGTGAGCCCGAAGGGCAATCTCTACGTGGTCACGAGGGGCCAGGGCCCGGGCATCTACCGACCTGCCCAACAGCCCACCGCCGGGACGACGGTCGCGCTGCGACGGGTGGGGAGCGCGCCGGCTGACGTCTCGGACGGAACCTTCACCGCCGACGGCCAGCAGATGGCGTTGCGCAGTCCGCTCGGGGTCACCCTCGTCAACGCCTACACGTTCGCGACCGTGGCCCGGGGTCCGATCGAGGGCTGGCCCGCTGGGGAGTCGATCACCACCGGCATCGCCGGGGCACCGCTGATGGTCGGGGACACGGGGAGCCCCAGCACGGTCGTGCCGATGAGCCTGCCGACCGGCATCTCCACTGCCACCCCGCCAGCCCCGACGCCCACCCCGTCGGCCTCGGCCACCCCCTCGTCCGGCAGCAGCCAGTCGCCGCAGCCCAGTGTGCAGCCGACCAAGGCGCCCAGCATCTGGCAGAGCCAGACCAGCGGCACGGTGCTCGCCATCGGGATCGCCCTGGTGGTCGCGATCCTCGCCGGCGCCGTCACCCTGATCGGGCGTCGCCGCTGACCTTCGGACGACCCCGCCCGGCTCCCGGGGTGCGCCGCTGTCAGGCCTCGAGGTCTGGTTGTTCCAGCAGCCAGTCGATGCACCGGGTGAGCTGGGCGACGTCCTCGGGATCGATCGAGGTGAAGCAGGCGATCCTCAACTGGTTGCGACCCAACTTGCGGTACGGCTCGACGTCCACGATGCCGTTCGCCCTCAACTGCCTGGCCAGTGCGGCCGCGTCGACCTCGTCGGAGAAGTCGATCGTGCACACCACCTGGCTGCGGAGGGCGGGGTCGGTCACGAAGGGCGTCGCCAACTCATGACCCTCGGCCCACTCGTAGACCGTCTGGGACGATGCCCGGGTGCGGCCGGCCGCGAACGACATGCCGCCCTGGTCGAGCATCCAGCGCAACTGCTGGTCGAGCAGGAAGAGCGTGCCCAGCGCCGGGGTGTTGAGCGTCTGGTCGGCGGCCGAGTTGGTGGCCGCCACCGTGAGGTTGAGCGTGTCGGGCACCCAACGCTCGGCGGTGATCCGCGCGGAGCGTTCCAGCGCTGCTGGTGAGCAGAAGGCCAGCCAGAGACCGCCGTCGGAGGAGTAGTTCTTCTGCGGTGCGAAGTAGTAGACGTCGGTCTGCGAGAGGTCAGCCTCCATGCCGCCCGCCGCTGACGTGGCGTCCACCACCACGAGGGCACCCTCGGTGCCGTTGGGGCGGACGACCGGGGCCGCGGCCCCCGTGGAGGTCTCGTTCTGGGCCCAGGCGTACACGTCCGCGTCCGTGGCCGTGGGCAGGGCGATGGATCCCGGCTCGGCCTCGCTGATGGCCGGGGATGCCAGGAAGGGAGCCCGTGCCGAGGCGGTGGCGAACTTGCGACTGAACTCCCCGTAGACACCATGGGCACTGCGCTGGTCGATCAGCGAGCTGACCGCCGCGTCCCAGAAGAGGGTGGAGCCCCCGTTCCCGAGCACCACCTCGTAGCCCTCGGGGGCACCATGCAGGGCGGCCAGTTGTTCCTTGATCCGCCGCACGAGGGATTTCACTGGGGCCTGCCGGTGGCTGGTGCCCATCAGGTCGCTGGCCCGTCCCAGGGCCTCGAGAGCCTCGCGCCGGATCTTGGTCGGACCGCTGCCGAACCGTCCGTCGGCGGGCAGCAGGTGGGCGGGCAGTCGCAGGGTCATGGGCCGATTGTGTCAAAGCCGCCGCTGGCGGGAGCTGGTGGTCTTGGGGGGTGAACAATGGGGCCATGGCTGATGGCATGCCCGTACTCGGCAAACCTGGAGACACCCGCGAGCCGCAGGAGCCCGGGAGCGTCCACGACCCCCGCAACCTCCACGACACCCGCAATCTCCACGACCAGCGCGTCGACTACCACGGCGACCTGCTGCCGCTCGATCTCACCGAGTTCGACCCGTGGGGCTGTTTCGGGGCGTGGTTCGAGCAGGCGACGGCCGAGAAGCAGGCCGGACGCCTCGACGAGCCCAACGCGATGGTCGTGAGCACCGTCGACCTGACACCGGCCGGTCCGCAGCCCACCAGCAGGGTGGTGCTGCTGAAGGAGTGGGACGAGCGTGGGCTTGTCTTCTTCACCCACGCGACCTCCCGCAAGGGGCGCAACATCTCCGACCACCCGCTGGTGAGCGTGCTGTTCTGGTGGCCGTCGTTGATGCGGCAGGTGCGCATCGAGGGCGCGGCGACGGCGGTGGACCGGGCCGAGACCGAGGCGTACTTCGCGACGCGTCCCCGCGGGTCGCAGCTTGGGGCCTGGGCCTCGCACCAGAGTGAGCCCCTCGCGGGTCGGGACGACCTCGACCGCGCCCTCGCCGAGGTCACCGCACGGTTCGACGGAGTCGAGGTGCCGTGCCCGCCCGGCTGGGGCGGCTACCGGGTGCGACCGAGCCGGTTCGAGTTCTGGCAGGGGCAGCCGAGCCGGCTGCACGACCGGGTGGCCTCGACCCTGCTGGATGGTGACTGGAGCAGCACCCGCCTCAACCCCTGATCGCCTTGGAACGTTGCAGACCTGGGCCGAGCCCCGCTACTTCGCAGGTGCGGAGCGCCCGACACGTTCACGCCAACTGCAGCGAGCGCCCCTGAACGGGCAATCGCGTGCCGATCGGGCTGCGATGGGCGTTTCGGGTGCACATCCTGCAGACCCAGGACGGGTGTGACCACCTCAGGCGGCCGGGGCGCGCCGCTCTTGTGGCCTCACGGGGAGCATTTCTCGCTGGTGCAGCAGTTGCCGGATGCGTGCGATGGCGCGCCCGGGCTGGGTGGTGATCTCGGTCGGGGTCAGGTTGAGCACCTTCCAGCCGTGGCTCGTGAACAGGTTTCGGCGCTCGTTGTCACGGATCCGCGCCACCAGGCCCCCATGGTGCTGCTCGGAGTCGACCTCGACGATCGTCCGTGATGCGACGAACCGGGCATCAGGGAACACCACCCTCCCGTCGAGCACCATGCGTGGGTTGCCCTCCCAGCCGATGAGGCGTGCAGCCCTGAAGAAGTCGTGGAGGTCGACCTCGGCCACCGACCACGGGTTGCGCCGGGCGCGAGCGGCCGCGGCGCGCCAGCCGGGTCCTTCGGCCCGTGGTGCCAGGGCGGCTGTCCTCATCAGGGTGGCTGGGGTCACATCGCCGCGCCGCCGGAGGGTCGTGCACAACGGGTCCCAGTCCCCGCGTGCGGCACTCCACAGGGCCGCGGCCGGCGGGGTCAGCAGCAGGTGACCATGGCGCTCCGTCACCAGTTCACCGGGGTACTGAGCGCGGAACACCCGGAGCCCCAGCACGGTTCGGGTGGGTCGTCCGCTGATGGCGATGGAGACCTCCTCGCAGGAAAGTTCCGGGCACCAGTCGACAGCGATCGCCGCCCGCCCGAGCAGCACCGCGTCTGGCTGCCACTCACGCACGATCTCCAGGGAGGTCTCGAGCTGGCCCAGCATGGAGGCTGCTGCCACCAACCCTGGTGCCGGCCTCACCAGCACCCCTTGTGCGACCAAACTCGTCACGGCCGCTCGCAGGTGTGGGTGCGAGGACGCCCTGATCACGCCGTGGGAGCGGCGCAGCAGGTGGCCGATCTCGTCATCGTGCTTGCCCATGCCCCAACCATGGACCGCCGGAGGACGACCTCCGTACAGCCTGTGGACAACTCGGCTTCGTGACGGGTTGAACGTGATGGAGCCGGGGCGGCGGGGCTGGGAGCACGGGGACGCAGACGGAGCAGCCCAGCTGCCGAGCTGCAGCCCGAGCACCTGACTCGGCAATCACGTCCCGATCGGGCTGCGATGTGCCGTTCAGGTGCACGATTCGCAGCTCCAGGGCCGAGCAGATCCCAGGGCGCCCCGTGTCGAGGTGCCCCAGGCCGGGCCGCCGTGACTCCCGCTCAGGCCAACTCGTTGAGGGTGATGGTGGCGGACCTGGCCAGGTCGACCACCTCGATCAGGGTCACCCGCCGGGGTTCCGGCGCGGGGAGCACCCCGTGGCCCGACAGCAGCGGTCGCAGTGGGGCGAGGCGGGGGTCCTGCAGGATGGTGGCGATCGCCTGGTGATCGCCACCGCAGACCACGGCCTCGAGGCTCTCGAGCACGGGCAGCAGGATGCGGGCAGCCTCGTCCGCCGCCTCGTGATATGCCTTGTCGGCCTGGTTCTGCCGTCGGCGGGCGTAGCGCTGCTGCGACCAGCCCCCCGCCTTGGTGCGACCCTGCACGTAGTGGGTGTCGACCTTGCTGGCCCGCAACTCCCGGCCCTCGAACACGGCCACCGCGTGGGCTCCCTTGCGGGCGACCACCACCCCGATGGTGCGTTCGGTCAGGAACCACGCGCTCAGGTCCTCCACCTCCACCAGCTCCGGCAGCGCGCCCCAGCCGGACGACACCATTGCCTCGGCGCCATCGGCCGCGTGCGCGATCACGTGGCCCTCGTCCCAGACCAAGGAGAAGCCACCATGGCGGGCACCGAAGTTCTCGAACCAGCGGCGCACCCGCTCGGCGGGCACGATGACGCGGCGCTGTTCCATGACTGCAGTCTGGCCCACGCCCCAGGTGTCGGTCTGCCCCGGTCGCCACAGTGCTCATCTGACAGACTGGCCCCACCCCCTCAGACCCAGGTCGCGTCCCACGCGCCACTAGCAGGAGTCCATGCATGCCCGCCATCGCCGCCCACCACGTCGTCACCGGAGTCGACACCGGTCTGGGCCGCGCCCACGCGCAGGCGGCCACGGTGCATGTGGAGGGCGATCGCATCGTGTCAGTGACGCCCGGCATCGACCCGGATGCTGAATTCGTCGAGGGCTGGCTCGTGCCCGGGTTCGTCGACGTGCACGGCCACGGCGCGGCGGGCCACAGCTACTCCGATCCCGATCCCGAGAACGTGCTGACGGCGGTCAGGTACCACCGCGCCCACGGCACCACCAGCCTCTTCACCTCGACGGTGACCGAGCACCTCGACGACCTGGTCGCCCAGGTGGCCGGTCTTCGGAGGTTGGTCGAGGCCGGTGAGGTCGACGGGATCCACCTCGAGGGACCCTTCCTCTCACAAGCCCACAAGGGCGCCCATGACGAGACCCTGCTGATCGACCCGACTCCCGAAGCGGTGGGACGACTGCTGGCAGCCGGCGGCGAGGCGATCGCCATGGTCACGCTCGCCCCCGAACTCCCGGGCGGAATGGATGCCGTCAAGCAGTTCACCAAGGCGGGTGTCGCAGTCGCCTTCGGCCACACCGACGGGCTGGGGGACCAGGCCCGCACCTCCATCGAGGCAGGCGTGACCACCGTGACGCACCTGTTCAACGCCATGACCGGCATCCACCACCGCAAGCCGGGGCCCATCCCGTGGCTGCTGACCGACGAACGGGTGTCGGTCGAACTGATCTGCGACGGGATCCACCTGCACGCTGACACGGTGCGGATGGCCATCGAGGCGGCCGGCATCGACCGCGTGCTGGTGGTCACCGACGCCATGGCTGCCACGGGACAAGCCGACGGGCGCTACGTACTGGGCAGCCTGCAGGTCGACGTGCTCGACGGGGTCGCCCGCATCGTGGTGGCGGGCGATGCCCCCGGACCGATCGCGGGCTCGACCCTGACCATGGACCAGGCAGTCACCTTCCTCGTCGACGAGGTGGGTGTCGGGATCGGCGAGGCAGCAGTGATGGCTTCGACCTCACCCGCGCGATGGCACCATCTCGACGAGGTGGGGGAATTGTCACCGGGAAGGCTGGCGAACCTCTGCGTGTTGGACGATGGTGCACATCTGCGGCGGGTGATGCGCCGCGGTCGCTGGCTGACGGCGGCCGGCACGACCGAGGGGGAGCAACCATGAGTGAGTTGATCGACACCACCGAGATGTACCTGCGGACGGTCTACGAACTGATCGAGGAGGGCATCCCACCGCTGCGGGCCAGGATCGCGGAGCGGCTGCACCAGAGTGGCCCGACCGTGTCGCAGACGGTCGCGCGGATGGAACGCGACGGGCTGCTCCACGTCGCGGACGACCGACGGATCCTGCTGTCGGACCAGGGGCATCACCTCGCCGTGGCCGTGATGCGCAAGCACCGACTGGCCGAGCGCCTGCTCACCGATGTGATCGGTCTCGACTGGCAACTCGTCCACGACGAGGCCTGTCGCTGGGAGCACGTGATCTCCGACGAGGTCGAGGCGCGGCTCGTGTCGATGCTCGGTGACCTCACCGAGTCTCCCTACGGCAACCCGATCCCCGGACTGGTCGACCTGGGTCTGACCAGCACGCCGGAGGACTTCCGCGAGGACAACGTGCCGCTGCACGAACTCGTCCCCGCCTCCGGTGAGGTGCAGGTCAGGCTGGTGCGGATGAGTGAACACGTGCAAGCCGAGGCAGAGGTGCTCTCGCACCTGGCGGAGGCCGGGGTGCGCCCCGGGGTGACGATGACGGTGCGCCTGGCCCCCTACGGCTACACGTTGCTCGTCGGTGAGCACGAGTGCGAGGTGGCGCCGACCGTGGCCGAGGGGTTGTTCGTCCGCCCGGTGTGAGCCCGGGCACGTTCGTGGCCGGGAATAGTGTGAACCCGCAGGGGCGTTCCACTACGTGACCGTGCCCGTCACCAAGAGGCGGGCTGACGAGAGGACAAGACATGGCCACCGTTGCCGTGAACAAGGACAACTTCGCCAGCACCATCGACGGATCCGACGTGGTGCTGATGGACTTCTGGGCGAGCTGGTGTGGCCCGTGCATGCGTTTCGGCCCGATCTACGAGGACGCTTCGAACCGCCACGAGGACGTCACCTTTGCCAAGCTCGACACCGAGGCGGAGCGCGATGTCGCTGCCGCCCTGGAGATCAGCTCGATCCCGACGATCATGGCCTTCCGCGAGGGGCAGCTCGTCTTCCGCCAGGCCGGCCTGCTCAACGGCCGCCAGCTGGACGACCTGATCGGCCAGATCAAGGCGATCCCCGCAGAGGAGCTCGCCAAGGCCAAGGCGTCCGAGGGTGCCGAGGCCTGAGCCTCCACTGACCGACTGGGCGCAACCCGCGCGGTCTGACCGCAGCAGCTGAATGGAGAACCCCGCCGTCATGGACGGCGGGGTTCTTCACGTCTTGCGGCCCTGATAGGAGTCGAACCTACGACACAAGGTTTAGGAAACCTCTGCTCTATCCACTGAGCTACAGGGCCATGGGCTCCGGTCCTGAGCCGAGGTCCAGGAATGCAGAAGTCCAAGGATCAGCCTAGATGGAGCGGCGGGGTTGGCCACAATCCCGCCCCGCCTCTGTCGGAGTCCGCGCGTCCCTAGACTGGCCCCATGAGTGTTGAGGGACTGGCCAAGGCCCAGCAGAAGATGCGAGACGCGGGTGTCGCGGAAGCCGCGATCGAGGTGTTCAGCCACTACTACCGGCAGCTCGAGACAGGAGCATCGGGGCTGATCCTCGAGGAGAGCATCGAGCCGATGCTCGAGGTGCCGATGCTCGACCAGGTCGACGTCACCGACGAGGACGCGGACGCAGCGCTCGACCGCACCGTGATGATCAAGCTCAATGGCGGCCTGGCCACCTCGATGGGTCTCGACCGGGCGAAGACCCTGCTCGAGGTGCGCGACGGCAAGACCTTCCTCGACCTGATCGTCGGGCAGGTGCTCACAGCCCGCGAACGCTACGGGGCGAGGCTCCCGCTGATCCTGATGAACTCCTTCCGCACCCGGCAGGACTCGCTGGCAGCGCTGGCTGCCCACCCCGACCTGCCCGTCGAGGGTCTGCCCTTGGACTTCCTGCAGAACCAGGAGCCCAAGCTCACCGCCGACACCCTCGAACCCGTCGAGTGGCCGGCCGATCCCACGCTCGAATGGTGCCCGCCCGGTCACGGCGATCTGTACACGGCTCTGGAGGCATCAGGGCTGCTCGACCAGTTGCTCGAGGCCGGATTCCGCTACGCGTCCGTCTCCAACGGTGACAATCTCGGTGCGGCTCCCGACCCCCGCATCGCGGGTTGGTTCGCCTCGTCCGGAGCGCCGTACGCCGCGGAGGTCTGCCACCGAACCGTCAACGACCGCAAGGGTGGACACCTGGCCATCCGCAAGGCTGACGGACAGCTGATCCTGCGTGACACCGCCCAGACGGCTGACGACGAGATGCACTTCTTCACCGACGAACACCGCCACCCCTTCTTCCACACCAACAACCTGTGGTTCGACCTGCAGGCGCTGCGCGACACCTTGGCCGAGCGCGACTCCGTGCTCGGGCTCCCGCTGATCAAGAACGCCAAGACGGTCGACCCGGCCGACAAGTCGACACCGAAGGTCATCCAGGTCGAGTCGGCCATGGGCGCCGCCATCGAGGTCTTCGAGGGCGCCACGGCCATCTGCGTCGATCGGTCACGGTTCCTGCCGGTGAAGACCACGAACGAGCTACTGCTGGTTCGCTCCGACTGCTACCGGTTGGACGACCTGGGACGACTCGTCGCCACCGGCGATTCGACCCCGCTGGTCGATCTCGACGGCGACCACTACAAGGTGATCAAGGACTTCGACCGCAGGGTGCCCGATGCACCCTCGCTCAGCCGGGCCAGTGCGCTGCGTGTGAAGGGCGACTTCACCTTCGGCAGGGATGTCTCCGTTGTGGGCGACGTGTCCCTGACCACGGACGAACCCCGGACGATTCCCGACGGCACCACGGTGGACGAGGGCTGGACCCCGTGACGGATCCGGCCCCGCTCGGCGATCCGTGGCTGCGGGCCGTCCGACTGGCCCTCACGGGACAGGATCCCGCTGAGGACGTGGCGGACGAGGAGCCGGGCCCGGATCCGGAGGCGTTGGTGGCAGCTCTGGCCTCGTCCGGGTGGGACAGGGACCGGCTGCGCGAGCACCGAATGCAGTGCCAGCAAGCCGAACAAGCGTGGCCGCACCCGTTGCCGGCCGACCTGGTACGGACGCTGGGTGCTGGACAGCTCCACGCCGTTCTTGCCTCGGTGCGGAGGTTGACGGGGCTGACGGGCCTCCACCGCACCCACCGCGTCGGGCCCGCGGTGCTCGGCCCTGCCGAACAGCGGCTACTGGCCGACCGGCCGCCTCACCACGGCAACGTCTGACTAGGCGCGGGACGGGGGGAACCCCTGCGCACCGTGGACAGGTCCCGCGCAGGGGGACGGTGATCGGCGGGTGCGTGTCAACCACCCTGCCCGCTTCCCTCGCAACCTGCCCCCGGAACGTGCACCTGCCCTACCCCTGGTCGGGGGCAACTGCGCCGAGGCGAGGCAGGTGGTGCGAAGAGGCGGCAACCGGGGCGGCATCGGGGCACCGGCTCCGGGCACCGGCTCCGGCACTCGTCGGGGAGCCTGTCCCCGGACGAGACGTCCCGACCGGTCAGGCCGCCGGGAACCCCGCCGACACCACAGCCATGGAAGAACCCCCCGCCACTCCGTTGTGACGAGGGGTTCTTCGATGTGGCCCCACCCGCCGCGTGTGCGAGGCGGTGAAGCCCTGGGGTCAGACGCGAGGAGCGCTGAGCAGGTCGCGAATCTCAGTGAGCAGCACGGCCTCGGGGGAGGCCACCTCGACCACCTCCGGGTCCTTGGCGAAACGAGCCTTGGCGGCTTCGTAGGGCTTGACGATGCCGAAGTACACCACGGCCGCGAGGATCAGGAATGCCACCAGTGCGGTCAGGAAGACGCCCACAGGAATGCCTCCGGGGGCGTACTTGTCGAAGTTCGGGGTGCCACCGAGCTTGCCCAGCAGGGCGAGGATGATGGCGGTGAAGGTCTTGACGACCTCCGCGAACGACGTGGCGATGATGAAGGCGACGGCCAGCTCGACGAGATTGCCGCGCATGACGAAGTCCTTGAACCCCTTCATGGGATCTCCTTTCTGTTGTCGAAGTGGCAGCCCCAGGCAGGGACTGACGGACCCACTTCGAGGCGAGAGCCTACTCACGGCGCTGAGGCGTGGCGTGCAGGCAGGGCCGGAGGGCGCAGGATGTTGAGCCAATTGTCAGCCCAGGTGTTGACACGCCCCGGTGCACCAGGTGGGCGTGGATGGACCTCACGAGGGCGCTCCCAGCGTGACCGACAGTCCCTCGGACGAGGACGCTGCCGCCACCCGCTCGGCCGTGGCTGGATCTGTCGCGATCACCACCACACCTTCGTCTGAGGCCGTCACGCCCCCGCCCAGGGGGCCAGTTGCCGCCGCGTCGGCCACCAGCGCGCTCACCCGGGCAGAGGTGGCGATCGTCCGTGCCTCCCCGTCGGCCGACTGGGCGACCACATTGACGACGTCTCCGACCCGCAGCAGGCTGGCCACCGCGGGGTCGGACAGTCTGAAGGGAACCAGCACCTGCCCCGCACCGGCCGAGCGCTCACCCAGCGTTGCGCCCGGGATCAGCGCGGTACCGCGGGGAAGGGCAATCACCAGCACCCGCCCCGCAACCTGGTCGACGGAGGTCGGTGCACCGGGAGGGGCAGCGACGTCGGGCCACTCCACCAGCCGCAGGTCACCGCGCGACAGGTGCGTGCCAGCAGGCAGGTCACGGGCTGAGACCACCACTGTGGTGGTCGGGGGAGGGTCGGGTCGCAGCACCGAGAGTGCACTCAGGACGGCGAGTCCGACGGCCAGCGCTGCCAAGGTTCGGCGGTGCCAGCGCAGGGCGGCCACGAAGGAGTCGCGGGTGCGGGCCAGGTCGGGGAGGCGGGTCACACCTCAGTTGTGCGGTGCAGAGACCACTGCTGCACCACTCGTGCACAGATCGGCGAGGTCAGCTGGCCTTGGCTGTGGATTGCGAAGAAGTGCTTGACGCAGAGACCTTCGTCGTGCCGTTGGCAGCAGAGGAGGACCCCGTCGAAGCTGCGGCGGGACTGGGGGAAGCGGACTCGCCCCCACCGGCGACGCTGTTGCCACCAGAACCACTGGACCCAGCACCATTGGACCCCGCGCCGCTGGCTGCAGGCGACGAGGCGCTCTTCGAGCCTCGGGAATCGGTCTTGTAGAAGCCCGATCCCTTGAAGACCACGCCCACCGCGTTGAACACCTTGCGCAGGTCGCCGCCGCACTCCGGGCACTCGGTGAGGGCGGAGTCGGTGAACTTCTGGACGACCTCGAGGTCGGCCCCGCACTCGGTGCAGCGGTACTGATAGGTGGGCATCGGCATCTCTTCTGGAGTCTGGACTACCTGCGTGGGGGTTGCCCCCGGGGCAGTTTAGCCGCGCCGCTGCTCGGACGAAGAACCGTGCCACCACGCCCTCGGCGAACCAGGTTGCAGGTGCGAGCCAGTCGAGGAGGCGTCGACCGCGGACAGAGATCACCAGCAGGTGATCGTCCGATTCTCGGTGACGATGTGTCGAACCCGACGGTCGTGGCGTTCGAGGGGGAGGTCGGTGCACACCTCGGCATCGTGCAGCAGCAACACGATGTCGGCATCCGGCCGGGCGTGGCTCAGGGCACGGTCGAACCATCCGCCGCCGACCCCGAGGCGGGCCCCGTCGGCGGTCCCGGCCAGGCCCGAGACCACGATGGTGTCGGCGTGGGTCAGCGCGTCCGCAGCCAACGGAGCGCCGTTCGGCTCGGGAATTCCCAGGGGGCCGGTCCGCAACTGGGCCATCGCCGAGAGCAGCGCCCACGTCGGGTCGGCGGCTCGTCCTGTGAGCAGGGGAGCCAGGACGGGTCGTCCGGCCTCGGTGAGCACCTTCGCCAGCGCCAGGGTGTCGGGTTCGGGCGGGCGCGACAGGTACATTGCCACGCGACCGGTGGGAGTCAGCAACTGCCACAGCCGTCGGCTCCGGGCGCGGTCGGACTCCGCGCGGTGCTCGTCCGACAGTGAACCCCGGCGCACCAGCGAGGCCTGCCTCAGCAGTTGTTTGGTCCGTTTCACCGAATCCAGCTCGGGTGCGTGCGCGGCCGGTGCGGGCGGCGTCTGGGGATCGGTCATTCGCCTATCGTAAGGAGCATGCCGCTGTTCGGACGCAAGAAGAAGGAGCCCATCGTCGAGGTGGAGCCCCCCAAGCCGACCCTTCCCCAGGGCCCCGAGGTCGATGAGCACGGATTGCGGGCCTTCGTGGCGCACCGCGACTACCTGCTCTCGCTGGTCGAGCCGCTGCCACCCTTCGGAATGCAGTTGCTCGACGCCCTCGGTCTCGCCCTCTGCGAGGAGATCACGGCCCACTCCGACCTGCCTCGCGCCGCCTTGGCGACCGAAGCCGGCTATGCGGTGCGCTCCGACGACGTGGCCGGTGCCAGCAACGACGAGCCGATCACCTTGGCCGTGGTCGACGCCGGGAGCGAACTCTCCCAGGGTGCGGCGGTGCGGGTCGACGCCCACACGGCACTGCCCGACGGCGCCGACGCGGTCCTGCCGCTGCCCTTCACCGATCGTGGTGACAGCGAGGTGAAGGTCTTCGAATCGGTTCGGGCCGGCGAGTACGTGCGCCAGCGCGGTGAGGACGTCACCGACGGAGACGTGCTCGCCCGCGAGGGCCAGGTGCTGGACGAACGAACCGCCGGGCTGTTGGCTGCCCTGGGCTTCGACAAGGTGCTGGCGCGTCCTCGCCCCCGAGTGGTCGTCGTGTCCGTGGGCGACTCGCTCGTCGAACCGGGACGCCGGCTGAGCCATCCCACCCAGGTGCACGACGCCAACGGGTTCATGATCGCCGCGGCCGCCAAGCGTGCTGGCTGTCAGGTCTGGCGGGTGGGTGTGGTCAGCAACGACCCCGAGGTGATTCGGGAGACCATCTCGGACCAGCTGATCCGGGCCGACCTGATCATCTCGACCGGCGGTGTGGCCGACGGGTCGGACGACCTGGTGCGGGCCGTCATGCCCGAGTTGGGGCTCACCGATTTCGCGGAGTTGGCTCTTCGTCCCGGACGACAGCAGGGATTCGGGCTGATCGGCGACGACAAGGTGCCGATGCTGATGCTGCCGGCTCGTCCGCTCAGCGCCTTCGTGAGTTTCGAACTGTTCGCCCGTCCCATCGTCCGCACCCTGATGGGTGCCGACCCGGCCGTTCAGCCCATGGTTCGGGCGATCACCCCCACTGTTCTGCGATCCCCGGTGGGAGTGACCACGGTGGTGCCGGCCGTGGTGCGCGACGAGACGGGTGTGCACCGGGTCGAGGTCTTCGCCGGTGGCGACTCACAGAATCTCAGCGACCTGGCGAGGGCGAACGCCTTGGTGGTGATCGACGCCGACACCGAAGTGGTGACCGCCGGCTCTTCGGTGAGGTGCGTCCTGTTGGGCGACTGAGCCCTCCGGCGCGGAGGCGGCGCGACTCAGGGGCTGCGAACAAAACACCACCACTCGAGCTCGTGTCAATCGATTCCCGACACACCGTCGAGCTTGGGTCGAGGGTCGAGCGGGTCGCCGTACGGTGTTCCGCATGGGTACCGGCATCATCTTCGCGCTTGTGGTGATCGCTGGTCTCGCCTACCTGATTCCGTGGTACGCCTCCCGCCGTTCGGGCTCGACGATCGAGGACGAGGACGAGTCGTTCGCCGATTCCATGACCTTGATCCGCCGGGCCGGCGCGTTGGTCGACCCCGCTGCCGGCGAGTGCGAGGTCTCCACGCCGATGACCCGCAGGGCGGGTCTGTACGAGGTGCAGCAGGCCCACCGCGCCGCCGCAGTGCGGCGCCGTCGGGTGATGCTCACGCTGCTGGCCCTGACGGTCGTCACGGCAGCCCTGCCCTTCGCCCTGCGTGGGGCGCCGGGCTGGGTGCCGTCCGTGCCCGTGTGGGGGGCAGCGATCCCCGGTGGACTGCTGGGGTTGTTCGTCGCGGTCGCTCGTTACTCGGTCGTCTCGCTCAACGAGCGGCTCGATCGCCGGGTGGAACAGATCCAGGCGGGGTGGGAGAACGACACCATCAGCTTCGCGGTACCCGCGGAACTGCGTGAGGCGGCTGAGGCCGAACTCTCCGTGGAACTGAGCGTGCCGATCACGGGCACCGGTTCGCTGTGGGACCCGATTCCCGTCACCACTCCCACCTACGTCTCAAAGCCCTTGGTGCCCCGCACCGTACGGACCATCGACCTGTCGGCACCTGCGCCGCTGTCACCCCGCGTGCCCGTGACCAACGACACCCAAGAGGTCCCCGTCGTCGACGAATCGGACGAGGTCGGTTCTCGTCGCCGCGCCGTCGGGGAATGATCCGGGCACGCCCCGGGCGACCAGGTCGGATGGGGCATTCCTGACACGGGCTCGTGGCTTCGTCCCGGAGTGGTGAAATGGGGGACGCGGCCGCCCGGGCCGTCGGGAGCCAGCTCCCGAGCAAGCGAAGGATCGCCGCGTGACCGGTGTCGCCCTGTTCCTGGCCGTCTTCCTGGCATGCGTGGTCGAGGCGGTGGAAGCGCTCACCATCGTGCTCGCCGTCGGCACCACCCGCGGGTGGTCGTCCGCCTTGAAGGGGATGTCGGTTGCTCTGCTGGCCCTCGCCGTGATCATCGCCGCCCTTGGCCCGGCCGTCGCCTCCCTGCCGCTCGGGGTGCTGCGCCTGGTGGTGGGTGGACTGCTGCTCGTGTTCGGGTTGGGCTGGCTGCGCAAGGCGATTCTCCGCGCCAGTGGCAACAAGGCCCTGCATGACGAGGACGCTGCCTTCCAGCGCGAGGTGTTGGCCGCCCGCTCCGCCTCGGCTGAGCGCCGCCCCTGGGTGGGCGACTGGTACGCCTTCACGCTCGCCTTCAAGGGGGTGCTGCTGGAGGGGCTCGAGGTGGTCTTCATCGCCTTGACCTTCGGCAGCAACCAGCACAACCTGCCCCTGGCCGCTGTCGGTGCCGGGCTCGCCGTGGTGGTGGTGGCCGCGGTCGGCATGGCCGTGAGAGCGCCGCTGTCGAGAGTGCCCGAGAACACGCTCAAGTTCGGGGTCGGAGTGATGCTCACCTCGTTCGGGCTGTTCTGGGGGGCGGAGGGCGCCGGGGCCCACTGGCCCGGAGCCGACGCCGCACTGCTGGTGCTGATCCCCCTGGTGCTGGTCTTCGCGCTGCTGCTCGTCCGGGTGTTCCGGCGGACGAACGCGGCACCGACGGTGTCGGGCGATCACGTGCCGGCGAAGGTATGAGAGGTGTTTGACATGCGCATGCTGAGGTCGTTCGGGGCATTCTGGTGGGACTTCATCGTCGGCGATGACTGGCTCGTGGCCGCAGCCGTCGTCGTGGGGCTGGTGGCCACCTGGCTGGTCGGCCATCACACCCGTCTGGAGGCGTGGTGGGTCATGCCGGCCATGGTGGCGCTCGTGCTGCCGCTGAGCGTGAGGCGGCTCACCTCGAAGGCCAACTCCTGATCGACGACCCTCGGACCGGTGTCGCTGGCGAACCCCCGACGCGGGGCCCGACTCAGGTGCGCAGGTCGACGATGTCGATGGAAACCTCGACAGCAGGGACACTTCCCCGGTTCTCGAGCCAGTGCTCGGTCGTGTGGTCCTCGGGCCAACCCAGCCCCGGCCCGTAGTCCGTGGCGCTGCCGTCGCGGAGGTCGGTGATCGTCCCCTCGAGCACGTAGACCACGCCCGGACGACCCACGTGGTCGTGGATCGGGCCGAAGATCGCGCCCGGGGCCATGGTCACCCGTCGCAGCCTCAGTTGCAGGCCATCCATCCCCTCGACCTCGGGGCCGAGATCGATGTCGCTGAGGGTCTCGACGCTCACCCCGGTGGTGGGGGAGTGTCGGTGGTCGGAAGGTTCGGTCGGGGTGGACATGCTCGCATCATGCGCCTGCCCGGTGCCGATGTCGATGGCTGGCGGGCAACGGCCGGGCCTAACCGCCGGCGATCACCTGCTTGATCTCGTCCACGCGTGCGATCAATCCCGACAGGGGGGTGCGGAACACCACCCCCGAGACGCTGACGGCACCCGACGGACGAGTGGGGGAGTTCAGGTAGGCGGCGACCGCCACGCAGTTGATGCCCACCTCGTTCTCCTGGTCATCGGTGGCGTACCCGAGGTCGCGCACCTCCTCCAGGGCCTCGTGCAGTCTCAGTGGATCGGTGATGGAGTGCGGGGTGCGTCCTTCGAGGGGCGCGGCCCCGACCCAGCGGAACAGTTGCTCGCGGGTGGTCACCTGATGGGCCAAAAGCAGTTTGCCGACAGCGGTCAGGTGGGCGGGGTTGCGTCCGCCGATGGCCGAGGTCAGGCGGACCCCACCGCGTGGGGGGTCGGCCTTCGACCGGTAGACGACCGATCGTCCGTCGAGCACCGCGTAGTGGGCCGTCTCCCCGAACCGTGACGCCAACTCGGTCAGGATCGGACGAACCCGGAGGTGGTCGGGGCGGGCCTCCTGGTGCTGGAACGCGAGCCTGAGGTACTCGTCGCCCAACAGGTAGTGGCCATGACCGGTGGTCGTGGCGAAGCCGACCCGGCGCAGGGTGGTGAGGGCACGGTGGACCGTCGACTTGGGGCTGACGAGCTGGGTGGCGAGATCGTCGAGTGAGACGCCGTCGGGTTGCTCGGCGAGCAGCACGAGCACAGCGAGGACGCGCTCCGCCCCCACCACCTTCTCCTGCTTGTCGGCGGGTGTCGTATCGGTCACGGGAGCCATTCCACCAGCCACAGGGCCGAGTCGTGATCGCGGGGTGGCAGCGGCAGCCCCGTACCGGTCAGTTCGTCCGAGGTCAGCTCCACCGGCTCGCCGGATCCCCGAGGGAGCGGTGTCACCCGATGGCGGCCCTTCTGCAGCCCCTGGGGTACCACCGGCTCCCACTCCCACGATGGGGGGAGCCTGAACCCGACAACCAGTCGGGTGGCTCCGTCCACGAGCTGGAAGGCTGGGGTCCGATGTCCCTGTTCGTCCATCAACGGTTGGGGAGTGATCGCGCTGAGACTCCCGTTCTCGAGCAGCGGCCTGACCCATTCCTTCCACACGGCCACGTGGGCGGCGAGGCGCACCTTGAGGTCGGGTCGCATCTCGGTCAGCCGCGCACTGACCCCGAACCGGTGCAGCAGTGCCGCCCGCACCATCGTGTCGAAGGCCGTGGCCCGGAGCAGGGTGCCCGAGTAGTCGACCTTCTGGAACCTGTGCTCGCCCCTCCACTCGCTCTGCATCCAGTGCAGGATCTGCCTGGCGGGCAGCAGCTGGCTGGCGCCCCACAGCACGGCCAGGTGGTGCTCGGTCCAGTCGGGGTCGGAGAGGAAGAACGCGTCGACGTGCTCGGCGAGGCCGGCATCGATGCGCAGGCCACCCGAGGCGCAGGCCTCCCACACCGTGTCGGGGAAGAGCTCATGCAACTCGTCGAAGAGCCGGTAGAGCGCCAGGTAGTGCTGGACGAGACCGTCCTCGGACCCGTGGCCGTGGTCGGTACGTCGACACCCCCGCCCCGGGTCGAGGTTGAAGTCCCACTTGATCCAGCGGGCCCGGGTGGTCGTCGCGAGCTGGACGACCTGGTTCCTCACCCGCTCCAAACCCGCCGCCGACCCCAGACAGACGTACCCGAGGGAGGTGCCGTGCTCGTCGCGGGCGACGATCTCGGGCAGCTCGATGCTGACGGCGGCGTCCTCTCCGAGGGCCTCGGCCTCGATCCACACCCCGAAGTCGATGCCCAGGTCACGGGTGCGGTCGGCCAACCAGGCCAGGCCGTGGGGGAAGCGGGCGTTGTTGACCAGGTGCCAGTCACCCCTGACCCGGTACCACTCCGTGTCACCGTCGGCCCCGAACCAGCCGGCGTCGAGCACGGCCACCTCGAGCCCCAGTTCGGCGGCGACGGCGGCGTTGGCGAGGAAGACGTCCTCATTGATCTCCGCGTCCTCGTAGGGCCACCAGTGGTTCCACTCCGTCAACAGCGGCGCCCGCCGTGGCGCGGCGCCCATCAGCGCCCCCGTCAGGCACACTCCCGCTGACCCGCGGGTCGCGCCGTGGGCGATGGTCAGGGCCGGGCTCGCTGCCCCGGCCCCGACGTGGTCGGGGAAGGTGATGGTGACCAGGCACCCGTCCGCAGTGGGTGCGGCCGTGGCTGCCCAGTTGCCGCTCCAGTGCCAGGTCAGCGTCCACCACCCTTCGTCGGTCTCGATCCCCAGCCACGGGACCGCTCCCTGGCTCGATCGTCCGGATTCGACCGCGAGGGTGAGTTCTCGCTCGCCGCCCACGGGTCGGAACTCCAGCCCCCAGGAGGAGGTGAAGCCATGCACTGCCCGCACGGTGGCGGGCAGCATCACCTCCACGAACGCGACACGGTCGTCGGTGGTCACTCGGTAGGCCCCGTCGAGAGGCTCGACCCGCCACGGGGCAGCCACCCGGGGACCGGGTCGGGTTGAGGTGTTCATCGTGTGCGGTTCCGGCTCACAGCTTCGCCGTCGCCATCTCCTGGATCTTCTGGGCCACCTGTTCGGGAGTCTTGCGGTTGAAGTAGAGGTCGTCGAGGTTGACGCCAAAGACCTGGTTGAAGATCTCCTGCATGTTGGCGGTGTAGATGTCGCCGATCTTCGCGTTCTCGATGTCCTTGAAGGCGCTCGCAAAACCTGCCGGCATCCCGGCCAACATGTCCTTGGAACTCCTGGCCTCGTTGCTGATCGGGATCCAGTCGTGGTTCTTGGCCATCTGCGGCTGGAAGGTGGTCGCGCTCCACGTGGCGAAGGTCTCGGCCGCGGTCTTGGCCGCCGTCTTCTTCGGGATCACCCATCCGCCCAACCAGTAGGGGGCGACCCGCTTGCCCTTCCACAGCGGAATGGCGGTCATGTCCCACTTCGCCTTCATCTGCTGATAACCCGAAATGGCCCACGTGCCATCACACATCATCGAGATGGCACCGGACGAGAAGTTGGCGCCCGCCTGGTTGAGGGCGTTGCGCTCCTCGGGCCGAGGAGCGATGTGCTTGTCCCACATCAGGTCCTGGGTGAACTTCATCGCCTCGATCGTGGCGGGGTCGGTCATCTGGAACTTGGTGGGTTCGAGGGCCTTGTCGACCCACGACGAACCCGCGGCCCAGCTCAGCGACTGCAGGCCCCACCAGACACCGAGGGTTCCGATGTCGAGTCCCCACTGGGTCACCTTGCTCCCGGAGGTCTTCTTCAACTTGCCTGCGGCCGTGACGACGTCGTCCCAGCTCCAGGTCTCGTCGGGGTACTTGAGCCCGGCGGCGTCGAAGTGGTCCTTGTTGTAGAACAACGACATCGACTGGATGTTCTCGGGCACGGCGTAGAGGTTCTTGCCGTCGAAGCGCCACGGGTCGAACAGGGCACTGGGGAACTTCGTGGTGTCGGCGAGGGCGGTGGTGTTGATCACCGGCTGCACGTTCTCGACCAGGTTCTTCTTGTAGTGGGCGTAGGCCTGCACATCCCAGTAGTAGATGTCGAAGGGTTTGCCGGCCGCGTACTGCAACTGCGCCTTCTGCCAATACTGGTCATAGGGCAGGAAGTTCATCTTGGCCGTGAACCGACCCTTGTACTGCTCGTTGAACAGGGCGACGCGCTTCTTGAAGTTGTCGTCGATCGTGGGTCCGTTCGACCAGCAGTAGACGGTGAGTTCCTTCGCCCCCTCGATCGGCTGGTCGCTTGATCCCGGCGAGACGGTCGGGGTGGACTGGGAGGAACCGTTGTCGTTCGAGCACCCCACCAGTCCGGCGGTGGCGCCGATGCCGAGGCCGCCGAGGACGGCACGGCGGGAGATCTCCGAGATGGTCATGATGGGACCTTTCGCACTAGTCACTTGTTGACCCCACTGAGCACGATGCCGCGGACGAAGTACCGCTGCGCCAGTAGGAAGACGACGATGGATGGGAGCGCCGCGATGGTCGTCGCCGCCATCATCAGGTGCATCTGAGGGCCGATTCGTGGTGAACCGCTGAAGTAGGAGAGGGCGACCGCGATGGTCTGCTTGCTCTCGTCGGTGAGGTAGATGACGGGGCCGAAGAAGTCGTTGTAGGCACCCACGAACGTGAACACCGTCACGGTGGCGATGACGGGAAACGACAGGGGCACGAACATGCTCCACCAGATGCGCAGGTAACTGGCGCCGTCGATGCGCGCAGCCTCTTCGACCTCGCGCGGGATGGACAGGTAGAACTGGCGGAACAGGAAGATGAAGAAGGCCGATCCGAAGAAGGCGGGCACCACCAGGGGGGCGAAGGTGTTCAGCCAGCCGAGTTTGTTGAACATGATGTAGGTCGGCACCAGGGTGACGGTGCTCGGCAACATCAGGGTCGCCATGAGCAGGGTGAACCAGAACTTCTTGCCGGGCGCCCTGAGACGTGCGAACCCGTACGCGGCGAAGGAGCACGACAGCAGCGTTCCCAACACGGTGAGGCCGACGATGGTGGCGGTGTTGAGGATGAACCGCTGGAACGGCACCAGGCGCATGA
The DNA here is from genome assembly GCF_950101875.1 of Aestuariimicrobium sp. T2.26MG-19.2B. Classification (NCBI taxonomy): domain Bacteria; kingdom Bacillati; phylum Actinomycetota; class Actinomycetes; order Propionibacteriales; family Propionibacteriaceae; genus Aestuariimicrobium; species Aestuariimicrobium sp. T2.26MG-19.2B. Next base: position 506,869 of record NZ_CATNLW010000001.1, on the reverse strand, counting down.
CCTCCGCGAAGTTGCCCCACTGGGGGCTGAACAGCCACACGGGTGGGGTCTTGAAGACCTCGTCGGCCGACTTCAGGGAGGTCAGGGCCATCCAGATCACGGGCAACAGGACGAAGAAACACCCCACCGAGAGCAATGCCACCCGAAACGTGGAATTGAGCAGGTGTCTGGTGCGCTTGGTCGCCGGCATCAGTTCTCACCCGCCTCGGTGTGCACCCACACGGGCGTCGACTTGAACACGAGCAGGGTGAGCACCATCACGAGGGCGAAGGCGACCCAGGCGATGGCCGCGGCATAGCCCATCTTCAAGTAGGTGAAGGCGTTCTGGTACAGGTACAGGGGCAACAACATGGTCGAGTTGTTGGGGCCGCCGTTGGTGAGGACGAAGGGTTCAGCGAACACCTGCAGGCTGCCGATGATGCCCATCACGAGGTTGAAGAAGGTGACGTTCGACAGCATCGGCAACGTGATGTACCACTGCTGGCGAAGGGTGCTGGCACCGTCGACGCGGGCGGCCTCGTACAGGTCGGTGGGCAGGCTCTGGAGGCCCGCGAGATAGATCAGCATGGTGCCGCCGAAACCCCACACGCTCATGAAGATGAGGCTTCGCAGGGCCCATCGTTCGTCCGTGAGCCATGCCGGTCCGTCGATGCCCAACCATCCCAGGACGACGTTGATCAGGCCGTACTCGCCGTTGTACATCCACCGCCAGACCATGGCGACTGCGACGCCACTGATGACACTGGGCAGGTAGTAGGCCGAGCGGAAGAATCCCATCACGGGAAGCTTGCTGTTCAACAACATCGCCAACAGCAGGGCCACCACCATGGTGATCGGCACGCTGATGACGGAGTAGGTGAGGGAGACCCTCAGCGACTTGAGGAACAGCGGGTCCCTGACGAGGGTGGCGTAGTTGTCACCGCCCACCCAGGTCGGGGACGAGAGCATGTCGTACTGGGTGAAGCTGAGCACCAGCGAGGCGACCATGGGGCCCAGCGAGAACAACAGGAGCCCGATGATGGCCGGCGACATGAACATGTACGCGGCTGCCGCCTCACGTCTTCTGGTCGTGCTCGACCGGGCCCTCGTCGACCTCACTGTCGCCTCGTCTCATTCCGATTGATGGAACTAAGTGCTGGGATGCGGAATACCGGCACTATGGCACGGGCTCGATGCGGTGGTCAACGGTTTGGGCCACATCCTGATCCGGTGCCGACCGTTCAGTCGTGCGGGGGGTAGGCGAACACCCGGGCGGATGCTCCTCCGTCGACTCCGAGGCTCTGGCCGTTGACCATGGCGCTGTCGGGCCCGAGCAGGAAGGCGACCACGGTTCCGACCTCCCGCGGATCGACCAGGCGTCCTTGTGGGTGGAGGGCTGCGTATTCGGCGAGCAGCGCCTCCGGGTCGTCCGAGGCGTCCAGGAAGGTCCGGGTCAACGGGGTCATGACAGCACCGGGCCGGACGGCGTTGGTGCGGATGCCGTGGGCTCCCTCGTCCACGGCGAGTTGGCGGGTGAGGGCATCGATGCCTCCCTTGGTCGCGGCGTAGACGAAGGAATCGGGAAACCCGGCGCCTGCGTGGATGCTCGAGATGTTCACGATCGACCCCCGCTCCCCGCCCGGCGCCACATCGTGGGCCAAGAACTGCTCCACGGCCACGGCGCAGCCGCGTAGCGTGCCGCCCAGGTTCACGGCAACGATGCGTTCCAGTGCGGCCTCGTCCAGACTGCGCGCCGAGGTGGGCTGCTCGACCCCGGCGTTGTTGACCCACCCGCGCAGCGGCGCCAGTTCGAGCGCGCGAGTCGCAGCCCGTGTCAGGTCGACCCGTGACCTGACGTCGCCCACCACGCCGGTGATGCCCAGGTCCGAGGCGGTGGTTGACAGGGCGTCGCCCTCGACGTCGAGGCCGACGACGGACCACCCCTGCTCGACCAGGACTGCGGCGATCCCGCGTCCTATGCCCTGGGCGGCGCCGGTGACCACCACGCTTCGATTCATCCCAACTCCTTGAAGGTTGTTCCAACTACCTGCATTCTGTCGTCATGACAGTGACACGGGAAGTGGTCGAGTCACGCTGCCTCGCCGAGCCGCGATGACCATCATCGACGAACACCTGTCGGTCCACGGGCTGGAGGCCATTGAACTCGACAACGGACGGCTGCGGGTGCTGGTGCTGCCCACGGCCGGAGGACGGGTGTGGCAGGTGCAGTGCCTGCGGACGGGCCGGCGACTGTTGTGGAACAACCCCAGAATCGCGCCTGGCAGACTGCCGATCGGGAGCCGGTTCGATGACACCTTCTCGGGAGGCTGGGACGAGTTGTTCCCCAATGACCTCCCCGAGACCCTCGCCGGTGAGGACTTCCCCGACCACGGCGAGCTGTGGACCGCCTCCTGGGCATGGCGGACGCAGCTGGACGAGCACGGCGATGCCTCGGTTGAGCTCACCCTGGAGACCCCCATCAGCCAGTGCCGATTCCGCAAGCTCATTCGGCTCAGGTCGGGCTCCGACCGTCTCGAGGTCGAGGAGGAGGTCACCAATGTCGGACCGCGCGACCTGCCGGCCCTGTGGAAGCAGCACCTGGCGCTGGCCGTGGCAGAGGGTGACCACATCGAGTTGCCCGGTGGCCGAGCAGAACTCGCCGACTGGGGGAGTCCGCGGGCCGGTGTGCCGGGTGTCGTCTACGACTGGCCCAACCTGGAGGGGCACGACCTGAGCAGCGTGCCGGCGGCCGGCCCGGCCGTGGAGTTCCAGTACGTCACCCAGCTTCCTGAGACCTGGTGTGGCCTGCGCCATCGCGGCGGTGGAGGACTGCGCCTCCAATGGTGCTCCGACCAGGTCGACTCGGTCTGGTTGTTCGCGAGCCACGGGGGATGGCGTGGGATCAGGACCGTCGTGCTCGAACCGTGCACCGGCTGGCCGCTGTCGGTCTCGGCGGGCGTCGAGGCGGGCACGCACCGCGTGCTCCACCCCGGTGAGACCTGGAAGCTGACCATGCGCCTGGGCGTCCACGAGGACGAGATGCCCACCACCCCTCCGAAGGACCATCCATGACCACGACCATCGAGGCCGTCGACCTCTTCTACCTCTCGATGCCTGAGGTGCTCGACATCGGCGACGGCAGCCAGGACATGTGCCTCGTGCGGGTGCGGGCCGGCGGACACACCGGGTGGGGGGAGTGTGAGGCGGCGCCCCTGCCGACGATCGCGGCGCTCATCTGCCCGCTGTCACACTCCGCTTGCCATCCCGTGATCGACTCCGTGGTCGGCGCGAGGCTCGACGAGCCGTCCGACATCGCCGCCATTGGTGTCTCGGTGCGTGCCAACAGCCTCGACCTGCTGCAGGCCGACCACACCTGGTCAGGGATCGAGATCGCCCTGTGGGACCTGCTGGGACGCCGTTTCGAGGAGCCGGTGCACCGTCTGCTGGGTGCCAGGAACAACCACCCCAAACGTCCGTACGCCTCCGTCCTGTTCGGCGACACCCCCGAGGAGACCTTCGCCAAGGCCCGTGACCTGGCCGGGCAGGGCTGGACGGCCGCCAAGTTCGGCTGGGGCCCGTTCGGTCGTGGCTCGGTGCAGGCCGATGCCGATCTCGTCGTCGCCGCCCGCGAGGGTCTGGGGACCGACGCCGATCTGCTGATCGATGCCGGGACGGTCTTCGGGGCCGATGTCGAAGCAGCCGCGGCCCGGCTGCCCGCCCTCGAGGCTGCTGCGGTCACCTGGCTCGAGGAACCGTTCGTCACCGGGGCGCTGGACTCGTACGGACGCCTCGCCACCCGGGCCACGACTGTGCGGCTCGCTGGGGGTGAGGGCGCCCACCAGCCTCCTCAGGCGCGGTTGTTGATCGACCACGGTGCCGTGGGCTTCATCCAGGTCGACACCGGCCGCATCGGTGGCATCCAGGACGCTCGCGAGGTCGCCCTACACGCCGCCTCGAGGGGGGTGCGGTACGTCAACCACACCTTCACCTCGCACCTGGCCCTGTCCGCATCGATCCAGCCGTACGTCGACCTCGGGGATCACGATCTGTGTGAGTACCCCGCCGAACCCAAGGCCTTGGCCACCGACTGCACCCGCACCCACCTCGTCCCCGGGTCGGACGGACTGGTGAGGGCGCCCGAGGCGCCCGGGCTGGGCCTCGAGGTCGATGTCGAGGCACTGCGCCCCTACCTCGTCGACGTCGACATCACTGTGGGCGGCAGGGTGCTGTACCGCACCCCGGCGCTGGAAGCCTGAAGGAGAACGACATGCCCAGAACAGCACTGGTCACCGGCGGCCTGAGTGGCCTCGGTCTGGCGAGCGTCGAGCGGTTGCGCGCCGACGGGCTGGAGGTGCTCGTGCTCGACGTCGAGCCCGGGGGTGACTTCGTGGTCGACGTGACCGACGTGGAGGCTGTCGAAAGGGCGGTCACACAGGCCGGGCCCATCGACGTGTTGATCAACTCCGCGGGAGTCGTCGGACCGCAGGCTCCGCTCTGGGAACTGGGGGTCGCGGCCTGGCGCCACACCTTCGACGTGAACGTGCACGGCACCTTCCATCTGTGTCGGGCCGTCGTGCCCCAGATGAGGGAACGGGGGTGGGGGCGCATCGTCAACTTCGCCAGCATCGCGGGCAAGGAGGGCAACCCCACCATGGCTGCCTATTCGGCGTCCAAGGCTGCGGTGATCGCGCTCACCAAGTCGCTCGGCAAGGAGTTGGCCACGAGCGGGGTGCTCGTCAACGCCGTCGTCCCGGCCCTCATCGCGACCCCCATGAATGCTGACACCGAACCCGACGTGCTGGCCCGGCTGGCCAGCCTGATCCCCATGAAGCGGGTCGGTGAGGCCTCGGAGGTGGCCGAGCTGGTGGCGTGGTTGGCCTCGGACAAGGTGTCCTTCTCGACCGGCGCCACCTATGACGTCACCGGTGGGCGAGCCACCTACTGACCGCATCTGCGAGCCACCTACTGCGCTTCGCCGGGATCAGCCCGCGAGCGCCCGCTGGGCGCTGCTCTCGGGAGCCAGGTCGAGCCGGCGGAGCAGTTGGGCGTTGAGCGCCACCACCACGGTCGACAGCGACATCAGGATGGCCCCGACCGACATGGGCATCACGAACCCGATGGGCGCCAGAACCCCCGCTGCCAGCGGAACCGAGATCAGGTTGTACCCGGCCGCCCACCACAGGTTCTGCTTCATCTTGCGGTAGGCCGCGCGCGACAGCTCGATCACCGACAGCACCGAACGAGGATCGGAACTGGCCAGGATCACCCCGGCCGAGGCGATCGCGACGTCGGTGCCCGCGCCGATCGCGATGCCGACATCGGCCTGTGCCAGGGCCGGCGCGTCGTTCACGCCGTCACCCACCATGGCCACCCTTCGTCCTTCGTGCTGCAGTTCCTGCACCTTGGCCGCCTTGTGCTCGGGGCGCACCCCGGCGAACACCCGGTCGATGCCGAGTTCGCGGCCCACGGCGTGCGCGACTGCCTCGGCGTCGCCGGTGATCATGACCACCTGGACTCCCCGTCGGTGAAGCGCGTCGATCGCCTCCCGCGACTCCTCGCGCACCTCGTCCGCCAAACGGATGCCGCCCACGACCCCCCCGTCGCGCACGACGTGCAGGATGATGGCACCCTCGCGTCGCCAGTCGTCCGCCTGCGAGATCTCGGACAGGTCCTCCTCGTCGAGCATGGCCGGACCGCCCACGCGCACGACGGTGTCGGCGACGGTGGCGGTGACGCCCACTGCGGGCGATGACGAGAAGCCGGAGGCAGGGGGCAGGTGCAGGCCGGCCTCGTTCGCAGCCCGGACGATGGCCCGGGCCAGGGGGTGCTCGCTGTCGGACTCGGCGGCGCCGGCCAGTGCCAGCAGTTCGTCGGCATCGATGCCGCCGGAGGGCACCACTGCCGTCACCGTGGGTTCCCCGCGGGTCAGGGTGCCGGTCTTGTCGAACAGCACCGTGTCCACGGTGCGCATGCTCTCGAGAGCGAGGCGGTCCTTGATCAGGACCCCACCGCGGGCTGCTCGCTCGGTGGCGATGGACACCACGAGTGGGATGGCCAGGCCGAGGGCGTGGGGGCAGGCAATGACCAGCACGGTGATGGCGCGGACGACGGCGCTGTCGGGCATGCCCAGCAGGGACCACACGAGTCCTGTGATCACGGCGGTGCCGAGAGCGAACCAGAACAGGAGCGCTGCGGCGCGGTCAGCGATGCGCTGGGCCCGCGAGGTGGAGTTCTGTGCCTCGGTCACCAGGCGCTGGATGCCGGCCAGGGCCGTGTCGTCGCCGGTGGCGGTGACACGGACGCGCAGGCTGGAGTCGGTGGCGACGGTGCCCGCGGTCACGTGGTCGTCGGCACCTCGGGTCACCGGTCGCGACTCGCCGGTCACCATTGACTCGTCCATCGCGGCGGTGCCCTCGACGATCACGCCGTCGGCCGGCACGCTCGCGCCCGGCCGGACGAGCACGAGGTCTCCCACCTGCAGATCGGCGGGGGAGACCTTCTCCACCTGCTCGCCATCGATGCGTTCGGCCTCGTCGGGCAGGAGCGCAGCGAGGGAGTCGAGGGCAGAGGTGGTCTGCGCGAGCGAGCGCATCTCGATCCAGTGACCCAGCAGCATGATGACGATCAGCAGCGCCAGCTCCCACCAGAACTCCAACTGGTGGTCGAGCAGAGTGAGGGTCGCGCCCCATGAGGCGATGAAGGCGACCGTGATCGCCAAGGCGATCAGCAGCATCATGCCGGGCCTGCGCGCGCGGAGCTCGGCGACTGCGCCGGTGAGGAAGGGCTTGCCGCCCCAGACGTACATCAAGGTGCCGAGGAGCGGAGGAATGACGCGCGCCCACCCGGGCGGCTGATAGCCCAACAACATTGCGAACATGGGGGAGAGCAGCACCACCGGTACCGCGATCACCAGGTTGATCCAGAACAGTTGGCGGAACTGGCCGACGTGGTCCCCGTGGCCGGCGTGGGAACCATGTCCGGCGTGGGGGTCGTGGCCGGCGTGGGCGTCGTGGGTGCCATGGCCGGGGTGGGGGTCGTGGCCGGCGTGGGCTTGGCGTTGCCCGTGTTCGGCTGGTCGGGAAGGGTCAAGGACGACGGCCGGGTCAGGATGCGCCCCGGAAGGGCGGCCGTCGTGGGGAGTTGGCTCCGTCTCGGGATCGTGCCCGGTGGCGTGGTGGTGAGGGTGCTGGTGAGGCGTGCTCATGCAGTGACCATATACCCCCCTAGGGTATTTTCCAAGGGTCCAGTGAAGTATCGGTGGCGACCGCCACTCGGGGTTACTGTGAGCCCATGGCGAACCAGAACGAGCTGGACCTCAACCACGTCGACACCGCCGCGAAGCCCAGCGGGACCGGCTGCGCCGAATGTCTTGCGACCGGCGGCTGGTGGTTCCACCTCAGGCGCTGCGCTGCCTGCGGCCACATCGGCTGCTGCGACTCGTCACCCTCGCAGCACGCGACTGCCCATTTCCGACAGACGGGCCACCGCTACATCACCAGTTTCGAACCCGGTGAGAACTGGTGGTGGGACTACACGAGTGATCAAGCCGTGCGCGGGGTGACACTGCCGCCGCCGGATGCCCGACCTGTCGACCAGGAACCCCCGGCGCCCCGCGACCGGGTTCCCGAGACGTGGCAGGACGAACTCCACTCCTGATGGAGGCCTGACCGCTGGGTCCGGAAGCTCGGGCTCAGCGCATGACGGTTCACCCGTGAATCAGCACCGGAAGGCTGGGTACTGCGTGGTCGCGCCTAAGTTGCGGCAGACGTAGAGACCGCGCTTGGCCAGTCCGGACTTCATCTGCGAGATCGCGCTCGCGTTGAAGCCATTCCAGCCCATGTGCATCAAGACCGTGTTGTTGGCCCGGGCGTAGGTGACGACGTACCAGACCACCTGCGACTGGGTCTTGCCGCGCCAGTCATTGGTGTCGACGTTCCAGGTCCAGATGCGCATGACGCGTCGGGCGTAGGCATTGCGGACCGTGATCGTGTTGTAGGCGCCGTACGGCGGTCGTCCGTAGTTGGTCACCACGCCGGGTGAACCCAACTGGTTGTAGGCGCCGCTGTAACTGAGCGTCGTCAGGTCGGGGTGGCTGATGGTGTGGTTGAACACGTAGTGGCCGTTCGCACGGGCGTAGGCCACGTCGAATCGTCCGGTTGCCAAGCAGTTGCCGGTCGGGAACAGCACGAGAGCGATGCCGAGATTCTTCGCGCCGAGCACGGCCGCCCTGAACTGGGTGAGGCTGTTGGGGCAGTCATCGAAGCTCAGCACCACACGCGAGGTGGTGTTGGGTCCGGATGTGACCGGATAGCGCGCATAGTTGTTCAGCACCATCGACGACCACGTTGAGGTGCCCACCACGCCGTTGATCGGCAAGGAGCGATACGAGGCCTGGTACCTGCGGACAGCGTTGTCGGTGCCCGATCCGAAGTAGCCGGTGGCGTACGTGGCGCCAATGTTGTAGCCCTTCGCCAGCAGCAGCTTCTGCAGCACCGTGACGCACGAACCCGTGTCTCCGTACCTGAGTGTCGGACGAGCCGACACTGGAGTGGACGAGGTGCACGCGTAGGAAGCGGCTGCAGCGGTCGACGGAGCCCCCATCACCATGGGGATGAGCAGGCCCAGCAGGGCCCACACGGCGAGTGTCGCCCGCCTGGTGCGACGTGCCCGCGTGGACATCGGAATGCCTTCTCACAAGCAGGGGGACGGCCCGGTCGCCGCGGATCTCATGCCTGATTCCAGTACACATGCGTTGAGGGACGTGAGCGCTGAGAGGAGTCGAAACCTTCCCGAAGGACGGTGCGGCGCGGTGGGAAATGAAGAAGGACATTCCGCTGCGGGATGTCCTTCGTGCGGTGGAGCTAAGGGGATTCGAACCCCTGGCCTTCTCATTGCGAACGAGACGCGCTACCAACTGCGCCATAGCCCCATGCCGACCTCAATCGGCACCCGACAGCGTAGCACCGGGCGCGGCCCGACCCCAAAGTCGGCGGCCTGGTCAGTCGAGGCAGAACTCGTTGCCCTCGGGGTCGGCCATCACGATGAAGCCGAACTCCAGCGGACCGGGCTCGAAACGCTCTCGCCGGGTGGCGCCGAGCGCCACCAGTCGCTCCGCCTCGTGCTCCAGGGTCGCCATCCGCTCGTCCCCTTGCTGTCCTTCGGCGGAACGGACGTCGATGTGCAGTCGGTTCTTCGCCGTCTTGGGTTCTGGGACCGCCTGGAAGAACAGCCGGGGGCCCTTCCTCTCGGGGTCGATGATGGCGAACCGTCCGGTCCGCTGGTCCTCGGGCACACCACGGTCGTCCAGGAAGGTCTCCCACGCGGCCAGGGTCTCGTCGACCGAACCGATCTCCCCTCCGGGCGGTGGGTCGACGGCGTAGCCCAGCACCTCGACCCAGAACAGGCCGAGGGCCTCCGCGTCGCGGGCGTCAAACGTGAGCTGGATGGCCTTGGCCATGGTTCCTCCTGGTGTCGTCAGTGCCAGATGCCGCTGGACCCCCGCCGGTGGGAGCCCAACAAGTGGGTGTCCACAATTCCGATCGCCTCCATCAAGGCAAACATGGTCGTCGGCCCTACGTGCCGAAAACCGCGCTTCTTCAGTGCTCGTGACAAAGCCACCGACTCCGGTGACTGGCTCGGCACCTCGGCGTACGAGGTCGGTCGGGGGGTGTGCTCCGGCTGGAAGCTCCACACGAAGGTGCCCAGCCCGCCGTCCTCCCTCAGCGCCACGGTGGCACGGGCGTTCGCGATGGTTGCCTCGACCTTGCGAAGGTTGCGGACGATGCCAACATCGGCCATCAGCCGTTCCACGTCGCGTTCGTCGAAGGCCGCGACGGCGTCTGCCTCGAAGTTGGCGAAGGCGCGCCTGAAGTTCTCGCGCTTGCGCAGGATGGTCGCCCAACTCAGCCCGGACTGGAAGGCCTCGAGGCTCAACCGCTCGAACACGCCCCGCTCGTCGCGCACCGGCATGCCCCACTCGGTGTCGTAGTACTGCTGCATCAGTTCGTCGTTCGCGGCCCACGTCGGCCGAGCGAGGCCATCCTCGCCGACCACCACGTCCGCCCCCACCTCTTCGTGATTCACACTCGCCATGCTGGCACCGACCTGCGACAGTTTCGTCGACGAGGGCGAAGGCCGGGGCAGGGGTGAGGGCGTGCCGCGGGTCGGGTGACGCGTGAATCGCTTCAGCAGAAATTGTCGGAACCGCGACCTAACGTGAACCCAACACCCCGGGCTTCCGACTCGAGTGGCCCGCACCGCAGCAGTAACACCGCACAGGAGCAGTGATGACCAGCGAGCAGAATGGCGGCCCGTCCAATCCCGATCCCGTCTGGGAGCCACCGTTGGCCGGCACCGACGTGCAGCACCTGGTGGGTTCCCTCGAGCGCATTCGTGCGACCTTCTCGTGGAAGGCCTGGAACCTCCCCGACGAGCAGCTCACGCGCACCGTCGGCGCGTCCAACCTGTCACTGGCCGGCCTGCTCAAGCACCTGGCCTGCGTCGAGGACGAGATGTTCGGGTGGAAGTTCCACGGTGAGCGTCCCGAGAACTTCGTCCGGTTCAACGCGGGTCACGAGGACGACGACGATGACCTGTGGATGTTCACCCTCGACCCAGGCCAGACGGGATCCGAGGTCTATGAGGCCTGGTCGCAGGGGGTGGGACGGTCCCGTGTCCGGCTCCAGCGGGTCATCGACGAGGGCGGCTTCGATCGTCCCGCCCATCTGGCGTGGGGGGACGAGCACGTCAGCTTCCGGCGGCTGATGCACGACGTCATCGAGGAGTACTCCAGGCACACGGGTCACGCCGACTTGCTGCGCGAAGCCATCGACGGCCGCGTGGGGGAGGATCCGCCTCGCACGTGGCTGACACCCGCTTCGTGAAGTACACCGACGGGACCCTGGGACCTCCCACCACTCCACAAGGCACGGCGGCCCGCTGAGATGGCATGCTGACCGGAATGGGTGAAGTCTTTGGTGGTCGCTATGAACTGGTCGATCCGCTCGCAAGCGGTGGCTCCGGTGTGGTCTGGCGCGTGTGGGACCTGCGGGAGTCCACGTTCCGGGCGGCCAAGGTGCTCAAGCAGTCCGACTCCGCGTCGCTGCTGAGGTTCATGCGCGAGACCGGGTGGCGCATCAGCCATCCGCACGTGGTCACGCCCCTCGGCTGGGTCGGTGAGGATGACCGGATGATGTTCACGATGCCCCTGGTTCGCGGCGGGTCAGTGTCGGGACTGCTCAAGCGCCGCGGTCCGCTTCCCCCGGGTTTCGCCGCTGCTGTCACCGACCAACTGCTCGACGCGCTCGAGAAGGTGCATGCCCAAGGCCTGGTTCACCGTGACGTGAAGCCGGCCAATCTGCTGCTCAACCCCGTCAGCGCCCACCAAACCCCCGAGGCGATGCTCACCGACTTCGGTATTGCCGCACCGGTCGGCGAGCCGCGCATGACCCGGGTCACTGACGTCATCGGCACCCCCGGATACATGTCACCCGAAGCAGCCGTAGGCGTGGACCCCGAACCGAAGCAGGACCTCTACTCGGTGGGCGTCGTCCTGCTCGAGATGCTCACGGGTCAGCGTCCCCCGCAGACGGGCAAACCCGTCGTCCCGACGGCGGCTGAGCGGGTGCCCTTGGGCCGATTCATCGCGCGACTGCTGGCGGACGAGGACACGCGCATCGCCACCGCCACCGAGGCGCGTACGGCCCTCGCCGAGATCGACCTGCCCACGCAGCGCCAAGGCGTGGAGGTGCCGGACCTGATCCCCGCCCTGCCCGAGGGGTGGACCGATCAAGGACCCCTGCCGTCGCGTCCCGCGCATGCACCCACCCAGGTGCGCTCGGAGGGATTCACCCCCACGCAGATGCGGGACTCCCAGCGGGCGAGCCGGCCCGCACCCGCACACCCGATGTCGGGCCAGTCCGCACCCGGGCAGTTCGGGACGGGCCAGTTCGGGGCGGGGCAGTTCGGGGCGGGGCAGTTCGCGGCAGGGCCTGGTTACCAGACTGGCCCGCAGTCGGCACCTCAGCCCCGGTCCGAAATGGGCGCCAGCGGGCCAGTGACAGGACAGTTCGGGCCGAGCCAGTCCGCGACGGGCCAATTCGCTACCGGCCAGTTCGGGCAGTTCGGGCAGGGCCCGATTGCCCCCGGCCCGCTCCAGACAGGCCAGTTCGCGCAGGCGCCACTCTCCGCGAACCAGTTCCAGTCCGGACCCCCGACGACACAGTTCCCCACGACAACGCAGGCGCCGACGACTCAGTTCCCGGCTGCGAACCTGCCGGCTACCCCGATGATGACGGCGCCGGCCGGAGAGTCGGTGGCCGACTGGTTCCGCTCGCTCACCCCCGTGGCATGGGCGCTCCTGGCAGCCACGGTGGTGGTGTTCATCATCGTGATGGTGTTGTTGATCGGGTGACCTCCAGGTCAGCTCGGGCGACGGCGCGTCGCCCCTGACGGCGAGGGGTCAGCGGACGCGGCGTCCGACCTGTGGCGTCTCCTCGCGCGGATCCCGGACAGCGGGTTCGTCGTCCTCGGTGTAGATGCCCGGGGCATCGAAGACCAGATTGGCCCCAGCGTCGTCCGGGGGAGTGGCCGGCGCCAACAGGCGTGCCACGTGGTAGCCGATGACGGTGACCAAGGTGCCCAGGGCGATGCCACCCAGCGAGAAGGTGGGGCTGAAGGTCAGGGTCACGTTGCCGATCCCGATGATGATGCCCGCGGCCAACGGAACCAGATTGACGGGGTTGCCGAAGTCGACGCGGTTCTCCTTCCAGATCTTCGCGCCGAGCAGGCCGATCATGCCGTAGAGCACCACCGTGATGCCGCCGAGCACGCCCGGGGGAGTCGCCGAGACGAGCGCCCCGAACTTGGGCGAGAAGCCGAACAGGATCGCAACGACGGCGGCGACGACATAGGCGGCAGTCGAGTAGACACGGGTGGAGGCCATCACGCCGATGTTCTCGGCGTAGGTGGTGGTGGGACCGGCGCCCACCGCCGAGGCCAGGGTCGAGGCGAGACCGTCGGCGGCGACGGCTCGTCCCATGTCGCCGTCAAGGTTCTTGCCGGTCATCTCGGCGACGGCCTTCACGTGGCCGGTGTTCTCCGCGATCAGCGCGATCACGACCGGAAGTGCGACGAGCGCGAAGGCGAAGCTGAACTGGGGGGTGTGGAAGCCGACGACGTTCGTGGTCGCACCGAACTTCCAGTGGGCGAGGTCGGTGATCGGGGGCAGCCCGACCCAGTCGGCAGACCGCACCCCGTGCCATGCGATCCGATACGCCGAGGACGAGGACCCGTCCGCGGCGGTGGTGGTGATCGGTCCCAGCACGCGGTCCAGGACGGCGCTGAGGGCATAGCCGAAGACCAGCGACAGGAAGATGGCGATTCGTCCGAGGTAGCCGCGCAACCCCACCGACAGCACGATCACGACGACCATCACGATGGCGGCCGTGAGCTGGTCCTTGGGCCAGTAGACCCCGGCCACGACCGGGGCGAGATTGAAGCCGATCAGCATGACGACGGCCCCGGTCACGGCCGGGGGCAGCACGGCGTGCACGAGCCGGGCGCCGACCAGATGGATGATGATCCCGATCACCAGCAATGCCACCGACGTGATCAGCAGCGCCCCGGTGACGGACGCGGGGTTGCCGCCCTGGGCGTAGATCGCAGCCGCGACACCGGTGAACGATGCGGACGAGCCGAGGTAGCTCGGAACGCGATTCCTGGTCAGGACGATGAACAGCAGGGTCGCGATGCCCGACATCATGACGGCGAGCTGCGGATTGAGCCCCATCAGCAGGGGGAAGACGAAGGTGGCCCCGAACATGGCGACGACGTGCTGGGCGCCGAGCCCGACGGTCTTGCCCCAACTGAGTCTCTCGTCGGGGGCGACGACGGCGCCCGGCTCGAGATGTCCGTTGCCGTGCAGCTTCCAGATCATGGCTCCCTTTCGCGGACGACCCAGCGGCCGCCTGCCAGCATCGTAGGGGTGCCGGTCGTCGCCGTGGCATCCGACCCGGGTGGGTGGGCGCGATCCTGCCCCCGCCCCGTGCCTACTGCCCTCGTTGTGGCGCACTTGCCCTCGTTGCGTCCGACCTGCCCCCGTTCGGCCCACTTGCCCTACCCCTGACCGGGGGCAACTGCGCTGGAGGAGGGCAGCTGGTCCGGAACGCGGGCAACTGCGCCCACTGAGGGCAGCTCGACCGCGCGTAACGTGGGCACCCGCCACCCCCCAACCAAGGACCCCTAGATCCAAGAGTTGAACCACATCCGCCACAGCCACTGCCGGCGGGTCATCAGCTGGTCGGTCAGGATCGGGTAGATGAACGCGAAGTTGGCCACGATCAGCGCAACGATCGCCCCCACCAGCAGCGACCTGGACCGTCGCTGGGGGGAACCGACGGGTCCGATCACCTTGCCCAAGCACATCGCGAGGATGATGACGGTGAATGGAACGATGCAGATCGCGTAGAAGTAGAACAGCGGACGATCGGCGTACTTGAACCACGGCAGCCACGTCGACAGCAGCGCCACGAGCGGAACGCTGAAACGCCAGTCCCGCTTGGCGAACCAGAAGTACAGCCCTGCGACGATGGCGATCGCCCCCAACCACCACAGCAAGGGGGTGCCCATACCGCTGATCACCCGCAGGCAGGTGTCAGACCCCGTGGCCGTGCACCCGTCCACCCCGGGCTTGATGTCGTTGACGGCGTCGATGCCGATCGTCCGCTGCACCACCAGCCAACCGGCCGGGTTGGCCTCGTAGGTGTGGGTCTGGTGGGCCATGTAGTCGCCGGTGTGGAAGTTGTAGATCTCGTGGTGGTAGTGCAACAGGGAGGCCAACGGTGCGCCGAACCACTTCACAGTGCGCGCGTCGGGGTTGTCGGCTCCCCACTGACGGAAGTAGCCGCCCTGGGTCTGCAACCAGCGCACCCACGTGCTCAGGTAGACGGCGGCCGCCAGCACGACCATCGACACGAACGCGGGCAGGCCATCAGCGATCAAGGCGAACCATGCCCGCCGTCTCGCGCCGGCGAGGGCGCGCGCCGACACGTCCCAGAGCACGCTCATCACGCCCATGGTGGCCAGCACGAACATCGAGTTCCACTTCACCGCGATGGCGCAGCCGAACATCACCCCGGCAGCGATCCGCCACGGCCGGATCCAGAACCTCGGGCCGAACGACCCGTCCAGGTCGGCCAGGTCGCGCGCGACCAGATGGGCCGCCAACCGGTGTCGGAACCAGTCGCGGTCCTTCACGACGCACAGCACCGCGGCGACCAGGAAGGTGGCCTGGAAGATGTCGAGCAGCCCGGTGCGGCTCATCACGAACTGCAGACCGTCGACCGTCAGCAGGAAACCGGCGAGGGCACCGATGAACATGCTGCGTGACAGCCGTCGTCCCAGCCGGATGACCAGCACGATCATCACGGTTCCGAAGACCAGCGAGGGGATGCGCCAGCCGAACGAGTTCATGCCGAACAGCCATTCGCCTGCGGCGATCAGCCACTTGCCCAGGGGCGGGTGCACGACGTAGGCGGCCTCGCCGTTCTTGAACAGGTTGCCCAGCTTCCCGTCGCGGATCAGGTCGTTGGCGCCGTCGACGTAGTTGGCCTCGTAGCCGTAGCGCAGCAGGGCCCACGCGTCCTTGGGATAGTACGTCTCGTCGAACACCAGGTTCTTGGGACGAGCCAGGTACGGCAGCCGGATCAGGAAGGCCAGCGCCGCGATCGCGAAGGTGACGACCCATCCCTGCCAGGTGGCCCGCGGCGGGCCGTCCTGCAGCCGCTCGACCGCCGTCAGCGAACGCGTGACCGGGGGCGGGAACCAGTCCTCGGGCGAGGAGATCTCGTCCACGACGGGCCCATAGGTCACCGCCGGTCGGGTCGCCTCGGACTCGAGGAGGGGGCGTTCGCTCACGCGGGCCATCCTAGGGGCGCGGGGGTAACCCGACTTGGCTGCTCGTGGACGCCACCCGCAGGAGGGAGGTGCCGACCCCTCCGACGGTAAGCAGGCATGATGGGGGCCATGACCGACCTCGACGACGCCGCCATCCCAGGCGGCTGGACCCCCATGCCGGAGGTCGACGTCCCGGGCGCCGCATCGGTGTCGAGCCCCCGCGACGGTCGCGGTCGGGTCATCCTGGCCGGGACGCCCATCGGCGACCGGCACGATGCCTCGGACGCGCTGCGCGAGACACTCACCAGCGCCACGATCATCGCCGCCGAGGACACCCGCCGGTTCCACACGCTGCTGTTGCGGCTGGGGATTCGCACGCAGGCCAAGGTGATCAGCTACTTCGAGGGCAACGAGAGCTCACGCACCCCCGAACTCATCGCCCTGCTGCAGCAGGGCCACGACGTGGTCGTCGTCACCGACGCCGGCATGCCCTCGGTCTCCGACCCCGGCTACCGGCTGGTGCGCGCTGCCTTGGACGCCGGCCTGTCGGTCACCGCGGTCCCCGGCCCCTCCGCGGTGCTCACCGCGTTGGCGCTGTCGGGGTTGCCGGTCGACCGGTTCTGCTTCGAGGGGTTCCTGCCCCGCAAGTCCGAGGCACGCAGCCGTCGCCTCGGCGAACTGCGCACAGAACCACGCACCATGGTGTTCTTCGAGGCCCCCCATCGGTTGGCCGATTTCCTGGACGACGCAGCGGCGGTGCTGGGGGCCGGCCGTCCGGCGGCGGTCTGCCGGGAACTGACCAAGACCCATGAAGAGGTCAGACGCGCCACCTTGGGGGACCTCGCGGACTGGTCGCGCGACCACGCACGGGGCGAGATCACCGTCGTGGTGCAGGGTGCCGAGGCGATCGAGACCAGCCCCGCCGATGCCCTCGACCTGGTGCAGGCGCGCATCTCATCGGGGGAGAAGCTCTCGGCCGCGGTGGCCGAGGTGGCCCAGCTCACCGGGGTCAACAAGAAAGAGTTGTACGCCGCCGCCGTGGCGGCCAAGACCAACCAAGGCAGCCGATGACCACCCAGATCCAGTCCCCCACGGAGTTCCAGGCCTCGAACCTCCCGCCCCTGCCGGAGCCGCTTCCGAGGCCGGTGACCGACTCCCACACCCACGCCGACTCCACCGAACAGTTCTCCGGCCTGGGGGTCGCGCTGAATCTTGACCTGGCCGCGTCGGTCGGGGTCAGCCGCATCGTGCAGGTCGGCTGCGACGTGGCCTCCAGCGAGTTCGCCGTGAACCTCGCTGCCCGCGACCCAAGGGTGGTGGCGGCGGTCGCCATCCATCCCAATGAGGCGGCCAGGGCCGGCGACGACCTCGACGCCATGCTGCTGCGCATCGAGGAGTTGGCGAGCTCGGGCCCTCATGTGCGGGCTGTCGGTGAGACCGGCCTTGACCACTACCGCACCCGTGACGAGGCCGGGCAAGGGCTGCAGGTGAACTCGTTCGCCGGCCACATCGAGATCGCCCACACCTACGACAAGACCCTCGTCATCCACGACCGTGACGCCCACCTGCCCGTGCTGCAGGTGCTCGACGAGGTGGGCGTGCCCGCGCGCGTCGTCATGCACTGTTTCTCGGGCGATGCCACCTTCGCACGCGAGTGCCTCGATCGCGGTGCCTGGTTGAGCTTCCCCGGGGTGGTGACCTTCTCGTCCGCGAACGACCTGCGCGATGCCCTCGAAGTGGTGCCCCGCGACCGGTTGCTGGTCGAGACCGACGCCCCCTACCTCACCCCCGTGCCCACCCGCGGCAAACCGAACGCCCCCTACCTGCTCCCACACACCGTGCGCTTCATCGCCAAGCAGTGGCGCATGGACCTCGCCCAACTCTGCGACCAGCTCACCGCCAACACCGAGGCTGCCTTCGGCGGCCCGTGGGGGACCGCATGACTGACTCCCGCGGCGACTCCCACGGCCTGCTGGGTGCTGCGGCGATCCGGCAGTTGGCCGACCAGGTGGGGCTTCGTCCCACCAAGCAGCGCGGCCAGAACTTCGTCATCGACGCCAACACCGTCCGTCGGATCGTTGCCTTGTCGGGGGTCGGCCCCGACGACACCGTGATCGAGGTCGGCCCCGGCCTGGGTTCCCTCACCCTCGGACTGCTCGAGCAGACCGCCGGGGTGACAGCCGTCGAGATCGAACCCGTGCTCGCCGAGCTGTTGCCCCACACCGTGGCTGCCCGGCTGCCCGAGGCCGCGGATCGGCTGCGGGTGGTGCTCCGGGATGCCCTGCAGGTGAGCGAGCTTCCCGGCCCGGAGCCGACAGCCCTGGTGGCGAACCTGCCCTACAACGTCTCGGTGCCCGTGCTGATCCACCTGCTCGAGACCTTTCCCGGCTGGACGAACGGTCTCGTGATGGTGCAGTTGGAGGTTGCGGACCGCATCGCCGCACCACCGGGCTCCAAGGTGTACGGGGTGCCGAGCGCCAAGATCGCGTGGTTCTGCCAGGCGACCCGGGTCGGCACCGTGCCACCCAAGGTGTTCTGGCCCGTGCCGAATGTCGAATCGGGACTGGTCCGGCTCACCCGACGGGAGCCCCCCGCCACCACGGCCACCCGGGAACAGGTCTTCCGGGTGGTCGACGAAGCCTTCCGGCAACGCCGCAAGATGCTGCGTTCTGCCTTGTCGGGGCTGGCCGGTTCGTCCACGCAGGCATCAGCCGCGATCGAGGCGGCAGGCATCGATCCGCAGGCACGCGGCGAGGTGCTGGGCATCACCGAGTTCGCCCGCATCGCCGAACAGCTGCAGCTCGCTTCGCTAGGTTCGCAGACGTGACCCAACGCCGCTCGCCCACCGTGCCCCTGGCCGAGGTGCGCGTGCGCGTGCCCGCCAAACTGAACCTGGCGTTGTGCGTGGGCGCCCTCGGGGACGACGGCTACCACCCCCTCGGCACGGTCTTCCACGCCGTCTCGCTGCTCGACGAGGTGACCGCCAGACGCACGGAGAACCCGGGTGTCACCCTGGTCGCGAAGGGAGAGGGTGCCGACCAGCTTCCGGACGACGCCCGCAACCTGGCAGTGCGTGCGGCCGAGTTGCTGATCGAGCGCTTCGAACTCGACCGAGCCGGCGTGGCCCTCGAGATTCGCAAACAGATTCCCGTCGCCGGCGGGATGGCCGGTGGTTCTGCCGACGGGGCCGCTGCACTGCTCGCCTGCTCGATGCTGTGGGACCTCGACACCGACCCCGCCGAGCTGCACGACCTCGCGGCCGAACTTGGCAGCGACGTGCCGTTCGCGCTGACCGGCGGCAATGCGGTCGGTACGGGACGAGGCACCGAACTGGTGCCCCTGCTCAGCCGCGGTTCCTTCCACTGGGTGCTCGCCCTGGCCCACGAGGGGCTCTCGACGCCAGCCGTCTTCCGCCGTTTCGACGAGTTGGCCGAGCAGCGGGGCACCCCGCCCAGCACCGATCTCGAGGTGCCCCAGGAACTGCTCAACGCACTCACCACCGGTGATGTGCGCGGAGTGGCCCGTCATCTGCGCAACGACCTGCAGGCCGCCGCCATCGACCTGCGCCCTGAACTGGGGGAGGTGCTCGAACACGGCGTCCACGCCGGAGCGCTGGCCTCGGTGCTGTCGGGATCGGGGCCGACCTGCGCCTTCCTGTGCGAGTCGGAGACCAAGGCCATGGACGTGGCAGCCGCGTTGAGTCACCACCCCGCCGTTCGCGCCGTACGGCGCGCTCGAGGACCGGTGCCGGGGGCTCGTCCCACCGCCTGAGGTGAACCGCTGGCCGTGCACCCACCCCACAACGGTCTGGGATGTCACACTGGTGGCGTGCAGGACGAGGTGGATGCGCTGATCAGCGCCTGGGGTCGGGAGCGGCCTGACCTCGCCACCGAACCGATGGCCATCTGGTCTCGGATCAAACGGCTCGACCAGCACCTGGACGCCTCCCGTCGCCACGCCTACGCCGAGCACGGGATCGATGTGCACGAGTTCGACGTGCTGGCGGCCCTGCGCCGCGGGGGAGCGCCCTACCGGCTGAGCCCCGGACAGTTGGTGGCCGCCACCCACGTCACCTCGGGCACCATGACCCATCGCATCGACCGCCTGGTGAGCCGCGGGTTCGTGGAGCGCGAGTCACACCCCGACGACGGACGAGCGGTGCTCGTCCGACTCACCGAACAGGGGAGAGGGGTCGTCGACGCGGCCCTGTCGAGCCTGTTGGCCGCGGAGGAGGCGTTGCTTGGGTCGCTGTCGACCGACGCGCGAGAGCGCCTCGCGGACGACCTGCGGACGCTGCTGGTGCTGCAGGACTGAGCTCTCCCTCGTGGGAGAGGTCGCTCCCTCAGGAGGGACGCGCCCGCCTCGGGACCTCATGCGGTCGGGCGTCGGCCAGCAGCGTCGGGTCCTCCTCGAGGTTGCGCATGCCGTTCCAGGCGAGGTTCACCAGGTGGGCCGCGACCACCTCCTTCGACGGCTCCCGGTTGTCGAGCCACGACTGGCCGGCCATCGCCACCAGTCCGACCAATGCCTGCGCGTAGAGACCCGCGAAGCTGGAGTTGTACCCGTGCCGCTCGAAGGGCTCGGCCAGCAGGTCCTCGACCTTGGCGGCGATGTCGGACAGGATGCTCGCGAACGAGCCAGCGGAAGCACCGACGCTGGAGTCGCGGGCCAGGATCTGGAACCCGTCGGGCTCGGAATCGATGTAGTCGAGCAGGGCCAGGGCGCCTCGTTCGATCAGCTGTCGACTGCTGGCACCCGGCTGGGTCAAGGAGGTGCGGATGGCGTCGGTGAGCCGACGTGACTCGCGGTCGACGACCACCGCGTAGAGGCCCTCCTTGCCGCCGAAGTGCTCGTAGACGACCGGTTTCGACACCTGCGCGGTCTGGGCGATCATCTCGACCGAGGTGCCCTCGAATCCGTGGGTCGCGAACAGGGCGCGGGCGACGTCGATCAGTTGTTCCCGACGCTCGGACGAACTCATCCGCACCCGGGCGCGCCTCGTGCGCACAGCCGGTGGCAACGTCTCGTCCGGCTCGCCCACGGGGGACGGCTCGGCGGGACGGGACTGCGGCATGGGATCAGTGTGCCACCCGCCTCGAGGTGCGGCGAAGGTGCGTCCCGCGAGCGCTCAAGGGTAGGCTGAGCGGGTCGTTCGGCCGGGATGTCGGGCGACGTTCCCCGGTTGGTCTGCCGGTAGGGCCCGCCTGACTTTGAATCAGGACAAGCGACGTAGGTTCGACTCCTACCCGGGGAGCTTGGTAGGCGCGAAGGTCTCACCACACGACGTGAGGCCGGTCCCCCGTTCGGGGGGCCGGCCTCAGTCGTTCGTGATACGAACCCGGGTCGCGAACTCAGGTCACGAATGGGCGCCGAGTCGCTTCTTCGCCTCGGCGTACACGTCATCGGGCAACGGTCCGCGCGCAGCGGCCGCGATGTTGTCCTTGAGGTGTGCCACGCTCTTCGTGCCGACGATGTTGGTGTCCATCCCGGGATGGCTGTTGGTGAACCGCAGCAGGAACGCCGTCCGGCTCTCGCCCTCCTCGCGGAGGTCGTCCAGCCCCGCCGCCTCCCAGGCAGCCCACCGGTCCTCGGCGCCCAGCCCCGAGCCGGGTTCGCCGCGGGCCACACCGCCGCGCACGATGACGCCGGCACCCGAGTCAGAAGCCTTCTGGATCAGTTCCTCGTGCTCCCTCTCCAGCGCGGAGTAGGGGATCTGGAAGCTGTCGAAAACCCCCGACTCGATGAAGGTCTCGAGGTGCGGGTTGGTGGACGAGATGCCGATCCAGCGGACCTTGCCCTGCTGCTTCATCTCCTGCAGGGCCTCGACCAAGCCGCCCTCCTCGACCTGCTCCACGCTCGGGTTGTGCAGCTGCATCAGGTCGACGTGGTCGGTCTTCATCCGCTCCAAGCTCTCGTGCAGACCGCGGAAGAGGTTGTCCTTGGTCCACACGTGAGGGGTGTCGTCGGTGGTCTCGTCCTTGTGCACCACCGTGCATCCGCACTTGGTGGCGAGGACGAACTCGTCGCGGCGGTGGGAGAGGTAGCGGCCGATGTACTCCTCGCTGCGGCCGTAGTCATTGGCGGTGTCGATGAAGGTGATGCCCTCGTCGACGACAGCGTTGAGGATGGTCTCCGCCTCGCTGTCCTCGATCGGTCGTCCACCCCAGATCCGGGAACCACGAACCTCCATGGCCCCGTACCCGAGCTTGGTCACGTCCAGTCCTGTGCGGCCCAATGGGCCATGCGGCAAGGTGCTCATGTCACGAACCTACGCCGAACCTGCGCCCCATGGTGGGGTTGCTGGGCATACTGCCCGACTCGGGTGCGTGCGGTGCTGGGGGCCAGAACGTCCCGCCCGCTGTGGCATCGGGAAGGCAAGGTTCGCAGCGGTGTCCTGATGACCGCGGCCCCTCCGGCGGCAGGTGGCTCAGTGCAGTGGCTTGGGCCTGAAGTGCTTCCATCGGCGGACGAAGATCGCCCGATCGTCAGCGCCACGCCGTTCCTCCCGCGCATGCAGCCGTCCGAGAGCGAACGCGTCTTCCGGGGTCAGTGACGGGCTGCGCGCCAGACTGCGCAGCAGTTCACGGGTGACCACGGTGTCCTGGTGATCGCCCAGCAGGTCCTGGATCCGCTCGGCCGCCACGGCCAGCTTCCGCGCCCGCTTCCCGTGTACCACCACGGCCGACTCGGCGCTGTAGCGCAATCGCTTGGCGCACTTGCGTACCTCATGCAGGCTGGCGGCATCGTTGTCCGCGGCCCGTGAACGGCGGACAGCCTTGCGCAACCGTTCGAGGTCAGCGGTGACCAGCGTGGCCACGGTGGGGGCAGCGCGGCGACCCGCCCGACGCCTCAGCGGGGGAGAGGCGAGCAGGTCGTCCACCTCGTCGAGCAGGCGCCGGTAGCGGTCGCCGTCGAGAGCGGCCAGTCCTGCCGTCCGGGCCTGTCGGGACTGCTCGTCGAGTGCGTCGTCGACGTGGCGCGACAAGGCGGCCGGCGCGAGGCCGTCCGGCTCGCCGGCGATCAGGTCGTGGAGGCGCTCGCGGGACACCTCGAGGTCACGCGCGCGCCCCACCTCGCCGGCCAGCCACTTCAGCTCCGCTCGCAGATGGTCGCCCCGGCCTCGGTCGATGAGCGGACGGTACGTCGCCAACGCTGACCGCAGGCTGCGGGCTGCCACCCGCAGTTGGTGGACGGCGTCGGGCTCGTCGTCACGGACCGCTGGGTCCATCGCCTTGATGGTGTCCACCTGCTGACGCAGGTAGTCGAGCATCACCGCGGACGCCGGTCCCTTGCGATGGGGCGCCTGGTGCTGGGGGTAGGACGAGCCCAGAGTGCGGGCGAACTTGGACGGATGCGCCGCGACGCGTGCCCCGGTCGTCAGCAGCGCCTTCTCGACGGCCTCGAGGAAGGGGCCACCCGCGTCGGCCAGTTCGACCTCCCACTCCCGCCACGCCTGCGAGGTTCCCTTCCCGACGTACGACTCGGCCGCCACCAGGTCATCGCTGACCTCTGCGAGCACCGACCCGTCTCCGGTGCGCAACGTGCGGCTCGTGCGGTGCGTGGTGAGCTTGGCCACGGGCATCAGGGTGGCGTCGCGCACCCATGCTCGAACCAGGTGCTGCAGGCTTCCGGGCGCGTCCTCGTCACCGGCGCCGAGGGGGGCCGTCAGTTCGTCGCGCCTGTCGTGTCCGTGAGGGAGTTTGAGGGTCCAGCCCGCGTCCACGCCGCCGGTGCGTCGACGCAACGTCACCCCGCTCGCGGCCAGCGCGAGTTCAGGGGTGTCGAGATGAATGGCCTCGAGTTCGTGCACCACCGGGGCATCAACGGAGGCGACCCCCGGCCAGCGGGTCAGGTCGGGCAGCGGCGTCTCCTCGTCGACGTCGTACTTGCGTTCAACCTCGACGTGGAGCTGTGGGGCCGCAGCCGGCGGCCTCGGTTCCCCCCAGGAATCGGCCATGCTCCACGCTACGCCGCCCCCGTTCGTCCGCGCAGGGCATGTGAAAGTGGCGCGGGTCGTGTCCTGACGCCTCGTGTCAGGGTGCCCCGAAGGGCTTGACCTGCATCAGCCTGATCGAGGTCTCGGGGCAGCCGCTCACCGACACGGCGACCACGGACGAGTCGGTGCGTCCGGGCAGGTAGACCCTCAGTCCGGCCGCCTGCACGAGGGTGCAGGTGGGGTAGTTGGCCGCCTGCGTGACGTCCAACCAGGCGACGGATGACCGCCCGGGCTTGAGGGTGATGACCGACCAGCTCGCGGGGGTGCGGTCAGCTGCCGCCCCGATCTGCTGGCCCTTGGCGTCAACCATCGAGACCCCTGGGTAGCCAGCGAGCATGCAGCTACTGGTGCCCCGGTTCGTCACCACCAGCCGGTGGTAGACGTGCCCCATGCCAGCACCGTCCACGGTCACGGCCAGCGACGTGGACGCCGGGGCGCAGGTGGCCACGAGGGCCGACGACGGATGACTGGTGGGTGCGGCCGGCGTCGAGGTGACCGGCTGGGAGGGGGTGTTCGAGGGCGGCGGGGAACTGGGCGGCAGCGGGCTCATCGACGTGGGCCTTGAGGGCGACCGGGTGGCTGACCCGGTCGTGGTCGGCGAAATGGTCGTGCCGGGGGAGGACGGCCGGCTGGTGGACGTCGACGCGATGGGACCCTGTGACTCGGGCCTCAACGCCTGGGCGGCCGCGACCCCGCCGGCGGCCAGCGCCAGAACGGTCAGACTGGCGCCAATGGTGCGTCGCCTGGCCTGCACGGTTGCCGCTCGTGCGAAGGCAGCTTCGGCCATGTCGGGGGTACGCCTGCCTGAGACGTGGCCCCGAAGCGCGGTGGCCAGTTCTTCTGATTCCTCTTGGCCGGATGGCTCGCTCCCGAGTCCTCCGGGGACGATGTCTCGTCCGTCGTCGTGGGTCATGTCGCCTCCTCCGGTTCCGTTCCTGTCTGGTCTGTTCGTGTCTGGTGTTTGGTTCTTGCCGGGTCTGATGGTGACTGGTCGGGGTGGAGGTGCAGGCGCAGACTGGCCATCGCCTTGGAGGTCTGGCTCTTCACTGTTCCTTCGCTGCACCCGAGCAGTAGGGCCGTCTCGGCCACGTCGGCGTCCTCGATGAAGCGCAGTGCGACGACGGCCCGCTGGCGCGGGGGCAGGTTCGCCACCGCCCGCCACAGTTGCTCGTCCGGTGGGTCGGGATCTGTCCGGCCCCGTTCGGGCATCTCGTCGGTCGGGCGTTCGTGGCGGCGGAACGCTCGTCGCCACCAACTGTTGTTCTCGTTGACGATGATGCGGCGCACGTAGGCGTCGGCATCCTGGTCGTCCCTCGACAGGTGGTTCCAGCGCAACCAGGCCTTGGCGAGGGCGTTCTGCACCAGGTCCTCGGCCGTGGCGCGGTTGCCGCACAGCGCCTCGGCGAATCCGACGAGGCGGCGCTGCCTGGACTGCACCCACCCCGTGAACGATGCTGCGGCGATGTCCGCGGAGGTCACGGCATGATCATGCACGCCGACCGTGAGAACAGCCACATGGCGCCTCCTTCCAGATTCCCCAGCGGCCGGGTCTCGACCCTCACCCGCACAACGCCGCGGGTGCACCGTCGGGTTGCCTCGGTCAGATCGGCCGTCCCCAGGAGCCACCACCAGGGTTTCTCGCCGACCGCCGTGACGGCACCCGGGCGGGGTTAGCGTTGACCATGGCCATCGCCCAGTACCCCGTGACCGTCATCGACTGCCCCGACCCGCTCGCCCTCGCCACCTTCTACGGAGACCTGCTCGGCTGGGCCGTCAGCGGTGACCAGGAGTGGGCCGAGGCCAAGTCGGACTACGGACAGATGCTCTGCTTCCAGGCCGTGGAGAACTACCGCGCCCCGCAGTGGCCCGACCAGCAGGTGCCCCAGCAGACGCACCTCGACCTGTCGGTCGCCGACCTCGACCATGCCGAACAGCAGGTGCTCGGGCTCGGTGCCACCAAGCACGAGGTGCAGCCCGGGGAGACCTTCCGCGTCTTCCTCGACCCGGCCGGTCACCCCTTCTGCCTCTGCGTCAGCTGAACAGTCCGCCCACCCAGGCACACACCCGACGGCGTGGAACACCCCCGCCCGATCCCGGTGAGGGACGGACGGGGGTGTGTCTCTGCCCTGAGCCGAGGGTCAGGGATCCAGGATCAGGAGAGCGTCAGCTGCTGCCCGACGAAGATCAGGTTGGGGTTCTTGACGATGTCGTCGTTCAGGGCGAACAGGCGCTCCCAGCCACCCTTGACCTGGTGGGCGGAGGCCAGCTTGGCGAGGGTGTCACCCGACTTCACGGTGACGGTGGCCCCACCCTTGGCGTGGCGGGTGGGCGCGGTCACCTCGGTGCGCTCGGAGGAGCGGTTCACCGTGGTGGACCGCTCGTTGGTCGACCTCTGGGTCGTCGTCCGCTGGGTGGCGGTGGACTTCTGGGTGGTCGACTTGGTCACGGTGACGGCTCCGCTGCCGTTGGAACTGGTCAGCCCTGCGCGCACCGAGCACACGGGCCAAGCGCCCGGACCCTGGCTGGCGAGCACCTTCTGGGCGGTGGCGATCTGGGCCGACTTGCTGGCGAGGTCAGCGCGGGCGGCGTACTGCGTGCCGCCGTAGGCCTGCCAGGTGGACTGCGTGAACTGCAGTCCGCCGTAGAAGCCGTTGCCGGTGTTGATCGACCAGTTGCCACTGGATTCGCAGGCGGCCACGCGGTCCCACACGCCGGTGTCTGCCGAGGCGTGTCCGGCGGTGGCGGTCATGGCAATGCCCGCGCCGACCACGGAGGCGGCGGTGAGGGCGGCGATACGGGTGAACTTCTTCATGAAACGTGGGGCCCTTCCGGTCCGGTCGTGCTCCTGCGGATGTCCGCCACCATGACGTCGGGACGTTCCCGCTCTCGTCCGGCTGGTGGCTCAGGAGCACACCGGACGCGCCGACCGCAGCAACGTTCGTCACCACGGGACCTCCGAGGAGGCGCCCTCCACCGTAAGCACATGCTGAGCGATTCTCAACTTCTTCTCAGAAATTCTGTGACACAGCCTCGCTGTGGAGGCCGGCCCCTACCGAGCGATTCAGACGATGCGCCGCCTGGTCTCGCGGGCGATGCGTGGGGTGGCCTCCGAGTGTGACTCCGCCGCCCCATACAGTGTCCCGACAAGCACGCTCGCCCACTGATGAGCCGAGGGGTTCCATGACACGAGACGGATGGAGGGCCGACACAGCCCTCACCCGCCGCGCACTGCTCGCCGCCGCGGGTGGGATCGGACTGGCCACCGCCGGAGGATGGGCCACCCCCGCAGCTGGCGACAATGCCTTCTTCAAGTCCTTCGGCGGAACCGTGAGTGAGATCCCCGGCGACTGGCCCAAACCTGGCACTCCCACCCTGCTCACCGAGGGCTACCTGGGCTCGCTGCGCTTGGGCACCGAGCATGACGTGCCCCTCACCGAGCTCAAGGGGTCATGGGTCATCCACATCACCGTGTTGGGCAACTACCTCAATTCCCTGCTCGACTCGTACGAGACGTCGGGGCGTCGGCAGCCGGTCAACCTCGCTCGCGTGGTCACCACGATGGACGCTCTGCTGGCGAGAGCTTCGCGCCGGCGCGGCGGCGTCTTCCTCAAGTACGAGTTTCCTTGGCACAGCTATCAAGGTGATCTGCCCGACCCTTGGTACTCCAGCTTTGGCCAGAGCAAGTTCCCCCTCGTCACGCAACGCCTCTACGAGTACACCGGCGAGCGCAGGTGGCTGCAGGCGACGTCCGAACTTGTGACCGCCTTCTTCCAGGCTCCACAGATCGGCCAGACCGACTTGCCCTGGATCGCCACCGTGGATCCCAACCACTACCTGTGGCTGGACGAGTACCCGCAACCCGACGGTCGAGCGTCCGCGGTGTTCAATGGCCACTACTACGCCATGGTGGGGCTACTGAGGTACCAGGCAAGGACCGGGGACGCCCGGGCCAAGAAGCTCGTCCAAGGGGCTGCCGAGACCATGGCGGCCTACCGCAACCTCTGCCGACATCCCGGAACCTTCAGTCACTACTACGCCAGCAACTCCGCCCACGTGGCGAGCTATCACTACGTCAACGCCTCGTGCTACCTCAACATGTACAACCACACGGGTTGGTCCCCGTTCGCCCACACCGTCGACCAGATGATCGGGGACTGGCGGGTGAGTTCGGTGCCCACCACGGTGTTCGCCAAGGGTGGCTACCCGCATTCCGTCCGCCCCGTCACAGGGAGTGCGGGGGTGAATGCAGGGGCAGCGACGGTGTGGCGCCCCAGTCGCGACGTGGTGGTCTCGAGTGGGACACGCTCGCAGTGGAGCGCGTTCCCGGGCGTGTGGTCGCGGATGGACTCGGGGCCCATGAAGGGTTACTGGATCCGGGAGACCGTGTACGGCTACCCGGAGGGCTTCCACGTCGACCGCGCCGAGTACCGCTTCCCCCGCGATGTGTGGTTCGAGCCGGGCACGAGCGTCAGTTTCGTGGCTGATTCCCGCGGCCACCTCTCCTCTCCCAGGTACTCCGTCTTCAAGACACGCAGCCGAGCCCAGTCGACGCTGCGCGCCAAGTTGGGCGGCTCGCACTACGCACGCATTGACAACGGCGGACTCGCCGGACGCTGGGCGCGACTGTCATCGGTCACCCACTACTGAAGGCACGGCATGTCGCGTACACGCATCCTGACACCCCTGCTCATCGTCGGTCTGACCGCCGGACTGGTGATCGTGCCCCAACCGGCGGACGCCTCGCCCGAGTCGGCGACACCGGTGGTCACGGGGGTCAATGCCGTGGTCACATCGACCGATGGCGGCGAGAAGCTGACCATCTCGGGCACGGGATTCACCGCCGACAGCATGGTGACGGTGCAGTCGCGGCCCGCCCGAGTCGTCACCCGGACGGGTACCAGCTTGGTCGTGATCGCCCCGCCCGGCGACGAGGGCCCGGCCGAGGTCCGGGTCACCTCAGGGTCGCGAACGTCCCATCACTCCGCCGCGTCATCGCTTCGCTACGCCAGCATCGTCTCATCAGGCCACTCGAGGGTGAAGGTGTCGACGACCACGACCAAGGTGGCGCCGCAGGCCGCGAGCACTGGAATCCTCGACCCGAACCTCGCCCTCTGCGTCAACGACCATCTCGGGCTGGCTCCCACCGACGTGCCCACGTCCGGACAGCTCTACCAACTCACGGAACTGTTCTGCACCCATCGCACGGTGGTCAGCCTGGTGGGCATCGACGCGCTGCCCAACCTGACCACGCTCGACCTCGGGGGCAACCGCATCTCCGACCTCACCCCCTTGGTGGGTATGGGTCAGTTGGTCGATCTGGGACTGCAGGAGAACCAGGTCAGCGATCTCTCACCCCTGGCCTCGCTCACCACCCTGAGGCGGCTCGACCTCTGGAGCAATCCGTTCAGGAATCTCACCCCTGTCTCCGGACTACGACAGCTGACCAGACTGACCGTGGACGACACCGGGGTGACGACCTTGGCCCCGCTGGCGCCGCTGTCGGGCATGCGCATGCTGGGCGTGAGCCGCACTGCAGTGGTGAGTCTCGACCCCCTGCAGGGCATGACGGCGCTGATGGAGCTGCAAGCGCGCTCGACGCTGGTCGGCTCGCTGACGCCTTTGGCCGGGCTGACCAACCTCAGGGTGCTCGACGTCTCGCAGACCCGGGTCTCGAGCCTCGCTCCACTGGCCAACCTGCGTCAGCTCACCGGATTGGCGGTGGCAGGAGGCATGGTCAGCGACCTGACACCACTGCGCACCATCACCAGCTTGACCAGCCTCGACCTCAGCCAGAACAGGGTGAGCGCCGTCACCTCCCTCTCGCAGATGACCGCACTCCAGTGGCTGTTCCTGACCGACAACCGAGTGGCCGATCTCTCACCACTCTCGAGGGTGCCATCCAATGCCATCGAGGCCCAGGGCCAGCGTGTTGCCAGCCCCGTGGCCACCTCGTCCACCCTGACCTACAGGCTCGTCGACCGGCGCGGAGCATGGGTGCCCCCGACATCGACGGGCGCGGCCCGTTGGTCGGCCGGCACCCTGACCCACAGCCGCGCCGGAACGTCGGTGCTGACCTTCTCCACGACGGACGAGACGTTCAGTGGCACCTTGGTGGCATCGTCCACGATGAACAGTGTCGAGGCTCCCGGCGATGGAACCGGCGACCGGGTTGCTGACATCTATGCCATCGGTCCGACGGGAGACCTGGGATTCCTGCGCGGCTCGACCACGACTGGCCTCACCCGGTTGCCCGCTCCCTGGCCCGACGCTGGTACGTCGACCTCACTGGCCCAGCTGCCGGACGCCACCGGCGACCGTCGCTCCGACGTGTTGGTCCGTGACCCCTCGGGGGCGCTGGTACTGCACGCGGCGCTCGGGAACGGCTACCTGCGCCGTCAGGCGGTGGTCGGGCGCAACTGGAACGGCATGAGCGTGATCACCCCGGTGGGCCATCTCAGTGGTTCCAGTGCCAGCTACGTCATCGCCCGCCAGACCTCAACCGGACGGCTGTACCGCTACACGCTCACTCCGTCCGGCCTCACCGGAACCACCCAGATCGGGCAGGGATGGGGAGGCTTCCGCACCCTCATCGGTATTCCCGACTGGAATGGAGACGGTCGGGCCGATGTGCTGGGGATCCGCACTGACGGAACGCTGTGGGTCTACACCGGCACTCCCTCGGCCACTCTCGGGGTAGGCAAGCAGGTCGGTCGCGGGTGGGGAGGGTTCAACGGCGCCATCGCACCCGGTGACCTGTCCGGCGACGGTCGACCTGACCTGGTCGGGCTGCGCTCGGACGGAGTGGTGTTCTGCTACACCAACCGAGGCACGGGGTGGTCGCCTCCCCGAGAGATCGGACGAGGTTTCACGGGGTACCGACTACTCGGCTGAGGCGCCAATTCTGCGCCCCAGCCCGCGACTCAATAGGCTGGGGCCGATGGCAGCCCTGCCCGGGGCTCCCGAGCAGTGGAGGAGTGAACGTTGACCACCCACGACCCTGCCCCCGACACCACCGAGGCCGACGGTTCCGTCGCCGCAGTGGTCGTCCTCGCCGCCGGTGGTGGCACCCGCATGAAGTCGCGAACCTCGAAGTTGCTGCACGAGGTGTCGGGCAAGACCATGCTCAGCTACGCCGTCACCGCGGCCCAGCACCTCGCACCCCAGCACCTCGTCGTCGTCGTCGGTCATGAGCGGGAACAGGTGCTGGCCCACCTCGACGAGATCGCCCCCCACGTGCAGACCGCCGTGCAGGAGGAGCAGAACGGCACCGGCCACGCGGTGCAGTGCGGTCTTGCCGATCTGGGAGAACTCACCGGCGAGGTGGTGGTCACCTACGGCGACGT
Source organism: Aestuariimicrobium sp. T2.26MG-19.2B (assembly GCF_950101875.1). Classification (NCBI taxonomy): domain Bacteria; kingdom Bacillati; phylum Actinomycetota; class Actinomycetes; order Propionibacteriales; family Propionibacteriaceae; genus Aestuariimicrobium; species Aestuariimicrobium sp. T2.26MG-19.2B. The sequence continues at coordinate 475,657 of NZ_CATNLW010000001.1, read as the reverse complement.
GCCAATGCTCACCGGCGAGACCCTCGCCGAACTGGTGGGCACCCATCGCGCCCTCAGCCACCAGGTCACCGTGTTGACGGCGCGGGTGCCCGACCCCACCGGCTACGGCCGCATCATCCGCGAGGGCGACCAGGTGGTGCGCATCGTCGAGCAGAAGGACGCCAGCGATGAGGAGGCCGCCGTCGACGAGATCAACTCCGGTATCTACGTCTTCGATGCTGCGACCTTGCGGCACGGGCTCGACAACCTCACCACCGACAACGCCCAGGGTGAGCTCTATCTGACCGACGTGATCCGGATCGCCAACGAACGTGGCGAACGGGTCGGCGTCCACCAGATCACCGACCTGTGGCAGACCGAGGGAGTCAACGACCGGGTGCAGCTGGCGGCGATGAACCGCGAGATGAACCGCCGCATCGTCGAGAAGTGGCAGCGTGCCGGCGTGACCGTGCTCGACCCGAACACCACCTGGATCCACGACGACGTCACGCTCGAACGCGACGTGGTGCTCAAGCCCAACACCTCCCTCGAGGGCGCCACCAGTGTTGGTGAGGGTGCCTTGATCGGACCGGACACCACGCTGGTCGACGTCGAGGTCGGCGCCGGGGCGCACGTGGTGCGAACCCACGGCTCGCTCGCAGTGATCGGTGAGAACGCGGAGGTGGGGCCGTTCGCCTACCTTCGTCCGGGCACCGAACTGGGGGCCAAGGGGAAGATCGGCACCTTCGTCGAGACCAAGAACGCCAAGATCTCCGGGGGTGCCAAGGTGCCCCACCTCACCTACGCCGGTGATGCGTACATCGACGAGGGCGCCAACATCGGCGCTGGCACGATCTTCGCCAACTACGACGGAGTCAACAAGTCGCCCACCCACGTCGGCCGCAATGCCTTCGTGGGTTCGAACTCGGTGCTGGTGGCACCGGTCGACATCGCCGACGGCGCTTTCGTGGCGGCTGGGTCCGCCATCACCGAGGACGTCCCCGCCGGTGACCTGGCGGTCGCCCGTGGACGCCAGCACAACTCGTCCAACTGGATCGGACGAACCCGCCCCGGCTCGAAGTGGGACGAGGCCGCTCAGGCGTCGTCCGGCGAAGTGCACGAGGCGATCCAGAACAAGCGCAACGAACTCAACCAGAGCATGGAAGGCCGGGCATGAGCGGATCCATCCGTCCCAACGACAAGAAGTTGATGTTGTTCGCGGGACGGGCCTACCCCGAACTCGCGGAGGAGATCGCGAGCATCGCCGGCCTCGGGCTCACTCCCACCAAGGCGGTCACGTACGCCAACTCCGAGATCTACGTGCGCTTCGAGGAATCGGTGCGGGGTACGGATGCGTTCGTCATCCAATCGCACTGCGCGCCGGTCAACGAGGCCATGATGGAGCAGTTGATCATGGTCGACGCGCTCAAGCGGGCTTCGGCCAAGCGGATCACCGTGGTATCGCCCTTCTATCCCTATGCCCGTCAGGACAAGAAGCACCTCGGACGCGAACCCATCTCGGCCCGCCTGATGGCCGACCTGTACCGCGCCGCCGGTGCCGACCGGATCATGTCGGTCGACCTGCACGCCGCCCAGATCCAGGGCTTCTTCGACGGTCCCGTCGACCACCTCTGGGGCATGCCCGTGCTGGCCGACTACGTGGTCGACAAGTACGGCAAGGACGACATGGTGGTGGTGTCGCCGGACGCCGGCCGGGTGCGGCTGGCCGACATGTGGACCGACAAGCTCGACTGCCCGCTGGCGATCATCCACAAGCGACGCGACCCCAACCAGGCCAACACCGTGGCCGTGCACGAGGTCGTCGGCGACGTCTCGGGCAAGACCTGCTTGCTGGTCGACGACATGATCGACACCGCTGGCACCATCTGCCTGGCCGCCGAGGCGCTGATCGAGCACGGAGCCTCCCGGGTGATCGCCGCGGCCACCCACCCCGTGCTGTCTGGCCCGGCCGGCGACCGGCTGCGCGCGTCCCGCTTCGACGAGGTGATCGTGACCAACACGCTGCCCATCCCGGAATCAGCGAAGTCCGACAAGCTGACCGTGCTCTCCATCGCCCCGCTCATCGCCAAGGCGATCCAGGAGGTCTTCGCCGACGGTTCGGTGACGAGCCTCTTCGGAGACCTGCACTGACCCCTGCCTGCTCGTCGAGTGGGGGAGCGGAACGAGTGATCCACCCACCGCTCGTCGAGTGGGAGCGAGGAACGAGCGACGTGTCGAAACGCGAACCCCAACCCCCAACACCGAGGACTCGACCATGAACGACTTCCCCTACCGCCTGGAGCGGGTCGGCATCATCATGCGACCCGACCTCACCGACCCCCATCAGGTCGAGGGAGTGCTCAATCCCGCGGCCGCTGTCCACCCCGACGGACGAGTGCTGATGTACCCCCGATTGGTGGCCGCGGGCAACCGCTCCCGCATCGGGGTCGGCGAGGTGACGATCACCGACGGGCTGCCCACCGGCTTCGAGTTGGACGACATCCTGCTCGCCGCCGACCAGGGGTGGGAGCACGGCTCCGACCATGGGGGAGTCGAGGACCCCAGGCTCACCTTCATCGAACCGCTCGGACTGTGGGTGATGACCTATGTCGCCTACGGACCGCTCGGGCCTCGTCCGGCCTTGCTGGTCTCCCGTGACCTCGACTCCTGGGAACGCTGGGGGCCGATCCAGTTCGTCTGGGAGGAGTCCCTGGGCACCGACCTGAACCTCTTCCCCAACAAGGACATCGTCTGGTTCCCCAAGTCGGTGCCGGGGCCCGACGGGCGCGAATGTCTCGCCCTGGTGCATCGTCCGATGTGGGAGATCGAGGGGCAGGAACCCGACCTGCCCACTGGCATCACCGATGAACGCGCTGCCATCTGGATCAGCTACGTCTCCTTGGAGGACGCCCTGCGCGACCCGCGCGCCCTGCTGCGGCCCTGGGGTCACCGGCAGCTCGCCGCGAGCGAGTACGACTGGGAGGTGCTCAAGGTCGGGGGCGGTCCGCCCCCGGTGCGGGTGCCCGAAGGCTGGTTGTTCCTGCACCACGGTGTCTCGGGGACGATCGCGGGATCGAGTTTCGACCAGCAGAAGAACGTCTTCTACGCAGCCGGGGCCATGATCCTGTCGGCGGACGATCCCGGCGTCGTCCTCGCCCGCACGTCCGAGCCGCTGCTGGCACCCGAGACGGACGAGGAGCGGGTCGGCATCGTCGGCAACGTCGTCTTCCCGACCGCCATCGTCGAGACGACGGGCGCCCAGGGTGGGCTCTACTGCTTCTACGGCATGGCCGACGAGGCCATCGGCGTGGCGAGGATCGTCCGTTCCGCTGGGTGAGCCCCGGCTGGCTGGCCCGGTCAGACACCCGGTCCGCGCTGTCGTCCGTCCGCGCGGAGGCCGTCGGGTTGGCCGAGGGCAGCGCTTCGGGGTAAGCTCTTCAAGCTGCTTGGCGAGGGACGCTGGCGTCCGTGATCGACTTGTGCATGCTGATGCATGGCGCTGACCTCCCTTGCTGCCGAGATCCACGGGCTACCGTTGCTGGGTGCCCATCACGTTGCACAGGTTGAGGAGACCACCATGGCTGAGTTCAAGCTCGCGGCCGAGAGCCGTTCCGAGTTCGGTAAGGGCGCATCGCGCCGTCTGCGTCGCGCCGGGAAGGTGCCCGCGGTCATCTACGGGCACGGCACCGATCCCGTGCACATCTCGTTGCCCGGCCACGAGTCGCTGCTGGCCCTGCGCACCGCGAACGCACTGCTCGACATCTCCATCGACGGTGGCAAGCACCAGCTCGCGCTGCCCAAGCAGGTGCAGCGTGACCCGATCCGTGGCTTCCTCGAGCACGTCGACCTGGTCATCGTGAAGCGCGGCGAGAAGGTCACCGTCGACGTGGCCGTCGTCACCCACGGTGAGGCTGCCCCCGAGACCCTGGTCGTCGTCGACCTGACCTCGCTGGCCGTCGAGGCCGAGGCGACCCACATCCCCACCGAGCTGACCGTCGACATCGAGGGTCTGGCCGCCGGAACCCAGATCCTGGTCCGCGACCTGAAGCTCCCCTCGGGCGTCACCACCCACGTCGACCCCGAGGCTCTCGTCGTCAACGTCACCCAGCAGGTCTCGCAGGAGGCCCTGGACGCCGAGCTGGCCGAGTCCGAGGAGGCCACCGGCGCTGCGACGACCGAGGCCGACTCCGAGGCTGAGTCGACCGAGGGCGAGGCCGGCGAGGACGCCTGAGGGTTCGTCCCTCACGTTCCACCGATCCCTCCACTTCGGTGAGCACCAACACCTGGCTCCTGGTCGGGCTCGGGAATCCGGGCCCGACCTACGCCAACACCCGGCACAACGTGGGCTTCTTCGTCATCGACGAGATCGCCCGCGTCGGCCGGGTGTCGCTGTCCTCAGCCCGGGGCATGCACGCCGACGTCGGCACCACCCGGCTGTCGGCGGGAGGCTGGGGGGTGCCCGGGTCCGAGGCCTCGTCCGTCGTGCTGGCCAAACCGCGCACGTTCATGAACGATTCCGGCAAGGCTGTGCGCAAGCTGGCGGACTTCCACAAGGTCGCGCCCGACCACATCGTCGTCGTGCACGACGAGCTCGACCTGGACTTCGGCACCCTGCGCATGAAGTTCGGGGGCGGCGACAACGGCCACAACGGGCTCAAGTCCATCCGCGCCCACCTCAGCACCGGTGACTACTTCCGGGTGAGGTACGGCATCGGGCGACCACCGGGCCAACAACCCACCGCCGACTACGTGCTCTCGCCGATCCCGGCGAAGCTGCGTGAGGACTACGCGGTCGAGACCGCCCGCGTGGTGGACGCCGTCGAGGTGTTGCTGACCCAAGGCCTCGAGCGGGCCCAGAACCTCTTCAATCGCTGAGCACCGACGCGCGCGGTAGGCTCTTCCGGTGACTCTGCACGGGCTGGTTGACCTTCTCGCTTCAGATCCGGGGCTCTCTCGCGCCCTCGATCGGGCACGCCGTCGCACCCGCCCGTCAGGGGAAGGGACGCGTGCAGGTCAACGGGGGAGCACCCTCGACCTCACCACCCCGCCCTCCTCGCGGCCGGCGATCGCCGCCCTCCTGGCCAGCCAGACCGACCGGATGATCCTGCTGGTGACGTCGACCTTCCGGGAGGCCGAGGAACTGGTGACCACCCTCGGTTCCTGGCTGAGCGAGGACGATATCGCCTACTTCCCCGCCTGGGAGACCCTGCCCCACGAGCGACTGAGCCCCCGCTCCGACACGGTCGGCCGACGACTCGAGGTGCTGCGCCGCATCAGCGGCGCCGGGGGAGGGGAACGAGGGGAGTTGCCGCCGCCGAAGGTGGTCGTGGCACCCATCCGCTCGGTGCTGCAACCCCAGACCAAGGGGTTGGCCGAGTTGGCCCCCGTGACGCTCGAGGTGGGTGCCGACGTCGAGATCGGCGAGCTGGTCCAAGCCCTCGTGAACGCCGCCTACAACCGCGTCGACCTGGTGGAGCGCCGCGGCGAATTCGCCGTCAGGGGTGGCATCGTCGACATCTTCCCGCCCCGCGCCGAACACCCCGTGCGCGTCGACTTCTTCGGCGACACCATCGAGGAGATCCGTTCGTTCACGGTCGCCGACCAGCGTTCCTCGGACAAGACCCACCAGTCCATCCAGGCCGATCCCTGCCGCGAACTCCTGCTGACCCCCGAGGTGAGGGCGCGGGCGAAGGCGCTCATTCCGGATCATCCGGAGCTCTCCGAACTGCTCGAGAAGATCTCCGAGGGCCACTACGTCGAAGGCATGGAGGCGCTCACCCCGGCGCTGGTCGACGGGCTCGAACTGTTGGTCGAGGTGTTGCCCGCCGATGCCATGGTGCTGGTCAGCGACCCCGAACTGGTGCGCACCCGAGCCGTCGAACTGGTCAAGACCAGCCGGGAGTTCCTCAACGCTGGCTGGTCGGCGGCCGCCGGCGGTGGGCGCGCCCCGATCGACCTGGGCTCGTCCGCCTACCGCGCCCTGAGTGAGGTTCGCCGGGTGGCCTTGGATCGCGGGCAGTCGTGGTGGTCGTTGTCGCCGTTCGCGTCGGGGCCCGCCGAGGAGGCTGAGCCCTACTACGCCGAGGACGGCAGCGTCGTCGACTTCTCCGCCGCCCTGGACTCGTCCGAACTGGGCCCCGACCACGTCGAGTCGATGACGCTCGACTTCGAGGCGATCGACCCTTGGCGGGGAGACGTCGAGGGTGCGGTGCTGGCCATGAAGCACACCGTGGGCGAGGGCTGGCGGGTCGTGCTCACCGTCGAGGGTCATGGCCTGGGGCAACGCATGGCCGAGGTGCTGCGTGAGCACGAACTCGCGGCAACCGTGGTCGAATCGTTGGACGAGGAACCGCCCGCCGGGTTGGTCACGATCGTGCCGGGACAGCAGCGCCACGGTTTCCGCGCCACGGCACTCAAGCTGGCGCTCTTCACCACCGGTGACCTGGCCGCCCAGCAGGTGGCCGACAAGTCCCAGCGGCGGATGCCGAGCCGGCGCAAGAACCAGATCGAGCCACTCGAGCTGCGGGCCGGAGACCCGATCGTTCACGAGCAGCACGGCGTCGGTCGCTATGTCGAGATGGTGACCCGCACCGCTGGCGGGTCGACGCGCGAGTACCTGGTCATCGAGTACGCGCCATCGAAGCGCGGCCAGCCCGGCGACCGTCTCTACGTGCCCATGGACCAGCTCGATCTCGTCACCCGATATGTCGGTGGGGAGGCTCCCGCCCTCGACCGGATGGGCGGCGCCGACTGGCGTGCCCGCAAGACGCGGGCGCGGAAGGCGGTCCGTGAGATCGCCGCCGAGCTGATCAAGCTCTACGCCGCCCGGCAGGCGAGCCGGGGGTTCGCGTTCTCGGCCGACACCCAGTGGCAGCGCGAACTCGAGGACAACTTCGCCTATGTCGAGACACCCGACCAGCTGGGCACCCTCGCCGAGGTCAAGACCGACATGGAGCGGATCGTGCCCATGGACCGGCTGGTCTGCGGCGACGTCGGTTACGGCAAGACCGAGATCGCGGTGCGCGCAGCGTTCAAGGCGGTGCAGGACGGCAAGCAGGTCGCGGTCCTGGTGCCGACCACGCTGCTGGTCACCCAGCACACCCAGACCTTCACCGATCGCTATGCGGGATTCCCCGTGAACGTGCAGGCCTTGTCAAGGTTCCAGTCCGACACGGAGGCGAAGGTCGTCCGCGAAGGACTGAAGTCGGGCAAGGTCGACGTCGTGGTGGGCACCCACCGCCTTCTCGGTTCCGAGATCGAGTTCAAGGACCTCGGGCTGGTGATCATCGACGAGGAGCAGCGCTTCGGGGTCGAGCACAAGGAGGCGCTGAAGAAGCTGCGGCTCAACGTCGACGTGCTGTCGATGTCGGCCACGCCGATCCCGCGAACCCTCGAGATGTCGATCACCGGACTACGGGAGATGAGCGTCATCGCCACCCCGCCCGAGGAGCGGCACCCGGTGCTCACCTTCGCCGGCCCTTACGACGAGGGCCAGGTGGTCGCTGCGATCAGGCGCGAACTGGCACGCGAGGGGCAGGTCTTCTTCCTGCACAACCGGGTGCAGTCCATCGAGAAGACCGCCAAGCGCATCCGCGAACTCGTGCCCGAGGCCAGGGTTGCCACCGCCCACGGTCAGATGGGTGAGGCGAGACTCGAGCAGGTGATGCAGGACTTCTGGGAGCGTCGCGCCGATGTGCTCGTCTGCACCACCATCGTCGAGGCGGGACTCGACATCTCGTCCGCGAACACCCTGATCATCGACCGCTCCGACCTGATGGGTCTCTCCCAGCTCCACCAGATCCGTGGACGAGTGGGCCGCTCCCGCGAACGCGGCTACGCCTACTTCCTCTATCCCCCCGACAAGCCACTTACCGAGGCGGCCCACGACCGGCTGTCGACGATGGCGGCGCACACCGATCTGGGGGCAGGCATGGCGATCGCCATGAAGGACCTCGAGATCCGTGGGGCCGGCAACCTGCTCGGCGGCGAACAGTCGGGTCACATCGCCGACGTCGGCTTCGACCTCTACATCAGGCTGGTCGGCGAGGCGGTCTCGATGTTCCGAGGTGAGGACGTCGCCGACGAGGTCGAGATGCGCATCGAACTGCCCATCGACGCCCACCTGCCCACCGACTACGTCGAGTCGGAGCGGCTCAGGCTCGAGATGTACAAGCGGCTGGCCGAGGTCTCGTCCGAGAACGACATCGCCGAGGTCAGCGCCGAACTCGTCGACCGCTACGGCGAGTTCGGCGCGCCGGTGCAGGCGCTGCTCGAGGTGGCGCGGTTCCGGTTGCAGTGCCAGGCGGCCGGGGTCACCGAGGTCGTCGCCCAAGGGCCGTACATCCGGTTCAGCCCGGCCGCCATCCTGGACTCGCGCCTCGTGCGGCTCCAGCGGATGTACCCCGGCGCGAAGTACAAGCCCGACCAGAACGTGATCCTGGTGCCGCGACCTCGCACCGAGGCCGTCACCGGCGCGTACATCGAGGACCGCGACCTGCTCGAGTGGGCCTCCACCTTCGTTGACCTGATCTACGCGCCCGCCCCGGCCGCCAGCTCTGCCTGACCGCGCGACGCGGGTCGGTTCGGGCACTTCGCGGGCCTCGGTAGGGTGGCGGGCGACAGTTGGTCGAGACGATGGGACGACGATGGAACGAAACCGAGTGCGGTCGTGGGCGCGGGTCGGAGCAGCGGCGGTGGCCGGGGTGGCGCTGCTGGGGGCGTGCTCCTCGCAGCCCTCGGTGGCCATGAAGGTCGGCGAGAACCAGATCTCGGTGCGCCAGGTGGACGATGCCGCCGACGCCTGCGCCTCGGCCTTCCCCAATGACCCCATCGGCGACATCCGCTCGGTCGTCGCCAACGGCCTCTACGGGGCTGCCCTCTCCGACGTCCTGTCGGCGAGCGGCACGACCGTGGCCGATGCCGACGTGAACGCCAGCCTGGACAGCCTCGGGGCCAAGAACCTCGACCCGGAGTGCCGCAACACGCTGAAGGGTGTGCTGCAGGCCCGCATGCTGGTCGAGAAGCTGGGTGCCGAGAAGACCGCCTCCCTGCTGCAGCACGTCGACATCACCGTCAACCCGGCCATCGGGGACGTGAACTCCTCCCGCACCGAGATCCAGGCCAAGTCGGGCTCGTTGTCCTCCCTGGGCCGGGTCTTCGGGCAGCCCACCGGCCAGTGAGCAGGCACGGCCAGTGAGCGGTGAAGTCGGCTCGTCCCAACTGCTGCGCCTGGTCGAGGTGATGGCACGCCTGCGCCGGGACTGCCCGTGGGACGCCCAGCAGACCCACCGGAGCCTGGTCACCTACCTCGTGGAGGAGACCGGCGAGGTGGTCGACGCCATCGAGACCGGCGATGACGCCGACCTGGTCGAGGAACTGGGTGACCTGCTGCTGCAGGTCTACTTCCACGCCCAGATCGCCTCGGGGGAGGGACGCTTCACCCTCGAGGACGTCGCCCGAGGCATCAGCGACAAGTTGGTGCAGCGCCACCCGCACGTCTTCGGTGACGACCAGGTGCCGGCCGACCTGCACGCCACCTGGGAGGCGCGGAAGAAGGCCGAGAAGGGACGAAACTCAGCCCTCGACGGCATCGCCGACTCGCTCTCGGTGATCGCCCGTACCACCAAGGTCGCCTCCCGGACGAGGAACCATCACGTGCCGATCGACCTGCCCACCGATCCCGTCACGTCGGACGAGGTGGGTACCGCCATCGTCGACCTCGTGCTGCGAGCCCAGGCATCGGGTGTGGACGCCGACCAGGCCACCAGGGATGCCCTGAGAGCTCTCGAGGCGAGGGTCCGCGCGGCCGAGGCCTGAGCTCACCACGCTCTGCGCGAACCGGTGCCGATTCCCGTCCCGCCCGCGGATAGCGTCGAGCCATGACCGCCGTGCCTCTCTCCGTCCTCGACCTCGCCGGGGTCTCCACCGGCCAGACCAGCGCCGACGCGCTCCACGGTTCCATCCGGGTGGCACAAGCGGTCGACGATGCCGGCTTCGACCGCTTCTGGGTGGCCGAGCACCACAACACGCTGACGGTGGCCTCGACCAGTCCGCCGGTGTTGATGGCGACCCTGGCCGAGCGCACCTCCCGCATCCGGATCGGTTCCGGCGGTGTGATGCTGCCCAACCACGCTCCCTTGGTGGTGGCCGAGCAGTTCGCGCTGCTGGAGGCCCTGTACCCGGGACGCATCGACCTGGGCATCGGACGAGCCCCCGGAACGGACCAGTTCACCGCCCAGGCGTTGCGCCGCAGCCCCGACGGGCTCTCGGTCGAGGACTTCCCCACCCACGTGCTCCAGGTGATGGCCTGGCTGGGTGACAACAGGCTCAAGGATGACCCGTTGGTGAGCCGCCTGGTCGCGACTCCTTCGCTGTCCACCTCACCCGAGGTGTGGCTGCTGGGGTCGTCCGGCTACTCGGCCCAACTGGCGGGCATGCTGGGGCTGCGTTACTGCTACGCCCACCATTTCGGTGGCATGGACCCGGTCATGGTCTTCGAGCTCTACAGGTCGCGCTTCGAGGCCTCCCCGGCGCTGGGTGAGCCCCACGCGATGCTGGCCACCTCCGTGCTGAGCGCCGATGACGCGGAGACCGCCGAATACCTGGCAGGCCCGGCTCGGGTGATGTGGCAGGGCATCCGGACGAACCGTCGCGAACCGATCGTCTCGCCCGAGGAGGCAGCCCGGCGCGACAGCACGCAGCTGGACGAACTGCTGCTCTCGCAGATGCCGGCCGTGAAGTTCGTCGGTACCCACGACGACGTGGTGGAGCGGGTCCGGGAACTGGTCGAGGTCACCGGGGTTCAGGAACTGATGCTGACGGCCACCACCTTCGACCCGCAGACCAAGATCGACAGCTTCACCGCCTTCGCCGAGCGGTGGCGCGCATGACCAACCGCTGGCCGCGTCGGGCTGGATGCCCCTGGGTCTGATCACTCTGGGTCTGATCACTCATGCCACGCCCGGGGCTCTCCCCCTGGCCAGCGGCCGGGGTGAACTGTGCGTGACCAACTGCCACACCCCGGCACGGCGGCCGAGCGCCCGGCGGTAGGCTCAGCACCGACCACACCATCAGTGAAAGGTTGAGCCCACATGGCGCTTATCGAATTCGTCCACGCTCGCGAGATCCTCGACTCGCGTGGCAACCCGACCGTCGAGGTCGAGGTCATCCTTGAAGACGGCGCGCAGGGGCGTGCCGCTGTTCCGTCCGGTGCATCGACCGGTGCCTTCGAGGCCGCCGAACTGCGTGACGGCGACAAGAAGCGCTACCTCGGCAAGGGTGCCACCAAGGCCGTCGAGAACGTCGTCGAGACCCTGGCCGAAGAGGTGCTCGGCTTCGACGCCGCTGACCAGCGCAGCCTCGACCAGGCCATGATCGAGCTCGACGGCACCGACAACAAGTCCAAGCTCGGCGCCAACGCCATCCTCGGCGTCTCGCTGGCCGTGGCCCACGCCGCCGCCGACTCCGCCGACCTGCCGCTCTACAAGTACCTGGGCGGACCCACCGCCAACGTGCTGCCCGTGCCGATGATGAACATCCTCAACGGTGGCTCCCACGCCGACTCCAATGTCGACATCCAGGAGTTCATGATCGCCCCGATCGGCGCCGAGACCTTCGCCGAGGCCGTCCGCATCGGCGCCGAGGTCTACCACAACCTCAAGAGCGTGCTGAAGTCGAAGGGCCTGGCCACCGGTCTGGGCGACGAGGGCGGTTTCGCCCCCAACCTCGACTCCAACCGCGCCGCCCTCGACCTGATCGTGGAGGCCATCAAGGGCGCCGGCTACACCCCCGGCAAGGAGGTCGCGCTCGCGCTCGACGTCGCCGCCTCGGAGTTCTACGAGAACGGCTCCTACACCTTCGAGGGCGCCGCCAAGTCGTCCGACGAGATGATCGCCTACTACTCCGAACTGGTCGACGCGTACCCGCTGGTCTCGATCGAGGACCCGCTGAACGAGGAGGACTGGGAGGGCTGGGCCAAGATGAACGCGGCCCTCGGCGAGAAGGTGCAGCTGGTCGGCGACGACCTGTTCGTCACCAACGTCACCCGCCTGCAGCGCGGTATCGACGAGAAGGCCGCGAACTCGATGCTGGTGAAGGTCAACCAGATCGGTTCGCTCACCGAGACCATCGACGCCGTCAGCCTCGCCCACCGCAGCGGCTTCACCACCATGATGAGCCACCGTTCCGGTGAGACCGAGGACGTCACCATCGCCGACTTGGTCGTGGCGCTGGGCTGTGGCCAGATCAAGTCCGGTGCCCCCGCCCGCACCGAGCGTGTGGCCAAGTACAACCAGCTCATGCGCATCGAGGAAGACCTGGACGACGCCGCCACCTACGCCGGCGCCAAGGCCTTCCCTCGCTTCAAGGGCTGAGGGTTCCTGGGGCTGAGGGTTCAAGGTTGGGGGCCTCCAGGCTTGGGGGCCTCCAAGCCTGAGACCTGAACGCCCATGACAGGGGACGAGACCGCAAGGTCTCGTCCCCTTCGTCCTTCCCCCGTCGTGGGCCCGGAGCCAAACGGCCGCGGCACAATCGGGCCGTCCCCGGTGGGGGCTGACCGGTTGGCCCCGCAACCTGGGGCAGACTGGCCCGGTGAGCCCTTCCCCCTCCCATCGTTCGTCGCGCGCCTCCGGCACGGGGCGTGGGAGCGACACGCCGCGCGCCAGGGCGGCGGTCCGGCGCGGTCAACGGGCCATCAGCGGTCAACCCAGATCTGCCAGCAGCGCACCCCGTCCAGACACCCGCGAGATGTCCCGTCCACGGGAGCCGCAGCCCCGTGCCGCCCAGACCGCACGTCGTCTGGTGGGACTGGGATGGCTGCAACGGCTGGCGGCGGTGCTCGTGGTGATGGGCATGCTCGCCATCCCGTACGGGTCGAGCCTGAGCGTGTACCTGCGTCAGGAACGCGAGATGGTGCAGGCCCGGCAGCAGATCGCCGAGAGCCAGGCCAGCATCGGTTCCCTGCAGGACGAGATCGACCGCTGGAACGACCCCAACTACGTCAAGGCGCAGGCCAGGAGTCGGCTCGGATGGGTGGTTCCCGGTGAGACGGGCTACCGCGTGATCGGCGCCGACGGCAAGCCACTGGGCACGGACACGCAGATCGACAAGGAGGGCGCGCTGCCCTCCGACGAGCACCACCAGGTGTGGTGGGAGCGCCTGTCGGGCTCGATGAAGGCCGCTGACCAGCCCGCTCCGAAGGAGGGCGAGGCGACCCCGTCTGCGCCCATCACGATCAAGCCGACCGACAGCCCCTCGCCCACGCCGAAACGCTGACCCGGACCGGTGCGGCAGAATGACCCCGTGCCAGATCCTCGATCCACCGCTCTCACCACGCCAGTCGACGGCCTCACCGTCGAGCCCATGACCGATGCCGACCTGGCCTCGATCACCGAGCAACTCGGACGAGAGCCCCGTGGAGTGGTCGGCATCGCTTGGCGGTGCACCTGCGGTCGTCCGGGCGTGGTGGTCACCGAACCACGCCTTCCCAACGGCACACCGTTCCCGACCACCTACTACCTCACCTGCTCGAGGTTGGCATCGGCGATCGGCACCCTCGAGGCGAGCGGGCTGATGGCCGAGATGAGTGAGCGACTGCTGGCCGACGAGGCTCTTGCTGCGAACTACCGGTCGGCCCACGAGTCCTACCTGGCAGACCGGGACGCCGTGGCGGAACGGTCCGGACTGGGCGAGGTCCCCGAGATCCGCGGCATCTCCGCGGGTGGCATGCCCACCCGGGTCAAGTGCCTGCACGTGCTGGCCGCCCACTCCCTGGCCAAGGGTGAGGGGGTCAACCTGCTGGGTGACGAGACCGTCGTCCGGTTGGCGGACTTCTTCGCACGGCACACGGCGGACGACACCGACCAGTCCCCATCGTTGGGTGCGACCGCGGAGGACCGCTCATGAGGGTGGGGGCCATCGACTGCGGTACCAACTCCATCCGCCTGCTCGTGCTCGAGTCCGATGGCGGTGAGGTGGCCGAACTTGCACGCCGCACCACCATGGTGAGGCTGGGGCAGGGCGTGGACGCCACCGGTGAGTTCCACGCCGATGCGCTCGCTCGAACGTTCGCAGCCTGCGAGGACTACGCCGCGATCATCTCCGAACTGGGTGGGGTCGAGCGCCTCCGTTTCGTCGCCACCTCCGCCGCGCGAGATGCCCACAATCGCGAACTGTTCTTCGCCGGGGTCGAGCAGCGCCTCGGGGTGCGTCCCGAGATCGCCTCCGGCGACGAGGAGGCCCGACTGAGTTACACCGGAGCCGCCGCCGGCATCCCGGACGCGGTCGATCCCGTGCTGGTGATCGACATCGGCGGGGGATCGACCGAGCTGATCCGTGGTTCCGGGGCGCGAATCGAGGCCGGGCAGTCACTCGACATGGGCGCGGTGCGGCTGCGGGAGCGGTTCCTGCGCGACGACCCGCCCACGTCGGCTCAGATCGACGAGGCCGGTGCCTACGTGAATTCGCTGCTGGACGACTGCCACGTCGACCTGCGGGGAATCCGGACGTTGGTGGGGGTGGCCGGCACGGTCACCACCATGGCCGGCGTGCACCTGGGACTGCCCCGCTACGACCGACGGCTCGTCCATCACTCCGTGCTCGACCGGGACACCATCGACGAGGTGGCCGAGCGGTGGCTCACCTCGACCGTCGAGCAGGTGCGAGCCGAGCCCTCGATGCACCCGCAGCGGGCCGAGATCATCTGCGCCGGGGGGCTCATCCTGCGCGAGATCAGCCACCGGGTGGGGGTGTCGCTGGTGGTGAGTGAGTCTGACATTCTTGACGGGATCGCGGCCAGCTTGTTGGCCTGAGCCGCGCGCCACGCCCCCGTGGCCCAACTGGCAGAGGCAGGCGGCTTAAACCCGCCAGAGTGCGGGTTCGATTCCCGCCGGGGGCACCGGACACACGACGCCCCCACCGCGCCCGGGAGGCCGGGCCGGTCAGGCAGGCGCGACCTGTTCGGCGGCTTGGGCAGCGATGAGTCCCCGCGCGGAGTCGAGCGCACCGGCGGCGTACTCGGGGTTGATGCGGACGAGGGCGAAGGCCGTGATGACGTGGCTGGTGCAGGCGTCGGCCAAGCTCACCTGGGCGGAGGGGGACAGGTGCGGGAATCGCGCCCGGATGCCTGCCGTGAGCGCGGACCGCAGTTCGGCGGTGTAGGCGCTGATGGTCTGCGAGACGGCGTCATCGTGGGCGATCGGGGCGCTTGCGGTGTTGACGAGCAGACAGCCACTGGTGGCGGGAAGGGTCCCCGCCCGCAGCAGTGCGGCGCGGAGTCCGACCAGGTACTCGTCGAGCGCTTCGGGTGCGACTGCGGCGCCGGTCAGCGGCTGGAGTCGCGGGCGGACGACTTCGTCCAGGTAACTCTCGACTGCCGCGTCGAACAGGCCGCGCTTGGAGCCGAAGGCGTGGTAGATGCTCGACCGGCTCAACCCGGTGGCGTGCTCGAGGTCGGGCAGCGATGCGCCCTCGTACCCGTGTTGCCAGAACACCCCGCGGGCGGCGCGGATCGCCTCGGCGGTGTCGAATGTCTGCCTGCGTCCCATGCCATCCTCCGGTTTGCGTACTGACCGTTCCAGTATATTCTGGATCAGTCAGTCCGCAATCCGCGGTGTGCTCGTCCTCGCCGGTGTCGCTCGCTGGTCGCCGCCTCAGTCGTCCTGCTGCTCTCCAGCCCCGGCACGGCCTCCGCCCCGCTGAAGCAGGGGGGTCATCCCCGCGCTCGGCGTGCTGGCCCTGGCCCTCGGCCTCGCCCTCTCACACACACACCGCATCGATTCAGGAAGCCCCACATGTCACAGACCACCAGTACCCAGATCCAACTCATCGCCCGGCCGCAGGGGTGGCCCACGCACGAGGCCTTCCGCACCGTCACGGTCGAGTACGGTGACCTGCAACCCGGCCAGGTGAGGGTGCGCAACGCCTTCGTCTCCGTCGACCCCTACATGCGGGGGCGGATGAACGACGTCAGGAGCTACACGCCACCGTTCGCGCTCGGCGAGACCATGACCGGTGGCGCGATCGGACATGTCATCGAGTCCGCCGCGGACGCCCTGCCGGTCGGAACCCTCGTGCAGCACGACCTGGGCTGGCGTGACATCGCCCAGGCCGATGCCGTGGCCTTCCGCGCCGTGCCCGACCAGCCCGGGGTCCCGCTCTCGCTGCGGCTCGGGATCCTCGGCATGACAGGCCTGACCGGCTACGTCGGTCTCACCGCGATCGCCGCGATGAAGGAGGGGGACACCGTGTTCGTCTCCGGTGCTGCGGGTGCGGTCGGCACCGCCGCCGGGCAGATCGCTCGGCTGCTCGGAGCCAGGCGCGTGATCGGATCGGCCGGTTCTCCCGAGAAGGTCGCGCTTTTGACCGGGAAGTACGGCTACGACGCCGCGTTCAACTACAAGGACGGCCCGGTGCGCGAGCAGCTGCCCGCCCTCGCCCCCGAGGGAGTGGACGTCTACTTCGACAACGTCGGAGGGGAGCACCTGGAAGCCGCCCTGGACGTCATGAACGACGGCGGCAGGGTCGTGCTCTGCGGAGTGATCAGCACCCTCAACACCGCCGACAAGGCGGCCGGCCCCGACAACATGTCGAACATCATCACCCGCGGGCTGACCCTCAAGGGCTTCACCCTCGGTGGCTACCTGAACCTTGCCCCGGAGTTCTCCCAGCGCATGACCGACTGGTTCAGCGCAGGAAAGATCGCCCACGACGAGACCATCGTCGAGGGCATCGAGAACGCTGTTGATGCCTTCCTCGACATGATGCGCGGCGCCAACACCGGCAAGATGCTCGTCCGTATCGCTCCGGAGGCCTGACCCTCCTCCAAGAACTCACACGGGCTCCCGTGCCCCGAGGCGTCCGGTCCTGACCGCTGCGGTCAGCGGCCGGGCGCCACACCGGGGCTTCAGGGCGCGGATTGTCAGTTCACGGGGTTGTCAGGGCTCGGGATTGTCAGTTCAGGGGATCAGGGTCGAGTCAGGGTGAGCCGCGGGAGGGGCAATGCCGTGCTGGCTACACTGGGAGCGGATCACCTTCAGGAGGCGACAATGGGCAATCCCATCTTCAACCGCTCTGGCTTCTTCAACGGCCAGCAGCCTGCACCAGTGCCGGTGCAGCCCCAGCAGTACGGGCAGAACCCCTACCAGCAGCAGTACGGCCAGCAGCCGAACCAGTACCCGCAGTTCCAGCCGCAGGCGCAGGCCGGCACCAAGCTGATGACGCTGGACGACGTCATCACCAAGACGGCGATCTCGCTGATCATGGTGGCTGGGGTCGCCGCCGTCGCCTACCTGATGCTGCCGTTGGCCTTCGTCTTCCCGGCCCTGATCGCCTCGAGCCTGCTGGGTCTGGTGACGGTGTTCATCGTGAGCGCCCGCCGCACGGTCAGCCCGGTGGGCCTGTTCGTCTACGCCATCGTTGAGGGCGTGTTCGTGGGTGCCTTCACCAAGGTGTTCGAGTACCAGTACCCCGGTATCGCCACCCAGGCCGTGCTCGCCACCTTCGTGGTGGCCGGTGTCACCCTGGCTGCGTACAAGTTCTTCAACATCCGAGTGACGCCGAAGTTCCGTCGCATGGTCTTCATCGCCACCGCCGCGTTCGCGGTGCTGATGCTGGGCAACTTCGTCTTCAGCCTGATCAGCGGTTCGGCCGGCATGCGCGGAGGGGCCCTGGGTCTGCTCGTGGCCGTCGTCGCGTGTGGGCTCGCCGTGATGAACCTGGTCACCGACTTCGACTACGTCGAGCGTGGCATCGCGAGCCGGGCCCCGGCGTCCGAGTCGTGGCGCGCAGCGCTGGGCATCACCGTCACCATGGTCTGGCTCTACACCGAACTGCTGCGCATCCTGTCGTACTTCCGCCGCTGATCCTGCCCTTGGGCACTCCGCACGGACGATCCGGCCCCCACCCCTCCAGGGTGGGGGCCGTTGTCGTCCGGTCAGGCGGCGCCGAGTTCTGCGACCACGCGACGCAGCAGGTCGGTGGGCAGGGGGTCGTCCAACCCGAACCACAAGGTGCCCTTGCCGCGCGCGTAGGGGGCAACCTCGCCGGCCAGGGCGTCGCTGTGCGGAACCGGATAGAGGGCCACGTGGTCCTTCCATCCCGAGACGAACACCCGGGCGCGCTTGCCGGGGATCGTCCGGTAGCCGACGATGCCGTAGGTCAGACACTCCTCGGCGTCGGGCAGCAGGTCACGCACCAATGACCTCAACTCGTCGAAGCGTGGACGAGCGGCCGGTGGCACCGACGCCACGTATTCGTCGACCGTCGTCGGCGCCTCGGACGACTCCGTGCTGCGCATGCCACGACCCTAGGACCAATCTCAGTTGGTCGGAACCCCTGCGGCGTACTTGTCGAGGATGGAGCGCGATCCTGCCGTCCACGGCAGCCGGCGCCAGCGCCACAGCGGCACCCACTCCGCTCGTTCGGTGGTGCCGTCGATGTCGATCACCTGGGGGTCGGTGGGGCTCTCGCAGGTGGCGGAGTAGAAGATGCGCAGGGCGTGGAAGTCCTCGAGCTGGCCGCTGGGGGCGCGTCCGATCCAGTGGTCGGACTGCAGGTCGAGCAGGTGATTGATCCGCACCTCCTGGCCGGCTTCCTCCATCACTTCACGCACCAGCGCCTCGGCCGGCGACTCTCCTTCGTCGAGGCCCCCTCCGGGCAGCTGCCACAGTCCCGGGATCGCGGTGCGGTCGCTGCACTCGGTTCCCAGGATGCCGCGGTGGGAACGCACCACTGCGTAGGCGGCGATGCGCTGCCGAGGCACGGGCACCTCGTCCGGGGAGGTCCTCAGGTCGGGGTCAGCCGTGCGGTGCTTGACCTTGGGCGGACGAGACCGGGGTCCGCGCCTGGTGACCCGTCCGGTGATGACCACCTCGCCACCCACCACCTGGGCTGAGAAGAGGTTCTGCAGCACCCAGCCTTGGCGCCAGAGCACCTGACGCGGGTGCATGCCGTGGCCGATCTCGAGGCGCACCAGTTCCGGGGAACCTGGATTGGCAACGCCCACAATCTGCATCGATCCATCATGGCATCCCCGCAAGGGCCCTGGACGCACCACCATCGGCCGGGCGGGCCGCCGCGCCCTCACCTGGCCCCTCGGCCGCGGCTGAATGCCCTGATCGCGGTCGGCGGGGAGCCTGAGGCCCTACGATGCTGACCTGTACGGCGTTGTCACACCGACCGACCCGGTCGGGAACAGGACGCCCGCTCAGGAGGAGACCGATGGACTTCAAGTCGGATGCCAGGATCGACTCCGGTTCGGTCGGGGGTGCCAGTGGCGGACGTGGCGGCGGTATCGCCGTCGGCGGAATCGGTGGCCTGATCATCGTGGTCATCGCCCTGTTCCTCGGCATCGACCCCAGCGCGATCCTGGGCGGTGGCTCGGGTCAGACCCAGCCGCAGGCCAGTTCCACCAGCCAGTGCTCGACCGGTGCCGACGTGCAGCGGGACGCTGACTGCCGCTGGCCGGCGTACATGACCTCCCTGAACCAGTACTGGGGCAAGGCGGCGGGCGGCAACTTCCAGCCGCCGACGATGCTGAAGTTCTCCGGCTCCGTGAACACCGCCTGCGGGCAGGCCTCGTCCCAGGTCGGGCCGTTCTACTGCCCCGGTGACCAGAAGATCTACATCGACACCTCGTTCGTGCAGCAGTTGCTCGACCAGTTGGGAGCCCAGGGTGGCCCGGCCGCGGAGGCCTACATCGTGGCCCACGAGTACGGGCACCACATCGAGAACGTCACCGGCGTGCTCGAGAAGGCCCAGCAGGACAAGTCGACCGGTCCCACCTCGTCCGGGGTCAGGGTCGAGCTGATGGCTGACTGCTACGCGGGTGTCTGGTTCAACTTCGCCAACAAGGACACCACCGACATCATCGAGAACATCACCCAGGACGACCTGAACCGCGTCGTCGACGCGGCCCGAGCCGTCGGCGACGACCACATCCAGTCGCAACAGGGTGGCGTGAACCCCGATGCGTGGACCCACGGCTCGTCCAAGATGCGCCAGTACTGGGTGCAGAAGGGCTTCCAGTCCGGAGACCCCAACCAGTGCGACACCTTCGCCACGGACAACCTGGGGCAGTGATCGCTGGCCGGTGAACGGTGCCGTCGGATGCCTTCACCCGGCGCCCATGGCCCGTGGCCGGAGGATCAGGTGCCTCGTTCCCGGGAGCACATGCCCTCGTCCGGCGCACCTGCCCTCCCTCCGCACCAGCTGCCCTCGTTCGACGCACCTGCCCCATGCCTGTCCGGGGGCAACTGCGCGGAATGGGGGCAACTGGCACCTTTCGCGGGCAACTGGCACCCTTCGTGGGCAGCTGGGACGACCCCAGGCGGCCGGACGGCAGCGGGTCAACGGGCACGAGTCCACCCGACGCCCTCAGCTCAGCGATTCACCTCGGCCGTGATGTCGACCCCTTCGAGGTCGGTGATCACAGCCTGACCCCCCACCACCCATCGGATCGCGGGCAACGAGCGCCGGTCGCGCATGTCGATGGTGTAGCTGATGTCGGCGTCCACGGGCTTGTCGTAGCGGGCGGGTAGGTCGGCGAGGATGGTCGCCAGGATGTCGGCCGTGACGTCGCTGGCAGCGAACATCGGCCAGTCGGAGGTCTCCTTCTTCGACGAGGTCCACACCGGTAGCTTCGAGGCCCTGGTGCGTCTCACCATCACACCGGGGTCGTTCGGGTCCGGAGCGTCCACCCACAGACCCATGCCCTTCTGGTACCCGAGTTGGTGCAGTTGGGTACGGCCTCCCAAGGCGTCCTGCAGTCCCTCGGCGATGCCCTGCTTCGACCGGTAGTCGAGTTCGTGGATGGGGGAGGCGTCCGGCCTGAAGAAGACCGGACGCGACTCGGGCCGCGTGCTGACCACCATCAGTACCTGACCCGGGTTGTACTCGACGATCTGGAGTTCCTGGTTCGAGGTCGACCCCGACAGTGCGCCGGCGATGCCGAAGATCATGGTCAGGTCGTCGAACTGGAACGAACTCGGGTCGAAGGTGGCCTGCTTGATGTACTCGATGTCGCTGGTCACCTCCTGCACGGTGGCGGCCTCCCACGCCCAACTCTTGACCTTCGATCCGTCCAGCACCGACAGCACCGCCCTGGTGGCCGTCAGGTCGACCTTCAACACCGGCAACTCACCCGAGGCGCGGCGCAACTGGTTGACGGCCGAGCGTGCGTGTCCCTTGTCGGTGAGGGGTCGCGGGGTGGCCGAGGCGCTCGGTGTCAGGCTCGAACCCGGCCAAGAACTGGACGACCCGCTGGGGCCGGGGGACGCCTTCGAACCCGGGCGTGTGCACGAACCCACGAGGGCCACGGCCGGGACCAGGAGCAGAAGGCGGCGACTGACTGGCACACCCTTCAGGGTACCCAGTCGGTCCAGACGCCGCGCCCTCAGACCGCCCGAGCTGCCAAGCCCCTCCGGACCTGCGTTCACCCGCGGGAAAAAGGGGTTGAGCCCAGACCGCCGCCGACCTACCGTTGAGCCACACAGGAAAGGAGGTGGTCCAGCGATGTATTCGACTCGACCTTGTGAGGTGGTCTGCCGCTGAGGCAGCCGCTTGAGGCACTGCCTCAGCGAATCAACCCAGACCATCGGAACCCGCGAGGTCGGCCCTGGTCGAGCCGACAGCCCCTGAGGGACACTCGCGGGTTCTCCCATGCCCGGCGTCCATCCGACAGACTGGTCGCCATGAGCGAGAACCTTGACTGGCCGGGCACGAACTGGTGCGGCAACGTCGACTACACACCCGCCCAGCTGGCTCGTCCCCGCAGCGTCGAGGAACTGCAGCGACTGGTCGCAGCCTCCCGCTCCATCAGGGGAGCAGGGTCCGGACACACCTTCAATGCCATCGCCGACGCCGAGGTGATGGTCACCACCGCCGATCTCGGTGGTCGGATCGAACTCGAGGGTGACCGGGTCTGGGTTTCGGCGCACACCCGCTACGCCGACTTGTGCCCCCTGCTGGACGAGGCCGGGTGGGCGCTCCCGGCCCTCGCGTCCCTGCCGCACATCAGCGTCGCCGGTTCCGTCGCCACCGGCACCCACGGCACCGGCGACCGTACCGGCAATCTGGCCACTCAGGTCACCGCCCTCGAACTGGTCACGGCCTCGGGCGACCTGCTGCACCTCGACAGCGACCACCCTGACTTCGCGGGCTCGGTCGTCAACGTCGGTGCGCTCGGTGTGGTGACCAGACTGCAACTGCAACTGGAACCCCGCTTCGACGTGGCCCAGCGCGTGTTCACCGACCTGAGCTGGGAGGTGCTCGAGAACCACTTCGACGAGATCACCTCCGCGGCCACGGCCGTCAGCCTGTTCACGCTCTACGGCGACGTGGTCGAGGAGGTGTGGCTCAAGCAGCGCCTCGACCGTGGCCCCTTGGCCACCGAACTGTTCGACGCCCCGGCCGCCACCGAGACCCTGCACCCGATCGTGGGGCTTGCCCCCGACAATGTCACCGAGCAGTTGGGTGTGCCCGGCCCGTGGTACACCCGCTGGCCGCACTTCATCCCCGAGAAGGCCCCCGCCAGCGGCAAGGAGATCCAGTCGGAGTTCTTCGTCCGACGTGACCGGGCCGTCGAGGCGATTGCGGCGATGCGTCGACTACGGCCAGTGCTGGCCGAGGTGCTGATGATCTCGGAGATCCGCACCATTGCGGCGGACGACCTGTGGCTGAGTCCGGCACAGGGGCAGGACGTGGTCGCGCTCCACTTCACGTGGCAGCCTCGCCCGGGCGCCATCGTGCCCGTGTTGGCACAGGTCGAACAAGCGCTGGCGCCGCTCGCTCCGCGCGTGCACTGGGGCAAATTGCTGGTCGACGATCGCGGGATCGCCGACCGGTTCCCGCTGGCGGGGCAGTTCCGTGAGTTGGCGGCGCGTCTCGACCCCGAGGGCAAGTTCGTCAATCCGTGGTTCACTCGCGTCTTCGGCTGACTGGATCGGCCTCACAAGCACAGACCCCGACAAGCACAAGGGCCCCGTCCATGGGACGGGGCCCTCAGCCGTCGTGGTGCATGCCTGAGTTGGTGGTCCCCCCGAACCCCTCCTCGGCCACCACGCGTTCAGGTCCACCCGGTGCGGCACCGGGTGGCGGGACAGCTCAGTGGCTGTCCTCGGCTCTGACCTCAGACCTGTCACCCGACCACAGCGTGTGGAAGGAACCGTCGTCGTCAATGCGCTTGTAGGTGTGCGCCCCGAAATTGTCCCGCAGCCCCTGGGTGAGGGCCGCGTTGAGTCGCGGTGCGCGTGCCTGGTCATAGTGTGCCAGAGCCGCTGAAAAGCCGGGAACCGGGACACCGGCATGAACCGCCTCGGCGATCACGCGCCGCCACGAGTCCTGGGCGTCGGCCAGCCCTGCCTTGATGGAAGGTGCCTCGAGCAGGGTCACCAGCTGGTTGGCGGCGTACTCGTTCGAGATGCGGTCGAGCAACTTGGCGCGGATGATGCACCCGGCCCGCCAGATCCGGGCCACGGCCGCGACGTCGATCGTCCAGCCGTACTCCTGGGCTGCCATCCGGATCTCGTCCAACCCCTGGGCGTAGGCGATCACCTTGGACGACCACAGGGCCTTCCGCACGTCCTCGACGAAGGCGGTCCTGTCCTCGACCTGGACGGTGCGGTCCGGTCCCTCGAGCGATGCCTGGGCGGCTTCGCGCAGTTCGGGGTGGCTCGAGACCGCGCGTGAGAACACGCTCTCGGCGATGGTGTTGACGGGCGTCCCCAGGTTGAGGGCCGACTGCACGGTCCACGTTCCGGTGCCCTTCATGCCCGCCTGGTCGAGGATGACGTCGACCAACGGCTTGCCCGTGCGCGCGTCGGTCTGGCGCAGCACCTCGGCGGTGATCTCGATCAGGAACGAGTCGAGGTCGCCGGTGTTCCACTGGGCGAAGATGTCCGCCGCCTCGTCGGTCGAGAAGCCGGCGCCCTTCAGCAGCTCGTAGGCCTCGCCGATGAACTGCATGTCGGCGTACTCGATCCCGTTGTGCACCATCTTGACGAAGTGGCCAGCACCATCGGTGCCGATGTAGGTGCAGCAGGGCTCGTCACCGACATGGGCTGAGATCTTCTCCAGGATCGGTCCGAGTGCCTCGTAGGACTCCTTCGATCCCCCGGGCATGATGGACGGCCCTTCCAGCGCCCCGACCTCACCGCCGGAGATGCCCGCCCCGACGAAGTGGAAGCCCAACTCGCGCAACTTGGCCTCACGGCGGCGGGTGTCCTCGTAGAAGGCGTTGCCTCCGTCGACGACGATGTCACCGGCTTCGAGGTGGGGGATCAGCGAGTCGATGGTGGCATCGGTGCCCTTGCCCGCCTGCACCATGATGACGATGCGGCGGGGCTGCTCGAGCGAGGCCACGAACTGCTCGACCGTCTCGGCGGGCAGGAAGGTGCCCTCGGAGCCGTGCTGGTCGATGACGTGCTGGGTCTTGGCCAGCGTGCGGTTGAAGATGGCCACGCGGTAGCCCTTGTGGGCCATGTTGCGGGCCAGCGACGACCCCATCACGGCCATGCCGATGACGCCGACCTCTGCGAGCTGTTCTGACATGTGCTGCACTCCTGTTGTCGATCCATCCGAGCGGGACGCGGGGCGCCGCTGCGGCGCAACGCCGATCCCCTTGTTCCTACGCTCCCACACGTTGTTTCTACGCTCCCACAAGGCTGGGCTGCCAAGGGTTGCCATTCATTGCCCATACCCCCGCGGGCTCGTCCGGTGCCGGCCCGGCAACCGGGGTGCGGACGGGACACCACTCGAAACAACACTGGGCAACACCATGCCTGAGCCCACGCTCGGGAGTTGGCTGGATACGTCCACGGCTCGCGACCGAGCCCGTCCCGACCAGGAGGCCGGCATGACCAGGCACCTCGCCCGTTCGACCGATTCCCGTGCCGCGGCGCCGGTGCGCATCGTGCACCTGGGCGTCGGCAACTTCTTCCGGGCCCACCAGGCCTGGTACACCGAACAGGCCCACGACGCGGGGGAGTGGGGTATTGCCGCCTTCACCGGGCGTTCGGCCGCGATTGCCGACGAACTGGCCCCCCAGGAGGGGCTGTACACCCTGGTCACCCAGCATCCCGAGGGCAACCAGTACTCGGTGATCGGGTCGCTGTCGGCCGTTCATCCGGCAGCCGACCTGCAGGCGCTGCGGGGCTACTTCGCATCGTCCGACCTGGCCATCGTCACCTCGACGGTCACCGAGGCGGGGTACCGACGGTCGGCCAACGGGTCCCTCGACACCGCCGACCCCGAGGTGTCGGCCGACATCCGGGCCCTGCGCCAGGACCCGCTGAACGGCACGGTCACCACTGCCCCCGGCAAGTTCGTGGCCGGACTGCTGGCCCGACGTGCGTCCGAGCCGGAGGCGACGCTCACCTTCGTGCCCTGCGACAACATCTCGGGCAACGGAGAGATGGTGCGGCGGGTCGTCACCGAACTGGCCGCCGCGGTCGACCCGAGCCTGGTCGACCACATCGCCGAGCGGGTCAGCTTCGTCACCACCATGGTCGATCGCATCACCCCTCGGCCGACGGTGGACGACCTGGCCGCAGTGGTGGCTGACACCGGTGTCGACGACCCGGCCGCCGTGGTCACCGAGCCCTTCTCCGAATGGGTGCTCGAGGGCACGTTCCCGGCGGGGCGTCCCGCATGGGAAGACGCCGGGGCCAGGTTCGTCGACGACATCGAACCGTTCGAGACCCGCAAGCTCTACCTGCTCAACGGATCCCACACCCTGATGGCCTACGCCGGCTCGATCCTCGGCTTCCAGACGGTCAACGAGGCCATCCATGACGACCGGATACTCGACTGGGTGAACCAGTGGTGGGACGTGGCCGCCCGCCACCTGACGCTCGCCACCCGCGAGGTGGACGACTACCGGGCGGCCCTGCTGGAGCGCTACCGCAACCCCAAGATCCGCCACCTGCTGGCCCAGATCGCCGGCGACGGGTCACAGAAGGTCCCGATCCGACTCGTGCCAACGATCCAGGGTGATCGGACGAAGGGCGTCCTGCCCACTGGTGCCCTGCGCGCGGTCGCTGCCTGGACCCTGCACCTGCGAGGACTCGGTGCCCCCGTCAACGACGCGCGAGCCGCTGAGGTGGCACCCCTGGCCGACGGATCGCTGGAACAGTCGGTGCAGCACGTGCTGGAGTGGCTGGGTCTCGGCGGTGACGCCGAGGTGAACGCCGAGACGTTGCGCCTGGCGCGGGAACTCGAGTCCTTGGCCGGCACCTCCCACTGACACGGGCAACCGTCACCTCGGGCGGCCACACCACTAGGCTGGAGCCACACGAGGAAGTGAGGGGGCGAGCGTGCCCAAGCACGGTCAGGCCGCCGTGGTCGTCGAGAACCTGGTGGTGCGCCGTGGGCGCCTGGAGGTGCTCCACGGCCTGAGCTGCGAGCTGCCGCCGGGGCAGGTGACGGGGCTGCTCGGGCCCTCCGGTGGTGGCAAGACGACCCTGATGCGTTCCATCGTTGGTGTGCAGCGGGTCGTCTCCGGACGAGTGACGGTGCTCGGCGAACCGGCCGGGTCGAGGGACCTGCGGCATCGGCTGGGCTACGTCACCCAGGCGCCCAGCATCTACGGCGACGCGACGGTCCTCCAGAACGTCAGCTACTTCGCACAACTGGCGGGGGCCAGCCGTGCTCGGGTCGCGGAGGTGATCTCACAGGTGGGGCTCGACTCACACGCGTCGGCGCTGGCCACCCGCCTCTCGGGTGGGCAGGCGAGCCGCGCCTCGTTGGCGTGTGCGCTCGTGGGCGACCCTGAACTGCTGGTGCTCGACGAGCCCACCGTGGGACTGGACCCGCTGTTGCGGGAGGACCTGTGGCGTCTCTTCCACGAGTTGTCGGATGCCGGGCACACCCTGCTGGTCTCGAGCCACGTCATGGACGAGGCCCGGCGGTGCGACCGGCTGCTGTTGCTGCGCGAGGGACGACTGGTCGCCGACGCCACTCCCGGCGAGTTGGCCGAGCGAACCGGCACCGATGACCTCGAGCAGGCCTTCCTCCGACTCATCCGGGCCGAGGAAGTCGCATGAACCCCCGACTCGGGCTGGCGACCGCCCATCGCTGTCTGCGGCAACTCGCCCATGACCGTCGCACCGTGGCCCTGATCGTCCTCGTGCCTCCGATGCTGCTGTTCCTGCTGCACGCCCTGTTCAACGGCAACGAGCGCATCTTCAACTCCATCGGGCTGATCATGCTCGGCGTCTTCCCGTTCATCATCATGTTCCTGGTGACCAGCATCGCGATGCTGCGGGAGCGCACGTCGGGAACCTTGGAACGGCTGCTGACCACGCCCATCCACCGCACCGACCTGTTGGCCGGTTACGGGATCGCCTTCGGCTTGATGGCCGCTCTGCAGGCCGTGATCGCGGTGGCGGTCGCCTACTGGCTGTTCGACCTCACCACGGCGGGGTCGGCCGGCTGGGTGGTGGGGATCGCCGTGCTCAACGCCGAGTTGGGTGTCGCGCTGGGGTTGTTCGCCAGCGCGTTCGCCGCGACGGAGTTCCAGGCCGTGCAGTTCATGCCGCTGATCGTGTTCCCGCAACTGCTGTCAGCAGGGTTGTTCATGCCCCGGGACCAGATGGCCACGTGGCTGCGCGCGCTCAGTACCGCCTTTCCGCTGACCTACGCGGTCGAGGCGTTGCAGCAGGTGGGCGCCCATGCCGACCCGACGAGTACCTTGTGGAAGGACCTGGCGGTGGTGGCAGGGGTGTTGGTCGTCTGCATCCTGCTCGCCTCCCTGACGCTTCGCCGCCGGACCCCCTGAGCCACCCGCACCTGACCATCCGCCCGTGTACCCGGGCGCCCCCGACCCCCGAGCGACGACATCCGACCACACGAAAGAGGGACGCACATGGCACCCCGTGAACTACTGCCGGGCCAGCGGGCCGAGATCTGGATCCTCTATGTCGACAGCGGCGAGCGGAGGCTGCGCTGGGCATCGTCCGAAGTCCTGGTCGAGGCACCCAACTGGCATGCCGACGGTCGACTGATCGTGAACGCCAACGGTCAGTTGTTCTCCCTCGAGGCCGA
The DNA here is from genome assembly GCF_950101875.1 of Aestuariimicrobium sp. T2.26MG-19.2B. NCBI lineage: Bacteria > Bacillati > Actinomycetota > Actinomycetes > Propionibacteriales > Propionibacteriaceae > Aestuariimicrobium > Aestuariimicrobium sp. T2.26MG-19.2B. The sequence goes on along the minus strand of NZ_CATNLW010000001.1, from coordinate 447,643 downwards.
CGGCGACGACGCCCCCTCGCCGCTGCCGATCCACGGACTCGACGACCTGAACAACGACCATGTGCTCGATCCCGACGGTCGGCACATCTTCGTGTCCGACTCCGGTACCCGCCACATCCACCGCGCCGACCTGACCACGGGCGAACAGGTGCAGGTCACCGGCGACGACGACGGGCTGTGGCACTTCCTGCACGGCGTCTCACCCGACGGCCGCGAGATCGCCTGGGTGGGCCTCACCTTCTCGGAGGACGACGGCGTGCGCACGAACCTGTTCACCAGCCTGGCCGTGCAGGCCGAGGGCCTCGCGGCCTCGCCGGGACGTCACCAGCTCACCGATGACGCCTTCCCCGACGACGGTCCCGAGTACTCACCCGACGGCCAGTGGATCTGGTTCAACTCCGAGCGGGGCAGCGCCGAGCCGGGTCACGCGCAGGTCTTCCGCATGCCCGCCAAGGGAGGCCACCCCACCCAGTTGACCTTCGACGAGCGGGTGAACTGGTTCCCGCACGTGTCACCCAGTGGCTGCAAGCTCGTCTACCTGAGCTTCCCCACCGGCACGGAGGGACACCCCGAGAACCGTGACGTGATCCTGCGTGAGCTGTACTTCGACTCCGGGTACCGCGATCTGGTGGCGTTGCCCGGTGGTCAGGGGACGATCAACGTGAACTCGTGGTCGCCGGACTCGACGCGGGTCGCCTACGTCGCCTATCCGTTCGACTGATCGACGCCGGTGACGGGGCGGTGCTGCGACGCCGCGTCCAGCGCCGCGAGTTGGTCACCCTCCCACGCCCCGCCCTCGTCCGCGACGAAGCAGAACTCGTTGCCGGACGGGTCCGACAGCACCGCGAAACCTGCCCGGGGCCGCCCTTGGAGGGGTGTCACGATGCGCGCGCCCAACTCGAGGGCCACGCGGGTCGCCTCCTCGATGTCTTCGACCTCGAGGTCAAGGTGCAGCCGGTTCTTGGCAACCTTGGCCTCTGGCACCTGCTGGAACGCCAGTCGCACGGGCTTGGATTCGACGACGGCCCAGCCCTCGCCCATCGCAGCCCAGCGGGCGCCGAAGATCGCCCCCCAGAACGCCGCCAGCTCGGCTGGCACCGCGCAGTCGACCACCACTTCTTGCACCCGAACAGCCACGGCCGCTCCTTCCCGGATGCGCCGCACAGTATCCCGACCGGCTGACCGGCTCAGCAGCGGGTCACGCTTGCGCCGGCGCGGAGGTCAGCTCGCCCGGCAGGTGACCCCGGTGGCATGCACCGGGCAGTAGCCGTTCGGGTTCGCCTCCAGGTACTGCTGGTGGTAGTCCTCGGCCAGGTAGAACTCACCCGCCGGGGCGATCTCGGTGGTGATCCGCGAGAAGCCCGCACGGCTGAAGGCCTGCTGGTACTCGTCGCGGACGCGCTGCGCGACGGCAGCCTGCTCGTCGTCGACGGTGTAGATCGCGGAGCGGTACTGGGATCCGACGTCATTGCCCTGGCGGTCGCCCTGGGTGGGGTCGTGGTTCTCGAAGAAGATCCCCAGGAGGTCGGCGAAGCTGACCACCGTCGGGTCGAAGGTGACGCGGACCACCTCCGCGTGACCAGTCCTTCCCGAACAGACCTCACGGTAGGTGGGGTTGGGGGTGAATCCACCCTGGTAGCCGACGGCCGTCGACAGCACACCCTCGGTCTGCCAGTAGAGCTTCTCGGCCCCCCAGAAGCAGCCCAGCGCCACGTAGGCGGTCTGGGCGCCGGGGAAGTCGCGATCGAGCTTGTCTCCGAAGATGCGGTGGAACGGCGTCTGGGTCAGCACCGGTTCGGCTCGTCCCGGCAGGGCAGTCTCGGCTGTGACGGGGGCCTGGTTGAATCCGAACATGTCCCCAGCCTAGGCGGCTCGGCCCGGCGGGCGACATTGTGATCGCCCACGGCTGAGAACCACGCTCGACGCGCCGGAGTGGGGCGCACGCCAGGCGTCCAATCTCGACGCCACTGTTGGCTGCCGGAGCCACTGCAAGCACAATGGACGAATGACACCGAGCACCCGCCTGGGCAACGCCGCCCAAGTCTTCGAGCGCTTCACCGGCGCGGTGCACGCGGTACTTCCGGGGCCGCTCAAGCGGCTGCCCGAGACCTTCATCGGGTACGCCGTGATCAACGGCTCGTCGTTCGCACTCGACCTGCTGCTGTTGAGCCTGTTCTTCGGTCACCTGCACCTGCCGTACCCGGTGGCGGTCTCGCTGGGCTATGGCACGGCATGCGTCTACTCGTTCGTCATCAACCGCTGGCTCAACTTCCGCTCCCACGGTCACGTCGGGGCCCAGTCGGCCCGCTACGTCGTGACCATGACCTCGAACTACGTGATCTGGATCCTCGGGTTCTCGTGGTTGATGGAGCACCTGGGTGTGCAGTTCCAGTTGGCCCGGTTCATGGCGGCCTGCATCGAGGGCATCTACGTCTATGTCCTGCTGCGTTGGTGGGTCTTCCGCAATGTGCGGGAGGTGGCGCCGGCTGCACATCCGGCTGCCGCTCCGAGCCAGAGCAGTCTTCAGTCCTCGTCGCCCTTGGCGGCCGTGGAGTCGACGGGCAGCCTCCAGTCGACGGGTGCTGAGCCGGCGGCCTCCAGCATCTGATTGGCCCGGCTGAACGGGCGCGAACCGAAGAAGCCCGACCGAGCCGACAGCGGCGAGGGATGGGCGGACTCGATCACCGGCACGCCAGCCGATGACAGGGTGGGGGCAAGGCTGCGCGCGTCCCTGCCCCAGAGCATGGCGACCAGTGGGCCGCCGCGCTGGGCGAGCACGTCGATGGCGTGGCCCGTGACCTGTTCCCAGCCCTGGTTGCGGTGCGATCCGGGAGCCCCCGGGCGTACCGTCAGCACCCGGTTGAGCAGCAGCACGCCCCGCTCGAACCACGCCGTCAGGTCTCCGTGCTCGGCCGGCTCGATGCCCAGGTCGTCGCGCAGTTCGGTGTAGATGTTGACCAGGCTCCGGGGCAGGGGACGAACCTGCGGCTCGACCGAGAAACTCAGTCCGACCGCATGCCCGGGGGTGGGGTAGGGGTCCTGGCCGACGACCAGCACGCGCACATCTGCCAGCGGGCGCGAGAAGGCCCTCAGCACTCGATCGCCGGAGGGGAGGTAACTCCTGCCCGCGGCCACCTCTGCCCGCAGGAAGTCCCCGGCCCGACGAATCGCCGGTTCCACGGGCCGCATGGCCTCGGCCCAGTCGGGGGCCATCAACTCCGCCATCGGACGAGCACTCATGGGTCCACGCTAGCGACCAGCGTCCCGGTATGCGGCGACCCCGGCTCCTCCCTGAAGTGCCAAGGGCTCCCTGTCGGATTGGCAAGGCGGCCTTGTAGTTTGGGCGCCATGAGCGACATCACCTCCATCCTCGAAGACCTCGCCGCGGGTCGGATCGACGCCGCCGAGGCTGCTCACCGCATCGAAGCCGCGAAGGCCGCCTCGCCCACCGTGCCCGACCCCGATGAGCTGCCCCCGCAGGAGCCCTCGCGACGCGGCTCCTACGACGAACTCGACGGCGGACGACCGCAGTTCGCCTCACATGCGCGGGAGAGCTTCCGGCGGTCCGAGCCTGACGACTCGTCCGGGCAGCAGCCTTCGCGTGATCAGGAACCCTCCGGTCGTCGGCAGTCCTCGTCGACGCAGCAGCCGGCCCCCGAGGTCAACCTCGACGAGGTTCCCGAGTCGGCCGCGGCCGAACCGGGTGCTCGTCCGGCGGGTTCGAAGGGTGTCGACCGGGTCGTGGTCCGTGCCACCGGTCGGAGGGTGCGGATCATCGGTGACCCCAAGGTGGCCACCCTGTCGGCCGACGGCCCCCACGTGCTGCGACGCACCGGTCGCGTGCTCGAGGTGACCAGCGACGGAGACCTCGGGCCCTCCCTCGACGGGTTCTCGATCGTCCGACCCCCGAAGTCGCTGGACGACCTGCGCTCGGTCGGGCTGGGCAAGGCCCTCACGTTGCGGGTCAACCCCGCCATCGCCGTCGACGCAGAGGTGACCGCCGGCAGTCTCAAGGTGGTCGGTGTGCCAGTGCTCGGAAAGATCCGGGTGACGGCCGGCTCGGCCAGTGTCACCGATGTCGTCGAGGTCAACGACGCGCTCGTCCAAGCCGGATCGGCGTCGGTGGAGGGGCCCCTCAAGCAGGGACGATCGAGGGTGCGGGTCGAATCGGGCTCGCTGTCGGTCAAGCTCACCGAGGGCGCCAACGTCACCATCAAGGCCGACGCCCACCTCGGCAAGGTCGCCTGGCCGGTCGAGGGACAGGTGGACGAGTACGTCGTCGGCAACGGTTCGGCTCGGCTCGACATCGGTGTCGTGATGGGGCACGCCTCCATCAAGGTCGACGAGACCGACGGGAACTGACGATGCCTCGTGCACACGGACTGGTGCGGGCAATGGCGGACCGCACCAGGCGGCGCCAACTGGCCGAACCCAAGCACCGCGCGCCGGGGGAGTGCCCCGTCTGCGGCGAGACGTTGCTGACCATCCGGCTCGGCTGTCCTGGTTGCGGCACCGAGATCGTCGGCGAGTTCGACGCGTGCGAGTTCTGTGCCCTGGATGACGCCGAACTGCACCTGCTGCGGCTCTTCCTGGCGGCCAGGGGCAACCTCAAGGAGGTCGAGAAGCATCTGGGGGTGAGCTACCCGACCGCACGGTTGCGGCTCACCGGGTTGCTCGCCAAGTTGGGGCTCAGCGGTGAGGCGGACGAGGATCCGGGCCTCACCGCCGAGCAGGTGTTGAAGGAGGTCGCCCAAGGAGCGCTGACGCCCATCGAGGGCGCCAGGCTGATCGAGAGCCTGGGCTGAGTCGAACCCTGCCCCGACCAAAACATCAGCGCCTGTCCCCGACCGGGAACAGGCGCTGATGCTTGTCTGCAGGGTCTGGGTCAGGGTGCGAAGATCTCCACCTTGGTGACGGTGACATCGATCTTCTTGCCGTTGGGTGCCTCGTAACTCACCTTGGCACCCACCGGCTGGCCGGTCACGGCCGCTCCGAGGGGGGACTGGGGTGAGTACACCTGCACCTGCTCCACGGACTCGTCCAGCCCGAGCAGTTCGCGGCTGCCGAGCAGGAAGGTGTCGGTGTCGTCCTCGTCGCCGAAGTAGGCGACGGTGACGAGCATGCCCGGGCCGGCCTGGTTGGTGTTGCGGGGGGCTTCCTCGACCTTGGCCTTGCGCAGGACGGCCTCCAGTTGGCGGATGCGCGCCTCCTGTTGCCCCTGCTCCTCACGGGCGGCGTGGTAGCCACCGTTCTCGGAGAGGTCACCCTCGCTGCGGGCCTCGGCAATCTTGGCGGTAACAGCCGTGCGGCCTTCACCCTTGAGGTATTCGAGCTCATCTCGGAGCTTGTCGTAGGCCTCTTGGGTCAGCCACACGGTTTCATCAGTGTTTGCAGACATTTCGCCAGCATACTCAAGGGCCCCGTCATTGGCCCGTTCATCAGGTGCGTTGGCACCCGACGAGGATGGCTGTCGTGGCCCTCAGCGAGGTGTGGAGCGTCACTTCCTGGGTCGTGTCCTGAGTGCTCCCCGAGACCGGGAAGGTCCTTTCGCCCACCACTTCACCGCTGATCGCCTGAGCCTGCACGGTGCAGGTCGCCGCGACGCCGGGATCGGGGCGGTGCACCTTCACGGTGGTGACCACGGTCTGGTCGTCCACGACTCGGTAGCCGTGGAGTTGCCCCGAGACGCCCGGGGTGGCCCGCTCCAGACCTGCCCACACCATCCACCCGCCCAGCAACACGGCGATGACGAGGGCCGCTGCCACCCAGCTGCCGCGGCGGCCGCGGGGGTACCGTGCGCGGATGCGCTGCCGGTCCTCCTCGGTCAGCTCAACACCACGGGCGAGGTTGGGGTCAGCGTCGGGTGCGGGCACTCGTCCATTCTGCCCGGTCGGCCGCGTGGCACGAACACCGCCTCGTGCTTGGTGGCGGGATGTCGGCTGGGCGAAGGTTGGGCACAATGGGGCGCATGTCTTCCGACCTTCGCCTGCTGAACGTGCACGCCCACCCCGATGACGAATCGAGCAAGGGGGCGGCCACGACGGCTCGCTACGTCAGCGAGGGCGTGCGGGTCATGGTCGCGACGTGCACCGGTGGTGAGCGCGGCTCGGTGCTCAACCCCAAACTCGACCGCCCCGAGGTGTGGGAACACATCGCCGAGATCCGTCGTGGAGAGATGGACCGTGCCCGCGAGATCCTCGGCATCGAGCAGGCCTGGCTGGGATTCGTCGACTCGGGACTGCCCGAGGGGGACCCCCTGCCGCCGCTGCCCGAGGGCTGCTTCGGGTTGACCGACCCGACCGTCTCGTGCGGGCCGCTGGTCAAGCTGATCAGGGAGTTCAGGCCCCAGGTGATGACCACCTACGACGAACGGGGCGGCTACCCCCACCCCGACCACATCATGTGCCACAACATCAGCGTCGAGGCCTTCCACCAGGCAGCCGACCCCGAGGCCTGGCCCGAGCACGGCCCCGCCTGGCAGGTGAGCAAGTTGTACTACCACATGGGCATGCACCGGTTGCGGTTGGCTGCGCTCGACGCAGCCATGCACGAGGCGGGCATGGACTCCCCGTACCGGGAGCGCCTGGCGCAGTGGGACGACATGCACTACGAGACCAGGATCACCACCCGGGTCGACTGCGGCGACTGGTTCGAGGTGCGTGACAACGCGCTTCGGGCCCACGCCACCCAGGTCGACCCGGACGGCTTCTGGTTCCAGGTGCCGCGTGAGATCCAGCTGAGGGTCTGGCCCACCGAGGACTACCAGTTGGTCGAGTCGATGGTCGACACCGAACTGCCCGAGGACGACCTGTTCGCCGGGCTGCGCGTGACCCCGCACCCGTCGGCCCACGCCCGGGGTGAGGACTTCACCATCTGAGCGGAGTAGCCTCGAGCCATGGTTCCCGCGTTCGCCATCGGCTCCGGCCCGCTCACCCTGCTCGTCTTCGTGGCGCTCGGCGCGTTCGTGGTGCTGGGCTGGTACAGCCTGCGGCGCAACCTGAGGGGCATCGACTTCAACGACCGGGGGTCCCGCGCCAGCGGTGAGCCCGGTCCCACCCCGGTCAGCCCGGACGAACGTTCGTCCTGAGCGCACTGTCGAGGTAGGCGCATCCCTCCTCGTCATGCCCGAGTCGGCGCAGGTAGAGGCCGGTCGTGACCCGCTCGATCCCCGCCCAGGCGAGGATCGCTGGTGCATCACATCCGGTCTGCTGGGCCAGTTCGGACGCCTTCGCCCTCAGCATGCCCCGCGGGTCGTCGGCGGCGAGCAGTTCTGTCGTCCAACTGCGCAGCACCACGCCCAGGTCGTACTCGGGTTCGCAGCCCCCGGTGCCGTCGGCATCGACCAGGACCGGCTCACCGTCGTCGCGCACCATCAGGTTGCCGGCATGGGGGTCCCCGTGCGAGCAGACCAGCCGATCGGGGCGGTAGAACCTGAGTCGCCCGCGGGCGAGTTCGCGGGCTGCTTCGACGGCCGGACGATGTCGGGGTTCGGCGAGGTGGCCGAGGTCGTCCAGCAGGCCGAGCAGGCCCTCCGCCTTGTGTCGGGCCGGGGGCACCGCAAGCGACGCGGTGGCCTGCCAGAACTTCAGGAGTGCCCCTGCGATGAGCCCGGGGGAGGTGTCCCACGACTCAGCCGGCCCGGGCCGAAGGCGCTCCATCAGTAGCGCACCCCGGTCGACGTCGGAGGCGAGCACCCGGACACAACCCCGCCCAGCAGCCTCGTCGAGCACCCGGAACTGGGCGGCGGTGTACTCGTCGGGAAGTACCAGTTTGAGGACGCATTCCCCGGGCCACCCGCCGGTGGCCCGAGCGCCGCTGGCCGGCAGGACGAGTGACCAGGCGCCGCCCTCGTAGGGATCTCCCACGGTGAGCCCCCAGCGTTCGCACAGGTCGCTCGCCAGCGCCGGCAGGCGGGTCGCCCAGGCACGGGCCTCGGGCCCGGCGTGGGCCAGGGTGGTCGTCAATCGGGCGGGCAGCCTCAGCGGTGCAGGAAGGTCGGGAGGGGCTGGGGTCATGGGTCCATCCTGCCGTGGCGGTGGGCGATCCATCTTCGTCCTTCGGGGGCCCACCTCGTCCGGAGCGAGCAACTCTTCGCGGCCCTGCACGGTTCTGGATCGCCCGCTCGCCAGAGCCTGCCAGGCCTGATTCCTGGAATGCCCCCGGGGTGTTGCCGTGGCGACATCTCGGGCAACCGCAGCGCCTCGATGACCGACCTTCTGGTCGCCACCGGCTTCGACGCCTATTCGTCTGAGCCGATCCGTATCCGTCGTGGGGCGGCGAATGTTGCATGCCACGTGCAAACTCGGCCACCACAGCACGGATGAGGATCGCCCTGCGCTGGTGACTCCACGACCCCGGCAGCCCCGAGACCCCCAGGACAGGACCTCCAGCGGCGGCCCCTTAGGGTTGAGGCATGCCGAATCGCCTCGCCGACTCCACCAGCCCGTACCTGCAGCAGCACGCCCACCAGCCGGTGGACTGGCAGCCCTGGGACGAGGCGGCCTTCGCCGAGGCACGCGAACGTCAGGTGCCGGTCTTCCTCTCCGTGGGCTACGCGGCCTGCCACTGGTGCCACGTCATGGCCCACGAGTCCTTCGACGACCCCGAGATCGCCGCCCTGCTCAACGAGAACTTCGTCGCGATCAAGGTCGACCGCGAGGAGCACCCCGACGTCGACGCCGTGCACATGTTCGCCACCCAGGCACTCACCGGACGCGGTGGCTGGCCGATGTCGGCCTTCCTCACTCCCGAGGGCGACCCGTTCTTCGCGGGCACCTATTTCCCCCCTGAGCCCGCCCATGGTCTGCCGAGCTTCCGGCAGGTGGTCGAGGCGCTCAGCCAGGCCTGGACAGAACGCCGTGACGAGGTGCTGTCGTCCGCGTCGACCGTGCGTGGCGAACTGGCGAAGCTGTGGGCCGCGACGCAGCCGAACGACGCCCTCCCCGGTTCCCGAGAGACCCTGGAACTTCTGGGCAAGGACTACGACCTGATCCACGGTGGATTCGGTGGGGCGCCCAAGTTCCCGCCGCCCACCGTGCTCGACGCGCTGCTGGTCAAGGGCGACCCGACCAGTCTCGACATGGCCCAGCTGACCTGCGAGGCGATGGCGCGAGGCGGTGTGCACGACCAACTCGGCGGGGGCTTCCACCGCTACTCCGTCGACGCCGGTTGGGCCGTGCCCCACTTCGAGAAGATGCTGTACGACAACGCTCTGCTGCTCGGCACCTACTGCCGGGCCTGGCGGCGCACGGCCGACCACGACCCCGACAAGCGAGCCCTGTTCGAGCGTGTCATCTACGGCACCGTCGAGTTCCTGGTCGACGAGCTCCGCACCGAGCAGGGGGGCTTCGCGGCCTCGCTCGACGCCGACTCCTGCGACATCCGCGGCGCAGTGCACGAGGGCATCTACTACGTCTGGAACCGCGATCTGCTGGTCGATGCGTTGGGCTCCGAGGACGCCGAGTGGGCGGCCGACGTCTTCCACGTGACCGTGCCCGGCACCTTCGAGCACGGGCTGTCGACACTGCAGCTGCGCAAGCGCGTTGACTGGGCCCGGCTCGAGCCGATCATGGCAACCCTCAAGAAGGTTCGCGACGAGCGCTTCCGTCCGGCCCGTGATGACAAGGTCGTCGCTGCGTGGAACGGGTTGCTGATCGACTCGTTGGTCACTGCCGCCCTGATGTTCGACGAGCCGGAATGGCTCGAGGTGGCGCGCGCCTGCGCCGAGATGGTCTGGTCGACCCACGTGGTCGATGGACGACTGGTGCGCACCTCCCGCGACGGGGTCGCCGGTCGCGCTCCCGGTGTGACGGAGGACCATGCTGCCCTCGCCCTTGGCTTCGGCCAATTGGCTGGTGCCACCGGCGACGGGGTCTGGCTCGAACGGGCCACTTGGCTGCTCGACCGCGCCGAGGAACTCTTCGCCGCCGAGGACGGTGGCTGGTTCGACGCCGAGCAGCAGCCGACGCTGCCTTCTCGTCCGCGTGAACTGACCGACAACCCCACGCCTTCGGCGACGGCGACCATGGTGCACGCGCTGCGCCTGGTCGGGCTGTTGTCGGGCGACGATCGCCTCCTGGACAGGTCGGAGCGGGGCGCGGCCACCACCTGGGCCACGGTCGCCGCCACCCCGCGATTCGCCGGGTGGAGCCTGGCCGACGCCTTGGTGCGCGAGGAGGCCCGGCGCGGATTGCGGCCCGGGGTGGCCGTGATCGTGGACGAGGCAGGCGACCCGTTCAACGAACTCACCCGCGCCGCGTGGCGGATGGCCCCCGCCGGAACCGCCATCGTGACGGGGCGCCCGGGCACAGTCGGGTTCGGTGACAACTTCGAGGACCGGGGCTCCGGTGGACGCTCACGGGCCTACGTGTGCCGCGGCACCGTCTGCTTCGACCCGGTGGACCAGTACACCGAACTCAAGACACCCCTGTGGTCTCGCTGCTGAGCGGGCTCGTCGCCGAGCGGTCTCGCTGCTGAAGGGTGGTCAGCGGCCGTACCGGCGCTCCCGCTGGGTGTAGGTGCGCAGCGCTCGGACGAAGTCGACCTTGCGGAAATCGGGCCACAGGGCCTCGTGGAAGTAGAACTCCGAGTGGGCGCTCTGCCAGATCAGGAATCCCGACAGGCGCTGCTCACCCGAGGTGCGGATGACCAGGTCGGGATCGGGCTGCCCCTTGGTGTAGAGGTGGTCGGCGATCTGGTCGATCTCCAAGGTCTCGGCGAGCGACTCCAGGGTGGTGCCCTTGGCTGCCTCGGCGGCCAGCAGTGAGCGGACGGCGTCCCGCAACTCGTGGCGGCCGCCGTAACTGACGGCCACGTTGACGTGCATGCCGGTGCGCGACTCGGTGCTGACGGCCGCCTTCCGGATCCGCTCGGCCACCTGGGGTGGCAGCAGGCTGAGGTCTCCCACGGGCTGCACCCGCCACCGGTGGTGCGCGGCCAGGTCCTCGAGCAGTTCGGCGATCACGTCGAGCAGGGGGAGCAGTTCGTCGTCGTCGTCGCGGCGCAGGTTCTCGGTGCTCAGCACCCAGATGGTCACCACGCCGATGCCGGCCTCGTCGCACCAGTCGCAGAAGTCCCTGAGCTTGGCAGCCCCGGCGCGATAGCCCGCGACCAGAGGTTGGCCCGGGGCGTTCATCCGGGCCCAGCGCCGGTTGCCGTCGGCCATCACGGCGACGTGCCGGGGGAGCTTGTCGTGGTCGAGTTCGGCGAGCAGTCGTCCCTCGTAGGTGGCGTACAGGAGGTTGGAGGGGTGCAGGCGATCGATCGCCTCGCCCACCCAGTGCCGCCACGTCATGGGCTCACTCTAGCCAGACCACCCGGCCCGCCCCGGATCGGTGGGAGGGGGTCGCCGACGTCGATACCTACGGTAGCGTAGGTTACGCATTGGCCAGCTGTGAGGAAAGGTCGCACCATGCCGTTGGACGAGGAGTCCCGAGCCCCCCGCGGTCACACCACCGAGCCCGCAACGGCCGGGGCCGTCGGCGATGAGCAGGGCCCCGTCGACAGGGCGTTGGCCGCCGTGAAGCCTCGGCTGCGTGGCTGGCTGCACACGGTGATGGCCCCCTTGGCGTTCGTGGGTGGGCTCGTCCTGCTCGTCCTCACCCCGTCCGTGGCGGGACGACTCGCCGCGGCGGTCTACCTCACCTCGTCGCTGGCGCTGTTCGGCAACTCGGCGGTCTACCACCGCGGTCACTGGACCGAGCGGGTGCAGGCGACCTTGCGGCGGGTCGACCACGCCAACATCTTCCTGTTCATCGCCGGCACCTACACGCCTCTGGCCACCCAGATGCTCGCCGGCGGCAGCCGGGTGGCGCTGCTGACCCTGGTCTGGATCGCGGCAGGGCTCGGTGTCGCCTTCCGGGTGCTGTGGCTGTCGGCTCCTCGATGGCTGTACACCGCGCTGTACGTGTTGATGGGGTGGGCCGCCGTCGGGTGGCTGCCGAGCTTCTGGCGCAACGGTGGGGCGGCGGTGGTCGTCCTCGTCATCGCTGGCGGGCTTGTCTACTCGGCAGGCGCCCTCGTCTACGCGCGCAAGCGGCCCAATCCCTCACCGGTCTGGTTCGGGTTCCACGAGATCTTCCACGCCTGCACCGTGGTGGCCGCCCTCCTGCACTTCGCAGCCATCGTGCTGGCAACCTTCGGCTGACCTGCTCACTGGCGCCGGGTCGGTGCGGTGGCACGTCGACGCGGGCGGGTGAACACAGGCGAACAATGGGAAGACGTGCGGCGTGGCGTGCGTGATGCAAGGGGCTGGAAGCTTACGTTCCAGTCACGGAGCAATTGACCCCTCGTCGAAGTGGAGAGCTCCCCACGGAGTGATCCATCCAGCGATCGGGCGCCTTCCCCCGGTGGCTTCGGGCATGTTGTCAGACCGCGGCGTGTGACCCGCACGACGCGCCCACCAGTGCCATGGGCACTGGGTGCCAGTCGTCTGCTCGGCGTCCGGCACCAGGTGCTCTGGGAAGGATTACCGTGCTCAACAGCCCCACCGATCAGATCACCCACTCGAGCGGGGCCCCGGCTCCCGCCCCGATGGTCGGCACCCAGCAGCGCACCCTGACCTACGTCCTCGACACCTCGGTGCTGCTCAGCGATCCGCGCGCCCTGCTGCGCTTCGCCGAGCACTCCATCGTGTTGCCGATCGTGGTGATCACCGAGCTCGAGGGCAAGCGCCACCACCCCGAACTGGGCTTCTTCGCCCGCTCGGCCCTGCGCCTGCTCGATGACCTGCGCATCCGCCATGGACGCCTTGACCTGCCGGTGCCGGTCAACGACCAGGGGGGCCTGCTGCACGTTGAGCTCAACCACACCGACCAGAGCCGGTTGCCTTTCGGTTTCCAGCTGGGCGACAACGACACACGCATCCTGGCGGTTGCCCTCAACTTCCAGCACGAGGGCCATGACGTGGTGCTGGTGTCGAAGGACCTGCCGATGCGGGTGAAGGCCTCGGCTGTGGGTCTTGCGGCGCAGGAGTACCGCGCCGAGCTGGCTGTCGAGACCGGATGGACCGGTATGGCGACCCTCGAGGTCGGCAACCAGGTGGTCGACGACCTCTACGCCACCGGGGTGGCCGAGTGCCAGGAGGCCGACGCCCTGCCGGTGCACACCGGTGTGGTGGTGCACTCGCCCTCGGGAACCGCCTTGGCGCGCCGTGACGCCGCCGGGGAGTTGCGACTGGTGAAGTCTGACCGAGAGGCCTTCGGTCTGCACGGACGCTCGGCCGAACAGCGGGTGGCGCTCGACATCCTGCTCGACGACACCGTCGGCATCGTGTCACTCGGTGGACGAGCGGGCACCGGCAAGTCGGCACTGGCCCTGTGCGCCGGCCTGGAACTGGTGATGGAGCGCCGCCAGTACTCGAAGGTGATGGTCTTTCGTCCGCTCTACGCCGTCGGCGGGCAGGATCTCGGCTACCTGCCGGGGAACGAGAACGAGAAGATGGCACCGTGGGGGCAGGCCGTCTACGACACCCTCTCGGCGCATGCCAACAAGTTCGTGATCGACGAGATCATGGCGCAGAACATGCTCGAGGTGCTGCCGCTGACCCACATCCGTGGGCGGTCGCTGCACGACGCCTTCGTGATCGTGGACGAGGCGCAGTCGCTGGAGCGCAACGTCCTGCTCACCGTGCTCAGCCGACTGGGGACGAACTCCCGGGTCGTCCTGACTCACGATGTGGCGCAGCGCGACAACCTGCGGGTGGGGCGTCACGACGGGGTCGCCGCTGTCGTCGAGAAGCTGAAGGGGAACCCGCTGTTCGCCCACGTCACGCTGACCCGGTCGGAGCGCTCGCCCATCGCGGCCCTGGTGACCGAGATGTTGGAGGACGCGCTCTGAGGCCGGCTCGCTGAGCGTCTCGCGTCTTCGGCACCCCACAAGGGGAAGCATGGGCGCGGGGGAGGGTGCGGAGCGACCGTGGCTAGGCTGGCTGGCATGCCGACAACGGTCAGTGCCGAGGAGTTCGACGCAGCCGTGGAGCGCGCGCTCGAGGAGGTTCCCTCGGCGCTGCTCGACCTGCTCGACAACTGCGTGGTGTTGGTTGAGGACGAACCGGATGCCGACGACCCTGACCTGCTGGGCTATTACGACGGCACCCCGCTCACTGAGCGCGACACCCAGTACTCCGGGGTCCTGCCCGACCGCATCGTCATCTTCCGTGGTCCGCTGCAGCGGATGTGCGAGAGCACCGAGGAGTTGGTGGACGAGATCACGGTGACCGTCGTGCACGAGATCGCGCATTTCTTCGGCATCGACGACCGCCGGCTGCACGACCTGGGATGGGACTGACGGTTCGCGCGCCCCTTCGGGCTGGGGACCACTGGATCCGCAGCGCTGCCCAGATTGGGAGGGCTGGGCCGTGGCTGGAAGACTGGCAGCGTGAGTGGACGAAACCCGAAGGCCGGCGCCCGCGACATGGTGCTGACCATGGCGGTGCTGATGGTCCCCGTGCTGCTGATCGTGTGGTTCTTCCAGCGCACCCCCGATGAGCCCCCGCTGCCGAGTGCCGACTGGCAGGCCACCGTCGCCCAAGCGCGGGCCAAGGCAGACTTCCACGTGCTCGCGCCCCAGAAGCTGCCGGAGGGCTGGCGCGCCACCCAGGCCCAATTCGAGCCGTGGGGGCAGGGGTCGTCCGGCGGTGACGAGTTCCGGCTGGTGTTGCTCGACGCCGACAACGTCAACCTGCAGCTGATGCAGGTCTCGGCCGCCGATCCCAGACGGTTCATCAGCCAGCAGACCCGCGACGGGTACGAGTCGGGAGCACAGAAGGTGGGCGACGCTGTCTGGAAGCAGTACACCTCCGCGGACGGGCGCACCGTCTACCTGCTGGGGGAGCGGACGGACTCGCTCGTGCTCGTGCAGGGAGACACCAGCGCCGAGGCGCTGGCGTCCTTCGCCGGCCTACTCGTGGCTGGCTGAATCCCGGCCTGAGGACTCGTCAGCGGGGGGACTCGTCAGCCGGGGGACTCGTCCGTCGGGGGACTCGTCAGTCGGAGGACTCGCCCCGACCCTCGGCGGCCGCACGGGATGCCTGCACCTTGGCCTTGGCACCGTCGAGCCAGCGCTGACAGATGGCCGCGAGTTCCTCACCGCGCTCCCACAGCTTCATTGAGTCGTTCAGGGAGGCGCCCCCCGACTCGAGTTGCCGCACGATGTCGGAGAGTTGTGCGCGCGCCTCCTCGTAGCTGAGTTGCTCGTCGCTGGCCCCTCCAGGGGGCGTCTGCCTGTCAGCCATGGTCGGCCTCTCTCTCCAGGGGTCCGGACGACCCCTCCCGTGCCTGATTCGGTACGCGCCCCTCGTGCACGCCGCGCGCTTCGAGGATGAGGGTGCCGTCGGCCACATAGGCCAACAGGTCGTCGCCCTCGTCGATGTCGTGGACTGAGGTGATCGATCGGTCCTCGCCGTCCACGAGGATGGCGTAGCCACGCTCGAGGGTCGCCTTGGGCGACATCGACCGCACCCGCTGCAGTTGGTGGTCGACGGTGCGTGACTCGTCGGCGAGCGCACGCCCGATGGTGGTGGTGAGTCGTCGCCGCCACTGAGCCAACTGGTCGACGTGCACGGCGAAGCTGGCGATGGGGTCGCGCATCACCGGGCGGGTGGTGAGCGAGTCCAGGTCAGCCTCCGCTCGCCCGAGTCTGAGCAGCAATGACTGCCTCAGCCGCGCCAGGTCGGCAGTCACTGCCTGGCGTTGCTCCGAGACGTCCGGCACCACGGCCTTGGCGGCGGCGGTCGGGGTGGCGGCGCGGAAGTCGGCGACGAGGTCGACGATCGGGGTGTCCGGTTCGTGACCGATGGCTGAGATCACGGGGGTTCGGCATGCGGCCACGGCGCGGACGAGGCCTTCGTCCGAGAAGGGGAGCAGGTCTTCGAGTGAGCCCCCACCCCTGGCGATGATGATGACGTCGACGCCGGGATGTCGATCCAGTTCAGCCAGTCGTTGCATCACCTGGCCAGCGGCATCGGGCCCTTGGACGAGGCTGTGGCGCACCTCGACGTGCGCGTCGGGCCAGCGGGCCGCGATGGTGGCGAGCACGTCCCGTTCTGCGGCCGAGCCCTCGCCGGTGACCAGCCCGATGGCGCGCGGAAGGAACGGCAGGCGGCGCTTGTGGTGTGACTCGAACAGACCCTCGGCCCGCAACTTCGCCTTCAACTGCTCGAGTTGGGCCAGGAGTCGTCCGACCCCCACGACCCGTAGTTCGAGCACCTCGAGGCTGAACTTGGCGCTCTTGGGCCACATCCGTGGCTTCACCCTGGCCGCCACCGTCGTGCCGTCGGTGAGCGGCCCCACCTGGTCGAGCACCAGTCGGGAGCAGGTGCCGTCGGCGGTCACCGACCCGTTCTTGTCGCGCAATGTCAGGAACTGGGTCGCGCCCTGGTAGCGCTTGATCTGCACGACCTCCGCCTCGACCCAGATCTCCCCGAGGCGGTTGACCCACTCGGCAGCGGCAGCGATCACCCGGCCCAAGGGCTGGGGCTGCTCGGGCGAACTGGGGAGTGGCACGTCAGCCAGCCTAGGGGTGGGCCCCGACAAATCCACACGTAGACTCGAGCCATGACCGAGCAGACTTCCACCAGCCCTGCCACGACCCCTGAAGCACCTGCCACCCCGCGACCCAAGCGGGTCGTCGTGGCTGCCCCCCGCGGTTACTGCGCGGGTGTCGACCGGGCCGTGATCACCGTTGAGAAGGCGCTCGAGACCTACGGGGCACCCGTCTACGTGCGCAAACAGATCGTGCACAACAAGCACGTGGTCGAGAACCTCTCGGAGCGTGGCGCCATCTTCGTCGAGGAACTGAGTGAGGTGCCCGAGGGCGCCACCGTCGTGTTCTCGGCCCATGGGGTCTCGCCCGCCGTGCACGCCGAGGCTGGGCAGCGCCACCTCAAGACCATCGACGCGACCTGCCCGCTGGTCACCAAGGTGCACCACGAGGCCAAGCGGTTCGCCAAGCAGGACGTCGAGATCCTGCTGATCGGGCACGCGGGCCACGAGGAGGTCGAGGGCACCACCGGGGAGGCCCCCGAGCACATCACCTTGGTGCAGTCGCCCGACGACGTCGCCGACGTCGAGGTGAAGGACCCCTCGAAGGTGGCGTGGCTCTCGCAGACCACCCTGTCGGTCGACGAGACCCTGGCCACCGTGCACAAGCTGCGCGAGAAGTACCCGAACCTGATCGACCCTCCGTCCGATGACATCTGTTACGCCACCTCGAACCGACAGGCCGCCATCAAGCAGATCGCCGGCCACTCCGATCTGGTGATCGTGGTCGGGTCGCGCAACTCGTCCAACTCGGTGCGCCTGGTCGAGGTCGCCCTCGAGGCGGGGGCCAAGGCCGCCCACCGCGTCGACAACGCCTCCGAGGTTGACCCCGCATGGCTCGAAGGCGTGACATCGGTGGGCGTGACCTCGGGCGCCTCGGTGCCCGATGAGCTGGTCGAAGGAGTGCTGCAGTTCCTAGAGGGCCAGGGCTTCCCCAAGGCCACCGAGGAGCGACTCACCGAGGAGAGCCTGGTGTTCGCTCTGCCCCCCGAACTGCGCAAGGACCTGCCCAAGCACGCCATTCGGCACTGAGCCTCACGGCTCCCGGTGGCCCGTCGGCCGACGGGCTCCGGGATCGGCCGCGGCCTCAGATGAGGTAGCGGTGCAGGGCTGAGTCCGGCGGCACGACCTCATACTCGACGGGACCGCGATTGAGCCGCTCGATCAGCACCGGGTAGCTGTACGGGTCACCCAGCTCGATGCCGACCAACGCCGGCCCGACATCGCGGTTCGAGCGCTTCACGTATTCGAAGTGGGCGATGTCGTCCTCGGGGCCCAGCACCTCGTCGAGGAACCGCCGTAGGGCTCCGGGTTCTTGCGGGAACTGCACCAGGAAGTAGTGCTTGCGTCCCTCGTGGATGAGCGATCGTTCGACGATCTCGGCGTAGCGGGACACGTCGTTGTTGCCGCCTGACAGGATCGCCACGACGGTCGAGCCCGGTTCGATGGTGAAGTCGGCGTCGCGTGCGTGGGTCTTGATGGCGGACGATGCGAGTGCCCCGGCCGGCTCGGCGATGATGCCGTCGGACTGGTACAGGTCGAGCATCTCGGAGCAGATCTGCCCTTCGGGCACGACCACCAGCTCGGACTTGCCCTCGGCGACCAGCCGGTGGGTGAGCTCTCCGGCCCGGGAGACCGCGGCACCGTCCGCGAACGTGTCGATGTGGGCGAGGGTGACCGGACGACCTGCGGCCAGCGCCGCCGACATGCAGGCGGCGCCTGCAGGTTCGACACCCACGACGCGGGTCCTGGGGTGGTGGGTGCGGAACCAGGCCAGACAGCCCGAGAGCATACCGCCGCCTCCGACCGGGACGAGCAGCACGTCGGGGGCATCGCCCAGCTGCTCGACGATCTCTGGCCCGACAGTGCCCTGACCAGCGATGGTGCGGGGATCGTTGAACGCGGGAACGGGGATGGCGCCGGTCTCTCGGGCATGCGCACGGGAGGCCATGGCGGCCTCGTCGTAGGTCTCGCCGCCGACCACCAGGGTGACCCGACCTCGTCCGAGTTCCCACATCCGGTCGCGTTTCTGCCGAGGGGTGGTGCCAGGGACGAAGATGCGGGCATCGATGCCGAGTTCGGCGCAGCTCCACGCGACGCCTTGGCCGTGGTTGCCGGCGGAGGCGCACACGACCCCGTGGGCGCGTTCCTCGGCGGTGAGTTGGCTGATCAGGTTGTAGGCACCGCGCAGCTTGTAGCTACGGACCGGTTGCAGGTCTTCCCGCTTGAGCAGCACGGTGGCGCCGGCCTGGGCGCTGAGACGCTCATTGGGCTGCAGCGGGGTGAGCAGGGTGACCCCCCGCAGGCATTCCTGTGCTGCCTCGATCTGCTCGGCCAGCCGGGCCAGGGTCACGTCCTCGGAAGTCACGGCTCCATCATGGCCCCCGTGCTGCTCCGCGTCACGCCGGGGTCGAGTACCGCTGGGCCGATCGTGCTGGGCCGATCGTGCTGGGCCGATCCTGCTGGGTTCAGCTGGGTTCGCGGCGGCGCAGTTCGATCATCCGCGGCTGGGTCGACTCGACCAACGCATCGGTTGAGGGATCGGAGCGCTCGAACAGGTCGTCCTGGTCCTCGGAGTGGCCGCCATGGTTGGACTGGCTGGTCGTGTCCCGTCGTCCCGTTTCGAGGCGGCCGCCCTCGAGTCGCCGTTCGCGACCCGCCAGCTGCGCCACCTGCTCGGCGCTGTCGACCAGTTCGGGTGCGGTCAGCTGGCGCGGGCTGAGCTCCACCTCCTTGAGGACGGCCAGTTCCTGGTGGGTGACGTCGAGGTCGGCGAGCTTGCGGGCCTGCGGGAACACCCGCCCTTCGAGGGAGCCGACGGTCTCGTTGTAGGCCTTCACCGATGAGTTGAGCTGGCGCCCGAGCTTGTCGAAGTTGGCGCCCATGGTGGCCAGCCGGGAGTGCAGTTCACGTCCGAGCTGGAACACCTCGGCAGCACTCTCGGCCAACTTGGCCTGCTTCCACGAGAAGGCCATGGTGCGCAGGGTGGCGATCAGCGACGACGGGCTGGTCAGGACGACGTTGCGCTTGCTCGCGTAGTCGTGCAGGTCGGGGCTCTGCGTCAGGGCCTCGGCGAACAGGGCATCGGAGGGCACGAACAGCACCACGAACTCGGGGGTGCCGGCGTCGGAGGTCCAGTAGTGCTTGCCCGAGAGCTGGTCGACGTGGGTGCGGACGTTCTTCGCGAAGGTCTTGAGATGACGCTGGCGCTCCGCTTCGTCGGTGGCCTTCTGGGCATCGAGGAAGGCGACCATCGGCACCTTCGAGTCGACCCAGACGAACTTTCCCTCGCCGAAGTGCACCTTCATGTCGGGTCGGATGGTGTTGTCGTCGGAGTTGACGGTGGTGGCCTGGAGCTCGAAATCACAGTGGGCCAGCATGCCCGCCGACTCGGCCACCCTCTTCAGCTGGGCCTCACCCCACAGCCCGCGGGTCTGAGGGGTGCGCAGCGCCGTCGACAGCGCGTTCGTCTCGCGGCGCAGGTCTTCACCGGTGCGGGCCACCTGCTGCACGTGGGCGCGCATCTCCGCCTGGACGGCTGCCCGCTCCTTCTCGACCTCGGCGATGCGGCCCTGCAGGTCCTTAAGCAGGTCGGTGACGGGGGCCATGACCTCCTGGGTGGCCTTGAGTCGATCGCTGGCGACGGCATCGGCCTTGGCGCCCTGCGCCTCGAGGGCCTTCGCAGCCAGCAGTTCGAAGGTCTGTTGCATGCGCTCACCGTCGGCCTTGAAGGCGTCGAGTTGGGCCAACGCACTGTCGCGCTGGGCGATCGCGGAGGCGAGTTCGCCACCGATCCGCTCGCGCTCGGCCACAGCCTCGGCCCGGTCGGTGTGCGCGTCCGACAGCTGCGCCCTCAGCTCGGCATCACGGGTGCCGCCCTCTGCCGCGCGAGCCCTCGCCTCGGAGGCCTCCAGTCGTGCCTGTGAGGCCTCGGCCTTGGCCCGCTCGGCCTCGCTGCGTGCGCGGTCGAGTTCGGCCTGTCGCTGTGCCTCGCCGGTTCGTTCGTCCGCGGCCTTGCGGGCGAGTCGTGACGCAACGATCTGCCAGGCGGCGACGGCCCCGACGACGACGCCGACCAGCAGGCCGACGACCAACAGCACGACGTGGGAAGCACTCATGCCTGACACTCTGCCAACCAGCTCCGACAATTCCTTCCGCCCACTCCGGGGGAGCGGGATTCAGCCCCTTCGGGCCATGGTTGACTGGCCGTCATGCACAGTTCTGCGCGCGAGCACCTGTCGGACTTCCAGGCGTTCATCGAGTCGTCCCCGTCGAGCTACCACGCGGCGGCGGAGGTGGCCCGACAGCTCGAAGCGGCGGGTTTCACCCGACTGGACGAACGACAGCCCTGGCAGCGGGCCCGCGGCGGGCAGTTCATCGTCCGGGACGGTGCCGTGATCGCGTGGTTGGTGCCGGACACCGTCAACCAGCTCACCGGGTTCAGGATCGTGGGTTCCCACACGGACTCGCCCGGGTTCAAACTGAAGCCGCACCCCACCTCGTCCACCCACGGGTGGCAGCAGGCCGGCGTCGAGGTCTTCGGCGGTCCGCTGCTCAACTCCTGGCTCGACCGCGACCTGGGCCTGGCCGGGCGGCTGACCACCTTCGACGGCCAGACCCACCTCGTGCGCACGGGGGCGTGGCTCCGCATCCCGCAGTTGGCCCCCCACCTCGACCGCAGTGTCAACGACAACCTGCACCTGGACAAGCAGCAACACCTGCACCCGGTCTGGGCCGTCGACAGCGACACCGACCTGCAGACGATGCTGTGCGAGCAGGCAGGCATCGACCCCGACGAACTCGCGTTCTGCGAGGTGCTGACCTACGCCACCGAGCGTCCCGGCCTGTTGGGGGCACACGAGCAGTTCTTCGCGGCGGGACGGATGGACAACCTGTCGTCGGTCCACGCCAGCCTGGTGGCACTCAAGGACGCTGCCTTGGGCGACGACATCGCCGTGCTGGCGGCGTTCGACCATGAGGAGGTGGGTTCCTCGACCCGTTCGGGCGCCTGCGGTCCGATCCTCGAGGACGTGCTCACGAGGGTGGCCGCCGGGCACGACATCACCGGAGACGGGTTCCGGGCGATGTTGGCGCGGTCGACGTGCATCTCGTCTGACGCCGGTCACGCGGTGCACCCCAACTATGCCCACATGCACGACCCCGGCAATCGGCCGGTGGTGAATCGTGGCCCGCTGCTGAAGATCAACGCGAACCAGCGCTACGCCACCGATGCGGTGGGAGCCGCGCTGTGGAAGCGGGCGTGCGAGGCGGCCGAGGTGCCCACCCAGGACTTCGTGTCGAACAATGCGGTGCCGTGCGGTTCGACCATCGGGCCGCTCACGGCGACGCGGCTCGGCATCACCGTGGTCGACGTGGGCATTCCGCTGCTGTCGATGCACTCGGCCCGTGAACTGTGCGGGGTGGACGACCCGTGGTACCTCTCCCGGGCACTTGAGGCCTACTGGGCCGGCGCCTGAGGCGGGCACCATGCAGAGGAGCCGTCGTCCCAAGTGGGACGACGGCTCCTGATGTCTGCGTTCGGCGTTTCGTCAACGCCGGACGAGCCGATCAGCCCTGCGAGGCAGCGCCCGCGACGGCGATGATGGCGATCACGATGTACAGCGCGATACCCACGATGTAGATGATGCCGAAGATCTTGCCGAGCAGGTAGCCGGTCTTCAGGTTGCCATCGAACGCGTAGGGAGCGCCCGCGGCGATCTCCTTCTTGGCCTGGCCACCCTGGTACCAGGCGATCCACGAGCAGATGCCGACGAAGATGCCGACGATGCCGAGGATGAAGACGCTCTGGGCCTTGGGGTGCTCGGCGGTGGTGCCGTAGGCCTGCTGCTGGGGAACGTAATTCTGGGACATGGAAGCTCCTGAAATGATCAATGCCCGGACGGACGTGATGAGTATGGCAGCGGTTCGGGTCATGACATCTGACCTGATCAGCGCGTGTTGCATACCGCTGGTATACGGGTGGCCAGCGGGGCCGGCGCCTCGTGAGGGTGTGGGCCGGTAGGATTGCCCGACGTGGCACTCACCATCGGCATCGTCGGGCTCCCCAACGCGGGCAAGTCCACCCTCTTCAATGCGCTCACCCGCAACAACGTGCTCGCCGCGAACTACCCGTTCGCCACGATCGAGCCCAACGTCGGGGTGGTGGGCGTTCCGGACTCGCGGCTGGCCGACCTGGCGAAGATGTTCCACTCGGCGCAGATCCTGCCCGCGACCGTCAGCTTCGTCGACATCGCCGGAATCGTGAAGGGCGCCTCGCAGGGCGAGGGGATGGGCAACGCTTTCCTGGCCAACATTCGCGAGGCCGACGCCATCTGCCAGGTCACCCGCGTGTTCCGTGACGCCGACGTCACGCACGTGGACGGGGCGGTCAACCCGAGCAGTGACATCGAGACGGTGACCACCGAACTGATCCTCGCCGACCTGCAGACCCTCGAGAAGGCCATGCCGCGGCTCGAGAAGGAGGCGCGGATCAAGAAGGAGTCCCAGCCCAAGCTCGCCGCGTGGCAGCAGGCGATGGACTCGCTCAACGCCGGGGTTGGTGTGTACGCGGCCGGGCTCGACCTGGAACCGCTGCGCGACCTGTTCCTGCTGACTGCGAAGCCCTTCCTCTACGTCTTCAACTGCGATTCGGACGAACTGGGCGACGAGGACCTCAAGCGGCGCATGCGCGAGATCGTTGCCCCGGCCGAAGCCATCTTCCTCGACGCCAAGATCGAGTCGGAGATGGTCGACATGGAACCCGACGAGGTGCGCGAGTTTCTCTCCGACATGGGGGTGGACGAGCCGGGCCTCGACATGCTCGCTCGCGTCGGTTACGAGACCCTGGGGCTGCAGAGTTACCTCACGGCCGGTCCCAAGGAGGCCCGGGCATGGACGATCCACCGCGGGTGGACGGCTCCTCAGGCGGCGGGTGTCATCCACACCGACTTCGAGAAGGGCTTCATCAAGGCGCAGGTGGTCAGCTTCGAGGACCTGATGGCCGCGGGGTCGGAGCAGGCCGCGAAGGCCGCTGGGAAGATGCGGCTCGAGGGCAAGGACTACGTCATGCAGGATGGCGACGTGGTGGAGTTCCGTCACGGATAGACATCTCGGCTAGGTATTGGGTGCGTCGGTCGCTGACTCTGGTGGCACCCTCGCGACAGGGCGGGGCCACCTACAGAAGGAGCACGACATGCCCAAGTCCAAGCAGATGAAGAAGGCCAGCAAGAAGCTTGAGGAGGTCATCCTTGGCGGTCGCGACCAGGATTACTTCCTGCTCGCGAACACCCTTAGGGACTTCATCGACCGCGGCGAGAACCCGTCCGAGTACTTCCTGAAGCGGCTGACCGCCTACGAGGCAGAGGTGGCCCAGTGGGACCGGCTGAACACGGCGGCGCTCTGACCCCGGCGCGGCCTCCGAAGGCACCGGGCATCCGGTGCCTTCGGGGGCTTGTCGGCCCTCGGCACTAGTCTGTGGCCCATGTGGGAATGGTTACGGGGTGCGGTCCCCTGGCTGGCATCCGGCGGGTTCACCGTCCTGGGTGTCTGGGTCGGGCAGAGTGAGCAACGACGCGCTGAACGCAGGCGCGATGCACTGGCCCATGGGGACCTCGTGAGGACCAAGATCATGGACTACCTCGGTGCCCTCCGTGACCAGATCGTGTTCATGCGGACGATTCAGTCCCTCGTCGAGGGGGGCCTAGACCTCGGGGCTTGGGAGGAGCTGGACAACCCGATGCTGTCCCCGGGGCGCCGCTTCCTCTCGGAGGCGGAGCGGGTCTACCTCAGTTTCGAAGCGCTGCACAAGGCAGCTCTCGAGCTCTCGCTCCTGGTGGATGAGGGTGAGTTCCAGAAGGAGTTGGAGTTGCAGGCCCAGCGCCAAGCCGGGAGACCCCTGAAGAGGAACGAGCATGAATTTGAGACTCCTCAGTTCATGGAGGAGATGGCCGAGGAGTACGAACACATCCACGCCATGGCGAGGGCCTACCTGCGCCGGAAGCGCCGTTGAGGCTGTTGCCAAGTCGTAGCCCAGAGGGGGCTCGCGACGGCGCCAGGGCGCGGCAATGTTCTTCCTTGTAAGCAAGTAACCACCCCTGACAAGGAGAAACACCATGGCCCGCAAGACCGAGACCACTGAGACCGCCGCCCCCACGACCTGCGTGAACGGGCACCCCCGCGACGCCTTCTGGACAGTGACCGCCTCTGGCCGCAAGTACTGCAGGGCATGCGCTGCAGCGGCCTCCAGGGCCTCGAAGGCGAAGAACCTCACCCCCAACCCGAAGCGTCTCACCCCCGAGGTGCTGGGCTTCCTGGAGGAGCTGTTCACCGCCTCCAAGCGCGGGTCCGAGGAGACCCGCGAGCAGGTGGCCGCCTGGATCGCGGCGCAGAAGGGCTGACTGAATGCCGCCCCCGGGCCGCTCTGGCGGCGCCGGGGGCTTTCCTTCCGTCCCTGGGCGCGACACGATTGCCCCAGGTCTTCTGTGGGGCCTCCTGGGAGAAGGGCCGTCGTGGCTGGTAGAGCCGCGGCGGCCTTCTTCCGTCTTCCGGCATCCTCCCGGCCGAGGTGCACCTGCCCGGTGCGAGCATGTCCCCATGGGGATCCGGTTCAGGAAGAGCTTCAAGATCGCTCCTGGCGTGCGCGCCACGGTGGGCAAGAAGTCGGGATCGGTCAGCCTCGGTGGCAGGGGTGGGCGCATCACCGCCTCGACCACCGGGCGCACCACCACGTCGGCCAGCGTGCCTGGAACCGGCGTGGGCTGGACGTCCTCGGGCGGGGGTGGGAAGAACCGCCAGTCCGCGCCTCCGCCGGACTCGTCCTCGCCGCCCTCCGGGTCCTCCTCCCGCTCAGGGTGCGGGTGCCTCGGCTTCATCGCCCTGATCGTGGTGGTGATCGTCGTGGCCGTGAGTTGCAGCAGTAGCAGCGCGAGGAAGAAGGCGGCCGAGCCAGGTGCCGGCAGCAGCCCCCTGGTCGTGACCCGTACCGTCCCCTCGGTCATCGACAAGAGCACCTCTGGCCTGGTGCGTGTCGTGCCCGGTGCCGGAGCAGTGCTCACCACGACCACCACCTTCGGGCACACCTCACACCAGGTGTCCGTGACCCTGACCGCGACGAGTACGAACGGCGGCACTCACGGCTTCGCCCTGCACGACGTCGTGGTGACCCTGGTGAGCAGCGACGGGAGCACACTCGGGTGCAGCGACAGTGACCTGAGGCGGGAGCCGAGTGTCGGCCGCGGTGAGTTCACGGTGGAGCGGCCGTGCGTCGCCCTGCCCGAAGACGTCGTGAGGGTCGTCTACACGGACTCGTGAGGGGCGCGTGAAGGCCCCGGAGCGTCCCTGGGGGCTCCAGGTTCGTCCGTGTGACCTCCTGAGGTCAACCCCTGCCTAGCGCCAGGGCCGGGGCGCACGGGGAGTCCAGGGGACGACCGCCAGAAAACTGGACGTCAAGGGGGCGGACGCTGCGCGGCAGCGTCCGTGATCCCTCCCCTGGGCCCCCGGGACCCCCTATCTCACGTATGAGATGTGGTCGTATCTCACGAATGAGATGTGGTCGCCGGCTGGATCGGGCCCTCCGCCGCAGAAATGGGTGTGGCCCGCCACCATGAAACATGGTGACGGGCCACGAGGCGCAGGCCGGGTCTCAGTGCACAGAGAGGGGCACTCCCCGGCCTTCACTCACCCTTGCCCGGTCCGACGCGGGGGGTGGAGTGTTGACGCCGGCTCGTTGGTCAGGCTGCCCCGAACCGTCCCCGGGCGATGGCGATCGCGTCGTCGACGTGGGTGTCACCGGCGGCCCGGATGTAGTCCGTGTGGCTGACCTCGTCCACCCGGTTCAGGTGCAGGTCGTTGGCCACCTGCAACCAGCGGACGTGCCCCGCCCCGTGGGTCGCCTTGGGGAGTGCCCGAGGCGGGTCGGTGACGGTCACGCCCCAGTTGATCGCAGGGGTGTCCACGTTGCCGTAGCCGTCGATCACCGCCGGGGGGAGGTCGAGGGCCGTCGAGAGCAGCTCGCGGATCTGGAGCACACGGTCAAGCGTGGCGCCGTGCTTGTCGCGGAACTCCTTCCAGGCATCGCGGGCCTCCACCGGCAGGTCCAGGAAGGTCTCCGCCGTGGCCTCCGGCGGGACGCCCAAGCCGATCACCTCCCGCGCCTTCCCGGCGGCCTCGTCGAAGGCGGGCCTCAGCTGGTCGATCACCTGGTCGGCGTCGGCCCTGATCAGGGCAACGAGGTCGGCGGTGGCTGCACCGATGAGCACCTTCTGCAGCTCCCAGTGCAGTGCCCCTCCCTCGCTGGAGCTGCCGTGGTACGCGAGGAACTCCGTGGCGAACCGGCGGATCCGGGCCGGTGACGCCGACAGGATGTTGTCGGGCAGAGGCGGTTCCATCGAGGTGGCCTGCCAGCCCTCGACCATCTTCAGCTTGTCGAGGTGCGGCAGCTTGATCCGCATCCCCTCCAAGTGCTGGGCCAGGGTGCGCAGTTCGAGCAGGCGCTGGG
The DNA here is from genome assembly GCF_950101875.1 of Aestuariimicrobium sp. T2.26MG-19.2B. Classification (NCBI taxonomy): domain Bacteria; kingdom Bacillati; phylum Actinomycetota; class Actinomycetes; order Propionibacteriales; family Propionibacteriaceae; genus Aestuariimicrobium; species Aestuariimicrobium sp. T2.26MG-19.2B. Next base: position 420,610 of record NZ_CATNLW010000001.1, on the reverse strand, counting down.
GGCCTGAGGTGGGAACGGTCATGGTCATACGTCCTTCCGGGAGATGTGGTATGCGACGACCTGTCCGTCCTTCACGAGCTGGTCGAGGCGGTCGGGGGGGAACTGCGCGGGGTCGTCGGGCAGGAAGTCGCCCTGCCAGTAGGAGGCCTGCTCGGAGGTGACCCCCGGGTGGTCGGAGTGGGTGACGGCCCGTTCTGCGACGACGACGGTGCCGCTGACCCGGTAGACGGTCACGGTGTCGGGGCTGTTGTGCTGGTCCATGTCTGCGCCCCTCACCGGTTCATCTGAACGTCGACCTGGGCACCGTCAGCGACGGTCTCCAGGGCGATGCCAATCGGGTTGGTGGTTCCGGTGGCCGAGACGGCCCCGCCGGCGGCGGTGTAGACCTTGGCACCGGCAGTGATCGCGCCCGAGGCGACGGGGCGCTGGACCCCGTCCAGGGACACGGTCACCGCCTCGCCGGACTTGGCGTCGTGCAGGGCGACGCCCAGCACCTTGGCGGAGTCGGCGCCGGCCATGGCCACCGCCTTCGAGGTGGTCACCTCGACGACACGACCTCCGGTCACGTCTGCCGAGGCAGTGCGGGTGATCGCCGCACCGCGGTCGATCTTGGGCAGGTAGTTGGGCATGGTCATGCTCCCTTGCTGGTAGAGGTGGGCCAGGCGAGCTCGAAGAGCTTGTCTGCGTAGGGGGTGGACTTCTGCGCGGGGGCCGCTCCGGCTCCCGCAGTGGGCCAGGCGAGGTTGTAGAGCACCTCGTCGTCGTCCGCCGGGGCCTTCTTCTTCAGGGCGGTCGCCCGAGGTGCGAAGGGAGAGGGCACTCTGCCGCCGCCCCTGAGCGCTGCCTCGAACGCGGCAACCAACGGGTCGAGTGCCGCGTACTGCTGAGCCAGGGCGCTGGGCCCTGCTTCCTCGAGCAGGGTGCGCCACGGCTCGTGGTGCACCGTGCCGACGATGAAACTGGGACTGGTCATGAGGAAACCTCCTGGTCGGTACTGCTGTCCCGACGGCCGGACGGCCGTCGGTGGTCGTGGTGGGAGCAGCCGCGCGCCACTGTGGCGCGTCGACCTGCTGTCGGCGGAATCCGCCGGGTCGCTCTTCGGTCGGGCGGTGGACGGCTTGCCGTGTCGAGTCGTCATCGGGGGTCTCCTTCGTGGGTGGTCCGGTTTTGCTCCTGGGACTCCCCGGGGTCAGGGGCCCTGAGAAGACCTAGGGTTTGGGGCACGGGGAGCCCAGATCGCGACGTGGAGCTCCTGGGGAGCGTCCGGGGCACCGGTTGGGTCGTGGCTCTGGGTCCTGGGACCCCCCGGTCCACCCCTCCCCACACGTAGTGGTGCCTTCCCGCGCTCCCGGCGGCTGCGCAGAGGCTCTTGACCGGGCACCCCCCGCAGGCCAGTGCCGCGGCCCAGCGCCAGTTGCGGTTGTCGCTGGTCCAGGCCTCGGCCCCGGAGCACCGCAGGTCCAGGCCTTCCGACGCCTCGATCAGTGCGCGCCAGGCGGGGCTCGCCGCGTGGATCCCCGGCCAACCGCCCTTGGCTTGTGGCCCGGTCACCGGACGGCCTCCACGGTCGGGCGGTTGATCTTCAGCAGGTGCGCGAGGGTGTTCCCGCCCTGCTGGCAGTGCATGAGGTTGTCCGGACCGGTGGAGACGAGAGCTTGGGCGTGAGCGGTCATGAGGGTGTCCTTCTCGTGGGCGGTGTGGGGCGTCGGGGGGCTGGCTTTTGGTTCTCCTGGTTCTCCCTCCCCCTAAAGGGGTCGGGAGAACCAGAGGGGCGGAGGCCCGGGAAAACCTCAGGAGAACCTCGGGAGAACCAGGAAAACCTCTCCTGGCTAGGCGTTTCAGTTTGGGAGAACCAGAGGCCCCTCATGAGGTTTTCCCCTCTTGGAGCTCCAGGAAAACCTCAGGAGAACCTGACTGCGAGGCGAGGGTGTAGGCCTTGCCGTTGCCCTTCTTCGTGGGCCCCTTGACCAGTGCCCCGGAGCGCTCGCCCTGCAGCAGTGCCTTGCCGACATCACCGCTCGAGAAGGTGACCCCGCGCTCCTTCAGCTCCTTTTCCAGGGCCCTGACGCTGTCGAACGCGAAGCCCTCCTCGAGCAGGGGGAAGATGTGGCCGAAGAGCAGTGCGGTGGTCTTCTGGCTCTGCGCCACCTTCTGGCGGTTGCCACCGCCGGTCAGGGACAGCGAGCGCGTGGTGTGGTCGTACCCGAGGGCGTCCTCCGCAACGTCCACGTCTCGGCCGTTCGCCTTGAAGAACCTCTGGCCGGCATCGTCCTTGGTGAGGTTCCAGATCGCGTCCGGCCAGTCCTCCAGGGCCGATGCGCCACGCGACCGCTCACCCGCCCATCCTGCGTGCACCGGCAGGAGCAGCTCGGTGGCGCCCACCTCTGCCCTGGTCCAGCGGCCCAGCTTCAGCAGGAAGGTCGAGACCTCGCTGTTGCTGTTCTGGTCCGAGCCGGTGAAGACGTTGGCGAACGGATCGACCACCAGGGCCTTGGTTCCCCGCACCTTGAGCATCGCCGCCAGCTGTCCCATGTCCTCTTCGTGGTTGAAGGGGTTGCGCCGCCCGCGGAGGTTGACCACGGTCATGCGCTCGCGGTCCAGGTGGTGCTCTGCGGCCCAGCGGGCGAACTGGTTGCCCGACACCTCGAAGTTGAGATAGGCGATCGAGCCGTCGATGGGCTTGACCTCGAACTGGCCGAGGAAGGGCTCCCCAGTCAGCAGCGCGCGGCACCAGTTGAGGGCGAGGGTGGACTTGCCCGTCTTGCGGGGCGCTACCAGGACGATGCTGGAGTCCAGCGGCTGGAGGCCGTCGATCCGGTACCTGGTCGGCTCAGCGGTGGCGATCAGGTCGCCGAGGCTCATGAGCTCGAAGGACGGCATCGGGGGCTCGGTCATCTGCTTGTGCAGCTGCCGGGCACGATCGTCCACCAGGCGCTTCTTGACCGCTGCCATAACGGCGGGGTCCTCGACCTCCCGGAGCACCTCGGCCTGCTGGTTGGGCAGCCACGCCGGGATGTCCAGCGGGTCGACCGCGTCCCCGTAGGAGAACACCGAGCTCACGCACTTCTCGACCTGCGCCTCGTCCAGCGGGGCAGGGCTGTTGCGGTTCGCCTCGCGGGCTGCGAGCAGAGCCATCTCGCCCGACCCGGTGGTTGCCTTCACGAACCCTGCGAGCTTGGTGATGCCAGCGTCCCGCTCGCCTTCCTGGAAGCCCTCCCGGAGCATCAGGTCGAGCTTGGCTTGCCCGTGCTCGTCCTTGAGGCCACGGGCCTTCTTGGAGACGGATCGAACAAGCCCACGCACCCAGGCCGGCAGGACCGCGACCGTGTTGGAGGACAAGGCATCCCGCAGCCGGTCGAAGTCGTAGAGCACCACGTACCCGCTGGCCAGGTAGTCCAGAGCGGTGCCGAGCTGGCCATTGGTGAGCCTGACTCGCAGGTCGTCCACGTCTTCCCCGAAAGGCGACTCGGGCAGGCGGAAGAACAGGTGTCCTCCGCCGCTCGGCGTCTCGACCTGGAAGGTCTCGGGGAGCTGGAGCTGCTGGTCAGCCTGGAGCTCCTCCAGGGACTTCCAGCCGTCCTTGCCCCGCTTGACGTCAGGGTCCAGCACGGCGAGACGCGACTTCTCCAGGTTGATCCCGAACCAGCAGAAGCCAGGTTCAGCGGTCCACTTGGCCCACTGCTCGGGGTCATTGCTGGCGTCGTGGTGCCCATTGCCCCTGAGGATCGGCGCCTTATTTGCCCCGACCGGGAAGAGCCAGAGCGCGACAGAATGATTCTGAGCTTCTCCTTGCTCACGGCTGGAATGGGCCGCCTCGTTGGGCGCGGGGCGGCTTTCCATTTCCTGGTCAGTCATCGTCCCCCTCCTGGTCCTTCGGGCAGAGGCACTCCAGGCCCTCGGCGTGACGGCATTCTTCGCAGAGTGGGGCCACGACGGCGATGAAGGGCAGGTCAGGCCATGCCTGGATGAAGCTCAGTGCCTCGCTGGCGACTGAGTCCTCGTGCGGGCAGCGGAAGCAGGTCAATGCAGCCCCTTGCACGTCGTCCAGCAGGCAGGCCCGGCAGAGGAACTGCCCCGGCTGCCAAGCGGGCATGAGCTGGGCGTCGCCCCTGTCGAGGTGGGGGCACGTGTACCCGAATGGCTTCTGCTCGGTCTCGGTGCGGAGGTCAGCCAGCATGTCGTGGAGGCGCCAAGTAACCATCGGGTGGGGGGTCAGAGGATCAAGCACGCCGCGCCCCCTCGAGGATGCGACGGATCTTCTCGACGCGCTCGGGCGTGATGGGTGGCTTCTGCGCCAAGGTCCGCTTGACGGAGGCACGGGTGAGCGCGTTCACTTCGCCACCGCCTCGTCGTTGGGGCGCTGTCCCTTGGTGGGGCGCGGGGCGTTGCGGAGTTCCTCGGTGAAGAGCTTCTCGACCGGAGCACCGATCCAGTCAGCGATGCGCTGGAGGTCGCCGGGGGAGCCCCATGACGAGCCGGTGAGGATGTTGGAGAGCCGTCGGTAGGGGATGCCCACCTGCGCGGCAACCTGCTGCTTCTTGAAGATACGGTCGGCCGCGGGCTGGCGGCCAAAGGTGGTAACCCAGGGCATGGCGAAGACCTCTTGTCTGTGCAAGAGGTGGATCCGCAATCACACGCTCACTGGAGGAGCACTCACTTCGGGCTCGAAGCCCTACTTTGCCTCCGGGCGGACCAGACCTGGAAACCCGGCGCATTGCCGACTAGGCGCGCCCTCCAGAACTGCTCCGTGATTGATGCCAGCTCACACCGCGCAAAGCGCGGCGGGTAGGGGTTGATGATCTGCACCGCCCCCGTCCATCGACCTGTTGCCAGGGCGACTCACCGGACCACCGTTGTTCTGAGGAAAACATTAGCGCCTCATCGCTCGGCAAAACACACCCTTGGCGTTTGCGGGGCACTCGACTTCCGCCCGAGTGCCGGTACTCGGTCACTTCCAGGTGATTCGGACAAGTTCCGGGTTATACATGCGGCTCCCCCTGGGCGCGGGCAGCAGCTCGACCGTGACCAGGGCATCCACGACCGCCCGTCGCGTGTCCAGGTCAGCGGCTCGGAAGGTGGCGGCGGGGTCGGGGGCGCGCATCATCGAGGCGAGGGCTGGCCGTCCCGACTGCTTGGCGAGCTCCCTGGAGACGGTGCTCAGCTCGTCCTTGATGCGGTCGGTCGCAGCCTTGAACCGGGCCCCGTCGATCAATCCCTGGTCGTAGTCCTCGGAGGTCGTCTGGAGCCTCCGGATGAGCCTCTCCTGCCTAGCCACTAGGGGAGACGTCCGGGGAGTCCCAGAGGGTCTCCAGGAGCCCACGGTGGCTGCTTCGGACAGCCATCCCTCGACGAGGGCGCAGACGTGCTCGTCCACCTGCTCCATCGACCTGGAGAGGCACCTGTCCCGGCACGTGTAGCGCTGGCTGGAGCTCGACCTCAGCGGCAGCCCGCAGGTGCCGCACCGGAAGATCCCGGAGCCCAGGTACTTCCTGGCGGTGCCGAAGGCGGTCTTGCGTGCGGGGTCGGACAGCTTGGCATTGACCAAGCGGAAGGTGTCCTTGTCCACGATCGCCGGCCAGTTGCCGTCCCCGATTTCCTCGCCGCGGTAGACCTGAATCCCGGCGTAGCGGGCGTTCGTCAGCATCTCCCGGATCGTGGACTGGTGCCAACGATCCCCACGCCTCGTGGAGATTCCCGACTCTTGGACGCGGCGTGCAATCGCGTAGAGCGACTGGCCATTGGCGAACCACTCGAAGATGTGCCTAACCAGGTCAGCCTCGGGCTGGTTGACGCTTCCGTCCTTGAAGTACCCCGTGAGGCGCGTCCCCAGGGCCGGGCGTCCCATCTCGGCACGCTGGCGAAGGGCGCGCCGCTGCCTGGCACCCTTCCTCTCGACCTCCGCACGGGCCACCGCAGCCTTGATTCGCGCGAACATGCGCCCGCCGTCGGTGGAGAGGTCCGCCTCGCCATTGGCGGTCACCAGGAGGAGACCGCGCTTCTCGGCCCGGTCGATCCAGTCCTCGAGCTGGCGCGGCTGTCGGGTGAGGCGGTCGAGGTCCCAGCAGACCAGGGCGTCGAAGGCACCGGCCTCGTAGTCGCGTGCCATCTGCTCGTAGGCGGGCCTAGCCTTCTTCGCGTCGCTGGCCGAGATGGAGTTGTCCACGTACTCCTGCGCAAGGCCCCACCCCTTGTGCCGGATGATCCCCAAGCAGTCCTCACGCTGCCTGGAGACGGCCAACTGTTCCCCCGTCGCGTCCAGGGACACGCGCAGGTACATTGCCGCTCTGACTTCACTGTTCACCCCCGAATCGTACTTCGCGGGGGAACGTTTGCGAATCTGATTCACCCATGATCCACAGCAGTGCAAAGATCCGGTATGGACATCGCCGCAATCGTGATTTCGGTGCTCTCGCTGCTTGTGGCTGGCATTGGCACCTACCTGTCAGACAAGCGCTCTAGAGAGGCGAAGGCGGAGGCGCAGAAGGCCACCGCCTCCGGTCATTGGTCAGCGCTGCAGGAAGCAGTGCAGCGGCTCCTCGGCTTTGACCCGCTCCGGGAACCGCTGGGCGATCGCATGACCAATCTGAGGATCGCCATGATCGAGCTAGCCGACGACCTGGCGGACTGGGAGGGTCTGAGCCAGTGGTTGGAAGCCGAGCGGCTGCTGGGCGCCACGAACGCACGATTGGTCATGGAGACGGCCAAGCCGGACGACGACATTGACCAGTACCTCGAAAGGCTCCGCCCACTGAAGACATGGGCAACGGTGCTCAGCCAGAACTTGAGGAAGTTAAGGTCGATTGGTCACGATGAGGCGACGCTGGCGAAGCTGCGTGAGATCGCAGAGACACGGGTGAAGAACATCCATGAGCAGAACGGGTGGGGCCCGCCGCCGGGCCCTGACCCTCACATCCAGCCGCTAGAATTCTAGCGGGTCGCACGCTCCGAGATGTCTATGCATCACGGAACATGGTGGAGTTCCGCTTCAACGTGTAGGAGTCCAGCCTTTCCGCCTAGCTGGGCTGCGGGACTGGTACGACTCTGCGGCAGGGCGGGCGTTCAACCGATCGTTCCCCATGCTCAATCTCATAGACGCACTCGCCACAGTCTCCGTGGCGGTCACTGTCGATGCCGGAGCCTGCATGTTAGCTCCAGGGTGGCTGCATGAGTCGCAATCCCCTAGAGCGCGCAGTGCTTTGAATCTGCGCCGACATAGACGACCGTGGCTTGATGCTCGTCTCCCTGATCGAAGAACGCGTGGACGTAGTCATCGATCCCGAGTGGGCTGTCGCGCATGAGAGAGAACACCTCAGCGCCCTGCATCCGATTGGGAAACGGGCCGGTCATCTCGTATGACTGGTAGAGGTCGCAGTCGGTGCCGTGCAGCTCATCGGCATATTCGCGGCTTGCCGATTCACACTTGGCGATCGCGTCTCGGTGACTCTCGGCTCGCCAGAGGGTGACTCGCTCCTCGTACACGTATGACCCGTTGTCGCTCTCGAAGCGAGTGAGCGACCTCACGCCGTAGTGGTTCATCGGTATTGCCTCCCGCTGGTGAGATTGTCAGCAAGGCTAGCGGTCGGTGACTCTCTGTCCATGGGTCATCTGGCGTGCGGAAATGTCTATCGGAAGCGTTATGTGGTGGAGTTCCGCTTCAACGTGTGACGGCGGGCCGCAGGACGCATCCCACTGGTCCCGAAGGATCGTCCGTCAGACCGCTTCGCAGGAACGTCGCACTGCGGAGGTGGTGGCGGCCCTGGACCATGCCTCCCGGGATCGGACACGTGCAAGGCTTGTGTCGTGCGTGATCGGTCGGCATCCCCAGTGAATGAGTCGTCCGATGATCCGGCACTACGCAGGGTCCTCGCGGCCGCGGGTCTGCCGTTGGAAGGACACTTCGTTGCGAAGGCCGGCTGGGTGAGTCAGGCCTGGATTGGCGACGAGTACGTGGTGCGGCTGAGCGAGGGACGCTTCCGCGATGCGTACGACCACGAGGCGGCTGTCGTCGGGACGCTCGAAGGCAGTCAGGTCCCCCACGCCCGTCACATCGCCCATGGCCACGGCCCTGACGGCCCGTGGTACATCTCCGAACGGCTGCCGGGTCGAACCCTGCACGACGTCTGGCCATCGGCCGACCCGGGCACCCGCCGGTCCATGATCGAGAGCCTCGGTGCCGCATTGCAGGCCCTCCACCGCGTTCCTGTCCCGGCTGATCTGCTGCCTCCTTGGCTCGGGGACGCGCTCGCTGGCAAGCCATGGCCCGCGTTCCACCCGCCTGTCGTGGATGCGGCACTCCAGCAGGTTGAGGCTGCACGGCACCGGCCCGGTCACGACATGCGACTGCTCGCAGATGTCGCTGCATGGATCCAGGAGCGGCTCGCGCTGTTCCGCGCCGATGAACACGTCCTCGTCCATGGGGATCTCCACGGATCCAACGTGATGGTCGAAGACGGGCGAGTCACTGGCCTTGTCGACTTCGCGGAAGCGTTGTCCCAGCCGGCGGATGCCGAGCTGGACACCATCCTGCGCTGGTGCGCGAGAGCGGAAGAGTTCCCGCCCACGCCTCTCCTACGAGGCCTCGATCCGAGCACTCTGGCCGAGGTCCCGGGATGGCTGCGCCATGCCTATCCAGAGCTGTTCGAACGCGACCGGCTCCGAGAACGGCTGGACTTCTACGACATGTACATGGAACTGGCCCTGTACGCCCATCACCCGCAGCTCGACATGCGTCAAGCGGCAGGTGCCCGCATCTCGCGCCTTCTCTTCGGTCACAACCACATCGATCGACTCGTCTGGTAGGCCTTCGTCCTCCACGCCCACCGAGACTGCGTCGATGCGCCGGTGTGACCTGATCCCGTGCTGGCCTCGGCATTCGCACGCGAAGTCGTGACGATCGAGCTTGATGTGCGTCGGTCATGGAATGCGATGGAGCTCAGGCACAACGTTCTAGCGTCCTGCGCGCATCATTGGTGCCTGACGCGCTTGGCACGATGCTCGCGGCCAGTCTGTCTGCATGAACCCCATGGGCGAGGTCGTCGAGGACGTCATGGGGGGATCATGTGGGGGAAGCTCGCCACCGAGCGGGACACCTTCGCCATTCAACGTCGCGACGATGGATCGATCACGGTCGACTATGGCCACCCGGATGTGCTCTTTGTTGTCCGCGTGACGCAAGTACGCCGAGACGGCTCTGAAGAGGCACGCTGAATGTCGTGGAGCTCCGCATCCGGGTTGGTTTACGTCACCGAATGTGGTGGAGTTTCGCTCCACCGTGTCGGGGGACGCGCCACCACCAAGGACGCAGATGGTCGGGAAGTGGTACCAGGAAGCCCATCTCGCCGTGATCGATCTGGACGAAGCCGAGCGGCTGATCGGGGGCTTCGACTAACGCAAAGCGTTGGTCTGTTGGCGCTAGAGGGGCGACCTCGACGGCAGGTTCTCGCCGGGTGCGGCTGAGGCTGCGGTGTGTCTCGGACGCTGGCCGGGCGGTCTTCGCTAACGTTCAACACCATGCGGCTGTCCTGCGAAATCCACGTTGAAACGGATGCCATGAGGCACCGTCTGAGCAACACCCGGCCGCTGCGGAATGGTTCCTGATGCCTGCAATGACGTGCGTCTTCTGTGCAATCGTTGCTGGCAGTGAGCCTGCGACGATCGTAGCCGCGAACGAAGGTGCAGTTGCCTTCTTGACGCTGCCAAGTTCCGCTCTTTCGGCTGGTCACACTTTGGTCGTCCCATCCAGTCACAGCGTAGGGCTTCTGGACACTGCCGCCACTGGTCGCGAAGCAGTGATCAATCTCTGTCACGCCGTGGCTCTCGCCATGGTTGATGCCGGGATTGGCACCGGTGTTAACCTGCTGAGTGCCAGCGGCCCTGGCAGTGATCAATCAGTCGACCACTGGCACGTGCACGTGGTGGCTCGTCGAGCTGGGGATGGGATTGATACGTGGCCGGAGACGGCATCTCCTGTAGCGCGGAAGATGCACGCCGAGGCCGGACTGCAGCTTCAACAACGTCTATCCACGGATTGACGATGCGGGGACCGACTGCCCCCGACAAGGGAATCCGACTGAGAGTTAGTTCTCGGGCAGGTCGAGGGCAGACGTTGACTTGTACTCGGGAAATGCCATCCACGACCAACCGCCTCCCGTGTAGGCGAGATAGCGGTGCCAATTCCCCGACCAGATCCATAAGGCATCTAGGGAATTGAACCCGCCCGGCGTAGCCGTGGGGGGGTCAAAGTCATCGGTGAAGAAGCGCATCGGCAGTGCCTCGCTGACGACCACCAAGAAGAGATGGTGCTCCGTGACACCGGCGGCTCGCTCGATCTTCTCCAGATGCCGGGCGATATGCCCGAGCTTGTGCCATGACTCGACGATGCGGGCGAAGTCTGGATGCGTGGATTCCACGAACTCTGCTGCCGTGGCCGGGTAGATGGTGATCCCTTGAGGAGCGCTCGTCCGCCGCAGCCGCCCAACGTCTGCAGCGAGGAAAGTTGCGACTAGCGGTTCGCTCTCCCTGACGGTGGATGGAAGCTCCAAGGGAGAGCCAACCTGCCACCTGTCGCACAGGACTGCGAGACCCATGATCGTTTCCTTGGTGTGTCGATACGGGAAGCTGACCTGGGATGGTCGAAACTCCCACGACCCATCAGTCGGCCACCGCCATTCGTCTGCCAGTGCCAATCCTTGCCATTCGATCGATTCTGGTTCGGTCACGAGCGTCACCTCCAACGCTCCTCGGTGCCCATCCGGCCACGACAGGAGGAAGTCGAATGCTCCCTGCCTGCCAGCGGTGTCGTGCGCGGTGACCTGGGCGCCGGTGGCGCCGGCGACCAGATGAGCGGCGAGTTGCTCCGCACGGTCTGCAAGCGACGACATGAAGGGACTCTATGCAACCTGCAGGTCCATTTCAGGGGCGACTCCGGACACAGGTGGGGGACGGGCGTTACGGGCAGGGTTTGCACGTCCGCTGCTCGGCTCTGATCAAGGGAGCAAGCCTGATCGCCTGTCGGTGGCATTTGGGAAGGCCGCTTCAAGGCGGGGCGCACACCGCTCAGCTGCCGTACTCGAGCCATTGCGGCAAGGCTTTGGCGAAGGCCGCCCGCACGTCCGGGTCCTGGGTGACCGTCCAGTCGACCCGCGCCCTGACCTCGGCCTCGTACTTGTCCCACTCGAACCAGTTGACCATCCTCAAGGCCGGGAACCGTGTGGGGATGTCGGCTGCGAGCACCTGCTGCCACCACTCCTGCTTGATCGCCAGGGCGTTCGACGCGTCCCGCTCGGTGTTGACCAAGGCCGCTGTCTCGGCGATGGCCAGGGGTTTGGAGCGTCCGACGGCGTACTCCGCGTAGAAGTCCGGGACGGCGAGATCGTTGCCCCCGGCCCCCGTGTAGGTGCCGGTAAGTTGCCGGACGAACTTGTCCGGTTCCGCGACCACGTTCGCACCCCAGGGGTAGGTGTTGCCCCAGTGGTACAGGGACATGCCCACCCAGTCGACCGCTGCGTCGCCGGGGTAGTAGGGGGCGTAGGGGTCATCGGTCCCGTCGATGATCCCGTCATGGTTGGTGTCGAGCGCGTCGAAGTCGGCAGTGCCTTCCGTGGCGACGTACCGGCCGCCAGAGAAGGGGTAGCCGCCGCCATAGTTGGGAGCCCACATGGTCGCGCTCGACGCCGTCGAGTGCACCGCAGCGGCCAGCTTGCGGAACGCTTCGACGTAGGCAGTCGGCTGCTGACCCCACGCGTACCAGGATCCGTTCATCTCCTGCCCGAAGCGGACGATCACGCCCACCCCTGAATCGTTGATCCTCGTCAGCAGCGTCACCAGGTCGCTCAGGGCTCCTTCCGTGCTGGCCGCTGAGAGTCCTTCGTTCGGCTCGAGGGTGAGCAGCAGGACGGCTCCCTGGCGGCGAACCTGACCCGCTGCGGCTTCAACGTTCGTGCGGTCGGTGTCGGTCAACGGGAAGCCGGAGAAGTTCACCGCCACCGCCGGGTTGTGGCCCAGGTGGCTGGCGTACTCGGCGAGTTGCTCGCGGGACCAGTCGAGGCTGACCCCGAACATCACGCCGGTGCCTGAGCCGACGGGTCGCTCGGGGGCTTGTGGAATGGGGGTGGACGGGGCGGGAACAGTGGACGTGGGGGCAGCGGCCCGGTCGCTCGATGAGCACGACGTCACCGCGAGGAAGGCTGCGAGGCCCGCGGCTGCCGTCAGGGCCCGTCGCGTTGTCTGCACCGCAGCACTCTAGTCCGACGATCGTGTGGCCTCTGGCAGCAGGGAGGCGGCCCGAGTGGGCCGCACCGAAACGCTGCCCCTGTAGCTTCAGGGCATGAATCCACAGCGCTGGAGGTGCGTGTGACCGCACATGTGGCGAACGAGTTGCTGTCGCGATTGTTGGGCGAGCGGATGTACTCCGTCGAGTTCGTCCTCAATGACTACGTGCAACTGCGATTCGACGGCGATCCGGGCGCAGGCAATCCCGTGATCCTCAACAGCTACGTGTGGCCGCGGGTCGAGTCGCAGGGCCGTCAGTGGAGCGAGCCCGACCTCGGGTACGCCGATGCCCTGCGAAGACTGGTTCCCGGGACGGTCATGTCGACGAGCGAGGCCACGGGTCAGGGGATCCGAATCGGTCTGGACACCGGTGCCGTGGTCATCCATCCCACCCGGGACGAGGTCTTCGTCGAGATCGCCGAGGTGATGGGCTTTCGAGACGGCGCCGGAATGGTGTGGCGACCCGGCGAGGACAGCTTCGAAGACGTCATCTGACCCTCTCTGATCGCGGCGCGTGTCGGACGCGCCTCGCCCACCCGACCCCACCGGCGAGGAGGGGCAAAGCACGCGGGTGAGGTAGCTGTCAGGGGGCCGTCCGGCCCACGTAGCGGAACCAGAAGGCAGCGAACAGCAACACAAGCGCCACGTTCGCGGCGAGCCGGGGCCAGAAGTGGCCGCGGAAGAAGGCCAGGTCAACGCCCACCACGGTCGCCACCAGCGCCAACCCGTAGAGCAGGGAGACCAGTGATCTGGACATGGGTTGCCTCGAATCCTGAAGGATGAACGGTCCGGCCTTGGGCGGACGGCATCGTCGTTCGAGGAAGGTCTGCACCCATTCTCCTCCTCCGACCAACGGCGTCCTGCCTGGGACGTCACCACCGGCCCGACCGCTACGCTCACCGCCATGGCCAACCCAGCTGCGCGCGACCTCACGGGAGCGTCGTCCCTCGCCCGCGAGTGCGCCTGTGGCGGTGGTGACTACGGTCGATGCTGCGGTCCCATCCATCTGGGAACGCCTGCGGAGACCGCCGAGCAGTTGATGAGGTCCCGCTATTCGACGTTCGTGCTGGGGCTGGGGGAGTACCTGGTCACCACGTGGCACCCGAGCACTCGTCCCGACCATGTCGACACGGCCGGGGTGGTGTGGACCGGGCTCGACATCGTCGACGTGGTCGACGGTGGCGCGCAGGACTCCCGGGGCGTGGTGGAGTTCGTGGCCCACCACACCGGGGGTGACCTGCACGAGAGATCGCGCTTCGAGCGCCGAGCCGGACGATGGTTCTACCTCGATGGAACGTCCTGATCCTGCGCCCGGCGGCGCGAGCGCGACGACACTGGTGACATGCAGAGCCGACATGTGAGCCGCGTCATCGCGGCCCCCTTCGCCACCGTCCACGACTACGTCCGCGAACCGGATCACCTGCCGCTGTGGGCCGAGGGCCTGGCCCAGGCCGAGGTGTCGCGAGAAGGCGACGAGCTGGTCATCGCCTCACCGATGGGGCAGGTGCGGGTGCGCTTCGTCCCCCCAAACGACTTCGGAGTGGTCGACCACGACGTGACGATGCCCGACGGGGTCACCCAGAACAATCCGATGCGGGTGCTGGTGCACCCCGAGGGAAGCGAAGTGGTCGTCAGCGTGCGCCAACTCGACCTCACCGACGAGGAGTTCGAGGGCGACTGTGCGCAGGTGGCCGCTGACCTCGACCGGTTGGCGGAGTTGCTGGAGCAGTCCTGAGGGGTGTCGTGGGAGCGGACGTGATCTCGACACGCGGCTCGTTCCTCACCCCTACTCGATCGACGGTGGAGGTCGGCCCCTCCTCGATCGACGCTCCTCGGCCCGACCTGATCGGCCGGGCCGAGGACTCGTCCGTGATCAGCGCCCGAAGGAGAGCTCCCGGCTGCGCTGACCAACGCCACGCTCGCCGTAGGGGTAGTCCGGAAGCACCGGGCGCGAGACCTCGTCCAGCGCCTTGGTGTGGGCCTCGTCGAGATGCACGTCGGCCATCTTGAGGGCCTCGTCCAGCTGCTCGGTCGTGCGGTTGCCGAGGATCGGTGCGGTCACCATCGGACGATCCGCCACCCACGCCAGCGCCACCTGGGCCATCGTCAGCCCCGTCTCGTCGGCGACGCGGCGGACCACGTCGAGGATGTCCCAAGCCTTGTCGTCGGACTGCTTGTCGGCGTAGTTCTCCATGCCGCGCTTGGGGTCCTCGCCCAGACGAGTGGCGCCGGTCGGGGCCTGCTCGCGGGAGTACTTGCCGGTCAGCCAACCGCCGCCGAGCGGGCTCCACGGGATCAGACCGATGCCGTACTGCTCACAGGCGGGCACGATCTCGAGCTCGATGTAGCGCGTCAGCAGGTTGTACTGGGGCTGCAGGAGCACGGGGTGCACCATGCCGCTCGCACCAGCCAGTTCACTGATGGCCGCGATCTGCCAACCGATGAAGTTGCTCAGCCCGAAGTAGTGGATCTTGCCCTGGCGCATGGCATCGTCCATGAACCTCAGCACCTCGTCCAGCGGGGTGAAGGGGTCGAACGCGTGCACCTGGTAGAGGTCGATGGTGTCGACCCCCAAGCGGCGCAGGCTCGCGTCCAGCGCCGAGGTCAGGTGCTTGCGGGAGAGGCCGACACCGTTGGGGTGCTGACCGGTGGGGAAGCGTCCCTTGGTGGCGATCACCACCTCATCGGCGCGGCCGTCCTTCTGCCCGAGCCAGCGCCCGATGATCTCCTCCGACACCCCGCCGTTGTAGACGTCGGCGGTGTCGATGAAGGTGCCGCCAGCCTCCACGAACGCATCCAACTGGGCGTGTGCGCCACGCTCGTCGGTCTCCTTGCCGAAGGTCATCGTGCCCAGGCAGAGCCTCGAGACGCTGACCCCGGTGCTGCCCATCGTGCGGTATTCCATGGTGGTTCCTCACTCCTCGAACAAGAAATGTTGACCTGCCAATTCTGTCAGCCGCACCCGAGGCGGGCAGGGGTTGCCGGTCAAGCGCGCAAGGAACTGCGCGTGGCCCTCCGTGTGGTGAGGTGGGACCATGACGATTCGCGACCAGATCCAGTCCGCTCTCACCGAAGCGATGAAGGCCCAGGACACCGTGGCCGTGGGCGCCCTCCGCAGCGCCCTGTCGGCCATCGGCAACGCGGAGGCGCTGCCGGTGAGCATCGTGCCCTCGGCCGGCGCCATCGAATCGGCGGTCGCGCTCGGGTCGGCGGAGTCCGATCGGCTGTTGCTCGACGACGACCAGCAGCGCGAGGTGGTGGAGAAGGAGGTCGCCGAGCGCGAGACCGCCATCACCCACTACGACGAACTCGGACGATCCGACGCCTCGGAGAAGCTGCGCGCCGAGGTGGCGACCCTGCGTGACCTGCTGGCCGGCAGGCCCCACGAGGCCTGAGCGAGGCCGGCTCGGGCAGAGGGCAGTGCTGACCGAGCCCGCCCGGCCGCAGAGGGGTCAGTCGCCCTGGCTGTGCTTGGCCCGTCGGACGATCTTGTCGTCGGGCGCATAGACCACCGAGTTGTCGCGTCCCTCGTAGTCGAACTGGTACAGGAACGAGCGCATGGCGTTGATGCGGGCGCGCTTCTTGTCGTTCGACTTCACCGTCGTCCAGGGGGCGAGCTTCTTGTCGGTGCGCAGCAGCATCGCCTCCTTCGCCTCGGTGTAGTCCTCCCACTTGTCGAGCGACTCGAGGTCCATCGGCGACAGCTTCCACTGGCGAACCGGATCAAGCTGGCGCAGCGCGAACCGGGTGCGCTGCTCGTCCTGGGTGACCGAGAACCAGAACTTGGTGAGCGAGATGCCCGAGTCGACGAGCATCCGCTCGAACAGCGGCGCCTGCCCCATGAAGATCTCGTACTCATCCGGCGTGCAGAAACCCATCACCTTCTCGACGCCTGCCCGGTTGTACCAGGACCGGTCGAACATGACGATCTCGCCAGCGGTGGGCAGGTGCTCGGCGTACCGCTGGAAGTACCACTGGCCCTTCTCGCGTTCGGTCGGCGTGTTCAACGCAACCACGTGTGCCGCACGGGGGTTGAGGTGCTCGGTGAACCGCTTGATCGTGCCCCCCTTGCCGGCCGCATCCCGTCCCTCGAAGACGATCACGTGCTTGGCACCGGTGTCCTGGCTCCAGTACTGGAACTTCAGCAGTTCGATCTGCAGCGCGTACTTCTCCCGTTCGTACTCGGGACGCGACATCAGCTCGTCATAGGGGTAGTCATGGCGCCAGGTCTCGGATGCCTTGCCGTCGGGGGAGATCAGCTGCGGGTCCTCAGCCTCGGCGCCGACGATCCGGTACCCCTCGTCCTTGAGATGGTCTATGTACTCCCGCATGTTCATGCGCTGCTTCATGGGCCCAGCATTCCGTACACGGGTGACAAATCGGTGAACCACGCCTCGCCCCGAGACCCAGCCGCCGGGCCCCCGGTTGCCGGGTCGTCCTCGGGAAGGGGGTCCGGACGAGCCGGGCACAGGGAGGGTCGGGCCGGCGACCCGTGAGGTTCTTTCACACGGCTGTGACCAAAGCGATACCGGCCGGTTCGGGCCCCCCGGCGACCACCCATTAGGGTGTCGTTCCATGGTGCCTCCTCAGACTCCGGTCGGACCCCAGAAGCCCGTCACCCATCCGCTCGGCCTGGCCCCGGTGGCCTCGCCGGCGCACACCTCCGACGGCCTCGTCCGGACCTTCCTGTACGAGCTGAACACCGAGCAGGGGCGAACGCTGTCGCGATCGACGGCGCATGACCAGTACCTGGCCCTGGCGCGCACGGTGCGGTACTACCTGATGGCCCGCTGGTTGGAGACCAACCGCAAGCAGCGCGAGTCCGGCAGCAAGATGGTCGGCTACCTGTCCGCGGAGTACCTACTGGGACGACAGCTCAGCAACGCGCTGCTGGCGGCCGACCTCAACGACGTCGCCCGTGAGGCCATGGAATCGCTGGGTCTCGACCTGAACGAACTCAAGGACCTCGAGGTGGAGCCCGGGCTCGGCAACGGTGGCCTGGGACGTCTGGCCGCCTGCTTCATCGACTCGGCCGCCACCAAGAACGTGCCCACCATCGGTTACGGCATCCGCTACGAGTACGGCATCTTCCGTCAGACCTTCGTCGACGGTGCCCAGGTGGAGCAGCCCGACACGTGGCTCGAGCTCGGCAACCCGTGGGAGTTCCCCGACCCGGAGTCGTCCGTCGTGGTGAACTTCGGCGGCCAGACCGAGAAGTACGTCGACGACGCCGGTGTCGAGCGCACCCGCTGGGTGCCCGCCTGGAACGTCAAGGGCGTGCCCTACAACTACATGGTTCCCGGTTACCGCAACGGCCGGGTGAACACCCTGCGGCTGTGGAGCTCGGTGGCCACCAACGCGTTCGACCTGGCGATCTTCAACTCCGGCGACTACGCCCAGGCCGTCCGCGCCCAGACCTTCGCCGAGAACATCACCAAGGTTCTCTACCCCGAGGACTCCACTCCCCAGGGCAAGGAACTGCGGCTGCAGCAGCAGTACTTCTTCGTCACCTGCTCGCTCTACGACTTCCTCGACAACGAACTCGGCCCCGACTTCGACCTGCACCGGCTGCCCGAGCGGATCATCTTCCAGCTCAACGACACCCACCCGGTGATCGCGGTGCCGGAACTGATGCGCATCCTCGTCGACGAGCGTGGGCTCGAGTGGGACGAGGCCTGGCAGATCACCCAGAAGTGTTTCGCCTACACCTGTCACACGCTGCTGCCCGAGGCGCTCGAGGTCTGGTCGACCGAACTGCTCGGACGCCTGCTGCCGCGCCACCTCGAGATCATCTACCGGATCAACGAGGAGTTCCTCAAGACGGTGCGCGAGAAGTTCGGCCCCGACGAGTGGCGCGTCCGGCGCATGTCGATCGTTGCCGACCACCCCGCCCAGTCGGTTCGGATGGCGAACCTCGCCTCGGTCGCCGGCGTCAAGATCAACGGCGTCGCCGAACTGCACTCCCAATTGCTGCGTGACAAGGTGCTGCCCGACTTCAACGAGCTGTGGCCCGAGAAGTTCACCAACGTCACCAACGGTGTCACCCCGCGTCGGTTCATCAAGATCGCCAACCCCGGCCTGTCGTCGCTGATCACCAGCGCCATCGGACGAGGCTGGCTGACCGACCTCGAGCGACTCGGTGAACTCGAGCCCTTCGCCGAGGACGAGCAGTTCCGCCAGCAGTTCCGCGAGGTCAAGCAGGCCAACAAGGCGCGTCTGGTCGCGCTGCTGGAACGCCGCGACGGCATGCACCTGCCCCACAGCGAGTCGGGCCAGGGCCACCTGCTCGACGTCATGGTCAAGCGACTGCACGAGTACAAGCGCCAGTCGATGAAGCTGTTGCACGTGGTCTCGACCTACGAGCAGGTCATCCACGGCCACGTCGACCCGACGACCCTGACCCCCCGCACCGTGGTCTTCGGGGCGAAGGCCGCCCCCGGCTACCGCGTCGCCAAGGAGACCATCCGGCTGATCAACCGGGTGGCCCACGTGGTCAACAACGACTCCCGCATGCAGGGCATGCTGCACATCGCCTACCCGCCGAACTACAACGTCACCCTGGCCGAGACCCTGATCCCGGCGGCCGACCTGTCGGAACAGATCTCGCTGGCAGGGCAGGAGGCATCAGGCACCGGCAACATGAAGTTCGCCCTCAATGGTGCCCTCACCGTCGGCACCGACGACGGCGCGAATGTCGAGATCCGCAAGCTCGTGGGCGACGACAACTTCTTCCTGTTCGGCATGGACGAGCCTCAGGTCGCCGAACGCCAACGCCAGGGCTACCGGCCATCCGAGGTCTACGAGTCCGACCCGCAGTTGAAGGCCGCCATCGACCTGATCGCCTCGGGCACCTTCTCCGACGGGGACCCCCGCGGGTTCGACTCGATCGTGTCGAACCTTCTCTCCGAGGACCGGTTCATGGCCCTGGCCGACTTCCGCTCCTACGTCGACGTGCAGAAGAAGATCGAAGAGAAGTACGCCGACACCGAGGTGTGGACGAAGGCGGCCATCCTGAACGTGGCCCGCAGCGGTTTCTTCTCGTCCGATCGTTCGATCAGGGACTACCTGCAGCGCATCTGGGGCGTCGTTCCCGAGATCTGATCGGCCTCCCGGCTGGACCTTGCCGGTCCAAGTGGATCCATAACCGTCCCGTGGGGCGACATGTGGCCCGTGGTGGGCAACATTCGCCGCCAGGGGACGATTCTGGATCGCCCCGGGCCGGTGTCTGGTCGTGCGGCCCGGGGCGAAGGTCAGTTCCTCGAGCGCTGGGCCAGGACCTCGGCGACGTAGTCGACGTCCTTGTCGCCGCGTCCCGACAGGTTCACGATGATGACCTTGTCGGGACCCAGTTCGGGGGCCAACTTGAGAGCGTGCGCCACGGCGTGGCTCGACTCCAGGGCAGGGATGATCCCCTCGAGGCGGCTGAGCAGGCTGAACGCGTCGAGGGTCTCGTCGTCGGTGGCCGAGACGTAGGTGACCCGCCCCGTCGACCGCAGGTGGGCGTGCTGGGGGCCCACCCCCGGGTAGTCGAGACCCGAGGCGATCGAGTGCACGGGCGAGGGGTTGCCCTCGTCGTCCTGCAGCACGATCGTCTGCATGCCGTGCAGCATGCCGGGGGTGCCCTTGCTCATGGTGGCGGCGTGGCGAGGGGTCTCCAGCCCCTCACCGGCGGGTTCGACACCGTAGATGGCGACGTCGGAGTCGTCGAGGAACGCGGTGAACAGTCCGAGGGCGTTCGAGCCGCCACCGACCGCGCCGACGAGGGCATCGGGCAGTCGTCCCTCCTCTTCGAGGATCTGCTGCCTGGCCTCCCGCCCGACCACGGACTGGAAGTCGCGCACCATGGTCGGGTAGGGATCGGGTCCGACCACCGAACCGATGCCGAAGAAGACCTCGTGGTAGTCGTTGGCGAAGGTGGTGAACGCCGAGTCGACGGCCTCCTTCAGGGAGCGGCCTCCCTCGGTGACCTCGACGACGGTGGCACCCAGCAGTTGCATGCGGACGACGTTGGGGTGCTGCTTGGCCACGTCGATGGCGCCCATGTGGATCTCGCACTCCAGCCCCAACAGCGCTGCCGCCGTGGCCAGTGCGACACCGTGCTGGCCGGCGCCGGTCTCGGCGATCAGCTTCTTCTTGCCCATTCGTCTGGCGAGCAGGGCCTCGCCGATGCAGTGGTTGATCTTGTGGGCCCCGGTGTGGTTGAGGTCCTCGCGCTTGAGGTAGATGCGCGCCCCTCCGGCGTGCTCGGTGAGCCGTTCGGCCAGGAACAGCGGGCTGGGGCGTCCGACGTACTTCTTCAGCAGTCGTTCGTACTCCGCCTGGAAGGCCGGGTCGGCCTTCGCCTCCTGGTAGGCCTGCTTCACCTCGGCGATCGGGGTGACCAGGTGCGGGGGCAGGAAGCTGCCTCCGAACTCTCCGAAGAAGCCGTTGTCGTCGGCGTGGAAGTCGCTCATGGGGATCCTCTCTGGGCGTCGTCGCCACTCGTGCCCGAGGCTATCGATGGCCGCTGCGGCCGGTGGTCCCGGGCCACCACTCGGATGCCCCCACGATGCCCCGGGAGGGCGGCCCCCCACGTGCCCAGCGCCAGATGACCAGAACCGGTCCGCCCGATGCGGGGTGCCTAGAGTGGGCACCATGAAGGCGACCCAATTCGACCTCGAGGTCAACGGAACGCGGCTGGGGGGCCGTTCGTGGCTGCCCGACGCCCAGGACACCCCAGACGGTCGCGCTCGTGCCGCGCTGGTGATCGTCCACGGGGTGGCGGAACACGGCGGACGATATGCGGCCTTCGCCACGGCCGCCGCCGAGCAGGGGATCGCCGTCTTCGCCGTCGACCATCGCGGTCACGGCCTCACGGCGGGGACGGTGGCACGCGCCGGTCACGTCGCCGACCGTGGCGGGTGGCAACTGATCGTGGACGACCTGCGGGCCGTCGTCCGGCACGTCAGGTTCCGGCACCCCGATGTGCCGGTGGTGTTGCTCGGCCATTCGATGGGTTCGCTGGTGGCGCGTGAACTGGTCACCCAGCCGCCCCTTCTGGTCGACGGGATGGTGCTGATCGGACCGCCCGGCCATCCGGGGGCCAAGGCTGCCGGGACGGTGCTGGCATCTGCCATCGTGCGCACCCGAGGGGCCGAGCACCGCTCCAAGCTGCTGGACCGACTCACCTTCGCCGGTCACAACGCTGCCTTCTCGCCCGCCCGCACCGACCGGGACTGGTTGTCGGGGGTGCCCGAGCAGGTGGACTCCTACCTGGCCGACGAGTGGTGCGGTTTCGTCTGCTCGGCCAGTTTCATGCGTGACCTGGCCAGGGCCGCGGTCAGGGTCAACAGCCCCGAGAACGCCGCCTCGACCCCGCACGACCTGCCCATCCTGCTGTTGGCAGGTTCGGACGACCCGGTCAGCAACTCTGGCGTCGCCGCCCAGCGCGCTGCGGTCGCCTACGAGGCGGCGGGGGTCAAGCGGGTCGAGGTGAACATCTACCCGGGCGGGCGCCACGAGTTGCTCAACGACGTGATGGCCGCCGAGGTCACCCACGACATCCTGGCCTTCGTGGACACGTTGGCGTTCGACGACAACCCCGAACCCGGCACGGGCACAAGCACAGGCACGGGCACCGGCACCGCCACCGACTGAGCGGGCCCCTCAGCGGGAGCGCCGACGGAACTCCCTCGGCGAGCAGCCGGTGGCTCGTCCGAGGTGCACGTGGAAACTCGACAACGATCCGAAGCCGCTGGCATGGGCGATCTCGGCGACCGGACGATCGGTGGTCACCAGCAGTCGCTCGGCCTCCGAGACCCGGCACATGGTCAGGTACTCGCCGAGCGTCACCCCCACGGCCGCCCGGAAGATCGCCATCGCGTGCGAGGTGGACAGGTGGGCCGAGGCCGCGATCTCTTCGACGGCCAGCGGGGAGCGGTGGTGCTCCATGACGAAGCGGGCGAGCTGGGTGACCTGGTCGAGACGGCTGGCCTGGCCGGTGAGGTGGGTCGGCCTCGACGGCGGACGACCTGCGGCCGAGAGCAGTCGGCGGACCGCGGCCTGGATCTCGAGCACCGCGGGCTCGCGATCGTCCTCGTCGTCGAAGTCCTCACACCACCCGCCGACGAGTCCGGCGAGGCGGGCGTGCAGGGTGGGGGAGTCCACCACCACGGGTTCGGAGCGCAGCAGGCGAGCCAGGTCGTCCTCGGGCAGACCCCAGCCCAGCACAGTCGGGAGTGGGACGTGAACCCAGCAGGCGCTCCCGGGCAACGACTCGACCAGCCCGTGGGGAGGGATCGCCCAGAACAGGGCCACCTGCCCTGCCCGGAGCACCCACGGTCGTCCTGCGAACAGGTAGTGGAGTTCACCACGGACCACGATGTTGAGCTCGAGGTCGTTGTGGGAGTGCATCGCTTCCATCCGCGGCGGTTCACCGACCCGTGCCCAGAGGCGGCTGGACTCGCTGATGACGTCGGCTGCCACGGCGCGCGGCGACGGGGTGCCGGCGCCGGGCTGGGCGCCGGGGTGGGTGTTGGGGCGAGCTCGCGAGTCGGGACGGGGTGTGGCGGCGCTGGTCACCAGGTGACCGTAGCGCTGGCATCAGAGGATACTGGAACAACCGGACTGTATCGCGGCAGACATCCGGGGCTCGGCGTTCCTAGCCTTGACGCATGACCCGGTTCATCACTCATCCGACCATCACCATCATCGGCGCCGGGGGACACGTGTTCCCCTTCCGGTTGATCGGCGACATCCTCAGCTTCGAGGCCCTGCGCGACTCGACCCTTCGCCTGATGGACGTCAACCCCGACAAGCTCGGGCCCGTGGCCGACGCAGCCCGCGCACTGGTCGCCCACCACGGTCTGTCGACCGTCGTCGAACAGACCACGGATCGCCGTGCCGCCCTCGACGGGGCCGACGTCGTGATCATCACCTTCCAGGTGGGAGGGGTGGAGTCCTACCGCCACGACGTCGAGATCCCGCGCCGCCACGGCATCGACCAGACGGTCGGCGACACGGTCGGCCCCGGCGGTGTGTTCCGGTTCCTGCGTTCGGTCAACGCCTACGACCAGATCATCGAGGACGCCCTCGAGGTCTGCCCCCAGGCCCAGTTCATCAACTACGCCAACCCGATGGCCATGGCCACGGCCTACCTGAACGCGCGCGGCCTGAAGACCATCGGTCTGTGCCACAGCGTGCAGGGCACCACCCGCATGCTGGCCCGCACGCTCGAGGTTCCCTACGACGAGGTGAGCTACCGCTGCGCAGGCATCAACCACCAGGCGTGGGTGCTGGAGTTCATGCACGGCACCGTCGACCTCTACCCCCGACTGCGCGAGGTGATGGCGGCACGCCACCAGCGCGGACGAGCCGCCTCCGAGCTGGTCGGCGACCGGGGCGACCACTCCGACGCGGCACTCGCGGCCAGCACCTACGAGGGTGGCAACGAGCAGGTGCGCACCGCCATCATGAAGGCCTTCGGGTACTTCCAGACTGAGTCGAGCCACCATGCGTCGGAGTACCTGCCCTACTTCCGCAAGAACCCCGAGATGGTCAACTCATGGATCCCCGAGCGCTGGGACTACTACGAGATCTGCGCCTCGCACGACGACCAGGGCGACATCAACGGGCAGTTGGACCGGCTCAAGGACGAACTCGCCCCGTCCGTCGAGTACGGCGCCACCATCATCAACTCCATCGTCACCGGCGCCCCCAGCGTGGTGCACGGCAACGTGCCCAACCGAGGTGCGCTGATCACCAACCTGCCGGACGACGCATGCGTCGAGGTGCCCTGCCTGATCGACGCTCGAGGCGTGCAGCCCACCTCGATCGGGGACCTGCCGCCGCAACTGGCGGCGCTCAACCGGACCAACGTCAACGTGCAGACCCTGGCGGTGCTGGCGGCGCTCACCGGTGACCGCGAGCACGTGCACCATGCGGTGGCCATGGACCCGCTGACGGCGGCACTCCTGACCCTGGAGGAGGCGCACGCCATGACCGAGGAGCTGATCGACGCGCACGCCGACCTGTTGCCGGCCTCCATCGTGGGCCGCCTCTGACGGGGGTTGCGCATCGGGTCTGGTCCGAGGCGTGCTCTTCTGGCGTCCAGCCGCACAGTTGCCCGCGTCCCGTCCCAGTTGCCCGCCTACGGCGCAGTTGCCCCCGGGGAGGGATGGGGCAACTGCGCGGAAGTGGGGCAGGTGGTGCGGGACGAGGGCAGGTGGTGCGGGACGAGGGCAGGTGGTGCGGGACGAGGGCAGGCGCGCGGGACCAAGGAGGCGCGGCCGGCCAGGGTCGCCAGCAGGCAAGCTCCCAGCCCAATCTCGGTGCGTGTGCAGTCTCAGTGCGTGTGCAGGGCGTCCGCGTGGGGATGATGACCGACCTCAGGACGTTGGTTCCACCCGCGCCGCTCCCGCACTCGTCCGATGACCACGCAGACCAGGAAGATCAGGAACGACACGGTGGTCACGTAGGGACTGATCGGCAGACCGGGGCCCAGCGAGAGCACGATGCCGCCGACGGCACTGGTGATGGCGAAGGCCACGCTCAGCACCGACAGCATGAACGGACGGACCGTGAGCCGCGCGGCTGCGGCCGTCGGCGTGATCAGCAGCGACAGCACCAGCAGGGCACCGACCAGTTGCACCGTCATGGCCACGGCCAGCCCCAGCACCACCATGAAGGCCATCGACAGGGCCCTGACCGGAACCCCGCGCGCCTGGGCCACCTCGGGGTCGACGGAGGCGAAGAACAGGGGGCGCCAGATCGGCACCAGCACGGCCGCGATCACCGCCGCAACCACTGCCAGGCTGACCAGTTGGGTCGACTGCACCGCCACGATCTGACCGGCGAGCAGGCCGAACTTGTTGGACGACCGACCGGTGTACAGGGCCAGGAAGAGCACCCCGATGCCCAGTCCGAACGGCAGCAGGATGCCGATGGTGGCGTTGCGATGGCGGGCCTTGACGCCCAGCCACCCGAGCAGGAGGGCCGCGGCCAGGGAGCCGGCGATCGCCCCGAGGTTCACCGAGACACCGAAGAAGAGCGCGGCTGCTGCTCCTGCGAACGACAACTCCGAGGTGCCGTGCACGGCGAAGGCGAGGTCCCGGGCGTGGATCATCGGCCCGATGGCGCCGGCGATGAGGCCGAGGATCACCCCGGCGACCAGGGACCCCCACACCAGAGGCAGCAACTGCCCGAGGTTGTCGAAGTTCAGGAAGGTGTGGATGCCGAATTGCAGGCCGATCATGCGTCGCCCTCCTGGTCGGGCTCAGGGTGGTGGGCGTGGTCGTCGGCGCCGAAGACGAGCAGTTGTCCGTCGTGGCGCAACACCTCGACCCGGCGTCCGTACAACTCCGACAGCGTCTGGGTCGTCATCACCTCGTCGGGGGTGCCGATCAGCGCCTGCCCATTGGCGAAGTAGATGATCCGGTCGACCAGCGGCAGCACGGGGTTGATCTCGTGGGTGACGAACAGCACGGCGATGTTGTGCTCCCGTCGGGTGCGGTCGATCAGGTCGGTGACGGCCAGTTGGTGGAAGATGTCGAGGCTCAGCAGGGGCTCATCGCACAGCAGCACCGAGGGATCGGTCACCAGCGCCTGGGCGATCCGCAGGCGCTGTTGTTCGCCACCCGAGAGCATCGACAGGGGGGCGTCGGCGTAGGCGAGTGCGCCGACGGCGTCGAGGGCCCAGTCGATCTTCTCGCGCCGTTGCCGGGTCGGCCAGGTGATGCCCCATCGGTCCCCGTCGAGCCCCAGGGCGACCAGGTCTCGTCCTCGGATCACCGCGGTCGAGTCGATGGACTTCTGCTGGGGCACGTAGCCGATCCGCCGCGAGCCGCGCTGCACGGGGTTGCCATCGATCCTCACCTGGCCGTGCGTGAGGTGGTGCTGGCCCAGCAGCACGCGCAGCAGGGTCGTCTTGCCTGCCCCATTGGGCCCGAGCACGGCCACGAACTCCCCGGGCGCGATGTCGAGGTCGACGTGGTCCCACAGCACCCGCTCGCCGAAGGCGACGCAGGCGTTGTTGAGGCAGATGGCCGGCTCGGCGGCGCCGAGTGCCTCCATGGCCGGGGTGGTGGTGATGCTCATTGGCTGAGTGCCTTCGAGAGGGAGGTGAGGGCGGCGGCGAGGAAGTCGGTGTAGCTCATGGTGGCGTCGGGCAGGATCTCGTAGACGTCGAAGGTGGGGACCTTCGCTGCCTTGGCCGAGGCCACCAACCTGTCCGAGACGGGGTCGGAGGTCTGGGGGTTGACCGCCAGGGCGCGCACCCTTCCGGAGGTCATCAGACTCTCGGTCTGGTTGACGGCCGACACCGAGGGACCCGCATCGGACTCCGAACCGGTGACATAGGCCTCGGGGGTCACGTCCTTGACGCCGACCCATGCGAACAGGTGTGCTCCCACCGGTTCGGTCGACACGATGCCCGCACCCGTGTCCTTGGCTGCGATCTGTTGCGCCCGTGCCTCGAGCGCTGTGATCTTCGAGGTGAAGGTGATGAGGTTCTCGCGATAGGCGGCAGCGTTGGCGGCGTCGGCCTTGGCCAGTCCGTCGGCCACCCGGGTGGCGACCTGCACCGCTGCGGTGGGGGAGTACCAGACGTGCTCGTTGAAGCCGTCCTCCCCGGCTCCCGGCAGCCCCGAGACCTCGACCGCATTCACGACGGTGGACGAGGACGAGGCCAGCTTGGTGGCCCAGTCGTCGTAGCCGCCCCCGTTGACCACGGTCACGGTGGCCCGGGAGAAGGCCAGCTTGTCCTGGGCGTTGGCCTCGTAGTCGTGGGGGTCCTGCTGGGGACTGTCGAGGATGGCGCTGACATCGGCATGGCCGCCAGCGACCTGTCGGGCCACGGCCGCCCAGACGCTGGTGGAGGCGACGACGCTCGGCTTCCCGGACGAGCCCTTCGCATCGCTCGAGCAGGCCCCCGTGAGGGCGAGCAGGGCCACGGTGAGGAGGGCAATCAGGCGGCGCACGGGATCACTTCTTTCGGTCGTCTCAGGAGAGCACTAATGAGAACGATTATCGCCTGCAATTGCGCCCTGCGCAACTCCCCCCGGTCCCGGTGCCACCCGCCTCACTTCAACAGCAGGCTCACCGCCCCGATCGCCGAGGCCAGGATCGCGACGTTCTCGAAGACCTTCTGGGGCATCACGGCCAGCAGCCTCGAACCGAACCAGGTGCCCACCAGCACGACGGGTGCCAGCACCAGATCGGTGACGAGGGTGTGGCGGGTGAACAGCCCCAGCCCTGCTGAGAACGGCACCTTCGTGAGGTTGATGATCAGGAAGTACCAGGCGCCCGTACCGACGAACCGCAGCTTGTCGATGCGAGCGGCCAACAGGTAGAGCGTCATCACGGGTCCGGCAGCATTGGCGGTCATGGTGGTGAAGCCCGCCAGGATTCCCGCGCCGCCAGCCGCGAGCTTGGTCTGGGCCCACGACTGGTGCTCGGGTGCGTCGACACCGGGCGGGGTCCCTGCATTCCTCCGCCTCGCCCCCGGTCCCCAGCGGGTGACCAACTGGATCGCCAGCATCACCAGCAGCATGGCGCCGATCGCACGGGTCAGCACGTGGTCGTCCACGGCGCGCAGGAACAGGGCGCCGAGTGCCAACCCCGGCAGCACCCAGGGCAGCAGCTTGACCAGCAGTTTCCAGTCGGCGTGTGACCGATACCTCAGCACCGCGACGATGTCGCCGACGATCAGCAACAACAACACCGCGGCCGTGGATTCCTTCGTCGGCATGACGAGGGCGAACAGTGCCACGCTGACCGACCCCAGCCCCCCGACCGAGGTCTTCGAGACACCGATGAGCAGCGCAGCGACGACGAGGGTGAACCAGAGCATGGGCCTCACCCTCTCACCCGCAGCGTGGGCAGCCCGCCGCACGCCACGCCATGGTCGCTAGGCTCCCGGCCATGTCACGACCCCGTATCGGCATCTCCACCACCACCGGCCACGAACTGTCCGGTCCGCTGCCGGGCTACCCGCGGACGAACGTGGCCGTCGACTACCCGGAGGTCGTGCTCGCCACCGGCGGTCTGCCGGTGTTGCTGCCGTTGTTCGACCCGGCCGAGCACCCCGACCTGGTGACGGAGCAGGTGCGCGATCTCGACGCGCTCATCCTCACCGGCGGGCACGACGTCGACCCTGCCAGCTACGGCCAGCCCACTCGTCCCGTCTGCGGCGACACCCTTCCCCATCGCGACGCGTGGGACCTGGCGTTGATCGACGCGGCCCTCGCACGCGGCATCCCCGTGCTCGGCATCTGCCGGGGAATGCAGGTGTTGAACGTGCGCTTCGGTGGCACCCTGCACCAGGACCTGCCCACCGATCGTCCCGGTGACGTGGCCCACTGGCAGAGCCTGCCCCCGGACGTGACCAGCCACCCGGTGGTGCTCGCCGAGTCGGGCGTGCTGCGTGAGGCCATCGGTGCCGACGAGGTGATGGTCACCTCATTCCACCACCAGGGCATCGACACCCTGGGCCGGGGCCTGGTGGTCGAGGCCACGGCACCCGACGGTCTGGTGGAGGCGTTCAGTCTCGATCCCTCGCACGGGGGATGGGTGGTGGGGGTGCAATGGCACCCCGAGATGTCGCACCGACGCGATGAGGCCGGACGCGCCGTCGTGCGGGCGCTCGTCCGGGTCGCCGACGAGGTGCGGGACTGCCCCTGCTGCAACCCCGAGGACTGAGCGGGTCGGACTGACCCGGTGAGGTCGGGCCGAGCGCCGCGTCAGCGGACGGTGATCTGGGGGGAGTAGAGGCCCATCACCTGGAGGGCAGCAGCCTGGTTCTCGGCGGACGACCCGGCGCAGGCCGCTCCCACCACCTCGACGGTTGCTCCCGCATCGGCGGCGGCGAGTGCCGTCGAGATGACGCAACAGTCGGTGGCCACCCCGCTCAGCACCAGGTGTGGTTCGGGGCCCGTGATGGCCAGCAGGGAGTCGCCGAACTTGCCGAACGTCGAGACATCCAGGGTCACCCCGCCTCGTTCAGCGGCCCAGGGCAGGGCCGGGTCGACCAGGTCGAAGACGGCATCCTCGTTCGGACGGTCCGCGAACGACCACTTCTCGAAGTAGGCCGCCCACGAGCCACGCCGGTTGTCGCCGGGCAACCAGCGGGTGACGATCGTTCGCTCCCCGTGTTCGGCGACCAGTGCGTCCACCGGCCCCACGATCGAGGCGAAGTCCGGCGCGCACCACTGCGAGGCGGGGTCGGCAAAGATGCGCTGCGGGTCGATCACGAGCAGCCACGGGCGTGAGCTCACCGGCGCTCACCGGCCTCCAGCTCTGCCGTGATGTCGGCAGAGGTGGCGTTCTCGTCGGCCTCGGTCTGGGTCGACTCCTGTCGACGGACGAGACCGCGGCGTGCCACCAGGGTCACCAGGAAGCTGACGACCAACGAGACCAGCACGCCGAGGTTGGCCCAGGGCCAGCTGCCGTCCCACGACTGCACGCCCTGGTCGTCGACGACCCGGGCACCCAGGCCGAGCGGCTCCAGCAGGTAGCCCTGCCAGTTGTTCCAGCTGGCGTCGGCGGCGAACTGGTTGACGACCAGACCCCAGCCGATCACCGATGAGACCACCAGGGTGATGATCGAGACCCAGTCGAACCGGCCGTAGCGTCCGTTCGGCTTGAACAGGCTGACCGTGTCGTAGGCGCGGCGACGCAGCGCCAGGTCGGAGCAGAAGATTCCCGCCCACGCCGCCAGCGGCACCCCGAGGGTGATCAGGAAGGACTGGAACGGGCCGAGGAAGTCGGTGGCGAAGAAGACCACGAAGATCGTGCCGGCGGTGAGGATGCTGCCGTCGATCAGGGCCGCCACCGGGCGGGAGACCTTCACGCCGAGGGAGAGCAGGGTGAGTCCCGAGGAGTAGATGCCCAGCACCGCTCCCGAGATCAGGCTGAGCACCGCGACCAGCAGGAAGGGCAGCAGGATCCAGGTGGGGAGCAGGTCGGCCAGCGCCCCGATGGGATCGCCGGCGACGTGCCCGGCGTAGTCCTTGTTCGAGACGCTGAGCAGCAGCCCGAAGATGACCAGCACGATCGGGGCCACCGAACCGCCGAAGGTGTTCCAGAAGACGATCGAGCCCGAGGAGGCGCTGCGACGCTGGTAGCGCGACCAGTCGGCGGCCACGTTCGTCCACCCCAGTCCGAAACCGGTCATCACCATCACCAGGGCGCCCACCATCTGCGCGGCTGAACCGGCGGGCAGCGACGAGACGGCCGCCCAGTCGATCTTGGGAACGGTGATCGCCATGATGATGACGGTGGCGATGCCGGTCACCCAGGTGAGCACCGACTGCAGCTTCATGATCACGTGGTAGCCGAGCACCGACGCGGCCACGATGGTGCCGGCGATCACGACGGTGGCCAGGATCTTGACCGCCGTGCCGTGGGCCCAGCCGACCTTGTCGAAGATCGTCACGGTGGCCAACGTCGCCAGGATGGTGAGGGTGGTCTCCCAGCCGATCGAGGTGAGCCAGCCGAGCGCTCCCGGCAGCTTCTGCCCGTCCACGCCGAACGCGGCCCGGCTCAACACCATGGTGGGCACCGAACCGCGCTTGCCGGCGATGGCGATGATCCCGCAGATCAGGAAGCTGAAGACGACACCGACCAGCGACACGACGGTGGCCTGCCAGAACGAGATGCCGAAGCCGAGCACGAACGAGCCGTAGCTCATGCCGAAGACACTCACGTTGGCCGCGAACCACGGCATGAACAGGTCACGCGGACGAGCGGTGCGTGCCGGTTCGTCGATGACGTCGATGCCCTGCAGTTCGATCAGCCCCCGACGTTCGCTCGCGCCGGTGGGGGCGCCCGGGTTCTCCCCAGAGGCCGTGGGTCGGTCGGGACCCTGCTTGCTCGGGCCCTGCTTCACTGCGGAGTCAGACATGACGTGCTCTCTTCGGGAGGAATGGTGAGGATGCCGGGAGCGAGTTGCTCAGGCACATGGTTGCGGGCTGGGGCGGGTCGATCAACGATCAACGCACGTCGGGACCATCGAAGGTGAGTTGCATCATCACGATGTCGAGCCAGCGCCCGAACTTGCGACCCACCTCTGGCATCCGCGCCACCTCGACGAAGCCCATCCGCTCGTGGAAGTTGATGCTCGTCTCGTTGCTGGCATCGAGCACCCCGATCATCACGTGGACGCCGTGGCCCTTGGCATAGTCGATCAGGGCGGTCATCAGCATCCGGCCCACCCCTGCTGCGCGGTGACCCGACTTGACGTACACCGAGTGCTCGACCGTGTAGTTGTAGCCCGCCTTGTCGCGAAAGGTGCCGTAGCTGGCGAACCCGATCGTCTCGCCGTCGATCAGCGCCACCAGGGTGGGGTGCCCACGACGCTGCTTGTGCTGCAGCACTGCCGCACGCTCCGCGACCGTCACCGGTGCCAGGTCGTAGCTGGCCGTGGTGCCGACCCCCGCCTCGTTGTAGATCTCGGTGATGGCCGGCAGGTCAGCTGTGGTCGCGGGACGAATGGTCAGCGGCATGCGCCCAGCCTAGGGCTCACCGAGGGGGACAGCGCTGCCCTCCCAACCCGCGTCGATGTCGATGTGTGGTCATGCCACCGCAGGGCCCCGGGGGGCCGATATCGTCCCCGGCAGTCATCCCCAACCGACGGCAGGCCCATGACCACTCAGCAGCTCACTCGCACCGACCGCCTCGACCGGTTGCCGTTCAACCGCCGCCACGCGAAATTGCTGGTGGGTTCGGGGCTCGGGTGGGCCCTGGATGCGATGGATGTCGGGTTGATCTCGTTCGTGATGGTGGCGCTGGCGGCTGAGTGGAAGCTCAGCCCGGGCCAGCTGAGCTGGGTCGCCAGCATCGGCTTCGTCGGCATGGCCATCGGCGCCTCCCTGGGCGGGCTGCTCGCCGACAAGCTCGGACGACGCCAGGTCTTCGCCATCACCCTGCTCGTCTACGGGGTGGCCACCGGGGCCTCGGCGCTGGCGTGGTCGCTGGCGGCGCTGATCGTGCTCCGGTTCGTGGTGGGACTGGGGCTCGGGGCCGAACTGCCGGTCGCGTCCACCCTGGTCAGTGAGTACGCCCCCAAGCGCATCCGTGGACGCGTGGTCGTCGCCCTCGAGGCCTTCTGGGCCATCGGTTGGATCGCCGCCGCGCTGATCGGTTACCTGGTCATCCCCAACCTGACGCACGGCTGGCGATGGGCCCTGCTGGTGGGCATCGTGCCCGCCGCCTATGCCCTGGTGGTGCGATTCGGACTGCCCGAATCCGTGCGCTTCCTCGAATCGAAGGGACGAGACGCCGAGGCCGAGGCTGCCGTGCGCCGCTACGAGGAGGTCTCCGGACTGCGGGCGCCGTCGTCCGATCGGGTGACTGAGGTCAGCGTGGTCAAGCCTGAGGACTTCGACGACCGGACGATCTGGTCGCCGGGTCTGCGCGGACGGACCGTCGCGCTGTGGGTCGTCTGGTTCTGCATCAACCTGTCGTACTACGGGGCGTTCATCTGGCTGCCCAGCCTGCTGGTGCGCTCCGGCCACACGGTGGTGAAGTCGTTCGAGTACACCGTGATCATCACGCTGGCCCAGTTGCCCGGCTACGCCGTCGCCGCATGGCTGATCGAGGTCTGGGGACGACGGGCGACCCTTGCCACCTTCCTCGCCGGTTCGGCCATCGCAGCCGGTGCCTTCGGATTCGCTGACTCGACGGCGGCGATCCTGGTCGCTGGTTGCGCGTTGTCGTTCTTCAACCTCGGCGCCTGGGGGGCCCTCTACGCCGTCGGCCCGGAGCTGTACCCCACCCGGCTGCGCGGCGCCGGCACCGGTGCGGCGGCCGCGTTCGGGCGGATCGCGGCGATGGTCGCCCCACTGAGTGTGCCCGTCCTGCTGGCGCGCGGGGGCACACCGGTCGTCTTCGTGGTGTTTGCTGCCGCCTTCGTGATCGCAGCCGCTGCGGCGCTCGCGCTGCCCGAGTACCGCAACCGCGACCTGACCGAGTGAGCACCCGCCAGGCACAGCGAGCGACCGGCCCGGGACGAGAACTGGTCCGCCGACGACAACTGGCCCGGGACAACAACTGGCCCGGGACAACAACTGGCCCGGGACAACAACTGGCACAGGGCCGCCCCATGGCAAGGGTTGACTAAGCTCGTCGGTGAACTGCTACCTCGCTTCGGCGAGAGATGAGGACTCCTTCATGGCATCCCTGGAATGGACTGAACAAGACGAACGGGCGGTCGACACCGCCCGCATCCTGGCAGCGGACGCCGTCGAGAAGGTGGGCAACGGCCACCCCGGTACCGCGATCTCGCTGGCTCCGGCCGCCTACCTGCTGTTCCAGCGCATCATGAACTGGGACGTCAATGACGACCAGTGGCTGGGCCGCGACCGGTTCGTGCTCTCCGCGGGACACGCCTCCCTCACCCAGTACTGCCAGCTCTACCTGGCCAACGCCGGTCTGACCCTCGACGACCTCAAGTCGCTGCGCACCTGGGGCTCCAAGACCCCCGGGCACCCCGAGTACCACCACACCAAGTTCGTCGAGACCACCACCGGCCCCCTGGGAGCCGGCGTCTCGAACGCGGTCGGCTTCGCCATGGCAGCTCGCCGTGAACGTGGCATGTTCGATCCGGACGCCCCCGCGGGTGAGTCGGTCTTCGACCGCCAGATCTACGCCATCGCGGGCGACGGGTGCATGCAGGAGGGCATCTCGTCCGAGGCGAGCTCGCTGGCGGCCACCCAGGACCTGGGCAACCTCACCTTGATCTACGACGACAACCGCATCTCGATCGAGGGCGACACCAAGATCGCCTTCTCCGAGGACGTCGCGGCCCGCTACGCGGCCTACGGCTGGCACGTGCAGCACGTCGACTGGACCCACGGCGGTACCGAGTACCACGAGGACGTGCAGGCCCTGTACGACGCCATCGAGGCGGCCAAGGCCGTCACCGACAGGCCGTCGTTCATCCGTCTGACCACCATCATCGGCTGGCCCCTGCCCAACAAGGCGGGCTCCCACGACGTGCACGGGTCCAAGTTGGGTGCCGACGAGATCTCGGGCCTCAAGCAGGAACTCGGCTTCACCGACGAGCCCTTCGCGGTCGACCGGGCCGCCGTGCAGCACGCCGTCGACCACGCAGCGGCCCGTTCGAAGCAGGTTCGCGCGGCATGGGACGAGAAGTTCGCGGCCTGGCAGCAGGCCAACCCCGAGAGGGCCGCGCTGCTCACTCGCATCCGCAACCACGAACTCCCCGAGATCACCCTCGCCGAGTTCCCGGCCGGCAAGAAGAAGGCGACTCGCGCCGCGTCGGGCGAGGTGCTCAACCAGCTGGCCTCGCAGGTTCCGGAGCTGTGGGGCGGTTCCGCGGACCTCGCCAGTTCGAACAACACCACCATGAAGGGGGAGGAGTCGTTCCTCCCGGTGGAGCGCGCCAGCAAGCAGTTCCCCGGCAACCCCTACGGCCGCACGCTGCACTTCGGCATCCGTGAACACGCCATGGGCGGCATCGTCAACGGCATCGCCCTGTCGGGGCTGACCCGCCCCTACGGCGGCACCTTCCTGGTCTTCTCCGACTACATGCGACCGGCCGTCCGTCTGGCCGCGCTGATGGGCGCTCCCTCCATCTTCGTGTGGACCCACGACTCGGTGGGTGTCGGTGGGGACGGCCCCACGCACCAGCCGATCGAGCACGTGGCCTCGCTGCGGCTCATCCCGGGGCTCGACGTGGTTCGTCCGGGTGACGCCAACGAGGTGTCCGTGGCCTGGAAGCAGGCGTTGGCGCACCGGGACCGTCCGACTGCCCTCATCCTGTCCCGCCAGGACCTGGCGGTGTTCGACCGCACGAAGGAGGGCTTCGCTCCGGCTGACCAGGCCGCCCGCGGTGCCTACGTGCTGAAGGAGGCTTCGGCGGCCCCGCAGCTGATCCTGATCGCCACCGGCTCCGAGGTCGAGCTGGCGGTGGGTGCCGCTGAGTCGCTCGAGGGCCAGGGAATCCCGACCCGTGTCGTCTCGATGCCCTGTCAGGAATGGTTCGACGGCCAGGATGAGGAGTACCGCGAGTCGGTGCTGCCCAGCGGTGTCACAGCCCGCCTCTCGATCGAGGCCGGCGTCGGGAACGGGTGGCAGAAGTACGTGGGCGCCCACGGTGCCTCGCTCTCGATCGAGAGCTTCGGGGCCTCGGCCGACGGCGCCAAGATCTTCGAGGAACTCGGCTTCACCGTCGAGAACGTCGTGACCCTTGCGCAAAGCCTGCTGAGCTGACCACGTCCACCAGCACTGTCCAGCCGCCCCGGTCGAGAGCACTCTCGGCCGGGGTGGCTGCCTACGTCCTGTGGGGCGTGTTCCCCCTGTTCTGGGCGCTGTTGGGCGCGGCCAACCCGATCGAGACCCTGGCGGAGCGATTCGTCTGGTCGGCGGTCTGGACGGCGCTGTGCCTGGTCGTGCTGAGGCAGGGGTTCGGCTGGGTTCGTCCGGCGCTGGCCGGCGGCCAGTGGGTGCCGCTGCTGCTGGCCTCCATCGTGATCGCCGTCAACTGGGGCATGTTCATCTTCGCCGTGCAGACCGGCCACACGGTGGAGAGTTCACTGGGGTACTTCATCAACCCGCTGCTCAACCTCGTGTTCGGGCGCATCTTCTTCTCGGAGCGGCTCGACCGGTGGGGGTGGGGCGGGGCGCTGACGGCGTTGGTCGGCGTGGTCGTCATCAGTTGGGGCAGCTGGCACACGGTGTGGATCTCGTTGCTTCTGGCGACCTCGTTCGGCATCTACGGGGTGTTGAAGAAGAAGGCCCAACTGCCGGCGCTGCAGGGGTTGTTCCTCGAGTCGGTGTTCATGACCCCGCTGGCGCTCGTGGTGCTGGTGGTCATGGGCGTCATGGGTCTGGGGCACTTCGGACTCGGGTGGTCGATCACGGCGCTCTTCGTGGTCTCGGGCCTGGTGACCGCTGTCCCGCTGTGGCTGTTCGCCCAGGCCGCCCGTGGCCTGCCGCTGGGACTGCTCGGCATGTTGCAGTTCATCGGGCCGACGCTGCAGTTGCTGATCGGTCTGCTGGTGTTCCACCAGCAGATCTCCTGGGTCTGGTGGGTCGGGCTTCCCCTGGTGTGGTTGGGATGCGCGCTCTACCTGGTGGGGGTGCTGGGGCGTGGTCGACGCTCCCGGGGCCCCGCCCGCGGCTGACAGTCCCAGGATCCGCTCGCGGCTGACCGCCCGAGACCCCACTCGCGGCTGACCGTCCGAGGCCCCGCTCGCGGCTGACCGCCTGAGGATCCGCGCCAATCGGGGCAGGCAGCACGGCTTGTCGTCACGCCACGTGACGAGGGTGCCGCTCACGTGCCCCTTTCTGCGTGGATGTTCGGCGAATGATCTCCCGGTTGGCGCACTCCCGCGGTCGAGGGCGTCTACGGGTCTTCCTTCGCGACGATGCGCGGCGGACAATGAAGCATGGCGGTGTGGCGCGCGGACGAGCGCCTGGGGGCCCTCGTCGACACAGAACTTGCCGCAGCGCTCGACGAGGCTGCGGCCCAGAACCGTGCGCGCCTGGTCGCCTCGTGGCTTCGGGTCCTGGGGCTGGTGCAGGCGCGGGGGACCCCGCTGCGGGCGGTGACGCGCTTCGACACCGGTATCGCGCGTCTGCAGTTCGCCGACCACAGCGCAGTGCTGGTTGATTGCAGCGGCCCGCACACCCGGGTGGGGGAGATCGCCGTGGCTGTGGCCCGCCAAGTCGCGGTCGTGGTCACCGACGTGAGGGTCGAGGGTGACGGGGTGACCGCCCGTCTGGCCTGGGGCAGACATGCGGTTGAGGTGCACCTGCTCGGTGGCGACCAGGCCCGGTGACGCCCCTCATCGCACCTTCCGCTCAGCGCACCGGTCCCGTCAGCGCCCGAGCCCCCTCAGCGCACCAGGCAGTCCACCAGCGCGGCCGCCTTCAGGTGCATCTCGTCCAACTCCTCGTGCGCCACGCTGAGCGCAGTGATCCCGGCCCCGACCCCGATCCAGGCCGCGTCCTCGTCCGAGACCACGCTGCGGATGACCATCGCCGCCTCGCAGTGCTGGCCCGTGAAGATGCCGAAACATCCCGAGTAGATGCCCCGCGGCCAGCTCTCCAACTCGCGCAGGATCTCGACCGCCCGACGCTTGGGTGCCCCGGTCATAGACCCCGCCGGGAACAGCGCCCTCAGGGCGTCCACCGGGCCCAGGTCCTCACGCAACTGTCCCGACACGGTCGAGACGAGTTGGTGCACGCTGGCATACCCCCTCACCGAGAACAGCTCGTCCACCTGCACCGACCCCGGGCGACAGATGCGGCCCAGGTCATTGCGGCACAGGTCGACGATCATCAGGTTCTCGGCGCGTTCCTTCTCCGACGCCGCCAACTCCTCAGCCAGCGCGAGGTCGACCTCTGGGTCGGGATCTCGGCGCCGGGTGCCCTTGATCGGGGACGTGGTGGCGATGCCGTCGTGGACGCGGAGGAAGGTCTCCATCGACGCCGAACTCAGCACCGTCCCGTTGATGCGCAGCAGGCCGCCGTGGGGCACAGGGCTTGATCGCCGCAGCCGCAGATGGGAGGCGAAGGCGTCGATCGGGCTGTCGGTCCACAGGGTGGTGGTCAGGCACAGCACCAAGGCATCCCCGGCGCGGATGTGCTCGATGCACCTGTCGATGGCGGCCAGGAGTTCCTCGTCCGAGTCGCCCGCGAGCACGCTGACGCCCTCCGTCCCGGTGGGCAATGAACCGGCAGCCATGGCAGGGGGCTCGTCGACCGGTGGCAACGTGTCGGGCAGTGCCCAGGCCTGCTCGTCGATGGCGGCGTGCAGCGTGGTGCTGCCGTCGGCCTCGATCACCGCCCAGCGCGACAGCCGCACCAGCGAGATCGGTGGATGCCTGGGACTTTCACCGCGGGACAGCCCCAGCAGCTCGGATCCTGCCTCGTATCCGATCCACCCGACCCAGGCCTCGTCCGAGTCGCGCATCACCGCCTCGAACGAGTCGAAGTCCGGAGCCAGCAGGCTCATGCCGCCGACGCCCACCAAGTGGGCACCCCCGTCGGAGGAGTCGAGCCAGACGACGTCCTGGGAGGCGTCCGACCACCAATGGGCGGCCAGGGCGGCCGGGTCGAGTGAGGGATGTGGTGCGGACCACCCGCTGGTCAGCCAGCCGAAGGATCCAGCGTGGGAGCCAGCCATAGGCTGGAGTCTATGAGTGCCGACACCGTGGTGGCCGATTCGTTCCTGGTCGACCACGGCCGGGTGCTGTTGCTCGGGGCCCATGCCGACCGGTTCGCGCGTGACGCGGGAGCAGTGGGCTTCCCCGCGGACGAAGCGCGCCGCGCCCTGCTGGACCTGGCCCGCTCGGTCCCGGAGGCAGGACGGTGGTTCCCGCGGATCGATCTGCTGTCCGACCTGACCCTTCGTCCTCTGCTGCGACCTGCCCCACCCCGTGGCGGCGAGGTGCGGGTGGCGACCGCCGACCACGACCCGCGCACCTGCCCCGCCGTGAAGGGTCCCGACCTCGCGGCCCTGTCCGAGCAGCGTGCGCGTGCGCAGCGGAGCGGGGCGGACGAGGCGCTCCTCCTGGTCGACGGCCTCGTCTGCGACGGGGCGCTGAGCGCTGTCGTGTGGTGGCGCGACGACGTCCTGCACCTGCCCCACCCCGCGTTGGCGAGGGTCGACTCCGTCACCACCCGCTGGCTGGTGGCGCAGGCCCGCGTGCGAGGGGTGGAGGTGCGACGGGTCCGGGCTCGTCCGGATGACTTGGCGGGTGCGGAGCTCTGGCTGCTGAGTGCGCTGCACGGGATCCGACCGGTCGTGGGGTGGCTCGACGGACCCACGGTGGCCACGCCCGGTGGTCACCAGCGTTGGTGGCAGCAGCGCCTCGAGCGCGCGCGGGAGCCGGTCTCGTCCCTGGCATGAGGGTGGCCCTCGGTCGGCCCGGGCCCCGGCTGATGGGATGTCCACCATGCGCGAATCCAGTTGCTTACCCAAACTAACCATCTAGACTGGTGGACGACCCCACCCCCACCAGAGGATCTCCATGGCAGACCGCGTACGCACCTTCGCGAGTTTTGCCCTGTTCAACTATCGGCTCTTCTGGCTCGGCGCGCTGGTCAGCAACGTGGGCGGGTGGATGGCGCGGGTGGCCCAGGACTGGCTGGTGCTGACCCAACTGACCGATCACTCCGCCCAGGCGCTGGGCCTGGTGACGGCCCTCCAGTTCCTGCCGATCCCGCTGATCGCCCCGATGGCCGGAGCCCTCGCGGATCGCTATTCCAAGCGGCGGTTGCTGATGGTCACCCAGGCGGCGCTGGGGGCGACGGCCTTCGGCCTGTGGATCCTGGTCGCGACCGGCACGGTGCAGTTGTGGCACGCCTTCCTGTTCGCCTTCCTGCAGGGAGTTGCATCGGCCTTCGACATGCCGGTCCGCCAAGCCTTCGTCTCGGAGATGGTGCCGCAACGGCTCGTCTCGAACGCCATCGGCCTCAACTCGGCGCAGTTCAACGGCGCCCGACTGCTCGGCCCGGGTCTGGCCGGACTGCTGATCGCCTGGGTC
Source organism: Aestuariimicrobium sp. T2.26MG-19.2B (assembly GCF_950101875.1). Taxonomy (NCBI): domain Bacteria; kingdom Bacillati; phylum Actinomycetota; class Actinomycetes; order Propionibacteriales; family Propionibacteriaceae; genus Aestuariimicrobium; species Aestuariimicrobium sp. T2.26MG-19.2B. The sequence goes on along the minus strand of NZ_CATNLW010000001.1, from coordinate 380,849 downwards.
GGCATCGCCCCGGCCCTGCTGGTCAATGCGCTGAGCTTCGTCGCAGTGATCGGCGCCCTGTGGTTCATGCGCACCGACCAACTCATGCCTCGTCCGAAACGGGTCGGCACGGGCACCGTGCGTGAGGGCATTGCCTATGTGCGCACGCGCCCCGACATCCTGCTCATCCTCGGCATCATCTTCGTCTTCTCCACTTTCGGCATGAACTTCCAGATCACCAACGCCCTGATGGCGACGACGGTCTTCGGCAAGGGCGCGAGCGAGTACGGGATGCTCGGTTCCGTCATGGCGATCGGCACCCTGGGGGCCGCCTTCATGGCGGCTCGGCGGGCGCGTCCACGCCTGCGTTGGCTGCTGCTGGGGGTCCTCGGGTTCGCCGTGTTCACCGCCGGGGCGGCGCTGGCGCCGACCTACCTGTTCTTCGCCGTCATGCTGGTCGGTGTGGGGGTGTGTTCCCTGACGGTGATGACCTCGTGCAACGCCACCGTGCAGTTGGCCTCAGACCCGGCGTTGCGAGGTCGCGTGATGGCGGTCTACATGGCGGTCAACATGGGCGGTACCCCGATCGGTTCCCCGGTGATCGGTTGGATCGGTGACCACTGGGGAGCCCGGTGGACCCTCGGCGTCGGAGCCGTCGCCACGTTCGCCGTGTGCGTTGCAGCGAGCCTCTACGTGATGGTCCACGACCGGGTACGTGTACGGCTCGAGGGGGTCTGGCCACCGCGGTTGCTGGTCGATCGACTGGACGAGTCGGCACTGGCCCCGGGAGCCATGGCCGATCCGGATCCCCAAGCACGCGTGGCCTGAGCGGAAGCACCCCGTGCCGGCACCCTGACTCGTCCCGGTTTCGTCCGACCTCGCTCCGGTTGTCGCCGTGGCCTTCCTAGACTCGCAGCATGGACCTGATCGCAGCTGCCCGTGACTTCCGAGCCCGCACCACCGGACCCGTCATCCTCGAGATCGACCTGGCTCGCGGGATCACCGTGGCCCCGCCCGACAATCCACTCGCCGCCCTGAAGGCGCTCAACTCGGCCACGATGGGTGCGGTACGCGAGGGACTCCGTCAAGGAGCGACCGACCCCCGCGTGAAGGGGCTCATCGTGCACGTGGCCCCGTCGGGACTCGGACTGGCCGACCTGCAGAACCTGGGCGACATGATCGCTGAGTTCGGTGAGCACAAGCCGACCACCGCGTGGACGCAGACCTTCGGCGAGATGGGCAATGCCCTCCCGCTGGTGGCCCTGGCCACCCGGGCCAGGACCGTGTGGGTGCAGCCGTCGGGACTCGTCTTCCTGGGTGGACTGCACCTGTCGATCACCCTGCTGCGCGGACTCTTCGAGAAGGTCGGCCTGACGCCGGAGTTCGGTCAGCGCAAGGAGTACAAGTCGGCCGCCGAGCAGTACGCGGGCACCGAGATCAGCGAGGCCAACCGCGAGATGATGCAGCGCCTGGCCGACTCCGTCGTCGAGCAGTGCCTCGCCCAGATCGCGGCCGGCCGAGGCCTCGAGGTCGAGGCCGTGCGCGCCGCCATGGACGAGAGCCCCGTCACCGTCGAGCGGGCCGTCGAACTGGGACTGGTCGACAAGGTCGGCTACCGCGACCAGGTCTACGACGACGTCTACGCGGCACTGGGGCTCGACCGGCACGCCCTGCAGTTCGTGCACCGCTACGACGCCAAGGTGCAGCGCCGTGAGCTGAAGCGCCAGCTCGTCGACCGACACGCACCGCAGGTGGGCATCGTCACCCTGCGGGGCCCGATCGTCACCGGACGGGGCGCTCCCGGCGGACCTGGTGGGCAACAGGCCGGCGGTGACGCCGTCGCCGACCACCTGCGCGCCGCTGCCCGGGACGACAAGGTGAAGGCGGTCGTCCTGCGGATCGACTCACCCGGGGGGTCAGCAGTGGCCTCCGACACCATCTGGCGCGAGGTGCACCGGGTGCGTGAGTCGGGTCGTCCGGTGGTGGCGCTGATGGGAAATGTCGCGGCCTCGGGCGGCTACTACGCCGCCATGGGTGCCGACGAGATCGTGGCCGCGCCGTCCACCCTGACGGGGTCGATCGGCGTGCTGGCGGGCAAGGTCGTCACCTTGGGACTGCTGGACAAGCTGGCGCTCAAGCATGAGGGCATCAACTCCGGCCCGAAGGCAGACCTGTTCGCCGCCGACCACCACTTCACGGCTGAGGACTGGGCTGTGCTGGACGCCTGGCTCGATGCCATCTACGAGCAGTTCACGGTGAAGGCGGCAGCCGACCGCAAGCTGAGCCGCGAGGACCTCGAGAAGGTCGCCAAGGGTCGGGTGTGGACCGGCGCCGACGCCCTGGAACGGGGGCTCGTCGACCACCTCGGCAACCTCGAACTGGCCGTCCAGCGAGCTTGCGCGCTGGCGGAGGTCGATCGCGACCAGGCGGTGCTGCGCACGGTGCCGGCCTTCGGCATGCTCGAGCAGTTCATCCCCGCCGACTCAACCGAGACCTCCGGTCGTCCTCAGGTGGCCGTCGCGGACGGCCCCGAGGCGTTGTTGCCGAAGGCGATCCGGGCTCTCGGCCTGGGTGGGGAATGGGCCCAGATCAGCGGCCCGCTGGCCCTTCCCTGGCGGTTCGACCTGCGCTGACCGCGAGCCCGGTTTGACGGGCCCGGGGTCTGGGCCGGGATCAGCGCAGGTACTGCAGCCCGTCGACCTCGGCGAGGAAGTCGTCGAGGATGCTGCGGGCGACCGCGACCGAGTCGACCAGCGGGTGCTGGGCGATGGCCCGCCAGGCCAACGCCCGGCTCCCGATCCGGGATGCCTCGATGGTGGTCCGTTCGACCTGCTTGACCTGGGTCACCAGACCGACCCCGTGTCGGGGGAGGGGTCCGGTGGGCAGCGGGTGCACCCCTGCGGCGTCGACCCGGCAGGGTGCCTCGATCACGGCGTCGGCGTCGAGTTCGCCCACCCGGTCACCGTTGGGTCGGTTCACGATCAGGGTCGCGGGACGATCGTGGGCGATGGCGTGCATGATGGCCAGCGCGACCCGGTCGTAGCCCCCGCTGACCAGGTCGTCCGGGTCGCGTTCGAAGTGCCCGGCGGCCTCGCGATTGGACGCCATGTAGGTGGTCTCGCGGGCGAGGCGGCAGTCGTCCCACCGCCGTAGTGCCCCCGGAGCAGTGGGGTCGGGGACGCCGTAGAATTCCCGCTGCTGGGCCTCGATCACCTGCGCCCGGGTTCGGGTGGCGCCGTGGTCGGCGGCCAGCGCCTCGCGCGTGAAGTAGTAGTGGTGCAGGTACTCGTTGGGCAGATGGCCCAGGTTCTGCAGCCAGTCGGAGCCGAACAGGCGGCCCTCCTCGAACGACTCGAGTGCCGCAGGGTCGGCCATCAACCGCGGCAACTGGTCGCTGCCGTCCAGGACGAGGGATCGGATCCAGCCGAGGTGGTTGAGCCCCACGTAGCCGATCTCGGCCCGCGACCGGTCGGCGGGCGCGACGCCCAGGGCGCCGAGCGCACGTCGGGCCAGACCGACGGGGGAGTCGCAGATACCGATCACCCGATCGCCCAGCACGTCGACCAGTGACTCGGTGACCATGCCGGCCGGGTTGGTGAACGAGATCACCCAGGCCTCGGGGGCCAGGGCGGCGATCCTCTCCGCCATGGCGCGGACGACGGGCAGGGTGCGCAGGGCATACGCGACGCCCCCGGCCCCGACTGTCTCCTGCCCGATCACCCCATGCCTGAGCGGGATGGTCTCGTCACAGGTACGCCCGGCAAGACCACCGACTCGGATCGCGGAGAACACGAAGTCGGTGCCCCGTACGGCGTCATCCAACTCGGTGTGCAGCGACACCACGGGAGGGTGGGGGTGCCCGGAGGACTGCTCGCCCAGCACGGCGGCGATCGAACGGAGGCGATGCGCATCCGAGTCGAACAGCCTCAACTCGGTGACCCGCCCCGGCTCGCGGTCGTCCAACAACGCCTGGTGCACGAGCGGCACCCGGAACCCTCCGCCCCCCAGGATCGACAGAATCATGGCGTCCTTCCTTCCCACCTGACGGTAGGGCGCAAGAATGATCAGAGGCAAGCATGATCGACCGTCCGGCCAGGGTGACGTGGCGGTCAGGGAGCGACCAATGACCTCACCGACGACGACCCCCTACGACCTCCTGGCCTGTGGGCTGGTGTTCACCGACCTCATCTTCCACGGCATCCCCGATGAGGGTCCCGCCTTCGGTACCGAGGTGCGCACCCCCGACTACCGCGAGGTTCCCGGCGGCATCGCCAATGCCTCCATCGCCGGTAGTCGGCTCGGCCTTCGGGTGGGCATGGTCGCCGACGTCGGCGACGACCTGGTGGGGCAGGGCAGTCTCGCCCGACTGCGGGACGAGGGAATCGACACCTCGGGTTGCCTCGTGCACGCCGGTTGGCAGACGCCCTTGACCATCGTGCTGAACTACGCCGGCGACCGCACCATGGTGACGGCCGAGACCCCCCACCCCGGGCGCTGCGTGCTGCGCGCCGCCTCTTCGCCGCCCGCCAGGGTGGTGGTGGCCCACCTGCAGCCCTTCCCGATGCCGTGGCTGTCCAGTGCGGCCCAGCGCGGCGCCCTGGTGATCGGTGACATCGGCTGGGACGAGAGCGGCCGCTGGGACCTCTCGGCGCTGCCCGACCTACCGCACTGCCACGCGTTCACGCCCAACCTCACCGAGGCGCTGCACTACACCCGGACGACGACCGTTGACGAGGCACTCACGGCCCTCTCCGAGCACGTCCGACTGCCGGTGGTGACCATGGGCGCCGACGGGGTGTCGGCCCTCGACCGCGACACCGGTGAACGGGTGCACGTGGCAGCGGTCCCCGGGCCCGTCGTCGACACCGGGGGAGCGGGGGACGTCTTCTCGGCCGGGCTGGCGGCGGGGCTGCTGGCGCGGTGGCCGCTCGTCCAGTCGCTACGGTTCGCGGTGCTGGTCAGCGGTCTGACGGTGCGTGAACCCGGGGCCGGCACCACCGCACCCACCCTCGCCGACATGCGCCGCTGGCACGCCGACCTGGACCGTGGCGACCCCCTCGTCGAGGAGTACGCCTTCCTGACCGAGATCCCCACCCACGGCCCCTGGAGCCAGCCCGCTCCGTGAGCCCGGCATCGCCGGACCAGCGACGCCCGGCCCACCAACGGTGCGGCGCAGCCCGCCCCAATCCCTGAGCGCCAGAAGTCGGGCGGCTGGGATCAGAAGTAGTCGCGGATGTGGTTCTGGCGACCACCGAAAGCGGCCGACCAGGTGGGATAGGTGTTGGTCGCCCCGCCCGCGGCGAGTCCGGCCCCGACGATGTTCCACATCGACTGGGAACCCGAGAACAGCAGTGACAGTCCGCGCTGGCTGAACTCGACCGGGTTGAGCCGCTTTGAGTGGGCACCCAGTCTCCCGATCCGGGTGACGGTGGCGTGGCCGTCCTCCAGCCGCAGCTTCCAGTCGCCGGTGATGGTGTCGATGCTGTCATCGGTGACCCGGAACGGCAGTTCGCAGTCCAACCCCTCCGGCCAGACGCGGGGCACCAGCGCGGCGCGGAGGTTCAGCACCTTCACCATGTACGGGAACCTCTCGACCACGTGCCAGGTCGCCGCCGGGTGCACCAGTCTCAAGCCGTCGTCGCCGGAGGTGCGGAAGACGGTGTGGGGCAGCACCGGGGAGTTAGTCCCGAACATCGCCAGCAGGGCCTGGGTGGCCAGCGATGACAGCGAGACGAACTCCCGGACCGACAGTTCGGCACCTTCGCCGTACCCGTGGCCACGGTTCCACGAGGCGTAGGCGGCCACCTGGCCGTCGATGCGCGCCACGGTGATGCCGGTGTGCGCCTTCACCCGCTTGGCAGGCTTCGACTCGTACAGGGGGCCGGTGCGGTTGACCGGCCCGTTCTGCTGGATCGCCCAGCGGTGGTACAGGTCGTCGAGGGCGGGGACGTCGTCCTCGGTGGCCCGACCCAGGGTCACACCTTCGGGTGGGGTGAGCGTGCCCAGCTCGATGGTGGGCACCTTGACGCGGGTGAGTTCGGCTGCGAGTTCGAACCCGAATCTGCGATAGATGGCGTTCGCGGTGGGGAAGAGGGTTGCCACCACCGCCCCTCGCTCGCGCGCGTCCGCAAGGGCCTGCAGCAGCAGCGGGCTCAGCACACCCCGGCCGCGGTGTTCCTGCGCGGTGGTGACGCTCATCACTCCTGCGGTTGCCAGTTCGGTGCCGCCCCAGAAGGAGGAGATGTCACGCACTCCCGCCCGGCCCACCTGGCGGTCGTCGTCGAAGGCCCCCAACCAGTACGAGGGTGGCTTCGAGATCTGGGCTGTGTTCTTCTTCGACAGGGGGGAGCCGAAGGCCTCGTGGCGCAGCAGTTGGGTGGCCTCGGCATCGTCATCGGTCAACGGACGCACGGTGATCGCCATGTCAGTCAGTCAACCAGAATTCCCCGATTCTGGACTGACGCCATCGCCACGTAGAATCTGGCCACGAGTCGTGGGTGCCGTCGTTGGGGCGCTGGACGACGTCCCATACCCCGCAGCAGAGGTGCCTCTTGTCACAGAACCATGTCTCCCGTGCCGGTCGAGCCCCAGGAGCGCGCCGTCGCCGTCCGCACGCCGTGGTGGGAGCCTCCGTCGTCGGGGGGCTCGTGGTCATCGCAGGAGCGGCCTACGCCGTCGGATACGTGATGGCCGGGGACAACACCCCCAAGAACGCCTCGGTACAGGGAATCCCGATCGGCGGCATGCCTGCCCAGGAGGCCGAGCAGAAGCTCCAGAAGCAGATCGCACCCAAGGCTGAGGCCGCGATCATTCTGAAGGGGCCCGACAAGCAGGCCTCGATCAAGCCCGCGGCTGCCGGCCTGTCGGTCGACTACGCCGCCACCGTTCGGGCTGCAGGTGCCGGACGATCCTGGAGCCCGCTGCACATCGTGAACGTGCTGCGCGGCGGTGGCTCCCTCGATCTGGTCACCACCTCCGACCCGGCCAAGCTGAAGGCGGCCGTGACGGCGGTGGCCCCGCAGTTCGCGGTCGAGCCCCGGGACGCCTCGCTCGCCGTGGTGGGCGGGAAGGCCAAGATCACCGAGGCGGTGCAGGGTCAGTCCCTCGACGTCGACAAGGCAACGGCCGAGGTGCGGCAGGCCTGGCTGGAACGCACCAGCGTCGACGCCCCCCTGACCACCAGCGACCCGCAGATCACCACCGAGGCGGTCACCACCGTGGCCGAGCAGCAGCTGTCGCCGGTGCTGTCCGGTCCGATCCCGCTGAAGACCAGGGACGGCAAGGCCTTCGAGGTGCCGCTGCAGGCGCTGGTGGCCAGCACCACGGTGAAGCAGACGGGCACCACGTTCACGGTCTCGACCGACATGAAGAAGCTGTTCGCCGGTTCGCAGGACTCGATCGCGACCCTCAAGTACCCCCAGGGACGCAACGCCAGCATCCAGTTGCAGGGTGGCAAGCCGGTGGTCGTCCCCTCCATCGACGGTCGCGGGGTCACCGAGGCGAACTTCATCAAGGCCGTGCAGCCGGTGCTGGCGCGGACGGGCGCCGAACGCACCGCTGTCGTCGAGGTGACCAAGGTGCCGGCCTCCTACACCACTGCGGACGCCCAGAAGGCGGGCGTCAAGGAGGTCACCGGGGAGTTCACCACGCAGTTCCCCTACGCGGAGTACCGCAACAACAACCTCTCCCATGCTGCCGCCGGCATCAACAACACCTACCTCAAGCCCGGCGACACGTTCAGCCTCAACCGGGTGCTGGGCGAGCGGACCGCCGGCAACGGCTACATCGACGGCTACGTCATCGAGGGTGGGGTGCTGAAGAAGGAGGTCGGCGGGGGCGTCTCGCAGTCGGCGACCACCACCTACAACGCCGCCTTCTTCGCCGGTCTCGAGGACGTGGAGCACCATCCGCACTCCCTCTACTTCCCGCGCTACCCCGCGGGACGTGAGGCGACCGTCTACTACGGGTCACTCGACCTGAAGTTCCGCAACAACACCAACTACGGCGTGCTGGTGCAGGCCTACGTGAACAAGGCCGCCCCAGGGGGCATGGGCTCGATCACGGTGCGCATCTGGTCGACCAAGATCTACACGGTCAAGTCGTCCGACCTGGTCAAGTCCAACTTCACCACGGGCAAGGTGATCACCAGCAAGGACCCCAAGTGTGAGTACCAGGCACCCATCCGGGGCTTCGACGTGCACTACAGCCGGCTCTTCTACCAGGGCGGATCGCTGGTGCGCACCGAGAAGTTCTTCTGGCGCTACAGCCCCGGCGACGAGATCAAGTGCGCCAGCTGACCGCGGCTGGTTCACAGGCCGGAACGGCGACTGCCCCCCGGGTTGTCGGAGCGGTACAGTCGTGAACCACGGAGCACGTAACGAAAGGGAACCCTCGTGACCTACATCATTGGCGCCGCCTGCGTTGACATCAAGGATCGCGCCTGCGTCGAGGAGTGTCCGGTCGACTGCATCTACGAGGGCAACCGGATGCTCTACATCCACCCGGAGGAGTGCGTCGACTGCGGTGCCTGTGAGCCGGTCTGCCCCGTCGAGGCCATCTACTACGAGGACGACGTCCCCGCCGAGCAGAAGCAGTTCTACGACGTGAACGTGCAGTTCTTCGACGACCTCGGTTCCCCCGGCGGCGCCTCCAAGCTGGGACCCCTCGACAAGGACCACCCGGTCGTCGAGGCCATGCCGCCCCAGGGCGAGTGACCGCCGACGCGGTGACCGGTCGGGGGGCCTTGTCGGCGCAGTTGCCCGACTTCCCGTGGGACACGATCGCTGCCGCCAGGCGGCGGGCCGAGCAACACCCCGGCGGCATCGTCGACCTCTCGGTCGGCACCCCCGTCGATCCGACCCCAGCCGTGGCCAGGGATGCCCTGACCGCAGCCTCGGACGCGCACGGCTACCCCCAGGTCTGGGGCACCCCCGCCGTGAGGCAGGCCATCATCGGCCACCTGCGCGAACGCTGGAACGCGGCTGAGTTGGCGCAGACGCAGGTGATGCCCGTCATCGGCACCAAGTGGTTGGTGGCATGGCTTCCCACCCTGCTGAACCTGGGGGAGGGCGACGTCGTGGTCATCCCCACGACGGCCTACCCCACCTACCGGGTGGGCGCCGAACTGGTCGGGGCGACGGTCGTCGAGTGCGACGACCCGAAGGGGCTGCCCGCCAACACCCGACTGGTGTGGATCAACTCACCGGCCAACCCCCACGGCGCGATCCTCGGCCCCGACGACCTGCGCGCCTGGATCGACGCGACCCGCGCATCAGGAGCAGTGCTGGCCTCGGACGAGTGCTACGGCGAGTTCGCCTGGGACGCCCCTGCCCACTCCGTGCTCGACACCTCGATCAACCACGGATCGACCCGAGGGTTGCTGGCGGTCATGTCGACCTCCAAGGAGTCCAACCTCGCGGGCTACAGGGCTGGCTTCGTGGCCGGGGACGAGGCCATCGTCCGTGAACTGCTGGCGCTGGGCAAGCACACCGGCATGATGCTGCCCACGCCCGTGTTGGCGGCCATGCAGGCCGTGCTGACCGACCGTGCCCACGTCGCCGAGCAACGGGACCGTTACCTCGCCAGGCGAGCTCTTCTGCGACCGGCGCTGGAGCGAGTCGGCTTCCGCATCGACCACTCCGAGGGCTCGCTCTACCTGTGGGCCACCCGCGGTGAGGACTGCCGCACGACGCTCGACTGGCTGTCCGAACGAGGCATCCTGGCGGCCCCCGGCGACTTCTACGGTGACGCCGGACGCCAGCACGTACGGATCGCCCTGACCGCCACCGACGAGCGGATCGCCGCGGCCGTCGAGCGGTTGGGTGCCGACTTCCGCTGAGGCGTCTTCACACCGCCAACCCGGAAGCTCGTCACCAGATCGCCCCGCCATCCCCGATCCGGGCCAGCGGGGCCGTCTGGCGACGAGTTCCCGGGTTGGGGCTCAGGCGAGCTCCGAGATCTGCACCACGCGGTGCTCGCGGGCCGAGACCTGCGCTGCCTCCACGATCTGGGCGGTCCGCAGGCCGACGTGACCGTCGGGCGACGGCCACTCCACAGCCTCACCGGCACGTCGAGCCTGCACCGCATCGATGAAGGTGCGCAGCAGTCCGTCGTCCAGGTTGGCGCCGTAGGGCAGCCAGAAGTCACGCCCACCCGCGTTGCCGTCCCAACCACCGACCCGTTGGGCGAAGGGATTGATCTCGAGCACCCCGTTGGTCCCGGCCAGTTCGAGGGTGACCCCACCCCAGGTGGGGGCTCCCTTGGGCACGCTCCAGGAGCAGTCGATGGTGGCGACCAGGCCCTGCTCATAGGTGATGGTGACCAGACCACCCGTCTCGCACAGGACCCCATCGAGGTCGGCGTGCATGATCTGGTTCTTGACGGCGTGGACCGAGGCCGGACGATCACCGGTCAGCCAGTCGAGCAGCTCGGCCACGTGCACGGTGTGGTCGACCAGGGCACCGCCTCCCGACCATTCGGGATCCAGGAACCAGCGCCGGGCCCCGACGGGGCAGTAGCCGTTGTTGGTACCGACGGCGCCGATCAGCTGCCCGAGCGTTCCCTCGGCGATCGCCTGCTTCGCGGCCGTCACCGCGGGCGAGAAGTGCACGGGGTAGGCGGTCATCAACAGCACACCGGCGCGCTCGCAGGCATCGATCATCGCGCGCGCGTCCGCGGCCGTCACGGCGAGGGGCTTCTCGCAGAGCACGTGCACGCCGTGCGCGGCGGCGAGCTCGGTGTCCTGGCGGTGGCGGGTGTTCTCGGAGCAGATGACCACGGCGTCCGGCGCCCACGCGAACAGTTCCTCGTAGGTGTCGACGTGGGCCACTCCGAGCTGGGCGGCGAGGTCCGCGCCGCGCACCTCGTGGTCGGCCGACGAGACCCGGTCCGGATCGCACGCCAGCACGTCCACCCCCGCCTGCTGCAGCAGGTGCACGTAGCCGGCGGCATGGGTGTGCGCGAAGGACATCACGGCGACCTTGAGTCGGCGCTGGTCGGTGTGGTCGCCCTGCATCGAGGTGGACTCCTGCTCGTCGGCCTGCCGGGTGGTCTGCTGCTGGGTCTGGGTCATGCCTGGGATCCCTTCAGGAACGTGGGGAAGTCGACGGTAGCGCCGGTCGCGGCACTGAGCTCGGCCGCTTCGGCGAGCGCGACGGCGACCAGTCCGTCCTCCGCGCTCACCTTCGCCGGTTCGCCAGTGCGCCACGCGCGGACGAAGTCGGCGATCTCGGCCGAGTAGGGATCTCCTGCCAGGGCGACGGTGCTCGGACTCGGTCGTGGCGGGTCGTCCGGTGACGTGGTGAGGGTGTAGCCCACCTCGTCGCGCGAGTCGTAGCGCAGCTGTCCGGTGGTTCCCGAGACGGAGAACGTGTACCAGAAGGGTGCCTTGGGGACGGTCCACAGACCTCGGCAGTGGCTGATGGCGCCGGAGGTGTGGGTGAGCACCACGTGGGCGGTCTCGGTGGGATGGGGCTCGGAGGCCGTCCGACGCTGGGCGTACACAGTGGACACCGGGCCCGCCATCCACAGGGCCTCGTCGAGGTCATGGATCATCAGGTCCATGGTGATGCCGCCGGACTGCACCGGGTCGGAGTACCACCCGCGGTCGAACGGGTAGGGCACGGCCCGGGTGAACCGCAGCACCGCCAAGTCGCCCAGCCCCCCCGCGGCCACGGTCTGCTGCGCGGCCGCATACTGCGGGAACCAGCGCACGACGTGGGCGGGGAACAGGCGTCGTCCGGTCTCGGCGGCCACACCGACGAGGTGCCTGGCGTCGTCGGTCGTGCGGGCCAACGGCTTCTCACAGACCACGTCCTTGCCCGCGCGCAGTGCCCGTTCGACCAGAGCAGCGTGGCTCGGGGTCGGCGTGATGACGCAGATCAGGTCCGAGGTGGCGATCAGTTCGTCGAAGCTGTCGACCCGGGTGGCCCCGTGGGTGTCGGCGAACCGGTCTGCCCCTTCGAGGGAGTACACCCGCATGGCGGCACCTACGGCCTTCCACGCTGCGGCATGGGCCGGCGAGATGCCGCCTGCACCCACCAGGCCGACCGTCAACCCTGGCATCTCGGACTTCTGGGTCATGTGCACACTCCTGGGTGTTGGGGTTCGACTCGCGTCCATCCAACTACGCCGAGGTACGCCTGTCTCGCCCCGATCGCCCTGTGGTCGGGGTTCGCTCAGCCCGATTGGGCGGCACCCGGGTCAGGACTGGCTGGCCGAGGGCTGGGGTGTGCTGCCGGTCACCGTGAGGGTCGCCGTACCGGCGGCCGGGGTCGGCGAGGCCGTGGCCTGTGACCAGACGGCCAGGTGGTCGGGGTCATGTTGCCAGGTGCGTCCCGCGACGGTGATCGAGCCGATCGGGGTCTCGTCGATGGTGGCCAGGGTGAGGTTCACCGCCGCCCACAGGTCCTGGGGGTTCCTGGCGGTGATCGTCCACCGGTCCCCTGAACGCTTCAGGCTGGCCCTGGCCTTCAGGCCGGTGCCGAAGACCTGGGTGATGACCACGGGTTCGGGTGTCTCGGGGGAGTCCCGGTTCAGGCAGGTGAGCGCGCCGGGGGAGTGCCCCGTGAGTGCGCTGGCCAGCGCCTTCGCGTTCTCGACGTGCTTGCGGTACCCGTCGGGCACCCCCGAGCGCTGGACGGACTGGGCCACGTCGTTGATGTCACCGGTCTGCCAGTTGGCCACCTTGACCAGGTGCTCGTAGAACTTCCCCGACGCGTACCACGGGTCCATGATCTGGTCTACACTGCCCCATCCCTGCGACGGGCGCTGCTGGAACAGCCCCACCGAGTCCCGGTCGCCGTGGTCGAGGTTTCGCAGACCCGACTCCTGCATCGCCGTGGCCAACGCGATCGAGGCGGCCCGGGCGGGCAGCCCACGCCTGATCGACTCCGCGACGATCACCGACGCCCACTTGGCCTGCTCCGGCGACATCGAGTAGGTCACGGGACCCACCGTGACCACGCACTGGTTGGCAGGAGGTACCACCTGCGGCATCTCCTGGCGCCGGAGCCACTGGAACACGGCGAAGACCAGCACGGCCACCACCACCAGGATGACCCCGCAGCCCAGCAGCGGGGCGAGGGTCGATTTCCGTCCGGTGGGGGCCGCTGGGGGTCGTCCGTCGTGGTCAGGCATCAGTTCTGGTGGAGCGCCGCGTTGAGTTGCACGGCGCCCCCGCTGCGGGGCAGCACCTCCACCGCGCCGGTCAGGGAGTTGCGGCGGAACAGGAGGTCGGACTGGCCGCTGAGCTGCGAGGCCTTCACCTGGGTTCCGTCCGGGGTGGTGAGCTTGGTGCCGGCGGTGACGTAGAGCCCCGCTTCGACGACGCAGTGGTCGCCCAGCGAGATGCCCAGACCCGATTCGGCTCCGAGCAGGCACCCCTTTCCGATGGAGATCACCTGGGTGCCGCCGCCCGACAGGGTGCCCATGATCGAGGCGCCGCCGCCGACATCACTGCCGTCTCCGACGACCACCCCGGCGCTCACGCGTCCCTCGATCATCGAGTGACCCAGCGTGCCGGCGTTGAAGTTGACGAACCCCTCGTGCATCACGGTCGTCCCCTCCGCCAGGTGGGCGCCCAGTCGCACCCGGTCGGCGTCGGCGATGCGGACGCCGCGCGGAGTGACGTAGTCGACCAGGCGGGGGAACTTGTCGATCCCGAACACCGTCACGTGCCCGTGGACGGCGCGCAGGGTCGCCCGGGTCTGTTCGAACCCGTCGACGGCGCAGGGGCCCTGTGAGGTCCAGACGACGTTGGGCAGGACCGCGAAGATCCCGTCAAGGTTGAGCCCGTGGGGTGGCACCAGCGTGTGGCTCAACAGGTGCAGTCTCAGGTAGGCGTCCGCGGTGGTGGCGGGTGCCTCGTCCAGGACGATCCTGGTCAGCACCACCTCGAGCCGTACCCCACGGTCCTCGTCCAGCAGTTCGAGGTCGGTCAGCCACTGGGGGGCGGCCGCAGCGGGTTCGCCCCCGAGGACGGGTTCGGGGTACCACGTGTCGAGCACCTGGTCGGAGGAGTCGTGGACGGTGGCGAGGCCCCAGGCCCAGGCGGTGCGGCCCGGGGTCGAGGAAGCGGCGGCGGGTGCGTCGGTCATGGCGGCCATGCTATCCGGGCGTGCTGCGGACATCTGTCGCACTAGGCTCGGCAGCATGCCCGACACCGCCCCACCCCGCCCGACCGATCCCCTCGTGGACGACCCCACGGCAGCCGCCGCGGGGCCGTTGCTCGACCCCTCGTGCGATCTCGTCACCCTGCTACGGGCGCTGGTCGACATCGAGTCCGTCAGTGGCAACGAGCGCATGATCGCCGACGAGGTCGAGCGCGCGCTCAGCGGTCACGCGCACCTCGAGGTGATCCGCGACGGGGATGCCGTGGTGGCCCGTACGCAGTTGGGCCGGTCGGAACGAGTGGTCGTCGCCGGACACCTCGACACGGTGCCCGTCGCCGGCAACCTGCCGAGCCAGCTCGAAGGCGACCGGGTGGTCGGCCGGGGCACCTGCGACATGAAGGGCGGCGTGGCCGTGGCCCTCAAGGCTGCCTGCGAGCTCACCGAGCCGGTGCGGGACGTGACCTGGATCTTCTACGACAACGAGGAGGTCGAGTCGGCGAGGAACGGTCTGGGACGACTCGGCCGCAACCGCCCCGACCTGCTCACCGCGGACTTCGCCGTGCTGATGGAACCCACCGGCGCCGTCGTCGAGGGCGGCTGCCAGGGCACGATGCGGTTCACGATCCGCACCCGCGGCGTGGCCGCCCATTCGGCTCGGTCCTGGCTGGGTCACAACGCCATCCACGACCTGACCCGGGTGCTCGACCGAATCAACACGTTCGATGCCCGTGAGATCGAGGTGGACGGGTTGCTCTACCACGAGGGTCTGAACGCCGTCGCAGTCCGTGGCGGGATCGCGGGCAACGTCGTGCCCGACTGGGCCGAGGTCGACGTCAACTACCGGTTCGCCCCCGACAAGACCCCCGAGGAGGCCGACGGGCTGATGCGGCACCTCTTCGAGGGTCTCGACTACCGCTGTGATGACTTGGCCCCAGGTGCCCGCCCCGGGCTCCGGGCACCGGCCGCGGCTGCGTTCATCACGGCAGTGGGCGGCACGCCGCGGGCCAAGTACGGCTGGACCGACGTCGCCCGGTTCGCCGAGCTGGGTGTGCCAGCGGTCAACTTCGGCCCGGCCGACCCCGGCAAGGCCCACGCCGACGACGAGTTCTGCCCCGTGGCCGACCTCGAGACCTGCCACGCCGCCCTGACGCGGTGGCTGGGGGCGCGGGCATGAGTGATTCCGTCTCACGCGACCGTGGACTGGTCGACAACGCGCCCGGACGGGGCCGTTCGGTCATCCAAGGCCCCGTCATCCGTCGTAACGAGCAGGTGCAGCACTCCACCACCGACCAGCGCCTGCTGCGGTCGGGGCAGGGATCGGACTGGTTGCACGCCGACCCCTGGCGGGTCATGCGCATCCAGGCCGAGTTCGTCGAGGGGTTCGGCACCCTGGCCGACCTGGGGCCTGCCATCTCGGTGTTCGGCAGCGCCCGCACCCAGCCCAACCACCCCACGTACCAGGCCGCTGAGCGGATGGGTTCCGAACTGGTGAAGGCGGGCTACGCCGTCATCACCGGTGGGGGGCCGGGGATCATGGAGGCCGCCAACAAGGGCGCGCTGGCTGCCAGGGGCACCTCCGTCGGCCTGGGCATCGAGCTCCCCTTCGAGTCGAGCCTCAACGACCACGTCTCCCTGGGCATCAACTTCCGCTATTTCTTCGCTCGCAAGGTGATGTTCCTCAAGTACTCCCAGGGATTTGTGGTGATGCCCGGAGGAATGGGCACCTTCGACGAATTGTTCGAGGCCATCACTTTGGTGCAGACCCAGAAGATCGAACATTTCCCCATCGTGTTGTTCGGGTCGGACTACTGGACCGGACTGCTGGACTGGCTGCGTGACCACACGATGGCCGATGGGTACATCTCGCCGCCCGACCTCGATCTGGTGAGGGTCACCGATGACGTCGAGGACGCTGTCCGCCACGTCACCACCTGGTCGCGGGAGCCCTGATGGCCTGGGCGATCCTCGGACTGGTGCTGCTGGTCGGTGTCATCAGTTGGCTGCTGGGCAACGGCCACTTCGGGAGCCAACCCGACGTGGTGGACGACCGTCCCGTGCCACGGCTGCCGGAGGGGGACTTCACCGCCGCCGACGTGCGGGCCCTGCACTTCGCGACCGTTCCCCGCGGCTACCACCCACGCCAGGTACGCGCCCTGCTGACCAGGGTGGCGCGATGCCTCGACGCCCCCGACGAGACGCCCGCTCAGGCCTCCGACGAGCCCATCGAGGAGGCAGTGAGGGTGACCGCACGTGAGGTGGCCGAGTCGAGCTTCTCCCTGGTGGCCTTCGGGGTGTCCACCTCGCAGGTCGACGAGGTGCTCGCACGGTTGTCATGGCAGCTCTCCGAGCGCCCCGTGGGCGCGGAGGCACCCCGATACGGCAGAATGGGCGACGAACACCTGCCCGGAACGAGTGAGGAAGTGCACACATGGCAGCAATGAAGCCCCGCACTGGCGACGGACCCATGGAGGTCACGAAGGAAGGCCGAGGCATCGTCATGCGTGTACCGGTCGATGGTGGCGGTCGCCTGGTGGTGGAACTCAACCAGACCGAGGCGACCGATCTGCTGAACTGCCTCAAGGAGGTCGTGGGCTGAGCCCACGAGACCTTCCGACGGTCTGAATCCCTCCACGAGCCGAATGCCCCGCGGGGGCATTCCCGAGGGGAGAAACCGGCGCGACCCACCACGGGTCGTGCCGGTTTTTGCGCATCGGGGCCGGCTGCGGGCACCCAGCTTTCGGGCCAGCAGCGAGGGTGGCCCTGCGATGTGGCCCTGCTACGGGGTTCGCAGGCGCTCGTGTCGCGCCTGTGCCGCCTCGTAGACCGCCACCGTCTGGCGAGCGATGGTCTCCCAGCTGAACTCGTCGATGCAGCGCTGCCGCCCGGCTCGTCCCATCGCCCAGGCGCGGTCGGGGTCGGCGGTCAGTTCGTTCACCCGGTCGGCGAACCGGGACTCGAACTCGGCGATGAAGGCGGGATCGTCGGCGCGGCTCGGGTCGTAGGGCACGAGCAGGCCTGTCTCCCCGTCGACGACGACCTCCGGAATGCCTCCCACCGCCGAGCCCACGACCGCCGTCTCGCAGGCCATGGCCTCGAGGTTGACGATGCCCAGCGGCTCATAGATGGAGGGGCAGGCGAACACCGTGGCGTGCGACAACACCTGCCGCACGTCGGCCCGGGGCAGCATCTCCTGTACCCACACGACGCCTCCCCGCTCGGACTTGAGCACCCCGAAGGCCTCGTTGAACTCGGCGGCGATCTCGGGGGTGTCGGGTGCGCCGGCGAGCAGGATCAGTTGGGTGTCGGGGTGGAACCGGCGGGCGGCCCGCACCAGGTGCACCAGCCCCTTCTGACGGGTGATGCGACCGACGAAGACGACGCTGGGTCGGTTCACGTCCATGCCGATCCGGGCGCACACGTCGGACTCGTCCACCGGGTGGAACTCATCGGTGTCGATGCCGTTCTTCACCACATGGATGCGTTCGGGCTCGACGAAGGGATAGGCATTGCGGATGTTGGTGATCATCGCCGACGAGACAGCGATCACGGCGTCGGCGTTCTCGTAGGCGGTCCGCTCGATCCAGGACGAGACCCGGTAGCCGCCTGCCAGCTGCTCCACCTTCCAGGGGCGGTCAGGCTCCAGCGAGTGCGCGGTCACCACCAAGGGGATGTCCTGGTACCTCGACGCGATGATGCCGGCGAACTGGGCGTACCAGGTGTGGGCGTGGACGACGTCGACCTCAGGCACTGCCGCGGCCATGGACACGTCGGCGCCCAACGTGCGGATGGCACCGTTGGCCCCTTCGGGGAAGGTCTCGGGATGGGCGGTCGCCCCTTCACGCGGCTCACCCATGCACTGCACGTCGACGTCGACCAGACGTGCGAGTTGGGGCACCAACTGGGCGACGTGAACACCGGCGCCGCCGTAGATGGTGGGTGGGTATTCGCGGGTGAGGATCGAGACCTTCATGGCCTGATCTCAGCACACCAGCTCGGGGGTGCAGGCTGGTGCGTGGAAATCCGCCAGAGTCTGGGCAATAGCTGGCAAAGTCCTTGTCGGGGGTACCGCTGGGAACTAGGTTCAGGCCATGACCATGAAGCGGCCCAACGTGCTCTCCATCGTTTTGGCAGGTGGCGAGGGCAAGCGCCTGATGCCCCTCACCGCTGACCGCGCCAAGCCCGCCGTTCCCTTTGGTGGCACCTACCGACTCATCGACTTCGTGCTATCGAACCTGGTCAATTCCGAGCTCCGGCAGGTGGCCGTGCTCACCCAGTACAAGTCCCACTCGCTCGACCGACACATCTCACTGACGTGGCGCATGTCGACCATGCTGGGCAACTACGTCACAGCCGTACCCGCCCAGCAGCGCACCGGGCCCCAGTGGTTCCAGGGATCGGCTGACGCGATCTTCCAGTCGATGAACCTGATCCGCGACGAGAACCCCGACTACGTGGTCGTCTTCGGTGCCGACAACATCTACCGCATGGACGTCTCGCAGATGCTGCAGGCCCACATCGACTCGGGGCTGGACTGCACCGTGGCGGGCATTCGGGTGCCGCGCAGCGAGGCCTCCGCCTTCGGCATCATCGACGCTGCCACTGACTCGAAGATCAACGAGTTCCTCGAGAAGCCGGCCGACCCGCCCGGCCTCCCGGACAGCCCGGACGAGTCGTTCGCGTCGATGGGCAACTACGTCTTCTCCGCCGACGCCCTGGTGGCGATGCTGCACAGCGATGCGACCGACGCGAATTCCCGTCATGACATGGGCGGGAACATCATCCCCGCCTTCGTCGCGAAGGGGCAGGCGCAGGTCTACGACTTCACGCAGAACATCGTCCCCGGGTCCACCGACAAGGACCGCAACTACTGGCGCGACGTGGGCACCATCGACGCCTACCATGAGGCCCACATGGACCTGGTCAGTGTCGATCCCGAGTTCAACCTCTACAACCCCGAGTGGCCCATCTGGTCACACCAGGTGCAGGCCCCCGGTGCCAAGTTCACCCTGCGCGGCACGGCCGAGGACTCCATCGTCAGCCACGGGTGCATCATCTCGGGCGGCGACGTCGACCACTCGGTGCTGAGCCCCAACGTCTACATCCACAAGTGGGCGAAGGTCGACGGTTCGATCCTGATGAACGGTGTTCACATCGGACGAGGAGCCCGGGTGCAGCGCGCCATCATCGACAAGAACGTGGTGGTTCCCGACAACGTCGAGATCGGCTTCGACCACGAGGCCGACCGTGCCCGCGGGTTCACCATCTCTGACAACGGCATCACCGTCGTCGAGAAGGGGATGGTGATCCCACCCGCTCGGTGACGCGCGGCCCGTGGGGCGCGTTCGGGCCTTCGTGGGGCGGGGTCAGGCCTTGATGGCGGCGAGCAGCCCGCCGCCCACCGGCAGCAGCACCGGGGTGAACTCCTCCGTGTCGAGCACGGAGGCCAACGCCTCACGGATGATCACGGTCTCGTCGTCCTCGTTGGACGAGTGGGCCACCAGCCCACGCCACAGCGCGTCGTTCACCACGACCATGCCGCCGTGGCGCAACAGGCGCAGGGCCTGGGCGACGTACTCGACATACTCGAGCTTGTCGCCGTCGATGAAGACGAGGTCGTAGGCACCGTCGCGCAGCTTGGGCAGCACCTCGAGCGGCACCCCGGCGATCAGGCGGAAGCGGTTGCTGGCGATCTTCGCCGACGTGAACACCTGGCGGGCGGCCGATTGGCGGTCGCCCTCGGTGTCGATGGAGGTGATGATGCCGTCGTGGGTCATGCCGGCGAACAGAGCCAGACCGGCCGAGCCCGACCCCGTGCCGACCTGCACGACGTGCTTGGCGCGGATCGCGGTGGCGAGGAAGGTCAGTGCCGTCGTCACGCCGTTCGACAGGGTCTCGACACCCAGGTCGGAACCGGCCAGGGTGGCCTGGCGGAGTTCGTCCGAGGGCTCGACGTAGTCCTCGGCGTACCCCCATGACAGGGCGTCGATACCACTGGATCCATCCCACTGCTGGTTGCGAGTCACCCGGTCAGCCTAGCGTTAGCATGACGCCATGATCCATGCCGGGAGAGCAGAGTCCGCCACGCCACGGTTCGGTCGTGTGCTGACCGCCATGGTCACCCCTTTCGCCGATGGCGGGGCACTCGATCTCGACTCCGCGCGGGCCTTGGCGCGCCGCCTGGTCGACGAGGAGGGCAACGACGGTCTGGTCGTCAACGGCACCACGGGGGAGTCCCCGACCACCACCGATGCCGAGAAGGCCGACCTGCTGCGGGTCGTCGTCGACGAGGTCGGTGACCGGGCCAGTGTGGTGGCGGGGGTCGGCACCTTTTCGACCGATCACACCTGCGAGCTCGCCCGCCAGGCTGCCGACTGCGGCGTCGACGGACTGCTGGTGGTGACCCCCTATTACTCCCGGCCTCCCCAGTCCGGCCTGCTGGCCCACTTCGAGGTGGTCTCCGCCGCCACCGACCTGCCGATCATGGTCTACGACATCCCACATCGGTCCGGTGTGGCGATCGAGACCGAGACGATGGTGCGCCTGGCCGACCTGCCCACCGTGGTGGCCGTGAAGGATGCCAAGGGTGACCTGGGCGCTTCGTCCATGGTGATGGCGCTCAGCGACCTCGACTACTACAGCGGGGACGACCCGCTCACCCTGCCGCTGCTGTCCATCGGTGCGGTGGGCGTGGTCGGCACCTCCACGCATTTCTCCGCCCCGGCCATGAAGGCGATGGTGGGCGCCTACCTCTCCGGTGACGTCGCCTTGGCCCGCCAGCTGCACCAGCAGTGGCTGCCGGTCTTCACCGGTGTCTTCGCCGCACAAGGGGTGACCATGGTGAAGGCCGCCCTGACAGCCCTCGGGCAGTCCGCCGGGCCCCTCCGCCTGCCGATGGTGCCGCCCGCTGAGGAACTCGTCTCCGGGTTCCTGGCCGCGCTCGAGGTCGCTCGCGCCCACTGAGGCCCGACCGGCTGGCTGTGAATCAGCTGTCAGCTGAACTCCCCGTGCAACCATTCTGCGTCCCCAGGCGTTGTTTCAGGTGAGTCTCCTGTGGGTGGCACTGGGGAGTTGCCACTCACAGGAGGCTCACAGGTTCGTCTGTCAGGCTGGTCGCGTCCGGCGGAGAGGGGACGAGTGTTCGGCAGGGCTCGCAAGGCGGTCGACGCCGTACTCGGGTTGCGCGAAGAGGCACCCGAGGAGGACCCGCTGCGCCTCCAGCCGATCCCTGTCCAGGGAGCCACCCAGACCGAAGGCGCCGCCCCGGGGAACGATCAGGCGCCCCCGGCTCCCGACCCCGAAACCCCCACCTGGGAGCAACTGGTCCGGGACCACTCGGACATGGTCTACCGGGTTGCGTTCCGCCTCACCGGCAACCAGCACGACGCTGAGGACCTGACCCAGGACGTCTTCGTCCGTGCCTTCAAGTCGATCCACGCCTTCGAGCCGGGCACGTTGACGGGCTGGCTGCACCGCATCACCACGAACTTGTTCATCGACCAGACCCGGCGTCGGCAGAAGATTCGCTTCGACCCGATGGCTGAGGCGCAGGAGCGGGTCACCGCGACCGGCGAGGCGCCCGACCACGACCTCGACCACGACATCACGCGAGCTCTGGCCGAGCTCACCCCGGAGCACCGCGTGGCCGTCGTGCTGTGCGACATCGAAGGACTCAGCTACGACGAGATCGCCTCGATCCTCGACGTCTCGGTCACGACGGTGCGCAGTCGCATCCACCGGGGGCGCGAGAAGTTGCGCACCAGCCTCGCCCATCGTCGTCCGACCGCGGGCAACACCCGCGTGCAGGGAGCTCCCGACGAACAGCCGGGGCAGGCCCGTGAGCTGGACGACGTGCTCGACCTGGGACCGATCGACAGGTCTGCCCTCGAGTTCGTCCCCCACGACCGGGTTGGCCAGGACAGGACGGCCACCGGCCGGACGGTGCAGTCCCGGGACAGGTCGAGGGGACCGGCGTGATCATCAGCCAGCCGCACCCCACCGCCAGCGAACTCGCCGGCTACGCCGATCGCACCCTGGCTCCGAGACCCACCGCCCAGGTTCGTCGTCATCTGCGTTGCTGCGCCAGGTGCCGAGCCGACATCGAGGCCCAGCGCCAGGTGCGCTCGGTGCTGGCCGCCCGGCCCCAGGAATCGTCGGTGCCGACCCAACTGAGTGACCGACTCACCTCGATCGCAGGTGGGCAGGCGGACACCCCGCTGTGGCTCGCACCGACCCGCACGGGCGTGCTGCCGAGCCCTCGGGCGGTGCGCCGCACCCGGGCGTTGTCGGGCAGCGCGACGATGCTGGTCGCCTGCGTCATCCTGCTGGGTCTGGGATACCTCGTCGCTCCTGAACTGCCGATCGTGCGCGACGCCCGGCAGCAGGCCAGTCGCGAGTACGACCTCTCCACGGGCACGGGTGCCGTGGCCTATGCCATGACCGCGGTCCAGGCGGCGCCGACCGGCCGGCTCGACACCCGTCCCACCGTGCGGTCGCCGCACCCGCTGTCGTCGCTGGAGTGGACGCCTGTCTCGCCGGCCACGGCGCGGCTGCTGCTGACCGACCGTGACTCGCTGGGCTACACCGGCTCGCAACGGGTGATGCTGGGCAGCGGTACCTCGTTCGTCCAGGCCAACGTCCGCGTGGTGCACCAGCCCGGTGAACCGCTCCACCTCGACGTGCTCGATCGTCGGGGCGGGGTGGTCTCGTCGGGGCTGGTGGTCGATCCGACGCCGAACGAGGTGACCCTGCTGCCCATGGGCGCGGCCAGTTTCAGAGTGTCGGAGGGTGGCCAGATCGCCGGCCAGACGACCACCCTGCTCGAGGCCCGACGGGGTGACGGATCCCTGCTGGTGCGTTGGTGGGTCGCCGAGGCGCTGGGGGTGGTGATGTGGGCCGAGGCCTTCGACCCCGACCAGACGCTGATCCGTTCGGCAGGCTTCACCAGCTTCACCCCGTCGACGCTGGTCGAGCAGCCCCAGCCCAACGACCAACTGCAATTGTCGCTGGCCCCGGCGACCGTCGCCAGCGCCACCAGCCAGATGTGCGGCGACGGGTTCAGTTGCGCCCCAGAACTGGCTGGGCTGCCGCTGCTGCAGATCTCGACCGACTCGCCGAATCGTCCCAGCGTGGTGCACGCGATCTACGGGCGTGGGGACCTGCGGGTGAGCGTCATGCAGCAACTCGGTCGGTGGAACGACGACGACTCGGTCACCTATGGGGTGACCCAGGACCGGGTGCTGATGTCCTGGCAGTCCGATCGGGTGGTCTACACCGTGACCACCAACGGCGGCCACCAACTCGCCGCGCGGGCAGCCGAGCAGTTGCCCCACGCCGGTCCCGCTCGCACGGGTGTCTGGCAGCGCGCCAGTGCAGGGCTGAAGCGGCTGTTCGGGGGACGGTGACGCCGAGGGGCGGGCGCGGTGGTGCCAGTTGGGTCGGCGCTATAGCCTGTGAGGCGTGCTGGACATTGGGGCCCCCGAATTCATCCTCCTGGTGGTGCTCGCCATCGTCATGTTCGGGCCCGAGCGGATCCCCGACATGGCCAGGAAGGCGGCCAAGGTCGTCCATTTCCTGCGCAACATCGCCAACGGGGCGACCGCCCAGCTCAAGGCCGAACTGGGGCCCGAGTACGCCGACCTGACACCGGCCGACCTGAACCCGAAGACGTTCATCCAGAAGCACCTGCTCGACCAGATCCAGGACGAGGTCGACTACATCAAGAAGGACGTCGAGAGCATCAAGGAAGACCTCAAGGACGACGCCGACGAGTTGAAGGCGATCACCTCGGAGGTCGAGTCCGCGGTCCGGTCGGACGGGTCGTCATCGTCCGGTGAACTCGCTCTCGCGTCGGTGGCCCCGTACGACTCCGAGGCCACCTGACCCGAGTGCCCGGTCAGCCGCTGATCAGTTGCTGACCGAGAGTCCCAACGGAACTCCCACCAGTCCACGCGGACGAGCGTCGAGGGTCGCCGCCAGGGCAGCCAGCGCCTGCGCCGCACCGGTCTCGGGATGCGCCACGACCACGGGGTCACCCTCGTCGCCCCCGATGCGGACCGTCTCGTCCATGGGCACCTGCGCCAGCAGCGGCACCTCGTAGCCGAGGCGGGTGGTCAGGCTGGACGCCACCTTCTCGCCACCGCCCTCGCCGAACAGCCTCACGGGGTGGCTCTGGCCACAGCGGGGGCACTGCACGTCGAGCCATGACATGTTCTCGACCACGCCGATGACCCGCTGCTGCATGATGGCGGCCATCGTGCCCGCTCGTTCCGCCACCTCGGTGGCCGCCTGCTGCGGTGTGGTGACGACGATCACCTCGCTGGTGGGGAGCTTCTGACCCAGACTCATGGCCACGTCACCGGTGCCGGGGGGCAGGTCGACGATCAGGTAGTCGAGGTCACCCCAGTACACGTCGGCGAGCAACTGGGTGAGGGCCCGGTCGAGCAGCGGCCCACGCCAGGCGACCACGTCCTCGCGGCGTGGCTTGAACATGCCCGCCGAGACCACCTTCAGCCCCAGCACCGGCACCGGCATGATCATGCCCTCGACCGGGGTGGGCCGGGTGTCACCCAGTCCGAGCATGTCGGGCACCGAGTGGCCGTAGATGTCGGCGTCGATCACGCCCACCGAGCGTCCCCGTTCCGCCAGAGCCAGCGCGAGGTTGACGGTGACGGACGACTTGCCGACACCTCCCTTGCCGGAGGCGACGGCGATCACCTTGGTCAGGTTGCCCGGCTGGGCGAAGGGGATCTGCTTCTCGGGGATGCCCCCGCGCAGCAGCTGGCGGAGCGCCGCGCGCTGGTCGTCGTCCATCACGCCCAGTTCGACGTGCACCCCACTGACGCCCTCGACCGAGGCAGTCGCAGCGGTGACGTCACGCTCCAGCGTCGACTTCAGCGGGCAGCCGGAGACGGTGAGCAGGATCACCACGGTCGCGCGACCGTCCCCGTCGACGTCGATCGAGTCGACCATGCCCAGCTCGGTGATGGGGCGTTTGATCTCGGGATCGTTCACCTCGTGCAGGGCAGCGCGGATCTTGGGCAGCAACGGGTGTTCGACGGTCATGGTGCCAGCCTAGCGACTGCCCCGTGGGGGACCGCAGGCGGTCCCGGCGCCGCGACCAGTGAGGCCGGCATCGACCCGCGGGTGGCGCGCAGGGCCCACAGGATCGCGACCGCGTCGACGCCCTCCTGCAGCCAGGCACCCACGATCGCCGGCAAGAGCCCGACGGTCGCGACCAGCATCAGGGCGACGCTCAACCCCATGCCCACCCAGATGCTCTGCAGGGCGACCCCGACGGTCTGGTGTCCCACGACGAGGGCGCGTGCGGCCGATGAGATGTCGTCGCGGAGCAGGACGACATCGGCCGAGTCGCTGGCCGCGGTGGCCCCGCGAGCGCCCATGGCGATGCCGACGTCTGCGGCGGCGAGCACCGGGGCGTCGTTCACCCCGTCGCCCACCATCACGACGGGACGCTGCGTGATGCCCGAGACGGCGCTCACCTTGTCGGCGGGCAGGCAGTTGGCGCGCACGTCGTCGATGTCGAGTTCTGCGGCGATGTGTTCGGCGGTGGCCTGGTCGTCGCCGGTCAGCATCAGCACGCGGATGCCCCGTTCGCGCAGGGCATCGACGGTGGTGCGTGCGTTGGGCCTGACCTCGTCGCGGAACACGAGGGCACCGGCATGGCGTCCGTCGACGGCGACGTGCACCGCCAGCTCGCCTGCCTGCAGGGCGACCACGGGCGCCTGTCCGACGATCGCCGAGCCGATGAACGAGCGTTTGCCCACGACCACCCGGTGCCCGTCGATGGTGGCGCTGACACCGTTGGCGGTCGACTCCTCGGCGTCATCGGAGCCACTGAGCTCCAGTCCCCGGTCGTGGGCGGCCGCGATCACGGCCGCGGCAAGCACATGGCTCGAGAACTGCTCGGCCGAGGCGGCGAACCGCAGCAGCACGTCGGGATCCGCGTCCTCGGTCGCGCGTACCGCGACCAGACCGGGCTCCCCCCGGGTGAGCGTGCCGGTCTTGTCGAAGGTGAAGGTACGTGCCCGTCTGAATGCTTCCAGGGTGGCGCTGGTCTTGATGATGACCCCGTCACGCGCTGCCCTGCTCATGCCGGCCATGAACGCCACGGGGGCGGCGATGATCAGGGGACAGGGGGTCGCCACCACGAGCACCTCGGCGAAGCGGGTCGCCTCGCCGGAGACCGCCCACGCGGTACCAGCCAGGACGAGCGCGAGAAGGGTGAACGGGACGGCGAACCGGTCCGCCAGCCGAACGATCGGTGAGCGGCTGGCGGTGGCCTGCTCCACCAGCGTGACGATCTGTTGGTACTGGCTGTCGCGCGCGGCCCGGGTCACCGTCAGCACGACGGCCGCTGCCCCGTTGACCCCACCGCTGAGCACCTCGTCGCCGGCCACCTTCTCGACGGGCAGACTCTCCCCGGTCAGGGAGGACTCGTCGAAGCTGCCGGTCTCGCTGGTGAGGGTTCCGTCGACGGGGACGATCTCGCCGGGGCGAACCACCACCAGGTCACCGGGGACGATCTCCGCGATGGGTACGTCGACGGTGGTGCCGTCGTCCAGCTGCCGGTGCCCGCTGTGGGGAGCTCGTGACAGCAGGGCAGTCAGGTCACGCTTGGCGCGATGGGCCGCGTACTCCTCGAGCGCCTCGCCGCCGGTGAGCATCAGCACGATCACCAGCGCGGCCCACAGTTCCCCGACCGCCACCGCCGCCCCGATCGCGGTGACGGCGAGGATGTCGACACCGAAGGTTCCCGAGCGCAGTTCGGCCAGCATGCGCCAGGCGGACCGGCCCGCCACCAGCAGGGAGAAGGTGGCCAGCAGCCAGGACGACCACCGTGCGGCCGGGGTCAGCAGCAGGATCCCGGCGAGCGCGCCGACCAGGAACGTGGCCAGCACATAGGGGTAGCGGCGGGCGACTTGTGCCAGGCGCGTCATGACCTCTCCCTCGGGTGCGAGCTGCCGATCAGGGCTTCTCGGTGGACTCTTCCAACTGCTCCAGCAGGTTGCGCAGTTCAACGCGGATCTCGGAGCGGATGTAGTCGCGGGTGGCCAACTCGCCCACGCTCGTCCGAATGCTCGCGATCTCACGGGCCAGGTAGTCCATCGAGTCGCGCGACTGGGCAGCGACCCGACGGTCCTCGTCCAGGGCCAGGCGGTCGCGCTGTTCCTGTCGGTTCTGGGCCAACAGGATCAGCGGTGCCGAGTACGAGGCCTGGGTCGAGAAGAACAGGTTGAGCAGGATGAACGGGTAGGGATCCCACTTGAGCCCCCACAACCCCACGACGTTGAGCGTGACCCAGGCGATCACCACCAGCGTCATCCAGCCCAGGAACTGGGCGGTACCCATCGACTTCGCGACCCACTCGGCGAATCGTCCGAACGAGTCGGAGTTGAGGTTGAGCACGTCCCTGGCGTTCCAGCGGGTGCGGATGGCGCGCGGGGTGTCGAGGTCTTCCGAACGCTCAGCCACGGCTCACTCCGGGCTGGGCCTCGTGCGGCTCGTCCTCGCGGGTGCCCTCGGTCGCCTCCAACCCGGTGAACTGGTCGCCTCGCCAGTCCTCGGGCAGCAGGTGGTCGAGCACGTCGTCGACCGTGACCGCCCCGATCAGGCGCTGGTCGGCGTCGACGACCGGTGCCACGACCAGGTTGTAGGTGGCGAAGTAACGGCTGACCTCGGCCAGGCTGGCCTCGGGTCGGATCGGTTCGAGCCCCGAGTCGACCAGACCAGCAGCCATCACCATGGGTGGCTCGCGCAGCAAGCGCTGCACGTGGACGGCCCCCAGATAGCGCCCCGAAGGGGTGTCGAGGGGTGCTCGGCAGATGAAGACCATCGAGGCCAGGGCGGGGCTGAGGTCTTCGTTGCGCACGCGGGCGAGACCGTCGGCGACGGTGGCGTCGACCGCCAGGATCACGGGCTCCGGGGTCATCATGGCGCCGGCGGTGAACTCCTCGTAGTTGAGCAGCGCCCGCACGTCCCTGGCCTCCTCGGGCTCCATGCGCTGCAGCAGGTCCTCGGCCATCGGCTCCGGCAGTTCCTTGATCAGGTCGGCGGCGTCGTCGGGGTCCATCTCCTCGAGCACGTCCACGGCGCGCTCGGTGTCGAGCGACTGGATCAGTTCGACCTGTTCCTCCTCGGGCAGTTCCTCGATGGCGTTGGCCAGTTGCTCGTCATCAAGGGCTTGGGCCACCTCGGCCCGTCGTCCCGGGTCCATGTCGTGCAGCTCACGGGCGACGTCGGCCGGTTTCATGTCCGCCATCTGTGCGACCAGGTGTTCGGTCGACTGGGAGCCCTTGAGCAACAGTTCGGGCAGGTCACGCCACGACACCTGGACGACGTTGCCGCCACGTCCCAACCGGAACCGGCCACCCGGCAACCGTTCGCGGAGCGCAACCTCGGCCAGTTCCCACTCCCGCGAACGGACCTGGTGCATCGACACGTCGTGCACCACCGCCGTCGGCTGGCCGGGACGCGTCACCTCGCGGTCGAAGAGGTCGTCGATCACCAACGACTCCACCTCGCGGCGCTGGAAGGGACGGGTGTCGAGCACGCCCTGGATCGAGACCTGGCTGGCGTCGATGGCGTGCACCCTGGCCATCGGCAGGAAGATCTTGCGGCGGGCGAACAGTTCGACCACCAAGCCGCGGCAGCGGGGGGCTCGTCCGCCCACCCGTAGTTGGATGACGACGTCGCGCACCCGTCCCACCTGGTCTCCCGAGGCATCGAGCACGGGCACGCCACGCAGGCGCGAGATGAAGACTGCCGAGGTGCTCACCCGGCCATCGTATGGGTCGGACTGCGTCGGGGCGACGTCGACGCAGCCGCCACGCCCGCGGACGGCTCGCGGGCGTCGTCCACGGTTAGGCTGGGACACATGAGCGTGAATCCTCGTCCCACCCTGGGCGCCCTGCTGACCCTGCAGCATCCCCAGTCGCTGGCCACCTATGAGACGTACGAGGAGGCGCAGCGCGCCGTCGACTTCCTCTCGGACCAGAAGTTCGACGTGCAGAACCTGTGCATCGTCGGTACCGACCTGAAGATCGTCGAGCGGGTCACCGGGCGACGCACGTGGAGCACGGTGCTGGGCCAGGGCGCGACCTCGGGTCTGTTCATGGGTGCCTTCGTGGGGCTGGTGTTCTCGCTGTTCTCGGGAGGCTCGTCGTGGCTGGCGACGCTGCTCATCTGCGCAGGGCTGGGCATCATCTTCGGCATGATCTCGGCAGCCATCTCGTACGGCATGACCGGCGGGCACCGTGACTTCGACTCGGTGCGCCAGACCGTCGCCGGGCGCTACGAGGTGCTGGGTGAACACACGGTCGCCGAGCAGGCACGCCAACTGCTGAGCCGCCTGCCGGGCACCCCGTCGCAGCTGTGAGCCTGCGGTGACGGCCGAGCACTGGGACGCACGCTACGACGACCCCCGCTACCTGTTCGGGGAGCGACCCAATGACTTCCTGGTCGAGGCCGAGGTGATGATCCCGCGCCGGTCCCGTGAGGAAGGCGGACGGGTGCTGGTGCTGGCCGACGGTGAGGGGCGCAACGGGGTCTGGTTGGCCAAGCGGGGTCACCGCGTCACCACGGTCGACTTCTCGGCGGTGGCCGTCGGCAAGGCCCTCGCGCTGGCCCAGCGGGCCGGTGTCACGATCGAGGCCCACGTGGCCGACCTCGCCGATTTCGTCGACAGCGACGCGGCTTCGGGTGAATGGGACGCTCTCGTGCTCATCTTCGTCCACCTGCCGGAGGGGTTGCGGCGCACCGTGGCCCGCGCCCTGTCACCCCGCCTGAGCGAGCGCGGGGTGATGATCCTCGAAGGGTTCACGCCCGCGCAGGTGTCGATGGGCACGGGCGGCCCCAGCGACGAGTCGCTGCTGTACACCCGCGAGCGGGTGCTCGCCGACTGGCCGGAGCTGCACCTCGACGTCCGGCTCACCGAACGGCGTGTCTTCGAGGGCCCCGGGCATCGTGGCCTCTCGTCGGTGGTGCAGGTGCTGGGCCGACGGCGTCCTTCATGAGCCAGGCTTTCGGGCCCGGTCACGGGTTCGGTGGGGCGCCTGGGGTTCGTCCGGTGTCGACGACGACCGACCGGGCGGCGTCCTGGCTGTGGATGGCGTTCCTCGCCGGCGCCATCGTGATCGCCCTCAACCTTGCCGGCGACATCAGCGGACGCCGCTGGTCCGAGGCATTCATCTCGGTGGTGGTGATGCTGCTGCTGGCCGTGCAGGCGGGACTGTGGCGGGGTGCTCGGCAGGCCACGTTGGCCGTCTCCGACGGCGGCTTGGTCCGGTTGGCGGGCGGACCCTTCGCGGCGGCGACCGGATGGCAGGTCTCCTGGGCCGAGGTGACCCACGCCCAGGTGTTCGACACCGGGGCGGGTCCGATGCTGGTGGTCCAGGTCGCCCATTCGCCCCGCCGGCACCTGTCCCGGTGGTGGGTCACGGGGGTCCCACGGACGATCCGCCGTCACTCCTACTGCTGCCAGCTCGAGCCGGCCGCGGTGGGCACGATCAGGGTGCTGCTGCAGGGCCATGGCATCCCCGAACCGGTCAGCGCCTGAATCCCCCGGCTGCTTGAATCGCCCGGCAGCCTGAATAGCCCGGCAAGCCTGAACTGCCCAGTAAGCCTGAATTCCGGGCGGCGGATCGCTGCCGACCTCAGATCCACTTGTTGTGACGGAAGAAGGCGAAGGCGGCGATCATGCTGGTGATCATCACCGCCAACACGACGAAGTAGCCGTACTGGGTGTGCAACTCGGGCATGTTGTCGAAGTTCATGCCGTAGATGGCGCCGATGGTGGTGGGGATGGCGAACAGTGCCACCGCCGCCGAGATCTTGCGCATGTCCTGGTTGTCGGTCACCGAGGCCCGCGCGAGGGCTGCCTGCAGCAGGGTGGTGAGCACGTCGTCGAACGAGGCGATCGACTCACGCGCCTCGGTCAGGTGGTCGGCAACCTCCCGGAAGTACGCTCGTCCGGCCACCGGCACCACCGGCAGGTCGCGCGTGGCGAGGGCCTGCAGGGGCTGGGCGAGCGGCGAGACGCTCCGGCGGAACTCGATCAGTTCTCGCTTGAGTTGGTACACCCGATCGATGTCGCCGCTGCCATTGCGATCGAAGACGTCCTCCTCGATGTCGTCGATGTCCTCCTCGATGTCGGCCACCACCTGCACGTAGTCGTCGACCACCGTGTCGAGGATGCGGTAGAGGACGTAGTAGGAACCCCGGGCGAGGCGGCGGGGATCGGCCTCGAGGGTGGCGCGGAGGGTCCTCAGTGAGGTGTTCTGGCCCCGCCGCACCGTCATCACGAAGTTGTCCCCGACGAAGACCATGATCTGACCCGTGTCGACCACCTCGCTGGTCTCGGTCAGCTGGTCGTGCTCCACGTACGAGACGGTCGAGATGACGGCGAACAGGGTCTGCCCGAACACATCGAGCTTCGAACGGGTGTGGCCTTCGACCGCATCCTCGATGGCGAGGGTGTGCAGGTCGAACTGATGGGCGAAGCCAGCCATGTCGCCATCGGTGGGGTCACGCAGTCCCAGCCACACGAAACCGACTCCGGCCTTGGCCCGGTCGGAGGCGAACTGCAGGTCGGTGCAGTCCTGGCGCACCCCGTCCACGTACCAGGCCCACGCGACCACCGAGTCGGGGGTGGTCGCCCACCGGCGTGGATCGCGCCGACTGCCCTCGGTCGGCCTCTTGGGGGTCGGTCTCCTGGGCGTCGCTCGCTGGGATCGAAGGGGAGTCCCCAGCGCGTTCAGCGGACCGGGCAGCACGCGGCCGTGGCCAGGGGGATTGGCCCGCGACGGCGGACGGGACGGCTGCTCTGCCATCTCAGTCCCGCCGCCCCAGCAGTCCGGCCATCCAGGCCTCCACGTCGTCGGCGGTGCGGGGCAGCATGCCCGACAGGTTCTCGTTGCCATCCTCAGTGATCAGGATGTCGTCCTCGATGCGCACCCCGATGCCCCGCAGTTCCTCGGGCACCAGCAGGTCGGTGGCCTTGAGGTAGATCCCGGGTTCGACCGTGATCACCATGCCCGGCCTGAGCACTCCCTCGCGGTAGTTCTCGGTCCGCGCCTGGGCGCAGTCGTGCACATCGATGCCGAGGTGGTGCGAGGTGCCGTGCACCATCCAGCGGCGGTGGTGTCCCCCCTCGTCCCCCAGGGACTCCTGGGCGGTCACCGGCAGCAGGCCCCACTGCTCGAGGTACTTCGCGACCACGGCGATGGCTGCCTTGTGGACGTCACCGAAGGTGGCTCCCGGCTGCGCCGCAGCGATGCCTGCCTCCTGTGCCTCGAGGACGGCGTCGTAGACCCGCCGTTGGGCGGGGCTGAACCGTCCGTTGATGGGAAGTGTGCGCGTGATGTCGGCGGTGTAGAGGCTGTCGAGTTCGACGCCTGCGTCGAGCAGCAGCAGGTCACCGTCGGCGACATCACCGTCGTTGCCGATCCAGTGCAGGGTGTTGGCGTGGTCGCCGGCCGCGGCGATGGTGTCGTAGCCGACGGCGTTGCCCTGGTGGCGTGCGTGCAGCCCGAAGATGCCCTCGACCCAGCGTTCCCCCCGCCCCCGCCTGACCGCCTCGGGCAGGTCGCGGACGACGGCCTCGAAGCCGACCGCGGTCGCGGCGCAGGCCGCCCTCATCTGGTCGGCCTCGTAGGCGTCCTTGACCAGCCGCAACTCCGACAGGGCGACGCTGAGTTCCTCGTCCAGGGTGGTCGCCTCTGCCACCGTGCCGCGGATCTGGTCGACCTGCGCGGTCACCTGTGAGTCGGCCTCGCGCAGCACCCTGATCTGGGTGGTGTCCGCGTTCTTCTCCAGGTGGGTGGTCAACTCCGAGATCGGGGCGCAGTGCAGACCCGTGAGCGCGGCCATCTCGTCCAGGGAGTCACGCTGGCCGACCCACATCTCCCCGTAGCGGGCGTCGGCGTAGAACTGGCGGTCGGTGCGCGGGGCACGGGGCTGGAAGAACAAGGTGGCCTCGTGGCCGGCGTCCGAGGGCTCCAGCACGAGCACTGCGTCGGGCTCGCGATCGGTGCCCAGCCCGGTCAGGTGGGCGAATCCGGAGTGGGGGCGGTAGCGGTAGTCGGTGTCGTTGGACCGCACCTTGAGGCCACCCGCCGGGATCACCAGCCGCGCGGCGGGGAACAGTTCCCCCAAGGCCTCACGGCGGGCCTTCGCCCACTGGGCCGCTGCCAAGGGGTCGGGCAGGTCGGTGGGGTAGGGCTCCCAGGCCTCGGGGATGAACGCCTTGAACGACTCCGAGAAGGGGGACTGTCGGTTGGGGATCTTCTGCTGGGGTTCGCTCATGTCATCTCTCTCGTCGTCATCGATCACCCGGGATGTTCAGGCACGTCGGGCCCATCCTAGGACGCCCCACCGTCGGGTCCGGTGGCGGTAGGTTCGGGCCCATGGATGTTGCCTCCCGCTTGGCCCAGATCGATCTGGACGAACGCCTGACCCAACTCGGCGTGCACGACAAGGACCTCGCCGGGATCGCCGCGATGGTGCGGCACGTCCAGGCTGACGCCGACGATCGTGCGACGGTGCAGTCCCTGGTCGACGAGGTGTTGCTGCCGCAGATCGGGCACTGGTTCGACTACGACCAGGGCCCCGGTTTCCCCGACTCGACCAAGCAGCACCCGCTGGGGGCGGGCGCGCTGCCTGCCGTGGCGCTGATCGCCGTCTCCGACGACGTGCACACCGCCCATCTGGCCCGAGGCCTTGACCCGGCCCTGTCGTGGCGTTCACTCAGTGACTTCGGGCACCAAGTGGCCAAGCACCGCTGGGTGTATGGCCAGGTGGGGCTGCACAACCAGAACTGGTTGCGCAACATCTTCTGCGACGGTTTCCTGTGGCTCGACCGGCTGGAGTTCGAACTCAGCCGCTGGACGATCGACGGCAAGCCCGAGGCGATCGTCAACGTGCACATCCCCGACGCCGGGCCGCTCAATCCCGCCGTCGTCGCCAGCGACTTCGCGCGGGCGGGCGCCCTGTTCGAGAAGTACTACCCCGAAGTCGGACCGCTGCGGCTGTACGGATGCCACTCGTGGTTGCTCGACCCGGTGCTGCCCACCCTGGTGCCCGGCTCGAACATCGCTGCCTTCCAGTCGCTGTGGGACCTGGGCGAGACCAGCCCCGGCGACCGCGACGCCTATTACTTCGCCTTCAACATCGAGCCCGAGTCGGGCCGCGAGTTGCCCTACGGGCTGGACGACCTGCCGACCGAGTCCCGTCTGCACCGGGCGATGGTCGACCACTGGCGATCCGGTGGCCACTTCACCGACGTCAGGGGAACGACTCCCATCGCCCGCTACACACGGCCCGAGGACGGGGCCAGCGACGCCGGGCACGGCGGTGGTGCCGCCGTCAGCGACTGAGGGTTCGCCCCAGCCCCGACGGGCCGGGGACGCTGCCGGGCGGGGGTGTCCGGTCTACCGATCGGCGACCCACCACAAGGGCTGGTAGGGCTGGATGGACACCCGATCGGTCGCCAGGTTCCAGCGGTGCCCACTGATCAGGTCGCCGGCGGCGGGGCCCAGCGCATCGGCGAAGGGCTGGGCATCGACCCAGACGGTCTGCTCCGAGAAGTTGTAGACCTGCAGCATGGCACCCACGGGGTGGTCGCGGCGCAGCACCAGCAGGCGCGGGTCGGGGGATGGCACGACCCGCGACTCGACCGAGGCATGCAGGTGAGGAGTGCGTCGGCGCACGCCGATCAGGTGCCGCATCCCCACCAGGATGCGACCGTGGGGGCTGGCGTGGTCGGCCTCGGCTGCGGCCAGCAGGTCCCAGTCCATGCGTGGGCGGTGCACCCATCGGTTGTCGTCCTCGTGGCCGGCTTCGGTGGCCCAGTCGGCATCGTTCAGCATGCCCAGTTCGTCGCCCATGTAGAGCAGGGGTACGCCGCCGAAACCCATCACCACGGCGTGCAGCATGAGGTGGCGCGCCACGGCGTCGGTGATCCGGCCCTCGTCCTCGCTGGTCAGCGCGGTCTCGAGGCCGGCGAGGCTGGCGCACGAGCCGCTGATGCGGCGGTCACCGGTGGCCGGGTTGTGCTGGAAGACCAGTCCCCGCGCGAAGGAACCCGGGGCCAGGCCAGCATAGAAGTCCGAGAGGAAGGCACGGTGCGCGAACCCGTCGAGTCCCGCTGCTGCGGCGTCCGCATCGGTGATCGCCCACCCGATGTCGTCGTGACAACGCACGTAGGTGCCCCACGTGGTGGTCGTGGGTTTGGCGGCGAACCGGTCGAGCGCCACCTCGGTGAGCCGGGTGTCGCGGGCGGCCAAGGAACTCCACAGCTGCACCATCAGCGAGTTGTGGTACGCCATGTCGCTGACCAGACCGTGGTGCTCACCGGCGCCGAGGTAGGCGATCAGGTCGTCGGGGCTGACGATGGCCTCGGCCTTGAAGGCGACGGCCGGGGCGGCGATGCGGACGGCCTGCCGCAGGGCCTGGGTGAGCTGGTGCACCTCGGGCTGGTTCTGGCAGGTGGTTCCCAGCCGCTTCCAGATGAAGGCGATGGCGTCGAGCCGGAACACCTCCACGCCACGGTTCGCCAACGTGCAGATGATGTCGAGGAACTCGCAGAAGACGTCGGGGTTGGCCCAGTTCAGGTCCCACTGGTAGGCGTTGAAGGTCGTCCAGACCCAACGTCCCATCCGCTCGTTCCAGGTGAAGTTGCCCGGGGCGAAGTCGGGGAAGACCTCGGGCAGGGTGCGCTCCCAGGCATCGGGTTCGGTGCGGTCGGGGTAGGTGATGAAGTAGTCGCGATACTTCTGGTCACCGGCGATGGCGCGCTCGGCCCACTCGTGTTCGGCGGCGACGTGGTTGACCACCAGGTCGAGCACCAACGACATGCCGCGCTCACGCAGTTGCGCGGCGAGGGCGGACAGGTCGTCCATGGTGCCCAGATCGGGGCGGACGCTGCGGTGGTCGGCCACCGCATAGCCACCGTCGTTCGCCCCCTCGCGGGGACGCAGCAGGGGCATCAGGTGCAGGTAGCTGACGCCCAGCGAGGTGAGGTGATCGAGCCTCTCACCGACCCCGGTGAGGGTGCCGGCGTACCGATCGGTGTAGGCGACATAGCCCATCATCGAAGGATCCTGCAGCCAGTCGGGACGCAGCAGTCGGGCCTCGTCCAGTTCTCGCAGGTCGTCGGGACGAGCCGCGGCCGCGCTCCTCAGGATCGTCTCGACCCTGGCCAGCACCTCGTCGACGCGATCGTGGTGGACCGCGGCCAGGCCACTGCGGATGTCGGGTGACCAGCGCTCCCAGCGCAGTCGGAACGTGCGGTCCGCGGCGGACTCCATCGATGCCATGCGCGCATGATGTCACGCGGCTCTCGGTCTTCGCTGCCGGGGGACCTCCGTCACCGGGCAGGGCTGGTCGGGCCACGATCGGGAGACCGGCGGTGGGCTCAGGACTCCTCGGGAACCCGCTCGGCGAGGATCGGGTCGGGTTGGTAGTCGGGTTGGCGTCCGTGCCAGCCGGGGGCGTAGCGCGGCAGTACCGCGAACAACCACGCCCCACCGGCCAGGGTGAGGCCACCGGTGGCGGCCGCGGCCACCAGCACCCCGGCGGCAGCAGTCACCGCCGCCACGACGGCGGGGCCCAGCAGTACGCCGGCGCCGGTGATCGAGTTGTAGAGGCCCATGTGGGCTGCCCGGCGGAACGCCGGGGTGAGGTCGACCGAGAGGGTCTTGACGATGCCCGAGCCCAGCGAGTTGCCGAACGAGATCACCAACCGAGCGATCACGTACCAGGCGACCGCTCCCCACACGATGGCCCCGAGGCGGTCGACCAGCGCGATGAGCACGAACCCCACGCCCAACCCGAGGCAGCACAGACCACCCATCACCGCCCGTCCCCAACGGTCGAGCAGTACGCCCGCCGGCAGGAACAGCACGATCTCCAGGGCCATGCCGAGGGCGAAGACCAAGGAGATGTCGCGAGGGTTCAGGCCGATGTGTTGGCCCACCAGGGGCAGCAGCACCGAGACGTTGAGCCGGGCGATGATCAGTCCCGTCAGCCCGACGCCGACGATCAGGATGGCGCGGACGACATGCCCGTACAGCCCGCCCTTGGTACCGGTGACAGCGGTGGTGGGCACCGCCCGTCGTCCGCTGGAGGGAACGAGGAAGACCAGCACCATCGCCGCGGCTGTGGCCATCAGCACGATCCGCAGCGCGTACGAGCCCTGGAAGCCGGCGATGGCGTAGGCGCCAGCACCCAGCGAGGGGCCGACCACGCCGCCGACGCGCATCATGCCGCCGAAGAAGTTCATGGCCCGTCCGCGCAGGTGGTGGGGGAGTTCGGCGCCGAGGTAGGTCTGGCGCCCGAGATCCCACACCTCACCGGCGATGCCGTCGACCACCAGCAGCAGCACCAACAGGCTGCGGGTGGTGGCGCTCGGGCCCGCATCCAGGATGGCGATGCCTGCGAGCGACGAGGCGATCACCAGCACCGCCGCCAGGATCATGGCGGGCCGCTCGCCCGTGCGCTCCATCATCACCCCGAGCGGGATGGGGCCCACGATGGCCATCAGCCCGATGATCGAGATGAGCAGCGCCGAGGCGGCGGGGGAGTAGCCGAGCTGGATGGCGATCAGCGGCAACATCGGCATCAGTGCCTGACCACCGGCGGCCGACAACATGCTGGGCACGTACACCGGAAGGGCCAGTCGCTTGAGCAACGGGCCTGCGGGGTCTGCCATGGGCACCATCCTTGCACGAGGGCGCAGATGTCTTGACGTCAAGACAAGCGTGACGGACGAGGGCAGCGCGCGGTCGCGGTACAGTCGTCCGACACCTCAAGATTGCCGCGGAAGGACCCCCTGAGATGCTCGCCGACCCCGCTGACCAGCTGCGCCTGCTCGACCTCGCCGCGATCGATGCGCAGGTGCTGCAGAACGAGCACCGCCGCGCGCACCTGCCAGAACTGGCCCAACTCAACGAGCTCGCCGTCGAACGCCGCTCGGTGGACGAGGAACTGGTGGCCGCGGAGGCCCGCCTCTCCGACGCCGAGGCCGACCAGGAGCGGGTCGAGGGTGATCTCAACCCGGCCCGCCAGCGACTCGAGCGCAACCAGCAACGCATCGACTCCGGTGCCATCACCGATCCGAAGGCCCTGCGTGGCCTCGTCGACGAGACCGAGCACCTCAAGGGACGCATCGCCAAGCTGGAGGACGACGAGCTCGAGGTGATGCAGATGATCGAGGACCTCACCTCTGAACGTGACGCCATCGCCGCCCGCAAGGAGCAGGTGAACGGCCACGCTCGCCTCGTGATCGGCAAGCGGAACGCCGCCATGGCACAACTGGACGACCAGCGCTCGGCCCTGACCGCCGAGCGCGAGAACCAGGCGCGTGTCATCCCCGATGCGCTGCTCGCCGAGTACGACCTGCTGCGCGCCAAGCACGGCAGTGGGGCGGCCGCGCTCGAGCGGGGTCGCTGCACCGGTTGCCGCCTCGAGATCAATGAGGCCGACCTGCGGGCCTTCCGCAAGGCCGCACCCGATCAGGTGCTGCACTGCGAGGAATGTGGACGCATCCTGGTGCGGACGGGTCAGTCCTTCTCCTGAGTTTCTGGCCGCTGGGTTCGGCTGCCCTCGGCGTTTGGGTGCCTCGGGTCTCGGTCGGCAATCGTGCGGATCGTGTCGTCTGGTGCCAGAAGTGGTGCCGTGGGCGCAACAATCGCCGCCACGGCACACGATCGGCACGATTCGGCCAGGGCAGTGATCGGGTCCGGGCGGTCCGGCTGGATACCCGCGCCAAGCCTCGGCCGTGGCTGCGCCGGGCCAGGCTGGGTACCGCGCTCGGCGGCTGCGCCAAGGCCTCGCCCACAGCGGCGAGCGCATGGTGAGGTTTTCCACAGCTGTTCGCGATGGCGCAAGAGTTGTCCACAGGTCGGCGGAAGGCCGGGCGCCATGCCCGCATCTGCAGCCATCGTCGATCCGTGCGCCCACGATCACCAGACCTCGACCACGTACTCCGTCAGGAACACGGCTGTCTCCGGGTGCGTGACCATCTTGCGCTGAGGGGCCAGGTCGCGCGTGCCGTCGCCCGGGGCGAACTCCTCCGAGTGTTCCCCGGCGTGGTGCTGGCGGCCGGGATCGCCTATGACCCGGAGCACGTGATGGTCGCGCTCCGCCTGTGGGAACCGAGGGCGGTCCTGCTCGGGCGCAGCGCCGCCCACCTCTTCCGTCCGGGACTGGTGGGGCTCACCGGCGTCGATGCCTCGGTCGTCAGGCTGCCTCGCCACGCTGCCCCGCCGGAGGTCACGCTCCACGCGATCCAGTGGCCCGACCCACTGGTGTGGGGTGCCGGGCCCTGGTGGTTCCAGACACCGGCAGCGGCCGCACTGTGGGCGGCCCAGCACGGCGACTGGGCTCTGCTGACCGAAGGACTCAGGACCAATGCCTTCTCGGTGCCCCGCCTGTTGGAGGCGCGTGACCTGGCCCCGTTAGGCCTGCGCAAGGCGTGGAGGCAGGTGATGGTGCGTGCCGGGCGCGGGCCGTGGTCGCCCGCCGAACTCGACCTGCACGACTTCTACCGGCGTGCCGGACTGCGAGGCTGGAAGGCCAATCATCGCCTCGACTTCCCGACCGGGGGCCACTGCTTCCTCGACTCGGCCTTTGTCGAATCACGGGTGGGCGTCGAGGTCGACAGCCGGGAACACCACTCCGCTCCGGCCGCGGTCGAGGCGGGCTGGATCCGCCACAACCGGGTTGAGTCGACGGGGTGGCGACTGCTTCATGTCTCCCCGCGACGCATCCTCAGCGATCCGGACGGGATCCTGGCCGAACTGATCCCGCTCCTCAGCCCCAGAGAACTCGGACGACTGGGGGGAGCACGCCGGCGGAGGGCGGGGACCGGCCCAGCCCAACCGCTG
This sequence comes from Aestuariimicrobium sp. T2.26MG-19.2B, assembly GCF_950101875.1. Lineage (NCBI taxonomy): Bacteria > Bacillati > Actinomycetota > Actinomycetes > Propionibacteriales > Propionibacteriaceae > Aestuariimicrobium > Aestuariimicrobium sp. T2.26MG-19.2B. Next base: position 340,858 of record NZ_CATNLW010000001.1, on the reverse strand, counting down.
CGGCGCCCCCTCGGATGGGGTGACCTCACGGCGTGACCCATGATCTCGCCCCGCCAATCGTGCGGATCGTGTGCGCTGATGGCGATTGTTGCTCGCCAGTGGCCACCATTGCCACCACAGCACACATCTCGCACGATTGGGTGCCGAGCCATCCGCCGAGGGCGCGTGCCGGGCGACCCGGCCGCCCCGGATTGGCACGGTTGCTCCCCGTGCGAGCCCCCGGCGCGCAAGACTGGCCGAGGGGTCCGCGGCTGCGGGCACCGGACGACCAGTGACCAGGAGGGCTTCATGCCGGTTCGCCACTTGCGTGCGGACGAGGGATTCCCCGCCGCCATCAAGACAGGCTTCGATCGACTCTGTGACGAGATCGGGGCGCCCCTGGAGTTCCCCGCCGAGGTGGTCGCCGAGGCCGAGCGGGTGGCGTCGTCCGGCTACGACTCCAGCCGAACCTACGACGACCTGACCGACGTGCCCTTCGTCACCATCGACCCGGAAGGGTCGATGGACCTCGACCAGGCCATGTACATCGAGAAGGCGAAGCAGGGCTACACGGTGCTCTACGCCATCGCCGACGTCGCCGCCTGGGTGGCTCCGGGCGGGCCGATCGACGCCGAGGCCCACCGCCGAGGGCAGACCCTGTACGCGCCCAACCGACGCTTCCCCCTGCATCCACCCGTGCTGAGCGAGGCGGCCGCATCGCTGCTCGCCGACGGCAGACCACGCCCGGCCATCGTGTGGCGGCTCGATCTCGACGCCCACGGTCAGGTCACCGCCACGGCAGTGTCCCGGGCACTCGTGGTCAGCCGGGAGCGACTGGACTATCCCACCGAGCAGGCCAAGCTCGACAACGGCCAGGCCGGGCCCGTGATGCAGTTGCTGCGAGAGGTGGGTGATCTGCGTCAGCAGTTGGAGGTCGAGCGCGGCGGTGTCTCCCTCAATCTGCCCGAGCAGGTCGTCGACACCTCCCGGTCGGGCGGCTGGCGACTCACGCACCGCTCCAGCCTGCCCAACGAGAACTGGAACGCGCAGATCTCACTGATGACGGGGATGGCCGCCGCCCAGGTGATGCTCGAGGCCGGGGTCGGCATCCTGCGCACACTGCCGCCGCCCGACCGCGAGGTCGTCCGCCAGCTCCGGGCCGTCGCGCACACCCTCAAGCTGCCCTGGCCCGAGTCGATGTCCTATGCGGAGTTCGTCGGCGCGCTCGACGTCACCAACCCGGTGGCGCAGGCGATGATGATGAGCTGCGTCCGGTTGTTCCGCGGCGCCGGTTACACCGTCATCAAGGACGGCCTGGCGGCCGACCAACTCGTCCACGGGGCGCTGGCGGCCAACTATGCCCACACCACCGCACCCCTGCGACGGCTCGTCGACCGTTACGTGCTCGAGGTCTGCGTGGCCCTCTCGGCGGGCCAGCCCGTGCCCGAGTGGGCGCTGGCGGCACTGCCGTCCCTGCCGGACGAGATGGCCGAGTCCGATCGTCGGGCCAAGGCCTTCGAGCGCGGCATCACCGACCTGGTCGAGGCCCTCGTGCTCTCCGACAAGGTCGGGCAGGTGTTCACGGGAGTGGTGATCCAGGTGGATGACAAGCGCGAGGACCAAGGCATCGTCTCGATCGTCGAGCCGGCCATCGAGGCTCGTGTCAGCGGCGATCTCGAACTGGGTGACGAGGCGCGGGTGCGGCTGGTCAAGGCCGATCCGGTGGAGGGCAAGGTCGGCTTCGAGGTGGCCTGACCGTCAGCGGTGCTGACCACCGGTGCACCCGAGCGCCAGCGGGACTGACCCCACAGTCGGCCCGAGCGCCAGCGGGCGTCACCGGCACTACACTGGTGCGACGGACGAGTTGGCCGGGTGATCGCGGCAGGAAACTGTCGAGGAAAGTCCGGGCTCCTCAGAGCAGGGTGGTGGGTAACACCCACCCGGGGTGACCCGCGGGACAGTGCCACAGAGAACAGACCGCCAACTTCGGTTGGTCAGGGTGAAACGGTGGTGTAAGAGACCACCAGCACTCCAGGTGACTGGAGTGGCTCGGTAAACCCCACCCGGAGCAAGACCAGACAGAACGTGTTCGAGGGCTGCTCGCCCGAGCGTTCGGGTAGGTCGCACCACTTCGGTGGAAGGCGGTTGGCAACAGCCGTCGCAGATGGATGATCACCGCGCTTCGGCGTACAGAACCCGGCTTACAGGCCAACTCGTCCTTATCATCCCAGCGGCACGCGGGGGCCAGCGCGCTCGCCCGGCGACCTGGAACAAATTCGCCTCACCCTCGGTCGAGGGTGAGGCGGTGTGGCGGGTCACTCTTCTCACTCGTCCCAGGGAGACCGTCTCAGTACAACGGGGGAGGCCGGTCCCTTGCTCGGGGGGAACGGGACGATGCCTGAAGAGTGACCCGCAGATGGAACGCTACTGGCGGCCCAGCCGGGGCGCTCGCGACCCTCCCACCGACACACGGCGATTTCGATGTGCAGTTCGTCACATCACGCCGACCCCGGCAAGAGCATCGAGGTTCCTCGCAGGAGGGGTGACGCGCGCCTCCCCCGAACTCAGGGCAGCACGGGAGCGGGCCCGTTGGGGGCCGGGGTCATCCCCTCCATCGGGAGCGTCAGCACCTCGGCTCCGTCCGGGGTGACCACGATCGTCTGTTCGAACTGCGCCACCCTCGAGCCGTCGTTGGTGACGACGGTCCAGTTGTCGTCCCACTGGTGGTTCTTGGCCGACCCCATCGCCAGCATCGGCTCGATGGTGAACGTCATCCCCACCTCGATGGGGGTGTCGAGGCGCGGTTCGTCGTAGTGGAGCACCACCAGACCCGAGTGGAAGGCCGTGTGCACTCCGTGGCCGGTGTACTCACGCACTGATTCGTAGCCGAAGCGCGAGGCGTAGGACTCGATCACCCGTCCGATCACCGACAACGGACGACCGGGCTTCACCGCGCGGATACCGCGGTTCATGGCCTCCTGCGTGCGCTCGGTCAGGAGGCGGGAGGCCTCGTCCACCTCACCGCAGTAGAAGGTGGCGCAGTTGTCGCCGTGCACACCGTTCTTGTAGGCCGTGACGTCGATCTTCACCAGGTCGCCGTCCTCGAGCGGACGGGCGTCGGGGATGCCATGACAGATCACCTCGTTGACCGAGGTGCACGAGGACTTGGGGAAACCCCGGTAGCCCAGGGTCGAGGGGTAGGCGCCGTGGTCGAGCATGAACTCATGGGCCACCTTGTCGAGTTGGTCGGTGGTCACCCCGGGGGCGATCGCCTTGGCCGCCTCGTGCATGGCCTGGCACGCGATCCGCGATGACTCCCGCATGAGTTCGATCGTCTCCGCCGACTGCACATGGCTACCCGTGTACGGTGAAGGAGCCCGTTTGCCCACGTAGTGGGGGCGTGCAATCGAACCGGGAACGGGTCGCTCAGAACTGATCGGGTGGGCCACAACAGGATTCACCCGCCCGATTCTACGACCCCGGCCCGAGCCCGTGCCGAGCAAGGAGTCGTGAGGTGTCCGACCAGTACTACTACTGTCTGGTGCACAAGACCGTCGAGGTGGCCGAGGGCTGCAAGGCCGAGGACCGGCTCGGCCCCTACCCGTCGCGGGCCGAGGCCCAGCAGGCGCTCGCCCACGTGGCCGAACGCAACGAGGCCTGGGACAACGACCCTCGCTGGAACGACGACGAGGACGACGACGGCGACGACAAGCAGGGTTGGGGCCCGTTCAAGTCCTGACCATCCGGTCGACCACCCACCCACATCAGCGTCGGCAGGTGGTCTGACGATCAGCCGACCTTGATGCTGGCCATCGAACGGTCGACCTCGGCCTGGGTGGCGGAGTCGCCAATGGTCGCCGAGTTGACGTAGACCCCGACCGACTCCGGGTTGCCCGTGTCGACGACGACGACGTCGACCACGTCACCCTTGATGTCGGGACCCTGGTCGCCGACGAAGATCTCGGAGCGCAGGTGGTAGGCCTGATGGCCGTCGATGGTGATGGCCTCGCTGACCACGTCGGTTCGTCCGGTGAACCCCCGGTAGTAGCCGGAGCTGGCGAAGCAGCTCATCATCACCCGGGCGGCCGGTTCGGGAGCCTCGAACCCGTCTGCCACGCGCAGGGCGCCGACGGCGTTCACGCTCACCCACCTGCTGGTGATCTGCTTGAGTTCCGATGAGGTGTCATACATCCACGGCAGGCTGAAACCGCCCGACTCCCAGCCGAGCGACACCACCGAGATGCTGCCACCGGTCAGTCGTCCGTTCTGGGCACTCTTGCCGCTGTCGCCGCCGCCCTCGGGGCAGGCGACCTCCACGCCACCCGACGACTCGGGGTTGGTGGGCGAGGGGGTCTGGGTGGGGGTGGAGGTCTCGTCCCATTGCGAGACGGTGGGCGTGGACGAGTTGGTGTCCTCGGCGATGGTGGTGGTGCGTCCGCCCAGGCCGCGGACCACGAGGAAACCCACCAGGGCCACGACCAGTACTCCCACGACCAGCAGTACCCACCGTCCGGCACCCCCCGACCGACGTGGCGGGGGCGCCTGCCCACCGCGTGGTGGCGGGGTCTGGGCGGGGTTGGCGGTCGTCTGCTGGCTCCATTGCGCGCCGTCCCAGAAGCGGAACTGGCCCGGTTGTCCGGACGGATCGGGGTACCAGCCTGGCTGCGACATGCGCCCAGTCTAGGAGGCGGTCGGGATCAGGCCCGTCACCCCACGACCCGGATCGTGGTCGCCGCCAGGTCGACGGGCTGCTGGAACTCAGGGCGATCGATGGGGGCCATTCCCCGGAAGAAGGCCAGCTTCCCGGGTCGTCCGACGTCGAGCACGATGATGTCGAGGGTGTCGCCCTTCACCTCGGGGTAGTAGTCGTCGCGCACCTCGCCGCGCAGTCGCCACCCGGAGCGTCCGTCGACCGTGATCGCCTGCTGGCTGAGCACGGTGTGCCCGCGGTAGCCCGGGTAGTACTGGGACGAGGCCTCGCAACTGAGGATGCGTGCGGCGGCCGTGCGTGGATCGTCACTGAAATCGGCCGTGTCGACCTGCCCGATGGTGATCCCGGCGATCCAGGACTTGAACACCGGCACCGTTTGCCCGGCTTGGTCGTCGGCCCAGTCCACGCTCGGCCGGGTCGTGACGGTCCAGCCTTCGACCGGCACGTACGAGATGCCACCGCCGGTGAGGCGTCCGGCCGCGACGCCGCTCTGGTTGGCTTCGAGCACGACCGGGCAGGTGCGCTGGGTGCCGTCCGAGCCGTCGGGTCGTGAGGGCTCGGCCGTCGGGGTCGAGGTCTCGTCCCACTGCGAGATGGTGGGGGTGGACGAGTTGGTGTCCTCCTCCACCCGGTCGGAACGGGACCACCCCCGGACCACCAGGGCCAGGGACACGCCCACGACGACCACACCGACCAGCAGGAACCATGCCCACCCCCGGGGAGGACGACCCTGCGGCGGACCTCCCGGGGTGGTGCGGGTCGGGCCCTGCCCGCCCCGGTTCGGTGTCCCCCGGGACGGGACGGTGTCGCCGGCCCACGCCGACCCGTCCCACCAGCGCAGGTGACCGGGTCGTCCCGACGGGTCTGGATACCATCCCGGTTGCGCCATGGGCACAGTGTAGGCAAGGGGTACGGGGCTGCCCCGGGTGCCGGACCAGCCCTCGTGGGGCGGCGGACCGTAACGCAGTTGTTACACGCGAGAGGGCAGACTGAGGCCATGGACAGGCAGACCGAGTTCGTGCTGCGCGCTATGGAGGAGCGGGACATCCGCTTCGTGCGCCTGTGGTTCACCGACGTGCTGGGCTCGCTCAAGTCCGTGGCGATCGCCCCGGCCGAACTCGAGGGAGCCTTCGCCGACGGGATCGGCTTCGACGGCTCGGCGATCGAGGGCTACGCCCGGGTCTACGAGTCCGACATGACGGCCAAGCCCGACGCGAGCACCTTCACTCACCTGCCGTGGCGCCAGCAGCGCCGGGGCACCGCTCGCATGTTCTGCGACATCGCCCTGCCCGACGGATCCCCGAGCTACGCCGACCCGAGGTATGTGCTGAAGCGGGCCATGAAGAAGGCCTCCGACATGGGGTTCAGCTTCTACACCCATCCTGAGATCGAGTTCTTCCTGCTCAAGGACACCGCCCCCGGCGAGCCGATCGAGCCCCTCGACATGGGTGGCTACTTCGACCACACCACCTTGGGACGAGGAACTGACTTCCGCCGCGACGTCATCGAGATGCTCGAGCAGATGGGGATCTCGGTCGAGTTCAGCCACCACGAGGCCGCGCCCGGGCAGCACGAGATCGACCTGCGCTACGCCGACGCGCTCACCATGGCCGACAACATCATGACCTTCCGCACCGTGGTCCGTGAGGTGGCCGTCGCCTCGGGCATCCGCGCCACCTTCATGCCCAAGCCCTTCTCGGACCACGCCGGCTCGGGCATGCACACCCACCTGAGCCTGTTCGAGGGTGACACCAACGCCTTCTACGACGCCGCCGACGAGGCGCGACTGTCGAAGACCGGACGACACTTCGTCGCCGGACTGCTGCACCACGCCAAGGAGATCACCGCGATCACCAACCAGTGGGTGAACTCCTACAAGCGTCTGGTCGGTGGATCCGAGGCACCCAGCTACGTGTGCTGGGGACGAAGCAACCGTTCCGCGCTGGTGCGGGTGCCGATGTTCAACCAGGAGAAGCCGTCGTCGGCCCGGGTGGAACTGCGTTCCCTCGATTCTGCCTGCAACCCCTACCTCGCCTACGCGCTGATCCTGGCGGCCGGACTGTCGGGCATCGAGAACGAGTTCGAACTGCCCGACGAGGCCGCCGACGACGTCTGGCAGCTCACCGACCGGGAGCGGTCCGCGATGGGCATCGATGAACTGCCCCGCAATCTCGACGAGGCGATCCGCGCCATGGAGCAGTCCGAACTGGTCGCCGACACGCTCGGCAGCCACGTCTTCGACTTCTTCCTGCGCAACAAGCGGGCGGAGTTCGAGGAGTACCGCAGCCAGGTCACCCCTTTCGAAGTGGCCAAGTACCTGCCCCTGCTCTGAGCGCGTGGGGCCGACTCAGAGCAGCTGACGTCGTCCGAGGTCGATGACCGGCAGCATCGCTTCGAAGGCGTTGACGTGGGCGCCCGACGCGTAGGTCTCGGCCACCCGCTCGTCCCAGCGACGTAGTCCCGTGGTCAACTCGAGGAACAGTTCGACCGGCAGTTCGATCACGTTCGGCGGGGTGCCCCGTGTGTGCACCGGACCCTCGCCGAGGGCGTCCAGTTGCACGGCAGCGGCGGGTGGCACCCTCACCTCGAGAGTGGCCCCCGGGTGCCGTTCCCCGAGCGCGATCGCCAGGGCACGGGTCGCCTCCGTCAGGGCGATGGCTGGGGCGGGGGAGCCGTGGCGCAACGACACCGAGACGGCGTCGACGAGTGAGCCGCGCAGGTAGTCGATGAGCCGGGCGACGCCGAACAGGGTGTCGACCGCGGCCGGCAGCTTGGGATGGTCGAGTTCTGTGACGACATCGGCGAGCAGCCGTCGCGCCTGCTGGGTCAGGCTGGCGGCCGAGTCGCGTCCCAGCACCGACTCCGAGACCTCGGCGAGGGCCTGCTCGGCCAGGGCGCGGTGACGGAGGTGGGTGCCCCAGCTCTCGGGACGGGTGGTGGTGGGGGACCCGAGGGTCTGCAGGGCATCGGTCAGCAGCACCATCCCCCGACCGGCGCGGTCACGCAGGTGGCGTTCGTCGCTCGCCGCCGGCCGCGTGGTGACCTCCTTGGTCTGCGGGACCAGGGCTTCGAGTTCGGCCACGAAGGCAGCGATGACCCGCCGCAGGGCCTGGTCCTGTCTTGCTGCCACGATGGTCACCTCGACGACACTAGGAGGCGCGGGTGGCCCGAAGTTGTCTCACGGGTTACCGGCACCCAAACGACTGCCAACCGCTTGAGCATAGGCTCTTGACGTGACCCGCCTCTCGACCACACCAGGCGAGCTGGCACGCCGGGGCTTCCTCGACGCCACCCGCTCCGCGACACTTGTCCGGTCGCTGACCGAACTGATCGGACACCAGCCGCCGGTCTGGCTGGCCGAGGGACGGTGGCTCGACCTGTTCGACCGGGTGGCCGATCCCGACCTGGCTCTGGAGGAACTGACCCGGCTGCTGCCGGCCGCCCCCGAGTTGCGACCGCGACTCGCCCAGAACCAGGAGTGGGCGCAGCGATTGGTGCTGGTGCTCGGGGGAAGCAGTGCCCTGGCCCAACACCTCGTCCAACACCCCGAGGACGTCGAGGTGCTGGAGCCCACCCCCGAACGGGTGCCCGCGCCCGACATCGCCGCCGACCTGATGGCACGGTGCACCGTCGAGGGATGGAGCCAGCTCGAGGCGGTCGACGCGCTGAAGCGGGCCAACAAGCGCCACCTGCTGCGCATCAGCGCCCGCGACCTCGCCCACCCCGACCCGCAGGGCGTGCTGCCCGACATCGCGGCCGAACTGGCCGACCTCGCCGACGCCGTGCTGCAGGCAACCCTGGTGCTCGCCCAGCGGGAGGTGCCGGGCCACGAGGCCACCCGGATGGCCGTGATCGGGCTGGGCAAGGCCGGGGCCCAGGAACTCAACTACATCTCCGACGTCGACGTGCTCTTCGTGGCCGAACCGGGGGTCGACCCGGCGACCGGTGAACCCGCGACCAGCGACCAGGCCGTCCAACTGGCGACCAGGGTCGCGGCTGCGATGACCCGGATCTGTTCGTCCCACACGGCAGCCGGCTCGATCTGGCAGTTGGACGCGGGGCTTCGTCCCGAGGGCAAGGCCGGGGCACTCGTGCGCACGCTGGGGTCGATGCGCAGCTACTACGAGAAGTGGGCCTCCAACTGGGAGTTCCAGGCCATGTTGAAGGCACGCGTGGTCGCCGGCGACGCCGAGGTCGGGCAGGGGTTCCTCGACATCGTGCAGCCGCTGGTGTGGCGGGCCGCCGAACGCGAACACTTCCTCGCCGAGACCCAGGCGATGCGACAGCGGGTGATCCGCACCATCCCGGCCAAGGAGGCAGACCGGGAGATCAAGCTGTCGTCGGGAGGGCTGCGCGACACCGAGTTCACCGTGCAATTGCTGCAGTTGGTGCACGGACGAGCCGACGACCGGCTGCGCGCCCGAGCGACGCTCACTGCCCTGCAGGAACTGGTCGACCACGGCTACATCGGACGCCGCGACGGTGTCGAACTGGGCACGGCCTACCGATTCCAGAGGCTCCTCGAGCACCGGGTGCAGCTGTTCAGGATGCGCCGCACCCACCTCCTGCCCAGCGATCCCGATGGTCTGCGACGGCTGGGGCGGGGCATCGGGCTGCGCGGCGGCGACGAGGTGATGACCCAGTTCAGGCAGTCTGCCCAGAAGGTGCTGAGGCTGCACCAGCGCATCTTCTACTCCCCCCTGGTCGAGGCCGCCACCCGGATCAGTTCGCAGGAGTTGGCACTCACCCCCCAGGCGGCGCGTGACCGGCTGCGGGTGCTCGGGTTCTCCGACCCCGACGCCGCCCTGCGCCACATCCAGGCACTGACCAGTGGGTTGAACCGTGGCGCCGAGATCCAGCGGCAGTTGATGCCGGCGATGTTGGGCTGGTTCGCCGAGGCTCCCTCCCCGGACGCCGGCATGCTGGCGTTCAGGCAGGTGAGCGAGTCCTTGGGCAACACTCCCTGGTACCTGCGCACCCTGCGCGACTCGGGGCAGACCGCCCATCGGCTGGCCACCATCCTGTCGAGTTCCCGCTACGTGGTCGACCTGCTGAAGCGGGACCCCGAGGCCGTGCAGATCATGGCCTCCGATGCCGAACTGGTGCCCCGTGACCTGGCGCAGGTGCGCGCCTCGATGCGCGCTGCCGTCCAGCGACATGACCAGGTCGACGGTGCCGTCAGGGCGGTGCGCGCCCAGCGTCGGCGGGAACTCTTCCGCATCTGCGTGGCCGACCTGCTCGGCCGGATCGACCTGGCCACGCTCGGTCGCGCGCTCAGTGAGCTCACCAGCGCCACCATCGATGTCACCCTCGAGGCGATCGCCCGCGACGTGCCCGAGGCACCCACCCTGGGCGTGATCGCCATGGGACGGTGGGGCGGGCGGGAGCAGAGCTACGGCTCGGATGCCGACGCCATCTTCGTCCACGCCGACTCCGACGACCCCGAGGCGGGCTCGAAGGCGACCGCCATGGTGGCGCGGCTGCGCCAGGCGCTCGGGTCGGCTGGTCCCGACCCGGCCCTGCCCATCGATGCCGACCTGCGTCCGGAGGGCAAGGGGGGCCCGATGGTGAGGTCGGTCTCGTCGACGATCGCCTACTACGGACGATGGGCCGACACCTGGGAGGCGCAGGCACTCCTGCGGGCCGACCACGGCGCCGGCGATCCCGCGACGGTGGCCGCAGTGCTCGACTCGGTGGCTGGCCTGCGCTGGCCCGAGGGTGGCCTGAACCGGCTGCAGTTGGCGGAGATCCGGAAACTCAAGGCGCGCATGGAGACCGAACGCATGCCGCGGGGACAGGATCCGGGCCGCAACGTGAAGCTCGGCCGCGGCGGACTCAGCGACGTGGAGTGGACGGTGCAGGTGCTGCAGTTGCAGCACGCGCACGAGTGCCCCGACCTGCGCACGACCTCGACGGTGGCTGCCCTCGACCGGTTGTCGCAGTTGCGCATCCTCGATCCGTTGGACTCGCAGAAGCTGCTGCAGAGCTGGGAACTCGCCAGCCGCCTGCGCAACGCCATCGTGCTGACCAAGGCGCGCCGCAGCGACGCCATCCCCACCGATGCCCGCGACCTGGCGGCCATGTCACACCTGCTGGGGAGGGGGTTCGGCCAGGCCTCGGAGTTGTTGGAGGAGTGGAGCCGGGCCTCCCGACGCTCGGCTCGGGTCACGGATCGGCTGTTCTGGGGGCGCGGTTAGGCGGGACCAGCCCCGATGACACGCATGGCCGGGGGGTGAATCGTGCCGATCGTGTCGTCTGACGGCGATTGTTGCTGCCACAGCCGCACGACTGGTGCCAGAGCACACAATCGGCACGATTGGGTCAGGAGCCCGGCCCTGGGTGACCCGAGGATTCGGCCAGTGCCGGGGTTTCGGACGCGCCGGAACCCAAGGTGAACCCGGGATTCGGATGCCCCAGGCTCCGGATGACCCAGGTTCAGGTGCGCAGCACGTGCCGCAGGCGAGGCACCGGGCGCGGATTCCCCTCACCGGTGGCCGGATAGTTGTCGGCCCGCCACGCGCGGGCCAGTGCCACCAGCTGGTCGAACTCGTCACGGGTGAGCGTCTCCTGCCGGTGGGAGGAGAACTTGTAGCTCCCCTGCCAGGGCTCGGGCAGCGGGTCGTGGGGCTGCTGCAGTTGTTCGAGCACCTCCGACAAGGAGCTCATGGCGGTGCGGAACCTGATCCAGCGGTGGGCCTCCAGGTCGAACTCGAGCAGCCGCCGCCCGGCCTCGTCACCGCGCGACGACAGCGCGGCGATGATCTCGGCCGGCATGGCCAGGTTGAGGCCACCCTCGCCCTGGTGCATGGCCACCTCGACGATCCGGTCACGGAACCCGGGCACCTCGGTCTGCAGCTGGTCCGACCAGTCCTGCCAGGTGCGCTTCATGCCCGCGAACAGGCCGATCACCGAGGTGATCGGCAGACTGCGCACCAGCCGCTGACCGGTCTGGGGCATCTGGTAGACGTCGGAGTCGGGGAAGTCCGGGTGCTCGTTGGCGAGGTTGATGCCGAAGGTGGGTCGGCGCGGCATCAGCCGGTCGAAGAACTGCATGGGGAAGTTGTTGGCGATGCCACCGTCGGAGAACCACCCCACCACCAACGACCGCTTGCCCTCGGCGCGGGCGAAGTCGATGTAGTGCAGCGGCACCGCGCAGATCAGCACCGGGAAGCTCAGCGAGAGCCGTGCCAACATCACCACGGGCAGGTCGGGGGAGTCCGGCAACTTCAGCACCTGGGTGCCCGGATGTCGCGGGCATTCCATCGGGATGGGACCAGGCCCTTGGGGAACCTGCGAGGCCGGCCGAGCCGTGGCGCGCAGGTGCTTGGTGACCGAGACCGGGAAGTACTCGGCGAGGCAGTCGGGGCAGAAGTGGAAGATGTCGCTGGTGAAGGGCAACTGGTAGGGCCTGCCCTGGTCGAGGCAGGTGGTGGTGGTGGTCAGCGTCACCCGCGGGTCGAAGGCGCTCCACTCGGCCGGGCTGGCGTTCGGTTTGTCGCGCAGGCTCCGGTGCACCTCCACGGCTTCCGGCCCCCACAGGTCGCCCAGGGTGAGCGGACGACCATCCGCGGGTAGTCCGGCCGTCTGGTTGATGGTGCGGGTCATCCAGTCGGTCAGCGGCAGGGTCTGCCCGCTGGGGTCGTGGCCGTTCACCAGCCCGAACCCGCTGCGATTCATCACCCTCGCCGTGTCACGCACCATCCGCCACACGGCCAGACCGATCCCGACCAGCACCACGACCGCGAGCACCACCAGCGCCAGCAGCAGGGGCGAGAGCCACGACCAGACGCCGCCCCTCTCGCCGGTGAGCACTCCCGACGAGGCGAGCACGAGCAGCACCGCTGCCACCAGCGTGGCGAGGACCGGAACCCAGAACCACCTGCGGTTCGCGGCAATGGCAGCCTTCACGCTGTGCTGCACCTTGCCGGCGGTGGTGGGTTGGGCCAGCGCCCCCAGCACCAGCTCGAAGGCGGCCCGGGTGCTGGGCATCGGCTGGAACAGTCCGAGCAGGTGGCCGCCGAGGAAGTCGGGCAGTTGCGCCAGCCTCGGGAACCCGGCGTCGGTGCTCGTCAGCTGTGAGGGGGCGGTCGATCGTCCGTGTTCGGCGGCGGCGGCCAGGGCGGCCGCGATCGCCCCTGCCGAGGAACCACCCAGTTGCCGCAGTCGGTGGCGGGTCGCCAATCGGCACGCGGCCAAGGGGTAGACCACGCCAGAGGTGATGCCGCCCTTCATGATGATGTCGCATTCACGATCGGGCGCCGAGTAGGCGGCGGGGTCGCTCAGGTCGGTCGGCACGGGCTGCTGGGTCATGGTGACTCCTCGAGGTGGGTCCGCTTGAACTCGTCGACGACTTGCCGGCACATGGCCGAGTAGGGGGCGGTCGGGGCGCAGAAGGCCTCGAGCTCGCCCAGTTCGTGGGTGAACCTGTCCCTCAACGAGGCAGTGAGGCCCTGGGTCGAGATGTCCTCGAGCAGCCAGCGGATGGTGACGAGGTGGCTCCGCAGCAGTCGCAGCTGGGCCGCCCTCGCGGCCACCAGGCCCTGCCGCTGCAGCGCATAGACCTCGATCGAGGCGACCCCCATGGCGCTCGGTCCCGGACCGATGGTCGACGGCCTGGCCTCGACCTCGCCGTCACGGATCGAGCCGGGCGCCTCCACGAAGTGGAGGTGCTGAGGGGGATCGTCCAGGTAGGGGTGCAGCAGCAGGCGGGGCTCGGCGTCCTCCTGGCCGGGCGCCGTGGCGCGCTTGGACTCGTCCGCCACGGGGAACTGGTTGGCCTTGCCGGCCGTGGCCCGCAGACCCAGGGGCAGTTCCTGCCTCCGGGGCCGGTTGCAGTCCGAGCAGGAGGGCAGCAGGTTCATCCAGGTGGACGCCAACCACCAGTACCCGGGAGCCTCGAGCTTGCGCACCGTGTGGCCGTCGACGATCCGCTCACGCACGACCTTCCCCTTGGGGCGGAAGTGCTCCACGTCGAGCGGTTGGGTGGCCCCGAAGTAGCTCTCGCAGTAGGCGCACTTGGCCGAGAAGACCCCTGTCAGTTCGGCCCTGACGTCGTCACCCTTGTAGGCCGCGAAGGTGCCCGGCCAGGGCGTCGTCCCATGGGTCGGATCGGTGTACCAGGCCACCAACGAGTCCCGTTCCCGCTGGGTGCTGGCACTCGACAGACTGGCCGGGGCGGGAGGGCAGACGAGTCGGATCATGCCCCACCGCCGGGGGCGGCGGGGGTGGTCGGGGGCAGGGCCGATTCCCACAGGGAACGCAGTTGCGCCTTCACCTCACCGCGCAGGGCGACCTTGTCACCATTGGCCCGCCGGTCGGCGATGAACGAGTCGGCTGCCTGCAACACGAGTCTCTCCCGTTCACTGGTGCCGAGCTGGCGCAGCGACACCAGTTCGGAGTCGATGGCCGCCAGGGCGGCGTCCTGGTCGGGGGTGCGCGCCGGCACGGCCCGCAGCGCGTAGTACCTGCTGAACAACTCGTCGACGTGCGGGTCGCGGGTCGATCCCAGCCCGAAATGTTCGGAGGTGAGCAGTTGTTCGACGCTCAGACCCTTGACCGACGGCAGGTCGGTGATGGTGACGACGTCGCCGTCGGGATTGCGCAGGATGACGCTCACCTCTCCGTCGCCCAGTCCGCGCAGGCAGAGGGGGTCGTGGGTGCTGACCAGGAACTGCATCCGCGGCAGGACCCGGCGAAGACCGTCGACGACCCGCATCCGCCACCGTGGGTGCAGGTGGGTTCCCAGTTCGTCGACGATCACGATGCCCTCGGCGGTCGAGGGGGAGGTCCACACCGAGAAGGCGGTGTCGAGGATGTCGCAGGCCAGCACCAGCATGCTCTGGAACCCGTCACTGAGCTCCTCGAAGGGTTCGCGGCTGCGGCCGAACCGCATCCACAGGGTGCCGTGGCGGTGATTGCGCTCCAACGAGGTCTGGTCATCGAGGGCGAGCAGCAACCGCATCGAGTCGGCGACCGCGGCAAAGGTGGCGTCGTCCAGCGCCGTCAGCCACGGACCGGGGTCGACGAGGTCGTGGTTGGGGTCGAACAGGTTTGCCACGTTGCCGACCGACGAGGCCCGCTGCGCGCCTCCCCGGCCCCGCAAGCGCATCGCCCCGTAGGCGAGCACCACTACCTGGGGCTCCGGTGTTCCGCCGAACTCCGCCTCGCGGCTCGAGAAGGTCAACGTCACCGGCTCGGGCAGTCCCGTCAGCCACACCTTCACGTACCCGCTGCGGCAGCCCCGGCGGAGCATCGAGCTGGGGGAGATGCCCAGGGTGCGTTCCAACTCCCGTCGCTGGTCGGCGCCGACCAGGGTGAGGGCGACGGCCTTCAGGATGCTGGACTTGCCCGATCCGTTGTCGCCCAGCAACACCTCCCAGGGGGCCGTGGTGGTGCTCGAAGCGGTCAGGTCGAGTTCGAGATGTTTGATGGGACGCACGTTGTGCAGCTCGATGTGTTCCATCCAGCGGGTGGCGCTGTAGTAGTTCGACGGGGCGGAGTTGGGCGAGGCGACCACCTGCGCCACCGGCAGCGCGGAGGCCTGCCGGGCCGTCTGGGTCAGGTCGAATCCCACCCGGGCCTGCTGGCGCGTGCGGGTGTCGTCATTGACCAGCTGGATGCGCATGGCATGGAAGCTCTCGCCGTCATCGGGCACGTAACCCACGGTGGCCAGTCCGGCGGTCACCTCGTTCCACACCTGGGCGCGGGCGGTGACCAGTGCCGACCTGTTCAGCCCCAGCACCTCGATGGTGGCGATCCCTCGCTCATCGGTGCTGGCGACCACACCGTCGGGTTGGAACACCAACACCTGTGAGGGGTTCTCGAGGTGGTCGCGGGGATTGATCAGCAGTGCGGCCTCGTCGGCCGGGGAGCCGCCCGGCTCCATCCGCGGACCGCGTACGGGGAACCTGGCGCCCTTGTGCTTGATGCAGTCGGTGCAGGCCAGCACGAGGTTGGTCCACTCGTAGGCCAGCCACCAGTAGTGGCGGGGACTGGTGAGGCCGTCACTGCCGAGCGCGTCGCGCGGTGGCCGCAGGTGGTCGACGTTGTCGATGCCTGCCGTGCCCAGCAGCGACTCGCAGTAGCCACACTTGCCCCGGAACATCCGCACCAGTTCGTCCAGCACCTCAGGCGCCGCGAACAAGGTGGGGTCGGCTGCCGGACGAACCGCTGTGGCCGCAGAGCCCGACCGTCCCGAGGAGACCGACGGGTCGAGCAGGGCCGAGGCTTCGCGGACGCGCGCCGAAGTCGGGTCGAGGATCGGCGGTGCCGTCCCTGACTCAGCGAGAATCATGACCCCTCCCCACCCCTAGGGATGCTCGCAGTCTGTGCTCAGGCTGGGGGACTGTCAAGGGGTTGGGCCTGTCAAGGGGTTGGCCGGTGGGCACCGGCCCAGCCCGGGGGTGGGTCCGCCGGCGAGCGCTGGGCGGTCGCTCAGTAGACCTCGAGTTGGCGCAGTCGCGTGTCGGCGAGGGCGGTCACCCTGACTCCGCGGACCCCTAAGTGTCGGAACAGATGGGCCTGGGTCTGGTTGGCCCACAGGGCTGCCCGCGGACGGACGGGTGTCTCGGCCCAAGCGGGGTGGGAACCGTCGGCCTCGGTGAGTACCTCGACGGCGAGGGGACAGGCCGTGAGGTCCTCGGTGGTGAACGTGATCACCTGTGTCGAGACGGGGTCGTCCCAGGTGATCTCGATGACGTCGCCCGCGGAGAGTTCCTCCACTTGGCCGCGATCATCGGTGAGCTCGGTGCCGAGGTCCCAGTCCTGCCCCGTGCGATGGCGGGAGACCCTGGCCCGGGCCGTCAGGTCGCCGGTCCATGCCTCGGGGAACCCGTCAGTGGTGCTGATCGATCGCGGCCGCGATCCTGCCGCCCACTGCGAAGGGTCGGCGCCCAGTTCGACCTCGACCAGCAGGTCGTGGTCGAACAGTGACAGCGGCAGGGTGACCTCGTCCCAGGGTTGGCCGTTCACCCGCACCGACTGGATGTGACGGTGCTCGACCCCGGACGCCCGCACCTCGATGCGCCGGCCGTTGTCGCGGGTGAACGCCATCCGCCGGAACAGGGGGGCTGTGATCACGAACTCACCCGACCCCACCTGCAGCGGGTAGAAGCCGAAGGCGGCGAACAGCCACCACGCCGACATCTCGCCGTTGTCCTCGTCACCGGGGTAGCCCTGCCCGATCTCGGAACCGACGAACAGCCGCTCGAGGATCTCGCGGGTGAGCCACTGGGTGCGGTGGTGGTGGCCCGTGTGGGCGTACATGAAAGGCGAGTGATGGGCGGGCTGGTTCGACATGGCGATCATGCCGAGCCGCAGCGCGCGGGCCTCGACGCGTTCGTGCATGGTGGCCGGGTAGGAGCCAGCGGTCGCCTCGGAGGCCGTCTCGACGGTGGCCAACGCCTGGTCGAGCTTGGCCGCGAGACGCGCCTCGCCACCCAGGGCCGAGGCCAGCCCGGCCCCGTCGTGGGGCACTGAGAAGGCCATCCCCCAGCCATTGGTCTCGGTGTAGTCGTCCCCCCAGCGCTCGGGGTCGTAGTCGGCGGGCTCCCAGCGCCAGGACCCGTCGGGCCTGCGTCCCTGCAGGAAGCCGGTGCGGTCGTCGAACAGGGTCCGCCAGCCGAGGCTGCGGTGTGCGAACCAGACGGCGTTGGCCTCGAACTCCGCACGCCGCTCGGGCAGGGACTCGTCCGCGGCAAGTCGCCTCGACCAGAGCGCCAGCGCGGCATCACAGTTCGCGTTCTCCATCGACCAGCTGAACCCCTCGTCGGTGTCGGTGTCGACGTGCCCCACGAAGCGGCCGCGGTCGATGCCGACGCGACCCACGATCGTCCGTTCGCTGGCACAGGTCGCGTTGCGCAGGGCGGAGTCGTAGGCGGCCAGTTCGTCCTGGTCGATCGAGTGCGCGGCGGCATCGGCGAAGATGGCGTCGGACGAGGTGCCGACCATGCAGTCGACGTAGCCGGGGGCGCACCAGCGGGGCATCCAGCCCCCCTCGCGGTAGTGGGCCACCTGACCCTCGAGCAGGTCCTGCGCACGGGTGGGGGTGAACAGGTGGTAAGCGGGCCAGCAGGTGCGGTAGGTGTCCCAGTAGCCGTTGTTGACGTACATGCGACCCCGGACGACGGCCGCCCCGGTGCGATCGGGCAGGTGCCGGTGCAGGTGTTCCTTGACCGGCGAGGCGTGGGCCCATACGGGCGCTTGTGCGGTGCCGACGTTCTCGTGGTGCTCGTTGGGCCAGGCGTACAGCCGGGCCAGGTTCGACCAGGCGCTCGTGCGCTGGTCGAGGGTGCCGCCGTCGAGCTCGAGCCGTCCGAGCAGGTCGGCCCACTGGTCGTGGGCCTGCTCGAGGATCTCGTCGAAGCCCCGACCACCGATCTCGAGCGCCAGGTTGTGGCGAGCCTGCGCGGTCGAGATGAAGCTCATGGCCACCACCACCTCGAGTTCGTCACCATCGGTCAGGGTGAGCACCCGCGACTGGGGGCGGGGCAGGGGTACCCGCAACGAGGTCGGGAAGGCTCGGGTGATCCGGCGACCCAGGATGGTGGGCAGTTCGGGCAGGCCCTCTCGTGACCACTGTCCCCGATGGGTCACGGGTTGCCTGGTCTCCCCGTAGACGTATCCCCTCAGGCCGGGTTCGGCGGGGTGGCGAAGGTCGATGTCGGAGTCGATGGCCGCGGTGAACGAGACCCGTCCGTCGGGCAGTTGTACGACGTCGAGGCGGCCCGATCCGGGCAGGTCGAGCACGACTCCGCGCGGGCCTCCGCCCTGGAACCGGAAGCGGAACGCACCGGCGTGTGAGGTGGGGGTCATCTCAGCCCGGATCGACCCTTGGTCGGCAGCTGAACCGCCGGGGGCGGGGTCGAGGTCGACGCGGTAGTGGTGGGGCCGGTCGAGTTCGTTCTCGTGGGCGAATCGCCGCTGGCGCTGGAAGGGGTTGACGTGTGCCTGGCCCTGCCAGGGCATCAGTTGGAAACCGAATCGGTCGGCGATCCACGGGCTCGGCTGGTGGCTGAAGCTGAGGGCCTGCAGCGCCGGACGAGGTTCGTCGTCGTAGTCGGACCCGGTCCAGCCGTACAACCATCGGGTGGTGCGGGCGTCGGTCACAGGGGTGAGGAAGTTGAACCCGTGCGGCACGCACGTCAGGGGGAAGGTGTTGCCACGGCTCAAGGACTCGCCCGATCGTCCATGGGTGCCGCGGGTGGTGCGCACCCGGGCGACGACGTCCGGTGACTCGACCGGTGTCGGCACCGGACCCACCACCTGCAGCCAGCCGCGACCCCCCGATCGCTCGCCGGCCACCAGGTCGAGGCGTACGGTGCGTCCGGCCAGCGGCGACAGGTCCAGGTCGACCAGGTTCCACTGGTCGCTCCACAGCACACCTTCGTCATCGGGGACGAAGGGGAGTCCGTGCTGGTCGACGAGCCAGGTCTGCTCGCCGGCGTCGTCCAGGGCGCGCACTCCCACCAGGGTGGCCTGGTGCAGGGGGACGGGTTTGTCGTCGGGGGTGAAGCCGAGCTCGGGGTGCACCGCGATCCGGAAGACGGTGTCGCCGGCCACGTCGAGGGCCTCGACCAGCGTCACACTGGCGCCAGGTCGGGGTTCGTAGCGGTGCACCTCGACCCCGGGGAAGAGCCCGGCGCGTGGTGGTGAACTGGCCGGGCGCTCGGGCCCCCGGTCGGGCGAGAAGGGGAGGGTCGCTTCGGTGCTGCTCACCGGGGTGAGTCTAGGGGGCGTGAACTACGGTCGGACCATGCCCGACCCGATCTTTGCCGACACCCGGCTGGCCCCTCTGTATGACGCCTTCGACGGTTCGCGGATCGACCTCAACGCCTACCTGGCGATCATCCACGACCTCGGGGTCCGCACGCTGCTCGACGTCGGCTGCGGCACCGGCACCCTCGCGTTGCTCGCGACAGCCGTCGGTGTGACGGTGACGGGTGTCGACCCCGCTGCCGCTTCGGTCGAGGTCGCCCGCTCGAAGCCTCGCGCCGACGAGGTCCGCTGGCACGTGGGCACCGCGGTCGACGCGCCCACCGAACAGGTCGACCTGGCCACCATGACCGGCAACGCCGCCCAGGTCTTCCTGACCGACGAGGCCTGGCTCGAGACCCTGGTCGCCATCCGCGAGCGGCTGCGCCCCGGCGGCTGGTTCGTGTTCGAGACGCGCCGGCCGGAGGCCAGGGCGTGGGAGCAGTGGGCGGAGCCGCACGAGGCGGGTCAGACCTTTCCCGGCCTCGGGCTGGTGGTGGAGCGGCGGACCTTCGTCCGGGTCGACCTCCCCCTGGTCACGTTCGGTGGCGAATACGAGTTCCCGGACGGCAGCACCGTACCCTCGGAGTCCACCCTGAGGTTCCGCGACGATGCCGAGAACAGGTCGCTGCTCGACCGGGCCGGGTTCGTGGTCGACGAGCTGCGTCAGGCCCCCGACCGCCCCGGTCTGGAGTTCGTGTACCTGTGTCGGCCACGCTGAACGGTGGGGACCCTCAGCGGACGACGATCAGCGCGGGCGGGTGATCTGGGCCGCCAGGTGACCGGCCCCGTAGCCGTTGTCGATGTTGACCACGCCCACTCCTGGAGCGCACGCGTTCAGCATCGTCAGCAGGGGAGCGAGGCCACCGAAGGCGGCGCCGTACCCCACCGAGGTGGGGACCGCGACCACGGGTGCCTCGACCAGTCCGGCGACCAGCCCGGGCAGGGCTCCGTCCATACCGGCGACCACCACCACGCAGCCGGCCGAGCGCAACTGGTCGGTGCGGGCCAGGGTGCGGTGCACACCGGCGATGCCGATGTCGACGATCAGCTGGGTGGGTCGTCCCAGGTAGCGGGCCGTGAGTTCGGCCTCACGTGCCACCGGCAGGTCGGAGGTGCCCGCGCAGGCCACGACCACCACCTCGCCGCTGGGTTCCGGGGGCTGGGCGGGCCAGGCCAGCAATTGCGCGACCGGGTCGTGGTGGGCGTCGGGCAGCACCTCGAGGATGGCCGCCGCCCGTGCCTCGTCCGCGCGGGTGAACAGTGTGACGTGGTCGGGATGGGAGGCGATCTCGCTGGCGATCACCCGCACCTGGTCGGGTGATTTGCCCGAGCAGTAGACGGCCTCGGGGTAGCCACGGCGGCGAGCCCGGTCGTGGTCGAGGGTGGCGATGGCGTCGATCCCGCTGGTCGCGTCGTCGAGGGCGGTGGCGTTGGACTCAGGCATGGACGGCTCCGCGGGTGGTCAGCAGTTGCAGGGTGAAGGCCCCCGAGCGGATCCCGCCCAGGTCGACGGTCACCTGTCGGAAACCGAGCGCCTTCAGTTCCCGCTCGACGTGGGCGCGCAGGTCGTCGTCGGCGAAGCGGGCGATCTCGGCCGAGGGCACCTCGATGCGTGCCAGGTCACCGTGGTGGCGCAGGCGGCAATCGCTGAAGCCCGCCTCGCGAAGGATCGTCTCGGCCCGGTCGATCTGCTGCAACTTCTCGGCGGTGACGGGCTGTCCGTGCGGGATGCGGCTCGACAGGCAGGGCGAGGCGGGCTTGTCGGCCACCTCGAGCCCGTAGTGGCGGGCGATCTCACGCACCTGCTGCTTGCCCAGACCGGCCACGGCGAGCGGACGAAGCACCCGGTGGTTGGTGGCGGCCTGGGCCCCGGGGCGGTCGGGCCTGGTGGCATCGTCCGCGTTCTCTCCGTAGGCGACCGACTCCAGCCCGTGACTGTCGACGACCTCGTCATCGATCGTGGTGAACAACTCGTCCTTGCAGAAGAAGCAGCGGTCGACGTCGTTCTTGGCGTAGTCGGGATTGGCGAGCTCGTCGGTCTCGAGTTCGATGACCCTGACACCGAGGTCGTTCGCGACCCGATGGGCGATCTCGCGTTCGCGGGTGGCCAACGACGCGGAGACCGCCAGCAGGGCGACCACCCGGTCGGTGCCCAGTGCCTCGGCAGCGATCGCCAGCAACGTCGCGGAGTCGACCCCGCCGGAGTAGGCGACGCCGAGTTTGGTGATCCCGGTCAGCTGGTGGGCGACGGCGCGGATGTCGGTGTCGACGCTCATGGTCGACCCTCCTTCTCGATGACAGTGACGATGGGGACAGTGACGATGGGGACAGTGACGGTGGGGGCAGTGACGGTGGGGGCAGTGACAGAGGGGGTGGTGGGGGTGTCGGGGGCGTGGTCCTCGGCCGGGGGTCGCCGGTCGGGAACCGTGGATGCGACCAACCTCGCGCAGGCGGCACTGGCCAACGAGGCGATCTCGTACTCGCTGCGACCGGTGGCCCGCGAGATGGACGCCAGGTCGGCAAACTCGGGGGTGGCGTGCACCACCACGTTCCCCCGCAGGGCGAGCTTGACGCGGCAGGGGTGCCCCAACACCTCGACGGAGCGGTGTTCGCGCGACAGCATCGATCGGACGAGGCTGTGCTCGCGGACTCCCAGGGTCGAGGTGTGGCTGAGGATCGTGTCGACCATGGCACCCCGGTCGTCCGCGTGGGCCAGCACGTGCAGGGTGTGCGCCGGTCGCCCCTTCTTCATCAGGATCGGGACGAGCCACGCGTCGCGCGCTCCGCGCGCCAACAAGGTGTCGAGCACCCCCGGCCACAGCCGTGGGTCCAGGTCGTCGATGTTGGCCTGCAGTTCGATCACCCGGTCGTGATCGAGGTCGTCATCGCTGCCGACCTGTTCGCCGATCACCAGTCGAACCACATTGGGGTGGTCGGGGAAGTCCTTGCCACCGGCTCCGACACCGACCGCGCGGACCGTGGTCGCGGGCAACGAGGTGCAGCGCCTCGCCAGCGCTCGGACGATGGCCACGCCCGTCGGGGTCGCGAGTTCGCCGACCTGCCCGGGGGTGGTGACCGTCGCGGGGCGGTCGTGGGCCGGTGGCTGGTCGTGTCCACCATGGTCGTGGTCCTGTTCAGCACCGTGGTCGTCCGCACCGTGGTCGTCCCCACCGTGATGGTGCCCCGCTCCGTGGTGGTGGTCATGGTCGTGATGGTGGTGGTCGTGACCATGGTGGTGGCCGTGCGAGTCGTGGTCGTGCGGGTGGCCGTGGTCGGTGGGGTCGGCGAGCGGCCGACCCCCCGGAACCGGTGAGACCTGCCAGCCGATCATCAACTGCGCGACCGCGGGCACGGGCACCGGGATGTCACCGTGGGCAGCGCGGACCCGTCCGGCGCCGAGGGCGATGGGGGAGGCGTCGATCTCGGTCACCCCGAGGTCGGTGAGGGCCGCGCAGAAGCCGACCACATCAGCGATCGAGTCGAGGGCGCCGACCTCGTGGAAGTGCACCTCGTCGATCGCGATCCCGTGCACCGTTGCCTCGGCCTCGGCCAGCCGTCCGAAGACGTGGTTCGCCCGCTCCCGGGTCAGCGCGTCCAGGTCGGCCTCGGCGAGCATGGTGCGGATCGACGACCACTGTCGGTGCGGCAGGTTGTCGACCAGGACGTCCACATGGAGTTTCATGCCCCGTTGCCCGCCGCGGACGACCCCGCTGGTGCGCAGCCTGACCGCTCCCGGGATCACGGCGTCCACTGCTGCCTGTACCGCCGCCGGGTCGGCCCCGGCATCGAGCGCCGCCCCCAGCAGCATGTCGCCGGCGACCCCGGCCGTTGCATCAATCCATGCGCTCGTCACCCGTCCACCCTAGGCGGTCACGGCCGGTGTCGCCGGGCACGCTCAGTCGGCATGGTTCCTCGTCCCCCGTGGCCCACCCCGGGTGGGGTTGTATGGACCCATGGACCGAGCAGCGATCTGGACCACCATCCACGACGAGCGCCGCGCCCTCGCGCGTGATCTCGACATCATCACCGACGAGGACTGGAACCGGGAGTCGTGGGCCCACGGATGGACGATCGCCGACGTCGTCGCCCACCTGGTCGACTCGAACCGGACGTCCGCACTGGGTCACGTCCAGCGGATCCTCGCCGCCCGCGGCGACACCGACCGCGTCAATCAGGTCGGGGTCGAGCGTGAACGCCGGTTCCGGCACCAGGACCTCCTGGGTGCCTACCGCTCCACCATCCCGTTGAAGGCGGGGCCGCTGGGCGACCTGCGCTCCCGACTGGTCGAGGAGATCGCTCACGGCGAGGACATCCGGCGCGCCCTCGGGATCGTCCGGGACTACCCGCTGGCGGCCACCCTGCCGGCCCTTCAGTACCTCGCGCACACGCGATCGGCCCGCACCGGGTCGGCCCACCGGTCGGCCCACACAGGATCGGTCCGGGGTGGGGGCAAGGGTCTCGCCCGCGGACTCAGACTGGTCGCGAGCGATGCCGGCCTGAGCCACGGCCGCGGACCGGAGGTGCGGGGGTCAGTGCTTTCCTTGATGGTGGCCCTGTCGGGTCGTCGGGTGCACGAGACGGAACTCTCCGGACCCGGACGCGCAGCACTGCTGGCACGGATCACACCCCGCTGAGGGATCAGTCGCAGGTGTCGCAGGTGCTGCTGGCGGGCAACTTCAGGTGGCAGCGGGGGCAGGTTCCGTAATCGACGAACACCGGTGCCTTGGGCTGGACACCAGTGGTGGCGCGGGTGACGGGGTGGTCGACGCCCCACAGGTGGGCGCCTCGGTCGCTGGGCCACACCTTGGCACCGGGGCCGACGGCATCGCGGGCCTCCTCCTCGGAGTGGAAGCCGTTCGTCCAGCCGTAGTAGATCTGCAGGGCGGGGCCATCGACACAACGATTGGCCTTGATGTAGCCCGATCGCTTGTCGAAGGTCGACACCCCCACGCGGCTGCAGAAGGCACGGATGAAGGGTTGGTTGCCGACCGGGATCTTCTGGTCGGCGAAGGCTCGGTCGAGGCTTGAATAGCGTCGGGCCAGTGGGTCGGACGATGGTGTGGCCATGGGCTCGCTCTCGTGGATGTCGCGAAGACGCAGGTCGCGAGTCCGTACCTGCCACCCTACGCGCACAACCGAGGGCCGACGGACGTGGGGTCCGCCGGCCCACGGCCAGTCAGCTCGGCCAGGCAGCTCGGGGTGCTCAGCTCGTGCCGACACCTTCCTTGAGGACGACGGCGCGTCCGGCCTCCAGTCGGGCGACCGGCACCCTGAAGGGCGAGCAGCTGACGTAGTCCAGGCCGACCCGGTGGAAGAAGTGGATCGACTCGGGGTCGCCACCGTGCTCACCACACACCCCGATCTTGAGGTCAGGTCGAGTCTCGCGACCCTTCTCCACCCCGATCCTGACGAGCTCGCCGACACCCAGGGCGTCCAAGGTCTCGAACGGGCTGATGGTCAGCACCCCGTTCTGCATGTACTGGGGGAAGAAGGCCGTCTCGACGTCGTCGCGGGAGAAGCCCCACGTCGTCTGGGTCAGGTCGTTGGTACCGAACGAGAAGAACTCGGCCGTCTGAGCGATGCGGTTGGCGGTCAGGGCCGCCCGGGGCAGCTCGATCATGCAGCCGATCGGGATCTCCAGTTCCTGGTCGTTCGTCCGCGAGATCTCGGCGATGATTCCCTCGGCCTGACGCCGGACGATCACCAGTTCGCGGTTGGATCCCACCAGCGGCACCATGATCTCGGGACGGGGGTCCTTGCCCTCGGCCCGCAGCCTCACGACAGCCTCGGCGATGGCGCGGATCTGCAGCGCGAACAGGCCGGGGATCTTCAGTCCCAGGCGAACCCCACGCAGGCCCAGCATCGGGTTCTGCTCGTGGATCGCCCGGACCGCGTCGCGCAGGGCCCTGGTGCGGTCGACCTCGGGGCCGGTCTCGCCCTTCGCCTCGGCCAGGGCCACCTCGACCGTGAGGTCGGTGAGGTCGGGCAGGAACTCGTGCAGCGGCGGGTCGATCAGCCGGATGGTCGCCGGCAGGCCGTCCATGGCCGTCAACAGGTCGACGAAGTCCTCGATCTGGGCGGGCAGCAGTTCGGCCAGCGCGGCTTCACGCTGCTCGTCAGTGTCGGCGAGCACCACCCGCTCGATCTGCTGGCGGCGTTCGCCGAGGAACTGGTGCTCGGTGCGGCACAGACCGATGCCCTCGGCCCCCCGGTCACGAGCCCGGCGCGCGTCGGTGCCGGTGTCGGCATTGGCGCGGACCCGCAGACGGCGACGCTTGTCGGCATGGGTGAGCACCCGATCGACGGCGCGGATCAGCTGCTTGGTCTCGTCGTCACCGTCGGCATGGGCCTCGGCCGCTTCCAGGCCCTCGGAGACGTAGGTCATGACGGGGGAGTCGACCACGCGCACGTCACCCAGGTAGACCTCGCCGGTCTTGCCGTCGATGGCCAGGGTGTCACCCTCGTGCACCACGTGCTCACCGACCCTGATCTGCTTGGCGGCGACGTCGACCACCAGGTCCTCGGCACCCACCACGGCACACTTGCCCATGCCTCGGGCCACCACGGCGGCGTGGGAGGTCTTGCCCCCGCGGGCCGTCAGGATGCCGGCCGCGGCGACCATGCCCGGCAGGTCCTCGGGTGAGGTCTCGCGCCTGACGAGGATGACGGACTTGCCACTGGCCGCGGCGGCCTCGGCGCTGGCATTGTCGAATGCCACAGCCCCCACGGCCGCGCCCGGGGAGGCGCCCATGCCGGTCGCCAGCAGCGTCCGGTCGGCGGACCGGTCGAACTGGGGGAAGAGCAGTTGGCTGAGCTGCTCGCCGGTGACCCGCTCGAGGGCCTCGTCCATGGTGATCAACTGCTCGTCGACCAGCTGGGTGGCGATCCGGAAGGCGGCACCGGCCGTGCGCTTGCCCACCCGTGTCTGCAGCATCCACAACCTGCCGCGTTCGATGGTGAACTCGATGTCGCACAGGTCGCGGTAATGGGTCTCGAGGCGGCGCATGGCGGCCCGCAGTTCGCGGTAGGCGCCGGCATCACGCTGCTTGAGGTCGGCCAGCGACAGCGTGTTGCGGATACCCGCCACCACGTCCTCACCCTGCGCGTTCGGCAGGTAGTCGCCATACTCGCCGATGTGACCCGACGATGGATCGCGGGTGAAGCACACCCCCGTGCCGGAGGTTTCCCCGAGGTTGCCGAAGACCATGGCCTGCACGTTGACCGCGGTGCCGAGGTCGTCTGCGATGCGTTCACGGCGGCGGTACAACTGCGCCCGCTCGGTGTTCCAGCTGCGGAAGACGGCCTCGATGGCCATGTCGACCTGACGGCGTGGGGTCTGGGGGAACGGGTGACCCGTCTCGCGTTCGACGATCTGCTTGAACTCGGCGACCACCTGCTTGAGGTCGTCCGCGGTGAGATCGACGTCGGCGGTGACACCCGCGCTCTCCTTGTGGGCGTCGAGCACCGACGAGAACTTGTCGGCGTCGATGTCGAGCACGGTCTTGCCGAACATCTGGATCAGGCGGCGGTAGGAGTCCCAGGCGAAACGCTCGTCGCCGGCGAAGGAGGCCAGGGCGTGCACGGTGTCGTCGTTCAGGCCGACGTTCAGCACCGTCTCCATCATCCCGGGCATCGAGAACTTGGCCCCCGAGCGCACCGACAACAGCAGCGGTTCCTCGTAGTCGCCGAGAGTTCGTCCGATCAGGTCCTCGACATTGCGCAGCCGCTGGGTGACCTCCACCCGCACCTGGGGCGGCACGCGTCCCTCGGTCAGGTAGGCCCGGCAGGCCTCCGTGGTGATCGTGAAGCCCGGGGGCACCGGCAGCCCCAACTTGACCATCTCGGCGAGGTTGGCGCCCTTGCCACCGAGCAGGTCCTTCTGGTCGCGATCGCCCTCACTGAACATGTGGACGTACTGAATCATCGGATGCCTCCTAGGAGTGCGTCATTGCACGCCTTCACTGTGGCACTGGGCGAACAGGGTGTTCCGGTGGGGGGTCGAATAAGCCCTGTGCCCCGATCCGGTGTCCCGATGACCCCAAAGAGTCTCACGACCCGCTGCTGACCATCCGGAAGCCAGTTCGGGGCAGCAAAACGCGAGGGGATGCCCGAGGTGAAGAGGAAAGGCCCCGGTTCCTCGCGGAACCGGGGGCCTCGTCCTCGATCAGTGGAGCACAGGCTCAGATCGCGTAGTACAGGTCGAACTCGTAGGGGTGCGGGCGCAGCCGGATGGCGTCGATCTCGGCGCGCTTCAGTTCGACCCAGGTCTCGATCAGGTCGGAGGTGAAGACGTCACCGACGAGCAGGAACTCGTGGTCGGCCTCGAGGGCGTCGAGCACCTCGCCCAGCGAGGCGGGCACCTGGTCGACCTCGGCGTGCTCCTCGGGAGGCAGTTCGTAGAGGTCCTTGTCGATCGGGGCCGGCGGCTCGATCTTGTTCTGGATCCCGTCCAGGCCGGCCAGCAGCATGGCGGCGAAGGCCAGGTACGGGTTCGACGAGGGGTCGGGGCAGCGGAACTCGACGCGCTTGGCCTTCGGGTTCGACCCGGTGATCGGGATGCGCATGCAGGCCGAGCGGTTGCGCGAGGAGTAGACGAGGTTGACAGGGGCCTCGAAGCCGGGCACCAGACGGTGGTAGGAGTTCACCGAGGGGTTGGTGAACGCCAGCAGGGCCGGCGCGTGCTTGAGGATGCCGCCGATGTACCAGCGGGCCATGTCGGACAGACCGCCGTAGCCGTTCTCGTCGTAGAACAGGGGCTCGCCGCCGTTCCAGATGGAGCTGTGCACGTGCATGCCCGAACCGTTGTCGCCGAAGATCGGCTTCGGCATGAAGGTGGCCGTCTTGCCAGCCTCCCAGGCAGTGTTCTTGACGATGTACTTGAACTTCATCACGTTGTCGGCCGAGGTCAACATGGTGTCGAAGCGCCAGTTGATCTCTGCCTGGCCGGCGGTGCCGACCTCGTGGTGGGCGCGCTCGACGACCAGGCCGAGCGACTCCATGGTCTTGACGATCTGGTCGCGCAGGTCAGCGAAGTGGTCGACGGGCGAGACGGGGAAGTAGCCACCCTTGTACTTGACCTTGTAGCCGCGGTTGCCACCGTCCTCGACGCGGCCGGTGTTCCAGGCACCCGCCTCGGAGTCGATCTCGTAGTGGGAGCCGTTGGCCTTGGTGTCGAAGCGCACGTCGTCGAAGACGTAGAACTCGGCCTCGGGTGCGAAGTAGGCGGTGTCGCCGATGCCGGTGCTGGCGAGGTAGGCCTCAGCCTTGCGGGCGATGTTGCGGGGGTCGCGGCTGTAGGGCTCCTTCGTCAGCGGGTCGTGCACGAAGAAGTTGACGACCAGGGTCTTGGCCACGCGGAAGGGATCGAGGTAGGCGGTGGTCGGGTCGGGCAGCAGCGCCATGTCCGACTCGTGGATCTTCTGGAAGCCGGTGATCGACGAACCGTCGAATGCGAGGCCGTCGGTGAACACTGCCTCGTCGAAAGCCCCGGCCGGCACGGTGAAGTGCTGCATCACACCGGGCAGGTCGCAGAAGCGAACGTCGACCATTTCGACGCCCTCGTCCTTGATGAACGCGAGCAGGTCGTCCTGTCCCTTGAACATGTCTTCCTCCATCTGGATGAACCCTTGTGTGCATGAACCTACGGAGCAGGTGTTGCTCATCAGTTGCGTCCATGTTTCGTTCGTGTAACAGCCCGGACGCCCCGCCCGGGGCCGTCGCGATCGCTCGGCCGACCGCCCCCGATAGGCTCCCACCATGAGCGAGGAGACCTACCCCGGGCAGAGCCTCGGCCTGCCGCCGACGGGTCGTGGCTCGCTGGCGAGTTGGCGCTCCCGGGTCGCGGCCCTCATCGCGGACTGGGCGATCTCGATGCTGGTCGCCTACCTGCTCTTCGGTCTGGGCGCGCTGCGCGGTGCCGGCTGGCGCATGTGGACGCCGATGGGTGTCTTCTTCGTCGAGGCGAGTGTGTTCACCACCTTCCTGGGGGGATCGCTGGGGCAGTTGGCCGCCCGGATCGGCGTCACCCAACTCGATCTGACACCCCTGCGCTGGTGGCAGGCGGTGAGCCGTGTGGCCATGAAGTGTCTGGTCATCCCGATGTTGATCGTGGGTGCCGAGCGGCGCGCCCTCGATGACCTGGTGCTCGGCACCGTGGTGGTGTCGCGCCGATGACCCCTTTCGTCGTGGTGGTGGCCCGCGGGGTACCCGATGCATCGTCCCCGCTCCTGGGCAGGTTCGAGTTCGACCAGGCGCTGGCGCTCCAGCAGGCGGGCTGCCACGTCGTGGTCGCCGTGCTCGACTGCCGGTCACCGCGCCGTCGTCGGGCCGGTCTGCTCACTCCCTGGCGGGTGCGGCACTCAACCTTCGAGGGACTGCCGGTGGCCAGGGTCGACATCGGTCTCGGCTCGCTGCCGGTGCGGGCCTTCGTCCCCTTGCTGGGTCGAGCCTGGCGGCGACTGTACGAGGCGGTGGTCGAACACCACGGACGACCCGATGTCGTCCACGCCCACTTCACGAGGTGGGCCGCCGGTGTGGTGCCCACCACCCTTCGCCTGCGCGACGGCGCCGACCAGCCCCTTGTCGTCGTCACCGAGCACAGTTCCAAGCTCCGCCGTGGCTCGGTCACGTCCGAGGACCGTGCCCTCGCTCGTCACGCCTACCGCGCCGACCGGGTGCTGGCGGTGTCGTCGGCGCTCGCCGAGGTGCTGGCCGCTGAGTTCGGCGTCACCGCCACGGTCGTCCCCGACCTCGTCGACGTCGATGCCTTCCAGCCGCACCCCGCTCACCCCACGCACCCCGCGCAGCCCGCCGCGCCGACCCGACTGCTCAGCGTCGGCAACCTGATTCCCCGCAAGGGCATGGACCGACTGCTGCGGGCCTTCGCCGCTGCCTTCGCGACGTCCGACGCCGAACTCGTGATCGTCGGCCAGGGACCCGAGCGCGGTCACCTGGAGGAACTGGTGACGAGCTCGGGTGTCGGTGACCGGGTCAGGCTGACGGGGGGACTGGGTCGCGCCGAGTTGGCTGCCGAGTTCGCGGCCGCCGACGGGTTCGTCCTGTTCAGCGAGTGGGAGACCTTCGGAGTGGTCTACGTCGAAGCGATGGCTGCCGGGTTGCCGGTACTGGCCACCCACTGCGGCGGCCCCGAGGACTTCGTGACCGACGACGTGGGCATGTTCACCGGCACGACCCCGGAGGATGACGTGGCGGCGTTGAAGACCTTCGTCTCCCAACTGGACACCTTCGACCCGGCGGTCATCGCCGCCCTCGCCCGGGTGCGCTACGCCCCCGGTGCTGTGGCGGCCCGACTGCTCGAGATCTACCGCGGCTGACCCGTACCCGGCGAAGGCCCCGTCACCGGGGGGCGACCCGAGGGGGTGGTCCGGTCGATCCCCGCACCATCAGTTCCACGGGCACGACCACCCGCTGCAGGGGCGGTCGCTCACCTCGGGTCGAGGCCTCCAGTTGCTCGAGCAGCATGGCCACCGAATGCTGCCCGATGGCGTGGAAGTTCTGGTTCACCGTGGTCAGCGGCGGGTTCAGGTAGGCCGCCAGGTCGATGTCGTCGAAGCCCACCACCGACACGTCGCCGGGAACAGACTTGCCCGCCCTCTGCAGTGCCCCGATCAGAGCGATGGCCGTCTCGTCGTTGGCGCAGAAGACGGCAGTCATGTCATCGCGCTCCACCAGTCGGTGGCACGCGGCGATGCCCGAGGCCGCCGTCCAGTCGCCCGGCACCACCTCCGGGGGAGTGATGCCGTGCAGCAGCAGGGTGCGCCGCCACGCGGACGATCGGATCCGCGCCACCTCGGAGTCCTCGGGGCCGGAGACGTGATGGACGGTGGCGTGTCCCAGCCCCAACAGGTGTTCCACCGCCAGTCGGGTGCCCTCGACCTGGTCGGTCTCGACCGTCGAGTGGGGGCTGCCGGGCCAGGTGCCGTTGACCACCACCGGCATCCGTGCGGGCAGCGACAGCAGTTCGGGCTGCACGAGTTCGGCCCGGATCACGATGAGGGCGTCCATGGCCAGGTGGGGCAACCGCGTGACGGCGGAGTTCCATTCGTCGGTGGTGCCGGTCGCGACGTTGACGACGTTGACGGAGTAGCCGCGCTCCTGGGCGGCGTCCAGCACGCCGCGCATCGTCAGCACCTCACCGGTACGACTGAAGTCGTGGCCCAGCAACCCGATCGCGCCGAACGAGCCGCTGCGCAGGGCCCGGGCGGCACGGTTGGGGCTGTAGCCCAGTTGGTCCATCGCCTGCCGCACCCGCAGCTTGGTCGACTCGCGAACCTGACTCGACCCGGTCGCCACCCGTGACACCGTCTGCGCCGACACACCGGCCAGCCTGGCGACGTCCGTGATCGACGCACGTCCGCGCCGTGGGGTCTCGGACGCGGTGGACATGAGCGGGAGTGTAGCTCCCGGGCCCGTCCTTGGTGACGTTGCCATCCGCAGATCACAGATCGGTCTCGAAACCCGTGCCCCTCCCCAGTCCTGCCGGGGAGCGTTGCTATGTTGACGTCAACATCACAGCATTCCTCGCATCGCTGCGCGGGTGGCTGATGGACGGGGACGATGTCGCCCCCGGAAGGATCGAACCGCTCTGCGGACGAACGAAGGAGTTCGAGGAATGAACATCAACCGGCGCTCGGTGCTCGGGCTGGGACTTGGGGCCGCTGCGGTGGCCACCCTGGCGGCGTGCAACTCCGGCGGCAAGAACGACCAGGCGGTGGCCGGCGACGTGCCCACCAGCGGCACCCTCACCGTGTGGTGCTGGGACCCGGCGTTCAACATCTACTCGATGAACGAGGCCGCGAAGATCTACCAGAAGGACCACCCCGACGTGAAGGTCAAGGTGGTCGAGACCCCATGGGACGACATCCAGACCAAGCTGACGACGCTGGCACAGTCGGGCAAGCTCGACCAGCTGCCCGACATCTTCCTCTGCCAGAACAACGCCTTCCAGAAGAACGTCATCAACTACGGTGACGCCTTCTCCGACCTCACCAAGGGTGGCGTGAAGTTCGACGAGTTCCCGCCCGCCGTGGTGGGCTACTCCACCGTCGACGGCGCCAACTACGGCGTGCCCTTCGACAACGGCACCGCCGTGCAGGCCCTGCGCATCGACTACCTCGAGCAGGCCGGTCTGACGATGAAGGACTTCACCGACATCAGCTGGGCCGACTACATCGAGCGGGGCACCCAGCTGAAGGCCAAGACGGGCCACGCCCTGATCTCTGGCCAGTCGGGAAGCTCCGACCTGATCATGATGATGCTGCAGTCGGCCGGCGGCAGCCTGTTCGACGCCGACGGCAAGCCCACCATCGCCAAGAACGACATCCTGCTCAAGTCGATCGACGTGCTCAAGCAGCTGCAGAAGGCAGGTCTCTACGTCGAGGTGAACTCGTGGGACGAGTACATCCGCGGCTTCATCTCCGGCAACCACGCCTCGGCGCTCAACGGCGTCTGGATCCTGGGTTCCGTGCAGACCGCCAAGGACCAGTCGGGCAAGTGGGAGATCACCAATGTGCCCAAGCTCGACGGCATCGACAGCGCGACCAACTACACCGCCAACGGTGGGTCCTCGTGGGCCGTCTCGGCCGGCAAGCAGCCGGCTCTGGCCAACGACTTCCTGAAGTCCACCTTCGCGGGGTCGACCCAGCTCTACGACACGATCCTGCCGAAGGCCGGTGCGTTGGCGAACTGGATGCCCGCCGCGAAGTCGGACATCTACCAGGAGAAGCAGGCCTTCTTCAACAACACCGCCATCTACGCCCAGGTGGTCGACTACTCGGCCAAGGTGCCGAAGAACAACACCGGCGCCTACTACTACGAGGGTCGTGACGCCGCCAGTGTGGCGATGACCAAGATCCTCAAGGGTGCCGATCCGACGACCGCCCTCGACGAGGCCCAGAAGACCGTCGAGTTCGCGATGAAGTGATCGATCTCGTGACCGGGGGCTGCGGCCCCCGGTCACGTCCTCGTCCCTTCAGCCCCGACGAACGGAGTCACGCGTGACCACCACCACCGCAGCGCGGGCGGTTCCTTCCCCGCCGACAGACGAGGTCGGCAGGCGCAGGGGCCTGACCAGCGCCCGCCGCAAGAGCCTCACCGGCTGGACCTTCCTGGCCCCAGCCACCCTGCTGATCGTCCTGATGAGTTTCTGGCCCATGTTCGAGGCCTTCCTGCTGTCGTTCCGCACCGGACGAGGCACCCGCATGCGTTGGGCGGACCCCTGGTGGGCGAACTACACCCGCCTGTTCGACGACGGCATCTTCCACCAGACCCTGGCCAACACCTTCATGTACCTGATCGTGCAGGTGCCGGTGATGCTGGTGCTGGCCCTGGTGCTGGCGGTCCTGCTCAACGACCGCACCATGAAGCTGCGCGGACTGTGGCGTACCGCCATCTTCCTGCCCTGCGCCGTCTCGCTGGTCTCGTACTCCATGGTGTTCCGCACCATGTTCTCGACCGACGGGATGGTCAACGACGCCCTGCTGGCCCTGCACCTGACCGACCACCCCGTCAACTGGCTGGGCAACGCGGTCACGGCGCGCATGGTCATCGTGCTCGGTCTGCTGTGGCGCTGGACCGGCTACAACATGGTGTTCTACCTGGCGGCCCTGCAGAACATCGAGCCCTCGACCATCGAGGCTGCCAAGATCGACGGCGCCAGCGACTTCCGCGCCTTCTGGCACGTCACCGTGCCGCAGCTTCGTCCGATGATCCTGCTGACGGCGATCATGTCGACCAACGGCACCATCCAGTTGTTCGACGAGTCCTGGGCGCTCACCGCGGGTGGCCCCGCGAACGGGTCGAAGACGATGTCGCACTACCTCTACGAACTCTCGTTCCAGAACAACCCCAACTTCGGGTACGCCTCGGCGGTGTCATACGTGATCCTGCTGCTCGTCGCCGTGCTCGCAGCCATTCAGATGAAGGTGGGTGACAAGCGTGACTAAGACACCTCTCCGCGTCGCCAAGTACGTGTTCCTGGCCCTGGCGGCCCTGTGTTCGCTGTTCCCGCTCTACTTCATGGTGGTCTCGGCCACCAACACCTCGGCCGACGTGATCGGTTCGAGGTTGACGCCGGGCGGAGCGCTGATGGACAACATCTCCAAGCTCACCACCCAGCAGAACGTCGGGGCGGCCATGGGCCAGTCGACCATCTACGCCGTCTCGAGCGCACTGCTCAGCCTGCTGGTCTGTTCGATCGCCGGATATGGCTTCGAGATCTACCACTCGAAGCACAAGGACAGGCTGATGGGCCTGCTGCTCTTGACCATGATGATCCCGTTCGCGGCCACCATGATCCCGTTGTTCCGCATGTTCGCGAACCTCAACATGGTCTCGACCCTGCCCGCCGTGGTCCTGCCCACCATCGCGACACCGTTCCTGATCCTGCTGTTCCGGCAGTCGGCTCGCAGCTTCCCCACCGAGATCATCGAGGCCGCCCGCCTCGACGGACTGAGTGAGCTGTCGATCTTCTTCCGGATGTTCCTGCCCACCATGCGTGCCACCTACGCCGCGGCCGCGGTGATCACGTTCATGGCCGCGTGGAACAACTTCCTGTGGCCCAAGGTGATCCTGGTCGACCAGACCTTCCGCACCATGCCGATGCTGGTGGCGAGCCTCACCTCGGGTTACGTCACCGACTACGGGGTGCTGATGCTCGCCGTGTTGTTGGCCTCCCTGCCCACCATGTTCCTCTTCCTCGTCCTTCAGCGGAGCTTCGCCGAAGGCATCACCGGAGCCGTCAAGTGACTTCTGAATCCCCCCGTTCCCACGACACCTCACCCACCACGCCCCTTGACATGGCGCGGCTCTCCGATCCCGGGTGGTTCGCCGAGTCGACGCTGGCGCCGCACTCCGACCACCGCGTGTTCGCGTCGGCCGACGAGGCCCAACTGCAGCAGAGCTCGCTGGTGACCAGCCTCGACGGCGTGTGGAAGTTCCACTACGCCAAGAATCCCGCTGGTGCACCCAGCGGGTTCCAGGCGTCCGGGTACGACACCTCCAGCTGGGACGACATCGCCGTCCCCGGCCACATCCAGATGCAGGGCTACGACCGTCCGCAGTACGTCAACACCCAGTACCCCTGGGACGGGCACGAGACCCTCGAGCCCGGGCAGGCGCCGCAGCGTTTCAACCCGGTCGCCAGCTATGTCACCGAGGTGTCCTTGGACGAGCCGTTGGCGGCGGGGGAGCGGGTCTCCGTCACCTTCCATGGCGCGGAGAGTGGCCTGGCCGTCTGGTTGAACGGGCAGTGGATCGGATGGTCCACAGACTCGTTCACCCCCTCGGAGTTCGACCTCACGCCGGCCTGGCATGAGGGCACCAACAAGCTCGCCGTACAGGTGTTCAAGTTCACCTCGCAGTCATGGCTCGAGGACCAGGACTTCTACCGCTTCTCGGGTCTCTTCCGCTCGGTGGAGCTCAACCGACGTCCGGTGGCCCACCTTCGCGACCTGGCGGTCACCACCGAACTGTCGGACTCCTTCGACCGGGCCACGGTCGTCGTCCGGCCCGACCTCGAGGGCGAGGGCAGCCTCGTGCTGACCCTCGAAGGGGTGGGTGAGCTCACCGACCAGGGTGACGGTCGGTGGTCGATCGTCGTCGAGCAGCCCCAGTTGTGGAGCGCCGAGCGTCCCCACCTGTACGACCTGACCGTGCAGGTGCTCGACCCCTCCGGAGCGGTGGTCGAGTACGTGCCCACCACCGTGGGCGTGCGTCGGTTCGAGATCGTCGATGCCCAGATGCTGATCAATGGCCAGCGGATCGTGTTCAACGGCGTCAACCGCCACGACTTCGGCCTCGACGGGCGCGCCGTCTCGCGTGAACAACTCGAGGCCGACGTGCTGTTGCTGAAACGCAACAACGTCAACGCCGTGCGTACCAGCCACTACCCCAACACCAGCGCGCTGTACGAGCTGTGTGACCGGCACGGGCTCTATGTGATCGACGAGATGAACCTCGAGACCCACGGCCTGTGGGACGACATCAACCGCGGAGGACGCACCATCGAGCAGGCCGTGCCGGGGGACGACCCGCTGTGGCTTCCCCCGCTGAAGTTCCGGGCCGAGAACATGCTGCAGCGCGACAAGAACCACCCCAGCGTGCTCATCTGGTCGTGCGGCAACGAGTCCTTCGGGGGCAGCAACCTGCTGCAGGTCTCGCGCCTGTTCAAGGAACTCGACCCCACTCGTCCGGTGCACTACGAGGGTGTGCACTGGGACCCGCGTCTGCCGGAGACCACCGACATCACCAGTCAGATGTACACCCCGGCCGCGACGGTCGAGGAGTACCTCAAGGAGCACCGCGAGAAGCCCTTCATCCTGTGCGAGTACGCCCACTCGATGGGCAACTCGTTCGGTGCGGTCGACAAGTACGTCGACCTGGCGTGGCGCGAACCGCTGTTCCAGGGGTCGTTCATCTGGGACTTCGCCGACCAGGCCATCGCATTGACCGATCGGCACGGCAAGGAGTTCTTCGGGTACGGCGGCGACTGTGGCGAGGCCCCGCACGACTCCGACTTCTCGGGCAACGGCATCGTCTTCGCCGACCGCACCCCGAAGCCTGCGCTGCAGGCCGTCAAGGCGCTGTACGCCCCGTTCGTGGTCGAGGTGTCGGAGGGGGAGTTCACCCTCACCAATCGCAACCTGTTCGTCGACTCCTCGCAGTTCGACATCGTGGTCAGCGTG
Organism: Aestuariimicrobium sp. T2.26MG-19.2B; assembly: GCF_950101875.1. Lineage (NCBI taxonomy): Bacteria > Bacillati > Actinomycetota > Actinomycetes > Propionibacteriales > Propionibacteriaceae > Aestuariimicrobium > Aestuariimicrobium sp. T2.26MG-19.2B. The sequence goes on along the minus strand of NZ_CATNLW010000001.1, from coordinate 303,712 downwards.
TTGCGGGAGGGACGGGAGGTGGCTCGAGCCACCGTCGTCACTGCCGTCGCACCCCTGCAGAGTGAGACGTACCCGCTGCCGTTGGAGCTTCCCAGGGTCCCCGGTGAGTACGTGGTCGAGGTGTCGGTGAGGCTGCGTCAGGCCACCGGCTGGGCCGAGGCTGGTCACGAGATCGCGTTCGGCCAGGGCGTGCGGACCGTGGACGGTGCTCCGGCCCCGCGCCGCGGCGACGCCCCTGAGGTGGTGGCGGGCATCCACAACATCGGTGTGCGGGGGAAGCACTTCCTGGCGCTGTTCTCGCGGATCGGTGGGGGACTGTTGTCCTACCGCTACGGGCTCACCCCCGACGGCGGCCACGAACTGCTCGACAGCGTTCCTCGTCCGAACTTCTGGCACGCCCCCACCTCGAACGAGCGCGGCTGGGGCATGCCCTTCCGTGACGGCTGCTGGAAGCTGGCCTCTAGCCATGCTCGTCCCAAGGCAGGCTTGGACAACCCGAGCGTCGAGGTCGTGGACGACCGGGCTGTCGTGACCTACGTGTACGAGTTGCCGCTCGGGTCGGCAGCGGCAGGGGTGGGCGAGTGCACCGTGGCGTATGCCGTCGCGGGTGACGGGCACATCCGCGTGACCGTCGAACTCACCCCTCACGCCGACCTGCCGGACGCCCCGGAGTTCGGCATGCAGCTGACCACCAGTGCCGATTTCGACAGGCTGACCTGGTACGGCGACGGCCCCGACGAGACCCAGGTCGACCGTCGACAGGGTGCACGGTTGGGGGTGCACCGGGCGAAGGTTGCTGACCTGCTGACCCCGTACCTGCGTCCCCAGGAGGCGGGCAACCGCACCGGGGTGCGCTGGGCGACGGTGACCGACGTGCACGGACGAGGCCTGCGGCTCGACGCGGAGGTGCCGATGGAGCTGTCGGTGCTGCCGTGGACGCCGGCCCAGATCGAGGCGAGCGACCATCACGTCGACCTGCCGCCCATCCAGCACACGGTCATTCGTCCGGCGTTGAAGCGTCGCGGAGTGGCCGGTGACGACTCGTGGGGGGCCATGACCCACCCCGAGTACCGACTGCCCGCCGGAGAGAGGCTGAGCTTCACCTTCGGGTTCCAAGGGGTGCTGCGCTGATCTGAACCGGGTCGATCTGGCCCGGTTGGTGGCTGGTCGCCGGTGATGCATGTGGCTGGCGTTCCTCCGCTTGGCTGGTGTTCTGAACGCCAGCCATGCGGAGGAGCGCCAGCCATGTGTGCGTTTCGGGGGCAGATGCATGGGGGGTGAGTGCTTGAGGCTTCATCAGTTGACCCGAGTCAACCATCGGCGTATCGTTGACGCCGGTCAACCTTTGACACGCATCAAATATTGATTCAATCAACGAAAAGAAGAAGCCTGTGTCCCAGACATCCCCGGCGGCCGCCACCAGCGGTGCCCCCACCCCGGACAGTGACATCTCGGCGCCCATGAGCCACCGAGGTGTGCTCGAGGCGCTGACCGGCCTGTTGCTCGGCATGTTCGTCTCGATGCTCGCCTCGACCGTGGTGTCGAGTTCCCTGCCCGTGATCGTGCACGACCTGGCCGGGACTGAGCGGGACTACACCTGGGTGATCACCGCCATGCTGCTCACCAGCGCCATCAGCACCCCGGTCTGGGGCAAGCTGGCCGACCTGTTCAACCGCAAGGTGCTGTTCCAGATCGCCATCATCGTCTTCGTGCTCGCCAGCGCCACCGCCGGATTCGCGCAGAACCCGGGGATGATGATCGCTTCCCGCGCGGTGCAGGGCCTGGGAGCCGGCGGTCTTGCCGCGCTCAGCCAGGTGATCATGGCCGACATCATCAGCCCCCGCGACCGCGGGCGCTACATGGGCCTGTTCGGCGCGGTGATGGCCGTCTCCACCGTCGGCGGACCGCTGCTCGGCGGAGTCATCACCGACAGCCTGGGCTGGCGCTGGAACTTCTTCGTCGCCCTGCCCGTGGCCGTGCTGGCCCTGATCATGGTGCAGCTCACCCTGCACCTTCGTCCCAATCAGCAACGCAAGGTGAGCATCGACCACGCCGGCATCGTGCTGTTGGGGACCAGCGTCTCCCTGCTTCTCATCTGGGTCACCAACGCAGGACACGACTACGGCTGGTGGTCGTTCACGACCGCCTGGATGGTGGGCGGTGCGTTGATCGCCGCGATCGCCTTCGTGGTCGTCGAACTGCGCTCGTCCGAGCCCCTCATCCCGCTCAGCCTGTTCCGCAGCCGCACCTTCTCGCTGTCGGTGCTGGCCTCGATCGCCACCGGCATCGCCATGTTCGGTTCGTCGGTCTTCCTCAGCCAGTACATGCAGTTGGCCCGCGGAGCCAGCCCCACCATGGCGGGCGTCCTGACCATCCCGATGGTCGCCGGGCTGCTGCTCAGCTCGATGGTGGTCGGCCAGTTGATCAGCCGCTACGGCATCTGGAAGCCGTACGTGGTCGCCGGTTCTGTGTCCCTCATCGCCGGCCTCTACCTGCTGACGACGATCCACTACGACACCAACTTCTGGCTCGTCTCGATCTACATGTTCCTGATGGGTGCAGGCGTGGGCATGACGATGCAGAACCTGGTGCTCGTGGTGCAGAACACCACCGGGGCCTCGTTGATCGGCGTCGCCAGTTCGGGGGTCACCTTCTTCCGCAGCCTCGGCGGCACCATCGGTGTCTCGGTGATGGGAGCCGCCATGGCAACGCGGACCGCATCGTTGGCGCAATCGCGTCAGTCCGACATCGGGGTTGCCCTGAAGAGTCTGGGTGAGCAGGGCGGCTACTGGGCGCAGCAACTGGCCAGTGGGGCCGTGCCCCGGGTCTCTGAGATGCCTCCCGCCCTGCGGGTGGTCCTCGAGGACATCTACTCCGGCGGGATCACGCACTCCTTCTGGATCGCCGTGCCGGTGGCCGCGGTCAGTCTGGTCGCCGTGTTGTTGCTGCCCAACGCCCCGCTGACACGGATGACGGCCGCCGAGCGCCGTGACGCCGGCGAGCGGGACCTCGCCGTGGTCTCGGTTCCCCAGGGCATGGAGGTGCTCGACCACGAGGCGAGCCACACCCCGGTGCTGGTCGAGGACGACGACTCTGACAGGCTGAAGGTGTGAACACCCAGACCGCGTCGACGGGCGGCCGCGAACGCGCGGTCGCCCGACTCGAGGGCGCCATGGAAGACCTCACCCGCCAGATCCGCACGTACTACGGCGTGGTCGCCCAGCGGGTGGCGCCCGGACTGCAGCCGGCCACCTTCAAGGTGCTCACCACGATCGACCGGATGGCTCCCGTCTCGGTCTCCGCCCTGGCCGATGCGCTGCAGGCCGACAAGGGCCAGATCAGTCGAGCTATCACCGAGCTCGAGGGACGAGGGCTGGTGCGCCGTGCCTTCGACCCGGGGGACGCGCGGGTGCGCATGATCGCCCCCACCGACGAGGCCAAGCAGAAGTTGGTCGAGGCCCGCAGCCCTTTCCACCTGCTCCTGCAGGAAGCCCTCGAGGAGTGGGGGGTCGAGGAGGTCGACCAGTTCGCAGACCTGCTCGCCAAGCTCAGCGGGACGATCCGGGCTCGCTGAGCGACGTCCCGGCGGGGTTCGGACGACCCCTCGGGGCGGGCACCTCGGGCTGTGGTTGGTCCGAGGCCCACAGCCGGCAGGCGGCATAACTTCGCCAGGGATGCCACTGCGCCGAGGCACTGGCTGCGTCGAACCGGCCCCGTTCGTCGGTGAAACCCTCGGCCATCAGCAGGCGGCGCAACACGGCGTCGCTGGCCGGGAAGGCATTGACCTCGTGACCCACCCGGATGGCGAGGTAGTCCAAGGTCCAGGGCCCGACCCCTGTGACTGCACCCAGCTGATCCGGGGACGGCACCGACCCGGCGGCGGCCACGAACAGTTCGGCCACGGCGCGGACCGTCCGAGCCCGGGCACCGGTGAGGCCGGCGGTCTCGCGGACCTGCTCGACCGGAGCGTCGGCGATCACCGCCGGGTCAGGGAACGGGCGAAGGTCACCGCCTCGGACCTCGGGCGAGTACCGCTGCACGAGGCGGCTGGTGAACAGTCGCGCCGCTGCCAGCGACACCTGCTGCCCGACCACGGTCATGCAGGTCGCCTGCCACGGATCGGCGAAGCGCGTCACCCGAATCCCGGGCCGGTCTCGTACCTGCTCAGCGAAGACCGGATGGGCTGCCAGCGCACCGTCGATGGTGCCGAGGTCGGCGGCCAGGTCGAACCAGTCCGCGACCCGTGCGGTGATCTCCTGCGCCCATCTGGCCTCATCCGGCTCGCTCGGGGCGTCCGCGGCGTCGCCCGACCCGTCGGCTCCGCTCTGGTCAGCGCCCAGCACCCAGGTGGCGCCGCCGTCGTCCAGGGTCACGCGGAGCGGTCGCCACCGACCCCCGAGCCGGTGGAGTCGGGTGAAGCTGCCGTCGGCGAGGTCGACCCGGTCGACGCCGGCGACACTGTGCGCGGCCAGCGTCCCCAGTGCGGCATGCCGGTCGAAGGGACCGTTCGCGGGCACCCGACCCGCCAGCAGGGCAGCTGGCATGGTCAGCCGTCCAGCCCGGTCATGCGCAACGTGATGTTGATCCGTCCCCGCTCGAGCCCGCACCCTGTCGGCGCCGTGCCGGGGTGCACCTTCGTGACGCCGTGGAAGGCCAGTCGGGAGGGTCCGCCGAAGACGAACAGGTCACCGGAGGCCAGCAGCACGTCGTGATGGGGACGGTTGCGGTTCACCGCCGTGCCGATCCTGAAGGTGCAACTGTCACCGATCGACAGCGAGACCACGGGAGCGGGGGAGCGTTCGTCCTTGTCCTGGTGCATGCCCATGCGGGCGTCGTCGTCATAGAAGTTCACCAGGGCGGTGTCGGGCTGGTAGCCGTCGCCGGCGCGGGGGTCACCCGTGGCATCGACCAGTGCCTTCTGGCCGAGCCGCACCAGCCAGTCGGGGAAGTCGAGCACCCTGTTGCCGTTCACGTCTACGGCCTCGCGGGTGTACGCATAGGGCCTCCAGTGCCACCCCAGACAGACCGTGCGCACGCTCATCTCGTGGCCCCGGACGGTGGCCGCCCTCGGCGGCACCGGGCCCGCCGTCCAGCGGTCGTACTGCCCCGCCAGCCAGCGTTGCTGGTCGAGCGTCAGCCAGCCCGGCACATGATGGGCCCCGTCAGGCAGGACGGGGCCCAGCAGGCTCTCGCTCATCGGCGCTCCAGGTCGAGCAGCCATCGCTTGGCCTCGAGGCCACCGCGGTAACCGCCCAGCGAACCGTCGGTGCGCAGCACTCGGTGGCAGGGCACCACCACGGGAATCGGGTTCGTGGCGCAGGCGGTTCCGACGGCGCGCACCGCTGCCGGGTTGCCGACGTGCTCGGCCACCTGCTTGTAGGTCTCGGTGCGCCCGTGGCCGATGCTGGGAAGGTAGCGCTGCACCGTCTGTCTGAACCCCGACGACAGCGAGTGGTCGAGCTCCAGGTCGAACTCGTGTCGGGTGCCGCAGAAGTACTCATCGAGTTCGGACGCGGCCCGGTCGAGCCGGGCGGGGGCGGCGAGCACCCGTGGACCGAGCCGGTCCGCCAGGACGGTGAGCACCGCGTCGAAGTCCTCGGTCACGAAGGCGACCCGGACGAGCCCCCGGGCGGTGGCCGCCAGCAGCAGCGGACCCAGGGGGGAGTCCACGGTGCGGTAGGCCACCTCGATCATCTGGCGTCGATCGGCCTCGTCGGCCAGGCGGGCGAGCAGCCCGTCGAGTTCGTGGTCGACCGGGAAGAGGGTGCTGTCGAGGGTCATGAGGTGCCTGTCTGGGGTAGCTGCGTCTGGCGCAGTCGTCGGATGCCGTCGGCAGCAGCACGGCGCACGGACTCAGGGCTGCCACCGATCAGCGCCGCTGTCTCCGCGTGTGGCAGACCACCGAGGTGGTGGTAGGCCACGGCCAGCCGTTGTCGTTCCGGAAGAGCTGCGACGGCCTGCCAGAGCAGGTGGTCGTGCTCTCCCGGATTGCCCCAGGACGAGGTCTGTTCGGGCAGGGCCTCCGTGGGGACTGGTCGCCGCGCCCGGGCACGGGTGATGTCGATCGCCTTGCGCTGAGCCACCCGCACGAGCCATGCCTGCAGGTTGGTGCCGTCGTCGAGGGTCGGCCACACCTCGAGGGCGGCCAGGAAGGTTGCTGACCAGGCGTCCTCGGCGTCACCGCCGGGGCCGAGCACGGCGCGACAGACCCGCAGCACGGTGGGGCCGTGTTCACGGACCGCGTGGTCGAAGGGCTGTCTCATGGGCCCTCAGAAGAGCGTGCTGCCGCGACGTCGGCCGGTTCCTCGAGCTCGAGCAGGAAGACCTTGCGGTCGACTCCCCCCGCGAAGCCGGTGAGCGAGCCATCCGCACCGATCACGCGGTGGCACGGGATCGGGATGCCGATCGGGTTGCGTCCGGCCGCGTGCCGGACCCGTTGTGCCTGTCGCCGGTCACCCGGCTCGGCGGCCACGGCCGCGACACTCGTGGCCTCGTCACCGTCGTCCGCGATCGTGAGCTCACCGATCGGCGAGTCGATCCGTGTGTGTCGCAGCACGGCGATCACCTCCTCACCCCAGTAGACGCCACAGCTCCGTCAATTGTGAGGTCTGGGTCCGCAGGTTCCGCCCGTCAGGATGCAGCGCTCTCGAGTTCCTCGCCCAGCTCCATCCAGCGCTCCTCGAGGGAGCTCAGTTCCGCCTCGTGGGCGGTGATCTTCTGCATGGCCACGCCCAGGCCCACGTAGTCGGTCGGGTCATGGTCGGCGCGGGCGGTCCTGGCGCTGTCGATCAGCTGGTGGAGTCGCCCCATCCGGCGCTCCATGGCGACCAACTCCTTCTGGGCGGCTCGCAACTCTGCTCCCGACAGTCCAGGGCGGGTCGACTCGTTCGGGGCCGCGTCGGCCGCGGGACGAGTGGCCGTCCCCGCGGTGCCGGCGCGACGACGTTCGAGGTACTCGTCGACACCCCCCGGCAGCAGGACGCACGACCCGTCACCCAGCAGCGCGTAGGTGACATCGCAGACGCGTTCGAGGAAGTAGCGGTCGTGACTGACCACGACCAGGGTTCCGGGCCACGAGTCGAGGTGGTCCTCGATGACGTTGAGCGTGTCGATGTCGAGGTCGTTGGTCGGTTCGTCGAGGAAGAGCACGTTGGGCTCGGCCAGCAGCAGGCGCAGGAACTGCAGCCGGCGCCGCTCGCCGCCGGACAGCTCCCCGATGCGAGTGACCAGCTTCTGACCGGTGAAGCCGAAGTCCTCCAGCAGGGTCGAGGCGGTCAGCTGCTTGCCGGTGGCATCGGTGGTCTCCTGCTTGAGCCGGTTGACCGAGTCGAGCACCCGCTCGCCGTCGTCCAGCTCACCGACGAGCTGGCTGAGATGACCCAGCCGCAGCGTCTTGCCGTGTTTGACGCGTCCGCCCGTGGGCTGCTGCTCGCCGGCGAGCAGGCGCAACAGGGTCGACTTGCCGGCACCGTTGACGCCGACCAGGCCGATCCGGTCACCGGGTCCGATCGACCAGTCGAGCTGGTCGAGCAGGACCCGACCGTCGGGCAGCACCACGCTGGCCCGGACGGCGTCGACCACGTCCTTGCCCAGTCGCGCCACCGCGAACTCCTGCAACTGCATGCGGTCGCGCGGAGCCGGGACGTCCTGGATCAGGGAGTTGGCCGCGTCGATGCGGAACCGAGGCTTGCTGGTGCGAGCGGGCGGGCCGCGGCGCAACCACGCCAGTTCCTTCGTGGCCAGGTTCTTGCGGCGCTGTTCGGTGGCCTGCGCCTGCCGGTCGCGTTCGACCCTCGCGAGCACGTACGCCGCGTAGCCGCCCTCGTAGGCGTCGACGCTGGCGTCGTGCACCTCCCAGATGCGAGTGCAGACCGAGTCGAGGAACCAGCGGTCGTGGCTGACGACCAGCATGGCGGTGCCTCGTTGCTGCAGGGTGCGCAGGTGCTGCGCCAACCAGGCGACGGCCTCGACGTCGAGGTGGTTGGTGGGCTCGTCCAGCACCAGCAGGTCGTGGTCGCCCAGCAGCATGGCGACGAGGGCCGCACGTCGACGCTCGCCACCCGACAGCGTCGCCAAGGGCTGGTCCAGCCCGATGCCGTCGAGCAGTTCGGTGACGACGGTGCGGCGGTAACTGTCGGCCGCCCAGACGTGGTCGGGCTCGCCGTGGACGATCAGGTCCCGCACGGTAGGCAGGTGTCCCAGTGTGGTCGGTGGCACCTCGACCTCTGCCTGGGTGAGCACACCGATGGAGACATTCCCGGTCTGGGTGATCCGTCCGGAGTCCGGTTCGACCGTGCCGGTCAGGAGTCCGAGCAGGGTGGACTTGCCGTCCCCGTTGCGTCCGACGACACCGATGACGTCACCGGCACCGATGCCGAGCGACACCTCGTCCAGCAGGGTGCGCGTGCCGTAGGTCTTGGTGACCTTCTCGGCGTTGACCAGGTTGGGACCCGCCGCCACCTCAGCGACCGCGCAGGGAGGAACGTGAGCCGCGGGTCGGCAACGGTCCCTTGGGGATCGGCAACTTGTTGCGCATGGTGTCGAGTGCCCGCAGTCGTGACTGCAGGTCGGCCAGGCGGGCGGCGTCCAAGGTCTTGGGCTGCTTCTTGAGGTGGTCCGCCAGCTTGTTGAGCGGAACCTGCCCGGGCTTGCTGCCCATCTGGATCGTGATGACCTTGACCCCGTTGGTGGCCTGCTCGTGGCGCCGCACCTCGGTCGAGAGCAGCGACTTCAGCCGGTTCGGATCACCCTCGGCGATCAGGAACAGACCCGACGGCCCGAGGGCCCGGTGAATGACGTCGAGCTGGCGGGTGCCGGTGATGGCGGGCGTGGTCGTCCACTTCTTCTTGTCGAGCATCGACAGTGCGACCTCGCCCGACCCGGCCTGGCCGTCGAAGCGGGCGTAGGTGGCCTTGCGCACCCGCCACAGCAGCACGAGCATCGCGGCCACCAGCCCGAACGAGATCCCCAGCAGCAGCCACATCCACCACGGCTGCACGATCAGGCCGACGACGAGGAAGACCACCAGGGCGACCAGGAAGGCACCGAGCAGCATCCAGGGCAGGGCCTTGTCGTACTCCTGGGTGCGCTTGTACGTCTCGGTCAACTGGCGGACGGTGCCCCAGTCGCGCGGGTTGTCGGAGTGCTTGCGGCGCTCCTTCTCGGCCCGCGCCTGTTCCTTCTGCTTGCGTGCCAGTTCCTTGGCGGCTTCGGATGCCATGGTCAGACCTTCTGGGTGGTGAGCGCGTCGGCGCGGGTTTGCATCGCCTGACGGTACAACTTGCCCGCCCGGTACGACGAACGGACGAGGGGTCCCGAGAGCACACCGGAGTACCCGATCTGCAGGGCCTCCTGCTCGAGTTCCTTGAACTCCTCGGGGGTGACCCAACGGTCGATGGGGTGCAGGTGGGCGTTGGGGCGCAGGTACTGGGTGATCGTGATCAACTCGGTCCCAGCCTCGTACAGGTCGCGGAGCGCCTGGCTGATCTCGTCACGGGTCTCGCCCATGCCGAGGATCAGGTTCGACTTGGTGACCAGACCTGCCTCGCGGCTCATGGTCAGCACGTCGAGCGAGCGCTCGTAGCGGAAGCCCGGACGAATGCGCTTGAAGATGCGCGGCACGGTCTCGACGTTGTGCGCGAACACCTCGGGACGGGTCTCGAACAGCTGCTCGAGCAGTTCGCGGCGGCCCGAGAAGTCCGGGGCCAGCATCTCGACACCCACGCCGGGGTTGAGCTCGTGGATCTTGCGGATGGTCTCGGAGTAGAGCCAGATGCCCTCGTCCTCGAGGTCGTCGCGGCAGACACCCGTCACCGTCGCGTAGCGCAGCCCCATGGTGCGCACCGACTCGGCCACGCGCAGGGGTTCGCCGGTGTCATAGCCCGAGGGCTTCTTCGACTCGATCTGGCAGAAGTCGCAGCGTCGCGTGCACGAGTCACCACCGATGAGAAAGGTGGCCTCGCGGTCCTCCCAGCACTCGAAGATGTTGGGACACCCGGCCTCCTGACAGACGGTGTGCAGGTCTTCCTCACGCACCAACTTCTGCAGGTCCCGGTACTCCGGACCCATCCTCGCCGTGGTTTTGATCCACGGTGGCTTGCGCTCAATGGGGGTCTGGGCGTTCTTCACCTCGACCCGGAGCAGACGACGTCCTTCGGGTGCAACAGTCACCTGAGGGAGTCTACTCGTGCGGGCGCTGGGGACGTACCCGGGTCGGGGGGCTCGGCTCACGGCGGAACCCTGCTCGCGTGGCGGGCGAGGGGTCCGGCGAGTGGGCGCTCGGCTGGCGTCGACGAGGGGTGGCGGGGCCGTGATCCGATCCGGCTTCTGGTGCTGGTCCTGTGGCTGTCAGAGGGGGTCGGGGGCCATCGGCAAGCCAGATCGGAGCACCGGGCTCCCTCGACCGACCAGACCGCCGGGTTCTCCACAGCTTCCGGAGGGTCACAGGTGCAATCCCCAGCCCGAGCGCCGCGGGGAACCGATGAGGGTTCGGATTCGCACAGTGCGGGCATGGAGACATTGCTGAACCGGTGGGGGATGGTCTCACTCGCCGATCACCCCCGGGAACGAAGTCGCATCATCAGGGCAGCTCGGGCCCAGCACCTGGTGCGGGTGATCCCAGGCGTCTACCGCCCCGGCGGCGCTGACGAGACCTGGCGCCATCGGGTCGCGGCGCTGATGACCCGGTATCCCGACCTGCTGCTGACGCACGAGGCGGCCGCAGCCCTGACCTGGTGGCCCCAACTGGTGCCCACCGGTATCACGGCCGTGGGGGCCAATCCCGGCGTGCCGTGGCTGACGCGGCGTCAGCGATCCCTCGCCACTGACTGGACCGCTGGGGTCGGCGGCATCACGGTGCCCGTGCCGGCGGTCACCGCGCTGGACCTCACCGAGACCATGGGAGGCACCGCCATCGACGAGGCACTGCGGCGAAGGGTCGTCACCCACGCAGACCTGGTGGACGCGCTGGAGGTCTACCGGGGTGCACGCGGTGCGCAGCTGAAGCAGTGGCTGGTGCATGACTCCCGGGACGAGCCGTGGTCGGAGTTGGAGCGCGAGGGTCACCGTGAACTGAGGCGCGCCCGGATTCTTGGCTGGCGGACCAACCTGCGAGTGGTGATCGGGGGCACCGCCTACTTCCTCGACGCCGGCTTCATCCACGAACACCATGCGGTCGAGTTCGACGGGTTCGAATGGCACCGCACGCCCCAGCAGATGATCAACGACCACCGCCGACAGAACGCACTCACCCTCGCGGGCTGGACCGTCCTGCGCTACGGGTGGGAGAACCTGGACGAGTTGGTGCCCGACCTGCTGCGACTGGGGGTACGCCGCCGGTGATCCCTCCCCGACACCAGTGGGGTGGGACAGGTGAGCATCCCAAGGAACGCGTCAGCCGAAGATGCCAACCCCGGGTGTCCGCTCAAGGTCGGGGCTCATGCGGTACGGCTCAAAGGCCAACAACTCGGCCAGCAGGGGTTCCAGGCCGTCGGCTGTCTCGTCCAGACTCGGCACCGGGCCGGTGATCTCGTCGGCCAGCCTGCCCACCCCGGCGTCACTGATCCCGCAGGGAATGATGTTGCCGAAGTCCTGCAGTTCGTTGCTGAGGTTGAGCGCGAACCCGTGCAGGGTCGTCCGCTTGCTGACCCGGATGCCGATGGCGCAGATCTTGCGTTCGGGCTTGCCGTCGCCGGCGGCCAGCCAGACGCCCGTGCGTTCGGGGATGCGTCCCGAGACGACATCGAGGCCAGCCAGCCATCGGATCACGGCTTCCTCGACCCGGCGCACGTAGTCGACGACGCCGATGCCCTCGGTCAACTTCACGATGGGGTAACCGACCAGCTGTCCGGGCCCGTGCCAGGTGATCTTGCCCCCGCGGTCGACGTCGACGACCGGGGTGCCGTCGAAGGGGCGCTCCTCGGGGAGGGTGCGTCGTCCCGCGGTGTAGACGGGCTCGTGCTGCACGTACAGGCACTGGTCAGGCACTTCGCCGGCCGCCACCAAGGCGTGCACCTCACGCTGGAAGTCCCATCCCTGGCGGTACTCGACCAGGCCGGGGAAGCGGTCGTGGTGGTCCCCGAATCCGTGCCTCTGGAACTCAAGCATCAGGCGGTGACCACCTTGGCGATGACCAACACCGCGAGCACGGCGGCGAGCACCACGCGGTAGATGATGAAGGCGGTGAAGGAGTTCTTCGAGACGTACCGCAGCAGCCAGGCGATCGAGGCGTAGGCGACGACGAAGCTGATCACGGTCGCGATCACGGTGTTCCCCCAGCCCACGGTGGTGGCGACCTGGTGGTAGTTCTCGGTGGCCTGCAGGCCACCGGCGGCGACCAGGGCAGGGATGCCGAGGAAGAACGAGAGTCGGGTGGCGGTCACCCGGTCGAACCCACGGAAGAGCCCGGCAGAGATGGTGGCGCCGGAGCGGGAGATACCGGGAAAGACGGGCGAGAGTGCCTGGAAGAGGCCGATCACGATGGCGTCGACGATGGTGACGTCCGACATGCCGCGCAACGACTGGGGCTCACGCCTGGCGGCGTACCGGTCGGCCACCCACATCACGACCGACCACAGGGCCAGCGCAGCGATGATCACCCAGAGGTTGCGCATCGTGGTCTCGATCGCCCCCTGGAAGAGCAGGCCCACCACGGCCACGGGGATCGATCCGAGGATGACTCCCCAGCCGAGGCGGTAGTTCGGGTCGCGACGGGCCTCGGCGTTGGCGAGGCCCTTGCCCCAGGCGGCCGCGATGGCCACGATGTCCCTCCAGAAGTAGGCCACCGCAGCGATGATGGCGCCCACCTGGATGATGGCGGTGAAGGCCGTCATGCCCACCGAGTCGATCTGGTACCCGAGCAGCTTCTCGACCACGTTGAGGTGGCCGGTGCTCGAGACGGGCAGGAACTCGGTGATCCCCTCGACGATGCCGAGCAGAATCGCATGCAACCAGTTCACAGGGTGACTTCCTCTCCGTTTGCCCCCGCACGAGGGCCGAGCTGAGCCTACTGCGCCGCGCAGCGGCAGGTCCGCCGTCCACCGGCGACGACACCGTGCACCCCCCGAAAACGGACGAGGGGCCGACCCTCAGGTCGGCCCCTCGTCGTAGTTGAACCAGCAATCAGAGCTCGGCGGCGAAGTCGCCCTCTTCCAGACGAGCCTTGACGGCGCTCAGGAACCGGGCCGCCTCGGCACCGTCCACCAGTCGGTGGTCGTAGCTGAGCGACAGGAACATCATGTCGCGCACGGCGATGGTGTCGCCCATCACCTTGTCGGAGATGACCACCGGACGCTTCACCAACGCACCGGTGCCGAGGATGGCGACCTGGGGCTGGTTGATGATCGGCGTGTCGAACAAGGTGCCGGCCGAGCCGTAGTTCGTGATCGTGAACGTGCCACCGCCCAGCTCGTCCGGAGTGACCTTGCTGGCACGGGTGCGTGCAGCCAGATCACCGATCTTCTTGGCGATGCCGGCGAGGTTGAGGTCACCCGCATCCTTGATCACCGGGACGAGCAGGCCCTTCTCGGTGTCGACGGCGATGCCGATGTGTTCGGCGGCCGCATAGGTGATGGTGCCGGCGTCGGTGTCGATGGTGGCATTCACCTTCGGGAACTGCTTCAGCGCCTCGACCGCCGCCTTCGTGATAAACGGCAGGTACGACAGCGATGCGCCGTTGCGTGCCTTGAAGGCGTCCTTGTGCTGGGCCCGCAGCCGCGAGATGGCGGTCAGGTCGACCTCGACGGTGGCGGTCAGCTGCGCCGACACCTGCAACGACTCGACCATGCGCTTGGCGATGGTGGCGCGCAGGCGCGAGATCTTCTCGGTGGTGCCGCGCTTGGCAGCTGCATCCGGCGAGACGGTCGTCGGACGAGGTGCCTCGGCAGCGGGGGCAGGCGCAGCGGCGGCCTGCTTGGCAGCCTCCGCAGCCTTCTGCTTGGCTTCCGCCGCGGCGATCACGTCCTGCTTGCGCACCCGGCCGCCCACCCCGGTACCGGTGATCTCGGAGAGCTCGACGCCGTGTTCGGCCGCCAGCTTGCGCACCAGGGGGGTGACATAGCCGGCACCCTCGCCCTCGGACGATGCCTCCGCCCGACGCGGGGTCTCCGCGGCAGGAGCAGCGGCGGCAGGTGCAGCGGGCGCGGGAGCAGCGGGCGCGGGAGCAGCGGGCGCCTTCGGCTCGGGGGCGGCGGGAGCCTTCGGCTCGGGTGCGGGGGCAGCCGCCTCGGGCTCGGGCGAAGTCTGAACAGCCTCTGGCTCAGGCTCGACGGCAGGCGGTGCGGCCTCGGGCTCGGGAGCAGCGGCGGGTGCGGCGGATGCATCGCCGATGATGGCGAGCACGGCGCCGACGTCGGCGGTCTCGTCCTCCTGCACGCGGATCTCGAGGATGGTTCCGGCCACGGGGGAGGGGATCTCGGTGTCGACCTTGTCGGTGGAGACCTCGACGATTGCCTCATCGACCTCGACGGTGTCACCCACCTCCTTGAGCCAGCGCGAGACGGTTCCCTCGGTGACGGACTCCCCGAGAGCGGGCAGCGTGACCTCTGTTCCCTGGGCGGGGCCCGACGAGGCCTGGGCCGGGGGGGCCTGCTGGGCTGCAGGAGCCTCTTCGGCGGCGGGCGCCGCCTGCTGAGCGGGCGCCGGCTCCTCGACCGGGGCGGTCTCCTCGACCGGAACCGAGTCCGAGGGGGGGACCGAGTCGGAGGGGGCGTCCTCGGAAGCATCGCTCGAAGGAGCGGTCTGGTCGCTGCCGGGCGCCTCACTGGCGTCGCCGATCACTGCCAGCACGGCGCCGACGTCGGCGGTCTCGTCCTCCTGCACGCGGATCTCGAGGATGGTTCCGGCCACGGGGGAGGGGATCTCGGTGTCGACCTTGTCGGTGGAGACCTCGACGATTGCCTCATCGACCTCGACGGTGTCACCCACCTCCTTGAGCCAGCGCGAGACGGTTCCCTCGGTGACGGACTCTCCGAGAGCGGGAAGGGTGACTTCGGTCGCCATGGGGCGTGCTCCTTTGCTCTTTCAGCGTTCCCGGTCAGCCTAGCCCCACCGGGTGCGGGCTGCAGGCCACGGGGGTGTGAGGCCCCCACCGGAACAATGCCTGCGTGTCGATTCGTCAGCGATGCACGTGCAACGGGGTACCGGCCAGGGCCAGGAGCGCCTCTCCGAAGGCCTCACCCTGCGTCGGATGGGCATGGATGAGCCCGGAGAAGTCGTCCGGGGTGGCCTCCCAGGCGACGCTGGCCTGTGCCTCGCCGATCAGCTCCGAGACACCCTGGCCCACCATGGTGACGCCCACCACCGGGCCGTCGACCATGCGGATGACCTTCACGAAGCCCTGGGTGCCGAGGATCTGGGACCGACCGTTCCCGCCCAGGTTGTACTCGACCACCTCGACGGCGCCTCGTGCCTCGGCCTGCGCCTGGCTGATCCCCACCGTGGCGATCTCGGGGTTGGAGTAGGTGACCCGCGGGATCAGGTGTTCCGGGACGAGCCTCGGACGGGTCGGCAGACGGCCTCCCAGGTGGGCGATCCGCTCGGCCACGAACATGCCGTGCGCGAATCCACGGTGGGCCAGCTGCAGTCCGGCCACCAGGTCGCCGACGGCGAAGACGCTGGGTACGGCCGTCGCGAGGTTCTCGTCCACCACCACGTACTCACGGTCGAGGGCGACTCCGGCCTCGGCGAAGCCCATCCCGGACGAGACCGGGCCTCGACCCGGGGCGACGAGCATCACGTCGGCGCTCAGGGACGTGCCGTCGGCCAGTTCGACCGTGACCTGGTCGGTGGTGGCCTCGGCCGAGGCGACCCCGACTCCGGTGCGGATCCGGATGCCCCGCTTGGTGAGGGCCCGCTGGAGGGCCTTCGACACGGCCGGGTCCTCGGCCGGGACGAGCCGGTCCAGGGCCTCGACCAAGGTCACCTCGACGCCGAAGGATCGCCAGACCGATGCCATCTCGACCCCGATCACGCCCCCACCCAGGACGATTGCAGTGCCCGGCAGCTCGGTCATCGACAGCGCGTGGTCGCTGGTCAGGATGCGGGTGCCGTCGATCGGCAGCCCGAGGGTGCGAGGCTTCGAGCCGGTGGCAATCACGACATTTCGGGCCCTCACCAACCGGCCGTCGACCTCGACGGCCAGACCCTCGGCATCCCGGACGAGACGTCCGAACCCGGTGACCAACTCGATGTCCCGGCTCCTCACCAGGCCCTGCAGGCCCTGGTGCAGGCGGTCGACCACGGTCTGCTGCCAAGCCACGACCCCGGCAAGGTCGATGCCTTCGAGCGACGAGCGCACGCCCACCTTGCTTCCCTCGCGGGCGCTGTCGGCGACGTGGGCTGCGTGCAGTTGGGCCTTGGTGGGGATGCAGCCGCGGTGCAGGCAGGTGCCACCCAGTTTGTCGGCCTCGACCAGGGTGACCGTCAAGCCGAGTTGGGCGGCCCGCAGGGCGGCCGCGTAGCCGCCGGAGCCGCCGCCCAGCACGACCAGGTCACGGAGCTCGTCCATCGTCAGCGTCCCAAGGAGGCGGCGAGAGCCACCAGCGTCGAGACGGCGGCACCGGTTCCGCCGGTGGAGACGTGGCCGTAGGGCTCGTCGTCATTGAAGGCGGGTCCGGCGATGTCGAGGTGGGCCCACGGGATGGAGCCGCCCACGAACCGCTGCAGGAACGCCGCCGCCGTGAGCGCGCCACCGTAGCGGGGTCCGCCCGACTTCAGGTCGGCCACCTTCGAGTCGAGGCTCTTGCGCAGGTGCTGCGGGATCGGGAGCTGCCAGAACTCCTCACCGGCCGCCTCGGCGGCGTCGAGCACGGTCTCGGCCGTCTCGTGGTCGGAGGCCATCACTCCGGCCGTCCGCAGACCGAGCGCGATCATGCAGGCCCCGGTCAGTGTCGCCACGTCGACCAACAGGTCGGGGGCGTCCTGGCTGGCCCGCGCGAGGGCGTCCGCCATCACCAGACGTCCCTCGGCGTCGGTGTTGACGTTCTCGACCGTCGTGCCGCCGAACATGGTGAGCACGTCCGAGGGACGGTAGGCCGACCCGCTGGGCATGTTCTCGGCCATGGACGCGTACCCGATCACGTGCACCGGCAACTGGAGTTCCGCGATCACCTTCACGGCTGCGATCACCGCCGCAGCGCCCGACATGTCGCACTTCATGGTGTACATGCCGTCAGCCGGCTTGATGTCCAGGCCGCCCGAGTCGAAGGTGATGCCCTTGCCGACCAGGGCGAGTGTCCGCTTGGCGCCGCGTGGCTTGTACTCCAGTCGGGTCAGCCGCGGTGCGCGGGACGACCCGCCACCGACGGCCAGGATGCCGCCATAGCCCTGCTTGGTGAGTTCCTTCTCGTCCAGCACCTCGACCTGCACCGAGCGCAGGTGACTCACGGCTGCGCGGGCCTCGGCTGCGAAGGTCTCGGGGTAGAGCAGGTTCGCGGGGGCATTGATCCAGTCCCGGGCGAGGGTGACACCGCCGGCCACGTGCTGGCCTCGGGTCACCGCGTCCTGAACCGCTCCGGTCGAGGCACTCACCACGATCTCGACGGCCCGGACACCCGGTGCACCCGGCTCGGACGAGACCTTGTCGAAGGTGTAGCCGCCCAACAGGGCACCCTCCGTCGCTGCCTGCACCAGTTCGGGGTCGGCCAGGTCGAGGGAGATGGCCACGGTCACGGCCGTGTCCTTGACCAGCGAGGCCGCCCTGCGCACCGCCGCGCCGGCGGCGGCGCGGACCACCTGGGGGGTCACCTCGGGGTTGCCGAGGCCGACTGCGAGCAGTCGGGTTCCGTCCAGCCGCGGCAACACCGTCACCGTGTTCTCCGTGCTACTGCCACCCAGGTCGAGGGCGAGCGTCGCCAGGTCACCGAACTGCTTCGAGTACGCCTTCGACCAGGCGTCGGGCAGGCCCACGGGAACGGGCCCCCTGGTGCCGTCGGCCAGACCGACGACGAGCACGTCGACGTGCTCGGAGGGCTGCTTCACCACGCTGACCGAAGGAGCCTGGTGGGGGGCGAGAGCTGACATCGTCGTCCTTTCCGGCGGATGGGCCATCCGTGGGTGGCCGGGTGCCAGAGGTCTGGGAGGGTTCTCCCAGCAGGCTAGCGGCTGGGCCCGCGGCGGGCATCCCCGGCGGCGGTGAAGCAGCCGCTGCGATAGCCTCGCCGCATGCCCGAGTTGAAGCATTCGCCCCTGCACGACCGGCACGTCGCCGCTGGCGCCAAGTTCGCCGAGTTCGGGGGTTGGGAGATGCCGTTGGAGTACCTCGGCGGCGGGGTGCTGGCCGAACATCGCGCGGTTCGTGAGGGGGTGGGCATCTTCGACGTCTCCCACTTGGGCAAGGCCACCGTCACCGGGCCGGGGGCGCGGGAGTTCCTCAACCACACCCTCACCAATGACCTCGACAGGATCGTCCCGGGGAAGGCGCAGTACTCGATGCTGTGCAATGCCGAGGGAGGGGTCGTCGACGACCTGATCTGCTACCTCAAGAGCGACGACGAGGTCTTCCTCATCCCCAATGCGGCCAACACCGCCGAGGTCTGCCGCATCCTGACCGGACTGGCCTCGTCCTCGACCGAGTACCAGGGCGTCGAGGTGACCAACCGCCACGACGACTACGCCGTGCTGGCGGTGCAGGGTCCCCACTCCGACGGGGTGCTGGAGGCCATGGGGCTGCCGAGCGGGTTCGACTACATGGGCTTCACCGAGGCCGACCACGACGGTGTCACCTACACCGTCTGCCGTACCGGGTACACCGGCGAGAAGGGCTATGAGTTGGTCGTGCCGTCCGAGATCGCCCCGGGGGTCTGGGACGAGGTGATGAGGGCGGGGGAACCGTTCGGCATCCGTCCCTGTGGTCTCGGAGCGCGTGACACCCTGCGCACCGAGATGGGTTACTCGTTGCACGGTCTCGACATCTCGCCCGGGATCAACCCCGTCGAGGCGGGACTGTCCTGGGCCATCGGGTGGAAGAAGCCATACGAGTTCGAGGGCTCGGTGGCACTGCGACGTGTCCGGGACGAGGGCCCGGCACGGCGGATGCGGGGCCTCAGGGCCATCGGACGAGGGATCCCGCGTCACGGCATGAGCGTCGTCGACGCCGAAGGTGCCGTGCTGGGGGAGGTCACCTCCGGAACCTTCAGCCCGACCCTCAGGTACGGAGTGGGGCTTGCGCTGGTCGACGCTTCGGTCGAACTCGGTGACACCGTCTGGGTGGTGGTGCGCAACCGCCGGGAGGAGTTCGAGGTGGTCAAGCCCCCGTTCGTCACCCCCGGGGTGCGGGCAGCGTGAAGGGCCGCTGGGCACTGGTGCTGCACGCCGCCCTGGTGGTCGTCGGTCTCTCCGCGATCGCCGTCGGGTTCTTCGTCATCGGACGAGGTCCCGTCACCTGCCGCGGCCTGGAGATGCACCCCGGCGACACGTGCATGAAGTCGACCTACACCAGCACCTCGTCCGACCAGGTGCAGTCCTATGAACAGAGGCAGGCAGCAGCCAAGGCCTCGCGTCCGTCGGTGATCGGTACCGGCGCGGCGATCACGGCCTTCGGTGGGATGCTCTGGGCCGCGGAGATCCGCAAGCGCCGCCGGAGCGGTCAGTCCGACCCCCGATGAGCCCCAGCGCAGTTCACCGGCCACTCACCGGCAACGCTGTGACGGAGCACCTGCCGCCTCAGCCGGCGGACAGGCTCATCGGGCCGTAGACGAGGCGGTCCTCCTCGAACAGCGAAACGGTGGTCACCCCGAGGTCTGCCATCTCGGCCCAGGTCTCCGACAGCCACCGCTCTGCGGCCGTCTGGTCGGCGAAGGCCTGGTCGATGCCGAGACCTTCCAGGTCGTCGGCCCCCGACTCCGAACCCGGAGCCGGTTCGGCCACCCAGCGGTAGGCCATCAGTAGGCCTCGCCGCGATTGATGCGGGCGGGGGGCTGGCGGAACCTGCGGATCTGCAACATGCGGTTGTTCGCGTACATCAACAGACCCCGGAAGTTGGGCTGGGACAACCGCTCGTGTGCCTGCTTCTTGAAGCCGCGCCAGACCACCCAGACATTGATGATCCAGCCGATGAACAGGGCGAGCATGGCCAGGGAGAAGACCTGCTGGGCGAGCAGGAACCGCCCGAACCCGATCGACAGGGCGGCGAGCAGGATCATGGTGGGCATCAGGAACTCGGTGAGCGTCCACCGGTGGTCGATGTAGTCGCGCAACAACGCCTTGGTCGGCTCGTTCTCGGCCTCGGCCATCGCCTTCATCCGAACGGTGCGGTTTCGTTCACGCAGCGCCCGCTTGGCGTCCTTGCCCGACAACTGCGGGTTGACCCGGGCCTTGCGAGCGGCCTCCGCCTCGGCCCTGGTGGGGGTGGGCCGGTCCTTCTTGGGGGTCAACCGGGGAGCGGTTCGTTCCGCATCGACCACCGGGGGGGCCACTGCGGGCGCCGCCGGCTGCTTCGTCCTCCGGGGCGAGACAGAAGTGTCCGCGCCGTCGTCGACGGCCTCAGTCCTCGACTGGCTGACCCTGGCTTGGCTCAGCTTGGCCTTCGCCTCGGCGCGCTCGTCGGCCGTCGTCTGCTGGTAGGGGCGGAACAGCGCCACGATGGGGTCCTTCGGTGTCGACGTCGGCTCCGAGTCGGCCCCGGAGCTCGTCCCATCGTAGTCGCGGGACCACCCTGATTCATCCCCGGGTCACCCACCCGGCGGGGCGGCCGGTTGGGATCCACCCTCGAAAGTGACGCCTGCGGTAACTAGGGTGGACCCCGTACGTCGACGCCTGACCACAGGCCTTGACCCCACCCATTGGAAGGACCCGTATGTCTGGCATCTTCTCGCGCATCTCGACCATCTTCCGCGCCAAGGCCGACAAGGCCCTGGACCGCATGGAGGATCCTCGCGAGACCCTCGACTACTCCTACCAGCGCCAACTCGAACTGCTGCAGAAGGTGCGTCGCGGTGTCGCCGACGTCGCCACCAGTCGCAAGCGGGTCGAGCTGCAGGCGAACCAGCTCAACAGCGAGGTCGAGAAGCTGACCCTCTCGGCGCAGCGCGCCCTGGAGGCGAGCCGTGAGGACCTCGCCCGTGAGGCCCTCACCCGCAAGTCCGGACTGCAGGGGCAACTGGCCGACCTCCAGCAGCAGCACGCCACGCTGCAGGGCGAGGAGGAGAAGCTGGTGCGGGCGAGCACGCGGCTGCAGGCGAAGGTGGACGCCTTCCGGACCCGCAAGGAGACCATCAAGGCCACCTACTCCGCGGCTGAGGCGCAGACGCGCATCTCCGAGGCGTTCACCGGCATCAACGAGGAGATGGGCGATGTCGGCCTCGCGATCCAGCGGGCCGAGGACAAGACGCTGCAGTTGCAGGCCCGCGCATCGGCCGTCGACGAACTGCTGGCGTCGGGGGCACTCGAGGATCCCTCGGGAACCTACAAGGACGACATCACCCGCGAACTCGACGCCCTCGCCTCGACCTCACAGGTCGAGAACGAACTCGCGGCCATGAAGGCCCAGTTGTCGGTGGGTTCCGGTCCTGCCCAGTCCCACGGCCAGTTGACCGCGGGCCAGTCAGCCCAAGGTCAGCCGGCGCAGGGTCAGCAGTTCCAGGGTCAGCAGTTCCAGGGTCAACAGTCCCAGGGTCAGCAGTTCCAGGGCCAGCAGGGCTCCGGCCAGCCTGCTGGAGGGGACCCGGTCCAGGAGGGCCAGGCATGATCATCCGGATCATGGGGGAGGGCCAGTACACGGTGCCCGAGGAGTCCTTCCCCGCGCTCAACGAGCAGGACGACCTGATCGAGCAGGCCATGGCGGCCTCAGACCAGGAGGCCCTCACCTCTGCGGTGGAGAGACTGCTGACGATCGTGCGCGAGCAGGGGGTCGAGGTTCCCGACGACGTGCTCACGGACTCGGAGTTGATCCTGCCGGAAGCCTCGGTGCGGCTCGAGGAGATGCGTGCCTGGCTCGATGACTCCCCTGAGTACGACGGCCTCATTCCCAGCTGACGGGAACGGCTGACAGACTGGACCCGTGACCCAGTCCTCCGCCCGGTGGCGATGATGCGCGTCGTCATCGCCACCGATTCATTTCCTGCCGTGTCCTCCGCACTGGCCGGCGCTGCCATGGGCGAGGCCTTCGCCGACCGGGGTGCCGAGGTGGCCGTGGTGCCGATCGGGGCGGCAGGACGAGGCTTCTCGCAGGCGGCGAGCGACCTGTTGCGCGCCCCTGTCGAGCTGATGACGGTCGCTGGGCAGGTGTTCACCCTCACACGGCAGGGCGGCACGAGTGTGCTGTCGGTCGCCGGCGACCCAGACCTCCTCCCCACTCGCAGGATCGACCGTCACTCGACGTCGGTGGTGATCGGACGAGCCGTCGCGCTCGTGCTCGCCGACTCCCCGGACGAACTGGTGCTGGAGATGCCCGCCACGACGATCCATGACGGGGGAGCAGGGCTGCTGGCGGCCCTGGGGGCGGTCGCGGACAAACCCCTGGATGCGGGGGTGGAAGGGCTTCGGGGAATCACGTCGGTTGACCTCGGCGCCGTGCGGGCCCTGGTGGGTCGGACCCGAATCAGCCTGGTCGTCGAGGCGGACGAGGTGGCCCGCCACCTGGTGGGACTGCGTGGCATCACCTCGGTGCGCGGTCACGCCGCCGGAGTGGTCAGTGATCCCGCCGACCTGCTCGCCCTCGACCAGAACCTGGTCGACCTGGCGGCTGCCTGCGGCTCGGTCGAGAGTGTCAGCGCCGGCTCCGGGGCCGGGGGAGGTCTGGGCTTCGCCTGCCTGCTGCTGGGTGGCCGGGTGCTGACCGGCAGCCAGTGGTGCAGTGAGCACTCAGGTCTGCCCACCACCGCCAAGGCGGCCGACCTGGTCGTGTCGGGCGGCGGGAGGCTGGACTTCGGCAGCATGGGTGGCGAGGTGCTGACCCACGTCACGCAGGTGGCCGGGGACGCCCTTCGTCCGGTGGTGGTGGTGGCCGGGGCCAACTTCATCTCCGCTCGGGAACTGCGCAGCGTCGGGGTGGAGGCGGCGTATTCCGTCAGGCCGGGAGCGGACGACGTCGACACGATCACCGTCGAGGAGATCACCGAGGCCACCCGCGCGGTGGCTGCCTCGTGGACGTGGCCACCGCTGGGCGGCGGCCCCGAGTGAAGTGCCGACTGAGTGATCGCGCCGACTGGGTGAACCTGCCGACTGGGTGAACCTGCCGACTGGGTGAACGGGCACACTGAGTGATCGCGCACTGGCGCCGAGCATCTGGCTGGTGAGGGTGCGGGAGCCTTGGGGGGCGGCGTCGCCGCGGCATAGCGTCGGGGCATGATCGAGTTCGGAACCGGCGGATGGCGCGCCATCATCGCTGACGGCTTCACCCGCGAGAACGTCCGACTGCTCAGCCAAGGGCTGGCCGATCGAGCCTGGCGCGAGCACCCCGGCGGACGTGACGCCGCGCAGCCTCCCGTGATCGCCATGGGTTACGACCGCCGATTCCTCTCGCGTGAGGCGACCTACTGGGCTGCCGAGGTACTGGCAGGCAACGGTGTCCAGTGCCACCTGATCGACCGTTCCGCCCCCACCCCGTTGGTGATGTTCACCACCCGGGAGTTGGACTGCGCCTATGGGATGGCCGTCACGGCCAGCCACAACCCCGCCCTCTACAACGGCATCAAGGTCTTCACCCGGGGCGGGCGCGACGCCGACGCGGACACCACGGCCGAGTTGCAGGACGAGATCAATGCCCTCACCCACGACGACGTGTCGTCGGTGGCCACAGAGGTGGGCGTGGAACGCGGCCTGATCCGCGTCTCCACCTCGTTCAACGACTACATCGACGCGATCATCGAACAGGTCGACATGCAGGCGATCCGTGATTCGGCGCTGTCGATCATCCTCGACCCCATGTTCGGGGTGGCACGCACCTGCCTCGAGACCATCCTGGTCACGGCCCGCTGCCAACTCGAGGTGATCAACGACCGCCGTGACACCCTGTTCGGCGGCAAGCTTCCCTCGCCCAACGTCGACACCCTGCGGGTGCTGCGCCAGACCGTGCTCGACCGGGGTGCCGACCTGGGCATCGGCACCGACGGGGACGCCGACCGGCTCGGGATCATCGACGACCGGGGCAACTTCCTGCACCCCAATCAGATCCTGGTGCTGCTGTACCACTACCTGCTGACCGTCAAGGGCTGGAAGGGACCGGTGGTGCGGAACCTGGCCACGACACACCTGCTCGACCGGGTCGCTGCCGCCCACGGTGAGGAGTGCTTCGAGGTCCCGGTCGGGTTCAAGCACATCTCGGCCGGTATGGAGGCACACGGGGCGATCATCGGCGGCGAGTCGTCCGGTGGTCTGACGGTCCGTGGTCACATCCCCGGCAAGGACGGCATCTACGCCGCCTCCCTGCTGGTGGAGGCGATCGCGGTCAGTGGCAAGAAACTCTCGGAGCTCTACGCAGACATCGTCGACGAGTACGGACGACTCGAGATGGTCGAGACCGACTTCGCCTTCTCGGATGCGCGCAAGACCGAACTGGTCGCACAACTGATGCAGGCCCACGACCTGCCACCGTTCGGCGCGGCGGTCGAGAAGGTGAGCTGGCTCGACGGATGCAAGGTGCGCTTCACCAACGGTGGCTGGGTGGTGATCCGCTTCTCGGGAACCGAACCGGTGCTCAGGGTCTTCGCCGAGATGCCGACCCTGGACGAGGCCCAGGCCGTGGTCGACGAGGTGACCGCCTACTACCGTCTGGGCTGATGGCCGGGCGCTTGGGAGTGATGGGCGTCGGCGGTAGACTCTGGCGCAGCCCAACTCGTCACCCCCGGGAATACGCGGGATCGGCGGCGGGTTGAGCGATTGAGGTGGAGGCCGGACACATCGGCCCACCACAGTTGTCACCCGAGAGGACATCCATGACCACCACCACCGAGTCCCAGGTCGATACCGAGTCCCAGGTCGCCGGCATCGCCCTCACCGACGAGGCTGCGGCCAAGGTGAAGGCACTGCTCGACGGCGAGGGTCGTGACGACCTGGCACTGCGCGTCGCCGTGCAGCCCGGCGGCTGCTCCGGCCTGCGCTACCAGTTGTTCTTCGACGAGCGTCAGCTCGACGGCGACGTCACCAAGACCTATGGCTCCGTCAGTGTCGTGACCGACCGCATGAGCGCGCCCTACCTGTCGGGTGCAACCATCGATTTCGTCGACACGATCGAGAAGCAGGGCTTCACCATCGACAACCCCAACGCGCAGGGCTCGTGCGCGTGTGGCGACTCCTTCCACTGAGTCGGCACGGCTTTCCCATCCTACGACCGCCCCCGTTGGCGGGCGAGACCGGGAGGGCCTATATGCGTTAGTGTGCGGGGTGTGAACCGTATGCGTAGCGCGAAGCGCCTCGCCACCGTGGGCGGGGCCCTGGCCCTGCTTGCCCTGGCAGGTTGCAGCCAGGAGACCCAGCAGCAGGCCGCCCGCTTCGGTCTGCTCCCGCCCGCGTCCGACCGCGCACCCCACATGGGCAACCTCTGGGTCGGCGCCTGGATCGCCAGCCTCACGGTCGGCGTCCTGGTCTGGGGCCTGATCTTCTACGCCATCATCCGGTTCCGTCGCACGCGCACCAACCAGGTGCCCCGGCAGTCGAAGTACCACCTGCCGATGGAGCTCCTCTACACGCTCGTGCCCTTCCTGATCATCGGCGTGCTCTTCTTCTTCACCATCCGGGCGCAGAACGACACCTTGGCCAAGGTCGACCAGCCCGACAAGACGATCAACGTCGTGGGTCAGAAGTGGTCGTGGACCTTCAACTACATGGAGAAGGACAACCCGGCCGTCGGCGAGACGGTGCACACGGTCGGCACCATGTCGCAGATCCCCACCCTGTACCTGCAGGAGGGCAAGACGGTCCGGTTCAACCTCAAGTCCGCCGACGTCATCCACTCCTTCTGGATCCCGGCGTTCTACTTCAAGCTCGACGTGATCCCGGGGCACCCGAACTCCTTCGACGTGACCCCCACCAAGATCGGGGAGTACGACGGCAAGTGCGCCGAACTGTGCGGCACCTACCACGCCCACATGATCTTCAAGGTCAAGGTCGTCGACGAGAAGACCTACAACCAAGAGATGAGCAAGCTGAAGGCAGCCGGCAACACCGGTGAGATCGTTCCGCCGGTCTCGGCCACTGCTCTTCCGTCCGAAACTCCTCAGGAGGAGGGCAAGTGAGTGCCGTCACCCGCAACGTGGTGGACGAGGTCGCACCTCGCACCCACGGCTTGGGATCCAAGGTCCTCGAGTACATGACCACGACCGATCACAAGAAGATCGGCAACCTGTACTTCGTCACCACCATGTTCTTCTTCTGCTTCGGTGGTCTGCTCGCGCTCGGCATCCGCCTCGAGCTGGCTGCCCCGGGTCTGCAATTCATGCACCAGGAAGTGTTCAACCAGCTGTTCACGATGCACGGCACGATCATGCTGCTGATGTTCGCGACCCCGCTGTTCGCAGGCTTCGCCAACGCCATCATGCCGCTGCAGATCGGTGCCCCCGACGTCGCGTTCCCGCGGTTGAACATGTTCTCGTACTGGCTGTACCTGTTCGGGTCCATCGTGGCCTGCTCGGGCTTCCTCAGCCCCTCAGGCGCGGCCTCGTTCGGCTGGTTCGCCTACGCCCCGCTCTCGGACGCCATCAACTCACCCGGCGTCGGCGGCAACCTGTGGATCGTCGGCCTCTACGTGCTGGGCCTCAGCTCGATCATGGGCGCGGTCAACTTCGTCACCACCATCATCACGATGCGTGCCCCCGGCATGACCATGTTCCGGATGCCCATCTTCACCTGGAACATCCTGATCACCTCGATCATGGTGTTGCTGGTCTTCCCCGTGCTGGCCGCCGGCCTGCTGGTGCTGCTGGCCGACCGTGTGCTCGGCAGCCACATCTTCGACGCGGCCAATGGTGGCCCGATCCTGTGGCAGCACCTGTTCTGGTTCTTCGGCCACCCCGAGGTCTACATCGTCGCCCTGCCGTTCTTCGGCATCATCACCGAGGTGCTCCCGGTGTTCAGCCGCAAGCCCGTGTTCGGCTACGTCGGACTGGTCTTCGCCACCTTGGGTATCGGCATGCTGTCGGTCGCGGTCTGGGCCCACCACATGTTCGTGACCGGTGCCGTGAGCCTGCCGTTCTTCAGCTTCATGACGTTCCTGATCGCGGTGCCCACCGGCGTCAAGTTCTTCAACTGGATCGGCACCATGTGGGGCGGGTCGATCAGCTTCGACACCCCCATGCTCTGGGCGCTCGGCTTCCTGACCACCTTCCTGTTCGGCGGACTGACCGGCATCATCCTCGCCAGCCCCCCGCTCGACTTCAACGTCTCCGACACCTACTTCGTGGTCGCGCACTTCCACTACGTGCTGTTCGGCACCGTGGTGTTCGCGATGTTCGCGGGCTACTACTACTGGTGGCCCAAGTTCACCGGCCGCATGCTCGACGACACCTGGGGCAAGATCCACTTCTGGTTGCTGTTCGTGGGCTTCCACACCACCTTCCTGGTGCAGCACTGGCTGGGCGTCGAGGGCATGCAGCGACGCATCGCCGACTACGGCGCGTGGGAGGGTTTCACGACCCTGAACCAGGTCTCGACCTTCGGCGCGTTCCTGCTCGGGGTGAGCTTCATCCCCTTCTTCATCAACGTGTGGATCTCGCGGCGGGGCCCCAAGGTCACCGTGGACGACCCCTGGGGCTGGGGCCGGTCGCTGGAGTGGGCCACCTCGTGCCCTCCGCCCCGGCACAACTTCAGCCGACTTCCCCGCATCCGTTCGCCCTACCCCGCCTTCGACGCGGCGCACCCGGAACTGGCCGGTGAGCCCGAGGGAACGGCCGACAAGCCGGCGGTGGCCCAGATCATCGAGGGCCAGCAGATTCTCGACAAGGAGCAGGCACTGTGAGCCGGACCGACTACCGCAAGAGGGCTGAGGGCAAGGGCCAGCGCGTTCGCCGGGCCCTCTCGGCCGAGGCGTGGGTGTTCGGCACCATGATGATCTTCTTCATGCTCACCGCGCCCATCTACTACTTCTCGTCCCACGAGGTGGCGGGCACCACTGCCCTCAGCCTGGCCATGTTGCTGAACATGACCCTGTTCGTCTACCTGGCGATCATCGGCCGTGAGATCGGTGGGCCACGCCCCGAGGACGATCCCGAGGGCGAGATCGTGCACGGCGCGGGCACCTTGGGGTTCTTCCCCCCGAGGAGCATCTGGCCCTTCTGGTGCGCGCTGTCGATCACGGTGATCTTCCTCGGGCCGGTGTTCGGCTGGTGGATCTCGCTGATCGGCATTGCCGTCGGCTACTGGGCTGCCAGCGGGCTCATCTTCGAGTACTACCGCGGCGACTACGCCCACTGAGCCGGGTGCGGCTCCCGGGGCCTGGGCGTGTCCGGGGTGCTGATGGTGCCAAGGGGCTGTCGCCTGGCCCGCTCCGGGGCCCTCAGAGCAGGCGCGGCTCGTCCAGCCCGAACCTGACACCCGGGGTGCCGCAGCCAGTCCTGTGATCGACGGCCCACTGGAGTGACAGTCGATGGCGCTCCGGCATGGGCGGCAGGTCGTCGACCGGGCGCCACTCGATCGCCAAGGACTCCTCGTCGGCCACGTGGGCGTCCTGGCCGTCACCCACCGGTCGTCCGACGAAAGCCAGGTCGAGGTACTGCACCTGGTGGCCGTTGCCGGCGATGGTGTGGTGGGGGAGCGCCCTCACCGCCAACAGCGCGTCGATGGTGATGGCGATGCCCGCCTCCTCCATCGCCTCCCTGACGGCGCACACGTCGGGGTCCTCGCCGGGGTCCACCGAACCGCAGATGGGGTTCCAGCAACCGTCGTCGGAGCGTTGCTGCACCAGCACCTCGAGCACCCCGTCGCGTTCGCGCAGGATGTGCACCGAGACGCCGGGAGCCCAGATCAGGTCGTTGCCGATCTTCTCGCGCAGTCGGGCATGGTATTCAGGGATGGGCACGGCCGTTCACCAGCTCGCGTGCAGCGGTCGTCCCTCGTCGTAGCCCGAGGCCGACTGCACACCGACGACGGCCTTCTCCGCGAACTCGGTCAGATTGGCCGCACCGGCGTAGGTGCACGACGACCGGACACCCGAGGTGATCCAGTCCACCAGGTCCTCCACGCCGGGACGAGCGGGGTCGAGGTACATCCGCGACGAGCTGATGCCCTCCTCGAAGAGGGCGGCGCGGGCACGGTCGAAGGCCGACTGGTTCATCGTCCGGTGCCTGACGGCACGCGCGGAAGCCATGCCGAAGGACTCCTTGTACTGGCGCCCCTGGTGGTCGACCTGCATCTCACCGGTGGACTCATGGGTGCCGGCGAACCACGACCCGATCATCACCGAGCCGGCCCCGGCCGCCAGGGCGAGGGCGACGTCGCGGGGATGGCGCACACCACCGTCGGCCCAGACGGAGCCGCCGAGTTCGCGAGCGGCCTCGGCACATTCCAGGACGGCGCTGAACTGAGGACGACCGACGCCGGTCTGCATGCGGGTCGTGCACATTGCGCCCGGCCCGACCCCGACCTTGATGACGTCGGCGCCGACCTCGATCAGATCCTGCACTCCCTCACGGGTGACGACATTGCCGGCGACCATGGGAATGCGGCGACCGGTCTCGGAGCGGAAGGCGTCGCGCACCTCCCGCACCCTGCTGAGGGCGTCGATCATCTTCTCCTGGTGCCCGTGGGCGGTGTCCATCACCAGCACGTCGGCGCCGGCCTTCAGCAGTGCCCGGGCACGAGCCTGGACGTCTCCGTTGATGCCGACGGCGGTCCCGATCATGAGGTGTCCGAGCGGGTCGAGGGCTGGGGTGTAGAGGGCGGCGCGCAGGGCTCCGCGCGAGGTCATCAGTCCCACCAGTCGTCCGTCCCCGTCGACGGCGAGCGCCACCTTCTGGTGGTGCTCCTTGAGCACGTTGAAGACGTCCTCGGGGCTGTCATCGGGTGAGACGAGGGTGAGGTCGGTGGTCATCACCTCGTGCACCTGCGCGAAGCGGTCGACACCGTCGGCCTCCAGGGGCGAGACCTGGCCCACGGGGCGCCCGTCCTCGACGACGATCACCACTCCGTGGGCGCGCTTGTGCAGGAGCAGCATGGCCTCGCCCACGGTCGTGTCGGGGCCCACGGTGATGGCGGTGTCGAAGACGGTGTGGGCGGCCTTCACGCGCGCGATGGACGAACCCACCACGTCGGTGGGGATGTCCTGGGGGAGCACGGCGATACCGCCGCGGCGTGCGATGGTCTCGGCCATCCGTCGTCCCGAGATGGCGGTCATGTTGGCGACCACCAGTGGCAGCGGCGTCCTGAGCCCATCGGTCGAGGTGAGGTCGACGTTGAGGCGGGAACCAACCACGGACCGGTTGGGTGCCATGAACACGTCGTTGTAGGTCAGGTCGTACCCGGGTCGCTCAGTCAGAAAACGCACGTGGTTGATTCTCTCACGAATCCAACGATCCGCCGCTTCGGCCGGGACTGCCAGTGCGGGGATCGCCTGGTGGCGCGTGGATGGTCGGACCGCAGGGGAGTGGGGTGGACCGGGGCGGGAAGCCAGGAGGTCTGGGAAAGGCATCGGCGGGACCCCTGTGGGATCCCGCCGATGGTTGCTGTGACCTGGCTCAGTGGCGAGCCGAGAGTTCCCGCGGATTCTGGGCCGACTCGACGGCGCGATCGGCCCCGTCCTGGTCGGCCCCGTGCTGGTCGACCCCGTACTCGTCGGGCCCGTGCGGGTCCACCCCGTCGACGCCGTCCCCGTGGTGGTGGGCAGCCTCGATCTCGGCCCGGGTGGGCTTGGGGATCTGGTGGCCCGCGAACCAGTGCGACAGGGCGGCGCGCAATCGGCTCACCTTGCGGGACGGATCGGGGACGCCGTTCTCGTCCAGACCGGGCGACGCCTGGGCCACCGGGATGACCGGGTGCTGGGTGAGGGTGTAGGCGGCATCGATGTCGATGGGCGCGTGCGGTTCGGAGTAGCTGCCATCGATCGAGCGTTCGATGATGCCTGTCTCCGACCCGTGCAACACCCGCTCGCGGTCGCTTCGCTGAAGGGCCAGGCAGATGCGCTTGGTGATCAGGAAGGCGATCACGGGCGCCACGAAGACGGCCACCCGCATGACGTGGGTGACCACGTTCAGGCTGACATGGAAGTGCGTGGCGATGATGTCGTTGCCCCCGGCCAGCCAGAACATGGCGTAGCAGGTCATGCCGGCGACTCCCAGCCCGGTGCGGGTCGGGGCATTGCGCGGACGATCGAGCAGGTGGTGGTTCCGCGTGTCGCCGGTGATCCAGCGTTCCACGAACGGCCACACGCCCAGGGCGGTGAACAGCAGCCCCATCAGGCCGACACCGGGCAGGAAGATGTTCCAGGACCAGGTCGTCGAACCCAGGTGCCATTCCCAGTTGGGCATGATGCGGATGGCGCCCTCGACCCAGCCCATGTACCAGTCCGGCTGCGAGCCGGCGGTCACCTGGGCGGGGTTGTACGGGCCGAACTTCCAGACGGGGTTGATCTGCATGAACCCGCCCATCAGCATCAGGATGCCGAAGACCACGAAGAAGAAACCGCCTGCCTTCGCGGCGTAGACCGGGAACATCGGGTAGCCGACGACGTTCTGCTCGGTGCGCCCCGGGCCGGGGTACTGGCTGTGCTTGTGGTAGACGACCAGGCCGATGTGACCGGCGATGAGTCCCAGCAGGATGGCGGGCACCAGCAGGATGTGCACCATGTAGAGACGCGGGATCACCAAGGTGCCCGGGAACTCGCCGCCGAAGACGAAGAACTCCGCCCACGTGCCGATCAGCGGGATCGAGCGGATGAGCCCGTCCACGAACCGCAGGCCGGTTCCCGACAGCAGGTCGTCGGGCAGCGAGTACCCGGCGAAACCCTCGATGGTGGCCAGCGCGAACAGGCCGACACCGATCAGCCAGTTCACCTCGCGGGGCTTGCGGAAGGCTCCGGTGAAGAAGACACGCAGCATGTGTGCAGTGGCGGCAGCCACGAACAGGATGGCGGCCCAGTGGTGGATCTGGCGGACCAGGAGGCCGCCACGCACGTCGAAGGAGATGTCGAGGGTCGAGGCGAACGCTTCGGACATCTGGATGCCCTTGAGCAGCTGGTAGGAACCCTCGTAGTCGATCTCGGCCATCGACGGCTTGAACCAGACGGTCAGGAAGACACCGGTCAGCAACAGCACGATGAACGAGTACAGCGCGACCTCGCCCAGCAGGAAGGACCAGTGGTCGGGGAACACCTTGCGCAGGCCACCCTTGCCGGCGGTGGCCAGACCGAGGCGGTCGTCAGCCCAGCCGAGGACTCCCGACAGGGGCTTCATGGCATGAGGTTTGCCCGGGGTCTGCACCTCGGTTGCCTCGGAGCGATCGGTCACTCCAGCACGGCTGGCCATCAGTTGTCGCCCTTCTTGTAGTCGTGGCGCGAGTCACGCTCGAAGTACGAGGGGCCCACCGGGACGGTGAAGTCGGACTTCGCCACCAGGAACCCGTCACCGTCGACGGCGATCGGGAGCTGCGGCAGCGAGCGGGCTGCCGGGCCGAAGACCACCACACCGGAGTCACCGAGGTCGAAGGTCGACTGGTGACAGGGGCACAGCAGGTGGTGGGTGGTGCGTTCCCACAGCGAGATCGGGCAGCCCACGTGGGTGCAGATCTTGGAGTAGGCGAGGATCCCCGCGACATGCCAGTCCTTGCGCGAATCGGGGATCTTGATGCGTTCGGGTTCCATGCGCACGATCACGATCGGCGACTTGGCCTTCTCCCGCACGAACTGGGCGCCGTGTTCGTCCTTGAGGTTCTCCGGCTCGGCGTTGACCAAGGAGCCGATCTCGAGCTCGGAGGCCTTGATGGGTTCGTAGGTGACGTCATTGACCAGCTTGACGCCCTCGGCCCACAGGGTCTTCTCGATGGTCGCGGCGCGCAGTCCGGAGCCCGGGTGCGGTCCCATGTCGGCGAACATCACCACCACGGGCAGCAGGATGGTGCCGACGGCACCCACGAGCGCACCACCGATCAGCTTGCGCCGACCGAGACCGGAGTCGGCGGCCCCCTCGTCCCACATCTGGGCCACGGCAGCGCGATCCTCGGCCGGGGAACTGGCCGGATGGCGCATCTCGACCATCTCGTGGTCGTTCATGATCTGCTTGGCCCAGTGGATGCAGGCGAGCCCGATCAGGAGCACCGCCAGGCCGCCCGTGAGACCCAGTGACAGGTGCAGGGCGTTGGAGTGCAACGGCCCGTAGTCGAAGACCCGGTCCTTGGGAACGGCGAAGTAGCAGACCACGAACGCGATGGCCAGCAGCGGCACGAGGGCCAGCATGCCGAGCACCTGGACGTAGGCACGGTTGCCGGCGGAGGTGTTCACATCGGTGTAGCGGGGGCCCTCATGGGGCAGGCCGGGGTCGGCGATGGGGCCGACGTGTTCGACGGTCGCCATTGCGGTGCCCGCGTCATGCGCGCCCGCACCGTTGTCACCCGAATGGGGGAGGGGAGTGAGTCCGTTGTGCTCGCTCATCGTGCTCGAGCTCCCTTCTTGGCCAACCACAGGGCCACTGTCACGCAACCACCCAGACCGATGATCCAGCCCCAGAAACCCTCACCCACGGGGCCCAGGCCTCCCAGGGTCAGGCCGCCGTTGTCCTCCTGCGCGTGCAGGGTGTTGAGGTAGCCGATGATCTCCTTGACGTCCTGGTCCTTCAGGGTGCCCTTGGCGAAGACGGGCATCTGCTGCGGACCGGTGCGGAGCGCCTCGTAGATGTGCTTGTCGGAGGTCTTGGTGAGCGGGGGTGCGTACTTGCCGTTCGGAAGTGCGCCGCCGGTGCCCTCGAAGTTGTGGCAGGCGGAGCAGTTGGTCTTGAACAGTTCGCCACCGCGGGCGAGCTCCTCGGCGCTGAGGCCCTCGCCGGAGTACTGGTCGGCGGACGGGATGGCCGGGCCCTCGCCGAGCGTGGCGACGTAGGCGGCGATCGCCGAGATCTCCTCATCGGTGTACAGGGTCCGCTTGGCGGGCGCCTGCGCCTCGGGACGAGCCATCGGCATGCGGCCGGTGCCCATCTGGAAGTCGACCGAGGCCGCCCCGACACCGCGCAGGGTCGGCGCCTCGGTGGTGCCCTCACCGTTCATGCCATGGCAGGAGGAACAGGTCTGCTGGAACAACTCCTTGCCGCGCGCCACCTGCTCGGCCGAGGCCGTCTCGGCGCGTGACTGAGTGGCGGGGGAGACGAGCGAGTACAACGCACCCATCAGGAACAGCGCCAGCACGATGGCCAGCGGCTTGGCGGCCTTGTGTCGGCGTCGCTTGGACAGAAATCCCACGATGTGTCCTTACCTCTCGACTGGGTGGTTGCGTCGACCGGTGTCCGGGTCGACGGGGTTGGTTGGGTCAGCGCAGCACGTAGATGACCGTGAACAGGATGATCCAGACCACGTCGACGAAGTGCCAGTAGTACGAGACGACCATCGCCGTGACGGCCTGCTCGCGGGTGAAGGTGCGCGCCATGTAGGTGCGCCCGAGGCAGAAGAGGAAGGCGATCAGGCCGCCGAGGACGTGGAGACCGTGGAACCCGGTGGCGAGGAAGAAGGCCGAGAAGTACACGTTGGCCGAGATGGTGTGTCCCTCGCTGATCAGCGTGGCGTACTCGGTCACCTGCCCGGCGATGAAGATCGACCCCATTACGAAGGTGAGGATGTACCACTCACGCATGCCCCACTTGGCCAGGTTGAAAGCCCCACCGGAGCGCTTCACCTTGCCGTGCTCGGCAGCGTGGACCCCGATCTGGCAGGTCACCGACGAGAGCACCAGCACCAGGGTGTTGACCGCCGCGTACGGGAAGTCGAGGTGGTGGGACTGGGTCTGCCACAGGGTCGCCTGGCCCGCCGGGGCCAGACCGGTGGTCGTCTCGCGAATCATGAAGTACGCGGCGAACAGCGCAGCGAAGAACATCAGTTCACTGGCCAGCCAGATCCAGGTGCCCAGGGGCACCGTCTCCGGTCGTCCGACGGGCTTGTTCAGGCGAGCGGGAGCGATCGGGTGCACGGCCCCGTGCGGGATCGCCAAGGCGCTCGGGTTCTGCTGCGTAGTGGCCACGGGCTCATTATGGCCGGAAATGAGGGATTGGTCATGTTTCGTCGGCCGGAGTGGACGTGGCAGCCGCCGTCAGGCTTCGTGGACCAGGCCCCGGCGGGTTGGGGTCGGCTCCTACGCTTCGGGTGGCGGTTCCTCCGCACCGCTGATCCACCTGAAGGGCAGGGCACATGCGAAATCCGAGCGCAGCGGCACTCGTGGTGATGGGACTGATGATCACGGCGGCGTGTGGCACGTCGACCGCGACCGAGGACCCCGCCCCGTCGACGTCCGGACGAGTCACGACTGCCGCCCCGGCGTCCGGTTCGGCTCGGCCCGCCTCGAGTGCCTCGGCGTCCTCGTCCGGCCCCTCGGCCGACGCCCAGGACCCCTTCGCGGACCCGCTGCCGGGGATGCCCCCAGTGGTCGGCCGCGATGTCTACTCCCGCACCCGCGCAGGAATGCTCTCGCCGGCCGTGGCCCAGGACCCGGCGATGTTGTACGTGCCCGATGCCAAGGGCAGCACCGTCACCGTGATCAGCCAGACCACCCGCAAGGTGGTGGAGGTGCTCAAGGTGGGCTACCTGAGCCAGCACGTCGTCCCCTCCTACGACCTCAGCCGGTTGCTGGTGAACTCCTCGCAGGCCAATCGGTTGACCTCGATCGACCCGGTCACCACCCACAAGGTGAAGGACCTGCCGGTGCCGCGGCCCTACAACCTGTACTTCACCCCCGACGGAAGGTCGGCGGTGGTGATGGTCGAGGAGCACAACACGATCGAGTTCGCCGACCCGCAGACCTTCAAGCCGACCACCCGCATCCAGGACCCCACCTGCAAGGGACCGAACCATGCCGACTTCTCGGCCAACGGTCGCTTCTTCGTGGTCACCTGCGAGTTCTCGGGTGAACTGCTGAAGATCTCGACGAGCGAGCACCGCATCGTTGACCGGATGAAGCTCGATCCCACCGCCTCGGCCCGGGACGCCGCACCCTCCGACATGGGCATGTCGATGCCCCAGGACGTACGACTGTCGCCCGATGGTCGAACCTTCTACGTCGCCGACATGGGGACCAATGAGCTGCGCCTGATCGATGCGCTGACCTTCCGGCAGGTGAGGACGATCGGCATGCCCAAGCACCCCCACGGCCTCTACCCCTCGCGTGACGGGAAGCTCCTCTACATCTCCGACCGGGGCGCCGGGAAGGTGAGTGTGCTCGACTTCGCCACCCACGCCATCGTCGGCACCTGGACGATCCCCGGGGGCGGCAGCCCCGACATGGGCGGGGTCTCCGCCGACGGCAGGACGTTGTGGCTGTCGGGTCGCTATGACGGGGTGGTGTACGGCTTCGACACCGCCACCGGCACCCTCGTCGCCCGGATCAAGTCCGGGTACGTGAACCCGCACGGTCTCTGCGTCTGGCCACAGCCCGGTCGTTACTCCTTGGGCCACACCGGGAACATGCGGTGAGGCAAGCCCTGCCCCAACTGCGCCCCCGAGCGGTGGGCGTCCTCACCGTGGTGACGCTGGCGCTCGCCTCGAGCCTGATGGCGGCTTGTTCCACCTCGGGGCCGTCAGGGCCGGGCACCAGCGCTCGCCCGCCCGTGAAGAAGACGACGACCGGTCGTCCCAGCGCCCGGACGACCAGCTCCGCCGGTCCCCACAGCCGGGAGCCCACCCGCTCGGGCCACACGGTGAGGGCAGCAACCCTGGGCTGGCGGCTGCCGTACCCCATCTCACGGACCGCCCTGATCAGTTCAGGGGCCACCGTCACCCTCGCCGGCGGCATGCCACCCGACAACAGTTCCTCGGACCTGGTCGTGGCCGTCGACCTCCGGACCGGGTCCACCACCCCGCGACCCCGGCTGGCCGTGAAGGTGCACGACGCTGCCGGGGGCAACGGTCCCGGTGCTCCGACCGTCTACGGCGGGGGCAACAGCAGCGAGCAGAGATCTGTCCAACGCCTCGAGGGGTCGGCGTGGCGAGTGGTCGCACCCCTGTCGGGTACCCGCTCCGACCTGACCACGGTGCCGACGCCGGGCGGCGACCTCGTGATCGGCGGCTATGACGGAACCCGCGCGGTCACCGACGTGTTGCTGTCGGGGCCTTCGGGTCTGCACATGCTGGGCCACCTCGTGCGGCCGGTGCGCTACGCAGGTGGTGCCCTGATCGGCCAGACCGCCTACGTCGTGGGCGGTGAGGTCGACGGGCACGAACTGTCCGTGATCCAGTGCGTCGACGTGGCCACCGGGGTCGCGCGCATCTGCGGTCACCTGCCCCGAGCCCTGGGCCACAGCCAGGTGATGGCCTCGGGGGATTCGCTGTTGATCGCCGGCGGACGGCTCGCGCCCCACACGCTCACCGACCAGATGTGGTGGTGGAACCCGGGTACCGGACGCTTCGTCGACGCCGGAACCCTGCCGACGCCGCTGGCCGACGCCTCGGTGACCGTCTGGAATGGCGCCGGCTACCTGCTGGGCGGCGAGAGTCCGCAGGTCACCGATGCGGTCGTCAGGGTCCCGTTGGGCTCAGCGTGACCCGCTCGGGCACCAGAGGACGAGGCTGGTTCGCGGTGGGACAATGAGGGCCATGCCCCCCTTCCTGGCGCTCCTGCCCCTGCACACCGACCCGGGGGAGGCCATCGCCCCGCTCGCGGGTTGGCGCTACGCGACTGCCTGGACGTGGAACTGGCCGGGGGGCGTCCTCATCGTCCTCGCGCTCACCCTCTACGTGGCCGGTGTGGTGCGACTGCGCCGACGGGGCGACCACTGGCCGGTGTTCCGCACGCTCTCGTGGCTGGTGGCCATGGCGCTGCTCGCCTTCGCGACGATGGGCTTCCTCGGGGTCTACGACACCGTGCTGTTCTGGGTGCACATGGTGCAGCACATGATCCTGACGATGTTCGCAGGCGTGAACATTGCCCAGGCCGCACCGGTCACGCTGGCCCTGCGCGCTCTGCCCACTCGCCCGCGCAGGTGGCTGGTGGCAGTGCTCCACTCCTGGGTGGCGAAGGTGCTGCTGTTCCCGCCGTTGAACACCCTGGCCATGGTGGGGTATCCCTTCGCCCTCTACATGACCGGTCTCTACGAGATCACGCTGCGCCACGACTGGGCCCATGACCTGCTGCACACCTGGATGGTGTGGATCGGGGTCGCCTTCTTCGTGCCGATCCTCGGTGTCGACCCGCTGCCGAACAAGCTCCCGCACCCGCTGCGGCTGTTGCTGGTGATGCTGCAGATGCCTGGACACGCCTTCATCGGTGTGACCATCATGGGGGCGACCCGACTGCTGGCCGGGGACTGGTACCTGTCCTTCCACCGCGACTGGGGAGTCAGCCCCCTGCGTGACCAGAACTGGGCCGGCGGCATCCTGTGGGCGACGGGAGACTTCACCATGGTCACGGTGATGTCGGCGCTGGCCATCAGTTGGTACCGCGACTCCCAACGTGAGGCGGCTCGGGTCGACCGAGCGCTTGACCGTCAGGAGGCGCGCGAGGCCACCCTGGCCGGTGGTGCCCCCGGGTCCTCCAGGGCGGACGAGAGCACACCGTCGAGTGGCGGGCCCGGTGGTGAGCGGTACGATGCAGCCGAGGGCGTCTCGTCCGATGCAACGGCCATCAACGACACGACCCCCACGAACCCCCAGCCGAGCAGCCCCGCTGCGCACTGAACAGGACGATGGATGTCAACTGAGGCGACGCCCGACACGCTCAAGGTTCTGGTCTACTCCGACGACCGGACCATCCGCGACCAGATCCGACTGGCCCTGGGCCGGCGCCTCGGTGCGGACCTGCCCGACCTCGAGATCTTCGACACCGCCACGCCCGACGCCACCGTCCGCGCCGTCGACCAGAACGCGTACGACCTGCTGATCTTCGACGGTGAAGCTGTTCCCCACGGCGGCATGGGCCTGGCCTACCAACTCAAGGACGAGGTGCCCAACTGCCCTCCGGTGCTGGTGCTGGTGCAGCGGGTGGCTGACGCCTGGTTGGCGACCTGGTCGAAGGCCGACGCCATCCAGGCCCTGCCCGTCGACCCGATCCGGCTGCCGCAGGCCGCCGCCGACCTTGTGCGCCGCCATCGGGCGGGCCTCGAGGTCACCCACTGATGGGCATTGCCCACACCTGGCCGGACGTGCTGACCTCCCTGGTCAGTGGTCAGGACCTGGACCTGCCGGCAGCGCGCTGGGCGATGGACCAGGTGTTGTCGGGTGACTCCACGCCGGTGCAGATCGCCGGATTCGCCGTCGCGCTGCGCAGCAAGGGCGAGACCATCGACGAGGTCTCAGGGCTGGCCGACGCCATGCTGTCGCGCGCAGCCCAGATCGATCTCGACCGTGAGGCCGTCGACGTCGTCGGCTCCGGCGGCGACCGCGCCAACACCGTCAATGTCTCGACCATGGCCGCGATGGTTGCTGCCGCGGCCGGCGCGAGGGTGGTCAAGCACGGGAACCGAGCAGCGAGCTCACAGTGCGGCACCGCTGACTGCCTCGAAGCCCTGGGCGTCTGCCTGGACGTGCCCGTCGAGGCACACGCCGGCATCCTGGCCGAGTTGGGCATCACCTTCCTGTTCGCGGCGAAGTTCCACCAGGCGCTGCGATACGCGGCCTCGGCGCGCAAGGAGCTGGGGATCCAGACCACCTTCAACTTCCTGGGCCCGCTGGCCAACCCGGCGCGACCCCTCGCCCAGGCCGTGGGCGTGGCGCACGAACGGATGGCACCCCTGATGGCGGGAGTGCTCGCCGGCCGCGGCGGTCGGGGACTCGTGTTCCACGGCGGTGACGGCCTCGACGAGCTCACCACCACCACCGACTCACAGGTGTGGCTCTTCCGCGACGGTCGCATCGTCGAGAGCGCCCTCGACCCCGTCGAGCTCGGACTGCAGCCAGCGCACAGCCAGGACCTGGTGGGCGGCCCGCCGCAGCACAACGCGCAAGTCGTCCGAGACCTGTTCGCCGGCACCACCGGGCCCGTGCGCGACATCGTGGTGCTGAACGCGGCGGCTGCGCTGCTCGCCTTCCACGGCCCCGATCTCGATGCCCCGCTGGTGGACCAGTTGCGGGTGCGGCTCGACGAGGCCAGCGCCGCCATCGACTCCGGAGCCTGCTCGCGACTGTTGGACCGATGGGTCGAACTGAGTCAGGCCACCGTCTGATTCCCTGCTGAGTGGCAGTCAGGCCGGGTCGGATCCGCTCGGGCCCGATGTGTTCAGCTCAGGTGACTGCTCAGGTCAGGGCGAGGGCGACCCAGGGGCCCACCCACAGCGCCGGTCCGTAGGGGAAGGCCGAGCCCAACCCGGAGGGGTGGCGACGCCGCCACAACGAGACCAGCAACCCGTGCACCGCGCCCAGCGCCGTGCCCGCCAGGAGCGCCCCGAACCAACCCGACCAACCCAACAGGCCGGCCAGCGCGCCCAGCGGCACCGCCAGACGCACGTCCCCGAACCCGAACGCACCGGTGATGCGCCACACCAACCAGAAGAAGGCGGTCGCCAGCGCCGCTCCCGCCACCACGGTCAGCACTCTTCCCGGGGCTGGGTCGCGGACGAGCACCGCCGCCACCCCCACCACGGTCATCCCGGCCGCCCACCAGTGGAGCCGCACCGGAAGATAGGTCGTCGCGAGGTCGACCGTGACCAGCACCAGCCCCGCCGAGCCCCAGGCCAACCACGGCCAAGGTTCGGCGAGGGTGCTGGCCCACGCTCCGAGCAGCGCAGCGACCAGCAGTGTCGACACCACCCAGCCCCGCCGGCGAGCGACGCTGGCGTAGCTCGGCTTCGTCCAGGCCGGGGACTGCGGAAGGTGGGGCAGCTCGTC
Source organism: Aestuariimicrobium sp. T2.26MG-19.2B (assembly GCF_950101875.1). NCBI lineage: Bacteria > Bacillati > Actinomycetota > Actinomycetes > Propionibacteriales > Propionibacteriaceae > Aestuariimicrobium > Aestuariimicrobium sp. T2.26MG-19.2B. The sequence goes on along the minus strand of NZ_CATNLW010000001.1, from coordinate 262,846 downwards.
GACCTCGTCGGGTTCGGGGAGTCGCGAGACCGCCCACCACGCCACCAGGGCGATGCCTGAGCAGCTGAGGGCTCCAGCCGCTGCAGTCCATGCCCCGTTCACGCCCTGAACCCTAGGGCCGTGCGGGGGTCACAGCCGCAACGGGGTGTCCCTGTGAGGGGACGATTTTCGTCGTCCGCGAACCTGCGGGCCGATTTCGTGGGCGCCTGCCCAACTGACGCGCGGGTGGGCTGCAATGTGGTCATGAACCCACGCCCCGAAACCCTCGCCGTGCACGCCGGCCAGGAGCAGGCCGACCCGGCCACGAACGCCCGTGCCGTGCCGATCTACCAGACCACCAGCTACGTGTTCGACTCGACCGAGCACGCGGCCGACCTGTTCGCCCTGCGCGCCTCCGGCAACATCTACACCCGCATCATGAACCCGACCCAGAACGTCTTCGAGGAGAGGGTCAATGCCCTTGAGGGCGGCGTCGGGGCCCTGGCGACGGCATCGGGGGCGGCCGCGGTCACCTACGCCGTGCTCACGCTGGCCGGCGCGGGCGACAACATCGTGGCCCTGTCCACCCTCTATGGCGGCACGTACGCACTGTTCGCGCACACCCTGCCGCAGTTCGGCATCGAGACCCGGTTCGTCGACCCCGCCAAGCCCGAGGACTTGGCGGCGCACGTCGACGACCGCACCAAGCTGGTGTTCGGCGAGACCGTCGGCAACCCCAACCTCAACGTGGTCGACCTCGATGCGTGGGCCGAGGCGGCACACGCTGCCGGACTGCCCTTCGTGGTCGACAACACCGTCCCGACGCCCATCCTGACGCGCGCCTTCGACCACGGCGTCGACATCGTCGTGCACGCCGCCACCAAGTACATGGGCGGCCACGGCACCAGCATGGGCGGCATCATCGTCGACTCGGGCAAGTTCGACTGGGCGGCCCACTCCGAACGCTTCCCCTCACTCACCGGACCCGACGGCGCGTACCACGGCGTCGTCTGGACGGAAGCGGCAGGTCCTGCGGCCTTCATCATCCGCGCCCGCACCGTGCTGCTGCGCAACACCGGGGCGGCCATCGCCCCCCTGAACGCCTGGCTGATGCTGCAGGGGCTCGAGACCCTGCACCTGAGGATGGAACGGCACTCGTCCAACGCCCTCGCCGTTGCCGAGTACCTGTCGCAGCACCCGGCGGTCGCCTGGGTCACCTATCCGGGTCTGCCCGGCGACCCGTCCCATGAGGTGGCCAAGCGCATCCTCGACGGCGGTTTCGGTGGTCTGGTGGCGTTCGGTCTCAAGGGCGGACGAGAGGCCGGCGCTGCCTTCATCGAGGGTCTCAAGCTGTTCAGTCACCTGGCGAACATCGGCGACGCGAAGTCCTTGGCCATCCACAACGCCACCACCACCCACTCCCAACTGACCGAGGAGGAGTTGGTGGCGGCAGGTGTCCGCCCCGAGATGGTGCGATTGTCGATCGGCATCGAACACGTGGACGACATCATCGCCGATCTCGCCCAGGCGCTCCCGACCGCCTGACCGGGCCCGTCCTGCCCAGGGGTCGACCCCAAACGCGAGACGACCCACACACGAGACGACCCAAACACGAGACGACAAGGGCCGGTTCCCACGCGGGGAACCGGCCCTTGCCGTCGGTGTCGAGCTGCGGGTCAGCGCTGGGCGCGGGTGAACCCGGCCTTCTCGGCCGCCTCCTCGTTGGCGAACCAGACATCGGCGATCGTCCGGTCGTAGCCACCCGAGTCGGGCAGGTGGAACTTCATCGAGCGCTCATTGCCCTTGATGGTGAAGCCCTCGGGTGGGTTCTCCCCCACGTACGAGCCCTCACCGTAGGACGGAGCCTCGGCGGTAGCCTCCGAGGCAACATCGGAGTCCGGCGAGAAGGCTGCATCAGCATCCTCGAAGGCTGTGTTCGCGGCTTCGTCCTCGGTCAGGTCAGAGGCAGAGAACGTCTGCACCGGCTCCTCCTCGCTGGCCCGGGCACCAGGGGTGTAGGCGGCGGAGGGCTCATGTGCCGTCCAACCCGAGTCCTTCGAGGTGAGGAACTGGCGCACGGCGACGGCAGCGCCGGCCAACAGGGCAGTGGCTGCGACCAGGCCGGCGATCGTCTTGCCGACCTTGCGCTTCTTCTTGGGATGCACCACCTCTGCCAGGCTCGCCTCCCCCTTGGCCGCGGCCAGAGCGGCGGCGCCTCGCTTGCTGGCCTCCTGCACCGCGGGGTGCTTCTCGGCCTCGTGCAAGAGCGCGACCAGCTTGGGCACCAGGTCTTCCTGGACCCGGCTCCGGGCCTGATCGGTGTAGGGGGAGACCTGCTTGAGCACGGAGTCGGCGTGCGGTGCCAGCGACTCCTTCGCCTTGGTGGCGGCTTCTGCCGCGTGGCCCGCGGCGGACTTGGCAGCCGTCAACGCGACAGGCCCGTACTTCTCCGCGGACTCTGCGGCCAGCTCCTGTGCGGTGTGCACATAGGGGGCCAAGAAGGCGACGGCGGCATCGATCGCGTCGTGCGCGCGCTCGGTCGGCGTGGGCACCTCGATGACGATCTTGTTCTTCTTCTTCTTGAGTGACAAGGGAGTTCCTCCGTTGTGTGGGTACGTGGCGTGATCGCCAGGTCAGCTCGTGGTCGAGCATCGTCCACGCTAGCGCGACAAGGAGCAACGCTTCCCAAGGCGGGAAGAGTTCTCAGGGGGGACTCCGGGTCAACGGTGACGGTGTGGACGACCCGATAGGCTCGGGACGATCGTTCCGGACCATCCATCCCAACCCGAGGAGAATCGTGGCGACTGCCATCCTGCACACCAACCACGGCGACATCAGCATCGACCTGTTCGAAGACCAGGCGCCCCAGACGGTGAAGAACTTCGTCGGACTCGCCACCGGCACCCAGGAGTACGCCGACCCGAAGACGGGCCAGCCCACCACCGGCAACTTCTACGACGGACTGACCTTCCACCGCGTGATTGACGGTTTCATGATCCAGGGAGGGTGCCCGCTGGGCACCGGCACCGGCGGCCCCGGCTACAAGTTCGGCGACGAGATCCACCCCGAGCTGTCGTTCGATCGTCCGTACCTGCTGGCCATGGCCAACGCCGGACCCGGCACCAACGGGTCGCAGTTCTTCATCACCGTTGTTCCCACCCCGCACCTCAACCGTCGCCACACCATCTTCGGCGAGGTCACCGATGAGGAGTCCAAGGCCGTGGTCGACAAGATCGCCCACGTGCGCACCGGATCCCAGGACCGCCCCGTCGAGCCCGTCGTGATCTCATCGGTCGAGGTCAACTGACCTCGTCCTCAGCCAGACGACCCCACCAGCACCCCGACGGAGCACACGTGAGCCACCAGCGCCAAGACTTCAGATTCTCGACGGCACCCGCTGAGAACCGGGTCACCCTGGCGCTGGTCGGCGCAGTGGTGCTGGTGGCGGTCGCCTGTTCCTTCACCCCCCTCGCCCAGTACCTCGTGGTCGGGAGCCATCCTGCCCTCGCGTGGGAGTTCTGGCGCCCGGTGCTGTACGCGTTCACCTCGTCCGGTCTGATCCAGGCCGCCATCAACGGGGTGATCCTGTACCTGATGGGCCGTGGCCTGGAGAACGAGTTGGGCGGCGCCCATCTCGCCGGCGCCTTCGTGCTCTGCGGATTGGGCGGCGCCACGGCGATGACGGTGCTCGGCCCCCCGGTGGCTCTGGACGGGGCGATCTGCGGGGTGTTCGGCATCGTGGCCGGCTACGCGGTGCTGAAGTACCGCGCCCAGCACGACATTCGTGCCGACATCATCCTGCTCACCCTGATGGTCGTCTACTCGATCGTGGTCGGGTCGCAGAACTGGATCGGTGAGCTGGGTGGTATCGCCGTCGGCGTGGGTCTGGGTGCCCTGTTCGCCTATTCGCCCTGGTCGAAGCGCGCATCCCGACTCAAGCTCGGTGCGATCGGTGTTGCGCTGCTGTGTCTGGCGCTGATGGGCGCCACCTGGGCGCTCGGCGCCTGAGCCCAGGGGCTGCGGATCGAGTCAGCTACCGCCGAGGGAGAATGCGGCCTCGAGGTCGTGCTGGGAGAACGAGCGGAACGCAATGTGCGTCTCGGTGTCGATCACGCCCGGCACCTTGTTCAGACGGTCGGCGATCGTGGTCGCCACCTCGTCGTGTGAACGAACCCGCACGATGGCGATCAGGTCGATCTGCCCCGTGACCGAGTACACCTCGGTCACCCCCTTGATCTCGGCGATCTGCTGGGCCACCTCCGGGATGCGGGAGGTCTCGGCGTGGACGAACACGATGGCGGTGATCATGCCGCGATCCTATGCCGAATCGTCGACGACGACCGAGGGCCGGGCGGGCTGACCTCCGACCCCCGCCCAGCCCAGATCCCGGTCACTCCAGCCGGTGGCCAGGTCGTCCGGGTCGATCAGGGCGAGGTGCTCGGCCCCGACGGCTGCCACCCTCGCCAACTCGCCCTCACCGAGGCCGATGCCGACGGGCCAGGCCCACTCGCCCTCGATCTCGATCAGCCGTACGCCCGGTTGTTCCATCCAGGCTGCAACCCGTTCGGCCTCCTCGACACTGGCGGCCGGCAACCACGCTGGTCCGTCGGGAACCGACTCCGCCATGGAGACAGCGTCCCGGGCCACCTGCTGTGGCACCCCTCCGATCGGGCAGTGGGCCGAGCCGACCAGTCGTCCACGACGGAGCACCTGCACCTCCCACCCGGTCTCGATCCGGCGGGCCGCCACGATCTGTGAGCACCGCGCAAGCGATGACAACCGATGCCAGCGCCGCGTCGTCGACGTGTAGGTGGTCAGCCTGCGGGTGAGCTCCTGGGCCTCCTCGAAACGCTGCTGCCGGGCCAACCGGTCGAGCTTCGAGCCGACGGCCCGCACCACCGGACGAACGTCGGCGTCGAGGGCGTGGGTGAGCGCCTCGACGACGGCCGAGTACTGGTCGACCCCCTCGCCGAGTTGGCACGGGGCCGGGCATCGCCCCATCTCGCCCAGCGCGCAAGCCGGACTGGGTCTGCGGGACGAGAGACGAGTGGTGCACTGACGGATGGGGAACGCGTCGTACAGGGCCAGACAACCGTCCTGGGCGGCCTGTGAGGATCCGAAGGGACCCCAGTACCGGGCTCCGTCGTCGGTCACCTGACGTACCACCGACAATCTGGGGAAGGCCTCCTGGGTGACCTTGACCCAGTACGTGCGGTGCTGACGTTTTGAGCGGCGGTTGTACCGGGGGGCGTGGGCAGCGATCATGCGCAGCTCCCGCACCTCGGCCTCGAGTTCGGTGGAACAGACGACGTGGTCGACCCCGTCGGCGACCCTGACCATCTCTTCGATCCGGCCCCTCTTCTCCGACGCCGTGAAGTAGCTGCGGACCCGGGTTCTCAGGCTCCGCGACTTGCCGACGTACAGCACCTCCCGCCGGGCGCCACCCTGACCATCGGGCAGGTCGGCCCAGAACCAGTAGACGCCCGGGGAGTCGGGCAGACCCTGGGCCAGTGCTCGCTTGGCGCGGCGCTGGGGCGAGACGCGGTGGGTGAACTCGGTCAGGTCCTCCAGCGTGCTCACCCCCAGATTGCCCACCCGGGCCAGGAGGCCGTGGAGCACCTCGACGGTGGCGCGGGCATCGGACAGGGCCCGGTGGTTCGGCTGGGTGGTGGTGCGGAAGAAGGCCGCCAATGTCGCGAGCTTGCAGTTGGGCACCTCGTCCTTGAGCAGGCTCTGCCGGGCCAGGGCCACGGTGTCGACGACCAGGAAACCGGGCCACGGATGGTCGTGCAGCTTCGCGGCCCGTTTCAGGAAGCCGACGTCGAAGCCCGCGTTGTGGGCCACCAGCACCGAGCCGGCTGCGAACTCGAGGAAGCTCGGCAGCACCTCGGGGAGCCGGGGGGCACCGGCGACCATCTGGTTCGTGATCCCCGTCAGCACGGCGATCAGGGGCGGGATGGCCGTGGCCGGGTTCACCAAGGTCTGGTACTCGGCGAGCACCTCACCACCGCGGACCTTGACGGCTCCGATCTCGGTGATGGTGTCGCCCTCGCCGCCCCCGGTCGTCTCGAGGTCGACGACCACGAAGGTGACAGCCGCCAGCGGCGTGCCGAGGTCCTCGAAGCTGGGTTGCCCGAAGCCCTGCTGCCCGAGGCCCGGTGGTGCGGCCGGCGACGGCTGGGTCAGCGGGGTGACCTCGGGCCTCGTCCGCGGCTCGTGCTCGCGGTAGGCGGCCCAACCCCGGGATGCACGAGTGGGGGAGCGGTCCGGTGACATGGCCGACACGCTAGGGCGGGGTTCGGACAAATTCGGGGAGGACGTGCTCCCGGCAGATTTGTCAGGGGCCCATGTTCGGATGCGGGCATGGATTCCTTGATTGTTGACTGCTCCACCTGTCAGGTACGCGGCGTCGGCTGCTCGGACTGCGTCATCAGTGTGCTTCTCGAACCATTCGACCCACAGGCCGCGTCGGAACCACAGGCCGTGTTCGACACCGATGAGCAGGCAGCAGTCGCCGCCCTGGTGGAGTCGGGTCTGGTCCCCCCGCTGAGGTTGGTGACCCCCGACCGCGGCTCGGACGGGGCCGGCGAGAGCCCGGGACCACATCGGCGGGCAGCCGGGTGGTGATCCGGCCAGTCGAGTGGCGCGCCTCCTGAAGGTCGGTTAAGATTTTCTCAGGCAAGTCGGTGGAGTGGCTCCATCCGGCGTGGAAGGCAGAATCGTGTCGATGGAGAACGTGTGGCGTCGAGCCTCGCTCGCCGGTGTGGGTGTCGGTCTGACGGTTGCGGCCCTCGTCGTCCCCATGTCGCTGTCCGCCCATGCCGATCCCGACGCAGTCAAGACGGCGCAGCAGAAGCTCGAGCAGATCGAGTCGCAGGGTGCCCAGATGGCCGAGCAGTACTCCACCCTCGACGGTCGCCTGAAGCAGACCTCCGGCAGGGTTGCGACGCTCAATGCCGACCTCGTCGAGCAGAAGGCCAAGGTTTCCGCCCAGGTCGGTTCCATGGGTCAGCTGGCGCTGCTGCAGTACCAGGCCAACGGCATCGACCTCACCACCCGCCTGCTCGCGAGCCCCGATGACACGGCGTTCATCCGCAACTTGGCCACGGTGCAGAGCGTCACCACCCTGACCAACGACCGGGTGCAGGCCTACCAGGCCCAGCAGGCCAAGCTCCAGACCACCCAGCAGCAACTCATCGCGGCCAAGCAGCAACTGGTCGACGACAAGGCTGAGCAGGCCTCGCTCATCAAGCAGCAACAGCAGCGCGAGCAGCAGGCCCGCGAGGTGGTGGCCAAGCTGACCGCCCAGGAGCAGCAGCGCCTGGCCGCCGAACGCAAGGCCAAGGCCGAGGCCGAGGCACGGCGAGTGGCCCACCAGCAGGTCGCCACCGCGACCACGCGGTCAACGACCTCGCGTTCCACCACCTCGCGCTCCACGACCCGGGACCAGCCCCCGGCCGTCACCGTCCCCGCAGGCAGCTCGCGTGGCCAAGTGGCGGCGAACTTCGCGCTGTCGAAGGTGGGCGGCCCCTACGTCTACGGCGGAACCGGTCCCACGGGCTATGACTGCTCCGGGCTCACCGGGGGCGCGTGGGCGGCGGCGGGGGTCTCCCTGCCGCGCACCTCACAGGGCCAGTGGGGGGTCGGGGTGCCCGTGAGCGTCTCCCAGTTGCAGCCCGGCGACCTCGTCTTCTACTACTCCGGTATCTCCCACGTGGGCATCTACATCGGTGGCGGCAAGATCGTCGACGCCGCCAACCCCCGTAGTGGCATCCGGGTCACCACGGTGACCGGCAACTACATGCCCTACATGGGTGCCCGCCGAGTCGGGTGAGCAATCCTCTCCCATCCACTGGCGGAGAAAACTGAATAGGCGTTAAGCTTCTCGGGTGCGGGCACCGTGGCCCGCCCCGGAGCCGTCCACCACAGGGGAGCGGCCACCGTGCTGATCTCCGAGGAGACGCCATGACCGACCTGCCCTACCGTGACCCCTCGCTGAGTGTCGAGGCACGAGTCGAAGACCTGCTGGCACGCCTGACCGTCGAGGAGAAGGCCGGGCAACTCACCCAGTACTTCTACTTCGGGGCCTTCGAGGAGACCGCCAACGCTGCCCAGTCCGAGCAGCTCGAGACCGACGCTGACGCGATGCCCCTCGATGCCAGCCTCTTCTCCCAGCAACCCACACTCGTCGAGCAGGCATTGTCGGTGGGTGGCGCCGGTTCCCTCTTGTTCGTCAAGGATGCGGCCAACGCCAATCGGCTGCAGCGGATGGCCATCGACGGCAACCGCCACGGGATCCCCGTCATCTTCGGTTTCGACGTCATCCACGGCTTCCGCACCATCATGCCGGTGCCGATCGCGGTGGCAGCTTCCTGGGACCCCGAGGTCGCCGAGGCGGGCCAGTCCGTCGCGGCCCGTGAGGCGAGCGCCGTGGGCATCCGCTGGACCTTCGCCCCGATGCTCGACATTGCGCGCGACCCGCGCTGGGGCCGCATCGTGGAGGGCGCCGGCGAGGACCCGGTGCTCGGCGCGGCCATGGCCGCTGCCCAGGTGCGCGGCTTCCAGGGCGACCTCGGTCCCGAGCGGATCGTGGCCGGGCCCAAACACTTCGCCGGGTACGGAGCCGCCCGTGGCGGCCGTGACTACGACGACTCCGACATCTCGGACTCCGAACTGCGCAACGTCTACCTGCCGCCGTTCAAGGCCGCGGTCGAGGCAGGTGCTGGCAACATCATGTCGGCCTACATGGACCTCAACGGCACCCCCGCGGTCTCGAACTCCTGGCTCCTGACCGAGGTGCTGCGCGACGAGTGGGGCTTCGCCGGATTCGTGGTCTCCGACGCGAACGGCGTCCGTTCGCAGGAGACCCAGCACCACGTGCCCGACCTGACGGAGGCGGCTGTCCGCGCCCTGAATGCTGGCAACGACATGGAGATGTGCATGTTCGACCCGGCGTTCGGCCGCATCCCCGAGGCGGTCGAGGCCGGCCGGATCAGTGTGCAGACCTTGGACGAGTCCGTCCGGCGCGTGCTGCGGCTCAAGTTCGAACTGGGACTCTTCGAGAACCCCTATGTCGACGAGGATGCGGTGACCGCCACCCTCGACTCCGTGGCCCACCGAGAGGTCGCCCGCAGTGCCGCCGAGCGATCGGCGGTGCTGCTGAAGAACGACGACGCGGCGCTGCCGTTGTCGGCCGACGGGTTGTCGTCCATTGCCGTGATCGGCCAACTGGCCGACTCGGCCCGTGACACCGTGGGGCCGTGGGTCTTCGACCAGGACAACGACGAGACGGTCACGATCCTGGCGGGTGTCCGCGCCCTGGTGGGGGAGGGAGTGAGGGTCGAGCACGCCAACGGTGCCAGCATCCCGAACCGGCTCATCCCGTCGATGTTCGAGCGGATGGACAAGGTTCGCGCCAACACCCCCGAGGGCTACGACGACGACGCCGAGATCGAGCGGGCCGTCTCGCTGGCGGCGTCGGCCGATGTGGCGATCGTGGTGGTGGGCCAACGCCAGAACCAGATCGGCGAGGCTGCCTCGACCTCGACCCTCGAGCTGGCCGGTCGCCAGACCGAACAGCTGCGACGCATCGCCGAGACCGGAACCCGACTGGTCGTCGTCTCGATGTCGGGTCGCCCCCTCGACCTGCGGGGCGTGCTCGAGGTCGCGCCGGCCGTGCTGCACGTGTGGTACCCCGGCACCCGGGGCGGTGAGGCCGTCGCCAACCTGCTGTTCGGACGAGTCTCCCCGGCCGGACGGCTGCCGTTCACGTGGCCACGCCACGTCGGGCAGGTGCCGATGGTGCTGAGCCACTACCGAACCTTCCAGCCCGAGTCCCAGGCGGCCCGGTACTGGGACGACGAGTCCACCCCCTTGTTCGGGTTCGGCCACGGGCTCAGCTATGCCTCCTTCGAGTACTCCGACCTCAGGGTCGAGCCCGCCAGCATCGCGGTGGGACAGTCCGCGAGGGTGAGCGTCGAGGTCACCAACACCTCCGATGTGGACGCCGACGAGGTCGTCCAGTTGTACATCCACCAGCGCTACGGCACCTCGACCCGCCCCATCCGGGAACTCAAGGGCTTCGAACGGGTGGCGATCCCTGCCGGGACCAGCACCACCGTCAGCTTCGACCTCGGCCCGGACCAGTTGCGTTACTGGTCGGGTGCGACCCGCGACTGGGTGCAGGATGCGACCACGATCGAGGTGCACGTCGGTGGCAGTTCCCGGACGGCGCTGGAGGGCGAACTCACGGTCACGGCGTGAGCACCGTCGGCCTCGGCTAGGCTCACTGCGTGCTCACGATCGGCATCGACATCGGTGGAACCAAGGTGGCGGCCGGTGTGGTCACCCCCGAAGGTGAGGTGCTGCGGCGCCTGCAGCGTCCCACGCCCTCGCGCAGCCCGGAGGCCGTCGAGGACGCGATCTGCGAGATCGTCAGTGACCTCAGCCGAGAGTTCCGCGTCGCCGCGGTCGGCATCGGCGCAGCCGGATGGGTCGACACCGACCAGGCCATCGTCCGTTTCTCGCCCCACCTCGCGTGGCGCAACGAACCCTTGCGCGACCGGATCGCCTCTCGCGTCCAGGTGCCGGTGCTGGTCGACAACGACGCCAACGCCGCCGCCTGGGCCGAGTACCGTTTCGGGGCTGGCCGGTCGGCGCGTGTCATGGTCTGCCTCACCCTGGGCACCGGCATCGGTGGGGCCATGGTCATGAACGGACGTCTCTTCCGCGGCCGCTACGGGATGGCGGGGGAGTTCGGCCACATGAGTGTCGTGCCCGATGGGCACTGGTGCCCCTGTGGCAACCGGGGATGCTGGGAGCAGTACTCCTCGGGCAACGCGCTCGTGCGCGATGCGCGGGCCCTGATCGAGGCCGGGTCCCCCCAGGCCGAGGGCCTGCTCGACCACGTCGAGGGGGGAGACCCGGCCCTGCTGACAGGTCCCGACGTCACCGAGGCAGCGATGGCCGGGCACCCGATGGCCGTCGAACTGATCGGTGACGTCGGCACCTGGCTCGGGCGTGGGCTGGCCAACCTCGCAGCCGCTGTCGACCCCGACCTGTTCGTGATCGGTGGCGGCGTCAGTGCGGCAGGCGACCTCCTGGTGGCGCCCGCCCGGGCCGCCTTCGAACGAACCCTGACCGGGCGTGGATATCGTCCGGTGGCCCAGGTCGCGCTGGCCCACTTCCGCAATGACGCCGGGCTGGTGGGAGCGGCCGACCTGGCCCGCCACTCGATCATCGAACCCCCCGGCCCCGCCCGTGGCTTCTGGCCACGGCGGCGCGGTCGTCCACGTTCCTCGCGGTTGCAGTTGCGCATCCGTGAACTGATGGAGCCACCCCGTCGCGGATGACCTCGCGTCAGAGGACGGCGCCCGATCCGTCATCGGGATCGCGGGGTGGGCGCCGCATGGCCCGCACGAGGAGCCAGACCAGGCCGCCACCGGCGGCTGCGGGTGCCAGCCAGACCAGGTTGGCGGGCAGGTTCACGACGAAGCCAGCCAGCAGGAGGCCGACCAGACCAGCGGCGGACAGGATCACCGCGATCCGCACGTCCGCGGGCAGGGGTGCCGGTGCGCTGACCCTGCGGTAGTCGACATCGTCGTTCCCCGGCTCGTCCTCGACCGGCTCATACCTCACCGGGTCATGGCTTTCCGGATCCTGACCAACTGGCCCACTCCGGTCGGGCGCCCGGGGCGCGTCCTTGGGTTCGCGCCATGCCTGTTCACCGAACTCCGTCGTGACGAGTTCGGCGAATCGCCGGTCGACGTCGTCGGGATCCACGCCTCCACCGTAGGTCGCTCCGGGACCGGATTCGAGGGCCGACGACCGATTTCGCCTCCCTCGCCGGCAGGCATGGGTGTCGTAGGGTGTCGGGAGGGCTCGCACGCAGGCAGCGGCGAGTGGTGGCGGGGAAGGGTGTTGTCAGGTCGTGTGGTACTGGTTCCTGAAATGGACGATCTTCCGTCCGGTCTGCGTCGTGGCGTTCCGGCCGTGGATCAAGGGGGACGAGAACATCCCCGAGGGCGGGGCGATCCTTGCCGGCAACCATCTCTCCGCGGGTGACACCTTCCTGCTGCCCGCGCTCATCCATCGTCGCCTGACCTTCCCGGCCAAGGCCGAACTGTTCGCCGGTGACCGGGGCGTCCGCTCCAAGGTGGTGGCATGGTTCCTGAAGGCCGTCGGGCAGGTGCCGATGGATCGGTCAGGCGGTCGCGCCTCCGCCACTGGTCTGGGCCCGGTGACGCAGACCCTCAAGGACGGCGGACTCGTGGGCATCTTTCCCGAGGGCACCCGATCCGGCGACGGAAGACTGTACAAGGGGCGCACCGGCGTGGCCCGGCTGGCCCTCGACGGCGGGGTGCCGGTGCTCCCGGTCGGCTTCGTGAACACCGCCTTCACCCGAGGGCTGTTCGGCATCCCGGTGATGCGCCGTCCCGGTGTGATCATCGGCAAGCCCCTGGACTTCAGTGCCTTCGAGGGCCGGCAGGACGAACTGAAGGTGCTGCGCCACGTGACCGACGAGGTGATGGCCGCCATCCAGGAACTCACCGGTCAGGAGTACGCCGACGTCTACGGCACCCGGGTGAAGTTCGGCGACCTCAAGGACGCCGACCTCACCCCCCACTTGAAGAGCCGGCCGGGGGACGACCGGCCCACCCCCACCCCACCTGCCTGAGCCGAGGACGCCGCATGCCCCCCCGCCGCCCCACCTCCCTTCCCGCCGTCATGCGGATCGCCCGTCGTGCCGTTCACCGGACGCTCACCGTGGTCGGCGCCCCCGCAGTCAGCGAGTTCCGCGACCTGCAGGTCGAAGGGCTCGACAACGTCCCGGCCCATGGGTCGGCCCTGATCGCGTGCAACCACCGCTCGGCCCTCGATGCGGCCACGGTCCAGGCGGTGCTGGATCGCCCGGCGACGGTGGTCCTCCTGCAGGGGTTGTGGCCTTCGGCCGAGGGGGACGAGACCCTCCGCGTCCAGCACCGGGTCGCGGCCGGTGACCTGCTGCTCTGCTTCCCCGAGGTGCACCCGAGCCCCGACGGCCTCGTCCACCGTGGGCACATCGGTCTCGGCGCCCTGGTGCTCGACCATGACCTGCCCGTGATTCCCGCTGCGGTGGTCAACCATGGACGCTCCGTCAGGTTCGGTGCCCCGCTCGACTTCTCCCGGCACCAGGGACTGCCGCTGGCTCGCACCCTGGCTCGTTCGGTGACCGACGAGGTGATGGAACACATCGTCGAGCTCTCCGACCAGGGCTACAGCGATGCCACCGCAGCCGGTGCCAGGCAGCAGGCCCGACGTGAACGCCGCGAGCAGATCGCGGGCCGCCGGATCGCGGCAGCCGCTCGCAGACGAGCCGTCAAGGTGGCCGAGGTCACCCGCCGTGAGCAGCGCCACCTGGAGCGGTCCGACCTGGCCCGCCGCGCCGAGGAGGCCGAGATCGTCGCCCGCAGGCAGGCGGAGGAGGCGGCACGCCGCGACCGGCAACAGTTCGGTGAGGGGCGCTGATGGCGTGGCCGATCGCCAGACAACTCGCTCCCGAGCGGCATCTGCTGCGCCCGACCTTCACGGTGCTCAACACCACCCGACTGCTGCTTGCCGTTCACGCAGTGGTGTTCAACGTGATGCGCTCGGACGCGATCAGACATCCCTGGCTGGTCGGTGGGGTGGGGCTGGTGATGCTGGGCTGGACCGGGATCACGTGGTGGACCAGCAGCCGCGAGTCCGAACCGCGGGGGTGGTTCAACTGCCTCGACCTCGCCGTCACGGTGGGACTCGTGCTGTCGTCGGAGCTGTTGTTGGGGCCCACCACCTACGAACGGGGCTACGTCCCCGTGACCGTCGACTGGCATGTCGCCGCACCTTTGGCCATCGCCGTCTCCCGCGGACCCCGGTGGGGACTCGCCTCGGCGGCACTGGTGGGTGCCTCGACCCTGGCCCTGGCACCCTCGTGGGAGCCCCGGGCCTGGTCGGGAGGGTTCGCCGTCTGCATCATCGTCTGGGGCGTGGGTCAACTGGTCGAACTGGTGCGTGCGGCCATCCGTGAGCGTGACGCCACCGTGGCCCGGTCGACCGCCCTCGCCGAGCGTGACCGGGTGGCGCGCATCGTGCACGACGGTGCCCTGCAGGTGTTGTCAATGGTGGAGCGTGAGGGTCCGGCTCTCGGCCCCACCGGGCAACGCCTGTCACGGATGGCGCGCAACCAGGAGACCAGGCTGCGTGCGATCCTGCAGGACCGCACGGTCGACATCGTCGATGGCGACGAACCTGCCATGGTCGACCTGGTCGCACTGCTCGACGCGCAGTCCTCGGACCGGGTGACGGTGTCGACGATGGCGGGGCAGGTGATGATGCCCCGAGGGCGGGCCAGCGAGTTGATGGCAGCGGTCAGTCAGGCCCTCTACAACGCCCAGCGTCACGCCGGGGCCGACGCCCACGTCTGGGTGCTGGTCGAGGAACTCGAGGGCCGGGTGACGATCTCGGTGCGCGACAACGGCGTGGGGATGACTCCCGATGCCATCGCCACGGCTCTGGCATCAGACAGGATGGGCATGCGCGCCTCCATCAGGGGACGACTGGTCGACCTCGGCGGAACGGCAACCCTGCGCTCGGAACCCGGTCGTGGCGTGGAATGGGAGCTGTCGGCCCCCTTGGGTGACCCTGCCACCAGCGACATCGACTCGAGGAAGTGACCCGTGCACCAGCCAGCCAGCGGCCGCCGCGTGATGTTGGTGGACGACCACCCCATGTGGATCGAAGCCCTGCGCGATGACCTCACCCAGGAGGGTTTCGAGGTCGTCGCCGAGGCCCACACCGGTGAGGAGTGCCTGCGGCGCGCCCGGGCCACTCGTCCCGACGTGGTCGTCATGGACCTGCAGATCCCCGAACCCGACGGTGCCTCGTGCACCGAGATCCTGCTCAAGGAGTTCCCCGAACTGAGGATCCTGGTGCTGTCCGCCTCGGGGGAGCGGGACGACGTGCTGCGGGCCGTGAAGGCCGGAGCCCTCGGCTACCTGCTGAAGAACGCCTCGAAGGCCGAACTCCTCGACGGCGTCCGCCGCACGGCCGCAGGCGATGCCGTGTTCACCCCAGGACTGGCCGGGCTGGTGTTGGGCGAGTTCCGGCGGATGATGACCGTGGCCCACCTGCACAAGGAGGAGGGTCCGATCCTCACCTCCCGCGAGGTCGAGGTGCTGCGCCTGGTGGCCAAGGGTCTGGCCTACCGCGAGATCGCCGACGAGCTGGTGGTCTCCCACCGCACCGTGCAGAACCACGTGCAGAACGTGCTGCGCAAACTGCAGTTGCACAACCGGGTCGAGCTCACGCTCTACGCCATCGAGCAGGGCTACTCCGAGGGCCCTGTCAGCTGAGCCGCCGCCACCGGCGGCACCGCTGTCCGGGCAGGGCTTCCGCCAGTCGGGAATTGGTGCGGCGCCCCTCCCGTGAGCGACTAGCATCACGATCATGTCTTCGCTGATCCCCTCCTTGGCCGAGCTGCGTGAACGCCCCCTGATCCAGCAGCCGACCTATCAGGATCTGGGGAAGCGCGACCAGGTGATCGAGTCACTGCGGGGGCTGCCGCCGCTGGTGTTCGCCGGTGAGTGCGACGACCTGCGTTCGAAGTTGGCCGAGGTCGCCCAGGGACGAGCCTTCCTGCTCCAGGGCGGCGACTGTGCCGAGACCTTCGCGTCGGTGAACGCCGACAACATCAAGGGCAAGCTGAGGGTGCTGCTGAGCATGGCCGTGGTGATGACCTACGCGGCGCAGGTGCCCGTGGTCAAGGTCGGCCGGATCGCGGGTCAGTACGCGAAGCCACGCTCCAAGAACGACGAGACCCGAGACGGGGTGACCCTGCCGGCCTACCGCGGTGATGCGGTCAACGGCTTCCCCTTCACCCCGGAGTCACGGGCCCACGACCCGCAGCGCCTGCTGCGCGTCTACAACGCATCGGCGGCCACGCTCAACCTCGTGCGCGCCTTCACCAGGGGCGGCTTCGCCGACCTTCGCGACATCCACACCTGGAATGCCGATTTCGTCCGCAACTCCAATGTCGAGACCAAGTACGAGGAGTTGGCCGCCGAGATCGACCGGGCGCTCGCCTTCATGGTCGCCTGCGGTATCGACGCCGACGAGATGTCGACGGTCGACTTCTACGCCAGCCATGAGGCCCTGCTGCTCGACTACGAGCACTCGCTGACCCGCATCGACTCCCGGTCCCAACTCCCGTACAACACCTCGGGCCACATGGTCTGGATCGGCGAACGCAACCGTCAGATCGACGGCGCGCAGGTCGAACTGATGCGCCACATCCAGAACCCGGTCGGGGTGAAGCTGGGTCCCACCAGTGACGCCGAGACGGCCCTGGCGCTCGCCGACCGGCTCGATCCTGAGCGGGTGCCCGGCAAGATCACCTTCATCACCAGGATGGGCGCGGCCAACGTGCGGGACAAGCTCCCGGGCATCGTCGAGGCCGTCGAGGCGTCGGGCCGCAAGGTGGTGTGGGTCTGCGATCCGATGCACGGCAACACCTTCGAGGCCGCCAACGGCTACAAGACCCGTGCGTTCAACGACGTGGTCGACGAGGTGAACGGGTTCTTCGACGTGCACCACAACCTCGGCACCTGGCCCGGGGGCGTGCACATCGAGCTCACCGGCGACGACGTGACCGAGTGCGTGGGGGGCGCTGACGAGCTCAAGGAGGAAGACCTCGCGAGCCGCTACGAGACCGCCTGCGATCCCCGACTCAACCGCAACCAGTCGCTGGAGTTGGCGTTCATGGTGGCCGAGCGCCTGCGTGACGGACTGGCCAAGCGCGGGGTGAACCCCGTACAGGCCTTCCAGTCCAGGGAACTCTGAGCGGACATGACCGCGATCGACCTGCGCTCCGACACCGTCACCCGTCCCACGGCGCAGATGCGTCGGGTGATGCTCGACGCCCCGGTGGGCGACGACGTCTACGGCGAGGATCCCTCGATCGCCGAGTTCGAGGCCCGGGTGGCCGACCTGTGCGGCAAGCCGGCGGCGTTGTTCTGCGCCACCGGGTCGTTGTCGAATCTGTTGGGGGTGCAGACCCTGGTCGCTCCCGGCACCGAGGTGCTGTGCGAGGCCAGCGCCCACATCGCCCGCGCCGAGATGGGTGCACACGGGGCCCTGCACGGGGTGACCATGCGCACCTGGGTCGCCGGGCGCGGCGAGGGACGAACGGCGGGGCTGGCCACCACGGTTCAGATCGAGGAACTGCTCTCCCCTGACGCGGGCCCCTACCTGGTCTCCACCGCGGCAGTGGAACTGGAGAACACCCACAACTTCGGCGGCGGCACCATCCAGCCCATCGAGCACCTGCGGGAGGTCTCGGCGATGTGCCGCGCGGCTGGGGTGGGCCTGCACCTCGACGGGGCGAGGTTGTGGAATGCCCATGTCGAGACCGGTGTGCCGATCGCCGACTACTCCGCCCTGTTCGACACCGTGAGCCTTTGTTTCTCCAAGGGCCTCGGCGCCCCGGTCGGGTCGGTCCTGGTCGGCTCGGACGAGGCCATCGCCCAGGCAAGGGTGCAGCGCAAGCGACTCGGGGCGGGCTGGCGACAGGCCGGCATGCTGGCAGCGGCCGCCCAGTTCGCCCTCGACCACCACGTCGACCGGTTGGTGGACGACCACGCCGCTGCCCGCGCCTTCGCCGAACGGGTCGCCCTGGCTGCCCCGGGAGCGGTGGACCCCGAGCGGGTGCCGACCAACATCGTGGTCGTGAAGACCGGGAGCCGCCCGGCCCAGGACGTGGCGGCCGCCGCCGCTGCCCAAGGGGTGCGGGTGAGCGTGGTGGGTGCGCGTCTGGTGCGGGCCGTGACCCACCTCGACGTGGACGCCGCCGACTGTCGGGCGGCCGGCGACGTGGTCGGACGACTGCTCGCCCCCTGACCCGTGGGTCGCGGACGGGGCCCGACGGCTGGGTGAACACAGCCAGGATCGGCTGCCCCGATCGGCTGACGAACGGTGTCGACCCGGGCAGAGTGGACTCATGCAACTGACACATCTCGGGCACGCGGCCGTCCTGGTCGAGGTCGCCGATCGGCGCCTCCTGATCGACCCCGGCAACCTCTCGTCCGACTGGCACACCCTGACCGGTCTCGATGCGATCCTGGTCACCCACCAGCACCCCGACCACGTCGACCCGGCTCGGATCGGTGCCCTGCTCGCCGCCAATCCCGACGCGAAGGTCTGGGTCGAGCCGCAGGTGCTGGACAACGTCGACCTCGGCGGTCGAGGTGAGGGCCTGGCTGCTGACGGGTCGGTGGACCTCGGCGCTGTCCGGGTCCGCGCCGTGGGTGGTCTACACGCGGTCATCCACCGCGACATCCCTCAGATCGGCAATGTCGGACTGCTGGTCGAGGCGGAATCAGAGCCGTGCTTCTTCCACCCCGGCGACTCACTGGCGACCTGCCCCCAGGGCGTCGACGTGGTCGCGGTTCCCGGGTACGGCCCCTGGGCGGCCATGAAGGAGACGATCGACTTCGCCCGCGAGGTGGGGGCGCCGCAAGGATTCATCATCCACGACAGACTGCTGAGCGAGCCCGGGTTCGGACTGGTCTTCTCCCGGGTCGGCGACATGTCCCCGACGACGATGATCGACCTGCGCGACGGCCGGCCGTTCGAGGTGGGTCAGCCCACTCAGTAGGGGAGCACCTCGGTCGGGTGCGTCTGCTGCTCGACCGATCCCACCAGCGGCACGGGCGGGACCGCCAGACCCAGGTTCTGCCACACGTAACGCGGCACACGTCCGAAGAACGCGAGCAGGAACAGTCGCGCGGTCTCCATGGACTCGACGGTGTGCTCGCAGGTGATCGTCAGTCTGCCGTCCGCCCCCTCGAAGGGTGGCGGGTTGACCTTCAGCATCCACTCCATCATGCGGGGGTGGAAGATGTCGTGGGCGAAGCGGGCGTCGGGTGCGCGCACCGTGAACCGTTCGTTGAAGTCGACCGACTCGAACTCGCGCTTGTTGCCGAACCACCCGGCATTGACCTTGAACTCGCCGAACGGGAAGCTCGGGTGGAACTCACGCAGGTTCTCCGAGTGGTGGTCGGTGACCGTCCGCGTCCGCGTGCCACCGTTGCCGTCGGACTCGGTGACGGTTCGCGTGGTCGTCCAGTGGTGCGTGAGGGCGACGATGGCGATGGGGCCGTCGGTGGCGATCATCACGTCCTTCGCCTGGTGGTTCGACCCGCCGGAGGTGTGCGCCACCGACTGCAATGCGGCATCGTCCCGGGGACGGTAGATCCACGCGGGGTGCTGGTAGAAGCTCAGTTCGGGTGGCGGGGCCTCAGTCTGGAACCGGGCCAGACCTTCTGCCGACAGCTCCCGGGCCCCCAGTGCCATCGCCTCGACGTAGGCCTGCAGCTGGTCGGCCTGTCGTGGCGCGCCCAGCCCCACCAAGGATGCGTGGTCGACCACCAGTTGGGGCGTGGTCACGGTCGAGAGCTGCCGGAGTGCCGGGTCCAGGGCGCGTGCGGCCACTCGCACCCATGCGGCGTCGTGGCCGATCTGGCGCAGCCCTGAGTCCTGGCTGAACTCGGTGGCACGGATGCCGGAGCGGTTGACGGTGACGGGGAAGGTGTGGAACTCGGGCAGTGAGCGGGGCAGGGGCATGGTGACCACGTAGCCGTCGCCCGCCGACACCCCCGAGGCGGAGTACTTGAAGGCCTGGAAGGGCATGCCAGAACTCGTCCGCCCGATGATCTGGTCATCGACCCGACGGTTGAACCCCAGCCCGAAGGGGGCCACGTTGAGCCCGTGGACGATCGAGACGTCGGGGCTGGTGACGAATCGCCACCCCTTGTCCCTGAGCGACTTCACGTACCGCGCCCGGAGCACCCCCCAGACGATCAACCCGGCCACCACGAGGCCGAGCACCACCAGCAGCACGACCCATCCGCCGCCACCGTCCATGGCGATCCCCTCTCACTCGAGCCCAGCCTGCCACCCGGACCGGTCAGGCGGACTCGGCTGGGACGCGGGCAGCGTCCTGCTGGATCCGGGGGACGACCCGGCCACGTGCGGACGACGGGCGCCCGCCGCGAGCAACCGTGACGCGTCCGCGCCAACGGCCCCGGGGGACGATCACCAAGGCGATGGCGGCGGTGATGGCCGTGCCACCCAGCAGCAGCCGAAGGGTGAGGGACTCACCGCCCATCGAGATGGCGAACAGGGCCCCCCACAGGGGCTCGGTGCCCATCACGATGGCGGCCTTGGTCGCCTCCACATGGGCCTGGGCCCACACCTGGAGGGCCAGCGGGAGCGCTCCGCAGATCACCGCGAGGTAGGCCAGTTCCCACCACAGTCCCGCGCTTTCGGGAAGAGCAACCCCGTGGGGGATCGCGACGATCCCGGAGACGACGGCGATGGTGATGGTCTGCACCAGGGTGAGGCTCAGCGCCGTCCGGGGAGTGACCACGTGGCCCACGGCAATGATGTGGGCCGCGTAGGCCAGTGCACCGAGCAACGTGAGCAGCTCACCTCGTCCGATGCCTGAACCGGTCGAACCCAACGAGAGGGCGGCCAGCCCAAGGGTCGACAGCCCCACCGCCGTCCAGGCGTTCCTGGACGGTCGTGCCCCCAGCACGACCCATGCGAGCAGTGGGGTGGCAACGATGTAGAGCCCCGTCAGGAATCCCGAGATCGAGGCATCGATGTCGACCAGTCCCCAGGTGCTGGTCAGTTGTCCGAGGACGAAGACCAGGCCCAGCAGCACGCCCTGACCCAGGGTACGTCGTGACATGCGCAGGGCATGGGGAACGATGACCAGGAGCGCGACCGCAGCGATGGCGAACCTGGAGAACACGAGGTCGGTGGCGCCCATCGCCCCCAGCAGGTCCTTCATCACCACCAGTGAGGATCCCCACAACACCGCCATCGCCACGAGCGAGAGCGGGGCCAGACGATTCACATGGAGGTTCTTCACATGGATGGATCGTACAGGAAAGGAATTTTGTTCCAAACTCGAGCAGGCGTGAGATTTTACGGTTCCCGCTCGGTTGGACGGAGGGTGTCGTCAGCTCACGAAGATGGTGACGGTCGAGCCCTTGGGAATCATCCGACCACTGGCCGGGTCCTGCCCCGCCACCACGTTGAGCCTCAGCCAGTCCGGCGTGTTGTAGGTGACCGTCACCTTGAAACCGGCCTGGGTCAGCTTCTCCCTGGCCTGGGCCTCGTCCTTGCCGGTGACCCGCGGAACACTGACGAGCACCGGTCCCTTGGACACCACCAGACGTACGGTGTCCCCCTTCTTGCCGTTGCCCCGATCAGGCGACTGGGAGATGACCACATCCTTGGCCACGGTGTCGGAGTTCTGCTCGGTCCTGGTGACGGTGAACCCCGCCTTGCCCAGGGCGGTGCTCGCATCGTCCGCGGACTTGCCGACGTAGCTGGCGATCGGGATGGGTTGGGGCCCCTTCGAAACCGTCAGGTCGATGGGGGTGTTCTTCTTCAGCAACGTGCCCTCGGGCTGGGAGGACTTCACCACGACGCCGACCGGCACCGTCTCGTTCCATGCCTGGCTCAGCGTGCCCAGGGTGAGTCGCCCCCGGCTCAGCGCCTGCCTGGCCTCGTCCAGTGACAACCCGACCAGGGTCGGGGTCGCGTAGCGCTCCGGACCCGACGAGATGAACACGTGGAGCGAGGTACCCTTCTTCACGCGTTCCCCCCCGGTGGGGTCGCTGGAGATCACCGACCCCTTCTGCACCGTCTCCGAGAACTGTGACTCGCTGACGATGGAGAACCCCTCGGAGTGCGCCAGTGAGGTGGCCTGGCCCTCGCTCAGGTTCGCCAGCGGGGGAGCGGTCGTGTACGACCACCTGGTCACGTACAGGTAACTGGTGACGATCAGCCCCACCACGAGCACGAGCACCAGCAGGGCTGCCACCAGCCCCCGGCGGCGGCGGTGCACGGGTTCGTGCGAGATGTGCGAGAACACCGGGGTGCGTGGACTGCGCGGACTTCGTGTCGTCGGAGGGTTGGTTCGCGCACGTGGGACAGGACGCGGAACCGCGAACCCCTCCGAGTCATCCTGGTCGTCACGACCCACCCAGCCCACCGAGGATGAACCGGCTGAGGTCCGGCGGCGAGGGTCGAGGGAACTGCCGTCCACGGCCTTGTCGCTGAGGTCGACCCGGTAGTCAGGTCCGTGGCCCGGGGCGCTGTGATCGGTGGGGCTCTTCGGGGTGGGGGCCGTCAGCCGCACCGAGGCAACAGCCGGCTCGAGCCGGTGGATGGGCTCGGAGTGCGGTGAGGTGGGCCGGTGGCTGACCGGACGGGGCGGTGCGCCGGCTGACTGGGCGCCCTGCCGCAGGGAGGACCGGTGCGGTGGCTCGGGTCGGCCGTCGGGGTCGGGAACGGTGCGTTCGTCCCGGCCCGGGTCGTGGCGCGTCGAGGCCAGCATCAGGTCGGTCAGGGCGGGGTCGTCCATCACACCCTTGCGCAGCGACCGCCGTGCGGTGCGCACCAGGGCGAGCAGTTCGCGCGCGTCCCGGGGGCGGTCGGAACTCTGTCGACGGGTGCAGGCGACCACCAGTGCGTCGAGGTAGGGAGGGATGATGCGCGAGGTGTCGGTGACCCGGCCGAGCAAGGTCGAGGGAGCGGGGATGTCGTGGTGGACGTGGCTCCAGGCGACGGCGATCGGTGTCTCGGCGACATGCGGCTTCTGGCCGGTCAGCATCTCGAAGAGCATCACCCCGGTGGAGTACACGTCTCCGGAGGCATCGGCCCTGGCGCGGGTGACGAGTTCCGGGGGCATGTAGCTGACGGTGCCCATCAGCAGTCCCTGGGTGGCCGTGGCGGTCTGCGCCGTGACGGCGCGAGCGAGCCCGAAGTCGGCCACCTTCACCTGACCCCGGCTCGAGATGAGCACGTTCTCGGGCTTCACGTCGCGGTGCACCATCTGCGAGTCGTGGGCACTGGCCAGGGCGTGGGCCACTGCCTCGATCAGTTCCAGAGCTCGCAGGGGTTCCATGGGACCCTCGCGATTGAGCAGGTGGCGCAGCGTGGAACCGTCCACGAACTCCATCACGATGTAGGGACGACCGTGGTCCTGTCCCTGGTCGAAGACGCTGACGACGTGCGGGTTCGACAGGGTGGCAGCTGCCCGGGCCTCCCGGTCGAACTTCTTGGCGAAGTCGGTGTCGCCCCCGAGCCCCTCGTGCATGACCTTGATGGCGACCACCCGGGTGAGGCGGCGATCCAGCCCGCGGTAGACAGTTGCCATGCCCCCTCGCGCAAGGCGCGCAAGGACCTCGTAGCGCCCGTCGAGCACTTGCCCGACCAAGGGATCGCTGACGCCGGTCATGGTCACAAAAGCTCCAAACACGGTCGGGGAAGGGAGGCCGTGCAAGCCTGCGGCCCATGGTAGACGACACCACTGTGATTCTCCCCGCGCCCCCGCGTGAGCGTGTCGGGCGAGCGGGGGCCCTGGCGTCGACCGCCAACCGCGCCCGCCGCAGCCGCCCTCTCCCTATGCTGAACGGGTGACTGCACTCATCTCCATGCGTGACAACCTGCGGTGGTCGAAGCTGCACCTCATCACCGATCTCGGTGCGGGGCGAGGGGTCGCTGCCCACGACCTGCCACGGTTCATCGGTGACCTCTATGACGCCGGGGTCGACGTCATCGAGTTGCGCGACCAGGCGCTGGGGGAGCAGCGTGCGCTGGTCGAACAGGTGCACGCGGTGGCCTTCGACCGCCGACGGTTGCTGGTGCTCGGACGAGACCTGCAGGCGGCGGCGGCCCAGCAGGCAGACGTGCTGCACCTGGGGGCGAGCGACGGTGACCTGACCGCCGCGCGTCGCCGACTGCACGAGTACGCCCTGGTCGGACGGTCGGTGCACAACCCGGACCAGTGGGACCACGCGGCCCGGGAGGCCGACTACGCCTACGTCGGTCCGGTCTTCGCCGAGCAGGGACAGGCACCGGGGCTGGAACTCGTGCGCTACGCCGCCCAACAGTCCGGTGATGACTTCGTGTGGGTCGCGGTGGGTGGGATCACCGCGTCGAACCTCGACCAGGTGCTCGAGGCGGGAGCCAGACGGGTGGCGGTCTCCGCGGCCATTGTCGGCGCCAAGGATCCGGTGGCGGCGGCCGGGGCACTGGCCGACACCCTGCGCGAACGGCTGGGGCCCGTCGGCCTCACGGCACATGACTGAGCTGTGAGCGCGCCCCCGGTTGGCTGTGGCCCTGTGAGGTGGCTGTGGCACAGTGGGAAGACATCTCCTGAGCAGTCTGGCTGGTGACCATGTCGAACCTGTTCGAACTCTTCAATCCCAACGCGGCGCACTGGCGCCGCCAACGCGATCTCGACAAGGTCGCCGTCGTGCCCAGCCGCAACGGTGCGCAGGGGCCGATGAGGATCGATCTCGACAAGGGGACGATCGTGCTGCCAGCCCGCCCCGCCAGCGATGTCGATCCCACCGCCACCGCCGAAGCCGAGACCTCCTCAGCCAAGACCTCCTCGGGGCCGGTCGCGGACCAGGATCCATCGGCCGCCGAGGAAGCAGCCGGGGCGCAGGAGTCCACTCCGGGTCAGTGACTGCGACGCACGCTGGCCTCGGCCAGAGCCGTCAGGGCCGTCCGTCCCTCATCGGTCAGTCTCGCCGCGTTGAGAACGTCGAGGGCTCGTGCATGGGCCGCCGAGATCGCCTGTTCCGTCGCAGCCAGAGCACCCGACCCCTCGATGATCGTCCTGGCGCGGTCGACGTCGGCCTCCGTCAGGTCCGGGTTCCCGAGCATGGCGTCCAGGGCGGCCGCGTCCTCGTCCGGGGCGAGGTCGAGGGCGTGGGCCACCAGCACGGTCCGCTTTCCCTCCCTGAGGTCGTCACCGGCCGGCTTGCCGGTCACTGACTCGTCACCGAACACGCCCAGCACGTCATCGCGGTACTGGAAGGCATGGCCCATGGGTGAGCCGAACTCGCCCAGGGCGCGCAACAGGTGCGAATCGGCGCCGGCCAGCGCCGCACCGATCTGACAGGGTCGGGCCACCGTGTAGCGGCTGGTCTTGAACTCGACCACCCGTTGGGCCATGTCCACCTCGCGGGCCACCTGCAGGTCACGGGCCTCGCCCCCGGATGCTGGAGTCGGGACGCCCAGCCTGGCCTGCGCCACCACGTCGAGGTACTGCCCGGCGGTCACTTCCTGTCGGACGGCGTCGAACAGGGGCAGGGCTCGGCCCAGGACTTCGTCGGCCAGCCCCGAGCGGCGCAGCAATTCGACCGACCAGACCAGCAGCAGGTCACCCAGCAGGATGGCCCCCGCCCTGCCGAAGGATTCGGCGCTGCCGCGGCCACCAGCGGCCCGGTGCTCGGCCTCGAGCTGTCGATGGGCCGAGGGCAGGCCACGTCGGGTGTCGGAGGCATCCATCACGTCGTCGTGCATGAGGGCCGAGACGTGCAACAGGTCGAGCGAGGCGCAGGCCCTCAGCAGGGGTGCCGGGTCAGCGGGCTGGCCGGTGACCGCTACGTGGCTCCAGTACGCGAAGGCCGGACGAATGCGCTTCCCCCCGGTCGTGAACGTGGTGGCGAGGTCGCCCAACCGTGACAGCTCCGGGGCGATCTCGACGAGGCTGTTCGTCCGCTCGTCGATGAACTCGGTCAGTTCCCGGTGGACCGCCTCACGAAAGTCGGCGCTGAGCGGGGAACTGGGGTCGAAGGAGGCCACGGACTGAGCCTAACCGGTGGCCACCGAGCCGTCGCCCTAGGCTGGAAGGCGTGCCCTCCACCCCCGTGACCCCCCCGCGACCGACCCTCGCCGAGCGGTTGGCGACCGCGGAGCGTCCGTTGTTCTCGTTCGAGTTCCGGCCCCCGCGCTCCGAGGAGGAGTTCGAGACCCTGTGGACGGCCATCGAGCGGCTGGCCCCGCTCGACCCTGATTTCGTCTCGGTCACCTACGGCGCGAACGGGTCCCAGCGAGAGCGCACCCTGCGTGCGAGTGAGCGGATCATGCACCGTACCCAGCTGGAGACCATCGGCCACCTCACCTGTGCCGACCAGTCCGTCGACGAGTTGCGTGCCACCATCCGTGCGTACGCCGAGATCGGCGTCACCCACATCCTGGCCATCCGGGGCGACATGCCAGGAGGTCCCACCGTCCCCTGGCAGCGGCACCCCGACGGCCTCGACAACGCCACCGAGCTGGTGCGGCTGATCAAGGCCGAGGGAGATTTCTGCGTCGGGGTGGCAGCCTTCCCCACCCCCCACGCGGACAAGTCGGACGCCGACCTCGACGCCCGCCTGCTCGTGGCGAAGTGGGAGGCGGGCGCAGAGTTCGCGATCACCCAGCTGTTCTTCGAGCCCGACCAGTACTTCGATCTCGTCGACCGGGTGCGCTCGCTGGGCTGCCCCATCCCGATCATCCCCGGCATCATGCCGGTGGCAACCGTCAAGCAGGTCACGACCTTCGCCGAACTCTCGGGGGCACCCCTGCCGCAACTGATGGTCGACCGGTTGCAGGCGGTCGCACACGACCCCGACCAGGTGCGGGTCGTGGGCGCCCGGATCGCCTCCGAGCTGGCCGTCACCCTGCTACGAGGTGGCGCGCCGGGGCTGCAGTTCTTCACCCAGAACAGGTCCCGGGCGACCCGGGAGATCTTCGAACGGCTGCAGCACCGACATTGGTGAGCCCGTGCCCGGCCCCGAGCCGGGTGCCGGGGGTCAGACGCCTGCCACCTCGGGGCGCCAGCGTGCCGGGCGGCCCCGGTCGAGGTCGAGGGTGACCAGTCGTTGGGTGGGTCGGGTCAGCGCGACGTAGAGCACACGGACTCCACCCGGCGCCTCTGCCACCACGTCGTCCGGTGAGACCACCAGGACCCCGTCGTACTCCAGACCCTTGGCCTGCAGCGGCGTGACCACCCGCACCCGGTCGGGGTGGGAGGTGGCGAGCGCGGCGCGCACCCGCTCGATCAGCGAGGGAGGTGAGACGACACCGATCGTCCCCGTCACCTGGTCGGCCAGCCTGGACACGTGCTGACGCAGGGCATCGTGCAGGCCCTCGGGCGTGGTGGACTCCAGCTGCGGAGCGAAACCGGTTCGACGCACGGCCTCGGGAAGGTCGGCGTCCGGCTGCACCGTGGTGATCACCTTGGCCGCCAGGTTGAACACCTCGGCCGGCGAGCGGTAGTTCGTCGACAACCTGAACTGGCGGAACGGGGCTCGTCCGACCAGGTCGGTCATGGCCCGGGCCGTTTCGTCGGGGTCGGGGAAGGAGCTCTGCGCGGGATCGCCGACGATCGTCCAGCTGGCCTGCGGGCCGCGCCGACGCAACATCCGCCACTGCATCGGCGTGATGTCCTGGGCCTCGTCGACGAGCACGTGCGCGAAGGTGTCCTGGGGGTCGTCGTCGGGGTCGACGACGCGCTGGTCGGTCAGCCGTTCCATGGTGGTGACCAGTTCCTCGACGTCGGCGCCTCCCTCGAAGATGACCGAACGGTCGTCGTCCACCTCGACGACGGGTGCGCCGACGATCGAGACCAACTCGTCGAGCAGCGCGATGTCGGCGATCGTCCAGCCACGTTCTCCCGAGACGACGGGGGCGAAGGACTCCGCCAGCACTCGGCGCTCCTCGGCCGAGAGTCCGCCCCCCACCTGCTCGAGCACGGCCGGGTCGACCAGTCGCATCAGCAGGTCGCGGGGGTCGACCGCGGGCCACCAGGCGTGCAGGAACATCGTCCACGACGCCTGAGAGGTGACGGCATCGTCGAACTGGTCGCGGCCCAGTTCGTCGTCATTGGTGAACATGCCCCACAACGCACCCAGGGCGGCCCGTTCGGCGGCCTCCCTGCCCTGGTTGAGGCGGTGGTTCGACAGCACCTGCTTGCGCAGTCCCGCCACCTGCTGGGGACGAAGGGTCATCACCTCGCCCTTGACGCTCACCCGAAGGCTCGGTTCCTGGTCACCGGGCGGAAGCTGGGCCAGGGCCCTGAGCACCGGCAGCATGCGGATGGAGCCCTTCAGCAGGGCTGCCGGCGCGGTGTCGACGATGTCGGAACTCGACCCCAGCACGTCGACGGCCAGGGCCCCGACGGCGCGCAGGGTGACGGCGTCCTCGCCGAGCGAGGGCAGGACCCGTTCGATGTAGTTCATGAACACCCCGCTCGGGCCGACCACGAGCACGCCGCCCTTCTCGAGGCGCTTGCGGTGGGTGTAGAGCAGGTAGGCCGCGCGGTGCAGGGCCACGACGGTCTTCCCGGTGCCGGGGCCACCCGAGATCACGGTGAACCCCTGGTAAGGGGCCCGGATGGCTTCGTCCTGCTCGGCCTGGATGGTGGCGACGATGTCGCGCATGGCATCGCCGCGGGCGCGCTTCAGGGCGGCCATCAGGGCGCCCTCGCCGACCACCACGAGGTCGGAATCGGCGGAGGAGTCGAGCAGGTCGTCCTCGACACCGGTGACGGTGGCACCGTGGGTGCGCAGCACTCTGCGGCGGATGACGCCGAGCGGCTCGTTGGGGGTGGCGCGGTAGAACGGCTCGGCGGCCGGAGCGCGCCAGTCCATCACCAGTGGCTCGTACTCCTCGTCGCGCACGCCGATGCGACCGATGTGTCGCACCTCGCCATCGGTGAGGTCGAGCCGGCCGAACACCAGCCCCTCGTGTTCGGCGTCCAGGGTGGCCAGACGTCTGGCGGACTGGTAGGCGAACGCGTCGCGCTCGAACATGGCGGTGCCATGTTCCTCACGGACGTAGTCGCCACGATCGCTCTTGTAGGTCTCGCTACCAGCGCGAGCCACCTGCTTCGCGGACGCCGTGGCCAGGTCGAGGGCCTGGTACACGCGGTCGACGTGATCCTGTTCCGCCGCGATCTCTCGACGGACGGTGTCAGGATCGGGGGTGGACGCGGACTGGCGAGGCCGGTCCGAGCTTGTGGGTGATGAGTTCACTAACTTCCCTCACAGGGTGAGACTGACGCTCAAGCCTACTCGGGTGCACGGCCCAACTGGGTATTCGAGCCGTCTGCTGGTCGCGGAACCGGAATCGGGCGTAGCCGTGGGGGAAGCGGTTGGTTCCGGTTGGTGGGGCGGATGTCCTCCCCGGTGAGGTGCTCGTGCACCTCGTAGGCGATCAGCGCCCCGGTGAGCAGCTGAGCCCATGGTTCGTTGCCCGCGTGGCTCGCGGCGCTGCCTCGCCAGTGGGTGTCGTCGACGCGCAGAGGCGGACGCTCACGCCACTGACGGAAGGTTTCCACGGTCCATCCCCCGGTACCCGGTGGGGGGGCCTGGCGGGTCGTCCAGTCGGTGACGACGGCGTGCCCCTGCCAGAGCCACGTGACCTCAGCCCCCGCCTCGGCTCCGTGATGGACGTGTTCGGTCACAACCCCCGGCGGCAGGTCGTTGTCGTGATGACTGCACTCGAACGAGGGGGCCCAGGGGCGCGGGGCCGGCCGCCACGGCAACAACGACCGCGGCGGGACCGGGGTCAGGGTGTCGACGTCGACGCGGGCCGAGCCGGGGTGCTGCTCATCGACGTGGGTGAAACGGACCCCCAGGGAGAGGGCCCGCGTCATCAGCAGATCGGTGAGGCGGCTCAGGGGCTGCGCCCGGCGGGTGTCGGCATCGATGAGGTGCCATCGTCCGAAGGTGCGCTCCACGGACCAGCGGGAGGCCAGCAGGGCAGGCGCCCTGTTGTCACGCGTGGCTGGTTCGTTCTCGGCGCCCGCGCGCGCTGCGACGCTGGTGAAGAGCTCGACCAGTCGGGCGTCGGTCAGTGGTGCGGTCAGTTCCCCCATCGACGTCCGCGGCAGCAGGGGGCCGAGATCTGCGTCGGTGTCGAAGGGATGCTCGGCGCCATGGCGCCGCCAGGCCTGCCACAACGTGTCGGCGCGGTCGAGCACCTGGGCCCAGGCCAATGCCTGGGTTCGCCCCACCAAGGGCTCGAGGGCTCGCACCTGCGCCCCGCGCTCGGTGGGAAGTGCCACCTCGCTGCCGTCGAAGAAGTGATGCATCGCAGGGGGCGCCTCGACCAGTTCCAGATGGGCGCCGTTCAGCGCTCCGGCCCAGGGTTGGCCGGTCTTGGTGAAGAGGTCGCGCCAGACAGCCGGGAGAGTCATGACCGGGGGGTCGCACCGCTCCGGGGAGGGGGTGCCGACCACTTCGACCTGATGCCCCCAGCGGGCCAGTCGTGCCGCCGTGGCGATCCCCACCAGGCTCGCCCCACGCACTCGTACCGTTGGCCCCTCGCCGAGGCTCATGATGGCCGTGGCCCCGGGCGCAGCCAGCGTCGGATGGCACGCCATCCACGACGCACCCTCGAGAAGGCGAACCAGAACACGATCGCGGTGGCCACCAGCAGCACGCCCGCGATGATCGCGGCCACCACCGGGAAGCTGGCAGCCAGAGCCGCCACTCCCACGACGCTGACGTCACCGGCGGCCGAGGCGGCGACATTGGTGACCGGCTCGGGTGAGGTGTTGATGGCCAGTCGTAGCCCCGCCTTGGTGAGGTGGCTGAGCAGGGCCGACACCCCGCCGACGGCTGCCAGCGAGAGGGTCAGCAGGCTGCCTGACTGCCCGGCGATCAGGGCTCCGATCACGGCCCCCGCGACGGGTCGGATGATCGTCGAGACGGTGTCCCAGGCCGAGTCGAGGTAGGGAATCTTGTCGGCCACCAGTTCGAGCACGGCGAGCACCGCCATCACGATCAGCACGTCGGTGCGCTGGAACGCCGCCGGAACGCTCGGCTCGTGGGCGAAACGCCCCATCAAGCCCAGGACCAGCACGGTGGCGTAGGCGTTGATGCCGCTGGCCCAACCCGAGGCGAACGTCATGGGGAGCAGTTCCATGGCGACACAGTAGGCCCGCGGCGGCCCGCGGCTCACGGCTCGGGCCTTGCGGCTCACTCCATCAGGGCGGCGAGCACCGCGAAACTGACCAGCCAGTGCGTGCTCATGAAGTCGCCCTCGCTGATGGCGGCGGATGCATGGGCGACCAGCTCGTCCGCGGCAGACCGGGCTGCGGTCGCCCGAGGTGCCTCGAGGAAGGGCGCCAGTGCCCGGAGTTGGGCCGCGCGACTGAGCGCGAGCCCGTGGAGGTGGACGGCGTGGCCGTCGGTCTCGTCCAGCACGACCGGCATCTGCAGCAGCCGCTCGCCGGGTTCGGCCAGCACCGGCAGGAAGGTGTTCAGCCAGGCCCCGAACTCCTGGTGGGGCAGCACCCGCCGCATCAGGTCGGCCTCGCAGAGCGCCGGGGACAGGAAGTCGGCACCGCTCGGCTCCCAGGAGCTGGGGTAGTCGACGTCGGGCAGGAAGAACTCGCGGGCGGCCCTGTCGATGGCGGTGACCACGTCGTCGACCCCGAGCGCCTCGAAGGCGTCGCGGGCCAGGGTGAGGCCGAAGGCGGTGTTGGAGTGCACCCCGTGGCGGATCGGGAAGGCGAGTTTGGGCAGCCAGGCGATCAGGTGGTCCCCGACCTGGTCGGCCACCGGCTGCAGCGCGGTGGCCCAGGTCCGGGCGCGCGCAGCCAGGGGGTGGGCGGTGTCCGCGGCCAGCGCCGTGGCGCCGGCGGTCAGGGTCGCGACCCATCCCCAGCCATAGGGCCGTTCATAGCCGGGATGGTCCGCCAGATAGGTGGCCTCCACCTGACCGTTCTCGTCGGTGAGTCGGGAGTCGAGTTCGGCGGTGAGGGCGTCACGGGTCCCCTCGGGGAGGGCCGTGTGGTGCAGCAGCGTGATCGCCGACCACTGCATGTGCGCCGAGGAGTGCCAGTCGAGGCTGGCGTGGAACATCGGGTGCAGGCGGGAGGGGGTGACGTCACAGTCCTCGGGTCCCCGGCTGGCGTGGGCGGCCGCGTAGGGCCACGGGGTGGCCAACACCTCGGCGATGGTGGTGGCCCACGTCTGGGCGTGGGGCTGCAGCGCGCTGATCGACATGCCCTCGAGCGTAGGTGCTCGTGCCAGACTCGGGCACATGCGAACCGTCGATCTGAACGCCGACCTGGGGGAGTCCTTCGGGTCGTGGACGATGGGTGACGACGAGGCCCTGCTCGGCGTCGTGACCTCGGCCAATGTCGCCTGCGGTTTCCACGCCGGGGACCCGACGGTGATGCTGCGTACCCTGCGTGCGGCCGCCGACCGGGGGGTCGTGGTCGGGGCGCACGTCTCCTACCGCGACCTCGCGGGCTTCGGACGACGGTTCGTCGACGTCGATCCCGCCGAACTCCGCGCCGACGTGCTCTACCAACTGGCCGCACTGGCCGGTCTGGCCGCCGTCGTCGGCGCCCGGGTGGGCTACGTCAAACCCCACGGGGCGCTGTACAACGCCATCGTCACCCACCCCGAGCAGGCCGGTGCTGTGGTGGGGGCCATCGGTGACTTCGACGAGTCCTTGGCCCTGTTGGGCCTGCCGGGGATCGCTCACGAACTGGCCCGTGGACGAGGCATCCGCACCGTCGTCGAGGCCTTCGCCGACCGGGGTTACCGCCCCGACGGCACGCTCGTCCCGCGCCGCGAACCGGGTGCGCTGCTGCACGACCCGCGGGTGGTGGCGGAGAGGATGGTGGGCCTCGTCCGCACCGGGGTGGTTGAGGCCGTCGACGGCACCGAGGTGGCGGTGGAGGCCGAATCGATCTGCGTGCACGGCGACTCGCCCGGGGCGGTGGCGATGGCCTGCTCCGTGCGGGAGGCGATGGCTGCGGCCGACATCGGGCTGGCCCCGTTCGTGTCGTGATGTCCGTGCCCGGCGAGTGGACGGACGATCCGGTGGGTGACTCCGGGATCAGGCCCTTCGAGCTGAGACCCCTGGGGGGTTCGGCCGTGCTCGTCGACTGCGGGACGCCGGTTCGACGTCGCCAACTCGTGGCGCTGCTCGAGGCCGAACTGGTGGGCGGCCGGTTGCCCGACGTGATCGACCTGGTGGTGGGTGTGCAGACCGTTGCGGTCTTCCTGACCTCGCCTGTCGAGGTGTCGGCCGCGGTGGCAGCACTCACCAGCCTGATCCGCAGCAGCGTCGTCCCCGGGAGCACGGTGCCCGGGACGGTTGCAGGGGGCACCTCCGACGTGGTGGTTCCGGTGGTCTACGACGGTGATGACCTCGTCGAGGTCGCCGACCTGCTCGGTCTGGG
This sequence comes from Aestuariimicrobium sp. T2.26MG-19.2B, assembly GCF_950101875.1. NCBI lineage: Bacteria > Bacillati > Actinomycetota > Actinomycetes > Propionibacteriales > Propionibacteriaceae > Aestuariimicrobium > Aestuariimicrobium sp. T2.26MG-19.2B. The sequence goes on along the minus strand of NZ_CATNLW010000001.1, from coordinate 229,794 downwards.
AGTGCGTGACCTGGTCGACTGGCACACCAGCCAGGTCTGGACCTGTGACCTGGTCGGATTCCTGCCCGGGTTCGGTTACCTGGTCGGTGAGCACCCCCGCTCCGTGCCTCGGCGCACCACCCCCCGAACCCGAATCCCGGCCGGTTCGGTGGCGCTGGCGGGGGAGTGGAGCGGTGTCTACCCGGGTGCCCTCCGGGGGGTTGGCAGGTGATCGGCCGCACGGCGCTGGCGATGTTCGACCCCCACCGTCAGCCGCCCGCCCTGCTGCATGCCGGGGTGCGGGTGCGGTTCGTCGAGGTCTCCGCATGAACCCCCGGCCTGTTGACCCCCTGCCTGTGGACCCCCTGCCTGCGGGTCCTGTTCTGCGGGTGCTCGAGCCCGGTCCCCTCTGCCTGCTCCAGGACCTCGGACGCCGCACCGGTCTCGGCATGGGACTGCCGAGGGCCGGTGCCCTCGATCGCGCCTCGTTGAGGCTGGCCAATCGTCTGGTCGGCAATCCCGAGACGGCTGCCGGCCTCGAACTGCTGGGCGGCGGGTTGGTGGTGCAGGTGATGGCTGACACGGTGCTCGCCTTCTGTGGGGCACCTGCACCCGTCCTGGTCGACGGACGACCCGAGCCCAGCCACACCGCCCTCCCGGTTCGTGCTGGGGCGCAGGTGCGGGTGGGTCGTCCCAGCCACGGGCTCCGGGTGCTGCTGGGCGTGGCCGGCGGACTGGCCGGCGACCTGCTGGCCGGTTCGGTCTCGTCCTCACCCACCGCGGGGTTGGGACGAGCGCCCCTGCGCGCGGGTGACGTGCTCGACTCGGCGGGGCTGGCCACCGGCCCGTGGACGGCGACCGACCTCGGGCTGGCCGCGGCGGCGGTCGGCGGGGGGAGCGACGGGCTGATGCTGGGTGTGTTCGCGGGGCCCCGGGACGACTGGTTCACCCCGGCGGCCCGTGCCCTGTTCGTCGCCACGCCGTGGCTGGTCTCTCCGGAGTGCGATCGCGTCGGCATGCGACTGCAGGCGCGCCACCACCCGGCGCAGGTCGGCCTCGAACGACTGGTCACCGGCGAACTCCCGAGCGAGGCCGTGATCCCCGGATCGGTGCAGGTGCCACCGGACGGTCGTCCCGTGGTCTTCCTCGCCGACCACCCGACGACCGGGGGCTACCCGGTGATCGGGGTGGTCGACCCGGCCGACCTCGACGTGCTCGGGCAGGTGCGCCCCGGTGACGAACTGAGGTTCGAGTGGAGGATCAACCCGGGGTTGACGAAGTGTCGGAGGGTGCTCCTATAGTTGGTGGTGTTCGAACACCTGTTCGATTCGAGGGTGGTCACCCACTCCCTCGCATCACCGATCGGGAACTTGGGGAAGGGCCCGATCGGAACCGCAGTTCGTCGGTGGACGAGGTGGTTCGAGCACTGGGACCGCTTCGGCGTGGTCGGCCTCGACCCCCGATCACGTCGGAGCTCCCTTCACGGGTCGAGAAGTAGGTTTCGCACGACTCGGGGAAGGGGTTCACAGTGCGCAGGCGTGGGGACGCGATCGAGGTCAGGCTCGGCAGGATGAACGATCCTGCCCAGTTCCTGTGGCGGGGGCAGCTGTGGCGGGTGCTGGCCATCGAGAGTCGCTGGATCGAGTCCGGGGAGTGGTGGACCTCGAGCCAGGTGCGCGCCGCTCGCGGCGACGACGACTGGGAGCACCAGCGCCTGGGTGGTGGCACGGCCACCATGAGCCGCCAGCACCCGGGAGCGGGTGATGACGCCGACCTGTTGCGTGAGAGCGAGGTGTGGCGGGTCGAGGCGGCCAACGGCATGGCAGGCAGTCGTGGCATCTACGAACTGGCCCACCGCTTCCACGACGGTGCCTGGCAACTACGCACCGTGATCGACTGAGGAGCCTGGGATGAGCCACGAACTCCTGTCCTCCACCAGTGCGCGAGCCGTCCGGGTGGCCGATCACCACCGCATCGACCTGGCTCGGGCCCAGACCCTGGTCGTCACGGCCGATCTGACCCCCGATCCGGCGACCCGCTACCTGGCCGCCCACCACGCCCTGCGCGAGCTGGCTGCCCTGGCGCTGCGGGCGCGCACCGGTCGTCCACCCCGTGGTTCCTCGAACGCAGGGTTGTGGCGCGTCGTGGCCCACCATGCCCCCGAACTGGCGGAGTGGGCGGGTTACCTGTCGGCCATCCAGCCACGCCACGACGCGGCCGCCCGAGGTGAACTGCCGATCGGTGACCGGGAGGCCGATGACCTGGTGCGCGACGCCCAGACCTTCCTCGAGGCCGTGGGCAGGCTGCGCCTCGATCCGGGGGGGCGACGATGAGCGACCCCTTCGTCCATCTTCGGGTGGCCTCGGGCTACTCCTTCCAGCACGGCGCCTCCCATCCTTCGGCCCTGGTCGCCACCGCGGCCGAGCACGGCCAGTCGGTGATGGCACTGACCGACCGTGACGGCCTCTACGGGGCGATCAGGTTCGCCAAGGCCTGCCTGCAACACGGGGTGGCCCCCGTGCTGGGGGTCGACCTGGCCGTCCCCGAACCCGTTGCCGCCCTCTCCCGAGCCCCGCGGCGGACCGCCGCCCGGGGGGGAGAGACACGTGACCGACGCCACCCTCGCGTGGTTCCGCTGGCGACGTCGAGGACCGGATGGGCGAGCCTGTGCCGTTTGGTCTCGGCCACCCATCTGGCCGGGGAGCGCGGCACTCCCGAGACCTCGCTCGACCAACTCGAGCGGCACGGTGACGACCTGGTCGTGATGCTCGGCAGCGACTCCAGTTTCGGGTTGCGGGTGGCCGAACGTGATCGGCTCGGTGCCGAGGCCGAACTGCAACGTTGGGTCGACCGGCTGGGCGCCGATCGGGTGGTGATTGCTGCCACCAACCACCAGGTGGCCGGCAGCGGGGTGAACTCCGCAGCCCAGGCCGGGGGGATGGTGGCCCTGGCCGACCGGTTCTCGCTCCCGGCCGTGCTCACCAACCAGGTGCGGATGGCTGAACGCCACCAGGCTGCCACCGTCGACGTGCTCGACGCGGCCCGCCGGTTGGTGCCCCTCGACCTGCGCAACATCGATCGCCGCAACGCCGAGGGCTACCTCAAGTCGGGCAAGGCCATGGTCGAGATCGCCGAGCACGTCGCCCAACTCGCCGGACGAGGCCGCCACGGTGCCGAGCGGTTGGTGGCAGACACCCGCACCCTGGGACTGCGGTGCCAACTCGATCCCCGTGCTGACCTCGGGCTGGGTGAGATCCACCTGCCCGAGTTCGGGGTGTTGGGCACCACGGCCGAAGAGGTGATGACCACGCTGAGGCAACGCTGCGAGGCAGGCATCGCGGGTCGCTACGGGTCATCGTCCGCCCTCGTCGAGAAGGTGGAACGCAGGCTCGACGAGGAACTGGCCGTGATCGAGCACCTCGGTTTCGCCTCCTACTTCCTCACCGTCGCCGACGTGGTGCAACTCGTTCGCGACATGGGTATCCGCTGTGCCGCGCGCGGGTCGGGTGCCGGCAGCATGGTCAACCACCTGCTGGGCATCTCGGGGGTCGACCCGATCGCCAACGGGTTGATCATGGAGCGCTTCCTGTCGCCGTTGCGGCGGGCCCTGCCCGACATCGACCTCGACGTCGAGTCGGCCCGACGCACCGAGATCTACGAGAAGATCCTCGACGTCTTCGGCGGAGAGCGGGTGGCCTGCGTGGCGATGCTCGAGACCTACCGGGTCAGGCATGCCGTCCGCGACGTCGGGGCAGCCCTCAGCCTTCCCCCCATCGAGGTCGACGCCATCGCCAAGGCCTTCCCCCACATCCGTGCACGCGATGCCAGGTCCGCCCTGCGCGACCTGCCCGAACTGCGGGCCGCCGGGCTGGCTGAACGCCGCCTCGACGTGCTCTTCGACCTGGTCGAGTCGCTCGACGGGTTGCCCCGCCACGTCGCCCTGCATCCGTGTGGGGTGCTGCTGTCGGATGCCACCCTGGGTGATCGCACCCCGGTGGAGGCCAGTTTCGGCGGCTTCCCGATGAGCCAGTTCGACAAGGACGACGTCGAGGACATCGGCCTGCTCAAGCTCGACGTGCTGGGCATCCGGATGCAGTCGTCGATGGCGCACTGCCTCGACGAGATCGAGCGCACGGGGCACGTGCGGCCCGACATCGACGCCCTCGCACCCTTCGACGATCCCGACACCTACGACCTGATCGCCCATGCCGCGACCCTGGGTTGTTTCCAGATCGAGTCACCCGGGCAGCGTGAACTGATCGGGAAGTTCGGTCCCACCACCTTCACCGACGTGGTGATCGACATCTCGCTGTTTCGCCCCGGGCCGGTGAAGTCCGACATGGTGGTGCCCTTCCTGAACGCGCGCCAGGGCTGGAAGGACCCGGTGTACCTGCACCCCGACCTGGTGCCGGTGCTCGAGGAGACCGGCGGCGTGGTGGTCTTCCACGAGCAGATCATCCAGATCGTCGCCGTCATGACCGGCTGTTCGCTGGCCCAGGCCGACGAGGTCCGGCGGGCCCTGGGCGACCCGGCGGGACAGGCCGATGTGCGCGCCTGGTTCATTCCCACCACGATCGACCGTGGTTACGACGAACGGGTGGTCGAGAAGGTCTGGTCGGTGCTGGCCGCCTTCGCCTCGTTCGGTTTCTGCAAGGCGCACGCGGCCGCCTTCGCCCTGCCCACCTATCAGTCGGCCTGGTTGAAGCGGCACCATCCGGCCCATTTCATCGCCGGTGTGCTCACCCACGACCCGGGTATGTACCCCAAGCGGCTGATCCTCGAGGAGGCGCGGCGCATGCAGGTGCCCGTGCTCGGGCTCGACGTGAACGCCTCCAGTGACGTCTATCGGGTGGAGTGTCTGCACGGCCTCGAGTGGGGTGACTGGCGCCCGTCTCGCCGCACTGACCTCGACGAGGAACAGGAACAGGCGGGGTTGGAGCCGGGCAGTGACCCGGCCACCGCCGTTCGTCCGTTGAACCCCCAGGGCCTGCCCCAGGACCCCGAACACGGCATCCGGATGGCCCTCAACGAGGTGAAGGGCATCAGTGCCATCGAGGTCGCCCGGATCGTCGCTGGCCAGCCGTACCACTCCCTCACCGACTTCTGGAACCGGGCGCAGGTCGATGCCCCCGTGGTCGAACGGCTGGTGCTGGCCGGTGCCTTCGACCGGCTCTACGGCATCGGACGAGCGGCCGCGGTGCACCAGCGAGGGCTGCTCACCCGTCGTGACCTCGTGCTCGCTGTCGCCGACCTGCGTCGGCTCCAGGTGGTGGAGGCGCGGACCGCCTCCCGCGCCAAGGGACTGCGACGCACCAAGCCCGTGGCGTCGAACCTCGACGATCCCCGCGATCTGGCCAGGTCCCAGGCACAGGGTGAGGTGGTGAACGCACGCCGCGCGGATGCCTTCGCGGGGGTGCAGTTGGCCCTCGACTTCACCGACCCGGGGGAGGACGAAGCCCGGTCCGAGGGGTGGGGGTCCTCCCGCCAGGGTCCCGGCGACGTGGCCGCCACGGGGCTGCCCGAACTCGACGACCGGCAGCGCCTCGAACTCGAACTCGAGATCCTCGGCATGGACGCCAGCCAGCACGTGATGGCCTTCTACCGCGCCTTCCTGCAGCGGTTGGGCACCACCTGGTCGCCTGACCTGCTGGGCCAGCGCTCGCATGCCGACCTGCTGGTGGCGGGAGTGAAGGTGGCCACCCAGACACCGCCGGTGCGCAGCGGACGACGAGTCGTCTTCCTGACCCTCGATGATGGTTCCGGACCAGTCGATGCCACCTTCTTCGAGGACGCCCAGGGTCCGTACGCGGCGACGGTGTTCTCGAGTTGGCTCCTGGTGGTGCGCGGGGAGTTGCGCCGCACCGGGCCCCGTGGGGTCTCACTGCGGGCGACGGGGGCGTGGGACCTGCAGGCGCTGTTCGCGACCTACCAGGCCCACCTGACCCGGGACGGCGACGTCGACGCGGCGATGCAGGCCGTGGTCGACGAGATCAACGCCCGTCCCGAGCAACTGCAGGCGCCGGCGCCCCGTGCGGAGCGGATGACCGATGCCCGTCCCGCCGCCGACGCGCAGACCCACGGACGAGCCGGGGGCATGGGTCCCCGTCGCGTCCTGGTGCACGCCAGCGGGTTCAAGCAGTCGCCCTATGCCGACGTGAAACCGGCGGGCACCCCGGCTGCGCAGGCACCACGCAAGCTGTGGCACTCCAGCCCGGGAAGTTCGGGGTGGTGACGATGGCGAGCGAGACGGTGATCATGCACGTCGACATGGACGCCTTCTACGCCACCGTCGAACTGGCTCGCAGACCCGAACTGCGCGGACGACCGATGTGGGTGGGAGGCGCCGAACGAGGGGTGGTGCTGTCGGCCAGCTACGAGGCACGCGCTGCGGGGGTGAGGTCGGGCATGCCCAGTTCACGGGCCAGGCGGTTGTGCCCCCAGGGGATTCCGGTGCCGCCCGACCACGACACCTATGCCGCGGTCAGCAAGGGTGTGTTCGCGATCTTCGGAGGGGTCACCCCTCGGGTGGAGGCGATCTCGATCGATGAGGCCTTTCTCGACGTGACCGGGTCGGTGCTGCGGCTGGGGGATCCCCGGGTGATCGCCGAACTGATCCGTGCGCAGGTGGCCGACGAGCAGCAGATCACCTGTTCGGTCGGCATCGCGCCCTCGAAGTTCGTGGCCAAGCTCGCCTCGAACCAGGCCAAGCCCGACGGGGTGGTGCAGGTACCCCCCAGTCAGGTGGTCGCCTTCCTGCACCCGCTCCCGGTCGAGAAGGTGTGGGGGGTGGGGGAGTCGACCGCCGCTCGCCTGCACCAGCTGGGACTGACCACCATCGGCGAGGTGGCCCACACGTCCAGACAGACCCTGCAACGGGCGATGGGTACCCATGCGGGGGGGTGGTTGCACGACCTGTCGTGGGGCAGGGACGACCGCCGGGTGGTCGGGGAGGCGGTGGAGCGCAGCATCGGGGCGCAGGAGACGTTCTCCCGTGACACCGACGACCCAGGTCTCGTGACCACCGAACTCCTGCGCATGGCGGCGCGCACCGCCGGACGCATGCGCCAGGCCCAGGTGCTCGGCCGAGGGGTGAGCATCTCGCTACGGTTCGCGGACTTCACCACCATCACCCGCACCACGCAGCTGGCCACCCCGACCGATGTCACCGACGAGATCTACGCGGCAGCGCTGAGGTGTTGGCGGGGGCTGAACCTGCAGCGGGCACGGATCCGCCGGGTGGGGGTGCGGGTGGAACGGTTGGTCGATGCGGACGAGGCCTACCAGCAGTTCACCCTCGATGCCCCCGACAAGGGCATGAGGGAGGTGGAACAGGCGGCTGACGCGGCCATCATGAGGTTCGGGCCCCACGCCGTGCGGCGAGCAAGGCTGACCGGCTGAGGCCTGAACAGTCCGGACGGCGGGTCAGCGCCCCTCGTCCTGGCGCTTGCGCCAGCGCTCCTCGAACTTGTCCATCATCGAGCCGGAAGGGGCGGCCTTGGCGGCGGCCTGCTGCTTGGGCGTGTGGTGGTGCTGGCGCGCACCGCCACGCGAAGGCAACAACCCCAGTCCCGATGCAGCCGAGGCGGCCATCACCACGAAGCCGGCCACGCTGACCGTCCAATGGGTCTGGATGCCCAGCACCAGCAGGGTGAGCCCGACCAGGAAACCGATGCCCCCGGCCACGAGGTGGCGGGAACCACGGGTGGGACGAACCCGGCTGCCCCGCATCAGATGGGCAAGTTTCGGGTCGTCCTCGGCGAGGGACTGTTCGAGTTGCGCAAGCAGGCGCTGTTCCTCATCGGAGAGAGCCATCACGCCTCCTTGCCTTGACCCTGGGATGACTGACCGGTGAACGGGGTGGCGGCCGACGATCCTCGGCTGCTGACCCTGGTGACCAGACGGTCTTGTTGTGTCCTCCAGTCTAGGCCGCGGGCGGGGCGGCACAACAGACAGCGTCTCGATTCGCGGGCCCGATCCTCCGGGGTGCCGGCCGGTCCGGAATCAGTGGCGGACCCCGGACAGCCAGCGCCCGAGGTTCACCCACAGTGACCTCGGCCACAACGTCGCGGCAAGGCCGCGTAGGCCGGTCTCGTGCTCGCGCACCTCGTGGGTGAAGAACCGGATGTCATCGGCCAGGTCGGGTGACAGGTCATCCATCGTCCTGGCGTACCGCGAGTGCTCCACCGCCAGCGCCAACCGGCTCAACGCCCCGGCGGCCTCGGTGCCCAATCCGGGGGCCGCTGCAGCGGCACGCCCGCGCGGTGATCCCTCGGGCCAGTCCGTGCCCGAGTCCACCAGCGTGTCCCGGGCCTCCTCCCACCACCCGGCCACCACGTGGTGGGGGTCCCCGGTGGCGTGCAGTCGTCCACGCCTGATCGACCGGCGCACCAGCCACGGCGTCACGGCGAGGAGAGCCACGACCGCGAGCCCGCCGGTGGCCGCGATGACCTGCGCCCACGGCATCACGAAGCCCGTGCCCCCGCTCACGGGCGCGGCCGTGCTCTGGCTGGCGCTGGGGTCCGAACTGGGGGCGCTGGCGCTCGACGACGAGGTCGGGTCGGACGACGGCTGCTGGGAGGTGCTGGAACTGGGGGTGGGCTGGTTCAGGGGTGAGGTCACGGTCCACATCGGGGCGTCGGCCACGGCTGCGGTCGGCTCGAAGCGCACCCAGCCGAAGCCGGCGAAGTAGAGCTCGGGCCAGGCGTGCATGTTGCGTCCGCGAACCCGCCACTGGTCGCCCGTCTTCTCACCGGGCAGGAAGCCGACGGCCACGCGGGAGGGAATGCCCTCGAGCCGCGCCATCAGCGCCATCGCCGAGGCGAAGTGGATGCAGTACCCGGCCTTGTCCCGCAGCAGGAAGTTGGCGATCACCTCATAGCCGTCGCCGGCCGGAGCCGTGGTCGAGTAGGTGAACCGGCGGGGGTCGCGCAGGTACTCCTGGATCGCCGCTGCCTTCAGCACGGGGGTCGGTGCGTCCTTCGTGATCGAGGCCGCCAGTTCGGCGATCTCGGCCGGCACGTCGCTGGGCACCTGGGCGGTGACGGCAGCGTCGGCGGGTGCCCCAGGGATCGCCTCGTTGAACTGCTGCGGGTTGGGATCGGTGTCGACACTGGTCACCTCGTAGGAGAGGTTGCGAGTCGACTCGGTGCCGTTGGCGGCGGTCGAGACGAGGGTGAGGGTGTTGCGATCCCAGGCCCACTCGCCCGTGGCCTGGAACGAGTCGGGCGCATAGGGGGCAGGCAGGTACTGGGTCGAGAAGTCACCGACGTTGATCTGCGTGGTGGTCCGGCGCGTCGACGAGACCCCCGGGGGCTGGGGGAGCGAGCCGGTGCTCAACTGCATCGGGGTCAGCTTCCACCCCGTGCGGTCGATCTGGCTGAGCGAGGTCAACCGGATGTACTCCCCGGTGGGGCTGTTGCTGGTGTAGGTCATGACGACCCGTTCCGACTGCTGGGCCAGGTTCTTCTGCAGCTCGATGGTGGGGTCGACCAGTTGGATCGGGCCGTTGCCCCGGGGTCGGCGGGCATCGAGGTCGAGGGTGCCGAAGGTGGGCAGCAGGCTGCCGGCGGCGATGGCCGCGGCCAGCACCGGTATCCCGACCACGGCTGCCATCCGCCACACCCCCCAGCGGGAGTGTGTGCGCTCGGCGGAGTCGGTGACCAGGTTCCTCGTCCACGTGCCGAGTCGGTTGGCGGTGTCCGCCGCGAGGATCACCAGGTAACCCGAGGCCAGCAGGGCGAAGACCCACCACGACACCCCACCCGGCAGGGCGAGGGCTGGGATCAGGTAGACCGAGACGAGCGGTGCCAGCGACCAGGCGGGCGACGAGAGGGTCAGCACCAGCAGGTCCATCAGGATGGTGACCAGACCCAGGATGATCAGGAACAGCCAGCGGACGGCGCCGTTGGCCTCCATGGGCGCCGACTCGGTGCGGATGGTGAGCACCGCCTCGAGGTAGAGCTGCCCCAGTTGCTGCAGCCAGCTGCCGGACGCGGGTTGGGCGCTGAGTCCCAGTCCCAGTCCGACCCCGGCCACGACGAGCAACTGCCACAGGTGCACCAGCCAGGAGCCGACGCGCAGGCGTCTGGCCCCGGCCGAGATCGCCATCAGCACGGCGACCAGTCCGATGCCGAAGGCCAGCAACAGCCGGTCGCTGGTGAGGGCCAGCATCGACACGGTGGCGAGCACCATGGCGCCCATCGTGGCAAGGGCGAGTCGGTCCGTCGTCCTCATCGGGTGGTCACCCCCACCCGGTCGAGCGACCGCCAGGCCTCGTCGATGGTCGTCGTGCCGGTCACCTCGACCACCCGCCAGGCATGACGACGCAGCAGGTCGATCGCCGCCTCGTGCTCACCGGCGAGGGACTCGTCCCCCCGGAAGCGACGAGCGGTGAAGGTGTCGACGTCGAGCACCATGGCCAGCCCCTGGGCCCGGTGGGAGCGCATCGCGACCAGGGCGTGCACGTCGTCGCGGCTGAGGCGTCCGGTGATGGCGATCAGCACCTCGCCGGTCTGGTGGCCGGTGGCGGCGCGCACCATCGTCGCCAGCGACGTGTTGTGGCTGGTCATGGTCACGTCGGTCAGGGTGAGCGCGACCGACTCCCGCAACTCGTCGGGGGTCAGTGTGTCGGCATCGACCAACGGTCCCTCGGTGTCGAGGATGCTGAGCCGGTAGCCCGACGAGATCATGTGCATGGCGACCGAGGCGGCGGCCGAGACCGCCCATTCGAAGGAACTGTCCTGACCCATGCCGGCGTGGGCCGAGGAGCGGTTGTCGAGCAGCACGGACACGCTGGGATCCCAGGCCTGTTCCTCCCGGCGCACCATCAGTTCGTCGCGCCGGGCGGTCGAGCGCCAGTGGATCCGACGCACGTCGTCCCCGGCCCGGTACTCGCGTACCAGCACGTCGTCGGCGCCGACCAGCCCGATCCGCTGGGGGGTCGAGTCGCCGCTCTGACCCTGCCCGGTGGCCGACCCCATGCTCGACAGCGGCACGATGCGCGGGGTGATCATGGTCTCTCGGGTGGAGGCGAAGCGACGATCCATCTTGGCCAGCCCGAAGGGGTCGGTGGCCCGGACCAGCAGGGGACCCACCTGGTAGCGGCCCCGCTCGAGGCCCTCGAGTGGGTAGTTGACCTGCCGCGACCACTCACCGGCGAAGCGGTGCACGGTGAACCGCGGGCGGCGTCCGAGCTGGCGGGGGATCGCCTCCTCGAACTGCAGCAGTCCCAGCGGTAGCGATCCCCGTTTGGTCAGGGTGAGGCTGCCGCGCAGCCGCTCACCGAGGGGGGCGCGGGCGGGGTTCAGTCGGCGTTCCACCGCCAGCGACATGCGCGATCGTCCGACCATCACCATGGCGACTGCCGGCAGCGCGATCAGCAGCAGTCCCAACCACAGCAGGTCGTTCTGGCCGAACAGCATCGCGGCGACGGTGACGATCGCTCCGAGGATGACGAGCGTCCAGCCCCGCGAGGTGAGCATGCGCAGGACGCTCATGGTCACCGACGATCGGGGATGACCACCGACGACACGGCGTGCTCGATGATGTCGGCCACCGAGCGCCCGTCGAGCTGGGCGGCCGTCGAGGGCAACACCCGGTGTGACAGCACGGGACGAGCCAGGGCCTGCACGTCGTCGGGAATGGCGTAGTCGCGGCTGTGCAGGGCGGCGTGCGCCCGCACGGCCCGCAGCAGGTGGAGACTGGCCCGTGGCGAAGCTCCCAGACGCAGGTCGTCGGTACGGCGGGTGGCGGTGACCACGTCGATGATGTAGTCCTTCACCGCCGGTGCGACGTAGACGTCCTTGATGATCTCGATGAGCCGCACGATCTCGGGACCGTCGGTGACAGGTTGCAGGTCTGACAGGGGCTGGCGGGCACCGTGGTGCTCCAGCATGGCGAGCTCGGCACCTCGGGTGGGGTAGCCCATCTCGACCCGTGCCATGAACCGGTCGCGCTGGGCCTCAGGGAGGGGATAGGTGCCCTCCATCTCGATGGGGTTCTGGGTGGCGACCACCATGAACGGCGAGGCGAGCTCGTGGGTGACACCGTCGGACGAGACCTGGCGCTCCGCCATGGCCTCGAGCAGGGCCGACTGGGTCTTGGGCGAGGCACGGTTGATCTCGTCGCCGACGACGATGTTGGCGAAGATGGCGCCGGGCTTGAACTCGAAGTCGCGCGTGACCTGGTTGAAGACGCTGACCCCGGTGATGTCGCTGGGCAACAGGTCCGGGGTGAACTGCAGCCGGCGCACGGTGCAGTCGATGGACTTGGCCAGGGCCCGGGCCAGCATGGTCTTGCCGACGCCCGGCACGTCCTCCACCAGCAGGTGCCCCTCGGCGAGCAGCACGGTCATCGCGAGGGTGATCTGGTCGCGCTTGCCCTCGATCACCTGCTCGATGGCGCCTCGAACACGATCGGTGATCTCGATCACCTCGTCGATCGCGACGGCCTGGTTCGTGTCTGCCACGGTTCTCCTCGCTGGTGCGCCGCCGGTGGGCGGCCTGGTGGGCGACTTCGGATCAGGCGTGGACGTCGGAGCACCACCCCCACGCAGACTGCCTCAGCCTAACCACTGCAGGCAACGGCGGGGAAGAAGCCGGGGTCGGGGGCCCGGCCCAGCAGGTGCCCGGGTGGCCTCGGCCCCGCCAGGCCTCGAGCGGGCTCGCTCCGAGCCGCGGGAGCTGGTGGGAGGGGGAGCAACACACCGGCGCCTATGGTCCTGGTGGGGCGAAGTGGAGTATGGTGGAGCGCAGTGGAGCAGACGGGTGCTTCTGTGGAGCGACAGGGGAGGGTGCGGGATGTTTCTCGGTACCTACTCGCCCAAGCTCGACGAGAAGGGCCGGCTGTTCCTGCCAGCGAAGTTCCGGGAGGCGCTCGCGGACGGAGTGGTGGTCACCAGGCAGCAGGACCGCTGTCTGGCCATCTATCCGCTCGAGACCTTCAGGCAGATGACGGTGGCGAGCATGAAGGCCCCGAGCACCTTCAAGCGAGTGCGGGACTACCAGCGCATGCTGGCGGCCAGTGCTTCGGACGAGGTGCCCGACAAGCAGGGACGCATCACGATTCCTCCCCGGCTGCGCGACTACGCCGGCCTCGACAAGGAATTGGTCCTGGTGGGTTCGATCGATCGCCTCGAGGTCTGGGATCCGGCTGCATGGGATGCCTATTCCGCGCAGAACGAGGACGCCTTCGCAGAGATGAACGAGGACCCCTTCCTCGGTTTCGACCAGCACGACTGAACACCCCCCAAGTAGGACCACCCGGTACGACCAAGCAGTACGACCAACGACTGTGTCCCGCGGCTTCAGCCCGGTCACCGCAGCCCCCTGGCGCACCTTCCCCGGTGCCAGGTGGCCTTCCCAGCGGCCCGGACTGAAACCACGGAACACAACCGTTGCCCCCCGAGCCAGCCACACGAACATCCCGAGAGGGAGGGTCGAATGTCCGAGGTGGACGCCCCGAAGCCACACGCGTCAGCACTGCACGAACCGGTCATGGTCGACCGCATCGTGCAGGTCCTGGCGCCGGCACTCCAGGCTCCGGGTTCGGTGCACGTCGACGGCACCCTCGGTACGGGTGGCCACGCCGAAGCCATCCTCGCCGCCTGCCCCCACGCCAGACTGATCGGGATCGACCGCGACCCGCAGGCGCTGGCCATCGCCGGTGAGCGGTTGGCCCGCTTCGGTGACCGTGTCCGTCTCGAGCGGGCCGTCTACGACGAACTGCCCCAGGTCCTGGAGCGCACCGGGACGACGAGCATCCAGTCGATGTTGCTCGACCTGGGACTGTCCAGCCTGCAGATCGACCGCACCGAGCGGGGGTTCGCCTACTCGGTCGACGCCCCCCTGGACATGCGGATGGGTGATTCAGGCCCCACCGCGGCCGACGTGGTCAACACCTACGAGCTGGACGACCTGGAGCGGATCCTTCGTCGCTTCGGTGAGGAGAAGTTCTCCCGACGCATCGCCCAGCGCATCGTAGCGGCCCGTCAACAGCAGCCCTTCACCAGCTCGGCCAGGCTCGTCCAGGTCATCTCGGATGCCATCCCGGCCGCAGCCCGCAACACCGGCGGCCACCCCGCCAAGCGCACCTTCCAGGCCCTGCGCATCGAGGTGAACGCCGAACTCGAGGCCTTGGCGGGGGTGCTCCCGGCCGCAGTGGCCGCACTGGCCGTCGGCGGCCGTCTCGCCGTGCTGGCCTACCACTCCCTGGAGGACCGACTGGTCAAGCAGGTCTTCCGGGTCGTGACCTCCGATCGCGCCCCTGCCCACCTGCCGATGGTGCCCGATCACCTCCGCGCGGAGTGCAGGTCCCTGACCAGGGGGGCGGAGAAACCCACCCCCGACGAGGTGGCGGCCAACCGGCGTGCCGCCTCGGCCCGTTTCCGCGCCATCGAACGAGTCCGTGCCATCGAAACAGTGAGGAGTGCAGCATGAGTGTGGTCGAGTCCCTGACCTCCTGGGCCAGTCCTCAGCGCGAACCCGGCGCCCCGGAGTCGACGCGTCCCCACCTGCGGGCGCTGGACGCCCCGGCCAAGGTCGTCCGCATCCCGTTCGTGGCCGTGCTGGGAGCACTGCTGGCACTCGGGTTGTTGGGGTTGTTGGTGCTCAACACTGCGATCCAGACCCAGGCGAAGCAACTCAACTCGCTGCAGGCCGACGCCACCTCGCTGGGGTACCAGAAGGGCGAACTCACCACCCAGGTGGAGCAACTGCGCTCCGCCTCCGCGCTCGAGCAGAGGGCCCATCAGCTGGGGCTTCGTCCGAACCCCTACCCCGCCTTCATCACGCTGGCCGACGGACGAATCCTGGGCAACCCCGTGCCCGTCACCGGCAACGAACTCCCCGACCAGAAGTGGAGTTCCTGGCAGCAGCAACAGGACGCCCAGGAGGGCGCTCGCGCCCAGGTGGCGGCCGAGGCCAAGGCCAAGGCCGATGCCGCCAGGAAGAAGGCCGAGGAGTTGAGGAAGAAGCGCGCTGAGGAAGCCAAGAAGAAGGCCGCGGCAGCCAAGGCCAGCGTCAAGCCAAGTGCGAAGCCCAGCGCCACTTCCAGTACCGCCAACCCGGCCCGGACGAATTCCTCGACCAAGCCCTCGACCGCCCCAACCGCCGGCGGTCGCTGATGAGCCCCGAGCGTCGTCCCCCCAGCGATCGCCGCGCCCCGTCGGACCGTCCCCGTTCGGACCGCCCCCGTTCTGACCGTTCCTCCTCGGAGCGTCCCCTGTCCTCCCGCTCCTCGTCCTCCCGCTCCTCGTCCTCCCGCTCCTCGGCGTCGCGCTCCTCGTCGGGACCTGCGGGCCAGCGCAGCGCGTCGACCGGACCCGCTCGCACCCCCGGCCGCCGTCCCCACCAGACGGGCAGGCCGACCTACGGACGCACCTGGCGCCTCCGGCTGGCCAACAGCACCACCCGTCTGAACGCGCTGCTGCTGGTGATGCTGTTGACGCTTGCGGCGTGGGCAGGCCGGGCCTTCTACCTGCAGGCCTACGACGCCCAGGCGAACGCGGCGATGGCCGCCAACCGGATGACCTACACCAAGACCCTGGTGGCCCAGCGCGGCACCATCAGCGACCGCAACGGCGTGGTGATGGCTTCCTCGGAGCAGGCGGTCAAGATCGTCGCCGACCCGATCATGATCAGCCGCAACGGCATCGACACCCGGGTGGAGATGACCCCGGGGCAGAAGAAGCGCGCCGCGACGGCCGCCCGTGACATCTCCGTCGTGCTCGCCAAGTACCTCGGGGGCTCCGAGGCCGATTACCTGCCCGTCCTCAGTGACCTCGGTCGCAAGCACTACGTGGTCGTGAAGTCGCAGGTGCCGGCCTGGACCTATGAGCAGATCCGCCGCGACCTGGCCGCCGCCAACGACGGCATCGGACTGCACGGCCTGGCCAAGGAGGACGACCCGATCCGCACCTACCCGGCGGGCGATGTGGCCGCCAACGTGATCGGCTTCATGAATTCGGCCGGCGAGGGGGCCGGTGGACTGGAGTATTCCCTGGAGGCCTCCCTGGCAGGGACCGACGGCAAGGAGTCCTACGCGACCAGCGCCAACGGACGCATCCCGTTGGCCAACACGACCCTGGTCCCGGCGGTCGACGGCACGAGCTACACCCTCACCCTCGACACCGAGATGCAGTTGATGGCCAACCAGGCACTGGCCGCGGGGGTGACCAGGGCGGGCGCCAAGAACGGCACCGCGATCGTCATGAACGTCAAGACCGGCGAGTTGTTGGCCCTGTCGACCACGCCCGGATTCGACTCCAACGACCCGGCCGGAGCCGACCCGGCCAACCTGGGCAACCGTGCCGTCAGCGCCCCTTACGAGCCCGGGTCGGTCGAGAAGGTGCTGACCATGGCCGCCCTCGCCGACCAAGGTCTGGTCACCGCGGACACCCGCGTCGAGGTACCCAGTCGTGTGGTCTCGGGCGACGGCAAGATCAAGGATGCGTTCGAGCACGGCACCCTCCACCTCACCGCGCGTGGTGTGATCGCCAACTCGTCCAACATCGGCACGGTGTTGCTGACCCGCCAGATGAACAAGCAGAAGCTGCGCCAGTACCTGCTCGACTTCGGCCTGGGGAAGAAGACCGGACTCGGCCTGCCCGGCGAGTCGGCGGGTTGGCTGCCCCCCGCGAGCCTGGCCGACTACTCCCGCGACCAGATCAGCTTCGGTCAGGGACTGTCAGTCACCGCCGTCCAGGAGGCATCGGCCATCGCAGCGGTGGCCAACGGTGGGCTCTACAACGCGCCCACGCTGGTCAAGGCGACGGTCGACGGTGACGGCAAGGCGGTTCCCGTCGAGAAGGCGGAGCCACGCCGGGTCATCTCGGCGGCGGCATCGGCGCAGGTGCTCGACATGATGGAGTCGGTGGTGATGCTGAAGAAGTCCCGCTCGATCCCGAACTACCGCATGGCAGGCAAGACGGGCACCGCCCAGCGTGTCGACCCGCAGTGCTCCTGCTACCGCGGCTACACCGCCAGCTTCGTGGGCGTCGCCCCGGTCGAGGACCCGCAGCTGCTCGTCTACGTCGTCGTCGACCAGCCCACCCGCGGGACCGACGGTTCGACGCTGGCCCTGCCGGTGGCCCAGCAGATCATGAGCCTCGCCCTGCCCCGCTACGGTGTGCTCCCGTCGACCACCAAGCCGACCGAGCGTCCGCTTACATATGTACCGTGACCGGTGATCCCTCGATGACGTCCCCACCCCCGATCAGGCTGTCCGTGCTGCTCGCCGACCTCGCGGTGGCGCCGGTCGGAGCCGCTGATGTCGTGGTCACGGGACTGGCTCTTGACTCACGAACGGTGGCCCCGGGCAATCTGTGGGTGGCACTGCCCGGTCAGAGGGCGCACGGGGCGCAGTTCGTCGACACCGCTGTCACGGCGGGCGCTGCCGTCGTGCTCACCGACGAGGTGGGTTCGGGCCTGGTGGGCGACCGGTTGCCGGTCGTCGTCGTCGCCGATCCCCGCCTGACCATGGCCGATCTCGCCGCGCGCTTCCATGGATACCCGAGTCAGCGGCTGACCATGCTGGGAGTCACCGGCACCAACGGCAAGACCACCACCACCTTCCTGCTGGAGGCGGCGCTCGCGGCGGCGGGTCATCGGGTGGGCACCATCGGCACCATCGGCTTCCGCCTCGCGGGCGAGCCCGTCGAGGTGGCCAGGACCACGGTGACGACCCCCGAATCGCTCGACCTGCAGGCCCTGCTCGCCCGGTTCGTCGGCCAGGGCGCCGACGCAGTGGTGATGGAGGTCTCGTCCCACGCCCTCGCGCTGGAGCGGGTGCGGGCGGTCGGCTTCGACGTCGCCGGCTTCACGAACCTCGGCCGCGACCACCTCGACTTCCACCCCACCCTCGAGGACTACTTCGAGACCAAGGCCCGCCTGTTCGAGCCAGACCGCTGCCGGCACGCCGTGGTGATGACCACCGATGACCACGGACGACTCCTGGCCTCCCGCCTGCGCGCAGCGAAGGCGCCCGCCCTCACCACCGTGGGCACGGCAGCGGACGACGACATCCGGCTGCTGTCGAGTGAGCCGACTCCCGAGGGTGGTACCCGGGTTCGCATCGCCGGGGCGCTGGGGGAGCGAGAGCTCAGCATCGACCTGCCGGGCGCCCACAACGGACGAAATGCCGTGCTCGCCCTGGCCATGGCCGCGGTGGTGGGCGTCGACCCCGACCAGGCGATGGCGGGCCTCAGGCACGCCCAGGTGCCGGGACGCATGCAGCGGATCCCACTTGGGCCACCCCGCCAGGGGGAGCAGGCCACCCCGACCGTGTTCGTCGACTTCGCCCACACCCCCCAGGCGATCGAGGAGGCGGTGCGGGTCGGGGACCAGTTCTCCCGCACGGCTGTGGTGGTGGGTGCCGGGGGTGATCGTGACAGCGCCAAACGATCGATGATGGGTGGCGCGGCCGCTCATGCCGATCTCGTGGTCGTCACCGACGACAACCCCCGAACCGAGGACCCCGCCCGGATCCGGCTGGCCGTCGAGCAGGGAGCCAGGGCCGTCGCCGAGACACGACCGGGGGCGACCGTCGTGCAGTGCGCCGACCGTGCCGCCGCGATCGCACACGCCCTTCGCTGGGCCGAGCCCGATGACGTCGTGCTGGTGCTGGGCAAGGGTCATGAACAAGGACAGATCGTCGGCGACCGGGTGCTGCCCTTCGATGACGCCGACGTCGTGGTCGAGGAATGGGCGATGATCGCCCGGGAGCAGTCATGAGTGCGATCAGCGGGAGCGGCACCGGCAACAGCCGGATCCGTGCCAGCGCGACCACCGGGATCGGGGAGCAGTCATGAGGAGCCATCGTCTGTCAGACCTCGCCGCCTGGACCGACGGCCGCGTCGAGGGCGACCCGACGACCGTGGTCGGCCCCGACGTCGTGATCGACTCCCGGCTCGCCACTCCCGGATGTCTGTTCGTCGCGCTCCCCGGTGAACACGTCGACGGACACGACTTCACCGCCCGCGCCGCCGACGCCGGAGCAGCCGCGGTGCTGGCCAGTCGTCCCACCGGTGCCCCGGTGCCACACCTGCTGGTCGACGACCCGCTTGCAGGCCTGTCCGGGCTCGCGCGGGCCGTGGTGGACGAGGCCCGTGCCGCCGGACTCGTCACCTTGGCCATCACGGGTTCTTCGGGCAAGACCAGCACCAAGGACCTGCTGGCCCAGGTGCTCGAGGCCGAGGGGCCGACGGTGGCGCCGGTCGGGAGTTTCAACAACGAGATCGGGGTACCGCTCACGGCGACCGGGATCGACGAGCAGACCCGCTTCCTGGTCAGCGAGATGGGTGCGCGAGGGCAGGGGCACATTGCCTGGTTGTGCTCGATGACCCCGCCCTTGGTCTCGATGGTGCTCAATGTGGGTTCGGCCCATCTCGGCGAGTTCGGCTCGGTCGAGGGCATCGCCCGCGCCAAGGGTGAGATCGTCGAGGCGTTGCCGGCCGAGGGATGGGCGGTGTTGAACGCGGACGACCGCCGGGTTGCCGCGATGGCCAGCCGCACCATCGGGCAGCTCGCCTGGTTCTCGGCCGCCGACGCTCGACCCGAGGTCGACGGACCGCTGGTCTGGGCCACCCGGATCAGCCTGGACGACCTGCAACGCCCCACCTTCACGCTGGTGTTCACCGATGCCGCCGGCGAGCACCGCCACCAGGTCAGTCTGGCCCTCCTGGGTCGCCACATGGTGGCAAACGCCGCCGCCGCAGCAGCCGCTGCCTGGCGGGCCGGAGTGGCGCCCGAGCGGATCGCCGCCTCGTTGACAGCCGCCCGCCACCGTTCCCACT
Organism: Aestuariimicrobium sp. T2.26MG-19.2B; assembly: GCF_950101875.1. Taxonomy (NCBI): domain Bacteria; kingdom Bacillati; phylum Actinomycetota; class Actinomycetes; order Propionibacteriales; family Propionibacteriaceae; genus Aestuariimicrobium; species Aestuariimicrobium sp. T2.26MG-19.2B. Next base: position 210,026 of record NZ_CATNLW010000001.1, on the reverse strand, counting down.
GGCGGATGCAACTCGAGGTGGCGGCACATGGCGGGGCCGTCATCAACGATTCCTACAACGCCAACCCCGACTCCATGAAGGCGGCGCTGGCAGCCCTCGGTGCGATCGGCGCGGCGCGCCGGGCCGCGCATCCGGACGCCACGGTGATCGCCGTACTCGGCGACATGCTGGAGTTGGGCCCCGACTCGACCACCCGCCACCACGAGGTCGGACGATGGGCCGCCGAGGCCGGCGTCGACCTGTTGCTGGCCATCGGCGACGAGGCTCCCGCCATGGTGGCCGGCGCCGCCGAAGCCGGGCTCGCCGGTCGGGTCGTCAGCGTGGACGAGGCCGGATCGCTAGATTTGGGCCCGCACGACGTCGTCCTCGTGAAGGCGTCCCGCGGTCTCGCACTCGAACGAGTGGCTGCGGCCGTGCTCGCCCATGTCGTGGAGGAGAAGTCGTGAAGAACATCCTGCTCGCCGGTGGACTGTCGATGGTCGGCACTCTGTTCGGTACCCGCCTGTTGATCCAGTTCCTCGTCAGCAGGGGCTACGGGCAGTTCGTGCGCGATGACGGGCCGACCACCCACCACACCAAACGAGGTACCCCCACCATGGGTGGCTGGGCCGTGATCGTGTCGGTCATCGTCTCCTACTTCCTGGCCCACCTGCTGACCTGGACACCGATCACCGTGTCGGCCCTGCTGGTGCTCTACCTGCTGCTGGGCATGGGCTTCATCGGCTTCCTCGACGACTGGACGAAGATCCGCCAGCAGCGTTCCCTGGGGCTGACCCCCCGGGGCAAGCTGTTCGGGCAGGTCTTCGTCGCCGGTTCGTTCGCGGTGTTGGCACTGCTGCCCTCCGAGGCACCCTGGGCACCGTTCTCGCTGGCGGACGACCGGGGCATCGAACCCGCGAGCCAGGCCATCTCGTTCCTGCGCGACATCAACTGGTTGTGGTTGCCCTTCCCGCTCGCCGTGCTGTGGCTGATGGTGCTGATCGCGGGTGCGTCCAACGCCTCCAACCTCACCGACGGCCTCGACGGTCTGCTCGCCGGCTGCTCGACGATGATCTTCGCCGCCTACGCGATCCTCAACATCTGGCAGTTCAACCAGTACTGCGGGTTCACCTCGACGGCCGGACCCAAGTGCTACGACGTGCGCAACCCACACGACCTGGCGGTGGTCGCGCTGGCCCTGGCGGGAGCCTGTTTCGGATTCCTGTGGTGGAACGCCAAACCGGCCAAGATCTTCATCGGCGACACCGGCTCCCTGGCGATCGGGGGTGCCCTGGCCGGGCTGGCCATCATGAGCCGCACCGAGTTCCTGCTGGTGATCATCGCCGGGATCATGGTGATGGAGACGCTGTCGGTGATCCTCCAGGTGGGCTGGTTCAAGGCGACCAAGGGCAAGCGGCTGTTCAAGATCGCACCCTTCCACCACCACTTCGAGATGGTGGGGTGGCAGGAGGTCACGGTGACGATCCGGTTCTGGATCATCTGTGGACTGTGCGTGGCGGCCGGCCTCGGCGTCTTCTACGCCGAATGGGTGGTCGGCTGATGGAGGTCACGCCCCGCCTGCCCTGGCTCGAAGGAGCCGACCGCAGTTCGGCCTGGCATGAGGCCACCGTCGTGGTCGCCGGGCTCGCCCGCTCGGGTTTCGCAGCGGCCGATGCGCTGCTGGAACGCGGTGCCCGGGTGATCGTGCTCGACGAGGCCGACACCGAGGCCAACCAGGAGAAGGCGACCCTGCTGCGGCTGCTCGACGGAGACGTCCGGATCGGGGAGGGCTCAACGGCTACCCTCCCCGACGATGTCGACCTGGTGGTCACCTCGCCGGGGTGGCGCCCGGTCGCGCCCCTGATCGCGCAGGCCCTGGCAAGAGGAGTGCCGGTGTGGGGTGAGGTGGAACTCGCCTGGCGCTTCCAGCGGCCAGACCGGGTGGTGCCCTGGCTGGCGATCACCGGCACCAACGGCAAGACCACCACCACACAGATGCTCGACTCGATCTTGCGGGCCGCCGGGTTGAAGGTGGCCTGTGTGGGCAACATCGGACGCCCCGTCATGGAGGCCGTGCTCGACGACGTCTCCTATGACGTCTACTGCGTGGAACTGTCGTCCTTCCAGTTGCACTACGCACCCTCCCTGCAGATGCATTCAGCGGCGGTGCTGAACCTCGATGCCGACCACCTCGAGTGGTACGCCCACGAGGACGACCCCTATGCCGCCTACGCGGCGGACAAGGCGCGCATCTTCAACCAGGTCAGCCATTCCTGCGTCTACAACGTCAACGACCCGGCCACCGAGAGGATGGTCGAGGAGGCCGACGTGATCGAGGGTGCCCGCGCGATCGGGTTCACTCTGGGCATCCCCGGGCCGTCGATGCTGGGGGTGGTCGACGACCTGCTCGTCGACCGCGCCTTCGTGGCGCAACGTCAGTCGTCCGCCCTTCCCCTGTGCAACCTCGACGACGTCAAGCCCTCTGCGCCGCACAACGTCGAGAACGCCTTGGCCGCCGCCGCCCTGGCACGCAGCTTCGGGGTGTCGCCGCAAGCCGTGGCCGAAGGGCTTCGCACGCTCGAACTGGGCGGGCACCGCATCCAGAAGGTCGCCGAGATCGGCGGGGTCACCTACGTGGACGACTCCAAGGCCACGAATCCGCACGCAGCCAACTCCTCGATGAGGGCGTTCGAGTCCATTGTCTGGATCGCCGGGGGACAGGCCAAGGGGGTCACTTTCGACGACCTCGTGAGCCAGCACGCCGACCGGCTGCGGGGGGCGGTGCTGATCGGTGTCGACGCTCCCGTCATTGCCGCCGCACTTTCCCAACACGCGCCCGATGTGCCGGTCATCTCGATCGAGAGGTCGGACACTGGAGCCATGGTCGAGGCCGTCGAGGCGGCGACCGGACTGGCCCAACCAGGCGACGTGGTGCTGCTCGCTCCCGGATGTGCGAGCAAGGACATGTGGTCCGGCTACGACGCCCGCGGTGACAGCTTCATCGACGCCGTCGGCGGGCTCGTCCAGGACTGACTTCCCCCAGCCCTGCGAAAGGAATCCGAATGGCGACGACCACCCGCGAGCGGACGAAGGCACGCTCGGGTGGGTCCCGGCGCAGGCAAGGGGCCGTGTCGGCTCTCCTGGCCCAACCGATGTCGTCGTACTACCTGGTGTTGATCCCGGTGGTGCTGCTGGTGAGCATCGGACAGCTGATGAGTCTCAGTTCGTCCTCGGTCTACGCCCAGGCCATCTCGGGCACCCCCTACTACTTCGCCGTGCGGCAGATGGTCTTCCTCGCCGTCGGCATCCCCGTTGCCTGGTGGCTGAGTCGGCGCAGTGTCGGTTTCCTGTCGGGCATCGCGTGGCCGGCCATGGTGCTGTCGGTGGTGTTGTTGTTGACCCTGTTCACGCCGCTCGGGATCGAGAACAAGGGCAACCGGGCGTGGATCTCGCTGGGCGGGCTGGGCACCCTGCAGCCGGCCGAGTTCGCAAAGCTGGCCTCGGTGGTCTGGGCGGCCGCGGTGCTGCACAACAAGCAGAAGGTGCTCGACCAGCCCAAGCAGTTGCTGCCCCCGCTGCTGATCGGGTTCGGGGTGCCGATCCTGCTGATCCTGGCGGGCGGCGACCTCGGTACCGCCCTGGTGCTGGTCGCCATCTTCGCCTCCGTGCTGTGGCTGGTCGGCACACCGATGGTGATCATGGGCGGGTTGGGTACGGCCCTGGGCGGCGTGGTCGCCGTGTTGGTGCTGGCGAGCCAGAACCGCATGACCCGCATCATGAACTTCCTGGCGGGAACCTCGCACAACGACCCCACCGTCTCGCAGCAGCCGCTCAGCGCGGTCTACGCCCTCGCCACCGGTGGCTGGTTCGGGGTGGGACTCGGCGGGTCCCGGCAGAAGTGGGGAGGGCTGGCCGACGCCGCCCAGAACGACTACGTCTTCGCTGTGCTGGGTGAGGAACTGGGTCTCTTCGGAACCTTGTCGGTGATCGCGGCCTTCGCCGTGCTCTGTTACGGCGGCATCCGGATCGCGCAGCGGGCCGACACCTTGTTCGTGCGGGTGGTGGCCGGTGGGATCACCTGCTGGATCATGTTCCAGACCTTGATGAACATCGGGGTGGCCCTGAACGCACTGCCCGTGGTCGGGGTGCCACTGCCGTTCATCTCAGTGGGCGGTTCCGCCTTGCTGTCGAACCTGCTGGCGGCCGGTGTGCTGCTCGCCTGCGCGAGGCACGAACCCGCCGCCCGCAAGTGGATCGAGGCTGCGGCGTCGAAGAAGCGCCGGGTCACCCGCGTCGTCCCCAAGTGAGGCGCCCGGGCGCGACGACACCGCCCATGTCGACACCGCCGCGAGGACGAGGATCCGCGTGTCATCGCGCTGGTTTGGAATGATGGGTGAGGAACATCCGAGGAGAGGTTGGTGGACGACGTGCTGAACGTGGTGCTCGCCGGGGGAGGGACGGCCGGTCACACCTCCCCACTGATCGCGACCTCCGAGGTGCTTCGCGAACACGGGGTGACGTGCACCGCGATCGGTACGTCCCGGGGCCTGGAGACCAGGGTGATCCCGGCGGCGGGGCTCGAACTCGACCTGGTCACGCCTGTGCCACTGCCGAGGCGGCCCACCCTTGACCTGGCCAAACTCCCGTGGCGACTCGTCGGTTCCGTGCGCGAGGCGAGGGCGATCCTCAAGCGCAGGCGTGCCGACGTGCTCGTGGGTTTCGGCGGCTATGTGTCCATGCCTGCCTACCTCGCGGCCAGGGCCATGGGCATCCCCGTGGTCATCCACGAACAGAACGCCGTCCCGGGTCTGGCGAACCGGGTAGCTGCCCGGTTCGCGACGGTGTGTGCCGTCAGCTTTCCCGAGACCCCCCTGCCGCGCGCCCGCTTCATCGGCCTCCCGGTTCGCACGGCGATCTCCGACCTGGCCCGCGAGGACGGGGCCGGACGGTCGGCCCGCCGGGCCGAGGCGAGGCGTGACCTGGGTCTCGACCCCGACCGGCTCACGGTGTTGGTGAGCGGCGGATCCCAGGGCGCCCGCAGCATCAACACGGCCCTGCTGGGTGCCCGCGACCGACTGTTGGCGCAGGGCTGGCAGGTGCTGCACGTGTGGGGTCCCAAGAACTTCGCCGAGCACACCGAGGTGGTCACTGCCGAGTCGGGCGCCCGCTACGTCCCCGTGGCCTTCGTCGACCGCATGGAGCAGGCCTACGCCGCCGCCGACCTGATGATCGGACGATCGGGTGCGGGCACCGTCGTCGAGACGGCCGTGGTGGGACTGCCCGCCATCTTCGCCCCGCTGCCCCACGGCAACGGTGAGCAGGCCCGCAACGCCGCCAGCCTGGTGGCGGCACACGGAGCGGTGCTCGTCCCCGATCACGAACTCGACGGTGACAGGCTCGCCCACGAGGTCGAGGCCATCCTCGGCGACCCCGCTCGCCTCCAGCGGATGGCCAAGGCCGGGCCGGCGCTGATGCCGGCCGACTCGGCACGCACCCTGGCCGAGATCATCGAATCCGTCGCCGGAGGTGACCATGGCACTGCGTGAACCGATCGACGTGCAACCGCTCGAGAGTCTGGGACGGGTGCACTTCATCGCCATCGGCGGCGCCGGCATGAGCGGCATCGCGCAACTGTTCCACGCCAGGGGGGTGCAGGTCAGCGGTTCCGACCAGACGGATTCGTCCGTGCTCCGCCAACTCGCGGCCACCGGCATCCCCACCTTCGTCGGCCACGAGGCAGCGCAACTCGGTGACGCAGACACGGTGGTCGTCTCCTCGGCCATCAGGGAGACGAACCCCGAACTCGCCGAGGCGAGACGCCGAGGTCTGCGCGTGCTGCACCGGTCCGCCGCGCTGGCCAGCCTGATGCACGGCAAGGTCGGTGTGGCCATCGCTGGCACCCACGGCAAGACCACCACCACGGGCATGACCGCCGTGATGCTCGCCGCAGCCGACCTCGATCCGAGCTATGTGATCGGGTCACCCCTGGCCAGTTCCGGAACCAGCGCCCACCTGGGCACCGGTGACGTCTTCGTGGTCGAGGCGGACGAGTCGGACGGCTCCTTCCTGCAGTACCCGACCACGATCGCGGTGGTGACCAACGTCGAGGCCGACCATCTCGACAACTGGCAGACCCCGCAGGCCTACATCGACGGGTTCGTCCGGTTCGCCAGCCAGCCCGGCGTGGCCGTGCTGGTCGCCAACTCCGACGACCCAGGAGCGGCCGAGTTGGCCGATCGGGTGGAGGCGTTGGGCACCACCGTGGTGCGGTACGGCTCGGGGCCCGGGGAGGACGTCCGGCTCAGCGAGCTGGACTTCGAGGGCACCACCGCCTCGGGGGTGCTCGACCATGGGGGGTCCTCCGGGCGGATCCGGCTGCAGGTGCCGGGACGCTACAACCTCGAGAATGCCGCTGCCGCCTACGCGGTGGGCCGCCAGCTGGGCTGCAGCCATGAACAGTTGGTGGCCGGGGCCGCGGCCTTCACCGGCACGCTGAGGCGGTTCCAGCTGGTCGGCGAGAGCGGGGGAGTGCGGGTGTACGACGACTACGCCCATCACCCGACCGAACTGCGTGCCGCGCTCACGGCGGCCCGTCGGGCCGTCGGTGAGGGACGACTGATCGCCTGCTTCCAACCCCACCTCTACAGCCGGACCGCTGAGTTCGCCGACGAGTTCGGCGAGGCCCTGACCTTGGCTGACCTCGCGGTCGTGACGGACGTCTACGGTGCCCGTGAGGACCCGGTACCCGGTGTCAGCGGAAACCTGGTGGTGCAGGCCGGCCAGGCGCACGGAGGCGAGGTCAGTTACGTGCCCGACAAGCGTGACCTGCCCGGCTGGCTGGCCAGCCACAGTCGTCCGGGAGATCTCGTGATGACCTTGGGTGCGGGTGACGTCACCTTGGTCGGGCCCCTGCTGGTCGACCTGCTGCGCGAAGGCACCGCCTGATGGCCGATCGCAGCCGCGTGCCAGGTCTGGCCGACGCCAGGCCCGGCCTGCGACGGCGTCGTCGGCGCGCCCGCTGGCGCAGGGTTCGTCCGGTGGTGCTGGCCGGCGTCGGGTTGGGACTGGCCGTCGTGCTGGCCGTGGTGGTCTGGTTCACCCCGGTCTTCTCGGTTCGGGAGGTTCGCATCGAGGGCACCCGGTTGCTGACCTCCACCCAGGTCGAGTCCCGGGCGAGGGTGCCCGTGGGCCAGCCCCTCGCGCAGGTCAGGCTGCAACAGATCTCCGACCGCGTGGCAACGCTTCCCGAGGTGGAGTCGGTGAGCACCACCCGCCGGTGGCCCTCGGCGGTCCAGGTGGTCGTCACCGAACGGACCGCCCGGGTGCAGCGCATCAACGGTTCCACCTACCAGTGGGTCGACGGCTCGGGGGTGGTGTTCCACACCCAGACCCAGCGCGATCCGCGCCTGGTCGTGGTGAACACCACCGACACCGACCGTCGACTGCTCGGCGACCTGGCCACCGTGGCGCAGTCCCTCACCCCGCGGTTGCGGAGCGAGGTGACCGGCATGAAGGCCCAGAGCCCCGACACCATCACGGTGGTGTTGAGGGGCGGACGATCGGTGGTCTGGGGCAGCGCCGAGGAGTCGGCGACCAAGGCCCAGGTGGCGACCGCGTTGCTGCAGGTCAAGGCCACCGTCTACGACGTCTCGTCACCGGCCAATCCGACCAGTCGCTGAGCCGCTCCCCAGCCCCGTCGGATCGACCCTTGACCACCGCTTGAGGGTTCCCCCTCAGCCCAGTGCTGTGTTGGACACCGTTTCGAGCGCGCCCCTAGCCTGAGAACCGACAACGCTGAGGGTGACACGTAAGGTCGTGTGAATCCCGGTCCTGCGCCTGCAGGGCAGGCGAACTTCGTGACAAGAGCTCGCAAGGCAACCAAGTGAGGCGGACTTCCGTGGCAAGTGCAGGGCAGAACTACCTGGCTGTGATCAAGGTGGTCGGTGTTGGCGGTGGCGGCGTGAACGCCGTGAACCGCATGATCGATGCCGGCCTGAAGGGTGTTGAGTTCATCGCGATCAACACCGACGCCCAGGCTCTGCTGATGAGCGACGCCGACGTGAAGCTCGACGTGGGCCGTGAGCTGACGCGCGGTCTCGGCGCCGGCGCCGATCCCGACAAGGGCAGGCAGGCAGCCGAGGATCATGCCGAGGACATCGAGGAGACCCTCAAGGGGGCCGACATGGTGTTCGTGACCGCCGGCGAGGGAGGTGGCACCGGAACCGGTGGCGCACCCGTGGTCGCCAAGATCGCCCGCTCGCTCGGTGCGCTGACCATCGGCGTCGTCACCCGCCCGTTCGGGTTCGAGGGCAAGCGTCGCGCCACCCAGGCCGAGACCGGTATCGCCGCGCTGCGCGAAGAGGTCGACACCCTCATCGTGATCCCCAACGACAAGCTGCTGCAGATGACCGACCACCAGGTCGCGATCCTTGATGCCTTCAAGCAGGCCGACACGGTGTTGTTGCAGGGCGTCCAGGGCATCACCGACCTGATCACGACCCCCGGGCTGATCAACCTGGACTTCGCCGACGTGAAGTCGATCATGTCGAATGCGGGGTCGGCCCTGATGGGCATCGGGTCGGCCCGCGGTGAGGACCGCGCCCGCGCCGCTGCCGAGATGGCCATCAGCTCGCCGCTGCTCGAGGCCAGCATCGACGGTGCCCACGGCGTGCTGCTCTCCATCGCCGGTGGTTCCGACCTCGGTCTCTTCGAGGTCTCGAATGCCGCCAACCTGATCGAGGCGGCCGCACACGACGAGGCCAACATCATCTTCGGTACCGTGATCGACGACTCGCTCGGCGACGAGGTGCGGGTGACCGTGATCGCCGCCGGCTTCGACGGCGGGCAGCCCCCCAAGCGGCAGCCCGGAGTGCAGCGTCGCGAGCCCCGCCAGCAGCCCGAGGCCCCGGTCGGTGTGACCCAGACCCTGAACCCGATCACCGGCCAGCCGCTGCAGTCGCGCCCGCAGCAGCAGGCCCCGGTGCAGTCGCAGTTCCAGACCCAGCAGGCGCCGGTGGCTCCCCGTCCCGCACCGACCGCACCCCGGCCGGCCGACGACGATGACCTCGACGTTCCCGACTTCATGAAGTGAGCCCGTGTTCCGTGTGCTGATCAGCCCCGACGCCAATGCCGGCGTCGGGGCTTGTTTCACCGACCGCCACGGTGGTGTGACGCCCGGCGACCTCGGCTCACTCAACCTCGGTCGGACCGACGTCGACCAGGTGAGCCACGTCGAGGCCAACTTCGAGCGCGTGCGTCGCGCCATCGGCGGACCCACCCTGGTCACCCTGTCGCAGGTGCACTCGTCCGACGTCGTGGTGGTCGACGACTCCTTCCTCTCCGGCTGGGGGCCCCGCTCCCACCTCGGATCGCCCGGGGCAGTGGCGCCCCTGTCGTCCGCCGACGCCATGGTCACGACCCGCGCCGACGTGGCCCTGGTGATCAGGGTGGCGGACTGCGTCCCCGTGCTCCTCGCCGACCCGACGGCCGGAGTGCTGGGTGCCCTGCACGCCGGGCGGGAGGGCTACCTCGGTGGTGTGGTGACCCACACCGTCGAGGCGATGCGTGACCTGGGTGCCAGCGACATCGTCGCCTGGGTCGGGCCGCACATCTGCGGCCGCTGCTACGAGGTCGACGAGGCGATGGCCGACCGGGTGGCATCGTCCCACCCCCACGTGGTGGTGGCCTCACGCTGGGGTACCAGGGCTCTCGACCTGGGCGCCGGGGTGGAGCAGGAACTGGTCGACCAGGGCGTGACCGCCGTCAGACTGGACCCCTGCACTCTGACCACGCCCGAACTGCACTCGCACCGCCGTGACGGGGCCGACGCCGGACGGTTCGCCGGCATCATTTGGCGCGTGTCGGGTGTTGCGTCGACCGGCGTGCCGGGGGCAGCAGGTACGGTGTAGGCGATCCGACTTCCCCGTCCGTCAGGGCTGGAGGTCCAGGGGCGACAACTTGTGGAGGCTGGACGCATGTCTTTTCTGAGGAACACGGCTGAGTGGCTCGGTCTGGTGCAGACCGACCGGTACGCCGGTACCCACGATGACGACGACTACGCCGAGATCACCCAGGCCGTCGACCACCGTGGGGCCGAGGACGAGCTGTCGACCATCACCCCCATCCACCGCAACCCGAGCACCCGGGAGGTCTCCGTGTCCGGTCACGAGTCCGAGCAGAAGATCGCCGACCTGACCCGCATCATCACGATCCATCCGCGCACCTACAACGAGGCCCGCACCATCGGCGAGCACTTCCGTGACGGTGTGCCGGTGATCATGAACCTCTCCGACATGGAGGACGCGGACGCCAAGCGCCTGGTCGATTTCGCGGCCGGACTGATCTTTGGCCTGCATGGCACGATTGAGCGCGTCACCTCGAAGGTGTTCCTGCTCTCGCCGAAGAACGTCAACGTTCGCGCCGAGGACAAGGAACGCATCGCCTCGAGTGGCTTCTTCAACCAGAGCTGACTGCTCGCCCCGCGGGGTCGTTCGGTCGGATGATCCGTGGAGGTCTGATTCGTGCAGGTCGTCGGAGTGGTGCTCGCGTGGGCACTGCAGATCTACATGTTCCTGTTCTTCGTCCGCATGATCCTGTCGTTCATTCCCGCGCTCAGCCCCTCGTTCACCCCACGGGGTGTGATCCTGGTCGTCTTCGAGGTCGTCTACACCCTGACCGACCCACCCATCCGCTTCTTCGAACGATTCCTGCCCCCCTTGCGGGTGGGCCAGGTGGCCTTCTCGCTGGGGTTCATGGCGGCGTGGTTGTCCTTGCTGATCGCACAGCGACTGGTGACCGCGATCTTCTTCTGAGGGCTGTCTCAACTTCTGCTTGAACGTGTCTGGCGGCCAGTGGTGTGGCGTTCAACCCGTGCAGTAGCCTGATCGGGATCGCTTGTGCGCGCTCACCCCCGCAGGCCAACCCTTGGGTGTCCCGGCCGGGGTGCGCTGCATCCCCCGAGAGTTTGGAGACAACCATGACGATGACCTTGGACGAGGTCAACCAGATTCGGTTCCCCATGGCCCGGCGCCCCAACGAGGGCTACCGCGCGCAGGAGGTGGACGAATTCGTTGATCGGGTGGTCGCCACATTCCAGTCGATGCACGAGGAGGCCGATCGGGCCAAGGCCCAGGTCGAGGCGCTCAAGGCCGACCAGGCCGGTGTTGCCCACGAGCCCTCGGGCCAGGTCGACCAGGCCTTGGTCGAGGAGAACGACCGACTCAAGGCCGAGGTCGCCGAGCTCCGTGCCCGCGCCGAGCGCGCCGAGGCGGCCCTCGCTGCCACCCAGGGATCTGACACCCATGACACGGGCAATGCCGAACTCGAGGTCCTGCGTCAGCGCAACGCCGAGTTGGAGCAGCGCACCAGCGACCTGGATCGTCAGCTCGCCGAGGCCCGCGAGTCGGCCGAGTCCCGCCAGTCGGCAGAGGCTGTCGCCGAGGGTCAGGTTCAGCACGGCACCGGCAAGCTGGAGCGCCTGGTGGTGACCACCAGCACCGATGCGAGCCCCGCGGTCATCCGGTTGGTGCAGCTGGCCACCGAGCAGGCCGAGGGCGTCGTCGCCGACGCCCAGCGCGATGCCGAGGGCATGCGCAACGAGGCTGCGGCCGACGCCAAGCAGACTCGTGACGAGGCCGACGCCTACGCCGCCGAGACCACCAAGGCCGCGGACGCCAAGGCCGAGCAGATCACCGCGGAGGCCACGTCGAACGCCGACTCACTGGTGGCCGCCGCCCGCGCGAACGCCGAACAGGTCGAGGTGGACGCCAAGAACCGCCGCACCGAGTTGTTCCAGACGCTGGAGTCGGAGCGCGACGAGTTCGCCGGCAAGGTCGACCAGCTCAAGGCCTGGGAGTCCGACTACCGCAGCTCCTTGACCCAGCACCTGCGCTCGCAGGCCGAGGCGCTCGAGTCCGGGCAGTTCCAGCCCGGCGGCAACGCCGCCCTGCTGGGCGACGAGCGGTCGGCTTCCGCCACCCCCCGTTTGGACGCCCTGCTCGCCCAGAAGCAGTGACCCCCACCAGGTGACAGACTCGGCCCCGTTCCGCAGGGAACGGGGCCGATCACCGTCCGGGTGAAGGGGTGCGTGTCGGTCAGCCGCCACCTGCCCTTGACCTGCGCCGTGGGTGGTGTAGCCTTCACTCTCCGCGCCCCGACGGGCGCGGCTGACTCAGAGAGGATTCGGCCATGACCAGCAAGGCGAAGTCCACCGCGGTGACTCTTCCCGTCCGTGACGGCGAAGAGCCGTGGACAGAGGCTGAAATCGCGGAGGTGCGCGATGAACTGGTCGCCGAGATCGCGCAGCTCAACAAGAAGATCCGCCAGCACGAGGAGGAGCTGGCCGACATCCTCAAGGAGGGCAGCGACGGAGCTGGTCGCGATCCCGCCGACGTCGGCTCGTCCAACTTCGAGCGCGACCAAGAGCTGTCGCTGGCGCAGAACTCTCGCGAGATGCTCGACCAGGCACAGCTGGCCCTGCGCTTGTTCGACTCGGGTGACTACGGGCTGTGCGAGAACTGTGGCAACCCGATCGGCAAGGCCCGGTTGCAGGCGTTCCCGCGTGCGACCATGTGCGTCACCTGCAAGCAGCGCTCCGAGCGTCGCTGAGCGCGTGGGGCACTGAGCTTGTCTGATCCTGAGCTCGTCGACCCCGGTGGATCGCGCAAGGTTCGTCCCCGGGTTCTCCTGGCAGTGATCGCGGTGCTACTGCTGGTGACCGACCAGATCACCAAGCAGGTGGCTCTGACCCATCTCGACCCGCGTGACCCACCCGAGTTCCTCGGCGGATTCTTCCGCCTGTGGCTGGTGTTCAACCCAGGAGCAGCCTTCTCCTTGGGCACCTCCTCGACGCTGTTCTTCTCCATTCTCGCGATGGTGGTGCTGGCGCTGCTCGTGTTCGTCATCGCGCCGCGCGTCAGGAGCGTGGGAATGGCGGTGGTCGTCGGTCTGGGCATCGCGGGGGTGGGTGGCAACTTCATCGACCGGGTGGTGCGCGATCCCTCCCCCTTCCGGGGGCACGTGATCGACTTCCTCTCCTTCGGTACCTTCCCGGTCTTCAACGTCGCCGACATGTGTCTCACCTCGGCGGCTGGCCTGATGATCCTGTTGTCCCTGCGCCCCCACCCTCGTGAGCAGGCAGCCAGACCCGTTGACCACGTCTCGTCGGGGCGGCCCTGATGGCGGTCATGCTGGTTCCCGACGGTCTGGCCGGGGAGCGGATCGACGCCGCCGCTGCGCGGATGACCGGACTCTCGCGATCCCGGGTGGCCGACCTGATCACGGCCGGTGGGGTGGTGCTGGCAGGAATGCCGGTCGAGAAGGCCTCCGTCAAGGTGGTCGGCGGCGAGTTGCTCGAGATCGATCTCGCCAGCCCGGCCCGCAGCGCGACGATCACCCCACAGATGGTCGAGGGGGTGCGCATCGTCCACGACGACGCCGACATCGTGGTGGTCGACAAGCCGGTCGGCGTGGCTGCCCATCCCTCCGTGGGGTGGGAGGGTCCCTCGGTCGTCGAGCACCTCGCCGGGGCCGGGTTCCGCATCTCGACGAGTGGGGCCGCGGAGCGGCAGGGGATCGTCCAACGCCTCGACGTGGGCACGTCGGGGCTGATGGTGGTGGCCAAGTCGGAGCGGGCCTACACCGTGCTCAAGCAGGCATTCCGTGACCGGACCGTCGACAAGACCTACCACGCCTTGGTGCAGGGCCACCCCGACCCCTTCGAGGGGACCATCGACGCGCCCATCGGTCGCCACCCGCACCACGACTGGAAGATGGCGGTGATGGAGGGCGGGCGTCGATCCATCACCCACTACCAGACGATCGAGGCCTTCCGGTCGGCGACCCTGCTCGAGATCCACCTCGAGACGGGCCGCACCCACCAGATCCGCGTGCACATGAGTGCCCTGCACCACCCCTGCGTCGGGGACCCCCTCTACGGCTCCGACCCCGTGCTGGCCGCCCGGCTGGGACTGGATCGGCAGTGGCTGCATGCCCACAAACTGGGCTTCGTGCACCCCACCGAGGGCGACTGGGTCGAGTTCGTCTCGCCCTATCCGGACGACCTGCAGAGGGCACTCGACACCATCGCCGCCGGCTGACGGCAGCGCCAACGCTGGGCAGCCATTCGGTGAACCCGTTCTTGGGCCCCAGCGGTCTCGGGTAGGTTGTGCCTGTGCGTAGAGCAAAGATCGTGTGCACGCTGGGCCCGGCTGTCGAGTCGCCCGAGCGTATGGAAGAACTGGTCGCCGCGGGGATGAACGTCGCCCGCCTGAACATGAGCCACGGGGATTACTCCGAGCATGAGAACCGGCTCAATCTCACCCGGGCCGCGGCGAAGGCCGCCGGCAAGCGGGTGGCGGTACTCGCCGACCTGCAGGGCCCCAAGATCCGCCTGGGCAAGTTCGAGGGCGGTGAGAAGCACTACCTCGAGGTCGGCCAGAAGTTCACCATCACCACCGACGACATCGAGGGAACGGTCGAGCGTTGCTCCACCACCTTCAAGGGCCTTCCCGGTGACGTGAAGCCCGGCGACCTGCTGCTGATCGACGACGGCAAGGTCATGCTGAAGGCGATCGAGGTCACCGACACCGACGTCATCTGTGAGACCGTCGTCCCCGGCCCCGTCAGCAACAACAAGGGAATCAACCTTCCCGGGGTTGCCGTCAGCGTGCCCGCCCTGAGCGACAAGGATGAGGCCGATCTCCGCTGGGCGCTGGGCAAGGGTGTCGACATGGTCGCGCTGTCCTTCGTCCGCTCTGCCGACGACGTCACCCGGGTGCACGAGATCATGGACGAGGTGGGCCGCCGTGTGCCCGTCATCGCCAAGCTCGAGAAGCCCCAGGCGGTGCAGAACCTCGACTCCATCGTCGACGCCTTCGACGCCGTCATGGTCGCCCGCGGTGACCTCGGCGTGGAACTGCCCCTCGAAGAGGTGCCGCTGGTGCAGAAGCGCATCGTCAACCAGGCGCGCCGCTGGGCCAAGCCCGTCATCGTCGCCACCCAGATGCTCGAGTCGATGATCGACAACCCGCGCCCGACCCGCGCCGAGGCCTCCGACGTGGCCAACGCGGTGCTCGACGGTGCCGACGCGGTCATGCTCTCGGGTGAGACCTCGGTGGGCAAGTTCCCGATCGTCACCGTGCAGACCATGGCCCGGATCGTCGAGAACACCGAGACCCACGGTCTCGACCAGATCCAGGAACTCGAGTGGGATCCGCACACCACCGGTGGTGTGGTCGTGATGGCCGCCTACGACGTGGCGAAGCGGCTCGACGCCAAGTTGCTGGTCGCGCTCACCAAGTCCGGTGACACCGCACGTCGTCTGGCCCGACTGCGCCCCACCATTCCCATGGTGGCCTTCACCCCCGACGAGGACACCTGCCAGCGGATGATGCTGTCGTGGGGCGTGCAGACGGTGCTGACCCCGTCCTACGACGACAAGGACGAGGCCGTCGCCCACATCAACGACGTGCTGCTGCAGCAGGGCCTCGTGCAGGTCGGGGACAGGGTGCTGATCGTCTCCGGTTCACCGATGGGTGTGCCCGGCAAGACCAACGCCCTGCGCGTGCACCGCATCACCGAGCCGCAGGCCTGACAACCACGCTGACACCCACAACCACGCTGACACCCTGACGGCGACCATGACACCAGGGTCCGTCAGCGGGACGACTGAAGGGCGGCGCCCCCACCTCGGGGGGGGCGCCGCCCTCGTCGTGGGGCCGGAATGCCTCACCCCTCCAGGTGTGGCTACAATCGTCCATGCTGCTCGCCCGGGTGGCGGAATGGCATACGCGGACGGCTCAAACCCGTCTGGTCGAAAGACCGTAGGGGTTCGACTCCCCTCCCGGGCACCACGGATCGTCCGCACGTTCAATCGGCGCCCGACCCGGGCGTCGGGCAGTAGTGTCGGGCGCAGTGCGCCCCCTCGCCACACGAGTGGGTGCCAGGAACAGAGGAGCAAGCATCGTGGCTGAGCCGAGCACCACCACCCCGCAGCGTCCCCGTCCCAGGGTGTTGGTCGCCGAGGACGAGGCCCTCATCCGGATGGACCTGGTGGAACTGCTCACCGACGAGGGATACGACGTCGTCGGTCAGGCCGGCGACGGCCAGCAGGCCCTTGAGCTGGCCCGTGAACTCGAGCCCGACCTGGTCGTGATGGACGTGAAGATGCCCGTCATGGACGGGATCACCGCTGCCGAGAAGATCGCCGAGGAGCGCATCGCCCCGGTGGTCATGCTGACCGCCTTCAGCCAGCGTGACCTGGTTGAACGGGCCCGTGAGGCCGGCGCCATGGCCTACGTGGTGAAGCCGTTCGACGCCTCCGACGTGGTGCCCGCCATCGAGATCGCGATGGGGCGGTTCCAGGAGATCCGCTCGATCGAGGACGAGGTCGCTGACCTCGAGGACAGACTGGCCTCCCGCAAGGCCATCGACCAGGCCAAGGGACTGCTGCAGGAGGCTCTCGACCTGTCTGAAGCCGAGGCCTTCCGCTGGATCCAGAAGACCGCCATGGACATGCGCAAGTCGATGCGTGAGGTGGCCGAAGGGGTCATCACTCAGTTCTCGAAGTCGAAGGCCAAGGCCAGGACGAAGTCCGACGACTGAGGCCACGGGCACCTCACCACGGTCACCGGCCCGGGCCCTCCTGTCGGCTCAGCCCATCTGGACGAACTGACAGGTCAATCGGCCGGTGGCAACCCTGCGGTGGTTCTCGTCGGTGATCACCACTTCCCAACTGGTGGTGGTGCGGCCCACGTGCAGCGGTAATGCGGTGCCCGTCACCCAACCGGACCGGACGGGCCGGTGGTGGGTCACACTGAGGTCAACCCCCACCGCTGCCTTCCCCTGTTCCCGCGCGTGGGCGAAGGCCCCCAACGAGGCGAGGGTCTCGACCACCACCGCCGATGCGCCCCCGTGCCACAGTCCCATCGGTTGGGTGTTGCCGGCGACGGGGTAGCGGGCCACCACCCGCTGCGCGGACAGTTCGACCAGTTCGATCCCCATCCGGTCGTCGAGGGCGCTGTGGTAGTGGTCGGCCCACTCGGGCAACGTCGGCGTCATGCGCCGAGGCTAGTGGCTGGGCCTCGGGCTGGGGAAAATGTGGGTGTCGCTCGCTAGAGTCGCGGGTGTGAATGAGACCCCACGGCTCCTGCTCATCGACGGTCACTCGATCGCCTATCGGGCGTTCTTCGCGTTGCCGGTCGAGAACTTCTCGACCTCGACGGGCCAGCACACCAATGCCGTGTACGGGTTCACGTCCATGCTGATCAACGTGCTGCGCGACGAGCAACCCACCCACGTGGCGGTGGCCTTCGACCGCTCCCGGCAGACCTTCCGCACGGAGCAGTACGCGGAGTACAAGGCGAACCGTTCGAAGTCACCCGAGGAGTTCACCGGCCAGGTGCAACTCATCAAGGAGGTGCTCGACGCCCTCAACATCGTCCACCTCGACCGCGAGGGGTACGAGGCCGACGACCTGATCGCCTCGATGGCCAAACAATTGGCCGGCAGCGCTGATGTCTACATCTGCACCGGTGACCGGGACTCACTCCAGTTGGTCAACGACCACGTGACGGTGCTCTATCCCCGCAAGGGGGTCTCCGACCTGGCCCGCATGACCCCACTGGCGATCGAGGAGAAGTACTTCGTCACCCCGGCGCGCTACGCCGAACTGGCGGCGCTGGTCGGCGAGACCTCCGACAACCTGCCCGGGGTGCCCGGGGTGGGGCCGAAGACCGCGGCCAAGTGGATCGCCCAGTTCGACGGTCTCGACAACATCGTGGCCCGCGCTGAACAGATCCCGGGCAAGGCGGGTGAGTCGTTGCGCGCCCATCTTGACGACGTCGTGCGCAACCGACGCCTCAACGCGCTGGTGGAAGATCTCGAGTTGCCCTTCGGCCTCGACGAGCTTCGCCGTCAGGACTGGGACCGCGAGGCCGTGCACACCCTCTTCGACGGGCTGGAGTTCCGCGTGCTTCGCGACCGACTGCTCGAGGCGCTGCCGCAGCAGGGCGAGGAGCCCGAGGCCGAGCAGGGGTTCGAACTCATCGGCGAGGTGCTCCGTCCCGGTGAACTGGCCGCCTGGCTCGATCGTCACGCCCGTGGCGACACGGTCACGGGGCTCGACGTGATCGGCCACTGGGGAAGCGGCACGGGCGACGTCAAGGAGCTCTCGTTGGCCAGCGCCGACGGCGAGGCCTGCCACGTCGTCACCACCGACCTCACCCCCGAGGACGACGCTGCCCTGGCCGACTGGTTGGCCGACGAGTCCTGCGGGAAGGCGCTGCACGAGGCCAAGGGACCGATGCTGGCGTGCTGGGCGCGCGGGTGGGAACTGCGAGGCGTGGTCAATGACACGGTGCTGGCCGCCTACCTCCTACGCCCCGACCAGCGCACGTTCGACCTGGCAGACCTGGCGCTGCGCCACCTCAGGCGTGAACTGCGCGTCGAGTCGGGGGCGGTCGACGACGACGACCAACTCACCCTGGACTTCGGTGAGGACGACGGTTCCTCGCTGCAGGCCGCGCGCGAGTCGATGGTGCGGGCCAGGGCGGTGATCGACCTGTCCGACGCGCTGGCCACCGAGTTGGCCAACCAGGACGGTGCGGAACTGTTGGCCGAGGTGGAGATCCCACTCGAGCGGATCCTGGCCGGCATGGAGAGGGTGGGGATCGCGGTCGACGTGACCCTGCTCGACCGGCTGCGCTCCGAGTTCGACGCCAAGGTGGTTGCCGCCGAGCAGGACGCCTACGCCGTCATCGGGAAACCGATCAACCTCGGTTCACCCAAGCAGTTGCAGGCGGTGCTGTTCGACGAACTCAACATGCCCAAGACACGCAAGACCAAGTCGGGCTGGACGACCGACGCCGATGCGCTGGAGGGATTGTTCGCCAAGACCGAGCACCCCTTCCTGGCGCACCTGCTGGCGCACCGTGACGCCATCCGCCTGCGCCAGACCGTCGACGGCCTGCTCAAGTCCGTGGCCGACGACGGTCGGATCCACACGACCTACGTGCAGACCATCGCCGCCACCGGCAGGCTGTCGTCCACCGACCCCAACCTGCAGAACATCCCCATCCGCACCGAGGAGGGACGTCGGATCCGCGAGGGCTTCGTCGTGGGCCGTGGCTTCGAGTCGCTGATGACGGCCGACTACTCCCAGATCGAGATGCGCATCATGGCTCACGTCAGCGAGGACGACGGCCTGATCGAGGCCTTCCGTTCGGGGCGGGACTTCCACACCGAGACGGCCTCCAAGGTGTTCCACGTCGAGGCCGACCAGGTCTCGGGCGAGATGCGCGCCAAGATCAAGGCCATGAACTACGGCCTCGCCTACGGGTTGAGTGCCTTCGGCCTGTCGAACCAGTTGGGGATCACCACCAGCGAGGCCAAGGGCCTGATGGACGACTACTTCTCCCGCTTCGGGGAGGTACGCGACTACCTGCAGTCGGTGGTCGGCGAGGCCCGCAAGACCGGGTTCACCGAGACCCTGCTGGGGCGTCGTCGTTACCTGCCCGACCTCACCTCGTCGAACCGGCAGCGCCGCGAGATGGCCGAGCGGATGGCGCTCAACGCGCCCATCCAGGGATCGGCGGCCGATGTCATCAAGGTGGCCATGCTGCGCCTGCACGAGAGCTTGGTCGAGCAGGAGTTCTCGTCCCGCATCCTGTTGCAGGTGCACGACGAACTGGTCCTCGAGGTGGCGCCGGGGGAACGCGACCGGCTGGAAGCCCTCGTCCGACGGACGATGGGACACGCCATGGACCTCACCGTGCCACTGGACGTCAGCGTCGGGGTCGGGGCTTCCTGGCACGAGGCCGCCCACTGAGGGCCCGGTCGAGGGCCAGCAACACGTGCTCGTACTCGACCCCCAGGGCTCGTCCCACGCCCAGTTCGCAGGTGCGGTTGGCCGACAGGTACAGGTCGAAGTCGTGCGCTGACCCGTGCCGGTGACCCTCGTCCTGTCGTCCGACCTCCTCGACCATGTCACGGGTGGCGGCCTGCGTGAGTTCTGGGTGCAGCAGTCCGCGGTCCCCGGCGAACCCGCAGCACCGCCACGCGTCGGGCACGACCACGTCGTCGGCGACCAATGCTGCCAGGGACCGTAGCTGGACGTCGAGCCCCAACTGGGTGGTCGCACAGGTGGGGTGCAGCAGGGCACGGGCCACCCGCGGTAGCGGGGGCAGCGACGTGGCACGGTCAGCCACGAATTCCACCACGTCGACGATGGTGAGCCGGGCTCCCACCGCGCCGGCGGCAATCCTCAGCCCCTCGGTGCACGAGGCTGCATCGGAGATCACGACGAGTTCGCCTCCCTGAGTGGCTCGCTCGAGCACACCGGTCACGCGGTCGTCCATCACCTGCTGCCCACGGCGGTGACCCTTCGACTTCCACGGTGTGGCGCAGCACAAGGACTCCACCTCGTCGGGTACCAGTACCTGCACACCGAGCCGTGAGAGCACTGACTCGACGGCCGACTGCAGGGTGGAGCCGTCCCGTTGGCCGAACATCGTCTGCACGCACGACGGCAGGTAGACAGCATCAGGGCGGCTGCTCGGTCGTGGTCGGCGGCCGACTCCGCCGGGTGGCAACTCCGCCGACAGCTGGGGCACCGTGTCATCGCCCAGCAGACGCCGACCCAGGGCCAGCGGCGTGGTCACCACCGGCGTCGGCAGCCGATCGGCCGCCGTCATCCCCATCGACGACAGTCGGGTGAATGGTCCCCACGCGTGGGCGGCCACGTGCCACCCGGCCCCGGTGAGCGGGGTCTGCGACTCCCGACGCAGGCGGCGCACCAGGTCGCCGGTGTTGATGCCCACGGGGCAGGTGGTGGCACACATGCCGTCGACCGCGCAGGTCTCGGTCACCGGATAGGTCTGGTCGCGGCGGAGCCGATCGGCCAGCTCGTGGTCGCCCGCCTCGTCGGCGTCGACGATGGCCCGTTGGGCCACGATCCGCTGGCGCGGGGTGAGGGTGAGGAACTCGCTGGGGCAGACGGGTTCGCAGTACCCACATTCCACGCAGCGGTCCACCTCGGACTGGACGGTGGGAGTGGTCTTGAAGTCACGCAGGTGCAGGTCTGGATCATCGGTGATGACGGCCCCGGGGTTCAGGATGCCCGCCGGGTCGAGGGCCTGTTTCAGCGAGCGCATCATCGTGTACAGCTCCGGGCCGTACTGCCGCTCCACGAAGGGAGCCATGATGCGTCCCGTGCCGTGCTCGGCCTTGAGGGTTCCGGCGGCATCCAGCACCAGCTGCACGAGTCCCTCGGTGAACTCACGCTGCCGTGACACCGCGTCGGCGGTGCGGAAGTCCTCCGTCACGAGGAAGTGGAGGTTGCCGTCCTTGGCGTGTCCGAAGATCACCGGAGCCGCTCCCAGTCGGTCGCGGCAGAGCTGGGTCAAGTCGCTGCAGACCTGTGCCAACGAGGGGACGGGTACGGCGATGTCCTCCAGCAGTGCCGTGGTGCCGCTGTCGCGAGCGCCGGCGACCTTGGCGTACAGCCCCTTGCGAAGCGCCCACAGCCCTGAGCGACGCCGTGCATCGGACGAGAACTCGGCCCTGGCCAGACCGAGCTGGTCGCAGGCGTCGGCCACGTCGGAGTCGAGTCGGTCGGGGCTCGGGGACTGGAACTCCACCAGGAGCGCGGCTTCGCCATGGCGGGCCCCGGGCAGCACGGCGGCGTGCGCCGGGTCGGTGCGGCACACGGCAAGCGAGGTCTCGTCCAGCAGTTCGATCACGGCTGGGCCGGTCTGCCGCAGGTGGGGGACGACCGCGGTGGCCTCGTGGAGCGATCCGAAGGTCAACAAGGCCGTCGAGACATGGGGCAGCAGGGGCACGGTGTTCATCACCACCGATGCGATGAACCCGAGCGTCCCTTCGGAGCCCACCATCAGGTGCTCGAGCGCCTTGGCGGGGGAGTCGTGGTCGACGAGTGCGTTCAGTCCATAGCCCATGGTGTTCTTGCGGGCGAACTGTCGTCCGATCTCCTGGGCGAGGTCGGCTCGCCGCGCCTGCGCCGACAGGGACACCAGGAGGGAGTGCAGGGCCGGTTCGTCCGCCGCCAACTGGGCATCTGCGTCGGGGGCACCGGTGTCGAGCACGGTGCCGGAGGCCAGCACCACCACCATGGAATCCACCGTCCGGTACGAGTTCTGCTCGACCCCGCAGGTCATGCCGGACGAATTGTTGGCCACCACCCCGCCGACGGTGCAGGCCACCTCCGAGGCGGGGTCGGGGCCGAGTTTGCGTCCGTGCCTGGCCAGCCGGGAGTTGACCTCGCGCACGGTCATACCGGGGCCGAGCCGAACCCGGCGGGCTCCCTCGTCCAACAGTTCCATGGAGCGGAACCCGCGACGCACGTCGACGAGCAGTGCGGACGACTGCGCCTGCCCGGACAGAGACGTGCCCCCGGCCCGGAAGGTGACCGACGTGCGATGGCGGGTGGCCACCCCCAGGATCGTCGCCACCTGCGAGGCGTCGGCCGCGACCAAGGAGG
Organism: Aestuariimicrobium sp. T2.26MG-19.2B; assembly: GCF_950101875.1. Classification (NCBI taxonomy): domain Bacteria; kingdom Bacillati; phylum Actinomycetota; class Actinomycetes; order Propionibacteriales; family Propionibacteriaceae; genus Aestuariimicrobium; species Aestuariimicrobium sp. T2.26MG-19.2B. The sequence continues at coordinate 187,552 of NZ_CATNLW010000001.1, read as the reverse complement.
CCTGGGGGGTGAGCAGGAAGTGGCTGGCGTCGACGGCGGTGGTGGCCCGGTCGAGCGGCGAGGTGCGCACACGTGCCCGGCCCAACAGCCGCGTCAACTCCTCGGCCAGGTCGGAGGGGAGGGGGGTCGTGCTGCTGCGCCGCATGAGCCCACTCTAGGCAGGCGCGGGGTGGTCGGGCCGGGGCCGCGCAGCTGCGGGGCCGGACAGGTCAGGGCTGGAGTCAGGCGGAAGGGGCGAGTGGTGTGAGGTGGAACAGGATGCGCGAGTCCCACGCGGCCGTGGCCCGGTTGAAGTCCCAGCAGATGACGATGATCGCCTCGGGGGCCCCCGCGTCGTCGTAGAGCACGGTCGAGTTGGGGTCGTAGTCCTTGACCCACACCTTGGTGGAGCGGCTGAAGGTGTAGCAGACGGTGTTCCCGCGCCCGTCGCTGACCCTCACCAGGGCCCCGGGTCGCAGTCCCGAGTTCGGGTCGGCCAACTCGTTTCCCAGGGCGTTGCCATTCCGGTACGTGTGGATGGTCAGCACGGCGTGGCCCTGACCCGAACCGAGCTTGGGACCTTGGTCGAACCAGCCGACGGTGCGGGGTTGGTCCTTGGGTGGGGCAGCCGCCGACCCGCTCTCGTCCAGTCCCAGCGACAGCATGGGGGAGTCGACCTTCATCGACTCGATCGACAGCCGCTGCGGATCGTCCATCGGGGCGGTCGGGCTGCTGCAGCCGGGCGGCAACGGTGTGGACGAGGAGGCAGTCGGAGTCGGTTGGGCAGGCGTGGTGCCGGAGCTAGTCGGGGACGCCGGTGTCGGGGCAACGATGGTCGCGGAGGTGCTGGTCTCCGGGCTGGCTGGCGGCGCCGCGACTCCCGGTTGCCGGTTCGTCGCTCGCCAGATCGCGAAGCCAGCCCCCACCAGGATCACCAGGACCACCAGCAGCACGACCAGGCGGGAGGGTCCCCGTCCAGGGCTGGACGACCGGCCGCGTCCGGGGAGGCCGTCTGGCTGCGGACTGGCTGGCACGGGGGCCTGGTCGGCCATGGTCGTCGTGGTCCTCTCGGGTGGCTGCGTGGTCGGGGGTGCTGCGGACGGGAGTGTGGTGGATCGCTGCTGTCGTGCTGCCGGACGCCGTGTGGCACCCGGTCCAAGGGTCTGCGCGGAGCCATGCCTCCCTCGCGCATCAGCGTACCGAGTGCGGGCAAGCCCGGATTGACCCTCGCGGTTGACCGCGAGTACTCTGGACGGGCACTGTGACCTGTCCTGTTCCGTACCGAGTGAGTGGGTCTGCGGTGGGGGGAGACTTCCAAGTAGCCGCAGGGTGATGGTGCGTCATCAGCATTGTCCAACCATCGGAGCACCTACTACATGACCTCCTCCACTGAGGCCTCGACCCAGGTCGCCTTTGACGACCTCGGCTCGCCGGAAGCCTTCCTGGCCGCCGTCGACGCCACCATCAAGTACTTCAATGACGGTGACATCGTCACCGGCACCGTCGTCAAGGTTGACCGCGACGAAGTCCTCCTCGACATCGGTTACAAGACCGAGGGCGTCATTCCTTCCAAGGAACTTTCCATCAAGCACGACGTGGACCCCTTCGAGGTCGTCCAGGTCGGCGACGAGATCGAGGCTCTCGTCCAGCAGAAGGAAGACAAGGAAGGCCGCCTGATCCTGTCGAAGAAGCGGGCTCAGTACGAGCGCGCCTGGGGCACGATCGAGAAGGTCAAGGAGGAGGACGGCGTCGTCACCGGCACCGTGATCGAGGTGGTCAAGGGTGGTCTGATCGTCGACATCGGTCTGCGGGGCTTCCTGCCCGCATCGCTGGTCGAGATGCGTCGCGTCCGTGACCTGCAGCCCTACGTCGGCATGGAGCTCGAGGCCAAGATCATCGAACTCGACAAGCACCGCAACAATGTCGTGCTGTCTCGCCGTGCCTGGCTCGAGCAGACCCAGAGCGAGGTTCGCCAGAACTTCCTCACCCAGCTCCAGAAGGGCCAGATCCGCAAGGGCGTCGTCTCGTCGATCGTCAACTTCGGTGCCTTCGTCGACCTCGGTGGGGTAGACGGTCTGGTGCACGTCTCGGAGTTGTCGTGGAAGCACATCGACCACCCGTCCGAGGTCGTCGAGGTCGGTACCCCGGTCACCGTCGAGGTGCTGGAGGTCGACATGGACCGCGAGCGTGTCTCGCTGTCGCTGAAGGCCACCCAGGAAGACCCGTGGCAGACCTTCGCACGCATCCACGCCATCGGCCAGATCGTGCCCGGAAAGGTCACCAAGCTGGTGCCCTTCGGTGCGTTCGTCCGCGTCGAGGAGGGCATCGAGGGCTTGGTGCACGTCTCTGAGCTCGCTGAGCGTCACGTCGAGATCCCCGAGCAGGTCGTCACCGTCAACGACGAGGTCATGGTCAAGATCATCGACATCGACCTCGAGCGTCGTCGTATCTCGCTGTCGCTGAAGCAGGCCAACGCTGGTGTCGACGTCGCCGCTGACGACTTCGACCCCTCGTTGTACGGCATGACCGCCAGCTACGACGACCAGGGCAACTACATCTACCCCGAGGGCTTCGATCCGGAGTCCAACGAGTGGAAGGAAGGCTACGAGGAGCAGCAGCGTGCCTGGGAGTCCCAGTACGCCGAGGCGCAGTCCCGTTGGGAGGCGCACAAGCGTCAGGTCGAGGAGGCCGAGCAGGCCGACCAGAACGCTGCCACCGAGTCGGCCACCACGACCAGCTTCGCATCGACCGAGGAGCCGGGCGCTGGTTCGCTCGCTTCGGACGAGGCGCTGCAGGCCCTGCGCGACAAGCTGACCGGCGGCAACTGACCGCCCTTCGGCTGACAGCCACCAGGAAGGCCCCCGACCACATGGTCGGGGGCCTTCCTCGTTCTGTCCCTGCCAAGTGTCAGCGCCAGGTGTCAGCGGTGCGGCATGAAGGCGGCGCGTGCCAGGGCCGAACGGGCTTCGTCCAAGGCCCCCAGACGCACGGCTTCGTCCCCCAGGTCACTGGAGCGCACCATCGGCGGGGGCCAGTGCAGGGTCGTGCGCAGGATGGCCTCGAGGGCCGCGCGCAGCGACTCCCCGGCAACGCGCGAGGTCTCCCCGGCCAGGATGACCAGTTCCGGGTCGAGCGTGGTGGCGATGTTGACGATGCCGGGTGCGATCCGCTCGGCCAGCGCATCCCAGACCGGTGAGCCCAAGGGCTCGCTGCCGGTGATCTCATCGAGCCACGCATGCCCGGGGCTGTGCTCGCGCCCGACGGTGTGCGCCAGGTTCCAGGCACCCGCACGGTCCTGGTAGGGCGTCTGGCCGGCTTCGCCCGTGTGCATGAACCCGATCTCGCCGGCCGCGCCGTGGGCGCCCCGATGAACCCGGCCGCTGAGCACCACGGCAGCGCCTACGCCACTGCCCAAGCTCACCAGCACGTAGTCCTCGGCATCGGCGGCCACCCCGTGCAACTTTTCGGCGATGGCCCTGAAGTTCACCTCGTTGTCGAAGGCGACGTGGGCTCCCTCGAGGCGCTGCGCGATCCGATGGGCGGTGCCCGCAACCCAGCGGGGCTGCTCGGTCGAGAAGAGCACGTCGCCAGTGAGCGGGTCGACGGCGCCCGGCAGGGCGATCGACACGGCGTGGTGCCGGTACGACTCAGGGGGGATGGTCGCGTTCACCGCCTCGACGATGGCGTCGTCGAGCCTTCGGTCACGATCGAGTTCCACGTCGTGGCCCAGTGCCTGGGTCGAGCCCAGCGGGGAATGGCTGACGAGGAGCACGTCTCCGTGCACCTCGACGGCCGTGGCCAGTCCGAGGTCGGCCGCCAGGGTGAACTTGGCCGCTTTGGGGCCGGGACGGCTGGCCTCGTCGAAGCCATCGGCCACCACCAGTCCTTCGGCCTGCAGCCGCTCAATCACATTGAGCGCCGCTGGACTCGAAAGTCCAGCCAATCGGGCAAGTTGCGGCCGCGTCGATGGACCATGCTGCGCCAGGAGCTCGCAGAAGACACGGTCGTTGACCTGGCGCATCAGGCGCTGCGGAGCGCCTCCGATGCTCGACGGGTGGGTCATGGGGCCCATCTTTCCTGAAGCCACCCCGTCACCGCCGTGGTGATCGATGGGTGTCGCTCCCTGTCTTGGTTGATTATTTACTTACTTATTGATTGTGTGCAAGATGTACCCCGACGAGCAACGAAGCCGGGAGACGACGTGAGCGTGGACGCGAAGACAGACGGGGGGTCCCGGGCTGAGGCTGCGCAGCGTCCAGGGCCCCGAGGGATGCCCCAGTGGCTGGTCTTCCTGGGTCGCCGACTGGGTATCTACACGGGTACCGCCGTCCTGGCCGTGGTGATGAATTTCATGCTTCCCCGGCTGATGCCGGGGGATCCGGTGCAGGACATGTTCCTTCGGATCCAGCAGGCCACGGGTGCGCCGCCACCTCAGTACCTGATCGACAACATCTATGCCCTGTACGGCGATCCCAACCGCCCACTACCCCTGCAGTTCGTCGATTACCTCACCCAATTGGCGCGCGGTGACCTGGGCAGGTCCGTCATGCAGTACCCGACTCCCGTTTCAGAACTGCTGGCCCAGACCTTGCCATGGACGCTCGGCCTCGGACTGATCACGCTGGTGCTCGCCTGGCTGATCGGCACCCTGCTGGGGGCCTGGCTCGGGTGGAAGCCCTCGGGCATGGCCGACAAGGCCTTCACCCCGGTGTTGATGTTCTTCCACTCGATCCCGGCTTTCTGGCTCGCGATCATGGCGGCCTGGTTCTTCGCCTACCGCAACTACTACTTCCCGGCCCAGGGTGGATACGACGCCGAGCAGCGCAACCACTCCTGGGCAAACGGCCCCTTCCTCACCTCGGTGGTCACCCACGGGACGCTGCCAGCGTTGGTGCTTGTCATCGTGGGATTCGCAGGATGGTTGTTCAGCATGCGCAACATGACCATCGCCACCACCAGCGAGGACTACGTCACGCTTGCCCGAGCCAAGGGGCTCTCGCGGTGGGTGGTCCTGATGCGCTACGCCGCACGCAACGCCATCCTGCCCAACGTCACGGGCCTGGCCCAAGCAGTGGGCGGACTCCTCGGCTCAATCGTGTTGGTCGAGTCTGTCTTCGTCTACCCGGGCATGGGCAACTTGTTGGGCAATGCCATCGGTCAGCGTGACTACCCGGTGATGCAGGCGATCCTGCTGATGACGGTGTTCCTCACCTTGGCTGCCAATTTCATCGCCGACTCGATCTACGTGCTGCTCGATCCCCGCACCCGAGAAGGAGACGCCTGATGACCAGAAGATTTCTGGGACTGCCGATGGTGCGGGCTGGCATCGCGCTGATGGCCTTCTTCGCATTGATGGCGACGGTTGGCCCATGGCTGTGCTCCACCTTCCTCGGCCTCGACCCGCTTGAGCTCGACACCGCAAACGCCGGCATGCCGCCGAGCGCACAACACTGGCTCGGCACCACCTCGTCCGGTCAGGACGTGCTCGCCCGCATCGTCTGGGGGGCACGTGGCTCCCTGCTCGTCGGTCTCGCCTCGGGAACGATCGCCACGGCGCTGAGTGTGGTGATCGGCACCTGGGCGGGATTCATCGGGGGCTGGGCCGACAAGGTGCTGAACACCTTCACCAACCTGTTCCTGACCATGCCGAGCTTCGCCGTCACGCTGATCATCGCCGGCTACGTGCAGAAACTCGACTGGCTGTCGGTCTCCCTGATCATCGGCGCCTTCGAGTGGCCCGGTGGGGCGCGCCGCATCCGCGCCCAAGCCATGAGCCTGCGCGGACGAGACTTCACCGCGGCTCTGCGGACGACCGGTGAGTCACGCTGGCGGATCATCGCGGTCGAGGTCGCACCCCATCTCAACGGCGTGGCGTCCAGCATGTTCCTGACGGCCTTCGTCTACGGCGTCTTCACCCAGGCGTCGATGGCTTTCCTGGGCATCGGCGACCCGGAAACTGTTTCCTGGGGCACCGAGATCGCCTACGCCGAGGGCCAGAACGCGCTCTTTCGTGGCTACTGGTGGTGGTTCGCCCCGCCCGGCATCGCCATCGCCCTGCTCGGACTGAGCACCGCCCTCATCAACTTCGGCATCGACGAGATCGTCAATCCGGTCCTCAACTCCAAGCAGGAGGTACTGGTGCGCCAGTTCTTCAAGCGCACCCGGAAGGGTTCCCACCATGAAGTCCGGCCGGTCACTGGGGCGGTGACCCGATGACCCCCACCGACCAGACGCTGCCGGCTGAGCGGGATCACCACACCGGCCCCCTGCTCGAGATCCGCAACCTCTCGGTGCGCTACCTCACCGAGGCCGGCGAGGTGCCTGCCTGCGACGACGTCACCCTGACCGTGCGCCGCGGCGAGATCCTGGGCATCGCAGGCGAGTCGGCCTCGGGCAAGTCGACCCTGCTGACCGCTCTGCTGCGCCTGCAACGCACCCCGGCCGTGACCTCGGGGGGTGAGGTGATCTTCCATCGAGGGGGTGGGAGACCACCCGTCGACCTCGTCCGCCTCGATGAACGGGCGATGTCACCGTTGCGGTGGTCCGACCTGTCAATCGTGATGCAGTCCGCGATGGCCTGCCTCAATCCCGTGATGCGTCTGCGCGCCCAGTTCGCCGACGTGATCACACTCAAGAACCCGACGATGACCCGCGGTCAGGTCGACGAGCGCATCACGGAACTCCTGCGCATGGTCGGCATCGCTCCCGACTACGCCACCGCGTATCCCCACCAGCTCTCCGGCGGTATGCGGCAACGTTCCCTGATCGCCTTGGCGCTGGCGTGCGACCCCGACCTCGTGGTGATGGACGAGCCGACCACTGCGGTCGACGTCGTCATGCAGCGCACGATCCTCGACCAGGTACTGGCCCTGCAGGAGCGATTGGGTTTTGCCATCATCATGGTGACCCACGACCTCTCGCTGTTGCTCGAGATCTCTGACCGGATCGCCATCATGTACGGCGGCCGTGTGGTCGAGGTGGGCGACGCGGCCGAGATCTACGCCCACCCACGGCACCCGTACACCCAGGGCCTGCGCAACGCCTTCCCTCCGCTGAGCGAACCGGTGCGTCGACTCACCGGCATCTCTGGGACGCCGCCGAACCTGCTGAATCTACCTGTCGGTTGCGCCTTCGCGCCGAGGTGCCCGCACGCGCAGGACGACTGTCTGGCCCTTCGACCCGAGTTGAGGACGATGCCGACGACCGGGGCCGGCGAGCCCGGCCTGGCCGCCTGCCTGCACCCGCTCGATCGGGACGAGACCCGGCGGCAGGACGAGGATGCCGCCAGGCCAGATGCCGTCGCGGTCGATTCCGAGGCCCTCCTGGCCTCGACCATGGAAGGAGCGCAGCGATGACGGCCACCCTGCCCGCCAACCCGCCGGGCCTGCCGGGTTCCGGCCCGTCGCCTTCCGGAGGGCCGATCGTCAGCGCGAGAAGGCTGACCAGGCACTTCCAGGGACGGTCACGCGGAGGAGGTCGAACCACGATCCGAGCCGTTGAGGAGGTCGACTTCGACATCGAACCCGGCACCATCGTGGCATTGGTCGGGGAGTCCGGATCGGGCAAGACCACCTTGGCGCGGATGTTGGCTCTCCTCCACCCGCCCACCTCCGGGGACCTCGTCGTGGCCGGGAAGGAACTCCCGCGCCGCCAGCGCGACAAGGTGCGTTACTACGGCAATGTGCAGATGATCTATCAGGATCCCTTCGCCTCGCTGAACACCCTCAAACCCTTGCGTCACATCTTGGGCCGCGCCCTGCGCATCCACGGACGAGCCAAAGGGCGTCGTAACGAGAGGGAGCTCGTCGCAGAACTTCTCGCGAAGGTGAACCTCACCCCGCCCGAACAGTTCGTGGACGCCTACCCCACCTCCCTGTCGGGTGGGCAACGACAGCGGGTGGCGATCGCTCGGGCGCTGGCCGTGCGGCCTCGGCTCCTGCTCGCCGACGAGCCCACCTCGATGCTCGATGCCTCCATCCGCCTCGACATCCTGAACCTGTTGCGCGACCTGCGAGATTCCGAGCGGGTGGCCATTCTCTACATCACCCACGACATCGCATCGGCGCGCTACATCTCCGACCGGATCATGGTGATGTACGGCGGCCGGATCGTCGAACAGGGGCCGACCGACGACGTGGTGCAGAACCCCAGGCACCCCTACACCCGGCTGCTGGTGGCCTCCGCCCCCGACCCGGCGCACCACAAGGGCAGCGGACTGAACCGGCGGGTCCAGGTCGTCGGGGACGCAGAGCCGGTCGACGTCTCCCAAGAGGTGACGGGTTGCCGGTTCGCCCCACGCTGCCCCTTCGTGATGGACCGCTGCCGGGAGCAGCGTCCCCCCTTGCTTCAGGTCGGCGACCAGGCCGCCGCCTGTTGGCTGCTCGAGGACGAGCAGTGACCCCCCACCTCCGTCGCGCTGCGACGGCACCCCAACCATGAAGGAACAACGATGTCTCTGAACCTGTCACGTCGTGCCGTGCTGGCGACGCTGTCCGTCGGCGCGCTCGCAGGCACGGCTGCCTGCGCCGGCCAGGGAGGCGCCAAGCCGGGCGGTTCCGGAACCAGTGCCACGTCCGGTTCGTCCGCGAGCAAGGTGGCCACCAATGACGGTGTCATCACCCTCGCCTCGGGTGGACCGACGTACCCCAAGAACTTCAACTGGTACGGCGCCAACCAGAACGGCACGGCCCCCGGCCTCAACTTGATCTATGAATCGCCGTTCGCGCTCGACTACACCAAGCCCGGCCACTTCATCCCCATGCTCGCCGAGAGCTACGAGATGGAGGACGACGGGTCGACCATGGTGTTCCACCTGCGCAAGGGTGTGAAGTGGTCCGACGGCGTCGAGATGACCGCGGACGACTTCGCCTACACGCTGGGCTTCATCAACGGCGACGCCTGCCCCGACCCGGAGAAGTGTTGGGCGAAGAAGCCCCCGGAGGCGACCGACAAGTACACCTGCAAGGTCTACTTCAACGACGCCGAGTACCAGCAGATGGCCAGCTACGCCATGTACTACCCGATCATCCCGGCCCACGTGTGGAAGTCGAAGGACCGCAAGACCGACACGAATGACAAGCCCGTCGGCACCGGTCCTTGCACCCTGGAGTCGTTCGACCCGCAATTGGTCACCTACACCTGGCGCGAGGACTACTGGGGCGGCAAGGGCAACGGAGTGAAGACGGTGAAGTTCAAACCCATGGGGCCCATCGGCGGGGTCGAGAGCCAACTCGACCGTGGCGACCTCGACCTCGCTGAGGGCACCGCCCCCGGCATCGAGAAGGATTTCGTGGCGAAGAACCCCGAGCTCAACCACTTCTCGGTCTACCCCTCGGGCGGCTCGCAGATCATCACCTTCAACTGCCTCAAGGCGCCCTTCAACGACGTCGCCGTGCGCACCGCTCTGCGCGGAAGCCTCGACCTGCAGGCGGCGGCAGACTTGGCGGCGACCGGCTACACCGTGCCGAGCGTCACCGGCCTCGACCCGCAGGTGTACTCCGACACCTTGCTTCCCGACTACAAGCAGGCGCAGAAGGCCGATGTCGAGGGCGCGAAGAAGGCTCTCGCAGACGCCGGCTGGACCGTGGTGGACGGTCACCTCAGCAAGGGTGGCAAGGCGCACCCGATCGCGCTGGTGCTCGACAACTCCAACCAGGTCTGGATGCAGCTGGGCCAGGTGCTGATCGACCAGTGGATGAAGGCGTTGGGGGTCAAGGTTGCCTGGCAACCCACCCCCACCCAGGTCTTCAACGACAAGGCGGTCAAGGGCGAGTACGACATGTTCGCCGCAGGAGGCGTCAGTTCGGGCAACTACTACCAGGCCTTCGCGCAGTACTCCAAGAGCAATTGGCAGCCGATCGGCACCAAGGAGAACGTGTGGGGCAACTACGGTCGTTGGCAGAACAAGGCCATGCAGGACAACGTCAAGAAGATGAGTGACTTCCGCTCCGACGACGCAGAGGGGCTGAAGCCGCTGATCGAGGCCATGCAGAAGGCCGTGGCGGACGACGCCCCGTTCATCCCCGTGATGACCAACGCCCAGGGTGTGCTGTGGAGTTCACGGAAGTGGACGGGCTTCCCCGAGCCCGGTGCGACCGCCTACCTGCCGGGCGTCGGTGGGGTCAATCACTCGATCCTGACCCTGCTGAACCTCAAGCCCGCCTGAACAAGGACGTCCCGGCACCCGAGGGTGCCGGGACGTCGTCGCGTCACGTCGGGGTCACACCCGGCGGTACTGCGCGTTCATGGGGCAGTCGAACGGGTCACGCGCGTGCAGTCCCACCTCGTTGAGGTAGCGGACGACGATGCCGTAGCTGGCCAGCAGGGTGGTCTCGGTGTAGGGCACGTTGTGCTTGCGGCAGTAGTCGCGGACGATGGCTCGGGCCTTGCCGAGGTGAGGGCGCGCCATGGTCGGGAAGAGGTGGTGCTCGATCTGGTAGTTGAGGCCGCCCATCAGGAGGCTGGCCGCCCAACCCCCCCGGATGTTGCGGGAGGTCCGCACCTGCTTGGTGAAGAAGTCCAGTCGGGCCCGCTTGTCGATGATCGGCATGCCGGTGTGGTTCGGCGCGAACGATGCGCCCATGTACACGCCGAACACCGCCAGTTGCACCCCGACGAAGGCGAAGGCCATCCCCAGCGGCAGGAGCCAGAACACGGGCACCAGAACTGCGGCGAAGCGCACCGCCAGCAGAACGATCTCCGTGGCCCGCTTGTCGACCTTGCCCCGGCCCAGCACGTGACGCACGCTGTGCAGGTGCAGGTTCAGGCCCTCGAGGGTGAGCAGCGGGAAGAACAGCCAACCCTGCCGCTTGGTGACCCACCGGAGCCAGCCCTTGGCCCGGCTGGCGTCCTCCTCCAGGAATGAGATGGTGTCGCGTTCGATGTCGGGGTCCTTGCCGACCCGATTGGGGTTGCCGTGGTGCCGCGAGTGCTTGTTCTGCCACCACGACAGCGACAGCCCCACCACGCCCGTGGCCAGCAATCTGGCCAGGCGGTTGTTGTTCTCCCCGGATTCGAGGATCTGACGGTGGTCGGCCTCGTGTCCGACGAACGCGACCTGGGTGAAGATGATGCCCAGCGCCGCTGCGATCAGGAGCTGGAACCAGCTGTGCCCCAGCAGGATGAACCCGGCGATGCAGCCGCCCAGCCCGAGGGCCAGGATGGTGAGCAACAGGGCGTAGAACCAGCGCGCCCGCTTCATCAGTCCAAGACCCTTGGCGAGGGTCGACACCTCGACGAAGGCACGCAGCTGGGGTGGGAACGAGGCGGCGTCGACGTATTTCGAGGGGGTGTCCGTCGCGGGCGACGAACGAAGCAGCGTCTCGCTCATGTCTGCTGCACCTGGCTCTCTGCTTGGTGGCGTGGGGACGCTTCGGCGTCGGTTCGGCCACGGGCTTGTGCCTACAGCTGATGCCAGTCTACCCGTCGGTGACAACGCCCACTGCGGGCAGCGCCCGATGCGCAAGACTGGTGGCATGGCCCCTCATCCACCTCGCTCTGCGCAGCCGCGGCGGATCGGGCTGACGGGGGGAATCGCCTCGGGCAAGTCCACCGTTGCCGAGCGGCTGACCGAGTTGGGGGCCGTGGTGATCGATGCCGACGAGCTCGCCCGGCGCGTCGTTGAGCCCGGCACCGACGGCCTCGCCCAGGTGATTGCCAGGTTCGGACCGCAGGTGGTGGGGGAGGGGGGCGGACTGGATCGGGCCCGCCTCGGTCAGATCGTCTTCGCGGACGACACCGCCCGTCGTGACCTCGAGGCGATCATCCACCCGCGGGTCCGGGCACTCGCGTCGACCCTTCGCCGTTCCCATCCCGGCCGGGTGGTGGTCGAGATGATCCCCCTGCTGGTCGAGACGGGGCAGTCCGGCGCCTTCGACGAGGTCATCGTCGTCGACCTTCCCGAGGATCTGCAGCGCGAACGTCTCGTCCGTCGTTCGGGTCTCACGCCGGCCTCGGCTGAGGCTCGGATGCGGGCGCAGGCGAGCCGCGATCAGCGGTTGGGGGCCGCCACCACGGTGTTCGACAATTCCGGCGACAGGGCTGCGCTGATCGCGCAGGTGGACCAGTGGTGGCGTCAGCTGCAGGCCTGACCCGGTTGTCGTTGAAGGTCAACTAACCCTCCGATGGGATTGACTGGACCCGTCACGCGCCTGCTCGGCGCAGTCCCCCCACTCCAAGGAGCGACCTGTGAGCTGCCCACGCTGCGGCACCGAACTGCCGGAGGCTGGACATTTCTGCCACGCCTGCGGTCACGACCTCTCGGCGGGCGACGGCGCCCGTCGCTCCTTCGCGGCCAAACCCGACGAGCCGGTGCGTTCCTTCCGGCTGGTCTCGTCGATCATGCCGAAGGGTGCCGCCGAACGTCCCCGCACGTACCAGATCGCCTTTGGGGTGTCCTTCGTGGTCGCCGTGGTCGCCGCCCTGCTGGGTGCGCTTCCCGTGGCCATCCTCGTGGCGGCCCTGGCCATCCCTCTGATCTACATCGTCTACCTCTACGACGTGAACCTCTGGGAGGACGAACCCTTGCCCGTCACCGGCCTGGCGTTCGGACTCACGTTCGCGCTGGCGGCCCTGTTCACGGTGGGGTGGACGACGCTGCGGGGTCCCCTGGTGAGTGCGCGCGCGTTCGACGCGGCAGCCACCCCGACGATGGCGGGCGTGCTGATCACCGCCTTGCTCGTGCCGGTCGTGGGTGAACTCATCCGGCAGGTGGGCCCGGTGGTGCTGGCGGCTCGACCGGAGTTCGACGACCTGATGGACGGTCTGACCTTCGGGGTCATCTCGGGCGTGGCGTTCGCCACGGCCGACACCCTGGTCAAGCACTGGGACCTGCTGGGGCAGGGCTTCCACGCACCGGGACAGAGCGCAGCCACCTGGGTGGCGCTGCTGGTGCTCGAGGGCTTCATCAAGCCGTTGGTGATCGGGACCGCCTCGGGCATCGCATGTGCAGAGTTCTCGGGGCTGGGGAAGGGCTATGACGGCTTCACGGTGCGCTACCTGTTGGCAGTGCTCGAGGCAGTCGCCTGGAACGCTCTCTACTTCGGTGGCACCTATCTGCTGAGCTTCGTGACCCCTGTCTGGCTCGGTCTGGTGTTGTCCGTGGTGCTCGGGGGCGTGCTGCTCGGCGCACTGCTGATCAGGATCAGGGGAGTGCTGCAGACCGGTCTGGTCGAGGCAGCGCTCGAGGCCACCGCCCGTCATGGGGCCGGCGGCGTCGGTGTCGAGGGCGACCTCACCCATTGCGCCTCCTGCGAGATGCCGCTGCTCGGCGGGGCCGCGTTCTGCTCGAACTGTGGACTGGCACAGAAGTCAACGGTCAGGGGACGCCTGCACCCGCAACGCGCCGTGTTGGCAGGTGCAGGTCCAGCGCCCACCGCCCCCGATGATGCCCGCAACGATGATCTGGAGGCCCGCTCATGAGCAGCCCGAACCAGCAGGGGCAGTCGCCTCAGTCGTGGGGCCAGCAGCCCGCGCAGCCCTACGGTCAGCCCCAAGGGCAGCCGTATGGTCAGCAGTCCGGTCAGCCCTATGGTCAGCAGCCAGGTCAGCCCTATGGTCAGCAGCCCGGTCAGCCGTATGGTCAGCAGCCCGGTCAGCCGTATGGTCAGCAGCCCGGTCAGCCCTACGGTCAGCAGCCCGGACAGCCCTACGGTCAGCAGCCCGGACAGCCCTACGGCCAAGGTGGCGGTCAGGGCTTCACCGGATTCGGGGGTGCCCAACCCCCGCGACCGGGGCGTCGTCGTCCCGTGTTGGTGATGGTCGCCATCGGCATCGCGCTGGTCGTGGTGCTCGGAGTCGTGATCGGGCTGGTGGGGTCCAGGGGCAAGGCGGGGCCTGAACCGACCGCGCCCATCTCGGTGTCGACACCGACGGCCCCGGAGCCGAGCGACGAGCCCAGCCAGGAGCCCTCCTCGAGCGCCTCGGCCGACACCTCCGGCGGCCCGAGCGCCAGTTCATCCGCCGAACCGACCGAAGAGCCGGGGACGAGTGACGAACTGGCCTTCCGCCACAACATCCGGGCGTCCGTCCCCCAGGGATGGAAGGTGGTCAAGCACGACACCAGCAAGGACTTCTACGTGCTGCAGGCCGCGGACGGGTCGGCGCTGCTGTTGCAGACCTACACACCGGGCGGGAAGGACGCTGCGGCAGAGGTCAAGGCGTACCTCGACCGTCAGGCCGAGAGCCTGCAGGACGCCAAGGCGGGCCAGGTCAAGGTGCACGAGGTCGACCCTGCCCTGTCCGTGGCCGAAGGGGCCTTGGCCGGTGTCGACGTCAGTTCGGGTGGGTCGGACACAGTCGTGATCGACACCGTGGTGTCGGTGCGCAAGGCCGATGACGCGGCCTTCGCCGCAACCCTCGTGGGCGGGAGCGTCGATGACGTCAAGGCCAACAGCGATGACTTCTCAAAGGTCGTCAACCAGGTCCTCTCGTCCATGGTCTGAGGATGGGGCGTGAGGGGTGTGGACTGGGATGCAGCTCATGATCCTGTGAGCTCCTGATGGTCAGGATGGGCCGGCTTCCGCGGTGAGCGGAGGCCGGCCCATCAGTTTTGTCAGGGCTGCTGTCTACGCTGGTTCCCATGCGTCCCAAGGAGAAGTTGCAGCGTCGAGTCGCGCCGTTCACGATGCAGGCCGACTTCGAGCCGTCCGGTGACCAGCCAGCGGCCATCGCCGAACTCGAACGCCGTATCCGCGCAGGCGAGAACGATGTCGTGCTGCTCGGGGCGACGGGCACGGGCAAGACAGCGACGGTGGCCTGGCTCGCCGAGCGGTTGCAGCGTCCCGTGCTGGTGATGCAACCCAACAAGACGCTGGCCGCCCAGTTCGCCAATGAACTGAGGCAGTTCTTCCCCGACAATGCGGTGGAGTACTTCGTCTCGTACTACGACTACTACCAGCCCGAGGCCTACGTACCCCAGACGGACACCTACATCGAGAAGGACTCCTCACTCAACGAGGAGGTCGAGAGGCTCCGCCACCAGGCGACCCACTCGTTGTTCACCCGACGCGACTGCATCGTGGTCGCCACCGTGTCAGCCATCTACGGTCTGGGCACCCCCGAGGAGTACCTCGACCGGGCCATCCAGTTGCAGGTGGGCGACGAGTGGGACCGTGACGCCCTGCTGCGGGCGCTGGTGGGCATCCAGTACGCGCGCAACGACCTGGCAGGCACCCGCGGGACGTTCCGGGTGAAGGGAGACACCCTCGAGGTGTTCCCGATGTGGGAGGAGCTGGCCTGGCGGGTGGAGTTCTTCGGCGACGAGATCGAGGCACTCTCGACGCTCAATCCGCTCACCGGAGAGGTGGTGACCGACGACGACGTGCTGGCCATCTTCCCCGCGACCCACTACTCCGCCGGTCCCGAGCGGATGGAGCGGGCCATCTCAAAGATCGAGGTGGAGCTCGAACAGCGCCTGGCCCAGCTCGAGAAGCAGGACAAGCTGCTCGAGGCCCAGCGGCTGCGCATGCGCACCAGCTACGACATCGAGATGATGCGCCAGATCGGAACCTGTTCGGGCATCGAGAACTACTCCCGCCACATCGACGGACGCGAGGCAGGCTCGGCCCCCAGCTGCCTGCTCGACTACTTCCCCGAGGACTTCCTGCTGGTGGTCGACGAGTCGCACGTCACCGTTCCCCAGATCGGGGGCATGTTCGAGGGCGACATGTCTCGCAAGCGCACCCTGGTGGAGCACGGCTTCCGGCTGCCGAGCGCCATGGACAACCGTCCCCTCAAGTTCGAGGAGTTCGTCGACCGGATCGGGCAGACGGTCTACCTGTCGGCCACCCCGGGCAAGTACGAGTTGGCACGGTCGAACGGTTTCGTCGAGCAGATCATCCGCCCGACCGGACTGGTCGACCCCGAAGTGGTGGTCAAGCCCACCAAGGGGCAGATCGACGACCTGATGGGCGAGATCCGTGGCCGGGTCGAGAAGAACGAGCGGGTGCTGGTGACCACCCTGACCAAGAAGATGGCCGAGGACCTGACCGACTACCTGATGGAGAACGGAGTCCGCACCCGCTACCTGCACTCGGAGGTCGACACGCTGCGACGCATCGAGTTGCTGCGCGAACTGCGCATGGGCGAGTACGACGTGCTGGTCGGCATCAACCTTCTGCGAGAAGGGCTCGACCTGCCCGAGGTGAGCCTGGTGGCCATCCTCGACGCCGACAAGGAGGGCTTCCTGCGCTCGGATCGTTCCCTCATCCAGACCATCGGACGAGCCGCCCGCAACGTGGCCGGCCAGGTTCACATGTACGCCGACAAGATCACACCCTCGATGGAGTCCGCGATCGAGGAGACCAACCGACGACGTGCCATCCAGCAGGCCTACAACGCCGAGCACGGCATCGACCCACAACCCCTGCGCAAGAAGATCGCCGACATCACCGACATGCTCGCCCGGGAGGACGCCGACACCGAGAAGCTCGTCGACCAGGCGAGGGGGGGACGGCCCAACCGGGGACGGTCGCCGGTGCCGGCAGTCTCGCCCACCCGCCAGCTCGACACCGCGGGCATGGCGGCCAGCGAACTGGCAGACCTGGTGCAGGACCTCACCTCGCAGATGCACACCGCGGCAGCCGAACTGCAGTTCGAGGTGGCCGCTCGCCTGCGAGACGAGATCTCGGACCTCAAGAAGGAACTGCGCCAGCTGATCGAGGCCAACCGCTGACCCTTGCCAACTGTTGCGGTGGACACTGCGGCGATGCGTCCGCGCTTGTCATGAGGGCACTGCGTTGGTGCTGGCTCGGCGGGATCGCAGCCGAGCGCTGGTCGGCCACGGTGAAGGTGACACAATGGTCGGCGGAGGGGAGTACTCCATTGCGCAGGGTCGTCAACACGGACGAGATCCCGGTCCTGTCGCCCGCCTGACGCTGCTGGCGCCATCGGGTGGAAGAGACCTCCAGCCCTGATTCATGCTCAACTCTCCGTGAAGGGTGCTGGATGAACGTCCACATGTACACCTGGGCCATCACCATCGTGGTGATGGTCGCCGTTCTCGCCATCGACGTGCTGGTCATCGGTCGCCGACCGCACGTCCCGTCCTTCAAGGAATGCCTGCTGGCCGTCCTGCTCTTCGTCGGTCTGGCGGTGATCTTCGGCATCGGCGTCACTGTGTTCAGCGGGGCAGCCTACGGAAAGCAGTTCTTCGCCGGGTGGTTGACCGAGTACAGCCTGTCGATAGACAACCTGTTCATCTTCCTGATCATCATGGCCAAGATGCGGGTGCCCAAGCACCTCCAACAGTTCGCGCTGCTGATCGGCATCATCCTGGCGTTGGTCTTCCGCGGCATCTTCATCGCAATGGGCGCGGCCATCATCTCCGCCGCAGCATGGGTTTTCTTCATCTTCGGCGCGTTCCTGCTCTACACGGCGGTCGACCTGGTGAAGGACTTCATCGAGAAGGACACCGAGGAGGAGGCGACCGACAACTTCCTGCTGCGATGGGTCAAGCGTCGTTTCCGTTCCACCGAGGACTTCCACGGCACCCGCATGACCATCATCGACCGCGGCAAGCGCGTGATGACACCCATGCTGATCGTGATCATCGCGCTGGGTTCCACGGACCTGCTGTTCGCCCTCGATTCGATCCCCGCCATCTACGGGCTCACCCAGGAGCCCTACTTGGTGTTCACCGCCAATGTGTTCGCGCTGATGGGCCTGCGCCAGCTGTACTTCCTGTTGGGCGACGTGCTGCAGAGGCTGGTGTACCTGCCGATCGGCCTGTCGGTGATCCTGGCGTTCATCGGTGTGAAGCTCGTGCTGCACGCCATGCACCACTACCACTTCGACGAGAAGCTCGGCTTCTCCCTCGACTTCTCTATCGAGTTGTCGCTCGGGGTGATCGTGGTGACGCTGTTGGTGACCACCGTGGCGAGCCTGCTCAAGTCGAGGTCGGAGCGGACCGCCGAAGTTCCCGAGTCGGTCGACTCGCCGCTGTGAGCGAGCTCGCACCACAACCACCGACGACGATCGCCGCCACCCCCCAGGGGTGACGGCGATCCTCGTGTGTGCCGGGTGGGATCACCAGGCGTAGGCCTCGGGGGCAGTCCCTCCAGGTCCGGGGAAGATCTCCTCGAGGCGAGCCAGGGCAGCCTCGTCCAGATCGATCGACAGCGAAGCGATGGCACCCTCGAGCTGGTCCATGGTGCGGGGTCCCACGATGGGACCGGTCACCACGGGGTTCGCCAACAGCCAGGCCAACGCCACCTCTCCGGGCTTCTCGCCGCGGTCGGCGCAGAAGCTCTCCCACTGTTCGAGCTGGGGCCGGAGCTTCTCGATCCGCTTCTGCATGCCCTCCTCGGTGCGGCGACCCTCAGCCGCGCCGGCGAGCACGCCACCCAACAGACCGCCAGCAAGCGGGGACCACGGGATGACCCCGAGGCCGTAGTGCTCGGCGGCGGGGATCACCTCAAGCTCGATGGTGCGGTCGGCCAGGTTGTACAGCGACTGCTCGCTGACCAGGCCGAGGGTGTGGCGGGCCTTGGCTGCCTCGTTCGCCGCGGCGATGTGCCAGCCGGCGAAGTTCGACGAGCCGACGTAGAGGATCTTGCCCTGGGAGACCAGGGTGTCCATCGCCTGCCAGAGCTCCTCCCACGGAGTGGCGCGGTCGATGTGGTGCATCTGGTAGAGGTCGATGTGGTCGGTCTGCAGGCGGCGCAGTGAGTCGTCCACGTTCTTGCGGATGCTCGCTGCCGACAGCTTGCCGTGGTTGGGCCACGGGGTCATGTCGCCGTAGACCTTGGTGGCCAGCACCACCTTGTCGCGGTTGCCGGACTTGGTGAGCCAGTCGCCCACGATCTCTTCGGTGTGGCCGCGGTTGTCGGCGCCGCCGTACACGTTGGCTGAGTCGAAGAAGTTGATGCCGGCGTCAATGGCGCGCGACATGATGGCGTGGGAATCGTCGGGAGTGGTGCGGGGGCCGAAGTTCATCGTGCCGAGCACGATGCGGGACACCTTGAGTCCCGTGCGGCCGAGTTGGGTGAAGGTCATCTCTGACATGTGTTCCACCCTAGGGAGGCTGTCGTGGCCGGTGTGCGCACGGTGATCACATGCTCAGTGGGGTTCACCACCCGCGAACACGCCACCCCGTCAGGTGCGGTCGCTCCGCACCGAGGGTGGTGGCGTCGCCGTGACCGGGATGGACGACGGTCTCGTCCGGCAGCACGTCGAAGATCTTGGCCTCGAGGTCGTCCATCAGAGAGCTGAAGTCATCCGGCCTGGCGGTCTTCCCGGGACCTCCGGGGAAGAGGCTGTCGCCGGTGAACAGGCTCGGTGGGCCGTCCTGGGGCTGCCACAGCAGGGCGATCGAGCCTGGGGTGTGGCCCACCAGTCCGATCACCTCCAGGTGTCCCTCGTGCAGCGCGACGCGGTCACCAGTCCACAACCCTCGCTGCTCCACACCCGTGGCCTCGGCGATGGACGCGGCGTCCGGGGTCCCACAGAAGCAGGTGGCACCGGTGTCCTCGACCACCTCTGCGATCGCCTTGATGTGATCGTGGTGGCGATGGGTGGTGACCAGGTGGTGCAGGGCCCGCTGCCCCAGCGCCGACAGCAGTCGGTGGGCATCGTTCGCCGCGTCGACCAGGACCACCGACCCCTGCGTCGGCACCAGCAGATAGGCGTTGTTGTCCATCGGGCCCACCGACAACTTGTGGCAGGTGACCCCTCCGCCGAGGTCGAAGCTGGTGTGCCCGCCGGGTTCGACGTGGTGGGCCCGTTCCGTGCGGTCCGGCTGGTGACCGGGTTCGATGGGTTGGCTCATGGTGAATCCTCTCCGTAGGGGTGGTCAGCCGAGCAGGGGGAGCATGACGCCCCCGGTGCCTTGGACGGTGTCACCATGGCTGCGGCCGGTCAACCACCCGAGCAGTGCCTGGTCCGAGCCGTGCACCTCGCTCCGGTCACCGACCCCGCCGAGGGCGGCCTCCAGGCCGGAGGTGGACGACAGTTGCAGCGGGGGCAGGTCATCGCGTCCCTCCAGCCGCAGCAGGGTCCACTCGACCAGCCAGCGAGCGACGGGTTGGGGAACGTGGTCGGGGATGAAACCGACGTTCAGGTCGATGTGGTGCAGCACCACCTCGTTGAGTCGGGCCAGGGGAAGCAGGACCACCGGGATGCGGAACCCCGCACGCAGTTCGATCGTGGTGTCGGGGTCGAGCCCCTCGATCTGGTCGAACACCCGGTTGAGATTGCCGGCCGAGGTGTCCAGGTCGATCTGCAGGTCGAGGCCCGTACGCTGCGAGCCGCGCTCGATGTCGCTCTGACGGTCAGCCTCGGAGGAGTACATGCGCTGGGGGCGTCCCTTGATGAGGGCGTCGAGACTGTGCACGAATCCGTCGGCGTTGCGGGCCACGTGGGTGGCCACGTGGGCGCGGGTCCACCCGGGCAGCAGACTGGGCTCCTGCCATTCCCGGTCGGAGAGCCGGATGGTCTCGCCCAACAGGCGTTGTGTCATCTCCAGCTTGCGGGAGCGCACCTCGTGCAGGCTGCCACCGATGGACCACCCATGCGGGTGTGGCGCGGTCATCGGGCTCATGTCGCCAACCTAACGAACCCGGGCGCTGTGCGAAAACGGTGGACGAAAACTGTCAGGGGCGAGGTCTAGGCTTCCCGATGTGAATGATCGCCTAGTCGTCCGCGGTGCCCGCATGCACAACCTGAGGAACGTGTCGCTCGACCTCCCGCGCGACTCCCTCATCGTGTTCACCGGGCTGTCGGGGTCGGGCAAGTCGTCTCTCGCCTTCGACACCATCTTCGCCGAGGGTCAACGCCGCTACGTCGAGAGCCTGTCGGCCTATGCCCGCCAGTTCCTGGGGCAGATGGACAAGCCCGACGTCGACTTCATCGAGGGTCTGTCCCCAGCGGTCTCAATCGATCAGAAGTCCACCAGTCGCAATCCGCGTTCGACCGTGGGCACCATCACCGAGGTGTCGGACTACCTGCGCCTGCTCTACGCCCGCATCGGCATCCCCCACTGCCCGGTCTGTGGCGAGGAGATCAGCCGGCAGAGCCCGCAGCAGATCGTGGACCGGCTCCTCAACCTGGACGAGGGCACCCGCCTGCAGGTGCTGGCACCCGCCGTGCGCGGACGCAAGGGCGAGCACGTGGAGTTGTTCAGGCAGTTCTCCACCCAGGGCTTCTCGAGGGTGCGCGTCGACGGCGAGATGCACCAGCTGACCAACCCCCCGGTCCTCGACAAGCAGAAGAAGCACGACATCGACGTGGTGGTCGACCGCATCGCGATCAAGGCCAGCGCCAAACAGCGCCTCACCGACTCGATCGAGACGGCGCTGGGGTTGGCGAACGGTGTGGTCGGCATCGACTTCGTCGACCGTTCACCCGACGACCCCGACCGTGAGCGGCGCTACTCCGAGAAGTTGGCCTGCCCCAACCAGCACGACATCAGCATCGAGGAACTCGAACCCCGTCAGTTCTCGTTCAACGGCCCGTGGGGTGCCTGCCCCACCTGCACCGGACTGGGCACGTCCATGGAGGTCGATCCCGAGCTGGTGGTACCCGACAGCAGCCTGAGCCTGGCCGGGGGAGCGATCGCGCCGTGGGCCAACCCCCAGGTCGCCGCGCACTTCGAGCACGTCTACGAATCCCTCGCGGAGAAGGAGGGTTTCTCGGTCACCACACCGTGGGAGGAGCTCCCGGCGCCCGCCCGGAAGGTACTGCTGCACGGCGTGGGCGACCCCGTGGTGGTCAGGTACAAGAACCGTTTCGGACGGGTGCGGTCCTTCACCCAGAAGTTCGAGGGGGTGCTCCACTACGTCAAGCGCAGGCACGCGGAGTCCGAGACCGACACCGCCCGCGAGCGTTGGGGCGAGTACATGCGCGAGATTCCCTGCTCCACCTGCGGTGGTGCCAGGTTGAAGCCGTCGAGCCTCGCGGTCACCGTGGGCGGACGCAACATCGCGCAGGTGAGTGAGCTCTCCATCGGTGAGGCCAGCGAGTTCCTCGCCGAGATCCGGTTGAGCGACCGTGACCGCCAGATCGCCGAGCGTGTGCTGAAGGAGATCCAGGAGCGGCTGAGGTTCCTGCTCGACGTCGGCCTGGACTACCTGACGTTGTCGCGTTCGTCGGGCTCCCTGTCCGGCGGCGAGGCTCAGCGCATTCGCCTCGCCACGCAGATCGGCTCCGGTCTGGTCGGGGTGCTCTACGTTCTCGACGAACCGTCGATCGGGTTGCACCAGCGCGACAACCGCCGGCTGATCGAGACCCTCGTGCGGCTGAGGGATCTGGGCAACACCTTGATCGTGGTGGAGCACGACGAGGACACCATCAGGGTTGCTGACTGGGCCGTCGACATCGGTCCCGGTGCCGGTGAGCACGGCGGCAAGGTCGTCCACTCCGGTACGGTGGCCGATCTGTTGAGCAACGAGGAGTCGCTGACCGGCGCCTACCTCTCGGGTCGCCGCGAGATCCCGCTGCCTGCCCAGCGACGTCCGCTCACGGGTCGCACCCTGGTCGTCAACGGCGCCACCCAGAACAACCTGCGCAACGTCACCGTCGAGTTCCCGCTGGGGCAACTGATCGCGGTCACCGGGGTCTCGGGCTCGGGCAAGTCGTCGTTGGTCAACGGCATCCTCTACAAGGCTCTGGCGCGCCGGATCTACGGGGCCAAGGCCGCGCCCGGTCGCCACAAGGGCATCACCGGTATGGATCAGCTCGACAAGGTCATCCACGTCGACCAGTCGCCCATCGGACGAACGCCACGCTCCAACCCGGCCACCTACACCGGTGTCTTCGACAAGATCCGCGGACTGTTCGCCCAGACCCCTGAGGCGAAGGTGCGTGGCTACCAGCAGGGTCGGTTCAGCTTCAACGTGAAGGGTGGACGCTGCGAGAACTGCATGGGCGACGGCACCATCAAGATCGAGATGAACTTCCTCCCCGACGTCTACGTCCCCTGCGAGGTCTGCCACGGTGCGCGGTACAACCGCGAGACCCTGGAGGTGCACTACAAGGGGAAGACCATCGCGGAGGTGCTCGACCTGCCCATCGAGGAGGCCGCCGACTTCTTCGAGGCGATCCCGGCCATCTCCAGGCACCTCAAGACCCTCGTGGAGGTCGGTCTGGGCTATGTGCGGCTCGGTCAGCCTGCCACCACGTTGTCCGGAGGTGAGGCGCAGCGCGTGAAGTTGTCGGCGGAGCTGCAGAAGCGGTCGACCGGCCGCACGCTCTACGTGCTGGACGAGCCCACCACGGGCCTGCACTTCGAGGACATCCGCAAGCTGCTGGGTGTGCTCGGCAAGCTGGTGGACGGAGGCAACACGGTGCTCGTGATCGAGCACAACCTCGACGTCATCAAGACAGCCGACTGGCTGATCGACATGGGTCCCCAGGGCGGGTCCCGTGGCGGGGAGGTCGTGGTCGAGGGGACCCCCGAGACGGTCGCCCAGCACGAGACCTCGGCGACCGGTGAGTTCCTGCGGGAGATCCTGCACGGCCGCCACGTGCCGGTGGGGGACGCGGAACCAACGCTCATCGACGCGGAACCACCGACGGCCAAGACGGCGCGGAAGACTGCGGGTCGCAAGAGTTCGAGCCGCGGCACCAGCAAGCAGCCGGCCCCCGCGAAGGCAGCCGCCACCAAGCCAGCCGCCACGAAGGGCACGGCAGCGAGGTCCTCAGGCAGCAAGGTCTCCGCGGGCTCCGGCGGGGCTGCATCCCGGACCTCTGGTCGGGGAGGCTCAGCAGCAGCGAGCTGACCCGTCGGGACGACAGTCAGTCCGGCCCAGTCCGTTCGGATCGGTCCCGTTCAGCCCCGTTCCGTTCAGCCCAGTTCGGTTCAGCCAGTCCGTTCAGCCCAGTGTGATCTGGTCGCCGTTGTCGGTGAATGGCTCGCTTGCGAGTGGCTGTGTCGCAGGGCCTCGTACGACGGAGCCATCGGTGATGGAGAACCTCGAACCGTGGCAGTTGCACGCGATCTGCCCGCCTTCGACGGCGGTGACGGGGCAGCCCTGATGGGTGCAGATCGAGGTGAACGCCTTGAAGTCCCCCCGAGTCGGTTGGGTGACGACGATCTGGGCATCGGTGAGGATGACCCCGCCGCCGACCGGAATGCTCGACTTGGGGATGTTCTTGCCACCCTGGACCGTGCCCCCCGAACTGGTGGCCAGCGACTTGGTGGGCTCACTGGACGCCCGCGTGGGGCGACCCGAGGCGTCGGTGGAGGAGGCACCCGGGGTCGGGGCGGCGGTGTCGGTGCCGCACGCGGCAAGACCGCACGCGGTACAGGTGGCTGCGGCGACCAGTCCGCGTCGTGTCAGTTCCATCCGAGCCTCCGGGTTCGTGCGCTGCGGTGCGGGTGCCATCACGCTACACACCCGCCGAAACTGCTCAGCCGCTGAACGCGGGAGGGAATCGGTGGTGGGTCCGTGAGACCTGGTGCTCGAGTCCGGCGAGGTGGTCGATCCGGTTGATCCAGTCCACCTCGACCTGCTCGTCGCCGACGAGTTCGAGCAGGCTCACGGAGGTGTTGTCGAGACGGAACCAGAGGGGTAGGTGGGCGGCATCCGCGGCAGGGTCCTGGGCCAGCTCCCGCACGGGTTCGGGGTGCAACAGCGCACTCATCAGCACCGAGCCGATCGCGCCGTGGATCACGAGGGCCACGCATGACTCGTCCATCGCGCGCAGCCAGTCGACGAGGGCCAGGGCGCGCTGGCAGACCTGCTGCGCCGACTCCACCTCGGCCCGGTACCACCCGTCCTCGTCCACTCCCGGCGGCAGCACGACGTCATGGGCGAGGCCGCTCAGCACCGACCCGGGTGACCCCGCGCCTGCCACCCTGTCGAGGTAGGCACCCTCGAAGACACCGCCGCTCTCGAACAGGTCGCGATGGGGTTCCACGGGTACCCCCAAGGCATGCGCCAACGGTGCCGCCGTCTCGATGGTGCGCCTCATCAGAGACGTGTGGATGCGCTCCGGGCGCGGGCCGTGGTCGACGATCCACCTGCCGACGGCCTCCGCCTGTCGTCTGCCCAGGTCGGTGAGAGCAGGGTCGGCCACGCGGCCGTCCTCCCCCAGAGAGGCCTCCATGGCGACATTGTTGGCGGACTGTCCGTGACGAATGATGAGGAGCTGCACGAACCCAGCCTAGGAGTTCACGGCCCTCGCTCGCCGCGCCGGGTCGGGCAGCTCAGTCCACCTGGAGCTCACCCATCGGGCCCCAGCCCGAGCCCTCGACCTGGCGGCTGATGATGCGGGGAGTGCTGGCGAGTGCCGGGCGCATGTCGTCCATGGCCTGCTTGAAGTGCTCGGAGTTGACGTGCGGAGCTGCGCCGTCGTCGGTGAATCCCTCCACCAACACGAACGTGTCAGGCTCCTCGGCGCTGCGACTCCACTCGAAGAACAGGTTGCCGGGCTCACGTCGGGTGGCCCGGGTGAACGAGTCGACCCGGTCGAGCCAGTCATCGCTGTGCTCGGGCTTGACGGTGAACTTCACCACGATCAGATACACGACAGCTCCTGGTTCGTCCGGCCGGCAGGGCATCAGCCCTGTCAGAGGGTGCTCCTAGACTCCCATCATGGCCGACCCCTCGACGTACCGCCCCGCACCGGGCAGCATCCCCACCGATCCAGGGGTCTATCGGTTCTCGGATGCGAACGGCATCGTCATCTATGTCGGCAAGGCCAAGAACCTTCGCCAGCGCCTGAACTCCTACTTTGCCGACCCGGCCGGGCTGCACTTCCGCACCCAGACCATGGTTCGGACGGCGGCGAAGGTGGAGTGGACCGTCGTCCGCAACGAACTCGAGTCCCTGCAACTCGAGTACACGTGGATCAAGCAGTTCGACCCACGGTTCAACGTCAAGTACCGCGACGACAAGTCCTATCCCTGGCTGTGCATCACTTGGTCCGAGGAGTTCCCGCGCGTCTTCGTGGGACGAGGCGCCAAGCGCCCCGGCTACCGGTACTTCGGTCCATTCGGACAGGCCTGGGCCATCCGCGACACCGTCGACTCCCTGTTGCGGGTGTTCCCGATGCGCTCCTGCTCGTCGGGCACCTTCAAGTCGGCCGCTGCCAGTGGACGACCCTGCCTGCTGGGGTACATCGGCAAGTGCTCGGCCCCCTGCGTGGGCAAGATCTCGGCCGAGGACCATCGCGAGATCGTCGGCGACTTCGCTGCCTTCATGAACGGCCAGTCCGCGGCCCTGATCCGCAAGTTGGAGCGGGAGATGAGCCGGGCGGCGGAGCGACAGGAGTACGAGCATGCCGCCGTCGTCCGAGATTCGCTGACCGCGCTGCGCCTGGCGACCGAGAAGAACGCCATCGTGCTGTCGGACGGTGCCGACTGCGACGTGATCAACCTGGCCGTCGACCCGCTCGAGGTGGCCGCCCAGATCTTCCACGTGCGCGCCGGCCGCGTCCGCGGCGAGCGTGGCTGGGTGGCTGACCGACCCGACGACGGGGACCTCCCCGACCTGGTGGAGTCGCTGCTGCTGCAGCTCTACGCGGGGGCCAGTGATGCCTCGGACGACACCTCGTCCATCCCACGCGAGATCCTGGTGCCGCACCTGCCCACCTCCGGGTCGGCGATGGCCGAACTGCTCAGCGAGGTGCGGGGTGCCCGGGTGGCGGTACGGGTGCCCCAACGTGGTGACAAGGTCGCCCTGCTCGACACGGTCGGTCGCAATGCGGCCGAATCCCTGGCCCAGCACAAGATGAAACGCGCCTCCGACCTGTCCACCCGCAACCGGGCCCTGGAGGAGGTGCAGCGCGCCCTGATGCTGCCCGACCCACCGCTGCGGATCGAGTGCTACGACATCTCGCACACCCAGGGCTCCGAGGTGGTGGGCTCCATGGTTGTCTTCGAGGACGGTCTGCCCCGCAAGAGTGAGTACCGCAGGTTCGTGATCCGATCGTTCGAGGGATCCAACGACGTGGCGGCCATGCACGAGGTGCTGACCCGGCGGTTCCGTCGACTGCTCGAGGACAGGGAGGCGATCAGGGCCGCCAGTGAGGCCAGCGCGGGGGAGGAGGCAGCACTGCTCATCGATCCCACCACCGGGGCGCCCCGCAAGTTCGCCTACGCACCGGCGCTGGTCGTGGTCGACGGTGGCGAGCCCCAGGTCAATGCCGCGCAACAGGTCTTCGACGAGCTCGGCATCACCGACATCGCCCTGGTCGGCCTCGCCAAGCGACTCGAGGAGGTGTGGCTGCCCGGCGACGACATGCCCGTCATCCTGCCTCGCACCAGCGAGGGTCTGTACCTGCTGCAGCGGCTGCGCGACGAGGCGCACCGCTTCGCCATCACCCACCATCGGGGTCGCCGCAGTGCGGCCATGGTCGACTCGGTCCTCGACCACGTCCCGGGGCTGGGCGAGACCCGCCGGAAGGCCCTGATCAAGCACTTCGGGTCGCTGAAGAAGCTACGCACCGCCGACGAGGAGCAGATCGCCCAGGTGCCGGGATTCGGCCCCACCCTGGCCGCTGCGGTCAAGCAGGCGCTGGCGGCCGACCAACCCGGCGAGGCGATCAACATGGCCACGGGGGAGGTGCTGTGAGCGCGGCTGCCGCCGTCGGGTCGCCGACTGGCAGGATGGGCCCGTGAGTCAGTCGCAGTCGCCAAGGTCGTCGTCCGCCACGAAGTCGCGTGTGGTCGTGATCACTGGTCTGTCGGGGGCGGGTCGTCGCACCGCGGCACACGCGATGGAGGACCTCGGCTGGTACGTGGTCGACAACCTGCCGCCGTCGATGGTGCCCAGCCTGGTCGGCTTTGCCCGGCAGCAGGCCCTCACCAAGGTCTGTGTGGTGCTCGACGTGCGCTCGCCCCGACTGGTCGAGCAGTTGCCGCAGATGTTCGCGGCCCTGGCCGACGCCGGGATCGACCACGAAGTGTTGTTCCTGGAGGCCACCGACGACGTGATCGTCAAGCGGCAGGAGTCCTCCCGTCGGCCGTTGCCGCTGCAGGGTGACGGACGACTGCTGGACGCGATCGCCAGTGAACGCAGCATGCTGTCGGCGGTGCGGGCTAGCGCGGGCCTGGTCATCGACACCGGACGGCTCACGGTTCACCAGTTGGCCTCCCGGGTCGCGCACGCCTACGGCGGTGACTCCTCGGCCATGGTCCGCATCGCCGTGATGTCGTTCGGCTTCAAGAACGGCCTCCCCATCGACGCCGACCTCGTCTTCGACGTGCGGTTCCTCCCGAATCCCCACTGGGTACCCGAACTGCGTCCGAAGACCGGCCTCTCCCAGGAGGTGTCGAGTTATGTGCTCTCCCAGCCCGGAGCCGCGGAATTCCTCGACCAGACCGAGGCCCTGCTGGTCACGATGGCCCCCGGGTACGTGCGTGAGGGCAAGCGTCAGTGCACGGTCGCAATCGGCTGCACGGGCGGCAAACACCGGTCGACGGCCATCTCTGAGGCCCTCGGTGCGCGGCTCACCGCTCGCGGGTTCAGGGTCAACGTCACCCACCGAGATCTGGGGCTGGAATGACCATGGGCCGCTCACCCGGTCGCTCCCACGCCGCCGGGCCGACCCACGGGACCGGCCCCCACGTGGCCGGGCTGAGGACGACCGCGGCGGCGCACGGC
Source organism: Aestuariimicrobium sp. T2.26MG-19.2B (assembly GCF_950101875.1). Lineage (NCBI taxonomy): Bacteria > Bacillati > Actinomycetota > Actinomycetes > Propionibacteriales > Propionibacteriaceae > Aestuariimicrobium > Aestuariimicrobium sp. T2.26MG-19.2B. The sequence goes on along the minus strand of NZ_CATNLW010000001.1, from coordinate 159,029 downwards.
TCCGGGCTGCACAGCAGCGTTCCGGCGGTGACCGCCCTGGGTGGTGGCCACGGACTGTCTGCCACCCTGTCGGCGCTGAGGCGCGTGACCGATCGGGTCACGGCGGTCGTCACCGTTGCAGACGACGGGGGTTCGTCCGGGCGGCTGCGCGAGGAACTCGACTGCCTGCCGCCCGGTGACCTGAGGATGGCGCTCGCTGCCCTGTGTGGGGACTCGCACGATGGGCGCCTCTGGGCCGACGTGCTGCAGTCACGCTTCGGCGGTTCGGGTGCGCTCGCGGGTCACGCCATCGGCAACCTGCTGATCGCCGGCATCTGGCAACGCCTCGACGACCCGGTGTCGGGCCTCGACATGGTCGGGGAACTGCTCAACATCCGGGGGCGGGTCCTGCCGATGTCGCTGGTGCCGCTGTCGATCGAGGCCGATGTCATCGGGCTCGACCCCATGCGACCCGACGAGATGTGCACGCTGGCGGGCCAGGCGACCGTGGCCAAGACCCGTGCCGAGGTCCAGGCGGTCCGCCTGGTTCCGGAGAACCCCCCGGCCTGTCCCGAGGCGGTCGAGGCGGTGCTGGCCAGCGACCACGTGGTGCTCGGACCCGGGTCGTGGTTCACCTCCCTGATCCCGCACCTGCTGGTGCCCGACCTGGCCCGGGCCATCCAGGAGACCCGGGCCCAGAAGATCCTGGTCATGAACGTCACGTCCGCCGACGAGACCGACGGCTTCTCGGCCTCGCGTCACATCGAGTTGCTCGCCGAACACGCGCCCCAGCTGCGCTTCGACGTGGTGGTGGTGGACGAGACGTTCGGCAGCGCCGACGCCAACCTCGAGTCGTATGCGGCCTCACTGGGGGCCAGGGTCGAGATCGCCGACGTCGCCATGCGCGACGGCACCGCCCGTCACGACCCTTTGCGCCTGGCCTCGGTGATGAGCCAGCTGATGGGCGTCTGAGCACGCGGGTGTGCCAGACTCGGCACCATGGCAATGACCGCACAGCTGAAGTCCGAACTGGCGACGATTCCAGCGGCCAAGCCGTGCTGTCGTCGCGCAGAGGTGGCTTCCATGCTGCGCTTCGGGGGTGGTCTCCACCTGGTGGCGGGCAAGCTCGTGATCGAGTGCGAGTTCGACACCGGAGCCGCCGCCCGACGGCTGCGGACTGCCATCGCCGAGATCTTCGGCCTCACCAGCGAACTGTTGGTGATCAACGGTTCGGGCATCAGGCGGGGAACCCGCTACATGGTGCGCCTGGTGCAGGACGGGGAGGCACTCGCACGCCAGACCGGCATGATCGACGCCAAGCGTCGTCCCGTGCGAGGACTGCCTGCCTCGGTCGTCGGCTCCGGCATGTGCTGCCAGGTCGCGGTGTGGCGGGGCGCCTTCCTCGCCCACGGGTCGTTGACCGAGCCGGGACGATCGATGAGTCTCGAGATCACCTGCCCGGGCAGCGAGGCCGCGCTCGCGCTGGTCGGGGCCGCCCGACGGCTGGGCATCAGCGCCAAGGCCCGCGAGGTGCGCAACATCGATCGGGTCGTGATCCGCGACGGTGACCAGATCGCCGCCCTGCTCGCGCGAATGGGCGCCCACGACACCCTGCTCACCTGGGAGGACCGCCGGGTGCGGCGCGAGGTGAGGGCCTCGGCCACCCGGCTCGCGAACTTCGACGACGCGAATCTCCGACGGTCCGTGCACGCTGCCGTCACCGCCAGCGCCCGGGTCGAGCGAGCCCTCGAGATCCTCGGCGACCAGGTGCCCGAACACCTGCTGATGGCGGGCCGGCTGAGGTTGGAGCACCGCAACGCGAGCTTGGAGGAGCTGGGTCAGGCGCATGAGCCGCCGCTCACCAAGGACGCCATCGCCGGCCGGATCCGCCGACTGCTGTCGACCGCCGACAAGGTGGCCCAGGAACGGGGCGTCCCGGGCACCGAGGTGCACCTCTCGGCCGACCTGCTCGACGGCTGACCGGATCCAGGCCCGAGTTCCCCGAGCGTCTCGTGCCGCCCCCGCGGCGGGTTCCCGCCGGTGGGGGCGGCTGTCCACGATGCAGTCAAGCGAACCCCGCCCGGACAGGCTGCGGCGGCATTCGTTAGGCTGTCAGGGTCGGAACAAGACACCGCAGCGGGCCGGGGTGCCTACCTCGATTCGTCGCCCGCCTGAGCATCTCGAAGGAGATCACGAGACATGACCGTCAAGGTTGGTATCAACGGCTTCGGCCGCATTGGCCGCAACTTCTACCGCGCGCTGCTCGCTCAGGGCGCCGATCTCGAGGTGGTGGCCGTCAACGACCTCACCGACAACAAGACTCTCGCGCACCTGCTGAAGTACGACTCGATCCTGGGTCGTTTCGAGGGCGACGTCACCTACGACGAGGACTCGATCACCGCCAACGGCAAGACCATCAAGGTCTTCGAGGAGCGCGACCCCGCGAACCTTCCCTGGGGTGACCTGAGAGTCGACATCGTCGTGGAGTCGACCGGTATCTTCACCGACGCCACCAAGGCTCAGGCCCACATCAACGGTGGAGCCAAGAAGGTGCTGATCTCGGCCCCCGCCAAGAACGAGGACATCACCATCGTGATGGGCGTCAACGACGGTCTGTACGACCCCGCCCAGCACAACATCATCTCGAACGCCTCGTGCACCACCAACTGCCTGGCCCCCATGGCCAAGGCGTTGAACGACTCGATCGGCATCGTCAAGGGCCTGATGACCACGATCCACGCCTACACCCAGGACCAGAACCTGCAGGATGGTCCCCACAAGGACCTGCGTCGCTCGCGTGCCGCCGCCCTCAACATGGTGCCCACCACCACTGGTGCCGCCAAGGCCGTGGCCCTGGTGCTTCCGGAGCTGAAGGGCAAGTTGGACGGCTACGCCATGCGCGTCCCGACCCCCACCGGTTCGGCCACTGACCTGACCTTCGAGGCCGGCAAGGAGACCACCGTCGAGGAGGTCAACGCCGCCGTCAAGGCCGCCGCCGAGGGCGCTCTCAAGGGCTACCTGGTCTACACCGAGGACGAGATCGTCTCGAAGGACATCGAGACCGATCCGGCCTCCTGCATCTTCGATGCCGGGCTGACCAAGGTCATCGGCAACCAGGTGAAGGTCGTCGGCTGGTACGACAACGAGTGGGGTTACTCCAACCGTCTCGTCGACCTGACCGAGCTGGTCGCCTCGAAGCTCTGAGCCTGACCGGTTCACACCCGTCTTTCGGGGGAACGAGGGGGTGGGGGACTGCCCCCACCCCCTCGTTCTCGTTCCACCTCACACTCAGCCCACAACCACCGCGAGAGGAATCCCGTGAAGTCCATCAAGGAGCTCGGAGACCTGTCCGGCAAGCGCGTCGTGATCCGTTGCGATTTCAACGTGCCGCTGGACGGCTCCACCATCACCGACGACGGCCGCATCCGTGCCGCCCTGCCCACCCTCACCGAGCTGCGTGAGGCCGGCGCCAAGGTCATCGTGCTGGCCCACCTGGGTCGTCCCAAGGGGCAGGTCAACCCCAAGTACTCCCTCGCGCCCGTGGCAGCCCGCTTGGGCGAACTGTTGGGCACCGAGGTCAAGCTGGCCGAGGATGTCGTGGGTGAGTCCGCCTCGTCCGTGGTCGCAGCCCTCTCCGACGGAGACGTTGCCCTGCTCGAGAACGTTCGCTACGAACCGGCCGAGGAGTCCAAGGACGAGTCTGAGCGCGCCGCCCTCGCCGCCCGTTACGCCGCCCTCGGCGACGTCTTCGTCTCCGACGGCTTCGGTGTCGTGCACCGCAAGCAGGCCTCGGTCTACGACGTGGCGAAGTTGCTCCCCGCCGGCGCTGGCCACCTGGTCGCCAAGGAGGTGGAGGTGCTCGCTCGCCTCACCCAGGACCCCGAGCGTCCGTTCGTGGTCGTGCTCGGCGGCGCCAAGGTGGCCGACAAGCTTGCCGTCATCGACAATCTGCTGAAGGTCGCCGACACCCTGGTGATCGGCGGGGGGATGCTGTTCACCTTCCTCAAGGCACAGGGCCACGAGGTGGGCGCCTCGCTGGTCGACGACGCGAACCTGGAGACCTGCAAGGGCTACCTCGAGCAGGCCAAGGCGGCAGGCAAGACCATCCTGCTGCCCACCGACGTGCGCGTGGCAGACGGGGCCGACTTCGAGAACCGAACCGTCAAGGGTGAGGTCGAGGTCGTGGCCACCGACGCGATCCCCGCCGGCAAGATGGGTCTCGACATCGGTCCCGACTCCGAGAAGGCCTTCGCGGAGGCCATCAAGGGGGCCCGCACGGTCTTCTGGAACGGCCCCATGGGCGTGTTCGAGATCGAGGAGTTCGCCGGCGGCACCAAGGCCGTCGCGCAAGCCCTCACCGAGGTCGAAGGACTGTCGGTCGTCGGCGGTGGCGACTCCGCCGCAGCCGTGCGTGACCTCGGTTTCGCCGATGACGACTTCGGTCACATCTCCACGGGTGGCGGCGCCTCCCTGGAGTACCTCGAGGGCAAGGAGCTCCCGGGTCTTTCTGTCCTTGAGGAGAACTGATGGCACGCAAGCCGATCCTGGCCGGCAACTGGAAGATGAACCTGAACCACGTCGAGGCGGTGGGCCTGGTTCAGAAGCTGGCCTGGACCCTGGCCGACAAGAAGTGGGAGGCCGATCAGTCAGAGGCCGTCGTGATCGTCCCGTTCACCGATTTGCGAACGGTGCAGACCCTCATCGAGGGCGACCGGCTCCCGATCGTCTTCGGTGCGCAGGACGTCTCCGCCCATGACAAGGGCGCCTACACCGGTGAGGTCTCGGCCTCGATGCTGGCGAAGCTGGGGTGCACCTACGTGGTGATCGGCCACTCGGAGCGTCGCCAGTACCACGCCGAGAGCGATGAGCTGATCAACGCGAAGGCCAAGCAGGTGCTCGCCAACTCCATGACGCCGATCATCTGCGTCGGCGAGGGGCTCGACATCCGCAAGCAGGGCCAGCAGGTGCCCCACACCCTCGCCCAGGTGGACGGCGCGCTCAAGGACCTCTCGGCCGAGCAGGTCGCTGGCCTCGTGATCGCCTACGAGCCCGTGTGGGCCATCGGCACCGGCGAGGTGGCCACCCCCGAGGACGCCCAGGAGGTGTGCGGGGCGATCCGTGCCCGGGTGGCGGAACTGTACGACCAGCCCACGGCGGATGCCGTCCGCATCCAGTACGGCGGTTCGGTGAAGGCCAGCAACGTCGTCGAGATCATGGCTCAGCCTGATGTCGACGGTGCTCTGGTGGGAGGCGCGAGCCTCGACCCCGAGGAGTTCGCCGGGATCGTCCGGTTCCAGCAGCTCGCCTGAGCCGACCTCGCGTCGACCACCGTCAGTCCCTCCGACCGACGAACAGACGGCCCGTCCCAGCAATGGGGCGGGCCGTTTTGGTGTGCCCGGTCGGGCCGTTGTGGGGCGCCGCTGAGCACGCCTGCGACCCCCGAGGTCCGGGGGCCTGCCGAATGTGGTTTTGGTGGAGGGGTGGGTTATCCTGAGCGACGTGATTGTCCCGCTCATGACCTGGCCTGTGATGACCCTTTCGATCATTCTGGTCGTGGTCAGCGTGATTCTTGCGCTGTCAGTCCTGCTGCACAAGGGGCGCGGTGGCGGCATGTCCGACCTGTTCGGTGGTGGCATGTCCACCTCGATGGGAGGGACCTCCGTCGCGGAACGCAACCTTGACCGCATCACCATCGTGCTGGGGTTGGTCTGGCTGGCCTGCATCATCGGCCTCCTGGTGCTCTACAAGTACCAGTCCTGACAGCAGCCCAATGCCCGCCGGGTGCGCGGGCCTCGGGGCGATCTCACCAAGATCTCCCGGGACATGCCCTCGCAGCACGCGAGGCAGGCATCCGGATCACCGAACACAACCAAGGAGTCACACAGTGGTGGGTGGCAGCGCCATCAGAGGCAGCCGAGTCGGCGCCGGACCGATGGGAGAGGCAGAGCGCGGGGATTCCGCACCGCGACTGCACGTTTCATACTTCTGTGCCAACGGGCACGAGACGCGTCCGGCCTTCGCGGCCGACGCAGCCATCCCGGCTGAGTGGGACTGTCCGCGTTGCGGGCTGCCGGCGAACCTCGATTCCGAGAACCCGCCGCCACCGCCGAAGATCCAGCCGTACAAGACTCACCTCGCGTACGTGAAGGAGCGTCGCAGCGACGCGGAGGCGGCAGCCATCCTGGCCGAGGCCCTCGACCTGCTGCGCACCCGCCGCGCCAACGGCGAGATCATCTACTGACCCCCGTTCGATCCTGAGTCGTAATTCAGGTGCCTGCCCTGCTCGCGTGGGGCAGGCTGGGGGCGTGAAGATGCCCCGACGAACCAGCAACGAGATCTGGAATCGTGCCGCCGCCCAGAGCTATGACAGCCCCGGCGAAGGCATGTTCGACGAGCAGGTGCTCGACCGGACGACGGCCCGACTGCAGGAACTCGCCGACGGCGGCCCCGCACTCGAGTTCGCCGTCGGCACCGGCCGGGTGGCCATCCCCCTGCAGCGACGTGGGGTGAGTGTCAGTGGCATCGAGTGGTCGCCCGACATGGTCGATCGACTGCGCGAGAAGGTCGACGAGGCCACGCTGCCTGTCACCCTCGGCGACATGTCGACCACTCGCGTCGACGGTGCGGGCGAGTTCGGTCTGGTCTACCTCGTCTACAACACCATCGCCAACCTGCTCACCCAGGAGGGCCAGGTCGAGTGCTTCCGCAACGCGGCCCGGCACCTTCGTCCCGGTGGTCGATTCGTCATCGAACTGTGGGTACCCCGTCCGCAGTCCACGCACGGTGCGGTCGCCGCAGAAGTGTTCACCGTCGAGGACGGCTACCTGGGTGTCGACGTGATGGATCCGGTCACCCAGCAGTTGGTGAGTCACCACGTACGCTTCGACGATGACGGAACCGCCACGGTCGGCTTCAGCCCTCACCGGTACGTCTGGCCGAGCGAACTCGACCTGATGGCGCGGTTGGCCGGTCTCGAACTCGAGACCAGGCACGCGGACTGGGAGGGAACCCCGTTCTCCCACGACTCGCGCGGTCACGTCAGCGTCTACCGCAAGCCCTGACCACGGCCCAGCGGGCCTTCGTCATCCGAAGGTCTGTCAGAGCAGGCAGTTGAAGCGGGGGAGCAGCGCCGCCGCCTCCGCATCGAGGAACAGCAGCGTCTCCTCGGTGCCGTGCACCCGGGCGGCGGGCAGGAACCAGTCGCCCGACAAGGCCTTGGCCACCGCGTCGGCCTTCTCCTCGCCGGTGACCACCATCCAGATCGCCTTCGACCGGTTGAGGGCATTGATGGTCAGCGAGATCCGCTCGGCCGGCGGCTTGGGGGCGTCGGTCACCCCGATCACCGTCGCGGTGGTCGGGTCGAAGCTGGGATGGTCGGGGAAGATCGAGGCCACGTGCCCGTCGGGTCCCATACCCAGCAAGCAGATGTCGAACACCGTGTCGCCCAACTCCTGGGCGTAGGCGTAGGCGGCGTCGCCCGGATCGGCGCGTCCGTCCTTGCCCGGCATGGGATGGATCTGCGCCGCCGGCACGTGCAGTGTGCGCGCCAGGATCGACAGCGACTGCAGCGCGTTGCGGTCGGGGTCGGTCAGGCCGACGAACCGCTCGTCCCCCCACCACAGGTGCAGGGCCGTCGGGTCGATGCCCGAGTCCGCGAACTGGTCGGCGAGCGACTCGTACATGCGGTTGGCGACTCGACCGCCGGTCAGACACAGGTCGGCCCGGCCCTGGGTGTCCTGCAGGTCGCGAAGGCGTCCCAGCAAGGTACCCGCCGCCCCGTCCGCCAGTTCGTCGGGGGTGTGGTACCGGACGACCCGGGTGCTCACGCCCTCGCCTTCTTCGGCTTCGTCCGGTCAGGGTTGTCCCAGCGCTTCACCAAGGTGGCTGCCGCCGCCTCGAAGATGTCGTCGGCGTCCAGGCGGCGCAGTTCCTCCGAGATCAGTTCGGTGAGCGAACGTCGCTTGAGTGCCACCTTGCGACGCGGCTGGCCGGGCACCTCGTAGGTGGCCAGCAGCCCGTCCGTGCGGATGATGGCGATGTCACCCGCGGCCGTGGTCAGCCTCACCGCCGTGATGCCCGGCCCGTCGTTGGTGGTGCGGACGACCGGTACGTGCAGGCGACTCTCGAGCCACGACGCCAACAGTTCGGCCGGGGCGTTGTCGCGGTCGGCCTCGACCTTGGCCGACGAGATCCGTGCCGGGTACTGGTCCAGCGCTGCCGCCAGCAGGGCTCGCCAGACGGTCAGCCGGGTCCAGGTCAGGTCGGTGTCGCCGATGGCGTGGTGCTCGGCCCGCAGGCGCAGTGCCTGCAGCGAGTGGGTGACCCCGCTGGCGTCGGTGATGCGCCGCTTGGCGAGTCGGCCGATCGGGTCGTCGGCGGGGTCGACCGGTGACTCGTTCGGCCACCACGCCACGACAGGCGAGTCGGGCAGCAGCAGGGGCAGCACGACGGAGTCGGCGTGCTCGGCGACCTCACCGCCCATCCGCAGCGTGATCACGTCCCCGGGGGCGTCCTCGCCGAAGTGGATGTCGGCGTCGAGCTTGCTCGTGCGTCCGGTTCCCTTCACCACCAGGATGATGCGCGAGGGATGCTCCCGTCCGGCCTGCAGGGCGGCCTCGAGGGCCTCCTCGTAACGGCGGGCCGACACCATCACGACGAGGGTGAACACCAGCCCCGAGGCGGTGCCGCTGCTGCGCCGGGCCTTGCGGATGGTCGAACTGATGGCCCCGGCATTGGTGTGGTTCAGATGGATGATCACGGTGTCTTCCTTGAGTCTTGGTGGCGAGCGCTGCTGGAGGGCTGACTCTCAGGGCCTGCGCCAGACGAAACCGTCGCGGGCGAGCATGTCGATCCCGCTCTGGGGTCCCCAGGTGCCGGACTCGTACTGGTCGACCGGGCCACCCAACTCGGCCCAGCGGTTCAGGATGGGATCGAGGATCTGCCAGCTGAGCTCGACCTCTTCGTGCTGCGGGAACAGTGGGGGCTCGCCCAGCAGCACGTCGAGGATGAGCCGCTCGTAGGCCTCCGGCGACGACTCCGTGAAGGAACCGCCATAGTTGAAGTCCATCGACACCTCGCGGATCTCCATCTGGGTCGACGGCACCTTGGCGCCGAAGCGCATGGTGATGCCCTCGTCGGGCTGGATCCGCATCACCAGGGCGTTGATGCCCAGTTCCTCGGTGTCGGTCGAGGTGAACGGCAGATGCGGGGCCCGCTTGAAGTTCAGGGCGATCTCGGTGACCCGGCGCGGCATCCGCTTGGCCGAGCGCAGGTAGAACGGCACACCGGCCCAGCGGCGGTTGTCGATGTCGACGCGGATGGCGGCGTAGGTCTCGGTGAACGAGTCGGGCTTGATGCCGTCCTCCTCGAGGAACCCCTTGACCTTCTCGCCACCCTGCCAGCCGGTGGAGTACTGCCCGCGGGCGGTGTGGGCGTCGATGTCGACGGGGGGCCGGGCTGCACCCAGTACCTTTTGCTTCTCGGTGCGCAGTTGCGCAGCCTCGAAGCTGGTTGGCTCCTCCATCGCGGTCAGGGCCATCAACTGCATCAGGTGGTTCTGGATGACGTCACGGGCTGCACCGATGCCGTCGTAGTAGCCGGCCCGCCCACCGATGCCGATGTCCTCGGCCATGGTGATCTGCACGTGGCTGACGTAGTTGTTGTTCCAGATCGGCTCGAACATCTGGTTGGCGAATCGGAAGGCCAACAGGTTCTGCACCGTCTCCTTGCCCAGGTAGTGGTCGATCCGGAAGACCGACTCCGGGGGGAACACGGTGCTGACGATGTCGTTGAGTTCGCGGGCCGATCGGAGGTCGTGGCCGAAGGGCTTCTCGATGACCACGCGCCGCCATCCCTGACCCTTCTCGTCGGCCATGCCGTGGCGTCGGAGTTGCCCCACCACGTCGTCGAAGAAGGACGGGGGGATGGACAGGTAGAAGGCGTGGTTGCCACCCGTGCCCCGTTGCTCGTCGAGTTCCTGGATGGTCTCCTTGAGCGTCTCGAAGGCCTGGTCGTCGGAGAACTCACCGGGAACGAAGCGAATCCCCTCGAGCAGTTGCTGCCAGACCTCCTCGCGGAAGGGGGTGCGGGCGTGCTCCTTGACGGAGTCGTGCACCTCCTTGGCGAAGTCCTGGTCGGCCCAGTCGCGGCGGGCGAAGCCGACGAGCCCGAAGCCCGGGGGCAACAGCCCGCGGTTGGCGAGGTCGTAGACCGCGGGCATCAGCTTCTTGCGCGACAGGTCACCGGTGACACCGAAGATCACCAGGACGCTGGGTCCGGCGATCCTGGGGAGTCGGCGATCCTGCGGGTCGCGAAGCGGGTTGACGTGCTCGGTCACGGGTGGTGCTCCCTCAGGTGGGTGAACAGGGGGTGGGATGAACAGGAGGTCTGTGGAACCGGAGTTCGGTGGGATGGGGGACCGGTTCCCACTGTCTGGTGGGCAGCGGACGGCTGCCCGAGACGATGGGGTGTGGGTGGGTCAGGCCTCGTCGAGGGTCTTCTGCACGGAGGCGACCAGTTCGTCCCAGGAAGCGCTGAACTTCTGCACACCCTCACGCTCGAGGGTCGCGAAGACGTCTTCCATGTCGAGACCCACGCCTGCTGCCCGGCGCAGGGTCTCCTCGGCCTCGCCGTAGTGGGGGACGACCGTGTCACCGGCGACTCGTCCGTGGTCGGCGAAGGCCTGCAGGGTCTTCTCGGGCATCGTGTTGACGACTCCGGAAGTGACCAGGTGGCTGACGTAGAAGGTGTCGTCGAGGTCGGGATTCTTCACGCCTGTCGAGGCCCACAGGGGGCGCTGGACATGGGCTCCCTGGTCGGCGAGGGCATGCCATCTCTGCGAGGTGAACGCCTGGGCGTAGAGATGGTGCGCCACGCGGGTGTTGGCCACGGCCACCGTGCTGAGCAGGGCGGACGCCTCGTCGGTTCCCAGCGCCTTCAATCGCTTGTCGACCTCGGAGTCGATGCGGCTGACGAACACCGACGCGACGGAGTGGATGGTCGACAGGTCGAGACCGGCCGCGGCCGCCTTCTCGAGGCCCGCCAGGTAGGCCTCGATGACCTGCTGGTAACGCTCGGCGGAGAAGATCAGCGTGACATTGACGCTGATCCCGGCGGCGATGGTCTCGGTGATGGCAGGCAGGCCCTCGAGGGTTGCGGGAATCTTGATGAGGACGTTGTCGCGATTGACCAGGTCGTGCAGTTCCGCGGCCTGCTTGATGGTCCCTCCGGTGTCATGGGCCAGCCCGGGTTCCACCTCGATCGAGACCCGACCGTCATACCCGTCGGTGCTGGTGTAGAGGTCGGCGAAAAGGTCACTCGCGGTGCGTACGTCAGTGGTGGTGAGCTCACGGATGGCGTGGGCGACGTCGGCGCCCTCCCGTCGGAGTTGGCCCACCTGCTCGGCGTAGGCCTCGCCGTCGGCCAGCGCGGCGGCGAAGATGGTCGGGTTGGTGGTCACGCCCACCACGTTGCGCGTCGCGACCAGTTCGGCGAGGTTGCCCGACTGCAGCCGCTCCCGGGACAAGTCGTCCAGCCAGATGCTGACGCCCGCGTCAGACAGGGCTTGGGTGTTCGGATTCTGCGACATCACATTCTCCTGGTGAATCACTGGTTGATACTTCAAGCAACTTCGCGGCGTGCTGTTCTGTTCCCTGCCTTGCACTCTAGTCAGCGTGGCCGAATGCACGAGGACTGCTGACTAGATTGGGGCCATGACTGAGTCCCGCGCGAAGGCAGAGACGTCGGGGTCGGGCTACGTGACCAAGGGTCAGGGCTACGACCGCGACACCACCTACATCACCGAACGGATCACCTCGTCGGGGGAAGGTGCCAACGAGTGGCCCGTGCAGCCCGGTCGTTACCGGCTGATCGCGGCCCGGGCGTGCCCGTGGGCCAACCGCGCCATCATCGTCCGCCGCCTGTTGGGGCTGGAGCCCGTGATCTCGCTGGGCATGCCCGGACCCACCCATGACGCGCGGTCGTGGACCTTCGACCTCGACCCCGGCGGGGTCGACCCGGTGCTGGGCTACGAGCGACTGCAGCAGGCCTACTTCGCCCGGTTCCACGACTACCCCCGCGGCATCACCGTGCCGGCCATGGTCGACGTGCCGACCGGAGCCGTCGTGACCAACGACTTCGCCCAGATGACCCTGGACTTCTCGACCGAGTGGAAGCAGTACCACCGCGAGGGTGCTCCCGACCTGTTTCCGGAACATCTGCGCGGTGAGATGGAGCCGGTGATGAAGCGGATCTACACCGAGATCAACAACGGCGTCTACCGGTGCGGGTTCGCGGGGTCGCAGGATGCCTACGACGCCGCCTACGAGCGGTTGTTCACCGCCCTCGACTGGGTGGACGAGCGGCTTCGCACGCAGCGATACCTGATGGGTGACTCCATCACCGAGGCCGACGTGCGGCTGTTCACGACCCTCGTCCGCTTCGACCCGGTCTACCACGGGCACTTCAAGTGCAACCGGCAGAAGTTGTCGGAGTTCGGCGCCCTGTGGGGCTACGCCCGCGACCTGTTCCAGACCCCCGGGTTCGGCGACACGGTCGACTTCGTGCAGATCAAGCGGCACTACTACATCGTCCACGCCGACGTGAACCCCTCGCAGATCGTGCCCCAGGGCCCTGATCTGGCAAACTGGCTCTCCGAGCACCACCGCGAGGAACTCGGTGGACGTCCGTTCGGCGCCGGGACGGCACCGGGGCCGGTGGCAGCCGGTGAAGAGGTTCCCCTCGGACACGGGGCCTGACCGGGTCGGAGGCGACCGTTCCGACGCCGTCGTGCGGCGACTCCCCGGGACGGGAGGGTTCAGAACAGGAGCGGGTCGATCGCCGCGGCAATGAACACGAGCGCCAGATAGCTGTTCGACCAGTGGAACAGCCTCATCGGCTGCATCGCCACCTCGTCGAGCCCGGCCCGCGCTCGGCGGAGCAGTCCGACAGCCTGCCACACCAGCACCACTCCGGTGGCCAGGGCGACCGCGGGGTACAGCCAGCCGGTGTGGGCCACGGGCCACAGCGTCAGGGAGACCAGCACGGTCACCACCGAGTAGGCGAGCATGCGACGAGCCACGCCCACCCGGTCCATGACCACCGGCAGCATCGGCACGCCCGCGGCGGCGTAGTCGTCCTTGTAGCGGAAGGCGAGAGCCCAGGTGTGCGGAGGAGTCCAGAAGAACACGATCGCGAACAGGATCAGGGGCGGCCAGTCAACCGAGCCCGTCACGGCGGTCCAGCCGATCAGGGGAGGGAAGCAGCCGGCGATCCCACCCCAGACGATGTTCAATGAGGTGCGGCGTTTGAGCCACATCGTGTAGACGAAGACGTAGAAGGCGTTCGCTCCCAGCGCCAGCAGGGCCGACAGCCAGTTCGCCCCCCAGCCCAGGACGAGGGTCGCGGCCACTCCCAGGAGTGCGCCGAACGTGATCGCGTGAGCGGGCGGCACCTGGTGCCGGGGCATCGGACGGCGTCGCGTGCGCCTCATCACCTCGTCGATGTCGCGGTCGATGACGCAGTTGAACGTGTTGGCGCTGGCGGCGGCGAACAGCCCGCCCAGCATCGTCCAGCCGGCGAGCGCGAGGGGTGGCAGACCGCCGGCGGCAAGGAACATGGCGGGAAGGGTGGTGACCAACAGCAGTTCGATGATCCGCGGCTTGGTGAGGGCCACGTAGGCACGCGCCACGTCACGCCACGTGGCGCTCACGGCAGGATGCACGACGGACGCCGCGGGGCGCTGCTGGTGTGTGGTCACGTGGTCCTTCCGGGTGCCTGGCGGTTGGCGACGGCACGACAGGTGCCGAGTCTACCGAGGCCTCCGCGGTCAGGCGAAAAGCCGATACCCGCCGAACCCGGTGCCGACGAGTCGCGCGGGGGAGAAGCTCACCCACCCGGTCTGGTAGGCGTACAGGGTTCCGGAGGAGTTCCGTCCGACCAGGTCGGGCACACCGTCACCACTCAGGTCACCAGGGGTGAACACTGCGGTCCAGCCCGACCAGCCGCGACCGACCTTCGCCGCCTGCACGATGATGCCGTTGCGCACGTAGTAGGCGATCAGGTCGCCCTGCCTCGACACCGCCACCAGGTCGTTCCAGCCATCGCGGTTGAAGTCGCCCAACCCGACGGTGAACGAGATGGCCTGCCAGTTGCGGCCGATCTTGTTGGTGCTCGTGAACCCGCTCCGGGTCAGGGTGTAGCGCACCAGGTCGCCGGATGAGGAGATGGCGACCACCTCGGGAGTGGAGTCGTGGGTCATGTCACCGATGACGGTGATGTTGCGCACCGTGTTCCAGCCGCGCCCCACCTGACGTCCCGACGCGTATCCACCCATGCCGGAGCCCAGGTAGAGCCACATGCTCCCGTCGGAGCGGACGGCCAGCAGTTCGTCGGTGCGATTGCCGTCGAGGTCTGGCACGTGACCCACCCAGATGGTGGTTCCCCATCCCCGCCCGATCGGCCAACGGGCGCCGAAGCCCGCGCCGGCCTGCCCCTTGATCATCTGCAGGGTGCCGGCTGTGTCGACGGCCAGCAGGTCGGCGACACCGTCGCCGGTCTGGTCCCCGTTGCCGCGGGCCGTGGCGGCGGTGGTGAACGAGATGGCCGCATCGAGGTTCTGGCTCGCCCCTTGGTCGGTGACGGCCGTTCCGCGGACCCGGCCGGAGTAGATGGCTCCCGGCACCAGCGGACGGGTGGGGACCACCAGGACGAGGCCGTCGACGCCGGTGAAGCCCGCGTCCGAGACGACGCAGGTCTCGACCGGCTGGCCGTCCTCGGTCAGGGTGGCCTGCGCCCCGAGGACCTGGTGGATGCGGGTGTCATCCAGCTGCACCGAGATGGGATACCCCCACTGCACCGGGTTCTGGCTGCACTGGCTGGTGTAGTACGAGGCTCCCGACGAGGTCCAGGCCAGTCCGCGGTGGCTGGCCTTGGCGGGGAACACCTTCGGCCACGAGGTCGAGACCGCCGAGGTGGCAACGGGGAGACCTATGACCGTGAAGGTGGCGGTGTGGGCGAACGCCGCCGACGTGGCCCTGGGGTTGAGCAGGAGCGTGCTGCGGGCCCACGGATCGGTCATGGCGACGTCGAGGGCGATCGCATGGGTGTTCGCCTCGGCAACCGTGACGGTGAAGGGCGCGATGGCGTCCCCCTCCGCCGAGTAGCCCGGCTTGCCCAATTGCTCGTCGTTGGGGTTGAGGTTGGCGTCGTCCTTGTTCAGTTCGAGGTAGACGGCGTGTGCGCTGACGGCCGACTGGGTTGCGCTGGTGACCGCCAAGGAGGACGAACCGACCCGCGAGCGCAGTTCGTTGAGCGAGCTCAGGGCCGGATCAACGGCTGCCTGGGTGGTCACCGTCTGCGGGGCCAGGCCCTGGCTGCCCGATGACTGGGGCGACACGGTGCTGCTGCCAGCGCTGAGGATGCGGGGGCGCGACTGCGAGGTGGGCTCGGCGCGTGCCGAAGGGGCCGTGCCCGCCAAGGTCACGACGACCAGGGAACTGGCGACGGCAACCGTGAGCGCGCGAAGTCGGATCGACATGGACAATCTCCTGGCATCACCGGTGGGGAAGTGGGCGCCAGTCTAGGCAGCGGCCCTCGTCAGTCGGGAGTCGTGCCTCGAGCTGTACATGACACTTGCGGCGGCGGCAGCGGCCAACCCGGCACCCAGCAGGTGCAGCAGCACGACACCTGCCGGCAGCCCCGTGAAGAACTGCAGGTAGCCGATACCCGCCTGCACCAGTTCGACGCCCACCAAGGCGGTGGCCCAGCGGCGTACCACCCGGTGACCTGCACGCCAGGCCCTCACCAGGACCGTCACGGTGAGCAGGACGGTGAGCCACACGGTGGCCGAGTGGATGCGCGCGACCACCTCGATGTCGAAGCCGGTGCGGGCGGCACCGCCGTCCCCGGCGTGCGGTCCCGATCCGGTGACGACGGTGCCCAGCCAGCACGCCACCATCATCAGGGCGAAGGTGGCCACCCCGAGGGTTCGGTCGAGTCGCCCGACGGTGTCGGGCACCTCTGCGGTGACTGCGAACAGGAGCCGCACGATCAGCACGACCAGTACCAGTGACAGCAGCAGGTGCAGGGCGACCACGAAGGGGTTGAGCCCGCTCAACACGGTGACCCCGCCGATCACACCCTGGAACGGGATGCCGAGGGCCACCAGCAGGGTCAGGCGTCGGACCAGCCGACCACGGGGATCGTCCACGGTGACGCGTCGGGCTGTGATCCAGCAGGCCACCGCGATGATGATCAGCACGAACGTGAGCAGCCGGTTGCCGAACTCGATCAGGGAGTGGTGACTGATGGCGCCATGGGGCACGTACGCGGCGTCGTTGCACTGGGGCCACGTGGAACAGCCCAGGCCCGAAGCGGTCAACCGGACGATGGCTCCGGTGACGATGATGCCGATGTTGGCGACCAGCGAGGCCCATGACCAACGGCGCAGCGCGACCTCGGTGCCGAGCAGGCGGTTCAGGAAGTCCATCCCATGACCTTTCGGGCGAGCAGGACGGCGGCCACCGCCCAGACGAGGGCGACGACCAGGGGTACCCACCAGCCTCCGCTGGCGGGGGCATCGGCCAGTCCCTGCCGCAGTCCCTCACCGAGGGCAGCCGTGGGCAGACAGCGCACCGCCGGTTCCAGGAAGCCGTAGCTCCCCGCAGGCACCACCAGGGCCCCGCCCGCGGCGAGCGCCAGGTAGACGAGATTGGCCAGGGCGAGGGTGATCTCTGCCCGGAGCAGGCTGGCCAGCACCAGGGCAGCCGCGACGAAGGAGGCCTGCGCCGCCAGCATCGTCGGCACGGCCAGCAGCAGGCCCAGCGCGTCGAGCCGGGGTCTCCACCCCAGCGCCAGCGAGAGGGATACCAACAGGACGACCTGGGCGAGTGAGACCACCACGCTGGCGGACGCCTTGCCGATCACCATCCCGGTACGACCCAACGGCGTGGAGGCGAGCCGCTCCAGCACCCCGTAGCGGCGGTCGAACCCGGTCCCGATGGCCACGGAGGTGAATCCCGTCGAGAAGAGGGCCAGTCCGAGGACCGAGGGCACCAGCAGGGTGAAGTCGACGCCGAGCCTGCTCGGGAACCAGCGGCCCACGAGCAGGACAGCGGCGGGGATGACCAGCGCCAACAACAGCTGCTCGCCGTTGCGGACCAGCATCAGTGTCTCCAGGGTGGCGTGGCGCACGATCCGCTGCCGGGTCGGCGCGGCCCCGGAGGCGGGTGCGAAGTCGAGGCTCATCAGACTCCCTCGTCGGTGTGGCTCAGGAACAGTGCCTCCAGTGAGGTCGTGCGGGTCAGCTCCGGCACCGCCCCGGACATCACCGCCCGTCCGTGGTCGATCAGCACGACTTCGTCCGCCAACTGCTCGGCCTCCACCATGTCGTGGGTGGTGAGCAGCACCGAGACGCCGGCAGCCCGCAGGTCGCGGACGAGGGCCCAGGTGCGGCGGCGGGCGTGCGGGTCCATACCGGCGGTGGGTTCGTCCAGGAAGACCAGCTCGGGCCGCCCCACGATCGCTCCCGCAAGGTTGACCGCCTGCTTCTGCCCCCCGGAGAGACGTCGGTAGGTGGTGCGGGCGAAGGCGTCGATGCCCAGGTGGGTGATCAGGGTGTCGGGGTCGAGTGGGGTGGCGTAGAGACCGGCCAGGAAGTGCACGAGCTCGCCGGCCCTGACTCCCGACCACGCGCCGGTGCTCTGCGGCATCACCCCGAGCCGGGCCCCGAGGTCGGGGGACCCGGGGGCCTGCCCGAGCACCCTGACCGTTCCCGACCGTGGGCCCACGAGCCCCGTGCAGGTGCGCAGCAGGGTGGTCTTGCCGGCGCCATTGGGACCGAGCAGCGCCGTCACGTGCCCCCGCAACGCCCGAAGGCTCAGCGAGTCGAGGGCGGTCACGGCTCCGAAGGTCACCACCAGATCGGCGATGTCGAGCACGGGCTCGGAGGGGGTGGGCGTGGGCACCCGCCCATCGTAGGGGCGAGCCGAAGAGGTCCGACCGCGGGGTTCGGCTGCGAGCGAAGCAAGGGCAGCCTTACTTGTGTGGGCGCGGGAATAAGGAAAGTATGGTGTCGTGAAAAAGGTGGCGGAGAACGCAGTGCAGGAGGGTCATGACGATGATGCCTCCACGCGTCAGCGCGTCGCCCAGTCGATCCTGGAGCAGGGACCGTCGACCGCTGCCGAGCTCGCCGAACGCCTGGGGCTCACGCCTGCGGCGATCCGTCGACACCTGACCGCACTGGTCGAACGCAACCAGGTCAGTTCACGAGAGAAGAAGATCTACGGACAGCGTGGCCGCGGTCGCCCCTCGAAGGTCTTCCTGTTGACCGACGAGGGACGCGCCACCTTCTACCAGGCCTACGACGACCTGGCCATCCAGGCGCTGAAGGCGTTGGCGTCCGTGGGCGGCTCTGCCGCGGTGACGAGGGTGGCCGAGGAACGTTTCGGTCAGGTGGAGCGGCGCTACCTCGCCCTCCGCGAGGCCGACCCCGATCGTTCCCCGGTCGACCTGTTGGCCGAGGCGCTCACCGCCGATGGGTACGTGGCCTCACTGAAGCCTGCCCGTTTCGGTGAGCAGCTGTGCCAGCACCACTGCCCGGTGGCACACGTCGCGACCGAGTTCCCGGAGCTGTGTGAGGCCGAGACCCAACTGTTCAGCCGGCTGCTGGGTTCGCACGTGCAACGGCTGGCGACCATCGCCCACGGCGACGGGGTGTGCACGACGCACATTCCGCTGGCCTCGATGGTGCAGCGGTCCAGACCGCCCCTTCCCAGCCACACGTGACCCAGCCCGATCCACACCATCCCCGAACCACCCAGCCACGACACTCGACACGTTTGGAGCAGATCATGACCCAGGTCGACAACCCCCGCCCGGCAGCACCGGGACTTGGGGCCACCCAGGACGAACACATCGAGGCCCTGTCGAAGTACCAGTGGGGGTGGCATGACGCCGACTCCGCCGGTGCCATCGCCCAGCGCGGCCTCAGTGAGGCCGTCGTCGCCAACATCTCGGCACTGAAGGACGAGCCGCAGTGGATGCTCGACCTGCGCATGAAGGGCCTGAAGCTCTTCCGCCGCAAGCCGATGCCCAGCTGGGGTGCCGACCTGTCGGACATCGACTTCGAGAACATCAAGTACTTCGTGCGCTCCACCGAGAAGCAGGCCCAGACCTGGGAGGACCTGCCCGAGGAGATCAAGAACACCTATGACCGGCTCGGCATCCCCGAGGCCGAGAAGGCGCGTCTCGTCTCGGGTGTCGCAGCCCAGTACGAGTCCGAGGTGGTCTACCACAAGATCAACGAGGAGCTCGAGAAGCAGGGTGTCATCTTCCTCGACACCGACACCGCTCTCAGGGAGCACCCGGAGATCTTCCAGGAGTACTTCGGCACCGTCATCCCGGTGGGCGACAACAAGTTCGCCTCGCTGAACACGGCCGTCTGGTCGGGTGGCTCGTTCATCTACGTGCCGAAGGGTGTGCACGTCTCGATCCCGCTGCAGGCCTACTTCCGCATCAACACCGAGAACATGGGCCAGTTCGAACGCACCCTGATCATCGCCGACGAGGGCTCCTACGTGCACTACGTGGAGGGCTGCACGGCGCCGATCTACTCGTCGGACTCTCTGCACTCGGCCGTGGTCGAGATCGTGGTCAAGAAGAACGCCCGGGTTCGCTACACGACCATCCAGAACTGGTCGAACAACGTCTACAACCTCGTGACCAAGCGCGCCACCTGCGACGAGGGCGCCACCATGGAGTGGATCGACGGCAACATCGGGTCCAAGGTCACCATGAAGTACCCGGCCGTCTACATGATGGGTGAGCACGCCCGCGGCGAGACCCTGTCGATCGCCTTCGCGGGTGAGGGGCAGCACCAGGACGCCGGCTCCAAGATGGTGCACTGCGCACCGCACACCTCGAGCTCGATCATCTCGAAGTCGGTGGCCCGCGGTGGCGGTCGTTCGTCCTACCGCGGCCTGGTCGAGGTGCAGGAGGGCGCCCACCACTCCGCCAGCTCGGTGAAGTGTGACGCGCTGCTGGTCGACACCATCTCGCGTTCGGACACCTACCCCTACGTGGACGTGCGTGAGGACGACGTCTCGATGGCACACGAGGCCACCGTGTCGAAGGTCTCCGACGACCAGCTGTTCTACCTGATGTCTCGTGGCATGGAGGAGGACGAGGCCATGGCGATGATCGTGCGCGGCTTCGTCGAGCCGATCGCCCGTGAGTTGCCGATGGAGTACGCGCTGGAACTCAACCGCCTGATCGAGCTGCAGATGGAGGGTGCGGTCGGCTGACCAGCACTCCCGGCACCCCATCGACCCCCCTGAAGGAGACACCCTTGTCCGTCGACACCCTGTCGGCCGCGATCGAGACCGTCGAATCGCACCTGCACCCCACACCCTCCTGGAACGTGGACGACCACCCCATGCCCACCGGGCGCGAGGAGATCTGGCGGTTCAGCCCCGTCAAGCGCTTCCGCGCGCTGCTGTCACCGTCCGACGACCTCGGCACCCTGGACTGGTCCGGACAGTTCAGTGCGCCGGTCACGGTCACCTCGTTGACCGCGGACGAGGCCCGAGCCCTGGCCGTGGAGGCGCCCGTCGACAGGGTGTCGTCCCTGGCCGCCGAGCAGACGGTGCACCGCACCCACATCTCGATCCCGGCCAACGCCGAGCTCAGCGAACCCGTCGTGTTCACCGCCACCGGTGTCGACGGCCGGGCCAGCGACCACTACGTGCTCTCGGTGGGCAACTTCGCCCGTGCCACGGTGGTGGTGAAGTTCGAGGGTCGCGCGACCTACTCCGAGAAGCTCGACGTCATCGTGGGTGACGGCGCCAGCCTGAACCTGATCACGGTGCAGGACTGGGCCGACGGTTCGGTGCACGGGGGCCAGCGCTCCATCAGGGTGGGTCGCGACGCGCAGGTCAAGGCCATCACGGTCTCGATCGGTGGCGACATCCGACTGCAGGAGAACGCCCGTTTCGCCGGCCCGGGAGGGTCGCTGCAGCAGTTCGGTCTCTACCTGGTCGATGCCGGCCAGCACATCGAGCACCGTCTGTTCGTCGACCACAATGAGCCCCACACGAGCTCGAACGTCGACTACCGCGGAGCCCTGCAGGGCAGGGGTGCGCACTCGGTGTGGATCGGCGACGTGCTGATCCGCAAGGTCGCCGAGGGGATCGAGACCTATGAGTCGAACAAGAACCTGGTGCTGACCGACGGTTGCCAGGCCGACTCGGTGCCGAACCTCGAGATCGAGACCGGCGAGATCGCCGGTGCCGGCCACTCCTCGACCACCGGACGCTTCGACGACGAGCAGTTGTTCTACCTGCGCAGCCGGGGCATCTCCGAGGCCGAGGCCCGACGGTTGGTCGTCCACGGCTTCTTCAATGACATCATCCGTCGCATCGGCGTTCCCGACATCGAGGACCACCTGCGCGAGATCGTCGAGAACGAACTGGCCATCGTGGGGGACGGACGGTGAGCGGCGCCCCCGACTGGCAGAAGGTCGCCACCCTCGACGAGTTCGAGGACGACCGGCCGATCGGCTGCGCCGCGACGCTGCCCTCGGGCGAGGACCTCGAGGTGGCCATCGTGCGCCACCAGGGCGAATGGTTCGCCATCCGCGACGAGTGCTCCCACGCCAAGGTGCCGTTGTCGGACGGTGACGTCGTCGACTGCACGATCGAGTGCTACCTGCACGGATCGGTGTTCAGCCTGCGCACCGGTGAGCCGCTCAATCTGCCGGCCACCCAACCCGTGCCGGTCTTCCCGGTCCGGATCGACGGGAACGACATCCTCGTCGACATCGCCAACCCCAGCTTTGATGCCGACTGGTGACCCAGCCGGTCACCCACCAGTCATCCACCCAGAGAAGAGATCACCATGAGCACCCTTGACATCAAGAACCTGCACGTGTCGGTCGAGACCGAGGACGGCCCCAAGCCGATCCTCAAGGGCGTCGACCTGACCATCAACTCCGGCGAGGTGCACGCCATCATGGGCCCCAACGGCTCGGGCAAGTCCACGTTGGCCTACTCGATCGCCGGCCACCCGAAGTACACCATCACCGACGGTTCGGTCACCCTCGACGGGGTCGAGCTGACCACCCTGTCGGTCGACCAGCGCGCCCGCGCCGGCCTGTTCCTCGCCATGCAGTACCCGGTCGAGGTGCCGGGGGTGTCGGTGAGCAACTTCCTGCGGACCGCCAAGACGGCGCTCGACGGCGAGGCCCCCAAGGTGCGCACCTGGGTCAAGGACGTCAACGCCGCCCTCGCCAAGATGCAGCTCGACAGCTCCTTCGGTGCCCGCTCGGTCAACGAGGGGTTCTCCGGTGGCGAGAAGAAGCGCCACGAGATCGCCCAGCTTGAGTTGCTGAACCCCCGGTTCGCCATCCTCGACGAGACCGACTCGGGCCTCGACATCGACGCCCTCAAGGTCGTCTCGGAAGGTGTCAACCGCTACACCGCCCAGGGCGATCGTGGGCTGCTGCTGATCACCCACTACACCCGCATCCTGCGCTACATCGATCCCACCTTCGTGCACGTCTTCGTCGACGGCCGGATCGCCGAGCAGGGTGGCAAGGAACTGGCCGACCAGCTCGAGGCCGAGGGGTACGACAAGTACGTGCGCGCCTCCCGCGTCTCGGCCTGAGAGCCGATCCATCCCCGAGAGGAGGGGCACTCATGACCTACGACGTCGAGGCGATCCGTCGCGACTTCCCGATCTTCGAGCGGACGGTGGGGGAGTACCCCCTCGTCTACCTCGATTCGGCCAACACCTCGCAGAAGCCCCGTCAGGTGGTCGAGCGCATGTCGGCGCACTACCTGCAGCACAACGCCAACGTGGCGCGAGCGATGCACCTGCTGGGCGCGGAGTCCACCGAGGCCTACGAGTTCGCCCGCGCCACCGTGGCGCGCTTCGTCGGGGCCCGCTCGACCCGCGAGGTGGTGTTCACCAAGAACGCCTCCGAGGCGCTCAACCTGGCCGCCCACACCCTCGCCTCGCGGCTCGGGCCCGGTGACGAGGTCGTGGTCTCGGTGATGGAGCACCACTCCAACATCGTGCCGTGGCAGATCGCCTGCCAGCGCACCGGTGCGACCCTGAGGTGGTTCGACGTCACCGAGGACGGTCACCTGGACCTCGAGAAGGCCGAGCGTGAGGGGCTCGTGAACGAGCGGACGAAGGTGGTCTCGCTGACCTGGGTCTCGAACGTGCTCGGTACGGTCAACCCCATCGCCGAGATCGCCGCCCAGGCCCACGCGGTCGGGGCCCTGATGGTGGTCGACGGTGCCCAGGGGGTGCCGCAGCGGGTCACCCGTGTCTCCGACCTGGGCGCCGACCTGCTCGTGTTCACTGGTCACAAGCTGTGCGGGCCCACCGGGATCGGCGTGCTGTGGGGTCGGCTCGACCTGCTCGAGGAACTGCCGCCCTTCATGGGCGGCGGGGAGATGATCGAGATCGTCCGCATGGAGGGCTCCACCTATGCGCCGCCTCCCGCGCGCTTCGAGGCCGGCACGCCCCCGATCGCACAGGCGATCGGGTTGGCCTCGGCCATGGACTACGTCAGTGCCGTGGGCATGGACGCCGTCGCTGCGCACGAGCGCGAACTGACCGCACACATGCTCGCGCAACTCGATCGCGTCACCGGCATCCGCATCCTCGGCCCCCGCGATGCCGATCGTGGGGGAGCCGTCGCCTTCACCCTCGACGGGGTGCACCCCCACGACGTCATGCAGATGCTCGATTCGCGAGGGGTCGCCGTGCGAGGGGGACACCACTGCGCTCGTCCGCTGCACGAACGCTTCGGGGTGCAGAGCTCCACCCGCGCCTCGAGCTACCTCTACACCACCACCGCCGAGGTGGACGCCCTGGCCGAGGCCCTGGACTACACCCGCGACTTCTTCGCCGGGAAGTTCTCGTCGGGTGGGTCACGGGCCCGCCGTGAACGTCGCCGCCAGTTGGCGGGGGAGGACATCCGATGAGCCAACCCCACCTGCACAGCATGGAATCGCTGTACCAGGAGATCATCCTCGACCACTACCGCGAGAAGCACCACAGTGGACTGCGGGAGCCCTTCGAGGCGCAGGTGCACCACGTGAATCCCAGTTGCGGTGACGAGCTCACCCTGCGGGTGCTGCTCGACGGCGACACGGTCTCCGACATCAGCTACGAGGGAGTGGGATGTTCGATCTCGCAGGCCTCGACCTCGGTGATGAGCGACCTGGTCATCGGCCGCTCGATCGAGGACTCCATGAAGCTCTACGACGAGTTCCGTGAACTGATGGACTCACGCGGCCTCGCCGAACCCGACGAGGACCGCTTCGAGGACGCCATCGCCTTCGTCGGCGTGGCCCAGTTCCCTGCCCGAATCAAGTGCGCGCTGCTGGCCTGGGCAGCGATGCGCGATGCCACCAGCCAGGCCGTCGCAGCCCGCGAGGAGACCCCATGAGCAACCCCACCACCGAACCCCGTCCCTCAGACCTGGTCAGGGACGAACTGCCCGACGTCACCGCCGTGGCCTCCGCCCGTCCCACCGAGGACGACGTGCTCGAGGCGATGAAGGATGTCGTCGACCCCGAGTTGATGGTCAACGTCGTCGACCTCGGTCTGGTGTACGGGGTGCACGTCGACGAGCAGAACAACGCCACCCTCGACATGACGCTGACCAGCCCCACCTGCCCGCTGACCGACCGGATCGAGTACGACACCCAGTCGGTGCTCGACGGTCTGGTCAACTCCGTGGCGATCAACTGGGTCTGGCTGCCGCCGTGGAGCCTCGACAAGATCACCGAGGACGGCCGCGAGCAACTGCGGGCGATCGGGTACAACGTCTGACCCGACCGGCCATCCGGCCCCTCTGCTGAACGGTCAGGGCTGCTGGACCAGTCGAACGCTGTCCGGCAGGTCGTAGTAGGCGCGGATCGTCGGCGCGTAGCGGTCGAGCCGGAACGCGTAGTAGTACATCAACTCGGGGTGCGGGTACTGCCGGGGGAAGACGACCTCGTCCACCTGACCAGCCCGCGCCCGCTCGATCTGGGCGAGCACCGGCCCGTACGCTGCGGCGTTGTCGCGCAACCCCGTCCAGGTACGCCACCACCACAGCGGCACCGCCCAGGCCGACAGTCCGAGGACGAGGACCAGCGTCCCCGCTGCGAGTCGGCGTTCGACCGCTCGTGACGTCTGCACCGCCCACCCGCCCAGCACGGCGAAGGCCAGCGCCAGCAGCCACAGGGTCAGGGGAAGCAATGCCCGGGTCGCTGTGATGCCCGCCAGCAGCGGGGGCATGAACGAACCGGCTGCACCGGCCAGGGCCACCACCGGGAGCGGCCCGAGGTGATCGACCAGCGACCCCGCCATCACCAGCGCCGCGAGGGACGCCACCACCACCGACCCGAGGAACACCGTCGCCCAGCCCAGCTGTTCGGCCGTCATGGCGAACCCGTAACTGGTGAGCGACGGCCACCTGGACCACTGCCGGCAGGCCAGGACCGCCGTGCCCATCCCGAGGACGTGCACCACCGCGAAGGCCGTGAGCCGAGAACGCCAGCCACGGGCAACCACGGCAGCGACGGTGAGCAGCCCGCTCACGACCAGCACGACGGGTCCCGCTGTCGCCCCGACCTGCCAACACGTGTTGGCCGCCCGCAGCAGGAGCAGTCGGGGCCCTGCCTCAGCCGGCTGGGTTCCGGTGACGGCTCCCAGACGCTTCCACATCCCCGGCGCCGTCGCCTGCACCACAGCGCTGACCGTGGCGACGATCAGCAGGGTTCGCACCCGGGGCTGGGTCGTCCGGGCCCTAGCGCGTTGCACCACCACCAGCACCACCACGCTCGCGAGGGTGGCCAACGACCCCGTCTCGTGGAGCAGGGGTGCCACCACGGCCAGCAGCGTCACCCCGAGGGTGCGTGGCCAGGACCAGCGCTCGTCCGACTCGGTGCCGAGCACCAGCGATCCGACCAGCACCAGGCACAACACAGGTGAGACCACGTAGTCGAAGCTCGCCTGGGCCCACACCAGGGCAGCCCCGTGCAGTCCGGGATCACGCCAGCCCAGAATGGGGACTGCGCACACCGCTGCCAACGCGAAGGCCCAGCGCACCGGCGGAGGGGTCGACGTGCTGCGGCTCCACAGCAGCAGCGCCGCCGCCACGCCGACCTGCTGGGCGGTCATCGCCCACCGGACGACCTCCGGCCCTCCTCGGAGGACGATGCGGAACAGGCTCCCGGACTGACGTCCGGTGGCTTGCCAGTAGTCGCGCCACGAGTCGTTGGCCCACGCCTGGAACGTGAAGTGCCCGCCGCGTGCCCCGCCGATGGTGGCCGACATGAAGTCGTCGCCCTGCATCATCCAGAACCGGAAGACCAGCCACCAGGCCAATCCCCCCAGCGCCAGGATGACGAGGACACCCCGGCGGGAGACGGCAGACATGGCGTCATGCTAGTCACAGCGGTCGGGCGGATTCCGACGTGCTCGTGGGCCGGGGTGGACCGGTCGGGTCGGGCTTGATCCGTTCGGTGAGGGTGAATCGGTTTGGTCGAGGGCGGACCGGCTGGAAGAATGGGCCGGTGCTTCAGGTTCGCGATCTCGAGGTGCGGGCGGGCGCCCGCCTGCTCGTCGAACCCATTTCCTTCCAGGTGATCGCCGGTGACAAGGTGGGCCTGGTCGGCCGCAATGGTGCCGGCAAGACCACCCTCACCAGGATCCTCGCCGGGGAGGCCCAGCCCGCGGGTGGCACCGTCACCCGAACCGGGCACCTTGGTTATCTTCCGCAGGACCCGCGCGACCCTGACCTCGAGGTGCTGGCCCACAACCGCATCCTGTCGGCCCGTGGCCTCGACGAGGTGCTGGTACGCCTGCGTCGCTACGAACTCGAGATGGCCGAGGCCGACGGGGACCGTCGTGACGCCGCCATGAGATCCTACGAGCGCGCCGAGGCCGAGCACGTGGCGGCCGGCGGCTACGCGGCGGAGTCGGAGGCCGCCAGGATCGCGGCCAACCTCGGTCTTCCCGACCGCGTGCTCGGTCAGCCGTTGAAGGAACTCTCCGGTGGTCAGCGCAGGCGGGTCGAACTCGCCCGCATCCTGTTCTCCGGCGCCGACACCCTGCTGCTGGACGAACCCACGAACCACCTGGACGCCGACTCCATCATCTGGCTGCGGTCCTGGTTGCAGGGCTACTCGGGCGGCCTGATCATGATCAGCCACGACGCGAGCCTGCTCGACGCCACGATCAACAAGGTCTTCCACCTCGACGCGAACCGCTCGATGATCGACGTCTACTCCATGAACTGGAAGCTGTACCTGCAACAGCGCGAGTCGGACGAGAAGCGACGCAAGCGTGAACTCGCCAACGCCCAGAAGAAGGCCGACGCCCTCAACGCCCAGGCCGAGAAGATGCGCGCCAAGGCCACCAAGGCGACCGCCGCCCAGAACATGATGAAGCGCGCCGAAAGACTGCTGGCCGGGGTCGAGGGTGAGCGCGAGGTCGACCGGGTCGCACGGATCGCGTTCCCGACCCCCGCCCCATGCGGGAAGACGCCCCTGATGGCCGAGGACCTGTCGAAGTCGTACGGTTCCCTCGAGGTCTTCACCGGTGTCGACCTGGCCATCGACCGTGGCTCGAAGGTGGTCATCCTGGGGCTGAACGGTGCCGGGAAGACGACCATGCTGCGCATCCTGGCGGGCGTTGAGGAGTCGGACACCGGTGGCCTGCTTCCTGGTCACGGCCTCAAGTTGGGCTACTTCGCCCAGGAACACGATCTGCTCGACCTCAAGGCGACGGTGCTCGACAACATGCAGGCCGCAGCCACCGACATGAATGCCACGGAGTGCCGCAAGGTGCTCGGCTCATTCCTGTTCAGCGGTGACGACGTGGACAAGCCTGCTGGTGTGCTGTCCGGAGGCGAGAAGACCCGTCTCGCGCTCGCCATGCTGGTGGTCTCGGCCGCCAACGTGCTGTTGCTCGACGAACCCACCAACAACCTCGACCCCGCCTCGCGCCGTGAGGTGCTGGAGGCCATTCGTACCTATCGGGGGGCGATGGTGCTAGTCACCCACGACGAGGGTGCCGTCGCCGCCCTCGAACCCGACCGGGTGCTGTTGCTGCCCGACGGCGTCGAGGACCTGTGGAACGCTGAGTACGCCGAACTGGTGTCGCTGGCCTGAGCAGGGTCACCGACCAGGTCGCAGGAGGGGACAGCCGATGGAGCTCACGCCACACGCCCGGATAGCGGGGGATGACAGGCGTGCCCTGACCAGTCTCGTGGTCGAACGACACCGCCAGGGCGCGAGCCTGAGGGCGATCGCCGCCGAACTCGGACGAAGCTACGGCTTCGTCCATCGGCTGCTGGACGAGGCCGGGGTGCAGCCACGCCACCGTGGTGGGGACACCCGCAGTCCCCAGGCCCGTGAGCGCCGGGCATCATTGACCGGGGCTCAGGTGGCCGCCACTGAGCACATCACCTCAACACCGGAGGGCGGGACCACGGACAAGGATGCGGCCACCAGCACCGATCCCGCCGAGCGGGCCTCCGGGCAGCCGCCCACGAAGCCCAAGAAGAAGGCCGGGAAGAAGGTCCGGAAGAAGGCGCAGGCGTCCGGGAAGCCCGATGTCGCGGACGGCACATCCGTGAGCGCGAAGGGCGCGGGGGAGCGGGCGAAGAGCCAGAAGGCCAAGGTCGGGACGGGCCGCGACGAGGCCAGCAAGAAGGCGGCCAGCAAGAAGACAGGCAACAAGAAGACAGGCAACAAGAAGGCGAGCAAGCGCACGCTGGACAAGGTCACGTCGGACACCTCGGACAAGCCGGGAAAGTCGGGCAGGTCGGGCAAGGCCAAGAAGGCGAAGCAGTCGTGAGCGTGGGCATGGGCCCGAACGGCGGCATGATCATGCGCCAGTTCAGCAAGGGTGACGCCATCAAGGGGGCGGAACTTCGTCCCGGCACGTGGCGCCGGGTGCTGGGCTACGCCACCCCGTACCGAGGACTGCTCACCGTCTTCCTGATCGGTGTGGTCATCGACGCCACCCTGGGCGTCGTCCCGCCGCTGTTGCTCCAACGTCTCGTCGACCACGGGGTGCTGGCCGGCAACTCACGTCTGGTGGTGCAGTTGGCGGTCGTGGTCGCTGCCATCGCGCTGGTCGACGCCGTGCTCGGGACCTTCACCACCTGGTGTTCGGCCACCATTGGTGAGGGCCTCATCCGTGACCTGCGCATCCAGGTGTTCGACCACGTCTCGGCGATGCCACTGGCCTTCTTCAGCCGAACCCAGACCGGGCAACTGGTCTCGCGTCTGCAGTCCGATGTGATCGGGGCCCAGCAGGCCTTCACCTCGACCCTGTCGCGAGTGATCTCGAACGTGCTGTCGGTCGTGCTCGTGCTGCTGGCGATGCTCACCCTCGACTGGCGTCTGGCCATCGCCTCGGTGCTGCTGTTCCCGTTGGCCCTCGTGCCGACGCGCCTTGTGGGCCGTCGGGTCGCGGCACTGCAGCGGCGGTCGATGCAGGTCAACGGCGACCTGTCGGGCCTGATGACCGAGCGTTTCTCGGTCTCGGGTGCCCTGCTGGCCAAGCTGTTCGGGTCCCCCGCGCGGGAGCACGAGACATTCGCCGATCCCGCGAACCAGCGGCTCGAGATCGGTGTGCGCATCGCCATGATCGGCCGTGTCTTCGCGGCCACGCTGGTCCTGGTCGCCGCCCTCGCCACCGCCATGGTCTACGGGGTGGGCGGCCTGATGACCGTCCGCGGCGCCCTGACCGTCGGCACCCTGACCGCCTTCGCCGGACTCCTCGGGCGCCTCTACGGCCCCATGCAGGCCCTCACCACCGTACGCGTCGACATCATGAGCGCCCTGGTCAGCTTCGAGCGGGTCTTCGAGGTGCTCGACCTGCCCATCCTGATCACGGATGCACCCGACGCCCGACCGGTCACCGGACCCGCGTCGATCGAGTTCGACCACGTCAGCTTCGCCTACCCCGACCCTGCGTCGTACTCCCTGCGATCCCTCGAACCGGCGGGCAGCGCCGAGGCTCCCTCCGATGAGGGGCCGGGGCGGGCGGTGCTGCGTGATGTCTCGTTCCGGGTGGAACCCGGCCAGACGGTCGCACTGGTGGGCGCCTCCGGGGCAGGCAAGACCACGATCACCCACCTGATGGCGCGGCTCTACGACGTCGAGGCAGGCAGCGTGCGACTGGGCGGTGTCGACGTGCGCCAGATCAGTCAGGAGTCGCTGCGTCGGCTGGTCGGCTACGTGACCCAGGACGCCCACATGTTCCACGACACGCTCCGCGCCAACCTCACCTACGCCAATCCCGCGGCGACGGAGGAGCAGATGCACAGCGCCCTCGCCCAGGCACAGGTGCTCGACCTCGTCGACCGCCTGCCCCAGGGTCTCGACACCACCGTGGGGGAACGCGGGTACCGCCTCTCCGGTGGGGAGCGGCAACGGCTCGCCATTGCCCGGTTGCTGCTGGTTCAGTCGCCGATCGTGGTGCTGGACGAGGCCACCGCCCATCTCGACTCCCGCTCCGAACACCTGGTCCAGCGGGCCCTCGACACGGCCATGGAGCAACGGACCTGTGTGGTGATCGCCCACCGCCTGGCGACGGTGCGCACGGCCGACCAGATCCTGGTCGTGCGCGACGGTCGCATCGTCGAACGTGGCACCCATCTGGAACTGCTGGCGGCCTCGGGGCCGTACGCCACCTTGTACGCCACGCAGTTCGTCGACGATCCAGCCGTGCCGGACGACCAGATCGCCGTCGGTGACTAGAGCGCCCGCATGGCCCCACCGTCGACCGGCACCAGACAGCCCGTGACGTAACTGGCGGCGTCGGAGAGCAGGAAGGCTGCCACTCGCCCGAACTCTGCCGGTTCACCCAGCCGGCGCAACGGGATGGCCACTGCTGCCTGCTCCCGCGCGGCCTGGGGGTCGGGGGTGCCGCTCCACAGGTGCTGCAGGCGTTCCGTCGCGACCGACCCGGGCAGCAGGCCCACGGCTCGTCCTCCCCGGGGGCCGAGTTCATCGGCCAACTGCTTGACGAGCATCGCGAGACCGGGACGGAGCCCGTTCGAGATCGCCATCTGTGCCAGCGGCACCTTCGCCGAGGTCGACAGCACGAAGGCCAGCCGGGGGGCCGGCTGGGCCGACGTCACCGCTCGGGCCGTCCGCAGCGCGGGCAGGAAGACCGAGGAGAAGGCGGAACTCCACTCCTCGTCGGTGTTGTCGAGCACCCCGCCGCGGGGCGGTCCGCCCACACTGACCAGGGCGCCGTCGACCCGACCGAAGGTTTGCAGGGCCAGGTCCACGGCCCGTTGGGGTACCTGCGGGTCGGCGAGGTCCGCCGCCAGGCTTTTGGCACGATCGGGCGCATCGTCCCCGCCGTTGAGTTCCACGCAGGCCTCGGCGAGTGCCTCGGCGCGTCGGGCCACGAGCACCACCCTGGCGCCCTCGGCCACGAGCGCATGGGCCGTGGCGAGCCCCAGCCCGGAACTCGCGGCCGTCACCACGAAGACCTTGTCAGACAGTCCCAGCTGCATCCCTGCTCCGTTCGCGACGTTTCCGGCGGTCCTTCAGGTCTCCCCGGATCAACAATGCAGCACCGCCCACGGCGATGGCGGTGAACACGAACCACTGGATGGCGTAGGAGAAATGGGGGCCCTCGTCCAGGGTGGGTGTCGGCACCGGGGACAGCACCTTGTCGTCGGACGGGGTCGAACTGATCTGCTGGATGTAGCCGTCCTCGAGGCGCAGCCCCAAGGTCTCGGCGATCATCGGGGCATTGATCAGGCGGACGTTGCCCTCCACGGGCCTGGTTGCCGTGGTCTTGCCGTTCTCGCTGCGGCGCACCCAGCCCACGACGGTCACGGTGCCGACCGGTGCCTTCGGCACGTCGGCCTCGGGACGGTCCTCGGGCTTCGGGATGAAGCCCCGGTCGATCAGCACGGTGCGCCCTGACGCCGTCACCAGCGGTGTGACCACCTCCATGCCGGCCTGGTCGCCCGAGTTGCGGTACCGCACGCGCAGGGAGTGCTGCTGCTCGTAGGTGCCCGTGATGGTCACCCGTTGCCACTGCTGGTCGTCGGCGATCGGCCCGGTGAACACCTGCGTCCAGTCACGGACGGGCTCCTTCTGGTGGGCCACGATGCGAGCGTTGGTCTCGCGGCGGTGGTCGAGGCGGTGCAGTTGCCACTCACCGAGCCGCACGAAGACCCCACCGAGCACGGCCACGAAGACGACCAGAACGATCCATCTGACCCACATCCTCTGCACCGGGCGAGCCTACCCGTCCCCAGTCGCCGTCAGATTCCCAGTCCCCGCCCCGTCTTCAGTCCCCGTCCCGTTGCCAGTCCCCGGAGAGTTGTCAGTCATCGACGACTTCGCCCCGGATCACCTCGCCGGTACCCAGTTGGTGCCCGGTGAGGTCGGCGTCCTCGTCCCCGGGGGCGGTGGGGACCGTGTAGGGCTTGGACGACACATTGGCGAGCATGACCGCGAAGGCCGGGATGATCGCGGCCCCGACCGCGAAGGCCCATCGCCACGGGCCCGGCGTGACCACCAGTCCCAGGAAGCACAGCACCCGGATGCTCATCGAGATCAGGTAGTTGCGCTGGCGTTTGTGACGGTCGACGCTGCGTCCCGGTTGCGCGTCGGTGACGGGCGCCCAGGTCAGGCCTGGGCGGCCGGCGCCGGGCTCACGGGGGTCTGTCACCGCGCCAGCCTACGTCGGGGTCGGTGGTGCCTCGCCCGACCGATCGCGGGTTGCGCGGGCAACCAGACCCGGGACAGCACGAACGCGGACTGACACGGCGGGTCCGGCCCGATAGGTTGCAGGTCGTGAATGCAACAGCGTCCCGCAGTGTCCTGGTCACCGGCGTCAGCAAGGGGATCGGGCGAGCCATCGCAGCCGACCTGGTGGCCGCCGGTCACAAGGTCGCCGGTACCCATCGCTCGGGTGACGTGCCCGAGGGCGTGCTGGGCCTCGTCTGCGATGTCACCGATCCCGAGCAGGTGGAGGCCGCCTTTCTCGCCGCCGAGCAGGCACACGGTCCCGTGGAGATCCTGGTCGCCAACGCCGGCATCACGAAGGACGCCCTGCTGATGCGCATGAGCGAGCAGGACTTCGCGTCGGTCATCGACACCAACCTCACCGGTACCTGGCGCGTCGTGAAGCGGGCCGTGCGACCCATGATGAAGGCCCGACACGGCAGGATCGTGCTGATCAGTTCGGTGGTGGGGCTGCTGGGTTCAGCCGGGCAGGTGAACTACGCGGCCTCGAAGTCGGCACTGGTGGGGCTCGCGCGCAGCCTGAGCCGCGAGGTGGGGAGCCGGGGCATCACCTGCAACGTGGTCGCTCCCGGGTTCATCGAGACGGACATGACCGCCGTCCTGTCCGACGAGGTGATCGCCGGCTACAAGGAGCGCATCCCCGCGGCCCGGCTGGGCTCGGTCGACGACGTCACCTCGGCCGTCCGGTTCCTGACCAGTGACGCCGCCGGTTACATCACCGGTGCCGTCATCCCCGTTGACGGTGGCCTGGGCATGGGCCACTGAGCCCGGCGAGAACCCATCCACGACCACTCATCCCTCTCCACGACTGAATAGGAACCGCAATGGGAATCCTCGAAGGCAAGTCCATCCTGGTGGCGGGAGTCACCCTCAACACCTCGATCGGCTTCGAGGTGGCGCGCCAGGCCCAGCTCGAAGGTGCCACCGTCGTGGTCTCCAACTTCGGACGAGCGCTCTCGCTCACCCGCAGGGTCGTGCAGAAGCTCGACCCCGTTCCGCCCGTCCTCGACCTCGACGTGACCAATGAGGAGCAGCTGGCGGGTCTGGTGGACGCCCTGCGCGCCGAGGGCATCGAGCGGCTCGACGGGGTCGTGCACTCGATTGCGTTCGCCAACCCTGAGCGTGCCCTCGGCGGCGCCTTCCTGAGCACCGAGTGGGACGACGTCGCCACCTCGATGCGCGTGTCCGCCTACTCCTACGCAGCCCTGGCGATGGCCTGCAAGCCGCTGTTCGGCGAGAAGGCCTCGGTGGTCGGGCTCACCTTCGACGCGACCGTCTCGTGGCCCGCCTATGACTGGATGGGCGTGTCGAAGTCCGCCTTGGAGTCGACCAGCCGTTACCTGGCCCGCTACCTCGGCAAGGAGGGGGTGCGTTCGAACCTGGTCGCGGCCGGCCCCCTGCAGACCATCGCCAAGAAGGCCATCCCCGGAGCCTCCACCTTCGATGACGTCTGGTCCGAACGGGCACCCCTGGGGTGGGACCCCACCGACCTCACCCCGACGGCCCGGGCGGTCGTGGCACTGCTCAGCGACTTCTTCCCCGCCACCACGGGCGAGATGATCCACGTCGACGGTGGCGTCCACGCGATGGGGGCCTGAGCGACATGGGGCAGGCGGGGGCGCTGCTCGAGCACCGGCTGCTGGAGGGAGCCAACCTCTACTTCCCACGGCCAGCGGTGAAGCTGACGTTCGACGTGTCAGGACTCGCCGAGTTGCCCGAGGGGAGCGCCCTCAGCCTCGCCCGCGCCGTCGGCATGCGTACCGCGGCGGTCGGCGCCCCGAACTCGGAACTGCGTTGGTTCACCCTGTCGAGGCTGGTCAGCGCGCTCACCCGCCAGGTGGCCCGGCGCGGGGGAGTCGTCCGGCTCGCCGTGCGATCCAGGCGCGGTACCCACCCCAACGAGGTGGTCGTCGCCGTGCCGTGGCGCCACACCGGCAAGGTCGACGCCCTGGCCGAGGGCATCTCTGAGGTGCTGGATGCCGCAGGCTCCCGTCGGCGGACCATTGACGCGGCCCTCGTGCGCGCGGGTGAGCGGTTGCGCGCCGCCGACGAAGGGGGCGAGCCACGTCTGATCGAGCCGAGCGTGCCGGTGGTCGGGATCACCGGCACCAATGGCAAGACCACCACCAGCCGGATGATTGCCCACGTCGCGATGACGGCCGGGCGACACGTCGCCTGGTCGAGCACCGAAGGGGTGCACCACGACGGTCGACTGGTGGTCGACGGTGACTACTCCGGCCCTGGTGGCGCCCGCGAGGTCTTCAAGTGTTCACCCCTCGACCTGGCGGTCACGGAGACCGCCCGAGGGGGCATCCTCCGGCGCGGGATCGGGGTGCGGCGATTCGACGTCAGCGTGGTCACGAACGTCACAGCCGACCATCTGGGACTGGAGGGCATCGACACCCTCGACCAGCTCGCCGAGGTCAAGTCGGTGGTGCCCCGCATCACCAAGCCGAAGGGCTGGGCCGTGCTCAACGGCGACGACCCGCGGGTCTTCGCCATGCGTCATCTCACCGCCGCTCGTCCGTGGATCTTCTCACCCGACCCGAACTCCCCGTCGCTGCGCACCGCGCTGGACGAGGGGGGCCGGGCCACCACCGTGCTGGACGGTGCGGTCGTCGTGGTCACCCACGGCCGGGTGGTGCCGGTGGTCGATCTCGTCGACGTGCCCATGACGTTGTGCGGTCTGTCGCGAGCCAACGTCGAGAACGCACTGGGGGTGACCAGCGCAGCGATGGCCCTGGGTTTCACTGCTCCCCAGATCGCGGAAGGACTGACCTCCTTCCTGCCCGAGCAGAACAACCCCGGACGGATGGCCATCTGGCTGTACCGCGACAGGATCTTCGTGATCGACGTGGCGCACAACGAGGCCGGGTTGCAGGCGCTGCTCGACATCTGCCACGGCCTGCGTGGCCCCGGTGCCGCTCTGGTGGTGAGCCTGTCGATGGCCGGCGACCGGCAACCCGATGCCTTCCGCAAACTCGGTGAGATGGCAGGACTGGCCGCCCAGCAGGTGGTCTACACCCGCACCTCCCACTATCTGCGCGGTGCAGACCCCAACCAGTTGGCCGAATGGGTCGCCGAAGGGCTCGAGCCGACGGGCACCTCGCTGTCGGCACGATTCGACAGCGAGCTCGAGGCCCTCGAGTGGGTCATGGGGCACACGGCCCCCGGTGACGTGATCGGATTCATGTCCCACCAGCAGCGTGACGAGGTGAAGGCGCGCATGGGGGCCGACGGGGGCCATGCGGCCAGCGTCGACGAGATCCGCTCCCTCGTCCTCGGTGACGGGTCGTCGTGACCGGTCACCGATCGGTGGCGAGGTCATGGAGCCGAACCGCCTCCGCGATGGCGTCGCTGGTGACCTGCGAGCAGCTACGCCCGTCACCCACGATGCGCGCCCCCGAGAGGTAGGACCCTCGTCCGACGTGCTTGAACGGCCCGATCACGACCTGGCGGAGTCGTCCGTCCTCGGCCGCACGTCGCCAGGACGACCGCCGCGAGATGCCGCGTCGTCCGGGGAAGACGACCAGGGGCAACCAGCGCGCCTGCCAGTCACGGCTGCCGACCAGATGCGTGAGACTGGCGACTCGGTCGATACCGGGGTCGGCGTTGAGCACGCCTCCCAGCGAGATGAGGTGCACCCTCGCCCCGGCCGCGGCCAGGTACCACGCGGCTCCTGCGGCGATCTGGGCGCCCCCGCTCCAGCCCAGCAGCACCACCGACGAACCCTCACCGGGACGATGGCCGGCCTCCCGCAGTTGCCTCCAGATCGTCGTCGCCACGCCGGCCGAGAAGACGGGGCCGTACCGCTCGTCGGCCGAGACCAGCACCTGGAAGACGTTGCGCAGGTTGATCACCAGCGACAGCAGCGACACGAGACCCCGTCGGCCCTGCAGTCGGACGAGGAACCGCCAGACGACCGAACTGCGCCGGTCGTCGGTCAGCCCCCGGTTGTCGACGGAGTAGGGGTAGATGGACGAGACCACGCGCAGGTCGCCGAAGGTCTGCTCGAGACGCTCGAGGATGGGACGTTCTGCCCGGGGCACCAGCCCGTCGTCGTAGCGGGCTACGCCCGACAGGTAGACCACGTAGCAGCGGGTGCGCGCCCTCGCAATGGATGGCCGACGGGGCTCGGACAGGGCAGCCGCGACCTCGAGACGCGCCTGCTGGGTCGCGGTTCGTCCCCGTCTGGACCACCAGACCAGCGACTCCAACGGCGAGACCAACCAGGCGAGCACCGCGAGCGCCGTGATCGCGGCCAGCACCTGCCCGATCACGGCTGGGTACCCTTCCCCGGCTTCGCCCGAGGGCCATGGGCAAGGGCGAGTTCCTCCGCCGCTGCGGGTGCGGACAGTTCGGCGAAGACCTGTTGGGCGCTGAGCAGGCGCCTCGTGCCGGTCAGCCGCCACCAGACCGCCTCCCGGACGACCGCCAGCGGGACGCGGACCACCGCCACCAGCACCTGACGGGCCAGCCAGGCGACGGTGACCAGCGCGAGTGACCACCACGGGAGTCCGGTGAGGTCTGAGACGAGCGACCACATCACCAGGAACTGCCACACGTGCAGCGCCCGCTCGAGCAGGGGACCGATGAACGGTGCGATGGCCACCCAGCTGAACCACAGCGGCGCCAGCGAGACCAGCACCACCTGCACCACCACCGTCAACGGCGGGGTCCGCACCGGCGAGACCAGCACCATCGCCCACAGCAGCAGACCCTGCACGGCGTGCGTCAGGATGGTCTGCACCCCCGACAGCAGGCCGGCCACGACCACACCGACGCCGCGGATGTTGTTGATCACCACCAGCCCGATGTCGCCGACCATTCCGGCGAGGGCCGCGACCAGGGGGATGGTGACGACCACTGACCAGGCCAGGGCGCCCGGGTGGCTGTCGAGCACCCCCGGTACCGTCAGCGAAGGTGAGCCGATGGGGTCGAGGCCGACCAGGTCTGCCCACGTGTGCAGGAGCAGCCGCCCCCACTGACCGAGGATGCTCACCCGTGGGGCGACTCGTGGTCGCTGGGGGTGGCCCGGTGTCCCTGGTTCTCGAGTTCTGCCATCACCCGGGCATGGGAGTCGGAGCAGATGACGACCAGGTCGCCCGGGGAGCTGAGGGACATCACGTGGCGGGTGGCCTCGAGTTCGTCGAGCACGACCTCCACCCGCTGGCAGCGGGCCCCCTTGGCCATGGCCTCTTCCACCCCCTCGACCGTCAGACGGGCGGTCTCACCCACCTGCCGGCCCCGGGTGCGGGCATCCTCGCGGACGACGACGTGGTCGAAGTGCCGGGCAGCCACTCGTCCCAGTTCGGCGATGTCGTCGTCGCGTCGGTCGCCTGCTGTGGCGATCACCCCGATGCGGTGCATGGGTCGTCCGGTCGTCTGTTCCGACTCCGCGGCAGTGCGGTCGACGAAGTCGCCCAGCATCACCATGCCCGGTGCGTTGTGGCAGTAGTCGATGATGACGGTCCGACCGTCCACGGTCACCTCGTTGAGCCGACCGGGGGCCAGGTAGTAGCTGGTCGAGAACGTGCGCAGCCCTTGGCGGATGTCGTGCAGGGAGGCCCCCGACGAGTACGCGGCGGCGGCCGCGGCCATGGCGTTCTGCACGTTCATCACGGCTCGCCCCCCGAAGGTCGAGGGCATCAGGTGGGTCCAGGCGATCTGCATCGAGCGGCGCCCGTCGCGCAGCATGATCCGGTCTCCCATCTCGGAGGAGTCGAGGACGACCGCCCGCCCGCCCCGACGGCAGTGGTCCTCGACCATGTCTCGCGAGGCCTCGCCCGGCTGGCGCATGCTGAACCAGACGACCCGTCCCGAACAGGCACGCCGCATGCCGGCCACGTTCGGGTCGTCGGCGTTGAGCACGGCGTAGCCGTGTCGGGGCACGGCCTCGACCACCACCTGCTTGACCGCCGCCAACTGCGCCAGGGTGTTGATCCCCCGGATGCCCAGGTGGTCGGGAGTGACGTTGAGCACAACGGCGACGTCGTTGTAGTCGTAGCCCAGCCCCTCACGCAGGATGCCCCCGCGCGCGACCTCGAGCACGGCGAAGTCGACCCGCGGGTTCTGCAGCACCATCCGGGCCGAGCGTGGTCCGGAGGCGTCGGCCTTGATCACCAGGCGTTCGTCGATGACCACACCATCGGTCGAGGTCATGCCGACCTTGCGACCGATCCCCTTGAAGATGTGGGCGATCATGCGGCTGGTGGTGGTCTTGCCGTTGGTGCCGGTGACCGCGACGATCGGGATCCGGCTCGGAGTGCCCGTCGGGAACAGCATGTCGATCACGGGCTTGGCGATGTACTGAGGGTCACCGATGGTCGGGTGCGTGTGCATCCGGAACCCCGGCGCGGCGTTGACCTCGCAGATGCCACCCCCGGTCTCACGCACGGGCTGGGTGATGTCGGGGCAGATGAAGTCGATGCCGGCGATGTCCAGGCCGATGATGCGGGCGGCTTCCTCGGCGATCTCGATGTTCTCGGGGTGGGCCTCGAAGGTGCGGTCGATGGAGATCCCACCGGTCGACATGTTGCCGGTCAGGGTCAGTTGCACCACCCGGCCGGGCTCGGGTACGTCATCCATGCCCATGCCCTGACCTGCAACCAGGTCGACGGCATCCTGGTCGATCCGGATGCGGGTGAGCACCTTCTCATGGCCCACACCTCGCCTTGGATCGGCGTTGGTCTGCTCGACCAGTTCGGTGATCGTGTGTCGTCCGTCGCCGACCACGTGGGCGGGAACACGCTCGGCGATGGCGGCGATCTGGCCGCCGATCACCAGACAGCGGTAGTCGCGGCCCGTGATGAAGCTCTCGACGATCATCACCCCACGCTTCGACTCGGCCCGTGATGCCTCCCAGACGTCGGCGATCGCCTGTTCGTCGGCGAGGTTGAGCTTCACCCCTCGTCCGTGGTTGCCGTCGAGGGGTTTGATGACCACGGGGTAGCCGATGCGGCGGGCCTCCCGCTGGGCCTCGGCCAGGGTGCGCACGGACGCGGATCGGGGCACGGGCAGACCGGCGTTGCCCAGCAGTTCCAGGGTGAGGTGCTTGTTGGAGGCGATGTCGACGGCGATGTTCGAGGTGCGCGAGGTCATGGTGGCGCGGATGCGCTGCTGGTGCACTCCCTGGCCCAACTGGATGAGGCTGGCGGAGTTCAGCCGCTGCCAGGGGATGTCACGGCTGACGGCCTCGTCGACGATGGCCTGGGTCGAGGGGCCCAGGGCGTACCGCTCGGCGGTGCGGGCCAGGGAATCGATCTCGGTGCCGAGATCGAAGCCGGGTTCGGCGCTGACCAGGTGGTTGACGAGTCGGACTGCGAGTTCGCCGGCGGCCAGGCCCACGAACTCGTCCTGGTAGGCGTAGATCACGTTGTACTTGCCCGGTTCCCCCTTCACCGAACGGGTCTTGCCGCGGCGCGCGTCATGCCCGACCTGGGTCTGCAGTTCGATGGCCACGTGCTCGGTCACGTGCCCCAGCCAGGTGCCCTCGTGCAGGCGCTCCACGAATCCGCCCTTGCGGCCGCGTGAACAGTGGTGGTTCCACAGGCCCGGCAGCATCGCGTACAGGGTGTCTGCGAAACCGGGAAGGGTGTCGGTGGGGAACTGCTCCAGCACCCCGAGGTCGACGACCAGTTGAACCACCTTGCGGTAGTGCCAGACGTTGGGTCCCCGGAAGACTCGGGACGACTCGATCCGCAACTCCGGTGCCGGCACGGTGGTGGTGGTCTCGCTCATGGGCTGCATCTTTCCACGACTGTTCCCGGCGGGGGAGCGCTGGTGGTCGGCGCCCTCAGCTCGCCTCCGCGCTGGGACGACGGCGCGACTTGCGCTTCTCGTAACCGAAGGTGTCAGCCCCCTCGGACGCGATGTCGCGGGCCAGTTGGCGCAACGACTCGGCTGCCGCCGTGATCTCGCGCTTCTCGCTCAGGGGCACCTTGGGGATGTGGGGACGGTAGGTGCGCGAGGCCATGTGGAACTGTTGACCGGCGGGGAGCACGTGCATGGTGACTCCCGAGACCAACAGCGGTTGGGTCTGCTGCGCTGTGGGGGCGTCCGAGATGGCATGGGACCCGTCGACGATGGTCACCGCGCCGCGGCCGACGACGGTCATCAGGCCATCGTCGGTGAACACCGCGGCCGTGTCCTCATCGACCCCCAGGCCGAGCAGCGAGGGTGACTGGGCCACGAGGGCCAGCAGGCGCCCGTAACGATTGCGCTGGGCGAAGTGCTGGTCGAGGATCACTCCCGGCACGAGTCCCAGTCCGCCGGCCATCTGGCCCATGCGTTGCTTCGGGGTGGGTCCGGCCGCTCCGAAGGCGATCATGTGTTCCGCCAGGATCGAGCACCCGGCCGAGGTGCCACCGACGACTGCGCCTCGTTCGTGGGCTCTCAGGATGGCCTGGCCGACGGGGGTACCGGTGATCACGGCCGTGAGCTTCAGTTGGTTGCCCCCGGTCATGAACACGCCGGTGGCGCGGTCGATGCGTTCCACGAGGGCCGGGTCATCCGACTCGAGGCGGGTCTGTGGCCTGACCTCGAGCACTTCCTGTGCCCCCAGTGAGGTGAAGGCCGCGTCGTAGACGTCCATCACCTCGGGGCCGAGGGAGGAGGCGGTGGGGATGACGACGATCCGCGCGTTGGCACCCCCGGCAGCCTTCAGGAACGCTCGCAGCACGGTGCGGCGACTGAGTTTGGCCTCGGCGCCGCCGATGGCGAAGATCGGTCCCGACATGCGTTCCACCCTAACGGGTGGGCGATGGTGCGGCGGTGTGGCGCATGGGCGCAGGGGCAACTTCATCCCGTGGCGCTTCCGACCACCGTCGGCCATTGCTGGCGATCCGAAACCGTGCGAGGGCCCCCGATGTTGCTCGCGCCAGGCAAGTTCTCCAGCCCTGCAACGGTTGTGGATCGCTGATCGGGAGGCTCCTCAGCGCATGGCGTGGCTGGGCCAGCTCACGCAGGCCTGCACGACGTCGTGGCAGACGTCGACCAAGGAGCCGAGTTCGCGCTCCCGGGTGAGCACCCCGTGGGAGTGCAGCACCTCGTCCGGGCGGGACAGGGCGGCGCGACAGGCGTCGAGCACCACCAGGGCGCGATCAAGCAGCACCTGCGACGAGTCGGGATAGGCCGGGCCGAGCCGCACGGTGCTGGTCGAGGAGGGTCTGGTGCCCCCGCTCACCCCGAGGGACTGCAGTCGCGCGGCGGCCGCCACCAACGCCGTGGTGAGGGAGCGGGAGGCCTCCGAGGGCGTCAGTTCGACCAGCGGACGATCCGCCCGCCACAGCCGCCACTGCACCGCCTCGGTCTCGGGGAAGCCCAGCAGGTGCGGGAGCCAGGCCGCGCCTCCTGCGTGGGGCACCACCACCGCGGCCGTCAGGTCGTCGTCCCCCGTTGCTGCCAGGAGGGCGGCCTCGGTCAGCGGCCGCGGGCCCCTCAGGCCGCCGGATCGTCCGTGGCGGGGGAGGGCCACCGCCCAACAGGCACCCTCACCGGCCTCGCGCACGGCTCTGGTGAGGGCCACCCGCACGGTGCTGGCGGGCTCGCCGAGACCCAACACGTCGTCGGGGTCGGTGACGTGCATGACCAGCCCGTTGCGGAGCAGCGCGTGCTCGACCTCGGGCACGTTCACCACCTGCGCTGACGCCGAGTTGAGCCCCGCCGCCAGTCGCAGCGCCTCGATCAACAAGGCTCGTCCATCGCCATGGCCGCAAGGGTAGTGCGTGGTCGTCATGGGGCACCCGCGCTCGGGTAGGTTGGAGGGTATGAGCGTGGTCGTGGAACTGGACGGTGTCGGTGTCGTGCGTGGCAGGGCGACCTTGCTCGACGACATCAACTGGACGGTCCGCGAGGGTGAGCGCTGGGTCATCATCGGCCCCAACGGGGCCGGCAAGACCACGCTGTTGCAGATCCTCGCAGCGCAGATGTTCCCCTCCCGGGGTTTGGTGGGGCTGCTGGGAGAGGTGATGGGCACCGTCGACGTCTTCGAGGTGCGTCCCCGCATCGGCATGACCTCCGCTGCGCTGGCCGACCGCG
Source organism: Aestuariimicrobium sp. T2.26MG-19.2B (assembly GCF_950101875.1). NCBI lineage: Bacteria > Bacillati > Actinomycetota > Actinomycetes > Propionibacteriales > Propionibacteriaceae > Aestuariimicrobium > Aestuariimicrobium sp. T2.26MG-19.2B. The sequence continues at coordinate 116,223 of NZ_CATNLW010000001.1, read as the reverse complement.
TGCCCCGCGGCGAGGCCGTCGACAATGTCGTGATGAGCGCCTCCTATGCGGTGCTCGGTCGCTGGGTCGAGGAGTACGACCCGCTCGATGTCGAGCGCGCCGGTGACCTGATGAGGCAGATGCGGGTCGACCACCTCGTCGACCGCACCTTCGGCACCTTGTCGGAGGGCGAGCGCAAGCGCGTGCTGCTGGCGCGCGCCCTGATGACCGATCCCGAACTGCTGCTCCTGGACGAGCCTGCCGCGGGTCTCGACGTCGCCGGCCGCGAGTCGCTGGTCGGCACCCTGTCGGAGATCTGCACCGATCCCTACGCTCCTGCGACGGTCTTGGTGACCCATCACGTCGAGGAGATCCCCGAGGGGATCAGCCACGCGCTGCTGCTCAAGCAGGGACGGGTGGTGGCGGCCGGTCCGATCGACGAGGTGCTCACCTCCGAGACGATGACCCAGACCTTCGACCTTCCCCTCACGGTGGCCGTCGACCATGGGCGCTGGACGGCCCGCGCGGCGCGCCAGGGTCAGCGAGTCGGGTGAGCCATGGGTGAGTGGTTCCGCGAACATGCCTGGGCCGCCTGGTTGATGGTGGGCCTGGTGCTCGCGGGCGCCGAGATGCTGACGCTCGACCTCACCCTGCTCATGCTCTCGGGAGGGGCGTTCGCAGCTGCGGGCGTCGCCGTGTTCCTCCCGCATGCCTGGCTGGTCCAGGTGATCGTCGGGGTGGTGGTGGCGCTGGCCATGCTGCTCGGTCTTCGTCCGACCCTGCTGGCCCGGATGCGTCGGGCGCCCGGGTACCGCAACTCCATCAGCAAGCTGGTGGGCTCGACTGCTCTCACCACCCGGGCGATCTCGCACTCCGACGGCGAGGTCAAGGTGAACGGCGACACCTGGACCGCGCGCAGTTACGACCCCAAGGTCACCATCGAGGTGGGCGAACGCGTCGAGGTGTACGAGGTGGACGGCACCACCCTCGTGGTCTACCCGGCCGATCGCCCATGACGACCGATCGCCAGTGAAGACCGAGTGCCGGTGAAGCCCGATTGCCAGTGAACAGGTTCGACGAGGAACGAGGAACTCCATGGAATACGTGATCGCCATCGTGCTGATCGGCGTGCTGCTGATCGTGCTGGCGCAGTCGTTGAAGATCGTGGGGCAGCAGCGCGTTGCCCTGGTGGAACGCATGGGCAAGTTCCGGGCAGCCCTCGAGCCGGGGCCGCACCTGATCGTGCCGATCATCGACCGAGCCAAGTACACCCTCGACATGCGTGAGCAGGTGCAACCCTTCCCGCCGCAGGGGGTGATCACCGAGGACAACCTGATGGTCTCGATCGACTCGGTCATCTACTTCCAGATCGTCGACCCGGTGCGCGCCGCCTACGAGGCGCAGAGCTACCACGTTGCCATCGAGCAGCTCACCATGACCACGCTGCGCAACATCATCGGCGGCATGGACCTGGAGGCGGCCCTGACCAGCCGTGAGGAGATCAACCAGCGTCTCCGTGCCGTCCTGGACGAGGCCACCGGCAAGTGGGGCATCAAGGTCAACCGGGTGGAGCTGCGGGCCATCGAGCCGCCGGCAACGATCCGGGACGCCATGGAGAAGGGCGCCAGGGCCGAACGCGACAAGCGCGCCCAGATCCTGATCGCCGAGGGCCAGCGGCAGTCGCAGATCCTCTCCGCCGGGGGTGACCGCGAGTCGGCCATCCTGCGAGCCCAGGGTGAGCGGGAGGCGCAGGTGCTGCGTGCCCAGGCCGATCGACAGGCCCAGATGCTGCGGGCCGAGGGTGAGGCCCAGGCCATCACCACCGTCTTCAACGCCATCCACGCCGGCCAGCCCGACCAGGGCCTGCTGGCCTACCAGTACCTGCAGATGCTGCCGACTCTGGCCCGAGGCGACTCCAACAAGATGTGGATCGTGCCGTCGGAACTCAACGACGCCCTCAAGGGTCTCGGTCAGGTGATGGGTGGCGGTTCGTCCGGTGAGAACCCGGCCGTGGGCGGGGTGCCGGCCGCGGCTCCGGTGAAGGCCTCGGGACCGTTCACCGCACCGGAGAAGATTGACGTCTTCGCCGAGATCGAGCAGCAGAAGGCCGATGAGAAGCAGCGCTCCGACGAAGCGGTGCAGAAGGCCATCCGCGAGGCTGCGGAGTTGGAGAACCCGAACGCGATCCGCCGGGGTGCGCAGCGCCGTCAGCCGGCGGCGGTCCAGCCGTCGCAGTCACCCGAACAGCTCACCCAGTCGAGCGAGCCTGCCGACCAGAGCCTGGTGCAGCACGACATGGGACATGTCGATCCCGATCCGTTCTCCAGCCACGGGCCCCAGTTCCAGGAGCAGCCCTCCGACTACCAGGGGCGGCAGGCCTACCAGTCGAGCCCGCAGAATCCGTGGGCCCAGCCCGGGGCACAGATCAGCGAGCAGCAGCCGGGTCAGCCGATCCCGCCCCGTCAGGACGAGCCGCGTCAGGACGAGCCGGGTCAGGGCTGACCGTTCCAGCGGCGACGTGTGCCCTGGCCAGTCGTCCGGCGATGGCTCCACAGGCCATCAGCTGGGCCTGGTGGAAGACCATCAGGGGCAGCACGATCAGGCTGGCCGGCGTCTGCGTGCCCGCGAACAGCACGGTCGCCATGGGCAGCCCGGAGGCCAGCGACTTCTTCGTCCCGCACATCATGATGGCGATCCGGTCGGGGCGGCTGAACTTCATCCAGCCCGAGCTGTACCAGGTGAGCGACAGCATGCCCGCCAGCACGACCAGACTGACGAACAGCACCGCCAGCAGGTCGATCACCGAGACCTGCGACCAGATGTGCTCGCGTCGACCGGCCGAAAAGGCGTTGTAGACCACCAGCACGATGACGCCTTGGTCAACGAACTTCAGTGCCTTCTTGTTGCGGTCGACGAACCCTGCCGTCCAGCGACGGGAGAGTTGCCCCACCACGAACGGCACCAGGATCTGCAGCACGATGTCGAGGATCGAGGAGGGGTCGATGTGAAGGCCGCCCGCCCCCATCAGCAGCAGGACCAACGCGGGGGTGAGCACCACGCCGATCAGGTTGGACGCCGAGGCCGCGACGACGGCACCCGCGACGTTGCCGCCCGCGACCGAGGTGAAGTTGATGGACGACTGGACCGTCGACGGCACCAGCGTCAGGTAGAGCAGCCCCATGGCCAGGGCAGGGGTGGTGAACGTCGGCGCGATCGCATGGATCGCCAGACCCAGCAGCGGGAACAACACGAAGGTGAATCCGAGGATCACCGAGTGCAGCCGCCAGTGCTTGAGCCCGGCGATGGCCTGCTCGGGGTGCAATCGGGCGCCGTAGAGGAAGAACAGCAGGGCGATCAGCGCTGTGGTGCCGTGGTCGAACAGGGGCACGGCCACCCCCCGAGCGGGAAGCAGGGTGGCGATCACCGCCGAGGTCACGATGGCGAGCAGGAAGGTGTCGAGCCGGAGGCGCTTGAGCAGGTTCATCGTCGACCGAGCCTACGCCCCGCCGCGGTGGCTGGCCCAGCCCGAGTCGATAGCCTCGTCCGGGTGGCGACCTATCAGGAACTGACCGACCCCGACGATCCCCGTCTGGCTGACTACGTGAGTCTGCGCGACACCCAACTGCGCAAGAGCCTCGAGGCCGCGAACGGCTTCTACATCGCCGAGGGGCACAAGATCATCCGGCGGGCGATCGAGTCGGGTCACCATCCGCGCTCGGTGGTGCTGGCGCCCCGCTGGATCGAGGGTCTGCGCGATGTTCTCGACCCGATCGACGTGCCCGTGCACGTGGTCACCGAAGCCCTGGCCGAGCAGGTGACCGGATTCCACGTGCACCGTGGGGCCCTGGCCGCGATCGAGCGGCCCACCGGACACGACGACCTGGCGGCCCTGCTGCACCAGGTGCAGTGGGGTGCCGGCCCTCGCTCCCGGATCGCCGTGCTCGAAGACCTCGTCGACCACTCCAACGTGGGGGCGGCCTTCCGCAGTGCGGTGGCGCTGGGGGTGGATGCCGTGGTGGTCACCCCACGCTGCGCCGACCCGTGGTACCGCCGCTCGATCAAGGTCTCGATGGGTGCGGTCTTCCAGGTGCCGTGGGTGCGCGCCGATCCGTGGCCGTCGGGCATCACGCAACTGAAGGAGGCGGGCTACTTCGTGGCGGGCATGTCGTTGGGGGAGGGCTCGATCAGTCTGGATGAACTGGTGGCCCAGGACCACTCGCGGCTCGTGATGATCTTCGGCAACGAGGGGCACGGTTTGACCCCGGCCACCGACGCCCTCATCGACGCGCGGGTGACGATCCCGATGATGGGTGGGATCGACTCCCTCAACGTGGCGGCCTCATCGGCCGTCGCGTTCTACGCGACTCGGTAGATGCCCCCAGGTGGCGGCGCCACCTTCCCTCAGACGGTGTCGTGCACCTCGTGCGGGGCGAGTTTCGGGTTCACGGGCCAGTCGTCGGGGTAGCGGTCGGCGAGGTCGTCCTTCTGCTGGTCGAGCAGCCGCCGCGAGCGAGCCGACAGGCGGTCACCGAAGACCGTGCCGAAGCAGTGGTCCGACTCGTGCTGCAGACAGCGCGCGAACAGTCCCGTGCCGACCAGCGTGACGTCCTCACCGAAGGCGTCCTGGCCGGTGCAGGTCGCCCGATCCGGACGAGCCAGCGGCTGGTAGGCGCCCGGCCAGGACAGGCATCCCTCCTCGGTCGACTCCAGCTTGCGGTCGCGTCCCTCGGGGAGGGTGACCGACGGGTTGCACACGACACCGACGTGGCGGACGCCGTCATCGTCGGGGCAGTCGTAGACGAAGACGGCCAGGTCGACGCCCACCTGGGTGGCGGCCAGACCGACACCTTCAGCGGCTTCCATGGTGGCGAACATGTCACGGAGCAGGGCGTGCAGGTCGTCGTCGAACTCGGTGACCGGACGAGTCCTGGCGTGCAGCACGGGCTCGCCCCACCGGGTGATCCGCCGGACGGACCCTCCGGTGAGGAGGTCCTCCAGGGTGCGCGCTGTCGCTGAGTTGGGGACGGGTTCGGTGCTCATCGGCGTCCTCGCTGCGGGGGCTTCACGGTGCTGCCCAAGGTCGAATAGGGGTCGAGGGTGACGCCCTCGGCGGTCTCGTCGTCCCAGGTGTAGACCTGCCGGCCGTCGACCCACACGGTCTCGACCCGGCTGTAGATGTCGAGCGGGTCACCGCTCCACAGCGCCAGGTCGGCATCCTTGCCGGTCTCGATCGAGCCGACCCTGTCGTCCAGCCCGAGGATGCGGGCCGGGTTGATGGTGACCGACTCGATGCCGGTGCGCCGGTCGAGGCCCTCCTTGACGGCGAGGATCACCTGGTAGATGAGGAAGTTGATGGGGATGACGGGCGCGTCGGTGGTGATCGCGATCTGCACCCCGGCCCGGGCGAGATGGCCCGGGTTGGCCAGAGAGCGCTGGTTGACCTCCCACTTCGAGCGCGACGTCATCAGCGGTCCGATGACCACGGGAAGGTTCCGCTCGGCGATCAGGTCGGCGAGCAGGTGGGCTTCGGTGCCGTGGTTGATGACGAGTTTGTAGCCGAACTCGTCCGCCAGCCGGATGGCGGTGGCGATGTCGTCGACCCGGTGCGTGTGCTGGCACCAGGGCAGACCGTTCTCGAGCACCTGCACCAAGGTCTCGAAGGTGAGGTCGCGGTCGAAGGGCTTGCCCTCGGACTCCGCATGCTTCTTGCGAGCCGAGTAGTCCTGGGCCTTGGTGAAGGCCTCGCGCAGCACGGCCGCGACACCCTGACGGGTCGTGGGCAGCACCTTGCGCTCCTGGCCGTGGAAACGCTTGGGGTTCTCGCCCAGGGCCGACTTCACCGAGACGGGCTGCTTGAACACCATCTCGTCGACCATTCGCCCCCAGCACTTGATCGCAACCGTCTGGCCACCGATCGGGTTGGCCGAGCCCGGCTTGACCACCATCGAGGTGACCCCACCCGACAAGGCGTCCCGGAACCCCTCATCCGAGGGATGGATGGCATCGAGGGCGCGGAACCGCGCTCCGTTCACCTCGGTGCCCTCGTTGGTGTCATTGCCGGCCCAGCCGATGCCCTCCTCGTGGATGCCGACGTGGCCGTGGGCCTCGACCAACCCGGGCAGCAACCACCGACCCCCGGCGTCCACCACCTCGGCGCCCTCGGGCACCTGCACGTCAGTACCTGAGGCGGAGATCTTGCCGTTCTCGACGATCACAGTGCCGTCGAAGGGTTCCCCCACGACAGGCACCACATGGGCATTGGTGATGGCGATGACACTCATGGGACCAACCTAGCCAAGTCAGCGGAACAGCAGCGCGCCCGGAGCCTCCACGGACGTCCGCGAGGCGAGGCGCCAACTGCAGGTCTCGGAGTCCAGCCCTCGCCGGGTGAAGCAGCACACGTCACCCGTGCCCTGATTGGCCACCCAGATGTCTCCTTCGTGGACGACGACGTCGCGTGGGTGGTCACCCCCGCAGTCGAACTCGTCGGCCAGCACCAGTTGTCCCGACTCGTGCCACTCGAGCACGCCGAGGGTGTTGATGCGACGGTTCGCGACCACCAGGGTCTGCTCGTCGAGCAGGCGCAGGGCGGATGGTTGGGCCTCCCCGACCAAGGTGCCCTGCACCTGTGAGACGCGCTCCCAACCCGTCGTCCAGTCCGGGGAGCCGCCAGTACCGTCGTGATGCCGATAGGAGGCGACGTTGCCATCCAGTTCGCCGCCGACGGCCACCTGGGTCTGTGCGCCATGCGGGCCGTTCACGCGTCGGACGACCAGGTGCCGCGGCCCGAAGCCGGGAGTCGTGGTGATCTTGCCCACCTGCCTGAGGTGACCGTCGAGCCAGCTCACCACCCGGATGGCGTCGGCGCCGAGGTCGCACACCAGCAGGTGTTCCTCGTCGAGCCAGACGGCCTGATGGGCATGCGGGGCCTCCTGCCGGTCGGGGACCACACCTGACTGGCCGCCGAAGCGCACGACGGTCGCGTCCCCCCAACCGCCCTCGACCAGGGGGACGACGGCGAGCGACCCCGAGCTGTAGTGGGCGATGGCGACCGCGGAGCCGTCGGGGGACAAGGAGGCATGGCAACCGTCCAGTCCCGACGTGTCGCGACGTGATCCCACGGTGATGCCGTCGGCGTTGACGTCGAGTCGCACCAGGGGCGAACCCTGGGTGTGAGAGGCGGCCACCACATGGTCCCCGGCCTCGACCAGCCAAGTCGGGGAGGGCACCGCGGCCTGCGCGATCGGGGTGAGCTGGTGTCCGTCCACCCCGAACAACTGCAGGCCGCCGACCCCGGACTCGTCCGTGAAACAACCCACCAGCAGCGTGCTCATGCGCCCAACCTAGCCCGATTGGGCACACTGGACCGGTGACTGTGCCCGCTTCGCTCGCCGACGGTCTGGCCGAGTTCGACACCTGGCTGCGGATGGACCGTCAGCGCAGCGACCACACCCGCCGCGCCTATGGGGGAGACCTGGCCGCGCTGGCACTGTGGCTGCACGAACGCGAGCTCAGCGACTGGTCGGCGGTCGAGCTGCGGGACCTGCGTGCCTGGCTCGCCGACCAGGTCGCGGACGGGGCCGCGGCAGCCACCCTGCAGCGACGGTCAGCGGCCGTCCGGGTGTACTTCCGGTGGCTGCACGCCGAGGGCATCGTGGCCCTCGACGTGGCCGCCGGACTGAAGTCACCCAAGGTGCCCCGACGGCTTCCCCCGGACGTGAGCATCACCGAGCTCAGCCAGTTGTTCGAGGCGGCCATCACACACGCCGGTGAGGAACCGGGACCAGGGACGGCTCGCGACCTCGCCCTGCTCGAGGTGCTCTACGGCTCGGGGATCCGGGTCGGTGAGCTCTGCGGGCTCGACGTGGACGACCTGGATTCCGATCGCGGAACCCTGCGAGTGCTCGGCAAGGGGAACAAGGAGCGCACGGTGCCGCTGGGTGAGCGGGCCGGGCGCGCGGTGCGCGCATGGCTGGCGGTGAGGGGCGAGTGGGCCGTCGCTGCCTCGGGCCCGGCACTGTTCCTCGGTCGGCGCGGCGCCCGGCTCGACCCTCGCGTGGCCCGACGTGTCGTCCATCGCGCCTTCGAGGCCATCCCTGACTCGCCCAACCTCGGCCCGCACGGTCTGCGTCACGCCATGGCCACGCACCTGCTCGAGGGAGGAGCGGATCTGCGCAGCGTGCAGGAGATGTTGGGTCACGCATCCTTGGCCACCACGCAGCTCTACACCCACGTCACCTCCGAACGGTTGAGGGCTGCCTTCCGGCAGGCGCACCCGCGCGCCTGAGCGCAACCACCTCCGCTGCGGTGCCGGGCGTCACTGTGGGGTCACCAGCCAACTGGGATCGACCAAGGTCTGCTCCCGCCAGGCCATGACGTGCAGGTGGCAGCCCGTCGACCAGCCGGTCGTCCCGACCAGTCCGACCTGCTGCCCCGCCTCGACCCGCTGGCCGACGGCGACGTTGACCGCGGCCAGATGCGCGTAGCCCGTGCGGGTGCCCCCATGGTCGACGATCACCCGATTGCCGTAGGCCACGTGACGTTCGGCCACCAGCACGGTGCCGGCCAGCGCAGAGCGCGCCGGCGCCCCGCAGGGGGCGCCGATGTCGACCCCGTCGTGCAGCTTCCACACGTGCAGCACGGGGTGCAGGCGCATGCCGAAGCCCGAGGTCACCGGACCATCCGCCGGGCGGGTGCTGCCCCTGGCCAGCCACGGCAGGCCGACCGGCACGGGTGTCACCACCGCCTCCTCCGCCCACGCCGCCCCGTCCGTCTCCACCGGGCGAGGTGTCGCGCCCGCGGGCAACAGACGGACCTGATTCGGCCGCACCGGGGCGGGGGCGCCCCGACTGTGGGACAGGGGGTCGAGGTAGGTCTCACCTTCGATGAGTCCCCAGTGCAGACCGTCGTGGCGGTCGACCACAGCTTGCACGCGACCGATCACCTGGCCTCGGCGGACGCGCTGACCCGCGCTCACCACGGCCTCCACCGGCTCGTAGGTGGTGCGCAGCCTGGTGGCGGGCTGATGGGTGATGGCGACGACGCCTCGGCCGGCGATCGTCCCTCGGAAGGAGATCACCCCATCGGCTGAGGCACGCACGGGTTCGCCCGCTGCGGCTGACAGGTCGACCCCCCGGTGCCCCGCGCCCCAGCGCTCACCGGGTGGGGCGAACCCTCGAGTGACCCGCCCCCCGACAGGGTGGTCCAGGTCGATCGCCGGTGCGGCAACCGCAGCGGAGCCGCCGGCGGCCCCCAGAAGGATGGCGGAGAGCAGGACGAGCACGATTCGATGACGGATTCCCACGCCCCAGTTGTGCCCATCGAGAGGCCAGACGTCCCGGTGGGACGACCCGCCTGTGGACAACGCCTGGGGGTCGATCAGGGCTGTGGACAACCCCTCCTCGCCCGATTGGCGCACCCGACGGCCACGACCTAGAATGGCCGAGGCGATCGGTGCCTCGGCACCGCTCGACTTCACGTGCAGACCACCAGTCCTGGCCGAGGTCCCCGCTCGCGGGGTGGCCGTTGCTGCTGCACCAGGCAGTGTCGAACAGTTCGACACGGTGAAACCGAACCGGGCGCAGTCACCGCTGTGCCCACAGAAAGGACCGGCCATGGCCGTCGTCACCACCCGCCAGCTGCTCGAGAGCGGCGTTCACTTCGGGCACCAGACCCGTCGTTGGAACCCGAAGATGAAGCGCTTCATCTTCACCGAGCGCAACGGCATCTACATCATCGACCTGCAGCAGTCGCTCACCTACATCGACAAGGCCTACGCCTTCGTGCGTGAGACCGTCGCCCGCGGCGGCCAGGTGCTGTTCATCGGCACCAAGAAGCAGGCCCAGGAGGCCATCGCCGAACAGGCGACCCGTGTGGGCATGCCCTACATCAACCAGCGTTGGCTGGGTGGCATGCTGACCAACTACCAGACCGTGATCAAGCGCGTGCAGCGCCTCAAGGAGCTCGAGGGCATGGACCTCGACACCCAGACCTCGGGTGGACTCACCAAGAAGGAGAACCTGGGCCTGAAGCGCGAGCGCGACAAGCTCTCGAAGACCCTCGGTGGCATCCGCGACATGGCCCGCACTCCTCAGGCGGTGTGGATCGTCGACACCAAGAAGGAACACCTGGCCGTCGACGAGGCTCGCAAGCTGCACATCCCCGTGATCGGCATCCTCGACACCAACTGTGACCCTGACGAGGTCGACTTCCCGATCCCCGGCAACGACGACGCGATCCGCTCGGTTGCGCTGCTCACCCGCATCATCGCCGACGCCGCCGCCGACGGCCTGATGGCGCGTTCGGGCCAGGGCGCCTCCGGTGAAGAGGCCGAGCCCATGCCCGACTGGGAGCGTGACCTGCTCGCTGGCGAGACCAACCGCGAGGGCTCCGTCGAGTCGCCCGCGCAGGCCGAGGTCGCGGACCCGCAGGCCGGTCAGCTGAACGCCGACGTGGCCGAGGCTGCACCCGCTGAGGAGGCTCCCGCCGCAGACGAGGCTGCCGCCGCCGACGAGGCTCCTGCCGAGGAGACCCCCGCCGACGAGGCCGCCACCGACGCTCCCGCCGAGGCCTGATCACACCGGTTCACCGGTACACCCACAACAGATAGGGACACATCGCACATGGCTATCACTGCCGCTGATGTCAAGAAGCTCCGCGACGCCACCGGCGCGGGCATGATGGACGCCAAGAAGGCCCTCACCGAGGCGGACGGCGATTTCGACAAGGCCATCGAGATCCTGCGTGTCTCGGGACAGGCGAAGGCTGCCAAGCGTTCCGACCGCGATGCCTCGAACGGGCTCGTTGCCGCCACCGGCACCACCCTCATCCAGCTCGCCTCCGAGACCGACTTCGTGGCGAAGAACGAGGAGTTCGTCGCCTTGGCGAACCAGATCGTCGCCGCCGTCGACGCCGCCAAGGTGAACGGCAAGGAGGCGGCCGGTCAGGTCAAGCTGCCTTCCGGCCAGACCGTGGACGAGGCCGTGCAGGCCCTGGCCATCACCATCGGCGAGAAGCTCGAGTTGGCCGAGGCCGTGCACTTCGAGGGTGACTCGCACATCTACCTGCACCGTCGTGCGGCCGACCTGCCCCCGCAGGTCGGGGTGATCGTGGAGTACACCGGCGATGAGGCCATCGCCCATGGTGTCGCCCTGCACATCGCCGCCATGAGCCCGGTCTACGTCACGCGTGACGAGGTGCCCGCCGAGACGGTCGAGAACGAGCGCCGTATCGCCGAGGCCACCGCTCGCGAGGAGGGCAAGCCCGAGGGCGCCCTGCCCAAGATCGTCGAGGGTCGCGTCAACGGCTACTTCAAGGACGTCGTCCTGGTCGACCAGGAGGCCACCGTGACCGAGGACAAGAAGTCCATCGGCAAGTACCTGCAGGAGAACGGCACGGGCGTCTCACGCTTCCGCCGTCTGGCTGCCGGCGCCTGATCGTCCGCAGTTCCCGGTCCTGCCCCGCCCCCGCCCAGGGGAGCGGGGCAGCTCCGTTTCTGCCGCGGCAGGCCACTCGCGCTAGGCTGGTCGCCGCCTGCCGGACTGCATCCACCTCTCCCGAGGTCAGCTAGGAGAACCATGACCAACCCGTACAAGCGCGTGCTGCTGAAGCTCTCCGGAGAGGTCTTCGGCGGTGGCCAGTTGGGGGTCGACCCACGGGTCGTCGCGTCCACGGCGCAGCAGATCGCCGAGGTGGTCAAGTCCGGCGTCCAGGTCGCGATCGTGGTCGGGGGCGGCAACTTCTTCCGCGGCGCCGAACTGCAGCAGCTGGGTATGGAGCGCGACCGCGCCGACTACATGGGCATGCTCGGCACCGTGATGAACTGCCTCGCACTGCAGGACTACTGCGAGAAGGCCGGCATCGACACCCGCGTGCAGACCGCGATCACCATGGGTCAGGTGGCCGAGCCCTACATCCCTCGCCGCGCCGAACGCCATCTCGAGAAGGGTCGCGTGGTCATCTTCGGTGCGGGTTCCGGGATGCCCTACTTCTCCACCGACACGGTGGCCGCCCAGCGCGCCCTCGAGATCGGGGCCGACGTCCTGCTGATGGGCAAGCAGGGCGTCGACGGTGTCTACGACTCCGACCCGAAGACCAACCCCGATGCGGTCCGGTTCACTGACCTGAGCTTCGACGACTACCTCAGTCGAAACCTGAAGGTGGCCGACGCCACGGCCATCAGCCTCGCCCGCGACAACGGCCTCGAGATGATCTTCTTCAACCTCGACGTGCCCGGGAACATTGCCCGCGCCGTTGCCGGCGAGAACATCGGCACCGTCGTCCACCGCTGACCGAATCGGCCTTTCAACCCCTAGCCAACGCAACGAAGGAAGCTGACGTGATCGCTGACATCCACAAGGACGCCGAGCAGAAGATGGACTCGGCCATCGAGTTCGCTCGTGACGAGTTCGGTGCCATCCGCACCGGGCGCGCCCACCCGTCCATGTTCAACAAGCTGATGGCCGACTACTACGGCGCCCCCACCCCTCTGCAGCAGCTGGCCACCTTCCAGGTGCCCGAGGCGCGGGTGGTGCTGATCACTCCCTACGATCGCTCCGCCATGAACGCAATCGAGCGGGCCATCCGCGACTCCGACCTGGGCGCCAACCCCTCGAACGACGGCAACATGATCCGCCTCGTGCTGCCCTCCCTGACCGAGGAGCGACGCAAGGAATACATCAAGATGGCGCGCAACAAGGCCGAGGAGGCCCGGGTCTCGGTGCGCAACGTGCGTCGCAGCGCCATGGACCAGGTGAAGAAGTTGGTCAAGGACAAGGAGATCGGCGAGGACGAGGCCAGCCGGGCCGAGAAGGCCCTCGACGAGGTCACCAAGAAGCACACCGACCAGATCGACGACCTGCTCAAGAGCAAGGAAGCCGAGCTGCTCGAGGTCTGAGCCGAGCCCTGTGCTCGGTTCGGCCCGTCAGCGACCCGGTTACCCATGACTCACGTGACGCCGACGTCAGCGGCGACCCCCACACCCCACAGTCGGGCTGGCCGCAACCTGCCCTCAGCCATCGGCGTGGGCGTTGCCCTGTCGGGCGCCGCCCTGATCACCCTGCGTTGGTTCCACTGGGGGTTCGTGGGCATCACGGCCCTCGCGCTCGCGCTGGGTGCGGTCGAGGTGAACCGGGCGATGTCGCGGATCGGGATGACGGCTGCGGTCAAGCCGATCGTCGCGGCCGCCTTCCTGATCCCGCTGGGCAGCTACTGGGCCGCCAGGCACCCGGAGAGCGGCTTGAGTTCCAATGCGCTGTTGTTGGCGATGCTGGCCCTGACGGTGCTGGTGGCCCTGGTGTGGAGACTGCCGGGTGGGCCGCAGGGCTTCGTCAAGGACGCCGCCGCCTCGGTCTTCATCATCGGCTACCTGCCGCTGCTCGGCTCGGCCGTGGCGCTGATGCTGGCCGGTGACCTGGGTGCCCAGCGCATCGTTGCCTTCCTGTTCTGCGTGATCGCGAACGACACGGGCGGCTACCTGTTCGGGGTGCTCTTCGGACGCACCCCGATGGCGCCCACCATCAGCCCCAAGAAGACCTGGGAGGGGTTCGCGGGGTCGGTGATCTCCGGCGTGGCGGTGGGCGTGCTGATGGCGACGTGGTTGCTGCACGTCGACTGGTGGGTGGGGGTGGTGCTCGGGGTGACGATGGTGGCCTTCGGTACGGCCGGCGACCTGATCGAGTCGATGATCAAGCGCGACGTGGGCATCAAGGACATGTCGAGCTTCCTCCCGGGCCATGGTGGCATCATGGACCGTCTCGATTCCTTGTTGGTCGCCGCCCCGGTGGCCTGGCTCGTGATGTACCTGTTCGTGCCGGGAGGCTGACGTGACCGATCTCGACCGTGATGTGGACGCCGTCGTGCCCGACGAACGCAACCGGGCTCGTCCGGGTCGCAACCATGCCGCCCCGCCTCTGCCCGCCGAACCCCTGGCGGAACCGGGCAAGGCGCTTCCGCTGGTCTTCACCGCCCCGAAGAGGAACAAGCCGGCCCGGCACTGGATCGACCTGACCGCCGACGAGCGCACCCAGGCTGTGGTGGACCGAGGGCACAAGCCGTTCCGCGCCAAGCAGCTCAATCACCAGCTGTTCGAGAAGCACAACACCGACCCGGCCGCCTGGACCGAGATCCCCGCGGCCGCGCGGGACCAACTCGCTGCCGACCTGTTCCCCTCACTCCTGACCGAGGTCAGCACCCAGACCGCCGACCAGGGCGCCACCGTCAAGACCCTGTGGCGCCTCCACGACGGGTCCCTGGTCGAGTCGGTGCTGATGCGCTACGCCGCCACCGACACCTCGTCCGGTCGCTCCACCCTGTGCGTGTCCTCGCAGGCCGGTTGTGGCATGGCCTGCCCGTTCTGCGCCACCGGTCAGGGTGGGTTGCAGCGCAACATGTCGAGCGGCGAGATCGTGGCCCAGGTGATCGACGCCGCCGGGCGCCTCGGCCGCGGAGAGGTGACCGGCGGGCCAGGGCGACTCAACAACGCCGTGTTCATGGGCATGGGGGAGCCGCTGGCCAACTACAAGGCCGTGATGGGGGCCGTCCGCACCATGACCACCCCCGGTCCCGATGGCCTGGGCATGAGTGCCCGCGGGGTGACCGTCTCGACGGTCGGCCTCGTGCCCCGCATCCACCAGCTCGGCGACGAGGGCATCCCCGTGACCCTGGCCCTGTCGCTCCACGCACCCGACGACGAGCTCCGCGACGAACTGGTGCCGATCAACACGCGCTGGAAGGTCGACGAGGTGGTGGACGCCGCGTGGGACTACGCCCGACGCACCAAGCGCCGCGTCAGCATCGAGTACATCCTGATCAAGGACATCAACGACCAGGCCAGCCGGGCCGACCTGCTCGCCCAGGTGCTGAAGAAGCGGGGCGACTGGTCGTGGGCGCACGTGAACCTGATCCCGCTCAACCCGACTCCCGGGTCGAAGTGGACCGCCAGCCGCAAGTCGGACGAGCGCGAGTTCGTCCGCCGGTTGGAGGCGCGAGGCGTGCCCGTGACGGTGCGTGACACCCGGGGCCGCGAGATCGACGGCGCCTGCGGGCAGCTGGCGGCCAGCCAGCGCTGAGCCTGCGGCGGCCCGTGATCAGGTGAGGGAGGCGCGGGCGCGCTCCACCAGCCGGGCCAGGTGGCGGAGTTCGTCTGCCGCGTCGTCCAGGTGGAACCAGGCGACGTCGGTGGATTCCTCCGAGACGGTTGGCACGGCATCCCCCGGCACCAGGGTGGCGTAGCGCACGTCCAGGTGCTCCTGGCAGACGCCGAACGAGCCCACCAACAGGTGCGCGTCGAGTTCGACGGGCACCAGCGGCCTCTCGAGCACGAGCCCTGACTCCTCCGACCCCTCCCGGCGGGCGGCGGCCTCCAGTGAGGGATCCTCCTCCTCGAGGTGGCCGCCGAACTGCAGCCACTGGCGGGCCCGCCGGTGGTGGGTGAGCAGCACCCTCTCGAGGGTGTCGTCGAGCACCAGCACCGAAGCGGTCAGGTGGGCGGGCAGGACGCCCTTGACGAGGGCTCGCTGCCCTTCACTCGCCAGCAGGGCGAGGTAGCGGGTGCGCAGCTGTTCCTGCTCCAGGTCGCCCCTCGGCCAGTCCTCCAGCGCTCGCACCACGTCTGTGGTCACCGTCGCCCAGCTCATCCGTGATCCTTTCCCAGCAGCACCTCGGCCGCCTCCTCGATGGTGTCGACCAGATGGATGTGGCCACCCATGGCCCGACCGTCCCCCAGCGACTGGAGCAGGGGCCACGCCGGCAGGGTCCTGGTCCAGTGTTCGACGCCGACGAGAACCATTGGTGAGGGCCGGGTCTCGTCGGCCGCGTAGTAGTTCCCGGTGGCGGCCTGGAAGATCTCCTGCACGGTGCCCGCGGCACCCTCGAGGTAGATGAGACCGCGGCGGCAGTGGGCGAGCAGCGTGTCCTCGCGCAGGGCGTTGGAGAAGAACTTCGCGATGTGGCTGGCGAAGGGGTTGGGCGGCTCGTGTCCGTAGAACCAGGTGGGCACGCCGATGCTCGTGCCGGTCGCGTCGAACCGCTCCCGCACCTCGAATGCCGCGCGCGCCCACGCGGTGATGCCCTGCCCGCCTTCGGCACGGGGGCGGAAACTGGGGACCCTTCCCAGGTCGTCCACGGCCGCGTCGATCCGGTCGTGCGGCACGGGGTCGCCGTTGGTGATCAGCGAGGCACCCAGGTTGGCGGCCTCCATCGCGCCGGGTCCACCGCCGGTGAGCACCGTCAGACCCGCCCGGGTGAGTTCGGCCGCCAGATGGGCTGCCGCACGGTAGGACCCGGACCCGCGTTCGGAGGCGTGCCCGCCCATGATCCCCAGCGTGTTGGCGGGGGAGAGGGTCGCCTCGAGTTCGTTCAGTGCGTCAGAGATCGCGTGGTCGTGCAGCGACATCGCCAGCGTGTTCGCCAGCGCTTCAGCGGCGGGACGCTGCTGCCACGCGTACACGAGGGCATCGGGGGTACGTGAGTAGTGCTCCTGCAGCCCGGAGTAGAGCTCCTCGGGGGTGTAGAGGGCTCCCCGATAGGGACGAAACGGCAGCCGGGGCAGCTCGGGGAAGACCAGCGCGCCCCTGGCCCGCAGGTCGGCGTCGGCCTCGGGGGTGAGCTGGCAACCGAGGAACACGGCGTGGTTGACGGGGCGCTCCGACAGCTGCTGGGTTCGCTCGCGCAGGTCGATGCCCTGCAGGGCGACGCGGCTCAGACCTCGGGGAGGCATGGCCGCAAGCCAGCTGTCGAAGTCGTCCAAGGACTGCAGTTCCACCAGATGGGGCATGGCGCCACCCTAGTCAGCCCGCCGGGCGGTCACCCCGGGGCCACTCGACCGGACCACAACCCCCCCGGGCCCATGACCGCCCTCAGCGGTCCCAGCCGTCGGGCAACGAGATCCCCTTCAAGGTGTCCTCTCCCAGCGGTTGGGCGTTCCACGAGAAGCTGCCGCGGTCCGTGTCGCCGGGGAAGTCGAGCAGGGCCGTGTGCGGCGTGTTGAGGCAGGCGAGCCTCACCCGCAGCACGCCCGACTCGTCGACGGCGCCCGCAGCCGAGACATCGAGCGATGACCCGTCCCAGCGCATCACCGAGTCACGCCAGTGCCCATGGCCGACCGGGATCCGGTGGTCGACCCCGTCGAGGTCGCTCCACCCGATCAGCCAGCCGTCACCGTCGCTGGCCACCCGGGCTGCGCCTCGGTCGGCGATCGTCCCCGACCAGGCCGCGAAGTCGGCTGATCCGGTGGGGACCGGGACGATGGCCGCGGGCTCGGGTGCCTCGAGCGAGTCGAGGGCGGGCAGCAGGATCTGACGCACCTGGTCGATGGTGACCTGCATGTCGCCGACGAGGCTGGTGATCACCACCGCCAGCTTCTGGTCGGGCCAGATCAGTCCGTACTGACCGTAGGCACCGTCGGCACGGTGGCCGCCGTCGCGCCCACGCCACACCTGCCAGCCGTAGCCCTGGGCCCAGTCACTGTCGGGTGAGGGGTTGGCGGCGGCGTTCTCGACCCTCTTGATCGCGTACTGGTCGATCCAGCCCTGGGGCAGCAGCTGCTCCCCGTCGTGGGCGCCGCCGACAGCGACGCCGCCGTTGGCGACCAGCCCGATGAAGCTCGCCAGTGTGCGCGGCGAGACATGGTTGCCCGAGAACCCGAAGGCGTTCCCGTCGGGGTCGCTGGCCCACCAGCTCGGCTCGCAGTCGAGCTTGTCGAGTACTTCACGGCGCATCAGGTCGTGCACGCTCGTCCCGGTGGCACGGGCGACGGCCAGGGCAACCGTGTAGGTGCACAGCTGGTTGTAGCAGAAGGTCTCGCCGGGGGTTCCGTCCGGCTCGTGGCGCAGGAACTCACCGATGCCGGAGGAGTCCAGCGTCCAACGGCCGTTGAACAGCTCGATGGTGTCGAAGGTGTGCCCCGAGGCCATCGACAGGCAGTGACCCAGCGTGATCGTGCGAGCCTTGGGGCCCACCCTGTCGTCCAGGTGTTCGGGGAACAGGTCGATGACGAGATCGTCCTCGCTCAGCAGTCCGCGCTCACGGGCGATGCCGAAGGCGGCCGAGGTGAACGTCTTGCTCATCGAGTACACCAGGCTGGCCCGATCCAGGGTCCAGGGGGCGACCCCGAACTCGACGAGCCTGACTCCGTCCTTCACGACCGTGAGCGAGTGGAGCTCACATCCGGCCGCCTGCTGCGCATCCCTGAACTGCTGAATGGCGGGGACGTGCTGGATGGCGGGGACGTGCTGCTGGGCGGGGGACTGCTCGATCGGATCTGACATGCCCCCATCCAACCGGTATCCGTCCGCCCGGGCACAGGGGACCACCGGTTGGGCGTGTCGGGTTCGGCACACGCGGTCGCTGGGACGAATCCTTGCGCTCGGCCCGCTGGTGGCAGGATCTGAGTCCATGGTCACCACTGTCCCCGAGCCGTCCACCACGGAACCGTCCGCTGCAGGGTCGTCCACTGGGTCGTCCACTGGATTGTCCACTGGGGACGCCTCGACCGGGGCGTCCTCCGTGCCCAGTCGGCACCGCATCGAGATGCAGGGCATCGACGTCATCGCGGAAGCCGACCGGCACGGGTCACCCCGGTCGCTGTTCTGGCCGTGGTGCGCCGGGAACATCTCGGTGCTCTCGGTCTCCTGGGGTGCCTACCTGTTCGACTTCGGCATCTCCTTCGGTCAGGCCCTGCTGGTGACGCTGGTCGGGGTGATCGGCTCGTTCCTGCTGGTCGGGCTCGTCTCGCTGGTGGGGCAGCGAGGGTCGGCCCCGACGATGGTGCTCTCCCGTGCGGTGTTCGGGGTGCACGGGAACATCCTGCCGGGCATCGTCAGCTACCTGTTGCTGCTGGGGTGGGAGATCGTGCTCACCTCGATGGCGGTGCTGTCGAGCCAGACGGTCGCCGACAGGCTCGGTCTCGGCGGCGGGGGGGTGGCGAAGGTTGCCGTCTTCGCCGTGGTGGTCGCCGTGACCGTCGTGTTGGGCGTGATCGGTTTCGACGCCGTCATGAAGGCACAACGATGGATCACGGTCGCCACCCTGGTCATGACCGCGGTGTTCATGGCCATGACCCTCGACCACATCAACCTGTCCCAGGTCACCTCGCACCCGGCCGGAGGGGCGGCGGCTGTGCTGGGCGCG
The DNA here is from genome assembly GCF_950101875.1 of Aestuariimicrobium sp. T2.26MG-19.2B. Taxonomy (NCBI): domain Bacteria; kingdom Bacillati; phylum Actinomycetota; class Actinomycetes; order Propionibacteriales; family Propionibacteriaceae; genus Aestuariimicrobium; species Aestuariimicrobium sp. T2.26MG-19.2B. The sequence continues at coordinate 97,116 of NZ_CATNLW010000001.1, read as the reverse complement.
GCCATGATGGTCTTCGCGGGGTTCGGGGTGGGCTGGACGAGCGCGGCGGCCGACTACTCGCGCTACCTGCCGCGACACACCTCGGGTCGCTCCATCGTCGGATGGACGACCTTCGGCGGCTCCTTGCCCGTGGTGGTGCTGATCGGCTACGGACTCCTCCTGTGCGGGTCCGACCCGACGCTGTCGAAGGCCTTGGCGAGCGACCCGATCGGCGCCCTCACCTCGGTGCTGCCGACCTGGTTCGTGGTGCCCTTCTGGCTGGTGGCGCTCACCGGTCTGGTGGCGGGCACCATCATGGACCTGTACTCCTCGGGGCTCGCGCTGGTGGCGATCGGCCTGCCCATCAAGCGGTGGGTCGCCGCGGGTGTCGACGGGGTGCTGGTCACGTTGGGCACCATCTACGTGGCCTGGTTCGCCTCCGACTTCCTCACCCCGTTCCAAGGGTTCCTGATCACCCTGGCCGTGCCGCTGGCCGCATGGACCGGGATCTTCTGCGCCGACCTCGTCAATCGATGGCGCGAGGGCTATGACGAGTCCAGGCTGTTCGACTCCGGCCCCACCGGCTACGGGTCGGTCCGCTGGTTCCCGGTGGCGTGGCTCGTGCTCACGTGTGGGGTCGGCTTCGGGCTGGTCACCAACTCCAACGCCAACTGGCTCAGCTGGCAGGGCTACCTGCTCGCCCCGTTCGGTCTGGGTGGCAAGGACGGGCCATGGGCCTACGCCAGCCTGGGGGTGCTGGTCGCACTGGCGCTGGGCTTCCTGGGGCAACTGGTGTGGATCAAGCTGCGTGCCAGACTGGTGGGGTGACTGCTGCACTCCGCCGCGTGACCATCCTCGGTTCCACCGGGTCGATCGGCACCCAGACCCTCGACGTGATCCGCACGCGCCGCGACCGGTTCGTCGTCCACGGGCTCTCGTCGGGGGGTTCGGACATCAAGACGCTCGCCGCGCAGGTGCTCGAGTTCTCACCGGCAGTGGTGGCCGTTGCGCGGGCCACGGTCGTGCAGGACCTTCAACTGGCGCTGTACGCGGAGGCGAGCCAACGCGGCTGGAACGCCGGTGAGCTGAGACTGCCGAAGATCATCGCTGGCCCCCACGCGTCGACCGAACTGGCCGCCGAGCCCGTCGACGTGGTGGTGAACGCGATCACGGGCGCCGCGGGCCTGCGTCCCACCCTGGCGACCCTCGGGGCTGGCACCACCCTGGCGTTGGCCAACAAGGAGTCTCTGGTGATCGGCGGTCGGCTCGTCACCCGGGCGGCCGCGCCCGGGCAGATCGTCGCGGTCGACTCCGAGCACTCGGCCTTCGCCCAGGCTCTGCGGGCAGGACGCAAGGACGAAGTGCGCAGGCTGGTCCTCACCGCCTCGGGAGGTCCGTTCCGGGGTCGCACCCGCGAGGAACTCGTGCACGTCACCCCCGACGAGGCGATGGCGCACCCGACCTGGAACATGGGCCGGGTGATCACCATCAACTCCTCGACCCTGGTCAACAAGGGTCTCGAACTGCTCGAGGCCGGCCTGCTCTATGACGTCGACCTCGACGACATCGTGGTCACCGTGCACCCGCAGTCGATCGTGCACTCGATGGTCGAGTACTGCGACGGGTCGACCATCGCCCAGGCCTCACCACCCGACATGCGCCTGCCGATCGCGCTCGGACTGACCTGGCCCGACCGGGTCGAGGGCGCCGCCGCTCCCTGTGACTGGACGACCGCCGCCACCTGGACCTTCGCGCCGTTGGACGACGAGGCCTTCCCCGCCGTGGCGCTCGCCCGCCGCGTCGGCACGCTGGGTGGCACCGCCCCCGCCGTCTACAACGCCTCCAACGAGGTGCTGGTCGATGCCTTCTGCGCGGGTCGGATCGGCTTCCTCGACATCGTCGACACCATCACCGAGGTCGTGGACGAGCACCTCTCGGCCCAGGAGCTGCCTGCCGCCCACGTGGCTGACACCGACCTCAGCGTCGAGGCGGTGCTGGCTGCCGACGGCTGGGCCAGGCAGCGAGCCGCTCGCCTGGTGCAGGAGAGAGCAGCGGTGCACTGATGGAGGTGCTCGTCATCATCGCGGGGGCGATCGGGTTCTTCGCCCTGATCATGGCCTCGATCGCCCTGCACGAGGTCGGGCACCTCGTGCCCGGCAAGATCTTCGACGTCAGGATCAGCCAGTACTTCGTCGGCTTCGGCAAGACCCTGTGGTCGTTCAAGCGGGGCGAGACCGAGTACGGCGTGAAGGCGATCCCGCTGGGCGGCTTCGTCCGGTTGCTGGGCATGTACCCTCCGGCGCGGCCGCAGGCTCGTCCGACCTGGTTGACCAGGCTGGCGGACACTGCCCGCGAGGCCGAGTACGAGCAGATCACCCCGGCCGACGAGGGGCGGTTGTTCCACCAGAAGAAGACCTGGCAGAAGCTGGTCATCATGGCCGGCGGTCCGCTGATGAACATCCTGCTGGCACTGCTGATCTTCACCGGCGTGAACGCGCTGCACGGCCAGTACCGGGCGCAGCTCTCGATCGCCAGTGTCAGCGAGTGCATCGTGCCGGCCGGACGAGCGGCCCAGACCTGCCAGCCCGGCGACCCAGCCACCCCGGCGGCCCGCGCCGGCCTCGAGGTGGGTGACGTGGTGCAGAGTTTCAACGGCACCGCGGTGACCTCGTGGGCGCAGTTCTCCGACCTGATCAGGGCGAACCGTGACCGTCGAGCAACCATCGTCGTCATGCGCCACGGCCAGCCGACCACCGTGACGACGAACACGGTGATCACCGGTGTCGTTGATCGGATCGACCCCTCCCGCACCGTTGAGGCGGGTTTCCTGGGAGTGGGACCCACCTACCGTCTCGAGCGATCGGGCCCGGTCACCGCCGCCCGTGACCTGTGGCAGCTGACGAAGCAGTCGACGGTGGCGTTGGCCAGCTTCCCGCAGCGCGTCTGGAACGTCGCGGTCGACATGGTGACGGGTCGTCCCCGGGACGAGAACGGTCCGATCTCCATCGTCGGAGCGAGCCGGGTCGCCGGTGAGATCGCCGCCGCCGACCAGGTACCGGCAGGCGATCGGGTGGCGTCCTGGTTCACCATGTTGGGGTCGGTCAACCTGTTCGTGGCGCTGTTGAACCTGGTCCCGCTGATGCCCTTGGACGGCGGCCACATGGCCGGTGCCGTGTGGGAGTGGGTGCGCCGACTGGCGGCCCGGGTGGCTCGACGTCCTGACCCCGGTCACGTCGACACGGCCAAACTGCTCCCGGTGGCCTACGTGGTGGGTGGCTTCCTGGCCCTGTCGGGTGCGGTGCTGATCATCGCCGACATCTTCTTCCCCGTCCGCCTGTTCTGAGCAGACTGCCTGAGAGCGTCCGCGCCCCGACCTCGTTGGCGCTGCCGGAAGCCCACCAATCGACCCGGACGGCGTAGGGTCACAGGACGGAGCCATTCAGGCTTCCTCCCAAAGGACAGTCCCATGAGCGACAAGTCGCCGCGGCAGAGCATGACCAAGAAGACCGGTAAGTCCATCAAGGAGAAGCGCGCAGCCAAGCGCAATCCGGCAGGTGAGGAATTGGTTGCTGACAAGGTGCAGCAGTCCAAGAAGAAGTGACCCTGCTGACGTTGGGTCTGATCTCGACGTCGTCCATGGAGAACGAGCGACGTCTGCCAGTCCACCCTGAGCACCTGTCCGGGCTGGATCCGGATCTTCGCGCTGCCATCACCCTGGAGCACGGCTACGGAGCCCGCTTCGGTGTCCGTGATGAAGCCCTCGCCGACCAGGTGGCGGGGTTCGCCTCCAGGGATTGGCTCCTGGCGCACTGCGACGTCGTGCTGCTGCCGAAACCCCAGCACAGCGATGTCGCGGCCATGGGTCCCGGGCAGGTGCTGTGGGGCTGGCCTCATTGTGTGCAGGACCCGGTCATGACCCAGTTGGCCATCGACCGAGGGTTGACCCTGATCGCGTTCGAGATGATGAACCACCGCACGTCGGAGGGCGCCATGGGGGTGCACGTCTTCCACAAGAACAACGAACTCGCGGGCTACTGCTCCGTGATCCACGCCCTGCAGTTGGCCGGGGTGACGGGTGACTACGGACGGCCGCTGAGGGCGGCGGTCATTGGCTTCGGGGCGACGGCGCGCGGTGCGGTGACCGCCCTCAAGGCGCACGGCGTGAACAACGTCACGGTGTTGACCAACCGCGAGGTGGCGGCGGTGGGGTCGCCGATCCACTCCACGACGATCCGCCGCTTCGAGCACGGTGCCGAGGGCACCCACCACGTGGTCACCGAGCACGGGCAGGAGCCACTGGCCGACCTCTTGGCGCGCACCGACGTCGTCGTCAACTGCACCCTGCAGGACCCGGCCCATCCCTTGGTGTACCTCCACTCCGAGGACCTGGCGACCTTCCGCCCCGGCAGTGTGATCGTCGACGTCTCCTGTGATCTGGGAATGGGTTTCAGCTGGGCTCGGCCCACCACCTTCGACGCTCCCACCTTCGTGGTCGGCGAGAACGTCCTCTACTACGGGGTTGACCACAGCCCCTCCTACCTGTGGAACGCGGCGACCTGGGAGAACAGCATGGCCCTGTTGCCGTTCCTGCGGCCCGTGCTCCGAGGAGCCGTCGGTTGGGATGGGGACGAGGTGCTCCGCCGCGCCATCGAGATTCGGGACGGACGTGTGGTCAATCCCGCGATCCTGGCCTTCCAAGGACGAGCGGCCGACCCCCCTCACGACAGGTCGGGCAGCATCCGGTGAACTTCGGGTGAACCGCTCCCGCCGCGCGCGGGGATGGCCCGAGCCCGTGGTTGGGTGAGGCTGCAACCAGCCGATCCAGTCCACCCGGTTCAGTCCGCCCGATTCAGTCCCCCCCGATGCAGTCCCCCCGATTCAATCACTGGGAGCCACGCCATGCAGCCCTCCGCCCGCGCGGGAGTCGGCCTCGTCCTGTTCGCCACCGCGCTCGTCGGTGTCATCCAGGCCGTGCCGGCCCGCGCCGCCGCCGACCACCTGATCATCAACGAGGCCCACCTGCGGGGCGGTTCCAGCAACCAGCCCTACACCCACAAGTTCGTCGAGATCCTCAACCCCACCGGTTCGCCGGTCGTGCTGGACGGACTGACCCTGCAGTACCGATCGGCCACCGGAACGAGCAACGCGACCACGGTCGTCCCGCTGACCGGAACCCTGGCCTCGGGGGACCTCCACGTCGTGCAGGGGGGATCCAACGGCACCACCGGCACGGCCCTGCCGGCCGGGGTCGTCGACCAGGTGGCCAGCGGACTCAACCCCAGTGGCACCACGGGGACGATCTACCTGGTGCAGGGCAGCAGCGCCACCCTCCCGGATGCGTCCTCGGTGGTCGACAAGCTCGGTTACGGCACGTCCAACTCCCCCGAGGGAACGGCCGCGACCTACACCGGCGCCAACTCCGACCCGGGAGCACTGGCCCGCACCACCACCGACGACACCGGCAACAACGCGGCCGACTTCGCGTTCACCACGGACATCACCCCAGGGGCGGCGAACCCCGGACAGTCCGCCGATGGGGGAGCACCGAGCACCCCCCCTACCAGCACACCACCAGCCCAGTCGCGCACCATCGCCGAGATCCAGGGGACGACCGACACCAGTCCTCTGGTCGGGCGGCAGGTGACCACGCGAGGTGTGGTGACGGCCGTCTATCCCACGGGTGGCTTCAACGGGTTCTACCTGCAGGCCCCCGGATCGGGTGGCGTGCCCAAGACCGCGAGCGACGCCTCGGACGGTGTCTTCGTGTACGGACGAACCGGTGTGTCGGTCGGCAACTGCCTCGACGTCAGCGGGACGGTCGTCGAGTACGGAGGGCTCACCGAACTCTCGGGCGTGACGACCACCGCCGTGGACGACTGTGCGCCGGTCGCCGTCACCGGGTTGGCCACCCTTCCGGTGACCGATGCCGACAAGGAGGCCTACGAGGGGATGCTGGTGCAGCCGCAGGGCACCTACACCATCACCAACAACCATGCGGCGAACCAGTACGGTCAACTCGACCTGGCCGTGGGGGACGAGCCGCTCTACACGCCAACCGACAAGGTGCCCCACACCGAGGCCGCTGCCTACGAGGCCCAGCAGGTGCGCAAGCTGATCACCCTCGATGACGGTTCCTCCTGGAACCTCCTGACCAACTCCACGGCCAAGAACTCCCCCTTGGCCTACCTGTCGGGCGCCACGCCCATGCGCACCGGATCGCACGTGTCCTTCACCGGGCCGGTGATCCTCGACCACCGCTTCCAGTGGAACTACCAGCCCACCCGCCAGGTGGTGGGGGCGGAGGTCGACTTCCTGGCCAGCGAGAACGATCGTCCGACCTCGGTGCCCGCCGTGGGGGGTGACGTCAAGCTCGCCACCTTCAACGTGCTGAACTACTTCACCGACCTCGGTCAGGACGAAGCTGGCTGCAAGGCATACACCGACCGCTCGGGCACCCCGGTCGGGACCAACGGCTGCCAGGTGCGGGGCGCCTACACGCCCGCCGCCTTCGCCGACCAGCAGGCCAAGATCGTCTCGGCCGTCAACGGGCTCGACGCCGACGTGGTGGCGCTGATGGAGATCGAGAATTCCGCCAACTTCGGCCACGACCGCGACCAGACGCTGGCCAACCTGGTCGACGCCCTCAACGCCGCCGACCCGGGCAAGGGCTGGAGGTATGTGCCGACCAGTCCCGCGCAGGTGCCCACCGGCGAGGACAACATCCGGCTGGCCTTCATCTACCGCGCGGGCACCGTGGCGCCGGTCGACGGCTCGGTGATCCTCAGCGACCCGGCGTTCGCCAATGCACGCCAGCCGCTGGGCCAGAAGTTCGAGGTGCGCGGGACCAAGACCTCATTCGTCGCCGTCGCCAACCACTTCAAGTCGAAGGGTTCCGGAGCCGACGACGGCACCGGACAGGGCCTGTCCAACCCCTCCCGCAAGGCGCAGGCCACCGCGCTCACCTCCTGGGTGGGCCAGGTGTTCGCCGACCAGCCGGTGTTCCTGCTGGGCGACTTCAATGCCTACTCCAAGGAGGAACCGGTGCAGATCATCGAGTCCGCCGGCTTCAGCAATGTGGTCACCAGCGATGACACCACCTACCAGTTCGGCGGACGACTGGGTTCACTCGACCACGTGTTCGGCAATGACCGGGCCCGGCAGTTGGTCAGCTCGGGCGCCGTCTGGAACATCAACGGCGACGAATCGGTCGCGTTCCAGTACTCCCGCCGCAACTACAACGTGACCGACCTCTACGCCGCCGACCCCTTCGCGTCGTCCGACCACGACCCGGCGGTCGTCGGCATCGTGGCGGTCAAGGTCGTCGACGTCGCCATCAAGGGCAACCGGGTGGGTGTCGAGACCGCGGGGCTGCCCCTCGGTGCCACCGTCACGGTGTCCGCCGTGCTGGACGACGGCAGCACCCGCACCTTCACGGCCACCGTCACCGGATCGGCCCTGTCGTTCAAGGCGCCAAGCGTCAAGAGCGCAACCGTCGAGGTCACCAGCGGTGGCCACGTGGTCGGGTCGGGTTCGGCCCTGAAGTGAGGTGCGGTCCGGCCCCCACGTGAGCCGCGGTTCGGCCGCTCACGGCTGATCCGAACCCAGCGCCCGTCGTCCTGCCATGGATGGCGGGCGCTGTGGCGTGTCGGGAGTCGCCGTGCCCGAAGTTCCACGCGAAACGGGGCAGGTGAGCGGCCTTCTCGTCAGCTGGCGTGACGAACACCGCGCTGGCGTGCCCCAACTGGCGCGGAATGTTCGGCGCGGATACCCGGCGTGCCCCGCCTGCTGGATCGCTCCACGACGCGCTCACGCCCTGGGCGCACCGCTCGGCGCCCGGTGGGGCGCTCCGGCGTTCCTGCGCGCGGTAATCTGGCCCCATGAGCGTCAATCTCGGTCTGCCCGCCATGCCCCCGCCCGTGCTGGCCCCCCGTCGCAAGACCCGTCAGATCAAGGTCGGCAAGGTGATGGTCGGTGGCGACGCCCCCATCTCGGTGCAGTCGATGACCACCACCAAGACCACCGACATCAACGCCACCCTGCAGCAGATCGCCGAGCTCACCGCCACAGGCTGCGACATCGTGCGGGTCGCGGTTCCCTCGCAGGACGACGCCGAGGCCTTGCCGGCCATCGCACACAAGTCGCAGATCCCCGTGATCGCCGACATCCACTTCCAGCCGAAGTACGTCTACGCCGCCATCGACGCCGGGTGCGCCGCCGTCCGCGTGAACCCGGGCAACATCCGGGCCTTCGACGACCAGGTCGCCGGCATCGCCAAGGCAGCCGCCGACGCTGGTGTCTCCATCCGCATCGGCGTGAACGCTGGATCCCTCGACAAGCGACTGCTCGAGAAGTACGGGGCTCCCACCCCGGAGGCGCTGGTCGCGTCAGCCCTGTGGGAGGCGAGCCTGTTCGAGGACGTGGGTTTCCACGACTTCAAGATCTCGGTCAAGCACCACGACCCCGTCGTGATGGTGCGCGCCTACGAGATGCTCTCCGAGAAGTGTGAGTACCCCCTGCACCTGGGCGTGACCGAGGCCGGTCCCGCCTTCCAGGGCACCATCAAGTCGTCCGTCGCCTTCGGTGCACTGCTCGCTCAGGGCATCGGTGACACCATCCGAGTGTCGCTGTCGGCCCCGCCCGTCGAGGAGGTCAAGGTCGGCATCAAGATCCTCGAGTCGCTCAACCTTCGTCCGCGCCACCTCGAGATCGTCTCGTGCCCCTCGTGCGGACGTGCCCAGGTCGACGTCTACACCCTCGCCGAGAAGGTGACCGAAGGTCTCGAGGGCATGACCGTACCCCTGCGCGTGGCCGTCATGGGCTGTGTTGTCAACGGCCCGGGAGAGGCTCGTGAGGCCGACCTCGGTGTCGCCTCCGGCAACGGCAAGGGGCAGATCTTCGTCAAGGGTGAGGTCATCAAGACCGTGCCCGAGTCGGAGATCGTGCAGACCCTGATCGAGGAGGCGAATCGGATCGCCGCCGAGACGACCGAGATCGGTGCCCCTCAGGTCTCGGTCGGCTGAGGTCTGGGCGTGCCACGGCGCGGCCGTTCGACTCCGAGCAGTCGGCAGGCGTGCGTGACAGACTGAGCGGCGTGCCAGCCGTTGTCTCCTCCACTCGTCAGCTCCCCGTGAGCTCCATGGGCACCGCGTCGAGCCCGGCCGTCCCGGGGTCCGCTGGATGAGCACACGACTCAGGGTGCTGGGCAATGCCGATGTGGCGGCCGCCCTGGAACTGCTTCGTCCCGAGCCCATCTCGAACCTGTTCCTGCGGGCCCGATTCGCCCACCACGGTCTCGATCGGGTCACCCTCGGCTGCGAGGTGCTCGGGTTCGAGCGCAACCGCCAGCTGGTGGCCTTGTGCCACGTCGGCTCCAACCTCGTGCCCGCCGGGGACGACACCGAGGCCCTGGCCGCCTTCGCTGCCAAGATCGGGGCACGCAGGCATTCGTCCTCGATCATGGGGCGAGCACCCCTGGTGCGAGGACTGTTCGACCACCTCGTGGAGCGACACCAGAGCTGGGGCCACCCTCGCGAGCTGCGGTACCACCAGCCGCTGATGGTGATCGACCATGACTCCCCGTTCGCGGGTGATCCCCGCGTGCGCCAGGTCACGCTGCAGGAATTCGAGCCCTACTTCGACGCGGCGGTGAAGATGTACACCGAGGAGGTCGGCGTCTCACCGCTCGACCCCTCCGGCGGGTACCGCTCGCACATGCGACGGCTGGTCATGGACGGGCAGTGCTACGCGATCATCGAGGACGGCAGGGTGCTGTTCAAGGCCGACGTGGGTACGGCCTACGGCACCATCTGCCAGATCCAGGGCGTCTGGCTCGCCCCCGAACTTCGGGGTCAAGGCCTGTCGGTCCCCGCCATGGCGAAGGTGATCGAACTCGTGCGTGAGCGGTACCCGGTGGTCTCGCTGTACGTGAACGACTTCAACACCCGCGCCCGCAAGTTGTACGAGCGCTGCGGGATGCGCACCATCGATGCCCTGGCGACCGTCCTGTACTGACCGCGGGACCACCAGCCGCGCCCCGTCCGGAAACTGGTGCCGGGGTCAGGGGTCTGCACCGATAGGCTGAGCGGCGTTCCCCATCGCCGCCAGAGAGGCCCCAGCGTGATCACCAGGATGTCGCAGTTGTTCGTCCGCACCCTGCGAGAGGACCCTGCCGATGCCGAGGTGCCCAGCCACCGCTGGCTGGTGCGTGCCGGTTACATCCGTCGTGCCGCTCCCGGTGTCTACAGCTGGCTGCCGTTGGGGTTGAAGGTGCTGCAGAAGGTCGAGGCCATCGTCCGCGAGGAGATGGACGCCATCGGCGCGCAGGAGGTGCGCTTCCCGGCGCTCCTGCCGCGCGAGCCCTACGAGGCGACCGACCGGTGGACCGAGTACGGCGACAACCTGTTCCGCCTCAAGGACCGCAAGGGTGCCGACCTGCTGCTGGGGCCGACCCACGAGGAGATGTTCACCCTGCTGGTGAAGGATCTCTACAGCTCGTACAAGGACCTGCCGCTGTCGCTCTACCAGGTGCAGACCAAGTACCGGGACGAGGCGCGTCCCCGTGCGGGGCTGCTGCGCGGCCGCGAGTTCGTGATGAAGGACTCCTACTCCTTCGACGTGGACGAGGCCGGTCTCGAGCTGAGCTACCAGCAGCACCGTGAGGCCTACATCAAGATCTTCGACCGTCTCGGGTTCGAGTACGTCATCGTCAAGGCCGACGCCGGCGCCATGGGTGGTTCGGCGTCCGAGGAGTTCCTCGCGATTGCCGCCAACGGGGAGGACACCTTCGTCCGTTCGCCGGGTGGCTACGCCGCCAACGTCGAGGCCGTCGAGCGTCCGCTCGCCGCTGAGGTGGACGCCTCGTCGGTGGGTGCGAGCAGGGTGGTCGACACCCCCGACAGCCCCACCATCGAGTCGCTGGTCGCGCTCGTCAATGCCGAGCACCCGCGTCCCGACCGTGTCTGGACGGCCGCTGACACCCTCAAGAACGTGCTCTTCGTGCTGCACCACCCCGACGGTTCGACCGAGCCGCTGGCCGTGGGGCTGCCGGGCGACCGCGAGGTCGACCCCAAGCGCCTCGAGGCAGCCGTGGGTCCGGCCGAGGCGGTGCCGTTCGGCGAGGAGGACTTCGCGGCGTACCCCACCCTCGTCAAGGGGTACATCGGCCCCCGCGCGCTGGGCGCGGAGAGCCCGAGCAAGGTGCGCTACCTCGTCGACCCCTCCGTGGTGTCGGGGACGGCATGGGTGACCGGTGCCGACGAGGCGGGCCGTCACGTCATCGACCTGGTGGTCGGTCGCGATTTCACCGCGGACGGGCACCTCGATGTCGCCGAGATCCGGGAGGGCGACCCGTCGCCCGACGGTTCGGGACCGCTGACGTTGGCGCGCGGCATCGAGATGGGCCACATCTTCCAGTTGGGTCGCAAGTACGCCGAGGCCCTCGGGCTGAAGGTGCTCGACCAGAACGGGAAGCTGGTCACCGTCACCATGGGTTCCTACGGCATCGGCTGTTCACGCGCCGTGGCCGCCGTCGCTGAGGGCACCGCCGACGAGAAGGGTCTGTGCTGGCCGCGCAACCTCGCCCCCTACGAGGTGATGGTGCTCGCGACCGGCAAGGGTGACGAGGTCTCCGCCTTCGCCGAGAAGCTGGCCTCTGAGTTGGACGATGCCGGGGTCGCGGTGCTCCTGGACGATCGCAAGGCCTCGCCCGGGGTCAAGTTCGCCGATTCGGAGGTGCTCGGCATGCCGACCTCGGTGGTCGTCGGACGAGGCCTGGCTGACGGGCTCGTCGAGATTCGCGACCGCGCCACGGGCACCGCCCGCACGGTCGCCGTCGAGGATGCCTTGGCCGAGGTGCTGCGCGAGCTCGAGAGCTGACCTCGTGGAGCTTGCGCTTCACGTCGTCCTGCTGCTGGTGCTCGCTGCCTTCGTGGCGGGCTGGGTCGATGCCGTGGTGGGCGGCGGAGGGCTGATCCAGCTCCCCAGCCTGCTGATCGGTCTGCCCGCCGACACCTCGGTGGCGGCCATCTCCGGCACCAACAAGGTGTCGTCGGCGGCGGGAACCCTGGTGGCGACCACCACCTACCTGCGCAAGGTCCGCGTGGACTGGTGGATCGCGGTCCCGCTGATGGTGTTCGCCTACCTCGGGTCGACGTCGGGGGCGAGACTGGTGAACTTCCTGCCCAAGCAGTGGTTCACCCCGATCGTGCTGGTCGCTCTCGTGGGAGTGGGCCTCTACACCGTCCGCAGGCCCACCCTCGGACTGCACCATGAGGTGAGGCGTCATGGTTGGGCCGCGGCTGCGACGGCCGCCGGCATCGGCGCCGTGGTGGGGCTGTACGACGGCTTCCTGGGGCCCGGAACTGGGTCGTTCTTCGTGATCGCCCTCGTCGGGCTGCTGGGTTACGGCTTCCTGCAGGCCAGCGTTCTGGCCAAGCTGGCCAACCTCACCACGAACGTGGCAGCGATCTCCGTCTTCTCCATCCAGGGAGTGATCATCTGGAAGTTGGCGCTCGCCATGGCGGCAGCCAATCTCAGTGGCGGGTTCATCGGCGCCCAGATGGCCGTGCGCCACGGTTCCGCGTTCGTCAGGCGGGTCTTCCTGGTGGTGGTGGGGATCCTGATCCTCAAACTCGGCTGGGACAGCCTGCGGATCTTCATCGGCTGAGGCCGACGGCACGCCCTTCCGGGTAGATCACACCCAGCCCGGGAACCAGCTGACGCCGGTCCATCGGGTCACCTGGGGCAGCTGTGTGAGCCAGGCGGCGTGTGCTGCGGTGCGTGCTTCGTCCGTCGCGGGTGTGGCGCAGAACACCCCTGCTGCCGCGTTGAACAGGTCGGTCTCGATCGTCGCCATCACCGCAGCCACCGTGCCCGCGGCCGGGCGAATCGGGAGTTCGTAGCCGGGTTCGGGCGGGGGAGGGGTTGCACCGGCCGCCCGCATCGTCGCCTGCAGGTCGACCCGCTGCTGCACCAGCAGACCCCTCCGCTGGGCCAGTTGGGTCCGCAGGCTGCCCGGACGAAGGGCCCCGACCAGCGCGGCCAGGGCTTGGTCAGCACGGAAGAGGTGTTCGACCAGGACTGACTGGGCCGAACCCAGGGATTCGGACTCGAACGAGAAGGGGACGACCCCGTGGTCGACGGGTGGATGGGGCGCTGGCTGGGCGCTGGCGCTGGCGAAGACCGACAAGGATCCCCAGAGCAGGGCGTCCGGGCCGGTTTCGGCGCTGAGCGCGACGGTCAACAGTGTGGCCGCCTCAGCCGTCGCGAGGGTCGCCAGTTCGTCCGTGGCCCGGACGGCGGGCACGCGAGCCCCAGTCGTACGTGGGGAGCCGGATGCCATGGGGTCGTCCCCCAGGGCACCGCTCAGGGGATCGGGTCGGAGCAGCACGCGCCGCTGCAGCTGCAGAGCGCGTTGTACGGCGGTCGTCCACGCCACTTCGGCGGGCGTGGCGCCGGTCGCGGTGCGCAGTACCTGCAGTGCGGCGGTCAGCGACTCGTTGCCCGCGAGGGCATTCACCTGGGCCTGCTCGGGGGTCGGGCTGGGTCTGGGCAGGTTGCGGACAGCGGATCCGTGAACAGTGGGGTCGAAGAAGGAACACCCGGACAGCGGCGTCGCCACCAGCGCCAGACCCGCCGTGAGCCCGAAGGCGCGGCGACTGAGCGGTGTGGGCATGCCCCCAGCGTAGGGCCCGGCACCAGCTCGCGATCGGCGCTCGGGTCGTGCCGGCTGGACTACACTTGTGCGGCACAACAGGACTGCACAACAGAAAGAGGCCAGAGAAGTGAATGACACACGATTCAGTGATGTCGTGGAGCCCGTGCTGGCCACCCACGGACTCGAGCTCGACGAGCTCGAGGTGATCCCCGCCGGACGTCGTTCGGTGCTGCGGGTCACCGTGGACGGTGACGGCCCCCACGGGCGAGGCCCCCTGCTGGACGACATCGCATCCGCCACCCGTGACATCTCGGACGCCCTCGACGCGATCGACGCCATGGCAGGTGCCTACACTCTCGAGGTCTCGAGCCGCGGCATCGGCCGCCCGCTCACCGAACCCAAGCACTTCCGCCGCAACCTCACCCGTCTGGTCAAGGCCACCCTGGCCGACGGCACCTCCCTGGTCGGTCGCATCGTCGCCGTGGAGGGCGACCGGCTCACCCTCGAGGTGACACCCGAATCCGTGAAGGGCAATCGCAACCCCAAGCCCGTCAGCCACGACCTGCTGATCAGTGACATCACGAAGGCCCTGGTGCAGGTCGAGATGAACCGCTCCATCGATGACTACGACGTGGACGACATCCCAGACGAGGACGACCCCGACGAGGACGAACCCGACGAGGACGATCTGGACGACGACGATCTGGACGACGACGACCTGCACGGCGACGTGGACGAGGAGGAGGATCACTGATGGATGTCGACATGGCCGCCCTGCGGCAGATCGAGCGCGACAAGGGGGTCTCCCTGGACTACGTCGTTCGCGCCCTTGAGGACGCCCTGCTCAACGCCTACGAGAAGACCCCGCTGCACATGTCCCACAGCCGGGTCGAGGTCAACACCAAGACCGGGCAGGTGCACGTCTGGGCCCCCGAACTCGACGCGGAGGGGCAGAAGATCGGCGAGTACGACGACACCCCCGACGGCTTCGGGCGCATCGCCGCATCGATGGCCCGGCAGGTGATCTTCCAGCGGTTGCGTGAGGCCGAGGACGAGCGCAAGTACGGGCACTTCCTCGCCAAGGAGGGCGACATCCTCACCGGGGTCGTCCAGCAGGACCGTGACTCCCGCGTCGTGAGAGTCAACCTCGGCGAGATCGAGGCGATCATGCCGCCGGCCGAACAGTCGCCGGGCGAGGTCTACTCCCACAACAAGCGACTGCGGGTCTACGTCGTGGCCGTGCGCAAGGAACTCCGGGGGCCCCAGGTGGTGGTCTCCCGTACCCATCCGAACCTGGTGAAGAGGCTGTTCCAGCTCGAGGTGCCTGAGATCGAGCAGGGCATCGTCGAGATCAAGGAGGTCGCCCGTGAGGCCGGCCACCGCACCAAGATCGCCGTCGTCTCCAAGAACCCGCAGGTGTCGGCGAAGGGCGCGTGCATCGGACCCATGGGCCAGCGTGTCCGAGCCGTCATGCACGAGCTCAACGAGGAGAAGATCGACATCATCGACTGGTCTGAGGACCCGGCCGAGTTCGTGGGCGAGGCCTTGTCGCCTGCTCGGGTCAGCTCGGTCACGGTCGTCGATGCCCAGGCCCGCGCCGCCCGGGTGGTCGTCCCTGACTACCAGCTGTCGCTGGCCATCGGTCGTGAGGGCCAGAACGCGAGGTTGGCCGCGAGGTTGACGGGGTGGAGGATCGACATCCGCTCCGACGCCGCTCCCGAGTGATGCTCCCCAGCGCGGCTCCGGGTGTGGGGGGCTCGGGCGGCGACGGCCCGATCCGCACCTGTGTGGGTTGTCGCAGGGTCGCCGGCCGCGACGAGTTGGTGCGCCACGTCGTGGTCGACGGGGTGGTGGTGGTCGACCCGGGTCGCCGGTTGCCCGGACGGGGCAGCTGGCTCCACCCCGATCCGGCATGTCTGGCCGCTGCCGTCAAGCGGGGCGGCTTCGCCCGCAGCCAACGTCGCCCGGCCGACCCCTCCGGGCTGCTCTCGCAGAGGTGAGCTGCGCCCCGCGGATCATTCGGTTCGCGCCGCCCGCCGTGACTGGCTAAACTTGAACCCGCGTGTCCGCTCGATCCACGAGCGTGACCTCCGTCCTGCCCCGCCGACTACGGGTGCCGCGTTTCAGAAAGTGGGCTGACGCTCATGACCACTCGATGAGTACTCACCAATGAGCATGGACAACAACTAATTGGTTCGGCCGAGTCACGACCGGACCTGAAGGAGACAAGTGGCCAAGGTCCGCGTCTATGAGCTCGCCAAGGAGCTCGGACTCGAAAGCAAGGATGTTCTGTCGAAGCTGAACGACATGGGCGAATTCGTCCGGTCGGCTTCGTCCACCATCGAACCGCCTGTGGTGCGCAAACTGCGCGAACAGGCCAAGACCGGCGGCGGTTCAGCCCCGGACAAGTCAGGTGACAAGTCAACGGGTGCACCCAAGCCGGGTGGCACCCCCGCTCCGCGTCCGGCCGCACGGCCGGGTGCCCGTACGACCGATGCTCGTACGACCGATGCCGGCTCGGTGGCCAACGCCCCCAGCCCGGCAGCGACCGGCTCCGCGCCGACCAGCCCGGCGCCGTCCAGTGCGGCACCAGCCAGCCCTGCGCCCCGTCCCGCTCCTGCCCAGGCTCCGGCAGCCGCGACGGCCGACGCGCAGGCGCCCGCCGCCGGATCGGCCACCGACCGTTCGGACGCCGCGCGATCTGATGCTCCCCGCTCCGAGGCCCCGCGCCCCGGTGGGGCGGCACCTCGTCCGTCCACGAGCGCCTCGGCGCCCGCGGGCCAGTCGGCACCCCGCCCCAGTGGCGCGCAAGCGCCTCGCCCGGGTGGTCCTCGTCCGTCGGCGGCCGCTCCCGGTGCTCGGCCGGCCTCCAGCGCCTCTCGCACGGGCGGTACCCCCGCCGGTGCTTCAGGTGCGCCGCGTCCCGGGGCTCCTCGTCCCGGTGCCGCCCCCGGCGCCCGACCGGGCGGTGCTCGTCCGGGTGGCTCCGGTGGTCTGCCCAGCGGTCAGGCCGGTGCTCGTCGCACGGGAACCCCGCGTCCGGGCAACAACCCCTTCGCTCCTTCGCAGGGCATGGGAACGGCTCGTCGGCGCCCCGAGGGTGCGCCCGCCCAGGGTCGTCCGGGCCAGGTCAGCCGTGAGGGACGCCCCGCGGGCACCTCGACGGGCATGCCTCGTCCCGGTGGCACCAGTGGGATGCCTCGCCCCAACCCGGCGATGATGCCCAAGCAGCAGTCCGCCCAGGTCGGAGCCCCGGCCAGGGCCGGTGGCCGTGGTGGCCCCGGCGGCGCCCGTCGCGGAGGCCCCGGTGGTCCCGGACGCGGTCCGGGTACCGGTGGCTTCGGTGGCCCCGGTGTCGGTGCTCCCGCTGGCGGTGGTCGTGGTGGTCGCGGTGGTCGTGGCGGATCGGGCACCCAGGGTGCCTTCGGTCGCGGCGGTGCCGGTGGCAGGCGCGGACGCAAGTCGAAGAAGCAGCGCAGGCAAGAGTTCGACCAGATGGAGGCGCCGCTGATCGGTGGCGTGCGCGTCCGTCAGGGTGACGGTTCCACGGTGCGTCTGCGCCGTGGCGCCTCGCTGACCGACCTTGCCGAGAAGATCGGTCTGGAGCCGGCATCGCTGGTGCAGGTGTTGTTCAACCTGGGCGAGATGGTGACCGCGACCCAGTCCGTGTCGGACGAGACCCTCGAGGTGTTGGGCGCCGAGCTCAACTACTCGATCCAGGTCGTCTCTCCCGAGGACGAGGATCGTGAGCTGCTCGAGAGCTTCGACCTGGAGTTCGGCGAGGACGAGGGCGACGAGTCCGATCTGGCCCCGCGCCCGCCGGCCGTCACCGTCATGGGTCACGTCGACCACGGAAAGACCAAGCTGCTCGACGCGTTGCGCAAGTCGAACGTCGTCGCCGGCGAGGCCGGTGGCATCACGCAGGCGATCGGTGCCTACCAGGTCGAGACCACGGTCGACGACGTGGACCGCAAGATCACCTTCATCGACACCCCGGGCCACGAGGCGTTCACCGCCATGCGTGCCCGTGGTGCGAAGGCGACCGACATCGCGGTGCTGGTCGTGGCCGCGGACGACGGTGTGATGCCCCAGACGATCGAGGCGCTGAACCACGCCAAGGCGGCCGATGTGCCCGTCGTGGTGGCGGTCAACAAGATCGACAAGCCCAGTGCCGACCCCGAGAAGGTGCGCGGACAGCTCACCGAGTTTGGTCTGGTGCCCGAGGAGTACGGCGGCGACACGATGTTCGTCAACGTCTCGGCCATCACCGGTGAGGGACTCGACCAGCTGCTCGAGGCGGTCGTGTTGACCGCCGACGCGGCTCTCGACCTGCGGGCCAATCCAGACATGGACGCCCAGGGTGTCGCCATCGAGGCGCACCTCGACAAGGGTCGTGGTCCGGTGGCCACCGTGCTCATCCAGCGCGGAACGCTGCACATCGGTGACTCGATCGTCGCCGGTTCGGCCCATGGCCGCGTCCGTGCGCTGATCAACGACCGCGGCGAGACCGTCACCGAGGCGCCGCCCTCGATGCCGGTCCAGGTGCTCGGTCTCACCAGCGTGCCCGGCGCCGGCGACAACTTCCTGGTCGTCGAGGACGACCGGATGGCTCGTCAGATCGCCGACAAGCGCGAGGCGCGCATGCGTGCCGCGGCCCAGGCGGCCGGTTCCCGTCGCAAGACCCTCGACCAGCTGTTCGAACAGCTCGAGAAGGGCGAGACCCAGGAACTGCTGCTCATCCTCAAGGGCGACGGCGCAGGTTCGGTCGAGGCCCTGGAGGACGCACTGTCGAAGATCGACGTCGGCGACGAGGTGTCGCTGCGTGTCATCGATCGCGGTGTCGGTGCCATCACCGAGACCAACGTCTCGCTGGCTGCTGCCTCGAAGGCCGTCATCATCGGGTTCAACGTCCGGCCCACGCCGCACGCCACCCAGATGGCCGACCGCGAGAACGTCGACATCCGCTACTACTCGGTCATCTACTCCGCGATCGACGAGATCGAGGCAGCCCTCAAGGGCATGCTCAAGCCGATCTTCGAGGAGAAGACGCTCGGACAGGCAGAGATCCGCGAGATCTTCCGCTCGTCCAAGTTCGGCACCATCGCCGGTTGCATGGTGCTGTCGGGTCTCATGCGACGCAACGCCAAGGCGCGTCTGCTGCGTGACGGGGTCGTGCTGGCCGAGACCACCATCGCGTCCCTGCGGCGCGAGAAGGATGACGCCACCGAGGTCCGTGAGGGCTACGAGTGTGGTCTGACGCTCGGGAACTACTCCGACGTCAAGCAGGGCGACATCATCGAGACCTACGAGATGGTCGAGAAGCCGCGCGACTGAGTGCGCACACATCACCACATCGGCAGCGGCGGAGGGCATCAGCGCTCCGCCGCTGTCGGCATCACTGAAGGGACACCCCCCCATGCCCAACCCCCGCGTGGCCAAGCTGGCTGACCAGATCAAGGTCGTGGTGGCCGAGACCCTCGAGCGGCGCATCAAGGACCCACGGCTGGGCTTCCTGACCGTCACCGACGTCCGACTGACCGGCGACAGCCGCGACGCGTCCATCTTCTACACGGTCTACGGCACCGACGAGGAGCGTGTCGGCACCGCAGCGGCGCTGGAGTCGGCCAAGGGTCTGCTGCGCTCGACCGTGGGCAAGCGGCTGGGTCTGCGCTTCGCCCCCACCCTCACCTTCCACCTGGACGCCACCGAGGAGTCCGCCCGTTCGATCGAGGACCTGCTGGTGCAGGCCAAGCGTCGCGACGCCGAGTTGGCCGCCCAGGCGGCCACTGCCCAGTTCGCGGGGGAGGCCGATCCCTACCGCCACGAGGATGACGACGACTGGGACGAGGACGACCAGTCCGAGGCCGTTGAGGACGACGAGCCCGACGTTGCTGGGGCCGAGGAGTCCGAGGCGGTCGACGACGAGGACGAGAACACTCCTCGATGAGCCCCCAGGACTCGTCCGGCATCGTGCTGGTCGACAAGCCCCAGGGCTGGACCTCCCACCAGGTGGTGGGCCGGATGCGACGGCTGCTGGGCACGCGCAAGGTCGGGCATGCCGGCACGCTCGACCCGATGGCGACCGGGCTGCTCATCATCGGCGTCAATCGCGCGACCCGGCTGCTCGGCCACCTGGCCGGCCATGACAAGACCTATCTGGCGACCATCCGGCTGGGGCAGTCCTCCTCCACCGATGACGCAGAAGGGGAGTTGTCGCCGGTGGTCCCGGCGGCCCACCTCGAGGACGGGGCGATCGAGACCGCCATGGACGACCTGCGCGGTGACATCGAACAGGTGCCCTCGAGCGTCTCGGCCATCAAGGTCAACGGCCAGCGGGCCTACGCCTTGGTTCGGGGTGGGGAGCAGGTGACGCTCCGCGCCCGCCCCGTGACGGTGGCGCGCTTCGAGGTCATCGGTCGCAGGACCGAGGGCGACCTGCTCGACCTCGACGTGGTGGTCGACTGTTCCTCAGGCACCTACATCCGTGCGCTGGCCCGTGACCTGGGTGCGGAGCTGGAGGTCGGCGGGCATCTGACCAGTCTGCGACGGACCAGGATCGGCGGCTTCGTCCTGCCCGAGCTGACGGTTGACCTCATCGGGGACGAGGCCCCTGCCCTGACCTCCATGGGCGAGGTGGGTCGGACTGCCTTTGCCCATCTGGACGTTTCGGCCGAGCAGGCCGATGACGTGCGCTTCGGCCGGGCACTCGAACTGGACCTGTCACCGGATGTCCCGACGGCGTTGATCTCCGCCGACGGTGACCTGCTGGCCCTCCATGAGGCCAACCCCGATCGTCCGGGGTGGACGAAACCGGTCGCCGTCTTCGTCTGAGCGGGCTCGCAGCGACCCGAGCCCCCCGGGGTGGGCTGTGGCTGCATCGCTCGTCCGGGCCAGTGGTGTCTAGACTCGGGCGCGTGCAGAATCCAACGGTCGTCGTGATCGGCAACTTCGATGGCGTGCACCGCGGGCACCGTGAGTTGCTCGCCCACGCCCAGAGCCAGGCTCCCGGACTGCGTCTGGTGGCCGTCACGTTCTGGCCCCACCCCCAGGCCGTCATCCACCCCGGGTCGGAACCCCAACTCCTGACCGGACTCGACGATCGCATCCGGCTGCTCAAGCAGGCCGGCGCGGCCGAGGTGCGGGTGGTGCCCTTCACCCGCGACTTGATGGCCTGGTCACCGGAGCAGTTCGTCGACCAGGTGCTGGCCCCGCTGCACCCCGAGGTCGTCGTGGTGGGCACGAATTTCACCTTCGGCTCGCGGGCCGCAGGCAGTGTCGAGACCCTCGCCGAACTGGGCCGTCGTCCGCAGAGCAGGTTCCGGGTCGAGCCCTTGTCCCTGCTCGCGACCGACCAGCAGATCACCTGCTCATCCCTGATCCGGGCCTCGATCGAGGCGGGCGACGTCGAGACGGCCGAGGAGCACCTGGGTCGCCCGCACCGGTACGTGGGCACCGTGGTGATGGGCCACCAGCGCGGACGAGAACTCGGCTACCCCACGGCCAACCTGCCGGTGGAGGCGTGGCACCTGGCGCCCGCGGACGGTGTCTACGCGGGTTGGTTGACCAGACTGGACGAGCCCGACCCGACCCCGATGCCCGCGGCCATCTCGGTCGGTACCAATCCCACCTTCGATGACGTGCCCGATCGTGTGGTGGAGGCCTATGTGCTCGACCGCTCCGACCTGGAGTTGTACGGGGTACGGGTGGCCGTCGACTTCGTGAAGCGGCTGCGTGGGAACGTGAAGTTCACCGGGCTGGAGACGCTGGTCAAGCAGATCGCCGCAGACGTCGACCAGACCCGTCAGGTGCTGGGCCTGGCCGCGCTCGCTCCCGCGAGCCACGACGCCGCCGAATAGGGGACCGGCCCGGCACCCCCGGGTCCGCAGCGAGTCCTCGGTGAAGCCCGCTGGGGCTTCAGCGCATGGTCAGTGACTTGCGATAGACCGCGTAGTAGTTGCTCACCTGGCTGGGGTGGGCCACCTGTTCCGCGTCGGGGTCCTCGACGAACTTGTGGTCGCCGGTCGCGGAGTAGCCCAGGTCGATCGCCAGCGGGATCGCCTTCTCGTTGTTGGGGTCGATCGCCATGTGACAGGCGAGGTAGCCCTGCTTGCGCGCCTCTTCCTCGAGGAACTCGGTGAGTTGCACACCCAGACCCTTGCGTCGCGACCCGGGCACCACGTACAGCAGTTTCACCTCGGGCTGCAGATCGGACTCGCGCAGGTCGAGCACACCCGATCCCTGCACCTGGCCGTCGACGAGCGCCACGGCGAAGATCGCCTCCCCCGCGCGCTGGCCAGCGAAGACGTCGTCGGTGAGGTGAAGTTCGGGACGGGTCTCCATCGAGCGCAGCACCTCGAGATCCGCCTCGGTCGCGGGGCGGACGAGGATCGTGGGGTCGGCCATGGGATCTCCTTCTCGACTCGGCAGAGGCGGCCGAACCCGGCCTGGGGCCGGATCGACGAGCATCCCCAGTCAATCATGCCGGGGGCCTCAGTGGGAGGGGGGCCCTCGCTGTGCGACCTCCACCCGGGGTCCGGTTTGGTCGAGGTCGCGACCACGCGTACTGTTGACCCTTGGCGTCAGACGCCCGCGGACCAAGAGAGTCACCCGATCAGGGCCCGACACCGCGCAACGGACGAAAGGAGCACCACACTGATGGATGCCGAGACCAAGAAGCAGATCATCGAAGAGTACGCGACCACCCCAGGCGACACCGGTTCTCCCGACGTCCAGGTTGCGCTTCTCACCAAGCGCATCGCGCACCTGACGGAGCACCTGAAGGAGCACAAGGGTGACCACCACAGCCGTCGTGGATTGCTGCTGATGGTCGGCCAGCGCCGCCGTCTGCTCAACTACGTGGCCAAGCAGGACGTCGAGCACTACCGCGAGCTGATCGCTCGCCTCGGCCTGCGTCGATGATCTGACCTCTCCGGCACGTACTTCGCCCCGGTTCCCTCGTGGAGCCGGGGCGAAGTCATGTCCGAGGGTCATGTGCCACCGACTCTTGTTGCCCCGGGCCTTGTTGCGCCGCCCTTGTTGTTCTGGCCCCGTCCATGTGGCTGGCGCTGTTCCCGATGGCTGCTGTCGACAGCACAAGCCACGAGGAGTATCGCCAGCCACGCTGGGCTCACGGCCGGCCCTGCAGTGCCGAGCTGAGGATCCGTGCGAACCGGGCGGGGTGGTGCAGGTCGCGCACCATCCACCGGACAATACGCCACCCCTCGTCCGCCAATCGGCGCTCCCTGTCCCGCTCGGCCGTCACGGCATCACTGGGACGACCCCCATGGCGTGGTTGGTCGTACTTCACCCTGCCGTCGCACTCGCCAATGAGGCGCTGGTCCCGCCAACCGAAGTCACCGCGTCCCACCAGACGTCCCCGGCTGTCCCAGACCTCCACTTGTTCAACGGGTCTGGGCAGCATGAGTTGGTGCATCCGCAGACGGGACACGGACTCGGCCGGGCTCTCGGCCAATCTGCTCGCGAGTTCGACGGAGGTCCTGGCGGCTCGGACCCCGGGCCGACGTGCCTGCAGACCCAGGACGTCCTGGAGTTCTCGCGGGTCGAGTCCTGCGTGTCGAAGGGCCCAGTCGGCGGCGACGACGCCTTGGTCGGGCCCGAAGCGGCGTGCCAAGTCCAGCACGGTGCGCGCGAGCGTGGTCACCGGGAGGCCATCGACGGCGGTGACCTCGTGCGGGGTCAACGGGCAGTTGTTGGCGTGGATCGGGCCGCGCACGTAGCCGCGGGTGGTGTTCGACCGTGTCACCCAGACCTGGGTCCCCGGCTCCAGCTCCCAGAGCGGGATCCCCCAGAGCACTGCCGCCGACAGGTGGGAGAGGACGACGCCTTCCCCCATCCATTCCGCCGAGGCTTGAACCAGCGTCCGGTGTGCCTCGGTCAGCGGGACTGGTGGGTTCCCGCCCGTACCGGTTGCTGCGTACACACCACGCCTCAATCGGACGAGGGCACCGTCCCGCGTCGCCCGACGGATGGTGTTGGCGCTCCAACCAAGGCCGACGAGTTGGGACGAGGTCCACGATTCGCCGAAGGGTGTCGTGGAATGCAGGAGTGATGGCGGAGGAGTCATGCCTCGAGCCCACCATCCCGGGCGGCTGCGCAACAGGGGAGAGGTGTTGGCCGAATGTTGTCGCCATGTTGTCCGGGGCCACGGGCATTCAGTGGTCCGGACGACCGCTCATCCGCCAACCGTATCGACGTGGCTGGCTTTCTTCCTCCTGGCTGCTGTCCACAGCACAAGCCACGTAAAGGATCGCCAGCCACGTGGTCCGTGGCGTGGCTGGACTCCGGCCGGACGACCTTCATCGGACGACCCCATCGGACGACCCCAACCGCTCGCCGACGAGCGCGAAGCGACCCACCCCGCTAGACTGGGCTGCGGTTCGAAGAATGAACCCTGCCAGCGCAGCTCGAGAACGCGGTCTGGTCCTCGGTAGTGACCTTCAGGTGGTAACCCCTGCGGGTCTCGATCGAAGACCGGCTGGTTCGTGAGTGGCCCGCCGACGGCCCCGGGGGAATCGTCCCGCACGGAGCCCTGATCGAGGCGCGCCCGCGCGGCAGTCCAACCCCAAGAGAGGTATCCCGTGGAGGGTCCTGACATCCAGTTCGCCGAGGCCGTGATCGACAACGGTAGCTTCGGCAAGCACACCGTCCGTTTCGAGTCCGGCCTGCTGGCCCAGCAGGCTGACGGCGCCGCCGTCGTCTACATCGACGAGGACACCATGCTGTTCTCGGCGACCACCGCCGCCAAGTCGCCCCGCGACTCCATCGACTTCTTCCCCCTGACGGTCGACGTCGAGGAGCGCATGTACGCCGCGGGTCGCATCCCCGGCTCGTTCTTCCGCCGTGAGGGTCGCCCGTCCGAGGGCGCCATCCTGGCCTGCCGCCTGATCGACCGTCCGCTGCGTCCCTCGTTCGTCAAGGGACTCCGCAATGAGGTGCAGGTCGTCGTGACCATCATGGCCCTCAACCCCAACGTGCTCTACGACGTCATCGCGATCAACGCGGCCTCGATGTCGACCCAGATCGCCGGGCTTCCCTTCTCGGGACCCATCGGTGGTGTCCGCATTGCCCTGATCGACGGCCAGTGGGTCGCCTTCCCGACCGTCGAGCAGCTCGAAGGAGCCGTCTTCGACATGGTCGTGGCCGGACGGGTGCTGCCCGACGGTGACGTCGCCATCATGATGGTGGAGGCCGAGTCGACCGAGACCACCTTCGAGCAGGTGCGCGCGGGTGCCCAGGCCCCGACCGAAGAGGTCGTCGGCGAGGGCCTCGAGGCGTCGAAGAAGTTCATCAAGGCCCTGTGCGACGCGCAGGCCGAGCTGGCTGCCAAGCTGCCGAAGGAGACCTACGACTTCCCCGTCTTCTCCGAGTACGGCGACGACGTCTACGCCGAGGTCGAGCGCCTCGGTCAGGAGAAGCTCACCGGCATCATGCAGATCGCCGGCAAGCAGGAGCGCGACGACGCCAGCCACGAGCTGCGCAAGTCGATCGCCGACGAGCTGACCCAGAAGTTCGAGGGTCGCGACGGCGAGATCTCGGCGGCGTTCAAGTCGCTGACCAAGAAGATCGTGCGCCGCCGCACCCTCACCGACGGTGTCCGCATCGACGGTCGTGGGGTCGAGGACATCCGCACCCTGTCGGCCGAGGTCGGAGTCATTCCGCGCGTGCACGGTTCGGCACTGTTCCAGCGTGGTGAGACCCAGATCCTGGGTGTCTCCACCCTGAACATGCTGGGTCTGGAGCAGAAGCTCGACACCCTGGCGCCCGAGAACCACAAGCGCTACATGCACCACTACAACTTCCCGCCCTACTCGACCGGTGAGACCGGTCGGGTGGGTTCGCCGAAGCGTCGTGAGATCGGGCACGGAGCACTGGCCGAGCGCGCGCTCGTCCCGGTGCTGCCGACCCGCGAGGAGTTCCCGTACGCCATCCGTCAGGTCTCGGAGGCCCTCGGGTCGAACGGATCGACCTCGATGGGTTCGGTGTGCGCCTCGACCCTGTCGCTGCTGAATGCCGGTGTGCCCCTCAAGGCCCCCGTCGCCGGTATCGCGATGGGCCTGATGAGCGAGCAGATCGACGGCAAGACCCACTACGTGGCGCTGACCGACATCCTGGGAGCCGAGGACGCCCTCGGCGACATGGACTTCAAGGTCGCCGGCACCTCGGAGTTCGTGACCGCGCTGCAGCTCGACACCAAGCTCGACGGCATCCCCGCCGACGAGCTGGCCAAGGCCATGCTGCAGGCCCGCCGTGCTCGTCACACCCTGCTCGAGGTCATGAACGAGGCCATCGACGCACCTGACGAGATGAGCCCCTACGCCCCGCGGATCCTCACCCTGAAGATCCCAGTCGACAAGATCGGCGAGGTCATCGGCCCCAAGGGCAAGATGATCAACCAGATCCAGGACGACACCGGTGCCCAGATCACCATCGAGGACGACGGCACCATCTACGTCGGTGCTGATTCGGGCGAGGCCGCCGAGGCTGCCCGGTCGACCATCAATGCGATCGCCAACCCGACCATGCCTGAGAAGGGCGAGCGCTACCTGGGCACCGTGGTGAAGACCACCGCCTTCGGAGCCTTCATCTCCCTGCTCCCCGGCAAGGACGGCCTGCTGCACATCTCGAAGATGCGCGACCTGGCCGGCGGCAAGCGCGTCGAGAACGTCGATGACGTCGTCAGCGTCGGTCAGAAGATCCAGGTCGAGATCTCCGAGATCGATGACCGCGGCAAGCTGTCGCTGGTCCCGGTCATCGAGGGCAAGGACGACAAGTCGGACGAGGCTCCCTCGGCCGAGTGATCGACCAGTACGTGGCGCGACCCCGGTTCCTCGGAGCCGGGGTCGCCCCATGTCTGGGCCAAGTCGTGTCACCGCACCCCGGTAGGCTCCCCTCCATGACTCGAGTGGCTGTGTTCGGAGCTGGCGGCAAGATGGGGGCCGAGGTGTGTCGTGCGGTGGAGCGTGCGGGGCATGAGCTCGTGGCTCGCATCGACGTGGGGGACGAACCCTCGTCCGCCCTCGGCGCCGATGTGGCCGTCGACTTCACCCACCCTGACGCGGTGATGGACAATCTCAAGTTCTGCATAGACCACGGCATCCACGCCGTGGTCGGTACCACCGGGTTCACCCCGGAGCGACTCGACACAGTGCGCACCTGGCTGGGGGAGGAGCCCACGACCGGGGTCGTGGTGGCCGCCAACTTCTCCATCGGGGCGGTGCTGATGATGGCGATGTCCAAGAAGGCCGCTCCGTTCTACGAGTCGGTGGAGGTCATCGAGTTGCACCATCCGAACAAGGCCGATGCGCCCTCCGGCACCGCCACCGTCACGGCCCATGGCATCGCCGAGGCACGCCGAGCCGCAGGACTGGGTCCGGTTCCCGATGCCACCCAGCAGGAGGTCGACGGGGCACGCGGCGCCGACATCGACGGCATCGCCGTGCACAGCGTCCGCCTGCGTGGGCTGGTGGCCCACCAGGAGGTGCTCTTCGGTGCCGAGGGAGAGACCTTGAGCATTCGCCACGACTCCCTCGACCGGGTCTCGTTCATGCCGGGCGTGATCGCCGCGGTCGAGGCGGTGCCTTCACGGCCCGGACTCACCGAGGGCATCGAAGCCATCCTGGGTCTCGACTGAGGTGGGGGCTGTGACTGAGGCGGGGGCACACGCCCGCGGCCGGAGCGTCGGCGCTCGCCGGTCCACGACGCGGGCGGGCGGCTGCCTGCGGATCCTGGTGCTCGGCCTCGTCCTCGTCGTCGTGCTGGCCGTCGTCGCGGTCGTCGTGGGGGACCGATTCGTCCGGTCCGAGGTCGAACAACGGGTCGGGACGTCGGTCTCGAAGAGCCTCGGCGGTCCCACGACCGTCACCATCGACGACCGATCGGTGCTGCTCGCGCTCGCCCGGGATCGGTTCGCCACCGTGCGTGGGTCCGCGCCCACCGCGAAGTTCAGCCAGGGTACGGGAGCATCGGCGCAGACCCTGCACGTCACCGACCTGACCTTCACCGCCTCCGGGGTCACCCACCTACGCTCGGGGGACACCCTCGACGTCGAACACCTCCGAGCGGGTGCAACGGTCAGCTACGCCGAACTGAGCCGACTCGCCGGCACACCCGTGGGTTCGGCCGGAGCAGGACGGGTGAAGCTCACCCAGACGGCATCCGTGTGGGGGGCCAGCGTCACCATCGAGGTCACGGCCAAGCCGGGGGTCAAGGGCGATCGCCTGACCCTCGACGACCCCGCAGCCACGGTGTCGGGCGTCGACGTGCCGCAGTCGTTGCTTCGTCCACTGCTCGCCCGTGTCACGGACCAGGCAGCCCTGCCCCCGATCAACGGCATGGGCTACGACTCGCTGACTGCCGGTGCCGCTGGCGTCGTGGTCACCCTCAGCGGGGAAGGCGTCGCGCTCCCTCGCTGACTGCGGGACGAACCCGGGCCCGACACAGACCGGTGGTCACTGCCCGTCGGACGAGATGTCCGTGTGCAGCCTGACCTGCTTCACCCGGACGACGCCGTCCTCGGTGCCGAGTTCCTGGTGCCCGCCGTCGGGTGCCCACCCGGTGCCCACCAGCAGCGCGCGGAAGTCGTCGTCGGTGGAGCGCACCCAGCAGGTGGCCCGGGTGAAGCGATCCGCCCGCAGGGTGTCGACAGCTGCGTTCAACAGCCTTGAGGTGTGCCCCCTGCCCCGGGCCATGGGGTCGACCCGGAAGTAGGACAGCTCACCGTCGTGACCGGTGGCGTCCTCGTCCTGGGCAGGTCCCACCACGGCGAACCCCACCACCCTGGAGGCCAGCTGGGTCTCGTTCTCCCGGCCCGTCGCACGCGGGGCGCCTTCGGGTTCGGTGGCCACCAGCACGCGCATGCTGGCCAGGGGTGGCCGGGTGATGGAGGTGTGCCAGATCTCTGCCATCTGCTCCAGGGTGGTCTCATCGAGGAACCGCCTCATGAGCGGGTCGTCGGTCCACTCCCGGCGCTGGATCTCGGCGAGTTGCCAGGCCTCGACGGGCATGGCCAACCTGACCCCCGGGGCCACCTGTGGAGTCGGTCCGGGGTTCACCAGCGGCAGCTCACGCGTCATGGGGCGAGAATAGTCAGCGACCCTCGCTAGGGTGGAATCGTGACTGGTTCCTCTCTGCGTACCCCGCCCAAGCTCTCCCCCGACACCCTGAGGGTGATCCCACTGGGGGGTCTGGGTGACGTGGGCCGCAACATGGCCACCCTCGAGCTGAACGGAAAACTGCTGCTGATCGACTGCGGCGTGCTGTTCCCCGAGGACCACCATCCCGGTGTCGACCTGATCCTGCCCGGCCTCGACGCGATCGACGACCGCTTCGACGACGTGGTCGGGCTCGTGCTCACCCACGGCCACGAGGACCACATCGGCGCGGTGCCCTACCTGCTGCGCCGTCGGCCCGACATCCCCATCTTCGGGTCGAAGCTCACCCTCGCCCTGGTCGAGTCGAAGATCCGTGAACACCGCATCAAGAACCCCATCCTGCGCCGCGTGGTCGAGGGCGACCGACTCGACGTCGGCGAGTTCGACCTCGAGTTCCTGGCGGTCAACCACTCCATCCCCGACGCCTTGGCCGTGTTCGTCCGCACCAGCGCCGGCACGGTGCTGCACACCGGTGACTTCAAGATGGACCAACTGCCCCTCGACGGCCGCATCACCGACCTGCGTGCCTTCGCCCGGCTGGGCGCCGAGGGAGTCGACCTGTTCATGTGCGACTCCACGAACGCCGAGGTGCCCGGATTCGTCCCGAGCGAGAGAGAGATCGAGCCCGCCATCGCGCGCGTCTTCGCCCAGGCCAGGCAGAAGCTGATCGTGGCCTGCTTCGCCAGCCACGTGCACCGCGTGCAGCAGGTCCTCGACATGGCGGTCCAGCACGACCGCAAGGTGGTCTACGTGGGCCGCTCGATGGTGCGCAACATGCAGGTGGCCCGCGATCTCGGGTACCTCAAGGTGCCCGAGAACACCTTGGTCGACATCAAGGACATCGAGCACCTGCCCGACGACAAGGTCGTGATCATCTCGACCGGGTCGCAGGGCGAACCGCTGTCGGCGCTGGCTCGCATCGCCAACCGCGAGCACCCGGTCGTCAGCCTTGGCCCGGGCGACACCGTGCTGCTTGCCTCGTCGCTGATCCCCGGCAACGAGAACGCCGTCTACCGCGTGATCAACGGCCTCACGCGGCTCGGCGCGAACGTCGTCCACAAGGGGAATGCGCTCGTGCACGTCTCGGGCCACGCCGCCGCGGGAGAACTGCTCTACTGCTACAACATCCTCAAGCCGCGCAACGTCATGCCGGTGCACGGCGAGGTCCGTCACCTGGTGGCCAATGGCGCACTCGCCATCAAGACCGGCATCGCCCCGCATAACGTGATCATCACCGAGGATGGGGGAGTGGTCGACCTCGCCCGACGCCAGGCGCGGCTGGTCGGCAAGATCGACGCCAGCTACATCTTCGTCGACGGCTCGAGTGTCGGCGACATCACCGAGTCGCAGCTGACCGACCGTCGCATCCTCGGCGAGGAGGGATTCATCTCGATCGTGGCTGCCGTCAACCTGCACGACCGCTCGCTGGTGTCCGGTCCCGAGATCACCGCTCGTGGTTTCGCCGAGGACGCCGAGTTCGACGCGATCATCGAGGAAGTTCGTGGGGTGTTGCTGCGAGGACTGAAGGACGGCGCTGAGGACGCCTACCAACTCCAGCAGCAGGTTCGCCGCACGGTGGGCCGCTGGGTGAACCAGAAGCACCGACGCCGCCCCATGATCGTCCCGGTCATCGTCGCGATTTGATTCGCGGGGGATGACCCCCTGCACCCCCACCCCCGCACCCCACGCGGGGGATGACCCCCTGCACCCCCACGCGGGGGATGACCCCCTGCACCCCCACGCACCCTCGACCTCGCGGGGATGACCCCCTGCACCCCCACGCACCCTCGACCTCGCGGGGATGACCCCCACCCCCAGCCTCCCCAGCCGATTTTGGACGGATCGCCCCCCTCGGCTACGATTGACAGGTTGCTGCGCGCCGCAAGACGCCAGCCGCTCACTCTCGCGCCTCTCGGCGCACCACCAACTAACGAGGAGATTCCCATGGCTGCCGTGTGCGACATCTGCGCCAAGGGCCCGAGCTTCGGACACAACGTGCCTTGGTCGAAGAAGAAGACCAACCGCCGCTGGAACCCGAACATTCAGCGAGTCCACGCTGTCGTCCAGGGCACCGCGAAGCGCCTCAACGTGTGCACCGCGTGCATCAAGTCCGGCAAGGTCACCCGCTGACCCTGTCGCGAGCGTGACCACGGTCACCACGCGCGTCCTGTACTGCATCGAAGGCCCGCTCCCCGGGGAGCGGGCCTTCTGCTGTGCCCACCCCCGGGTCGACGTGACCGGTGAGGTGCGCCGCCGCGGGTTGGTGGGGCGAAACTGTCACGACCTGCCGATACGCTCCCTGATGTGACTCGCTGGCAGACCACCACCTTCGCGCGGCTCAACCAGCCCGTCGCCAAGGTGATCGGCGAGAAGTCGGCGAAGGCGTTCGCAGCCCTCAAGGTCCGCACCGTCGGAGACCTCCTGAGGCATGTGCCCCGGCGCTACCTGCTGGGCACCGAGAACTCCGACCTGCGTGACCTCCCCGTCGGCGAGGAGGTGGCCATCATCGCTGAGGTGGCCGACGTCCGGGGCCCACTCGGGCAGGAGCCCCGAATGCGCATTGAGGCGACGCTCACCGACGGCAGCGGACGGGTGACCGCGACCTTCTTCGGCAAGAAGCACCACTGCGCGTACTGGGCCATGAACCTGAAGGCGGCGACCAGGGGCATCTTCGTCGGCAAGGTCAGCACCTTCAACGGCAACCTCCAGTTGGCCCACCCCACCTTCGTCATGTTCGACTCCAGCGGCAAGGTCGTCGGCAAGGCCGACCAGGCCGCCGAGATCGCCGAACAGGTGACCCGATCGGGACTGGTGGGTCTCTACCCCGCCACCTCCAAACTCCCCACGTGGACGATCGGCGCCACCATCGACCTGGTGCTCGACAGCATCGGCGACCTGTCCGAACCGCTGCCCGCCTGGGTGCTGGAGGAGACCGACCTGCCCACCCTGCAGGCTGCCTACACCGGCGTCCACCGCGCCTCCACCAAGGAGGAGGCAGCGCGCGCCCTCGAGCGCCTGCAGTTCGACGAGGCGCTCGCCCTGCAACTGGTGATGGCACGACGACGCGCCGACAACACCCACCTGCGCGCACCGGTGCTGACGTCGCGCGACGGCGGACTGCTCACGGCCTTCGACCGTCGCCTGCCGTTCGCACTCACCCGTGGGCAACTCGAGGTGTCGTCCCAGATCTTCGACGACCTCGCCCGCGAGGTGCCCATGCAGCGACTGCTGCAGGGAGAGGTGGGCTCGGGCAAGACCTTGGTGGCGCTGCGGGCCATGCTCGCCGCGGTCGACTCCGGACACCAGGCAGCGCTGCTGGCACCCACCGAGGTGCTCGCCGCCCAGCATCTCAGCACCATCATCGACCTCCTGGGCGACCTCGGCCAGGGCCGGGTGCTCGGGGCCCCGGACGAGGCCACCCAGGTCGTCCTGCTGACGGGGTCCCAGTCCGCCGCCGAGCGCAAACGCGCCCTGTTCGCAGCTGCCAGTGGTGAGGCAGGCATCGTGATCGGCACCCACGCCCTGCTCGCGGACCGCGTGCAGTTCGCCGACCTGGGCCTGGTGGTGGTCGACGAGCAGCACCGTTTCGGCGTCGAACAACGGTCTGCCCTGACCCAGAAGGCCGAACTCAGCCCGCACGTGCTGGTGATGACGGCCACCCCGATCCCACGCTCCGTCGCGATGACGGTCTTCGGTGATCTGGAGACCAGCCTGCTCACCGAGATCCCCGCCGGACGAAGCGACGTGCAGACCACTGTCGTCGATGCCGGCGCGAACCCCGCCTGGGTCGAGCGGGCCTGGCAGCGGGTGACCGAGGAGGTGGCCGGCGGCAGGCAGGCCTTCGTCGTCTGCTCGACGATCACCGCTGCCCAACGCGAGGACGTGCCCGACGAGATGACCGTGGACGAGGACCCAGCACCGGTCCCTCCGGTGGCGGTCGAGGACCTGTACGCCGAGCTCTCGTCCGGCGCCCTGAAGGGACTCTCGGTCGGCATGCTCCACGGTCGGATGAGTGCCACCGACAAGGACGAGGTGATGGGCCGGTTCGCGGCCGGCGAGATCGACGTGCTGGTGGCGACGACGGTGATCGAGGTCGGGGTCAACGTGCCCAATGCGTCGGTGATGGTCGTGATGGACGCCGATCGCTTCGGGATCAGTCAGCTGCACCAGCTGCGCGGGCGCATCGGACGAGGCGAGCACCCCGGCCTGTGCCTGCTGCTCACCCATGCTCGGCCCGACTCCCCAGCCCGCACCCGTCTCGACGCCGTGGCCGGAACCCGCGACGGATTCCTGCTGGCCGAGGCCGACCTGGCGGCGCGGCGGGAGGGCAACGTGCTGGGGGCCAACCAGTCGGGCACCCGCTCGACCCTGCGACTGATCCGCGTGCTGGAACATGCCGACCTCATCGTCACCTGCCGCGACATCGCAGCCAAGCTGGTGGCCGACGATCCCGACGCAACCAACCCCCACCTCAACGACATCGTCACCCAGGCCGAACTCGACGCCGCCGGTGACTGGCTGGAGCGAGCATGAGCCGCATCATCGCCGGACGAGCCGGGGGCCGCCGGTTGCAGACGCCCGCCGGGGACAGGACCCGTCCGACCACCGACCGGGTCCGGGAGGCGTTCTTCTCGTCCCTGGCAGCGTGGAACGGCACCGGTGACGGACCCGCCCAGACACACCTGTCGGGTCTCGCCTTCCTCGACCTGTTCGCTGGTTCGGGGGGCGTGGGCCTGGAGGCCGCGAGCAGGGGAGCGGGTCCGGTCGTCCTCGTGGAGTCCGATGCCCGCACCGCCCACCTCATCCAGCGCAACGCCAAGGACGTGGGACTCGACGTGACCGTGCGCGCGGCCAAGGCCGAGACGTACCTCGCCGGCACCCCTCCTCACCGGTTCGACGTCGCCTGGGCCGATCCTCCCTACTCCCTACCCACTGACCACCTGGAGGACCTGCTCGCCCGGGTGCGGGACGAATGGTTGCTCCCCGACGGTGTCATGGTGGTCGAACGCGCCCGACGGTCGTCCGTGCCCCAGCTCGCCGGTTGTGAGACCTGGACCCGCCCCTACGGCGAGACCACCCTGGTGTGGATCGCCCCGCTCGAAGCCGCAGACGCCACAGAGCCCTCCCCACCAGCAACCCAGGAGACCCCATGAAGGCCGTCTGTCCCGGCACCTTCGACCCCATCACCCTCGGTCACGTCGACATCATCCGGCGGGCGGCCAGGCTGTTCGATGAGGTGATCGTGGCCATCGGCACCAACTCGACCAAGTCGACCCTGTTCACCCTGGACGAACGACTCGCGCTCTGCCGGGAGGCGATGACCGAGTTCCCGGCCGTCACCGTCGGCGTGATCGACGGTCTGCTCGTCGACTTCTGTCGGGAGCACGACGCACCCGTGGTAGTGAAGGGTCTACGTTTCGGCTCCGACTTCGACTACGAACTGCAGATGCACCACGTCAACCACACCGTGGGTGGCATCGAGACGGTGCTCCTGCCCGGTGGCCGGGAGTTCGGGACGATCTCGTCGACCCTGATCCGCAACGTCGCCTCATTCGGCGGCGACGTCTCCATGTTCCTCAGCCCCGACGTGAACGATGCGCTGGTCGAACGGATGGCGGAGCGCAGGGCTGCGCGGTGAGCGTCCGCAGCTGCCCGGCCGCCAAACTCTCACGCTCGGGGCAAACTCTCGCGCTGGAACGGGGGCGGAGTCAGGGGGAGTGTGTCCGAACGGCGAGAGTTTGTGGGGATCGGCGGCTCCAGGTGACGGGTCTGGTCGGTTTGGTCGCCAGTCACGGGAGACGGTAGAGTTGTCCCTCGGTCATTGACACCGTCAGGCTGCCATGAGGAGGTTCGGTCGTGAACTCCCTGTCGCGTTCCGCAGATGCCCGTTCACCGTTGGTCTTCGACGTCCACGAGATGAGCAGGCAAGCCGGCACGATGAAGGAGATCTCGCGTTCGGTGCCCGCTCCGGCGGACCTGGGGGTCGAGATGATGCGGGTGCCCGAGGGCTCCCCGATCGCCTTGGAGCTTCGCCTCCAGTCGGTGGTCGAGGGGATCTGGGTGTCCGGAACCGCTGACGTCGAGTTGGCCGGTGAGTGCTCGCGCTGCCTCACTCCGTTGGAGGACGAGGCGTCCTTCGACTTGGAGGAGTTGTTCGTGCATCCCGACCGCGAGGCGGATGAGGATGCCACCTTCGTGGTCGACGAACGGATCGACCTCGAACCCGCGCTGCGGGATGCAGTGGTGCTCGATCTTCCGTTCACCCCGCTGTGCCGGGAGGATTGCGCCGGTCTGTGCACCATCTGTGGTGCCAACCTGAACGACGATCCCGAACACACGCATGGAGAACAGGTCGACCCCCGGTGGTCGACCCTCCTCCGCGTCGACACCGACGACAACTGAGTTTTGACCCCGTCCGGCACCCAGCCGGGTGATTCATGAGGAGAAGACCGTGGCAGTTCCCAAGCGGAAGATGTCCCGCAGCAACACGCGCCACCGCCGTTCGCAGTGGAAGGCCGCTGCGGTCAACGTGGTGACCTGTGTGAACCCGGCATGCCGTCAGCCCCACCTGCAGCACACCGCTTGCCCCGCCTGCGGCCAGTACGGCCCCAAGGGTGAGCGTCGCCAGGTTCTCGAGGCCTGAGCGCGCCAGCGGTGACGAGCCGCTTCACTGAGCTGCTCCAGGAGCTGGGTGTCCCGATGGACGCTCAGCTCCTTGAGCTTGCCCTGACCCATCGTTCCTGGGCGTACGAGAACGGCGGCGTGGCCAACAACGAGCGCCTCGAGTTCCTCGGCGACGCCGTGTTGGGAGTGGTGGTCACCGAGCACCTCTACGTTGCGTACCCGGACGAGCCCGAGGGCCGTCTGGCGAAGATTCGCGCCGCCACGGTGAACGCCAACACCCTCGCCGACGTCGCCCGAGGGTTGCAGTTGGGTCCCCTGATCAAGCTGGGCAAGGGGGAGATCGCCACCGGTGGCGACGACAAGACCTCGATCCTTGCCGACACCATGGAGGCGTTGATCGGGGCTGCCCTGCTGTCGGGAACCCGGGAGACAGTCGAACGGCTCGTCCGGCACCTGTTCGTGCCGATCGCCGACCAGGCCAGCACCATGGGCGCCGGACTGGACTGGAAGACCTCCCTGCAGGAACTGGCCGCCCGCAGCGGCTGGACGGTGCAGTACGAGGTGACCGAGACCGGACCCGACCACAACCGTCAGTACTCCGCTGCCGCCGTCATCCACGAGACCACCCACCCCGTGGCCACCGGACGATCCAAGCGTGAGGCCGAGATCGGGGCCGCCCGGCTCGCCTATCTGGCCCTCAACACCCCGGCCATCAGCAGCTGAGTCGCCATGCCCGAAC
Organism: Aestuariimicrobium sp. T2.26MG-19.2B; assembly: GCF_950101875.1. NCBI lineage: Bacteria > Bacillati > Actinomycetota > Actinomycetes > Propionibacteriales > Propionibacteriaceae > Aestuariimicrobium > Aestuariimicrobium sp. T2.26MG-19.2B. The sequence goes on along the minus strand of NZ_CATNLW010000001.1, from coordinate 60,950 downwards.
TTCCCGAGGTCGAGTCGGTGCGCCGCGGCCTCGACGCGGTGGCAACCGGCCGCACCATCACCGGGGTCACGGTGCTGCATCCCCGTCCGGTCCGCAGCCATCTGGCCGGACCCGATGACTTCGCCCACCGCCTGCACGGCCGCACCTTCGGCAGGCCCGGACGCCGCGGCAAGTTCCTGTGGTTGCCCTTGACGGGCGGTGAGGCGCTGATGGCCCATCTCGGCATGAGCGGTCAGTTCAGGGTCGACGATCCCGCTGCGCCCCTGGTGCGCAACACCAGGGTGTTGATCGACCTGGACGACGGTCGCCAGTTGCGGTTCGTCGACCAACGCATGTTCGGTGGACTGTCGATATCGCCGATGGACCCGGGCGACGCCACCCACCCCGCCGACGAGGTGCCTGCCGAAGCCGCCCATGTCGCCCGGGACCCGTTCGACCCCCTCTTCGACGCCGACAGTGTCGTCCGGCGCATGAAGCGCTCGGTCTCGGGTGTCAAGAGCCTGTTGCTGAACCAGACGATCGTCTCGGGCTTCGGGAACATCTACGCGGACGAGGCGCTGTGGCGAGCCGGCTTCCACCACCTGCGCACCGGTGACCGCATGACCCTCACGGCGCTGCGAGACCTGCTGGACCACGGTCGCGTGGTGATGGCCGAGTCCTTGTCGGCCGGCGGCACGAGCTTCGACGCCCTGTACGTCAACGTGAACGGCGAATCGGGTTACTTCGCCCGCTCACTCCATGCCTACGGGCGCGAGGGTCAGCCCTGCGACAGGTGCGGAGCCCCGATCGTTCGGGAAGCCTTCGCCAATCGGAGTTCGTTCTCCTGCCCCGTCTGCCAGCCCCGCCCGCGGCGCCGACGGGCTGTCTGAGGCCCCGCACAGCCGGGTCACTGTTCCCCGCCGGGGCCGCCCAGCTATCGTGAGCGTCCTATGACCATGAGTTCCCGGCTGTGGCGAACCCTGCGCCAGTTCGTCCGATTCGGCATCGTCGGTGGCAGCGGGGTGGTCGTCAACCTCGCCGTGGCGGTGGTGATGCACAAGCTCCACGGAGGCACCCAGCACGGCAACGACCCCGTCTGGCCGATTCCGGGCACCGACTTCCACGTGCGCTTCCGACACGTCGTGTGGATCGTTGCCTTCCTGGTCGCCAACCTGTGGAACTTCCAGCTGAACCGGTCCTGGACCTTCAAGTCGTCGAGGCACTCGACCTGGTGGCACGAGTTCTGGCCGTTCCTGGCAGTGGGCAGCGTGGCTGCGGCGGTCGGACTGTTCATCCTGACGGCGTTCACCCACCCCGGCTCGGCGGTCTACCTGCCCGACCCGTTCTTCAACGAGACCAAGGGCATCCACTCCCGCGAGTACTGGGCCCAGTTGCTGACCATCGTGGTGACCATGCCCATCAACTTCCTGGTCAACAAGGTCTGGACCTTCCGCGCCGTCCGCGGTCACCACCCCGAGCTCGCCACGGTTCCACCGGTGCCCGAGGTGGTCACCGGAACAGACCGGGAGATCGAGACCACGGGCAGCTGATGTACCTCAAGTCGCTCACCCTGCGAGGGTTCAAGTCCTTCGCCTCGGCCACGACCCTGAACTTCGAACCCGGCGTGACCTGCGTCGTCGGCCCCAACGGGTCGGGCAAGTCCAACGTGGTCGATGCCCTGAGCTGGGTGATGGGCGAACAGGGAGCCAAGAGCCTGCGCGGCGGCAAGATGGAGGACGTCATCTTCGCGGGCACCTCGGGACGGGCGCCCCTAGGGCGCGCGGAGGTGGTGCTCACCATCGACAACAGCGATGGGGCCCTTCCGATCGACTACACCGAGGTCACGATCTCGCGCACCATGTTCCGTTCCGGGGGTTCGGAGTACGCCATCAACGGCGACCCAGCCCGACTGCTCGACGTGCAGGACCTGCTGTCGGACTCGGGGATCGGCCGCGAGATGCACGTCATCGTCGGTCAGGGCCAACTCGACACGATCCTGCAGGCGACTCCCGAGATCAGGCGAGGCTTCATCGAAGAGGCAGCGGGTGTGCTCAAACACCGCAAGCGCAAGGAGAAGGCGCTGCGCAAGCTCGAGTCGACCGCCGCCAACCTGCACCGACTCAACGACCTCATCTCAGAGATCCGACGCCAGCTCAAACCCTTGGGCAGGCAGGCCGAGGTGGCGCGCAAGGCGGCCCTCATCCAGGCGGAGGTGCGCGACTCCCGCGCCCGACTGCTCGCCGACGATCTCCATCAGCTGCAGGAGGCCCTCGCGTCCGACCTCGCCGACGAGCAGGCCGCCGAGCAGGCCAAACAGGCCGCTGAACTCGCCCACCAGCGCGCCCAGCGAGCCGAGGCGCAGGCCGAACAGGCGGTGGCGGAGGCCAGCCCCCGTCTGGCCGCCGCCCAGGAGAACTGGTACGCACTGGCCGCACTGCGGGAGCGGTTTCAGACGACCATGTCGATCGCGGCCGAACGGATGCGCAACGCGGACGCTCAGCCCGAGCTGGGCCGCGGTGGACGCGACCCCGAGACCCTCGAGATCGAGGCCAGGCAGGTTCGCGACGAGGAGTCGTCCCTGCGTGAGGAGGTCAGCAGGCTGACCGATCAGCTCACCTTGGCGACCACCCGCAGGACGGGGGCCGAGGCGGCCCAGGCGGAGGCTGATCGCGCCTGGAACGCGCAGTTGCGAGCGATCGCCGATCGACGCGAAGGGGTCGCACGGCTGGCGGGGCAGGTGAACGCCATGCAGTCGCGCCTGCAGGCCTCGTCCGAGGAGATCTCGCGGCTGGTTACACGCCGACAGGAGGCGACCCACCGCGCCGACGCGGCCCGCACGGAGTACGCCCGTCTGGAGCAGCAGTTGGCGGGTCTTTCCGACGGGGAGTCGGGGCTCGACGTCGCGTATGAGCGCGCGGCGGAGGAAGTCGACGATCGTCAGCGGGTGGTCGACGACCTACGGGAACGAATCGCACAGCTGACCCAACAACGACACTCCCATCAGGCCCGGCTCGAGGCGCTGCGCCTGGGCCTCGAGCGCAAGGACGCCCACGCCGCCCTGATGGCTGCTGGAGATGCCGTCACTGGTGTCATCGGCCACGTGGCGGCCCTGCTCACTGTTGCGCCGGGTTGGGAGGCGGCCGTGTCGGCAGCCCTCGGGCAGATGAGCGAGGGTGTCGCCGTGAGTGGCGTCGAGGCGGCCGTCGACGCCGTCGTCCACCTCAGGGACGAGGACCTCGGACGCGCAGGACTGCTCGTCGGCGGCGCCGACGCTGACCGTTCGGCATGGCCGCCGTTGCCCCAGGACGCCACCTGGTTGGTCGACCTGATCACCGTGGACGACGCGCTCGTGGGCTCGTTCACCCGACTGCTCGACCGGGTGGCCGCGGTGGACGACCTGGCGGCAGCCCGCTCACTGGTGGGTGCCCTGCCGGCGGTCACGGCGGTCACGCGGGAGGGCGACGTGGTCGCCCGCTGGTACGCGGCGGGTGGGTCGGGTCGCCAGCCAGGACTGATCGAGTTGCAGGCCGCAGTCGATGAGACCGAGGCGTCCCTGGCAACGGTCACCCACGAGGCGGAACGCGAGGCCTTCGCAATGCAGCGGGCGGGCGAGCAGTTGGCGGCGGCGACGACCGAGGCGGAGTCATTGCTCGACCGCCTGCACGAGTCCGATGCCCAGTTGTCGGCGGTGACCGAGCAACTGGGTTCCCTGTCGCAGCGGCAACGTGAGGCCAGGGCCGAGGCCGAACGCCTCTCCCAGTCGATCGAGCAGGCGACTGCCTCACGCGGCAGCGACGAACAGACATTGGTCGAGCTCCAGCAGCGTCTTCAGCTGGCGTCCAGCGAAGAGGAACTGGTCGAACCCGACCCGACCACCCGGGACACCCGGGCCGCCGAGGCCAGACTGGCCCGGCAGTCGGAGCTCGAGGCGCGCCTGGCTCTCCGCACCGCTGAGGAGAAGGCCAAGGCGTTGGCCGGCAGGGCCGATTCGCTGTCGAGGGCCGCCTCGAACGAGCGCCAGGCCCGCGCAAAAGCCCTCGCTCGCGCAGAGCAGCTCCGCCGGGAGGCTGGCGCTGCCCGGTGCGTGCACGAAGCCGCCCAGTGGCTGGTCGGACAGGTTGAACTGGCCCGAGAGACGGCCACCGAAGAACGTGCTGCTGCCGAGGAGTCACGTCAGCGTGCCGAGGCAGCCCTCGGGGTCGCCAGACGTGCAGCCCGGGACGCGGGCAGACAACTGGACGAAGTGGTGCAGGGTGCTCACCGCGGGCAGCTCAACCGGATCGAGTTGCGCATGCGCATCGAGCAGCTCGAGGAGAAGGCGATGGCCGAGCTGGGTCTCGCCTCCGACGTGCTGGTCACCGAGTTCGGCCCCGACCAACCCGTTCCGGTGCTCGTCCACCCAGACGGGCGACCCGTGGATCCCGCCGACGACGAGCCGGCTCCCGACCCGGTGCCCTACGAGCGCGAGACGCAGGAGAAGCGCCTGCGAGCGGCCACCCGCAACCTCGAGCTGCTGGGACGGGTCAACCCGTTGGCGCTGGAGGAGTTCGACGCCATGCAGGAGCGCCACCAGTTCCTGGCCGAGCAACTCGACGACCTCAAGCGCACCCGTACAGATCTGAACGACATCATCGACGAGGTGGATGCGCGAGTCGAGCAGGTGTTCGCTGAGGCCTACCGCGACGTCGAGCAGGCCTTCGAGCACGTCTTCGCGCGATTGTTCCCCGGAGGTGAGGGCCGCCTGGTGCTGACGGACCCCGGCCAGTGGCTGACCACCGGGATCGAGGTCGAGGCTCGTCCGGCGGGCAAGAAGGTGAAGCGGTTGTCGCTGCTGTCGGGTGGGGAGCGGTCGCTGGTCGCCGTCGCCTTCCTCGTCAGCCTGTTCATGGCCAGGCCCAGCCCCTTCTACATCCTCGACGAGGTCGAGGCCGCTCTGGACGACACGAACCTAGGGCGGCTGCTGGGCATCTACGAGGAGCTGAGGGAGAACTCCCAGCTGCTCGTGATCACCCACCAGAAACGGACGATGGAGATCGCCGACGCCCTCTACGGTGTCACCATGCGCGGCGACGGGGTGTCGACCGTGGTCTCGCAGCGACTACGGGAGTTGGCTGAGGCCTGACCGGTCTGGGCTCCGCGACGACAGTGGTCCCCGACCTTGTCGAGGACCCTTGGCGGACACCTTGGTCGGCCCCGGCCGTTCCGCCCTCGTGTCGCAGCGGGAACTCTTGGCCGGCGAGGCACAATGGTGCCAGCGATGGCGCTTCCCCAGGACGACATGCCCCAGCCTTCGCGGCCGGTCGAGTTCGACCCGGGGTGGCCCCTGCGCCCACGCCCTGCCCACAGCTTGTCTGGAAGGAACCCCGGTGACTCTTGCCGCTGCCATTGTCGTCACCCTGGCCGTCGTCGTCGCCTCCGTCGTCGCCCTGATGGTGGCGCTCGGACTGCGTCGCACCTCTGTCGCCGACGCGGGCCTGCGTGGTCAGCTCGCAGAGGCCGGTCGGCACCTGAACGGTGAGGCCGAGGTCCCCGCCAAGTTCGCGCAGCTGGTGGCCCGCACCGGCAACTGAACGACCGGCGAATCCCTCGGGTCGTCCCACCGGCCCACCGGGCCGATCGCACCCTCCCGGGAGGGGCCCGCGGCGCGTCGCCCTAGGATGAGGGCGTGCCCACAGACCTGACGTTCATCTTCTGGATCATTCTCGGTGTGGTGCTGGCGGCCACGGCCGTCGGCATCGTCGTCGCGCTTCGCGAGCGCCGACAGCTGCCCCCGGTCGTGCCGACCCCCGAGGTCGAGGCCCCGGAGGCCGAGCCGGAGACCCGGCCCGCCCCACCCACCGTCGAGGCGCCAACCGAGGAGGCGCCCCCGGTCGAAGCGCCCACTGCCGCGACCTCCGCCCCCGAACTGGAGACGATCGAGGCCCCCACCTCTCGACTGGCACGACTCCGCCGCCGACTGGCCACCTCGAACAATGCCCTCGCTCGTGGCCTGGCCGACCTGCTGAGTCGCGACCGGATCGACGACGAGACGTGGGACGACTTCGAGATGACACTGATCAGCTCTGACCTGGGCGTGGGGCCCACCACGGAACTGACCACTCACCTGCGGCAGGCGATGGCGATCGACGGGGTGGCCGACCCCGCCCAGGCCAAGGCCACCCTGCGCCGGGAACTCGTCCGGCTCGTCGACCCGACCCTCGATCGCACCCTGCACGTCGAGGGTGCCGACGGCAATCCCGGAGTCGTCATGGTGGTGGGTGTGAACGGGACCGGCAAGACCACCACCGTGGGCAAGCTGGCCCGGGTACTCGTGGCCGAGCAGAAGACGGTGCTGCTGGGAGCCGCCGACACCTTCCGTGCGGCGGCCGCCGAGCAGCTCACGACGTGGGGTGAACGTGTCGGGGTCGAGACGGTTCGGGGCCCCGAGGGCGCCGACCCGGCGTCGGTGGCCTTCGACGCCGTCGCCCAGGGTGTCAACGCCGGGGTCGACACCGTCATCGTCGACACCGCCGGGCGCCTGCACACCAAGACCGGTCTGATGGACGAACTGGGCAAGGTCAAGCGGGTGATCGAGAAGAAGGCGCCGGTCACCGAGGTGTTGCTCGTGCTCGACGCGACCACCGGACAGAACGGGCTGGTCCAGGCTCGCATCTTCGCCGAGGTGGTGGATGTCACCGGCATCGTGCTCACCAAGCTCGACGGGTCGGCCAAGGGCGGCATCGTCGTGCAGGTGCAGCGCGAACTCAAGGTACCCGTCAAGCTGATCGGGCTCGGTGAGGGCGCTGACGACCTGGCCCCGTTCGAGGCAGAAGGGTTCGTCGCGGGACTGCTGGGGGAGTGAACCCGTGCCCCGTCGGTGAGCCCGGCGGCACCCGGCGTCGTCTTGGGTGGCGCACATAGATTGACGCCATGATGGAACTCACCGGGGCCCCGCTCGCCGTCATCGCGGTCGCCGCCGCAGTTCTGCTCCCGCTGGCTGCGCTGTTCCTCACCGGATCGACGTGGTGGCCACGCCTGGCCCGGGTGCTGCTCGTCGTGCTGTGCCAACTGGTCGCAGTGTCGGCCGTGTTCGTGCTGGTGAACCGACATTACGAGTTCTTCGCCACGTGGGACGACCTGTTCGGGGTCCCCGGTCAGGTCGAGAAGCTCACCCAGGCCAAACCTGTCGGCGCCCCGGTGCCGGTCGAGCGCATCGCCATCTCGGCCGACAATCCCCACCCGGGCGGCGAGATGGTGACCATGCACCTGCCCGACTCCAGCCCCGACTACTCCACCGGGGAGGTCTACCTGCCCGCCGCCTACTTCGAGCCCTCCCAGCACGACCGTCGGTTCCCCGTGGTGGTGATGGTGGGTGGACTGCACATGTCGGGCCCCAAGTTCGCAACGTTGTTGGATGCGCCCAGCCTCTACTCGGGTCTGATCGATGGCGGGAAGGCCACCCCGTTCATCGCCGTGCACGTCGGTGGGAGTGTCACCACCGGGGTCGACTCGGAGTGCGTGGACGTCAGGGGAGCCCGGCAGGAGACCTTTCTGTCCACCGAACTCCCCGCCGCGATCGCCAGCCAGTTCAGGGTCACCGAGGACCATCACCGGTGGTTCATGTCGGGCTGGAGCACCGGTGGCTTCTGCACCGCCCTGATGGTGGCCAAGCACCCAGACGTCTACGGCGGGGGAGCCGCTCTCGCCCCCTACTACCATCCGTTGTTCGACACGCCCTCGCTGCTCGCCGACCCCGTCGCCACCCGCGAGGCGAATGACGTAACAGCGATGGTCAGGAGCAAGAAGGTCCGGCAGTTGCCCCTGTTGAACGTGATGTCGACGGCTGACAACCAGTCATGGGGGCCGCTGAAGCCGACGGCCGAGACCGCCGACGGCAGGAACTTCCACAAGGTGGCCCGCACCACTCCCGGGGTCGCCTTCCAGTTGATCAAGGGTGGGGGCCACAACTTCGGCACCTACCTACCCCTGTTCGTGCCCAGTCTGACCTGGCTCGCCACGATGGGGCTGTGAGACTGAGCACGCCGGACGTCTATCCTTGACCGACGGGTGAGAACCACGACGATGGGATGACTTGTGTTCGACACACTGCAGGACCGCCTTGCCGCCACCTTCAAGGGGCTGCGCGGCAAGGGTCGGTTGACCGAGGCCGACATCGACGCCACGGCGCGCGAGATCCGCATCGCGCTGCTCGAGGCCGACGTCAACCTGCAGGTGGTCAAGGACTTCATTGCCGCCGTGAAGGAGCGGGCGCGCGGCTCCGAGGTGCACCAGGCGCTCAACCCCGCCCAGCAGATCATCAAGATCGTCGACGAGGAACTCGTCCACATCCTCGGCGGCGAGACGCGCACCATCCGCTTCGCCAAGAACCCGCCGACCGTCATCATGCTGGCCGGCCTGCAGGGCGCCGGGAAGACGACCCTGGCGGGCAAGTTGGCCAAGTGGCTCAAGGACGAGAAGCACTCACCCCTGCTCGTCGCCGCCGACCTGCAGCGTCCCAACGCCGTCAACCAGCTGCAGGTGGTCGGTGAGCGGGCGGGCGTGCACGTGTTCGCCCCGCAGCCCGGCAACGGTGTCGGTGACCCCATCGAGGTGGCGCGGCAGTCGATCGAGGAGGCCAGACGCCGCCAGTTCGACGTGGTGATCGTCGACACCGCCGGACGACTCGGGATCGACGCCGAGCTGATGCGGCAGGCAGCCGACATCCGTGCCGCCGTGCAACCGGACGAGACCCTGTTCGTGGTCGACGCCATGATCGGACAGGACGCCGTCAACACCGCCCTTGCCTTCAACGAGGGCGTCGGCTTCGACGGGGTCGTGCTCACCAAGCTCGACGGTGACGCCCGCGGCGGCGCAGCCCTGTCGATCGCCCGGGTGATCGGTCGTCCCATCATGTTCGCCTCGAACGGTGAGCAACTCCAGGATTTCGACGTCTTCCACCCCGACCGCATGGCGAGCCGGATCCTCGGCATGGGCGACATGCTCACCCTCATCGAGCAGGCCGAGAAGACCTTCGACGCCGAACAGTCCAAGGCCGCCGCCGACAAGTTGCTGGGCGGCCGCGGCGAGTTCGGTCTGCAGGACTTCCTGTCGCAGATGCAGCAGATGCGCAAGATGGGCCCGCTGTCGAAGATCTTCGGCATGCTGCCCGGCATGGGGGCGATGAAGGACCAGATCGCCAACATCGACGAGAAGGAGGTCGACCGCATCGAGGCGATCATCTACTCGATGACACCGGGCGAGCGGGCTGACGTCGCCATCCTGAACGGTTCGAGGCGCTCACGCATCGCGAAGGGAGCCGGTGTCGAAGTCCGCGACGTGAACCAGCTGGTCACCCGTTTCGTCGAGGCCCGCAAGATGATGCAGTCCATGGCACCGATGCTCGGCGGCGGTATGCCCGGCATGGGCGGCGGAGCCCAGCGTCGTCCCGCGAAACAGCAGGCCAAGAAGGGCCAGAAGGGCAAGGCAGCCAAGGCCAGGCGTCAGCCGCAGGACGCCCCCGCCGCACCGTCGGGCGCCCCGGGTGCCGCCTTCGGTGCCGGCAAGACGCCCACCGCCGCCGAGCTCAACCAGGCCATGCAGGACTTCCAGTTGCCGCCCGAACTGCAGAAGATGTTCAACCAGGGCAACAAGGGTCCTCGCTGAGCCACCCGGCGGGGACCACCCCTGCCGTCGCCCCCGCCGCGCTGTGTGCTTGGATCGTGGCATGACCCACAGCCACGCCCCGCACGACCTGGACGCCGACGGTGCACAACTGTTCCACGACCACGGCGACGGCCTCCACAGTCACGGACCCGGTGGCCACAGCCACGCCGCCGACGGCCACCACCACACCAGTGTCGACCCCGGTCGCCTCCACCTGCGCGGTGTCGTACTGCCCGAAGGGGTGGAGCGCGACCTGTGGATCGTCGACGGGTTGCTCAGCTTCGAACCGGTGGCCGACGCCACCACCGTGTCCGGCCGCTGCTGGATCCTCCCCGGACTGGTCGATGCGCACTGCCACATCGGTCTCAACCACGCCGGTGCCGTCGGCAGGGACGAAGCCGAGACGCAGGCGCTGACCGATCGTGACGCCGGCACGTTGCTCGTCCGCGATGCTGGTTCCCCGGCCGACACCCACTGGATCGACGACCGGGACGACCTGCCCCGGGTCATCCGCGCGGGGCGGCACATTGCTCGCCCCAAGCGCTACATCCGCAACTTCGCCGAAGAGGTCGACCCCGACGAGTTGGTGGCCACCGTCGAGAGACAGGTGGCCCGGGGCGACGGATGGATCAAGTTGGTCGGAGACTGGATCGACCGCGAGGTCGGTGACCTCGCTCCGCTGTGGCCCAAGGAGGTGGCGAGGCAGGCCATCAAGCGTGCCCATGAGTTGGGGGCCCGGGTGACGGCCCACTGCTTCGAGGAGCAGTCCGTGGCCGACCTCGTCGACGTCGGGATCGACGGCATCGAGCACGGCACGGGCATCAGCGACGAGGTGATCGACCAGATGGTGGCCAGGCAGGTGGCCCTGGTGCCCACCTTGGTCAACCTGCAGAACTTTCCCGACTTCGCCGCAGCGGGGGAGGCGAAGTTCCCCACGTATGCCGCGCACATGCGCCAGCTGTTCGCCACCCGCTACGAGGTGCTCGGCAAGGCGCGTGAGGCCGGGGTGCCCATCTTCGCGGGCACGGATGCCGGTGGTCAGATGGCCCATGGTCTGATCGCCCACGAGGTGGGGCAACTGGCCCACCTGGGCGATGCGGAGTTCGCCCTGGGGGCCGCCTCATGGCGGGCCCGTCAATGGCTGGGTCGTCCGGGCATCGAGCACGGAGCCAGCGCCGACCTCGTCGTCTACGACGCCAACCCGCTCGAGGACCTGTCCGTGGTGCACCACCCCAAGCTAGTCATACTGCGTGGCCGGGTCGTCCTGACCCGCTGAGCGTCCATGAACGAGCCCCGAGCTGGCGAACGTCGAGCCGACCGGCCGGAACGGGGAGTTTCGCCTGCGGGGGTGGTCCGTGGCAGAATGTCGGATGCATCTGTGCCGACATGCCCTCTCAACGTGTCGGCGCTGGACAACCGAACCCAGAGGCGCGTGCCCCACACGTGACCGGCGGGGTTCAACCGCCCGCCGCAACCCTGCGGCTCTTCCACAGGAGACACCACACACGTGGCTACCAAGATTCGTCTGAAGCGACTCGGCAAGATCCGCTCGCCCCACTACCGCATCATCGTGATCGACTCGCGCTCCAAGCGCGACGGCAAGGCCATCGAGGAGATCGGGCTCTACCACCCGAAGAACGACCCCTCGGTGATCCAGGTCAACTCCGAGCGTGCCCAGTACTGGCTCGGTGTCGGCGCCCAGCCGACCGAGGCCGTCGTCGCCCTGTTCAAGCGTTCGGGTGACTGGCAGCAGTTCACCGGCGAGAAGTCCGACTCCGGCATCGAGGTCGCTCCCGAGAAGAAGTCGAAGCTCGACCTCTTCAACGCAGCCCTGGCCGAGGCCGACGGCGAGCCGAGCACCGACGCGATCTCGAAGAAGAAGGCCAAGGACGAGGCACCCGCTGAGGCCCCCGCCGCTGAGGCCGAGAACACCGAGGCCTGAGCGTGCTGCAGGAAGCCCTGGAGCACCTCGTCCGCGGCATCGTCGGCAACCCCGACGACGTGCGGGTCAAGGACAAGGAACTGCGCCGAGGTCGCATGCTCGAGGTGCGCGTGCACCCCGACGACATCGGCAAGGTGATCGGACGCCAAGGTCGCACCGCCACGGCGCTGCGTACCGTGATCGCCGCCTTGGCGGGGCGGGACCAGGTTCGGGTCGACTTCGTCGACGTCGACCGCCGCCCCGGCTTCCGTTCCTGACCCTGCGCCGCCGACGCCGGTTGACCGGCGACCAGACCTGACCGTTGCCCCGCACCCACCAGGTGCGGGGCAACGCTCACATCCACCCCCGTTGGAGGAACCATGGCCGACCTGATCGAGGTCACCGTCGGTGCGATCGGACGCGCCCACGGCATTCGCGGTGACGTCACCATCGACGTGCGCACCGACGAGCCCGAACGGCGATTCGCCGAAGGATCCACCCTGACGGCCACCGACCGGGAGGGCAGGCGACGTCCGTTGACGGTTGACGACGTCCGCTGGCACTCGGGACGGCTGTTGGTGACCTTCGCCGAGGTGGCCGACCGCAGCGCCGCCGAGGCCCTGCGGGGCGCCGAGTTGTCCGTCCAGGTGCCCGCCGACGAGGTGCCCACCGACGAGGGGGAGTACTACGACCGCCAACTGGTCGGACTGCTGGCCCTCACCACCGAGGGCGACGAGATCGGACGAGTGACCCATGTCGTCCACCTGCCCGAACAGGACCTGTTGGCCATCGACGCCGACGGCACCGAACGGCTCGTTCCCTTCGTGCTCGACCTGGTTCCCACGGTCGACCTCACCGCGGGAACGCTGAGCGTGCGCCCGATCCCCGGCTTGTTGGACGATCAGGCCGAGGTCGCCGGCGGGCAGTCATGAACCAGAACGCGCCCGTCGGACCCACCGCTGTCCAGCGGATCGACGTGGTCACGATCTTCCCCGACTACCTCGCCCCGCTGCAGCTGTCGTTGGTGGGCAAGGCGATCGGTTCGGGGCTGCTCGACCTGGGCGTGCACGACCTGCGCCAGTGGACCCACGACCGGCACCACACCACCGACGACACCCCCTACGGAGGGGGAGCCGGCATGGTGATGAAGCCCGAACCGTGGGGCGAGGCCTTCGACGCGCTGATCGACGACGACCAACCCCCGACCGTGATCGTGCCCACCCCGTCGGGTGACCGGTTCACGCAGGCGATGGCCCAGGAACTGTCCGGCCACCCCCGGCTGCTGTTCTGCTGCGGACGCTACGAGGGCATCGACCGCCGTGTCTTCGACCACGCCTCCAGTCGGGCTCAGGTGCGAGAGATCAGCCTGGGTGACTACGTGCTCAACGGTGGCGAGGTCGCGGTGCTGGCGATGGTCGAGGCCATCGTCCGGCTGATCCCGGGGGTGATCGGCAACCCGGCGAGCCTCGACGAGGAGTCCCACTCCGAGGGCCAGGACGGTCTGCTGGAGTACCCCGTCTACACCAAGCCTGCGAGCTGGCGCGGTCTGGAGGTGCCCGAGGTGCTGATGAGCGGCCACCACGGACGAATCGCCGCGTGGCGCCGTGAGCAGGCCCTCGAGCTGACCAGGCGGCGTCGTCCTGACCTGCTGGACCCCACCCAATAACGAAACGTTCCAGTTGGCATATTTCCCCTAGTCGGAGCGCAACTGTCGAAATGTCGCGGTTGGGCCGATTACCCGGGGGCGTCGGTTCACTCCCGGGAGCCATGTGGCTAAGGTGCTGTGCGTGGCGACAACACTGACAACTCACCAGAGAGCAGTCCGGTCCACGGTGGCAATGAAGGCCGTCATGGCCATCACTGGCTTGCTACTGGTCGGCTTCCTGCTCGCACACATGTTCGGCAACTTCAAGATGCTCCTGCCGGATGACGGCAAGGAGTTCAACGCGTACTCCCACTGGCTGCGCGACTTCGGCTACCCGGCCATCCCGCACACGGTCTTCCTCTGGATCTTCCGGATCGTGCTGCTGCTCTCGGTCTTCCTGCACATGTACTCGGCCTTCAAGCTGCGCGTCCGCGCCGCTGCCAACACCGGCGGGTCGCGGTACGTGGTCAAGCGGAACATGGAGAAGAGCTACGCGGCCCGCACCATGATCTGGGGCGGCATCATCATCGTGCTGTTCGTGATCATGCACATCCTGCAGTACACCGCCCAGGTGCTGAAGTTCGGCTACGCCTCGGGCGTGAGCACCCTCGAGCCCTATGACCGGGTTCTCGCCGGCTTCTCGCAGTGGTGGGTCGTGCTGATCTACGCCATCGCGATGGGTGCGGTGTGCATGCACCTGTGGCACGGCGTCTGGAGCGCCCTGGCGACGCTGGGTGTGCAGGTCTCGGCCGCTTCCCGCAAGGTGCTGAAGGCCGTCGCGTACGTGATCTCCGTGGGCCTGTTCCTGGGCTTCATGATTCCGCCGGTGCTGATCCTGTTCGAGGTGATTGGAAAATGAGCGAACTTCCCCAGACCGAGGCCCAGACCCTGGTCGAGGCCGATGCCGAATCGATGACCCCCGAGACGGGATCGCAGTCGTCACCCGACTCCGCTGCCCCGGCGGCCACCGACTACTGGACGCAGGGCGACGACATCGCCGACACCAAGGCCGACCTGAGCCAGCCCATCGACAAGATGTGGGAGGCGCGCAAGTTCTCGGCCAAGCTGGTCAACCCCGCCAACCGTCGCAAGTTGACGGTCATCATCGTGGGCACCGGCCTCGCCGGTGGTGCAGCGGCGGCCACCCTGGGTGAGGCGGGCTACAACGTCCTCAACTTCTGCTACCAGGACAGCCCCCGACGTGCCCACTCGATCGCTGCCCAGGGTGGCATCAATGCGGCCAAGAACTACCGCAACGACGGCGACTCGGTGCACCGTCTCTTCTACGACACCGTCAAGGGCGGCGACTACCGCTCCCGCGAGACCAATGTGCACCGCCTCGCCGAGGTGAGCGCCAACATCATCGACCAGTGCGTGGCCCAGGGTGTCCCCTTCGCCCGCGAGTACGGCGGTCTGCTCGACACCCGCTCGTTCGGTGGCGTTCAGGTGCAGCGCACGTTCTACGCCCGCGGCCAGACCGGTCAGCAGTTGCTGATCGGCGCCTACCAGGCCCTCGAGCGTCAGGTCGCGGCGGGCACCGTCAAGATGCACACCCGCCACGAGATGGTCGAACTGATCGTGGTCGACGGTCGTGCCCGTGGCATCGTCACCCGTGACATGGTCACCGGCCGCATCGAGGCCCACTACGCCGATGCCGTGGTGCTCGCCACCGGTGGCTACGGCAACGTGTTCTTCCTGTCGACCAACGCCATGGGCTGCAACGTGACCGCCTCCTGGCGGGCCCACCGCAAGGGTGCGTACTTCGCGAACCCGTGCTACACGCAGATCCACCCCACCTGCATCCCGGTGCACGGCGAGACCCAGTCGAAGCTGACGCTGATGTCTGAGTCGCTGCGCAATGACGGACGCATCTGGGTGCCCAAGAAGGCCGAGGACTGCGCCAAGGACCCCCGCGAGATTCCTGAGGAGGATCGCGACTACTACCTGGAGCGCATCTACCCCAGCTTCGGGAACCTGGTGCCTCGTGACATCGCTTCCCGTCAGGCGAAGTACATGTGTGACGAGGGACGAGGAGTGGGCCCTGCGGTCAAGGAGCGTGACCACGACGGCAACGAGCGCGAGATGCGTCGCGGTGTCTACCTCGACTTCGCCGAGGCCATCGGACGACTCGGCAAGGACGCCGTCGAGAAGAAGTACGGCAACCTCTTCGACATGTACGCCCAGATCACCGGTGAGAACCCCTACGAGGTGCCGATGCGCATCTACCCGGCGGTTCACTACACCATGGGCGGACTGTGGGTCGACTACGACCTGCAGTCGTCGATCACGGGTCTGTACGTGGCCGGGGAGGCCAACTTCTCCGACCACGGGGCGAACCGCCTCGGCGCGTCGGCGCTGATGCAGGGGCTGGCCGACGGTTACTTCGTCCTGCCCAACACCATCAACGACTACCTGGCGGGCGCACCGTTCGACAAGATCGATGACTCCCACCCGGCCGCCGCTGAGGCCCTTGCCGCAGCGAAGGGTCGCATCGAGAAGTTGCTGTCGATCAACGGCACCCGCACCGTGGACTCCCTGCACAAGGAACTCGGCACCATCATGTGGGAGTACTGCGGCATGGAGCGTTGGGAGGACGGCCTGAAGACGGCGATCGAGAAGATCCGCGCCCTCAAGCAGGAGTTCTGGACCAACGTCAAGGTCACCGGGGTGAACGAGGACTTCAACCAGACCCTCGAACGTGCCGGTCGTCTCGCCGACTTCCTCGAGCTCGGCGAGCTGATGTGCATCGACGCCCTGCACCGTCGCGAATCGTGTGGCGGACACTTCCGTGGCGAGAGCCAGACGGAGGACGGCGAGGCTCTGCGACACGACGACGAGTACCTCTACGTCGGCGCCTGGGAATGGGGCGGTGAGGCCAGCAAGCCCGTCCTGCACAAGGAACCTCTGGTCTACGAGGCCATCGAGCTCAAGCAACGGAGTTACAAGTGAAGGTCACACTGCGTATCTGGCGTCAGGCCAAGGCCGACGCACCCGGCGGCATGGTCACCTACCCGCTCGACGGGGTCAGTCAGGACATGTCGTTCCTCGAGATGCTCGACCTGTTGAACGAGCACCTGACCGAGCGTGGCGAGGAGCCCGTGGCCTTCGACCACGACTGCCGTGAGGGCATCTGCGGGATGTGTGGGGTCGTGATCAACGGCCTCGCCCACGGTGGCCAGCACACCACCACCTGCCAGCTGCACATGCGCTCGTTCGCCGACGGGGCCACCATCGACATCGAGCCCTGGAAGGCGGGGGCCTTCCCCGTCATCAAGGACCTGGTCGTCGACCGGTCGGCCTTCGACCGGATCATCCAGGCCGGGGGGTTCATCTCCGCCAACACCGGATCGGCGCCGGAGGCCCACTCGGTGCCGGCTCCGAAGCGGCAGGCGGACCTCGCCTTCGACAACGCCACCTGCATTGGCTGCGGCGCCTGTGTGGCGGCGTGCCCCAACGGCTCGGCGATGTTGTTCACCTCGGCGAAGATCACCCACCTGGCGATGCTGCCGCAGGGCCAGCCGGAGCGTTACTCGCGCGTCAAGTCGATGGTGGCCCAGCACGACGAAGAGGGTTTCGGCGGCTGCACCAACATCGGTGAGTGCGCCCAGGTCTGCCCCAAGGGCATCCCCCTGGAGTCGATCAGCCAGTTGAACCGTGACCTGATCGCCTCGCTCTTCAAGGGCGACGGCAAGCAGGGCTGAGCCAGAACCCCAGCGCGTCACGACAGGTCCCCGGCACCGAGGCATCGGTGCCGGGGACCTGTCGTCCTGTGTGGTGGAGACCCTCGTGGGTGCTGCTCCGGCTCAGGAGTTGAGCCGCTGGACGATGGTGTCGAGATGCTGCGCGGTCTGCACCAGAGGCAGGTCGGGATTGTCGGCGTGCATGGCCGGTCCGACCGCGTTGTAGTCCATCCCCACCACGAACTGCCCGATGATCAGCACGCGGTTGCCTGAGACGACCACGAGGATGCCGTTGAACAGACCGTCCTGACCGTCCTTGCGGAGCATCTGCACCGAGAAGTCGACGCGTGCACCGGCGACCGTGGTGGTCTTCTCGTTCTCCGCAGTGGCCGCCGCCCCGCCGTAGCCGTGCACGCGACTGGCGCAGGTGGTGTTCCAAGAGCGGATCGTGTCGGCCAGTTGGGTGGCACTGGCGGCGGAGTCCATCTGCAGCAGGTGTGCGCGGCTGAACGTGCCGCCTTGGGGGAGGGTGAAGATCGCAGACTTGGACGACACGATGCCGGGCTGCTGGGCCAGGCCGTCCTCGCAGATCCAGAAGGTCTGCTCCTCCGATGCCGTGGACAGGCCGTCGGTGATGAACGGCGTCGGTACGTCACCGGGCTTCTGCAGGTAGATCTCGGCGTTGGTCGGCAGGTTGGCCACCGTGATCGGGTCGCTGATCCCGGCCGTGTCCGGGCTGGTCGGGCTGCTCGCGGTGGACGAGGGCGTGCGATCTCCGGTGGGCGTGGGGGACGTCGAGGGAGATTGGCTGGAGCTGGTGCTGGGTACCGTCGCACTGGGTACTGGTGCGCTGGGTGTGCCGGCGATGTCGGGTCCGGATCGGGGCATCCCCCCGGTTCCGAGCACGACACCGACCCCGGTGAGAGCAGCCAGGCTCAGGGTCGCCCCCGCGATCGTCACGCGTCGGGTGAGGCGGCGACGATCGCCCAGACGTCGGATCTGGTCGGGTGCAAGCATGGGAACCCCTCGGGTGTCTCGTGAGAAGGAACTCCAGGCCTGGTCCAGATCGGGCTTCGGGTGGATGTCAGGCATGACGGACCTCCAGATCATCGGAGAGCAGACGGGCCAGGGCGGCTCGTCCGCGTGACAACCGGGCCTTGACGGTCCCGGTTGGTGAGCCGACCTCGTCGGCGATCTCGGCGACGCTGAGGTCGCACAGGTGATGCAGCACGATGACTCGTCGCTGATCGGAGGGGAGTTGGTCGAGCGCCCGATCCAGGGCGATGCGGGTGGGATCGGGTGCGGAGTGGTGCTGCTGGGGCTCGAGGGCCCGGTCGGGTTGACGGAAGGCGCGGCGCGCCTTCCGCCAGCGGGAGACCGCCAGCCGATAGGCAGTGGTGCGTACCCACGCCTCGGGACTCTGCGCGGCGTCGAGCTGCTTGCGGTGGTCCCAAGCCCGGATGAACGCCTCCTGCACGCAGTCCTGTGCCTCGGCCAGGTTGCCGCACATCGCGTAGATGTGGGCGACCACCCGGGAGAAGGAACTCTGGTAGAAGGCGTCGAATGTCTGTTCGTCCATGCCCCTCGCCACCTCCTTCCAGACGGTTCGATGGTGTGCTGCGGCTTGTCACTGTGAGTACGCACCCCGCCGCGATCTGGTTGCACCCGATTGCGGCTGTTCTGGATCCGGGGCGGTCGCCGACCGGCTCTTCGCCCAATTCGCGCTCGGGTGGCCAGCATGGCAGAATGAGCAGCTGTTGCCCGTGCTGCGGCTCCTGCCATGGGGGGATCGTCCGAGGTCAGGCAACCATCCATTGAACTTTTCACGGGTGACCCATGGCACCGGCGAGGAAACAGCATGAGCCAGCTGATCGATCAGATTGACCAGTCGTCCCTGCGTGACGACATCCCCACCTTCCGCCCTGGCGACTCGGTGAAGGTGCACGTGAAGGTCATCGAGGGCACCCGCTCCCGTGTGCAGGTCTTCGCCGGCGTGGTCATCTCGCGCACCGGTGGCGGCGTTCGCGAGTCGTTCACCGTCCGCAAGGTCTCCTTCGGCACCGGCGTCGAGCGCACCTTCCCGCTGCACTCGCCGATCATCGAGAAGATCGAGGTCGAGCGCCACGGTGACGTGCGTCGCGCCAAGCTGTACTACCTGCGCGGACTGCGCGGCAAGGCCGCCAAGATCAAGGAGAAGCGCGACGCCTGAGTCGGCTTCCCGTTGAACGTCCCGGTCCCCCTGGGGGGCCGGGACGTTCTGCGTCCGGGGTCGGCACGAGTCCCACTGTCGGGGGCGTCGACCGTCGGCACCGAGGAGGTGTCGGTCGTGGGCCTCTAGGATGGGGAAGCCACGAGGCGCCACCGTGCCTCATCGTCCGAGGAGCCCGCGTGACCGACGAGCCGACCACCACCCCGGAGTCGGGCGACCACTCGGGTCAGCATCCCTCGGGTTCGGGCCCGGATTCGCGGCAGTCGCGCTCACGCAGCCCCTTGGCGGTTTTGCTGGGGTGGGCCAAGGAACTCGTCGTGATCGCGGTGATCGCCTTGGTGATCTCGTCGTTGATCCGCGCCTTCCTGGGGCAGGTGTTCGTGATTCCCTCGGGTTCGATGGAGAACACGCTGCAGGTCAGTGATCGGGTGGTGGTCAGCAAGGTGACCCACTTCAAACGAGGCGACGTGGTGGTGTTCAAGGATCCCGGTGGCTGGTTGCCGGCGGCTGATCCGTCCACCGGGTGGCGGCGTGGTCTGGAGTTCGTGGGGGTGCTGCCCAACTCCAGTTCGCAGTACCTGATCAAGCGTGTCATCGGGGTGGCCGGCGACACCGTGACGTACACCACGGGGGGCAAGCTCACCGTCAATGGCCGTCCCCTCGAGGAGGCCTCGTACCTGTACTCCGACGCCCAGGGCCAGGTCGCGCCCGCTGAGGTTCCCTTCGAGGTGGTCGTCCCCGCGGGCACCGTCTTCGTGATGGGCGACCACCGCAACGACTCGTTCGACTCGCGCTGTCACCTGGCCGACATCACCAATGACGGCAGGCCTCGCGGTGCCAGCGCCTTCGTCCCCGTCGGCGACGTGGTCGGGCCGGCGGTTCAGATCGTCGCCCCGCTCGACCGTTTCCACCAGCTGAAGCGCCCCGCCACCTTCGCATCCGTTCCTGCCGGGGCCGCCCCGCCGGCCCAGGCGAAGATCGTCCCCGAGGGGGTCGGCTGCCAGTGATCCGTCCGGGACGAGGCCTGTACGGCTACGAACGGGCCCTCACACGCGCTGGCTTCTCGCCGATCGCGGGGGCGGACGAGGCCGGACGCGGTGCCTGCGCCGGTCCGCTGGTGGCCGCCGCCGTGGTGCTCGCCGACACCCCCGCGCGGCAGATCACGGGGCTGCGGGACTCCAAGTTGCTGACCCCCAAGGCGCGGGAGCGGTGCTTCGACGAGATCATGGCGAAGGCCGTCGCGGTGAGCTGCGTCAGCATCGAGGCGGACGAGTGCGACCGGCTCGGCATGCACGTCGCCGACATCCAAGCCCTGCGGAGGGCGGTGTCACGGCTCGAGGTCACCCCCGAGTTCGTGCTCACCGACGGTTTTCCCGTCGATGGCCTGGGGGTGCCCGGTCTGGCGGTGTGGAAGGGCGACCGGGTGGCGGCCTGCGTGGCGGCTGCCTCGGTGATCGCCAAGGTGACGCGCGACCGGATCATGACCGACATCGCCGCCCACTATCCGCAGTACCGGTTCGACGTCCACAAGGGCTACTGCACCCCCGAACACCAGGCCGAACTCGACCGATTCGGGCCTGCGGACATCCATCGCCGCCGGTTCGAACTCGTCAGGCGAGCGGCTACAGTGAAGGCACCATGAGCGCCGAAGATCTCGAAGCGTACGAGTCGAAACTCGAACTCGACCTGTATCGCGAGTACAAGGACGTCGTCGGCATCTTCACCTACGCGGTCGAGACCGAACGACGGTTCTACCTCTGCAATGCCGTGGACCTGAAGGTGCGCACCGAAGGTGGCGACGTCTACTACGAGGTCTCAATGGCCGACGCGTGGGTCTGGGACATGTACCGCCCAGCCAGGTTCGTGAAGTCGGCGAAGGTGCTGACCTTCAGGGACGTGTCGATCGAGGAGATCGTGCACTCCGACCTGCAGGTGCCCGACCAGAAGTGACCCCGCGGCCGCGGGCACACGGTCCGCGCCAGGTCGCAGGATCCCTTGGAGTTGTGGACAACTCGGGTCGAGCGGCTGCTTCGCCGGTGAGCCTGTGGACATCGGCACGTCTGGGCCCGGCGCGCGTATCACTTCCCTGTGAGGGAGGTGGTCACCATGGCGGTGGCACGGATCACGGGTGTGCTGGGTCGCTGGGGCGAGGACCAGGCCGCCCTTCACGTCGCCCACCTCGGGTGGACGATTCTCGACCGCAACTGGCGGTGCCCGGTCGGTGAACTCGACCTGGTCGGCAGACAACCTGACGGCACCATCGTGTTCATCGAGGTCAAGACCAGGTCGGGGCGAGGCTACGGGGATCCCCTCGAGGCGGTGACCGTCGCCAAGGTGCGCAAGCTGCACGAACTGGCGCTGTGGTGGCTCCGGGAGCGGAACGTGTCGGCACGCCGGGTCAGGATCGACGCCATCGGCCTGGTGCGTGACCGCGACGGGGTCGACCTCACTCACGTCCGCGGGATCACCCGATGAGGGCCTCGGCATTCTCGGTGGGCCTGATCGGGCTGGAAGGCCAACTGGTCGAGGTCGAGGCGGCCCTGGGAGGTGGACTGCCCCGCACCGTGCTGGTCGGGCTACCTGACACGGCACTGTACGAGGCCCGCGATCGGGTGAAGGCGGCAATTCAGGGCTGCCGGCTGAAGTGGCCCGACCAGTTGGTGACCATCAACCTCACCCCCGCCTCCCTGCCCAAGTCGGGCACGCACTACGACTTGTCCATCGCCGGTGCCGTGTTGGCGGCCCTGCACGTGGTGCCGCCTGAGTCGGTGCTGACGACGGTGCTGCTCGGGGAACTGGGTCTGGACGGACGTGTGAGGGCCGTGCGGGGAGTCCTGCCGGGCCTGCTGGCGGCGGTCGAGGCCGGCATGACTCGCGCCGTCGTGCCCGCCAGCCAGTTGCGTGAGGCGAGCCTGGTCGAGGGTCTGGCGGTGTGGGGGATCGACACCCTGCCCGACCTGGTCGAGGTGCTCCAGGGGCGCCCCGTCCACCCCACGCTGACGCCCCGCGCGGACGAACCACCGGCCGATGCCATCGGACAGCCTGACCTCGCCGACGTGGCCGGCCAGACGGAGGCACGGTTCGCACTCGAGGTGGCCGCCGCCGGACGCCACCACTTGTTCCTGCACGGGGCTCCGGGTGTGGGCAAGTCCATGCTGGCCAGCCGCCTGCCGACGATCCTTCCCGACCTGAGCCCGGCCGAGGCGCTGGAGGTGTCGGCCATCCACTCGCTGGCGGGGATCCTCGATGGTGATCTGGTCACCCGACCGCCCTTCGCCGACCCCCTGCACAACGCCTCCATGTCGTCCCTGGTGGGGGGAGGTCCCAGGATCGCCCGCCCGGGCAGTGTCTCGTTGGCGCACCGGGGTGTGCTGTTCCTCGATGAGGCCCCCGAGTTCCCCAAGAACGTGATCGAGGCGCTGAGGACACCACTCGAGACGGGGTGGGTGACGATAGCCCGGTCCCAGGTGACCTGCAGATTCCCGGCCCGGTTCCAGTTGGTGTTGGCGGCCAACCCGTGCCAGTGCGGCAACTTCGGGGTGGTCGGCCTGCACTGCAAGTGCGCCCCGATGGCGGTGCGCCACTACCAGGACCGCATCTCGGGGCCGATCATCGACCGGATCGACCTGCAGCAACATCTCGTCCCCTTGAGGAATGCCAACCTGAAAGCCTCCCTGTCCCGTGCTGAGTCGTCGGCCGTCGTGGCGGGGCGGGTCGCCGAGGCCCGTGAGCGGCAGGGTCGACGCCTCGCTCCGCTCGGATTCCAGGTCAACGGTGAGGTTCCCGGCAGCGTGCTGCGTCACCATCTGCCCCCACCGGGGGGTGGCGAGTTGATCGACCTGGCCCTGGTGCGGGGCCAACTCAGCGCACGCGGTGTCGACAAGGTCCTGAGGGTGGCGTGGACCCTGGCTGACCTGGGTGGACGAGACGCCGTCGAGGTCGCCCACGTTCGGGCTGCCTTGGCGATGCGTCGTGGCGAGGGTGCCGAGGTGGCGGCATGAGTTGGTCGGCTGAGCGTCAGGCCAGGGCCTGTCTGGCGGCAGCCAGTGGGGGAGGGATGCGAGCTCTGGCTGATCTGGTGGCTGAGCACGGCCCCGTCGAGGTGTGGCAGACCCTGCGCGAAACCTCGAGGACGAGCTTGGCGGAACGAGCCCGCTCGGTCGACGCCGAGGAGGTGGAGCGAGCCACCAGTCGGCTCGGTCTCAGGTTCGTCGTCCCGGGCGACGATGACTGGCACACCGGTCTCGATGCCTTGTCCACACCCGATCCCGGGCGACTCGACCCCGGACTGGGCGGCATCCCGCTCGGTCTGTGGCTGCGCGGTCCGTTGTCGCTGGATGGTGCCCTCGCGGTGGGGCTGGTGGGGTCGCGCGCATCGTCGACCTATGGGGAGCGGGTCGCGAGCGACCTCGGCGCGGACCTCGCCGCCGGTGGTAGCGGCGGGGAAGGATCCTGTGTCGTGGTCAGCGGAGGCGCCTACGGCATCGACGCCGCCGCCCATCGGGGAGCTCTGTCGGTGGGGTCCACGATGGCGGTGATGGCCGGTGGACTCGACGAGTACTACCCCAAGGGGAACGAACGTCTGCTGGCCACTGTGGCCGAACGCGGGCTGCTGGTCTCGGAGGTCGCTCCCGGCGGGCGTCCCACCAAGGCTGGCTTTCTGGCCCGGAACCGCATCATCGCTGCCCTCTGCGCAGGTGTGGTGGTGGTCGAGGCTGCGCACCGTTCTGGGGCGCTGAACACAGCCGCCTGGGCCAGTCGGCTACGCAGGCAGGTGATGGCCGTGCCCGGACCGGTCACCTCGACCCTGTCGCTGGGCACCAACCGACTGCTGCAGAGCGGCGAGGCCGCGCTGGTGTCGAATGCCGGTGATGTGCGCGAGTTGCTGCTGCCACTCGACGCCACCCGCGAGGCTGCTGAGCGACCCGTTCAGGGCAGCCTCTTGGACGAGTTGCCGGAGATGCTCGTGCAGGTGCGGGAGTGTCTCTACCCGCGGCGCCCCACGTCGATGGACGAGATCGCCGAGGCGACCGGGCTGCGGCCACCCGAATGCTTGGCGGCTCTGGGTGAACTGGAGGAGCGGGGTCTGGTCGCCGCTCATCCCGCCGGATGGGTGTTGGCGCAACCGCGACGACCGACATGACCAGTGCTCATGCCGGCCGTCGGGTCGGGGCCGGGCGGTCAGGCGAGGAGTCGGTACCCCGACCCCTGCGCGTACCAGACGCCGGTGCCCTGCCAGGACTGGTTGCCAGCGTTGAGGTAACCCAGGATCTGGCCGGTGCCGGAGCTTCGACCGAGCAGGTCGCGGCGTCCGTCCCCGTTCAGGTCACCCGTCGACCACATCTGGTTCATCCCGCCCCAGCCGTGGCCCACCTGCTTCGACTCGGTCGTGTTGCCGCCGGAATTGAGGGCGTAGGCGAACAGTCGGCCGTACTTGTCGACCGCGAGCAGATCGGGCGTCGGATCGCCGATGAACTGGTCGACGGTGGTCAGCATTTGCATGTTGTCCCAGTTCTTCCCGACCACACTGGCGCCAGTGAGGTAGCCGCCCTTGGGGTTGAAGGAGTACCGGATGAGGTTCTGTCGGGCGTCGACGGCCATCAACTCGGGCAATCTGTCGCCGTTGAGGTCGTTGACGATCACCATCAGGCGGATCGAACCCCATCCCCGGCCGATCTTCTCGCCCGCGGCATAGCCACCGGTGGGCACGCTGCGGTAGAGCCACAGGCTTCCGTCGTCCCGGCGGGCGACGAGTTCGGTGAGCCCGTCGCCGTTGATGTCACCCATCTGGCTGATCCAGGTGGTGGTGGCCCAGCCTCGTCCGATCTCGAGTGGCTTGCCGCCACTGACGTCGGCCTGTCCGGGGATCCACCACAGCTTGTTCTGGGCGGTGTCGACGGCGATGACGTCACCCAACTTGTCGGGGAAGCGTGCTGTGACGAGTTGGAAGCTCCCGTCGGACTTCTGCAGCAGTGCCCCGTTCTGGAACTGCTGCACCAGGGCGCCCGACGAGGTACGGGTCTGGTCACCGACGGCGAGTCCGAGCTGGGTCTTCAGCGTCGGGTGACCGTTGAGCCAGGTGAGCACGGGCGGGGTCACGAGGGCTGCCGCCGTCGAGCTCGTCCAGTGCACCTCCCCATTGGGGAAGGTGGCGACCAGCCCACCGGAGCGGGCCACGGGATTGCCCTGCATCCAGCCCAGCGCGGCGTAACCGGCAGCGCGGGCCCGAGCAGCCATGGGTGCGTTCAGCTGGAGGATCTGCCCCCCGCTGGTGAGGAACAGGGTCCCGCCCTTGAAGTCGACGACTCGTCCGCCCATGAGGTCTCGTTCGAGTACGAAGACCGGCCCGAGCGAGCCGGACTCCCCGCCCAACTGCTGCCAGCGGCTCTGCAGCCGTGTCGTGGTGCTGAGCGCCGCCGCGACCTGGGTGCGCAACGTGGGCAGGTACGCCCGCAGATTCGTGCCGGGGCACTCGGTCTGCATCACGTCACCGTGTCCGGAGATGATGTTGATCTGCTTGCCGGCCAGCGTGACCTGTCCCTGGGCCGGGCGGTAGTTGTTGGCCAGCTTCCAGGCGATGATCCGCGTCAGCGAGGACTTCGTCGCCGCCGTCACCGCAGCGGTGTTGGAGTCCATCATCACGCTGACCCCGAACGTGTCGGTGTTCCACAGGGTCGCGTGGGCGCCGTGCACGGGGTACTCAAGGCCGCCGTGGCGTCCCTCGAAGATCTGCCCGTACTTGTCGACCAGCGCGTTGTAGCCGATGTCGCACCAGCCCCGGTCGAGCACGTGGAAGCGGTAGATGCCGCGCACGATCGAAGCGGACTGGTCCTTCGTGTAGGAGTTGGACCCCGCCGTGTGGTGCACGATCACCGCCTTGGTGGTCGTGTCGTAGTCCGGGGGCACGCAGTCGGCCCCGTTGGTCGACAGCAAGCTCTCGTCCGCGCCCCACGCCGCTCGCGTGATGACCGCCGGACGAGGCGTGTAGCCCGAGACGGCCTGGGTGGTGACCTGTGCCGGAGCGGCGTCGGAAGGCACCTGCTGAGGGTCGATCAAGGTGGCCTTGGCGTCGGTGACCGAGCCGCCATCGGTGGTGATCACGCGGGCTTCGACACCAGAGGCCTGCTCGGTGTAGACGGGGTCAGTCCCGGGCCGGCCCCGCTCGCTGGAGTCGACCTCGAGCACGTCCCAGGCCGACCAGGTGGATCCGTGCAGCACGCGGTACTGGACGGCGACCTTGCCGGTCTGCGACGACCAGGTGAATCCGACCAGGTCGAAGGGGCGGGTGGCGGTCTGCCCCATCTCGGCGACCACTGTGTAGGCCTTCTGGTCGACCGTCACCTTCTTGGAGGAGGTGGCGGGTGACAAGGAGACATGCTCGGTGTCGACGCGGGGGGCCGCCTCGGCCGGGGGAGCGGTTGCGGTGAGGGAGATGCTGGCCACCATGGCTGTCATGGCCGTGGCGGCGAGCACGTGGCGTCCGTACCTCATGGGCTGCTCACATTCGTGTGTCATGTATCGGTGCTGGATCTGTCGGGTGACTGGGTCGCGGATCGGGGTCGTTGGCCGCGTCTCGGGGGTGGTGCGTGGGGGGATCGCAGGCGAACCTGCCACTCCATCATGAACACATTCGAGGGCCATCCGCACCCCCCAAGGTGCGCCCTCCGCGAGCCGCGGGCGGTCCTGCCGTGGAAACGCTGCAGGGCTACTTGAGGTTGCCCGCTCTGCGAAGCTGAGCGATGTCGACACGATGCGGAGGGCAACGATGCGGATCTACGCCAGCGGGCGGAGGGCCACCAGACAAGCCGTGGGAGACCTCCTGGTGGTGTGCTGGGTGGTCGGCTGGGTCTGGGCCGGGGTGGTCGTCCACCGGGTGATCGCGCACCTGGCCGACCCGATCCGCCAGACGGCGAACACCTCCGGCAGCATCGCCTCCCAATTGCGGGAGGCCAGTTCGCAGCTGGGCCGGGTGCCCGCTGTGGGTGACCAGTTGATGCGCCCGTTCGACCGGATGGCCGGTGACCTCGACGGCCTGGTGGCGCAGGCCCACCAGCAGGTGGCCATGATCGGTTCGGTGGCGACGGTGCTTGGGCTGGTGACGGCCCTCGCGCCGATCGCGCTGGTCCTGACCTGGTGGGTGCCGCGACGCGTCGCGTTCGTCCGCAATGCGTCAGCGGCCCAGCGGTTCATCGACGCGGACGCCGATCTTGACCTGTTCGCGCTGAGGGCCCTCGCACACCAGCCGATGCCGCAACTGGCGAAGGTGTCCGCCGACCCGATGGGTGATTGGCGTCGGCGGGACCCGCGGGTGGTGGAGGCGTTGGCCAGACTGGAGCTGGATCGGCTGGGCATGGTCATGCCCGGCCGCGCTGAGGCATCAGCTGCTCCGGACGAGGTCGGGTGAAGCCACTCAGGGGTTGACCCCGTCTCTGTCCCGGGCTGCCATGGAGGTATGGAAGCGCGCGGAATCGACCGGAGTGACCACGACCGAGGTCGCAGTGACCGGGGTGGCAGTGACAGGGGTGGCAGTGACCGAGGTGGGAGTCACCGGAGTGACCTCGATGACGAGGACCGTCGGGAGTCCATCGAGGCAGAACTGCGTCGGGTGGACGAGGACTTCCGGCACCTGCTGACCACGGCTTCCCGGTCGGAGTTGCTGAGCCGCAGCGACGGCACTCGATGGACGAACGAGCAGTTGCTGTTCCACATGCTCTTCGGCTACCTGCTGGTGCGCAACCTGCTGGGCCTGGTGCGCGGTTTCAGCCGGCTACCGCGCTGGACCTCCCGTGCTTTCGCGACCGTACTCAACTCGCTCTGGCGTCCATTCCACGTGGTCAACTACTGGGGCTCCCTGGGTGGCGCCCGTGTGCTCGGGCATGCGCGGATGGAGCGGCTGTTCGACACCACGACGGCCGAACTGGCCCGGCGGCTGCACGCGGCGACCGCGGATGAACTGGCGCGGGGCATGCATTTCCCCACGCGATGGGACCCCTACTTCGTCGACTACATGACCCTGCATGCCGTGCTGCACTACCCGACCCAGCACTACGACCACCACCGACGCCAGTTGACCCTGTCGGCGGTCCGCGGCCCAGGGGCGGACAGGAGTCGTTGACTCGTCCCGGACGCGGCGAAACCCACAGGACCGATGCAGTCGCCAGCAGGTCGCGTCGCTCCTCACTTGCCGCGGTCCCGTCGCACTTGCCGCGGTCCCGTCGCACTTGCCGCGGTCCCGTCGCACTTGCCGCCGTCTCGTCCCACTTGCCTCCGTCCCGAGCACGTGCCCCACGCCTCCCCGGGGGCAGATGCGCCGTGCGGGGGCAGCTGGGTCGCACTGAGGGCAACACGGACGACAAGACGGCCCCTGGACCCGAGTTGTCGTCCACGAGAGCCACCGCGATCGGAAACTGCCACCATGGCCTGATGGAACAGGTTGCTCGGTTCTACGGTGGCCCCGGAGGCCTCGTCCAAGCGGTCCGCACGGCTCTGGAGGAGGCGGGACTCGACCCCTGTCGGCTACGACCTGACGACCTTGCACCGCTGGACGAGTTCCACATCCGCGGTCGGGCAGCGTCGATGGAGATCGTCGCAGCCCTGGCTGTGACGTCCGACTCCCACGTGGTCGATCTGGGCAGCGGGTTGGGCGGTCCCGCACGGACGATCGCCAAGACCACTGGCTGCACGGTCACCGGCGTCGACCTCACCCCGGAGTTCGTCGAACTCGCCACCGCGCTCTCGCAGTGGACGGGCCTCTCGGACCGAACCCACTTCATGGTGGGGGACGCGACGGCGACTGGGCTGCCCGAGACCTCCGTTGATGCGGTCGTGACCGTCCACGCAGGCATGAACATCGCTGACAAGGCAGCCCTGTACGCCGAGGCATTCCGAGTGCTTCGCCCAGGCGGACGATTCGTCCTCTACGACGTCCTGCAGGGGGAGGGCGGTGAGGTCCACTACCCGGTGCCATGGGCGAAGGACGAGTCGACCAGCTGGTTGGCAACCCCGGACCGGACACGGCAGCTGCTCGTTGAGGCCGGTTTCGAGGTGGTGGAGCAGGCGGATTCCTCCGACGAGAGTCTCGAGTGGTTCCGGCAGGTGCGCGCTCGCATCGAGCGGGAGGGCCAGCCACCGGTCACGTTCGCGACCTTCCTCGGCGACGCGTTCGCTGAGATGGCGGCCAACCAGGTGACCAATCTCGCTGAGCGGCGAATCCGCACCGTGATGGTGGTGTGCTCGCGGCCCCAGTGAGGTGGTTTGGGTCATCCAGACCGGAATCGCCAGATGCCCACGTCCTGCACCACCTGCCCTCGTGCCGCTCACCTGCCCTGCCCTTGGACGGGGGCAAGCGCACGGAATCAGGGCAACTGGCACGGAACGGAGGCAAGCGCACCGAAGGAGGGCAAGTGGCACCGAATGAGGGCAACCGCCCCGCGATGGCAACAACTGCGCCGGCCGGCCTCCGCCTCGAAAAGGGCCTGACGAACAAGAAGTCCCGGGACATCAATCGATGTCCCGGGACTTCTCACCAGTGTGTCCGAGAGAGGACTTGAACCTCCATGCCCTTAACGGGCACTAGCACCTCAAGCTAGCGCGTCTACCTATTCCGCCACCCGGACTCCACTGCCCGGTCGCCCGGACAGCCCTTGAACAATAGCACCAGCCGCACGGCACCAGAAATCGAGTCGCGCCGACTGGGCGACCCCGCCGCGACTTGGCAGGATGAGTCACATGACCAGCCGTCAGCCCTCGTCCCAGACCCCTCCCGTGCAGACCGAGAACGCCTCACGCAGGCCGGACGCGGAGGTGGTTGACATCTGTCGCGACCTGATCACCCACGACACCACCAACTACGGTGCCGGGGAGTCCAAGGGCGAGCGCGAGTGCGCAGAACGGGTGGCCGAGTACTTGGCGGAGGTCGGCATCTCGTCCGAACTGATCGAGACCGAACCCCGCCGCAGCACGCTGGTCGCGCACTGGGAACCCGAGGGAACCGACAGTTCCGTCCCACCACTGCTGATCCACTGTCACACCGACGTCGTGCCGGCAGTGGCCGGCGACTGGTCCGTGGATCCGTTCGCGGCCGAGGTCAAGGACGACATGCTGTGGGGACGCGGAGCTGTCGACATGAAGGACTTCGACGCCATGCTGCTCTCGGTGGTGCGATCGAGGGTGCGCGAGCGACGTGCCCCACGTCGTCCGATCCGGATGGTGTTCTTCGCCGACGAGGAGGCCGGGGGAGAGCTCGGTTCCCACACCCTCGCCCGCACCCGTCCCGAACTGTTCAACGACTGCACCGACGCCATCAGCGAGGTGGGCGGGTTCTCGCTGACCGTCCGCGAAGACCTGCGCCTGTACCTGGTGCAGACCGCCGAGAAGGGGCTCGTCTGGTTGAAGTTGATTGCCGAGGGCCGCGCCGGCCACGGGTCGATGCGCAACCACGAGAACGCCATCACCGAACTCGCCGGCGCCCTGCACCGGATCGGTACCCACCGATGGCCCGACCGCCTGCACCCGGCCCAGAAGGCCTTCCTGGCCGAGGTCGAGGACGCCTTCGGCATCGAGGTCGACAACGACGACGTCGAACAGACCCTGGAACGACTGGGTTCGATCAGCCGCATGATCGGCGCCACCATGCACAACACCGTGAACCCCACCATGATCGAGGGCGGCTACAAGGCCAACGTCATTCCCGGACGAGCGGAGGCCCAGCTCGACGGGCGCTTCATCCCGGGGTTCGAGCAGGAATTGATCGACACCGTCCGAGAGTTGGCCGGACCGACCATCCAGGTGGAGACGACCGTGCGACGCCGAGCAGTCGAGACGGAGTTCGCCGGCGGTCTGGTCGACGCCATGCAGTGGAGCCTCAGCCAGGAGGACCCGCACGCCAAGGCCGTCCCCTACCTGCTGAGCGCGGGTACCGACGCGAAGGGCTTCGAGGGCATGGACATCAACTGCTTCGGGTTCGCCCCGCTCCGCCTCCCCCCGGAGTTGGACTTCACCGCGCTGTTCCACGGGGTGGACGAGCGGGTCCCGCTCGAGTCACTGGAGTTCGGCGCCCGAGTGCTCGACCACTTCCTCGACCGAGTCTGAGCCTCCGTCGGCCCGCCTTCCCTGACCTACGAGAGATGACGGGCGACGTTCGGGCCACCGGAGATGTCGTCGAGGGCTGCGGTGATCTCACCGGGAAGACGCTGGCCCACCACCCCCATCAGCTCGTCGAGGTGGGCGACCGATCGCGGGCCGACCAGCGCCGACGCCACCCCGGGTGCGTCACGGGTCCACAGCAGCGCGACCTGGGCAGGTGAGAGTTCGAGCCCCTGGGCCGCGGTGGCCACCGCATCGGTGATGGCACGCGGTTTCGGCTCGAGATACGGCTCGACGAACCAGGAGAAATGGTCCAGGGCCCCACGTGACCCTCGCGGCACACCGGTGCGGTACTTGCCGGTGAGCACCCCCCGGCCGATCGCCGACCACGCCAGCACGCCCAGGCCGAGCGCCTGAGCCGCCGGCACCACCTCGACCTCAGCCCGGCGGGCCAACAGGGAGTACTCGACCTGCGCCGACACCAGTGCCGCCCGGCCCGGCAACGCTCGCTGCCAGGTGGCTGCCTGGGCGGTCTGCCAGCCGACGAAGTTCGACACCCCCACGTATCGGGCCATCCCCTTGCTGACGGCTTGGTCGAGGGCCTCCAAGGTCTCCTCCAGCGGGGCATCGCCCCACGCGTGCACCTGCCAGAGGTCGACGTGGTCGGTGTGCAGACGCCGCAGCGAGGCTGCGAGGTCGGTGAGCATGGTGCGTCGCGAGGTGTCCACCACGCGGCGACCGTCGTGGAGGCCGAAGCCGGCCTTGGTGGCGATCACCAGGTCGTCTCGGCGCAGGTCGGTGTGGATCGACTTGCCGATGATCTTCTCGGCGATCCCCTGGCCATAGGCGGGCGCAGTGTCGACGAGCGTGCCGCCGGCGTCCACGAAGCCGCGAAGCAGGTGGCGCCCCACTTCGGGCGAGGTGTCACGCCCCCACGTCATCGTGCCGAGGCCGACGGTCGAGACCTTCAGTCCCGACGCGCCGACGTGGCGTTCCTCCATGCCCTTCACGCACGACACCCTAGCCACCGGCTGGGTAGTGTCGCCCCCATGAGCACTCTGGTCGTGGTCCGCCACGGACGAAGCACGTCCAACGCTGCGGGCACGCTGGCGGGGCGCACCCCTGGCATCGTCCTCGACGAGGTCGGCCACCAGCAGGCCGCCACGCTGGGTGAGCGGCTGGCAGGGGTGAGGCTCGCCGCCGTCGTGTGCAGTCCTCTGGAGCGCTGCCAGCAGACCGCCAGCCGCGCTCTCGACATCGCGGGCATCAGCATCGAGGTCTCCACCGACGAGCGGGTGCAGGAGACCGACTACGGGCATTGGTCGGGCCGTCTGCTCAAGGACCTCGCGAAGGAACCCGCGTGGCGCACCGTGCAGACCGCTCCCAGCCAGGCCCAGTTCCCCGGCGGTGAACGCATGCTCGAGGTGCGTGAACGGGTGGTCGACGCGGTGCTCGACTGGAATGCGCGTCTGCCGGTCGACGCAGTCTGGCTGTTGGTCAGCCACGGCGACCCGATCAGCGGGCTGCTGACTTGGGCGCTGGGGATGGACTATGACCGGGTGCAGTCCCTCATGGTCGACCCCGCGTCCGCCTCGATCATCCACCTGCCGCCTCCCGGTGCCGAGGCCGGTAGTCCGCAGGCCATCGTCCGGGTGGCGACGGTCAACTCGGTTGCCGGGCCGATCGGGGCTTTCGTCCGCACCCCTGACGCGGCGGGTGGTCAGGTCGGTGGGGGAGTGGGTGCCA
Organism: Aestuariimicrobium sp. T2.26MG-19.2B; assembly: GCF_950101875.1. NCBI lineage: Bacteria > Bacillati > Actinomycetota > Actinomycetes > Propionibacteriales > Propionibacteriaceae > Aestuariimicrobium > Aestuariimicrobium sp. T2.26MG-19.2B. Next base: position 28,044 of record NZ_CATNLW010000001.1, on the reverse strand, counting down.
CCGGTGGCGCCCCCGTGGGCAATGACCCGACCGATTCCGACGCATCTTCTACAGTGGCCCCATGAGTCGGTCCACCTTCAGCTTCCACGACCCCGACCGTTTCGTCTCGGGCACCATCGGCCAGCCGGGCCAGCGCGCCTTCTACCTGCAGGCCCGCGAGGGCAACCGCATTGTCAGCGTGTTGTGCGAGAAGGAACAGGTGCAGGTGTTGGCCGAGCACCTCGAACGCATCCTCGACGAGCTGACCAAGCTGGTCGACCAGCCTCAGCAGGTCGCGGCTCCCGTGACCGTCGCCGACGACCTGGACCCGCTGGACCAACCCTTGGACGAGGAGTTCCGGGTGGGCTCGATGTCGCTCGCGTGGGACTCGGGACGGCAGAAGATCGCCATCGAACTGTTCAGTGTCGATGACGAGGACGAGTCCGGTGACTCCGTCGACGTGAGGCTCAGCACGGGGCAGGCGCGTCAGTTCGTCGCCCGGTCGAAGGCACTGGTCGAGTCGGGCCGGCCCGCGTGCCCCTTCTGCCTGCAGCCGATCAACCCCGACGGTCACATCTGCCCGCGGGCCAACGGGTACCGGCGGCCGTTGTTCGCTCGCGAATGAGCCACAGGTGACTGAGCAGTCGAGCGCTCCCTCCGAGGACGACGAGGAGGAGTTCGACCTCGTCCAGCCCCCGGGCTTCAGCCACGACCTGGCCGAACCGCCACGCGGCGAACTCGTCGTGACCGGGCGGTTGGTGCGGGCATCCAATGCGACCTTCCTGGTCGCGGACGAGGCGAACCGCAAGTGGGTCTACAAGCCCGTGCGCGGGGAGGCGCCCTTGGCCGACTTCCCGATCGGCACCCTGGGCCAGCGGGAGATCGCCGCCCATGACCTCTCCCGAGCCGTGGGGTACGACTGCGTACCCTTCACCTGTCGCGCCGATGGACCGTTCGGGCCCGGATCGGTGCAGCACTGGGTCGATGACGCCATCGACGACCTGGCCGCGCTCGTGCTGGTCGACGACGTGCCGGCCGACTGGTTTGGCATGCTCGTGGGCGCGGACGAGAGTGACCGCGACATCGCCCTGGTGCACGCGAACCATCCGCGGCTGCGCCGGCTGGCCCTCTTCGACCTGGTCACCAACAACGCCGACCGCAAGGGGGGCCACATCCTGCACCGGCCCGCGAGTGACCAGGTGCTCGGCGTCGATCACGGACTGACGTTCAATGCCGACCCGAAGCTGCGCACCATCCTGTGGGGCTGGGCCTCTGAGCCCTTCACCAGCGACGAGCAGCACCTGCTGCAGCGCACCCTCGAGCTGGCCGAGGACATCGTCGGGCCCTGGCTCGCCGACGACGAGATCGACGCCCTCCACGAGCGCGTCACCGAGGCCCTCGTCCGCGGCACCTTCCCGGAACCACGCGACGAGGGCTGGCGCACGATCCCCTGGCCCCCCATCTGAACCCTCGCCGGTGCAGGTTCGCGGAAACCTTCCCCCGGCGGGCCACCGGTCGTAGCGTTGGAGCATTCCGACAAGGGGGTGGGTCATGCCAGGGGTGGTCAGGTCCGATTCGCGGCTGGCGGTGGTCGAGGTCGACGGGGTGCAGGTCGGCATCACCGATTCGGTGACGGGGGGTGCGTTGTCGAGCATGATCGTCGGTCTGCCAGGTCCCGGCGACACCATCAACCAGCACGTCTCGCACCCGCTCTACGAACCCCTCTCCTGGACAATGGGCGCAGCCCTCGACTCCGGTCTGCCCGACTGGATCATGGCAGCGGTGAACCAGCGCACCGTTCCCTCGCGCGGGTCGCTGTCTTTTCGTTCGACCACCGGTGAGGAGGCGCAACGTCTGGAGTGGGGAGAGCTGACCGAACTGCACGTGGCCTTCCCCCTGTTGGACGCCACTCGATCCGAGCGGGGAGTGGTGACGGCAACCCTGCACGCCGGTCGCCTGCACCGCACCGCGGGCTCGCCCGCCGCCAGCGCCACCCCCAAGGAGGCTCGGCAGCCACAGTGGTTGGTCAACAACTTCAGGCTGACGATCGACGGGCTCGACTGCTCCCGGGTGAGCCGGGTGCAGCCGCCAGAGGTGGTGGTGACCATCCCGTCGACAGCCGTCGGTGAACGTCGCGAACCCACGGGTGCCGTCTCATCGAGGGTCGGCAACCTGAGTCTGCAGCTGGAGGATGCAACCGGGTTCTTCGCCTGGTACGAGGACGTGGTGCAGGGGGGCAACAACGGAACCGCCGGCGAGCGGTCCGGACGGTTGGAGTGCTTGGCCCCCGATCTCAAGCAGGTGTTGTTCTCGGTCGAGTTGACCGGCCTGGGGATCATGCGGATCGCCCCGCAGTGGACCGCGACCTCGGGGAAGCCCTCCACCACGGAGGTCGACCTGTACTGCGAGGGACTGCTGGTCAAGGCCCCCACCGCGAAGCAGGACTCGGCCGACCGCGAATCGCTGACGGACGACACCCGGACCAGCGCAGACCCAGCGGCTGGCGCGGGCACCAGCACCACGCCGATCATCGAGACACCCCTGCGGAACCGGCCACCGATCGGACGAACCATCCCCGACCTTCCGCCGTTCACCAGGCCGCGCTGACGGCCTCCGCGAACCACTCCTGGGGATCCTCGGCATGACCTCGGCGGGTGAACCAGTCGCACAGGTTGGTGCAGTCGCGCAGCAGCCATTCGTGGGCCTGGGGATGCACCACCAACTCGACTGCTTGGGGCACGTCGATGACCACCAGTCGTCCCTCGTGCACCAGCGTGTTGTAGGGCGACAGGTCGCCGTGCACCCAGCCGAGTTCCGCCAGCCGGACGACCACCCGACGAGCCTGTCCAGCCAGATCGGCCAACTCGGCGGGGTCGGGTGAGGTCTGCACCAGGCGGGGCGCAGCCTGCTGCGCAGGGGCGTCACCGATGAACTCCATCAGCAGTTCTGTCCCGGTCACCTGCACGGGGTACGGCACCGGTAGCCCCGCCGACCAGAAGGTCGACAGCAGGTCGAACTCGCGACGCGCCCATTCGACGACGGCGACCTCCCGACCGAGGTCGGTCCCCTTGCGCTTGGCGCGGCCCTCACGCGTGTTGCGCGTGCGTACGCCCGCCAGGTAGGTGTCGAACCCGCCGAACGAGCGATGGTCGTGGGACCGGTACCGCTTGGCCACCAGCATGGACCACTCGCCGACAGCGCCGGTGCGCTCGGCGGGCACCAGTGCACGCTCGATCAGGTGGGCGTCGGCCTCCTTGCCGGTCTTGAGCACGCCGAGTTCGGTGTCACGGGCGGCCTCGTGCTGCACCACCCAGGCGGGCTGTGGTGGGGGGCCCTGGGTGACCCCGATGTCTGGCCACGTCGACCATCGTTGGTTCTCGTCGAGGTCGGTGGCACCGAAGGTGAGATCGACTGTCGACCAGTCGAAGGAAGAGGGGTTCAAGGCAGGTCTCCTGGAGAGTCGGAGGTCTGTCAGGCAGAACCCCCGAGGACGAAACGGGTGTGGGCATGCAGCCGTCCATGGGCCATGACGTCCTCCTTCCAGTGGGCCCGCTCCGTGGCGGGATCTCGATGCGCTCACCGTAGGCCCTCGTGTGGTCGTCCCGCATTTGCTTTTTGGTGCGGTCCCCGGGGCGGGGTGGGCAATGACCCTGAACCGGGGGCTCACCGGGCCCCGAGCACAGCTCTGGACCGGGCCTGTTCGCTCCCGGCTGATGCGCCGCGTGGACGGCTGGACGGGCGAGGTGTCGGTGCCGGAGCCACAGCTAGGCTGACCGCCATGCAGGCTTGGACTCGTCCCTTCGTCCCCCGCGTCACGGTCGAGACCGATGACGCCCCCTCGCGACTGAGGGTGCATGACACCGCCCGTGAGGAGCTGGTCGAGGTGGGCCCGGTCGACGGCACGGCTCGCATGTACGTCTGCGGAATCACCCCCTACGACGCCACCCACCTCGGTCATGCGAACACCTACCTGACCTTCGACCTGATGAACCGGGTCTGGCGCGACCTCGGTCTCGCGGTGAACTACACCCAGAACGTCACCGATGTCGACGAACCGCTGCTGGAGCGGGCCGAGCAGACGGGAGTGCGCTGGCAGGACCTCGCCCTCGACCAGACCGACCTGTTCCGCAGTGACATGGAGGCGCTGAGGGTGATCCCGCCTGACCACTACATCGGGGCCGTCGAGTCAGTCCCGTCGGTGCTGGGCTTGCTCGAGTCGATGCTGCCGAGCGGGGCCGTCTACCAGGTCGACGACCCTGAGCACCCGGACTGGTACTTCGACGTGTCGACCGCTCCCGGCTTCGGGTCGATCAGTCACCTCGACCACGACGCACAGCTCAAGAAGTTCGTCGAGATGGGCGGGGACCCCGATCGGGAGGGCAAGCGCAACCCGCTCGACTGTCTGGTCTGGCGCCTCCATCGCAACGGCGAACCCCACTGGGAGTCGACGGCGCTCGGTGAGGGACGACCCGGCTGGCACATCGAGTGCAGCGCCATCGCCCTGGGCCATCTCGGGCCACATTTCGACGTGCAGGGGGGCGGGTCCGACCTCGCCTTCCCCCATCACGAGATGTGCGCCGCCCAGGCGCGGGTCGCCTCCGGCGAACCCCTCGCCGATGCCTTCGTCCACTCCGGCATGGTCGCCCTGGACGGCGAGAAGATGTCGAAGTCGAAGGGCAACCTGGAACTTGTCTCACGCCTGCGCGCGAACGGTGCCGAACCGACCGCCATCCGGGTCGCGCTCCTCGACCACCACTACCGCTCCGACTGGGAGTGGACCGACACCCAACTCGAAGCTTCCGAGCAGCGACTGGCTACTTGGCGTCAGGCAGTGTCGCGGGCGGAAGGTTCCGCGCCGGTCGAGGCGCTCGTCAAGGGCCTTCGGACCAGCCTCCGCGACGACCTCGACGCACCGGCGGCGTTGGTCGTGGTGGACGACTGGGCCCGACGCACGCTGGCCGGTGAGGGTGCCGACGACCCGGAGCAGGCCGTCGCGGCGATCGACGCGCTGCTGGGCGTCTCGTTGACAGCCTGAGCGGAACAGGGCTTCCGGCGCCGGGCCGGTGAATCCCTTGGGGTGGCTGGCCGTCCACCGAGGGAACAAAGTTCGGCGGCATGTCGTTGTGAGTGCCAGAATCCATTGGTCGCCGACAGGCGACGCAGCACAGTGTTCCGGGGTCGGTGAAAGTCCGAGCCGGCGGTGACAGTCCGCGACCCGAGGCCGTTGGGAGACCAACGCCGAGGTTGAACTGGTGGAACTCCAGTACCGACGGTGAAAGTCCGGATGGGAGGAACACGAGGTCAGCTGGCGCGCTCCGCGTGCCTGCCTGTCCTTCTCGCCCCGGTGCATCGCTGCAACCGCGCGAAAGGACACCCATGTTCGACCTCCTCACCCGGTTGCTGGATGCTCAACTCGACCTCGGTCTCGGCAAGCCCATCCTGTGGCGCGAGATCATCGGCAACGGTTTCGGCTTGGCGTCGGCAGTGCTCGGCATGCGCCGCAGGGTCTCCGCCTGGCCGATCGGCATCCTCGGCAACGTCATCCTGTTCACCGTCTTCCTGGGCGGTGTCTTCCACACCCCGCAGAACCTCGACCTGTGGGGGCAGGCCGGACGCCAGGTCTTCTTCCTGATCACCTCGGTCTACGGCTGGATCACCTGGGCCGCCTACCGCCGGCGACACGAGGACGAAGGGGTGGGCGTCCAGCCTCGGTGGGCTGGCAAGTGGGGGCTGCTGCAGCTGGGCGTCGGGGGTGTGGTCATCTTCGTGGCCAGCTTCTACGTGCTCCGGGCACTCGGCTCGTGGGGTCCCGCAGCAGATGCGTGGATCCTGACCGGCAGCATCCTCGCGACCTACGGCATGGCCCGGGGCTGGAACGAGTTCTGGCTGATCTGGATCGCGGTCGACATCGTGGGCGTACCCCTGCTGTGGAAGGCCCAGTACTACCCGAGCGCGCTCATGTACGTCATCTACGGAGCGTTCGTACTCTGGGGGTTCGTCACGTGGCTGCAGGTCCAGCGGCGCAACCGTGCCGTGGAAGCGGACGCAGCGCACGACCAGAGCCCGAGCGGGGTCAGCGTCAGCCTCTGATCCTCGCGGGTCTCGCCACGATGCGCGGGGTGGGGGCACTGTCCCCACCCCGGTAGTCTTGCTCCACGTGAGCAAGTCCTTCGAAGAGCTCTACGCCGAGCTGAGTCACACCGCCGCCACCCGCCCCCAGGGATCGGGCACCGTCCAGCGCCTGGATGCGGGCGTGCATGCCATCGGCAAGAAGGTGGTCGAAGAGGCCGCCGAGGTCTGGATGGCCGCTGAGTACCAGTCCAAGGACGAGGCCGCCGAAGAGATCAGCCAGCTGCTGTACCACCTGCAGGTGATGATGATCGCTCTCGACCTCTCCCTCGAAGACGTCTACAAGCACCTGTGAGGACTGACATGACTGACGAATCGGGTGCGCCGCTGCTGCGGATCGCGGTCCCCAACAAGGGGTCACTGTCCGAGTCCGCGATCCAGATGCTGCGTGAGGCCGGGTATCGCACCCGTGCCGACACCAAGGAACTGGTGCTGCTGGACGAGCAGAACCAGGTGGAGTTCTACTACCTTCGTCCCCGCGACATCGCCGTCTACGTGGGGGAGGGAACCCTCGATCTGGGCATCACCGGACGCGACATGCTGACTGACTCCCGAGCTTCCGCCAACGAGATCATGGGTCTGGGCTTCGGCCGCAGCCGTTTCCGTTTCGCCGCTCCCGGCGGCGCGGACTGGCAGGTGGGTGACCTCGAGGGCACCCGGATCGCGACCTCCTACCCGGGCCTGGTCGAGGCCTACCTGGCCGAGCGTGGAGTGACGGCTCGCCTTATCAAGCTGGACGGGGCGGTCGAGTCGTCGATCCGGTTGGGAGTCGCCGACGCCATCGCAGACGTGGTCGAGACAGGGACGACGCTGCGCAAGGCCGGCCTCGAACTGTTCGGCGAGCCCATCTGCATCTCCGAGGGCATCCTCATCGAGAGGGTCGGGCTCGAACACAACGCACTGGTCGAGCAGGTGCTCCGACGGTTGTCCGGCGTGTTGGTCGCCCGTGACTACGTGCTGGTCGACTACGACGTGGCCGCCGAGCACCTCGACGCGGCCTGTGCCATCACCCCGGGGCTGGAGGGTCCGACCGTTTCGGCCCTGGCCAAGCCGGGATGGAGCGCCGTCCGCTCGTTGGTGCCCAAGGCGCAGGCCCAGCGGTTGATGGACGAACTGTGGCAGGTCGGGGCGCGAGCCATCCTGATCACCGAACTGTCGGCCTGCCGGCTGTGAGGGGTGCCTACGTGAGCGAGCGCCTGCAACCCGGCGAGAAGCGGGTCTTCCGTTCACTTCCCGTGATGCGGACCGCCATCAGCCTGTCGGTGCTGCTGGTCAGTGCCTCGCTGTTCGGTTGGTTCATGCTCGACCCACGCGTGCGAGCGCAGTTCACCGTGCCGCAGATCGCCACCCTGCTGTTCTTCGTGGCGCTGATGGTTGGGCTGATGATGACCGTCGGCCTGTCGTCGGCCGTGGCCACCACGGAGGGTCTGAAGGTACGCAACGTGGTCAGCACCCGTCGCTACGGCTGGGACGAGCTCGAAGGAGTCAGCATCGGGTCAGGCGACGCCTGGGCCTACCTCACCCTGGCTCCTTCCCAGGACCACCCCGAGGGAGAGACCAGCATGCTGCTGGCCATCCAGCGGGCCGAAGGGGTCGAGGCGTCGGTGGAGAGGGTGCGGGAACTCCGCGAACTGATCGAGGCCAACCGCTCCTGACGGTCTCTCGATCGGCGCTCCTGACCTCAATCCTCGGTGTGGTCCGGACCGTTCGGGCCCTGGACATGGCCGAGGGGACGCCGCAGCCTCGCCCGTCCCGAACGCTCCAGATGGGCCAGTGCCGCGAGCAGGCCGAACGCCAGCAGGCTCACTGTGACGCCCGCCACCAGTCCAGGTTGACGGTAGGCGCATCGAACGCTCTTGGCGCCCCTGACGTCGAGGGCCAACAACCCTTCGCGATCGGTCGTGGGCGCGCGAGAGCCGTCGATCGAGCAGCTCCATCCGGGCTGCGCGACGGTGGCGATGACCACGGTGCCAGTCTGGGGGCTCGCATAGTCGGCCATCACGAGCCCCGGCTCAAGGCGTATCGTCGGCACAAGGGTCGACCTGATCTGTTGGCTGAGGGCTTGGGTGTCGACGCATAGCGGAGTGCCCGGAACGATGGCAGTCCTGGTGCCGGGGTGGATTGTCACGTTCGCCCGCCCGGTCGCGGCACCGGCCAGGCCCACCACAAGTTGACCGTTGGTCTGGTAGCGGGTGCCCTTTCCGCCCTTGTCAGCATTGATGCTCGACCAGCGCACTGACGGCATCAGGTAGCTGGGTGTGCCGGCGGTGCAGATGACCGCCTGGCGAAAGATCGCTTGCGGACCCGGAGCGGGGATCGTGCCGCGATCGTTGCGAAGGACCGGGCTGCCGTCGCTCCACGATTCCCTGACCTCGGGCAGTCTGACCACTGGGGAGTTGAACAGGGAGTTCCACGCGTCGGCGGTGGACTGGGTGACGGCCTGGGAATCGGAAGGGGCTGGCGATCCCCCGGGCTCGGAAGGGGCCGGTCTGTCGACGTCTGGCGAAGTGATCACGCGCACCATGGGCATCACCTCCGATACCTTGACCGCCCGTCCCGACCAACGGGTTGAGATGGCCAGTACGGCGTCGGTGAGTACTGAAGGTTGTTCCACGACCCGCCTCGGTGCGTGGCCGACACCCAAGGGCGCCAGTGCGGTCTCAATCTCGGCGGGCAGCACGGAGGTGTAGCCGGAGACGCCCGGGAGCCCGTACAACAGAGGGTCGTTGGCGTGGTCGACGAACAGTCCCGGGCCGCCAGTGGGCTGGCCTGAGCGGTGGTTCGGCCAGTCAGACTGTGCGAGCAGATGGCTGGCGGTCTCGCGCTGTTGTTTGGACACGTGTACGTAGGGTTCGCTGGTCAGGTAGATGTCCCAGGCCGCAGGCAGCATCGCTTGACCGGACCAGGCGAGTTCACACACCAGAGCGACCGTGGTCAGGATCTGCAGGCTACGCAGGGCAGGTGCCGATCTCACCAGCGTCTGGCCCAGAACTGCCAACCACACCACCGCGGGGGGCAGCCACCACCACCACTGGGTCGGCGTCGCCCCCGACGCGGCGGCCCCGCGCCCGTGTATGGCCAGTCCGGCCACCAGCAGGCCACTGACGGCGAGCTGGGGAAGAGTCAGCCAAGCTGGGGGTGAACCGGTGCCCGTGGGAGCCCTGTCGGGCAAGGCGTGCCAGGCTGTGATGACGAGCAACCCCGTGAAGATGAAGATCCATCGGTAGGCATTGCCGTTGGGGATGTCGCCACCGTTCATCAGAATCAGGATAGGGCGCAGGCGAGGGGCTATCAGCAGGACCAGGCAGAGTCCGCTCCACACGGCACGGTGTCGCCACGTGACCCTTGGCGTGAGAGCGACCGCTGCGGCAGCGAGAAGTGCGAGGCTTCCCGTGAACATCAGGGGCATGAAGGTGGCGCCGGCCGTGAATCCGAACCAGTTGAGGCTGAGCGCCTCCCCGGGGACCATCACCAGATCGCTCCTGGCGGGTGCCGCCCTGCGAACGGCCAAGAAAGTGGGCAGCAGCATCCATGCGGAGGTTGCCACTCCCAGAGCGCCGGCGAGGGCGAACCGGATGAGGGCCTTGGCCAAAGGGAGTCCGGTGGCCAGGCACCACGTGACGCAGAAGATCGCAGCTCCGATTGACGCCATCAAGGAGGAGTAGTAGTTCGACCACCACCCTATGGCGACCAAAGCCGCGGCGACCACCAGACTGTGCCCACGAGCGACGAGGACGGCTGCGAGGCACATCACCGGGAAGGCCAAGAGGCCGTCCAGCCATTGAGGCGAGATCATACCCAACTGCACCACCCACGAACTGCTGGAGTAGCCCACCGCGAGCACGACCCCGGGCAAGCGCTCGGCGGTCGGCCGGAGCACCTGCAACAGGCCCATCATCGCGGCCGCGGCGAGTCCCAGCCTCAGCAGTGAGACGGCGAAGATGGCCGCGTCCATCCAACGCAGGGGGAACAGCGCAACCACGGGCGTGAAGGGTCCCGCTAGGTAGGTGGCGTAGGTGGGGAGAAACCCAATTCCCGCGCCTGACTCCCAGGAGAAGAGGATGTTGCCGTGCGCCGCCCCGTGGAGGACGTCGTACAGGTAGACGTGGAAGGGCAGGTATTGGGCCCCGTAGTCGCCCACGGCTCTGCCCTGGCCACCGAACGGAGTGAACCCCATGGCGACCGCGACCCACACATGGATGCTCACGGCTAGGGCTCCCGCCAGGAGGGGGGCTCGGACGGCGGCCAGTAACCGTTGCCGGGGAAATGGTGCACGGCCCCCGGCCGGGCGTTCTGCCAGCACAGCAGTGGTGACCAGGTAGGTCAGCGGAATCGCGAGGATGCCCATCACCAGCGTGACGTAGCGCTTGTCGGCCCCGAACATGGTCACGGCGACCAGCGACCCGAGCGTGGTGAAGGCGACATTCACAGCTGTGGTTGCCGGGAACCCGAGGAAACGTCGCCAGGTCGGGGGCACGCGGTAGGTGAACCTACAGTTGGCGAAGAAACTGAACATGAAGGAGATGGCCCACGCGATGAGATGGGCGCCAAGGTACGGCATCGGTGTGGTCAGCAGACCCCGATAGAACCCGTAGTAGACGGCTGTGTTGGCCACACCCACGGTGCCGAAACGAAGCAGCCTCGCGACCGGTGGTTGCCTAAGGAGCAACGGCAGCCGATGTCTTGTCGCGCCCGACGTTTGACTCACGCGCCCCCCTCGATGTCGGTCTCCACCACGGCGGTGTCGTCGGTCCGTGCCGGCAGATCCCTGTGCTGCACTGCGGGGGGTTCCAGCACTGCGCGATGCCTGCCGTCTGTGTTGAGACGCTCGGCCACCACGTAGTGGGGACGCTGCTTGACCTCCAGGTAGATGCGTCCCACATACTCGGCAATGATGGCGAGACTGACCAGCTGTACCCCACTCATCAGGATCACCAGACCGACGGTGGTCAGGTAGCCGGGCGAGTCGACCCCGTGCCGGATCCATTTGACGAGCAACCAAACCAGGTAGAGCAGCCCCACGGTGATGGCACCGAGGCCGAATGCCAGCACCCCTCGCAAGGGCTTGCGATTGAAGCTGATGACTCCGTCGATCCCGTAGTTGAGCAGGGAACCCAACGTCCACGAGGATTCACCCGCGTCCCGCAGCACGTTGCGGTAGCTGATCACCTTCGTGGAATACCCGATCCAGCTGAACAGGCCCTTGGAGAAGCGATTCTGTTCATTGAGTTCCAGTAGCGAGTCGACCGCGCGCCTGCTGAGAATGCGAAAGTCTCCGACACCATCTGTCAATTGCACGTCGACCAGATTGTTGACGAAGCGGTAGAAGATCTTGGAGAGAATCTTGCGCGTCGCGGAATCCCCATCGCGAGACCGTCGGGCAACCACCTGGTCGGCCCCGCCCTGGGCGAGCACCTCGACCATGTCTCGCACCATCTGTGGAGGGTGCTGCAGGTCAGCGTCCATGATGACGACCGCGTCCCCCTTGGCTGCACGCAGGCCGGCCAACATGGCAGGTTCCTTGCCGAAGTTGCGACTGAACGAGAGCACCACCACGCGCGGGTCGTTCGCTGCCAGTCGCCGAGCGACCTCCAGTGTCCGGTCGCGGGATCCATCATCGACCAACACCAGCTCGTAATCGCCGCTGACCTCGGCCATGGCGGCGCGCGTCTCAAGGTACAGTCGGTCAAGTGACTTCTCCTCGTTGTGGCACGGAACCACAAGCGAAATGAGTGTGAACAACCCAGTCTCCTCGTGACGGTTCCGCCATCCGAAATGGCGACAATCCCACCCGTAGACTACTGAGCGACCGGGCAAGTTCAGGGAGCGATCCGCATCCCTTGCTTGGGTGTGAAGCAGATCACTCGATCCCGCGCTTCTTCAGCAGCGCCTCGATCTCGGCCATCTCGTCATCCACCGGAGCCGAACTGCGCCGCTGCTGGGGCACCGGAGCAGCCGCCTGACCGGCCGACCCACGCGCGGCAACCGCCTTGGTCGGCCCCGCGCCCTTGACGCCCGCCGAGGGACGACGGGACTGGCGGACCTGCTTGGCCTCCTGCCGGGTACGAGGATTCAGTCGTCCGCCCGCGATGAACATCAGCACGGCCACCGCAAGGACGCCGAGCCCGATCATCATGGCGAGCGTCATGGTGGCGTGCTGGAAGTACTGGCCCACGGCCTGGGCGCCGATGACCACCGGGCGCATGGCGCCCGTGACCAGCAGTCCCACGGGAACCAGGGCGAACGCCGACCAGCGCAGCACCGGGCGCGGCCCCAACCCGCGCAGGTGGGAGTGGACCGCCCCGCCGACACAGAGCAGGCTGAGCACGACTGTCGCGATGACGGTCCAGGTGAAGATGTCCATGTCGCAAGCGTGTCACACGCAGCCATCCACCCCGACGCCGTTGGCATGCGCCACGGGGCGAATCAGGGCTGTTCCGGGGAACCGCGCGACGACGGTGCGGTCAGGTGAGGGGCCTAGGCTGCTCGTCATGAAGCAGCTCTCCCAGCCCAACGCGGCCTGGCTCGACGACGACGGACGTGCCGACCCCTGGCTGCGTGGACGACTGGCCGAATCCGAGGGCAGGCTGGGATACCTGAGGGCCGTGGCGGCGCTGGGGGGTGCCCGGCTGCTGTTGCCGATCGTGGCGTCCGGAGACGAGTCGATGGACCGACCGGACCCCGATCGTCACGCCGAGATGGCGGCAGTGACCCTCGACCACCCCGAGTTGGGCCGGGCCCTGGTCGCCTTCTCGGGGATGGACGCCCTGCTGGCCTGGAACCGCGCTGCGCGTCCGGTTCCGTGCACCCTCGACGACCTCGCTGCCACGGTTGCCGAGGCCGGGGCCACCCTGCTGGTGATCGACCCCGCAGGCCCCCATCCCGTCACGGTGCTGGACGACGTGGTCACCGAACTCGCCCGGGGTCGAAGGCTGGTCGAACTGGACGACGGAACCTTCGGCTGGGCCTTCGTCGAGACCGACAACGGCGCTGCCCGGACGGGAACGGCCGATTCGGCCAACAGCCGTCCATGAGCTAACATGGGGCATCGGTGATCGGTCCACGTCGACGATCCAAGCAAGTGGAGGCCTGACCTCCCACCCGCCTCGAATCCAGGTTCGACGGGTCGGCACCCGCAGTGGGGTGGAGGAACGCACACGCGTTCTCGTCCACCCAGTCTGCATCGTCAGGCCTTCGCATGCGCGGAGGCCTTTTTCGTCGGCCGAGCACCCGTCAATCAACCTTGGAGGACACATCAGCACCGAACCCCGCATCAATGAGCGGATCCGCGTTCCGGAGGTCCGCTTGGTCGGCCCTGCCGGCGAGCAGGTCGGAATCGTGCGCATGGAGCAGGCGCTCCAACTTGCGCGCGAGCACGACCTCGACGTGGTCGAGGTCGCGCCGCAGGCTCGCCCGCCCGTGGTCAAGCTCATGGACTACGGCAAGTTCAAGTACGAGAACGCCCAGAAGGCTCGTGAGACACGTCGTAACCAGACGAACACGGTCATCAAGGAGATGAAGCTCCGTCCCAAGATCGACCAGCACGACTACGACACCAAGAAGGGCCACGTCGTCCGCTTCCTCAAGGCAGGCGACAAGGTGAAGATCACCATCATGTTCCGCGGACGCGAGCAGTCGCGCCCCGAACTGGGTGTCAACCTGCTGCAGCGACTGGCCGAGGACGTGGCCGAGTTCGGCTACGTCGAGTCCTCGCCGAAGCTGGACGGCCGCAACATGCTCATGGTGTTGGGCCCGACCCGCAAGAAGACGGAAGCCCGCGCCGACGTCAAGGCCGAACGTGACCGCCGCATGGCCGAGCGTCAGGCTGGTCACGACGCCGAGCGCGAGCTCGAGGCCGAGTTGCGCGCAGCACACCAGGCCCAGCCCACCCCGAAGAAGAAGCGGGGGCCGGCGGACAACCTGGACCCCGACATCGACGTCTGAGTCGATCCACCACAGACCTCTGACGGGAAACCGTCAGGACCCGGACCGGGCCTGCCCCGATCCGGCCACCACATGAAGGAGAGCGGCGACATGCCCAAGAACAAGACGCACTCGGGAACCAAGAAGCGCTTCAAGGTCACCGGTTCCGGCAAGCTCATGCGCCTGCAGGCCGGCCGCAAGTCCGGCGCTGCGTTCGCCTCGGCGCCCACCACCGGGAGCCGCAACAAGCACCGCCAGAAGAGCGGGCTGGTCGAGGTCTCGGCCGCAGACCTCAAGACCATCAAGAAGCTGCTGGGTCGCTGACCCTTCCCTGATCCACCCCTTCCCGAAGCACCCCCTTCCTGATCCACGAGGAGAAACACCATGGCACGCACCAAGCGTTCTGTGAATGCGCAGAAGAAGCGTCGCGAGGTACTGGAGCTCGCATCCGGTTACCGAGGACAGCGCTCGCGCCTGTACCGCAAGGCCAAGGAGCAGCTGCTCCACTCGGCCACCTACGCCTACCGTGACCGCCGCGCCAAGAAGGGCGACTTCCGCTCGCTGTGGATCCAGCGGATCAACGCCGCGTGCCGCGCCGAGGGCATGACCTACAACCGTTTCATCAACGGGCTGAAGAACGGTGGCATCGAGGTCGACCGCAAGATCCTCGCCGAACTGGCCGTCAACGACGCTGCGACCTTCACGGCGCTCGTCCAGGTGGCCAAGGACAACCAGCCGGTTGCCGCGGCCTGAGTCTGGCCCCGTCGACGTGACTGACGACAGCTTCGAGCCGGTCGCAGCCCTTCCCCTGGTCTCCAAGGGACAGCTGCGGTCGGCTCGTCAGCTTCTGCAGCGTCGCGGACGAGACGAGTCCGGGCGATTCCTGGTCGAGGGCACCCAGGCCGTGCGGGAAGCTCTCAAGCGTCCCGAGATCGTCGAGGCGGTCATCGTCGACGACCCGGCGCGCCACGCCGAACTGCTGTCGATGGCGAACCCCGACCTGTGCTGGGCCGCGACCCCGTCCGACATCGCCCAACTGGCCGACACCGTGACCAGCCAGGGCATCTTCGCGATCTGCCGACAGCTGGAGTCCAGCTGGGACGACGTCCCCGCGCCGAGACTGGTGGTCATCTGCTCACAGGTGCGTGACCCCGGCAATGCCGGCACGGTCATCCGTTGTGCCGACGCATTCGGTGCCGACCTGGTCGTGCTGACCAAGGGTTCGGTCGAACTGCACAACCCCAAGACGGTGCGTGCCTCCGTCGGGTCGATCTTCCACCTGCCCGTCGTCACAGGGGTGACCCTCGACGAGGCAGTGGCCCACCTTCGAGCGCACGGCATGGCAGTGCTCGCCGCCGATGGTGGCGGCGCCTCACTCGACCAGGTCGAGCACTCCGGGGGTCTCAGCGGACCCACGGCCTGGATCTTGGGCAACGAGGCCTGGGGGCTTCCGGAGAGTGACCGGGCGTTGGCCGACCACGTGGTCGGGGTACCCATGTGGGGCCAGGCCGAGTCACTCAACCTGTCGACCGCCGCCGCCGTGTGCCTGTACGCCACCGCCAGCGCCCAGCGGGCCGCTCTGGACGAGCCCGGCGCCTCATCCTGAGGCTGCTGCACCCGTCACCGGGCCCACAGCTGCGCAGGGGCGTCGACTGCTAGAGTCAGCCGCATGCGTGGACTGCGATTTCGGTGCCCCCGGCCGGTTGGCCGTGGGAGGCGCCACGCGTCCTGACCCGCGGTGACCGGTCGGGGGAGAACCGACCCACCCTCCTCCCCCGAAAGGACGGCGCCCAATGAGCGGGCCCAACACGAACTACGACCCTGTGCAGGTCACCCCCTTGAAGGCCGACCAGATCGAGGCGATGGTCGCCGAGGCCCTCGCCGCGATCGACGGGGCCTCCACCACCGACGAACTCAAGGCAGTGCGCCTCGCCCATGTCGGCGAGAAGTCGCCCCTGGCTCTGGCCAACCGCGAGATCGGCGCCCTGCCGCCGCAGGCGCGCAAGGACGCCGGCCAACGCATGGGCCGCGCGCGTTCCACGGTGAACCAGGCCATCACGGCACGTCAGGCCGAACTGGCCCGGGCAGAACTCACCGCCAGACTTGCCTCGGAGCGCATCGACATGACCCTGCCGGTGGAGCAGCATCCGGAAGGTGCCATCCATCCCCTGACCGCCATGATGGACATGATGAGCGACGTCTTCCTCAACCTGGGTTGGGAGGTGGCAGAGGGTCCCGAACTCGAGGCCGAGTGGCTCAACTTCGACGCGCTCAACACCGGGCCCGACCACCCAGCCCGGGGGCTCACCGACACCATCTTCGTCGAGCCGCTGGCGAACCACATCCTGATGCGGACGCAGACCTCGCCCGTGCAGGCGCGAACGCTGCTCACCCGTGACCTGCCCGTGTACGTCGTCTGCCCCGGCAAGGTGTACCGGGCCGATGAGTACGACGCGACCCACCTGCCCGTCTTCCACCAACTCGAAGGGCTGGTCGTCGACCGGGGCATCTCGATGGCCCATCTGAAGGGCACCCTCGACCACCTCGCCCGCTCGCTGTTCGGTGACATCTCCACCCGGCTGCGCCCGCACTACTTCCCGTTCACCGAGCCGAGCGCCGAGATCGACCTTGAGTGCTTCGTCTGCCATGGCGCGTCCGTCGGCAACCCGGATCGTCCCTGCCGCACCTGCCGGTCGGAGGGATGGATCGAGTGGGGCGGCTGCGGTGTGGTCAACCCGCGCGTGCTGATCGCCGCTGGAGTCGACCCCGACGTCTACTCCGGCATCGCCTTCGGCATGGGCATCGACCGCACGGTCATGTTCCGCAACAACGCCTCCGACCTGCGCGACTTCGTCGAGGGCGACATCCGTTTCAGCCGCTCGCTTCTGGGAGGAGCACGATGAGGGCACCCCTGTCATGGCTGCGGGAGCTCGTGCAGCTGCCCGCCGACATCACCACGACCCAGATCGCCGACCGCTGGACCCGCGCCGGCCTCAACGTCGAACGCATCGAGTCCACCGACGGGGACGTCAGTGGTCCGGTGGTCATCGGACGTGTGCTCAGCCTGGTCGAGGAACCCCAGAAGAACGGCAAGACCATTCGCTGGTGCCGGGTCGACGTCGGCCCGCAGTTCAACGAACCCGCCACCGCGGACGAGCCCGCGGGTCGGGGTATCGTCTGCGGCGCATCAAACTTCAAGGTGGGCGACCACGTGGTTGTGGCACTACCCGGAGCGGTTCTGCCGGGGGACTTCGCCATCGCGGCCCGCAAGACCTACGGGCACGTCTCCGACGGCATGATCTGCGCCGAGGACGAGCTCGGGTTGGGCAGCGACCACGCCGGAATCATGGTGCTGCCGGAGGTGCTCGACGGACGTCCGCTGGTGCTGGGTGACGATGCCCTTGACGTGCTGAAGGCCCGCGACGAGGTGATCGAGGCCGACATCACCCCCGACACCGGTTACTGCCTGTCGATGCGAGGACTGGCGCGCGAGACGGCACAGGCGTTCGGCGTGGGCTTCACCGATCCCTACTCGTCACCAGTGCCACCGGAGACCTCGTCCGGTCACCCGGTCCTGGTTGACGACCCATCGGGGTGTTCGTTGTTCACGGCGACCGCCGTCACGGGGATCGACCCCCATCGTCCCTCGCCCAGCTGGTTGGTGCGCAGGCTCGAGGCCTCGGGCATGCGTTCCATCTCACTGGTGGTCGACATCACCAACTACGTCATGCTCGAGTCGGGTCAGCCGCTGCACGCCTACGACGGCGACTCCCTGCAGGGTGCGATCGTGGTGCGGCGGGCGCGTGAGGGCGAGACGTTGACGACCCTGGACGACGTCACCCGCGACCTGCGCGTGGGCGATGACCTGCTGATCTGCGACGACTCCGGCCCGATCGGTCTCGCGGGTGTCATGGGGGGCGCCACGACGGAGGTGACGGCCTCGACCACGACCGTCGTCCTCGAGGCGGCAACCTTCGATGCCGTGACGATCGCTCGCGCTTTCCGCGCCCACAAGCTGCCCAGCGAGGCCAGCAAGCGGTTCGAGCGCGGGGTCGACCCCGCCCTGGCGTGGGCGGCGGGTCAACGTGCCGCCGCCTTGATGGCCGAGCTCGCGGGGGGCACTGTCTCAGCCGCTGCGACCATCGTGGGGGGCCCTCGTGCCATGCCTGCACAACGCATTTCCGCCGACCTGCCGGCCACCATCCTGGGCGCCGACATCGGTCATGACGAGGTGATGGAGGTGCTGCGCGCGTCCGGGTGCGAGGTCGAGGTGATCGGCTCCGAACTGCGGGTGGTGCCGCCCACCTGGCGCGGTGACCTGGTCGACCCCTACGACTACGTCGAAGAGGTCGGACGCAAGGTGGGCTTCGAACGCATCGGCTCCGTGCTGCCCGTCGCCACCTCGGGGCGCGGACTCACGAGCGGGCAGCGGGGGAGACGCACCGTTGGCCGGGCCGCCGCGGACGCCGGGTTCGTGGAGCTGATCACCCTGCCATTCGTCTCGGACGATGAACTCACCCGCCTCGGCCTTCCCGAGGGCGACCCCCGACTGTCGGCAGTGAAACTGCAGAACCCCTTGTCGGATGCCCAGCCGTATCTGCGCACGTCGCTGCTCGGTGGACTGATGACAGCGGTGGGGCGCAACACCTCACGAGGTCAGGACGATCTGGCGCTGTTCGAGATCGGCAGTGTGTTCCATCAGCGTGGGGATGCCGTAGCGGCGCCGATGCCCTCGGTGTCGGCTCGTCCCTCCGAGGACGACATCGCCGCCCTCGATGCGGCACTGCCTGACCAGCCACGCATGCTCGCGGCGATCGTCACCGGCCAGTGGCGCGCGGCGGGTTGGCGGGGACCTGCCGTCCCGGCGGACTGGACCCATGTGGCAGCGCTGGCCGAGGCCGTGGCAGCCTCGGTTGGTCTGCGACTGGTCCGCCGAAACACCGAGCACGCCCCTTGGCACCCCGGCAGATGCGCCGAACTCCTGGTGGGTGGCGCTGTGATCGGCCATGTCGGGGAGTTGCACCCGGAGGTGGCACGGGCGTGGGGTCTGCCCGAGCGTCCCGCTGCGCTCGAACTCGACCTCGACGCGCTGTTGGCGGCCGCGCCGGGGCCCGGGGAGGTGGCACCCCTGCGCACGGCCATGGTTGCCAAGGAGGACGTGGCCCTGATCGTGGACGAGAGCGTGGCCTCGTCCGACGTACGCGATGCCTTGGTGGAGGGTGCAGGAGACCTGCTCGACTCGGTCCGGTTGTTCGACGTGTACCGCTCCGAGCAGGTGGGCCAGGGCAAGAAGTCCCTCGCGTTCGCTCTCAAGTTGCGGGGGGCGGCCACCCTCACCGACGCCGAAGCGGCTGAGGCGCGTGAACGCGCCGTCGCGGTCGCCGTCGAGCGGTTCGGCGCGGTGCACCGAGCCTGAGGGCTCTCGCCCGTCTCACCCGGCGGCGACGACTGGAATAAGTATGCCGTGACCGGCATACTTATTCCATGAGTTACACAGTCGCCGTCGCCGGGTGCACGGGCTACGCGGGTGGGGAGGTGCTCCGGCTGCTGCTGGGTCATCCCGACGTCACCATTGGGGCATTGACCGCCGGCTCGTCCGCCGGGACACTGGTGGGTCAACACCACCCCCACCTCGCCCCGCTGGCCGAGCGAGAGGTGATCGAGACGACCGCCGCCAACCTCGCCGGTCACGACATCGTGTTCCTCGCTCTCCCGCACGGCACCTCCGGTGCGATCGCAGCGCAGCTGGACGATGACGTGCTGGTCATCGACGCCGGCGCCGACTTCCGTCTGAGCAACCCGGACGACTGGGCCCACTGGTACGGCACCGAGCATGCAGGTACCTGGCCCTATGGCCTGCCCGAGTTGCCGGGCCAACGAGAGGTTCTCGCCAGCGCCCGCACCATCGCGGTGCCCGGCTGCTACCCGACGACCGCAACCCTGGCCCTGCTGCCGGCGGTCACCTCAGGGCTGATCACCGGTGCCGACGTCACCGTGGCCGCTGCCTCCGGCGCCTCGGGCGCCGGCAAGGCGGCCAAACCCAACCTGCTCGGATCAGAGTTGTTCGGTTCGGCGTCGGCCTACGGCCTCGGAGGTGCGCACCGCCACACCCCGGAGATCCTGCAGAACCTCCGGGTGCTGGGGGCGGAGAACCCGAGCATCAGCTTCACCCCGCTGTTGGTGCCGATGTCGCGCGGCATCCTGGCCGTCTGCACCGCCCCCTTGGCCCCCCACAGGTCCGCCAGCCCGCAACGGGTGCGAGAGGCCTATCTCGACGCGTACGCCGACGAGCCCTTCGTCCGGGTGCTCCCCGAAGGGCAGTGGCCGCAGAGTCAGCACGTGGTCGGATCCAACGCCGTGCAGGTGCAGGTGACCGTCGACCCATCGGTGAACAGACTGATTGCCGTGGCCACGCTCGACAACCTGACCAAGGGCACGGCCGGGGGAGCGATCCAGTCGATGAACCTCGCGCTCGGACTACCCGAGACCACCGGGCTCACCGCTGTGGGGGTCGCACCGTGACCATCACACGATCGGGACGTGGTGTGACCGCACCACTGGGCTTCGTCGCGGCCGGCGTGACCGCTGGCCTGAAGCCCTCGGGCAGGCCAGACCTGGCGCTCGTGCAGAACCTGGGCCCCAGCAAGGCAGCAGCGGCCGTCTTCACCAGCAACCGCGTCGTCGCAGCGCCCGTGGTGTGGTCGCGCGCGGCGGTCTCCGACGGGTCGCTCGACGCGGTGGTGCTCAACTCCGGCGGCGCCAACGCCTGCACCGGGCCCGGCGGGTACGCCGATGCGGTGACCACGGCCGAGCGTGTGGCCGCGGCTCTCCACCTGCTACCCGCACAGGTCGCCGTCTGTTCCACGGGACTGATCGGCGAGCGGTTGCCCATGCCAGTCCTCCTGGCAGGTGTGGACGATGCGGTCAACCAGCTCTCGTCCGAGAGCGGGGGGTCCGCGGCCACGGCGATCATGACCACCGACACCGTGTCGAAGTCGGTCGAGTTCACCCATGGAGACGGGTGGACGATCGGGGCCATGGGCAAGGGAGCAGGGATGCTCGCACCAGCCCTGGCGACCATGCTGGTGGTCATCACCACCGATGCGGTCGTGCCTCCCGACGTCGCCCAGGAGTCCCTGCGCAGCGCGACGGGTGTCACGCTCGACCGGCTCGATTCCGACGGGTGCATGAGCACGAACGACAGCGTCCTGCTGTTGGCCTCCGGCGCCTCGGGGATCACCCCTTCGGCCGAGGACTTCCGGTCGGGACTCACAGCCGTGCTCCACGACCTGGGCCAGCAACTCCTGTCGGATGCGGAAGGAGCCCACCACGACATCACCATCGCAGTCAGGGGAGCCGCCAGCACCGCAGACGCACTCGAGGTCGGACGGGCGATCGCGCGCAACAACCTGTTCAAGTGCGCCATCTACGGCGGCGACCCCAACTGGGGCAGAGCCCTTGCCGCCATCGGCACCACCGCGGCCCAGTTCGACCCCGAGCGGCTCGACGTGAGCTTCAACGGGGTGATGGTCTGCCGGTCGGGGGAGGTCGGGGACGACCGAGCACTCGTCGACCTGGGTCCCCGCGCTGTCACCGTCGAGGTCGACCTGCACGCCGGCGAGGAGTCGGCCACCATCTGGACCAATGACCTGACCCACGACTACGTCACCGAGAACTCGGAGTACTCCACATGAGCCGCGTGCGCGCCGACGACACCGAAGCCCTGCAGCGCAAGGCGTCCACCCTGATCGAGGCGCTGCCCTGGCTGAGCGAGTACGCCGGGAAGATCGTGGTCATCAAGTACGGCGGCAACGCCATGGTCAACGACGATCTCAAGCGAGCCTTCGCCGAGGACATCGTCTTCCTGCGCCGTTGCGGGGTGCTACCGGTGGTCGTGCACGGGGGCGGTCCGCAGATCTCGTCGATGCTGAAGCGGCTCGACATCTCATCCGAGTTCCGGGCCGGTTTCCGCGTGACCACCCCCGAGGCCATGGAGGTGGTCCGGATGGTGCTCGTCGGCCAGGTCGGACGAGAACTCGTCGGTCTGATCAACGCCCACGGCCCGTTCGCCATCGGTATGTCAGGAGAGGACGGGGGGCTGTTCACGGCAGTCCGTCGTGGGGTCGAGATAGACGGTGAGGATGTCGACCTGGGACTGGTGGGCGACGTCGCCGAGGTGCGCGCCCAAGGGGTGCTCGACCTGGTGCACAAGGGCCGCATCCCGGTCGTGGCCTCGGTCGCTCCCAATGCAGAGGGCGAGGTGCACAATCTCAATGCCGACACCGCCGCAGCCGCCCTCGCCGTTGCCCTGGGGGCCGAGCGACTGGTGATGATGACCGATGTCGCGGGCCTCTATGCCGACTGGCCCACCTCCGACACCGTGATCACGCAGATCTCGGCGGACGAGCTGCGCGAGCTCATGCCCCGGCTGGAGTCGGGCATGGTGCCGAAGATGGAGGCCTGTCTGCGTGCCGTCACCGAGGGGGTGCCCAAGGCGACCATCATCGATGGGCGTGTGCAGCACTGCCTGCTGCTCGAGATCTTCACCGACGACGGCATCGGCACCCTCGTCCAGAACGAATCCTCGTCCTTCCCCACACCCGAGAGTGGAGCCACCGCATGAGCCAGCCCACCGCAGCCGACCTGACCCTGCCCGAGGCCTCCGACGCCCCAGCCCTCAGCGAGCGTTACCAGCAGGTGATGATGAATGCCTTCGGAGGGCCGAAGCGGGTCTTCGTCCGCGGTGAGGGCTGTCACGTGTGGGACGACCAGGGCCGAAGGTACCTCGACCTTCTCTCCGGGCTCGCTGTCACGGCACTCGGCCACGCCCACCCGGCGGTGCTGTCGGCGATCACCTCACAGCTGTCGACCCTGGGTCACGTGTCCAACTTCTTCGCCACCCCCGCCCAGGTCACCCTGGCCGAGAAGCTGGTGCACCTGGTCGCCCCCGCCAGCGGAACCGGCCAGGCCCGGGTCTTCTTCACCAACTCGGGTACCGAGGCCAATGAGGCTGCCTTCAAACTGACCCGGTTGACGGGCCGCACCAAGATCATCGCGATGGAGGGAAGCTTCCACGGACGCACCATGGGAGCTCTGGCGATCACGTCCAACGTGAAGTACCGCGAGCCCTTCGCCCCGCTGCCCGGCGACGTCACCTTCGTGCCCTACGGCGACTCCGAGGCCTTGGCCGAGGCGATGGACGACCGGACGGCAGCAGTCGTGATCGAACCCATCCAGGGCGAGAACGGCGTGGTGGTGCCCCCCGATGACTTCCTCACCCACGCCCGGGAACTCTGCGACGCACACGGTGCCCTGCTGTGGTTCGACGAGGTGCAGACCGGTATGGGACGCACCGGTCGGTGGCTCGCCTCGCACCCGGTCACACCCGACCTGGTGACCTTGGCCAAGGGGTTGGGCAACGGGTTCCCGGTGGGGGCGTGCATCGGAATCGGACGGGCTGCCTCACTGTTGCAGCCGGGCCAGCACGGCACCACCTTCGGTGGCAACCCGGTGGCCGCCATCGCCGGCCTCGCGGTGATCGGGGTGATCGAGCGAGACGGTTTGCTCGGCAACGCCATCGAGCGGGGGGAGCAATTGGTGCGCGAGGTCGAGGGGTTGCACGATCCCCTCGTCGACCACGTGCGCGGCGCCGGTCTGCTACGCGGCATCGTGCTCTCCGAGCACGTCGCCACCAGTGTGTCCGATGCGCTGCTCGATGCCGGTTTCATCGTCAACGCCCCTCGCCCCGATGTCATCCGGGTCGCACCGCCGTTGATCATCACGGAGGGGCAGATCGGTTCCTTCGTCCAGGCGTTGGCCACAGCCCTGAGGGATGCCCGGCCATGAGTGACCGGGCGGGTGAGAGGGGAGTCTCGCGCACGGCCCGACAAGGGCTGGTGGCCACTCTGCTGCAGACCCACGAGGTGACCAGTCAGACAGAGTTGACAGACCTTCTCGCCGCGGAGGGTGTCGCTGTCACCCAAGGGACCGTCTCGAAGGACCTGCTGGAACTGGGCGCAGTACGCACCAGGTCGGCGAGCGGGGCGGTGGTCTACTCCCTTCCCGACGAGGTGGGCGGCGATCGCGACGGCGCGAACCAGAAGCTCGCCAAGGTGTGCACCGAGCTGCTCGTCTCGGCGGACGCCTCCGCCAACCTGGCCGTGGCCCACACGCCGCCGGGCGCGGCGCAGTACTTCGCGTCCGCGCTCGACCGGGCAAACTGGTCGGACGTGCTCGGCACCATCGCCGGCGACGACACCATCATGATCATCACCCGCGACCCCGAAGGGGGTGCCACGGTGGCGGAACGGTTGCTGAGCCTGGCAGCCACCCCCCGGGCGGGCAGAACCAGGAGCATGCCATGACCACTGCCGAGGGACACGACAGCGTCGACGGGCGCGGTGATGCGGGACCGATCGACCAGCCCCGGGGGGACCAAGGACGTCTCTGGGGTGGCCGCTTCGCCGGTGGCCCGGCCGACGCCATGTTCGCGCTGTCGGTCTCGACCCAGTTCGACTGGCGGCTGGCCCGGCATGACATCGCAGGGTCGCGGGCACACGCGTTGGCCCTGCACGCCGCCGGGCTGTTGACCGAGGACGAACTCACCCAGATGCACGCGGGCCTGGACCGGCTCGAGGCGGACGTTGCCTCGGGTGCATTCCGGGCCGCGCCCTCCGACGAGGACGTGCACGGTGCACTGGAGCGCGGACTGCGCGAGATCGTGGGTTCCGAACTCGGTGGACGACTGCGCGCCGGGCGCAGCCGCAATGACCAGATCGCCACGCTCATCAGGCGTTGGCTGCGGGAGCAGGTGCGCTCGCTGAGTCTCGACATCTCCGCGGTGGTCGACGCCCTGCACCACCAGGCCACCCGCAACCTCGGCGCCATCATGCCGGGGCGAACCCACCTGCAGTCGGCCCAGCCGGTACTGCTCAGCCATCACTTGCTGGCCCACGCATGGCCCCTGGTGCGCGACCTGCAGCGTCTGCGTGACCTCGACACCCGACTGTCGGTCAGCCCGTACGGCTCCGGGGCCCTGGCCGGTACCTCGTTGGGCCTGGACCCGGAACTTGTCGCCCGGGAACTGGGGTTCGACAGTTCTGTCGCGAACTCGATCGACGGCACCGCCGCGCGTGACCTGGTGAGCGAGGCCGCGTTCGTGCTGGCACAGGTGGGTGTCGACCTCTCACGACTGAGCGAAGACGTCATCCTGTGGTGCACCCACGAGTTCGGGTTCGCCACCCTCGACGATGCCTGGTCGACGGGCTCGAGCATCATGCCGCAGAAGAAGAACCCCGACGTGGCAGAGCTGGCCCGCGGCAAGGCGGGACGACTGGTCGGACACCTCGCCGGACTGTTGACCACGTTCAAGGGGCTCCCGCTCGCCTACAACCGCGACCTGCAGGAGGACAAGGAACCGATCTTCGACGCGGTCGACCAGTTGCACGTGCTGTTGCCGGCCGTGGCGGGCATGGTTTCGACCCTGACCTTCCACCACGACCGGATGGCCGAGGTGGCCCCGCGCGGATTCTCGCTCGCCACCGACATGGCCGACTGGTTGGTGCGCCAGCGCGTGCCGTTCGCCCGGGCCCACGAGATCACGGGACGAGCGGTGCAGTTCTGTGAGGCGAACGGTGTCGAGCTGCAACAGCTGACTGACTCCCAGTTGGCCGAGATCTCGCCCGAGCTGACCGGCGACGTGCGCGAGGTGCTGACGATCGAGGGTTCAACCGCTTCGCGCAACGGCCGTGGCGGAACGGCGGAGCCTCGGGTCCGCGAGCAGTTGGACGAACTCTCGGTCGCACTCGCCCAGGCGCGCGCCTTCGCAGCGAGCTGAGCGGGCGCGAGGCGTCCCGGTGTTCACCGGGGATGGTGGGGCGGACTCGAGCGCGCACGCTCGGTAGGCTGATCGGGTGAATGCGGTCTTCGACGAACTGTCCTGGCGCGGCTTGGTCGCGCACTCCACCGATGCCGAGGCGCTCGCCCAGCATCTGGACGATGGGCCCGTCACGTTCTACGTCGGCTTCGACCCCACGGCACCGAGCATCCACATGGGCAACCTGGTGCAGTTGATCGTTGCGCGACACCTGCAAGCCGCCGGCCACAAGCCCCTGCTGCTGGTGGGCGGTTCGACCGGCCTGATCGGCGACCCCAAGGAGTCGGGGGAGCGGGTCATGAACCCCGTGGACCAGGTGCACGCCTGGGTGGAGAAGATCAGGGCTCAGGTGAGTCGGTTCGTCAGCTTCGAGGGTGCCAATGCTGCCGAGGTGGTCAACAACTACGACTGGACGGCCAACCTGTCGACCCTCGACTTCCTCCGTGACGTGGGCAAGCACTTCCCCGTGAACCGGATGTTGGCCAGGGACGTGGTGTCTCGTCGCCTCGAGTCGGGGATCAGCTACACCGAGTTCAGCTACGTGCTGCTGCAGAGCCTCGACTACCGCGAGCTGTTCCGGTCGAAGGGCGCCACCCTGCAGACAGGTGGCTCGGACCAGTGGGGGAACATCACCGCTGGGGTCGAACTGATCCGCCGGTCGGAAGGGGCACGCGTGCACGCCCTGGCGACACCGCTGCTCACCAAGGCCGACGGCAGCAAGTTCGGCAAGACGGAGTCCGGCACCGTCTGGCTCGACGCCCAGATGACCTCGCCCTACGCCTTCCACCAGTTCTTCCTGAATGCCGAGGACGCGAAGGTCATCGAGTACCTCAAGGTCTTCTCACCCCGCGGGCGTGACGAGATCGGCGAACTCGAGCGCCAGGTGACCGAGGAACCGTGGAAGCGAGCCGCCCAGAAGGCCTTGGCCGATGACATCACCGACCTGGTGCACTCCGTGGACGACCGAAGGGCTGCGGTGGCTGCCGCCGAGGCGTTGTTCGGAAAGGGTGACCTTCGTGCGCTGCCCGCGGCCACGGTGCGGGCCGTGGCCCACGAGGTGGGAGGCGTCGAGCTGACGGACGGCAGCTTGCCCAACGTCGTGGATGCACTCGTGCTGGCCGGGGTCGTGGACTCCAAGGGAGCCGCCCGCCGCGCCGTGGACGAGGGCGGTGCCTATCTCAACAACGAGAAGGTCACCGACCCCGAGCGCCGACTCGTGGCTGACGACCTGCTGCCGGGCGGAGTGGCACTGCTCCGCCGAGGCAAGCGGACGCTTGGCGCCCTGCTGCTGCCCAAGGGCTGACCGAGCCCGGGAGGGAGCGAACCCGGTCTGGCTTGGGGCTGCGCGATGTCGACAAGCTCACACCGACCGGGTTTGCGCGATCGGTGACCTGCGCGTAATGTTTACCGAGCCTTGAAGGTGAGACGGACGGCGGAGCTCCTCGGAGTGGAGCCGGACGGACCCAGGGCCACATCTCTTGAACATCCCTCACGGGATGAGTGTGCGTACAGCTGGTACCCACTCGGATCGTGAATGACGCAAGAATGTGCAGGGAGGCGGATTTGACCCGGCTCCCGAATACAACTAAAGTTCATCAGGTTGCCCCACGGGGCGGCTGATCCTCGGAGAAGAAATGAAATCCATTCCTGGATGACATTGAATCGAAAAGGAACCAAGCCGGCGGATTTGACTCCGAAGGCGAGGAAGAAGTAAAGTTTCACGAGTTGCCCCTTGCGGATGGCCTTCGGGTTGGATGTGTGGGTCGCACCCGAATCTTGAGAACTCAACAGCGTGCTTTATAGTCAATGCTATGTAATGACAGTATTTTTTGTCTCGTGCCTGGGCTGGCCTTTTGGGGTTGGTTTGGGTGGAGATTCCTTTGATGAATGACAGTAAGATCCAGCAATGGTTTCTTTTGTCGGGATTCGGAACTCTTGGCTGCCTCGCCTTTTGTGGTGGGGTGGTTGTTGTTTTCAACGGAGAGTTTGATCCTGGCTCAGGACGAACGCTGGCGGCGTGCTTAACACATGCAAGTCGAGCGGTAAGGCCTTTCGGGGTACACGAGCGGCGAACGGGTGAGTAACACGTGAGTAACCTGCCCCAGACTTTGGGATAACAGTTGGAAACAGCTGCTAAT